>NZ_JAPZPP010000002.1:0-1039386 GCF_040407495.1 Sphingomonas faeni | reverse complement strand
CGCGGGGTGGAGCAGCCCGGTAGCTCGTCAGGCTCATAACCTGAAGGTCACAGGTTCAAATCCTGTCCCCGCAACCAGCAATGTCACAACAGCCCCGCCCACAAAGCGGGGCTTTGTTGCGTCTGGGCTTTCTACCTTCGACCGCGCTTTCCCTAGCGACCTGTAAAAGCGCGCAAAGCACAAACTTCGACGATCACGCGTAACGCACCAAACTACGCTTCAACCGCCCACGTCCTATTCGTTAGAGATACATGCGGCGAATAAAAGGCGAATGAAGTGCAGCCATATGGTCACCGGAGCTGACTGTCCTTGCTGCCCCGCCTATTGAACGTAGCCGCAAGAGGCCGGTCGCGGCCGCTCTGACACGTTACGCAGGTCCGCACTCCAGGCAGCGCTCGGCGTCGACCTTCGGGGATGTCGTCGCCACAGATTGCACAGAACGGTTCGCTCGTTCCGCTTGGCATACTTGCGCGTGCGGCCAATACTGCGTCCGCCACTGAATCGTCGATCTGATCCTGCACCGCGCCATCGCGCGTCCAACCACCGGCCATCTGCCTCTCCTTACCGTAGGCATATGGGGACCAGTGAGCGCCCGTGCCACGCCATTTCGGGAAGGAGCGATTGGCACAAGAGTTTCGAAAAGGGGGGCGGACTGCTCTCCGCGCGATCGTCCGGAGCCTGCGCCTGCGCCGCTATAGGTTGGCCATCGGGGAAGTTGGCCCACCATAGGGCCGCGTAGATCATTGTGGATGGGGCAGGTGGGCGATCATCGCATCGAAGGCTGCAAGGTCATAGCGTTGCCCGGCCGCTCTCCCGACAGGCATGATCGCTGGCAGACCGAACTGGACGCGACCGGGCAGCACCACGTCGAGCGCCGTGTACCATTCGAGCAGCGCGGGACGCAGCCGCGCATGAAGATCGAAATTGCGCCTTCGACGCCTTGTGTCGCTCGCCGCTTGTCGCCGTGCCGTCGCCACGTCGGTATCTGCGACGAGATAGTGGTCAGCGAAGCCGATCCGGCCATCGGCGATCGTTTGGCGGGTTGCGGCGAGCTCGAGCGACCAGTCGCGTTCGGACACCTCGGCGATCCGCCATAGGCACCAGACATAGTGCAACTTAAGCGGGTCGGTGTCGCACAGGGCAAGACCCGTCGTACGTTCCACGGCCAAAGCAGCCTGCCATCGATCGATGTTACGCTCTGCCCAGAACGCAGCTGCCCCGGTTGGATCGACAACTCGATCGGGCGCTTCGGCAAGCCTAGCGTTCTCCGGAACGACATGCGAACCGCCATACTGGGCGCACCAGGTGCTTTTACCGCTCGCGCTGATGCCTTCGACGACGACAATCATGACAATATCCTAGCACGGGATGCGGCGACCGCTGGCAAGCGGTGACCCTCGTTAAGCATCCCGATCCAGCAACCTACTGGCCTATGCCTTGGCGCTTAGTGATGCGGTCGTACCGGTCGATATGCGCCTGTACGCCACGGGAGGCATGCTTTCGGAATGCTGCTTACGGCGAATCCGATTTCGCGGGAACGGCCCGGTCAGGTCAAGCAGCGGCTATATAACATCGACGCGCTGTGACGACGGCCTCCTGTCGGCTCCAGCGTTTCACCGGTTGCCAGCGATTAGCCATGTTGCTCATGTCGAGCGGCTTTCGGCCGTTTGACGCAATTTCCCAGCCGCTATGGCCGCGCGTATGCCCCGACAGCGACACCGCGCGGATACCCGGCATCACCTCGCCCGGATCGAATGGCATGACCTTCGACGCGATCGTCACGATCAGCGACGCTTTATCGGACTGGCTCTGCATGATCGCCCATTTCGGCGCGCGTCATACGGATCGTCGCGTTAGGGAACGCCAACTCGCCGTCCGCACAGGAAAGCCCGCCGACATGATCACCGTGCGAATGCGTGATCGGGACATCGGTAATGTCCGCCGGCGAGACCTTGGCGGGCACTAGGCCCACCAACCTCGGGATTCAGTCCAGGGTTGATAAGGGCCATATGGCCCGGCAGGCGCACATGGCGCCGATCGTCGACATCCAGGTCTCGCGCGTCGACAAGCTGGTCCTCGCGTTAGCCAGCTAGACAGTCGTACGGCAAGACGGCATGACTCGCGACCATGCCGGTTGACGTCAACGCCCTGATGACCCGCGCCGAAGCGGCGTTTCGCACCCGCCGCTTCGACTCGGCCCGTACCGATCTAGCGGCGGTAAGTCGGGTGGTCGGGGATCACTTCGCCGTGCTGCATCTGCTGGCGCTGGTCGAGCAAAACGCCGGAAGGCCGGTGCCGGCGCTGGCGGCATTTCGCCGGGCACTGGCGCTGGCGCCGGGCGACCCGCAGATCAACAATAATTTTGCCAATCTCCTCGATGCGCAGGGCGATCTGGAACAGGCTGCCACACATTACAGCTACGCGCTGGCGGCCGATCCCCTATTTGCGGACGCGAGGCTTAACCGCGCGACCACTCTGCATAAGCTCGGTATGTTCGACCTCGCCCGGCTGGACCTGGATCAGGTGATCGCCACGAACCCTTCCGATGCCCGCGCCTATGAAGCGCGCGGGGGCGTCTATCGCGCCGAGGGGAACGCGGCTGCCGCAGAAGCCGATTTTCGGCACGCGTTGGCGCTCTCGCCGAACAGGGCGATGGCGCTTCACGGCTTGGCGCGCATGGCGACCGAACGAAACGACGACACCGCACTGCCGCTGTATCGTCGTGCTCACGCTGTTGCACCCAAGGATCTCGAGGTCATACTTGGCTATGCCGAAGCGCTGGAAGCGGCGGGGCAGGACGGCGGAATTCCGCTGCTCGCCGCGGCGGTCGACAGCGCCCCGGAATGGATCGCCGGGCTCGACAGTCTGGCTCGCATGCGGTCGGAAGCGGACGCCGATGACGATTTTGCGGCTGGCTATGCTGCGGCGATCATCAAGCGTCCGACCGACCGGGCGCTCAACCTGGCCTATTGGCGGTGCCTGGCGCGCGGGGATCGTCATGCAGATGCTCTGGCCGCGCTGGATCTGGCACGCGATCGGATCAAAAACGACGCGGAAATCGACCTGTTCGAGGGCGTTCTGGCGAGCGAGGCAGGCGATCTCGACAGGGCCGATGCCGCACTGTCGCGGATCGACGACAGTCGCGATGGTCGCCTGGCCATTGGCCGACACGCGCTGCGACGGCACGATCCGGCACGCGCCGCAGCAATACTCGAACCCGTGGCGCGAAGCGATCTGTCGCTGGTTGCGGCATGGGCCCAGCTGGCCATCGCCTGGCGGCTTCTCGGCGATCCGCGCGCGGCGTGGCTATGCGACCAGCCAGGTTTGTGCGGGGTGCAGGATCTTGATGTAAACGCGTCGGATTTAGCGGAACTGGCCGAGACCCTTCGCGGCTTGCATCGAACGCGTGCCCATCCGATCGGGCAGTCGCTACGCGGCGGCACGCAAACGCGGGGAAGATTGTTCGATCGTGTCGAACCCTCGATCGCACGGTTCAAGCAGGTCGTGGAGCGCGGTTTGGCGGCGCATTGCGCGGCGCTTCCTCCCACGGATCCGACACATCCGTTGCTGCGCCATCGTGACGAGGCGCTGCACTTCGGCGGCAGCTGGTCGGTACGCTTGTCGAGCGGAGGGTTCCACGTGAACCATGTACACCCTCAGGGCATACTCAGCTCAGCCTGTTATATCGCGCTCCCCGATACCGGCGGTCCGGAGCGTCCCGGCTGGCTGGAGCTGGGCGGACCGCCCGCAGAACTCGGGCTCGACCTTCCGCCGATCGCAACGATCGAACCGCGTCCGGGGCGGCTTATCCTGTTTCCGAGCTATCTGTATCATGGCACCAGGCCGTTCGTGGTCGGTGAACGCCTTACCGTTGCATTCGATATCGTCGTTTAGTCCGGTACGCGCTTTTCGATCCACCGTTGTGCGATCGATACAAAAACCCATCATGAGATGACGGAACGGTTTCAGCGTTGCCGCGACCAACAACCTTCGGCCGCAGCCATCCTCGCCGGCCGAGCATCGTCGCATCGACACCATTTTCGACGGCCAAAGAAAAAGGGCGGCTCGCTTGCGCGAACCGCCCTGTCGAACTTCTGATCTAAACGATCAGAAGCGGAAGTTTGCCGAGACGAAGAAGTCGCGGCCCAGGACGTCGTACGTACCCGGATAGGTGTTGGCCTGCTCGGCGTTCGCACCGATGATCGGCGGCTTCTTGTTGAGCAGATTGTTGATACCGGCGGACAGGTTGTACTGATCGGTGATATCCAGCGAGAACGCCAGATCGATCAGGTTGTACGCCTTCAGACGCTCGACGGTGTAGAGGCTCGTGTCGTCGTCATCACGCGTCGCGCCGACATGGCGCCAGCGCACCGTGCTGGTCAGCGGGCCATCGATGAACGACGCGCGCGAGGTCCACTTGTACTTGGCCTGCGGATTACCGCAGTTCGCACCAAAGAAGCCGGCGCATTCGACGTCGCTGTCGGTGAGGCCGTTGACCGGGCGGAACACGTTCGTCTCGGTCCAGGTACCCAGGAAGCCGAAGACCAGCTTCGATTCTTCGCCCAGCATGCCGAAGCCGACACGCGTGGAATAGTTGACGTTAAGGTCGATACCGCTGGTCTTCAACGACGACAGGTTGGCTGCGCCGGCGAAGATCACCGCCGAGGTGCCGTTCGGGTTGACCGAACCGTCGATCTGACCGTTGGACGCGTTGCGCGTGATCAACTGACAGAAGCCGTTGCTGGCATCCTGGAACTGATTGTAGCACAGATTCAAGATGTTGGCGGCACCGCCACCGGCCGTCGCGATCGCGTTACCGATCTTGATGTGGAAGTAATCCGCGGTGATCGTGAGCCCAGGAATGAAGCTCGGAGCAAGCACCGCCCCGTACGTGTACGAGGTCGACTTTTCCGCCGTCAGGTTCGGATTGCCGCCGCTCTGCGACTGCAACTGCGTGTTTGGCTGGAGCCCGACACCCGTTCCGACTGCCGCCGCCGGTACGCCGGTGGCGATGCAGAGTGCACGCAGCGTAGCGTTGGATGCAGCCGACGCCGCCGCGCAAGGGTCGCTTGCCTGCGGGAAGCCCTGCTGCAGACCGCCGAACAGTTCGGAGACGTTCGGCGCACGAACGGCACGCGAATACTGACCACGGAACGTGATGTCGCGGATCGGCGCCCATTCGATGCCACCAGCATAGGTGGTCTGGCCACCCACACCGCTAAGCGAATAATCCGAATAGCGACCGGCCGCATTGAGTTCCAGCTTCGAGAAGAAGGGCTGGTTGGCCGCGATCGGAATGCGCAACTCGCCGAACACTTCCTTGACGTTATACTCGCCCTGGGTCGGATTACCGGCATTGAAACCGATAACGTCGCCCGACGACAACGCCGTGTCAGGGATAAAGCGCGAAGCCACCTTGCGGTACTCGCCGCCGGCCGCGAAGCCGATCTTGTCACCACCAAGGCCGAAGCCGAACAGCTCGCCATTGACCGAAGCCTGGGTCACCTGAAGCACCGAGATGTCGTTGTTCTGCGCCAGAATGCTGATCTGGTCGACCGAATCAGCGCTCAGCGAATTTGGACCGAAGATATCGATCGCGGCATCCGTACCATCGAGGCCACGCTGGAAGGCAGCGCGTGAGATGTTGCCGGCCTGGACGTTGGCGTTACGTGTGCGAGCATAGCTGTAATACGCATCGTAATGCAGGTCTGGCGTGATGTCGCCCTTGAGACCGAACAGCGTGCGGAACGCGTTACGCTCGTCGAGCGAATTGCGGCCCCCCGTTTCGAGGATGCGACGATTGACGCCGACCTGGACGACACCCGCTGCGTTCGATCCGGCTGCCGTGCCGCTGAACAGCGGTGCGAGACCGCGTGCCGCGCGCGCTGCGTTGATCGCCGTCTCGTTGGCATCGATCTGACGGAGCGACGCGATATCGTTCGCCGACAGGAACGGCGATACGGCGTTGATGTTGACGTTGAAGTTGCCGGTTACCGGAGTCGCCGCCAGTTCGTTGGCAACGCGGTTGTTGGTGAACGCCAATTCAACATAGGCGGTCGCGGCACTCGAGATCTCGTAGTTGCCGTATGCGCCCAGCAGATACCGCTCCTGCGGAACCTGCAGATAGTTCGCCGGTGCGAAATTGTAGGTATCGGGACCGGAGACGAAAGGACGCGAGCTACCGGCAGCCGTGTCGAAGGTCGCACCGGACGCCGTGCCGAATGCCGTGCCAGCGCCACGGTTCAAGGTAAGCGCGCCGAGGCCGTTGCCGGCAGCGATCGCAGCCGTACCGGGTACCGCGAAACGACCAGCCGGGGTCGTTGCCGAACCACCGTTGAACGTGAAGGGGCCACCGTTGGCACCGTCCAGCGCGGTACGTGCGGAGAAGCCGCGTGCGCCCTGGAAGATCGCCTTGCGGTTGTAATATTCACCATAGGCCGTGAGGTGGCCCTTGCCATCGGCGAACTTCGTGCCGATCGCGAGATGCGCGTTGTAGCGTGCGCCGTCGCCGTCTTCGGTGATCGAATACTGACCACCCGCTTCGAGACCAACAAGGTCCTCACGCAGGCGGAAGTTGGTGACGCCTGCGATCGCATCCGACCCGTACACGGCCGATGCGCCGCCGGTGACCACGTCGACCGAGTCGATCAGGAACTGCGGAATGGTGTTCAGATCGACGACCTGTGAGGTGTCGTAGAACATGTAGCGGCGGCCGTTGACCAGCACGAGGTTGCGGTTCGTGCCGAGGCCACGCAGGTTCAGCGTGGCGACACCGCCGCCAGGGTTGTTCGAGAAGGACGTCGTACCCGGCAGAACCTGCGGCAGCGTGTTCAGCACCTGCTCGACGTTGATCGAACCGCTCAGCTTGAACTCTTCGGCCGACACGACGGCAAGGGGCGCGGCCGAGGTCAGGTCGCGGCGCGCGATGCGCGAACCGGTAACGGTGATCTCGCCGCCATCGGCTTCGGCCCCGGTGGGGGTCGACGACAGCGTGTTTTCCTGGGTGGTCTGGTCGCTCGGCGTCGGCGCAGTCTGCGCGAATGCCGGTGCACCAATCATCGCGAAAGCGAGAACCAGCGGCGCGACGCCACCGCTCAACTTTGCACGCGCACGAAGTTTCTGATTCTGGATCAAGTTTCCGGCCCCTTTTAACTGGCACCGATCCGGTGCCGAGATAGTTGGGCTGCGACAGATCGTTGTCCGCACCGCCCAATCTGAATGGATGATGCATGATTCGTATCGAGCGTGTAAAGCTGCCGATGGCGTGGATTACAGTTTGCAGCTTCGCTGTCGCACAAATGCAACAGAGTGTGACCTGAGGCGACGTGGTACGGCTTTCGAGTATGGCAAACAGGGGTGAGTGGATGACGATCGGTACGGGACGGCGAACTCTGATGGTGGCCGCGATGATCGCAGCCGCAACATGGCCTGCCTTTGCGGCGGACCGGGCCAAGCCGCGCGCGCCGATCTTTGCGGAACTGATCGAATGTCGCTCGATCGCCGCCGATGCGGGACGACTGGCTTGCTACGATCGACAGGTCAAACAGCTGGATCAGGCCGAGCAGAGCCAGGACGTGGTGGTCGTCGATCGCACCCAGATCCGTAAAGCCCGTCGTTCCCTGTTCGGATTGGCGCTGCCTGACCTGTCGATCTTCGGGGATCGCGACGAGCGCGGAGCGCCCGACGAAGAAGGCGTCTCCAAGCTCGAATCGACGATCAAGCTGGCGCGGCAGAATGCGAATGGCCGCTGGATGCTGACGCTGGAGGACGGCGCACGGTGGATACAGGTCGATACGCGTACCGTGGGGCGATCGCCGCGACCCGGAATGCCGATCGTGATCCGCAAGGCTGCGATGGGCAGCTTTCTGGCGAACATCGACAAGCAGATCGCGATCCGCGTCGATCGGTTCAACTAGGTCGTCGCGCCCCGGCCGTTACGGGGCGCGCAACCACCCGGTAATGGCGTAGCGGCGATAGGCTGCGGAGAGCGTGACCTGTGATACGCTGTGCAATTGCGGCACGGCGAACAGGTCGATGCTGTTGAAGCCCGGCGCTACGCCTTCTACGGCGCCGTCCTGCCGATGGAACAGCAGCAGCCCGCCCCATTCCACGCGCCACGTCGGCGTCAGGCCCAGGACATAGGCAGCGCGACGCTGTTTCCCGACGACCGCATCGTCGTGGCCCGTCAGGAAATCGCCAGGCGCATAGGCCGTCGCCTGACCGTCGGCGAAACCGATATCGGCACAGCCCGTCACCGCGCGGAGCAGTGTACGCACCGGATCGGTCGACATCCACCGCGTGAAGCCCGTGATCGGTGGCGCTGCGGTATCGGCGGCGGCGTGTTCGATATTCCCGTCAGCCATGCGTAGCGATTCGTAACGGTACTGAAACCCGGTCCGCGCGCCATGGCGGACGGCTTCGTCGAGCGCGGCGATTTGATCCACGCTCATCGCAGCGCGGGTTGCGCGGTCGAGCTCGAAGACCTTGTCGCCGCTGTTGACGACCTGCTTCCAGCCCTCGTGCGCGCGCAGATGTGCATGCAGCGCAACCGCGGTCTCGTCATCGAGGAACGGCTGGATGCGCACCCGCTGGTCCCGTGCGAAGCGCTCGCGCAGCATCGCCACGTCGATATCCGGGTCGAGCCGAAAGGGAAGGTGTTGCATGTGCGTCGTCATCGGTCGCGGAACCACCCGGTGACGGCGAAGCGTCCGACCGGCGCGAACGGGGGCACGTAACTGACGCTGTGCAACTGCGGTACTGTGAACATATTGAGCGTATTGAACCGCGGCTTGTAGCCCGCGACGATATCGCCGTCCGCGTCGTGGAACAGCAGATACCCGCCCCAGTCCGCGTTCCATTCGGTAGCGAGATTGAGAACATACGCGACCCGGCGCCCCTCAACTGCGTGACTGTCGTCATGTGCCGTCAGGAAATGCCCAGGTGCATACAGCGTCGCCTGCGCATCGCCCTTGCACACCTCCGTGAACCCGGTGACCGCGCGGACGAACGCCAGCATCGGCGCATCGTTGATATGCTCGAGCAGGATGTCGAGCGGGCCGCCCGGATTCCACTGCTGCATATAGGCATCGAGCATCGGATACTGGCCGTACAGGAAAGCGAAATCACCCCGCCCGGCGGCGCCACCGACGACATCGCCGATCCGAGCCCGTTCCGCTTGCGGCAACGCGCGCAAGGCGTCGGCCCGATGACTGACAGGAGCTTGTCCCTTCCCGCCCCAGGCCAACCCCCACGGAGTCTCGCGCTCGAGGATTTGCCGAAGCAATGTAGCGGTCTCGATCGTCAGGACGTCGCGAACTTGGATACGCCCGTCGCGCTCGTAGAGTCGCCGTAACGCGGGAACATCGAGAGTTGGATTGAGTGCGAAAAGGCTCGCCATGTCGTCGATATCGCTCACGTTGAATGCACAGCTGTCACCGGCCATAACCTACGATATCGCCGTCGCGCCAACAAGTTCGCCGCTTCACGAGAGCAAAGCTTCGGTCGACCAAGCCAGCGCGATCGAGCATGGGCCGCGACTGAGACTGCTTGCCGGGGTCGATCGCATCGCTCTCAAGGAACCAGAAAACCAACCGCAGGTTGCTGTAAGACCGCATCGTTGCGAATTCGACCGGAAGGTATCCGTGCTACAGGAAGTCGAACTTAAACTGGTATTGGACGCCGCCGCCGCCGATGCTTTCGCCCAGTCCGGTCTGATCGACGGACAGCCGAGCCGGCGGGATATGCACGCGGTGTATTTCGACACGCCCGATCACGCGCTGTCGAAAGGCGGCGTCTCGTTGCGCATTCGGCAGTCCGGCGACACGCGGACGCAGACGATCAAGGTTGCGGATGCAACGGCAGCGGGTCTTTTCGCGCGGTCCGAATGGGAATTGGAGGTGGCCGATATGACTCCGGTCGTCGACGACCGGACGCCTATCCCGGCGCTGCTCGGTGCCGAGGCCGGCACCGTTGCTCCGATCTTCACCGTAGCGGTCGAGCGCCTGACCTGGGTAATCGATAGCGAGGAGGCATCGATCGAACTGGTGTTGGATCGGGGGTATGTCGCTGCGGGGGACCGCCAGTCGCCGATCTGCGAGATCGAACTGGAGTTGAAGCAGGGAACGCCTGCCGCCCTGTTCGCGCTGGCAAGAACGCTGGCGGCGCGTTTTCCGGTTCGTCTGGGCGTCGTGACCAAATCCGAGCGCGGATATGGCTTGCTTCGTTCTGCATCCCGGGCGTTCAAGGCAGAGCCGGTCGCGCTGGGCCGGACCGCTTCCGCGGCGGACGCTTTCGAGGCGGTCGCGGGATCGTGCATGCGCCAATATCGCTTGAACGAGACTATCCTGTTGGATCACGCCAACGCCGAGGCTCTGCATCAGGCGCGGGTGTCGTTGCGTCGGCTGCGATCGGCCTTTTCGATCTTCAAGCGCTTGCTCGATGGCGACGAGGAGCCGCATTTCCAGAGCGAACTGCGCTGGCTTGGTTCCGTGCTCGGCGACGCGCGCGATCTGGATGTTTTGCTCGCGAAGGCGAAGCCCGAGAGCCCGCTGTTCGACGGGCTCATCCAGGCTCGCGGTGTCGCCTATGCGGCAGTCGATACTGCGCTCGGTTCGGACCGGGTTCGTGCGCTTATGCTCGATCTGACGGAGTGGCTGGCGTGCGGGGCGTGTCGCACCACGCCGTCGACGCAGGACGCAAGGGAGGCGCCGGCTAGGCACTTCGCGGCCGAGACGTTGCGCGCGTTACGTCGTCGCGTCAGCAAGCGCGGTCGGTCGCTTCGGACACAGTCGGACGAGGAACGGCACGAAGTCCGCAAGACCGCCAAACGGCTTCGCTACGGCGCGGAGTTTTTCGGCTCCCTTTTCTCAGGCAAGACGCGTGCGCGTCGTTACGGGAAGTTTATGGGGTCGTTGGAACAGCTGCAGGATCAACTCGGTGCGCTGAACGACATGGCGACTGCACCGACGGTTCTGGATCGGCTGAGCCTGCGCGACACCCCTGGCGCGAAACGCGTGCTGGCGCATCGTAAGACATCGAAGATCGTCGACGCCGCCGCCGAAGCGTATGACGATCTCCTTGATCGCAAGACCTTCTGGGGCTCGGCCTGAGGTGAGTGGTGCCTGTCGACTACACGCAACGATAGCAGCGGGCGCGGAACCGGTGTGAGGACGTCGCGTGCTGTTCGGTACCGTTGCGCCTGTTATCTGTAGGCAACAGGCGCAACGGCGATGCAGCTGTCAGGGTTCGACAGTGGCCGTCAAGGGTGGCGTCTGCTGGTGTTGGACGACAAGCCAATCGTCATGTCCTCGCATCCGCAGGGTGGAGGTGCAGTGCGCCTCGTACTTCTGTTCGCCGGACGTGCACCGCGCCGTGTAGGCGACGACGATCAGGCCTTCCTGTGGCCGGGACACGCGCCGGTCCAGCAACTCGACCGAATCCCAGTCGGGCGTCGCCTTGACGGCGTCCTTGGCGTCCTGCCCCTGGAAGACATAGGGCGGGCGCGGAAGAGCCATGACGATTTCCGCGTCGATGCGCTCTTGATACCGCTCGTCGCTGGCATCCCATAAGCTGCCTTCGAATTCCCAAACGCGCTGGTCGTCCATACCGTTTCTCCTTCGCCATCAAAGCGCGAAAGCACGGCAGAGAGTTCCGATATCCCGCGGTATCCGTCGGTATTTAATCCGGCGTGCGCTTCCTGCCGTGGTCCTGCCGTTCGTCGCCGATATGGATGACCATATTGCGACAGGGGACGCCCATGCAGTCTGTCCCGCTGTCGCAAAGGACACTACGCTATCTATGCTCTGATATGCGGCACTGCTTTTCGAGGTATTTTGCGTGACGTCCTTCTCGCTGGCCCAACGATCAAAGCTGACCGCCACGCAGGTCGGATCCGAGGGGGAGGTCTTGCTCGAATCCGCTGCTGTTTTTCAGCACCCGCAGGCGTTGGTCGAGCTCGCGGCGTCGAGTCCTTTACTACCGGCCTACACCGCTACGGGCGGTTACCCCGGATTGCGGGCGAGTTTGCCGCGCGAGTACATAAAGACGATCGTGGAGGCACTTGCCGGCCCCATTTCCGAGGCGTTTTCGCTCGGTCGTATCCGGCCCGTGAAAGCTGAGGGAGCATTCTCGATCGTGACGGTGTCCGAGGATGCGCTGTCTGCCGTACAGCGTGCGCCGCATGTCGATTCGACCAATCCCCATCAATTCGCCATTCTCCACTATCTCTGCGACGAGGCGTTTGGCGGCACGACGTTCTTCCGGCACCGCGCCACCGGGTTCGAGACGCTGAGCGAGCATCGGCTGCCCAGCTATCGGGCCAGCAGAGCGACCGAGGGCATCGCGCCGGGCTACGTCGATACCGGCGCTCCCTGGTTCGAACAGATCGCGCGCGTATCGGCGGGGTTCAATCGACTCGTGGCGTATCGCAGTTGCGCGCTTCACTCCGGGCATGTGCCTGCATCGTGCGTGCTAAGTCCCGATCCCCGCCTGGGTCGATTGACCGCGAACGTCTTCGTGACGTTTGCTACAGGCAATTAGAAGGGCGGTTCGAGTTCCTCGGATGCGCGCCTGCGCGTCATGATGACCGCCGTCGGTAGCGATCAATTGCGTGGTAGCGCGCATCAGCCGCGGTCCCACGCCAACCCCTGCACGAGACGGGTCAAAGGTTGGGCTTCGACCGCATTCGGATCCCATCGGCCGGTCAGTATCGCAACCTGGGCTATCTACTGCCGTGCCTCATAGTGTCAGTGCCACCAAAATCGGGTCATTAATAAATTTGGTTGGTTTAATACTGACCCCGGTCAGTCAAGCCGGAAGGTAACAGTTCGATTAAAACATAAGTTAGATTCCCTTGAAGTGTCTGGTCGGGGGTGATGATCCCTTAAAACAGCATTGGAAGGGGGATCAGTTGACCAGTGTTGTTTTATTGCAAGTATTAATCGGTTTCGGTTCAGATGTGGCGCGATATCGTTTGACAATAGCCTAGTAGGTGATAGCGGTACCACGAGCCGGGGCAACACCGGCCGGATATTTGGCGACCAAGGCTGTCGCAAAAAGGGGAGAGGATTGATGAGGGGACGCACGTTTCTGGTCGCGCTCGGACGCACGACGTCGGTCGGCGCGATAACGTTGTGCCTAGCGGTACCTGCCACGGCGCAGTCGGGGGCCGGCATCGACGCGAACGCCCCGGCAACCAATGCCCAGCCGGGTAGCGAGAATTCGCCTGCAATAGCGCAGGTTAATGCACCCAATGACTCGGGAACGACCGCCGACACATCCAACGATATCATCGTCACGGGCGTTCGCGCTTCGCTGAACCGCGCGATCGACATCAAGCGGAACTCGGCAGGCGTCGTCGACGCGATCTCGGCCGAGGACATCGGCAAGTTTCCCGATACCAACCTCGCCGAATCGCTGCAGCGCATCACCGGCGTGTCGATCAATCGCGTGAACGGCGAAGGATCGCAGGTCGCCGTGCGCGGCTTCTCCGGCGACTTCAACCTGGTGACCGTCAATGGGCGCCAGCTTCCTGCATCCAATGTCGATACCAGCGGTGGCAATGCGTTCGCACGGGGTACCGGTCGATCGTTCGACTTCCAGAATCTCGCCTCGGAAGGCGTCAGCACGTTGGAGGTCTACAAGACCGGCCGCGCCACCGTACCATCGGGCGGGATCGGTGCGACGATCAACATCGTCACGCGCAAACCGCTCGATTCGCGTGAAGCCGGGTTCAGCGGCTCGATCGGCGGCAAGGCGCTATACGACAGCTCGATCGAAGACGCCGAAAGCAAGAAGCATCGCGTGACGCCCGAAGCGTCCGGCATCCTCAGTTGGAGCAACGAGAACCGTACGTTCGGCGCGTCCGTCTTCGGCAGCTATCAGCTCCGCGACTCCGCGTCGGTCAGTTCGAACCCGAATTATTGGAACGTCGTTCCAACCGCCACCTTCTTCGGCAGCACGACGTACGTCACCCCCACCACGGTGATCACCAACAAGCCGACGACGCCGTATGTGTTGATCCCCAACGACAGCCGCTATGCCCTGTCGGAGAACCGTCGCGAGCGTATCAACGGTCAGGCGGTGTTGCAGTTCAAGCCGACCGACACGCTCGAGTTCACGGTCGACGGCCTATATGCACGCAACAAGCTGCGCGAGCAGCGGAGCGAGCAGACCAACTGGTTCAACCGGCCTTTCAACCAGGTGACGTTCGACAACAACACGAAGATGGCGAGCGCGGTCTTCATCCAGGAGAACGAGAACCCGGTTAAGGACGAAGGTTTCGAGCAGCAGCAATACGCGACGCAGACCGAACTGAAATCGCTCGGTGCCAATGCGAAATGGGAGTTTGCCGACCATCTGACCCTGACGCTCGACGGTCATCACTCGACCTCCAAGTCGACGCCAGACAACACAAACGGCACCTCTGCGACGCTGTTCTCGCTGGGGGCGCCGGTGATCGCTTCGCACTCGGTGGATTTCACCACCGGATTTCCGCAGCAGGCGCAGGTCATCAATGATCGGGTAAAGGGCAACGGCAACGGCATCCTCGACATCGGCGATACGGGTACCCAGGTGGCGCGCACGATCACGTCGCGTCAGAGCCAGCGTATCAACGAAGGGCGTGCGCAGGTCAGCTGGGATCTGGGCGAGGGCAGCCGTTTCGATTTCGGCGGCAACTACATCGACACGAAGATGCAGTCGAGCAGCCAGCAGACGCAGCAGACGCTTGGCGACTGGGGGATCGGCGACACGGGCGTTCCCGAGAAGATCGCGGGCAAACTCCTGTCGACCTATTGCCTGACCTGCAAGTTCGACAAGTATAACCCGAATGCGTCGGGGGCATCGCTCGTCGCGTTCCGCGGCAATGCGGTCGATCTGCTCAATATCTTCCAGCCCTATTACCTCGACATCGATTCCAAGCTTCCGGCTGGCGTCGCCAAGACGCATCAGGTCTCCGGCAGCGGCAACGTGAACGACAGCGTCAGCGAAAAGACCTGGGCGGTATTTGGTCAGTTGACATGGGCGGGCGAGATCGCCGGTCATCGTGCCAATCTGCTGATCGGTGGACGATATGAAAGGACCAGGTCGCGCTCGATCGCGCTTCAGGCCGTGCCGACGGCGGTGATCTGGACCGCGGACAATGACTTCTTCGTGCAGGTTCCGAACGAGACCAACCTCGTGCCCGGCGGCGGCAACTACAGCAACCTGCTGCCGTCGGTCGACTTCAACATCGAGGTCGCCCGCAATCTGAAGGCGCGTGTGTCGTTCGGTCGGACGCTGGCGCGCGCACCCTATGGCAATCTGTTCGCCACGGCGACGGTCCAGCAACCGCCGCGCCCGACGGTATTGGGCGGCGTCGGCGGCGGTACTGCACAGAATCCAGCGCTGCTTCCGCTGGTGTCGGACAATTTCGATGCGTCGGTCGAATGGTATTATAAGCCTTCGAGCTTCTTCTCGGTGGGCTTCTTCGACAAACGCGTTCGCAATTTCATCGGCACCGGGATCACCAACCAGAACCTGTTCGGGCTGCGGGATCCCACGTCCGGTGCGGCCGGCACATTGTCGGGTACAGCGCTGTCACAGCTGAAGAACGGTAACTTCGACCAGTCCGATGTGAATCTGTTCACCTACACCGCGCTTCTCGTTCAGAACGGCGGCAACGTGGCGGCGGCGGACGCCACCTTCCGGGCAAACGCCACGGGGACGGCCGTCAATCAGCAGTTCGCCGATGCGATATCGGCAGCGGTGGACATCACCGCCAACGCCAATGATCCGTTGTTCATCCTCGCCGTGTCGCAGCCGCTCAACAACCGCGAAGGCAAGATCCACGGCTTCGAGGTGGCGTGGACGAACTTCTTCGGTAACACAGGCTTCGGCTTCGCCGCTTCTTATACCAAGGTGGACGGCAACGTGAACGTGGATCCCTATGCGGATCCCACCGTGAACATCTTCGCACTGACCGGCCTCGGCGATAGTGCGAACGGTACGCTGATCTATGACAAGGGCGGGCTTTCGGCCCGTATCGCATATAACTGGCGCGCCAAATATCTGCAGCTGACGAACCAGGGTGATGGCCGCAATCCGCTGTTCACCGCGGCATTCGGGACGCTCGATGCGAACATCAGTTACGACGTCAACGATCATATCGCGTTGTCGCTCGAGGCGATCAACCTGACGAGCGAAAGCGTCAGGCAATATGCACGGTCGAAGGAGAATCTGGTCTTCGCGCAGGAACTCAAGCCCCGCTATCTGCTGGGTGCGCGGTACCGGTTCTGATCGTCGCCGCGTAAAACGAAAAGGGTCGCAGTGGACTGCGGCCCTTTTCCATTGGAGCGCGGCCGATGCCGTGCTGTAACACCGTGTAAGGCGGCTGTAATCGCGCCGTTACTCCAGCCCGCGATCGTGACTATATGACCCGTGTCTTGTTGAATAACGTCGAGCATGCCGACCTGCGCGTCGCGATCCGCCCCGGCGCGGAGTTCGGCGATGCAGTCAACCAGCTTCCGATCTACCCTTCGGAATTCGAAGAGGCGCAGCGCTCCTTCCCGATCGTCTTTCGCCGCGAGGACGAAGGGATCCAGGCCTATGTGCTGCTCGGCCTCGATCGCGACGAGAATCTGTTCCTGGAAGAGGGCCGCTGGACCAGCGACTATATCCCGGCCGTGCAGCGGCGGGGACCTTTCTCCATCGGCATCGATCGCAGCAGGTCCGACGAGGCGGGGCAGGGGGATCCGCTGGTCTATATCGACGGCGACGATGCGCGCGTCGGCGCGGACGATGGCCTCCCGGTGTTCCTCGAACACGGCGGCAACGCGCCGCTGCTCGATCATATCGCGAGCCTACTGCGCGTCATCCATGAAGGTATGACGACTGCGCCTGCGATCTATGCCGAGTTCGAGGCCGCCGGCCTGCTGCAACCCGTCGACATACAGATCAGCCTGAGCGACGAGGACGGCTATGAACTCCCCGATCTTCTGACGATCGATCAGTCCGCGCTGGCGGCCCTCTCCGGCGCACCGCTGGAACAGCTTCATGCGAGCGGTTTGCTGCGTGCAGCGACGATGGCGGCATCCTCGCTCGGTAACATCCAGCATTTGATAGACCGCAAGAATCGCACGCGGTCGCTGGCATGACGGCGTTCGGCGCCGGCCGGCCGATCACCCACCGCACCGTGCGGGAGGTCGACGCAAAGGCTGTCGGTGCGGATGATTTGACGACGTTGATTGTTGGCAACGAGCCCGTGGTCGTGCGGGGACTGGCGCGACACTGGCCGCTGGTCGATGCGGGGCGCGGCACGCCACAGGCAGCCGCGGCGTATCTGCTGTCGTTCTATAATGGGCGGCCCGCTGCAGGCTATACAGCCGCGCCGGACGCGGGCGGGCGATATTTCTACGACGATACCCTGACGCAGCTCGCCTTCGACCGCGAACGTGTTCAGCTCGACGAGTATCTGGGCCGTATCCTCGCCGCGCTCGGTCGAGCCGATACACCATCCTATTACGTCGGCTCCACCGATCTGGACGGCTATTTTCCCGGCTTCACGAATGCCGGTAACGACCTTCAGCTCGCCGATCCCTGTTTTGCGGGCGTGGTGAAGAGCATCTGGATCGGAAACCGCACGACGGCGGCGGCGCATTACGACATGTCGAACAACATCGCCTGCGTGGCGGTCGGCGCTCGGCGCTTCACGCTGTTTCCGCCGGAGCAGGTCGCGAACCTCTACCCGGGGCCACTGGAGCCGACGCCGGGAGGGCAAGTCGTCTCGCTGGTCGATTTCCGCGATTCGGACCTGGTACGCTTCCCGAACTTCGCGCAGGCCGTCGACGCTGCGCAGATAGCCGAACTCGGGCCCGGCGATGCGGTCGTCTACCCCGCGCTCTGGTGGCACCATGTCGAGGCGCTCGCCGACTTCAACGTCATGGTCAACTTCTGGTGGAACGACGCACCGGCCCATCTCGATTCGCCGATGACCACGGTGCTGCACGGGATGCTCAGCCTGCGGGATCGCCCCGATGCCGAGAAGAAGGCGTGGGCGGCGCTCTTCGACTATTATCTGTTCGGCCCCGCGGAACGGCCGGTCGCGCACTTGCCGGCTGCGGCACAAGGACCGCTCGGTCGCCTCGATGAAACGGCTGCGCGACGGCTTCGGGCGATGCTGCTCTCTCGGCTGAACCGATGATGGAGGCGATGCGCGTGGACCAGCGGAACGTGCGGAAAGTGGTGATCGCCGGCGGCGGCACGGCCGGCTGGATCGCCGCGGCGGCGCTGGTCAAGCAGCTCGGGCCTTTGCTCGAGATCACACTCGTCGAGTCGGACGACATTGGCACGGTCGGCGTTGGCGAGTCGACGATCCCGACCTCGCGCACCTTCCATAACTTTCTCGGCATCGACGAGCAGGCATTCATGCGCGCCACCCAAGCCAGCTTCAAACTGGGAATCTCGTTCGAAAACTGGGGACGCCAGGGCGAACGCTACTTCCATTCCTTCGGCACGATCGGGCGAGCGTCGACATGGATGGGTGATTTTCACCATCTCTGGCTGCACGCCCGCGAGCGGGGTTTCGCCGCCCCCCTTGGCGACTATTGCTTCGAGCTGAAGGCCGCCGCTGCCGAGCGCTTCGCCACCGGAAAAGACGCCCAGATCAACTACGCCTACCACCTCGATGCGAGTCGATACGCGCGCTTCCTCCGTGCGCTGTCCGAACCCGCGGGCGTTCGCCGCGTGGAGGGCAGGATCGAACGGGTGGAACAGAACGCCGAAACCGGCTTCGTCGAGGCGCTGGTGCTGGACTCCGGCATTCGGATCGAGGGCGACCTGTTTCTCGACTGCACCGGTTTCCGGGGTCTGCTCATCGAACAGACCCTGCAGACAGGGTATGACGACTGGACGCAGTGGCTGCCCACCGACAGTGCGATCGCGGTGCAGACCGCGTCGGTCGGACCGGCCGTACCGTATACGCGCGCCATCGCGCACGAGGCGGGATGGCGCTGGCGCATCCCGCTCCAGCACCGTGTCGGCAACGGTATCGTGTATGCGCAAGGCTGCCTTTCGGACGACGAGGCACGCGCAAAGCTGCTCGCCGATGTCGAGGGCGAGGTCCTGACCGAACCGCGCGTGATCCGCTACCAGACGGGGGCGCGGCGCAAGGTTTGGAACAAGAACGTCGTCGCGCTCGGCCTTTCGAGCGGCTTCGTCGAGCCGTTGGAATCGACCAGCATCCACCTGATGAAGATCGCGATCACGCGGCTGATCCAGCTTTTTCCGTTCGACGGGATCGACGACGCGCTGGTCGATCGCTTCAACACGATGTCGCGCCGCGAATCCGAAGGCGTGCGCGATTTCATCATCCTCCATTATCATCTGAACCAGCGCGACGAGCCGCTCTGGCGCCGTTGCCGGGAGATGCAGGTCCCGGATACGCTGGCCGAACGGATCGCGCTCTTCCGCCAGGATGCGCAGGCCTATCAGGCATCAGAAGACCTGTTCCGCGTCGATAGCTGGGCGCAGGTGATGCTGGGCCAGAACCTCGAACCCCGCGGTTTCCATCGTATGGGTCGGATGATCTCGGACGCCAACCTGACCGATGCGCTCAAGGACATCCGCACCGACGTCGCCGATCGTGTCGCCAGGCTCCCCGCGCATCAGGATTTCCTGAACCGCTACTGCGCTGGAGCTCAGGCATCTGGCGCATGAACCGCGCCCATTCCGTCACCCCGGACGCACGGTCCCGCACACTCAAGTCTATGGATCATGCCGAACCGTGGATGCCGGAACGAGCGTGGCATGACAGGGTGAAGATAACCGTCGCGTGCCGACGTCCCCGCCGCGTTTCTCGACGCCTTGCAAGTGACGCGGTTTGCAGGCCTTGCGACCTTCCAAACGATTTGCCGTAACGCGTCTTCCGGCCGGCAGGTACGCTCACCCAGCGTACAGCGCATGAACGCCGTCGGGCCTGCCAAACTCGCAGGTACGCACCCAACCGAAAAGGCCCGCCGACCATCGGCCGGCGGGCATCGCCTTACGCGTCTTCCGCCTGGAGGTTCACGCTCGTTTCGGCGAGCTTCGTCATATATTCGTCGCCACCGTAGATGTCCTTGGTCGCCGCGGTCAGCGACTTGTGATCGTCCTTGAGACCCAGCGCCTTCGCATACGCCGCGGCCGTGCCGAACCCGGCGATCCCGTAATGCGTCATCCGCTGATACTGCGCGATGATCATCACATCGAGCAACGGACCCTTCTCCGGCCCCTCCTCGAGGACATGCTTGGTGGCTTCGGCGACGAGGCCTTCCATGCCCTTGCAATGCTCCTTCGAGACCTTCTCGTCGTTCGACGCGATCAGCTCCTTCAGCAGATCGACGTGCTTCTCGATATCCGCCTGCGACTTGGTCAGCATTTCCTTCAGCGACGCATCGCTCGCCTTCGACGTGATCTTCTTCAGGACCTTCTTCATCTGGTCGTTCGCGGACCACAGATCCTTCAGCTCGTCGGTGTAGATTTCCTGGAGATCTTCAGGTGCAGACATGGGATCATCCTAGTGTTTCCACCGGGCGGGAGGCGCGGCGGCTGGTTGTGGATCTTGAAAAACGCCAAGCGAAGAGCGCCGACCTCAGCCGGCGCCGGGCTGCTTCTGCTCGTCCTCGTAGCCGGCATCGGTACCGATCTTGCCGTCGGCCTCGGCCTCGGCGATGCCCGACGTCTCGACGACCTCGATCGTGCGACCTTCGGCCGGGATGGCATGCGGTTTACGGTCTGCATCAGGGTCGGCCGCAATTGTCGTGCGGTCACCGCCGCTCGAGCCTGCGACACCGTTTCCGGCAGTGCCGCCGTCTTCGCCCGCCTGGCCGCCACCGTGATAAGCGATGTCGGTCTGGCCGCCATGTGCCATGAAGCCGGTGTTCGTCTCGGTCTTGCCGGCATGCGGGTTGGGATAGGACCCACCGCCACTTTCGCCGCCTTCGCTGCGGCCGTGAACGTCATCGTTGCCGCGTGGCGAATCCGAGACGCCGTCCGGTGCGCCCTTGCTCGCTGGATTGCCGGGCACGGGGGTATGAACCTGGTCACTCATCGGTACGTCCTTCTGAATGTAGCGGATCAAAACGAACCGAGCCGGTCCGCCCGACGGGAGCGGACTGGCTCGGGACGGAGTTACGGCCGGAGCACGACCTTGATGACGCCGTCCTGCTTGTCGCGGAACTTCTGGTACATCTCGGGCGCATCCTCGAGCCTCGCCGGGTGCGTGACGACGAAGCTCGGGTCGATATCGCCCGCCTCGATCCGCGCGAGCAGCGGCTTGGTATAGGCCTGGACGTGCGTCTGGCCGGTCTTGATCGTCAGCCCCTTGTTCATCATCGCGCCGATCGGGATCTTGTCGCCCATCCCGACATAGACGCCGGGGATCGACACCGTGCCGCCCATCCGACAGCTCATGATCGCCTCGCGCAGTACGTGGACGCGGTCGGTGGCGAGGAACGTCGCCGCCTTCACCTTGTCGATCACCGCATCCATCGCGCCATGGCCTGAAGCCTCTGCGCCGACCGCGTCGATGCAGCTGTCGGGGCCACGGCCCTTGGTGCGGAACTGGAGTTCGTCATAGACGCTGTCGACTTCGGCGAAGTTGATCGTCTCAGCCCCGCCAGCCTCGGCCATCGCCAGACGCTCGGCCACCTCGTCGATCGCGATCACGCGGCCCGCGCCCAGCATCAGTGCCGAGCGGATCGCGAACTGACCGACCGGACCGCAACCCCAGATCGCCACGGTGTCGCCCGGCTCGATCTGCGCATTCTCTGCGGCCATGTAGCCGGTCGGGAAGATGTCGGAGAGGAACAGCGCCTGCTCGTCGGTGACGCTGTCGGGCACCTTGATCGGGCCGATATCCGCCATCGGCACGCGCAGATACTCGGCTTGGCCACCGCAATAGCCACCTAGCATGTGACTGAACCCAAACAGGCCGGCGGGTGAATGGCCCATCGCCTTGATCGCCATCTCCGCGTTCGGATTGGTGCGCTCGCATGCTGAGAACAGCCCCTTGCGACAAAAGAAGCAATCGCCGCAACTGATCGTGAACGGCACGACGACGCGGTCGCCGATCTTTAAATTGGTGACTTCGGAGCCGAGCGCGACGACCACGCCCATGTTCTCGTGGCCGAGAATGTCGCCCGCCTGCATCGTCGGCTGATATCCATCGAGCAGATGCAGGTCGGACCCACAGATCGCACAGGCCGAAACCTTGATGATCGCATCGCGGGGATGCTGGATTTCGGGATCGGCAACAGTATCGACGCGAACGTCGCCTTTGCCATGCCAGACGAGTGCACGCATGAAGGGTCTCCTTTTAAGCAAAATGCAGACGTCACATCGATGCGACACCCAGCGACTATTCGCCGAACCGTGATAGGCGGCAGTCCATGAAAGATGGTTGCATCGACAAGTCATCCGCTCTCGACGGATCGTTGGAAATTATAGCGATCGAAGACCCGACATCGTTCCTTCGCGATCCGTACCGTCGACGAACTTTCATACTGATCACGATCAAGCGCAGCACATTGATCGATCGCATCGCTCGCGTCGGTATGATTTGTTCGGTTTCCCAGCAGTGTCGTATCGATAATGATCGCGACGATCTATGGGAGAATAAGCGCCTTGATCGTAAGGACTTGCAGATCCTGTCCTGGATAATCGTCGTTGCAGCGAAACCATGCGGGACCGAACCGGATCCTTGGCCGTTTGCCTTCGCAAGCTCTCCTGCCGGTCAGCCGCCGTTCGCGGCCGTCGAGGACAGGCAGCGGCTATCCATCCGGGCAATTTCAGGATTTTCAGATGCAGATCGACGCTATTCTCTTCGACATCGATGGCACGCTGGTCGACTCCAACGATCTGCACGTCCTCGCTTGGGAGGAAGCTTTCGCGGAAGTCGGTGCGGCGTTCGATCGACACGTCATTCACGATCAGATCGGCAAGGGAACCGATATGCTCGTTCCGACCTTGCTGCCGGATGCCGACGAGGATCAGCAGACGGCGCTAGGCGAGCGGCACGGCAAGATATTCAAGGCAAAGTACCTCGAAGCCGCCAAGCCCTTTGCGCAAGCGCACGCGGTATTGGCGCACGCGCATGGGCTGGGGCAGCAGGTCGTACTGGCGTCGTCGGCGTCGCAAGCCGAACTCGATCATTATATCGACCTGCTCGACGCGCGCGATCTGATCGCCGCGACCACCAGCAGCGACGATGTCGAGAACACCAAGCCCGCGCCCGATATATTCGCGACCGCGCTCGAGAAACTGCCGGGGATCGACGCGGGGAACGTCATCGTCGTCGGCGATACGCCCTATGACATCGAGGCAGCGGCCAAATGCGGTATCGCCGCGGTCGCGGTCCGATCCGGCAAGTTCAAGGACGCTCAACTGAACTCTGCCGGTGCAGTCGCGATCTACGACGACGTAGCCGCGCTGCTCGCCGGTTATGCCACATCGCCGTTGGGACGCTAAGATTCTCGACCAAGCTGCCGCTAATGGCGGACCCCATCCGGCGACGCTCGGTCAGCCAGGAATGCCCCAATTGGCTTCCTCGTTGGCCGCCGCGGCGGTGCGGACGAGGTGCTCGACATAGTTCTGGAACACCGGCACCGTGAACGTGACCAGGGTCGGCTCGCCCTGCGGTTCCTTGAACGTCAGCACGACGAAGCGCTGGCCTTCCTCGTCCAGAATGAGACCGGCTTCCATCGCGCCGGGGCCGCTTGGCGTGATCACTGTCGGTACCATGTGCATTCTCGCTTCGCCGGGTTCCAGGACGCCCTTAACGGCGCACGGTCGGGTGTCCAGCCGTCGACCGAGCGGGCCTGCCGCTCAGCTGCCGGTGTTGATGGCCGCCGCGATCTCTCCCGATTTCGCAGCCTTGAGCGTTCCACAGAGGCGGATCGATTCAAGCGCGCGCTGATAGGCCAGCAGCCCGACATTGGCTTTGCGGATCACCGGCCCGACTTTCGCATCGATGCTGGCGGCGCGATCGGCGCCGCATTGCGAGGCGAACGCAGACGGCAGCCGGCTGGTGATGAAGATGCCGTTGGCGCCCGCGACCAGCCGATCGTAATTTGCCAGCACCCAGTCGGTGCCGAGATCGCGCGTCTCGACCGTGCCCACGACGCCGAAGATCAGCTGCACGCGATCGAAGCCGCGCAGACGCTTGTCGTCGAGCGACAGCAGGTAGTGCGCGACATCCGCGCGACCGCTCGATGCCGCTGCCGCCAGGGCGCTCGATCGTAGCGTCGGGTCCTCGCTGGACAGTCCGCGCTCGACGAGCATTTTGGCGACCGGCAAGCCGCCGTCCTGCGATAGCGCAGACAAGCCACCAAACAGGAAGCCTTGATCGAGCGCGGCCGCGTCGCCGCCGAGGAAGCGGCTGGCCGCATCCTTCAGCTTCGTCCGAACGGCCGGGTCGCGGGCGTCGTCCGCGACCCGGCCGACCAGCCGATGGCGCAGGTTCTGACGTCCGGGATCATCGCTCGCATGCGCACCGACCGCCGGATCGAAGCCGAGCTTGGTCAATTGCGGCGTATAGATCGAGGCCATCAGCGCGCGGTATGCCGGTACCGAGGCGGGCGCGATCAGTCCGCGCGAGCGCCATCCGGCAATCCGTTCGCCGGGATCGACGCTGGCGGTAGCATCCGGATTGTTGGCCATCGCGCGCGCCTCGGCGACCAACCACGTCGCGGGGGCCTTGCCAGCGCGGAACGACGCCCAAAGGCTGTCCGTGGTTGCGACGGCTTCGCCTGGCGACAGCGTGGCGGACGACGCGATCAGCGACTGCCAGTCGGCCGGCGCGAGATCGAACCGGTAATAGCCGGTACCGCCCACATTCGGCATCAGCACGCGTCCGGCCGGGATAGCCAAGGTCGCGGTCTTCGCATCCATCAACGTGCAGTGTTTGCTGGCGTCGATGCGTACGCACAAGGGGATCGTCCACTGCAGCGGCGCCGGCTTGGAACCCAGGAATGCGTAGCGCGCCTGAACCGCGGTCAGCTTGCCGCCCTCGCGGCGCAGGTCGACCACGGGTACGCCCTGCTGGTCGACGAAACTCGTCAGCGCCGCGAGCAGCTTGGGATCGTGCCCGGCGTCGGCGATCGACTGGAAGAACTGCTCCGACGAGGCATTGCCATAGGCGTGACGCTTCAGGTGGAGCCGCACGCCGGCCTTGAACTTCTCGTCGCCGAGATAGGCGGCGATCATCGCGACGACGTGGCCGCCCTTGCCGTAGGTTATGTTGTCGAACGCGGCGTCGATCTGAGTGTTCTCGGTGATCGCCTGGTGGATCGGGCGCCCGACCTCCAGCGCATCGGTATTCATCGCGCCGAACCCTTCCGCGATGGCGCCGACGCCGATGCCGAGCTCTGGCCGCCACTCGTTGCCGATGCGGTACCCCATCCAGTTGGCGAAGCTCTCGTTGAGCCAGATATCGCTCCACCAGGCGGGCGACACGAGGTCACCGAACCACTGGTGCGCCAACTCGTGGCTGACGATCATGCCGAACGACTGCTTGTCGCTGGTCGTGGCGTTGCGATCGAGGAAGATGATCCCGTCACCATACGTGTCCGCGCCAGCGTTCTCCATGGCGCCGGGCATGATCGGCGAGCCGATCTGGTCCAGCTTGGGGAACGGGAACGGCTCGCCGAAATAGCGCTCAAGCAGGCTCACGATGCGCGGCGTCTCCGCCATCACATAGCCCATCTTGTCCTTCTGCGCCTGCGTGGCGACGGCTCCCAAGGCCATGGGGTGCGCGCGCTCCGGTGTCGGCGCGATCGTCCCCGACTGTCGGGCGAAGGGCCCGGTATCGACCGCGACCAGATAGGTCGGCAACGGCTTGGTGGGTGCGAAGCGATGCGTTTCGAGGCCCGCACCGGTTTTTGTCACACCGGTTTCGGGGCTGTTGCTCACCACCGTCATGCCTGGGTGCGTCGTGACGCTTACGGTGAACGGTTGCTTGAAACCGGGTTCGTCGAACGAGGGAAACGCCGCGCGCGCATCGATGCTCTCGAACTGGGTCCAGCTGTACCAGCGGTCGGCGACCTTGACGTGGTACAAGCCGGACGCGTCATCGCCGAACTTGCCGCGATAGTCGAACACCAGCGTCGCCGCGCCCGCCGGGACGGCGCTGGCAAAGTCGAGCCGCGCGGTCCCGGTCGCGTCGACCTGCGTGAAGGTAGCGGGGACGATGGTGCTGCCCATCCGCGCAAAGACCTTGCCGACGACCAGATCGCGTCCATGCATGTAGAGCTTGGTCGTGCGGCCTTTCAGCACGACGTCGATCTCGTCATGCCCGGCGAAGCCGTCGCTCTCGGGAAGGATGGTCAGGTCAAGCCGATAGGCCTTGGGCACCGCGGCATCCGAAAGCCGACCCTTCGGTGCGTTGGCATCCGCAACGATGCTCGTCGCGGGCGACTGCGCGAACGCCGTCGTCGATAATAGCGCTGCGACCGTCAGCATGAATCCGTTGCGCACCGCTCATCCCCTTGTCGTTCTCGTCGCCACGCTAGGTCGTCGCGATCTGTACGGCAAGCCGGCGTTACGGCAGGTTGGTTGGTGCCAGGCGAGGAAGGATGGCGGAACGGGGACGACGGTATTGGCCACGCGTCTGGTGATCACCTTCGTAGCAAACTACGCCAGATCACCCCCATTCTCCCGAACCCGAACATGACGGCGGGACAGCGCCGCGATATCGTTCACACCGGCGAGCGTCAGCGTGCGCTCGAATTCTTCGGTCAACAACGTCAGGGCTCGGTCGACGCCTGCCTCTCCGCCCGCTGCGAGGCCGTACAGATAGGGGCGCCCGATCGAACAGGCGGTCGCCCCCAACGCCAACGCCTTCGCCACGTCCGAGCCACGCCGGATGCCGCCGTCGCAGATGACGTCCGGTGCATCGCCCACCGCGTCGCGCACCGCTGCGATCTGGTCGATCGGCGTAGGCGCTCCATCGAGTTGGCGTCCGCCGTGGTTCGATACCATCACGCCGGTCGCGCCCGACGCGATCGAACCCCGCGCGTCCTCGGGCGTCATCACGCCCTTGATCGCGAGCGGTCCGTTCCACTCGCGTGCGAGCCATTCGACGTCGCGCCACCCGACCGAGCGATCGAACTGGCCCCCGATATAGTCGAACAGGCTCATCGGCCCCGATGCGAGCGCGTCGATCTTGTGGCTGACGTTCGCGAGATCGAATTTCGACCCCGTCAGTGCGGGCAGCGACCATGCGGGATGACGCGCGAAGCTGAGTAGCGACTTGAGCGTCAGCTTGGGGGGCAGCGACAGCCCACTGCGTCGGTCTCGCTCGCGGTTGCCGGCCACGGGCGTATCGACGGTCAGCGCCAGCCCGTGAAAGCCTGCATCCCGGCAGCGCGCGACGAACTCTGCGGTCAGGCCGCGATCCTTGAAGATATAGATCTGGAAGACCTTCGGTCCTGCGAATGCCTGGGCAAGATCTTCGAGCCGCGTGGTCCCCATCGTCGACAGGCTGTAGAGTATGCCGTGTCGCGCGGCCGCGCGTGCGACGGCGAGCTCGGCATGGCCGTGGAACATGCGGGTGAGCCCCGTCGGCGCCAGCATCAGCGGCCAGCGTGACGGCTGTCCGAATAGCGTCGTGCCGGTCTGGATTGTCGAAACGTCATTCAAGACGTCCGGTACTAGTTCGTAGTTCGAAAAGGCGCTGACGTTTCGGCGCAGCGACACTTCGTCGTCGGCACCGCCGTCGATATAGTCGAAGATCGGCCGCGGCAGCCGTTTGCGTGCCATCAGGCGCAGGTCGGCTATATTGTTCGCACGTTGAAGTCGCGTCATGGGCCCTGCCACTGGTTGAAGTCGGTGCGGATTGCTCCCGTGATCAGGATGTCGGAGAAGCCATTTCAATCTGACCGCATTCGGAACGAGCTACAAAACCATTCGCTGTGCCCGTCCGCTGCTTGGTTGTGCCCCCCAACGGCATCTGGCGTACACCAAGTTCTCGGGTGCCTTGGGACGAGTCGACAAAGGCAGAAGGATAGACGCGTGGGTGTACGTCATCGATTGATCGGCAGGATAGCGAGGCTCGTATGGCGGATCGGCAAGCCGCGCACGATCGGTGTTCGCGCGCTGCTGCTGGATCGGGACGGGCGGGTCGCGCTGGTGCGGCATACCTATGCCGATCACTGGTATCTGCCGGGCGGCGGCGTGAAGAAGGGCGAGAGTATCGCCGCCGCGCTGGTGCGCGAGCTTGCCGAAGAGGTGGCGATTGCCGACCCGCTGATCGAGCGGGTCCTCGGCGTCTATCACAGCCGTGGGGAGGGCAAGGACGACCATATCGTGATCTTCGTCGTGCGAACCGCGGCAAGCGGTGTGCTCGCCCGCGCCGACTTGCGGGAGATCGAACAGGCCGGCTGGTTCCCGGTGGACGACCTGCCGGAGGCGACATCGCCGGCGACCCGACGGCGCATCGCCGAATACCGGCAGGGTGCGACGGGCACCGGGACCTGGTAATACCGCCGCTTGCCGGTTCACCGGCTCGCCGGACTGCACGATGAAAGCAACGATGGGCATAACGTGAGTTCGCGACGTGCTTTGCCGGACTGCTACCTCTGTCCTCCGACCGCGGCTGCGGATCGGGAGGAGAGAACATCGTGAGCCAACCCATCGTCTCGACCGCCGGCGGTATCGTGCAAGGGAGCGCCGGAGGCGACCTGCGGCGGTTCCTCGGCGTGCCCTACGCCGCGGCGCCGGTGGGGGCGAACCGGTTCGCGCCGCCGCAACCGGTCGTGCCGTGGCACGGCGTACGCGACGCGACCTTGGCCGGACCGAACGCACCGCAGCGGACCAAGGCGTTCCCCGGCCTCGATACCGTACCACTGATCGGCGAGGGCTGGGCGCCGGGCGACGAGTATCTGACGGCGAATATCTGGCGGCCCGACGACGATTGGACTGGCCTGCCGGTGATGGTGTTCATTCACGGCGGCGGGTTCGTGATCGGCAGCAAGGATGCGCCGGTACAGGACGGCAGCACGTTCGCGCGAGACGGCGTGATCTGCGTCGCGATCAACTACCGGATGGGGGTGGACGGCTTCCTGCCGATCTCTGGCGTGCCGACCAACCTCGGCCTGCGCGACATGATCGCGGCGCTGACATGGGTACGGGACGAGATAACGGCGTTCGGCGGCGATCCGGGTAACGTCACGGTGTTCGGTGAGTCCGCGGGTGCCATGGCAATCGCGGACCTGATCGCCTCGCCGCTCGCCAGGGGATTGTTCCGGCGGGCGATCGTTCAGAGCGGACACGGCGGAATGACGCGGTCGGTCCCGGTGATGCAGCGACTGGTGAAGAAGCTAGCCAAGATCCTGAAGATCACGCCCGACGCGACCGGCTTCGGCAGCGTGCCGTACGATGCGCTGATCGACGCGGTCGAGGCGGTATCCGCACCAACCGCGCGGATCGATCTGCGCGATGATGCTGGCCGCGAACCCGTGTTCGGGATCAGCCGCTTCGTTCCCGTCCACGGCGACGACGTGTTGCCGCAGCGTCCGCTCGATGCGCTGGCGAACGGCGCGGGCGCGGACGTCGATCTGTTGATCGGCACCAATGCGGAGGAGATGAACCTGTATCTCGTCCCCACCGGCGTACGCGACAAGATCGGCCGGTTGCTGGCGACCTATGTCCTCCACAAGTCGCAACCGCAGGCGCGCAAAGTGCTGAAGGCCTACGGGATCGGCACGAAGGGCAAGAAGCCGGGGCAGGTGCTGACCGATGCGATGAACGATCTCGTCTTTCGCTGGCCCGCGCGACGGTTTGCGGAAGCGCACAAGGGACGCACGCATATGTACGAGTTCGACTGGCGCTCACCGATGTTCGGCGGCGAGCTCGGCGCGTCGCACGGCATGGAGCTGCCGTTCGTGTTCGATGCCTTGGCGTGCGTAACCGGCGAGCAGGGTCTGTGCGGACCCAATCCACCACAGGATCTCGCCGAACGGATGCACGCGCTATGGATCCGGTTCGCGACCGACGGCCGCCTGCCCTGGGTCGAATTCGATGCCGAAACGCGGCAGGTCTATTCGCTTGTCCGGCAGGAGGCGCGACATGAGCCCGTCATGCCGGCCGCACCCTTCCTGCCCTGAGGACCGACCATGTATCTCGAACGATTGAAGCTGACCGGCCGCCGTGCGCTCGTGACAGGTGGCGCCGCCGGGATCGGCCTGGCGTGTGCCGAAGCGCTGGCGGAGATGGGCGCGCACGTAACGATTGCCGACCGAGACGAGACGGCGATCGCGGCCGGAAAGGCGGCGCTCTCGGGCAAGGGCTATGCGGTCGACGGTATTGCGATGGACGTCACCGACTCCGCCCGCGTGACGGCCGTCGCCGACCAGCTCGGGGCCATCGACATCCTCGTCAACAATGCCGGCATCGCGCGTAGTGAAACCCCAGCCGAAGACGTCGCCGACGAGCATTGGCTGAACGTGCTCGACGTCAATCTCAATGGCACCTTCTGGTGCGCGCGCGCCTTTGGCCGGCACATGCTGGCGGCGGGGAAGGGCGCGATCGTCAATGTCGGGTCGATGAGCGGGTTCATCGTCAACCGGCCACAGCCGCAGAGCTACTACAACGCATCGAAGGCCGCGGTGCATCAGCTTACCAGGAGCCTCGCAGCCGAATGGGCGCCACGCGGCGTCCGCGTCAACGCGGTTGCGCCGACCTACATCAACACCGTTCTCAACAGCTTCGCGGATCGCGAGGGTGAAATGTACAAGCGCTGGATCGACGGCACGCCACAGGGCCGCCTGGGCGAACCCGAAGAAGTCGCCGCGATCGTCGCGTTTCTCGCCTCGGATGCGGCGAGCCTGATGACCGGCAGCATCGTCCTCGCCGACGGCGGCTATAGCTGCTGGTAGCGCACCGATCGGCGAAGCGCGCGAGCCGGACGGCATAGCACTGGACCTTTCATACAGGTAAGCTATCGGATAGCTCTGATCCTAGAAGTAGCCGGCGATGGATCGGCGCTCTAAAGGGATGAGGATCCAATGCGCTTCAAGACATTGCTCGCCGCAGGATGCGCCGCCGCCGCCTTCACGACCGTGCCAGCGCTCGCGCAGGACGCCGCCGACACGGCCAAGACCACGCAGCCGGTAGGCTCCGACGACATCATCATCACCGCGCGCCAGCGTCAGGAATCGCTGAAGGACGTGCCCATCGCCGTCACTGCGATCACCGGTGATCGGCTGAAGGAACTGCAGGTCAACACGGTAAAGGACATCGCGTCCTACACGCCGGGCCTCAACATCAATTCGGACAGCGTCGGTCGTGCGTTCGTCTCGATCCGCGGGATCGGCACGACGCTGATCGACACGGTGCAGCCGGGCGTCGGGATCTTCATCGACGGGGTCTATCAGCCGAACACGTCCTACCTCAACTCTCCGATCGTCGACGTCGCGCGGATCGAGGTTCTTCGCGGACCGCAAGGCACGCTGTTCGGCAACAACACGCTGGGCGGCGCGATCAACGTCATCACGCGTCAGCCGGGCAATGACTGGGAAGGGCGGTTCGACGCTGCGGTCGCCGGCACGGACAATTACGCCTCGGTCTCGGGCTCGGTCAGCGGGCCGATCGTGCGCGACCTGCTCCAGTTCCGCCTGGGTGCGTCCTATCACGAGCAGGACGGCTTCATGCGCAACACGCTGACGATCGGCGACATGAACCCACTGAAACAGCAGAGCGTCGGCGGCACGCTGCGCTTTACGCCGGCCGACTGGGCGGTGTTCACCGTCAACGGCAATTACGACCAGACCGCGGGCGGCAGCACGTCCTACATCCATGTTGCCGGGCCGACCGATTACCGCCTCGACGGCGCGACCAACGTCCTCAACCGTGCGGTGATCGACTATTACGGCGCGAGCGTGAAGGGCGAGTTCGACGCCGCCTCGCTGAAAACCAAGATCACTGCGATCGGCGCCTACAACCAGAAGAATGTCGCCGGGATCAACGACGGCGATTTTGGCCCCGTCGACCTGCTCCGCACCCGCGGTGGTTCGACCTTGAAGACCAAGACCGCCGAACTGCGCTTCGACACGCAGTGGAGCGACGCGTTCTCGACGTTGATCGGGCTGTACGGCAACCGCTACACGCAGACGAGCGACCAGCTGACGACGATCGATTTCCGCGCGCTGCTGGGGCCGACCTTCCCGGCGCCGGCCTCGACCACGCCGTCGTCGACCTATGTCCGCAACGACACGCGCGCGATCTTCGCCACCGCGTTCCTCAAAGTCGGCACGCTCGATCTCGCCGTAGGCGGCCGTTACGATCACCAGAAGCTGGTCGCGAGCCAGGTCAACGGCATCACGCCCTATACCGCGCCCGAGTACAAGAAGGACCAGTTCCAGCCGCGCATCACGCTGACGCAGCACTGGACGCCCGCGGTGATGAGCTACGCCTCGGTCGCCAAGGGTATCCGCGGCGGTGGCCAGAACGGTCCGGGTACGCGGCCGGAGGATGCGACCTACAAGGGCGACAATGTCTGGACCTACGAACTCGGCACCAAGTTCGACGCGTTCGACCGTCGCCTGACGATCAACGCCGACGTGTTCTATAACGACTATAAGGACTTCATCGGCCAAAACTCGCTGGCACCCAATACCAGCGGCGGATTCGTCGCGATCAACCTCAACACCGGCACCGTCGAAAGCTACGGCGCCGAAGTGGAGGCGCATCTACGCGTGACGAACCAGTGGCGGATCGATGCCGGCGCGTCCTATCTCCATGCCCGCATCACCGACGACAGCCAGTATTTCGCGACCACCGGCGTCCACGTATCGAGCGACCGGATCATCTTCACGCCCGATTACAACTTCAACGTGAACACGACCTACACCGTGCCGGTCGGCGCCAATGCCGTGCTGCTCGACGCTGGCATCTTCGGGAAGGGTAGCCGGATCGGCTCGTCGCTCGATCCCAATGTCGCGCCACGGCTGTCGGCGTATGCGATCACCAACGCCTCGCTCGGCTTCCGTTTTTCGAGCGGGCTTACGGTCACCGCATTCGGCACCAACCTGTTCAACACCAAGTTTATCGAGAGCTATATCGACAAGTCGGCGCTGGTCCGCGCCGGGCTCGCGCCGCTGGCGTCGAACCTCGCGATCCAGGGCGACCGTCGCCGCTACGGCGTGCGCGCGAGCTTCCGGTTCTAGGATGACCATGCACTTCGACCCCATAGAGCGCGCGCCGCTCGACCCCGCGTTCGTCGCGGCGCTCAAGCAGCGGTTCGGCGATGCGCTCCAGATGAGCGACGCGATGCGGCTCCACCACGGCAGCAGCGAGGCGCATTTCGCACCGATGCTGCCCGACGCGGTCGTCTTTTGCCGGTCGACCGAGGAGGTGGTCGATCTGGTCAAGCTGTGTACCGCCGCCAAGGTGCCGATCGTGGCGTTCGGGGCAGGAACCTCGATCGAGGGCAACACGCTGGCGGTGCACGGCGGCGTCTCGGTCGACCTGTCCGAGATGACGCGGATCGTCTCGGTCAACGCCGAAGATTTCGACTGCACGGTGCAGGCGGGCGTCCGCCGCGAGCAGTTGAACGAGCATATCCGCGACCTGGGGCTGTTCTTTCCGATCGATCCCGGCGCCAATGCGACGATCGGCGGGATGGCCGCGACGCGCGCAAGCGGGACCAACGCGGTGCGGTACGGCACGATGCGCGAGGCGGTGCTGAGCCTCCGCGTGGTGACGCCCGACGGGCGCGAGATCCGCACCAGCCGCCGCGCGCGCAAGTCGGCGGCGGGGTATGACCTGACCAGGCTGTTCGTCGGTTCCGAGGGGACGCTCGGCATCATCACCGAGGTGACGCTGCGGCTGCACGGCATTCCCGAGGCGATCTCGTCCGCGGTGTGCAGCTTCGACACGCTGAACGGCGCGGTCGATACGGTGGTGCAGGCGATCCAGATCGGCGTGCCGCTCGCTCGCGTCGAGATCCTCGACGACATGCAGATGAAGGCGGTCAACGCCTGGTCGAAGCTCGACTATCCCGAACTGACGACGCTGTTCTTCGAATTCCACGGCTCGCCGCGCTATGTCGACGAACAGGCCGAGACGGTGCGTGAACTCGCGGCGGCGAACGGCGGCGGCGATTTCCGCTGGTCGAACCTTCCCGAGGAACGCTCGAAGCTGTGGAAGGCGCGACACGAGGCGTATTACGCGGCGGTCAACCTGCGTCCCGGCGCGGTCGGTTGGGCGACCGACGTTTGCGTGCCGATCAGCCGGCTGGCGCAATGCATCGGCGAGACCAAGGCCGACCTCCAGGCCTCGTCGGTCCCGGCGACCATTCTCGGCCATGTCGGCGACGGCAATTTCCACGTCGTCTTCTCGATCGATCCGGAGTCCGAGGCGGAACTGGCCGAGGTGTCTGCGATCAACGCAAGGATGGTCGAGCGTGCGCTCGCGATGGATGGCACGTGCACCGGGGAGCACGGGATCGGTATCGGCAAGCAGGATTGGCTGGTCGCCGAACTCGGCGATGCAGTCGATCTGATGCGGACGCTGAAGCATGCGCTCGATCCTGACAACCTGTTCAACCCGGGCAAGATCTTCGCGTTCTGAAACTGCTCCCCTCCCTGGAAGGGAGGGGCTGGGGGTAGGTCGGCTTATTGGCAGGCGCTAGAGTGCGCCCCGAGCCGACCCACCCCCGACCCCTCCCTTCCAGGGAGGGGGGAAGAAGGACTTGATATGGACAGCCTACACCTCGTCGATCCCACGCTCCGCCCGTTGCTGGAAATGATGCCGCAGATTTCGCTCACCGCGGATATCCTGCCGGCGATGCGCGACCGGCCGTCGATGCTGCCGCCGGCCGACGAGTCGCTGGCGACGCTCGAGATCCACACCGTTCCGGGACCTGCGGGCGCACCCGATATCGACCTCCACGTGTACCGCCCGGCGGGCGTCACCGGCACGTTGCCCTGCATCTATCACATCCACGGCGGCGGCTATGTGATGGGCACGGTCAGCGATTACGATCCGTTGGTCCGCCCGCTGATCGCGGACCTGCAATGTATGATGGTGTCGGTCGAGTATCGCCTCGCGCCCGAGACGAACTTTCCGGGGCCGATCGAGGATTGCTATGCCGGGCTCGCCTGGACGATCGCCCATGCCAAGGACCTCGGAATCGATCCGACCCGGCTCGGCGTGATGGGGCAGAGCGCAGGCGGCGGGTATGCCGCGGCGCTGGCGCTGATGGTGCGCGACCGTGGAGAGTATGCGCTCGCGTTCCAGCACCTGATCTACCCGATGCTCGACGATCGTACCTGCACGGCATCGCCGCACCCGCACGCCGGCGAGTTTATCTGGACTGCGCAGAGCAACCGCTTCGGCTGGACCTCGTTGCTCGGCCACGCCCCCGGTGGAGACGACGTCTCGCCCTACGCGGCACCCGCCCGCGCGACCGACCTCGGCAACCTGCCGCGTACCTACATCGCGACCGGCGCGCTCGATCTCTTCGTAGACGAGGACATCGACTACGCGACACGACTGATCCGCGCGGGCGTGCCGGTCGAGCTTCACGTCTATCCCGGCGGCTATCACGCCTTCGATGTCTTCGCCGACGGTCCGGTCTCGCAACAGGCGCGCCGCGACAGCCACGAGGCACTGCGCCGTGCGCTTGCATAAGGACCCTGTATGACCGATTTCGCCCGACCGATCGAGGCGGCCTCACCGCCGTTCGCGAGGACGCTGCTGCCGTTGCTAGCGCTCGCGCTGGCGATGGCGGTCGGCTTCACGATGATGGGCTCGTTCGGGACGGTGCAGGAGGGCGCAAAGGCCGAACTCCACCTCAGCGACTATACGCTCAGCTTGATCCAGGGCCTGTCGGCGGCACTGCCGCTCGCGGTGTTCTCGATCCCGATCGGTATCCTGGTCGATCGCTACAACCGCGTGCGGATGATGATCGCGCTCGCGCTCGTGTGGACGCTGGGCACGGTACTCACCGGCTTTGCGCAGGGCGTGCCGGTGCTGTTCGTCGCGCGCATGCTGACGGGGATCGGCACGACCGGCGCGCTGACCGCGGCGCTGTCGCTGTGCGCCGACTTCTGCGTCCCAACGCAGCGGGGCAGGGCCATGCTGGTCGTCAACCTCGGCAAGTCGCTCGGCGTCGCGCTCGCCCTGGGCTTGTCGGGCGCGCTGTTCGGCCTGTTCGCGCATGGCGGCGCGTCGGCATGGTTCGCAGGCATGATGCCGTGGCGGAGCGTCCATCTGGGCCTCGCGGTCATCAGCGTGATTGCCATTCTGCCGCTGTTCCTGTTGCGCGAGCCGGCGCGCCAGGAGGTCGCGGCGGGCACGCATGCGCCGTTCAAGGTCGTCGCTGGCGAACTCTGGGCACGACGCGTGTTCCTGATCCCTTTGTTCATCGGACAGATCAGCGTGGTGATGGCCGATGCCGCCGCCGGGATCTGGGTCTCGCCGGTCCTGTCGCGCAATTTTCATCTGCAGCCCGACCAGTTCGCCGGCTGGATGGGCACGCTGCTGTTTGGCTCGGGCGTCGTGGGTGCGATCGTCGGTGGGCTGTCCGCCGACCGCGGGCAGAAGAGCGGGCGGCGCGGTGGCCTGTTGATCGGTGCGATCGTCGCCGCGGCGGTCGGCGTGCCCGCGGCGTTGTTCCCGATCATGCCCTCGGTTCCGCTGTTCGGGCTCGCCGTCGGCTTGCTCGTGACGTGCGGCGCGGTGACGGGCGTCGTGACCTCGGTGGCGTTGACCGTGCTCATTCCCAACGAACTGCGCGGGTTGTGCATCGGCGCGTTCATCGCGATCGCCGGGCTGATCGGCTACGGCCTCGCACCGACGCTGGTCGCGGCGGCAAGCGGCATGCTGGGCGGCGAGGCGCATCTCGCGCAGGGTCTCGCGATCGTCGGCGTGGTGACCAGCGCGATCTCCGTCATCGCCTTCACGATGGCAATGCGGCGCGCACCGGTATCGGCAACGGCCTGACCTGTAAGATAGCTCTTGCGCGAGCTATCCGATAGCTGCATGATCGACCCAATCCCGGCAATCGGGAACAGGAGATCGGTGTTGGGCGAGGGTAGCATGCAGAAGGAACGGGTCACGGTGTCGCCCGAGATGGCGGCCTTCATCGGCGAGGGCCTGGTCGACCCGGCGGCCGTTTCCGCCGACGCGGTGGTCCTCTGCTTCACGGTGGGTGAGGACGCGCCGGCGCACGTCACCGTCACCACCGGCACGGTGCCTTCGGAAGAGCGCGCGATCCTCGTCCTTGCGGTCGAACGTGGCGCCTGCCTGCGGGTCTTCGATTATGCGCCCGACGCGAACATCGCGTGCCATCTGCCGAGCGAGTTGCGGATGATGGTCGCCGCGATCCTCGATTGCACGCTGCCCGAACCCTGGCGCAGCACGCATCGTTCGGCAAAATGCATCGAGCTCCTGTCCAGCACGTTCCAGCGGATCGTCGAGGACGACCTCGTACCACTCGCAGGCGCCGGGCAATTGTCCGCTCGCGACAGCCAGCGGATCGTCGCGGCGAAGCGGATGATCGACGAGCGCTGGGGCGAGAAAATGACGCTCGATTCCATCGCGCGCGCCTGTGGGCTGAACCGGGCTAAGCTCACGCGCGGCTTCCGCGACATGTTCGCATGCACCGTCGCCGACGCGCTGCTCGACCGGCGGCTCGGGGCGGCCCGCCAGCTGTTGATCGCGACCGATCTGCCGGTGTCGTCGATCGGATACCAGTGCGGCTATCTCAACAACGCCAGCTTTACGCGCGCCTTCTCGCGGCAGTTCGGCACCACCCCCTCGTCGCTGCGCGCACCACGGCTCGCGGCATGAGTGGGGCGAGTCTGCGACTGGTCGAGGGCGGCTCGCTCGTCGATCAGGCGGTCCACGCGGTCCGCACGCATATCCGCGCCAACGACATGAAGGTCGGCGACACTCTGCCGTCCGAAGGGCATTTTGCGACCGAGTTGGGCGTCAGCCGCCCGGTCCTGCGCGAGGCGTTCGGCGCGCTGGCGGCACTGCGGCTGATCGACGTCGGCAACGGCAGGCGCGCGCGCGTAGCGGCGATCGACGGATCGGTAATGGCGACCTCGCTCGATCATGCCGTAGCGACCGCGCAGATCTCGATGGTGCAGATCTGGGACGTGCGCCGCACGCTGGAACTTCGCACTGCCGAACTCGCCGCGATCGAACGCAGCGATGACGAGGCGCGGACGATCGTCGCTCTCGCCGAAGCGATGGAAGCGGCCGGTACCGACGTCGACGCGCTGACCCGCCATGATATCGCGTTCCACCAGGCGATCGCGCAGGCCGGACGCAACATGCTGTTCCTGCAGATCATCCGCTCGTTCGCACCGATGATGGTTCACGCGGTGCCGGCCGCCTGGGCAACGCGAACCACCGCGCGACAGCGTACCGCCGTGCTTGCGCATCATCATGAATTGGCGCGCGCGATCGCCGACCGTGACTCGAAAGCGGCGATCGCAGCAATGGACACGCATTTCGTCGCGTCGATCGGAGATCTGTTTGCCCGTCGTGAGAATGGTATCTAGCCGACATTTGCCGAGCAACGGTCGTGACAAGCCGGGGCGGGCGTCAGTGCTCGGTGAGCGCGACGATCTCGAAATCGAACCGCTTCCACCCGTGCCGCTTCGCCGCCTGTTTTGTCAGCACCTCCTTGGCTGCCGCCTCTTTCGCAGATGTGGCGTGACCCCAGAATACCTCGGTTTTGCCGTCCTGCAGATGGGCGACGATGCGCCAGTAATGCGTGAACGGCGCGGCGGTAGGGCCGATCGTCTTCGTGTAGCCGTCGGCCATCGTCGCGGTCAGGTAACGTTTCTTCCTCGCCATCGCTGCGCGATAGCGCAGGGGCGACGCGCGGGGGAGGGGGCTGGCGTCAATCTTCGGCGAGACGGCCGATCCTGTACGGTCCCGATCGCATTGTCAGTGGCTGTCCTTTCCAGCTGAGCCGCACCAGCCCGTCGCGGACCAGCCCGTCGATCGCAGCGTGAACAACGGGCATCGCGTTGCGCCAGTCCGGCGCGATCGCGCGCGCCACCTCGCTTGGGCAGATCGTCGCGTCGGGCGCACGGCGCGCGAGCAGGGTCAGCGTCGCGGCCCGTGGATCGGTCATGCGGATAAAGTCGGCTCCGCACGCCACCCAGTCAAGCCGTGAGAAGAGCCACTGTATTCAGCGGGGCGTACGTGGTGACGTGACTGCGCGGTTTCGTGGCAGTCGGGAACCAACACGCGGCTTCCCGCATCGCGGCGCTCGCGAGCAACCGCCAAGCCTACCTCCGGATAGCTGCCAGAACGAACAGCATCTCTTTCCCGCAATCGGTTACGACAGGTGCGAGAGGCCATTAAAGGGCAGGGTGGCGGAGCGGGAGGCATTCGAATTGTTGTGCGTAATCGTGCGCTCGCCCTCTGCGACTTGCGGGTCTCGGCCCTTCCTCATCAAGATGTATCTCCGCACACTATTTGGGCGTCGGGGTTGCCGGAGTAGGGGGCATCAGTTTCTGCCAAGGAGCGACCCACTCAGGGCAGGCCGGGTTTTCCTCGGGATGTTCATACCCGTCGCAATTAGGCGCGGGCATGCCGGGCGTCACGTAGCCCGGGCCGCGAGACGCACAGGCCGCAAGCGGAAAGAGCAGTATCATTAGCGTGCTTAACGCCCTTTGCCGCCGTAGCTTCACGTCAGTTCTCCTACTAGGCGCCCAATCTGGACCGTCTTCATTACGATAGAATGCGTGGGCATCGTCCACTGGTCGAGTTGGAGCGGTTGACATGGCATTGTAAGAAAGTTCTTCTGTGGGCCTCACGACTCGGGAGATAGTCATGTTCAAGAAAGTTCTGACGGCAGCCGCCCTTGCAGCGTTCTGTGCCGTTGGGGTTACCGCGCCCGTTCAAGCACAGGGAAAGAAGCAGGAGTCTCGGATCGTCTGGTACACAGACGAAAGTTACACGACGATCTCTGGTCAACGCATCACTTTTTGCGATGGCACTAGCTTCAGGAACGGAACGCCAACGCTGTTCGAAGAAGAAACCTATTACGGCTGCTAGGCCCCGAACTCCGGTCCCTCTTCGTCACGATAGAATGCGTGCGGATCGTACACGGGTCGAGGCCTTGACCGTATCTGACGACGAGGGGCTGGCTTCGGAACATCAGGAACCGGGTCGGGCAGGGTAGGTAACCCGCCGCCGAACCGGATCCGGATAGCACCCGTCCCGTGCATCGCTTGGAAGACCGCGACGACTTCGTCTTCCTTGCTGCGCTTGCCGATCAGGGGCGCACGCTCGGCGCTAACATAGCCGAGCTATGTGCCGCGGACGGACCATATGGCGCCAGCGTTCTCGTCGAACGGGTTCCTCTGTTCCGGCCGCAACTCGACAAAATCGCCGAGCGCGCAGAGCATACATTCCACGCGCCTGTTGCTTGCCGCGCTTGAGCACCAGGTTCGAATGTTTGGTGACGCCGGGCAGCCGGTGGTCGAAGCCGTTCACACCGCCTTCGGGCACGTCCTCGGTTTCCACCTTCGGATCGAGGCCGGAGACTTACTTGAAGGCGGCATCGATCGCCGCCTGCCCGGCGAGCGCGACCGACAAGGCGCAGGCGAGAGGCCAGAGGCGGGAGGGGGATAGTAATTGGGATCGCTCACGACCATCAGGGGATCGAGATCGCCATTGTCTCGAACGCGACCTCAATGCTTTCCACCGCGACTTCGTTGCCGTCAGACTTCACATCGGTGCCGGTCAGCTTAGTCGGGAAGGCGTTGTTCAGCGTCCAGATCATGCGCGGCGCGCCGATCTCGTCGAGCAGGTTCACCACCACCGTCGAGCGCGTGATCGTGTTCATCGCGATCGAGTTGAACCACGTCCACAAGGCCTGGTCGGTGACGAAGATGCCCTTCTTCATCGTCACGTTGCCGAGCTTTTGCAGCCCGGGCATCTTGATTGGCGCGGAGATCGCGCTTTTGCCGGCGCGGTATTCGATCACCTGGTTCTCGGTTTCGAGCCCGGAGACCTCCTGGAACACCGGGTTGCCGGGAATACCGGTGACCGAGAAATAGAATTTGGGAAGCGGCCAGGTCGTGTTTGCTGCGGACATCGAGATCTCCTGTCAAAAAAATCGTGGTTCGAACCCTCTCCGACCGAGGGCAGCATGGCATCGGGCGATCAGCTGCCCATCGTCTGGGCGAAGGTAAGTTCGATGAACTCGCCCGGGTGGATCATCTGCAGCGTGACCGCGACGAGCATGTAACCGTTGAGCACGTCCTGCGAGGTCATCGTCGAGCCCAGGCCGCAGGTAACGGTGAACGCATCGCTCGCCTTCGCCCCCATCAGCCCGCCCTGCTGCCACAGGTCGGTAAGAAAAGCCCCGACCGAAGCGGTTACGGTGGCCCAGGTGGTGGCATCGTTGGCGGAAAAGACGTAGTTCTGCAGCGCGGTCTTGATCGACTGCTCGACGTAGATCAGCGTGCGGCGGACCTGGAGGTAGCGGTAATCGTTGCTGTTGCCGTCGAGCGTGCGTGCGCCCCAGACGACGGTTCCGCGCCCCGGCTGCGCGCGCAGAATATCGATCGCCTGGCCGTTGGTTGGCAGGTTGAAGCCGGCCTGCTCGCTATCGCTCATACTGTAGAGCGGCGCATTGACCGAGGCGAGCGCGATGTTCGCGGGCGCGTTCCATACCCCCGATTGCCCGTCGCTCTTTGCCCAGAGGCCGGCGATCATGCCGCTGGCGGGTGCGACGTTCATGGCCTTTGCTATCTGCGCCTCGATCTGCGCGAACACCGGCAGGGCGTTGACCAGCAGGTTGTCGAGGCTCAACTGCCACTGGCCGATCGTCGAATTGTCCGGGTTGTCCGCGTTGTAGGCGGTGTAGCCGCTGGCATCGACCGAATATTGCGCGGTGTTTGCGGTGCCGAATGCGGCGGCGAGCGGGAAGGCGGAAGCGATCGCACCCTGGAGGGTAGCGAGTTGCGCGCCGCCATAGAGCTGCGCTGCCTGCGTTGTCAGGATGTTGTTGACCACCGAATTGTCGCCGGTGCTGCCCGCGTCCAGGTTGGTGTAGAGGATGTCGTTCGACGTCACCACGGAGGTGTTGAGTGCGGGGGCATAGGCGACACCGTAACTGAGGTTGGCCATCTGCGGCGCGATCTGGTTCGCGAAGTTGGTCTGGGCCTGAGTGAGCGCATCGAACGTGCGTGCGGTCATCGCGCCGGGCAGGTCGAAGATCGCGACGCGGTCCTGAAGCGCCGCCGCCTGGGCGAGCATCGCCTGCACGACGCTGCCGTAAGCATCGAGATCGAGCTGGCACGCTTCCGGAATCACGGTCATCGTCGGGCCGACCGCACAGCCCGCGGCGGCGAGGCCGACGAGCAGCCCCGCGTTGGGCGGCGTGGTCGACGTGTTGCCGACCTCGATTTGCCCGGCGAACCAGGTATCGGGCACCGGATTGGGCGGCGCGATCGGGAATTCGTTCGCCCAGTAGCTGCCGACCGAGACGATGTAGCACGTGCCGCCGCCGTTCGCGAAAAACAGCATCATCTGCCAGTAGAGATTGAACTGGTTGGGCTCGCCCGGCAGCGCGGTTGGCGCGACCAGAAACGGCGTCGAGGCGACGATGAAGCCCGGGCCGGCACTGCCGCTGCCGCTGGCGCCCGCGGTGGAATAATCGGCGTGGAACGACGGGATGTTGGTAGCCGCCGCCGCCGCGCCTGATCCGGCGGGTGCGGCCCCGCTCGACGGCGTGGCGGGCGGCGGCATCACCGTGACCGCATAGGCCTGCGAGGCGGGGCCACCGAAATAGGTGGTGAACTCGGTCATCGAAGAGATCTGGTAGGGGATGTTGTAGAGCGGCTCGCCTGTGGTCGGGTTGCCGGCGCACTGCGTATAGCCGACGAACACCGGCACCGCTGTCGCCACGCCGACGATCGAGCTGCCAAACGCCTCTATTTCGGTAACGTAGACGCCCGGGGTGCTGCGCTTAAGGTAGGAACTGGTGGCGGTCGCCATTGGGGTATCCCTTCTGCGGTGGTGGCTTTCAGACGTAGACGAAGATTTCGGACATGCCGGCCAGCGCGTCGCCCGTCGGTGCGGGCCAAACCGGCGTCGCGGGGGCGGGGCGGGCGGGGGGTAAATACGATCGGAAAGCTTGCCGCTCCATTTCGTGGACCGGCGGCCGCAACTTCCCGCCGTTCAACGTCGATCACCCAGATGACTGTCCGGGGGACGACATCTAACCACCAACATCGGAAATTCGCACGCCGGCCGCGGCGGAGAACGCCCTCCGCGATGGTCATCTGCGGACATATTTTTCTTCGGCTGCCTAGCGTTCCACGGAGGATTGATACCCAATATTTGGCAGCGATACCCACCGTATGCTCGCCCAAGCCGATGCTCCGAATGGAGCGCGACGCGAAATTGTCGTGAAGCGACGTCGCAAGCGGGGTTTTGATAACGACGCCTTCTCCTTGCCAGGACGCCTCGCCGCGTTTGCCAGCCTCAGTAGACTGAAACACCGCTACACAATTGCTTGGGATAATCCCGGATCTGGGCTTTGGGTGATATGTTGAAACACCGCACTCGCTTGGTAAAAACCCGATAGGTCACGACGACTTGTCCGTTGCCGTCTCGGGCACCGTCCACAACCTGTGGATTGGGATCTTCCGCTGCGGTGCGGCTGGAGCCTCCGCCTCCTCCGCCGCCGGCGACGGATCCGCCCGAGCCGCCGCCGAACCAGCCACCGCCGCCGCCGCCGCCGCCTGCTTTTGCGGTTCCGCCCGATGGGCCAGCGCCCGCAAGGCCGGCTGATGAGCCGTTAAAGTAAGGGTCCTGATTTCCACCTGCACCGCCGCCGGTCTGGTTGCCGCCACGCCCGCCAGTGGAGAGGTTGATGTTTCTCGAGCCATCCTCCGAGTGCGGGCAGCCGCTGTGCCCGTTGTGGCCGTTGAAACCACCATCTCCCCCATCTCCAGAGCAGGCCGGCTCCCGCCCGGCACCCACGCTACTGGCGCCACCGCCTCCCCCGGCTACCACTAAGCGATCTTCAACGCCGTAAGGGGCGGCACGAATGTCACTTGCACCTCCCCCACCAGAGCCAATATCGATTGCGTTACCCCTAGACTTCTCCGCGTCAGCGGCTCCGCCACCGTTGAATCCTCCACCAGACCCATCGAAGACGCCGACCCCCTGGCCACCGACAAATACCAGCAGCTTAGCGCCGGACGATACACTGATCCGCGTATTCACAACCGCGCCCTTGCCATGGCCTCCCGGCTTCAAAGTTCCATTGCTGTTGCAGCAAGCTCCGATCGGCGAGTCGCCGCCCGCCGCACCTGCGACCGCGACTTCCAGAGCACTTAGCTCTAACCCTGGTTGCACTTGCAAGAAGTTGGGATGGCCAGAATACTCACATGTGACATGGTATTCGGTGTAGAAAACGATGGCGCCTTCAAGTTCATTATACGTGGATTGCACCACGACATGATCGCGAGCGTCAAGACCACAGTCGGTCTGCGGGTTCGCTGGCCGATTGGGTGCACGAAGGACGGTCGACGCGGAGGGTCGCGGCGCCGCAGGCGGCCGCACCTGCCCCTGTGCGACAGATCCATTCACAACCAACACGAGCGCGGCGGTAACTTGCTTTAGCTTCATACGATCCCCCGGTGATCAACTAGCAACCAGCTTAGACACCATGGCTGCGTCCCATAGCGAGAGCAAGAAGCTGGAACTTTTGCCGAACAGATCGAGCGGGGCAGAAACCCCTTCCCTTCATACAGGCTCACGGCCCGGGGGGAGTTGGTGAATTCAGCCCGCGGTACCCTCCTCGTACCCGCAGCTAGAATGTCCGCTATCGCCCATCAGCGGACATTGCCTAAGGCATCGAGGCGGGCTTTTGGGCAGATCAGGAGCACTTCGTTTCGCCGCTTGGAGAATACGGTTTTGTTGAAGTGCGAAGCGAAGGACACTGCTGCATCGAAGTGCGGTGGAAATGGCATTTGCTCCGACCACCCGGCTTCAGGTATCTCGACGAATACCGAACCTGTTTTCTCCCTGTCCGCAGTACGCGGATCACAATCAATTAGTCCTGGCGTCCGAAAACCCGGAGCGCGGGTGTTCCAAATATGAATGTAAAGCTTGAGCGGCTTACGTGCCGCTAGTTCGCCACGGGCTTCTGTCTCTCCGTCGCGCAACTCGAAGGGCATGACATTTTCTGAGCGCGCGAGTTGCTTAGCCTCGGCCCCTAATGGAACGGCAGCCACGACGGCGAATACTGCAAAACGGGCGATCAACATCCGTAAAAGTGGCACAGTCAGGAGCATATGCCAATGGCAGGTTTCCTTCCCATTCCGGCCATTCCGCTAACGCGCCGCCTCGGACACGGTCATCCCGCCATACTTCGACTTCCAGTTGCAGAACGTCGCGTCGCCGATCCCGTGCTTGCGGCACAGCTCGGCGGTCTTCACGCCAGCCTCCTGCTCGCGCAGCACCCCAATGATCTGCTTCTCGATGAATCGGCCTCGCCGCACTCGTCTCCATCTGACGAGCTGACTTACCAATGGCATCATTTCTAGGGAGCAGGTCAGTGGCGGAGCGGGTGGGATTCGAACCCACGATACGCTTTTGACGTATACTCACTTTCCAGGCGAGCGCCTTCGACCACTCGGCCACCGCTCCGCATTGCTCTGGAAGGGCGTCTGCTAGTGCGGGTTGCGCGCGCGCGCAAGCGATTGCGTGCGGTGATCGGCTGGGGCAGTCTGCGGGGATGCTGAATATCCTTCTCGCTGTCATGCTTGCGCAAGCCGTTCCGGCCGCCGTAACGCTCCCGTCCGATCCGGTGCCGGCGGACTGGGTCGCAGTGCCGGACGACGAACTCATGGTGTTCACGCTGGCCAATGGGCACCGGTTTACCGTCCGACTAGCGCCTCGCTATGCGCCGGTGCACGTCGCGAACATACGCAAGTTGGCGCGGGCGCATTGGTGGGATGCGGGGACGAGCGTGTACCGCGTTCAGGACAATTACGTCGCGCAATGGGGCGATGTGACGGAGAAGAAGCCGCTTGGCGCTGGCGTTGTTGCCAACCCGCCGGCGGAATATTCGCATACCGGGTCGACGACGGTGGCGCGGCTGTCGCAGCGCGACCCTTATGCCGAATGGGCGGGGTATAGTCGCGACGGGTGGCCGCTCGCGGGCAATGGCGCGACCGAGTGGGTGCCGCATTGCTACGGCATGGTCGGCGTCGCGCGCGATCTGGCGCCGAGCACGGGGAGCGGCGCGGAGCTTTATACGGTGATCGGGCATTCGCCGCGTGCGCTCGACCGGAACATCGCGGTGGTCGGGCGGGTGATCGACGGCGTCGAGTGGCTGTCGTCATTACCGCGCGGGACGGGGGATCTGGGGTTCTACAAGACCGAGGCGGAGCGTAGCCCGATCGTGTCCGCACGCCTCGCGAGCGAACTGCCCGCCGGCGAGCGACCGCATTTCGAATATCGCGCAGCGGACAATCCGCGGTTCGTGGCGTGGATCGCGTCGCGGGAGAACCGGGCGGGGCCGTTCTTTACCGTGCCTGCCGGGGGCGCCGACATCTGTGCCGCGCTGCCCCCGGTGCGTAAAGCGCCCTAGCGAATGACGGGCGGCTTGCCGAACAGGCCGGCGTTATAGTCCTCGATCGCGCGGACGATCTCTTCGCGCGTGTTCATGACGAAGGGACCGTGGGAGACGACAGGTTCGCCGATCGGGTCGGCGTGGCCGTAGAGAATCGTTGCGGGGGCTTCGGTCGTGACGGTGATCGTGTCGCCCTCGTTGCCGAATGTGGCGAGGTGGTGCGGCTTGATCTGTGTGCCGTTGGCGGTGGGGGCGCCGGCGACGACGTAGAAGAAGACCGCGCGGCCGGTTGGGGCTGGCAGGTCGACCTTGGCGCCGGCTTCGAGTTCGACGGTCATCATCGCGACGTCGGTGAGGGATTCGAACGGGCCCTGTCGCCCGGCAAACGTGCCGGAGATCAAGTTCACGGTGCCACCCTCGACCGGGATCGCGGGAATGTCCTCGCGCTGGAGGCCGGTATAGGCGGGCTCGGTCATCTTGAGGCGGCCGGGGAGATTGACCCAGAGTTGCAGGATCTCCAGCGGGCCGCCGTCGCGCTTGAACGACGCTGGTGAGATTTCTGCATGGATCAGGCCCGAGCCGGCGGTCATCCACTGGACGCCGCCTGCGCGGATGACGCTCTCGTGGCCGCCGCTGTCGAGATGCGCCATCTCGCCCTCGAGGATGAAGCTGACCGTTTCGAACCCGCGGTGCGGATGCGGGCCGAACGGGAGGCCGCTGTTGCCGGGGCGATAGGTCTGCGGACCGTGATGGTTGAGGAACAGGAACGGATCGACCTGCGGCAGGCCGGGACCCGGTAGCGGGCGGCGGGTAACAAGATCGGCGATGTCATCGCGCTGGGCGGGATACTGGTTGAGGACGTGGCGCATGTCAGGAGGCCTCGCGGTCGGCGGCGGTCGGGCGGGCGATGTCGGCAAGCAGGTCGTCGATGCCCGCCACGAGGAAGTCGAGCGTGCGCTGGTCGGTCAGGCGACCGTCGGCGATCTTATCGTGCACTGCGCCGACGACGGCTTGTGGGCGCAGGACAGTGCGGGCGCCGATCGAGGCCAGCGTCTCGTTCAGTTGCGCGTGGGCGCGTGCGCCGCCGACCGCGCCGGGCGATGAGGTGAGCGTGAAGACCGGCTTGCCCGTGAGCGTCGCTTTGCCGTGCGGACGTGAGGCCCAGTCGAGCGCGTTCTTCAGGACACCGGACATGCCGTGATTGTATTCGGGGGAGGCGATGACGATCCCGTCGGCGGCGCCGATTGCCACGCGCAGGGCTGCGACGGCGGCGGGGGGCGTGTCGGTGTCGGCGTCCTGATCGTAAAGCGGGACGTCGTTCAGCGCGAAGACCGTCAGCGCGGCCTTGTCTGTGATCGCTTCGCCAAGCGTGGTCAGGATCGCGGTATTGTACGAGCCGCGGCGCAGGCTGCCGGAGATCGCGAGCAGGACGGGAAGGGCCATGGAGTTTCCTTTAATTGAAGCGGTAGCCGGAGATTGCGGTTTGCAGCACGCGCTCGTTGTAGACCTGCGCACCGGGCTGATCGGAGGCACCGGCGGCGACCATCAGCGGGAGAAGATGCTCCTCTCGGGGGTGCGAGAGGCGGCCGGCGGGGGCTTCGGCCCAGCCGGCTAGCGCTGCCGCTCGGGCGGTCGGTTCGGACTCGACTGCGGCGGTCAGCCATTGGTCGAAGGCTTCGGACGGTGCGGTGAAACGCGGGTCGCCGTAGCCGCGCATGTTGTGGAAGCTCATGCCCGAGCCGACGACCAGGACGCCTTCGTCGCGTAAGGGGGCGAGTGCGCGGCCGGCGGCGGCGTGCAACGTAGGGTCGAGATCGCGGTCGACCGACATCTCGACGACCGGGATGTCCGCGTCGGGGAACGCGACCTTCATCGGGATGAAGACGCCGTGATCGAGGCCGCGGGTCGGGTCGACATTGGCGGTCAGGCCGGCACCACGGAGCAGGTCGGCGGCGCGGGCCGCCAAGGCGGGATCGCCGGGCGCGTCGTAGCGCAACTCGTAGGTATGCGCGGGGAAGCCGCCGTAATCGTAGATCAGCGGCGGCGTTGGGGCGCCGGTGAACGCGAAGCCGCGCGTTTCCCAGTGGCCGGAGACGACGAGGATCGCCTTGGGCTTTTCGGGTAGCGAGGCGGCGATCGACCGGAGGTACGCGGCCATGCCGGTCCAGTTCCCGGCAGGGTCGTCCATGAAGAAACAGGGCCCGCCACCGTGCGGGATGAAGAGCGTCGGCTGGCGGGTGTTTGTCATGGCTCCGAGGTAGGCGGCGGTGGCGGTGACCGGAAGGCCGCGAATGGCAACGCTGCGTTGCCGGTTGGCGCGGCGATCACGTCCAGTAGAGGATGCGCGCCTGCGGGAGCTTGGCGGCGATCTCATCCTGGAAGAAGCCGCGGAGCGCGCGCATCGTGTCGGCGTCGTAGACGTATTTGACCGAGCCGAACTTGGTGCGCTTCTCGGTGCGGTTGGCCATGCTGAGATCGAGCGACGAGCCGGGGTACCAGGTTTCGAGCACCGCCTTCGATCCCGGCGTGTAGCGGTGGGTGATCAGTTCTATCGTCACGTCGGGCACGTCGGCGAGCACCCTGCCCGCCTCCGCGAGCAACTCGCCATAGGCCTCGCGCCAGCCTTCAGCGGCGATGATCGGGGCGACCGTCAGGCCGATCTTGTAGCCTGCGTCCGCCATTTTCCGCAGCGCGAGAAGGCGGGCTGCGACCGGGCTGGTGCCGCCCTCGAAGCGTGCGTAGGCGGCGGGGTTGATCGAGGCGCGCATGCGGGTGCGGCCGCGGTGGTCTAGAGCCAGCAACGGCTCGACCGCGTCGAACTTGGTGGTGAAGCGCAGTTGCACGTCCGCCTCCCATGCGCCGAAATGCGCGATCAGTGCGGACAGCGATCCGGTGACGTGCTCGATGCCGAGTGGGTCGGTGTAGCAGGATGCCTCGAACGTCGTGCCTTCATGCGCGCGAGCGGTCGAGCGCGACGTAACCGTGCCTTGGCCAAGGTGCGCGGGGAGTTCGGCGAGGATCTCGGGCAGGTTCGCGTAGACGCGCGTGATCGGCGGCCCTTTCAGCGAGCCGGCGAGGTAGCAATAGCCGCAATGCGCGGGGCAACCCTCGGCGAGGTCGATCCGCCAGTCCGCGCTGGGGGCGATCGGCTGGAGCTTGCGCTTCGAGGGTGGTGCGACGACGAGCGCGAGTGTCGCCTTGGCTTCGGCATAGGCACGGCGCGAGTCTTCGGGGAAGTCTAGCTTGAGGCGGTCGCTCGGCAACGTGGTGACCGGCACACCCAGCGCGGTTGCACGCGCGGCAATCTCGACACCGTGCTCCCAGGTCAGCGCGGACGGGGTCGCGAGCAGTCGCTTCGGCTGCCAGAGTCGTGAGGGTTTTGGCGCTGGCATCGAAGGACAACGCGCGCCTCTGCCCAAGCGTTGCGGCTATTTTACCGGGCGTTTCTCGAGCTTTCGCGCGAGCGTGCGGCGGTGCATGCCGAGGCGACGTGCGGTTTCCGAAATGTTGAAGTCGGTTTCGGCGAGCGTGGTGTGGATACGCTCCCATTCGAGTGTCTTGATCGAGGTCGGGCGTTCGGACAATTCGGTGTCGACGCTGCCCTCGGTGCGGTCGAACGCGGCTTCGATGTCGTCGGTGTTCGAGGGTTTGACGAGGTAGTGCGACGCGCCGAGCTTGATCGCCTCGACCGCGGTGGCGATGCTGGCGAAGCCGGTGAGGACGACGACGAGGATCTCGGGGTCGTGTGCGTGGAGCGTCTGGACGCAGACCAAGCCGGACGCGCCGCCCAGCTTGAGGTCGACGACCGCGTAGCGCGGGGTGCGCTCGGCCAGTTGCTCGACGAGTTCCTCGTGGCTGGCGGCTTGCATCACTTCGTAGCCGCGACGTTCGAACGAGCGGCGGAGCGTGCGGGCGAAGGTCTCGTCGTCCTCGACGATCGCCAGAAGTTTGGTGTCCGTCATGACAGGGCGATCGCGGAGAGCGGCATGCGGATCGTGACTTCGGCGCCACCGCCTTCGCAGTTCACCACCGACACGCCGCCGCCGAGCTTGCGCATGACGTTGACCGCGAGGAACAGGCCGAGGCCGTGGCCGGGTTCGCGCTTGCTCGACTGGTAGGGTTTGCCGAAGCTGGCGAGGCGTTCGTCGCTGAAGCCGGGGCCGCGGTCGCGGACGATCAGCGCGAGGTCGCCGTCGGTGCGTTCGCCGCGGAATGCGACCCAGTGCGGCGAGGCTTCGGCGGCGTTGTCGAGCACGTTGGCGATCACCTGTTTCAATGCGGGGTCAGAGACGACCTGCGGATCGTCGCCGACTCGCGTGGTATAGTCGAAATCGACCGACGGGTGCACCGCGCGCCATTCGTCGACGATTCCGTCGAGGAGTTGGTGGAGCGGCATGATCTCGGGCGCTTCGCCGCGCGCTTCGCCGGCGGACAGCAATATGCCGGTGACGATCGCCTTGCAGCGCTGGACCTCGGACTGCATCTCGACGATCTCGGCCTGGAGGTCGGCGTCCTGCGCGAGCGTCGGCATGCGGCGCCAGTCGGCTAGGATCACGGCTATCGATGCGAGCGGCGTGCCGAGTTCGTGCGCGGCGCCGGACGCCAGGAGGCCCATGCGGACGATGTGATCCTCCTCCGCAGCCTGCTGGCGAAGGTCGGCGAGGCGCGTGTCGCGGGCGCGTAGGTTTCCGGTGATGCGGGTCATGAACAGCATCAGCAGCGTCGCGATCAGCATGAAGCAGAGCAGCGAGCCGATCGTGTAGAGCAGGAAATACTCGCCGCTGTAATCGGGGGGCAGGATCAGCGGGCGATAATAGAGCGTGAGCACGCCGAAACAGGCGGCGGTGACCGCGACGATCGCCCAGCTCGACCAGCGATCGAGCAGCACGGCGCCGAGCACGACGTGGAGTAGGTAGAGCGAGATGAACGGGTTGGTCGCGCCGCCCGCGAGATAGAGCTGCGTGGTGAGCAGGCCGACATCGAACAGCAGCGCGAGCAGGAGCTGGATGTTCGCGCCCTTGCGCCAACCGTAGAGCGGCATGCTCGCGAGGTTGAGGCCCACCGCGGCGGCGAGCGCGGCCATCATGGGCACGAGCGGGAGGTCGAAGCCGAGGCCGAAGCGCGCGAACAAGATGGTGACGAACTGGCCAGCGACCGCGATCCAGCGCAGCGTCACCAGCTGGCGCATGTTGGCGTTGCCGGTCGCATCGGTGCGCGCGGTGGCGAGCGCGAGCCAGCGTTGCCAGCCTTGGCGTGCCGCCTCCGAGGTCATGCCGCCTCTTGCCGCTTGCGCGTATCCTGGCGGACGAAGACGACGAACGCGCCGATCGTCATCGCGGCGAGCGCGAACCAGGTCAGCATGTAGACGAGGTGGTTGTTGGGGAAGGCGATGATCGTCAGGCCGCCGACGGGGGCGGCGGTGCCGGACTTGTCCGTGTCAACGAAATAGGGGGCGGCGTTCGACAGGCCGCGCGCCCTGGCGATCGCGGCGACGTCGCGCGAATACCAGTTGCCGGTGGCGGGGTCGTTGTGGCGCAGGAAGCCGCCACCGGGCTCGGTGATGCGGAGATAGCCGGTGATCGTGACCGGGCCGTCGGGCTTGGTATGCGCGACGCGCTGTTCGGGCGAGACGTAGCCGCGGTTGACGAGGACGGTGAAGCCTTGGGCGGTCCGCAAGGGGGTCATGACCCAATAGCCGCTGCCGAGTGCGGTTGCTGCACGGACCAGGGTCTCGCGCGAATTATCGAGGGTGCCGTCGAGCCGGATACGGCGATAGGCGTCGGTGGTGGCGGTAATCCTGCCCCAGGAGCCGGGTCCGGGCGGGGCGACCGGCGCGGCGTGAGAGCGCGCCGCGACCTGTTCGATCAGGTTTAGCTTCCAGGCGCGGCGCTCGACCTGCCAGATGCCGAGCGCCATGAACCCGGCGAACAGCAGCAGCGCGACCAGGCCTGCGACGTAGACGGCAGGGCCCGGTCGCGTCTTCATCACATGTCCGCCGCGGCCTGCATCGGCATCATGTTCGTGTTCATGTGGTACATCACCCAGATCGATCCGCTGAGCGTGATGACGACGAGAATTATCGTGAAGATCAGCGCCATCATCGTCCAGCCGCCCTCCGACTTGCCGCTCATGTGCAGGAAGTAGATCATGTGGACGACGATCTGCGCGACAGCGAAGACCATCACGACGAGCGCGGCAGTCGACGGATCCTTGAACGCGCCGGTCATCACTGCCCAGAACGGGATCGCGGTCAGGATGACCGAGAGGAAGAACCCCTTGAGGTAGCTGCCACGCGTGCCGTGTGCGGCACCGTTGTCATGATCGTGATCGGCGTGCGGATTGTTCGCCGGTGCTTGGGGGTCGCTCATCGCAGGGTGCCCATCAGATAGACGAAGGTGAAGACGCCGATCCAGATGACGTCGAGGAAATGCCAGAACATGCTGAGGCACATCAGGCGGCGCTTGTTGGCAGCGATCAGGCCGTGCTTCTGAACCTGCACCATCAGCGTGACGAGCCAGATCAAGCCCATCGTGACGTGAAGACCGTGGGTGCCAACCAGCGTGAAGAACGACGACAGGAACGCGCTGCGGGTCGGCCCCGCGCCCTCATGGATGAGGTTGGCGAACTCGTACATTTCGATCGACAGAAACGCGAGGCCGAACAGGCCGGTGAAGACCAGCCACATCTGCATGATGCGCTGGCGACCTTCCTCCATCGACAGCATCGCGAAGCCGTAGGTGATCGACGAGAACAGCAGCATCGCGGTATTCACCGCTACCAGCGGCAGCTCGAAGATCTCCTTCGGGCTGGGCCCGCCGGCATAGCTGTTGCCGAGCACGGCATAGGCCGCGAACAGCACCGCGAAGATGAGGCAATCGCTCATCAGGTACATCCAGAAGCCCAGCATCGTGCTGCCGCCGTCGGGATGTTCGTGCTCGTCGATGTCGTAGAACGAGACCTTCTCGGTCTCGTTCAGACCATCCTTCATGGGTATTGCGGACATCGCGTCAGGCTCCCTGGGTCGCGAGCTGGCGGGTGCGCGCGTTCTCGGTGGCGATCACGTCCTCGACCGGGATGTGGAAGTCGCGCTTGTAGTTGAAAGTGTGGAAGATCGTCGTCGCGAAGATGCCGACCAGCGTGAGCCCGGCGAGCCACCAGATGTACCAGATCATCGCGAACCCGAACGCCACGCTGAGGCCGGCGAGCACGACGCCCGTGCCGGTGCCGCTCGGCATGTGGATCGACTTGAAGCCGGTCACAGGCCGCTCGTGCTTGCGATCCTTCATGTCGTACCAGGCGTCCAGGTCGTGGACGATCGGCGTGAACGCGAAGTTGTACTCCGGCGGCGGCGACGAGGTGGCCCACTCCAGCGTGCGACCGTTCCACGGGTCGCCGCTGTGATCGGCCAGCGCCTCGCGGTTGCGGATGCTGACGAAGATCTGGAGCAGGAAGGCACCGATGCCGGCGGCGATCAAGGCTGCACCGAAGGCGGCGATGACGAACCAGATCTGCAGGTTCGGATCGTCGAAATAGCGCATCCGGCGGGTCACGCCCATCAGGCCGAGCACGTAGAGCGGCATGAACGCGAAGTAGAAGCCGACCACCCAGCACCAGAACGATACCGTGCCCCACTTTTTGTCCAGCTTGAAGCCGAACGCCTTCGGGAACCAGTAGTTGATGCCGGCGAACATGCCGAACAGCGTGCCGCCAATGATCACGTTATGGAAATGCGCGACCAGGAACAGCGAGTTGTGCAGGACGAAGTCGGCGGGTGGCACGGCGAGCAGCACGCCGGTCATGCCGCCGATCGTGAAGGTCACCATGAAGGCGATCGTCCACATCATCGGCAGTTCGAACCGGATCCGGCCCTTGTACATCGTGAACAGCCAGTTGAAGATCTTGGCCCCGGTCGGGATCGAGATGATCATCGTGGTGATGCCGAAGAACGAGTTCACGCTCGCGCCCGAGCCCATCGTGAAGAAGTGGTGCAGCCAGACGAGATAGGCGAGGATCGTGATGACGAGCGTCGCATAGACCATCGAGCTGTAGCCGAAGAGGCGCTTACCCGAGAAGGTCGAGGTGACTTCCGAGAAGATGCCGAATGCCGGCAGGACCAGGATGTAGACCTCGGGGTGACCCCAGATCCAGATCAGGTTGACGTACATCATCGGGTTACCGCCCGAGTCGTTCGTGAAGAACGCCGTGCCGATGTAGCGATCGAGCGACAGCATCGCGAGAACCGCGGTCAGCACTGGGAAGGCGGCGACGATCAGGATGTTGGTGCAAAGCGACGTCCAGGTGAAGATCGGCATCTTCATCATGGTCATGCCGGGTGCGCGCATCTTGACGATGGTCGCGACCAGATTGACGCCGGACAACAACGTCCCGATGCCCGCGATCTGCAGTGCCCAGATATAGTAATCGACACCGACGTCGGGCGAATAGGCCAGTCCCGAGAGGGGCGGCATCGCGAGCCAGCCGGTCCGCGCGAACTCACCGATGAACAGCGACATCATGACGATCACGGCACCGGCCGTGGTCATCCAGAAGCTGAAATTGTTGAGGAACGGGAACGACACGTCGCGCGCACCGATCTGGAGCGGGACGACATAGTTCATCAGGCCCGTGACCATCGGCATCGCCACGAAGAAGATCATGATCACGCCGTGTGCCGTGAAGACCTGGTCGTAGTGATGCGCGGTCAGGTATCCTTCGGACCCGTTGAACGCCATCGCCTGCTGCGCGCGCATCATGATGGCGTCAGAGAACCCGCGCAGCAGCATGACGATCGCCAGGATCATGTACATGATCCCGATCTTCTTGTGATCCACGCTCGTGAACCACTCGTTCCAGAGATAGCCCCAGACCTTGAAATAGGTCAGCGCGGCGACGAGCCCGAGCCCACCGATCGCCACCATCGCGAAGGTGGCGACGACGATCGGTTCGTGCAGCGGCAGCGACTCCAGGGTCAGGCGGCCGAAGATAGTCTTCAACAGGGTGTCGTTCATGATGGTTTCTCTAGCCGTTCGCGACGGGGCGCGTGCCCGGCATGGTGGAGGGGGTCAGCATCGTGTGGTTGCGGTTGGACTGCGAGCCGGGGGCGCTGTTGGCGCCGTCCATCTTGATGTCGGCCGGCGCGGTCCAGTGGTTGCCGCTACCCTTTTCGTTCGCGTCCTTCATCAACGCACCTTCGGGATGCCCTGAGTCCTGCGGGCCCTTGCCGCCATTGACCCCAGGCATCGCCATGCCAGCGTGCGAGTCCCCCCCGCCTTTGCCGCCGTGCATCATCTGCGACATGCAGACCTTGCCGGGCTGGACGCACTGTTCGACGACCAGCTTGAACATGTTCGCCTCGACCGCATTGTAATAGCGGACCGGGACCTTCTCGCTCGGCTTCTCCAGCTGGAGATAGCTCGCGCGATTGAGGCCGCCCCCCCGCTGCTTGACCTGGTTGACCCAGGCATCAAAGCCCGCGTCGCTGACGCCGTGGAAGCGAAAGCGCATCCCCGAGAAGCCCGCGCCGCTATAGTTGGACGAGAAGCCCTCGTAGTTGCCGGGCTTGTTGATCACCGCGTTCAGCGTCGTCTGCATGCCGGGCATCGTGTAGATCATGCCGGCGAGCGCCGGGATGTAGAATGCGTTCATTACCGACGACGAGGTCATCGAGAAGCGGATCGGACGATCGACCGGCGCAGCCAGTTCGTTGACCGTGGCGATGCCGTATTCCGGATATATGAAGAGCCACTTCCAATCGAGCGCGACGACCTGGACCTCGAGCGGCTTGCCGGCGCCATTGGCGCCGTTGCCGGCCTGCTGCTTGTCGACCAGGTTGCCGACCGGCACGTTGTTCGCGAGCGTCGGCGTGTCGGGCTTGATTCGGCCGAGCGGGCGATACGGATCGAGCAGATGCGTGCTGGTCCAGGTCAGCGCGCCGAGCGCGATGATGATCAGCAGCGGGATGCCCCAGATCAACAGCTCGAGGCCGACCGAGTGATCCCAGTTGGGCTCGTACTTGGCCGCCTTGTTCGACTGGCGATACCGGAACGCGAAGAACAGCGTCAGGCAGATCACCGGAACGATGATCAGCAGCATCAGCCCGGTCGAGATCAGCACCAGGTCGCGCTGCTGCACTGCGATATCGCCCGAAGGCGACATCACGACCCAGTCGCAGCCGCTGGTGAGCAGCGCAAGCGGCAGCACGACCAGCCATTTTTTCGCGCGGGAAACGGTTTTCTCAACGATCATGCGGATCCCCTACGCCTCGCTTTCGCCGCGCTACAGTGGACAATTTGTCCAATGGGCGCTGCACTGCAACATCGGCATGGCTTTATCGTCACCGGAAGTAGCATAGATCACCCCCGCCTGCATTGGGCGTGGAAGATCGGCGCGGAATATATCTGCCCGCATCCGCCGGAACAGCGTATCATCGGGTTCGCGCCCTGAAGAGCGAGTTGAAGAATGAGTGCAAACACAGTCCCCGAGACGAGCTTCGAAGCCGATGCTCGCAGTATCCACAGCGACGGCGAGCACGTCACGCCGGGCGTGATCGCGATCGGCGTGGTGATCGGCCGCACCTCGGAATTCTTCGACTTCTTCGTGTACGCGATAGCCTCGGTGCTCGTGTTCCCGACGCTGGTCTTCCCGTATGTCGACCGGTTGCAGGGCACGCTCTATTCGTTCGCGGTGTTCGCGCTGGCGTTCATCGCCCGCCCGATCGGTTCAATCATCTTCATCGCGGTCGATCGTGCGTACGGCCGCAGCGTCAAGCTGACGATCTCGCTGTTCCTGCTCGGCACGTCGACGGTCGCGATGGGGTTCATTCCGGGCTATGACCAGGTCGGCAACTGGTCGGTCGCGATCCTTGCGCTTCTCCGCATTGGCCAGGGCGTCGCGCTTGGCGGTGCATGGGACGGTCTTGCCTCGCTGCTGTCGCTCAATTCTCCGGAAAAACACCGCGGCTGGTACGCGATGCTGCCGCAGCTGGGTGCGCCGATCGGTCTGCTGGTCGCCAGCGGCCTGTTCGCGTTCTTCGTGGCCGCGCTGCCGACCGAGGACTTCTTCGCCTGGGGCTGGCGCTATCCGTTCTTCGTGGCGTTCGCGATCAACGTCGTCGCGCTGTTCGCGCGCCTTCGCCTGGTGGTGACGCCCGAGTTCGAAGAAATGTATTCGAAGCGCGAACTGGAGCCGGCGCCGGTCGTCGAGACCGTGCAGTCGCAGTGGAAGGCGATCTGGCTCGGCTCGTTCGTGCCGCTCGCGAGCTTCGCGCTGTTCCACATGGTCACGGTGTTCCCGCTGTCGTGGGTCGTGCTGTTCACGCGTGAATCGGCGGGTCGCTTCCTCGTGGTCGAGGTGATCGGTGCGATCATCGGGATCGGCGCGATGCTGGTGTCGGGGCTGCTCGCAGACCGGTTCGGACGTCGCACGATGCTCGGCACGATCGCAGTGCTTATCGCCCTGTTCGCGATCGCCGCACCGTCGCTCCTCGATGGCGGCGATGTCGGCGAGCGCCTGTTCATGGGCATCGGCTTCCTGTTGTTCGGACTGTCGTTCGGCCAGTCGTCGGGCGCGATCGCGTCGAGCCTGTCGCCCCAGCACCGCTATACGGGTTCGGCGCTGACGACCGATCTCGCCTGGCTGTTCGGTGCGGGCTTTGCTCCGCTGGCGGCGCTGTTGCTGACGAGCAAGCTGGGGCTGGCAGCAAGCGGCGCCTACCTGTTCTCGGGTGCGGTGTTCACGCTGATCGCGCTGGGTCTGAACAAGCAGCTCGCCAAGCGCGATATCGCGCGCTGAGCGGACTGCGGTTTGTCGGGTGAGTGATCGGCGGGGCATCGCTCCACGATCCGCCCGGCGGTTGCTACCTAATCGAGGGCCGCGCGGACCGCTGCAGCGGCGATGAACGGTGCGCCGGCAACCAGCACGAGACTGACCGCGGCGAGGAGCTTGACCGCGCCGGCACCGCTCGCGGGATCCAGCGAGCCTGCACCGAAGATCAGCACGGGAACGGCGAGGGGAAGCATCACCAGCCCCGTCACCGCACCGCCGCCGCGAACGCCCGCAACCAACGCGCTGGTGACGACCGCGAGCGCCGCCAGGCCGGGCGTGCCGATGAGCAGACCGACCTCGACTCGCAGCAAGGTGTCCGCCGACAGGTTGAGCAGGCCGGCAGCGATCACCGCGGCGAGCATCAGCGGCGGGCCGAAGCCAAGCCAGTGCGCGATCGTCTTGGCCACCGCGACCGAGGTCATCGACAGGCCGCGCACCGCGAACTGATCGAAGACGCCGGCCTCCAGATCGGGGCCGATCAGCCGTTCGACCGGGAGCAGGGCCGCCAGCAGCGCCGCGGTCCAGATCACGCCACCCCCGATCCGTGCGAGCAGCGCTGCATCGGGTCCGATCGCGAACGGGAACAACGTGGCGACCAGCAGGAAGAACGCGACGACCAGCGTGGCGCCACCACTCGATACGCTGCGGCGCAGATCGCGGCGGATGAGGGCGATCACAGGCCGATCTCCTGCACGCCCGGCATCGACATTGGCAGGTGCGTGGCGACGAGCGCGATACCGCCGCCGTCCCGGTGTCGGTCGAGCAACGCCTCCAGTCGCGTGACCGAGGCGGTGTCGAGACCATTGGCGGGTTCGTCGAGCAGCCACACCGGGGCATGACTGGCGGCGATCCGGGCGATCGCCGCGCGGCGGCGTTGCCCGGTCGAGAGCAGGCGGACGGGGATATCAGCCAGCGCCTCGAGATCGAGCGCCTGCACCGCATGGGCGACGCGCGCTTCGGGATCGGGGGCGCGATCGAGGCTGGCCCAGAAGCGGAGTGCGGCGAGTAGCGTGCGGTCGGTGTCGAGCGCGCTGGCTTCGGTGAGTAGCGCCGTGTCCGCGTCGCAGGTCACGGCGCCCTCGAACGGCGCAAGCAGCCCGGCGGCAATGCGGATCAGGCTCGACTTGCCGATACCGTTGGGGCCGGTGACGACCGCTGCGTCGCCGGGACCGAGATCGAACGACACGCCCGAGAACAGCATTCGCCCGCCCCGCACGCACGCGACGTCGCGAAACGCGAGGCTCACGTGCCCGTGTCTTCCACGCTATCTTCGAGCGCGTGCATGTCGTCGTCGCTGAGGCCGAAATGATGGCCGATCTCGTGGATGGTGACGTGCGCGACGAGATCGTCGAGGCGGACTCCGCTCTCGATCCATTCCTCCAGGATCGCGCGGCGGTACAGAACGATGCGGTCGGGCATCGGTGCGACGTCCATCGACGATTTCTCGCCGAGCGGGCGGCCATGGTACAGGCCGGACAGGTCCAGCGGATGCTCGAGGCCGAGCGTGGCGAGCGTTTCGTCGTCCGCAAACTCTTCGACCGCGAAGACGATGTCGCCGAGATGCTGGGCGAACTGCGCGGGGAGCCTGGCGATCGTCGCGCGGCAGATCGCCTCGATCATGTCGGCATCGGGGGCTTCCCCGCGGCGCCCATCGTGTATTGCTGCTTGCCCGCTCATGTCGTCAGCCATAGTCGGTGGCGAACTGTGGCGGCAAGGGAGAGCCCGATGATCGAAGCGCTGAACGAGACCGAGCGGGCCGAGGCGCTCGATGGGCTGGACGAGTGGGATTTCGACGACGCACGCGATGCGATCACGCGGACGATCGTGTTCGCCGATTTCGTCGAGGCGTTCGGCTTCATGACGCAGGTCGCGCTGATCGCCGAGCGTGCGAACCACCATCCGGAGTGGAAGAACGTGTGGAACCGGGTGGAGATCTTGCTGACGACGCACGACGCGGGGGGGCTGTCGTCACGGGATATCGAGATGGCCGAAGCGATCGACGCGATCGTCGGCGACGCCTGAGTTTTCTCTCTCGATCCTCCCCCGCCAGGGGGAGGTGGCACCGAAGGTGACGGAGGGGGAGGACACGGAACAGCAGTTTCCGCATGCCTCCCCCTCCGTCTCGCTGCGCGATCCACCTCCCCCTTGCGGGGGAGGATCAAGTGGTCAGCCCTTCCGCATATCCCGCCGCATCCGCTTGCGAAGCGCACCCGGCATCCACCGGGCGGCGAAGGCCATGCGGTGCGCGGTCTTGCCCACGTACGTGTGGATCTTGTCGCCGTGCACCGCGGCCCAGGCCGCCTCCGCGACCTTGTCCACCCCGGTCAGCTCCAGCCCCGCACCCGTCACCGTCTCGCGGATCGAGTGGTTGGTGTTCCCCGCGGCGGAATCGAGCAGCGGCGTGTCGATGAAGCTCGGAACGATGGAGCGTACCTTGACGCCGTCCGCTGCCCATTCGCCGTCGAGCGCCTCGGTGATCGCGCGGATGCCGAACTTGGTCGCCGAATAGGGCGCGAGGCCCGACGAACCGTAGATCGCCGACGCCGATGCGGTGTTGAGCAGGCACGATCCCGGCGTGTGCTTCAGATACGCATAGCCGATCCGCGCGCCGTTCAGCGCACCGACCAGATTGATCGCGACCACCCGGTCGATCTCGGCGAAGTCGGTCTCCGCGAGCGGCCCGCCCGAGCCGATCCCGGCATTGTTGAACAGCACGTCGAGTCGGCCGCCGGTGGTGGCGACGAACGCGTCGAGGCAGGTCACCCATGCCTCGCGGTCGCGCACGTCCATCTGGTATGTGCTTGCCATGCCAGCGGGGAGAAGCGCGGAGGTTTCGGCAAGCCCCGCGACGTTGACGTCGGCAAGGCCCACGCGCCAGCCCTTGCTTGCAAACAGTTGCGCCGTCGCGCGGCCGATCCCCGATCCGCCGCCGGTGATGAAAATGCTCTGCTCGCTCATGACACCGCTCTCCATTATATTCTGACTATTTGATTTTCCGGTATGTTTCCCGCATCCTGCGCGCAGATGCCAGACAATTTGCCAGCGCTCGCTTTCGAACGCGTCACCAAGACATACGGGTCGACGATCGCCGTCGACGCGGTCTCGCTGGAGATTGCGCGCGGCGCTTTCGTCGCGCTGGTCGGGACCTCGGGATCGGGCAAGTCGACGTTATTGAAAACGATCAACCGGCTGGTCGAGCCGAGCGAAGGCCGCGTGACGATCGAAGGTGCCGACGTCGCTGCCGAACCCGCGCCCGAACTCCGCCGTCGGATCGGCTACGTCTTCCAGAACATCGGCCTGTTCCCGCACATGACGATTGCCGAGAACATCGCGATCGGCCTGCGCATCGCCGGCCGCATGGACGAGGCGAAGGTCGGCGAATTGCTCGACCTCGTTGACCTGCCCCGCGACATCGCGAGCCGCATGCCCGACGCGCTCTCGGGCGGCCAGCGCCAGCGCGTCGGCATCGCGCGTGCACTCGCACCCGGCGCGAAACTGCTGCTGCTCGACGAGGCGTTCGGCGCGCTCGACCCGGTGACGCGCGATGCGCTCGGCACGCGGATCCGCGAACTCCACGACCGGCTCGGGCTGACCACGATCCTCGTCACGCACGACATGGCTGAGGCGCTGCTGCTCGCCGACCGCGTGCTGGTAATGAAGTCGGGGCGGATCGTCGCCGATGCCACGCCGGCACAACTGGTGGCGGGCAAGGGTGGCGACGACGCGCAGGCGCTGGTCCAAGTGCCGCGCGCGCAGGCCGAACGCTTGCAGACACTAGTCGCATGAGCGCGTTCCTCGACGCGCTCGGCCGCGTGCCGCCGCTGCTCGCCAACCACGTCCTGCTTTCAGCGGCGGCGCTGCTGCTCGGCATCGCGATCAGCCTGCCGCTCGGCATCTGGTCCGCGCGCAACGCGGCCGTGGCGCGCGTCTCGCTCGGGTTCGCCAGCCTCGTACAGACGATCCCCAGCCTCGCACTCCTCGCGCTGTTCTATCCGCTGCTGCTCAGCCTCTCCGCGTTGGTCGGCGGCGGCATACCCGCGCTTGGCTTCCTCCCGTCGCTGATCGCGTTGACGCTATACGCGCTGCTGCCGATCCTGCGGAATGCGATCACCGGGCTGCACGGTATCGATCCTGCGGTGATCCAGGCGGCGGATGCGGTCGGCATGACGCCGGCGCAGAAACTGCGGCTGGTCGAAGCGCCTCTGGTCGCACCCGTGCTGATCGCCGGCATCCGCACCGCGGCGGTCTGGACGATCGGCGCCGCGACGCTATCCACGACGGTCGGCCAGCCGAGCCTCGGCGACATGATCTTCGCCGGTCTGCAGACGCAGAACTGGGCACTGGTGCTCGCCGGTTGCGTGTCGGCGGCCGCGCTCGCGCTGGCGGTCGACGCGCTGATCGGTGGTATCGAATACGGCATCCGCGCGCGCCGCCGCTGGCTGTGGATCGCGAGCGCGGTGGTGCTGGTCGTGGGCACCGCGGCAGCGACCGCCCCGCTCTGGCCCAAGGGTGGCGCAGACCGCACCGTCGTGGTCGGCGCGAAGAACTTCTCCGAGCAATATATCCTCGCGCGGCTGATCGGCGACCGGCTCGAACATGCCGGCTACACCGTCGAATATCGCGACGGCCTCGGCTCGGCTGTGGTCTTCGGCGCGCTCTCCAGCGGAGATATCGACGTGTATGTCGATTACGCCGGGACGATCTGGGCGAACGAGATGAAGCGGCGCGACGTGCCCGAGCACGGTGCGATGGTCGCGGCGATCGTCGACTGGGCGAAGCGCGAGCACAATGTCGAGCTGATCGGATCGCTCGGGTTCGAGAACGCCTACGCCTTCGCGATGAAGGGGGCTGAGGCCAAGGCCAAGGGTATCGCCAGCCTCGACGATCTGGTGAAGGCCGCGCCCGGCATGACGCTCGGCAGCGATCTCGAATTCCTCGAACGCCCCGAATGGGCCGCGGTAAAGCGCGCCTATCCGCTGCGGTTTGCCAAGACCACGCCGTACAGCCCGACCTTCATGTACCGCGCGCTGGAGAGCGGTAATGTCGACGTGATCTCGGCCTTCTCGTCCGATGGCCGGATCGCCGCCGACGGCCTCACCGTGCTGACCGACCCGCGGCGCGCGATACCCGGCTACGATGCGATCCTGATGGTGGCGCCGAAGCGGGCAGGGGACGCGAAGTTCATCGCCGCGCTGAGGCCGTTGATTGGTCGAATCCCGGTCGAGGCGATGCGCGATGCGAACTACCGCGTCGACCGGGATACGGACAAGCAGACGCCCGAAGCCGCGGCGACGTGGCTCGCGAATCGGATCGGGCGTTAGAAACGACCGTGTGAGCGGATGCGCCGGGCGTCGATCGGCCCTAAGCTACGGTGCCGGTCCGCCATCAACCTTTGGCTCGTCACCAAGGCGGGCCGGCACATCGCTTCGAGGATTACGAGGCCTCGGCGATCAACTTTGCGGCAGCGGGCGTGTTCCATTCATAGCCGCCCGTCATCCGCCAGACTTCCTTGCCGGCCGAATCGTACAGGATCGTCGTCGGCAGGTTCGCCTGATAGGCGAGGCTGAGGCCGAGCTTCGGATCGAGATACGGCTTCAGCGTCGAGAACTTCTTCTCGGCGAAGAACGGCGTCACCTTCTCCGCGCCCTGCATGTCCTGACTGACCGCGATCACCTGCACCTTGCCGACCATCGACTTCGCCGCAGCGTCGAGCGTCGGCATTTCGGCGACGCACGGCGCACACCAGGTCGCCCACAGGTTGAGCAACAGCGGCTTGCCCTTGAACGAGGCGAGGGTGACCGACTTGCCATCAGGCGCGGTGAAGGCGACCGTCGGGCCGGTCTCGCCCTTGTGGCTGCGGTCGAGCTTTTCGACGGGGGCCGTCGCACCGGTCGCCTCGTCGGGGGCGGGGCCAGACGCGACTTCGTCGGCGGAGACCGTGTTTGCGGCGACGACGTTTGCTTGCTCCGGCGCGGACGATTTCCTATCGCAGCCGGCGACCAGCAGGCCCATTCCCACCAGACAGACGATTGGGCGCGAAGTGAACACAGGACGCAAGACCATGGACGGTTCCAATTCGATGTGGGGTGGGCGGTTCGCCGAAGGGCCGGCAGCGGTCATGCGCGAGATAAACGCCTCCATTCCCTTCGACAAGCGCCTCTGGCAGCAGGATATTGCCGGATCGAAGGCGCATGTCGCGATGCTCGGCAAGCAGGGCATCGTCTCGGCCGAGGATGCCGCGACGATCTCGGCAGGCCTCGACACGGTGGCGGCGTATTATGCCGAGCACGGCGTCGAGGAGGATCTGGTCCTCGAGGATATCCATATGCAGACCGAAGCGCGGCTTGCCGATGCGATCGGCCCGGTTGCGGGGCGACTGCATACCGCGCGCTCGCGCAACGACCAGGTCGCGACCGATTTTCGCCTATGGGTGCGCGATGCGATCGACCAGGCGCTTGCGGCGCTTGCTGGCTTCCAGGCTGCGCTTCTCGCGCGGGCGGAAGAGCATGCGGCTAGCGTGATGCCGGGCTTCACGCATTTGCAATCCGCACAGCCGGTGACGCTAGGCCATCACCTGATGGCGTATCACGCGATGATCTCGCGCGACGTCGGGCGGTTCGCCGATGCGCGCGCAAGGATGAACCGATCGCCTCTCGGCTCGGCTGCGCTGGCTGGCACAGGTTTCCCGATCGACCGCGCGATGACCGCCGAGGCGCTCGGCTTCGACGGGCCGATGACGAACTCGCTCGATGGCGTCAGCGACCGCGACTTCGCGATCGAGTATCTCACCGCCGCGACGCAGACGTCGCTCCACCTCTCGCGGCTCGCCGAGGAGTTCGTGCTCTGGGCGTCGCAACCGTTCGGATTCGTCGCACTGAGCGACCAATGGTCGACGGGCAGCTCGATCATGCCGCAGAAGCGCAATCCCGATGCGGCCGAGCTGGTGCGCGGGCATGCCGGGCGGATTCTTGGCTGCATGACTGCGCTGATGGTGACGATGAAGGGCCTGCCGCTCGCCTATTCGAAGGACATGCAGGACGACAAGCCGCCGGTGTTCGAGGCGCACGACCTGCTCGCGCTGTCGATCGCGGCGATGACCGGGATGGTCGAGAGCGCGACGTTCCGGACCGATCGGATGCGCGGGCTGGCCGAGAGCGGCTTTGCGACCGCGACCGATCTCGCGGACTGGCTGGTGCGAGAGGCGGGGCTCCCGTTCCGCGAGGCGCATCATGTGACGGGCCGCGCGGTCAAGCTGGCCGAGGAGCGCAAGGTTGCGCTCGATGCGCTGCCGATCGAGGACCTGAAGGCAATCGATGCGCGGATCGACGAACGCGTGTACGGCGTACTCTCGGTCGACGCGTCGGTCGCCAGCCGGACCAGCTTCGGCGGTACCGCGCCCGACAATGTGCGCGCCGCGATCCGCGCAGCGCGGGGGGAGATAGCATGAAACGGCTTCTGGGATTGGCGGGATTGGTGCTGGCGCTGTCGGGCTGCGGTGCGGCGGACGGTCTCGTGCCGGCCGAGGGCAAGACGCTTCCGGTCGCGCCCTATGGTGCGAAGACGCAGCCGACCGCCGCGCAACTGCTCGAGCCCACTACGCAGCAACGCCCGCAGCGCAGCGACGAGCTGCTGACCAAATCCGACGAGCGGCGCAGCGACGAATTCGACCTGCCGCCGCCAAATTGAAGACCTGATCCATGAACCATTTCGATTATCGTGACGGTGTGATGCACGCCGAGGACGTTGCCCTGCCGGCGATCGCCGAGGCCGTCGGCACGCCCGTCTATGTCTATTCGACCGCTACGTTCCGTCGGCACGCGCAGGTATTTCGCGACGCGCTGAAGGATGCGGGCCGCGTTCACCTGGCCTATGCGATCAAGGCCAACCCCAACGTCGCGGTACTGCGCGTGCTGGCCGACGAGGGATACGGCGCCGACGTCGTTTCGGCGGGCGAGATGCAGCGCGCTCTGGCTGCGGGGATACCGGCGTCGGACATCGTCTTCTCGGGCGTCGGCAAGACGCGGCGCGAATTGGCGCAGGCGCTCGATGCCGGGATCGGTCAGTTCAATCTCGAGCTGGAGGAGGAGGGCGAAGTCCTCGCTGCGCTGGCCCATGCGCGCGGCGAACGCGCGCCGGCGGTGCTGCGCGTGAACCCCGACGTCGATGCCGGCACGCATGCGAAAATCTCGACCGGGCGCAAGGAGAACAAGTTCGGTGTCGCGATCGACCAAGCGGTGGCGATGTTCGACCGCCTGTCGAAGCATGACGGCCTCGATCTGCGCGGCGTCGCGATCCACATCGGCAGCCAGCTCGCCGACCTCGCGCCGCTGGAGGCCGCCTATGCGCGGATCGGCGAACTGGTCGCGGAGCTGCGTGCGGCGGGTCACACGATCAGCCGTGTCGATCTCGGCGGTGGGCTCGGCGTGCCGTACAAGCCCGACGACGTGCTGCCGAGCCCGGCGGACTACGGCGCAATGGTCGCCCGCGCGACCGCGGACTGGGATGTCGAACTGATGTTCGAGCCCGGGCGCGTGATCGCGGGCAACGCCGGCGTGCTGCTGACCGAGGTGATCTGGGTGAAGCCCGGCGTCGTGAATCCGTACGTCATCGTCGATGCGGCGATGAACGACCTGGCACGCGTCGCGATGTACGACGCGTATCACGATTTTGTCGCTGTCGAGCCGACCGGCGAGCGGATGACCGCCAACATCGCCGGGCCGGTGTGCGAGACCGGCGACACCTTCGCGATGGGGCGCGATATCGACGCGGTGAAGTCGGGCGATCTCGGCATCTTCCGCACTGCGGGCGCGTACGGCGCGACGATGGCGTCGACCTACAACAGCCGCGCGCTGGTGCCCGAAGTGCTGGTCGACGGCGACCGGTTCGCAGTGGTCGCCGATCGCATCCATCCCGAGACGATCCTGGCCGCCGAGCGCGTGCCTGAATGGCTCAAGCGGTGAGCCTTCCAGCCCCGCTACAAAGCCTGCCGCTGTTTGTAAGGCTGGCGGGGCGCCCGGTGATCTTGCTGGGCGAAGGCGAGGCGGCAGATGCAAAGCGGCGGCTGCTCGATCGTGCGGGCGCAAACGTGGTCGGCGAGGATGCCGCGGCGTCGCTTGCGATCGTCGCGATCGACGACGACGACGAGGCGCTGGCGGCGGTCGCGCGGTTGAAGGCGCGGGGAATCCTGGTCAACGCGGTCGATCGCTCGGCGCTGTGCGATTTCACGCTGCCGGCGATCGTCGACCGCGCACCGGTGCTGATCGCGATCGGCACGAGCGGCGTGTCGGCCGGCTTGGCCGCAGCGGTGCGCCAGCGGCTGGAGGCCCTCGTCCCCGCCGATCTCGGCAAGCTCGCGCTCGCCCTGCAAGCGGCACGCGGGGCATTGCGGAAGCGCTGGCCCGACATGAGCGAACGTCGTCGCGCGCTGGCGACCGCGATGGGGGCGGGGGGAATGCTCGATCCGCTGTCGCCGACGCACGACGTCGACGCGTGGCTGGCCCCGACGGGTACGCCCGCGGCAAAGCGCGACGTGGCGATAACGCTCGTGCTGCTGTCCGACGATCCCGAGGACCTGACGTTGCGCCAAGCGCGCGCACTGGCCAGCGCCGACCGGATCTATCACCGCCCCGACGTCCCCGCGGCAATCCTCGACCGTGCCCGTGCCGATGCGGCGCGGCTGTGCCAGGCGATGCCCGCCGATCCCGGCACCGGCCTGTCCGTCGACGTCGAGATGGCCCTGTGAGCGGTTTCGCGTTCCGGATCGTCGATGGCGAGGCAACGCGCGTCGATGTGAAGGAAGCGCTCGGCTCCACCGCAGACCTGGTCTGGGTACATCTGTCGACCACCGCCGAACATGCGCAGACCTGGCTTCGCGACGAGGCCAAGCTGCTCGACTATGTCGTCGATGCGCTGACCGCGACCGAGACGCGTCCGCGCTGCGAAGCGGTCGGCGACGGCGCGTTCCTCAATTTGCGCGGGCGATCGAAAGAGGAGCTCGACACCTCCGACATGCTAGCCTCGGTGCGGATATGGGCGGTGAAGGGCCGGGTATTCTCGGTCACGCGCAAACCCTTGATCGCGGTCGCAGAGGTCGAGAAGATGGTCGAGCGCAGCGAGATCCGCGATCCCGGCGACCTGATCGCCGCGTTCGCGACCGCGATTACCGCCGATCTCGATCCCGACGTGGCGACGCTCGGCGACGAACTCGACGATTGCGAGGAACAGCTCGACGCCAACCGCGTGTTCGAACTGCGCCGCACGGTCAGCAAGGTGCGCGTCGCGGCGATCGGCTACAAGCGCTTCCTCAGCCCGCAGCGCGCGGCACTGGAGAAGCTTGCGGCGTTGCCCGGCGACTGGCTGGCCGACGACGACCGGTTGCATCTGGCGGCGGCAGCGGACCGCGCGGCACGGATGGCGGAGGAGCTGGAGTCGATCCGCGAGCGCTCGGCGCTGGTCCACGAGACGCTGACCGACCTGCGCGCCGAACAGATCGACAATCGCTCGCTGATCATCTCGATCGCGGCGATGGTGTTCCTGCCGCTGACGTTCCTGACCGGGCTGTACGGGATGAACGTCAAGGGCCTGCCCTTTGCCGAGGAGCCGTGGGCGTTCGACGCGATTGCCGCGGCCTGCGTGGTGATCGCGGTCGGCGTCGTCGCGTATTTCTCGATGCGACACTGGTTCAGGCGGTAGAGTCTACGCAGCGCTCGCGGTCCGCCAGGCCTGCGCGATCTCGTCGAGCATGTCGGCGGAGTCGCGGAACGGTCTCGGGTCATGGCCGATCGAGGCGTTGACGATCGTCTTCCGCGCGCCGGCATAAAGCCGCGACAGCGTTTCCGACACCTGGCCGCCATTCTCGAAATCGAGTCCGGCCTCCAGCGCGAACAGGATCGCGGTCGCCCGGGTGATGCGCTCGCTCTTGATCGAGAATTTGCGGTTTTCGCAGGCCCAGCCCGCCGCGCGCAGGGCCGCGACGAGTTCCTTGTAGAGCAGCTGTACCAGTGCCGGGCCATCCGCGGTCGCGGTGCGGCCGACGGCATCGATCTGGCGATAGGTGGCGAACGGGTCGCGCGCGAGAGTGGAAGCGTAGGTCATCAGTCGCTCTTGTTCCACGCTGCGATCTGGTTGGTGAGGAAGGTCTGCGTCGATTTATACGCCGACACACGCGCGTTCATGCTGGCATATTGCTGGGTCAGCCGCGTCGTCATCTGATCGGCCTGCGTCGTGATTTTGGCCTGCTCCTTGGCGATATCGCTCTGCGCCGCGGTGTAGCGCGCGGTCGATGCACCGAGACCGGTGGTCGTGCTCGTCGCGCTCTTTGCCAACGTCGCCAGCACCACGGACAACCCCGATGCATTGCTGGTAGAGGGCGCGAACATCGCCTCGATCGCTGCCGGGTTGGCGCTGATCTGCTTGGCGAGCTGTGCGGCATCCAGGCGGAGCGTACCATCGCGGTTGGTCGCCACACCGATCTCGGCAAGCGTGGTCGGCACGCCTGATGCCGCCCCGGTCACCAGCGGCTTGAGCGTCAATCCCTTGAGCGACCGCAGCAAGGACGCGGCAGCGGGATCGGCACGCAGCACGCCGGTCACCGGATCGGTCTGCTCGTTGATGATTGCGAGGATCTGGTTGTAGGTCTCGACCACGTCGTTGACTGCCTGCGTCAGGCCATCGGTCGGCGCCGTACTCGACAGCGTGACGGGCGCCTTGGACACCGAGCTGAGCTGGAGCTTCACGCCGTCGACCAGATCGCTGATCGTGTTGCTCGACCGCTCGACCGGGATGCCATCGACGGTCAGCTGCGCATTCAGCGCACTGCTCGTGATCTGCGTGTTGCTGGTTTTGTCGCTCGGGGGGCCGATATCGATCACATCGGTTGCGCCCTTCAACGTGAACGCTTGCGCATCTCCAGTCGCACCCTTGACCGACAGAAACGCGCCCCCCTTGCCGTCCGACACCACCGAGGCAGTGACGCCGCTCTTCGTTGCATTTATCGCAGCGGCGACCGTATCCATATTGTCGCCGTCACCGACGGTGATCTTGAAGACGGTGGCGGGCTTGGTCGGATCGGGGTCGATGCCGGCCCATACTGCACCAGCCGTCCCGGCCGGGACGCTATCACCGCTCGCGTTTTTATAGATCGTAGTACCGATCGTGAGTGTCAGGTTGCCGGATCCCAGCGGCTCGGTGCGAACCATCGCTGTCTTGGTCCCTGCGACCTGTGCGGTAGCGAGCCGGGTCACCGATATCGTAGACGCCAGCGCCGATACCTTTGCGCCGCTGATCGCAGTGGCCGAGATCGAGCTCGTGTCGGAACTGGTCGGCTGCGTTTGCAGCGTGCCGCCCTTCACCAAGCTGTCGAGCGCGGTCGAGAAGGCGGTGATCGCGCTTTTGAGCGAACTGATCCCCGAGATCTGCGACGTAAGCGCGGTCGACTTCGCCGTGAGCGCAGCCGTCTTGGTCGCGAATTGCGCGGTGACGAGCGCGGGGACGAGCGTGCCGGTATCGATGCCCGAGCCGGCATTGAGCGACGTCAGCAGCGATTGCGTTGCCGCATTCACCACGCTCTGAGCGTTGGCGGGGGTCGCTGCGGGTGTGGGCGTCGGCGTGGCCGTCGTGCTGGTGGTCGATGTTACCATGGCAAAGTCCCTGCACGTGCGCGCTCTTTCACAAGAACGGCCACGCGGCGCGAATGTTTAGGCCTGTTTCATGCCGTTTTCGTCGAACCGCGCATCCTTCGGCACGGTCACGAACGGCTGGATCCCACCGGCCGTACCCCCGGCGGCCGCGTTCAGCCCGAACACGAACGCTAGGACGGTCGCGATCGCGGTGTAGAGGTCGTCGCGAACCTCCTGGCCCTCCTTGCTCGTGTAATAGACGGCACGCGCGAGCATCGGATATTCGAGGATCGGCACGCGGCCTTCGCCGGCGAGTTCGCGGATCGCCAGCGCGGTTGCGCCGCGCCCCTTGGCGACCACCACCGGCACCTGATCCTTGCCGCGATCGTAGCGCAGCGCCACCGCGAAATGCGTCGGGTTGGTCAGCACGACATGCGCCTCCGCTACCGATTTGCGTAAGCCCCCGCTCGCCATCGCGCGCATCTTCGCGCGCATCTGGCCCTTCGCCTCGCCGTTACCCTCGGTCGACTTGTGTTCGTCCTTCACCTCCTGCTTCGACATCCGCATCTTGCCGAGGCGCCGGATGATCTGGATCGGCAGGTCGATGCCGGCGATCGCGCACAACCCGAACGCCATCGCGATCAGGATCCCCTTGAAGATCCCGCCAAGCGTCGACAGCGCCTGGTTGAGATCGGCGGACGAGGCGAGCCCCATCGTGGAATGCGCGGCGTTCCACAGCATCCAGCCGCCGATCGTTCCGAGCAGGATCACCTTCAGCAACGATTTGCCGAGCTCGATCCAGCCGTTCGCCCCGAAGATTCGTTTGAGTCCCGCGGCCGGATCGACGCGGCTGTATTTGGGCGCGAGCAGGCCGCCGTTAAAGCCCAGCGAGCCGAGCGCGCCTTGGCTCAGGATCGCGGCGCCGATCGTGACGATGAACAGCGTGACCAGCGATGGCGCGAGTTTGCCCCCCGCTTCCATCAACGGACGCCACGGCGAGAAATCCTCGACGTCGGCATGCGTGAACTGGAAGCTTGAGCTCATGATCGCCTTGCACGCGGCGATCAGCGTGGGGCCTGCGTAGATCAGCCAGGCAACGCCGGCGACCATGCTCAAGGCGGTGGCGAAGTCGCGCGACTTGAGGATGTCGCCTTTATCGACCGCATCCTTCTTGCGCTTTGCGGTTGGTGCTTCTGTCTTTTCGCCCGAATCCTCAGACATCAGCCGAGCACCAGGTTTTCGGTTGCGGCGAGGCCTTCGCGGACGATGACGAGCATGTAATCGCCCATCGTCGGGAACGCGATCGCGAGCGTGATGACGCCGACCGCGAGGCTGGCGGGGAGGCCGACCGCGAACAGGTTGAGCGAGGGCGCGGCGCGGCTCAGCATGCCGACGACGATGTTGAGGCAGAGCAGCAGGAACCCGACCGGGAGCGCGAGCAACAGCCCGGCGAGGAACGCATAACCCCCAAAAAACGCGATCGCCTTCAGCCGCTCGACGCCGATCCACGCGGCACCGGGCGGTAGGATGTCGTAGCTCTTCACGAGCAGGTCGATCAGGATCAGGTGGCCGTCGACCGACAGGAACAACAGCGTCAGCATGATCGAGAAGAACTGGCCGAGCGCGGGGGAGGACTTGCCGTTCTGCGGATCGATCGAGGACGCGAAACCGAGCCCCATCGCGCCGCCGATGATCTCGGCGGCGATGACGGGCGCAGCGAATGCGATCTGGAGGACGAAGCCGAGCGCCAGCCCGACAAGGGCTTCGGCGGCGGCGGAGAGGACGGTCGAGACCGCGAAGATGTTCTGCGGGGGCACGATCGGATGGGCCGCGAGCACGAGGAACCCGATCGCGCCCGACAGCGTGACGCGCACGGTCAGCGGTACCGACACGGAGCCGAACACGGGTGCAGCAATGAACGTCGCACCGATGCGGATCATCACGAACACGAGCGCCCAAAGCTGCGGCTCGATGCTGAGCCCAAACCCCAACATCTCAGTTGCCGTTCGTGCCGAGTAGGGACCGAGCGAAGTCGAGGGCCCGTATCGAGGTACCTGTCCCTCGATACGCCTTCTCGACGAGCTCGAAGTCTACTCGGGACGAACGGAAATCTTGGCTCACTTAACCAGATCCGGAATGCGCTCGAAGATCCCGATCGTGAAATCGCTCAGCAACCCCAGGATCAGGCTCCCGAAGATCAGGATCGACACCGCGACCACCACCAGCTTCGGCACAAACGACAAGGTCTGCTCGTTGATCGACGTCGCCGCCTGGATCATCCCCAGGATCAGGCCCGCGAGCAGCGCCGGGATCAGGATCGGCGCGCTGGCCAGCGCCAGTACCCACATCGTCTGATTGGCGACGGTCAGGAAATATTGCGCGTCCATTGGTCAGGTCGCGAACGAGTTGGCGAGGCTGCCCATCGTCAGCGCCCACCCATCGACCAGCACGAACAGCAGCAGCTTGAACGGCATCGAGATGATCGTCGGGCTCAGCATCGCCATGCCGAGCGACATCAGCACAGTCGCGACGACGAGGTCGATGACGATGAAAGGCAGGAAGATCAGGAAGCCGATCTGGAACGCGGTCTTCAGCTCGGACGTGACGAACGCGGGGAGCAGCACCGAGAATGGAATGTCGGTCGGCGTCGCATAGGGCCCGGACTTTGCGATCTGCGCAAACATCGTGACGTCCTTGATCCGCGTCTGCTTCACCATGAACGCGTGCAGCGGGACGCCCGCGGTCGTGATCATCTGCGTGCCGGCGAGTTGCCCGGCGGCATAGGGCTGGATCGCGGTCGTGTTGATCTGGCTGATCGTCGGCGCCATGATGAAGAAGCTCAGGAACAGCGACAGCCCAAGCAGCACCTGGTTCGGCGGGGTCTGCTGAAGGCCGAGCGCCTGGCGCAGGATCGCGAGCACGATGATGATCCGTGTGAAGCTGGTCATCATCAGGAGGATGCCCGGCAGGATCGTCAGCAGCCCCATGATGATGAGGACTTGCAGCGACAGCGACAGCGAACCGCTCTGGCCGGTATTGCCCGCAGCCTGGCCGCCGAGTTGGCCGAGCGCGCGATCGACCGCGTCGCCGACGGCGGGATTGGTCGGAGCGGGGACGCCTTGCGCGAAGGCGGGCATCGCGAGGAAGAGGGCTAGTAGAACGGCGAGGCCTATCCACAGCCACGCGTTCGCGCGCTTGGCTCCTGGATTCCCGCGTACGCGGGAAAACGGCTTGGCAGACGGAGCGGCGAACAGGGCAGGGCCCGAGCCCTTCCGCGTCACCGTCGGACGAGCGACCGTGCTCATGCGTCGACCTTGTCGATCAGGTGCACGCCGCCGCGGCCGACCGAAACCAGCAGCCGGCGCCCCTCGAAGTCGATCACCGCGAGGCGCAGGCCCGGCGAGATCATCATCGTTTCCTTGACGCCGATCAGCCGCGTCGAGGGCTTGCCCGGGATCCGGCTCTCGAACTTGCGCCACAGGTACAGGCAGCCGAACATCAGTCCGCACACCAGCGGCAGCAGGATGACGAGCTTGAGGATATAGGTCCAGAGCATTGGGTTCAGCCGCGCTTGTCTGGCGACACGAGTTCGGTCATCCGCACGCCGAAGCGTTCGCCGACCGTGACGACTTCGCCGCGCCCGATCAGCGTGCCGTTGACGAATACGTCGAGAAGTTCGTTGGCCTGGCGATCGAGTTCGATCACGCTGGATTCGCCGAGCGCGAGCAGCTCGCGAAGCGTCAGGCTGGTCGAGCCGATCTCGACGGTCAGCTTGACGTCGACATCCTGCAGCAGCCGGAAGTTGGCGGCGACGGCAGCATCTACGGGGAAGCCTCCGGTCATGTCGTTCATGCTGCAAATCCTTCGTCGAAACGGGTAATCGAGGTGAGCTGGATGGCCGCGAAGCCATTGGACGTGCCGACCGTGCCGCAGCCCAGCCGGTTGTTGCCGACCATCACCGGCACGTCGCCCGAGATGGTGATCGGGATCACGTCGCCGGGCTTCAGGTCCATCAGCATCGTCAGCTTGACGACCGGCTCGGCGAGTACCGAGCGGATCGGGAAGCGCACGTTCATCGCCGCGCGCGTCAGCTCGTTGCGCCACGCCGGATCAGGCTCGGCCGACTTGCCGACGACCTTCGCGGTCAGCGACGGCGCATGCGGCTTCAGCGCGGAGACGGGATAGACGAGATCGAGGAACACCGGTTTTGCAGGTCCCGCGGCGATCCCGAAGCGCGTGACGATCATCGCGTCCTCGCCGTCGAGATCGGCGATCATCGCCGGGTTCACCTCGACGCGCGTCGGCAGAAAGTCGAACCGCGCCATCGGCTCCCACGCGGTTTTGAGCGGCGCCGCGATCATCTGGCCGATCCGCGCAACCATCGCTTCGGCGGCGGGCGAGAACTCGGTCGGCAGCGTGTGCGGCGCGGCACCGGTACCCCCGAAGAACATGTCGAGCATCTCGAGCACGAACTTGCCGTCCATGATACACAGCGCCTGCGCCATCCCCGGCGTCATGATCAGCGGCAGCCACGCGGTCAGCGCATCGCTGCGTTCCGCCCGGTAATCGGTGAAGCGCTGGACCACGAGAGGCTCGGCCCAGCAACGGACCTCCTGACGCAACAACGGCTCGAACACGCCGCGCAAACCGCGCGCGAACCGGGCCGACAGATGCTGCAACGAATGCAGGTCGCCGAACGGATTGAGCTTGGCCCCGCCGAGCACGCCCTGATGCAGCACGCCGTCCTTGGGCGCGCTGGAGCGATCCCGGTCGCGTCGCTCGCGTGTCTTTGCTGAGGCCTCGTTAACCATGCCTCACTGAACAACGAAACTGGTAAAGTAAACGTTACCGATGCCGCCAAAGCCTTCCTTCTGCTTCAGCGTATCGTTGATCGCTTTCGCCAATCTGACCTGCAACTGACGCTTGCCGTCGCTGCTCATCACCTGCTCCTCGGTGGTGTCGCCGAGCGCCATCAGGATCGCCGAACGGACCGCGATGTCGTTGGTCTTGAGGTTGGTTATGACGGTGTCGTCGTACGGCGTGGCGACCGCGATCCCGACCTGGACGAAGTGCGCCGAGTCCTGGAGATTCGAGGTGAATTCCTTCTCCATCGGGTAATAGGTCGACGCGTATTTGTCGCCGCCCTCTCCTGCGGGGGGCTTCATCCCGTGGTTTTCGGGCGCGGGCTCGTCGCTGCCATGACCGCCGCCTTCGCCACCTTCGGTCGGGTGCTTCTGCTCGCTTTTGGGGACAAGCTTGGGCTTGCCGTCGTCCGCGGCTGCGGCATGACCGCCACCCAGCAGGCCGGCGTTCGACGCGTACACGCCCGCGCCGACGCCGCCGCCGACCAGCACCAACAGCGCGACGCCGCCGATCAGGATCGTCTTCATCTTGCCCTTTTTCTTCGGGGCGGCGTCGGCAGTTTCTTTTTTGTCGCTCATGTCAGGGTCCTTCGGGTCAAGCGATTCGGGTGTCTTCGGGTACGTCGGCGGCGACCGTGGTGGTCGCGGTCGTCGGGCGATTCGGGATGTGCGGCGAGGTCGGTGCGCGCTGCTGACCATTGCTGGCGTTGCTGTCGCCGGGCGCGCCTTGGCCAAGCTTCAGCCCGCGTGCCTCGGCCAGTTCGGCGAGCCGCGGCTGCGCGTCGGCCAGCAGCGTCCGCGTCGCAGCCTGTTCGGCGTTGAAATGAACGTGCACGGTGTCGCCGACGGATTTGACCGACACGTCGATCGCGCCGAGCGCATCGGGGATCAGCCGGATCCGTGTGTCGCCCGCATCGGCGGCATCGCGGATCATCTCGATCCGCTCGATCATCGCATGCGGCCAGCGATCCTGACGCATGTCGAGCGGCGCCTGTTGCGCAGTCGCGATCGCAATCGACGGCGCCGGGGCGACCGTAGCCGATAGTACAGCCGTATCGAGCGCGCCCGTCTTCTCGGCATCGCGCGTCTTGGTCGCCGCCTGGATCGCTGCGCCGAACACTTGCGCCGCGGACGCGACCATGCCCGGCTGCGGCTGGACCGCCTCGGGCTGCGCCATCGCAAGCGCGACGGGCGTGGTCGTGCCGGTCGCAGTCCAGCGCGGCGTGCCGGTTGCCGGGGTGTCGGCCGGCGTCGCCATGGCCTCCGTCGCGCCGGTGACCGCGGGCAGCGCATTGCCCTGCGCACCGGATGGCGGCACCAGTCCGACGGACGCGAGCGGCGCAATACTCGCTGCCGATGGCGGCTGTAGCGGTGCAAGCACGCCGGGCGGCGTAGCATCGGTCCCGGTCGCGAGCGGCAGCATCTCCGCAGCGACGGCGAGCACCGCCGAACGCGATGAAAGGCGGGGTGTGGACGCGAGCGCCGTCGGCTGCGTCGAAGGCACGGTGAAGGGCAACGACGGCATGCGTGCAGCCGATGCGGGCGAACCGGCGTCGAGCTGGAAAGGCGCGCGATCACCCGGCTCCAACCGAAGCGGCAATGTCGCGGTTCGCACCGGCGTCGCGGCGGCGTCGCCCGCGCGCACCATCGGTGTCAGGCCGTTACGGAGATCCGCGGGGGCCAGGGGGGCGCCGCTCGATGCGCGCTGGATCAAGTCCGACTGGTCCGGCAAGACCAGGACACGCTCCGAAACAACCCGGTCGGTCGTGCGCGGCGCGGGTGCCGATTGGACGCTGTCGGACGCGATCGTTCCGTTATCCGCAGTAGATGGCGGGGCTGCCGAGGTGGATGACGCGCGCGTCCCGGCCGTCGACGTCGCGAGCGCGGCACCGGCCTGCAAGGTCGGCTGGACCGGTGATGCGGGCAGGGCCGCGCGCTTGTCCCGCGGACCGCTCGGTGCGTAGGTCGGCACAGGGTCGGCGCTGACACCCTCCAGCAGCACACCAGTGGCGGCTACGTTGTCGAGACTCCCGGTATCCAACGCGGGGGTCGCGGTCTGCACCTGTAGCGCTGGGGACAAGGTCGCCGCCGCCACGATATCCTGCGAAGCGCCGATATCGGGGGGCGTGTCTGGCGCCCGCGCACTCGGATCGTCGTCATCCCCTGTCTCGACCTGCTGGTCCGGGCCGGCAGGCGAGCGAGATGGGCGCGGGGCATGGGGCTGCCGGACCATCGACGCGGCCGGCGTCGCGACCGGACGTGCCGTGGCCATCGCTGGCATCGTTACGGCAAGGATGGCCTCGGCTGGGACCTCCGGTGATGTCGCGGGCTTCGCTTCGGACGGCTGCGCCACGAGTCCCGACGACCACGCGACCGCGGTCGCACCGGCAACGAGCGGGGTCGGCAAGCCCTTGCCGGTCGCGGCCCAGTCCTGCCGGACTTCGCTCAGCGCGGGAGCCTGTAGCAGCGCATCCGCGAGCGTATCGAGCGTGGGGGACGACGGGGGTGTGCCTGGAGGCGCGCCGGGCGGGGTTTCCTCGCTTGCCTTCGCGAACGAGCCCGCGAAGTCGCCCGCCTGCGCGCTGCCCGATGGCTGCATCATGCAGCGCGGCGTCGTCATCACGGTAGCAAGGGTCGCGGTAAGGGTCATGCGGTTACTCGAGTTCGGGCGTCTGGCCACTACTCAGCAAGGATCGTGCCGAACCTTTCGGAACACTGGTGATTCCTCCATCGCGCGGATCGCCTTGAGCACCGCATCGGCGTCTGCGCGCGCGAGAAGCTTCTCGACAGCGCTTTGGTCGCGCTTGGCGGCGCGCGTCGCTTCGGCGGCGCGTTCGACATGGTGCTCGGCGGCGCGGACTCGTTCGACCGCGGCGGTGGCGGACTGGTGCAGCCGCTCGCGGTAATGTGCCGACGCGCCCAGTGAAACGGCGGCGCGCGTCTCGTGGACCGGCGCGACCGCTTCGGCGAGCAACGCGATACGGCCCGACAACGTCTGTTCGCTGGCGAACTTGTCGTGCGCGCGCGCTTCGTCTGCGCGGGTCAGGCCGAGCTGGAGTGTGCGGACGCGGTGGATACGCGCGAGGGTCTTGCCACGCGTCATCTCAGCCGCCGAACACGCCGGTCAGCTCGGCGACCGCGTCGTTCAGCGAAACGTTCTCGTCGGCGTCCTGGCGGATATATTCCATGACTGCCGGGTGGCAGGCGATCGCCGCGTCGATCGCGGGATCGGCGCCGTGGCGATACGCACCCATCAGGACGAGATCGCGGTTTTCCTCGTAGGTGGCGAGGTGGCGGCGGAGCGTTCGTGCCGCCTTGGCGTGCGGGGCGTCGACGATATCGGTCATGACGCGGCTGACCGAGGGGCCGATGTCGATCGCCGGATACACGCCGCGTTCGGCGAGGTGCCGATTGAGGACGATGTGGCCGTCGAGGATCGAGCGCGCCGAATCGACCACCGGATCGTTGCCGTCGTCGCCGTCCGCCAGCACCGTGTAGATCGCGGTGATCGAGCCGCCGGTGTGAACATCGACACCCGCGCGCTCGATCAGGTTCGGCAGCATCGCGATGGCGGAGGGCGGATAGCCGCGCGCCGATGCGGGCTCACCGAGCGCGAGACCGATCTCACGACCGGCATGCGCGACGCGGGTCAGCGAATCCATGATGAGCAGGACCTTCTTACCCTCGTCGCGGAAGGATTCGGCGATCGCGTGCGCCCGCAGCGCGCCGCGGATGCGGAGGACGGGTGAATGGTTGGCGGGGACGGCGACGACCACCGACCGCTTGCGCGCTTCCCCAGCAACCTTGGTCTCGAGAAAGTCGGCGACTTCGCGGCTACGCTCGCCGATCAGGCCGATCACGATCACGTCGGCCTGGGCGGCGCGGACGATCATGCCGAGCAGCACCGACTTGCCGACGCCCGAGCCCGCCATGATGCCGACGCGCTGGCCCTGGCCGATCGTCAGCAGGCCGTTGATCGCGCGCACGCCGACGTCGAGCGGTTCGAGCACGCGGCCACGATCGAGCGGCGACTGAAGTTTCCCCGCAAGCGGCCAGCGCCCGGCGCCGCGGATCGGGCCGAGACCGTCGATCGGCTTGCCGGCGCCATCGACGACGCGACCGAGCATGGCCGCCCCGACTTCGGCTTCCCCCGGCGCGCCGATCGGCTTGACCGGTGCGCGCGGGAGGAGGGCGGCGGCGCCGCCGAGGTTCATCATCAACGTGCGGCCGTTGCGGAAACCGATGACTTCCGCCTCGACGCTCGCCCCACCTTCGCCCACCTGGCAGACGGTACCGACGGGCAGCGTGAGGCCGACCGCTTCCATGAGGAGCCCATCGAACGAGGCGAGGCGGCCCGAGACCTTTGGCTTGGCGACGAAATCGGCGTTGGAGAGCGTTTCGAGATAGTCGGCGGTAAAGCGGTTCAGCATTTGGGCACCGGCACGCGGTCGATCGCCTGCGCGAGTTGATCGAGCCAAAGTTCGGGGCCATCCTCGACGATCGTCGATGCGCTTTCGAGCACGAAGCTGCCGCGCGCGACGCCCGGATCGCCCGCTGCGAAGATCGTTTTGGGCAGGCGGCCTTCGAGCAGCGATACATCGTCCGGATGAACGCGGAGCAGAGCAGACTCGGCGGAATCGGACAGAAGCTCGGCGGCGGTCTCGATCCGGCCCGCCAGCACGTCGGGCGCGATGCCGACTTCGCCGACCAGCTTCGAGACGAGGAACAACACCGTCTGGCGAAGCTGGGCTGCGACGCGTTCACGATCGATTCGATCGCCGCCGATCGCCGCCGCAAGGTCGCCGAGCATCGCGCCGTTACGTGCGGCGGTCTCCTGCGTGGCCGCGGCCGCAGCGGCGAGCCCCTCCGCGTACCCGGCGGCATGCGCGTCGGCGAGCGGATCGATGAACGAGGACTCGCTCACCGGATCGAGCGGATCCCAGCCGGCGGTCGGGTTCACGTCCTTGTCGGCCGGGCTGAAATGCTTCGGCGCACTCGGCTCGGCTACGGACTGCGAGGTGAACGGCGAACCGAAATTGTTCGCCGGTCGCGCCGTCACACGCTCGCGAATATCCGCGGCGGCGAACCCCGAGGGTGGCGCGAACGCGCTCGCCAGAATGTTGGCCGTCGTCGTGTGGCGAGACGCGAAACCCGCGGTGAACCCGTTAGACATAATCGTCCTCGCCCCCGCCCATCTGGATCGTGCCGTCCTTCGCGAGGCCGCGCGCGATCGCGATCATCGCCTTCTGCGCTTCGAGCACCTCGGCGAGCTTCATCGGCCCGCGCGCTTCCATTTCGTCGCGGATGCCATCGGCGGCGCGCGCCGACATGCAGCCGAGGAAGCGGTTGCGGATCGTCTCGTCGACGCCCTTGAGCGACTTGGTCAGGATCTCGCTGTCGACGTTGCGGATCAGCGTCCCCAGGTTCTTGTCGTCGAGTTCAAGCAGGTTGTCGAAGACGAACATCGCCTCCTCGATCGCCTTGGCGACGTCGCGGTCGATCTTGAACAGCTTCGGCATCACCCGCTGCTCGGTAGCCTTGCGCGCACCCGACAGGATCTTGGCCGCCTCGCGCGTGCCGCCAAGCGTCACGCCGGCACCGGCCGACGACGTGCTGGTGCGGTTGGCGAGCAACGTGCGCAGCGTATCGACCGCCTCGGGCGTGATCGGCCCAAGCCGCGCGATGCGGTGGAGGATATCGGGCTGGACCGCGTCGGGCAGCAGTTCGAGCACCTGGCCGCCGATCGACGCATCCAGATTGGCGATAAGCACCGCGGCGATCTGCGGGTGCTCCTTCTCGATCATCGCCGCGATCTCCGGCGCGTCGAGCCAGTCGAGCAACTCGAGTTCGCATGCGGCCTCGGCCGGCGTGATCCGCGCAAGCACGCTCTCGGCCTTTTCGCGACCGAGCGCGCGGTTCATCACCGCCTCGATCTTGGGCCGCGGGTCGAAACCGATCGCGGTCCGCTCACGTGCGCGGTCGACGAAATCGTCGAGCACGTCCTCGACTTCCTGCTCCGATACATCGGCGACCTTGAACATCGCCGCGCCGAGCTGGCGAACTTCCTCCGGCTCCAGCTTCTGGAGGATGGCCGCGGCCTCCTCCTCGCCGACGAGCATCATCAGCACTGCGGCGCGTTCGACGCCGGTGTAGGTTCGGATGGCGACGTCGCTCACTTCGCGTCCGCCTTGATCATGTCGCGCACGGCGAGCGCGGCGCGCGTCGGATTGTCGCGCGTAAAGCCGCGGACCGCGCCGATCCGGTCGTCATAGCCACGCGTGTTCTCGAGCTGGTCGAGGCTGACGGGGGCGGTGACACCGATCCCGGCGGGCGCACCTTCGCCGTCGAGCTCGCCGATCGGCTGGCCGAAGGCGGGACGCGTGGTCGCGTCCTCGCGCTTCTTCATCAGCGCCTTGGCGATCGGGCGGACACCGAGCAGCAGCACCAGCAGCGCGATGACGATCGCGGTGCCGTTGCGCGCGAGCACCGGCAGCCACGCATTGTCGTACCAGGCCGGGCCGCTCGTCGCGGTCGCATCGGCGCCGGCGAACTTGCGGCTGATCACCGTCACGTTGTCGTTGCGCGCCTGGTCGAAGCCGACCGCGCTCTTCACGAGATCGCTGATCTGGTTGATCTCCATCGCGGTGCGGCGGCCCTTGTCGGGATCGCGCAGGAGCACGGCGACCGAGAGACGCTTGACCCCGCCCGGCGTGGCGCGCGTCACCGACACTTCGCGGCCAAGATCATAGGCGCGCTGATACTGGTCGGACTGTTTCATGGCATCCGGCGCGGGACCACCGGCGACCGGCTGCGCGGCACCCGGATTGCCCGTTGCGGCCTGTGGTGCCGACAAGGTGCTCGCGGCGGGCGGCGTGTTGCTCAGCGCACCCGGAATACCGCCCGGAGCAGCGCCCGCGCCGTCCTTCTGGTTGCCGGTCCAGTTGCCCGTCTCGGCGCGCAGCACGCCCTGCTTTTCATAGCTTTCGCGCGTCGCCTGACTCTCGTCGAGATTGACGTCGGCCTGCACCTCTGCGGTGAAATTGCCTGCGCCGACCAGCGGCGTCAGCAGCGCGATCAGCTGCGTGCGATACTTGTCCTCGACGCGACGCTGGATATCGATCCTCGCGTCGCTGGCCGCACCCGCGCCATCCTTGCCGCCGGCCTTGGTGAGCAGCGCGCCCATCTGGTCGACGATCGTCACCGCCTCGGGCTTCATCCCCGGCACCGACGAGGCGACGAGGTTGATGATCGAGCTGACCTGCGCGTCGCTCAGCGAACGGCCGCCCTGCAACTTCAGGATGACCGAGGCCGAGGGCGAGGCGTTGTCGCGGACGAACACGGAGGCTTCGGGCATCGCGAGATGCACGCGCGCCTCGGCGACCGCGTCGATCTCCTCGATCGACTTCGCCATCTCGGACTCGCGGGCCTGGCGGAGGCGTTCGCCTTCGACCGCGCGCGAGACGCCCATCGGCAACTGGTCGAGGATCGCGTACCCGCCGGGCGCCGCCTTGGGCAGGCCCTGGCCCGCGAGCAGCATCTTCGCGCGGCTGTAATCCTCCTCGCCGACGGTCAGCGCGCCGGTGCCCTCGTCGATATGGCTCTTGATGTTGGCGGTGGTCAGCGCGGAGGTGACTGCGGCCTTGTCGGCATCGGGCAGGCCGCTGAACAGCGTCTTCTGCGTCGGCGTCGACAGGCTCATCCACGCAAGCGCGGCGGCGGCGATCAGACCAACCATCAGCGCCATCGGCAGCGAGCGGCGCACGGCCGGCTGCGCGAACGCGCCCTTGATCTGCTGGAGGGGATTGGCGAACCGTTCGGTCGCGCCGGAGGTGGGGATGAGTGCGGTGCTCATATCAGACCGGCATGCTCATGATATCCTTGTAGGCGGACAGCAGCTTGTTGCGGACCTGCAACGTCGCCTCGAAACCGACCGACGCCTGCTGGCGGGCGAGCATCACTTTCGCGATGTCGACCGTCTCGCCGCGCTCATAGCTTTCGCTGAGCTTGGCGGCCTGGGTCTGGCCGTCGTTGACGCTCTTCAGCGCGGTTTCCATCGAATCGGCGAAGCTCGTGGGCTTGACCGTCTCGGTCGGCGCGACGTTCCCGGCGGCCCCAGCGCGCGAGAGCGCCTGGTTGCGTTCGAGGATCTGCGAGCGCAGCGCCATGACGCGGTCGACGCTCATCGCGCCGCCGCCGATTCCTGAGACGCCGCTCATGCCGAGGCTGCCCAATTCTGTGCGCTGCCGATGTCGTCACCCTGCTCGCGCGCCTTGGCGAGGCGATAGCGCAGCGTGCGTTCGGAGATGCCGAGCCGCTTGGCGGTCTCGATCCGGCTGCCGTTGCACGCCTTGAGCGTCTCGCGGATGGCCGCGAATTCGCTCATCTGGACGATGTTGCCCAAGGTTCCGGGGGGCGTCTCTGCCTCCGCAGGCGTTGCGTTGGGCGTGATCGGCGTCACCGAAGCCGTGCGCTGAAACGTCATCGTCACCGGACGGTCGAACACGATGTGGTCCGCCTCGATCGTATCGCCACCGCAGAACAGCAGCGCGCGCTGGATCACGTTCTCCAGCTCGCGGACGTTGCCCGGCCAATCGTGCAGCATCAGCTGTTCGATCGCCGCATGGCTCGGCCAGGGAATGACGTTGCGGTTGCCGGCATGACGCAGGATCAGCGTCGCGGCGAGCGCGGGAATGTCCTGCGGGCGCTCGGCCAGCGACTTGGTCGCCAGCGGGAACACGGCGAGGCGGTAATAGAGATCGGCGCGGAACCGGCCGGCGGCGACTTCGGCATGGAGATCGCGGTTGGCGCAGGCGATGACGCGGACGTCGATCGGCTGCGGCACCGACGCGCCGAGCGGCACGACCTCGCGCTCCTGCAACACGCGGAGCAACTTGGCCTGCAACTGGAGCGGCATCTCGGCGATCTCGTCCAGCAGGATCGTGCCGCCATTGGCTGCGCGGAAGAACCCGTCGCCGCCGCTCGACGCGCCGGTGAATGCGCCCTTCTGGTGACCGAACAGCAGCGCCTCGAGCATCGATTCGGGGAGCGCGGCGCAGTTGATCGCGATGAACGGCTTGTCTTTGCGCGCCGAACCGTTGTGGATGGCGCGGGCGAGCACTTCCTTGCCGGTGCCGGTCGGGCCGTTGATCAGCACGGTGATGTCGGCGGCGGCAACGCGCTCCGCGAGGGCGAGCAGCGCGAGGGATTCGGGGTCGGCGGCGGTCGGCATTTCCGGCCCGCCGATCAGCGCGCGCGCAAAGCCGTTGCCGACTGCGGTGTCCTCTGCGGCAAAGCTGATCCGCGCCGGCGAACCACTGCGTGACGGGGTCACTTCACGACCTTCGCACCCAATCACGACGGTGCGGGCAGGGGCGGTGATGCCCTCGCCGTCCGCGACCAGCAGCAGGTCGGTCGGTCCCGGCTGCGCGGTCTCGAACGAGCCAACGCCGAACCCCTGCGCACGCAGCGACGAGACGAGCGCGTATTTCCGCGAAGTGACGGCAGCTGATGGAAAAATTGAACGCATGAAAAGGGCCCCCTGAACGAATCGGGGAATGCACCACTATTGGTAAATTCGTGGTTAAACGCTGCCGGCACCGGCAGATTATTTCCGGGCGCGTCCACGCGGGCACACGTGGACATATACCGGGCACGTTCGCGCGCGCGGAAGCGCTCGCCTTTGCGTGCCAGCCCGCGCGCGAGACCGAATTTTTTCCCTAAATCTCCGCGGCGGGCGGCCGTTACTCATCTCGACGGCACGGGACTTCGCCAAGGGGGCGGCGCGGATCGTCTGACACTTTACGGAGATTTCGACATGACTGTCATCGGTACCAACATCTCAGCTCTTCGCTCCGCCAATGCCTCGGCGGGTGCTTCGATGGCGCTGTCGACAGCGATGGAGCGCCTTTCGACTGGTAAGCGCATCAATTCAGCAAAGGACGACGCTGCGGGGATGGCAATCGCGACCTCGATGGCGTCGCAGGTTCGTGGCATGAACCAAGGCATCCGCAACGCCAATGACGGCATCGCGCTGGCGCAGACTGCGGATGGCTCGCTCGGCGAAGTTACTAACATGTTGCAGCGTGTCCGCGAACTGACCGTGCAGGCCAAAAGCGGAACGTATGGTAGCGATGATCGTGCAAATATTCAGACTGAAATCACGGCGTTGACCGGCCAGATCAACGACGTTCTCGACAAGACTGAGTTCAACGGCGTCAAGCTGTTCGACAAGACCGGTGTAGCCGCGAATAGCAAAAGCCTGACGATCCAGGTCGGCGCAAACGCTGGCGATACCGTTGCGCTCAAGATCGACTCGATTGACGGTAGCAAACTAAACAGCACGGGACTTAATGTTACGGGCACCGTCGCAACGACGAACGCACTGTCCACCGCGAAAGCCGGACAGGTGACGGCGCAGACGACGAATGATGCAAATGTCCAGACGCTTAACGATAAGCAAACCGCGCTCGCCATCGCAAAGGCAAAGGGTCAGACCGATACGTCAGCAGAGCAAACTGCGGTCGACAACGCAGGGTTGGCGATAAACGGCGATCCGGCAAGTAACGATGCTGCAATTAAGGCTGGTTCGCAAGCTCTGCTCGCTGCAGCCAATCTCACGGTAAGCGCTGCGCAGACTGCCGCCGATACCTCCGCGACGAACGCCGGAGCAACCACTCTCACCAATGTCGATAATCTTCTCGATAAGGTAAACTCGGTACGCGCTGGGCTGGGTGCAACTCAGAACCGTATCCAATCGGTGGTCAATAACCTGACGACCAACGTGACCAACCTGTCGGACGCCAAGAGCCGTATCGAAGACACCGACTTCTCGGCGGAAACGACGGCACTCGCCAAGGCGCAGATCCTGAGCCAGGCATCGACCGCGATGCTCAGCCAGGCGAACCAGAGCCAGCAGAGCGTCCTGAAGCTGCTTCAGTAATCCGGACCGGCACCGGCACCGCCCCCCCAAGGGTGTCGGTGCCGATCGGACCCGCCTTGCTTCCCAGAAGCGGGGGGCGGAGAAAACCCCGGTGGCGAAAGCTGCCGGGGTTTTTACGTGTTTGTGGTCGATCGCCGGAACGCGCTATCATGGGCGGATACGGCGTGGTCGGTGGGTATGCAGGGCGGGGGCTGGCGATCCGCCGACGCTCGCGACTGCAGATACGGCACCGCGACACACGCCGATAAGGGGGACGCTTCATGACGGCATTGCTCGGCAAGATCGCGCTGGTGATCGGCGGCACGCGCGGCATCGGCGCTGCGATCACGCGCCGGCTGGCGGCCGATGGCGCATCGCTGGCGGTGATCTATCGATCGCGTGCGGACGATGCGCGACAGTTCGTTCGCGGGATCGAGGACGGTGGACGCGCGGTCCTCGCAGTTCAGGCCGATGTGAGCGACGCCGCCGCGTTGCGCGCTGCGATCGACACGGTGATCGCCCACTTCGGCACGGTGGATATCCTGGTGAACGTCGCCGGCATGTCGGAAAACGGCAGTCTCGCAAGCTATGCCGACGACGCGTTCGACCGGGTGTTCGCGGTCAACGTCCGTGCGCCGTTCATTGCCGCGCAGCGGGTGGCGGCGGCAATGACCACCGGCGGACGCATCATAACGATCGGCAGCATCGTCGCCGATCGCGCGCCCGGCGCGGGCGCGACGCTCTATGCCGCTAGCAAATCCGCGCTCGCGGGAATGACCCGGGGTCTCGCACGCGATCTCGGACCACGCGGTATCACCGCGAACCTGGTGCAGCCGGGACCGGTCGACACGGAACGCAACCCTGCCGACGGTCCCAATGCGGAGGCGAACAGGGCGCCGCTGGCCATCCGCCGGCACGGCACGCCCGACGAGGTGGCCGGGCTGGTCGCCTATCTCGCGTCGGACGAAGCGGGGTTCATCACCGGCGCGGCGTATAATATCGACGGCGGTTGGAGCGCTTGAAGGGGCAGCGTTGCCCGTCAGTCACTCTATACCGTGCGGGCGAGCGCCTTCTTCAGCTTCGCGTGGGCGGACGCCTTGATCTGGCACACGCGCGCCGAGCCGACGCCGAAGACTTCGCCGATCTCCTCGAGGTTGAGTTCCTCGACGTAATAGAGCTGGATCACCTGCGCTTCGCGTTCCGGCAAGGCGGTGATCGCGGCGATCAAGGCCTCGCGCATGTCGCTGTCCGCGAGCTGCTCGAACGCGTCGGGCGTGTCGTCGGCGAACCAGGGGAGGTCGTCGGCATACATCTCGTCGATCGAGTCGAAGCGGATCGCGTCGGCAGTGACGTAGTCGGTGCGGAGTTTCTCGATCGTCACGCCGATATGCTCTGCGATCATGTCTTCTCCGGGAGCCTTGCCCGTCCGGGCGGTTAGCGTCGAGATGGCGTCTGCGTACTGGCGGCGGCGACGCATCGCGCCGCGCGTCGACGTCGCCTGGCGGCGGAGTTCGTCGATCATGCTGCCGCGCAGGCGCGTGATCAGATAGGTCTTGAACGGCATGCCGCGCTCGTCGAAATTCGCGGCGGCTTCGACCAGTGCGACGAGCCCGACCTGGATCAAATCCTCGACCTCGACGCTGCTGCTCATGCTGCCGTGGACGTGCCAGGCTATCCGGCGGACGAGTGGGAGGTGCTGTTTGACGAGCTGGTCCGCGTCGCCGCCGGGGCGTTGGTGCGGGCGGTAGGTCAGCGGTTGGGCATCGGCGAAGGCGCCGCGCATCGGGAGGGCGCTCATGCTGCGAGCGCCTGTTGGGAAGCGCCGATGACGGCGACGACTTCGACCGCCTTCTCCTCGGGCACTTCGAAGAACGACATCACCGGCGTATCGGGCAGGCACGTCCGCACGAGCTTGCGGATGGCGATGCGGATGGTCGGCTGGACGACCAGCGCGAACGGTTTCGCCTCGGCGATCAGCGGTTCGGCGGCGCGTTGCAGCGCCTCGACGATGCGGCGGCCGAGATCGGGTTCGATGACGTGGCGGCGCGATTGATCGGCGCGCATCGCCTGGCCGAGCAGACCTTCCAATTGACCCTCCAACGTCATGACGCGCAGCGGTTCGCGTACGCCGCACAGTTTCTGGATGATGAGCGCGCCGAGCTCGGGACGGATCGTCTCGATGATCTCCTCGGCGTCCTGCGTGCGCTGCGCCGCGACCGCGATCGCGCCGGCGATGCGGCGGAATTCCTTGAGCGGCACGTTCTCCGCGAGCAGGCCTTTCAGCACCTGCGTCAGCGTCGTGATCGGCAGCGGCGCGAGGGCTGCGACCAGCTGCGCGGCGCGCTCCTTGAGGCCGTCGAGCAGCGCCTGCACCTCGTCCTGGCCGAGCAGCTCGGCCGCGTTCTGGCCAAGCAGGTGATTGAGATGCGTGGCCATCACCGTGCCGGGATCGACCACGAGATAGCCCGCACCGGTCGCGGCATCGGCATCGCCCGCATCGACCCAGGTCGCGTCGAGCCCGAAGGTCGGGTCCTTGACCTTCTTGCCGAACAGGTCGCCGAACGCTTGCCCCGTGTCGAGCGCGAGCATCTCGTCAGGCGACACGGTGTCCTCGCCGACGACGACGCCGTTGACGAGGATGCGGTAGACGTACGGCGCGAGGTTGATGTCGTCGCGGACGCGGACCTGCGGCACGACGAAGCCCAGTTCCTTCGACAGCTGGCGGCGGACACCGGTGATCCGCCCCATCAGCGGCGACCCGCGCCGCTCGTCGGCGAGCGGCACCAGGCCGTAGCCGATGTCGAGATTGACCTGCATGCCGTCGGTGACTTCCTCCCAGCCGATCTTCGACTGGTCGATCGTCTCGACGGGGACAACCACGACGGGGGCAGGGCGGCGCTCGATCTGGCGCAGCTTCCACGCGGCGAACCCGGCAATCGCCGCAGCCGGCAGGATGACCATGTGCGGCATGCCGGGCAGGATACCGAGCAGCGCGAGGATCACCGCGACCGGTGTCCAGGTGCGGGGCGACCCGAACTGGCCACCGATCTGGCCGGCGAGATCCTTGTCCGACGTGACGCGCGTGACGATCGAGGCGGCGGCGATCGAGAGCATCAGGCTCGGCAGCTGCGCGACCAGCGCGTCGCCAATCGCGAGCAGGATGTAATTGTGCGCCGCATCCGCGATCGTCATGCCGTGGCTGACGGGGCCGAGGATTAGGCCGCCGATGATGTTGGCGGCGAGGATCAGCATTGCCGCGACCGCATCGCCCTTCACGAACTTCGACGAGCCGTCCATCGAGCCGTAGAAATCGGCTTCGGTGGAGACTTCGACGCGGCGTGCTTTCGCTTCGTCGGGGGTGATGAGGCCGGCGTTGAGGTCGGCGTCGATCGCCATCTGCTTGCCGGGCAACGCGTCGAGCGTGAAGCGCGCGCTGACTTCGGAGACGCGGCCGGCGCCCTTGGTGACGACGATCATGTTGATGATCATCAGGATCGCGAAGACGAAGATGCCGACGACGTAATCGCCGCCGATCAGGAACGTGCCGAACGCCTCGATCACATGACCCGCCGCGCTCTCGCCCTCGTGGCCGTGGACCAGCACGATGCGGGTCGAGGCGACGTTGAGGCCGAGGCGGAAGAGGGTCGCGAACAGGAGGACGGTCGGGAAGGCGGAGAAATCGAGCGGCTTCTGCGCGTTGAGCGCGACCATCAGCACCGCGAGGCTGATCGCGATGTTCGCCACGAAGAAGATGTCGAGCATGAACGCCGGGATCGGCACGACCATGACGAGCACGAGCAGCAGGATCGCGAGCGGCAGGACGGACGCCCTCGCGTTGGAGAGAATGCGGTTCATGGCTTAGCCGCCCAACCGTGCGAGCATCATGTACGCGAGCCGCGCAGTATCCGGTGTCGGACGTAGGATGCTCGCGGCGGCCTGCGTCGTCTTGCCGGCGAACCTGCCCATCGCGGTGGTTGCCCAGGCGAGCGCGTCGTCCGCGCTTTCGTTGCTGCCGGTGATGACCGTGCTGCCGTTCATGTCGAGCGCCTGCGCAGCATAGTTGGCGGGTGTCGCGGTCGCGCTTGCCCCGGCGGCGGCACCGCCGAGCTTGTCGGCGAACCGGTCGTAGATCGCCGACAACGTGCGCGGCTGGTTATTCGAATCGTAGAAGACGTTGTGGTTCGCGCGTGCCGCGGCGGGGAATAGCGCGGCGCCGCTGGCTTGCGGGTTGGCCTGCATCGTCTTGAGGAACTTGGTCGCGCCGCCGAGACCCATGAAGTGCGCCATATACAGGTCGGTGCCCGAGGCCGGGCGGTTCAGCGTGCCTTCGAGCGACGCCTTGTTGTCCGACGCATATTCGGCGGCCATCAGCGACGCGGCATTGGGATCGTTGCGCAGTGCAAGGATCGCCGCTTTGGTGCCGGCATCGCCGACCGAGAGGCGGCCGCTCGACGACTGGCCGATGCTGTTCGCGGCCCACGCCATGCCGTGCTCTGCGCCATGCTTCTTGACGACGGAGAGCCAGCTCTGTTCGATAAACTGATAGAGGCCGGAGGCGCTCGACGTGCCGGCCTTGGCGTTGGCGTTGAGCCCGCTCTCGAGCTTCGCCTGGCCCAGCAGATAGTCGAAATCCACGCCCGTCTTGCTGCTCGCAAGCGCGATCGCGGACTGGATCCGGCCGGTAGTGATAGGATTGACGGTCATGCCCGTGTGCGGTGCCCCTGGTTCAGGGGATGCTCAGCAAGGGCCGTGCCAGTTTTGGTGTGCGCTGCTCATACTACCGTCATCCTGACGAAAGTCAGGATCCAGGATGGCGGAGGGCCGCCCGCCGTGGCTCTGGGTCCTGACTTTCGTCAGGATGACGGAGTGGGGAAGGGTAAGCGCGCTACTTACGCGTACGCGGCGCGCAGACCCGGCCGATACCCGGCAACGGCACCGTCGCCGGTCAGGGTTTGCAGGCGGCGGCGAACATTTGCCGCCATCAAGTTGGTGTAGATCCGGCAGGTTTCGTTGAGCCGGTTCGCCTCGTCGGCCAGCTCGCGGATCTCGGTGCCCGCAGGCCCGGTGCCCAGCAACGCGACCTGTTCGATCCCGGCGAGCTTGTCCGCGGTCGCGCGCTCCAGGCTGGCGACGTCGTTCGACTTCAACGCGGCGATCTCGGCGTGCAGCGCGTCGATCACGCGGATCAGGGCATCACGCCGTTTCATTGGAATTCCAGGCGAGACTGAGCGCCATCAGCCGGTCGGCGATGGTTGCGGGAAGGATGGGGAAGGTACCGCTGGCGATCGCCTTCTTGATCTCGGCGACGCGCGTCGCGTTGATCGGTGGCGACGATGCCATCGTCTTGGCGAGCGCGATCGATTCCGACAGGACGGTAGCCTGCTGCGCCGGCTGCTGTACCGGCGTCTGAACCGCATTTGTCTGAACGGGGGTTGCCGGCGTCGTGGCAGCAATGCGCGCGACGGAGCGATCTCCTGCTACTGACGGCTTTGCACCGATCGAGTCCACCATGTCCGCATCCTCTGGTTTGCGATGACATCAGGAGGAACGACCGCACGTAGAAAACCTTTAGTAAAATTAATCTGTTGCCTGAATTTTAGTTGGACCACCCGGGAAGGGTGGCGCGACCCGCGTCGACGGCGATCGCCTGGACCGGCGTGCGGGTGTCGTCGACCTTGACCATGAAGCGGCCGCCGGGGGCGGCGTCGCCCATCGCGACGCCTTCTCGGCTGATCGAGAACCCTTCGGTCCCCGCCTCGATCACGATCGGATCGCCGCGCTTGATGACTGGCGCGACCTTCACGGCTGGCGCGAACGAGGCGGCGACCGCGGCGGGCGCATTGGCCGGGCGGACCACCTGTACGAAGATCCGCCAAGCCGGTCCCGCGCAGGATACGACCACCGCGTCATGCTGTTCGGAGCGCCACGACAGCGACACCGTAGGGCAGGTCGCGAGCCGCAACCGCGCGTCGATCGGCGTGCGTGCGCCACCCTCGGCGCCCGTCGGCCGACCGGTGAACGCAGCGACCGAGCGATCGAGTGCGGCGGTATCCTGGAAGCTCGCGGCCATGAGCAGGAACGGGATTATCATTGAGCGGTCCTTTGAACGTTACCCCGTGGGGGTTCGCCGACAAAGGCGACGGAGACGATGGCGGCGCGGCGGCCGGGCTTGGTAGCGGTGACGATCGCGACGCGGGACGGCGCGACCGCGGCCAGCGCAGCGGCAACGGTGCGCGCGCGGTCGGCGGCGAGGATCGCGGCGCTGCCCGTCACGCGGTCGATATCGGCGGCCGTGCCGTCGGTGGAGCCGGTGACGGTAAGCATGACGCGAGGGTCGCGCGCCGCTTCCCGCGCCCAGGCGACGAGCGCGCCCGGCGTGGTCGGCAGGATCGCCGAGCCGGGCGCGAAATCGAGGATCCCGGCGGCGGCGACGGGCATCGGCGTCGGCTCGGTATCGTTGGCGCCGAAGCCTTCGCGGATACCCTTCGCCAAATCCTTGCCGCCGATATGCTGCGTGGCTTGCAGGAGCACGAGGAAGCCGACCAGCAACAGCGCGAGGTCGGCGAGCGTGATCAGCCAGAGCGGTTTGCCGTTCGGCGTATCGGGATACTCGCTCGCGTTCACGCGACGGTGGCCAGAACAGGCGCGATATAACCGCGCGGCGTCTCGCGTTCGGCAAGCGCTACGAGCGGCGCTTCGATACGCGCGCGCTCGAACGCCTCGTTGCGCCCCTGCGCGCGCAGGCGGTTGGCGATCGGCATGAACAGCAGGTTGGCGAACAGCGCGCCGTACAGCGTGGCGAGCAGCGCCACCGCCATCGCGCCACCGATCGCGCCGGGATCGCTCATCGTCGCGAACATCTGCGCGAGGCCGATCAGCGTGCCGACCATGCCCATTGCGGGGGCGACCTCGGCAGCTCCGGCCCAGACGTCGGCGGCGGCGACGTGGCGCTCTATACGGGCGCGACGGCGATGCTGGACCAACGTCGCGACGTCGGTCGCGGAACTGCCGTCGACGATCGCGGCGATGCCGGCGGCGACGTCATTGTCGGTGATAACCGAACGATCCAGCGCCATCACCCCGTGACGCTTGGCGATCCGCGATAGCGCGGTGATCTGGAGCAGCAGCGGATCGGCGTCGAACCGGCCGCGGCCAAGCGTCGTGATCGCAACCAGCGCACGGCCGAGGTCGCGGAAGGGCGTGCGAAGAACGACGGCGACAGCGGTGCCGCCACCGACGATGGCGAGCGCTGCGGGGTCGAGCAGTTGTGCGAGCGTGATCATGTGTGCGGGGTGATGCAAGGGACGGGCCAGATTGGCGGGCGTCATGGCGGACCCGTTTCGGCATCCACCGTTCCGCATACTCGGTGGCCTCGAGTGTGCAGAGCGGTGGACCCTGGAACAGGTCCGGGATGACGGGGTGGGTGGGGCGGGCGCCGTGGTCGTGTTCGCTTCCCATGAGCACCACCCCGGCGAAGGCCGGGGCCCAGTTGGGGGACGTCGCTAACTAGGCGCATCCATCGTTATTGCCACCTCTCCAACTGGGCCCCGGCCTTCGCCGGGGTGGTGGAAGTGGGTGAGCGACAGCGCCCGCTTCCTTGTTCTCCCACGAAGGCGGGAGCCTAGGCTGGGTCCCCACCTTCGCGGGGAAACATCGCCGCGCGGGGCAAGCGTTCGGTTTGCCGCTCCAACGCGGCAACCGGCAACCGCCTTGCCGCCCGCCCCTGCAACACCGGCAATCTCTTGCCGTTCGCCTTGCCGCCTACCTGCCGCCGCCCGGCAAACCGTCATCCCCCCCCCTGATCGCCAAAACTGGCACGGCCATTGCTTATGTCCGGTTGCGCAATGGTTGCGCCAGGAGACGGGCTTGTGTCAGGCGACACGCTTTTCGGGGTTCATGGGGCGGCACTTGAGGTGCGCTCGCAGCGCATGGGTGTGCTGGCGTCGAACATCGCCAACGCCTCGACGCCCGGCTTCAAGGCGCGCGACATCGATTTCCAGGCCGCGCTCGCGTCGGTCGAGAATGACGGCGGCACCAATGCCGCAACCAAGTTCCGCATCCCGACGCAGACCTCGATGGATGGCAACACCGTCGAGCTGAGCCAGGAGCAGACCGCGTTCGCCGAGAATGCCGTCCAGTATCAGACGACGCTGTCGTTCCTGAACGGGCGGATCGGCCAGATTACCCGCGCGCTGAAGGGGGAATAAGACGTGTCCAACCAGCCCATGACGATCTTCCAGGTCGCCGGCCGCGCGATGTCGGCGCAGCTCGTCCGGATGAACACCACGGCGTCGAACCTTGCCAATGCCGGCGGTACGACTGGCTCTGCCGAGACCGCCTACAAGACGATGAAGCCGGTGTTCCGCACCAGCTTCGATGCGGCGAGCGGCATGTCGACGGTCGACGTCGAGCGCGTCGTGACCGCCGGTGAAGCGCCGACCAAGCGCTACGACCCCGACAATCCGATGGCCGACAAGGATGGCAACATCTTCGAGGCGGCGGTCGATGAAACCCGCGAGATGGTCGACATGATGGAGACCGCCCGCAGCTACCAGAACAACATCGAAGTGATGAACACGGCCAAGTCGCTCATCATCGATACCCTCAAGCTAGGCCGCTGATCATGGCAACTTCCTTCGATACAACGCTGTCCAATATCGGCATCACCCGCTCGTCCACCGCAACCGCGCCGAAGACGACGACGGCCGCCGCAGCGGGCTCGCTTAATCAGAACGACTTCCTGAAGCTGATGACCGCGCAGATGCAGAACCAGGACCCGTTCAACCCGGTCGACAACACCCAGATGGTCGCGCAGATGGCGCAGTTCTCTTCGCTCGCCGGCATCTCCGAGATGAACACGACGATGAAGGCGATCTCCGACAAGCTCGGCGCGACCAGCGCGAGCGATGCGATGGGCTATGTCGGCAAGACCGTCCTGACCGAGGGCAATACCGCTTATGGTCGCACCGGCGGCGGGATCGCGGGCTCGGTCGAGCTGGCGGGGGCGGCGAGCGGCGTCAACGTCACGATCAGCGATGCGAACGGCGCCGCGCTTCGGACGCTGGCGCTCGGGCCGCAGGCCAAGGGTACCGTCGGCTACGACTGGGACGGCAAGGACGCGGCCGGCGCGGATGCCGGCAGCGGCCCGTTCACCGTCAGCATCAACGCGCAGAACAACGGCACCACGGTCGCCGCGACCGGGCTGGTCTGGGCGCCCGTCCAGTCGGTTTCGATCACCACCGGTTCCACCATCCTCACCCTTCCCGGGATCGGCGAAGTGCCGGTCAGCGCAGTCCGCCAGATCGGCTGATCGCACCCTCGATTTCAAGGAGTTAAACGCATGTCCTTCTACACTTCGCTTTCCGGCCTCCAGGCATCGCAGACCGAGATGTCGACGATCTCGCACAATCTGGCGAACGTCTCGACCAACGGCTTCAAGAAGAGCCGCACCGATTTCGCCGACGTGATCGCATCCAGCGTATCGGTCGCGCCGTCGCAGCAGGTCGGCTCGGGCGTCATGGTCAAGGGCAACCGCCAGCAGTTCGCGCAAGGCAATCTGATCCAGTCGTCGAACGCGCTCGACCTCGCGGTGTCGGGTGACGGCTTCTTCGTAGTGAAGCCCGAGACCGGCTCGTCGCAGGTCAACTTCACGCGCAACGGTGGCTTCCTGGTCGATGCCGACCGCTTCGTGGTCGATTCGAACGGCAGCCACCTCCAGGTCTATCCGGTCGACGGATCGGGCAGCGTCGTCGCCACCGGGCTCCAGTCCGCGATCAGCCTGCAGCTGCCCGAGACGAGCGGCACCGCGGCACCGACCAAGGCGGTCACGCTGGGCGTCAACCTCAACGCGAGCTCGAAGCTCCCGACGACCGCCACCTTCGATCGCTTCGATCCGTCGAGCTACAACCAGTCGGCGCAGACCACCGTCTACGACGCGTCGGGCAACGCGATGACGCTGACCAACTACTTCAAGCGCACCTCGGTATCGACCGATGCGAACACGCCGAGCACGTGGGAAGTGCACAGCTTCGTCGGCGACAAGGAACTGACGTCGGGCGGCGTTGCAGGATCGAAGATGACGTTCGACGGGACCGGCAAGCTGACCGATCCAACCGCACCGATCGCGTATGACGAGTTCACCACCGCCGGTTCGGCCACCCCGCAGCAGATCGCGTTCAGCTTCGGCGACGCGACCACGCAGAAGGCGAGCGCGTTCGCGGTCAACTCGCGGACGCAGGACGGCAAGGCGGTGGGCCAGATCCAGGGCGTGACGATCGACGAGAAGGGCATCGTCAAGGCGAGCTTCTCGAACGGGGACACGCAGGCACTCGGCCAGGTGATGCTCGCCAATTTCTCGAACCCCGAGGGTCTGCGCCAGCTCGGCAACAGCTATTGGTCGTCGACCGGCGTGTCGGGCACGGCAAAGCTCGGCGAGGCGGGCTCGAACGGCTTCGGCAACCTGATGTCGGGGACGATCGAGCGCTCGAACGTCGACATCACCGAGGAACTGGTCAGCCTGATCGCGGCGCAGCGCAATTTCCAGGCGAATTCGAAGGCTCTGGATACCGCCAGCCAGATTTCGCAGACCATCTTCAACATCCGCAGCTAATCGACAGCGGACGGGGGACCCTGAATGGACAAGCTGGTCTACACCGCGGCGACGGGCCTGCGCGCGCACATGGCGGCGCAGGCGGCGATCGCCAACAACATGGCGAACGCGTCGACGACCGGCTTTCGCGCCGATCGCGTGGTGTTCGACCGGCTGAACCTGAAGGGCGACGGCACCGCGCTGGAGGCACGAGCGCCGACCTCGGAAGAAGTCACCGACGCGGACCGCGCACCTGGCGCGATCCAGATGACCGGTCGTCCGCTCGACGTCGCGATCACCGGCACCACCGCGTGGCTGGCGGTGCAGGCGTCTGACGGCTCCGAGGCGTATACCCGCCGCGGCGACCTGGAGGTTGCGCCGTCGGGCGTGCTGCAGACCGGTGACGGGCATCCGGTGATCGGCTCGGGGGGGCCGATCACCTTGCCGCCCTACCAGTCGCTGTCGATCTCGGCCGATGGGACGATCTCGATCATCCCGCAGGGTGGCGACGCGAAGAACCCGCAGGTCATCGACAAACTCAAGCTCGCCGACACCAAGGGGTCGGACACCGTCAAGGGGCTCGACAACCTGCTGCGGGTCAAGGGCGGGGGGACGCTGCCCGAGGATCTCGATGCGAAGGTGCAGGGCGGGGCAATCGAGGGATCGAACGTCAACATGACGCAGGCGCTGGTCGACATGATCGAGAACCAGCGCAGTTACGAAGTCCAGGCCAACATGTTGAAGTCCGCCAAGGACATGGATGAAAGCGGCGCATCCGTGATGCGCCTGCCGAGCTAGAAGGAACCGACGAATGTCATCCGCAGCCATGCATATCGCGCGTACCGGGCTCGACGCCCAGGATACCCGCATGCGCGTCATCTCGAACAACCTCGCCAACGTGAACACCACGGGCTTCAAGAAGGACCGTGCGGCGTTCGAGGCGCTTGCCTACCAGACCGTAACGACCCCCGGCGCGCAGAGCACCGCGGACACGAAATACGCGACCGGGCTCAACCTCGGCACCGGCGTCCGGCTCCAGGGTACGGCGCGGATCGACACGCAGGGTGCGATGCAGACGACCGGCAACAGCCTCGATCTCGCGCTCGACGGCGACGGCTATTTCCAGGTCCAGATGCCCGGCGGCACGCTCGGCTATACTCGCGCCGGTAATTTCTCGCGCTCGGCCGAGGGCCTGCTGGTCACCAGCGAAGGCTATCAGGTGCAGCCCGGCATCACCGTGCCCGAAGGTACGACCGCGATCACGGTCGGCTCCGACGGCACTGTGTCCGCAACCGTTCCCGGCCAGACCGAGGCGACGCAGATCGGCCAGATCCAGGTCGCGAACTTCCCGAACGGCGCAGGGCTCCAGGCGACCGGCGACAACTATCTCGTCGAGACCGCCGCCAGTGGCGCCGCCAATGTCGGCGTCGCCGGGCAGGACGGTCGCGGCAATATCAAGCAGGGCATGCTCGAGGCGTCGAACGTCAACGTCGTCGAGGAACTCGTTGACATGATCGAGACGCAGCGCGCGTACGAGGTCAATTCGAAGATGATCTCGGCGACCGACGACATGCTCAAATACGTCAACCAGAACCTGTGATCGTGATGCGCTCCCCTATCGCCGCGATCGTCGGCACGCTCGCCATCGCCGGACTTGGCACGTCGTCGGCGGACGCCAACTTGTTCGGCAAGAAGGCACCGCCCGAGGATTTTTCGGTCGCGCGGCCCTTGCCGGTCCAGCCAGTGCCGGTCGTCGCGACCGGCTCGATCTTCCAGGCCCAGGACGGCTACGCGGCCCTCTATGAGGGCTGGCGCGCGCGGAAGGTCGGCGATCCGCTGACGATCGTGCTGGTCGAACGCACCGCCGCGTCGAAGTCGTCGGGTTCGAAGCTCGACAGCAACGGCGGGGCGAGCATCACGCCGCCGACCACCGGCGCGCTCAACCTGTTCAGCAAGAGCGATGCGACCATCAGCGGCGGGCGCAATTTCAACGGCACCGGCGCCGCCGACCAGGCGAACTCGCTGTCGGGCGAAGTCAGCGTCACCGTCGCGCAGGTCTATCCCAACGGCACGATGCTGGTGCAGGGGCAGAAGCGCGTCACGCTCAACCGCGGCGACGAGTTCCTCAAGATCAAGGGCCTCGTCCGTACCGCCGACGTCGACGCGAACAACCGCGTGCTGTCGACGCGGGTCGCGGATGCGCAGATCTCGTACACCGGCAAGGGTGACGTCGCCCGCGCCGGCCGCCAGGGGTGGCTCGGCCGCTTCTTCTCCGTCGTCAGCCCTTTCTAAGGCCGTGACCATGCGCTTCCTGCTCGCCCTCCTCGCATCGCTCCTGATCGCCGCGCCGGCCTCGGCCGACCGGATCAAGGACCTAGGCGGGTTCCAGGGTATCCGTTCGAACCAGCTGACCGGCTACGGCATCGTCGTCGGCCTGCCAGGCACGGGCGACGACAATCTCGAATACACCGTGCAGTCGTTGAAGGCGGTCGCATCGCGCTTCGGTCTCCAGCTGCCACCGTCCGCGAACCCCGGCATGAAGAACGCGGCAGTCGTGATGATCACCGCCGAACTGCCGCCGTTCGCCAAGCCCGGCCAACGGCTCGACATCACCGTCGCGTCGATGGGTAAGGCCAAGTCGCTCCGCGGCGGCAGCCTTATCATGACCCCGCTGCTCGGCGCCGATAACCAGATCTACGCGATGGCGCAGGGCAACCTCGCGGTCGGCGGCCTTGGTGCAGAAGGTGCGGACGGGTCGAAGATCGTCGTCAACGTGCCCTCGACCGGCCGCATCCCCGAGGGTGCCACGGTCGAACGTGCGGTCGCGACCGGGTTCGACAGCGCACCGATGCTCACCTTCAACCTCGCACGTGCCGATTTCACGACCGCGCAGAATGTCGCCGGTGCGATCAACTCGAAATTGGGCTTCGGCAGCGCGCAGGCGATCGACGCGGTCTCCGTCGCGGTCCGCGCGCCGATCGGTGCCGATATCCGCGCGACGCTGATGTCGACGATCGAGAATCTCGACGTCGTCTCCGCCGAGCCCTCCGCCAAGGTGATCGTCAACGCGCGCACCGGCACCGTGGTCATCAACTCGGCGGTCCGGGTAGGGCCTGCGGCGATCACGCACGGCAAGATGACGGTCCGGATCGACGAGAAGCCACAGGTCAGCCAGCCAGCCCCGTTCAGCCAGGGTCAGACCGCGATCACCCCGAACAGCCGCGTCGCGGTCGAGGAGGAGCGTCGCCCGATGTTCCTGCTCGCGCCCGGCCCCAAGCTTGCCGACATCGTCAAGGCGGTAAACGCGATCGGGGCATCGCCGGCCGATCTGGTTGCGATCCTAGAGGCGCTGAAGGAAGCCGGCGCACTCAAGGCCGAGTTGATCGTCCTGTGAGCCCGCTCAACGCACCCCTCTCGCCGACGGCCGCACCGACGACCGGCATCTCGACCGACACCAGCCGCCTCAAGTCGAAGGACAATCTCGACAAGGCCGGCAAGCAGTTCGAGGCGGTCTTCACCGGCATGATGCTGAAGAGCATGCGCCAGGCGAAACTTGCTGACCCGCTGTTCGATTCGAAGGCGATCGATACCTTCACCGACATGCAGGACGGGCTGGTCGCCAAGTCGATGGCCGAGCACACGCCGCTCGGCATCGGCAAGGCGATGACCGATTTTCTGAGCAAATCTCAATCCGATCTTAACTCGACCGCGACAGACTCGCCGCCATGAGCGATCTCCTCTCGATCGGCGCCTCGGGCGTTCGCGCCTACCAGACCGCGTTGTCGACGGTGTCTGAGAACATCGCGAACACCGGAACGGTCGGCTATACCCGGCGCACGACGACGCTGGCCGAGATCTCATCGGTCAATGGCGGGATCAACGCGCGCAACTCGGCGACCGGGAGCGGCGTGATCGTCGTCGGCGTCGGTCGCAGCGCCAACGCATATCGATCGCAAGCGGTTCGCTCGGCGGGCACCGATCTCGGCAAGACCGAGACCAGCGTTGCCTGGATGAGCCGGATCGAATCGTCGCTCGGCGACAACAAGCTCGGCGACCGGCTCACCAGTTTCTTCAGTTCGGCGCAGACCTTGTCGGCGGACCCGACCTCGGTACCGGCTCGGGCGACGATGCTCGAGGCGGCCAAGACCGCCGCCCAGGCCTTTGCCGCAACCGGCAAGGCGCTCGATACTGCGGCGACCGAACTCGATTCGTCCGCGTCGCAGGCGGTCCAGTCGCTCAATTCTCTCGGCACCGCGCTTGCCAAGGTCAATGATGGGCTTGCGCGGACGCAGCCTGGTTCGTCCAGCGCCGCGCAGCTTGCCGACCAGCGCGACCAGCTGCTCGACCAGATGAGTACGCTGACCGACGTCAATACCGCGTTCGACGATCTTGGGCGAGCGACCGTGCGGCTCGGCGGTACGACCGGTACGGTGTTCGTCGTCGGCAACGAAAGCGGACAGGCGTCGTTCGCGCGTAACGACGAAGGCGCGGTGCAGTTCGCGGTGACGCGCGATGGTGTCGCGACCGGGTTGTCGCCGACCGGCGGCGCGCTCGCCGGAATGGCCGAGGGCGCGCAGCGTATCGCTGCGGCGCGCGAGTCGCTCAACGGCATTGCCAGCGACTTCACGACGCAGGTCAACGTGGTCCAGGCACAAGGCCGCGATCTCAGCGGTAACCCCGGCGCTGCGCTCTTCGAGACCGGCGCCAGTCCCACCGACATCTCGGTATCGCTGACCGATCCGCGCGGGATCGCTGCGGCGGGCGCGACTGGTGGCGTCCGCGATGCGTCCAACCTTGCCGCCTTGCAGTCGCTCCGGACCAGCGGCGGCTTCGAAACGCGGACCACGACGCTGATCGCCGGCAACGCCGCCGCGCTCGAACAGCGAAGGACGGTGGCCGATGCACAAGGGGCGATCCGCGATGGCGCGGTCGCGTCGCTCGCATCCTCGTCTGGCGTCGACCTCGATAGCGAGGCGGTCGACCTGCTGCGCTTCCAGCAGGCCTATCAGGCGTCGAGCCGCGTGATCCAGACCGCGCGCGACACGTTCCAGACCATCCTCGATCTACGGTAACGCTCATGCAGATCGCCACCAGCCTCTTCTACGATCGTGCCGCGGGCACGATGGCGTCGCTTACCGGCAAGGCGGATGCGCTCCAGACGCAGATCGCGAGCACCAAGCGGTTCTCCGCGCCGTCGCAGGACAGCGTCGCGTATCAGCGGCTCGCCGGGCTCGCGCGCGATACTGCAAACGACAAGGCTTATGCCGCGAACCTCGGTACCGCCGCATCGGTACTGACGCAGGCGGATACCAGCCTGACCGCGGTCAGCGATCAGTTGCAGAGTGCGGCGGAGCTTACGACGCAGGCGTTGAACGGGACGCTCAACCCGGCCAACCGCAAGGCGATCGGCGTCCAGCTCGCCGGCATCGTCGCGACGCTGGCCAATCTCGCCAACGCGAAGGACGCCCGTGGCCAGGCGTTGTTCGGCGGCGGCGATGGCGCAGCCGCGGTCGCCACCGATGGCAGCTACGCGCTCGCGGGGAAGCCGGTATCGGGTATCCCGATCGGCGACGGCCAGACCATCCAGGCGAACGAAACCGCCGCACGCATCTTCACCGTCGGCGGCAAGGCTGCGCCGGACGGTAGCATCCAGGGCGGCTCCAATACGCTGGAGATGCTGTCCGCCATCGCGACCGCGCTGCAATCGGACGATTTTACGCCGGGCTCGCTCGATACCTCGCTAAAAGACATCAGTGCGGCATCGGATCAGGTGTCGATGGTCCAGTCGTCGCTCGGCGCGCGGGCTGCCCGGGTCGATCTGGAGGCAGCGCGGTTGAAGGATACCGGCGTGGACCGCGAAGAGACTCGCTCGGCGCTGGAGGACACCGATATTCCGACGGCGGTGGTCGAGTTGCAGAAGACGATGACGATCCTGTCGGCGACTCAGGCGAGCTTTTCCAAGCTCTCGGCGCTGTCGCTGTTCGACTATCTTCGCTGACCGTTTGCGCGGCCGATATTTTTTCGGTGAAGCGGTCCCTCTGGTAACCGGTTGGCTACTAAATCCGGTTAATTCCGTGGCTACGTACTTGCCATTGTCGGTCCCCAGGGTCGGCGCATAGGGAATTTCCAGCACCATGTTTCCGGTCATCGGCATCGTCGTCCTTCTCGTCATGGTGTTCGGAGGGTTCGCCTTTACGGGTGGTGCGCTCGGTCCCGTGCTCGAGGCGATCCCACACGAGATGCTGATCATCGGCGGTGCCGCTGCCGGTGCGCTGATAATCGGCAACTCGGGAAAAGAGCTCAAGGCGCTCGGGGCTGGGCTCGGCAAGGTCTTCAAGGGACCCAAATACAAGAAACAGGATTTCCTGGACGTCATATTCCTGGTCAGCAAGCTGATGAAGATGCTCCGGATGGACGGTCCGATCGCGCTGGAGCCGCATGTCGAGGACCCGCAATCCTCGGCGATCTTCGCGGAATATCCGAAGCTCCTGAAAAACCACGCACTGATCAACCTGATCGCCGATACGTTGCGCCTGGTGGTGGTATCGTCGGGAACGCTCGACGTGCACGCGGTCGAGGAGGTGATGGATCAGTCGATCAAGACGCATCACCATGAGGAGGAAAGCGCGCACGGCACGCTGACCAGCCTCGCCGATGCTTTACCGGCTTTGGGTATCGTCGCAGCGGTGCTGGGCGTGGTGAAGACAATGGGGTCGATCGACAAGCCGCCGTCGATCCTCGGTTCGATGATCGGCTCGGCACTGGTCGGCACGTTCATGGGTGTGCTGCTAGCCTACGGCATGGTCGCGCCGCTCGCCAACCGGCTGCGTCAGGTGCTCGATGCCGATGCGGCGATTTACGGCGTGGTCAAGCAGATCATCATCGCCTCGCTGCATGGTCATCCGCAGCCGCTGGTGATCGAGGCCGCGCGCTCGGGGATCGCGCACAAGAACCAGCCGGGCTTCGCCGAAGTCTTCGACGGGCTTCGTGGTAAGTAGAAGGGGCGGCAGATAGCATGGCCCGCGCACCGCACGGTAACATTCAACCGCCCAAGATCATCGTCAAGAAGATCTATATCGAGGGGCATGGCGGCCATCATGGCGGGGCGTGGAAGGTCGCCTATGCCGATTTCGTGACCGCGATGATGGCGTTCTTCCTTTTGTTGTGGATTCTTGGCGCGACCACCGAGAAGCAGCGCAAGGGGATCGCCGATTACTTCGCGCCGACTTTGCTCGACACACGCTCGCTTGGGATCGGCGGCGGCGCGCTGTTCGGCGGTGAATCGATCCTCGACAAGAACAAGATCGGACCCAAGCCAGGGCAGTCGAGCTTGCCACAGATCGCGATCCCCGATGCCGGCCAAGGCGGCGCGTCGATCGGGACTGGCGAGACGGGATCGACCAAGGTCCGCGATGCGCTTGCCAGCGAAGACCGCAAGAATTTCGAGGCGATGCGCAAGCGCGTGCTCAGCCAGATCCAGGGATCGGCCAAGCTCTCGCGGCTGGCGAGCCATGTCAGGTTCGTGCCAACCCACGACGGCATGCGGATCGATCTGGTCGACGATGCCGATTATTCGATGTTTGCACTGGGCACGACCGCGCTCGATCCACAGGCCGGCGAGCTGATCGGCATGATCGCGGGCTCGATCTCGGGCATGCAGAACCCGATCATGATCCGCGGGCATACCGACAGCGTGCCCTATGGCGATCCACGGGCGATGAACAACTGGATGTTGGCATCGGGTCGTGCGGAGGCGACGCGTCGACGACTACTTTCGGGTGGCACACCGGAAGCACGGTTCGAACGGATCGAAGGCGTGGCCGATCGTGAACCCCTGATCGTCAAGGATCCGCATGATCCGCGCAATCGCCGAGTCGCCATCACTTTGTTGTACCGCCGCGGTTCGTTCGGGAAGTAACCGACCGGCTCCAGCCATGACGTGGCCAAAAAAAAAGACCGGCGCCGCAAGACGCCGGTCTCGTTACCGTGGATACCCTGTCGGGATTTACTCGGCGGCGGCAGTTTCGGTCTTGCGCTTGCGCGTCGTTGCAGCCGGCGCGGGCGCGGACGCGGTGTCGGTCTTGCGCGAACCAGGCTTGCGACCGAGGCCGATCTTCTTCGCCATCGCGCGACGGCTTTCCGAGTAATTCTCGGCAACCATGGGATAGTCGGGCTTCAGGCCATAGCGTTCGCGATATTCGGCGGGCGTCATGCCATGCGTCGCGAGATGACGGCGCAACGTCTTGTAGGACTTGCCGTCGATCATCGAGATGATGTGATCCTTTGACGCGAGCGACTTTCGTGCCGTGACCGCTGGCGTATATTCGATCGGGGCCTCTGCAACCGGCGCTTCGGTGGAACTACCGAGCAACGCGGACACGGTCTCGTGCATCTTGCCGAGAAAGGCGGGTACGTCTTCGGCGGAGCTGCGCGTATTGGGGTTGCCGAGCCAAGCAATCGTCAGCTCGGTGGCGAGTTCGACGGCATTCAGGTCGGTGGCATCTTCGGGCATATTGCACTCCATGATTTGCGGACGCCGTAACAATGTGCGACATCGAGTTCAACCACGGAAAGAACCTTGCGGACTAATAATTCGGAAAAATCGATATTAAAAGCCTCAAGATGACGAGATGCGTTCATTCTGATTGTTTTGTATCAATGTCCCGGGCGCGTGATCAACAGGCAGCATCGTGAATAATAGTTCATCGCTACGGCGCTCGGTATCGCTGTCATCGGCGCCGGTTTTTGCCAAGGGTTTATTCGACTGTCGGTTCCCGACGCGCGGCGTCGCACCGTGACGCCGATCCGAATTCCGTGCATGGCGACGGGGCGAATGGTCTGTCTCGCCGCTGTCGCCAGCGACAGCGATGGATCGTACAGGGCTGGTGGGGATGGCGGTTTGAAGGATGCAGTGTGTTGGTGATCGCTAGTGCAAACCCTGTTTCGACGACCCGCGGCGGCCGTGACATCGGCCGATCGACGCCCGCCCCATCCTTAGCGGTCTAAGCGCGATGACCCCCCTGACCTTCGATCGTCCCGACGAGCAGACGCGTGCCCGCCCCGATTGCCACCAGGCGATTTCTATCCTCGACCTGTTCACGATCGGGATCGGGCCGTCGAGTTCGCACACCGTCGGGCCGATGCGCGCGGCGTGGTTGTTCGCCGATCTGGTCGCGGACGACGCGCCGGTTGCGGTGCGCGTCGATCTGTATGGGTCGCTGGCGCTGACCGGGCGCGGGCATGCGACCGATAGCGCCGTGATGCTGGGGCTGAGTGGCGCGCAGCCCGAGACGATCGATCCGGACCTGATACCGGTGCGGCTGGCGGCGATCCGGTCGAGCGGGCGACTGATGCTGGCGGAGCGGGTCGAGATCGGGTTCGAGGAGAGCCAACATCTGCTGTTCCACGCGCAGACTTTCCTGCCGGGGCATCCCAATGCGGTGACGTTCACCGCCTCGTTCGGTGACGGGCGCAGCGTCGAGCGGACCTATTTCTCGATCGGCGGCGGGGCGATTGTCGAGGCGGGCTCGGGGCCGGTGAAGGCGAACATCCTGTTGCCGCGGCCGTTCTCGTCGGGGGCGGAGTTGCTCGCGACGGGTGACGTGACGGGGATGACGATCGCCGATATCGTCCGCGAGAACGAGATCGCCTGGCGGCCGGAGAGTGAGACCGATGCGTTTCTCGACGCCGTCCGTGACGCGATGTTCGCGTCGATCGATCGTGGGTGTCGGCAGGGCGGTATCCTGCCGGGTGGGCTGAAGGTGCCGCGGCGGGCGAAGGCGTTGTTCGAGGGGTTGCAAGCGCGCGATACTGCGGCCGATCCCTCCGCGGTGTTCGAGTGGGTCAGCCTGTATGCGCTCGCGGTGAACGAGGAGAATGCCGCGGGGGGCCGTGTCGTCACCGCGCCGACCAACGGCGCGGCGGGCGTATTGCCCGCGGTGCTGCGCTTCTACGAGACGTTCACCAAGGACCCCACGGCGAAGGGCGCGCATGATTTCCTGCTGACGGCGGCGGCGATCGGGTTTCTCTACAAGAAGCGCGCGTCGATTTCGGCCGCCGAAATGGGCTGTCAAGGCGAGGTCGGCGTCGCGTGTTCGATGGCGGCGGGCGCGCTGGTCGCGGCGCTCGGCGGCACCAATGCGCAGATCGAGAATGCAGCCGAGATCGGCATGGAGCACAACCTCGGGCTCACCTGCGATCCGATCGGCGGGCTGGTCCAGATCCCCTGCATCGAGCGCAACACGATGGGTGCGATCAAGGCAATCAACGCCGCGTATCTGGCGCTGCGGGGGGACGGTCGCCATATCGTCAGCCTCGATGCGGTGATCGAGACGATGCGCCAGACCGGTGAGGACATGCGCTCGCAATATAAGGAGACGTCGCTTGGGGGCCTGGCCGTCAACGTCGTCGAATGCTGAAGGATTTCCCATGACTGCCCCGACGAACCCACTTCTCGATACGCTGTCGCTGCCCCGTTTCGCCGAACTGTCGCCCGACCAGATCGCGCCTGCGCTCGACGAGGCGATCGCGCGGCATGAGGCGATGGTCGAGGCGCTGACGACCACGCGGCCGACCGATTTCGCGGGCGCGTGGCTGCCGTACGAGCGGGCGAATACCGAGATCGGCGCGATCTGGTCGGCGGTGTCGCATCTGCACGGCGTGGCGGACACGCCCGAGCTGCGCGCGGCGTATTCGGAGGGGCAGAAGCGGCTCGTCGAGAACGACATGAAGGTCGGGCAGAACCGCGATTTGTACGAGGTGTTCGTGGCGCTGAGCGTGTCGCCGGAGTTTGCCGACTTGCCCGTCGAGGACCGGGTCGCGGTCGAGCAGGCGATCCGCGACTTCACGCTGTCGGGCGTGGCGCTGGAGCCCGAGGCGCGTGACCGGTTCAGCGAGATTTCGGTCGAGCTGTCGGGGTTGTCGAACGAGTTCGGCAGCGCGGTGCTAGATGCGACCGATGCGTGGTCGGAACTGGTGACGGACGAGGCCGATCTCGCCGGGATCTCGGACGCGGACAAGGCGATGTTCGCGGATGCCGCCAAGGCGAAGGGGCAGGCCGGCTGGCTGGTCACGCTGCAACAGCCGAGCGTCAACGCGGTGCTGACGTTTGCCGAGAACCGCGACCTGCGCGCGCGCATGTACCGCGCGTTCGCGACACGCGCGTCGGACCAGGGGCCGAACGCGGGCGAGTTCGACAACAGTGCGCGGATCGCGCGGATCCTCGAGCTGCGTCACGAGGGCGCCAAGTTGCTCGGCTTCACCGATCCGGTCGCGTGGTCGCTGGAGACCAAGATGGCGCCGAATGGTGCTGAGGTGATCGCGTTCCTCCGCGATCTGGCGCGCCGTGCAAAGCCGGCGGCGGAGTGTGACTTGGCCGAGCTGAAGACGTTTGCCGCCGAGCAACTCGGGATCGCCGATTTCGAGCCGTGGGATGCGGGCTTCGTCTCGAACCGGTTGCGGCAGGATCGCTATGCGGTCGATGCGCAGGTGGTGAAGGCGTATTTCCCGGTCGAGCGGGTGATGGAGGGCTGGCAGACGCTGATGCAGCGGCTGTTCGGGATCAGGCTGGTCGAGCGGGACGACGTGTCGCTGTATCACGACGATGCGCGGTTCTTCGACGTGGTGGACGAGAGCGGGACGGTGTTCGCCGGCCTCTATCTCGATCTCCACGCGCGTACCGGCAAGCGTGGTGGCGCGTGGATGGCGCAGGCGCGGCCTCGGCTGCATGACGGCAATACCGTGACGGTGCCGGTCGCGTATCTCGTCTGCAACTTCGCGCCGGATGGCGGCGAGACGCCGTCTTTGCTGTCGCACAACGACGTGACGACGCTGCTGCACGAGACCGGGCATTGCATCCACCTGCTCTTCACCAAGGTGAACCGGCCGAGCATCGCCGGCACCAACGGGTTTGAGTGGGACGCGATCGAGCTTCCGAGCCAGCTGATGGAGGATTTCGCCTGGGACAAGGACGTGCTGACCGGCATGTCCGGCCACTACAAGACCGGCGAGAAGCTCCCCGCCGACCTGTTCGAGCGGATGGTGAAGGCGCGGCATTTCCAGGCGGGGATGTTCATCCTGCGGCAGGTCGAGTTCGCGCTGTTCGATCTGCTCTTGCATCTCGGCACGATGGGCAGCGATCCGATCGAGGTGATCGAGGCGGTGCGCGACGAGGTGGCGGTGATCCGCCCCCCCGAATGGCACCGCTTCCCGCATGCGTTCAGCCACATTTTCGCGGGTGGCTATGCGTCGGGCTATTACAGCTATCTCTATGCCGAACTGCTCGCGGCGGATGGCTTCGAGGCGTTCGCGGAAGCCGGCCTCGTCGATCGCAAGACCGGCGACCGGTTCCGCGAGGAAGTGCTTGCGCGCGGGGCCACGCGGCCCGCGGCAGACAGCTTCCGTGCGTTCCGCGGGCGTGATCCCGAGCCGACCGCGATGCTGGTCCGTCACGGCCTGCAAGGGTGACGAAGCGCGTCGACCGGCGCTGGTTGTCGGAGGCGGTGCGGCGGATCGAGGCGGACTATAACCGGTCCGCCGACACGCATCTGATTCGGGTCGACTTGCCGCGCTACCCCGGCATCGTGCTGTACCTGAAGGACGAGAGTTCGCACCCGACCGGCAGCCTCAAGCACCGGCTCGCGCGGTCGCTGTTCCTGTACGCGCTGTGCAACGAATGGATCGGGCCCGAGACGACGGTGATCGAATCCTCGTCGGGATCGACTGCGGTATCGGAGGCGTATTTCGCCCGGATGCTGGGCCTGCGCTTCATCGCGGTGGTGCCCGCGACGACCGCCAAGCCGAAACTCGACGCGATCCGCTTCCACGGCGGCGAGATCCACGTGGTCGACGATCCGCGCACCGTCTACGCGGTCTCGCACCGGCTCGCAGCCGAAACCGGCGGGCATTATCTCGACCAGTTCACCTACGCCGAGCGCGCGACCGACTGGCGCGGCAACAACAACATCGCCGAAAGCATCTTCGCGCAGATGGCCGAGGAGGAGCATCCGTGCCCGTCCTGGATCGTCTGCGGCGCGGGGACCGGCGGCACGTCGGCGACGATCGGGCGGTTCATCCGCTATTGCCGGCACGACACGAAATTGTGCGTCGCGGACCCGGTGCACTTGGTGTTCCACCGGCATTTCGAGGACCGCTCGGTGGTGGCGTTACCCGAAGGATGCGCGTCGCGGATCGAGGGGATCGGGCGGCCGCGTGTCGAACCGAGTTTCGTGCCGAGCGTCATCGACCGGATGATCGCGATCGAGGACGCCGACAGCATCGGTGCGATGCGCGCGCTGTCCGACCGGCTCGGGCGGCGGGTCGGCGGCTCGACCGGGACCAACCTCTGGGCGTGCGCGCAGATCGTCGAGGAGATGGCGGCGGCGGGTGAGACCGGGAGCATCGTCACCTTGTTGTGCGATGGCGGCGACCGTTATGGCTGCACCTATTACGACGACGTATGGCTCGACGATCGCGGGGTCGCGTGGACCGATCCCGCGGCGCGGATGACGCAATTTCTGGGCTGAGTAACCGATGACCACATGGCAGTTCTGGATCGACCGCGGCGGCACGTTCACCGATGTCGTCGCGCGGCAGCCCGACGGGCGGATCGTCACCGCCAAGCTGCTGTCGGAAGATCCCGAACGCTATGACGACGCGGCAGTCGAGGCGATCCGGCGGCTGACCGACGGGGCGGATGTGTCGCTAGAACTGCGCATCGGCACGACGGTCGCGACCAACGCGCTGCTCGAGCGCAAGGGCGAGCCGACGGCCCTCGCGATCACCCGCGGGTTTGGCGATGCGCTGCTGATCGGTCACCAGGAACGCTCCGACATTTTCGCGCGCGACGTGAACCGCCCGCCGCCGCTGTTCGCGCATGTCGTGGAGATCGACGAGCGGGTCGGGGCGGAAGGCGACGTGCTCCGTCCGCTCGACGTCGACGCGGCCCGTGCAGGATTGCAGGCTGCGTTCGATAGCGGTTTGCGCGCGGTCGCGATCGTTCTAATGCACGGCTATCGCTTCACCGCGCACGAGCAGGCGCTGGAGAAGATCGCTGCCGACATCGGCTTCACGCAAACCTCGGTTAGCCACCGCGTCGCGCCGCTGATCAAGCTGATCGGGCGCGGCGATACGACCGTCGTCGACGCGTATCTGTCGCCGGTCGTCGATCGCTACGTCGCGGGCTTGAGCGACGCGCTGGGGCAGGGCGCGCTGTTCATGCAGTCGTCGGGCGGACTGGTCGACGGCGCAGGCTTTCGCGGCAAGGATGCGATCCTGTCGGGGCCGGCGGGCGGCATCGTCGGCATGGCCGCGACCGCGCGTGAGGCCGGGTTCGAGCACATCATCGGCTTCGACATGGGCGGCACCTCGACCGACGTATCGCACTACGCCGGGACATATGAACGCGACACCGAGACGCTGATCGCCGGCGCCCGCATCCGCGCGCCGATGCTGCGGATCCACACGGTGGCAGCGGGTGGTGGCTCGATCTGTCGGTTCGACGGCGAGCGGTTGATCGTCGGCCCGGAGAGCGCGGGCGCGGTGCCGGGGCCGGCATGTTATCGTCGAGGCGGGCCGCTGACCGTGACCGACTGCAACGTGATGCTCGGCAAGGTTCGCCCCGAATTCTTCCCGGCGCTGTTTGGACCGGCAGGCGACCAGCCGCTCGATGCCGAGGCGGTGACCGCCCGGTTCGCGGAATTGCCGCTCGATCCGCAGGTCGCGGCGGAAGGGTTCGTGGCGGTGGCGGTGGCGAACATGGCGAATGCGATCCGGACGATATCCGTCGCGCGCGGGCATGACGTGACGCGCTACACGCTCGCCTGCTTTGGTGGGGCAGGGGGGCAGCATGCGTGCCTCGTCGCCGATGCGCTGGCGATGGACCGGGTGATGATCCACCCGCTGGCCGGCGTGCTGTCGGCGTACGGCATGGGGCTAGCCGATCGCCGCGTGCTCCGTGAGGCGACCTCGGGTGCTGCGTTCGCGGACTATGCCGCGATCACGCAGGCGCTGGACGGTCTGGCGGAAGCAGCGCGCGACGCGTTGGTGGCGCAGGGCGTCACGGCGGATGACGTACGGATCGAACGCCGCGTGCATCTCCGCCGAGGCCAGACCGACCACACCATCGAGCTCGATCTCTACGAACCGCCAGCGATGATCGCCGCGTTCGACGCCGCACACATCGCCCAGTTCGGGTTCGCCAGCGAAGCACCGCTGATCGCCGACCGGATCGTCGCGGAAGCCATCGCCGAGAGTCCGCCGCTCGACGCAGCGCTCGTCGCGTTTCCCGAAGAGCCAGCCCCGCCCCTGTCCGTTGCCCCCGTCTACATGGCCGGCGCATGGCACGACACGCCCGTCCTGGCTCGCGAAGGCCTCCCCGCCGGCCACGCCATCGATGGCCCGGCACTGATTCTCGACAGCGTCTCGACCACCATCGTCGAGCCCGGCTGGCGCGCGCGCGTCGATCCGATCGGCAATCTGATCCTCGATCGCATCGCCCCCCGTATCGGCGCGAGCATCGGCACCGAGTCCGATCCGGTCCGGCTGGCGATCTTCGCCGGTCTGTTCATGAGCATCGCCGAGGAAATGGGCGCCGCGCTCCAGCGCTCTGCCGCGTCGGTCAACATCCGCGAACGCCTCGACTTCAGCTGCGCGCTGTTCGACGCGCACGGCAACCTCGTCGCCAACGCGCCGCACATCCCCGTGCATCTGGGCTCGATGGGCGAAAGCATCCGCACGATCATCGACGCGCGAGGCGGCGGCGCAGACGGCCGCAGTATCCGCCGCGGCGACGCCTACGCGCTCAACGCGCCGTATCGTGGCGGCACGCACCTGCCCGACATCACCGTCATCATGCCGGTTTTCGCGGATGCCGGCGATGCGCCCGCGTTCTTCGTAGCGGCCCGCGGGCATCACGCGGACGTCGGCGGGATCACCCCCGGATCCATGCCCCCCGAGAGCCGGTCGGTCGAGGAAGAGGGCGTGCTGCTCGACGACCTTCTGGTTGTCGATGAAGGCCGCTTCCTCGAACCCGAACTGCGCGCAGTGTTCGCCAGCGGCCCCTATCCCGCGCGCAACATCGACCAGAACATCGCCGATCTCGCCGCGCAGTTGGCCGCCTGTACGCGCGGCGCGACCGGTCTCACACGACTCGCGAACGAGTACGGCGCCGACGTCGTCGCGGCCTACATGGAGCACGTTCAGGCCAATGCCGACGCCGCAGTCCGCCGCCTGATCGCAACGCTCGACGACGGTGAGTTCGCCTATGAGATGGACGACGGCGCGGTCGTCCGCGTGGCAGTCCGCGTCGATCGCGAGGCCGCGACGATCGAGGTCGACTTCGCCGGCACCAGCGACCAGCGCCCGACCAACTTCAACGCCCCCGTCTCGATCGTCCGCGCCGCCGTTCTCTACGTCGTCCGCGCGCTGATCGACGAGGCGGTGCCGCTCAACGACGGCTGCCTGCGCGGCGTGACGATCCGCGTGCCCGAGGGCTCGATGCTCAACCCGCGCTATCCGGCCGCGGTCGTCGCCGGCAACGTCGAGACGAGCCAGGTCGTCACCGACGCGCTGTTCGGCGCACTCGGCGCGATGGCGGCGAGCCAGGGGACGATGAACAACTTCACCTTCGGCAACGACACGCATCAATATTACGAGACGATCGCTGGCGGTGCAGGTGCGGGCCCCGGCTTCGACGGCGCGTCGGTGATCCAGACGCACATGACCAACAGCCGGCTGACCGACCCGGAAATCTTCGAAACGCGGTTCCCCGTGTTGCTCGAGGAATTCTCGATCCGCCGCGGCTCGGGTGGGGCAGGCGCGCATAACGGCGGCGACGGGGCGACGCGGCGCGTGCGCTTCCTCAAAGACATGACTGCCTGCATCCTCGCCAACCGCCGCCGCGTGGCGCCGTTCGGGATGGCGGGCGGTGAGGCCGGCGGACTGGGCTCGGCGACCATCGAGCGCGCGGATGGCGGCATCGAGCACCTCGGCTCCACCGCCAAGGTCGACATGCGGCCGGGCGATGTGTTCGTGATCGAAACACCCGGTGGCGGTGGTTTCGGACCCATTTGATCCGCCGCCCGATACGACGACCGGTTGCGGCAACGGGATGGACGCGTCACACACGGTCCGCACAAGATCACGTGGAAGAGAGCCCATGACCGCATTCCGTTCCCGCGCCCTGTTCGTCCGATTGCTCGCGGGATCGGTTCTCGCAATTGCGGCGCCGGTTGCCGCGCAGACAACCAACAACGCGCCTGGCGCCGCGGCGGCGAAGACCGCGGCCCCCAGGGCGCGGCCTTGGATGAACACCGCGCTGAGCGCGGATGCGCGCGTCGACCTGCTGCTCAAGGAGATGACGCTCGACGAGAAGCTGCAGCTCACTTTCGGCTATTTCGCGACCAACGCCGACTGGCTAAAGACGCCGGTCAAGAACTGGGTCTATCCAAAGGACGGTCTACCCGCGTCCGCCGGGATCGTCCCCGGTATCCCGCGGCTCGGCATCCCCAACCAGTGGGAGACCGATGCCGGCGTCGGCGTCGCCAGCCAGCGCGGGCCGACGCCGCGCCTCCGCACCTCGCTGCCGTCGGGGATCGCGACCGCGGCGACCTGGAACCCAGAGGTGGCGCAGGCGGGCGGCGCGATGATCGGCCGGGAGGCATTCCTGTCGGGCTTCAACGTGCAACTTGCGGGCGGGATGAACCTGACGCGCGAGCCGCGCAACGGGCGCAACTTCGAATATGGCGGAGAGGATCCGTTGCTGGCTGGCGTCATCACCGGGCACGAGATCAAGGGCATCCAGTCGCAGCACGTCGTCTCGACGATGAAGCACTACGCCTTCAACGGCCAGGAGACGAACCGCAACAACATCGATCACAAGATCGGCGAACAGGCGGCACGCCAGTCCGATCTGCTCGCGTTCGAGATCGCCAACGAGGTCGGCCAGCCCGGCTCGGTGATGTGCTCGTACAACCGCGTCAACGGGCATTACGCGTGCGAGAACGACTGGCTCTTGAACAAGGTGCTCAAGCGCGACTGGGGCTTCAAGGGCTATGTCATGTCCGACTGGGGCGCGACGCATTCGACCAGCGAGGCCGCCAACGCCGGGCTCGACCAGCAGTCGGGCTGGGCGTTCGATCGCTCGGCGTATTTCGCCGACGCCCTGCGCGAGGCGGTCAACAACGGCCATGTCAGCGAAGCGCGCGCGACCGACATGGCGCGGCGCGTGCTGTGGGGCATGGTCTCGGTCGGCGCGTTTGACACCGTCGTGAACGGCGATCAGGCGACCAAGATCGACTATACTGCGCACGCCGCGGTGACGCGCGCCGATGCGGAAGAGGGCATCGTCCTCCTCAAGAATACCGCGGGTCTGCTGCCGATCGCCAAGTCGGCCAAGTCGATCCTGCTGATCGGCGCGCATGCCGATGTCGGCGTGCTGTCGGGTGGTGGATCGAGCCAGGTCTATTCGCACAACGCGCCGACCAACGGCCTGGTCGTGCCCGACGAGTTCCCGAGCGGCTTCCCCGGTCCCAAGACCTATCACGCGTCGTCACCGATGAAGGCGTTGCAAGCGCGGACCGGCGCGACCGTCACCTACCTCGACGGCAAGGACGTGAAGGCGGCCGCCGCGGCGGCGCGGAAAGCGGATGTCGTCATCGTATTTGGCGAGCAGTGGACCGGCGAGTCGTTCGACGTCCCCGACTTGAACCTGCCGGCTGGCCAGAACGCGCTGATCGATGCGGTTGCGCGTGCAAACGCGAAGACGGTAGTGGTGCTAGAGACCGGCGGTCCGGTGGTGATGCCGTGGCTCGGCAAGGTCGGCGCGGTGCTGGAGGCGTGGTACCCTGGTACGGCGGGCGGCGAGGCGATCGCGCGCGTGCTGACCGGTGAGGTCAATCCTTCGGGCCACTTGCCGGCGACGTTCCCAGCGTCGCTCGCGCAGACCCCGCGGCCCAAGCTCGAGGGCGATCCCAAGCTCGACCGCGATTCTCATCCGATGGGCAATTACGACATCGAGGGCGCGGCGGTCGGCTACAAGTGGTTCGACAAGACCGGCGCCAAACCGCTGTTCCCGTTCGGCTACGGCCTGTCCTACACGAACTTCGCGATGAGCGGCCTGACCGCGGCGCCTGCCGGCAAGGGCGTCAAGGCGGACTTCACCGTCCAGAACACCGGCGCCGCGCAGGGCAAGGCGGTCGCGCAGGTCTATGTGTCTGGCACCGGCTGGGAAGCGCCGAAGCGGCTCGGCGCGTTCCGCAAGGTCGATCTCGCACCGGGCAAGAGCCAGACGGTGTCGGTGACGATCGACCCGCGCCTGCTTGCGACGTTCGACGTCTCCAGTGGCGGCTGGAAGATCGCGGGCGGCGACTACAAGGTCATGCTCGCCACCTCCGCTGCGGACATCGTCCAGATCGTAACGGTCCGCGTGGCTGCGCAGACGCTAGATGCCCGGGGACGGTGAGCGGGCTCGGGGGGCGTGCGGCTCGCCGCGAACCCCCGGGACGAAAGACATGTTTCCCCGCGAAGGCGGGGATCCAGACTGGGCTCCCCGCCTTCGCGGGAGAACAAGGGCAGGGTGCCGTACGATTATGATGTCCAACTGAACTTCGAGACGGCGTGGGCATCGCTCTAGTCCAGATCAGCGCAGTCTCCGCGGGTCGACCACGACGTATTTGATGTGCTTGCGATCATAGGTGTAGGTGATCCGGACCAGCCCGTCGCGCGTCTGGATCACCGCGGGATAGGCATAGCCGTCGGGAAGCGGCTTGCTTTCCAGCGTCAGCACCGGATGCCAGCGCATGCCATCGTCCGACAGCGCGAGGTTGAGCGGCCAGCGCGGTCCGTCGCCCGGACGGTCGGGCCAATGACCGGCGTGGTTGTACACGATCAGCTGTCGCCCATCGCGCAGCGTCACCGCATCGGTGCCCGCGTTCGGATTGGGAAGGTCGATCGCGGCGAGCGGCGACCAGGTCCGGCCGATATCCTTCGACCAGCTCATCGCCAACGCACCCTGGCGCGTTCGGGCGATCACTTCGAGCCGCCCGTCGGGGTAGGACAGAACGCTGGGCTGGATCGCCTCGATATGCATCGGCGAGGGGATCGGTGGCTCGACCGTCCAATGCGCGCCGCGATCGGTGCTACGTTCCATGCGGAGCGACCAGCGATTGGCCTCCGCAGTACCCTCTTCGCGGTTCGATGGTGCAAGCCAGCTGCCGTCGGGGAGCACGACGGGCTTGTTCTTGATCGGGCCGAGTACCCCATCGGGCAGGCGGTCCGGCTTGCTCCAGCTGCGACCATTGTCGGTCGAGCTGAGCATCATGCCCCACCAGTCACGCGGGTTCGGCCCGACCTTGTAGAACAGGCGGAGGTCACCGGGGGCGGGCTGGAAGAGCACCGGGTTCCAGGTGGGAAAGCGGCGACCATTGACGCCGATCCCGCTCGCCACCGGCTTGGGCATGGTTCACCCGTCACCTTTTCCGCCACCGTTGCGCGACGTCCAGATCCGCACATCGGCATTGCCTTCGCCCGATCCAGCGAACCAGGCCGCCATCAGGCTGCCGTCAGAGAGTTGCACGATCGTCGACGCATGCGCCTGCGGATAGGGCGCTTGCGCGTCGATCAGTTCGGCCTTGAGAATGGCATCCGATGCGGCTGGTCGCGCGGCATAGTCGAGAGCGCCAGCCCCCGCCAACAGTGCTGCCAGTCCCATGATCGCCGCCTTCATACAGATTTACACGCGCCCGCGGATCGCCGCGATCCGCTCGTCCACACGCCGTTCCAGGATCGTCAGCGGCATGGCGCCTTCCTTCAGGATGTCGTGGAACTGTTTCAGGTCGAACTTGTCGCCCAGCGCCGCCTTCGCCTTCAGCCGCGCGCGCGTCCATGCCATGTGGCCGACCTTGTAGCTGCACGCTTGCCCGGCCTGCGTGCAATAGCGCTCGACCTCACGCTGCGTCCGCGGCCGCGCAAAGCCAGTGGTCGCGACCATATAGTCGGTCGCCTTCTCACGACTCCAGCGCTTGGCATGGATACCGGTATCGACCACCAGTCGCGTCGCGCGGAACAGGAACGACTGGAGATAGCCGGCACGCTCGAGCGGCGACGCATAGGCGCCAAGTTCGTCCGCCAACTGTTCGGCGTACAGCGCCCAGCCTTCCGAATAGGCCGAGAAGAAGCCGATCTTGCGCAGCGTCGGAATGTCCTTCGATTCCTGCGCGAGGCTGATCTGGAGGTGATGCCCCGGCACGCCCTCGTGATAGGTCAGCGACGGCAGCGTGTATTTCGGCCAGTCGCCGACGTCCTTCAAATTGACGAAGTAGATCGCCGGGCGGCTGCCATCGAGCGAGGCGCGATTATAATAGCCGTTCGACGCGCCGTCCTGGATCTCAACCGGTACCGCGCGGATTTCGAGCGGCTGCGTCGGCACCTCGGAGAACGCTTGGGGAAGCTTGGCGTACATCGCCCTGATGCCGTCGTTGAGGCCGGCGATCAGCTCGGTTCGGCCCCCCGCGGTATTTGCGTAGAGCTGGTCAGGCGTGACGTTCAGCTTCGCCAACCGCTCGCCGACGCTGCCGGTCGTGAAACCTTGTGATTTGAGGATCGTGTCGAGTTGCGCGGTGATCTCGGCGACCTGCGCGAGGCCGATGCGGTGGACCTCGTCGGGGCTCATCGTCGTGGTCGTCGCCTGGTTGAGCGCCAATGCGTAGATCGCGTCGCCGTTCGGTACGCGCCAGATGCCGTCGCCGGGCTTGGTGGTCGGCTTTAGTCGTTCGATCAGCGCGATCTGGCGGTCTAGCGCGGGATAGACCTTCTCGTCGACGATCTTGGCAGCGCGTGCCTGCCAGTCGCCGGTAAGCCCCTTGGCGGCCGCACGCTTGACGAGCGACTGGACGATGCTCGATGTTGCTGCGGGCTGGCCGCGCAGTTTCCGCATCTGGCCAAGCGTCAGGTCGAGCGACCAACCGGGCGCCAGCAGGCCGCGTGCCGCCTCGGCCTGCTGCATCGCGCTTTCCTGGTCGAGCACCGTGCCGAACTGGTCGAGCCGTGACAGATACGCCTCGGCATCGGGGGTCGCCGCGATCGTGTGTGCGGTGTTGAGGAAGTCGGGCACCTGGAAATAGGCGCCGCCCTGCTGAAAGATCCGGTAGGGGCGGATCGGGCTGTCCATGCCGAACTTCTCGGGCGCCGCGATCTGTGTGTTCAGCGAATAGCGCACGACTTCGAGGTTGAGTTTGGCAGCGGGCGACAGGCCTGCGCCGTCGTAGCGGGCCAGGCTGGCGAGCGCTGCCTTGGTCTCGCTCACGTCGCGCGCGCGCTTGTCGGGAGTACGCGGCGAGAGCTGGCTCTTCAGGCCCGCGAGCGGCCCCTTGTCGAGACCCAGCGATGTCGCGAGTTCGGGTGAGCGTGCGACGCTCGCCTGAAAGATCCGCTCGAAATCGGCGTTGAGCGCGGTGTCGCTGCCCGACTGTGCGAACGCCGACGACGGCAACAGCGTGGTGGCAAGCGCGGCGACGCCTCCCGATGCGAGGAACTGGCGACGATTCATGACGAACTCTCCCGTGAACTTTCGCGCATCTAAGCCGATCGCCGCGCGGACCGCCAGACCCGGATTCTGCGAATTTCGGCGCATCGGCGACCGGAACCGGCGCACGTCACGAAACCGCCGGAACAAGCGCGGATATCGTCGGTTTGACCCGAGAGCCCGGCGGTGTCCTTACCCCCCGAAGGATGCCGCCGGGTGTATGCGTAGGTGAGGTAGACGTGCGAAACGAGACATCCAGGCGTGAAGCCGGCGCACGACTGCAAGACGTCGGCGAAACGCTCCGGTCGTCGTGGCAAACGCCAACCGACACAATGATCACCGAGGATATTCCAACGTTGCTGACACGCCTGTCGCAGGTGCCGAAGACCCGCAAGAAACCATAGGTCGACCGGTCCGGCGCGCGGCCGGACCGATTTCCGGTGTGCCTAGCTTGCCGACGCGGTCTTCTTCATCGCCTCGATCAGCTTCTTGACCTCCTGGCTGCGACCGCGCGGCATGATCAGGACGTCGTTGCCGCTCGCGACCACGATCAGATCTTCGACCCCGACCAGCGATACGCGGACGCCGTCGCTGCGGACGAAGCAATTCCTGGTATCGATGGCCAGCACGGTGCCGTCGCCGTGGCTGCGATGAGCGTTACCGTCGCTGTCCGTGTCGCTGATGGCGTGGAGCGCATCCCAGCTGCCGACGTCGTTCCAGCCCATGTCGACCGGCACCACCGCGACGCGGTCGGCCTTTTCCATGACCGCGTAATCGATCGAATCGTCGGGCGAAGCGGCGAAGGCCACCGCGTCGGGGTAGATGCGGGTCCCTTCGGTACGCGCCTTGTCCATCGCCTCCTGCGTGGCGGTCAGGATGCCCGGATCGAACTGCGCCAGCGCTTCGAGATAGGCGTCGGCGAGGAACAGGAAGATCCCGCCGTTCCAGGCGTGGTCGCCGCTGGCGAGCATCGACTGGGCCTTGTCGAGCGGAGGCTTCTCGACGAACCGCGCGACCCGGTTGACGCCCGGTTTGAGTTCGTCGCCGATCTGTATCCAGCCATAGCCGATCTCGGGCGAGTCCGGTGCAATCCCGAAGGTGACCAGCCAGCCCTGCGCGACCAGCGGCATTGCCGCCTCGATCGCCGCATGAAATGCGGCGATGTCGCCAATGACATGGTCGGACGGCATTACCAGCAACGCGTCGCCGCCGCCGCCTGCGGCAATGGCGGCCAGCGCTATGGCAGGGGCGGTGTTGCGCCCGGCCGGCTCGAGGATCAGCGCCTGCGGGGTCGCGCCGGCGTCCGCCAATTGCTGCTCGACCAGATCGGCGTGGCGCGCATTGGCGACGACGATCGGTGCGGCATAGCGCTCGCCTTGCGCCCGACCCGCGGTCAACTGCAACATCGTTTCGTTCGCCGTCAGCGCCAGCATCTGCTTGGGCATCTCGGGCCGGGACATCGGCCAAAGACGCGTGCCGGAGCCGCCGGACAGAATAACGGGAACGATCTTACGTGCGGTCATGAATCCTCCAGGTGGCGCCGAGCTATAGCGATGCGGTCACGCGTGCCAATCGTCGAATGATCCGATTGGATGCGTCATCTTCAGCCTTTTTTGGGGTTTTGCTGCGAGACGTGGCATTCGGGTGTCGGTAGCATTTACACCGATGTGTCGGGATAGCGGATCATGATACGCCTCTTCAAACACTATGTGCCGCATACCGTCCTGTTGCTGGGGCTGGTCGACCTGATTCTGCTGATCGTCTCGGCAGAGGTCGGATGGGTCGTGCGTGCGCATCAGATCGGCATGATCGTCGAGCCGATCGGGACGCGCATCGCGCAGCTGCTGACGTTTGCGATCGCGTTGCAGGTGTCGCTGGTCGCGGTCGGTGCCTATGGCGTGGCGTCGTTCCTGTCGCTGCGCTTTGCGGCCGCGCGTCTTGCGGTGGCGCTCGCCCTCGGCGTGATGTTCCTGTCGCTGATCTTCTTCCTGGTGCCGGCGCTGACCTTCTGGCGTTCGAACCTGCTCTATTCCACAGTCATCGCGACCGTGTTGCTGGTCACGGTGCGCGCGCTCCTTGGCAAGACGCTCGGCGGTGAGACGTTCAAGCGCCGCATCATCGTCCTGGGGGCGGGCAAGCGTGCCGCGCAGATCCTGGACCTGTCGCGACAGCCTGGCATCAATTTCATCGTGGCCGGCTTCGTGTGGATGGGGGAAGCCAATCCGGTCGTACCCGATGCGATGCCACGGGCGGATATCCCGAACCTTGCCGCGCACATCGTCGACCAGAATGCGAGCGAGGTCATCCTCGCGCTCGACGAACGCCGCAATGCGTTGCCGATGAAGGATCTCCTTCGCGTCCGTACCACCGGTGTCCAGGTCAGCGAGATATCGAGCTTTCTCGAGCGCGAGACCGGACGCATCGACCTGAAGAGCGTCAATCCGTCCTGGTTGATCTTCTCGGATGGCTTCGCGTCCAGCCGGATGCTGTCGAGCGTATTCAAACGCGCGTTCGACATCCTCGCGAGCGGTTTGCTGATGATCCTGACTTTGCCAATCATCCTGTTGACCGCCATCGCGATCAAGCTCGAATCCAAAGGCCCGGTCTTTTATCGCCAGCGTCGCGTCGGGCTGTATCACGAGAATTTCCATATCCTGAAGCTGCGCTCGATGCGGCAAGATGCCGAGGTCGCAGGGACGGCGGTGTGGGCGGCGGAGGACGATCCGCGGATCACCCGGGTCGGCCGGTTCATCCGCAAGGTACGGATCGACGAACTGCCGCAGACCTGGACCGTCCTGAAGGGCGAGATGAGCTTCGTCGGTCCGCGTCCCGAGCGCCCGCAGTTCGTCGAACAGCTCGAACAACAGCTACCGTTCTATGCTGAGCGCCACATGGTGAAGCCAGGCATTACCGGCTGGGCGCAGATCAATTATCCGTATGGCGCGTCGATCGAGGACGCCAGGCACAAGCTCGAATACGACCTGTATTATGCGAAGAACTACTCGCCATTCCTCGACATGTTGATCCTGTTGCAGACGATACGCGTCGTGCTGTGGCCGGCGGGCGCGCGATGACCGCTCGCATGGTCGCGGCATGATCACGACGCTCGTTCTGTGGAGCCACGCGCTTGCGGCGCTGCTGTTCGGTGCGCTCGCGTCGACACGGTTGCGGCGGCCCAGCGGGCATTGGCCGCACATCGCGTTCGTGATCGCGCTGGTGACGACCAGCCTGTGGGCGCTTGCGGTCGCCGGGATCGACTCGCGCGATGTCGCGACCCGTATCGTCGCGAGCGTGCGTGACATCGCGTGGCTCGGCTTCATGCTCGCGTTGGTCCGACGCGATCGGGCAGGCAATTATGCCCTCGGGGCCGTCTATTTCGTCGTCATGGCGCTCGCCGGAACCGCCGCACTGCTGGCGATCGTCGAGCAAATGGGGTTGGATGCCGACGCGCTCGCCGCGATTGAATCCGCGCGGACCGTGTTGCGGATGATGGGCGCCGTTAGCGGCCTCGTGCTGGTTCATCACCTCTATCAAGCGGCGCCAGCCACGCGCGGCGGCATCCGCCTCGTGTTGCTCGCTCTTGCAGGAATGTGGAGCGCCGACCTCGTCGTCTCTGGAGCGGTCTATTTCGACGCACGCTGGGCGCCGATGATGATCGTCGCCAATGGTGCGGTGATGATGGGCGTGGCAACGCTGCTGGTGGTCGGCGTGCATCGCAGTGGCGATTGGACGCTGGCGCTGTCGCGGCCGATCGCGGTTCGCGCGCTGTCGGCGGTCGCGCTGATCCTCTACGCCGGTATAACCGCGCTCGCGACCCATATTGCGGGCGGGTATGCGGGCTCTCACGCGCGCGCCGTACAGGCCGCGATCGTGTTCGGCGCGACCGCGACCATGTTGGCGCTGCTGTCGACGCCGTGGTTGCGCGCGTGGACCAAGGTCAAGATCGCCAAGCACCTCTTCCGCCACCGCTATGATTACCGCGCCGAGTGGCAGCGCTTTACCGATACGCTCGGTAAGCCGGGCGGGGGTGCCGAGACGCTCGACACCCGCGTGGTGCAGTCGATCGCCGATCTGACCGACTCCCCTGGCGGGCTGCTGCTGGTGCCCGATGGCGCATCGCTGGGGCTGGGCGCGGCATGGAACTGGATCGGCGCGGCCGAAGGACTTCGCCACGATGCGCTTGCGACCTACCTCGCGCGTGACGCCCGGATCGTCGAACTCGACCCTGTCCGCGCCGGTACCGCGCCTGCCGAGGAATGTGCAAGCGTCCCCGCGTGGCTTCGCGAATGCTCCGAAGCCTGGGCGATCGTCCCGCTGATGCATGGCGGCGCGCTGGTCGGGGCGATCGTGCTCGCCCGCCCGCCGATCGACCGCGCGCTCGATTGGGAGGACTTCGACCTGCTCCGGGTCGCGGGGCGACAAGCCGCAAGTTATCTTGCCGAGGATCGCGCGCATGCGGCGCTGGCGGATGCGGCGAGGTTCGACGAGTTCAATCGGCGCTTCGCGTTCATCCTGCACGACATCAAGAACCTGGTGAGCCAATTGACGCTGGTCGCCCGCAACGCCGAACGTCACGCCGACAACCCTGATTTTCGGGTCGACATGGTCGCCACTCTTCGGGACTCATCCGATCGCATGAATGCGCTGCTTGCGCGCCTTTCGCAGCATGGGCCGGTCCGCGGAGAGCCGCTGCAACCGCTCGACGTGATGGCGATCGTCGAACGCGTAGCGATCGCCCGCCAGATTCAGCATCCGATCGTCACGCAGGGCGGTTCGGCCAGTGCGCTCGGCCATGCCGCACGACTCGAGCAAGTGCTCGGCCAGCTCATCCAGAACGCCGTCGAGGCAAGCAGTGCGGACGATCCGATCTTCTTGTCGGTCGAGGCGGCCGGCGACCGTGTCGCGATCGACGTCATCGATCACGGTTGCGGGATGGCGCCCGGCTTCGTCCGCGATCAGCTTTTCCGTCCGTTCGTGTCGTCGAAGCCTGCCGGGTTCGGCATTGGCGCGTTCGAAGCGCGCCAGTTGGTGCACGCGATGGGCGGCTCGCTCGAGGTCGTAAGCCGGGAAGGCGAAGGCACACGCTTTCGTATCCTGCTTCCCGCAGTCGCTACCGCCTCGCTGAGGGTTGCAGCATGACGAACCAGGATCGCCCCGTCCTTTTGATCGTCGAGGATGATCTCGGGCTGCAGCGTCAACTCCGTTGGGCGTATGAGGGGTACGAGATCGTCGTCGCCAGCGATCGGACGCAGGCGCTCGATGCGGTCCGCGCGCACGAGCCGTCGGTCGTCACGCTCGATCTCGGCCTGCCGCCCGACCCGGACGGCGTCACCGAAGGGTTTGCCACCCTGCGCAATATCCTGGCGATCAAGCCCGATACCAAGGTGATCGTCGCGTCGGGTCACGATGCACGCGAAAGTGCTTTGCAGGCGATCGGCGACGGCGCCTGGGATTTCTACGCCAAGCCGATCGACATCGATGCGCTCGGCCTGATCGTCAGCCGCGCGTTTCATGTTCACGCGCTGGAGGCGGAGAACCGCCGTCTCGCAGCGCGCATCGAAGCGGGTGGGTTCGGTGGACTTATCAGCGCCTCACCGGAGATGGCCGCAGTCACCCGCACACTGGAGCGGGTCGCGCCCGCCAACGTCTCAGTGATGCTGCTGGGTGCGAGCGGCACCGGCAAGGAACTGCTCGCCCGTGGCCTGCACGACGCCTCACCGCGATCGCGCGGGAATTTTGTCGCGATCAACTGCGCTGCAATTCCCGAAACCCTGCTCGAAAGCGAACTGTTCGGCCATGAGAAGGGCGCGTTCACGGGCGCCGTGAAGACCACCGAGGGCAAGATCGAACAGGCCGCCGGCGGCACGCTGTTCCTTGACGAGATCGGCGACGTACCGCTCGCGCTCCAGGTGAAGCTGCTCCGCTTCCTCCAGGAACGCGTGATCGAACGCATCGGCGGGCGCAAAGCGATCCCGGTCGACACGCGGATCGTGTGTGCGACGCACCAGAATGTCGACGCGATGGTCGCCGACGGGCGATTCCGGGAGGACCTGTATTACCGCCTCGCCGAGATCGTCGTGCGGATCCCTGCGCTGTCCGACCGGACCGGCGACGCGGTATTGCTCGCGCGCCACTTCGTCACGCGCTACGCTGCGTCGATGAACCCCGTCGTCACCGGCCTTGCTCCCGACGCGCGCGCTGCGATCGATGGCTGGGGGTGGCCGGGCAACGTCCGCGAGCTGGAAAACCGGATCAAGCGCGCCGTGATCATGGCCGATGGTAAGCTGGTGACCGCGACCGATCTCGACCTCGACGGCAAGGCCGAGGAAGCCTCGGCGCTGAACCTGCGCGCCGCCCGTGAACTCGCCGACCGGAAAGCGATCCGCCAAGCGCTGGCACGGGCGGATGGCAATATTTCGGGCGCCTCGCGCTTGCTCGGGATCAGCCGGCCGACGTTGTACGATTTGCTGAAAAGCTACGATCTCCATGCCTGACCCGCGCTATCCCATGCTGCGACGGCGCAAGCGACGGCGGCTTTTGCCACGGAGGCTCGTATTGCCCGCGGCGCTGTCGCGGGAGCGCGTGCGGCTGCTGGCAATCTGCGTGCTGTGCATGGTCATCGTCGGGATCGGCGTGGCTCTGGCGATGCGGCCGCCGCGGCCGGATGCGCGCCACCTACTCGCCGTGAGCCTGACCACGCTTAACGACGGTAACTACAGTGCCGCGAGGAGCAATGCGCAGGCTGCGATCAACGCTGAACCCAAATGGGCGACCGCCCATGCCGTGCTGGCGCGCGCCTATCTCGAACTCGGCGACGGTGTGGCGGCGGAGGGCGAGTTGGCGCGGGCGGTCGATGCGGGATTGCCTGCTGCCCGGCTGCATCAGTTGAAGGCACATGCGCGTTTGTTGCAGGGCGATCTCGATGGCGCGATCGACGAGGCGGCAGTGACGCGACCGCGTTATGCCGACTATGCGGAGCGTATCCACGCGCGGGCGCTTGCATCGCAGGGTGATGGCGTCGGGGCGCGGGCGATTCTCCAGGCCATGCTGGAGCGCTCGCCTCGCGATGCGGCGGCGTGGACCGACTTGGGGCGTATTCGTCTGACTGCGGGCGATGTCGGCGGCGCATCGCTCGCGGCGACGCAGGCGGCCACCCTGGCACCGCGCGAGCCGGCAGCGCTGACGTTGCAAGGCGAGGTGATCCGCAGCCGCTATGGCTTGATCGCCGCTCTCCCCTGGTTCGAGGCGGCGTTGCGGCGCGATGCCTATTACCATCCGGCGCTGATCGAATATGCCGCGACGCTTGGCGATGCGGGGCGCAACGCCGAGATGCTGGCAGCCACGCGGAGCGCGCTGTTGGCGCGGCCGGGGAGTCCGCAGGCGCTGTATCTGCAGGCGGTGCTCGCCGCGCGGGCCGGACGGACCGATCTTGCGCGGTCGCTGCTGCGTCGCACCGGCGGTGGGATCGGCGGCTTGCCGGGGACGCTGCTGCTGTCCGGAAGCCTCGATTATACGCAGGGCAAGTTCGAACAGGCCGCGACCGCCTGGCGTCAACTGGTCGCGGTCCAACCGATGAACGTTGCTGCCCGGCGCCTGCTCGGCGCGGCGTTGCTTCGGCTTGGCGATCGGCGCGGTGCGCTCGATACGCTGCGGCCGATCGGGTTGCGGCCCGATGCCGACAGCTATTCGCTGACTCTGATCGCACGTGCGTTCGAGGCTGTGGGAGACCAGACGATGGCAGCGCAATTCCTCGACCGTGCAGTCGCGGCGGGGCCAGTCGTACCGGCGTCCGTCTTCGCTACCGACGACCCGATCGCCGCACTCATGGCCGGCGCCGACGCCTCGGCCGACGATCCAACCTATGTACTGGGCGTCATTCGCGCGCAGGTCGCGAGCGGCGATACGGCCGGCGCGATCGCCCGCGCGCGTGCATTGGTGCAGGCCGGTCCCGGATCGCCTGCCGCACAGTTGGCGCTGGGCGATACGCTGGTTGCGGCGGCGCGATATCCGGAGGCGGCTGCCACCTATGCTCGCGCCGCGGATCTGTCGTTCGACGAGCCGACGATGCTCCGGCTCGTCGATGCGCTGGAACGGAGCGGGCGGACCGAGGACGCGGCAACTGCGCTCGCGCTGTACCTGTCGCAGAACCCACAGAGTCTGGCAGGTTTGCGACTACTGGGCCACTGGCAGGTCCAGTCGGGCGCGTGGGATGCCGCGATCGAGACGCTCGAAGGCGTGCGCCGCCGCATTGGCAATCGCGATTTCGGCGTGCTGACCGATCTGGCCCAAGCCTATGCCGGTAGCGACGACGGCGCGATCGCGGTCCGCTATGGCCGCGCGGCGTATGCGATGTCGCCGATGAACGCGGCCGCGGCGGATGCGTACGGCGTTGCGCTTGCTGCGAACGGCAATATCGAAGGCGCGCGGCAGTTGCTGGTGAAGGCATCGCGTCTTGCGCCGGACGACGTCACGATCGCCGGCCATTTGACTGCCCTCCGCTGATTGCTTGTTTCGACCGGATGCTCTCGCCAATAGCAGCATCATGATCGATCCTCTGGAACGTATTGCCGCCGCGCTTGAGCGCCTGTCGCCGCCACCGCCGCCTGCCGCCGATCCCCGCGCGCATCCGGCCTATGTCTGGCGCAACGGCGCATTGGCACCGGTCCACCGCTTCGCGCCGCTTCCGCTTGCCATGCTGATCGGCATCGACCGACAGAAGGCCGCGCTGATCGCCAATCTGCGTCATCTGGCGTCGGGCTATGCTGCGCAGGACGTGCTGCTGTGGGGCGCGCGCGGAACCGGGAAGTCTGCGCTGGTCAAGTCCGCAGTCGCGGCGGTCCAGGCGGAAGATCGGGACGCGGGCGCGCTTGGTGGCAGTATCGCCCTGGTAGAGGTGTCGGATCTGGGCGCACTGCCAACTCTGTTCGCCGCGCTGGCGCAGGTCGACCGGTCGTTCGTAGTATTCGTCGACGATCTAGGGTTCGACGTTCCCGCCGACGCGCGGGCGTTGCGATCGATGCTGGAGGGCGGCGCCGAACCAAGGCCGGCGAATATCCGCTTGGCGGTGACCGCGAACCGACGCCATCTCGCTCCGCGTGACATTGCGGAACAGGACAGCGCGATCAATCCTCGCGACTCAGCAGACGATCATCTTGCCTTGGCGGACCGATTCGGTCTCAGCCTCGGGTTCCATGCGTTAGATCAGGATGGATATGTCGCGATCGTTGCCGCTTACGCGAAGGCGAACGACCTGTCGTTCGAGCCGAGCGATGCAATTGGCTGGGCAACACGCCGTGGCAGCCGCTCGGGCCGCGTCGCATGGCAATTTATCGTCGATATCGCAGGCCGGGCGGGCAAGCCGCTTTAGCTGCAGCTGCGAGACGAATGGGCCGACGCATCACGCGTCGGCCCGAAACGCTTAGTTGCTGTCCGAATCGTCGTTGTCGTCCTTGACGATCGCGACGACGCCGATTGCGACCACACCGGCAGCGATCAGAGCAGCGATCACGCCGCCGCTAGCTGCTTCGCTCTTGTCCGACGTCACCGAACCGGCGCGAACCGTCGATGCAGGAGCAGCCGACGCTGCAACCGAGGTGGTCATCATTGCGACAGCAAGAGCGCTGCCGGTAAGGGCCTTGAGCTTCATAAACATCTCCAGAATAAACGAACCGAACTGCCGCAACGCAGCAATTGCACGGTGGTTCCCGTATTTATCAAAGTTGCGAAAGTCCAGCCGAATTTAGATTACGCGGCGCCTTCGACCATTTCTGCAAGCTCGAGCCATCGCAGTTCCGCAGCGTCCTTTGCAGCGCGTGCGGCCTCGATCTGCGCGGTCAGTTTTGCGAACGTCGCATGGTCGCGCATGTACAAGTCGGGCTTGGCGAGCTTGACCGCATCGGCTGCCATTTGCGCGTCGAGTTCCTCGATCCGCTTGGGCAGCAGCTCATAGTCGCGCTGGTCCTTGTACGTCAGTTTTGCGCGCGGGACGGCCACGGCCGGAGCGGTCGCGGCGACCTTCTTTGACGCACGCTTGCCGGTCGTCGTCGAGACGCGACGCTTTTCCCAATCCTCGTACCCGCCTGCGACCACGTCGACCGTACCAGATCCGTCGAGCCCGAGCGTGATCGTCACGGTCCGGTCGAGGAAGTCGCGATCGTGGCTGACGATCAGCACGGTGCCGTCGTAATCGCCAATCACCTCCTGCAACAGGTCGAGCGTCTCGAGATCGAGATCGTTGGTCGGCTCGTCGAGCACGAGCAGGTTCGACGGCTTGGCGAACTCGCGCGCGAGCAGCAGTCGCGACCGCTCGCCACCAGACAGCGAACCGATCTTCGCGTCGACCATGTTCGGGTCGAACAGGAAGTCCTTCAGATAGCCGTGGATATGCTTGCGCACGCCGAGCACGTCGATCCATTCGCCGCCGTCGACGACGACTTCGCGGACCGTCTTCTCGGGCGCCATCAGGCTGCGTTGCTGGTCGATCACCACTGCGTCCAGCGTCTGGGCGAGCTTGATCGAGCCGCTGTCGGGCTGGATCTCGCCGGTCAGCAGCTTCAACAGCGTCGACTTGCCCGCGCCGTTGCGGCCGACGATGCCTATGCGGTCGCCTCTGGTGACGCGCAACGTCAAGTCGCCGATGATCGTGCGGTCGCCGTACACCTTAGTGACGTTCTTCGCGTCGATCACGACCTTAGACTTGGTGTCGTCGCTCGCGGTCGTCAGGTTCGCCGAGCCTTGCGGCCCGATCATCGAGGCGCGTTCGGCGCGCATCTCGTGCAGCTTCGTGAGACGGCCCTGGTTGCGCTTGCGCCGCCCGGTGACGCCGCGGAGCAGCCAATGCTCCTCCAGCTTGAGGCGCGCATCGAGCTTCTCGGCTTGGCGCTGTTCCTCGGCATAGACCTGCTCGGTCCAAGCCTCGAACCCGCCGAAACCGATCTCCGCACGCCGGATCGCGCCGCGATCGAGCCACAAGGTCTGCTTCGTGAGTCGCGTCAGGAAGGTACGGTCATGGCTGATGACGACGAACGCGCCACGGAAGCGCTTTAGCCAGTCCTCGATCCATTCGATCGCGCCGATGTCGAGATGGTTGGTCGGCTCGTCGAGCAGCAGCACGTCGGGGTCCTGCGACAGCGCCCGGACGATCGCCGCGCGACGCCGCTCGCCGCCCGACGCCGAAGCTGCCTCGCGCGACAGGTCGATGCCGAGCTGGTCGGCGATCGAATCCGCCTCGTAGTTCACCGGCGCATCGTCGCCCGCCATCACATAGTCGCGCAACGTCGCGAAGCCGCGCAGATCGGGCTCCTGCTCCAGGATGACGACGCGGGTGCCGGGGACGATCGTCCTGCGTCCCTCGTCCGCCTGGACGCTGCCGCCGAGCAGTTTGAGCAAGGTCGTCTTGCCGGCGCCGTTGCGGCCGATCAGCGCGAGCCGGTCGCGCGGTCCGATATGGATGTCGAGATTGCGAAAGAGCCATCCCGAGCCCTGGACGAGTCCGAGGCCTTCGAATGCTAAGATTGGTGCTGCCATGTTCGCGCCACGTAGGGGTGCGAAGTGATGCAGGCAAGTTACACTGCGCGGGCTTCGTGCTGTCGGCGGCCTGTCGCGATCATTCACAGGCTGTTCAATGCGGGAGGCCTATGCCACCGCCATGAAGATGCTGCTTTTCCTTGCAACCCTGGCCGCTGCGCCGTTTCTGATGGGTGCCGCCCCCATGCTGGCGGGCGAGCCTCCGCAGCGCCGCAGCGACCAGATGTCGGCGTTGCAGGCGCGCAAGACCGGAGCGCCGTCTTTGCGCGAGATCGAGTCGCGCGTGATCCCGACGATGCGGGGCGCGCAGTATCTCGGCTCGGACTATGATTCGGGCAGCGCCATTTACACGCTGAAATTCCTGCGCGATGGAACCGTCATCTGGGTCGACGTCGATGGCCGTAACGGCCAGATCGTCGGCCGCACGGGTCGCTGAACACTGTAATCGAGAGGATTATCATGCGCGTTCTGATCGTCGAGGACGAGCCGAATCTCGGCCAGCAACTGAAGAATACCCTCGAAGGAGCCGGCTATGCGATCGACCTCGCGGTCGATGGCGAGGAAGGGCATTTCCTAGGCTCGACCGAGAATTACGACGCAGTCGTGCTCGATCTCGGGCTGCCGGAGATCGACGGACTGACCGTGCTCGATCGCTGGCGCAAGGAGGGCAAGACGATGCCCGTGCTGGTGCTGACCGCGCGCGACAGCTGGTCGGACAAGGTCGCCGGACTCGATGCCGGCGCGGACGACTATGTGGCGAAACCGTTCCAGAGCGAGGAATTGATCGCGCGCCTGCGGGCGCTGATCCGCCGTGCGTCGGGCAATGCCTCGTCCGAGCTGACCGCGGGCGATATCCGCCTCGACACGCGCAGCGGCAAGGTGACGCGCGCCGGCGAGCCGGTGAAGCTGACCGCGCAGGAATACAAGCTGCTGAGCTACCTGCTGCATCACAAGGGCAAGGTCGTCAGCCGCACCGAGCTGATCGAACATATCTACGACCAGGATTTCGATCGTGATTCGAACACGATCGAAGTGTTTGTGACGCGCATCCGCAAGAAGCTCGGCCAGGACGTGATCACGACGATCCGCGGGCTTGGCTACAGCCTCGAAGATCCGGACGCCTGATTGGCGCACGATGGATAGCGCGCCTGTCATAGACACGCCGATCCGCGTACCCGCGGCGGTGAAGGGATCGCTGTCGCGGCGGATGATCCTCATCGCGGCGGTATGGATCGGCGTGCTGCTCAGCGGCGGCGGGTTCGCGCTCGACCGTGTGCTGAGCCAGGCGGTGACGCGCAATTTCGACGACCAGCTCGAATACGTTCTGCGCTCGCTGCTGAACTCCGCCGAGATCGGGCCTGAGGGCGAAGTGATCTTCTCGCGCGATGCCGCCGCCGACCAGCGCTTTGTCGAGCCCTATTCCGGGCTCTACTGGCAGGTGTCGGGCAAGGGCCGGGAGGATTTCCCGTCGCGCTCGCTCTGGGATCGCAAGCTTGCCTTCGGCGGAACGCACGACGATCGTAACGCGCATTTCTACGACAGCAATCAGTTCCCCGACGAGAAGCTGCGGATCGTCGAGCGTGACGCGGTAATCCCCGGCTCGAAGGTGCATTGGCGGTTTCAGGTCGCGCAGAGCCGCGATGGGCTCGACGCGCAGATCACGACGCTACGCCGGACGCTGGTGCGCAGCTTCGCGCTGCTCGCGCTCGGGCTGATCGTGATGGCCGCGCTGCAGACGTTCTACGGGCTCTGGCCGCTGCGGCGCGTGCGCGAGGAGATCGCCCGGATGCGGGCGGGCCAGTCGAACCGCGTGTCGAGCGCGATGCCGGTCGAGGTTGCGCCGATGGTCGAGGAGCTCAATGCGCTGATCGAGCATAACGAGCGGCAGGCGGAGGAGGCGCGGCGGCATGCCGGCAATCTCGCGCATGCGCTGAAGACGCCGCTGACGGTCATCATGAACGCGGCGACGGCGCAGTCGGACGATCTGGCCGACACGGTGATCCGCGAGGCGCGGACGATGCGGCGGCAGGTCGACCATCACCTCGCGCGGGCGCGGGCTGTCGGGCGGCGTGGGTCTGCGCATAGTCGTGCGGATGTTTGGCCGAGCCTGGAGTCGGTCGAGCGGGCGGTCGGGCGGCTGTACCGGCATGTCCGGATCGACGTGACCGGGCCTCGCGGGTTGCAGGTCCATGTCGAGCGGCAGGATCTCGACGAGATGCTCGGTAACCTGATCGAGAACGCCGCGAAATATGGCGGTGGCAGCGTGTTCGTGACGGTCGGCGCGCAGTCGGGTTTCGTAGAGTTCCTGGTCGAGGACGACGGGGTTGGCATCCCGGAGGAGGAGCGGGTGCGCATCTTCGATCGCGGCGTGCGGCTGGATACGGGAAAGCCGGGGACGGGGCTGGGGCTGGCGATCGTGCGCGACGTGGCGGAGATCTACGAAGGGACCGTGGCTCTTGAGGAGAGCGAAGACCTTGGTGGGTTGCTGGTGCGGTTGAGGTTGCCCGCGGCAAACTAAGCGGTACTAAAACCGACGCTTACCAACCGTCCGTCATCCTGACGAAAGTCAGGATCCAGGGTAACAAACGCGGCGCTATACGGCTCTGGATCCTGACCTTCGTCAGGATGACGGTGACGGTGACGGTGACGGTGACGGTAGCTGGTGGCTACCCCCGAGACCTCGCCTGGCGATACGTCCCCAGCACGCGCAGCCACTTCGAATGGAACCCCAGTTCCTCCAGCGCATGGTCGAGGTTCGCGTCGCCCGGCTTGCCGACGACATCCGCATAGAATTCCGTCGCGGAGAAGCTGCCGTTGCGCTGGTAGCTCTCCAGCTTGGTGATGTTCACGCCGTTGGTGGCGAACCCGCCGACCGCCTTGTAGAGCGCGGCGGGGACGTTCCGCACCTCGAAGATCAGCGTCGTCATCCATTCGCCACCGACCGGCTCCTGTGCCGCGGGAGGCTTGCCGCCGCGCGCCAGTACGACGAACCGCGTCGTGTTGTGGTCCGCATCGGCGATGTCCGTCGCGAGCAGTTCGAGACCATACAGCGCTGCCGCAGCGGGCGGTGCGAGTGCGGCGATCGCGGGGTCGCCCAACTCGGCTACTACCGCCGCCGCGCCCGCCGTGTCGGGATAGCTCACCGGCTCGATCCCGTGCGCCTTCAGCCAATGGCGGCACTGCCCCAACGCCTGCGGATGGCTCATCGCCTGGCGGATGCCGTCGCGCGGGCCGCATGCCATCAGCGCGTGGCGGATCGGCAGGAAATGCTCCCCGGTGATCACCAGCCCCGATTCGGGGAGCAGGAAATGAATGTCGGCGACGCGGCCGTGCAGCGAATTCTCGATCGGGATGATCGCGCAATCGGCGCGGCCGTCCTTCACCGCGTCGATCGCGTCGGAAAAATCGAAACAGGGCAGTGGCAGGCCGTCGGGGAACGCCTCGACCGCGGCGACATGGCTGTTCGCGCCCGGCGCACCCTGGAACGCGACGGCGCGCGCGGACTCGGCGGCGGCGGCCTCGGTCATCCGCGCGACGATCGGGCGGGCTGGTGCGGCAAAGTTTTCCATCTCCCGGGCGGGTAATGAGGCCGTGGCGCATGTTCAAGCGCGGCTTGCGGTGCGCGCCCGCGTTTTCTATGGCTATCCCAAACAGAACAGGGCGGATGCACAAGATGGACAATCGGACCAATACGATCGCCGGCTGGGTGCTCGCAGGCTGTGGTGCGGCGCTCGGGCTGTCGATCGTCGGCGGGATGATGTTCCACGGCGAGCGCCCCGAGAAGATGGGCTATGCGATCGAGGGCGTGGTCGAAGAAGGCGCGGGCGGAGCCGCCGCCGAAGTGCCGATCGCTTCGCTGTTGCCGACCGCCGACGCCGCCAAGGGCGCCGAAGTGTTCAAGAAATGCGCCGCCTGCCACACCATCAACCAGGGCGGCGCGAACGGCGTCGGCCCGAACCTGTACGGCACCGTCGGCGAGGAAATCGCCAAGGGCAAGGCCGGGTACGCCTTCTCGTCGGCGCTGGCCGGGGTCGGTGGCAAGTGGGACTTCGATAAGCTGAACGCGTGGCTGACCTCGCCGCGCAAGTTCGCGCCGGGGACGAAGATGACGTTCGCAGGTCTCGGTAATGCGCAGGACCGGGCTAACGTGATCCTGTATCTGAACCAGCAGGGTTCGAACCTGCCGCTGCCGGCGGCACCTGCGGCCGGCGCTGCTCCGGCGGCGAAGGATGCGGCGGCTAAGGATCAGCCGGCGACGGCGAATGCGGCGGAGGCTGCGGCTACCGAGGGCGCACCGACTGCCGATATCGCCAACACCGGAACGCCAGCGTCGGGTGCCCCGTCGGTCGATCCCGAAGCAGCGCGCAAGGGCGCCCGCTCCGAGAAGTAATGGTTCCAGGCCGGTATGATCGGCCTGGATTCGTCCTCCCGCCAGCGGGGGAGGGTGGTTCCAAGATTAGCGGCGCCATTTGCGGTCCGATCCCGCTCCACTCCGTCATCCCGGCGGAAGCCGGGACCCACGGTTGCGGTCAGCGTCATAAGCGGACGCTCCGGGTCCATGGGTCCCGGCGTTCGCCGGGATGACGGAGTGGGTGGTAGTTGGAGCCGCGAGAAAGCTCAGCCCTCGGCCGCGTCCTTCTCGGCCCGCTCGCGATAAAACGACTGCACCGCGTCCCAGGCCTCGTCCGCGGTCTCGACGTAGTGGAAGATCCCGAGGTCCTTCTCGCTGACGACGCCCTCCTCGACCAGCGCGTCGAAGTTCACGACCCGCTCCCAGAACTGGCGGCCAAACAGCAGCACCGGGATCGGCTGGATCTTGCCCGTCTGGATCAGCGTCAGCAGCTCGAACAGCTCGTCGAACGTCCCGAACCCACCCGGAAACGCAGCGAGCGCGCGGGCGTGGAGCAGGAAGTGCATCTTCCTAAGCGCGAAATAGTGGAACTGCACCGACAGCGACGGCGTGACGTACGGGTTCGGCGCCTGCTCGTGCGGCAGGACGATGTTGAGCCCGATCGATTCGGCGCCGACGTCGTCCGCGCCGCGGTTGGCGGCCTCCATGATCGACGGACCGCCCCCTGAGCACACCACGAACTGCCGCCAACCGCGTTCGTCGCGCGGCAGCACGCTGACCTTGGCGGCCAACTCGCGCGCGACGTCGTAATATTTCGACTTCTCGACCAGCCGCTCGGCGATCTTCTTCGACTTCTCGTCCGTGGCCAGCTTAAGCAGCGCCTGCGCCTTCGACGGCTCGGGAATGCGCGCGGAGCCGTAGAATACGAAGGTCGAGCCGATCTTCGCCTCGTCGAGGACGAGTTCGGTCTTCAGCAGTTCGAGCTGGAACCGCACCGGTCGCAGGTCTTCCCGCAACAGGAAATCCATGTCCTGGAAGGCGAGCCGGTAATGCGGGTGCTGCGTCTGAGGTGTGGAAACGGAGTCGCGGGCGGACTCGGCATCCTGGCTGGCGTTCGGAAAAACGCGCGATGGTACTCGTGTATCGGTCATTCAGGCGCGATTAGAGGAAACGGGGGGGGAGGGCTAGAGCGGTGCGCTAGCGGCAGAAATTGGCGTGATCGTCTTCGAGATGGAGGTGGTTGCGGTGCGCGGCATTGTAGTCGGGGCTGAGCACCGTGCCGAACCGCTTGCAGGCCGAGGCGCGGATCGTCTGGAGGAATTGCCGGACCTGCGGGTCTGACGAGTTCCAGTCGTTGAGCACCGTGATTCGCCGCCCGTCCTTCAGCACGAATCCGCCGATATCGATCGCGTTGGCGATCGCGTGGCCCGAGCGGCGGACCGGACCCCGCGTAGAGCCGACGACGTTGCGGCACGCGTAGCTTCCCATGCTGTCGACCCGCGCCAGTTCGCTGCCGAGCATCTGGTACGCGGCTGGCGCAACCGCGTTGCGCGTCCAGCCGATGAACGCCCGCGCTTCGTTGCATCGTACCGCGGTGAGGTTGGCGACAGGTACGCCGATATCGACCAGCTTCACCGTGCCGTTGAGCCCGCAGCCCGGCCCCGTTTCGCGGTCGGGGAGGACCTGGAACGAGACGTGCAACTCGCGCAGGTCGGCGAGACACTGCGCGGTCTCGCGGTTGCTCGGGACGGAGAGGTTCGGGCGGGTCTGTTGCGGAGCGCTGGGCCGATCGGCGCGTCCGCATCCGGCGAGCGCGACGAGTGCGACCGCCACTATCGTGCGACACCAGAGATTATACGACCGTCGCATCCTCGGCGATCTCTGGCGGAGCTTGGCGGATGTCGCCAGCCCTATCGCGCTGCATCTGCGACAGGCGGCGCATGATCGTCGTCAGGGCGATCGTCAACGCGATGTCGACCGGCACCGCGGCGACCGTGAACCAAGAGGCCGCGATCAACTGCTCGGCGGTCTCGGCGTGCATGGACAGGCGGAAATCTATGTTGGAGATGATCGACGATGCGATCCAGCAGCCCCACCAGATCCGCAGCACGGCGGGAATGGGCACGGCGTCGGGTGCGTGCGGATCGGCGGAGACCTGCCATGTCTCGCTGACCGCCTGCAACGGTTTCCAGAGATTGGCGACGGGCACGAAGAACCAGCCGACCGCCCAGCCTGGCGTGACCGTCATCGCCGGACCTATGGCCTGCGCGTTGCGGCTGGCGCGATAGATCCAGCGCAGCACCGCGCCGCCGGCGACGACGACCGCCACAACATTGGTCACGCCTGTCGCGGCGAGAACCTGCTCCAGACCTTCGAACGACTCCGCCGATGCGATCGTGCCGCCGAAACCGCCCAGCATGCCGATCGTGTAAAGTGCGGACAGGCCGAGCGTTGCGTTGGTCGCGAGCCACGTCCAGATCAGCATCGTGGCGATGCGCGTGAGCCGCGCAGTGTCGACCAGTAGCTCGGGACCGTTGGCCGTGGGGATATAGGCGGAATCGGTCACGACAGCGTTGCTGCTATATTGCGTAATAATCGTGCGCTCGCTGTGCCAGAGACTTTGGCAGACTTGCGCATGGCATTACCCCTAAAACACTGAGGTTAGTGACGGTGGCGAAACGAAACAACTGCGCTCGATGCAGTTGACACCCCCGCGAACGCCGTTAGGGCCGGCGACGGGCCACGCGGTCCCAACGCCGCGCGTGCTCTCTGTGAGGAGAGATACATGACTGATACGACCTACGCACCCGCTACAAATGCGCCTGCACTGCCCGCTACGAAGCCGGCACGTCCCTTTTTCAGCTCCGGTCCCTGCGCGAAACCTCCGGGTTGGTCCGCGGACAAGCTCGCCACCGATTCTCTCGGTCGCTCGCATCGCTCGAAGATCGGCAAGACCCGCCTCCAGTACAGCATCGACCTGATGCGCGAACTGCTCAAGCTTCCGACCACGCACCGCATCGGCATCGTCCCCGGCTCCGACACCGGCGCGTACGAGATGGCGATGTGGACGATGCTCGGCGCCAAGCCCGTCACTGCGCTGGCGTGGGAAAGCTTCGGCGAAGGCTGGGTCACCGATGCGGTCAAGCAGCTCAAGATCGACCCGACCGTCGTGCGTGCCGATTACGGTCAGCTGCCCGATCTGAACGCCGTCGATTGGTCGAACGACGTGCTGTTCACCTGGAACGGCACCACCAGCGGCGTGCGCGTGCCGAATGCGGACTGGATCCCGGACGACCGCGAGGGTCTCTCGTTCGCCGATGCGACGTCGGGCGTGTTCGCGTACGATATCGACTGGACCAAGATCGATGTGGCCACCTTCTCGTGGCAGAAGGTGCTCGGCGGCGAGGGCGCGCACGGCGTGCTGATCCTCGGGCCGCGCGCGGTCGAACGTTTGGAGAGCTACACGCCGGCATGGCCGTTGCCGAAGGTGTTCCGCCTCGTCTCGAAGGGCAAGCTTACCGAGGGTGTGTTCAAGGGCGAGACGATCAATACGCCCTCGATGCTGGCGGTCGAGGATGCGATCTTCAGCCTCGAATGGGCGAAGTCGCTCGGCGAAGACGGTCTGATCAAGCGCTCGGATGCGAATGCTGCGGCGTTGGACAAGATCGTCGAGGAGCGCGACTGGCTCGGCAATCTCGCCGCCGATCCGGCGACGCGGTCGAAGACCAGCGTGTGCCTCACGGTCGAGGGTGCGGACGAGGCGTTGATCAAGGCGATGGCTTCTGCGCTTGAGATGGCTGGCGCGGCGTACGACGTGGCGGGTTACCGCGATGCGCCTCCGGGCTTGCGGATCTGGTGCGGCGCGACCGTCGACACTGCCGATATCGAGGCGCTCGGCCCCTGGCTCGACTGGGCCTACGCGACCACCAAGGCCGCTTAATATTCTCGCTCCCTCTCCCCTCCGGGGAGAGGGCTGGTGTGAGGGGCTGCCACGCACGCCACCTCCCCGTACCACCCCTCACCCCGACCCTCTCCCCGGAGGGGAGAGGGAGAAGAAAGAAATCCCATGCCAAAAGTCCTTATCTCCGACAAAATGGACCCTCGTGCAGCGCAGATCTTCCGCGAGCGCGGCGTCGAGGTCGACGAGATCACTGGCAAGACGCCCGCCGAACTGATCGCGATCATCGGCGAGTATGACGGCCTCGCGATCCGCAGCTCGACCAAGGTTACCAAGGAAATCCTCGAGCACGCCACCAACCTGAAGGTCGTCGGCCGCGCCGGGATCGGCGTCGACAACGTCGATATCCCTGCTGCGTCGGCCAAGGGCGTGGTCGTGATGAACACACCGTTCGGCAACTCGATCACCACCGCCGAGCACGCGATCGCGCTGATGTTCGCGCTCGCTCGCCAGCTGCCCGAGGCCGACGCTTCCACGCAGGCCGGCAAGTGGGAGAAGAACCGCTTCATGGGCGTCGAGCTGACGTCGAAGACGCTCGGGCTAATCGGTGCGGGCAACATCGGCTCGATCGTCGCCGACCGTGCGCGCGGTTTGAAGATGAAGGTCGTCGCATTCGATCCGTTCCTGACGCCCGAGCGGGCGATCGAGATCGGCGTCGAGAAGGTCACGCTCGACGAGCTGCTCGCGCGCGCCGACTTCATCACGCTGCACACGCCGCTGACCGACCAGACGCGCAACATCCTCTCGGCCGAGGCGCTCGCCAAGACCAAGAAGGGCGTGCGGATCATCAACTGCGCCCGCGGCGGCCTGATCGACGAGGTTGCGCTGAAGGCGGCGCTCGATTCGGGACAGGTCGGTGGCGCCGCGCTCGACGTGTTCGTCGAGGAGCCCGCCAAGGCGTCGCCCTTGTTCAACACGCCGAACTTCGTCAGCACGCCGCATCTCGGCGCGTCGACGACGGAGGCTCAGGTCAACGTCGCGATCCAGGTTGCCGAGCAGATGGCCGATTTCCTGATGTCGGGCGGCGTCACCAACGCGCTCAACATGCCGTCGCTGTCTGCCGAGGAGGCGCCGAAGCTGAAGCCGTATATGGCGCTGGCGGAGAAGCTGGGGTCGCTGGTCGGCCAGTTGACGACGGGCGCGGTGTCGCGGATTTCGGTGCATACCGAAGGCGCAGCGGCCGACCTGAACGCGAAGCCGATCGTGAGCGCGGTGCTCGCGGGCTATCTCCAGACGCAGACCGCGACGGTCAACATGGTCAACGCGCCGGTGCTGGCGCGCGAGCGTGGTCTTGAGGTTCGCGAAGTGCGTACCGAGCGTGAGGCGGATTACCACACGCTGCTGCGCGTCGCGGTGAAGACCGAGGATGGCGAGCGGTCTGTTGCCGGCACGCTGTTCGGCGATTCGGCCCCGCGGTTGGTGGAACTGCTGGGGATCAAGATCGAGGCCGATCTGGCGGGGCCGATGCTGTATGTCGTCAACGAGGATGCGCCGGGGTTCATCGGTCGTCTCGGGACTGCGCTGGGCGAGGCTGGGGTGAATATCGGGACGTTCCATCTCGGGCGCCGGTCTGCGGGTGGCGAGGCGGTGCTTCTCCTCTCGGTCGACGAAGCAGTGACCCCCGACCTGCTCACCAAGGTCCGCGCCCTCCCCGGCGTAAAGACCGCAATGGGCCTCAACTTCTAAGCCTGCTACGCTTCTTGCTTAAGCCCTCTCCCCTTCGGGGAGAGGGTTGGGTGAGGGGCAGTTGGGAGGGGCATCGCTCGCGGCGCCCCTCACCCCGACCCTCTCCCCGGAGGGGAGAGGGAGCAGGAGCAGTGAAGGTCGACGACCTACTCTTGGATCGCGCGAAGCGGATGCGGCGCGAGCCCACCCCGGCAGAGGCGAAACTCTGGCGCCATCTCCGTGATCGCCAAATCTCGAACACTAAATTCACTCGCCAGCTCGTCGTCGGCCCCTACGTCGCCGACTTCGCCGCGCGCGACACCAAACTGATCATCGAGGTTGACGGCGATACGCATAGTGACCAAGCGCGCGACGCAAGCCGAACGGATTGGCTCCAAAGACAGGGATATCGCGTGATACGGTTCAGCAACGCCGACATCATGTCCGAGATGGACGGGGTCTGGCACGTTATTTCTGCAGCCCTCACAGCGGAGCTTGAGCAGTGACCGCACTCCTCCCCGAAGGTTTCCGAGATCGCCTCCCCCCGTTCGCCGATTCGGCTGCGGCGCTGGAAGCCCGCGTGCTCGAAGCAGCCCGTCTCCACGGCTATGAGCGCGTCGATCCGCCGCTCGCCGAATTTGCCGATGGGCTTGAGATGCGCCTCAAGGCTGGTGGCCTGCACGACGCGGTGCGCTTCGTCGATCCGGTGTCGCAACGCACCCTTGCGATCCGGCCCGACATTACCGCGCAGGTCGCGCGGATCGCGGCCACGCGGATGGGGCATCACCCTCGGCCGGTTCGCCTGAGCTATGCCGGCTCCGTGCTGAAACTGCGCGCGTCGCAGCTCGCGCCAGCCCGTGAGACCCGGCAGATCGGCTGTGAGTTGATCGGGCTCGACTCGGTTGCCGCGGCGCAGGAGCTCGTCGCGGTTGCAGTCGACATGATCGCGGCCGCCGATGTCACCGGCGCCTCGATCGACTTTACGCTGCCCGACTTGGTGCCGACGCTTGCCGCTGGGCCGCTCCCCGTCGCACCTGAGCAGATCGCCACCTTGCGCGACCGGCTCGACGCGAAAGACGCCGGCGCCGTCGCCGTGCTCGCCTCCGCCTACCTCCCGTTGATCGAAGCCGCCGGGCCGTTTGACCAGGCCATGGACCGCCTCCGCGCCTTCGACACCACCGGTGCACTCGCCTCCCGCCTCGATGGTCTCGCACGCATCGCCAAAGCGCTGGACGGCCGCGTCGCGCTCACACTCGATCCCACCGAGCGCCACGGCTTCGAATACCAGACCTGGCTCGGCTTCTCGCTTTTCGCCGACGGCAGCGCACGCGAAGTCGGCCGCGGTGGCACCTACACCATCGTCCACGAGAACGGCGCCGAGGAAGCCGCGACGGGCTTCTCGCTGTTCGCCGACGCCTTGGTCGAGCGTGTTGCCACCGTCGACCGTCGCCGCCTCTTCCTCCCGTTCGGCACGCCCGCCAGCGAAGGCGCCGCGATGCGCGCGCAGGGCTGGGTCACGGTCGCCGCTCTGGACGCAGGCGACACCCCCGAAGCACAAGTCTGCACGCATCTATGGGTAGCAGGCGAGCCCCGCGCGCTGTAGGCGCTGCGCGTAATCCTCAGGAGATAGAGTTTGGCCAACGTAGCAGTCATCGGCGCGCAATGGGGCGACGAAGGCAAGGGCAAGATCGTCGACTGGCTCGCCGAGCGTGCCGACATGGTCGTGCGGTTCCAGGGCGGCCACAATGCCGGCCACACGCTGGTCGTCGGCGACAACGTCTACAAGTTGTCGCTGCTGCCGTCGGGCATCGTCCGCGGCACGCCGTCGTTTATCGGCAACGGCGTGGTGCTCGATCCCTGGGCGCTGAAGGACGAGATCGCACGGTTGGGCGCGCAGGGTGTCGTCGCGACCCCGGAGACGCTGCGGATCGCCGATACCTGCGCGCTGATCCTGCCGTTCCACCGCGATCTCGACGGCCTGCGCGAAGATGCGAGCGGTGCCGGGAAGATCGGCACGACTCGCCGCGGCATCGGGCCTGCGTATGAGGACAAGGTTGGTCGTCGTGCGATCCGCGTCTGCGATCTCGCACATCTCGACGATCTCGGGCCGCAGCTCGATCGCCTCACCGCGCATCACGACGCGCTGCGTGCCGGCTTCGGCGAGCCGCCGATCGATCGCGCCCGCCTGATCGCCGACCTGCATGAGATCGCCGGCTTTGTCCTCCCGTTCGCCAAGCCCGTCTGGCGCGATCTCAATGCGGCGCGCTCGGCCGGCAAGCGGATTCTGTTCGAGGGCGCGCAGGGCGTTCTGCTCGACGTCGATCACGGCACGTATCCGTTCGTCACCTCCTCGAACACCATTGCAGGCGCCGCAGCCGGCGGGTCGGGTCTCGGGCCATCCGCGGTTGGCTTCGTGCTGGGTATCGCCAAGGCTTACACGACGCGCGTTGGTTCGGGGCCGTTCCCGACGGAGCTCGAGAACGAGACGGGCGAGCGCCTCGGCGTCCGCGGCCACGAGTTCGGCACCGTCACGGGGCGCAAGCGCCGCTGTGGCTGGTTCGACGCGGTGCTCGTACGCCAGGCAGCGGCGGTCGGTGGCATCACTGGGATCGCGCTGACCAAGATCGACGTGCTCGACGGGTTCGAGACCGTGTCGATCTGCACCGGCTACAAGTTGCGCGGCGAGACGCTCGATTACTTCCCCGCGCATGCGGCGGACCAAGCGCTGGTCGAGCCGATCTACGAGACGATGGAAGGCTGGCAGGAAACGACCGCCGGTGCGCGCAGCTGGGCCGATCTTCCCGCGCAGGCCATCAAGTATATCCGCCGTATCGAGGAGTTGATCCGCTGCCCGGTGACGTTGGTGTCGACCAGCCCGCAGCGTGCCGACACGATCCTCGTCCGCGATCCGTTCTCCGATTGATACGCAAAAAGCCGGGCGATCGCTCGCCCGGCTTTTCATTTACGCGCTAAGGGCTGAATCAGCGCGGCGTGGTCGTGCCGGTCGTTCCACCCGTGGTCGAACCCATCGTCCCACCGGTGGTCGTGCCACCCATGGTACCACCAGCGGTTCCGCCCATCGTGCCGGTCGTGGTGCCCGTCGTGCCGCCCATCGTATCGGCGCCCATCGTGCTGCCGGTCGTGCCAGACATCGTGCTGCCGGTCGTGCCGGTACCGCGGGTCGTACCGTTCATCGTGCCTGACGTGGTGCTGTGCGTACGGCTACGTGCCTTGGTGCCACGCTGCGTGCGTGTCGTCGTGGTCGACTGCGTGGTTGTCGAAGGATTCGCCTGATCCATGGTGCCGCCCATGGTCGAACCGCCCATCGTGCCGCCGTTCATCGTGCCACCCGTGGTGCCACCCATTGAGCCGCCGGTGCCCGTCTGTGCCAGTGCCACGCCTGGAATGATCAGCGCTGCCGCTGCGATCGAAGTCAGAATACGCATTTCGCTCTCCTATGTTATTGAAGAGCAAGCGCTTAAGTCCTGCTTATGTTCCGGCGTCAGCCACACTGGCCCCGATGCAGCAGCGCCTGGTCGGCCAGCACGAGCGCCACCATCGCTTCGACCACGGGGACTCCGCGGATGCCGACGCAGGGGTCGTGCCGGCCCTTGGTGGCGATCGTCGCGGCTGCGCCGGTCGGGCTGATCGTCTCGACCGGAGTGAGGATCGAGCTGGTCGGCTTGAACGCGACGCGGAGCCGAATCGGCTGGCCTGTCGCGATCCCGCCAGCGATCCCGCCCGCGTGATTGGCGAGGAACTCCGGGCCGTTCATACCCGGACGCATCGGATCGGCATTCGCTTCGCCCGACAGCGCGGCGGCGGCGAACCCGTCGCCGATCTCGATACCCTTGACCGCGTTGATGCTCATGCAGGCCGACGCGAGTTCGGAATCGAGCTTGGCATAGAGCGGCGCGCCCCAGCCTGCGGGCACGCCGGTCGCCTCGCACGCGATCACGGCGCCGAGCGATGAGCCCGATTTCCGCGCGGCATCAACGAGTATCTCCCAGCGGGCGGCGGCGGTGGCATCCGGGCAAAAGAACGGGTTCTGGTCGATCTGCGCATCGTCGAAGTTTGCACGCTCGATCGCGTCGCCACCGATAGCCTCGACCCAGGCGCGGACGCGAACCTGTGGCACGACAAGCCGCGCGACCGCCCCTGCTGCGACGCGCGCGGCTGTCTCGCGTGCGGAAGAGCGCCCACCACCGCGGAAATCGCGGAAGCCGTATTTCGCGTCATAGGCATAGTCGGCGTGGCCGGGGCGATAGGCCTTGGCGACGTCCGAATAGTCCTTGGAGCGCTGGTCGACATTCTCGATCATCAGGCTAATCGGCGTGCCGGTGGTGCGGCCCTCGAACACGCCCGAAAGAATGCGGACCGTATCCGGCTCGCGCCGCTGTGTGGTGAAGCGCGAGGTGCCGGGCCGGCGCTTGTCCAGCCAGGGTTGGATATCGGCCTCGGTCAGCGGGATGCCAGGCGGGCACCCGTCGACGATCGCCCCCAGTGCAGGCCCATGCGACTCGCCCCAGGTGGTGAAGCGGAACAGCCGTCCAAACGTATTGAAGCTCACTTCCCCTTCTCCCCGACGGGGAGAGGGAGGGGCCCGTGCAAAGCATGGGAGGGTGAGGGCACGCGCGTAAGCCTATGGAGGATCGCGGCGAGTACACCGTCCATCCGCTGCATAACGTCGTTGTTCCAGACACGGATCACACGATATCCCTTGGTCGCGAGGAAGGCGGTTCGGGCGTCGTCATAGGCGACGTCCTCGATATGTTGGCTGCCGTCTACCTCGACAACCAGCATCGCGTCCATGCACAGGAAGTCGACGATGAAGGGGCCGATCCATACTTGGCGGCGGAACTTGAAGTTGCCGAGACGACGACTGCGGAGGCGGTACCAAAGCCGGTCCTCCGCTTCGGTCGCATCGCGACGTAGCTCTCGGGCTCGGTTCAGTGCTTCGGTGCCGTCATGTTGCCTCACCTTGCCCTCACCCTCCCATGCTTTGCATGGGCCCCTCCCTCTCCCCGGAGGGGGAGAGGGGTTTAGACCAAAGCGATATCGGGCGCGTCTTCGGCCTTCATGCCAATCACATTGTAGCCCGCGTCCACGTGGTGCGTTTCGCCGGTCACGCCCGAAGCCAGGTCGCTCAGCAGATACAGCCCCGCGCCGCCGACGTCGTCGATCGTCACGTTGCGCTTCAGCGGCGAGTTCAGCTCGTTCCACTTCAGGATCAGGCGGAAATCGCCGATGCCGCTTGCTGCCAGCGTCTTGATCGGTCCGGCGGAGATCGCGTTCACGCGGATATTGTCGCGACCCAGGTCGACCGCGAGATACTGTACGCTGGTCTCCAGCGCCGCTTTCGCGACCCCCATCACGTTGTAATGCGGAATGACCTTCTCCGCGCCGTAATAGCTGAGCGTCAGCATCGAACCGCCCTCGGTCATCATCTTGGCCGCGCGCTGCGCCACCGCGACGAACGAATAGACCGAGATGTTCATCGTCATCAGGAAATTGTCGAGGCTGGTATCGACGAACCGCCCGCGCAGTTCGTTCTTGTCTGAAAAGCCGATCGCGTGGACGACGAAGTCGATCGTCGGCCACTCCTCCGCGAGCTTGTCGAAGGTCGCATCGAGCGCACCCATGTCCGACACGTCGCAATCGAACAGCCGCGCGACGCCCAGCTGCTCGGCGAGCGGGCGGACGCGCTTCTCCATCGTCTCGCCCTGGTAGCTGAACGCGAGCTCCGCGCCCGCTTCGGACAGCTTCTTGGCGATCCCCCAGGCCAGCGACTTGTCGTTCGCCAAGCCCATGATCAGCCCACGCTTGCCCGCCATCAAACCGTTCACGCCGTCCCCGCCTATACCTGCATATCCGTAGCAGGCTGCTCTAGCGTTGTTTCGGGTGGTTCCGCCAGTGCCGCGTTGAGATGCGCACCGAATACCAGCCCGAGCCCGATGACATAGAAAAATAACAGCATGATGACGACACCCGCCAAGCTGCCATAGGTGAGGTCGTACCCGCCGAGCCGCGACAGGATCACCGGCAGCAACGCGGTCGCGCTGACCCACCAGGCGGTCGTGAACAGCGCGCCCGGCCATTTACGGCACTTCGAATAGCGATAGCGCGACGGCGTCACCGAATAGAACAGCAGGTACAGCGCGCCGAACATAAGCAGGCCAGGGATAAGACGAGAAAGGCCGACCCAGCCCGCGGCGTCCTGCGCGAAGGGGACGAGGCGATAGATGAACTGCTCGGCGGCGGTCAGGATGCCCTGGACGAGGAACGACAGCAGCGCGATCACCACCGACAGGATGATCACCGCGGACGAACCAAGGCGCGATTTCCAGAACGGTGCGGTCGCCTTGATCCCGTAGGCGCGGTGGAAGATGTCGCGGATCGTCTCGACGAAGCTGCCGACTGTCCACAGCCCCACGAGAGCACCGAGCCACAACAGCGACCCGGTCCGCGCGGCGAGAACGTCGGCGATCGGCTTGCGCAACAGGTCGCCGACGTTCGGTGGCAGGACGTTGAGGAACGACTCGACCGCGCGCACCGTCTCTACGCTCTGCCCGAAGATCGACAGGATCGCCGCCGCGACGATGAAGAACGGGAAAACCGTCATCAGTGCAAGATAGGCGAGGTTCCCCGCGTGGATGAAACCGTCGTTGAACACGCCGACGGCTGCCCGCTTGACGATTTCGAACGCGTAGCTGCCTGGCCTGACCTTCGCCATGCCGCGGGTGAGACGGGCGCGCGTCGCACCATGATCATGCGCGCGCGCTTCGGGCGTTAGGGTATTGTCATTCACAAGGCGTTCAGACGCCCATGGCCCCCCGCGGGTTCCCCGCTTTGCGCCCATTCCAGCTTTCGACGAACGCGGTCAGTGCCGCATCGCTCGCCGGAATGTCGATCATCAGCGTGATCAACTGGTCGCCCCGCGTGCCGCCCTTCTTGTGGAAACCCTTGCCCTTGAGGCGCAGCGTCTTGCCCGAGGTCGTGCCCTTGGGGATCGTCAGCATCACCGGCTTGTCGACCGTCGGTGCCTTGACCGAGCCGCCCAGCACCGCTTCGGCCAACGTGATCGGCAGGTCGAGGCGGACGTCGTCGCCGTCGCGCGTGAAGAACTTGTGCGGCTGGACCTCGATCGTCAGGATCGCATCGCCCGCGCCGCCCGGACCCTGCTCGCCCTTGCCGGCAAGCTTCATCTGCGTGCCGGTCTCGACCCCGGCGGGGAGCTTGAGGTCGAGCGTCTTGCCGTCCGCGAGCGTCACGCGCTGCGGCTCCAGCGTCGCCGCCTCGACGAACGGCACCTGCAGCCGATACGCGGCATTCTCGCCCTTGGGCTGCGGGCGCCGACCGAAGCCGCCGGAGAACCCGCCGCCGCCGCCCCGCTGCGCGCCACCGAACAGCCCTTCGAAGATGTCGCTCATGTCGGCCCCGCCGGCGCCGCTTTCATAGCCTTCGCTGCGGAAGCCGCCGCCGGGCTGGGGTCGCCCGCCGCCGCCGCCGAACCCGAACGGCGACGCCGGGTTGCCGTCGCCGTCGATCTCGCCGCGATCGAACCGCGCGCGCTTGTCCTTGTCGTTCAGCAGGTCGTACGCGTTGGTGACGGTGCTGAACCGCTCCGACGCCTTCGGATTGTCCTTGTTGCGATCGGGATGAAGCTCCTTTGCGAGCTTGCGGTACGCCTTCTTGATGTCGGCTTCGGTCGCGTCGCGCGCTACACCCAGAGTCTTGTACGGATCGGCCACTTACGTCCCCATTCTAACTTGCGCGTCTATGTGGGGCGAGCGCCCGCGCAACGCAATTGCGCGCGGGGTGTTTGGTTGCACGAGAGGAACGATCATGACCAAACAACCGATGCAGGGCGTACCCAAGAACGACGACGGCGCGAAGCAGAAGGACGGCGTCAACGACGCGCCGGCCAAGGACAAGGGCGGAGAGAGCGGCGGCGGCTCGTATCCAAACCCGCACGACAACGAGAAGTAAGACCCACCCCTTCCGTCATGCCGGGCTTGTTCCGGCATCCACGGTTCCGCACAATCGGGAAAGCTGAGTACGCGGAACAGTGGACCCCGGAACAGGTCCGGGGTGACAGAGTGGGTTAGAAGAGTTGGGTTTCATCCAACGGCGCAACGTCGACACTGACGTCCATGTTCTGCGCCCCCGACCCAAGCACCACCCCATCCACCGGCGCGATCTCTGCATAGTCCCGCCCGACCGCCATCACGATGTGATCGCTCGCCATCCAGATCCCGTTGGTCGGATCGACCCCGACCCAGCCGCGCACCGGCCCGCACCACAGCAGCACCCACGCATGCGTCGCATCCGCCCCGACCAGCCGCGGCTGGCCCTCGGGCGGGATCGTCCGGATATACCCCGACGCGTACGCCGCCGGCAGCCCCGCAGCCCGCAAGCCCGTGATCATGATCTGCGCGAAATCCTGGCACACGCCCTTGCGCTGGAGGAACGCCTCGTGCGGCGGCGTGTCGACGAGCGTCGCGTCGGCATCGAATTCGAACTCCACCTGAATCCGCCGCGCGAGCGCGATCCCGGCTTCCAGTGCGCCCCGGGAAGGATCGAGATCCACCGCGCAATAGTCGGCGATCGCCTGGTCGAGCGGGATCAGCGGCGAGGGATAGATGTAGTTCGCCGGACTCGCCGCGGACAGATCGGTGCTCGCCCGCGCCATCGCCGCGATCTCTGCGAGGGTAGGGTCGCTCGCGTCGGGGACGGGCACGAGCCGGTCGACCGTCATCCGCGACCGGCTCTCGATCGTCAGGTGGCGAACCGGGCTGTCGACCACCAATCGCGTCACGTTGGCCAGCCCCGCCTCTGCCCGCGCCGCGCTAGTACGCCCGGCCGGATGCACCGACAGCGCATAGGAATCGAGCCGCTGACCCGGCCAGTCGATCGGCTTCAACCGCAGATTGCACCGCGCAAACTTCACGCTAGCACCGTAGTCGAATGTCGTGACGTGGCGAATATCGTAGATCATGAAAATCCTCCCCGGCACGGGGAGGGGGACCGCCAGCCGCTTGCTGGTGGGGGAGGGGGGGCGTCACGAAGGATACGCTGGTGGAGAGCCCCCTCCACCATGCGCTGCATGGTCCCCCTTCTCGTACCGGGGAGGATTTGCAGCGTCACGCCCCTCACGCCAAAGTCAGCCCGCTAGTCCGCAACGGCTCGGCCCCCTGCAGGAAATACCGCCGCGCCAGCGCATCCGACACCGCGCCGAGGCGCCGCTCGATATCCCCCAGCGTCTCCGCATTCAGTTCCGCGGCCGTCGCGGTCATCACGATCGCCAGCAACCCGGTCGCTTGCGCCTGTTGCGGCTCCGCCATCTCGTCGTCGCTCAGCACCGGCAACTCCGCCAACCGCGCCGCGATCCGCTCCGCCGAAAACGCCAACGACCGAGGATTGCCCGGATCGAGCGCCACCAGATCCATCACCGGCACGCGCGCGATCCCGGTCGGATAGCGCTGCCGATAACTGATCTGGCTGTCCGCAAGGTCGAGCAGCACCGACAGATCGTCCGGCGACGCTCCCGGCATCCCGAACAGCCGGATCGCCCGCGCCATCGCCATCGCCCGCTCGATCCGCCGCCCGAGATCGTGGAAGCGCCATGCCGCCGTCCGTCCCATATGCTCCGCCGACAACCCCGCGATCGCAGCATAGCGCCTTTGCAGCGACCCGGCCCGCTCCAGCATGCCGCGGTGCGTTGGGAAGGGCGCTTCGAGCAGCCGCACCATGTCCGCCGACAGCCGGTCGCGCGAGCCTTCGCCGATCTCGCGTGCGTGGCGGTTGAGCGTCAGGATCGACTGCCAGCGTTCGTCCTCCATCGCGGTGCGGGCGAGCGCGGTCAGGTCGGCGCGGCGCAAGCTCGGCGGATGTGGCGCGCTGCCCGCCCCGACGATCAGCCCGACCAGCTTGCCGACAGTGGTGGGCGACAACACAGCGCCGCCGTCGACGTCGATCGAGTTGCCAAGCATCACCCGGATCGCGCCGAGCAGCGCTTCGCCGCGCTCCAGATAGCGCCCGAGCCAGTAGAAATTGTCCGCCACCCGGCTCGGCAACGTCCCCGGATTGCGGCGGACCTGAAGCGAGTCCGCGGCGGTCAGCAGCGACACCGGCGCGACCGGCTCGGCACCATAGATGCAGACGTCGGCGGACCAGATGCCTTCGCCCATCACCGCCGCCCGCGCGTCGGGATGCTCGCCGATCCGCGCGAATCCGCCGGGGAGGACGGTCCATTCGCCGTCGCCGTTACGCGCCGCGAAGACGCGCAGGGTGAAGGGGCGGGGGACGAGTGCATCGCCGACGACAACCGGCATGGTCGAGAGCTGGACCAGTTCCTGCCCGACATAATCCTGCGGCCGATTCGCCATGTCGGCGAGCAGGCGCGTCCTGTCTTCGCCGGTGATGTCGGCGCCTGCGATCGGTGCACCGGTCATGCCGAGCGGGCGAGCATGGAACGCCGGACCGATCAGCAGGCGGTCGAAATTCGCCTCGACTTGCGCCCGCGCGCTGTCCTGCCCGCACCACCACGTCGCGATGTTGGGGAGCAGCAGGTCCTCCCCGAGCAACGACTTCGCGAGCTGCGGCAGGAACGCCGAGAACGCCGGCGCCTCCAGCACGGCCGAGCCCGGCGCGTTCGACAGCACGACGTTGCCGGCCGCGTACGCGTCGATCAGCCCGGGCACGCCGATCTGCGAATGCGTGTCGAACGCCAGCGGATCGAGCAGCCGCGGGTCGAGCCGCCGCCACAGCGCATCGATCCGCTTGAGCCCACCAATGGTGCGGACATACACCTTGTCCTCGAGCGCGGCGAGATCGGCGCCCTCGACCAGCAGCAGCCCGAGATAGCGCGCGAGATGCGCCTGCTCGGGATAGCTCGGGTTGAACCGGCCGGGGGTGAGCAGCCCGATCCGTGGGTCGGTCCGCTTGCACATCGCCGCGATCCCGGCGCGGAAGGCTGCAAAGAACGGCGCATGTCGCTGGACGTTGAGCCGGTCCTGCAAACCGCCGAGCGTGCGGCTGACGGCGATGCGGTTCTCCAGCGCGTACCCCGCACCAGCGGGTGCGCGGAGGTGATCGGCGAGCACGCGCCATTCGCCGGTTGGTCCGCGGCCGAGGTCGATCGCGATGAAATCGAGGTGGCGGCCGCCGGGCGGGTCGAGCCCGACCATCGGCCGCAGGAAGAACGGACTGCCGGTGACCAGCGCGGCGGGGATGTGGCCGTCCGCGACCAGCTTTCCCTCGCCGTAGAGGTCGGCGATCACCGTCTCCATCAGCGTCGCGCGCTGGATAACGCCGCGCTCGATCCCCGCCCATTCGCCGGCTTCGATCAGCAGCGGGACGGGGGAAACAGGCCAGGGACGCTCATCGGGTTCGTCGGCGATCCGGAAGCCGGTGCCGATGTCGACGGCATGCCGCTGGACGCGTTCACGGATGTGGCCGAGGTCGTCCGAGGCGACCATCGCGAGTTCGGCGAACATCGCCGCCCAGGCGGGGTCAGCGTCTTCGCAGAGCACGTCGGCGCTTGTGCTGCGCGCGCAATAGTCGGCGATCCAGCGCTCGGCATGGATCATCGCGTCGAAAAGGGGGGCGGTGTGCGTCGCCGTGTCCGCCGTGTTCAATGCCTCAAGCCCCCGAATACAGGCGGCGGTGTTTCACCTTTCGACGCGGCGGTGCAACATAAATTGTTGCGGGGGCCGGGCGTTACTCCTGTTCCCTCGCGAACGCGGGGCCCCAAGAATCGTACGCGCTGCGTGGAGCTACCCTGGACCCCCGCGTTCGCGAGGGAACAGCAGTAAGGTACAGCGCCCACCAATGCCGCCACCCCGGCGAAGGCCGGCGCCCAGTTGGAAAGGTGGTCGTAACGGAGCGTTGCCCTTCGTTAGCAACGTTCCCCAACTGGGCCCCGGCCTTCGCCGGGGTGGTGCTAGTCGAGGGGGGGGCTCACAGATCCGGCAAAACTTGATCTGCTACGCCCCAGCCTTCCAAAGCCCGCGACCCAGCCCGCGCGATCAACTCGGCCCCATCCCTTACACCCCACCGCGCCGCAGTCTCGATATCCCGCAACTCGGTCCACGACACCGGCGCCGCCACCGGCGCGCCCGCCCTAGCTCGCGCAGAATACGGCATCACCGCAGTCGCCCCGCGCTGATTCCGTAGCCAGTCGATGAAAATCCGCCCCTTGCGCTTGGCCTTCGCCATCGTCGCGACGAAGCGCTCAGGATCCGCCCCCGCCATCGCCCGCGCGAAGCGGTCCGCGAAGTCCTTCACCGCAGGCCATTCCGCCTCCGGGGTCAGCGGCACGACGACATGCACGCCCTTGCCGCCCGACAGCATCGGAAAGCTCACCAGCCCCAGTTCCGCCAGCTGGCTCTTCAGATGCTCGGCCGCCTTCTTCGTATCGCCGAAGTCCAGCCCCTCGTCGGGATCGAGATCGAACACCAGCCGGTCGGGCTTCTCGAGTGTCGCGTTCGACGAGCCCCAGCCGTGGAACTCGATCGTTCCCATTTGCACGCACGCGACCAGCCCATCCGCGTCGTCAACGTACAGATAGTCCTCGGTCGATCCGTCCTTCTCGCGGATCGGCACTTTGTGGACAGCGTCACCGAAGCTCCCGGCATCGTGTTTCTGGAAGAAGCACGCGCGCGACCGGCCCTGGGGGCAGCGGACGAGGCTGATTGGGCGGTTGCCGGCGACCGGCAGCAGGATCCCCGACACCGCAACGTAATAGTCGGCGAGATCGCCCTTGGTGACGTCCGACTTGTCGAAGATCACGCGGTCGCGGCTGCTGACCTTGATGCTCGTGGTAGGCGCTGCGCTCTCGGCCACATCGGGCAGCGGGGCGGGCGTCTCGGCCACGACGTCCTTCGCCGCCTTGTCCTCGCGCAGGCCGATGAAGCTCGAATGGCGCAGCACGCCATCTGGCGTAACTTCGGCAAACGCGACCTCCGCGACCAGCTTCGGCGTCACCCACTTCGCACCGCGGACCGCTGCCTTCGGCGCCTCGACGGTCGGCGTCTTGCGGTCGAGCGCGTCGAGCTTGTCGCGGATCTCGTCCATCAACGCCTGGTCGAACCCGGTGCCGACCTTGCCCGCATATCGATAGCCCTTCCCTTCGCGGACGCCGAGCAGGAGCGACTTGAACCCGCGCTTTTTGTCCGACGGCAGCCAGCCGACGATCACGAATTCCTGGCGGTGCGTGCATTTGACCTTGAGCCACGCCTTGGTCCGCTTGCCGGCATAGGGCGCGTCGGCGCGTTTCGAGACGATGCCTTCGAGGCCTTCGCGGCACATCGTCTCGAACAGTTGCTCGCCCGCGCCGATGACGTGGTCGGAATAGCGGAGACGGTCTTCGTCCTCGGGGATCAGCGGCTGCAGGCGTGCCTTGCGGTCGAGGTTGGAGAGGCCGGTCAGGTCTTCGCCGTCGAGTGCGAGCAGGTCGAACGCGAACAGCGTCATGTCGCCGCCGGCGGAGATCGCGTCCTTCAGCGTCGAGAAATCGGGGTGGCCGTCCTTGAACGCGACGATCTCGCCGTCGATCAGCGCGGATTTGACGGGGAGTTTGGCGGCGGCTGCGGCGATCGCGGCGAACTTGTCGGTCCAGTCGAGGCCGGTACGGGTGAAGACCTTCGCCTTGCCGTTGGCGACGGAGATCAGCGCGCGGTAGCCGTCGTATTTTACCTCGTGCAGCCAGGCGGAGCCGGTCGGGACGGCGTCGACCAGGGTGCAGAGTTGCAGGTCGCGGAACTCGGGTAGTGTACCGTCATCCTGGCGAACGCCAGGACCCAGGGTGGCCCTCGCATCGTTCTTGGCTCTGGGTCCCGGCTTTCGCCGGGATGACGGGGTAAGGGTGGACGGGGGGGCGGCTGGCTGGCTCGATCGTGCCGGTTTCTTGCCCTCCTCGATCTCGATCATCGTTCGGCCGGTAGACACGCTGGTCAGCGCTTCCTCGACGAGCGTGTCGGTGCCGCCCGCTGCCGCATCGTCGATTTTCCGCAGCAGCCAGTTCTCGCGCTTTTCCTTCGCGCGGGGCTTCAGGCGGATCAGCAGCCATTCGCCCTTCATCCGTTCGCCATCGAGGACGAAGTGGAGGTGGCCCTTGTCGAGGTCCTTCGCCGACTTGCCCTTGATCGGCGACCATGTGCCGCGATCCCACAGCATCACCGTGCCGCCGCCATATTCCCCCGCTGGGATCGTGCCTTCGAAGGTGGCGTAGCTCAGCGGATGGTCTTCGGTGCGGACGGCGAGGCGCTTCTCGTTGGGGTCGAGGCTCGGGCCGCGCGTGACCGCCCAGCTTTTGAGGACGCCGTCGATCTCGAGGCGGAAGTCCCAATGAAGGCGGGTGGCGTCGTGCTTCTGAACCATGAAGCTGTTGCCGTTGCCAGGGGCTAGCGTGCCTGCGGGTTCGGCGGTCTTGGTGAAGTTTCGCTTGGCATTGTAGAGGGCGAGGGGATCGTCGACCATCTTCACCCCTCCCTGGAAGGGAGGGGCCGGGGGTGGGTCGGCCGCTTGGCGGGCGGGGCGCTATTACGGTGAGCGACCCACCCCCAACCCCTCCCTTCCAGGGATGGGAGCTTACGCACGTTTTTTGGCGGGCGCTTTGGCCGCTGCCTTAGCCGGCGCGCGCTTGGCGGGGGCCTTCTTCGCAGGCGCCTTCTCTGCCGCGCCCCCGCTCTTCTCCATCGACTTCTTCAATGCCGCCATCAGATCGACCACGTTAGAGCCAGTCTTCCCGTCGGTGTCCTTGTCCTCGATAATCTTCTTCCCGTTCGCCTTGCGCTTGCGTTCGATCAGGTCCTTCAGCGCGTCGACATAGCGATCGTGGAACTCCTGCGGGTGGAAGTCGGCGCTGCGCTTCTCGATCAGCGCTTCGGCAAGTTCCAGAAGTTCCTCGGAAGGCTTGTCGTCGGGAATCTCGCGGAAATAGCCCTGCGCCTTGTGCACCTCGTCGGCATAACGAAGCGTCTCCAGCACCATCCCACGCCCGCACGGTTTCAGGCTCACGACATATTCGCGCCCGCGCATTGCAAGCTGGCCGAGCCCGACCTTCTTCGTCCGCTTCAACGCCTCGCGCAGAACGATGAACGCCTCCTCCGCGAGATCGTCCGCCGGCACCACGAAATACGGCTTCTCGTAATAGAGCACGTCGATCTCGCTCGCATCGACGAACTGCGTCAGTTCCAGCGTCTTCTTCGACTCGAGCTTCACCGCATCGATCTCGTCCTGCTCGAGCAGGACGTATTCGCCCTTCGAGACCTCGTATCCCTTCATGATCTCGTCGGCATCGACCGGGCCCACCCCAGTGACGACCTTGTCGTAATGGATCGGCTGACCCGATGGCTCGTGGATCTGCTTGAACGACACCGCCGCGCCGGATTTCGTCGCGGAATAGATCTCGACCGGGATCGAGACGAGGGCCAGCCGGATCTGCCCCTGCCAATACGCGCGCGCTGCCACCTTGCGTGTTCCTTCGTTGCGGAAACGATTCGATTACCTGGGTCAATCATCGGCACGGTAGAGTCGTTCCAAAGTTTCGTTCCGCCTCAAATCCCGCTATGGCGCGCGGCATGTCAGACGATCCCTTCACGCTGTTCGATAGCTGGTACGCCGAAGCCAAGCAGTCCGAGCCGAACGACCCGAACGCGGTCGCGCTCGCGACCGCCGATGCCGAGGGTCGGCCGTCGGTGCGCATGGTGCTGTTGAAGGGGCATGGCCCCGATGGCTTCGTGATCTACACCAACCGCGAAAGCCGGAAGGCGGGCGAACTCGCCGCCAATCCGCAGGGCGCGCTGCTGTTCCACTGGAAGTCGCTGCGCCGTCAGATCCGGATCGAGGGCCCGGTATCATGGGCGACGGACGAAGAGTCGGACGCCTATTTCGCCTCGCGTGGTCGTGACTCGCAGCTTGGCGCCTGGGCATCGGAGCAGTCCCGGCCGCTCGACAGTCGTGAAACGTTCGAGCAGCGCTTTATCGAAATGACCGCGAAGTTCGAGGGCCAAGACGTACCGCGGCCGCCGCATTGGGGTGGCTACCGTGTGACGCCGACGCGGATCGAGTTCTGGCAGGACCGTGCGCATCGCCTTCACGAACGGCGGCTGTTCACGCGCGAAGACGGCAATTGGAACGAAGGGCTGTTGTTCCCATGACACAGGACGAACGGCGCAGGGTCATACCCCTCGCAACCCGTGCGGCGCTCGCCAGCGTCGCGATGGCGTGTTTCCTGCTGCTGCTGAAGGGCTTTGCGGCGTGGTCGACGGGCTCCGTCGCGATGCTCGGCTCGCTCGCCGATACCGCGCTCGACCTGCTCGCGTCATTGGTCACGCTGTACGGCGTGCGACTGGCGGCGACGCCGGCGGATCACGACCACCGCTTTGGCCACGGCAAGGCAGAGGCGCTGGCGGCGCTGTTCCAGGTCATGCTGATCACCGCATCGGCGGTCGGCATCGCCTGGCGCGCGATCCTCGCGTTCGGCGATCCGCAGCCGACTACCGGCGCCGATTTCGGCATCGGCGTGTCGGTGATCGCGATCGTCGCCACGGTGTTCCTGCTCTCCTATCAGCGTCGCATTATCCGCCAGACCGGCTCGGTCGCGATTCTCGCCGACAACGTCCATTACCAGTCCGACGTGCTGCTCAACGGCTCGGTGATCGTCGCGCTGGTGCTCGATCAATATGTCGGCTGGAGCGGCGCGGATCCGATCTTCGGCATCGTCATCGCGTTGTGGCTTGCCTGGGGCGCGTTCCAGGCATCGTCGAACGCGATCGACCAACTGATGGACAAGGAATGGCCCGAGGATTTCCGGGCGCAATTCCTCGACGTCGCCGCGCGCCAGCCCGGCATCCGCGGCATCCACGATTTCCGCACGCGCCGCTCTGGCAGCCACGATTTCGCGCAGTTCCACATGGAGGTCGCGCGCGACCTGACCGTGGAACACGCGCACGACATCGTCGAGGCGGTCGAGCGCAATTTACGCACCGCGTTCCCCAAGGTCGAGGTGCTGATCCATCTCGATCCGGAGGGGCATGTCGACACCGACAATCCGCTGGTCGAGGCGGACGTGACGCCGCATTGGTTCGGCAAGCGGGTATAGTCCGTTCGAGATTCGGCAAACGCGTTTGAGGATTCAGCCATGAGAATACCGTTCGCGCAGATCGATGCGTTTTCCGACACGCCGTTCGGCGGCAACCAGGCGGCGGTGATGCCGCTGTCGGCATGGCTCGACGACGCCGTGCTGCTCAACATCGCGCAGGAGAACAACCTGAGCGAGACCGCGTTCATCGTCGCATCGGACGACGAGGGTATCGATTTCGACCTGCGCTGGTTCACGCCGGGGGCCGAGGTCGCCCTGTGCGGGCACGCGACGCTGGCGAGTGGGCATTTCGTGCTGTCGTCGGACACCGCGCTCGACCGGGTGCGGTTCCGGACGCGGCAGGCGGGCGTGCTCGAGGTCGCGCGGGCGGACAGCGGATATACGCTGGAGTTGCCGGCGTGGGGACCGAGCCGGAAGGCGATCCCGGAGATCGTCGCGGCACTGAACGTCGCCGAGCCGGTCGAGACGTTGTGGCACGAGAAGGGCTATGCGCTCGTGATCGTCGAGGACGAGGCCGTCGTGCGTGACTTGAAGCCGGACTTCGCGGCGCTGGCCAAGTTCCCGATCGTCGCGATCGTCGCGGCGCAGGGCGAGGCGACCGACATCGTCAGCCGCGTGTTCACGCCGTACTATGCGATCGACGAGGATCCGGTGACGGGTTCCGCGCATGCGGTGATGGTGCCGTATTGGGCGCCGACCTTGGGGAACAGCTTCACGGCGTATCAGGCGAGCGCGCGCGGCGGGAAGCTGACATGCCGTCTTGACGGCGACCGTGTGGTGCTCGGCGGATCGTGCGTGACGACGATCGAGGGCACGTTCCTGCTGCCCTGAGCCGCCGCCGCCTTATCGATCCTCCCCCGCCAGGGGGAGGTGGCTGGCGCTTGCCAGTCGGAGGGGGAGGAGACGGAACCGCAGGGATCGCTTACCTCCCCCTCCGTCGCCTTCGGCGCCACCCCCCCCTGGCGGGGGAGGATTGCGCGGGCGGCTTACCGCTTCCGCCCCTTGGTCATCGGATCGGGCTTCTTCGGTTTCACCCAGCCGGGCGGCGGCGTCATCCGTTGCTGGCTCGTCCCAAGCCCCATCGCGCCGGGCTGTTGCCGCGTCAGGCCCGCGGTGTCCGCAACGTCGCCGCCCCCGCGTAACACGCTGATCTGATCACGCAGGCGACCCGCGGTCTCGAAATCCATCGCGGCGGCGGCGGCTTCCATCTGGCGGCGCAGGGTTTCGATATCCATCCCGCCTCAACGCGTCAGGCGGCGACCAGTGCCGCTTCGGTGTCCGCGATCCAGCCACCGCCGAGCACGCGCTCGCCCGCATAGAGTACCGCCGCCTGACCGGGTGCGACGCCATATTCGGGTACATCGAACACCACGCGGTCGCCGACCAGACGGGCAGGGACGGGTTTCGCCATCGACCGCACCTTGGCGGTCAGCGGTCCGGTGAAGTCGCCGCCCAACCAGTTGATGTCGGTCATCCGTGCCGCCTCGACCGCGAGTGCGCGCCGGGGGCCGACGACGACCCGCTTCGTCGCGGGCTCGACACGGACGACGTAAAGCGGCTCGGGACTGCCGCCGATCTCCAGCCCGCGCCGCTGGCCGACGGTGAAATGGATCAGCCCGCGATGCTCGCCGAGCTTCGTGCCGCCTAGGTCGACGATATCGCCTGCCGTTTCCGCCGCCTCGGGGCGCAGCTTCTTAACGAGCCCGGCGTAATCGCCATCGGGCACGAAGCAGATATCCTGGCTGTCCGGCTTGGCCGCGACGCCGAGCCCGAGTTCGGCCGCGATCTCGCGCACCCGCGCCTTGGGTAGTCCACCCAAGGGGAAACGCAGATAGTCGAGCTGCGTCTGCGTGGTCGCGAACAGAAAATAGCTCTGGTCGCGCGCCGGATCGGCGCCGCGGTGGAGTTCGGCACCATGTACGCCCTCGACTCGCCGGACATAATGCCCGGTCGCCAGGCAATCCGCGCCGAGATCGCGCGCGAGCTTCAACAGGTCGGTGAACTTCGGCCCCATATTGCACTGGACGCACGGGATCGGCGTGCGTCCCGCCAGATATTCGTCGGCGAACTTGTCGACCACCTGCTCGCGAAAGCTCGTCTCGTGATCGAACACGTAATGCGCGATGCCCAGCCGGTCGCAAACCGCGCGCGCATCGCGGATATCGCGCCCCGCGCAGCACGAGCCCGCGCGGCCGACCGCCTCGCCGTGATCGTAGAGCTGCAACGTCACGCCGATCGTCTCGGCACCGGTAGCGTGCGCGAGCGCAGCGACCACCGAGCTGTCGACGCCGCCGGACATCGCCACGACGATGCGCTTTCCGGCCGCGCCTGCACCGGCAGGGGCCCCGAGCTGAAAATCGGTCTGATCCATGGTCACCACATAAGCGCGACGGCGTGTGGTTGCAAAAAGATGCACCGATTAACGTGGATCAGGACGAGCCGATGGAAAAACGCGACCAGCGATTGCAAAAAAGCGACAAGTTCACGAACTCTTTCGCCGAGTTTTACGGTCCCTTCACCCCCTCGCGCTACACCGGGCTTCCCAGACGTTGTCGCGAGTATCCCGTTGGACCTGAGTTTTCCCCGTTTCGATCGCGATGCCGAGGTCACCGTTCTACCGGGCGATCTCGCTGTCCTGATCGTCGGTATCGCCGCCCGGCAGGCAGCGAGCCCGACCGCGGCGGTGCAGGCCAGCTTCGCGCGGACGACGATCGATCCGAAACTGTTCGCGCCGCTTCACGGTGCGTTCAACGGCCCGATGGCAACGGCGTTAACCCGGTGGAAGGACGAATGAAGATGCGGTTTACCGTGGCGTTTCAGCCGATCTTCAAATCCTGCGACTATGTGTCGTGTGTGCGTATCGAGAGGGGGCCCCCCGCCCCGACCAGAGGTTTCAAATGATCGAGAACCAGAAAATCCGTCCCGGCAAGGTCATCGGGCCCTTGGGCGAGCAATTGACGCTGGATACGCTGCCGCCGCCCAGCACCACGCGGTGGGTGGTGCGACGCAAGGCCGAAGTGGTCGCGGCGGTGAACGGCGGGTTGCTCAGTGTCGACGATGTGTGCGCGCGCTATGGCCTGACCGTGGAGGAATTCGCCAGTTGGCAGCGTGCGATCGATCGGTCGGGCATGCCGGGGCTTCGCGTCACGCGCATCCAGCACTATAAGTCACTGTACGAGCGCCAGCAAAAGTTCTGAGGCTTAAAACTCAAAACGCGGGCGGAACAAAAAACGCCGCTCGCACGTCTTTCCGCCATCGCCCGGATACGGGTTCAACGGAGGGAAAATATCATGGGTCTCATTCTTTGGCTGATCATTGGCGGCGTCATCGGCTGGATCGCCAGCATGATCATGCGCACCGACGCGCAGCAGGGTATCTTCCTGAACATCGTCGTCGGCATCGTCGGCGCATTCATCGGCGGCCTGGTCCTGTCGGGTGGTTCGATCAACAACGCACCGCTGACGCTGACCTCGTTCCTCGTGTCGCTGCTGGGCGCGGTCGTCCTGCTCGCGATCGTGAACCTCGTGCGTCGCGGTAGCGTCCGCTAAGAGTTCGCTTCGTCACGCGAAGTAAAAGGGCCGCCTGGGCAACCGGGCGGCCCTTTTTCGTGCGTAATGATGTTTGCCGCATCTCCCTTGCGATCCTTCCCCGCCAGGGGGGGGTGACGGAAGGGGAAGGACACCGAACAGACGTTGCCTTTCCTCCCCCTCCGTCTGGCAAGCACCTCCCCCTCGCGAGGGAGGATCGTTACCTCGTCAGTTCAGCAGGAAGCGTACCGACAGCGTCACCGTCACGTCTTTTTCACCCGGCGCGATCTGCGTGCTGTCCTTCGCCATCGCGCCGCGCGCCATCATGAACATCGGCTGGACTGGACCACCAGCATCCTGGCCCGACTCCGCGATCGACACGATCCGCGAGACACGCAGGCCCGCTGCCCTGGCGTAGAGGTCCGCACGACGCTTGGCCTGCGCGATCGCGTCCGTCCTTGCCTCGTCGAGTGCTGCGTCGGGCTTGTCGATCGACAGGTTTGGTCCATCGATCTGGTTCGCACCCTGCGCCACCAAGGCGTCGAGAATGCTCCCCGATTTGGCAACGTCGCGGAAGCGGATCGAGACGGTGTTGGTCGCCTGGTACCCGGTGATCACCGGCGGCTGGTTGTCGGCATAGCGATATTGCGGCGACAGCTGGACGTTCGAGGTGGCTACGTCGCGCGGTGCGACGCCCGCCCGCTTGAGCGCGTCCAGGACCTTGGCCATCCGCTGCGCATTGTCGGTGAGCGCCGCTGCGGCAGTCGGCGATTGCGATACGACGCCCGCGCGAATCGTCGCAAGATCGGGCACGCGTGTCGTGCGGCCCTCCGCTGTTACGTCGAGCACGGTGCCCGCGGCCGGGACCATCGGCTCGACCGTCGTCGGCACGGTCTGCGCACTGGCCATGGTCCCCGGCAAGGCGACGGCGACGCCGGCTAGCGCGGTAAGCAACGATGCGATCTTCATGACTATGTCTCCCGTGTAACCCCGTGTGGCCCATATGGTCACGTGCGGCGATGCTTCGGCGTGTGGCGTCGCGTACGTCAACGCAAGCTGAACGTTGCCAAAGTCTTCGAACCGCATTGCGGATAGATCGAAATCGAAGCATGTCTTCGATCCGTGCGTGTCGGGGGGCTTGAGCACGGTGACTTATTCAGATAACACAGCGTGTGAATGGCGAAGCGGGTCGAGACAAGGCCGGTCGGAATTGGGATTGTGACGCGCATGAATTACGAGACGAAGATGGTCGGTGGCGAGAGCGACGAGCAGCTGGCGTTGCCGGACTATAGCGCACCCTCGCATCGCCGCCGCAACATGATCATCGCCGTGATCCTGATGCTGGCGATCGTAGCGGCGGTCTACGCGTTCAAGTCCGGCAAGAAGGACGTTGCCGCTGCCGCGCCGGGATCGCAGTTGCCGACGGTTTCCGTGGTCGTGCCGGGGCGTCAGTCGGTCGACCGGACGATCTCCGCGACGGGCACGCTGGCAGCGCGCCGCGAGATGCCGGTCGGTGTCGCGGGCGAGGGCGGGATGATCACACGCGTTCTGGTCGAACCCGGTACCTGGGTTGCCGCCGGGCAGGTGCTGGCAACGGTCGATCGCTCGGTGCAGGCCGAAACCGCGGCGTCGCTGGCAGCGTCGGTCAGCGTCGCACGCTCCGACGAGACGATCGCGCAGGCCGAACTCGATCGCGCCAAGCAACTCGTCGACCGCGGCTTCATCTCGAAGGCCGATCTGCAGCGCAAGGCGGCGACCCGCGATGCCGCCGCTGCTCGCGTCAAGGTGGCGCAGGCGACGCTTGGCGAAGCGCGGGCGCGCAACGGCCGGCTCGATATCCGCGCCCCCGCCGCCGGCCTGGTACTGACCCGCGGCGTCGAGGCCGGCCAGATCGTCGGTCCGTCGGCAGGCGTGCTGTTCCGGATGGCGATGGGCGGCCAGATGGAAATGCGCGCGCAGTTAAGCGAAGCCGATCTCACCGGGCTGCATGTCGGCGCGCGCGCGACCGTCGTGCCGGTCGGCACCACGCAGGGGTATCCCGGCGAAGTATGGCAGGTCTCGCCGGTTATCGATCCGCAGACCCGCCAGGGCATTGCGCGGATCGCGGTGAAATACGACCCCGGGCTCCGGCCGGGCGGGTTTGCCGCGGCAACCATCGTCGGTGGGGTGACTCAGGCACCGCTGCTTCCCGACTCCGCGCTGCAAAGCGACGAAAAGGGGAATTACGTCTACATCGTCGGACCGGGTAACAAGATCGCCAGGCGTAATGTGAAGATCGGCCAGGTCTCGGATGCGGGCGTGACGATCATCGGCGGGCTTGATGGCTCGGAGCGCGTCGTACAGTCCGCGGGCGGCTTCCTTGCTCCCGGACAGTCGGTCAAGCCGATCACGAAGAAGGCGAGCTAAGCCCATGAACTTCCGCAACATCTCGGCCTGGTCGATCCGTAATCCGGTTCCGCCGATCGTGCTCTTCCTGGCCCTGATGCTTGCGGGCATCGTCAGCTTCATGCGGATGGACGTCAACCGCGATCCCGACATCGACTTCCCGATCGCGATCGTCGTCGTCAACCAGCCAGGCGCGGCGCCGACCGAGATGGAGACACAGGTCACGCAGCGCGTCGAGGCGGCGGTACGCTCGCTCCAGGGCATCGACGAGATCAACTCGACCGTCACCGAAGGCAATTCGGAAACGGTGATCCAGCTTACCATCGGCACCCCGATCGACCGCGCGGTGAACGATGTCCGCGACGCGATCGCACAGATCCGCAGCGATCTGCCCGAGGGTATCCTGGAGCCGCAGGTCTACCGCGCGAACACCAGCGGCAACGACGTCGCCAGCTTCGCTGCGATCACCACCGACATGACCGTCGAACAGCTGTCCTGGTACATCGACGACACCGTCACCAAAGATCTGCTCTCAATTCCCGGCATGGCGACGATCAGCCGCAATGGCGGCGTCAGTCGTGAAATCCGCGTGATCCTCGATCCGCTGAAACTCCAGAGCCAGGGGCTCACCGCGAGCCAGGTCAATGCGCAGTTACGTCAGGTCAATCTGAACGCAGCGGGCGGCCGGGCCGAAATCGCCGGGTCGGAACAGTCGATCCGCGTGCTCGGCAATGCGCGTGACGCGAGCGATCTCGGTCAGACCCAGATCAACGTCGGCAACGGCCGTACCGTGCGCCTGGCGGACATCGCACAGGTCCGCGATCTCTACGCCGAGCAACGCAGCCGCGCGACCGTCGATGGGCGGCAGGCGATCACCTTCGATTTCCAGCGTGCCAAGGGCGCGTCGGACGTCACCGTCTATCACGCCGCGGTCGAGAAGCTGCGTGCCCTCGAAAAGCGCAATCCGTCGGTCAAGTTCGTCCAACGCTACACCAGCACCGACTATACCGAAGCGCAGTATGAAAGCGCGATCCACGCGATGATCGAGGGCGCGATCCTCGCGGTCATCGTCGTCTTTATCTTCCTGCGCGATTGGCGCGCGACCGCGATCTCCGCGTTAGCGATCCCGCTGTCGGCGATCCCCGCCTTCTGGTTCATGGACCTGCTCGGCTTCGACCTGAACGGGATGACGCTGCTCGCGCTCAGCCTGGTCGCGGGTGTGCTGGTCGATGACGCGATCGTCGAGATTGAGAACATCGTCCGGCATATGCGGATGGGCAAATCCGCCTATCAGGCGTCGATCGACGCCGCCGACGAGATCGGTCTCGCGGTGCTGGCGACGACGATGGCGATCGTCGCGGTGTTCCTGCCGGTCGCGTTGATGCCGGGTATCGCGGGTCAGTTCTTCAAGAATTTCGGTCTGACGGTGGTCGCCGCCGTGCTGATGAGCCTCGCGGTCGCGCGGCTCGTGACGCCGATGATCGCAGCGTATTTCCTCAAATCGTTCGGCCATGCCAGCCACGGCGAGGGCAAGGTCATGGACTGGTACGTCCGCACGCTCCACTGGACGCTCGATAGCCGCAAGGCCGCGGCTTGGCGTGCGCGCGGCGGTATCCGCAAGCTGTTCAACCGCGTTATGGATCACCGGATGTGGGCGATCGGCGCAGGCGTGCTCGCCTTCGCGCTGACGCTGTTCATGTTCACCGTCATCCCGTCGCAGTTCCAGCCGACCCGCGACGAGGACGATTCGACCGCGCAGATCGAGATGGTGCCCGGCACCACGCTCGCGCAGACCGATACGGTGGTCGCGCGTGTCGGCGAGATTCTCCGCCAGCAGCCGGAAGTCGCAACGGTCTACGCACGCACCCGGGTCGGCAGCGGCACCGTGACCGCGAACCTGCGCGCGGACCGCAAGGAAAAGTCGGTCGACTTCGAACGTCGATTGGCGCCGCAACTGACCGCGATTCCCGATGCCCGCGTGTCGTTCCGGTCGCAATCGGGCTGGGGCAGCAGCGGCCGCGACGTCACCGTCGTGCTCGGCGGCAGCGATCCCGCCAAGCTGCAACAGGCGGCGGACAAGATCGTCGGCGAGATGGGCTCGCTGAAATCGCTGACCGCGCCCCGCGTCTCGGGCGGTATGCAGCGTCCAGAGATCGTCATTCGTCCCCGCTTTGACCTCGCGGCCAATCTGGGCGTGACGACGCAGGCGCTGTCGTCGGCGATCCGGATCGCGACGCTTGGCGATATCGACCAGAACTCGGCGCGCTTCTCGCTCTCCGATCGTCAGATTCCGATCCGCGTCGCGCTAGACCAGTCAGCCCGCACCAGCCTGTCGACGATCCAGAACCTGCCCGTCGCGACCGCGTCGGGTGGCTCGGTACCGCTCAACCTCGTCGCGGATATCGGGCTCGGCTCGGGCCCGACCAAGATCGACCGCGTCAACCAGCAGCGCCAGATCACGCTCGGTGCCGATCTCGCGCCCGGTGTCGTGATCTCCGACGCGATGAAGCAGGTCCACGCGCTGTCCTCGATGAAGAACCTGCCGGTCGGCGTCAGCGAACTCACGCTCGGCCAGAGCAAGTGGCAGGCCGAGATGATCACCAACTTCATCACCGCGGTGATCGCGGGCACCTTCCTCGTGTTCGCGGTGCTGGTGCTGCTGTACCGCCGCGTCCTGCCGCCGTTCGTCAACATGGGATCGCTGCTGCTCGCGCCGCTCGGCGGACTGCTCGCGCTCTGGGCGACCGGGCAGCCGCTGTCGCTGCCGGTGTATATCGGCCTGCTGATGCTGCTCGGCATCGTCGCCAAGAACTCGATCCTGCTGATCGACTTCGCGCTCGACGAGATGAGCAAGGGCGTCGATGCGTTCACCGCGATCATCGATGCCGGGCACAAGCGTGCGCAGCCAATCGTGATGACCACCGTCGCAATGGTCGCCGGCATGGTGCCGACCGCAATGTCGCTCAGCGGCGATTCGTCGTCGCGCGCGCCGATGGGCACGGTCGTGATCGGTGGGCTCGCGCTGTCGACCTTGCTGACGCTGCTGATCATTCCCGCGGCGTTCAGCCTCGCGGTCGGGATCGAGCGCTATGTCGGACCGCGGCTCGGTCGTCGCCTGCTCACCTATCGTCCGGGTGACAATGGGGACGAGGTGATCGGGATCGCCGGGCCCAATCCGGGACCACTGCTCGGGCCGGCGAGCGGCAAGCTCGGTCACGGTCGCGAACAGGGTGACGGCACGCAACCCGCCGAGTGACAGACCTACGGTACCCCCCTCTGCACCCGGGCACCCGAACCGCCGCAGCAGCGTGAACATTCGGGGCGCCCGGGGATTGTTACGGGCATGACGCTACTACCCCGCAAGCGCCCGGCCGGCGAAGCACCCCCACCGGCGCTCGTCCGCATGCGGATCGTCGCCACCGGCCTGCTCGTCCTCATGGCCGCGACGTTCTTCGTCAGCCGCGCGCTCGTCCCCGTCCACCCCGCCTTCGCCTTCCTCCGTGCGTTCGCCGAAGCGGCGATGGTCGGTGGTCTGGCGGATTGGTTCGCAGTTACCGCGCTCTTCCGCCATCCACTCGGGCTGCCGATCCCCCACACCGCGATCGTACCGCGCAACAAGGACCGGATCGGAGATACGCTCGCACAGTTCCTCCGAGCGAATTTCCTGATTCCGGTCGTCATCGCGCGGCGCACTCGCCGGCTCGACGTGGCGGGAGCGATCGCCCGCTGGCTGACCGATCCGCCGGAAGGGGCAGGGGGCCGCTTTCGGCAGGGCGCGTCGAAGCTGGTTGCGCAAGTCCTCGAAGGTCTGGATCCAGCGCGGCTCGGCGGGATGGTCAAGGCCGGGATCGGTGCGCGACTGCGCGCCACCGAAATCTCGCCGATCCTTGGCCAGTTGCTGAAGGCCGCGATCGCCGAGCGCCGCCACGCGCCGCTGCTCGAAAGCGCGATCCGCTGGGCGGCGAAGACGCTGGCGGCGAACGACCACCTCGTTCGTGCCATGGTCCATGACAAGGCCGGCTCGATCCTGCGCTGGACCGGTCTCGACACGACCGTCGCGGACAAGCTCATCAGCGGATTCGACAAGCTGCTCGTCGAGATGGCCGAGGACCCCGAGCATCCGCTGCGGCTGAAGGCGGAAGAGGGCCTCGATCGCTTAGCCTGGGATCTTCAATACGACCGCCGCATGCGGGAGCGGGTCGAGACCATGAAGAACGACCTGCTCGACAACCCCGCCATGCAGCGCTGGCTCGACGGACTGTGGGAGCAGGCTCGCGGCGCTCTCCTCGCGATCGCCCGCGATCCTGAGCGTGCAATGGCTGGCAAGCTTGGCGAGGTCCTCCGCCAGCTCGGCGAGACACTGCAGCACGACCCGCGCATGTCGCGCACGATCAACCGTTTCGTGCGTCGTGCAGCAGTCGGCGCGGCGGCGGATTATGGCGACGGCATCGTCAAATTGGTGTCCGACACGGTGCGCAGTTGGGACGCGAACACCATCACCAGCCGCCTGGAAAACGCGGTTGGCCGCGACTTGCAGTATATCCGGGTGAACGGGACGATCGTCGGCGGGCTGGTCGGGCTGGTGATCCACAGCGTCGATGTGTTGCTGTAGGACCGCGAGTACCCGCTACCGTTCCCAGTCCGGCATAGGCCACCCCTTTGCTGTCGCCAGCAACCGCAACGGGCCATGCGCATTCACCGCGAACGGTTCGTCCGCCCACTCGAACGTCGGCGCGTCGGACACATGGTCCGAATAGAACCGCACATGGGCGTTCTCGCGCGCGATGCCTTCGCGAGCCATCCACGCTTCGATCATCCGCAGTTTGGCGGGGCCATAGCAATTCTCGCCGTCGATCCCCGCCAGCAGATTGCCGCTCGCATCGCGCAGGCTCTCCGTGCCGATCACGGCGTCGAAACCGAGCCGTTCGGCTATCGCCTCGACATAGAACCGGTACGACGCGGTCGCCATTACCAGCTTGTAGCCGTTAGCCCGGTCCACCTCGATTCGCGCGCGTGCACTCGCGAACACGCCGTCGCGTACGACACGGTCGGCGAAAGCCTCGGCGCTGCGGCGTTCCTGCGCGGGCGACATGCGCTTGCCGAGCATCATTCGCTGCATCAGATACTTCAACCGACCCCTGCTGATCACCCGCCCGACATAGCCTAGCGCCGCCACCCCCGCGAACGGGACGAGCGCCAGCCGCCACGGCGCACCGCTTTTTCGCGCGGTGTGAAGCAGGAACGGCGTCCAGGTCGGCATGTGCGTGATCGTCTTGTCCATGTCGTAGATCGCGAGACGGACGGTTGGGCGGGCAGGGGGCTGGGCAGGAAGCAATTCGGTCATCGTCGCGACTTACGCCGCATTCGTCTTGCCGATCCAGTCACTTTGCCGCAAAGGTGCCGCCGATGAGCGCGATGGCCGATTTCCAGCAGGACAGTGCCGATACCGGCACGCTTCGCTTTACCGGCGATCTGTCGCTTGCGAAGATCGGCAATCTGCCCGATCGGCTCGAGGCGATCGACGCAGCTTCGGTGAAGCATGTTGACCTCAGCGGGGTCGACCGGATCGACACGATCGGCGCCTGGGTCGTCCACCGTTTCGCTGCGCGCAACGATGCGACAATCGACGGGCTCGATGCCAACGACCAGGCACTGTTCGATCAGGTCGTCGCGTCGGATCAGCCGCTCGCCGCCAGGCCCGCCAAGGTCAACGCGGCCAGTCGCGTGCTTGGCGAGATCGGCGATGCGATCGTCCTGTCGGGCAAGACCATGCTCGGCCTGCTCGGGTTTCTTGGCGCGACGACGATCGCGTTCGGCAGCGTCATCCGCCACCCGCGCCGTTTCCGTTTCAACGCGGTCGTTCAGCGCTTCGAAGTGGTCGGCGTCGCCGCACTTGGCATCGTCGGGCTGATGAGCTTCCTGATCGGCATGGTCATCGCGCAGCAGGGCGCGGTCCAGCTGCGCCAGTTTGGCGCCGAAGTCTTCACGATCAACCTCGTCGGCCGCCTGACGATCCGCGAGCTCGGCTTGCTGATGACCGCGATCATGGTCGCGGGCCGCTCGGGTTCGGCGTTTGCCGCACAGCTTGGCACGATGAAGCTCACCGAAGAGATCGACGCGATGCGGACGATCGGCGTGTCGCCGATGGAGGCGCTGGTGCTGCCCCGCGTGCTTGCCGCGATCGTAATGATGCCGCTGCTAGGCTTCTACGCCTCAGTGATCGCGATCATCGGCGGCGGTCTGCTTTGCTGGGTGCAGCTCGGCATCCCGCCGGTCACCTTCATCGCGCGCATCCGCGAAGTCGTGCCGATCACCGATCTGTACATCTCCCTGATCAAGGCGCCGGTGTTCGGCGCGATCATCGCGATCGCTGGCTGTTTCCAGGGCATGCAGGTCGAATCGGACGCCGAACAGGTCGGCCTGCGCACCACCTCCGCGGTGGTCCAGGGCATCTTCCTGGTGATCGTGCTCGATGCGTTCTTCGCGGTGTTCTTCACGTGGTTGGGTTGGGACTGATGCCCCGCAAGCAAGACGATATCATCATCTCCGTAAAGGGGCTGAAGAACGCGTTCGGCGATTCCGTGGTGCATGAAGGGCTCGACCTCGACGTGCGGCGCGGCGAGATCCTCGGCGTGGTCGGCGGCTCGGGTACCGGCAAGTCGGTGCTGATGCGCTCGATCATCGGCCTCCAGACCCCGGTCGCGGGCGAGGTCACGGTGTTCGGCGAGCCCAATATCGGCCGCGAGGAAACCGAGGCGACTGAGATCCGCAAGCGCTGGGGCGTGTTGTTCCAGGGCGGTGCGTTGTTCTCGACGCTGACCGTCGCCGAGAATGTCGAAGTGCCGTTGCGCGAATTCTATCCCGACCTGTCGCCGGCGCTGCTCGCGGAAATCGCGTCGTACAAGGTCGTGATGACCGGCTTGCCTGCCGACGCCGCGAACAAATTTCCCGCCGAGCTGTCGGGTGGCATGAAGAAGCGTGCAGGTCTCGCCCGCGCGCTCGCGCTCGATCCCGAACTACTGTTCCTCGACGAGCCGACCGCGGGTCTCGATCCGATCGGTGCGGCTGCGTTCGACGGGCTGACCCAGTCGTTGCAGAAGACGCTCGGGCTGACAGTGTTCCTGATCACGCACGATCTGGATACGCTGTATGCTATTTGCGACCGGGTCGCGGTGCTGGCCGACAAGAAGGTCATCGCGGTCGGCACGATCGACGAGCTGATCGCGCTCGACCATCCGTGGATCGAGGAATATTTCAAGGGGCCCCGCGGCCGTGCCGCGGTCGCGACGCAGGAAGCGCACGAGCGCGCCGACGAGCAAGCAGCCCAACACCCTACTGAAGTCCAGTCCAAGCAGTCCGCGCCGGACGACGCCGACGCGACATACGCCGAGAAAGAAGCAAGGACGCGCTGATGGAAACCCGTTCGAACCACGTCCTAGTCGGCGCCGTCGTGCTGATCCTGCTGGCCCTGCTGGCGCTGTTCACGGTGTGGATCGCGCGGCTGGGCGGCAAGGAAGAGAAGGAATACGACATCTTCTTCCGCCAGTCGGTCGACGGGCTCGCGCGCGGCTCTGCCGTGACGTTCTCGGGCGTGCCGTCGGGTCAGGTGAAGACGATTTCGCTGTGGAAGAACGATCCGCAGTTCGTCCGCGTCCGGATCAGCGTCAACGACGAGACTCCGGTGCTGCAGGGCACCACTGCATCGATCTCGGGCGTCGGCTTTACCGGTGTCAGCCAGGTGTCGCTCGACGGCGCCCGCAAGGGTGCGCCGCCGGTCGCGTGCCCTGACGTCAACGGCCAGCCTTGTCCGTACGGCGTCCCGGTCATCCCGACCAAGCAGGGTGGCCTCGGCGCGATCCTGAACTCGGCACCGCAGTTGCTCGAGCGCCTGTCGACGCTGACCGAGCGTCTTACGGGCTTGCTGACCGACCGAAATCAGGCATCGATCGCAGGTATCCTCGAGAACACCAACCGGTTGACCGATGCGCTCGCCGATCGTGGGCCTGAGATCGCCGCGACGCTCGCGCAGACTCGCGTTGCGATCCAGCAGGCGGGCGATGCCGCGCAGCAGTTCGGCGTGCTGGCCAAGACCACCAACGGCGTCCTGTCCGAGGACGTGAAGCCGGCGATGGCGAACCTGAACAAGGCGATCACCTCCGCGCAGCAGAGCGCGGAGACGTTGAACGCTGCGATCGGCGACGCACGACCAGGCTTGCAGGCGTTTTCGAAGACGACGATCCCCGAGGCCAATCGTCTGGTCCACGACCTGCGGACGACGGCCGCGGCACTGTCGTCGGTCGCCGAGAAGGTCGACCAGCAGGGTGCGAGTTCGCTGATCGGGCAGCAGAAGCTCCCGGATTACAAGGGTAAGTGAGGCACGCCATGAAGACACCGCTCATCCTGATCGCGATGCTGCCACTCGCCGGGTGCATCAGCTTCGGCGCGAAACCGCCCCCCACGCTGCTCACGCTGACGAGTTCATCGTCGGTGCCGGTCGGCCAGAACCAGGATTCGGCGACCGCGAAGTCGATCACGATCCAGGTTCCGGTGGTGCCGCAGTCGCTGGCGACCGCGCGCGTGCCGGTGCAGGCGACGCCGACCTCTATCGCGTACGTGACCGACGCGCAGTGGGCGGAGCCGCCCGCGCGGCTGTTCTCGCGGCTCGTGTCGGACACGGTTGCGGCGCGGACCGGGCTGGTTGTGCTGTCGACGGCGCAGTCGATCGGCGATCCCGGCGGGCTGCTTGGTGGCGAACTGCGGTCGTTCGGGCTCGATGCGACCACGCGCGAGGCGGTCGTGACGTTCGATGCGTCGCTGACCCGCGTCGGAAAGACCACGGTCGAGAAGCATCGCTTCGAAGCCCGCGTGCCGGTCTCGGCGATCGATGCACCCTCCGCAGCGGCAGGTATCAACCAGGCGGCGAACCAGGTCGCTACGCAGGTGGCTGATTGGATCGGTCGGTGAACGTCGTGTCGGCCTGAGCGTTGACGCTTTCTGACGAGGAGAGCGGCGATGCCACAGGGCGACAAGAGCGCGTACACTGACAAGCAGAAGCGCAAGGCCGCGCATATCGCGGACGGCTATGAAGAGCGCGGCGTTCCCGAGAAGGAGGCCGAGGCGCGGGCCTGGGCGAGCGTGAACAAGGATTCGGGCGGCGGTAACAAGTCGGGCTCGGGTCGCGGCAAGCCCGATACGCATGCCTCTTCCAATAACGGCGGCAAGCAGGCGGCCGGGCGTAGCGATGCAGCCAAGTCCGCGGCTGCGAAGAAGGGGTGGGAGACCCGACGGAAGAGCGCGGGGTAAAGTCGGAGCGTATCATTCGAGCTACCTGTCATCCTGACGAAAGTCAGGATCCAGGGTAACGCGTGGTGCGCTTCGTGGCTCTGGATCCTGATTTTCCTCAGGATGACGGACGACATTTGCGGACGGTACTTGTCTACGCTTCAGCGTGCCAGCATCGCCTGTGCCTCGACGAGGTGGAGACGCTCCACCATTTGGCCATTTAGGCGAATGGCGCCCTTGTCGGCATTCTCCGATTTCGCGAACGTGGCGACGATCGTTCGTGCCCACGCCAATTCCTCAACGTTCGGCCCGAAACCAGCGTTCGCCGCATCGATCTGGGACGGATGGATCAATGTCTTGCCGTCGAACCCTAGCATTGCGCCTTGCGTGCACTCGGCTGCGAACCGGGGCGGGTCGTCCAGCGCGTTGCACACGCCGTCCAGCGCGACGATCCCGGCAGCACGGGCGGCCATGATCGTCGCCGTGAGCGCCGGGACCAGCGGCATCCGATCGACACCAAGCCGGCATCGCATCTCCTTGGCGAGGTCGTTGGTGCCGGCAATCAGCGCGGTGAGGCGCGTTTCGGCTGCGGCTGCGGAGAGTGAAGGGAGTGCCAGGATCGCCGCGCAGGTTTCGATCATCGCCCAGATCGGCGGGCCATCTTCGCCGAGTGATGCGCGAACCCGGGTAAGGTCGGCGACCGACGAGACCTTGGGGACGAGCACTGCGTCGACACCGCTCGCGTGCATCGCGGCGATGTCGTCGGCATACCAGGCGGTGTCGAGACCGTTGACCCGTACGACCAGTTCGCGCGTGCCGAACCCGCCTTCGCCCAGTGCCTCGACGACGCGATCGCGGGCCGCGGCCTTCTCCTCGGGGGCGACGGCATCCTCCAGGTCGAGAATGACGACGTCGCATGAGAGCGTTCTAGCCTTGGCGATAGCGCGCGCGTTCGAGGCGGGCATGTAGAGCGCGCTGCGGCGGCGTCGGAACGTCATGGCCGACCGGCCATTAGCGCCCGCGTGACCCCGTTGGTCCAGCCGAAGCCGTCCTGGTTGGGATATTCGCCGCCACCGCCGGGCTTGCGCTCAACCACGTCGTATTTCTCGAGCAGCTTGCCGCTCGCCTGGTATTCGCGGTCGACCGAGGCGAGCCAGGCCTTGGTGATCTGGTCGGCCAAGTCGGTTTCGCCGTAGCCGCGCAGGCCTTTAATCGCGACCCACTGGAGCGGGGCCCAGCCATTGGGGTCGTCCCATTGCTGGCCACTGCCGATCAGCGTCGTGCGGAGGCCGCCTTCGCCGACGAACGGGCGCAGGGCAGTGGCGGTCGCCTTGGCCTGGTCCGGGGTGGCGACCTTGGCGAAAAGCGGGAATGCCATCGAGGCGCTTGCGAAGTCGTTCGCGCGGTTGGTGTCGAGGTCGTAGTCGGCGAAGAACCGGCCGTTCCACAAATGCTTGCGGATCGCGGCGGTGCGCGCCGTTGCCTGCGACGCGTAGGATGTGGCGCAGGCGGTATCCCCCAATGTGCGACAGTTCGCGGCGATCGCCTGCTCCATGCCGACCATCAGGCTGTTGAGATCGACCGGCGCGAACCGCGTGGTGCGGATGGTGGCCAGCGTGCGGCCGTCGGCGAGCCAGCGCGAGGAAAAGTCCCAGCCGCTCTCCGCCGCTGCGCGCAGATCGCGGAAGAGTTCGCCGCGGTTGCGCGACGGTGTGCGGTCGGCGAGCTCGGCGTCTTCGCGATAGCTCTCGTCGCGGGGATCGTTGCGGTCGTCCCAATAGCGGTTGAGCAACGCGCCGTCGGGGAGGCGGACCGCGCGGCGGGTCTGTTGGCCGGGCTTGAGGGTTTCTGCGCCCGCCATCCAGAACGCGTGTTCGGCGCGCAACTGGCGGTTGCGGGTGGCGAGTGTCTTGGGATCGCGCGAGAGGCCGGCGATGAGGTAGAAGAACGGCGGTTGCGAGCGGCTGAGATAGTATGTGCGCGTACCGTTGGGGATGTGGCCGTAGCGGTCGATCAGGCTGCCGAAATCGACGATCATGTCCTCGACGAGGTCCTGCCGACCGGAGCGCTGGACGCCGAGCAGCGTGAAATAGCTGTCCCAGTAATACATCTCGCGGAAGCGGCCGCCGGGGACGACGTAGCGCTTTGGCAGGGTCAGCGCGGAGGAGCCGGCGGGGACGGTCGTTCGGGTGCGCGTGAGTTGCGGCCAAAGTACGTCGATATGCGCCTTCAGCGTCAATCTCTCGGCCGATGGTGGGGCGGCGGGCGTCGTCGGGATCGTGAAGTTCGCCTCGACGAACCGGCGAAGCGCGGGCTCGGCGTCGCAGCGGCATTTGGCATAGTCGGCGAGGATCGCCTTCGCCGGCCGCTTGGGCGTCGCGTCGGCGAAGGTCTTCGAGTCCGGGAACAGCCCGCGCATCTGCACGGCCTTGTAGAGCGGGCCGAACAGTTGCGCGGGGGACCGCGGCGCGGGCGATGCCGCGACCAGGAGCGACGAGAGCGCGAGCAGGCCGAGGCAGCGCATCAGGTGACGACGTCCGGTGCGGTGCGGCCGGTGTGCTCGGCGATCCCCGCGATCGACTCCGCGGCGGCGACGATGCTGGCGAGCATCTCGCCGGTGTCGCGGTCGAGGTTGCCGCCGACGGGCTCGTAGCGTTCGAGGTACACGCGCAACGTCGCGCCAGTGGTGCCGGTGCCCGAGAGACGGAACACCACGCGGCTGCCGCCCTCGAACAGGATCCGGACGCCCTGGTTGCGGCTGATCGATCCGTCGGTGGGGTCGGTATAGGCGAACTCGTCCGCGGTCTCGACGGTCAGGTCGCCGAATTGCTGACCGGGCAGGGTGGCCAGGCTTCCACGAAGTGCGGCCATCAGCGCGTCGGCGCGTGGAGTCTCGACACCTTCGTAGTCGTGGCGGGCGTAATAGTTGCGGCCGAATTTCGCCCAGTGATCGCGGGAGATCGTGTCGACGCTCTCGCCGCGGACCGCGAGGATGTTGAGCCACAGGAGGACCGCCCACAGGCCGTCCTTTTCGCGGACGTGATCGGACCCGGTGCCGGCGCTCTCCTCGCCACAGATCGTCGCCATGCCGGCGTCGAGCAGATTACCGAAGAACTTCCAGCCGGTCGGGGTTTCGTAGGCTGGGATGCCCAAGGCCTCAGCGACGCGGTCGGCGGCGGCGCTGGTCGGCATCGAGCGGGCGATTCCCTTGAGGCCGCCTGCGTAACCGGGTGCGAGGTGTGCGTTGGCAGCCAACATCGCGAGGCTGTCCGAGGGGGTGACGAAACGGTTCTTGCCGATGATCAGATTGCGGTCGCCGTCGCCGTCCGACGCTGCGCCGAAATCGGGTGCGTCGGGGGCCATCATCGTCTCGTACAGTTCATGCGCGTGGACGAGGTTGGGGTCGGGGTGGTGGCCGCCGAAATCGGGCAGGGGTTCGCCGTTGCGGACGGTGCCGGGCGCGAAGCCGAGGCGGCGTTCGAGGATCTCGGTCGCATACGGCCCGGTGACGGCGCTCATCGCGTCGAACGCCATCGTCAGCTTGGCGCTGCGGATCGCGTCGAAGTCGAACAGCGTCTCCATGAGCTCGGCGTAATCCTCGACCGGGTCGACGACCTCGACCGGCATATCGCCGACCGTGACTTCGCCATCGGTGTCGAGGTCGATGTCGTCGGCGTCGACGGTCAGCCAGCGGTCGATCTCCAGCGTCCGCGCGTTAATTGCGTCGGTCACGGCCTCAGGGGCGGGGCCGCCATTGGCGATGTTATACTTGATCCCGAAATCCTCGTCGGGACCGCCGGGGTTGTGGCTCGCCGAGAGGACGAGGCCTCCAATCGCGCCACGCTTGCGGATCATGTGGCTGGCGGCGGGGGTCGACAGGATGCCGCCGCGGCCGACGATGACGCGGCCAAAGCCGTTTGCCGCCGCCATGCGAATCGCGACCTGGATGACTTCGCGGTTGAGGAAACGGCCGTCGCCGCCGATGACCAGCGTCGCGCCGGCCTTGTCCGCCACCACGTCGAACACGCTCTGGACGAAATTCTCGGCGTAGTTTGGCTGCTGGAAGACCTTCACCTTCTTGCGCAAGCCCGACGTGCCGGGCTTCTGGTCGGTGTACGGCGTGGTCGAAACGGTGCGGATCATGCGGGCTCCAGAAGGCTCGAATAGAGGTTAGCGTAACGGCGGCCGCTCTCGTCCCACGAGAAGTCCGCGCGCATCGCGTTGCGCTGCAACATGGCCCAGCGATCGGGGCGTGCATAGAGCGCGATCGTGCGGCGCAGCGCGTGGCTGAGCGCTTCCGGCGTGACGCCGTCGTGCTGGATGCCGGTGGCGACGCCCGCGGCGATCGCAGCTTCGTTGGCGTCGATCACGGTGTCAGCGAGCCCACCGGTGCGCGCGACGACGGGGACGCAGCCGTACGCGAGGCCGTAGAGCTGCGTCAGACCGCACGGCTCGAACCGCGACGGGATCAGGATCGCGTCGGCACCGCCTTGCAGCAGGTGCGAGACGGGCTCGTCATAGCCGATGCGGACGCCGATCCGGCCGGGGTGGCGTTCGGCGGCGGCTAGGAAGGCGAGTTCCAGCGCGGTGTCGCCCGAGCCGAGCAGCGCGAGACGACCGCCGAGCGCGACGAGTTCGTCGAGCGCACCGGCGAGGACATCCATGCCCTTTTGCCAAGTGAGGCGGCTGATGACGGTGAAGATCGGGCCGTCGCCGGCGTCGAGGCCGAACAGGGTTTCGATCGCGCGCTTGTTGGCGCGGCGGCGGGCTAGCGTTCGCGCGGTGTAGCGGGCGGGGAGGGACGCGTCGGTCTCCGGGTTCCAGACCGCGGGGTCGATGCCGTTGACGATCCCGGTGACGCGACCGGCGCGGTCGTTGATGAGCCCTTCGAGGCCCATCCCGAATTCGCCGCGGCGGATCTCGGCGGCGTAGGTCGGGCTGACGGTGGTGATCGCATCGGCGGCTTCGAGACCGGCCTTGAGGAAGCCGACGCCGCCGTAATATTCGACGCCATCGAGCGCGAAGGCTTCGTCGGGGAGCGCGAGGTCGGCGAAGATGTCGTGGCCGTAGCGCCCCTGGAACGCGATGTTGTGGATCGTGACGACCGTTTTGGCGGGGCCGCCGGGGCCGGGGGCGTAGCGGAGATAGGCGGGGGCCATCGCCGCCTGCCAGTCGTGCGCGTGGAGGATGTCGAATTCGTAGCCGGGGACCGTGCCCGAGGCGAGGTCGGCGGCGGCGCGGCTGAACGCCGCGAAGCGGCGCCAGTTGTCGGACCAGTCTGCGCCGGTCGCGTCGCCGTACGGGCCCCCGCCTCGTGCGAACAGCGCGGGGGCGTCGAGGACCAGCAGCGGGTGGTCACCGATCTTCGTCTTGAGGATGCGGGCTTCGGTGCCGAGCAGGTCGGTGTAGCGGTGGACGACTTTCGCGCGCTTGATGACGGCGGCGAGTGCTGGGTAGCCTGGGAGGAACGTGGTCAGCGCGACGTCATGCGGCGCCAGCGCGGCCGGGAGCGCGCCGACGACGTCTGCGAGACCGCCGGTCTTGATAAGGGGGTAGGCTTCCGAAGCAACGGAGAGGACGCGCATCATATCGGCGCTCTGGTTGGGAAGATACTACTGCTCCCCTCCCTGGAAGGGAGGGGCCGGGGGTGGGTTGGTGTGGGGCGTGCGAACCGACTGCCAATGGGCCGACCCACCCCCAACCCCTCCCTTCCAGGGAGGGGGGCAGGTATCGCCAAGTGCATCACGCGGTCAGCCGGTCGATCATGGACTTGGTTACCAGCACGACGCCGTTGTCGGTGCGGCGGAAGCGTTGGGCGTCGGATTCTGCGTCCTCGCCTACGACCAGGCCGTCGGGAATTTCTACGCCGCGATCGACGACCACCTTCGACAGGCGCGCACCGCGGCCGATCACGCAGTGCGGGAGGATCACCGCTTGATCCAGCATCGAATAGCTGTGCGCGCGGGTGCCGGTGAAGATCAGGCTGCGGTGGATCGAGGAGCCGGAGATGATGCAGTCGCCCGAGACGAGGCTCGACACCGCCTCGCCGCGGCGGCCGTCGTCGGCGTGGACGAACTTTGCGGGTGGCGTGACCTCGGAATAGGTCCAGAGCGGCCAGCTGCGGTCATAGAGGTCGAGCTTGGGCACGACGTCGGTGAGGTCGATGTTCGCCTCCCAATAGGCGTCGACCGTGCCGACATCGCGCCAATAGGCCTCGACCTCAAGCCCCGAGCGGACGCAGCTGTCCGAGAAGCGATGCGCGACCGCCTTGCCGTTTTTCACGAGGTACGGGATGATGTCCTTGCCGAAATCGCGCGACGATCCGGGGGTTGCGGCGTCGCGACGAAGCTCCTCGAACAGCAGCTTGGTCGTGAAGACGTAGATCCCCATCGACGCCAGCGCGATGTCCGGGTTGCCGGGGATCGCGGGGGGATCGGCGGGTTTCTCGACGAACGCGGTGACGTTGTCGTGCTCGTCCACGGCCATCACGCCGAAGCCGACCGCCTCCATCCGGGGCACTTCGAGGCAGGCGATCGTGACGTCCGCGCCGGTCTCGCAATGCTGTTGCAGGATCAGCTCGTAATCCATCTTGTAGATATGATCGCCCGCCAGGATGACCATGTATTCGGGCGCATGGCTCTCGATGATGTCGATGTTCTGGTAGACCGCGTCGGCGGTGCCCTCGTACCATTGGAACTCGCTGATCCGCTGCGAGGCGGGCAGGATGTCGAAGCTCTCGTTGCGTTCGGAGCGCAGGAAGTTCCAGCCGCTCTGGAGGTGGCGGATCAACGAATGCGCCTTGTACTGCGTCGCGACACCGATCCGGCGAATGCCCGAGTTGATCGCGTTGGACAGCGCGAAATCGATGATGCGCGCCTTGCCGCCGAAATACACCGCGGGTTTCGCGCGCGTATCGGTCAGCTCCATCAGGCGACTGCCGCGGCCGCCGGCCAGCACATACGCCATCGCGTCGCGCGCCAATGGCTGTCCCCGCCGTTCCACCATGTCCGTCTCTCCCTAATATTCAGCAGTATAACGCGCCGTCACCCGCCGGTTGTTCCGTCGTTGCGCCGGATCGGTCTTCGAACTCGATCAGCCTTCGTATTCGAGCATGATCGTCGCGAGCGGGGGCAGCGTGACCCAGGCCGCGCCGTCCTTCGCGACGACGCCGCCGAGATTGCCGAGCCCGCTGCCCCAATAGTCGTGCGCATCGCTGTTGATGATCTCGCACCAGCGGCCGTCGAGCGGCAGCGGTACGCGGTAGGGCGCGCGGGCGATCGGCGTCATGTTCGCGACGATCGCGATCGGCTTCGCACCCGGAGCCTTGCGCAACCACGCGAACACCGAATTGGCGGCATCGTCGGCGACCAGCCATTCGAACCCCTCCGCCTCGCAGTCGCGCGCGTGCAGCGCCGGCTTCTCGCGGTAGACGGTGTTGAGGTCGCGGACGAGGTTGCGGATGCCCTCGTGGCTGCGCGCGTTGCGCAGGTCCCAGTCGAGCGCGCGCGCTTCGGACCATTCGCGGCGCTGCGCGAATTCCTGCCCCATGAAGAGCAGTTTCTTGCCGGGATAGCCCCACATGAACGCGTAATAGGCGCGCAGGTTTGCGAATTGCTGCCAGTCGTCGCCGGGCATCTTGGTGAGCAGCGAGCCCTTGCCGTGGACGACCTCGTCATGGCTGAGCGGCAGGACGAAATTTTCGCTGAACGCGTAGACGAGGCCGAAATTGATCTCGCCGTGGTGGTGCTTCCGGTGCAGCGGATCGCGCGCCATGTACTGGAGCGTATCGTGCATGAAGCCCATGTTCCACTTGAACCCGAACCCGAGCCCACCGCTCTTGCCGTCGTCGCTGACGGGTGCGGAGACGCCCGGCCACGAGGTCGATTCCTCGGCGATCGTGAACACGCCGGGATGTTGGCCGTATATCTCGCGGTTCATGTCGCGGAGGAACGCGACGGCTTCCCAATTCTCGCGGCCGCCTTGCTCGTTGGGGATCCATTCGCCGCTCTTGCGCGAATAATCGCGGTACAGCATCGACGCGACCGCATCCACGCGAAGGCCGTCGATGTGATAGCGCTCGGCCCAGAACAACGCGTTGTTGACGAGGAACGACGTCACTTCGCGCCGCCCGAAATTGTAGATCGCGGTGTTCCAATCGGGGTGGAAGCCGAGCCGCGGATCCTCGTGCTCGTACAGCGCGGTGCCGTCGAACTTGGCGAGGCCGAACGCGTCGGTCGGGAAATGCGCGGGGACCCAGTCGAGCAGTACGCCAATACCCGCCAGATGCGCGCCATCGACGAACCGCGCGAAGCCATCGACGTCGCCGAAGCGTGCGGACGGCGCGTAGAGGCCGGTGGTCTGGTAGCCCCAGCTCGGGTCGTACGGGTGTTCGCTGATCGGCAGGAACTCGATGTGCGTGAAGCCCATCTCGACCACGTAGGGGATCAGACGGTCGGCGAGCGCGTCCCAGCTCAGGAACCAGCCGTCGGCGTCGCGGTCCCACGATCCGGCATGCACCTCATAGATGCTGATCGGCACGCGGCGTGGATCGACCGAGGACCAGTGTTTCCGGTGATCGGTGTCGGCCCAGTCGTGCGCGAGCTTCCGCGTTATCGAGGCGTTGGCGGGGCGGAGTTCGCTGGCGAAGGCGAACGGGTCGGCCTTGAGCGGCTGCAACTGGCCGTCGGGGCCAACGATCTCGAACTTGTAGGCGCGGTATTCGGCGATGTCGGGGATGAAGATCTCCCAAACGCCGACGTCGCCGCGCTTGCGCATCGCGTGGCGGCGCCCGTCCCAGTCGTTGAAGTCGCCGACCACCGACACGCGCTGCGCATTGGGGGCCCAGAGCGCGAAGTGGACGCCGTGCGCGCCTTCATGCTTGATCAGGTGCGCGCCCAGCTTGTCGTGGAGGCGGCGGTGCGTGCCTTCCGCCATGAGCAGGTCGTCGATCGGGCCGAGGACTGGGCCGAAGCTATAGGGGTCGGTGACCCACCACGACGTGTCGCCCGCCTCGGCGTGGTATTTCACCGGCTGTTGCGTGCCGTCGATCGGACCCTCGAACAGGCCGCGATCGTCGATCCGGGGGAGGGTGCCGAGCGCGGTACCGTCGAGTGCGTGCGCCTCCGCCGTGTCCGCGCCGGGCAGCCAGACGCGCGCGAACACGCCGGTCGGGCCGCTGTGGACGCCGAGCAGCGAGAACGGATCGTCGTGACGCCCTTCAAGGAGGGCAACGATGGCGCCTTCGGGTGGCTTCACATCACCGTCCAGATCTCGCGCGCATATTCGCGGATCGTCCGGTCGGACGAGAACCAGCCGACGCGGGCGACGTTACGGACGGTCGAGGCGACCCACGCATCGCGATCGTTCCAGCGTGTGTCGACCGCGCGCTGGGCGGTGGCATAGCTGTCGAAATCGGCGGCGAGCATGAACCAGTCGCCGTCGTACAGCCCGCCCATCAACCCGGCGTAGCGCGTCTTGTCGTCGGGCGAGAACACGCCGGACGCGATCGCCGACACCGCCTGGCGGAGTTCGTTCGAGCCGTCGATCACGGCGCGCGGATCGTAACCGTTGGCGCGCTTGGCCTCGACCTCGTCCGCGGTCATGCCGAAGATGAAGATGTTGTCGTCGCCGACGCGGTCCTTGATCTCGATGTTGGCGCCGTCGAGCGTGCCGATCGTCAGCGCGCCGTTCATCGCGAACTTCATGTTGCCGGTGCCCGACGCCTCGAGTCCGGCGGTCGAGATCTGTTCGCTCAGATCGGCGGCGGGGATGATCTTCTCCGCCAGCGACACGTTGTAATTGGGCAGGAACGCGACCTTGAGCAGGCCACCGACCGACGGGTCCGCGTTGATCCGGCGCGCCACGTCGTTCGCCAGCTTGATGACGAGTTTCGCGTTGTGATAGCTCGACGCCGCCTTGCCCGCGAACAGCTTCACGCGGGGCGTCCAGTCGCGCTCGGGATGGCTGCGGATCTGGTCGTAGAGCGTGACCGTCTCGATGATGTTGAGTAGCTGGCGCTTATACTCGTGGATGCGCTTGATCTGGACGTCGAACATCGCGTCGGGATCGACGCGGAGCCCCATGCTTTCCTTGATGTGATTTGCCAGTGCCACCTTGTTCGAACGCTTCACGCTCGAAAAGCGCTCCCTGAAACCGGAATCGTCGGCGAAAACATCGAGACCGACCAGCTTTTCGGCATCGTCGAGGAAGCTGTCGCCGATCGCATCGCGGATCAGCGCGGTGAGGCCGGGATTGCACTGCTGGAGCCAGCGACGCGGCGTGATGCCGTTGGTCTTGTTGTTGATCCGCGTTGGATACAGCTTGTGGAGATCGGCGAAGACCGTCTTCTTCATCAGCTGCGTATGCAGCGCGGCGACGCCGTTGACGCTGTGCGAACCTGCAAAGGCGAGGTTCGCCATTCGCACGCGCCGCTCGCCGCCCTCGTCGATCAGGCTGATCGCCGAGATCGCGCGGTCGTCTATGCCGTCCGTACCGCGCGCCTCACGCAGCAGCTTGGCGTTGATCGCGTAGACGATCTGCATGTGCCGCGGGAGCAGCCGTTCGAACAGCGGCAGCGGCCAGCTCTCCAGCGCCTCGGGCAACAGCGTGTGATTAGTGTAACCGAAGGTGGCACGCGTGATCTTCCACGCTTCGTCGAACGCGAATTCGTGGTGGTCGATCAACAGCCGCATGAGTTCGGCGACCGACACCGCGGGATGCGTGTCGTTGAGCTGGATCGCGGCCTTGTCGGGCAGCGTACGGATGTCGCCAAAATACTGGATGTGACGGCGGACGATGTCCTGGATCGACGCGGACGAGAAGAAATATTCCTGGCGGAGGCGGAGTTCCTGGCCGGCGGCGGTGGAGTCGTTGGGGTACAGGACCCGCGTGAGCGTCTCCGCGCGCAACTGGTCGGCGAGCGCGCCGGTGAAGTCGCCGGCGTTGAAGCGGTCGAGCTTGATCGGATCGAACGCGCGGGCGGTCCACAGGCGGAGCGTGTTGACGTGTTCGCCGCGCCAGCCGACGACGGGCGTATCGACCGCGGTGGCCTCGACCGCTTCGGACGGGCTCCAATGGATCTGACCACTGTCGGATGCCGTTACTTCGCCGCCGAAGCCGACGAAATAGGCGCTCTCGCGGCGCTCGAACTCCCAGGGATTGCCGTGCGCGAGCCAGTTCTCGGGCATCTCGACCTGCCAGCCATCGTCGATCCGCTGGCGGAACATGCCGTTCACATAGCGGATGCCGTAGCCGTAGGCGGGCAGTGCGAGGCTCGCCATGCTCTCCATGAAGCACGCCGCCAGACGGCCGAGACCGCCATTGCCGAGCGCCGCGTCGGGCTCGATCTCTTCGAGTTCGGCAAGGTCGACGCCGTGGAGCTTCAGCGCCTGCGTAACCTCGTCGTTGCGCTGGAGGTTGGTCACCGCGTCGCGCAGCAGCCGGCCGATCAGGAATTCGAGGCTGAGATAATAGACGCGCTTGGCGCCCGCGGCGTGCGCCGCCTTGGTCGAGGCCATCCAGCGTTCGACGATGTCGTTGCGGACGGTCAGGATCGTCGCGGCGAGCCAGTCGTGGGGGCGGGCGGCCTGCGCATCCTTGCCGATGCGGTGGACCAGCGTGTCGAGGATCGAGTCGGCCAGATCCTGGATGACGGGTGCTTGAACGGGCGGCTGTACGGCAGGATCTGAGGTCACGCGGTTTCCGAAATCGTTACGGTCGCGGCGATCCTAGCCTTCCGCGAGCCGATGTCACGCGGACTTCCTTCCCGTGCGGGAAAAGAATGTTGCCGATCAATGCTTTGAATTTGGGATGATCCATCACCACGCTGGGGCGGTGGTGGACAGGGTAGGGTTCGAACCTACGTAGGAGAAACTCCGGCAGATTTACAGTCTGCTGCCTTTAACCACTCGGCCACCTGTCCAGGCCGCTTTTGCAAGCGCCGCTCTTTCAAGCGAGGCGGCTCAATGGCGAAGCGCGCTCGGTGTGTCAACGCAGGTTTTGCGAAGTTTCGTGGTTCGGTGTTGCCGCAGAGGACGAATGCCGACAAGGACGCCGCATACACAGACACGATAGAGAGCGAATATGGCACGCAAGGGACACAGGCCGAGCAAGGCACCGGCAGGCCGCCCCCGCTTCTGGGGCAAGCACGCGGTGGGCGCTGCGCTCGCCAATCCGGAGCGCACGGTGCGCAAAATTCTCGGCACGCGCGAGGCGCTGGCCGGGTTCGACCTGCCGGCCGACGTGCCGGTGACCTATGCCGAGGCGATGGATCTGGCGCGGCTGGTGCCGGGCGATGCACCGCACCAGGGCGTGGTGATCGAGGTCGAGCCGCTCGAGGACATGTGGCTGGCCGACCTGCTCGAGCACGGCAAGGACGACAACCGTCCGCTGGTGATCCTCGACGGCGTGACCGATCCGCATAACGTCGGCGCGATTCTGCGCTCGGCGGCGGCGTTCGACGCGCTGGGGATCATCACGCCGGATCGGAATGCACCGCCGGAGTCGGGGACGATCGCTCGGGCTGCGTCCGGTGCGCTTGAGAGCGTGCCTTGGATCCGGGTCGTGAACCTGGCGCGCGCTCTAGAAGAGATCGCCGCAGCCGGCTTCTGGCGGATCGGGTTGACCGGCCACGCGACGCAGACGCTGTCGGAAGCGATGGGGACGCAGCGGATCGCGATCGTGCTCGGCGCGGAGGGCGAGGGTATGCGGCAAAATACCGAGCAGCATTGCGACGAGCTGGCGAAACTGCCGATCTCGGAGAAGGTGGAGAGCCTGAACGTCTCGAACGCCACAGCGATTGCGCTCTACGCCATCACGACGCGGTGACCTGAACTCCCTCGCCCCTACGGGGAGAGGGAAGGGGCCCGCCGCGCTTGCGGTGGGAAGGGAGAGGGGAGTGAGGCTCGGGACCTGGATCCCAACGCCCCTCTCCCTTCCGGCGCAAGCGCGCCTCCCTCCCTCTCCCCGGAGGGGCGAGGGAATTAGTCCTCCGCTGCGATCTTTACCTTCAAGCCATCGAGCCCTTCGGTCAGTTCGATCTGGCACGACAGGCGTGAAAACTCATCGCGATCACTCGTCGAATCGAGCAGGTCATCCTCGTCCGGCCCCATCGGCTTCAGTTTGGCCGCAAAGTCCGGGTCGACATGGACGTGGCAGGTGGCGCACGAGCAGCAGCCGCCACACAGCGCCAGGATCTCGTCGATTCCGGCGTCGCGGATGACTTCCATCACCGAAAGGCCCGCCTCGCCGATGATCTCGCGTTCTTCCCCTTCACGCGTCACGACGATAAGCTTGGGCATGTCATTCTCCGATAAACCTGTGTCCGTTCATGCCGAGCGCGCGGTGCGCAAGCAAGCAGCAAGGCGTGCCGCATCATGGGGCTGAGTGCGGATCAACTGGAAACCGCCATGGCGGCTTTGTGCGCGATCGAACCGGCCTTCGCAGTCGCGGTCGGCAATGCGGGTCACCCCGCGCCCCGGATCAGCGAACGCGGGTTCGCGACGTTGCTGCGCACGATCGTCGGCCAGCAGGTTAGCGTCGCCTCTGCGGCTGCAGTGTGGAACAAGCTCGACGCGGTGGTCGGTGGTGCGGGCGATCCAGAGAAGATCGCCGCCGCCAGCGACGAATTGCTGAAGAGCGCCGGCCTGTCGCGCCAGAAGCTCGGCTATGCCCGCAGCCTCGCCGACGAGGTGACGAGCGGGCGGCTCGACCTCACCAACCTGCCCGAGGACGACGAGGAGGCGATCGCGGCACTGGTCCGCGTGAAGGGGATCGGTCGCTGGTCGGCGGAGATCTACCTGCTGTTCGCCGAGGGGCGTACCGACATCTGGCCGGCAGGCGACCTTGCGATCCAGATCGAGGTCGGGCGCATTCTCGGTCACGAAACGCGCCCGAGCGAGAAACTGACACGCGAGGTCGCGGAGGCCTGGCGCCCGCATCGCGGCGCGGCGGCGATCTTCGCGTGGCATCATTATCAGGCGGACATGAAGGTCATTTGAGACGGCGACGGTCCGTGACTGCGGACGCGCTCCCTCGTACCGCGTTAACCCGATACTGTAGCCTCGGCCGCATTGCGGCGGGGATCAGGAGTCGCGATCATGAAATTCATCGAACTGAAGTCGCATGGCGGCAACTACTATGTCGTGGCGGCGAACGTCGCCTATCTGCGCAAGGACGAGAACGGGCAGACTAAAGTCGGACTTGTCGGCGGCGACTCGCTGCTGGTGGTGGGGAGCATGGAGGACGTCGCGGCAAAGCTGCTGGCGGGCTGACCCGACGCCGCCGTCGGGGGGGAGCAGATGTCCCGACGATACGCTTGTCCCCTCCGCCCCCTTCCGGCAAAGCGGCCGGCGATGCCCGCACCGACCTCAGCCTTCGCCAATTCGCTCGCCGAGAGCCACCGCACCGTCGTAGTTCCCGAAGGCGCGTCCTTCTGGCGGCGGCTGTTCGCGTTCGTGGGGCCGGGGTATCTCGTCGCGGTCGGCTATATGGACCCGGGTAACTGGGCGACCGACATCGCCGGCGGCTCGGCATTTGGCTACACGCTGTTATCAGTCGTGCTGCTGTCGAACCTGATGGCGATGGTCCTGCAAGCGCTGTCCGCACGCCTCGGCATCGTCGCCGGGCTCGACCTCGCCCAGGCCTGTCGCGCACATTATTCGAAGCCGGTCTCGGTCGCGCTCTGGTTCCTATGCGAGATCGCGATCATTGCCTGCGATCTCGCCGAGGTGCTCGGCACCGCGATCGCGCTGAAGCTGCTGTTCGGGCTGCCGTTGGTCTACGGCGTCGTGCTTACCGCGCTCGACGTGTTCCTGATCCTCGCGCTGCAACGCTTCGGCTTCCGCAAGCTGGAGGCGTTCGTCGTCGCGCTGCTCGTGATCATCGCTGGCTGCTTCATCTTCGAGCTGTTCCTGGCGCGGCCCGACATGGCGGGCGTGCTCGGCGGTCTCGTCCCGACCACGCAGATCGTCACCAACCCGGCGATGCTCTACATCGCGATCGGTATCCTCGGCGCGACCGTGATGCCGCACAATCTGTACCTCCACTCGTCGATCGTCCAGACCCGCGCCTTCGCCAAGGACACGGCGGGCAAGCGCGACGCGATCACGATGGCGACGATCGACGGCACGGTCGCGCTGGGCCTCGCCTTCTTCATCAACGCAGCGATCCTGATCCTCGCGGCGGCGACCTTCCACGTTGCCGGCCGGACCGACGTCGCGGAGATCGACCAAGCGTACGAACTGCTCGCGCCGATGCTTGGGATGGGCGCGGCCAGCGTGTTGTTCGCGGTCGCGCTCCTCGCGTCGGGGCAGAACTCGACGGTGACGGGAACGCTCGCGGGTCAGATCGTGATGGAGGGCTTCCTCAACCTGCGCATGCCGGTCTGGGCGCGCCGGCTGGTGACGCGGTTGCTAGCGATCGTGCCGGCGGTGTTCGTGGTCGGTGCTTCGGGCGATGCGGGCGCGACGAAGCTGCTGGTGCTGAGCCAAGTCGTGCTCAGCCTGCAACTCCCGTTCGCGGTCGTACCGCTCGTCAAGTTCACCGGCGACCGCACGATCATGGGCGACCTCGTGAGCCCGGCGTGGCTGAAGATCCTCGCCTGGGTGATCGCCGCGGTGATCATCGGGCTGAACGGCACGCTTCTGTACGGCATGCTGTAGATACGAAAACGGCGGCCAATCGCTCGGCCGCCGCTCCCTTGTTCGCTAGCTTCGGCTGAAGCTCAGCGGCACTTCACGTTGCCGCGGTCGACCGAACGGCCGAGCAGCGCACCGCCACCGGCACCCGCCAGCGTGCCCAGCGTGCCGCCACCGATCAGGTTGGCCAGCGCGCCGCCGCCGAGCGCACCGATCACGAGGCCGGTCGTGCCGTCGTTACGCTTGCAATAGGCGCGGCCGTCGCGACCGCGATAGATCCGGTCGTTGCGGCTGAGGCGGCGCTCGCTGTATTTGCCTTCGCGGTAGCTGTTCGACGGATCCCAGTTGCGGTCGTCGCCACGCCAGTTGCGGTCGTTGCCGCGGCGGTCGTTGTTGAAACGGCGATCGTCACGATCGCGGCGGTCGTTGTTGTTGCGGCGATCGTCGTAACGCTGCGCGGTCGCGGCGGTCGGCAGCATGGCGGGCGCTGCAACGGCGACCGACATCAACGCTGCGATAAGATGCTTCTTCATGCGATAATCTCCTGATGCGTGACACGGTAACCCGTGCCGCACCGGAAAAGTTCAAACCGTAGCCTTGTCCGCCATCGAGCAGTCGTGCCCGCTCCCCGTCTCGACCTGCAACGTCGCGTGGCCGATGCCGAATGTATCGTGAAGCATCGTCCTGGCGTCGCTGAGGAATTGGTCGCCTGGGTGACCGCCGGGCATGACGAGGTGCGCGGTGAGCACGGGTTCGGTGGTGCTCATCGGCCAGATGTGGAGATCGTGGATTTCGGTGACGCCGGGCAGGTCGCACAGCGCCTCGTCGACATGATCGAACTCGATCCCGCGGGGGACGGCGGACAGCGACATCTCGACGGTTTCGCGGAGCAGGCCCCAGGTCTGCCAGAAAATGAGGATCGCGATGACGATGCTCACGGCCGGATCTATCCAGGTGAAGCCGGTGCGCCAGATCACGATACCCGCGATCACCACGCCCGCGGAAACGAGCGCGTCGGCCGCCATATGCAGATACGCGCCACGGATGTTGACGTCGCCCTTGCGCCCGCGCGCGAACATCCACGCGGTGATCGCGTTGACGGCGATGCCGACGCCGGCGACCATCGATACCGTTAGACCAGCAGTGGGGGCGGGATCGGAGAAACGCTGCGACGCCTCCAGCACGATCGCGCCGAGTGCGACGAGCAGTAGTAGCGCGTTGGTCAGCGCGGCGAGGATCGTCGAGCCCTTAAGCCCATAGGTGAAGCGCTTGGTCGGTGCGGTGCGCGCCAGCATCGTCCCGCCCCAGGCGACGACGAGGCCGAGCACGTCGGACAGATTGTGCCCGGCGTCGGCGAGTAATGCGACCGAGTCGATCCGCAGACCGACGATCGCCTCGACGACGACGAACACGATGTTGAGCCCGATGCCGATCGCGAACGCGCGGTCGAACGAGGCGGGGGCGTGGCTGTGGCCGTGTCCGCCATGGGAGTGGCCGTCGCTGTGCGAGTGACCATGCGAATGGTCGTGTCCGTGATGATGTCCGCCCAAAGCCAGCGCTCCGCTAAATTTGGCCGCCGCCTAGCATCGACGTATCGTGAGATACTAGGACGCGGGATAGCATTCTCGCACGTCGCCAATCACGCAACGGTCCCCCCTCCCTGGAAAGGGAGGGGCAGGGGGTGGGGCGGCCCGTTTTTGCCGCGACACCAAGGACATTCGGAACCCGACCCACCCCCAACCCCTCCCTTCCAGGGAGGGGGGCAGCTTACCCTGCCACCAACCCACTCCGTCACCCCGGCGGAGGCCGGGGCCCACCGTCCCGCGCACTCAATTCTCTCGAATGTGCGGAACGGTGGATGCCGGAACGAGGCTCTCCTGAGCTAGTCGAAGGGTCCGGCATGACGGGGGAAGCGCTCACCCCTCGTTCGCCAGCGCCTTCAACCGATACAGCGCGTCCAGCGCATCGCGCGGGCTCATCGCGTCGATGTCGAGTTTCGCCAGATCCTCGCGCAACACGTCGCACGCCGCCTCCTCGACCTGCGCCGCCGCCGCGAACAACGGCAGGTCGTCCAGCCCCGCCGCCAGCCCGCCCGTCTTCGCGCGTCCGGCCTCGAGCTTCGCCAGCACCGCCTTCGCGCGCGCCACCGTCACCGGCGACATCCCCGCCAGCCGCGCGACCGCGAGGCCATAGCTCCGATCCGCCGGGCCGTCGGCGAGTTCGTGGAGCAGCACCAGCTCCCCCTTCCATTCGCGCGCGCGGACGTGGTGCAGCGACAGCGCCTCGCACCGCTCCGCCAACCGCGTCAGTTCGTGATAATGCGTCGCGAACAGGCAGCGGCAGCGATTGTCCTCGTGGATCGCCTCGACCACCGCCCAGGCAATCGCGAGGCCGTCATAGGTCGAGGTGCCGCGCCCGACTTCGTCGAGGATCACGAACGACCGCGGCGTCGCCTGCGCGAGGATCGCCGCGGTCTCGACCATCTCGACCATGAACGTCGACCGCCCGCGGGCGAGGTTGTCCGACGCACCGACGCGGCTGAAAAGCCGGTCGACCAGCCCCAGCGTGGCCTTGGTCGCGGGCACGTACGACCCGGCCTGCGCGAGGACTGCGATCAGCGCGTTCTGGCGGAGGAAGGTCGATTTGCCGCCCATGTTCGGGCCGGTGACGAGCCACAGCCGCGAGCTTTCCGACAGATTGCAGTCGTTGGCGACGAACCGGTCGCCCGATTTCGCCACCGCCGCCTCGACCACCGGATGCCGGCCGCCCTCGATCTCGAAGCACGCGTGATCGACCAGCGAAGGCCGCGCCCAGGCGCCTTCCGCCGCGCGCTCCGCCAGCCCCGCAGCGACGTCGAGCCGCGCGAGCGCATCCGCGGTCGCGGCGATCGCCTCGCGCCCGGCGAGGGCCTGCGCGGTCAGTTCCTCCAGATGTGCGGCTTCGGCCGCAAGCCCGTGCGCGCCGGCCTGCGACACCTTCGCCGCGACTTCGTGCAGCGCAGGGGTGTTGAACCGGACCACGCCCGCGAGCGTCTGGCGATGTGTGAAGCCGCTCTCGGGCTTCATCAAAGGATCCGCGGCCCGCGCGGGGACTTCGACATGATAGCCGAGCACGCCGTTGTGGCGGATCTTCAGCGCGGTGACGCCGGTCGCGGTGCGGAACTCCGCTTCCAGCGCGGCGATCGCCCGCCGCCCGCCAGCCCCGGCATCGCGCAGGTCGTCGAGCGCGGCGTCATAGCCTGCCGCGATATACCCGCCGTCCGACGCCTCGATCGGCGGCGATGGCACCAGCGCGCGCTTGAGCAGGTCGATCAGCGCGCCGTGCCCGCGCAATCTCGGGGCGATGTCTCGGAGCAGCACCGGCGGATCGACGATCGCATCCATCCGCTCGCCAAGGCTCCATGCGCCGTCGAGCCCATCGCGCAACTGTCCCAGATCACGCGGACCACCACGCCCTGCCGCCAGTCGCCCGAGCGCGCGGCCGATGTCCGGCAGCGCGCGTAACGTCGAGCGCAGCCGCTCGCGCGCCGCCTGGTCGTCATGGAACAGCCGCACCAGATCGAGCCGCGCGTCGATCGCGGCCTTGTCCATCAACGGCGCGCCGAGATCCGCGCCGAGCAACCGCGCGCCGGCTCCCGTCACGGTCCTGTCTACCGCGTCGAGCAGGCTGCCTTTGCGCACGCCGCCGGTGGTGCAGGTCAGCTCCAGGCTCTCGCGGGTGGCGGCATCGATCGCCATCGTCTCCGCGGCTCGGCCGATCCGCGGGGGGCGGAGGAAGGGCATCGTGCCCTTCGCATTATGCTCCAGATACGCGACCAGCCCTCCGGCTGCGGCGAGCCCTGCGCGGCCGAACTGCCCGAACCCGTCGAGCGTCGCCACGCCGTACAGTCGCTTCAACCGAGCCTCGCCCGTGCCGCTGTCGAAGTCGATTTTCGGCCGCAGCGTCGTCGCGGCGTCTTCGAAAGCGCTCGCCTCCGATGCCACGACTTCGGCCGCGCCGAGCCGCGCGAGTTCCGCCTCGACCGTGTCTCCCGCGACCTCGACGATCTCGAACCGCCCGGTCGAGACGTCCGCCGCGGCGATCGCCACCGATCCGCCAGCCTCGCCGATCGCCACGCACCAATTGTCCGAGCGCGCGTCGAGCAACGCCTCCTCGGTCAGTGTCCCCGCCGTCACCACCCGGACGATCGCGCGCGCGACGAGCGCCTTCGATCCACCGCGCGCCTTCGCCTCCGCCGGGCTCTCGACCTGCTCGGCGATCGCGACCCGGTGTCCCGCTTTGATCAGCCGTTGCAGATACACCGTCGCCGCGTGCACCGGCACGCCGCACATCGGGATCGGCTTACCCTCATGCTCGCCGCGTGCGGTCAGCGCGATGTCGAGCACGCCGGCCGCGATCCGCGCATCGTCCATGAACAGTTCGAAGAAATCGCCCATCCGGTAGAACAACAGGCAATCCTGCGCCTCCGCCTTCAGGCCGAGATACTGCGTCATCATGGGGGTAGGGGCGGGGTGCGACATCAGGGGCGGGTAGCGAAAAGCGGTCGTCCATAAAACCCCTCTCCCCTCGGGGAGAGGGAGGGGCCCGCGCGCAGCGTGGGAGGGTGAGGGGGAGTGGAGCAGGCGCGCACCCCAACCACCCCTCATCCGGCGCATCCGCGCCACCTTCTCCCCGAGGGGGAGAAGGCCGTTCCAATCGCGGCATCGTCTGCGTAAAGACACAGGCCACAGAGAGAGGCCCCGCCCATGTCCGACGAAACGCTGCAATTCTCCGAACGCGAAGCCTTGCTCTTCCATTCGGAAGGCCGCCCGGGGAAGATCGAGATCATCGCGTCGAAGCCGATGGCGACGCAGCGCGATCTCGCGCTTGCCTATTCGCCCGGCGTCGCGGTGCCGGTGCAGGCGATCTACGACGATCCCGCCACCGTCTACGACTACACCGCGAAGGGGAACCTCGTCGCGGTGATCTCGAACGGCACCGCGATCCTCGGCATGGGCAATCTCGGCCCGCTCGCCTCGAAGCCGGTGATGGAAGGCAAGGCCGTCCTCTTCAAGCGCTTCGCCGACGTCGACGCGATCGACATCGAGCTGAAGACCGAGGACGTGAACCGCTTCATCGACGCGGTCGAGCTGATGGAGCCGACGTTCGGCGGGATCAACCTCGAGGACATCAAGGCGCCCGAATGCTTCATCATCGAGCAGGCGTTGCGCGAGCGGATGAACATCCCGGTCTTCCATGACGACCAGCACGGCACCGCGATCATCACCGCCGCCGGCCTGATCAACGCGTGCCTGCTCACGGGCCGCAAACTCTCCGAGGTCAAGATCGTCGTCAACGGCGCCGGCGCCGCGGCGATCGCCTGCACCGAACTCGTGAAAGCGATGGGCGTGCGCGGCGACAACGTCATCCTCTGCGACCGCAGAGGCGTGATCTACCAGGGCCGCGAGGGCGTCGACCAGTGGAAGTCCGCCCACGCCGCGGTCACCGAGACGCGCACGCTGACCGAGGCGCTGGTCGGGGCCGACGTGTTCCTGGGGCTCTCCGCGGCGGGCTCGCTGACGCCGGAAATGGTCAAGGACATGGCCCCCGCGCCGATCATCTTCGCGATGGCCAACCCCGAGCCGGAGATCCGGCCCGAACTCGCGATGGCCGCGCGCCCCGATGCGATCGTCGCGACCGGCCGCTCGGATTATCCGAACCAGGTCAACAACGTGCTGGGCTTCCCGTTCATCTTCCGCGGCGCGCTTGATGTCCGCGCGACCGGCATCAACGACGCGATGAAGATCGCCGCCGCCAACGCGATCGCCGAACTCGCGCGCGAACGCGTGCCGGAGGAAGTCGCCGCAGCGTACGGCGTCAGCCACAGCTTCGGCCCCGCGTACATCATCCCTGCGCCGTTCGATCCGCGCTTGATGGAGGTCGTCCCCGTCGCGGTCGCGAAAGCCGCGATGGCCTCAGGCGTCGCGACCAAGCCGATCCTCGACATCGAAGCGTATCGGCACTCCTTGAGAGCACGCCTCAACCCGACCACCTCGGTCCTGTCGATGGCGTACGAAGGCGCGCGCGCGCACCCGAAGCGCGTGATCTTCGCGGAAGGCGAGGAGGAGGTCGTCCTCCGTGCTGCGATCGCGTTCAAGGAAGGTGGATATGGCACGCCGGTGCTGGTCGGCCGCGACGACGTGCCCGACCGGTTGCGCGCACTCGGCGTCACCGATCCCGAGAGCTTCGAACTCCACAACAGCCGCGTCTCGCCGCTCGTTCCGCGGATGGTCGACTTCCTGTATTCGCGGCTCCAGCGTCGCGGCTACCTGCGCCGCGATTGCGAGCGGATGGTCAATCAGGACCGCAACATCTTCGGCGCGCTGCTGCTCCAGCTCGGCGAAGGCGATGCGATGATCACCGGAATCACGCGCACCTATGGCGAGACGATGCGCCAGATTTATCGCGTGATCGATCCGGCGGCGGGGAAGACGCCGTTCGGTATCCACCTGCTCGTTGGCCAGAGCCACACGGTGTTCATTGCCGACACGACGGTCAACGAGCGCCCGACCGCCGAGCAGCTGGCCGACTTTGCCGAGCAGACCGCAGCGGTTGCGCGGCGGATGGGGCATGAGCCTCGCGTGGCGTTCCTCAGCTATTCGAACTTCGGCAATCCGAAGGGGGAGTGGCTCGATAACATCCGTGATGCGGTGACGGTCTTGGACGCGCGCAAGGTTGGCTTTGAGTACGAGGGCGAGATGGCGCCGGACGTCGCGCTGAACCCCAAGCAGTTGGCGAACTACCCGTTTGCGCGGCTCTCTGGGCCGGCGAACGTGCTGATCATGCCGGGGCTTCAGTCGGCGCATATCTCGGCGAAGCTGCTACGAGAGCTCGGCGGGGACTCGGTTATCGGGCCGATGCTGATCGGGATGGAAAAGCCGGTCCAGGTCGCGCCGATGACGAGCACGGCCAGTGAACTGGTCACCTTGGCCGTTTTGGCCGCCGGCGGCATCGCGCGGTGACGCGAGAAATTCAGTTTCTGGATGATGTTGGGGCCATTTTGAATGAATAACTTATTGGTGATTGAGTTGTAACGTGGTTGATCGTTAGGGTTGTAGACCAGTTACGTTGCTTTGCGTTTGGATTTTCCAGGAGAATCGATGTGAAGCACTATATGGGTATTCTGTGCTCGATCGCGCTAACCGGGTGTGCTGCTTCAAATTCGCTGCGCACTAAACTGTCAGCCGACCCCTCAGAAACAAAAGATGAGAAGCGGGTTCTAATTACCGAAATGCGTAACGCGTATTTCGGATGTGATAATGGGCCGTCTGGTGTAATTGAACCTGCTCGCGATGAACAGGCGGCAGGGCGGGGGCAGCGTGACTATCAGGTATCATCGGCAAACTGCCAAAATTTTGCATTGGGTTTAGCGGAATTTAAGCAGGTGAAAGTCACTGATAAAAAGCTAAATGATAACGATCCCTCGCAGAAGCCAGAAAAACAGCTCCAGGCGAGAGTTATTCGTTTCATGGATGCTGGGACAACCTTATCCGATGTGTATTGCGACGAATTTTTCAGATCGGTAAATTTGTCGGCGCGAAAACGGCAATTTAGCAAGGGTCTAACGACCGATACTAGTACGCTGGTTGCCGGGGTTTTGAACTTGGTCAAGGCTGGGAGCGCTGCACTTACTGCTTCGACTGTCGGTTTCAATGCCGTCAATTCGAGCTTCCGGAATTACGATGAAAGCTTCATGGTTGATGCGGATTTAGCAAAGATGCGGCGTCTCGTCCTTGCAGCGCAAGATAGCATGAAGCTGAAATTTGAAGATGATCCGCCAAGATCGATATTCTCAGCGGAATCAAAAGTCATACGGTATGCCGGGCTCTGCTCGTTTCTTGGAATGAAGGATTTGCTCAACGATTCCATCGCCGCTAAAACCACCGCTATTGAAAACGATCGCTTATCGAAATCAGACCAGGGCAAAAAACAAAAAACGGATGAAAGTATAAAACCCGATGATCGGTCTAAAACTGCAGTAAGGTTAAAAGCACCTTCGGTTTCCGAAGAACTGGTTCCGGCCTCGATGCTTATCGCACCGGTATCGCAGCCAGCCCCTCCGGGTTAAAGCGCGTTCAAGGCGAACATTGCCTCACGCGTCGATGCTCGTTCCCAGCGACGCGTGCACGAGGCCGCCATCGACCGTGATCGTCTCCCCGATCACGTAGTCCCCCGCGCGGCTGGCAAGGTAGATCGCCGCCCCAGCCATATCCTCATCCACCCCGACCCGCTTAGCCGGAATCCCCTGCGCCACCGTGTCCCCATGATCGCGCGCCGCCTTGTTCATGTCGCTCGCAAACGCCCCCGGCGCGATCGAGGTGACGTTGATCGAGTCCGTCACCAACCGCGCCGCCATCCGCTTCGTCAGATAGATCAGCGCCGACTTCGACGCATGATAGCTGTACGTCTCCCACGGGTTCAGCCGCTGGCCGTCGATCGACGTGATGTTGATCACCTTCGCCGGCTTCTCGCGCGATCCCGAGGCCTTCAGCGCCGCGTGCAGCGCCTGGGTGAGGAAAAACGGCGACTTCACGTTCAGGTCCATGACCTTGTCCCAGCCGACCTCGGAAAACTCCTCGAACGGCACGCCCCACGCCGCGCCCGCGTTGTTGACCAAGATATCGAGCTTCGACTCATGCTCGGCGAACTGCGCGGCCAGCGCCTTGCACCCCGCGACCGTCGAGACGTCCTGCGGCAATGCAATGCAGTTCGGCCCCAACTCTGCCGCCGCGGCCTCGCACACATCGGCTTTTCGCGACGAGATATACACCTTCGCCCCCTGCGCGATGAAGCCGGCGGCGATCATCTTGCCGATCCCGCGGCTGCCGCCGGTGATCAGCGCGACGCGGCCGTCGAGCCGGAACAGGTTGGTCGTATCCATCACGCATCCTCCGAATGTTTGCCCGCTTGGTATCGCCGAGCGCCGCCCGCCGCAAACCCGTTTTTCGAACGAGCGCTCATTGACGAGTGCAAAGCCCGTACTATGCTCGCCAAAAACTAGGAGAGAGCGTGTGAGGTTTTCAGGCAAGCGTGCCGTCGTGACCGGCGGTGCGTCCGGCATCGGCCGAGCGACCGCGCTCCGACTCGCCAACGAAGGCGCCACCGTCCTGATCGGCGACATCGACGAAACCGGCGGCCACGCGCTCGCCGACGCGTCCGGCGGTCGCATCCTGTTCCAGCGTACCGACGTGCTCCAGGCCGGCGACATCGAGGCGCTGATGCAGACTGCCGACGATGCGGGCGGGTTCGACATCCTGTTCAACAACGCCGGCGCGGGCGGCTCGCGCGACCCGATCGGCGAGATTTCCCCCGAGGACTGGGATCGCACACAGGCGCTGCTCCTCCGCTCGGTCGCGCTCGGCATCCGCTACGCAGCACCGCTGATGGCGAAACGCGGCGGCGGCGCGATCGTCAACACCTCGTCGGTGTCCGCGCTCGGCACCGGCTATGCACCGACCGCCTATTCCACCGCCAAGGCCGGCGTGCTCCACCTCACCAAACAGGCCGCCGCGGATCTCGCGCAGCACAGGATCCGCGTGAACGCCGTCGTCCCCGGCTTCATCGTCACCAACATTTTCACGCGCACGCTCGAACTCGACGCCGCCAAGACGTCGCAGGCGGACGCGATGATCGCGCACATCGCCGCCGACGCGCAGCCGATCCGCCGCCCCGGCACCGGCGAGGACATCGCCGCCGCGGTCGCGTTCCTCGCCAGCGACGATGCGAGCTTCATCACCGGCACGCACATTCTGGTCGATGGCGGCATGACGATCGGCACGCGGCCGAGCTGGGACCCTGCGCAACCCTCGCTGTTCGCCATGCTCGACAAATTGAAGTGACCGCCGCGTCATGAGCGCCCCCGCCCGCCGCCTCTCGACCAGCACGATGGCGAGCTACGGCTTCGGCGCGGTCGCGTACGGGGTGAAGGACGCCGGGTTCGGGACGTTCCTGTTGCTGTTCTACAACCAGGTCGTCGGACTCCCGTCCGCCACCGTCGGCCTCGTCATCATGATGGCGCTGCTGATCGATGCGTTCGTCGATCCTGCGGTGGGCTTCTTCTCCGATCGCACGCTGACGAAATGGGGGCGGCGGCATCCGTGGATGTACGCGTCCGCGCTACCGATCATGATCGGCTGGCTGCTGCTGTGGAACCCGCCCGCTTCAATGTCGGAGCCGCAGACGCTCGTCTGGCTGTTCGTCATGGCGGTGATCGTGCGCAGCGCGGTGAGTTGCTACGAGGTCCCCTCGGTCGCGCTGACGCCCGAGCTCACGTCGGGGTATGACGAGCGCACGCGGATCATGGCGTATCGCTATCTGTTCGGCTGGGTCGGCGGGCTGCTGATGCTGTTGTCGGCGTACCAGTATTTCCTCGCGCCGACGGCGGCGTTCCCGAATGGCCTGCTCAACCGCGCCGGCTATGGCGGGTTCGCGCTGGCGGGGGCGATCTTCATCGGCGTAGCGATCCTTGTCTCCGCGCTTGGGACACATCACGAGATCAGGCATCTGCCGAACCCGCCGATCGCCAAGCAGACCCTGCGCGAGTCCTTCGCCGAACTCCGCCAGACGGTAAAGAACCGCGCGTTCGCGATCCTGATGGCGGCGGGCGTGTGCGCGTACACGATCCAGGGCATCAGCTATGCGATGTCGAACTACCTCTACACCTATGTGTGGGGCTTCAAGGGGCCGGTGTTCGTCTACCTGACGATCGCGCTGTTCTCGGGCGTGTTCCTCGCGTTCCTCGCTGCGCCCCGGCTCGGCAGGACGGGGAGCAAGCCCAAGGCGGCGATGGGCGCAGTGCTGCTCGGCGCGGCGCTCAACACGTCGCCCTATTGGCTGCGGATGCTCGGCGTGTTTCCGGAGGTCGGCGCGTCCACGCTGTTGCCGATGCTGTTCGGGTTCTTCATCCTCGGCACTGCGTCGAACGTCACCGGGTTCATCCTTGGCGCGTCGATGATGGCGGACGTGGTCGAGGATTCGGAAGCGAAGACGGGGCGGCGCTCGGAAGGCGTGTTCTTCGCGGGCTCGTTCTTCGTCCAGAAATGCACGAGCGGGATCGGGATATTCTTCGCAGGCATGATCCTCGCGGTGGCGGGGTTCCCGGCCAAGGCGACGCCGGGGACGGTGCCGGTGGAGACGATCGACCGGCTTACGTTGATCTACGCGGGGCTGTATGTCGTACTGGCGTGCGTCTCCGCGTTCTTCTTCTCGCGCTTTCCATTCGGCCGCGTCGAGCACGAGGCGCGGTTGGCGAGACTAGCAACGACACCGGTTCGCGAGAGCTAGGCGTAATCCTCCCCCGCCAGGGGGAGGTGGCTGGCTCTTGCCAGACGGAGGGGGAGGCACGCGAAACGTACGTTCCGTGTCCTCCCCCTCCGTCACCTTCGGCGACACCTCCCCCTGGCGGGGGAGGATTACGGAAGCGCGATCGGCTCTCCCTTCCAGCATGCGGGGCGGCGCGTTAGGACCGCTACTTGGCCTTCCCAAACTTGGGGAACGGCGACATCGGAGTTCCTATGCGTATCCCCGCACTAGCCACCGCCCTCGGTCTCGTCCTCGCATCCCCCGCCGTCGCGCAGACGATCGCCCCAGTCCTCACCGCCCCTGACGCGCACGACCCGCACAGCTACGCCCGCCCCGCAGAGGCGCGCGTCACGCACGTCGCGCTCGATCTTGCCGCCGACTTCGACACCCACGTCATCCGCGGCATCGCCACGCTCGACGTCCTCGCAAAGCCAGGCGCCAAGCTTGTCCTCGACGACAACGGCCTCAAGATCGTCGACATCACCGACGCCGCCGGCAAGCCGCTCCCCTACTCGGTCGGCGCGGTCGATAAGGTCCACGGCGCGCCACTCACCGTCACGCTCAACGGCGCGAAGAAAATCCGCATCGCCTACGCCTCGTCCCCCGACGCGAAGGCACTCCAATGGCTCACCCCCGCGCAGACCGCGGGCAAGAAGCAGCCGTTCCTGTTCAGCCAGGGCGAGGCGATCCTCAACCGCAGCTGGATCCCGACGCAGGACTCCCCCGGCATCCGCCAGACCTGGGAAGCGAAGATCGCCGTCCCCAAGCAACTCACCGCGGTGATGAGCGGGCTATCGGCAGGCAAACCGACCTGCGCGGCGGATCGCTGCACCTTCGAATACAAGATGGACAAGCCCGTCGCGCCCTACCTGATCGCGCTCGCGGTCGGCGACATCGCGTTCAAGTCGACCGGCCCGCGCACCGGCATCTGGGCCGAACCCGCGACCCTGCCAAAGGCCGCGTACGAATTCGGCGAGCTCGAGAAGTTCGTCGCCGCCGCGGAAGGGCTGTACGGCCCGTATCGCTGGGGCCGCTACGACGTATTGGTCCTGCCGCCGTCGTTCCCGTTCGGCGGCATGGAGAACCCGACGCTCACCTTCGCCACGCCGACCGCGATCGCTGGCGACCGCAGCCTCGTCTCGCTGATCGCGCACGAACTCGCGCACAGCTGGTCGGGCAACCTCGTGACCAACGCGACCTGGGACGATTTCTGGCTCAACGAAGGCTTCACCAGCTATTTCGAGAACCGGATCATGGAGGCGCTCTACGGCAAGCGCCGCGCCGACATGGAGGCCGACCTCGCCTGGACCGACATGCTCGCCGCGGTGAAGGACGCCGGTGGCCCCGACGCGAAGGACACGCAACTCCACCTCGATTTAGATGCCTCGCGCGACCCCGACGACGGCATGACGCAGATCGCCTATGACAAGGGCGCCGCGTTCCTCCGCACGATCGAAAAGCAGGTCGGTCGCGCCCGGTGGGATGCGTATCTCCGCAACTATTTCGACCGCCACGCCTTCCAGCCGCAGACCAGTGACGGCTTCCTCGCCGACCTGAAATCGAAGTTGCTGACTCCCGCCGAAGCGAAGACGATCGGCGTCGACGCATGGGTCTACAGCCCCGGCATCCCCGCGAACGCGGTGCACGTGACGTCCGCCGCTTTCCCCGCGGTCGACGCGGCGGCCAAGGCGTATGCGGCCGGCGGTCCCGTCTCGGGCGTGCCCGGCAAGGCTACAACGCAGGAGATCACGCGGTTCATCACGCAGCTCCCGCGCAAACTCCCGGCCGAGCGGTTGAAGACGCTCGATACCGCGTTCGGTTGGAACACCACCGGCAATGCCGAGATCCGCTTCGCCTGGCTGCAACTCGCGCTCGCCAATCACTATGCGCCCGCGGACGCCTCGGCCGAGCAGTTCCTGACCTCGCAGGGCCGCCGCAAATTCGTTGCGCCGCTGTTCCAGCAGATGATGGACTCGGGCGACTGGGGCCACAAGCTGGCGATGGAGATCTACGGCAAGGCGCGGCCGGGCTATCATGCGGTCACGCAGGTAACGGTCGACCGCATAACCGGTTGGAAACTCATGAACTGAGCCGCCCTGAGCGCCCATTCGGGGCGTTGGTCTGCGCGGTAACACGCTTCGTCGGATATGGTTCCCGCACGGGTTCCAATTAAATCGAACCTCCCGTAGCCAGAATGCGACAAACGGGTTTTGGCCGGGGGGTCTCGATGAATTTCAAGGCGTTAGCAGCGCGTTTTGCGCTGGTGGTATCGTGCGGCCTGATGACGGCCACACCGGCAGCAGCTCAGTTCTGGCAGTGCGTGACGTTCGCCCGCTCGGTTTCGGGGATCGAAATCCGCGGCAACGCCAACACCTGGTGGGGGCAAGCCGAGGGTCGCTACGAGCGCGGCCACACCCCGAAGGCCGGCTCGGTCCTCGCCTTCTCGCCGACCTCGCGGATGCGTGTCGGCCATGTCGCGATGGTCTCGAAGGTCGTCAGCGACCGCGAAGTCCTCCTTACGCATGCCAACTGGTCCCGCCCCGGCGCGATCGAGACCAACGTCCGCGCGGTCGACGTCTCGCCCGCCGGCGACTGGAGCATGGTCAAGGTCTGGTACGGCCCGCAAGGTGATCTCGGCACCTCGGCCTATCCGACCAAGGGCTTCATCTATTCGGGCCATGCACCGGCTGATGATACGCTTGATGCGCCGGTGCAGCCTTCGTTCCAGATGGCGAGTGCTACCCACACCGTGTCTGCAACGCAGCGCGCCAATGCTGCGCAGCTTGCGACGATCCAGCATGGCCCGACCGATCCCCGCGGTATCTTCACGCTGGTGAACGAGGCGAACTGAGGTTTGTCTGAGCGTGGTGGCTGCGTCAGTCCACGCTCTACATCCAAAGGTTCGCTACTGATCGCTCCCCGACGGTCCAACTAGGCGACCACCCCGGCGAAGGCCGGGGCCCAGTTGGAAAGGTCGCAGTAACAGACCGCCACCTCCGTCAACGACGTCCCCCAACTGGACCCCGGCCTTGGCCCGGGGGGCCCCTAAGGGCGATCACTGCTCTACTAAACTTCTTGTTCTCCCGCGAAGGCGGGAGCCCAGTCTGGACCCCCGCCTTCGCGGGGGAACACTCTGATTTGCTCAGCAGTGTCATGCGGCGAACACGTTCAATTGAGCGCCCTCAAGCCGCCCTGAACGTCAACGCATCGCCGTTCATGCAATAGCGCTTGCCCGTCGGCTTCGGCCCATCGTCGAACACATGCCCCAGATGCCCGCCGCACCGGCGGCAATGCACCTCGGTCCGCGCCATCCCGAGCGTCGAATCGACCCGCGTCCGCACCGCGTTCGGCAACGGCTGCCAGAAGCTCGGCCAGCCCGTCCCACTCTCGAACTTGGTCTTCGACGAATAGTTCGGCAACCCGCACCCGCCGCACGAGAAGATTCCCGCACGATGCTCGCCGTTGAGCGGGCTCGAATAGGGCTGCTCGGTCCCCTCCTTGCGGAGCGTGTCATACGCATCGGGCGACAGCTTCTTGCGCCACTGCGCATCGGTCAGCGTCACCTCGAACCGCTCGGCCGCCTGCGCGGGTTGCGACGTACACCCCCACAACGCAAAGCCGGCGACGCCTGCTCCGGCAAGCGTGAGGAAGGCGCGGCGATCGGAGGGCATGTGTGTCATGGTCATGATATAAGTACGATTTCGTCGGCGAACAGGATGCGGCCGAAACACCCCGTCATCTTGGGCTCGACCCAGGATCCAAAGTATCGGGCGAACGGCTTTGGATCCTGGGCCGAGCCCAGCATGACGGGGGTTGGGCGTCAGTATTTACTGATCTCCACCGGCAGCGTGCGATAGCCGTGGACGAAACACGCAGCGACCCGCGTCGGTTCGGCCAGCACGTTGATCCGCATCCGTCGCGCGGCCATCTCCTCCAGCAAAATTGCGATCTGCATCTCCGCCAGCCGCGCGCCGACGCAGCGGTGGATGCCGTGGCCGAACGCCAGATGCCGCCGCGCGTTCGGGCGGTCGACCACGATCGCGTCCGCATCGGCGCCGAACACGCTCTCGTCGCGGTTCGCCGAGATGTACCAGAGCGCGAGCTTGTCGCCCGCCTTGATCTGCTGTCCCATCAGCTCAGCATCCGCGGTCGCGGTGCGGCGCATGTGCGCGAGCGGGGTCTGCCAGCGCAAAATCTCGCTGACCGCGTTGGGGATCAGCCCCGGATCCGCCTCCAGCTTCGCACGCGACTCGGGAAACTTGTCCAGGCCATAGGCGAGCGCCGACATCGAATTGCGTGTCGTGTCGTTGCCACCGACGATCAGCAGGATGAGGTTCCCGATGAACTCGTTGTGATCCATGTGGCTCATCGCGTCCGAGTGGATCATCATCGAGATCAGGTCGGGCGTCGGATCCTTGTCGATCTTCGCGTCCCACAAGCCTTTGAAATACGATCCGCATTCGAACATGTACGCGAGCCGCTGACCGCGTAGCTCCTCGTTCTTGACGATCTCGATATCGCCCGCCCAATCCGACCACAACGTCAGCTTGCGCCGGTCCGCCCAGGGGAAGTCGAACAGGATCGCGAGCATCTGCGTGGTAAGTTCGATCGCGACGGTATCGACCCAGTCGAACGGCGTGTTCCACGGCAGGCTGTCGAGCGTGTCGGCTGTGCGCTGCCGGATATCGCCCGACATTCGGGTCATCTCGCTGGGGGTGAAGGCGGGCGCGACGGTGCGGCGCTGGCCGGTATGCACGGGGCGGTCGCGCGCGATGAACATCGGCATGCGAACATCGCGCTCGGCGACGAAATCGGCGATCGTGATCCCGCCCGCTTCAGAGGAATAGAGGTCGGGGAGCGACTCGACCTCGACGATGCCCTTGTAGCTGGAGACCGACCAGTACGGGCCATAGTCGGAATGCTCGACGTAATGGACGGGCGCTTCGGCGCGGAGCCGGGCGAACGGCGCCTGCCAGAGGTCGTCGCGGTAGAGTTCGGCGCGGCTCACGTCGAGCGGATCGACCGTCGGTTGCGCCACGTCTCTTGCCAGAGTCGCCATCGTCTCTCTCCCGTGCTTTGCCGCAGGAGAGGCTTTGCTGACACTTATGTCAATAGAATGCCGAGGTTGTGATCGAATGATCCTCCCCCGCCAGGGGGGGGTGGCGCCGAAGGCGACGGAGGGGGAGGACACGGAGCAGAGGTTATTCCTTTCCTCCCCCTCCGACTGGCAAGTGCCAGCCACCTCCCCCTGGCGGGGGAGGATCGCAAAGACGTTACGCCGTCGCCACCACCTTCGCCTTCCGTCGCCAGAACGGTCGCGCGCTCCCCGATTGCAGCACGCCCCTCCGGAACAGCCGCGCGCCGACCGTGATGAAAGTCGTTACCCACAACGCCTGCCACGCTAGCGCCGCGACATGCGGCCACAGTTCCGGCGAATTCGCCGCACGCCCCGCCATCGCGAACGGCGAGGACAGCGGGAACAGTTCCGCGGCGGTCGCGATCCAGCTTCCAGGATGCGAGACCGCCGCGGACGACAGCCCGAACATCGCAACCTGCAGAATCGTAATCGGCAGCGACAGCATCTGGATTTCGCGCATCGTCGTGGCCTGCGCGCCGACGCCGAGGAACACCGACCCGAGCAGCAGATACGCCATGCTGAAATACGCCGCGAACAGTAGCGCGAACATCGGCGCGCCCACCGCAGGTGTCAGGTCGCCCAGCGCGACCGCGGCGGCGGGGGGCATCAGCGACGTGATCTGCGTGACGACGGTGCCCCAGAACGCGACGAACAGCACCGCGACGCCGAACATCCCGATCAGCTTGCCGAAGAACACCGACTCGAGCGGCACCGCGGCGGCGAGCACCTCGATCACCTTGTTGTTGCGCTCCTCGGCCATCGTGCCCACGACTTGGCCCGACAGGAACAGCGTTAGGAAGAAGATCCCGAACACCGCAAAGAACGCCGACTGGTGTTGGCCGCCGACCGAGGTGGTCGAGCGCGTGATTTGCATCTTGGTCGCGGCGATCGTCGGCAGCGTGCCGCCGAGCTTCTGCGCGGCCAGCGTCGTCTGTGCGAGCAGCCCGAGATAATCCGCCGAGCGACGCCCGCGCGGCCCGTACAGGATCTGCGGCGCATTCAGCGGCCCGTACAGCACCGCGGACGCGTCGACATCCTTCGTCTCGAACGCCGCGCGCGCCTGCGCCGCGGGGTCGGCTTTGGGCGCGACGATCGACAGTTCGGGCGGGGCTTCCTCGTCGCGGAACATGCCGCGCAGGCGCTCGTCGGCGTCGTCGATCGGCCGCGCGGTGGTGGCGGAGACGATCGCGATGATCCGCGTCTTGTCCTGCGCGCCGCCGCTGACGCTCGCCGCGCCCATCCCGCCGATCGCGCCGAACGATCCCATGATGACCGGCGCGAACAGGAACAGCAGGAAGATCGGGGTGAACACCGTGGCGATGAAGTCGCGACGGGCGATCGTGAAGGTCTGGCGGAGAGTCCGGCGAAAACGGCTCATGCCGCATTCTCCTTCGCGACGTCCGCATGCTGACCGACGATCCGGACGAACGCCTCGTGCAAGCCGGGCCGCTCGATCGACAGTCCCGAAATCCCGTATCCCGCGTCGATCAGTCTCACGAGCAAGCTCTCAATTCCTTCGTTCGGCAGCTCGAACCGCCAGCTATCCCCGTCCGCCACAGCATCCGACGGCAGCACGCCGCGGATCGCGGGATCGGGCCGGTGCGGCGTATAATGCACGCGCTGCGGCAGGATCCCGCGCGCGTCGGCCACGGTGCCTTCGAACCGCCGCTTGCCGCTGGCGATGATCGCCAGCCGGTCGCACAGCCGTTCGGCGTGGCTCATGATATGCGTCGAGAACAGGATCGTCGCGCCGCGGTCGCGTTCGTTGAGGATCAGCTTCTCCAGCCGCTCCTGGTTGACCGGATCGAGCCCCGAAAACGGCTCGTCGAGCACCAGCAGGTCGGGCTGGTGCACGACCGAGCCGAGCAACTGCACCAGCTGTGCCATGCCCTTCGACAGCTTCCGGATCTTCTCGTCGACCGCATGGCCAAGTCCTGCCGCCTCCATCAGCACCACCGCCCGCTCGCGCCCGGTCTTCCAGTCGAGCCCGCGCAGAGCCCCCAGGAACGCGATCGCCTCGCGCGCCTTCATCGCCGGATACAACCCGCGCTCTTCGGGGAGGTAGCCGACCCGGTCGCTCGCATCGCGCGGATTGTCGTAGCCGAGCAGCGTGCGCGATCCCTCGTCGGGCTCGATGATCCCGAGCAGCATGCGCAGCGTCGTCGTCTTGCCCGCGCCGTTCGGCCCGAGCACGCCGTACACCGAGCCGCGCGGCACCATCATGTCCACCCCGTCGACCACGCGCCGATCGCCGAACCGCTTCACGATCCCGTTCGCGGTGACCGCCCATTCATCGTTCACGCGCAATCTTCCTCCCGAGGGTGGCGTCGTGGTAGCGGGCGGACGTGGCGCAAGACAAGCTGGAACACAGGCTCAAGGCCAAAGCGGCGGAACTGGGCTTCGTCGCGTGCGGGATCGCGCATGCAGGCGCGGCGCCGCGCGCGGGCGAACGGCTCCACCAATGGCTCGCCGATGGGCGCCACGGCGACATGATCTGGATGGAGGAGCGCAAGCACCACCGCGAGAGTCCCGCCGGCCTCTGGCCCGAAGTGCGCAGCGTCATCGCGCTCGGCATGAGCTACGCGCCGAAGGACGATCCGCTGCGCTTGGCGGGCGAGGGCGGGGTAGGGCGCATCTCGGTCTATGCGCAGGGGCCGGATTATCACGATGTCGTGAAGCGGCAGTTGAAGGCGCTCGGGCGGTGGCTGGCGGCGGAGGCAGGGCGCGACCTGCCGCCGTTCGACCTGAAGGTGTTCGTCGACACCGCGCCGGTCATGGAGAAGCCGCTCGCCGAAGCCGCGGGGCTCGGCTGGCAGGGCAAGCACACCAACCTCGTCAGTCGCGAGCATGGCAGCTGGCTGTTCCTCGGCGCGATCTACACGACGCTCGACCTGGAACCGGACAAGGGCGGCGTCGACACCTGCGGTAGTTGCGACGCGTGCCAGACCGCGTGCCCGACAAACGCATTCCCACGGCCCTACCAGCTCGATGCCCGCCGCTGCATCTCCTACCTGACGATCGAACACGCCGGCCCGATCCCGCACGAGTTCCGCGCCGCGATCGGCAACCGCATCTACGGCTGCGACGACTGCCTCGCCGTGTGCCCCTGGAACAAGTTCGCCGCGGCGGCCAACGCGAACCTCGCCTTCCACCCCCGCGCCGAACTGGTCGCGCCCGAACTCGCCGACATCCTCGCGCTCGACGACGCCGGTTTCCGCCAGGTTTTCGCCGGCTCGCCGATCAAGCGCATCGGCCGCGACAAGATGATCCGCAACGCGCTGATCGCAGCGGGTAACAGCGGTGACGCACGCTTGGCACCTCTGGTGCAACTCCTGTGCTCTGACGAAAACGCCGTGGTGCGTGACGCCGCCGATTGGGCACTGCACTGCCTCGACACGCTGGGCACCTGATCGCGCTCTTACCGGCTTCGTAACCTCTCCATTGTTACCGGGTAGCGACAAAGGGAGGATGCATGCGCGCGACTATCGTATCGATCGCCCGGTTCGAGCCATCATCGCGACCAATCCTGGCGGCAGGGGCGGGCCCGGTCTATGCGATGGTCGCGCTCGCCTGGATCATGGCACTGCTGGGTGTCGTGGCCCGCCACCTGACGATTGCGATAGACGAATTCGTCATGGCCGCCGTGATCATCGGTCTGCCGATCGGTGCAGGTCTAAGCTTGCGTGGCCGTGGGTTAGACCGTCTCGCGACGATCGCGCAGGGGTGCGGCCTGTTCATGGCCGGATGTGTCGGCATCACGCTGTTAACCTTCGTTTTGGGGACGGCCGACCGGCCGTTGTTCGATCCGGCGCTCGCGGCGATCGACCGCGCGGTGATCCCAAATCTCGATTGGCCGGCGGCAATGTTGTGGCTGTCGCATCGACATGCGCTGATGGCTGCCGCGAACTGGGTATATGAGAGCATCGGCTGGCAACCGATGTTGCTGATCGCAATGCTCGGCCTGTCGGGTCGGCACGATCGGGTATGGACGTTCCTGGCAGCATGGCTGGTGACATTGTTCGTCACCTGCGCGCTGTTCACGCTGTTTCCCGGGGTCGGCGCTTACGCGTATTTCGGTCTGGCGGCGGCGGATGTGCCCGCGATGCGCGACCCGACGCCTTGGCATCAGGCGGCATTGCTCGCCGAATTGCGCGCGGGGACGCTGCATCATATCAGCTTCGTCGATCTCGACGGCATCGTAACGTTTCCCAGCTTTCATGCCGCTGCAGCGGTCATCCTCGCCTGGGCGGCGTGGCCGATGCGTGGGGTCCGCTGGCCGGCGATCCTGCTCAACGGTGCCATGCTGATCTCGGCGGTCCCGATCGGCGGACATTATCTGATCGACATCGTCGCCGGCTGCGTGGTCGCGGCGATCGGAATCTCGATTGCGCGGAAGATCGGCGAGGCGGCGGCGTCGGCTAAGACCTACCGTCCGCCCTCGCGCCGGGTCAGCGCAGCGACGCAGCTGGCGCGGTCGATCGTGCTGCCGTCGGGTTCGCGGGCGTCGAGATAGGTGACGCGGGGGGCGTCTGATCCCTTCGGATAGAGATACGCGTCGAGCACGCAGATCCCGCTCTGGAACTGGAGTTTTCGCGCGCTGCCCTCGCGGACGTCGGCGTCGGGCTGGCCGAACAATTTGGTAAGGCCGGCGGCATCCTGGCCGAGGACGCGCTCCAGGCCGACGCTCGTATACGGGATCGCCGGGCGGCCGACCGCGGGTTTCGCGACCGGGGCGGCGCAACCTGCCAGCCCGCCGCCGAGCGCCAAGGCGATCGCTATCGTCGTCAGTCGCGTCATGATCGGCCTTTGCGAAGATACTGGGAGTGGAAGTAATGCGTCGCCATCGCCGCACCCAGGACGGGCGCGGCGATGTTGAGGATCGGAACCACGAACAGCCCGGTGTTCGCAAGCCCCAGCACGAACCGGCTCCCCTTAGTCGTCGCACGCCAGCCCCGCATCGCCGCGGCATCCATATGCCGCGCCGCGACCATGTCGCCCAGATCGCGCCCGAGCAGCCAGCCATTGACGATGAAGAACGCCGCCGCCGTCCCAACACCGGTGACGAGCAGCGCGACGTAGACGGGAAGCATGAGCAGGTTGACGAGCACGACGCGCGCGGCGGAGCGGAGGCCCATTGCGAGGCTGCGGGCGAAGGGCACGGGACGGGCGGTGCGCAGGGCTTCGGGATAGTGCCGCGCCTCGACCGCTTCGACGACCTCGTCTGCAAAGATCCCGACGACCGCGATCGCGACGGCGCGGAACAGGAGCCATAAGGCGAGGATCGTGACGAACAGCGCGAACGCCGCGGCGAGTCCGTCGGCATGCCAGCCAAGCCACGCAGCGAGCGCAGCCTGCGTGCCCCACCACGTCCCGACACCGAGCAACGCGAAGACGAGCAGCGTGACGGCCATCGACTTCACGAACACGCGGAGGATCGGCGGATCGGTGAGTTGGCCGAGCGACAGGAGGAGGGCGCGAAGCATCGGATCGGGATGGCGCGCGGTGGTGGCAAGGTCAACGCACGTTCGGCGCCGATGGTGGCTACGACGTTCCCTCTCAAGCATTACGTTCCCCCGCGGAGGCGGAGGTCAGCTAAACCAAGCGCACCGCTCGAGATCCTGGACCCCCGCGTTCGCGAGGGAACACATAGGCTATTACGATACCCGACCACCACCCCGGCGAAGGCCGGGGCCCAGTTGGGGGACGGCGGTAACGACGGACCGCGTTTCATTAGGACCACCTTTACAACTTGGCCTCGGCCTCCGCCGGGGTGGTGGATCTAACCGCTCTGTTGAGACCCAACCAAAGCGGGGACCCCACACCAGTTGCACCAATCCCCCCCGGCATTTACGGCGGGGCTTTCCCGCACCCGGAGTCTGCCCCTTGTCCAACCCAACCTACGACGTCGTCGCGATCGGCAATGCCATCGTCGACATCCTCAGCACCGCCGACGACGCGTTCATCGAAGAGATCGGCGTCGCCAAGGGTTCGATGCAGCTCATGTTCTCGTCGGAAGAAGCAGACGCGCTCTACGCCAAGATGGGCCCGGGCATGGAAATCTCCGGCGGCTCGGCTGCCAACACCGTCGCCGGCATCGCCGCGCTCGGCGGCAAATGCGGGTTCATCGGCCAGGTCGCCGACGACCAGCTCGGCCAGGTCTTCGCGCATGACGTCCGCAGCATCGGCATCGAGTTCGCCACGCCCGTCCGCGCCGGCGATCCGACCACCGGGCGCTGCCTGATCTTCGTGACGCCCGACGGCCAGCGCACGATGAACACCTTCCTCGGCGCGGGTCAGTTCCTCCCCGCCGCCGCGATCGATACCGCGATGATCGCCGACAGCGCTATCCTGTATCTCGAAGGCTATCTCTGGGATCCCGAAGAGCCGCGTGCCGCGATGCGCGCCGCGATCGATTGCGCGCGCGGGGCAGGGCGGAAGGTCGCCTTCACGCTCAGCGACGTGTTCTGCATCTCGCGCCACGGCGGCGATTTCCGCCAGCTGCTGTCGGACGGCCTGATCGACATCCTGTTCGCCAACGAAGGCGAACTCGCCGCGCTCGCCGAGACGGAAGACTTTGACGCCGCCGTCGCCAAGATCTCGGCGCAGGTCCCGACCCTCGTCGTGACCCGCGGCGAGCATGGTGCGTGCGCGCTCCAGAACGGCACGCGCGCCGAGGTCAAGGCCGAGCCAATCGCGAAGGTCGTCGACACCACCGGCGCGGGCGACCTGTTCGCGGCGGGCTTCCTCCACGGCCAGGCGCAGGGCTACGACCTGCAGGCGTCGCTGAAGCTCGGCGCTGTCTGCGCGGCCGAGATCATCAGCCACGTCGGCGCCCGCCCGATGGTCGACATGAAGGCGCTCGCCGCCAAGCACATCGGCTGACGTAGACTGGTGTCCCCGCGAAGGCGGGGACCCAGACTGGGCTCCCGCCTTCGCGGGAGAACACGCTCTGATACGACGGACAAAAAAAGGGCCGCGGGAGGTTTCTCCCGCGGCCCTTTTTGTTACCTAGCTCGACACCCAACTTCAGTGGTGGGTTGGCCCGACATACTCGCCCATCTCAGGGCCAGCCTCGTCGTCCAGCCCATGATAGAGCCGGCTGTTGCGCATCCCGTAGGCGAAATACATCACGATCGCGGCCAGCGTGTACCAGAAGAAGAACACCAGCACGCGGTATTCGACCGTCAGGATCAGCGCGCCGCAGGCGACGATGCCGAGTGCCGGCAGCACCGGATACAGTGGCACCTTGAAGCCGCGAGGAATCTCCGGATGCGTGCGCCGCAGCCAGATCACCGACAGGCAGACGATCGCGAAGGCCGCCAGCGTGCCGACCGAGGTCATGTCGCCGAGCACGTTGATGTCGAAGAACCCGGCCGCGAACGCGGTGATCAGCCCGACCGCCAGCGTGTTGACCCACGGCGTCTTGAACTTCTTGTGCACCGTCGCGAACACGCGCGGCAACAGGCCGTCGCGCGCCATCGTGTAGAAGATGCGGGTCTGGCCGTACATCAGCACCAGTACGACCGAGGTCAGGCCGATGATCGCGCCCGCCTTGATGATCTGCGCGAACCACGCCCATTGCGGGCCCAGCGCGTCGACTGCGACCGCGACCGGATCGGGAACGTTCAGTTCCTTGTAGTTGACGATCAGCGTCATCACGATCGAGACGAGGATGTAGAGGATCGTGCACACCACCAATGAGCCGATGATGCCGACCGGCATGTCCTTCTTCGGGTCCTTGGCCTCCTGGCCCGCGGTCGAGACCGCTTCGAAGCCGATATAGGCGAAGAACACGATCGAGGCCGCGCGGAACACGCCGCCCCAGCCGAACTCGCCCTTGTCGCCCGTCGCGGGCGGGATGAACGGCTGCCAGTTGTGCTTCAGCGTGTCGAAATGCTGGATCACGAACCAGCCGCAGATGATGATGAACGCGATGATCACGGTCATCTTGATCGCGACGATCACGTTGTTGACCTTCGCGCTCTCGGACACGCCGACGACCAGCAGGCACGACAGCGCGATGCAGATCAAGAACGCTGGCAGGTTGAACAGATATTCGATCGGTGCGCCGTTCACGAGGATGTCGACGCCGGCCTTCTGGACGTGATGGCCGGTCGGGCCGGTCAGTTCGACCGGGATGACGACGCCGTAATCGCCGAGCAGGCTGACCACATAGCCCGCCCAGCCGACCGCGACGACCGATGCGGCGAGGCCGTATTCGAGCAGCAGCAACGCACCCATGATCCACGCGGCGAACTCACCGATCGTGGTGTAGCTGTAGGTGTAGGCCGATCCGGAGACGGGCAGCGTCGACGACAGCTCGGCATAGCAGAGCCCGGCGAGCGCACAGACGATGCCTGCGACGAGGAACGAGAGGAGCACGGCGGGGCCGGCATGCAGCGCGGCGGCGTTGCCGGTCCGCACGAAGATGCCCGCGCCGATGATGCAGCCGATGCCGAGGAACACGAGGTTCCAGGCACCGAGCGTGCGCTTGAGTTCGCTGGTCTGCGTCTCGCGCTGTACCTGCTCCACCGTCTTGCGGAGCGTCATACGCGACAGCAGACCCATTGCGGGTCGAGTGGCCATCAAATCTCCCTTGGCCGCCCCCCGGCGGCGCGGTCTTTCGTTAAGGCCGCAAGCCTAATGGCAATTTTATTACGTGCAATCCTTTAGTGCGGCAAAGCTGCCCTATCGCGCGAGCATCGGTCCAAAGGGGCGGCCGCCAAAGACATGAACATGCAGATGCGGCACCTCCTGGTTCCCGTGCTGGCCGATGTTCGCGAGCAGGCGATAGCCCGGTTCGACCAGCCCTGCCGTGCGCGCCACTTCGCCGACCGCGCGGACAAACCCGGCAATCTCCGCATCGGGCGCGCGCGCGGAAAAATCGTCCCACGACACGTACGCGCCCCTGGGGATCACGAGCAGATGCGTCGGCGCCTGCGGATTGATGTCGTGGAAGGCGATCGCGAAGTCGTCTTCGTACACCCGCTTCGACGGGATCTCGCCGCGCAGGATCTTCGCGAAGATGTTCTGGTCGTCGTAAGGCTGGGTGGCGTCGATCGGCATAGGGCAAAGTCCTTTTACCAGAGCATACCCACTTTCGTCATCCTCGCGAAGGCGGGGATCCATATTCTCGAACGGTCGCAATCTGTTCGTGGCGCCAGCCAGTATGGGTTCCCGCCTCCGCGGGAATGACGGATGTGGCGTTTTAGCCCGTCCGCCCGGCCTTCTCGACCAAGCCGCCGACACCCTCGCGCCGCTCCAGTTCCGCGCGCACGTCGTCCAGGCTCAGCCCTGCATCCGCCAGCAGCACCGCGAGGTGAAACATCAGGTCCGCCGCTTCCGGCACGATGCTCGCCTCGTCCCCCGAGCACGCCGCGATCACCGTCTCGACGGCTTCTTCGCCGAGTTTCTGCGCGATCTTGGGGCGGCCTTTCGCGAACAGGCTCGCGGTGTACGAGGTGTCGGCGGGCGCATCGCGGCGCGCGCGGATGGTCGCTTCGAGGCGGTCGAATACGGTGTCTGCCATGGCGCGCGTGCTGACGCAGCCGCGCAGGCGGGTCAATCCTTGTTCGGTGGGACTTCGTTCGGCGGGGTCTCGTTCAACGAGCGCTTCCGCACGACAGCACCATCGAGCCCGCGAGCCTTGGCAAAGCGTTTCCGCAACGCGCGCCGCACCTGCCAGACCGCGATGGCGGCGAACACGAACAGTGCCACGTCCGACACTTCATATCCGGTCAATGGATGCGCGACGCCGCTATGTCCGGACTCGACCGCGAGGACCAGAAGCGCCCGCATTCTGGTCAGCCCCTGGCGAGAAGCGGCGCGCCAACCGGCGTGCGTACGGGAATCCCCGCCGCCGCCAGCGCCGCGTGCGCATCGCCGATCGACGCCTGCCCGAAATGGAAGATTGATGCCGCCAGTACCGCGCTCGCATGCCCATCACGGATACCCGCGACCAAATCGTCGAGTCCGCCGACTCCGCCGCTCGCCACTACCGGCACGCACACCCGGTCCGAAATCGCCCGGATCAGCTCGAGGTCGTAGCCACTGCGCGTCCCGTCACGGTCCATCGATGTGACCAGCAACTCGCCCGCGCCCAGTTCGGCGAGCTTCAGCGCATGCGCGATCGCATCGATCCCGGTCGCGCGGCGGCCGCCATGCGTGAACACTTCCCAGCCCTCACCCGACCGCCGGGCATCGACACTCGCGACACAACACTGGCTGCCGAACCGTTCTGCAATATCCCCGACCAGCTCTGGCCGCTCCACCGCAGCGGAATTGACCGCCACCTTGTCCGCCCCCGCCAGTAACAGCGCACGCGCATCGTCGGCCGTCCGTACACCGCCACCGACGGTCAACGGCATGAAGCATACCGCGGCGGTCCGTCTCACGACGTCGAGGATCGTCCCTCGACCCTCATGGGAGGCACCGATATCGAGGAAACACAGTTCGTCCGCCCCCGCCGCGTCATACGCCCGCGCCTGCTCGACCGGATCGCCAGCATCGCGCAGTTCGACGAAGTTCACGCCTTTCACCACACGCCCATCGGCGACGTCGAGACACGGAATGACACGCGCGCGGACCGTCATGCGCTGTGCCAAAGGTTTTGTTCACGCGGAGACGCGGAGACGCGGAGACGCGGCAAAGCCGCTAAGAAGAATATTTCGCGCAGAGGCGCAGAGGCGCTGAGAGAGAGGAAGGGAGCAAGGCTTAACTTCTTACTCTCCGCGCCTCTGCGCCTCTGCGCGAACAAGTTTCTGCCTGCGGCGCTCAACTTCTCTCCGCGTCTCCGCGTCTCCGCGTGAATCATCCTGCTGCCTTCGCCACACTCAACGCAGCCGCAAGATCGAGCCGGCCATCGTACAAAGCCCGCCCCGTAATCACGCCCTCGACACCATCCCGCACATGCAACGCCAGAACGTGGATCTCGGCAATGCCCTTGACCCCGCCGCTGGCGATCACCGGAATGTCCACCGACCGCGCCAAGTCGACCGTAGCGTCGACGTTGCACCCCTTCAGCATCCCGTCGCGCCCGACATCGGTGAACAGCAAAGACGCCACCCCCGCATCCTCGAAGCGCCGCGCGAGATCGACCGCGCTCGTGGTCGAAACGTCCGCCCAGCCCTTGGTCGCGACCATGCCGTCCTTCGCGTCGACCGCGACGACGATCCCGCCCGGAAAATCCTTCGCCACGCCGCGCACGAACTCGGGGTCCTCCAGCGCCGCCGTCCCGATCACGACGCGGGAAACGCCCAGATCGAACCAGCCCTCGACGCTCGCCCGCGTCCGGATCCCGCCGCCAAGCTGCACATGCCCCGGAAACTGCGCGACGATCGACCGCACCGCATCGCCATTGACCGAAGCCCCCGCGAACGCGCCGTCGAGATCGACCACGTGCAGATGCTCCGCGCCCGCCTCGGCGAACAACATCGCCTGCGCCGCCGGATCGTCGCCGTACACGGTCGCCCGGTCCATATCGCCCTCGGCGAGACGCACCACCTGACCCGCCTTGAGGTCGATCGCGGGAAAGATAATCAAGCTCACGGTCGCCACTCCAGGAATCGTTCGAGCAAGGCCAGGCCGTAGCGCTGGCTCTTCTCAGGATGAAACTGCACGCCGATCATCGTGTCGCGACCGATCGCCGCGGTGACCGCCCCGGCATGGTCGGTGGTCGCGAGCACGTCAGCGCCTTCGAACGCGAAGCTATGCAGGAAATACGCCTCGCCCGGCTCGATCAGCGGATGCGCGACGGAGGGAACGACGTCGTTCCACCCCATATGCGGCACTTTCGCTTCCATCGTCCCAGGCTCCAGCCGTCGCACGCGTCCCGAAATCCAGCCGAGCCCGGCATGGGTCCCCATCTCCTCGCCCGCATCGGCCATCAACTGCATGCCGACGCAAATGCCAAGAAACGGCGTACCCTCGTCGCGCACCCGCCGGTTCAGCGCCTCGACCATCCCCGGAACAGCCCGCAAAGCCGCCGCACACGCACCGTACGCGCCTACGCCCGGCAACACGATCCGGTCAGCCTTCGCAACGGCATCCGCATCCGAAGTCACGATCAGATCGACACACCCAGCCGTCCGCAACGCGTTCTCGACCGAATGCAGGTTGCCCGCGCCGTAATCGATCAGGGCAAGCGTCACGCCAGTAACTCGGCGATCCCGGGCAGGACCATGCTCGCGGTAAACGCAGTGATCTCAGCCGTCGCAAGTCCGCCGCTCACGAACGGATCGGTCGCAACCACCGCCTCGACCGCCGCCTTCTCGCCACGGATCAGGATGACGCCGCCGGTACGCGGAATTTGCCGGCCCGAAGCGAGAAACACGCCCTCTGCATAGCCCTTGGCGAGCCATGCAACGTGCTCCTTCATGCGCGCATCGATCGCGTCCAGTGGGGCGACGTAGGTCAGCACGACCACGCACAACGGCGTGTCGGTCCGCGCAAACGGCGCGCTCACAGCATCCCCTTGGTCGACGGAATCGCGTCGGCCTTGCGCGGATCGATCTCGATCGCGGTGCGCAGCGCACGCGCGACGCCCTTGAACGCCGCCTCGGCGATGTGGTGGTTGTTCGAACCGTACAGCGTCTCGACGTGCAGCGTGATCCCGGCCGCCTGCGCGAAGCTGTGGAAGAAATGCTCGAACATCTCGGTATCCATGCCGCCTAGGCGCTTCTGCGAGAACAGATCCTTCCACACCAGCCAGGGCCGTCCGGAAATATCCAGCGCCACCCGAGTCAGCGTCTCGTCCATCGGCGACAGCGCATCGCCGTACCGCGCGATACCGCGTTTATCGCCGAGCGCCTGCGCGAACGCTTGCCCGATCGCGATGCCGGTATCCTCGACGGTGTGATGCTCGTCGATATGCAGATCGCCCTTGGTCCGTACGCGGATATCGATCAGCGAGTGGCGCGACAATTGTTCGAGCATGTGATCGAAGAAACCGACCCCGGTCTCGACGTCGTACACGCCGGTCCCATCGAGGTTCACGGTGACGTCGATCGCCGTCTCGGCGGTGGAGCGGGTGATCGTGGCGGTGCGCATGCCACCTCCCATAACGCGCTGACCGACGCATGCAATCTTGACCGGCATCCGAATGGCGCTACCCAAGGGATATGACCGATGGACTGCCCGATAGCCTGATTCCGTACGACGAGATCGTACAAGAAGCCCTGCGTGCCGTGGTCGGCCGCGTGCTCGGCTCGGTCGCGGAGGCCGGCGGGCTTCCCGGCGAGCATCATTTCTACATCACCTTCAAGACGCAGGCGCCGGGAGTCGACATCCCCAAGCGCCTGATCGAGCGTTTCCCGGACGAGATGACGATCGTCATGCAGAACCGCTACTGGGACCTCATCGTCGACGACGAGCGCTTCTCGATCGGGCTCAGCTTCAACCAGGTGCCGTCGAAGCTGGTAATCCCATACTCGGCGATCACCGCATTCCAGGATCCCGCGGTGAGTTTCGAACTCCGCTTCCAGGCGCAGGAAGGTGCGGAGGACGCACTCGGCGACCATGACGAAGCGGAAAACGACGGCCCGACCGCGGTCCCGATTGAAGACGGCTCGAACGTCGTTGCGGTGGATTTCAAACGGAAAAAGTGACCCCCTGAACTCCCTCGCCCCTACGGGGAGAGGGAAGGGGCCCGCGGCACTTGCTGCGGGAAGGGAGAGGGGAGTGAGGCTCGGGACGGTTCATCCCAATGGCCCCTCACCCTTCCGTCGCCTGCGGCTCCTCCCTCCCTCTCCCCGAAGGGGCGAGGGACCCTCGCAAGCCCCGGAAGGTTCTTTCCCCATGACCACCCGCACAGAAACCGACACGATCGGCCCGATCGAAGTCCCCGCCGCCGCATACTGGGGCGCGCAAACCGAACGCTCGATCGAGAACTTCCCCTTCGCCACCCGCGAACGCATGCCGATCGAGATCGTCCACGCGCTCGCCCTCGTCAAACAGGCTGCCGCCCGCGTAAATCGCTCGCACGGCCTCGACAAAACCATCGCCACCGCAATCGATTCCGCCGCGCAGGAAGTCATCGACGGCAAGCTCGACGACCAGTTCCCGCTCGTCATCTGGCAGACCGGCAGCGGCACGCAGTCGAACATGAACGCGAACGAAGTCATCGCCGGCCGTGCCAACGAGGTCCTCACCGGCACCCGCGGCGGCAAGTCGCCGGTCCACCCCAACGACCACGTCAACATGAGCCAGTCGTCGAACGACAGCTTCCCGACCGCGCTTCACATCGCCGCCGCGATCGCCACCACCCACCGCCTGATTCCCGCGCTCGACAAGCTCCACGCCGCGCTCGACGCGAAGGCCAATGCCTGGGACGACATCGTCAAGATCGGCCGCACCCATCTCCAGGACGCGACCCCGCTGACGCTCGGCCAGGAATTCTCCGGCTATGCGAACCAGCTCTATCGCTGCCGTCACCGCATCGAGCCCGCAATCAGTCACGGCATGGTCATCCTCGCGCAGGGCGGCACTGCGGTCGGCACCGGCCTCAACGCCCCCGCCGGGTTCGGCGACGCGATCGCGCACGAACTGGCGGCGATCACCGGCCTGCCGTTCGTCAGCGCGCGCAACAAGTTCGAGGCGCTGGCGTCGAACGATCCGCTCGTGCACCTGTCCGGCACGCTCAACACGCTGGCGGTCGCGCTCACCAAGATCGCCAACGACATCCGCCTGCTCGGGTCGGGACCCCGCTGCGGCTTCGGCGAGATCGACCTCCCCGCGAACGAGCCGGGCAGCTCGATCATGCCCGGCAAGGTAAACCCCACCCAGTGCGAGATGCTGACGATGGTCGCGGGCCAAGTGATGGGCAACCACGTCGCGGTCACCGTCGGCGGCATGCAGGGCCATCTCGAGCTGAACGTGTTCAAGCCGCTGATCGGCGCCAACGTGCTCCGCTCGATCGACCTGCTGGCGACCGCGATGGAGGGATTCGCGGAACGCTGCGTCGACGGCATCGAACCCAATCGCGGCAGGATCGCCGAACTGCTCGACCGCTCGCTCATGCTGGTGACGGCGCTTGCCCCGGAGATCGGCTACGACGCCGCTGCGAAGATCGCCAAATACGCGCACGCCGAAGGCCTGACGCTGAAGGAGGCGGGCCTCGCGCTCGGCCTCGTCGACGCCGAAACCTTCGACCGCGTCGTCAAACCCGAATCGATGCTCGGCCGCTGACTTTCCCACACCGTCATCCTGACGAAAGTCAGGACCCAGAGCCAAAGGCACTGCGCTCCGTAATCCTGGGTCCTGACTTTCGTCAGGATGACGGGTCGGGGTTTGGTGAGGTCGGGAACCCAAACGCCCCTCGCGCGCTAACCCGCCACACGGACAGGAGAAATTACGTGGGCGCAACGACCATAGGCGCGCTGATCGGCGCAGGCATCGACTCGCTCAGTGGTGACGACGGCAACGCGGACGGCGCGATCATCGGTGCGATCACCGCCAACGTGCTCAAGATCGTCGTGCCCGTCGCCGTGACCTACGCGATCGGCTGGGCAGTGCTGCGCGGTGCAGCGGAACTCAAGGACCAGGTTTTCGGGGAGCGAGAAGCATGATCGGACGTATCATCAGTGCATTGGTCGGCCGCGAGATGGGCCGTCGCGACGGCAGCGGCGGCGCTTCGGGTGCAGTAAAGGGCGTCGTGGCGATGGGCTTGATGCGCCGCATGGGCCCGCTCGGCATGATCCTCGGCGGCGGTTACGCGGCCAAGAAGGCCTATGACCGCAACAAGGCGCGGAAGGCCGGCTATTAATCCGCCTTCGTAATACCACGCGCGGGCCGCGCATGGGTTGACGCCCATATGCGGTCCGCGGCAAGGGCGCGCATGCCACACACACTTCCGTCCGACCCACATGGTTTCCGTCGTCGCGGAGTCCTGTTCGTCCTGTCCTCGCCGTCCGGTGCCGGCAAATCGACCATCGCGCGCAGATTGCTCGCGGACGAGCACGAGCTCGAGATGTCGGTCTCGGTCACGACCCGGTCGATGCGACCCGGCGAAGTCGACGGCAAGGATTACCATTTCACCGACCTCGAGGGCTTTCGCGACATGGTCGCGAACGACGAGTTCCTCGAATGGGCGCACGTCTTCAACCACCGCTACGGCACCCCCCGCGCGCAGGTCGAGGAGCTGCTTGCGGCCGGCAAGGACGTGCTGTTCGACATCGACTGGCAGGGCGCGCAACAGCTGTTCCAGATCGCCGGCGGCGACGTCGTCCGCGTCTTCATCTTCCCGCCCTCGATGGAGGAACTCCACCGCCGCCTCACCAGCCGCGGGACCGACTCGACCGAAGTGATCGAGGCCCGCATGTCGCGCGCGGCGAACGAGGTCAGCCACTGGGACGGCTATGATTACGTGCTGGTCAACGACGACGTCGACAGTTGCATCCGCGGCGTGAAGACGATTCTGGCAGCCGAGCGCCTCAAGCGCTCGCGCCAGACCGGCCTGATCGGCTTCATCCGCCGCCTGACGCGCTAACCGCCCGTCATCCTCGCTTACTGATTCCCGTCATCCTGACGAAAGTCAGGATCCAGAGCCAAGAGTGCCAACGTCCATGGCTCTGGATCCTGGGTCGAGCCCAGGATGACGATGCGTCAGAGCAGCCCCAAAAACTCTACCCCGACCCCAAACTCCTTGCGCTTCAACGCGCGCAACTCCGCCGCCTGCCAGTCCTCGCCCCACATCTCGACCGACCAGTCCTCATCGATCCCCGCGGCAGCCCAAGCCGCATCTGCGTCGATCTCGCCCTTGATCAACGCCAACCCGATCACCAGCGACCCGGTCAACGTCACCACCGGCGACAACCCCGCCAGCCGGAAATCATCATACGCCACGACCGCCTCATGCAACCGCGCGACAGTCGCCGCCGGTTGCGCGACGTGCATCACGCCTGCCGTCACCGCGAACGTCACGTCATACCGCCCCCGCGCCCACGCCAGCAGCGGATCCCAAGATGCAGCCTGCCGCTCGACCAGCGGAGGCGGCCCCTCCGCGCGGTAGCAGAGCAGGTCGCTCTCGCCATACGCCGCCAGCCGCGCGGCGAACTGCGTGGGATCGTTCGCGATCGGATCGGTCGCCGCATTGGCCAGACCCGTCAGCGGCATCGTCCGCGGATCGATCGTCTCGCCGACCGCGCGCCATTCCTCCGCGACCGCCTCGGCCAGCGCATCGCTCGGCAACGCCAGTGGCCGCCGCCCGGGCGTTCGCACCGGCTTGCCGTCGAGCGTCACCACCCGGTCGGCATCGATCGCAACGTCTTTCCAGAACCGCTTCACGCGTCAGGACTCCGCCAGCGATGCGCCAGGCTGCGTGGCACGATCGCGATCATCGCCATCGCCGACAACACGATCGCCGTCCCGAGAATCTTCGGCCCCAGATCATGCGCGCGCGCGATTAGGATCAGCCCGAGCAACGCGCCCGCGACCCCCGCCAGCCGCACGCCGACCAGCACGAACCAACGCCGCTGCGCCAGCTTGTCCGCGTCGGTCATGGCCGCGCGACCATGTGGAGCAAGTCCGGCACCGCCGCCGCAACGACATCCGCGCCCGCGTCGGAAAGCTCGTGCACGTCGTGATACCCCCATGCGACCCCGACGGCGCGCACACCGGCCGCGCGGGCCATCGCCATGTCGAAGCTCGTATCGCCAATCATCGCCGTCGTCTCCACGGTCGCGCCAGCCTCCGCGATCGCCGCGAGCAGCATCGCCGGATCGGGCTTCGACGGATGCCGATCCGCGGTCTGCAACGTCACGAACCGATCGGTGATCCCGTGCGCGGCGAGGATATGCGCGAGACCCCGGTCCGACTTCCCCGTCGCCACGCCGAGCAGCCAGCCGTCTGCGGCGAGTGTCTCGATCACCTCGGCAATCCCCTCGAACAGCGGCTCGTCGGCCAGCTCGCCACTCGCCCGCATCGCATGGAACGCATTCTTGTAATCGGTAGCGAGCGAGCGGTGCAGCGCGTCGTCCGCCTCCGGCAGCAACACCTGCATCGCCTCGACGAGGCTGAGCCCGACGATCCGCCGAATGTCCGCGCGCGGCGGCGGGATCAGCCCGGCCCCCTCGAACGCACGCTCGCACGCGACGCAGATATTCGCCTGGCTGTCGACGAGCGTCCCGTCGCAATCGAACACGGCAAGACGGATCATGAGATTTTCCAACGCATCGCCGCCTCGTAGATCACGCGTGCACGCGAGGGAACGCCAAACCGGAACGCGCGCGTCCGCGAACGGTTCGTGTCGGATAGCTCTGGAGACTCAACGATGGCGCACGCACAGACCGACACCCCGAACATCTGGGCCGCCGCTGCTGCGGGTCTAGTCGCCGGCTTGGCTGCGTCATTGGCGATGGACCTTTTCCAGGCCGGCATCGCCGCGCTGTCCTCGTCGGAAAGCGATGCGGAACCGGCGACGGAGAAGGCGGCGGACAAGGTGTCGCAGGTGGTGGTCGGCCACGACATCCCCGACGATCGCAAGCCGCTCGCGGGGCAGGTCGTGCACTATGCGCTCGGGGCAGGGCTGGGGATAGCCTACGCGGTGGCGGCGGAATACCGGCCATCTGTGACCGCGGGATTCGGGACGGCGTTCGCGGCGGTAACGACGACGGTGCTCGACGAGGCGGCGGTTCCGGCGGCGGGGCTTGGCGATGCGCCGTGGAACACTGCGCCGACCACGCATCTGTATACCGCGGCGTCGCACATCGTGTTCGGGACGGTGACGGAAGGCGTGCGGCGGTTGCTGCTGGGCTGGCTGAAGTAGGGCGCTAACTGCGCTCACCGAGTTCCCCCGCGAAGGCGGGGGCCCAGGTATCAAGCAGCGTGACGATCGTGGCCCCTGGACCCCCGACTTCGCGGGGGAACGGCTTAGGGCTAGGGCGCTTCCAACCAACAACCCCACCCCGGCGAAGGCCGGGGCCCAATTGGGGGACGTCGCTAACGGAAGTCATCGCTCCGTTACATCAACCCCTCCAATTGGGCCCCGGCCTTCGCCGGGGTGGGGTGAAAGGTAAGGGTCGTCTCCGACGTCTCACCCTCTCCCCTAGGGGGAGAGGGAACGGGCCCGCGGCCGCTTGGCCGTGGAAGAGTGAGGGCACGCGTCAGCCGAAGAGCATCAATTATCGAGTCCGAGGCCCGCTCCGAGGCCCAGGCTTCCCAGCCCCACCCGGACGCCCACGCCCAGCGGGCTTGGCCCCCTCAACCCGAGGCCCACTCCGCGGCGCCCCGAACTTCGACCCTGCCCCGGTCCGGGGCCCACCCGTCTTCGGCGCAGGCTTGCCCGTCGTCTTTTCCTCGGCAACCCCACGCCCACGCCGCTCACCCTTACGGTCCTTCCGCACCGACTTGGCATGCGCCTTAGCCCGCGACTTCATCTGCTCACGCGTCGGCGCGGTCTTCTCGTCGAGCACCAGGTCGTCGCCCAGCTTCTCCTCGAAGCCCAATTGCTTGAGGCTCTCGGCGAAATGCGTCGGCAGCTCGGCGGTCACGTCGATCGACCCGCCATCCGGATGATCGACCTTGATCCGCCGAGCGTGCAGATGCATTTTCCGTGAGATCCCGCCGGTCAGGAACGCAGCGGCCCCACCGTACTTGCCATCGCCGACGATAGGATGCCCGATCGCCGCCATGTGCACGCGCAACTGGTGAGTCCGCCCGGTAAACGGCTGCAACTCGACCCACGCCGCACGGTTGCCCGCGCGCTCGATCACGCGGTACCGAGTCCGTGCCGGTGCGCCCTCGGCCTCGTCGACGTGCATCTTCTCGCCGCCGGTGCCCGGCTGCTTAGCGATCGGCAGCTCGATCATGCCGTCCTCGATCGACGGCACGTCGACCACCAGCGCCCAATAGACTTTCCGCGCCGTCCGCCCCGAAAACGCCTTCGCAAAGAACGCAGCAGCCCGCGACGTCCGCGCCACGAGCAGCGCGCCGGACGTATCCTTGTCGAGCCGGTGGACCAGCTTCGGCCGACCCTCGTTGTCGTACTGCAACCCGTCGAGCAGCCCGTCGACATGCTGCGTCGTCTTGGTCCCGCCCTGCGTCGCCAGGCCCGGCGGCTTGTTCAGCACGAACGCCTGGAAATCCTTGTGGATGACCATGCTCTGGGCGAGTTCGGTCTCCTCGTCCGACAGGATCACGCGTTCGCGGACGCGCCTGGGCTTGTCGACGTCGGCGGTGGCCTTGTCGGCCTCGGGCGGCGGCACGCGGAGCATCTGGCCTGCCGCGATCCGGTCGCCCGGCGTCGCACGCGCGCCATCGACGCGGAGCTGCCCGGTGCGCGCCCACATCGCCACCGTCGTGAAGCTCGTGTCGGACAGATGTCGCTTGAACCACCGGTCGAGCCGGATGCCGTCATCGTCGAACCCGACGTTGAACTCGCGAAAACCCGTATCGCTATCGCTTTTGCCCGCAGTCATGCGACGGCCCTTACTGCGGAGAGACCCGCGAACAACGCGGCGATCGAACCGATCACCGACACCAAAACATACCCGAACGCGACGCCGATCGCGCCTCGCTCGATCATCGTGACGACGTCCAGCGAGAACGCCGAAAACGTCGTGAATCCCCCCAATACGCCTACGCCAAGCAACAGCCGCCACGTTTCCGACGCGGTATTGCGGGCAAGCACGCCAACCAGCACCCCCATCAGCAACCCACCGATCAGATTCACGGCAAGCGTACCAAAGGGATAGTCGGGCCCCAGCAACGACAACATCGCGCGGCCGGTCAGATAGCGCGCGCCGGACCCGACCGCACCACCGACCATGACATAGAGAAGGGGAAGCATTCTCGCGCCCTAGCGTGAATCGGGCAAAACGGAAAGGTGGGGTCGGTGGAAGGCGCGCGTCTCCCCTTGGTCACTTCGAGATCACCGTGCGAGCCCTGTCCCAAAATGTTTCCCCGCGAAGGCGGGGACCCAGTCTGGGCTCCCGCCTTCGCGGGAGAACAAGGAGGAAAGAGATGACGCCATCCCAACGCGCCAACCTGCGTACCACCACCCCGGCGAAGGCCGGGGCCCAGTTGCAAAGGTGGCAATAACTAAGGACCGCGTTCAGTTAGCAACGTTTCTCAACTGGACCCCGGCCTCCGCCGGGGAGGTGCACTTGTTGGTTGCTTGCTCCGGGAGTGTGCCGTTCAGTAGGGTCGAGACCACGCCCTCACCGCCCAGCGTTGGAAACCATATCCACATCGCTCCCGCCACCAGCCCGCGCCGTCACATACACCACATAAGCGTCATTCCCCCGAACCCCGCCCAGCACATGCTGCCTGCCGTCCGTACTATGCCCCGCCGAATACCCGGCGGCGCTAGCCTTCGTGAAATACCAGTCGAGCATCTTCTGCATCGGCGCAGCACTCGCGAAACTCACCACGCGCAACCGGCACCCGTCCCGATCTGCCCCAGCAGCCTCGGTCAACCGCGCCGCCGGATACAGCGGGAGGTCGGCGGGCAACCGGTTCGCCCACCCCGCCGAATAGCCGATCTTCTGCGCACAGACCCCAGCATCCGGCGTCGTCTGCCGCTCTGCCAGCGCCCCCAGCGTCAGCGCGCCGTTCGCGGTCTTGCACTCCGGACAGTCGTTGGACGCCACCGGCGCGCGCTTCAGCGTCCGCGGATCGACCGGATCGGCCTTGAGGGGACCCTCTGGCGGCACCGCGCCACTATCCGGCCGAGGCGGCGGTCGCACCGCGTCGGTGTTGGACGACTGTGCCAGCCGGGGATCGACCATGATCTGCCCCCCCAACGACGACGTCAGCGCCGGATCGCGCACCGCGCCGTTGGTCAGCTCGGCATCGAGGCTGTTGAGATCCTGCTGGTCGGTCGACGACCGTCCGCACGCGGCCAGCGCAAGCGGCAAAAGGATCAGGGCGGGGCGCAGGGGAAAACTCATCACCACCATCCTATGCGCGAAAGACGGTGAAGAAAGCGTTTTCCGCAGGTCCCCAGTCGGGCGTGTGACGCCGATCTTGCCCGAACCCCCGCGACTCGCCATGTTCACCCCATGCTGAACATCGTCTCGATCCTCATCGGCCTCGTCACCCTGGTGCTTGGCCTCGTCGCGTTCATCCCGTTGCTCGGCTGGATGAACTGGCTCGTCATCCCGATCGGCATCGTCGGGGCCGCGGTCGGCGCGCTGTCATCGAGCAGCGGCGGCCGCAACCTCAACATCGTGCTGATCATCATCTTCGCGCTCCGCCTCAGCCTCGGCGGCGGGATCATCTGACGCAAGAAGGGCCCGGCGTTTTCACCGGGCCCTCCTGATTGCGAAACCTACCCGCCGTTATGCGGCGAGGGTGTGCTCCAGGGTGATCTCGGCGTTGAGCACCTTCGACACCGGGCAGTTGGCCTTGGCGTCCGCGGCGATCGCCTCGAACTCTTCCTTCGAGATGCCGTCGACCTTCGCGTTCAGCGTCAGCGCCGACTTGGTGATCTTGAACCCGTCGCCATCCTTGTCGAGCGTCACCTTGGCGGACGTCTCGAGCGTCCCCGCCTCATACCCCTTGCCGGCGAGTGCGAAGCTCAGCGCCATCGTGAAGCACGATGCATGCGCGGCCGCGATCAGCTCCTCCGGGTTGGTGCCGGGCTCGTTCTCGAACCGCGTGTTGAAGCCGTAGGGGCTGTCGGACAGCACGCCCGACTGAGTCGAGACATGACCCTTGCCGCTCTTGCCAAGGCCTTCATACTTCGCCGAACCGCTGCGTGTGGTCATCGTTTTGATCCTTCACCGGACAAGAAAAAAGGCGTCGCGGTTTCCCACGACGCCCTTCCACAACGCGCAACTACGGAAATAGCGGCATTGATTTAGCCGATGAGTATCAGCGGCAACGACGGTTGTTGTTGCTCGTGCCCTTGTCGATCGCGCGACCGGCGAGGCCACCGAGAACAGCGCCGCCCAGCGTGCCGACCGTGCGGTCGCCGCGGGTGTCGACCGTTCGGCCGAGCAGTGCGCCACCGACGCCGCCGATGATCGTACCGGTCGTGCCGTTGCTCTTCTTGCAATAGACGCGGCCGTCACGACCACGCCATTCGCGACGATCGCGCGCATCGGCGGCCGACACGGGAACGAGGACGGTCGGCAGGACCATTGCGCTGAGGCCCATGGCCAGAACGAACTTACGCATCATGTAACTCCCTAGTGAATTGATCTGCTGGTATAACGAGGGGACTATACCGGCAGTTGCATGAACCAAAAACAACACCGCGTTCATGCTGGCGTTCATCTTCGGGACCGCCATCGGGGCATTGCGCTCAACAGCCGACGGGCATCATCCGTGGTCCCGCTTTACGCTGGATGGCAGGCCGGTTACGCCGCCGCGATGTTGCCCGTGCCCTTGCCCGTCGAGATCCTCCCCGTCGCCGCGCCGTGGTTCGACCTGGCGGGGCTCGCCGTGTTCGCCGCGTCGGGTGCGCTGGCGGCTGCCAAGCGCGGGCAGACGTTCGTGACGCTCGTGTTCTTCGGGCTCATCACAGGCGTCGGCGGCGGTACGGTGCGCGATCTGTTGATCGGCGCGCCGGTGTTCTGGGTGCATGACGCGCGGGCGGCGAGCGTGTGCCTGGGGGTGGCGCTGTTGATCTGGGTGACGCCCGAGCGCTGGTGGAAGGACGAAGCGCTCGGCTGGTTCGACGCGGTCGGGCTCGCGGCGTACGCGGTGTACGGCGCAGCCAAGGCTTTGGGGTATGGCGTGCCGCCGGTACCCGCGGCGCTGATGGGGGTGATGACGGCGTGCGTCGGCGGCATCATCCGCGATGTGCTGGCGGGGGAGCCCTCGATCCTGATGCGTCCGGAACTGTACGTGACCGCGGCGGCGCTGGCGGCGGCGAGTTATGTCGGGCTGGTGTTGCTGGGCGTGCCGCTCGGGTTGGCGGCGGTCATCGCGGCAAGTGCCGGGTTTACGCTGAGGGCGGCCGCGATCCGCTTTCACCTGGCGCTGCCGGCATATGGTGGCCGCCGCTAACTCATAAAGTTTGCCGCGCAATAACCTTGTGTCCCCGCGAAGGCGGGGACCCAGACTGGGCTCCCGCCTTCGCGGGAGAACAAGGAGGGGAGGGCGGTCGGTTGAGCTTGAACCGACAGTTACCACTCGTCGGCCTGATCTTTGCTCATTGGAGAAAGCACCTCCCAACACCGCCCCCACCCCGGCGAAGGCCGGGGTCCAATTGGGGGACGTTGCTGACGACGGGCCGCGCTACGTTACTACAACCACACCAATTGGACCCCGGCCTTCGCCGGGGTGGTGTGAGTGTTCGCGCGAGCCTTCTATAATGAGGTGCGGAAGCTCTACCCCCGCACAACCCCAACATCCGCAAACCGCCGCGGCTCCACCGGCGGCATCGCAGGTTCATTCAACGCGCACTGCCAATGCCCGACATCAATCCACTGCCCGTTCTTGTATCCCACCTCGCGGTACACCCCCGCGCGTCGGAACCCGACCGCCTCATGCAGCTTGATCGACGAATCGTTCGGCAACGCGATCGCCCCGATCGCCTGCGTAAACCCCTGAGCCCGCAGCGTATCGATCAGCGCCTCGTACAACAGCCGCCCCGCGCCCTGCCGCTGCGCCGCATCCGCGACATATACCGTGGTCTCGCACGCGAACCGGTACGCCTCGCGCTTGTGGAACGCCGAGGCATAGGCGAACGCCAGCACATCGCCCTCGGACCCGATCGTCGCGACCAGCCACGGATACAGACCATCCGAAGCTGCCATCCGCGCGCGCATCTGCCGCGCATCGGGCGCCTCGGTCTCGAACGACACCGTCCCGACCAGCACGTGCGGTGCATAGATCGCCGCGATCGACGCGGCATCCTCGGGCACCGCCGCCCGGATCACTATCCCGCCCCCGTTGCCAGTTGCGGGGATAGTCATCAGAACCCGATCCGCGCCAACAGCAGGTCGAGCAGCTTGGCATCGCCGATGCCCACGGCCGTCGGCCCCATCCCGCCACACTCCAGGCAGCGTGCCTGGATCGAGCCAGAGGTCGCCAGCCGCTTCATGTCGCCGACCGCACGCGCAAGCATCTGGCGACGATCCGCCGCGACGTGCGCGAAGGCATCGCCGCCACCGGCATCATCGTCGCCATCATTGCCGAAATCCTGCGCGATCGTCGCGAGAAAGCCCGGCTTCTTCTCCAGATACTCGGCATGCACCTTGGCGGGATCGAGTTTGGCACGCTTGGCCGCCTCGTCGATCGCGTCCTGCAACGTGCCGAACCGGTCGACCAGCCCGATCTGACGCGCGGTGCCGCCATCCCAGACACGGCCCTGGCCGATCTCGTCGACCCGTGCCGGCGTCATCTTGCGCGATGCGGCCACGCGCGAGACGAACTGACGATAGCCGTTCTCGATCCCCGCCTGCGCGATCGCATCGAACATCGGCGTGGTGCCGCCGGTAATGTCGGGCTGGCCCGACAATGGCGTGGTCTTCACCCCGTCGCTGGTCACGCCGATCTTGGCGAGCGCGTTCTCGAACGTCGGCACGACCCCGAAGATCCCGATCGAGCCGGTGATCGTGCCGGGCTCGGCGAAGATCACGTCCGCCGGCGTCGACACCCAGTAACCGCCGCTCGCGGCCAGCCCGCCCATCGACACGACGACGGGAAGCTTCTGCCGCTTGGCTTCGAGGATCGCGAGCCGGATCTGCTCGGACGCCATCACCGATCCGCCCGGCGAGTCGACGCGCACGACCAGCGCCTTCAGCGTCTTCTTGGCGAGGCCGTCGAGCACCGCCTTCTCGATCGTCTTGCCCGCCGCCTTGCCGGGGCCGCTCTCGCCATCGACAATCTCGCCGGCGATCGTCAGCACGCCGATCGAATCGCCCGCGGTCGGGAGAGGGTTGGCCTTCACCCACGCGTCGTACTTGATCTCCGTGTAGTTGCCCGCCGGCTTGTTGGCGTCGCTGCCCGCGATCTCCGCCACGCGCCGCCCGAAGCTGGTCCGATCGCCGAGCTTGTCGACGATGCCTGCGCGCAGGTTTGCCTCGGCGATGTTGCCGTTCGCCGCGAGGATCACCTTGTCCGGCGCGCTCATGAACTGCGCGATCTGCGCCTTGGGCCGTGCCTTGGCGACGGCCTCGCGCCACTGCGCGAACAACGTGCCGTACAGCGCGGTGCTCGCCGCCTTCGCGTCCTCGCTCTGGTCCGCCCGCGTGTAGGGCTCGACGAACGACTTGTACCGGCCGACGCGGTACACGTGCGCGTTGACGCCGAGCTTGTCGATCAGGCCCTTGTAATAGAGCTGGTTGCCGCCCGGCCCCATGAAGATCGTGCCGCCCAGCGGGTTGACCCAGATCTCGCTCGCATTCGCCGCGAGGCGATAGCCGCCGTCGGTGTACGCGGTCGCGTAAGCCAGCACCGGCTTGCCGCTAGCGCGCACCCGCGCGAGCGCGTCGCCGACCTCGCCCAGCGCCGCCGGATACGCACCACCGAAGCTGTCGAGATCGAGCACGACCACCTTCACGCGCGCATCGGTGCGCGCGGTATCGATCGAGCGCACCACGTCGCGCAGGCGAAACTGCCGAGTCCGGCTCTGCCCCGACAGTGCTGCGAACGCGGCCTGTTCCTCGGGTTGTTCGACGATCGAGCCGTTCAGGTCGAGCACCAGCGCCCCGTCCTTGATCGCCGTCGTGCTCTGCCGCGCATTGAGCGCCGCGAAGATCAGCCCGAAGAACAGCAACATCGCGATCAGGACGAGCGCATCCTTGATCGCCACGAGGAACTTCCACACGCCCCGGACGAGCCGCCATTTCCGCCGCGGCGGGCGGGCAGGGTCGACATAGGAGGGGGCGTAGGACGGCGCAGCGGTATCGGTCATGGCATGAGAGCTAGAGCAACGGGGCGCACAGGTAAATGCCCTGTATTACGCGTCCAACACAGGAAGCGTTCTAGCCCGCCCATCTACCCCAATCACCACGCAATCCCCCTCCCGCAAGCGGAAGGGAGCAGAAGGGAGAGTTCGCCCAGCCTTGTTATCCTGCGAATGCAAGCGCCCCGACGCATCCCAATTCCACCAGCCCGGCGAAGGCCGGGCCCAGTTGGGGAACGTCGTCAACGGAGCGGTGCGTTCCGTTACGCCGACCTAGCCACCTGGGCCCCGGCCTTCGCCGGGGTGGTGTTTCGGGCAAACGAGCGCAGGTGCCCGAAACCCACGCCCGCCCGAAAAAAATTCGCCCGCGGAACCTTTGACATGCCGCACCCCGAGGCACATATGCCGACCGTTGGCACTCGATAACCTCGAGTGCCAGAAATCTGTCACAATCCAAAAGGACATGGACCCCATGAACTTTCGTCCGTTGCATGATCGCGTGCTGGTGAAGCGCCTCGAAGCCGAAGAGAAGACGGCTGGCGGCATCATCATCCCCGACACCGCCAAGGAAAAGCCGCAGGAAGGCGAAGTCGTCGCCATCGGCACCGGCACCCGCGCCGAGAACGGCACGATCACCCCGCTCGACGTCAAGACCGGCGACAAGATCCTGTTCGGCAAATGGTCGGGCACCGAAGTGAAGGTTGATGGTGAGGACCTCCTCATCATGAAGGAATCCGACATTCTTGGAATCGTCGGCTGACTTTTGCCGGGTTACCTTGGTGTAACCTTATCGTGACTTTTCAACTTATACGAAAGGGCAGCTAGCATGGCTTCCAAAGACGTAAAATTCGGTCGTGACGCGCGTGAGCGCATCCTCCGCGGCGTCGACATCCTCGCCGACGCAGTCAAGGTGACCTTGGGCCCCAAGGGCCGCAACGTCGTCATCGACAAGAGCTTCGGCGCACCGCGCATCACCAAGGACGGCGTCACCGTCGCCAAGGAGATCGAGCTCAAGGACAAGTTCGAGAACATGGGTGCGCAGATGCTGCGCGAAGTGGCCTCGAAGACCAACGACATCGCCGGTGACGGCACGACCACCGCGACGGTCCTCGCTCAGGCGATCGTCCGCGAAGGCATGAAGTCGGTCGCAGCGGGCATGAACCCGATGGACCTGAAGCGCGGCATCGATCTCGCCGTCATCAAGGTCGTCGAGGACGTCAAGGCGCGTTCGAAGCCGGTTTCGGGTTCGAAGGAAGTGGCGCAGGTCGGCATCATCTCGGCCAACGGCGACCGTGAAGTCGGCGAGAAGATCGCCGAAGCCATGGAGAAGGTCGGCAAGGAAGGCGTGATCACCGTCGAGGAAGCGAAGGGTCTCGAATTCGAGCTCGACGTCGTCGAGGGCATGCAGTTCGACCGCGGCTATCTGTCGCCGTACTTCATTACCAACCCCGAGAAGATGACCGTCGAGCTTCAGGATCCCTACATCCTGATCCACGAGAAGAAGCTCTCGAACCTGCAGGCGATGCTCCCGATCCTGGAAGCCGTCGTCCAGTCGGGTCGTCCGCTCCTGATCATCGCAGAAGACATCGAGGGTGAGGCTCTGGCCACGCTCGTCGTCAACAAGCTGCGCGGCGGCCTGAAGGTCGCAGCGGTCAAGGCACCGGGCTTCGGCGATCGTCGCAAGGCGATGCTCGAGGACATCGCGATCCTGACCAAGGGCGAGATGATCTCGGAAGACCTCGGCATCAAGCTCGAGACCGTCACGCTCGGCATGCTCGGCACCGCCAAGCGCGTCACGATCGACAAGGACAACACCGTCATCGTCGACGGTGCCGGCGATCACGACACGATCAAGGGCCGCACCGAAGCGATCCGCCAGCAGATCGAGAACACGACCAGCGACTACGACAAGGAGAAGCTCCAGGAGCGTCTCGCGAAGCTTGCTGGCGGCGTTGCCGTGATCAAGGTCGGTGGCTCGTCCGAGGTTGAGGTCAAGGAGCGCAAGGACCGCGTCGACGACGCCCTGCACGCAACCCGCGCAGCCGTCGAAGAAGGCATCGTCCCCGGCGGCGGCACGGCTCTGCTGTATGCAACCAAGGCGCTTGATGGCCTCGAGGGTGCGAACGACGACCAGACCCGCGGTATCGATATCGTGCGGAAATCGCTGACGGCTCTGGTTCGCCAGATCGCGCAGAACGCGGGTCATGACGGTGCGGTGGTTTCGGGCAAGCTGCTCGACGGCAACGACACGTCGATCGGCTTCAACGCCGCGACCGACACGTACGAGAACCTGGTGGAAGCCGGCGTGATTGATCCCACCAAGGTCGTCCGCACCGCGCTGCAGAACGCAGCATCGGTCGCAGGCCTCCTGATCACGACCGAAGCGGCCGTGAGCGAAATGGCCGAAGACAAGCCTGCCATGCCTATGGGCGGCGGCGGCATGGGCGGCATGGGCGGCATGGACTTCTGATCCGCAGGGCGGCCGTAGCCACTCTGGCTACGGACTTGCCCGAGGACGGCCGGCGGGTCGGCGGCGCAAGCCACCGATCCCGTCCGACGAAAGCAGCGGCTTCGCCGCTGCTCGGTTCCAAGCCAAACACCGACCAAAGCAAAGGGCCGGGGAGCAATCCCCGGCCCTTTTTTTGTCCGCGGACAAGTGGTAAAACACACCGATGCGGCATGATCCCCTCTACAAGAAGATCACGGTCGACGAGTTCCTCGCGATCGACTTTGGCACGGACCGCAAGTTCGAGCTGGTCGACGGCGTCATCCGCATGATGACCGGCGGCACCCCCGCGCACTCACGCGTGGCGAGTAACATCCTGATGTATCTCGGTACCAAGCTCCGCGGCACCGGCTGCCGAGCCTATAATTCCGACATGGGCGTGTGCGTCAACGATACCGATCTACGCTACCCTGACGTCAGCGTCTTCTGCGGCAACCCCGCCACGCGCGAACGCGAGGAACAACGCGCATTCAGCGATCCGACGGTAATCTTCGAAGTTCTGTCCGGCTCGACCGCGAAGATCGACCAGGGCAGCAAGCTCGCTGAATATCGCGAACTTGCCTCAGTCGACACGATCGTCTTCGCGGACCCGGAAAATGAATTGACCCGCGTAGTCCAACGGCTCGGCCCGACGACGTGGCGCGACCATATGTTCGCGCAGCCACATGACGTCGCACTGCCCTCGCTGGACCTCACCATCCCGCACGACGAGATTTTCGCCCGCGATTGAGGCGCTCGACGTTCGCCGATTGCTTACTGCAGGTAGGAGATCGGCGAAGACTGCCCATTTAGGACCAAGAGTTTCTGCGCGTTTCAACGTGTTGCGTGATCGTGCCGAAGGAACCCCGCCCCGATATACGTGACAGGTGCAACCGCCGCGCGTTCACGCTACCATTGGAGCATGACCGCAGGACGTATCGATCAGTTGACCGAAGCCCAGCGCGCGTGCCTGCGGCTAGTGCTGACGCATCATAATTCGAAGGAGATCGCCGCGGTCTTCGGCGTATCGCCCTCTGCAATCGACAAGCGGATCGAGCGTGCCATCCAGGTCCTGGGCGTCGGTACCCGTTTCGAAGCAGCACGAAGGCTGGAGGAGCATGAGCGCGGCGCGACGGGCAGATCCGCGCCGGATCGCAAGACACTGCAGATCGATGAGCCCATGGCCACATACGAACGGCTACCATCCGAACCAATCGACGTTCCCATCCCCCCCTCCGATACCCCAGACAGCGCTCAGATCGAGCCGTGGGGGCTTGCTCGCCGCTTCTTCGGAATGTCCGAAGCTGGCGGGTCGACGGGGGTGGCGCGCAATCGGTTTTCGGTTGGCGACAGGATGGTTCGACTGATTGCTCTGATGGGCCTGATTGCCGTCACGTCGATGGCACTGGTGAACATGGCGATGACGTTGAACAGCCTGCTGCGATCGAACCGAGACCGCAATCCTCCCGTACACGGTGCCGCAACGACGGCGCCATCGGGGAGAACGACGATGTTGAAACAGCGACGGGACGCGACCGACAAGGTCACGGTCGATTTTCTGAAGGCCGAGGCCGCGGTCGATCATGCAGCCATGCTCGCGGCGTCCTGCGTATCAACGCTGCTGCAACAGCGCGTTGCCGCCAATCTGCCGGTCGGTACCGGCGTGATGGCGCTGCAGATGATATCGCAGGCCTCGCTCGACATGATCAATGCACGCCAACGCTTCGTCGAAGCGCATCGCGCGCTGGTTGCTGTTCGCGCGGAGATCGGGCTCGGCCAGTTCTACGGGTACGGTGATACGGCAGAATGTCCGCCGAACGAAGGCGCGCTTCGAGCCGACGGCCCGGTTCGCCTGGCAGCGGTGGCCTGAACGGCCGGTTTCGGTTCTGCTTTGGAGGTAAGAGTTGGACCGTGTCTGGCTGTTCTACACGATACAGGTTGCCGCGTCTGGCTACGCCCTCCTTCGGGGTGGCGCGCCGGAACGATTGACGGGACTGGCATTGCTGCTCGCGGCCGTTTTCACCGGCCTCGTTCAGCGGAATATTCCGGTCCTGTTCGCGGGACTGGAAGCGGGCGTGCTGATCGTCGACCTCACCTTGCTGGCGGCGATGGTCGCGATCACGCTGAAGGCCGATCGGTTCTGGCCAGCCTGGGCTACCGCGCTCCACGCGTTGGGAACGGGGGCCCATCTGGCCAGAGCGATCAGTCCTGACGTCATCCGGCTCGTCTATGCCGTCCTCTCGGCTGCCTGGAGCTATCCCATCGTCCTGCTTCTCGTGATCGGGACAGTCAGGCACTCGCGCAGGATCCAGGCCCGTGGCTGGGATCTCGACTGGAGTCGCCAGGACCCGACCCTCCGCTGAAGCGTATTCGGAAGACGTTTATGACTTACGCAACTGCTGCGGTGTCGATCACGGCCGCCAAACGCGTGGCCTTTCTGCCCGTTCTGAATGTGCCTGCCGGCGATCCGGCGGCACATGTGATCTCGCCGGCGTTGGTCGAGGTTGCCAAGCGTCTTTACGGGGTGAGAAAGGTTCGCGACGAGCTGCTGGGCGAAGCGCTGTTTTCGGAACCGGCATGGGATATCCTGCTCGATCTTTTCATATCCGATTACGAACATCGCCAGCTGAGCGTCTCGGCCGTCTGCATCGGCGCCCGCGCGCCCTCCGCGACGGCGTTGCGCTATCTGACGATGTTGCAGGACGCCGACCTGGTCGAACGGACGCGGGACGAACGCGATGGACGGCGGTCGCACGTTCGACTGACGATGCTCGGCCGACGGCACATGGCCAGCCTGTTGGGTCAGTTCATCGCGGAATGAAGGTAGCGGCTGGTCAACACGCGTTCCGTACGAGGAACGATGACAGCTAAGTTGGAGCGGGTAACGGGAATCGAACCCGTGTATTCAGCTTGGAAGGCTGCTGTACTACCATTGTACTATACCCGCCCTACGCGTCCGAGCGAGTATCCGACTAGCGTCGCCGCGCGCCCGGCGCAAGCGTTCCTGTGTGCCCATTCGACCATGCTTCATGCCTTCATTACCATTATGCGCTAGGGCGCAGGCATGGATCATGACCCAGCGATTGCCTTGCTTGCCAGAACCGATCCTCGACCGAAATCGGCGGTCAGCCACGGTGCAGGCGTGGCGGGACTGGTCGGCGTACTCGTCTGGATCGGCATCGCGCGCCGGTTCGGCATGGATGGACCATATGCAGCACTGATCAACGTCGCCGCGTGCGGCATGCCGATGATCGCCTGGTCGCTGTTCGTCGACAAGGTCCATTTGAGCCCAAGCACCGGTATCGACTGGTCTGCCGCGAAGCCCTGGCGCGAGACCCTCGATCTAAGCCTTACCAAGTTAGCCGGCTTATGGGCGACCTGGGCGGTGATCGCAGTGATCTACGGAGCGGGCCGCTTTTACTGGCAGGGCAATTTCGCGTTCGCGATGTGGTGTTTCACCAATGCCGCACCGATCCTGTTCGTCGTATCGATCCCCTATGTCCTGTGGATCGACTGCTATCTGGTCGAGCCGCGCGACGGCGCCTGGCATCTCGGGGCGTGGCTGACGGGGCAGGTGGGTGTCGAGCCCGAGGCAATCTACGGCCATGCGCGCGCCTGGGGCGTGAAGACGTTCTTTCTCGCGTTCATGCTGGCGATCGTGCCGCCCGGGTTTGGCGATTTCGTCCGCGGTGACATCGCCGCGGTTCTCCGCGATCCGGTCGCGTTGGCGAGTTGGCTGGTCACGCTGATGTTTCTGATCGACGTGGCGTTCGCGACGGTCGGGTATCTGCTGACGTTCCGCCCGCTCGATTCGCACATCCGCAGCGCCAACCCATTCGCGGCGGCATGGACGCCCGCGCTGATGTGCTATCCGCCGTTCATCCTGATGACGCCCGGCGGGCCGCTCGATTATCATCCCGGCACGTCGGACTGGGCATACTGGTTTCAGGGGCATCCGATCCTGCTAGCGCTGATCGGCGCCGTACTGGTCGGACTGACGGCGATCTATGCCTGGGCGACGATGGCGTTCGGCTTCCGTTTTTCGAACCTCACCAATCGGGGAATCCTGACGCATGGACCCTATGCGGTGTCGCGGCACCCGGCGTATCTGTCGAAGAACCTGTTCTGGTGGATCTCCACGATCCCCGTGCTGACGCTCGGCAGCGTGGTCGACGCGGCCCGTGCGACGCTGCTGATGGCAGCTGTCAGCGGGGTGTATTACTGGCGCGCGAAGACGGAGGAGCGCCATCTGAAGCTCGATCCGGACTATCGCGCCTATTTCGACTGGATGACACGCAACGGCCTAGTGCCGCGGCTGTTTGCGAAGCTGCGCGGCTGATTTCCCTCCCGCTTGCGGGGGGGGTAGGGGAGGGGCTGACCTATGCCGTGGACCGGATCGCTCGCGGCCAAGCCCTCCCCCGACCCCTCCCCGTAAACGGGAGGGGAGCAGTCAGAAACTGGCTTCGTCGTAGACCTTCGACACGTCGCCATTCCAGGCGCCGTGATAGCGATCGAGCAGCACTTCCGCCGGCACCTTGCCGCTCCGAACGATCTCCCGCAGTGGATCGAGGAACCCGGTCTCGTTGTCGCCAGCCCGATTGAATCGTGCCCGTGCCGACAGCCCCGCGCCCGCGATATCGAGCACTTCGCCGGCGATATCGCGCAGCTTGCCGCCGCCCGCGATCGGCGCGTTCAGCGCGAGCTTCGGCACCGCATCGCGCAACGCCTGGCGCTCATCGATCGTCCAGTCCTTGACGAGATCCCACGCCGCATCGAGCGCACCCTGATCGTACAGCAACCCGACCCAAAGGGCCGGCAGCGCACAGATCCGGTTCCACGGCCCGCCATCGGCACCGCGCATCTCGAGGAACGTCTTCAGCCGGACCTCCGGAAACGCTGTCGACAGGTGATCGGTCCAGTCGTCGAGCGTCGGCTTCTCGCCCGGCAGCACCGACAATTCGCCCTTGAGGAAGTCGCGGAACGACAGCCCAGCGGCATCGATATACTTGCCCTTGCGGTAGACGAAGTACATCGGCACATCGAGCGCGTACTCGGCGTAGCGCTCATACCCGAAGCCGTCCTCGAACACGAACGGCAGCATGCCGGTGCGATGCGGATCGGTGTCCGACCAGATATGGCTGCGATACGACAGCATCCCGTTGGGCTTGCCCTCGGTAAACGGCGAGTTCGCGAACAGCGCGGTAGCGAGCGGCTGGAGCGCCAACCCCACGCGGAATTTCTTCACCATGTCCGCCTCGGACGCGTAATCCAGGTTCACCTGGATCGTGCAGGTCCGCAGCATCATGTCGAGGCCCATGCTGCCGACCCGCGGCATGTGCCGCAGCATGATCGCATAACGCCCCTTGGGCATCGTCGGCAGTTCGGCGCGCGTCTTGTCCGGCCACATGCCGAGCCCGAGGAAGCCGATGCCGAGTTTCTCGCCCGCCGCCTTCACCTGTTCCAGATGGCGCCCGGTCTCCGCGCAGGTCTCGTGCAGCGAATCGAGCGGCGCGCCCGAGAGCTCGAACTGGCCCGCGGGTTCCAGGCTGATGCTGCCGTCGGGACCCGACATGGCGATCGCGTTTTCGGCGCCGTCGGGGCCGCACTCCATGACCGGCTTCCAGCCATATTGCTCCAGCTCGCCGAGCAGCGCGCGGATGCCGCTTGGCTCGTCATAGGACGGCGCGTGGTGATCGCCGTTCGCATAGACGAACTTCTCGTGCTCGGTGCCGATCCGCCACGCATCCTTCGGCTTTTCGCCGCCCGCGAAGCTGGCGATCAACTGGTCGCGCGACTCGATCGTCGGGCTGGTCTTTTTCGGAGCGGGAATCGTCGTCATCGCCGCGCCTTACGCGCCGATGAACGAGGGTGCTAGAGGGTATCCGGACCAATCGGTAGCAATGTCGCACCGTTCATTCGCCGCGCCAATCGCCCGCCGCCGCCATCCACAAGGCAACGGCCGCGCCCGCCGCGGTTTCAGCGCGAAGGATCCGCGGCCCCAGCCCGATCCCGACCGCGTTCGGATGCGCGCGAATCGCCTCGCGTTCGTCGGTATCGAAGCCGCCTTCGGGCCCGATGAGGATCGCCGCCGGACCGGGTCGCGACCGCATCGGCTCCAGCGCCGGCACGCCGCCGGTCTCGTCGGCAAAGAACAGTGCGCGGTTCCCAGGCCAGTCGCGCAGTAACGCGGCGAGCTTCACCGGTTCGGCCACCTCGGGCAGCGCGGTACGCCCGCATTGCTCGGCCGCCTCGATCATCTGCGTCCGCAGGCGATCGGTATTGGGCTTGTCGACGATCGTCCGCCGCGTGACCACCGGCACTAGCCGCGCGACGCCGAGCTCGCACGCTTTCTCCGCCATCCAGTCGACCCGCCCCTTCTTGAGCGGCGCGGCGCACAGCCAAAGATCGGGCACGTCCTCGCGCGGCCGCAGCAATTCGGTGACGTCGAGCACCAGATCGCGCTTCCCGACGCTCGACGCCACCCCGAGCCATTCCCCGGTCCGATCGTCGAACAGCTTGACCGGATCACCCACTTTCATCCGCATTACGCCTGCGAGATAATGCGCCGCTGCCCCATCTACGTAAAGCGGACCGGCCGCGAGCGGCGTATCGACGAAGAGGCGCGGCGTGGATTGCGGCGGCCAAGCTGGGGTTGCGGGCATTAGGACATCCTAGCAGATCCTCCCCGGCACGGGGAGGGGGACCAGCGCCGCTGGTGGAGGGGGGCTTCCAGGAGAGAAGCGCCTGCGTCTGGCACCTTCTATCAGCGTATCGCACGCGGCGATCCCCCTCCACCCTTCGCCGATGGCGAACGGTCCCCCTCCCCGTGCCGGGGAGGATTTGGAGACGCGCCTTTGCGGGAAGGGGCGTTCAGCGTTTCCGCCGCGCCCACATCTTTCGGGCTACCACCGACGCTATAACCACAAGCACCACGCCAAGGATCAAAACCCCCGCGACCGCGCCCGCGACGCGGAAAATTCCCCAGAACAGCGCTTCGACGAAGCGGCCGACCGCGACCGACAGGCCGATCATGCGAGAGGGTCCGAACGCGCCACTGCCTCGACCCTAGCCGGTGAAGGCTTGCGCGCCAAACCCCGTCTTCCTACGCCTCCGCGATGCAGACCAAGCCGAGCCACACGGAAATCGTCCCCGACAGCGAACACCGAGGGTTGGTCGGCCGCCTCCCGCCAACCCTCCGCGGCCTCGCGCTGCTAGCGCGGTTCGACAGGCCGATCGGCTGGTGGCTGCTGTTCTGGCCCGGCGCCTGGGGCGTCGCCCTCGCTGGTGGCGCAGTCGAGCGTTGGGATCTGATCCTATGGCTCCTCCTCGGGAGCATCGCGATGCGCGGCGCGGGGTGCGTCTTCAACGACATCGTCGACCGCGACCTCGACGCGCAGGTCGCGCGCACCCGCGCTCGGCCGATCCCGAGCGGGCTCGTCTCGATCAAGCTCGCCTGGGCGTGGCTCGTCGCGCTTTGCCTGATCGGGTTCGCCGTCCTCCTGCAACTCACCTTCTTCGCCGCGATCGTCGCACTCGCCAGCCTCGCGCCCGTCGCCGCCTACCCGTTCATGAAGCGCATCACCTGGTGGCCGCAGGCGTGGCTCGGCATCGTCTTCTCCTGGGCCCTGCTGGTCGGCTGGAGCGACATCGCCGGCGCGCTCGATACGCCGATGTGGCTGCTCTACGCCGGTTCGATCGCGTGGGTGATCGGCTACGACACGATCTACGCGCTGCAGGACCGCGAGGACGACGCGATGATCGGCATCCGCTCCTCCGCGCTCCGCATGGGCGCGCACGTGAAGGCCGGCGTCGGCATCTTCTACGTCGCCGCCGTCGCGTTATGGGCCGCAGCCTTCTGGCAAGTGCGCCCCGACCCGCTCGCGATCGCCGCGCTCGTCCCCGTCGCGCTCCACCTCGCATGGCAAGTCGTCACCCTCAAACCCGACACGCACGAGGGCGCAGGCACCGCCGCACTTGCCCGCTTCCGGTCGAACCGTTTCGCCGGACTGCTGATGTTCCTCGCCTGCGTGGTTGTCGGCACGAGCCTGCATCCTTAAGTCGCTGATATGCTGACCCCAGACCAAGCCCGCGACCGCGCCCACGACATCGTCCAGCGCGCGAGGGCGGCGGGTGCCGACGCCGCCGACGCGGTCTTCGCCGCCGACGCAGCGCTCGACGTGTCGATCCGCCTCGGCAAGCTGGAGGATATCGGCCGCTCCGAGAGCGAGGATCTGGGCCTGCGCGTATTCGTCGGCCAGCGTTCCGCGAGCGTCTCCACCTCCGACCTATCGACCGCCGCGATGGATGCGCTGGTCGAACGCGCGGTGGCGATGGCGCGCGAAGCCCCCGAGGACCCGTGGGCAGGCCTGGCCCCCGCCGATCGCCTCCTGCACGGCATTACCCCAATGCTAGGCCTCGACGACGGCGGCGAAGCCAGCCCCGAGCAACTCCGCGACGCCGCGCTTGAGGCCGAAGACGCCGCCCGCGCCGTCCCCGGTGTCTCGAACAGCGAAGGCGGCGGCGCCAGCGCCTCGCGCAGCGTCTGGGCTTTGGCCACCAGCCACGGGTTCGCCGGCGCCTATGCCGCAACCGGCTACGGCGTGTCGGCCAGCGTGCTCGCAGGCGAAGGCGGCAACATGCAGCGTGACTACGCGCACAGCAGCGCCCGCCTCCGCGCGCATCTCGAAGCGCCCGAAGCGATCGGCCGCCGCGCCGGCGAACAGGCGGTCGCGCGGCTCAACCCCGGCCGTCTCGTCAGCGGCGCCACTACGATCGTCTACGACCGCCGCGTTGGCGGATCGCTGGTCGGCCACATGCTCGGCGCGATCTCAGGCCAGGCGATCACGCGAAAGACCAGCTTCCTGCTCGATTCGCTCGGCAGCCAGGTTTTCGCGCACGGCATCACCATCCGCGACGATCCGCACCGCCCGCACGGCCTTCGCTCGCGCCCGTTCGACGGCGAGGGCCTGCCCGTCTCGCCGAGCGACATCATCGAGGACGGCATGCTCGAACGCTGGCTGCTCGACTCCGCCTCGGCGCGCCAGCTCGGCCTCGAACCGACCGGCCACGCCGCCCGCGGAGTCGGCGGCGGCCCCGGCGTTTCGACCAGCAACGTCTTCATGGAGCCCGGCCATGTGCCGCTTGAAACGCTCATCGCCGACATCGAGTCGGGCGTCTACGTCACCGAACTGATGGGCGGCGGGGCGAACGGCGTGACCGGCGATTACAGCCGTGGCGCATCGGGTTTCCGCATCGAGAACGGCCAGATCACCACGCCGGTCGCCGAGTTCACGATCGCCGGCAACGTCAAGGATATGTTCCTCGCAATGACCCCCGCCAACGACCTCGAATTCCGCTACGGCGTCAACGTGCCGACTCTCCGCGTGGAGGGCATGACGGTGGCGAGTGGCTGAGCGGCGGCCCAGTTCTGGGCGATCTCCGGAACGGTCGCCGGCATGGCTGCGCGCAATGGCGGATGCGGTAGCTAAGATTGCCGCGGAGGCTGGTGCGATGGCGCTCGACCGCTTTGGCACCGACTTTCAACGTTGGGAAAAGACCCCCGGCAGCCCGGTCTGTGAACTCGACATCGCGATCGACCGCATGCTCAAGGCGCGGCTGTCGACTTTGCTCCCCGAGGCCGGCTGGCTCTCCGAGGAAACCGCCGACAACGCCGATCGCCTAGCCCATGACCTGCTCTGGGTAGTCGACCCGATCGACGGCACCCGCGACTATATCCGCGCCCGTCCCGGCTGGTGCGTCTCGGTCGCCTTGGTCGACCGCGGCAAGCCGGTAATCGGCATCCTCGAAGCCCCGTCCCGCGATGAACGCTGGCACGCGGTCGCAGGGCAGGGCGCGACGCGCAACGGCGTACCGCTAAAGGCCGGCAACCGCACCGACTTCTCCGGCAGTCGCACGCCCGTAGACGCCCTCCCCAAAGCCGACCGCGACCTCGTCATGGTCCACAAACCCAACTCGATCGCCCTACGCATCGCCATGGTAGCCGCCGACGAAGCCGACCTCGTTGCCACGCTCCGCTGGGGCAACGAATGGGACATCGCCGCCGCGATCCTCGTCGCAAGCGAAGCGGGTGCGACGGTGAGCGATGCGCTCGGCGCGGCGCTGGTCTTCAACAAGCCGCGCCCGCAGGCGTTCGGCGTGCTGGCGTGCACTCCAGGTATTCACGCGGCGGCGGTCGAGCGGTTGGCTGACCGGGCACGCTCCGTGCTGGTTTGACGGCAATGATGGGTGGAAAGCAGACGGGCGGCTTTCAGGCACGAAACGATGGTTGGACTTTATATAAGGACTCCCGTTCTCGTTTAGGGATTGATTCTGTTCTCAATGGTCTCGGGTGTTAGAAAACCGCTCAGATTCTCTCTCTGATGCACGCTAATCTTATGCGTAGCTGATCCGTCAGTCGCTTACCTACTTTCCTCCCGAAAATTGTGACCAAGCCATGAGAGATCAACTGCGCGCTCTCGCCGACCATTACCTTGCCTATCTGGAGGTGTTTGATACGATCGACCTCGCCGCTCCCCATGCGGATTATAGATGGGGCCATCTGCCGAGCGAACTGTCTGGCACTTGGCTCGCTTATCGGGAAATGTTCGATGAGTTTTCGCGTGAAATCGCGAACACGATCAATCAGCTTATCAATAAGGAGCAGCGCTTCGGCGGGTGGGAGAAGGTAGTCGTCAACCTTGACGAAGACGCCTTTAATAATGTCCTGTTCGAATTCATCGAGCCGATCGCAACGCTAGCGCTAAACCTTCCGGCAGTGATTCGCGAACGCGTAATATTTGCTTCCGCGCATCTAATGCATCAGGCCAATCGGGCCTTGGACCATGCTGTTTGGAACGACGATCTCCCTGCTGATCATAGCATTAAGGCGAATAATCTCGAGCATTACGGTTCGAATTGGGGTGCCACTCCGAAACTGATTTCAGAGCTTAACCTGCTTGCGACGCAGGACGACTACAAAGCCGCGACGGGCAATTTTCGTAATAGATATCACCATCGCTTTCCAGCGCACGTGGGTCTTGGCTTCACGGGCGGAGCTACCCGCCATGTCAATCCGACCACTAAACGGGCAAGCTACGCGATTGGCGACGGCGAACCACTCAGTCTCAAAGATATTCGGCAATTTTTGCATGTGCAGATCGGCTATGCGCACAACGTTTATAACGCCTTCAAGACGCTGATACGTGAGCAAGAGACGATGATTATCCGTTGGGAGAGCGAGCACGGCATCGTCATTGAAAGAGCTGAAGGCTAACTCACGGAACTGTTCATACTTAAAGGAATGGCTTTCCGGAACCTGGATTGTATGTCTGACTGTCTAGGTCTGGACGATTAGCTACCGATGTCCTGAAAGGATGCGTTTGCCTTTGGTTCGGCTGGTCAGGTGAAAATGCGCACACCGATCGCAGCGATAGGCCCTCAGCGGTACGCGTCCGGTCTGCGCCACGACGAGCGCGTCGGCTTCGGAGACGAAGCGCGCCTTTCTGCGGCAGACGCTGAGCCGGGTACGCTTCACCCCCTTAGTCCTTGTACTTCATCTCCAGGAAGCGACCGCGGGTCGAGAGATTGTCGAGGTCGCTCTGTGCGAGGCGCGCGGTCATCTCGCCGATTTCCTGCTCGATTAGCTTTAGCCCATCGACAAGTTCGGCGTCGGGCGAGCGGCCGTTGCGTGGCGTGGTGCGCAGTGACGTCGGGACCTTCTCGTAATCCTTGACGAAGGCGGGGAGTTGTTCGCCGATCAGCTTTCGCACGTCGACGGCTTCCTGCGTGTTTGCATCCAGCGTCGCGAGCTGCGGCGTCAGCGTTTCGAGGCGCAGGCCGATCCGGTCGACCAAAGTCATTGCGGGCGCGGGGAGGGCGGGGCGTTGCGCTTCCAGCCAGCGTTCGGTCTGTGCGGGGAGGGCACGGATATCGACCGCCGCGAGGCGCTCGGGCGTGGGCGCGCGTTCCGCCGGCCAGACCGCGAACAACACCGTGGCGGCGACCAGCAGCGCCATCATCAGCATCGCGCCGCCGATCCCGAGCGGGACGATCCAGCCGATCACCATCGCCGCGATCAGGATCGACACGTCGGCGACCGCGATCCGGGTCAGCCGCTTGCCGATCGCCTGCGTCTGCCGCGCCCGCCCTCGCGATGGCGAGCGTGCGATGACGGTGCCCGTCCGGTCGTCGGAAATGCGCGACCAGGAGGCGCGGGCGCTGGCGATGGCGTCGTCGACTTCGCTCACGAGGGTTACATCGCCTCCAGCTTGAACGGGCTAGGCGACGGTCCGCCCAACTGCCCCTGCGTCGCACCCTCAGCACGCGCGATATACCCACGGGACTTGTCGACCTCGTTCGACAGCGCGCCGACGGTGACCTTCATCGAATCGAGCGCCTTCAGCTTGAACACGTCGATCGCATCCATCGTGTCGTAGATGTTCTGGAACGCGCGTTGGAGCGTCTCCAGCGGGATCGTCGCCGACGCCGCCTGTTCGTGGATCTGCGCGGTCTGCGACTTCAGCAGCTTGCCGGTCGAATCGATGATGTTCGCGGTGGTCGTGTTGAGCGCGGTGATCTGCTCCAGCACCAGCTTCTGGTTGGTCAGCGCCTGCGCCACCGTCACCGCGGTGCGCAGCGCCGAGACGGTCGTGGTCGAAGCGCGATCGACGCCCTTCACCAGCTCGACATTGTTCTTCTTGACCAGGTCGAGCGCGAGATAGCCCTGCACGGTCACCGCCATCTGAGTCAGCAGATCCTGCGTGCGCTGGCGCGTGTAGAACAACGCGGTCTCGCGGATCGCCTTTGCCTTGGCGGGATCGGTGTGGTCGAGATCGTTCGCGACGTCCTCCAGCTTGGCGTCCATCGTCTTCGACAGATGGATCATCTGCTCGAGCCGCCCCATCGCCGCCCACAAATTCGCGCGCTCGGTATCGATCGCGGCATTGTCCATCAGCAGCTCGTCCTTGCCCGAGCCGAGACTCTTCAGGATCTGCGCGATGTGCGTCTGCGACGATTTGTAGCCGTCGAAATAGTTGCGCATCTTGCCACCGAACGGGATGATCCCGAACAGCTTCTGCGGCGCGGTGAGGTTGCCCTTCTTGCCCGGATCGAGATCCTCGACGACGCGGCGCAGCTCGGCGAGATCCTTGCCGACGCCGGTCTCCTGATCCATCGCCTTGACCGGGCGATCGAGGAAACGGTTCGACTGGCCGGCGGCGTCGCGGATTTCCTTCGCGCCCATCGCGGTGATGGCGTCGACCCGCTTGCCGAATTCGGGCGAATTGACGTCCTGCGCGACGAGATCGGTGACGAAGCCGGACACGCGCTCCTCGAGCTGCGACTTTACCCCGGCATCGACGGGCACCAGCCCGGACGCCTTCGCGGCCGCGACCGTGGGCACCGGATCGGGCGGGGTCAGCACCAGGCCCGGCTCTTCCGTCAGCGTGTTCGGGGTCGTCGCCATACTCGTGTCTCCGTTCGGTGGGGCATCGTGGCTGCAACCCGCCCCGCGTTCAAGTGGCGTATATAGATAATACACTCAGGCTTGCCAACCGCTCTCCTTGAAACCGGGCGCGCGCGTGGACAGCTTGTCGGCGACATCACAGGAGTTCCAGCATGCGCGCCATCGGCTATACCAAGTCGCTCCCGATCAACGATCCGCAGTCGCTCGTCGATCTTGATCTCCCCAAGCCCGAGGCTATTGGCCGCGACCTGCTGGTCGAGGTGACGGCGGTTTCGGTCAACCCGGTCGACACCAAGATCCGCCAGCGTCGCGAAGATCCGGACGGCAAGCCGCAGGTGCTCGGCTGGGACGCATCGGGCGTCGTCGTCGCGGTCGGTCCAGACGTGACCGGGTTCAAGGTCGGCGACGACGTGTTCTACGCGGGCGCGATCGACCGACCCGGTACTAATTCCGAATATCATCTCGTCGATGAGCGCATCGTCGGCCACAAGCCGGCCTCGCTCGATTGGGCGCAGGCGGCGGCGCTGCCGCTGACCTCGGTCACCGCGTGGGAGACGCTGTTCGACCGGCTCGACGTGCGCAAACACGTCCCCGGCGCGGCGAACGCGATCCTGATCATCGGCGGGGCAGGCGGGGTCGGCTCAATCACGATCCAGCTCGCGCGGCAGCTCACCGACCTGACCGTGATCGCCACCGCCTCACGCGACGAGACGCGCGGCTGGGTCGAGGATCTCGGCGCGCATCACGTGATCGACCACCGCAAGCCGCTCGCTGCGCAGGTCGAGGCGCTGGGGATCGGCGCACCGGGGTTCGTGTTCTCGACGACGCATACCGACGAGCACATCGCCGAGATCGGCGAACTGCTCGCGCCGCAGGGCCGGCTGGCGTTGATCGACGATCCGAAGACGCTCGACATCGTGCCGCTCAAGCAGAAGTCGATCTCGGTGCACTGGGAGCTGATGTACACGCGCTCGCTGTTCCAGACGGCGGACATGGGCGAGCAGGGGGTGTTGCTCGACGAGGTCGCGCGATTGGTGGATGCGGGGACGATCCGGACGACGCTCGCGGAGAATTTCGGGCGAATCGACGCTGCGAATTTGCGGAAGGCGCATGAGCGGATCGAGAGCCACACGGTCAAGGGGAAGATCGTGCTGGAGGGATTCTGAGTTCGAGGAACGCCACCACCCCGGCGAAGGCCGGGGCCCAATTGGGGGACGCTGCTAACGGATGGCGGCACGTCGTTATTACCACCTTCCCAATTGGGCCCCGGCCTCCGCCGGGGTGGATAGAGTGGAGGGCGAACGACTCCTTCTTGTTCCCCCGCGAACGCGGGGGCCCAGGAGCCAGGGAGGACACCGCTCGTGACCCTGGACCCCCGCTTTCGCGGGGGAACGGCTTTGGGCTGGTGTGGGGCACATCACCTGCCGAATGAGACTGGCGGCAACCAAAACACACGATACGCTGCGGATCATGCTCCGCCCGCTGATCCTCGCGCTCGCCCTCCTCCCCGCGGCCGCCGCGAATCGCCCCCCGCCAGCCGACCCGCTAACCGCCACGATTCACACCGAAGACGCCGACCGCTTCGCAACCCTGTTCGCTAAAACCAAGGGCAAGCCCACCGCCGCGCAACTCAAACGCGACTATCTCGACAAGGGCAGTTTCGGGATCGGCGTCTTCACCCCCGGCCGGATCGTCGACGCGGACACGCTCGCGCGCGCCATCGCCGCCAACCCGACGCGGTATGCACAGGCGATCAAGACCTGCCTCCCCGCCGCCAAGGCCGCGACCGCCGATCTCCGCTCGATCTATCTCGGCCTCCACGGCGCACTCCCCGACGTGAAGCTCCCGCAAGTCTATATAGTCTTCGGCGCCAACACCTCGGGCGGCACCGCCAAGCCTGGCGCGCAGGTGCTCGGCCTCGAAGTCCTCTGCCGCATGTCGCCGACGCCCGAGAAACTCCGCCAGACGCTCCGCCATTTCTTCGCACACGAGACGGTGCATTCCTTCCAGCAGGACGCCGGCATGACGCTCGCCCGCGACCCGCTGCTCACCGCGATCCTCGTCGAGGGCGCGGCGGACTTCATCGCACAACTCGTCACCGGCGAGGAGCCCGACGCCGCCCGCGCCGCCTGGGCCACGTCGCGCGAGGCCGAACTCTGGCGCCAGATGCAGGCCGACATCGCGCTCACCCGCAAGCTCACCGACAAGGACGACCCCGAGGAAGGCTCGCCCGAAGCCAAGGCCTATGCGCGCTGGATCGGCAACTACTCCACGCCGCCCGCCGGCTGGCCGCCCGAACTTGGCTATTGGATGGGGCTGAGGATCTGGCAGCGTTACTACGCCGCCGCACCCGACAAGCACGCCGCGCTGAGGGCAATGCTGGCGGTCCGCGATCCCCGTGCTATTCTCGCCGCCGGAACATACAAGCGCCGCGGAGGTTCCCTCTAAAGGCGACGAAATGCCGCTGCATCTTCCCGCGGCGCAACAATTACGCTATGGCGCGCGCCAACCCCGTTCCTCGATCAAGAGAATACATTCATGAGCCTCCGCAACGTGGCGATCATTGCGCACGTCGATCACGGCAAGACGACGCTGGTCGACCAGCTCTTCCGCCAGTCCGGCACCTTCCGCGACAACCAGCGCGTCGAAGAGCGCGCAATGGATTCGAACGACCTCGAAAAAGAGCGTGGCATCACCATTCTCGCCAAGCCGACCTCGGTCGACTGGACCCCTCCCGGCGAGTCCGAGAGCATCCGCATCAACATCGTCGACACGCCCGGGCACGCCGATTTCGGCGGCGAAGTCGAGCGCATCCTGTCGATGGTCGACGGCGTCGTCCTGCTGGTCGATTCGTCGGAAGGCGCGATGCCGCAGACCAAGTTCGTCACCGGCAAGGCGCTGGCACTCGGCCTGAAGCCGATCGTCGTCGTCAACAAGGTCGATCGCAACGACGCGCGCATCCAGGAAGTGCTCGACGAAGTGTTCGACCTGTTCGTGTCGCTCGACGCGAATGACGACCAGCTCGACTTCCCCGTGCTCTACGCATCGGGTCGCAACGGCTATGCCTCGACCGACATGGACGCGCGCGAAGGCACGCTGATCCCGATGTTCGAGACGATCGTGAAGCACGTGCCGCCGCCCGCCGTGGAAGTCGCCGGCGTGCCGTTCACCTTCCTCGTCACGCTGCTCGACCGCGATCCGTTCCTCGGCCGCGTCCTCACGGGTCGCGTCAATTCGGGTACCGTGAAGACCAACCAGGCGATCCACGCGCTCGATAACGACGGCAAGATCATCGAGACCGGTCGTGCGTCCAAGATCATGTCGTTCCGTGGTCTCGAGCGCGTTCCCGTCGACGAAGCCAAGGCCGGCGACATCATCTCGCTCGCAGGTCTCTCGGTCGCCACGGTTGCCGACACGATCGCCGACATCACGGTGACCGAGCCGCTGCACGCGCAGCCGATCGATCCTCCCACGCTGTCGATGCGTTTTGCCGTGAACGATTCGCCGATGGCGGGCCGCGAAGGCAGCAAGGTGACGAGCCGCATGATCCGCGAGCGCCTGTTCCGCGAAGCCGAGTCGAACGTCGCCGTGAAGGTGACCGAGGCGGCCGACAAGGACAGCTTCGAAGTCGCCGGCCGCGGCGAGCTTCAGCTGGGCGTGCTGATCGAGACGATGCGCCGCGAGGGCTTCGAGCTGGGCATTTCGCGTCCGCGCGTGCTGTTCGGCGAGGACGAGAACGGCAAGAAGACCGAGCCGTACGAGACCGTCATCATCGACGTCGACGAGGAGCATTCGGGTACCGTCGTCGAGAAGATGAACACGCGTAAGGCCGAGCTGACCGACATGCGTCCGTCGACCGGCGGCAAGACCCGCATCACCTTCTCGGCGCCGTCGCGCGGGATGATCGGCTATCATGGCGAATTCCTGTCCGACACGCGCGGCACGGGGATCATGAACCGGCTGTTCGAGAAGTACGGTCCGCACAAGGGCGCGATCGAGGGCCGCAAGAACGGCGTGCTGATCTCGAACGGTTCGGGCGAGGCGAACAACTACGCACTGGGTCCGCTAGAAGAGCGCGGCATCCTGTTCGTGGGCCACGGCGAGGCTCTCTATGAGGGCATGATCGTCGGCGAGAACGCAAAGCCGGACGACCTCGAGGTCAACCCGATGAAGACCAAGGCGCTGACCAACTTCCGCGCGTCGGGCGGCAAGGACGACCAGGTCCGCCTGTCCCCGCCGAAGCGCGCGACGCTGGAGCAGGCGATTGCGTACATCGACGACGACGAGATGGTCGAAGTCACGCCGAAGTCGATCCGCCTGCGCAAGCGCTTCCTGGATGCCAATGAGCGCAAGCGCGCCAGCCGGGCTAAGCAGAGCGCGTAAGCTAGGCACGGCGAAGCCGGCCAAGCTTACAAGCTCGGCCGGCCTCGCTCAGGCGAGGTCCGACGACGCGGCTTTGCCGCGGCGCGCTGTGCAAGAAATGCAGAAGGGCCGGGGGGAAACCTCCGGCCCTTTTGTTTTGTGCTAGAAAGCCGCGGGCTGCATCTACGCCGACGGCAACGCGAGCGGTCGGAAATCAAAACGGTACACCTCCCCGGCGAAGGCCGGGGCCCAGATGGAAAGGTCGCAGTAACGCGGCGCTGCCCTTCGTTAGCGACGTCCCCCAACTGGACCCCGGCCTTCGCCGGGGTGGTGGCTATTTCTAGGATATGAGGGCATTCTCAACTTCCTCTCCCGCGGGGAGAGGAAGAGACGCGAAGGCGGCGAAAGGTGAGGGCACGGAGCGCTACCGTAAGCCCCCCACCCTCAGGCAGCAGTAATCCGCCCACCCCGCGCCAACATCTCGCCGCTCGTAACGATCACCCGATCCCCCAGCTTAACCTGCTCAAAAATCAACTTCGCAAACGCAGTCGGCACCCCGACGCACCCATGCGTCGCGTACTTTCCATCCATCAGCGCGCTACCGTGGATCGAAACCCCGTCATTGGTCAGCCGCATCATGTACGGCATAGGCGCTCCGTACAGGTTAGACACATGATGCGCGTCCTTCTGCGTGATCTTAAACACGCCAAGCGGAGTCGGCTTCTCGTCCGCGCCATAGATCACGGCCGCCGTCCCGATCTCGTACCCGCTGCGAAAGATCGACAAGGTCTGCGCCACCAGGTCGACGGTGATCACGATCGGCCCCTCGGGCACGCCCTCGGTATCCCAGTAATACGCGCCATGCCGCAAAGGCTCCGGCACGTTCAGCACCCGCTTCACGACATACGCATCGGCCGGGTCCTCCGCAGCGACGGCAACGGGCTTCGGCGCCGCTTTCGCAACCGGCGCGGCGATCCGAGCCACCCGCGCAGGCGCCTCGACCACCCGTACCTTTACCGGAGACCCGGACAAGGCCAGCCCACCGATCAGCACCGCACTCCCGCCGAGCACGGCAAAGGCGATCGCTCGCGTCGTCAACATCCTGCGCATCGCCGCACCCTACCCGATATTCGTGAACATTGCCCAGCCGTGCCGCGCCGCCCGTGTCCCCGCACGGGACCAGCACCGCGAGCTATACCGTGGGTTAACAAGTCGTTCCGAACCAGTTCAGGCCGAATCACCTAAATCCTGAAACACGGTCGGACACTTATGCGTTTGTCCCAAGCGGACCGGGCGTAACTAGTAACGGAGTTCGGAAGAGATGAACGGATTTTTCAAGAAGGCAGGCCTCGGCGTGGCACTCGCCGCAACAGCTCTGACGGCAGCAGCACCAGCCGACGCGCAGCGTTGGGGACGCGGCGGCTATGGGCGCGGCTACGGCGGCGGCTGGCACGGCCATCGTGGCGGCGGCAATGCGGCCGGCGCAGCGGTGCTCGGTGGCATCCTCGGCCTCGGCGTAGGTGCGGCGATTGCCAGCAGCAACAACCGCAATCGGTACTATGACCGCGGCTACTACAACGGCGGCTATTACGCGCAGCCACCGGTGGCGTATTACAACCCGCCGGTACGCACCTACTACCGCGAGGATTATCGTCCGCGGTGCTGGAACGAGTGGCGCGTCGACCCCTATTACGGCGACCGGGTCGCGGTGCAGGTCTGCAGCTGATCCGACCACAAGGTCGCACGGAGGCGTCGGGAGCAATCCCGGCGCCTCTTTTGCGTCCGGTGCCTTTTTTCTGGCGCGTGCCCGGTGCTTGCCGCTAGACGCGCGACCATGACCGACACGCCAAACACCCCCGAGACCGAAGCCGCCGCCACCCCGGCCGCAACCGGCGACACGCCCCCCGATCGCCTGTCGATCAACCAGCGCAGCCCGTTCTTCCAGCAGGACCTGCTCGAACGCGGCATCGGCATCCGCTTCAAGGACAAGGTCCGCCACGACGTCGAGGAATATTGCATCTCGGAAGGCTGGATCCGAGTCGCGCTCGGCAAGAAGGTCGACCGCAACGGAAACCCGCTGACGCTGAAGCTGGTCGGGCCTGTGGAGGCTTGGTTCGAGCGTCCGGCGGCTACGGACGAAGACGAAGGCTGACCCGATCTTCCCCCCTCCCTGAAAGGGAGGGGCCGGGGGTGGGTAGGCCAGCTTGAGCCGCAACCGCCCGAGCCCGCCAACAGGCCGACCCACCCCCAACCCTTCCCTTCCAGGGAGGGGCGTGAGGTGAAGCTTAAGCCTCGACGCCCTCAAGCGCCTCGCTAGCCTCGAGCCACTTCGCCTCGCTGGCCTCCAGCTTCGCATGCACCTCGGCGCGACGCTTGCTCAGATCTCCCATCGACATCCGCGAGAAGCGCGGCTCCGCATTCGCCGGATCGACCATCGCGCGGTCCAGAGCATTACGCTCCTTGGTGAACTTGGCGGTCTGCTCCTCGATCTCGCGAAGGGCCTTGCGCAGCGCCGCGTCGTTGCTCTTCGCCTCGGCCGCAGCCTTCTTCCCGGCCTTCTTGTCGGCCTTGGACGCCGCATCGCCCTTGCCGCTATCGCCCTTCAAGACGAACGCGATGTAGTCGTCGAGGCTGCCGTCGAATTCCTTCGCCGTCCCGTCATCGACCAGCACCAGCCGATCCGCGGTAAGCTCCAGCATATGCCGATCATGGCTAACCAGCACCACGGCGCCGGTATAGGCGTTGAGCGCCTGCACGAGCGCCTCACGCGCATCGACGTCCAGATGGTTGGTAGGCTCATCGAGGATCAGCAGATGCGGCGCATCGCGCGTGATCAGCGCCAGCGCCAGGCGCGCCCGCTCGCCACCCGACAGCTTGCCGACCCGGGTCGTCGCCTTGTCGCCGGAGAAGCCGAAGCGCCCCAATTGCGCGCGCACCGCCGCCGGGGTCGCGCCCTTCATCAAATGCGACATGTGCTCGATCGGCGAATCGGTCGGATCGAGTTCCTCGACCTGATACTGCGTGAAATACCCGACCTTCATCTTGCCCGACGACGACATCTCGCCGTCCATCGGCGTCAGCTGCGCCGCCAGCAACCGCGCGAGCGTGGTCTTGCCGTTGCCGTTGCGCCCGAGCAGCGCGACCCGGTCGTCGGGATCGAGCCGCATGTTGAGCCGCTTCAGGATCGGCACGTCGGCATAGCCCACCGTCGCCATGTCGAGCGTGATCAAAGGCGGGCGCAGCTCGGTCGGGTTGGGGAAGCCGAACGACAGCGTCGGATCGTTGTAGCTCTCGGCGATCGGCTGCATCTTCGACAACATCTTCTGCCGCGACTGCGCCTGCTTCGCGGTCGAGGCCCGCGCGGAGTTCTTGGCGATATATTCCTGCAGCTTTTCGCGCTGCACCGCCTGGTTGGCCCGCGCCGCCTCGATCTGCGCGAGGCGCTCCGCACGCTGCCGCTCGAACGCGTCGTAGCCGCCTGGATACAGCGTGATCTTGCCGCCCTGCAGATGCAGGATGTGATCGACCACGTTGTTGAGGAAATCGCGCTCGTGGCTGACCACCACGATCGTCGCCTTGTAGCCCTTGAGGAAGTCCTCGAGCCACATCACCGCTTCGAGATCGAGATGGTTCGAAGGCTCGTCGAGCAGCAGCAGGTCCGGTTGCGAGAACAGCAAAGCGGCGAGGGCGACGCGCATCTTCCAGCCACCCGAGAAGCTGTCGAGCGTGCGCGCCTGCATGTCCTCGTCGAACCCGAGGCCGAGCAGGATCTGCGCGGCGCGGGCGGGCGCGGTATAGGCGTCGATCGCGATCAGCCGCTCGTACACATCGCCGAGCCGGTCGGGATCCTCGCTCGTCTCGCTCTCGATCATCAGCGCGGCGCGCTCCAGATCGGCTTCGAGCACGGTCTCGAACGGCGTCTTCACGCCGTGCGGCGCTTCCTGCGCGAGGTAGCCGATCCGCGCGCCCTTGGGCATGTCCGCCGAGCCGTCGTCCGGCTCCAACTGCCCTGCGATCACGCGCACCATCGTCGACTTGCCCGCGCCGTTGCGCCCGATCAGCCCGACGCGCGAGCCTGGCGGCAACGCGGCGGTGGCGCCATCGAGGATAACGCGTCCGCCCAGGCGCACCGTGATATTGTTCAGGTTCAGCATGCGCGTGCCGTTAGCAGATGCAGCATGGTTTTGCGAGGGTTGGGGTATCTTCCGCGATCGAGCAGTCAGCTATCGATCCAAGAAGAAGCAGTTCCCCCGCGAAGGCGGGGGCCCAGGATCACAAACGCTACCCTCGAGACCCTGGACCCCCGCCTCCGCGGGGGAACAAGAAGGGCAGTGCCGCCACCAAAACTATCCCGCATTATTCCCACCCCGGCGAAGGCCGGGGCCCAATTGGAAAGGTGGTCGTAACGGAGCGCCATCCGCCGTTAGCAACGTTTCCCAATTGGGCCCCGGCCTTCGCCGGGGTGGTGCCGTTGGGGTGGTTAGGTTTCGTCCGACACTACCGCGTCGTCGCCGGTACCACCGCCGATCAGTGCAGCCGCTCGCCTACCAACGTGAACCCGCACCCCCGAAACCAACCGCGTAGGCACGATCGCCGCACCCGCCATCGTCGAACCAGAGCGCAGCACCCCCCGGTGCACCGTCACCCCATGCAGCGCATCGGCCGGCTCCGCACCCGAGTCCGCAACGTCGTCCCGATTGCCATAATGCACCGAAACGCCAGCAACCTGCGCCGCAACCGCCGCCACGCCACCACCGCTCGCGAAACCACCACCCCGAACCCCAGGCTCGACCCCAGCATAAGCCTGCCGAAACGTCAGAGCCCGCTCCAACGCCCCCTGCCAGCGATAGAACACATGCGCCCCAACGGTCGTAATCCGTGCAAGACTCGATGCCCACCACGGCAGTATGCTGGTGGTATGAAACGACGTCGCCGCCCCAACCGGCGCGTACACGCTCCCGCCCAGCGCCGCGCTCGCCACCGCCCGCGCCCGATCCCAAGCCCCTGGCTCGCGCGCCCGGTTCATCGAACCGTCGCACGTAAAGCTGAACTGGCACCCGGTCCGCCGCTCGGCCCCCTGATACACCACCCCACAAACGCTGTTCGGAAAGGCCCGGTCGCGCACCCGGTTCAACACCACCTGCGCCACCGCCCGCTGCCCATCCTCGGACTGCGACCGCGCCTCGTAATACACCGCCGCAGTCAGGCAGTCGGCTGCACGGCTAGCATCATCAACGGAGTTCGAAGTCAGAAACGGCGGAGCAACGAACGGCGCCGCAGCCGCAAACGGCGCATCGGGGGCCGCCGTCGCGATCTTCGCCGAAATGTCATCGGGCACATGCAACGACATCCGGCTCAGCAAGGCTCGCGAGTTCCGCTCCGGCTGGACCCGGGCGATCGGCGCCGGCCGATCCGCCGGCACGCACGACGTCGCCATCACCAACGCGGGCAGGCTGATCAGCGCGTGGCGGTAAAGGCCGTAACCCGACGTCTTCATCCCCCCGCTCTAGGCCGCGGGGTTTAGGGACTGGTTAATGGCCACGGGAAACGGGGGAAGCGCCCGCTAAGGGAGCGCACCCACGTCATCCCGACGAAAGTCGGGACCTCGATCGGCAGGGACGGACGTGGAACGGCGCGCTCCCGAAAGCTCGCCCCGACCACACCCCCCACGTCCGTGATCCTGACTTTCGTCAGGATGACGGACGCGCGGCTAGGACGACGGGCTCGAACTCAGTGAACGAATCGCGCCACCACATCGCGATACGACCGAGAAACCTTCACGCTCGCACCAGAATTCAGCACCAGGAAGCATTCCCCGTTAGTATGCGGCTTGACCTGCTTCACTAGATCCAGGTTCACGATCGTCGACCGATGCACCCGCTGGAACCGCCGCGGATCCAACCGCTTCTCCAGATCCTTCATAGTCTCGCGCAAGATCAGCGTGTTATCGCCGGTATAAATGCACATATAGTCACCAGCCGCATCGATTCGCTCGATCGTGTCCACATCGACGCGGAAGATCTGCCCGCGATCCTTGATGTTGATGAGCTTCTCGAACCGGTTCGCCGACACGGCATCGCCGTCCGGCATATCCGCCGCCGCATCCGGCGCGACATCGGCGAGCACTTCGCGCAACCGATCGACTTCTTCGACGCCGCGCTTCTCGGACAGACGCTGCCGAACCCGCTCGATCGTATCGGCCAGCCGCGATTCCTCGACCGGCTTCATCAAATAATCGACCGCTTGAGCCTCGAACGCGCGCAACGCATGGTCCGAATACGCGGTCACGAACACGAACAAGGGCGGCTCGACTTCCATCAGTCCCTGCACGACGGAGAACCCGTCGAACCCCGGCATCTGGATGTCGAGGAAGACCAGGTCGGGCTTGTGCGTCTTGATCGCGCGAATCGCCTCGCGGCCGTTCGAGCATTTTTCGATGATCTCGACGTCTTCATGGGCCTGGAGTCGGAGTTCCAGCCCCTGGATCGCCAGCGGCTCGTCGTCGACGAGAATGGTACGGATGGTCATGCGGCCTCTCTGTTCACGTCTTCAAGCTGATACGGAATCTCGATCTCGACCGAGAATCCGCCAGTGGGCGTGGAGCGGGTTTCGAAACGGTGGTCGGGCCCATATGCCTGAGCCAACCTGTCTCTAATATTAGCGAGCCCCACGCCTGTGGATTGGCTTGAACCGATCCGGCCCTCGATCAAGCCCGGACCGGTATCGGATACGGCGATCTGCACGCGTTCCCCGGCGAGCCGCACTTCGACGCAGATTTCGGCGCCTTCCTCCTGCGGCGTGACGGCATATTTGATCGCGTTTTCGACCAGCGGTTGCAGCAGCAGCGACGGCAATCTCGCCCGTTCGGCACGCGGATCGATATCGAACTTCGGCCGCATGCGGTCCTCGAAGCGCATCTTCTCGATCTCCAGATACAGCTTCAGCTGGTCCACCTCCTGCGCGACGGTAACGTGCGCGGTCGGCTCGTTCGCCAGCGTATAGCGCAGGAATGACGACAGCCGGCTGAGCATCGCATTCGCCCGCTCGGTCTGCTTGAGCAACACCAAAGTCGAGATCGAGTTCAGCGTGTTGAACAGGAAATGCGGATTGAGCTGATAGCGCAGCATCGCCAGCTGCGCCGACGACGCCTGGTTCTCTAGATGCTCCATCTGGTCGATCTGCTGCTCGACGATCAGGTAGAAATTGATCCCGAAATACAGCGCCGACCACCCGAACAGCACCGTGAAGGTAACATACACCGACCCCAGCAGTCGCGTGAGCGTCACCCCCGGCGTCGCGGTGGCGATGAACGAGAAGGTGAACGCGTCGAGCACCGCATACAGGAACGTCGCCGCGGCCAGCGTCGCGATCGTCAGGAAGATGCCGACCAGCCGGTTCATCCGGCGATACTGGCCGTACATCGTCGAGAGCAGCAGCGTGATGCAGTATCCGACGATCGCCTCGACGATCACAGGGATCACCCCGTCGAGCGACAGCCCGTTCGAGATAGAAACAACGCCGCGCAACAGCAGGTATCCGCTCCACCCAACCGCCTGCAGGATCCAGAACGCCCGCGCCTTGTTCTCGAAGAACGGCCGCGCGGTGAAGGGCAGGCGCCGGGCGGAGTTGAGGGCGGACGAGCCGGAAGAGGCAGAAGAGGTAGCCATTGGCCCGCGGTCTTACACGCGGCGGCGAGGACACGCAAAAGCTGCAGCGAGGTGAGGAGCGTGCACGGGCATGAATCTCCCGACAGCGCGCAAATCCAACGGACACCGCCTTCCTTCTGCTCCCCTCCCTGGAAGGGAGGGCAGGGGGTGGGTCGGCTTCCGCACATCCCACCCTCCGTGACCCAAGCCGACCAACCCATCCCCAACCCCTCCCTCCCAGGAAAGGGCAGGTTCTCCCGTGCCCAGGCCCGACGACGAACACAGCCTCCAGCGCACCACCGCATCTCACGCCGCCCCCGGACCAAACGCCCACTTGCAGCGCCCTCCCACCCGGCGCAAACCGCCGCGAGCATGGCCGCCCTCCGCACCCTGACCGCGACGCATCGCCGCTGGCTGCTGCTGGTGTTCGCCTGCGCCATGCTCGTGCGTGCGCTGATTCCGACCGGGTGGATGCCGGTCGCCGATGCGCAGGGCTTCCGTATCGTACTCTGCTCGGGCATTGGGCCGGCGATACCATCGGCCAAGGCGCCGATGGATCATGCCATGGCCGGCATGCATCACCCGAAATCTTCCGAGCACCATAGCCAGGGCCCCGAGCATCCGTGCGCGTTCGCCGGCGTCACCCCGGCGATCGACACGCCGACGCTCGCCGTGCCGCTGCCCCCCGCCCGCATCCGCGCAACGCCTGTTCTGGCGCGCTCGCTCGTCACGATCGGCCACGGCCTCGCCGCGCCGCCGCCACCGCAGACTGGTCCGCCCACCTTCGCCTGACGCCGCACGCCGCTTCCCAGAAGCGCTGCCACGCCCAGAATCGAAGGACATTCCATGCCTACGCCCAACGCGCGAACCCGTGGGTTCGCCTGCGCCTCGCTGATCGCGCTCGCCACCCCGGCGGCCGCCCAGCTCGCCGAAGACGCCCCCAAGAAACAGACCGACATCCTGATCCTCGCGCGCAAGCAATCGCAGTCGATCGAGAACGCCCCCGCTACCCAGGCCAGCGTCGATGGCGCGACGATCGCCACCACCACGAACGCGATCAACGCCGAGGACAGCCTGAAGTACCTGCCGAGCCTGCTCGTCCGCAAACGCCACATCGGCGACACGCAGGCGCCGCTCGCCACCCGCACCAATGGCGTCGGCGCCAGCGCCCGCAGCCTCGTCTACGCAGACGGTGCGCTGCTCTCCGCCCTAATCGGCAACAACAACACCAACGCCTCCCCGCGCTGGGGCCTCGTCAGCCCGCAGGAGATCGCGCGCGTCGACGTGCTCTACGGACCGTTCTCGGCGGCCTATCCCGGCAACGCGATCGGCGCCGTCGTCAACATCACCACGCGCCTGCCGGACACGCTGGAGGCGACCGTGACCGCCGGCACCAACGTCCAGCGCTACGATCAATACGGCACGCGCGACACGCTTCCGGCGTATCAGATCGGCGCGACGCTCGGCGACCGGTTCGGCCCGCTCAGCCTGTTCGCGAGCTACGACCACGTCACGAGCAACAGCCAGCCGCTGCTCTATGTCACCGCCTCCCGCCCGACCGGGACCAGTGCGACCGGTACGCCCGTCACCGGCGGCTATAACGACGTCAACCGCACCAACGCCCCGATCCGCGTGCTCGGCGCGAGCGGCATCGAGCACCAGCAACAGGATCGCTTCAAGCTGAAGGCCGCGCTCGACGTCACGTCTGCGATCCGCCTCACCTATGTCGGCGCGCTGTTCCTCAACGACACTGACGCGGTCGCGCAGACCTATCTAACTGACGCCACCACCGGCCAGCCAGCCTATGCCGGGTCGTTCAACATCGACGGTCGCGCCTACACCGTCGCGCCAAGCGCCTTCTCGGGCGGCACCTACGCGCAGGACCAGCGCCACTGGAGCCACTCGCTCTCCGCCACCGGTACGTCGAAAGCGATCGACTGGCAGGTCATCGGCACGCTCTACGACTATGTCCATGACGTCCAGCGCGTCCCGACCACCGCGTTACCTGCCGCACGGACCGGCGGGGCAGGGACGATCGCGCGGCTCGACGGCACCGGCTGGACGACGCTCGATGCCAAGGCCGCATGGCATGGCGGCAACCACGTCGTCAGCGCCGGCGCGCACTTCGATCGGTTCGTCCTGAACAGCGACCGGTACACGACCACCGACTGGACTGCGGGTGGCGACGGCGTGCTGAACCTCCAGTCCAAGGGCAAGACCCGCACCGCTGCAGTGTGGGCGCAGGATGCCTGGACGCCGACCGCCGACATCACGCTGACGCTCGGCGGCCGCTACGAATGGTGGCGCGCCTATGATGGCCGCAATTTTTCGCTGACCCCCGCGATCGCCCCGATTCAACCTGAACTGACCGCCGCGCGCTTCTCTCCCAAGGCGTCGCTGGCCTGGACCGCGAGCCCCAGCTGGACCGCCCGCGCCTCGTTCGGAACGGCATGGCGCTTCCCGACCGTCGGCGAACTCTACCAGATCGTCACCACGCCCGTCGCCGCAGTCCCCAACCCGAACCTGCGCCCCGAACGTGCGCTGTCGGAGGAACTCAGCCTTGAGCATCACGACGACCACGGCCTCGTCCGCGTCGCGCTGTTCAACGAATCGGTGAAGGACGCGCTGATCTCGCAGACCGGTCCGCTCAACGGCACGACCACGCTCGCCACCTTCGTCCAGAACGTCGACCGGACGCGCGCTAGAGGCGTCGAGGCCGTGGTCCAGCGCACGGACATTATCGACCGGTTCGATCTCTCCGCCAGCGTCACCTATGCCGACGCGACCACGCGCGCGAACACAGCGTTTCCCGCCTCGGTCGGCAAGCGCCTGCCGCAAGTCCCCGCATGGAAGGCGACTTTGGTCGGCACCTGGCGCCCCGCCGACGGTATCGCGCTCACCGCCGCCGGCCGCTACGCCAGCCGCCTGTACGGCGCGCTAGACAACAGCGACGTCGTCGGCAACACCTATCAGGGCTTTTACAAATACCTCGTCGTCGATCTCCGCGCGCAGTTCCGCGTCGGCGATCACTACACGCTCGGGCTTGGCGTGGATAATGTCGGCAATGACCGCTATTTTCTGTTCCACCCCTTCCCGCAGCGCAGCGTTCAGGCGGACCTCACATGGAAACTGTGACGAGCAGGCCGCCGGGCACTTCCTGGTACAACGCGGTCTGGCGCTGGCATTTCTACGCCGGGATGTTCTGCCTGCCGTTCATCCTGTGGCTGTCGGTGACCGGCACGATCTATCTGTGGAAGCCACAGATCGAGGCCTGGCAGGAGCGTGCCTATGACAGCCTTCCGGTTACCCGCGCACGCGCAACTCCCGAGCAGATCGTCGCCACCGCACTCGCAGCGAACCCTGGCGCGCGCCTGAGCAAATACGAACGCCCCGAGACGCCGACCCAGGCGGTCCGCGTCCTGATCGCCAAGGACGGCGTCGAGACGCGCGTCTACATCGATCCCTACCGCGCCAAGGTCCTCGGCAGTGTCCGCGAAGACGCGCGCCTGATGAAGACCATCTCCGCGCTCCACGGGACGCTGCTCGCGGGCAAGGTCGGCAGCTGGCTCGTCGAGACCGCCGCCTGCTGGACGATCACGATGTTGCTGACCGGCCTGTATCTCTGGTGGCCGAGGGGCAGGAGGGGGCTCGCCGGTGTCCTCTATCCCCGCTGGCGAAGCGGCCGCCGACTGTTCTGGCGCGACACGCACGCAGTCGCGGGCATCTGGGTAAGCCTGGCCGCGGTCTTTCTGATCGCCACCGGCCTGCCTTGGGCGAATGCGTGGGGCAGCTATCTCGGCGCAGTCCGCACCGCGACCGGCACCACCGACGGCCCGGTCGACTGGATGATCGCCGGCAAGCCGAAGGCAAAGACCGATGAACATGCCGAGCACCGCGGCATGACGATGCCCGGGCCGTCCGCTATGCCGACCGCGCGGCCGGGCGCACTGAACCGCATGGTGGCGATCGCCGAGCGGCTCCCGCTGGCCGCCCCGGTCCTGATCGCGCCCAAGCCCGGCTCCCCCGAGTGGACGATCGGGTCGGAAGCGGCCAATCGCCCCGAGCGAACCCGCCTGACGCTTGACGGCGCCACTGGCCAGATCCTCGACCGTCGCGATTTCGCCCAGCGCCAATGGATCGACCGCGCCGTCGGCTACGGCATAGCCATCCACGAAGGCGCGTACTTCGGTCTCACCAACCAGATCCTCGGCACGCTGGTCACAACGCTGCTCGCCACCCTGGCCATATCCGGCACTGTGATGTGGTGGCGCCGCCGCAAACCGGGCACCCTCGGCGCGCCGGTCAGGCTGACCCGCCCCCGCTACCGCTGGAGCCTGATCGCCGCGATCACGACATTCGCCATCGCCATGCCGCTGTTCGGCGCAACGCTCCTCGCGGTCCTCACAGTCGATCGCCTCCGCTCCCGCTTTGTTTGAAGCATCGGCCTGAAACGAAAAAGGCCGCCGCTCCAGAAAGGAACGGCGGCCTGGTTCGACCGATCAGGTCAGGCGTGCATCAGAAGCTGAAGCGCGCACCGACACGAACCGAGTAGAGCGACGAGCCGTTGGCAGTAACCAGCTGGTCGGCAAGCGTCAGGTCGTTCGACGGCTGCGAGTAGAGATACTGCCCGCACGGGTTGGCCGGCGCGGTGGCCGTCGCTGCCGTCGCCTGGCACGAAACCCGCGTCACGATCTTGTTGTACGGGAAGAACGAGCGCAGCTGCTGGCCCCAGTCGTGATCGACCAGGTTCAGCACGTTCTCGACGTCGGCGAACACCGAGATACGCGACCCCATGAACGCCGGGATCTGCTGTTCAATGTGCATGTCGAGCTTGGTGAACCATTTCGAGGTAAAGCCGTTGCGCGGCGCCGTCTTGCCACGGTAGTCCTTCAGGCCTGATCCGGCGACGATCGCCTCGATCCGATCGCGCGTGACCGCGCTGTCGTATGCGACCAACGGATCGCTGGGACCGGTGGGGACGTAGAACAGGTAGCGTCCGGCCGTGCCGGCGGTGCCGAACGCGCCGTTACGGCCACCCGCCAGATCCTGGAACGTGTAGCTGTAGGGCGAGCCGATACGCGTCTCGCCGAACAGGTCGAAGCGCGTCTTGTAGTCGCCGAAGAACGCGTGATCGAAGCTGACGTTGTAGCGGATCGAGTATTTTACCTGCTCGTTGGCGGTCCCGTAGGCGGGCAGGTTGGGATCGAGATTGGCCGAGTTGCCATACAGCGAGCCTGCCTGCGACGAGGTCAGCGGGGACTGATCCTTGACATGCTGGTAGGTGAAGCTGCCGGCTAGGCCGATACCCGTGTCGAACTGCTTGTCGAACCGTGCGACGCCGACGAGGCTGCGACCCCGGCTGGTGTTGGTGACGATCAGATCCTGGAAGTTGTCGTTGTTGCCGAGCAAGCCGCGATAGCGCTGGCGGCCGTCCGGGGTGAGCGAGCCTACGCCGGTCAGCGGGATCGAGCGGATGTCGACCACGAGGACCTGATCGCGGACCTTCGAGAAAAAGCCGTCGACGCCGAAGTTCCAGCCGTCACCGAGCGGGCCAAGATTGGCACGATAGGTAGCCGACAGGGTCGAACGCCACTGCGACGGGATCTTGAAGTTCGGATCCAGTGCGTTGACGGACGTCGTCGAAGCGACCGTCGGGTCGCTGCCCGCAATCACCGTGTTGGCGGCAGTGTTGACCGCGTTGATGTTCACGCCGTTCAGAATCTGCCGGGCGATCGCTGCATTGGCGGCGGTGTTGCTGCCGTTGAGCTGGTAAAGGCCACCATCGGTCACACGCGCGGTGATGGTGCTCGACAGTACGCCCGAGACCGAGAAGCTGTTGCCGACATACACGTCCGGCGTGCCGCCACCGAAGATACCGCCACCGCCGCGGATCGACAGGCGGGGTACCGGCGTGAAGTCGAAGCCGGCGCGCGGCTGGAACAGGCCGCGACCCGAAACGTAGCTGGTGTTGGTGAAGCCGTAGCGGTTCAGGAAGTTGGGGTTCCCGGCTGGACGGCTGTTACCGCCAAACAGGTCGTAACGCACGCCGGCCGAAACGTTCAACGTGTCGGTGACGCGGATATCGTCCTGAACGCCGAAGGTGAAGGTCTGATACCGGAACCGGGCGGCAGCGTCGTTCGGATTGAGCGACGGTGCGTTCTGGTAGGTCAGCTGCTGCGCGTTGCCAGCGCGAAGATCGGCCAGCGAGTCGAAATAATAGGTGCCGCGGAAGTTGTTGACGAACTGGTTGAAAACCTTGGTGTCGTTGCCCTCGGCAAGGATGCGGATATTGTGGTTGTTCATCGCCAGACGTCCGACGAACGATCCGCCGAAAGCCTCGACCTTCAGGATGTTCGCCTGACTCGGGCCGCCGGGTCCGATGACGACCTGTGCGGTGTTGGTCGGGCAGACCTGCGACTGGCTCGTCGTCACTGCCGTGCCGTTGTTCGATCGGTCGGAGGTGTCAGCGGTACAGATCGAGAAGGACGAGCTGTTCTCGCTAAGCGGGAACTGACCGCTTTTGTAGTTGCGATACACGCCGCGGACTTCGGTCGAGAAGGTGTCGGACCAGTCCGAGTTCAGCTGGACGATGCCGGCATAGACGCGGTTCGGCTTGGTATAGGCGTTCGACGACAAGCCGAGCGAGGTGTTGCCGCTAGTCGACGGAGTCGCGAGCGAATCCTTGGTGTAGATGCCGGTCAGCGCGAGGCGCTGCGTGTCCGAGATATTCGCGTCGAGCTTGCCGACGATGCGATCGTCCTTGTCCTGGTTGTTCGACAGGATGCCGCCGGGATCGCGGTCGCTGTACCGAACATTGTAGGCTGCCAGCGTCTTGGCAAGGATGGCGTCGGTCAAGCCGACCACCGGGGTGCCCGAGTTCGTCTCGGTCGTGCCGAACGTGACCGGGTTGTTGGCGCGAACGCGCTCTGCCGCGATCATGAAGAACAGCTTGTCCTTGATGATCGGACCGGACAGCTGGATGCCGTAATCCTCGCTCTTGAATTTGGGCTGCGGGATGTTGCCGCTGACGTTCGAGATGAACGACTTGGTACGATCGCCGACCAGCTTGTCGCTGCTGTAGGTATAGAAGCCGGTGCCCTGGAAATTGTTGGTACCCGAGCGCAGGATCGCGTTGACCACGCCGCCCTGGAAGAAGCCTTCGCGGATGTCGTACGGCGCGACCTTGGTCTGGAACTGGCCGATCGCATCGAGCGGCACAGGGCCGCGACGCGATGGCAGGCCGTCCGGGTTCAGGCCGAAGCTATCGTTGACCGCGACGCCGTCGACGGTGAAGCGGTTGAAGCGCGAGTTCTGGCCGGCGAAGCTGACGTTGCGGCCCGTAGTGCTGCTCGTGTCGAGCGTGGCGAACGGATCGCGCTTCATCAGATCGCGAATGTCGCGGTTGACGCTGGCGATGCGGCTGATCTGCTCGGCGCCGAGAACGGTCACCGGGCCCTGGCTTACGGACCGCGCGCTGGTCACGCGTGATGCGTTGACGACGATCTCTTCACCGGCGCCGGCACCGGCAGCAGCGAGTTCGATCGGCAGATCGTAGGGCTGGCCGAAGTTCGTGTTGATGTCGGTGATCTGCGTGTCGGGATAGCCCGGCGCCGTGACGCTGACGCTGAATGGGCCGCCAATGCGCAGGCCCTGCGCGGTGTATGCGCCAGTCTCGTTGGTCGTGATCGTGCTGCGCGTACCCGATGGAACGTGCAGGATCGTCACGGTCGCGCCCGCGACAGGCATGCCAGCCGAGGTCACGGTGCCGCGAATGGACGAGGTCGTCTCCTGTGCCGAAGCGGCCATCGGCGCAACGAGCGCAATCGCTGCCACACCCAGGAATAGGTTGTTCCGCATCAGTAATTACCCCTTTTGAGCCTTTGGCTCTGGATTTCGCGACTTCATGTCGTGTTAATCCGGCCCTGCACGCGGAATATTTCGGATATGTGACATTAGCGAGTCGTCAGTTGTCACATCCGCACTCGGTCATACCGCGTTGCAAAAAAGCCACGCAGTCGAACCGTTTCGGTCATGATGGAACTGTTCCGACAGTTCGTTTCGCCGGTCAGCTGGCGGTGACGATCGCCGCCCATTCGGCTTCGGTGATGACTCGGATGCCTAGGTCGGTCGCCTTTTTCAGTTTGGAGCCTGCTCCCGGTCCGGCGATCACCAATCCGGTCTTGCTCGATACCGACGCCGCGACGCGCGCGCCGAGCGCTTCCGCCTGTGCCTTGGCTTCGTCGCGGCTGAGCGTTTCGAGGCTGCCGGTAAAGACGAGAATTTGGCCGGTCACCGGCGATTCGCGGGTTTCGTGGACGACATCCGCGGGCTTCACTTCGCGGAGCAGGTCGAACACGACTCGGCGATTGTGCGGCTCGGCGCAGAAGCCGATCAGCGCGCTCGCCACTTCGGGGCCGATGCCGGCGGTTTCGATAGCGCCGACCAGCAACTTGTCACGACGGAGCACGAATTTCCGCTCGGTTTCGCCGATGACCGGTTTGATCTGGCTGCGCAGGAACACGGCGTGACGCAACACCGACCCCAAGGCGCGCGCCGACACATAGCGTCGCGCAAGGTCGCGCGCGGTGATCTCGCCGATGTGGCGGATGCCGAGCGAGAACAAGAAGCGGTCGAGTAGGATCGTCCGCTTGGTCGCGATCGCCGCTATGACCTTGGCCGCCCAGACGCGCCCGTCCTTCTTCCGCGCGGCGAGCTGCTCCTCGGTCAGGCGGAAGATGTCGGCGGGCGACTCGATCAACCCGTCGCGGAAGAACGCCTCGATCAGCGTCTGGCCGAGCCCGCCGATGTCGAACGCGTGGCGCGAGGCGAAGTGGATCAGCCGCTCGACTCGCTGCGCCGGGCAGATCAGCCCGCCGGTGCAGCGATAGACGACCTCGCCTTCCTCGCGCTCGGCCGCCGACCCGCATTCCGGGCAGGTGTGGGGAAAGACGTAAGCCTCGCGCTCGACGTCCGGGGTGAGGTTCTCGACGATCTGCGGGATCACGTCGCCGGCGCGCTGGACGAGCACGCGGTCGCCGGGCCGCACGCCAAGGCGCTCGATCTCGTCGGCATTGTGCAGCGTCGCGTTGGTCACGACGACGCCGCCGACTGTCACGGGAGACAGCCGCGCGACCGGAGTCATCGCGCCGGTCCGGCCGACCTGGATGTCGATCCGCTCCAGCAGCGTCTGCGCGCGCTCGGCGGGAAACTTGTGCGCGATCGCCCAGCGCGGTGCCTTGGCGACCTGGCCGAGCCGCGCCTGCCAGTCGAGCCGATCGACCTTGTAGACCACGCCATCGATGTCGAACGGCAGGTCCGCGCGCTCGGCTTCGATCTTCCGATACACAGCAAGTGCAGCGTCGGTGCCCTCGACCCGCGCGAACCCCTCCGCGATCGGAAAGCCCCAGCCGCGCAGGGTGTCGACGACCTCCGCCTGCGTCTCGCCCGGCACGACGCTCGCCTCGCCCCAACCATGCGCGAGGAACCTGAGCGTCCGGCTCGCGGTGACGCTCGCGTCCTTCTGGCGGAGCGATCCCGCGGCGGCATTGCGCGGATTGGCGAATTGCCGCGCGTACCTGCCGGTTTCTTCCGCCTCAGCGAGCAGCCGCGCGTTGAGCGCGGCGAAGTCCTCCTTCGCCATATACACCTCGCCGCGGACCTCAAAGATCTCGGGCGCTTCGCCGTGCAACTGCTGCGGGATGTCATTTATGGTGCGGACATTGGCGGTTACGTCCTCGCCGACCTGGCCATCGCCGCGCGTGAGGGCCTGGACCAGCCGCCCGTGCTCGTACCGCAGCGAACACGAAAGCCCGTCGATCTTCGGCTCCGCGGTCAACGCCACCGGCGCGTCGTCCGCCAGCTTCAGGAACCGGCGGACGCGAGCTACGAACTCCTCGACCTCCTCGTCCGCGAACGCATTGTCGAGGCTCATCATCGCCTTGGCATGCGCGACCTTTGCCAGGTGCCCAGCCGGTGCCGCGCCGACCGTCCGGCTTGGCGAATCGCTCCGAACCGCCGCCGGAAACGCCGCTTCCAGCGCCGCATTGCGCCGCACCAGCGCATCATAGTCGGCATCGCTGATCTCGGGCGCGTCGTCGGTGTGATAGCGTGCGTTATGATACGCGATCTGCGCGGCGAGCGTCTCCAGCTCGGCGGCGGCTTCGGTCTCGGTCGCGGGAAGGTCGGGCATCGCGCCGGGTTAGGGGAGGGGGCCACCTTTCGACAAGACCTCGATCAACATCGCGTGAACATTCGTCCGACTTGCGCGCTGACATCCCAAGACAATTTTGCGCAGGACACGCCATCATGACCGACACCAGCCGTCGAGACCTCTTCAAGGGCGCCGCCGTCACCGGCCTCGCCGCCGCAGCCGCCCCCGCCTTCGCGCAAGGTGCTGCGCCACTCGCCGATCCGAAGACCAAATATCCTTCGCAACCCTTCCCCGAACAGCGCCAGAAATGGCCTGCACTTCAGCGCAACATGCACCCCGTTCCCGATTGCGGCGAGGCGAGCTATCGCGGGTCCGGACGCCTGGCCGGTCGCAAGGCGCTGGTCACCGGCGGCGACTCGGGCATCGGTCGCGCGGCGGTGATCGCGTTCTCGCGCGAAGGCGCCGACGTCGCGATCAACTATTACCCGACCGAGGAACCCGACGCGCAGGACGTCGCCAAGCTGCTCCGCGCAGAAGGGCGCAAAGTCGTGCTGATCCCCGGCGACCTGACCGATGCGAAATTCTGCAACGACCTGATCGCGCGCGCCAATCGCGAACTCGGCGGGCTCGATATCCTCGTCAACAACGCCGCCTACCAGCAGTCGAAGGACTCGATCGCCGAGATCAGCTTCGAACAGTTCGACCGGACGATGAAGACCAACGTCTACGCGATGTTCCACCTGTGCAAGGCGGCGATCCCGCTGATGAAGCCCGGGGCGGCAATCATCAACACCGCGTCGGTCAACTCGGTCAGCCCCGAAAAGGAATTGCTCGACTATGCCTCGACCAAGGGCGCGATCCTGATCTTCACCAAGGCGCTGGCCAAGCAGCTTGCCAAGCAGGGTATTCGCGTCAACGCGGTAGGGCCGGGCCCGATCTGGACGCCTCTGCAGGTTGCGGGCGGGCAATTGCCGGGCAAGATGGGTGAGTTCGGGCAGGATACGCCACTCGGTCGCGCCGGCCAGCCGGCCGAACTGGCGGGCCTCTATGTTGCGCTGGCGGACCCGAACGACAGCTACACCACCGGCAGCTTCTTCGGCGCGAACGGCGGCACCGGCGCGTCCTGAATTCGCCCATCACCCCGGCGAAGGCCGGGCCGAGTTGGCAAGGTCGTTGGAAGAGAGCACCGTGTTCACCAACTAAACTTTCCAACTGGGCCCCGGCCTTCGCCGGGGTGGAATCGGGGATGCGATGAAAACAGCCGCTATGATCATCGCCATCCTCTGCGCGGTCCCCGCCGCCGCCCAGCAGACTCACGTCTCCCCTAAGCCGGCCCCGGCGATCGAATACGACTGGAACGACGACTCGTCCGCGGACGACCGGGTCCAGCAATCGCTATGGCCGCGATCGGACGCGAGTGCTGCCGGGCTCGACGACATGATCCACACCGAACAGGCACCGGTCCACGCCGCGATCCACGAAGACGGCGCGTTCGGCAGTCGGGCTCTCCACGGTTTGCGCAAAGTCGGCGGCGATTACATTGTCGTGCCGGTGCTGAAGATACACCTTGGCCATCCGCGGCAGGCGATGCCGTAAAATCGCTGTTTCGCGGCAGTCCAGGGTTACGTTCTCCCGCGAACGCGGCAGTCCAGGGTTACAGGTGCTGCGGGTGGTATCCTGGGCCCCGCCTTTCGCGGGGAACAGAGTGGCGCTTCTCTTCAATCTTCGAGCGATCGCAACCCTTAAGCCCGCTCGAGCAACCGCTCCGCCTGAGCCCGCGCTTCATCCGTAATCTGCGCGCCGGAAAGCATCCGCGCGATCTCCTCCCGCCGCTCGTCCTCGGACAAGGCCCGCACGCCGGTCCGCGTGACCGTGCCGTCGCTGCTCTTGGCGATCAGCAGATGCTTCGCACCCCGGGCGGCGACCTGCGGGCTGTGCGTCACCACCAGCAGCTGCGTGCTCAGCGCCAGCCGCGCGAGTCGCTCACCGATCGCGCTGGCTACCGCGCCGCCGACGCCGCGGTCGATCTCGTCGAACACCATCGTCGATGCGCCGCCTTCCTCCGCCAGCGCGACCTTCAGCGCGAGGATGAAGCGCGACAATTCGCCGCCCGATGCGATCTTAGTCAGCGCCGCGAACGGCGCACCGGGATTGGTCGAGATCTCGAACTCCACCCGGTCCTTCCCCGCCGCCGACCAGCCCTCTTCACCCAGCGGCGCAACGACGGTCTGGAACCGAGCCGCATCCAGCTTCAACGGAGCCAACTCGCCCGCCACCGCCACGTCGAGTCGCTTGGCAGCCGCCAGCCGCCGCTTCGTCAAAGCATCCGACGCCGCGTCGAACGCCTTCCGCGCCGCTGCGACACGCGCCTCGATCTTCGCGATCCCGCCTTCGCCCGCATCGAGCCGCTCCAGCCGTGCGCGCATCTCGTCCGCCAGCGCCGCCAGGTCGTCCGGCTGCACGCGGTGTTTGCGCGCCATCGCCCTAAGCTCGAACAGCCGCGCCTCGTCATCTTCCAGCGCGCGCGGATCATACGCCATCTCGGCCCGCGCATCGCGCAGGCTCTCTTCCGCGACCGAAGCCTCGATCACCGCACGATCGACCGCCGCCAGCGCATTGCCGAGCGCGACATGATCTTCCGCGATCCGCTCGAGCACTCGTGCGGCCTGGCGAAGCTTTGCCATCCCGCCGTCCTTGCCCTCGAGGAAATCGTCGATCGCCGCCAGGTCGTCCGCGATCTTTTCCGCGCGCTGCATCGACCGCCGCGTATCCGCCAGCGTCTCTTCCTCGCCAGCGACAGGCGCCAGCGCGGTCAGTTCGGCAACCGTATGCTCCAGCCACTCACGATCCCGCGCCGCCGTCTCGATGTCCGCGCGCGCCGCAGCAAGTTCAGCCTCGGCAGCACGAAACGCGGCGTAAGCCTTGCCCGTCGCCCCCGGCTCGGTCCGCCCGAAGATGTCGAGCAGCGCGCGATGGCCGCGCGCGTTGAGCAGCCCGCGCTCATCATGCTGTCCGTGGATCTCGACCAGATGCGGCGCCATCTCGCGCAACAGTCCTGCCGAGGCCGGCTGATCGTTGACGAATCCGCGACTGCCGCCGTCCGCCTTGACGATCCGCTTCACGATCAGAGGTTCGCCGCGCTCGATCTCCACTCCGTTCTCCTCGAACAGTAGCGCGAGCGGCGACTCGGGGGCGGGGGCATCGAACGTCGCGGTGACGACGGCCTGCGCGGCACCGTGCCGCACCAGGCCGCTGTCGCCGCGCCCACCCAGCGCTAGGCCCAGCGCATCGAGCAGGATCGACTTGCCCGCGCCGGTCTCGCCGGTCAGCACGCCAAGCCCTTCGCCGAATCCCAGATCCAGCGCTTCGATCAGCACCACGTCGCGAATGGAAAGTTCGGTCAGCATAGTATGTCCGCCATAGACGAACGACCACGCAAAGCGATCCCCCTATGTTCCTGCTGCGTAGCTCAGCTGCCCGTGTTGGACGGCTGGCCGGCGGAGCGCGGCTTCTCGGGCGCGCGCATCGAAGGCCCGGTCGGTGTCGAGCCGGGCTCGTCGAGCTCGACCATCACCGACGGCGTACCCTTGGTTCCGACCGGAACGACCTGCTCGCCCGCGGGCAGCGGCGGCACGGCCGGAACCTGGTTCTTCTTCAGCAGATCGTAGGCATGCTGATACCAGTCGGTACCGGGATAGTTGCGTCCGAGCACCGCGCCGGCCTTCTCGGCCTCGACGGGCACGCCGAGCGCCAGATACGTCTCGGTGAGTCGCATCAGCGCTTCGGGGGTGTGCGTGGTCTGCTGGAACTTGTCGATGACGGTGCGGAACCGGCCGTTCGCCGCGAGCCATTGGCCGCGCGTCTCGTAGAACCGCCCGATCTCCATCTCCTTGCCCGCGAGATGGTCGTTGACCAGATCGATCTTGAGGCGCGCATCCGACGCATAGCGCGTGTTCGGATAGCGGCGCATCAGTTCGCCCAGCGAATCGAGCGCCTGGCGCGTGATCTTCTGGTCGCGCGTGACGTCGGTGATCTGCTCGTAATAGCCGAGCGCGATCAGGTAATAGGCGTAGGGCGCGTCGCGGTTGCCCGGATGCACCGCGAGGAAGCGCTGCGCCGAGCTGATCGACGCGGTATAGTCCTTGGCGAGGTAATAGCTGAACGCCGACATGATCTGCGCACGGCGCGCCCAGATCGAATAGGGATGCTGGCGTTCGACTTCGTCGAACAGCTGCGCAGCCTCCTTGTAGCGACCCTGGTCGAGCCGCTGCTTCGCGGTCGAATACAGCGTTCCCACATCGCGCGCGACATAGGGCAGGTCGCCCTTGGACGCGCGACCGCTCGCGCAACCGGCAATGGGGAGCGCAAGCGCGGCGATGAGCGTGACCGCGAGGGCACGTGACTGGGTGATACGCATTGGCGTGATCCTTAGCGTAAGCGGATAGCCGCGAACAATCCTTTTCGCCGGGCCGCGCTTGCCCCTTCACGCCGCCCGGATCGCACGGCATTAGCCATGCGTTGGTACCCGCCATAGCAAGTGCCATTCACGTCGAGGATCATGTCATGCCAGCTACACTGTTGCACACCCACCGCGTCGAAAAGCCTTGGGGTCGCGACACGCTCTGGCCCGGTTTCGAGGACCCCGCTGCCGGCTCGCCGCCGATCGGCGAAGTCTGGTTCCAGGAGCCCGGCAACACCACGCCCGACCTGCTAATCAAGTATCTGTTCACGAGCCAGAAGCTGTCGGTACAGGTTCATCCGAACGACGATCAGGCGCACGCGCGCGGCCTGCCGCGCGGCAAGGACGAATGCTGGACGATCCTCGCGGCCGAACCCGATTCGACGATCGCGGTCGGCACCAAGGAGCCGATCTCGAAGGACGAACTTCGCCAGTCGGCGATCGACGGCACGATCGAGGACAAGCTCGACTGGAAGCCAGTCAAGCCCGGCGACTTCATGTACTGCGCGTCGGATACGATCCACGCGATCGGCGGCGGCGTGACGGTGATCGAGGTCCAGCAGAACTCCGAGACCACCTATCGCCTGTACGATTACGGCAGCGATCGTGAGTTGCATCTGAAGGACGGCATCGAGGTCGCCGATCCCACGCCGTACGTGCCGGTCGCGCCGCCGATCGAGATCGAGACGGGCCGGACGATCATGGTCGAAGGGCCGAAGTTCGTGCTCGAGCGCTGGAAGGGCGGCGACCACGTCGTCAACCTGCCCGAAGGCACGACAGGCTGGGTGATCCCGATCGCCGGCTCGGGCGAAGTCGCCGGCGTCGCGTTCAAGGCCGGCGGATGCGCGACGATGACGGGCAGCGAGACCGTGTCGACCAGCGCGGATGCGGACCTGCTGTTCGCGTATCCGTTGGCGAAGCGGATCTGATCAAGCTGGGCGAGAAGATCGCTTCCTGCCCCTGTTCTCCCGCGAAGGCGGGAGCCTAGTCTGGGTCCCCGCCTTCGCGGGGGAAACAGGGTAATCGAAGGTCGTTACCAGCCCAAATCGCCACCACCCCGGCGAAGGGCGGGGTCCAATTGGGGAACGTTGCTAACGAAACGTGGCACGCTATTATTGCCACCTCTCCAATTGGGCCCCGGCCTCCGCCGGGGTGGAGTGACGGGTAGCCGCCGCTTCGCACTCACCACCCATTAACGTCCGCGCTATACCCCCCGCGCAATGCTCCGCGTTCTCACCCTCTCCACCCTGTTTCCCGACGCTACCCGCCCGAACTTCGGTGGCTTCGTCGAGCGGCAGACGCTGAGCCTGGCGGCACATCCAGACGTCGACCTGAAAGTAGTCGCGCCGATTGGCCTCCCGCCCGGCATTCTCAGCAATTTCCGCCATTACGCGCCGCTTGCGAAACTGCCGCACCGCGAAAGCTGGAAGGGCGTCGACGTCCACCGTCCTCGCTTTACCGCGCTCCCGTTCACGCAAGGGCGCCACCATGCCGCTGCACTGGAACGCGCCCTCGTTCCCATTCTCGACACAATCCGCGCGGACTTCGCGTTCGACGTGATCGACGTGTCGTATTTTTTCCCCGAAGGCCCCGCCGCAGTCGCGCTCGGCAAGCGCTACGGCGTCCCCGTCTCGATCAAGGCGCGGGGCTCCGATATCCACTATTGGGGCGAAGCGCCCGCGACCGCAGCACAGGTGCGCGAGGCCGGGCAGGGGGCAGCCGGACTGCTGGCGGTGAGCGCGGCGATGAAGGCGGACATGGTGGCGCTCGGCATGCCGGCCGACCGCATATCAGTGCATCACACCGGGGTCGATCAGGGCCGCTTCCGCCCCATCGACGATCGCGCATCGGCCAAGGCGAAACTCGGCGTGCGAGGTCCGCTCGTCGTTGCGATCGGCGGGCTATTGTCGGGCAAGGGGCATGATGTCGTTATCGAGGCGGTTGCGGCGCTGCCCGGAGTTTCGCTCCTGATCGCAGGGCATGGTCCCGCTCGCGCCGACCTGAAGGCGCTGATCGCCCGGCTCGGCGTCGGCGACCGCGTTCGCCTGCTCGGCGCGTTGCCGCACGCCGACTTGCCCGCGCTGATGGCTGCGGCCGATGTCAGCGCGTTGGCGTCGGAGTCCGAAGGGCTTGCCAACGTCTGGGTCGAGTCGCTCGCCTGCGGTACGCCGGTCGTCATTACCGACGCCGGCGGCGCGCGCGAGGTCGTCACATCGCCCGACGCCGGTCGCGTGACGATCGGCGATCCGCTGGCGTTCGCCGCGGCGATCAGCGATCTTCTGGCCGATCCTCCATCTTGCGAAGCCACGCGGGCGATGGCAGCCGGCTTCACTTGGCAAAGAAATACAGCGACGCTCTACGCGCATCTCACGGCGCTGGCGGCGGGTTATCCTTCGAGAGGGTAGAGCGCCGCCACGATCCAGCGGCCCTCGCCGCGCAGAACTGCCCAGGCCCGAGCGGCGGCACGGCTGTCCATAGCCTCGATCCCGAACCCCCGTGCCTCGACAGCACGCTTGAACGCAAGCGGCGGCTGACGCAGCACGGAGCCGGTACCCAGCAACAGGAACTCCGGCGGCGGATCGAGCGCAAGCAATGCCGCCACGTCCGCCTCGCCGAGCGCCTCGAACGCCGGCGGCTCCCAGCCATCCGCGCGCTCGGGGCTGATCGACAACGCGGTATAATAGCCGTCGTCGACCTTGAACCCGGCCCGACCGATCGCCGAGATCATCGGCCCATCGGTCTTCTCGCGGTCCATCCTCATTTAACGCTCGACCTTCGGACCAACCCGCTCGGCACCGTCCTGCACGCCGCCCTTGCGCGGCGCAGGATCGGCCCGCAGCCCCAGCGTGATCAGCAGCGACGACGACACGTAGATCGACGAATACGTGCCCACGACGATACCCAGGATCATCGCGGCGGTGAACCCGCGCAGCACGTGGCCGCCGAGCACCAGCATCGCGACCAGCGCGAGAAGGATCGTCACCGACGTCATCACCGTACGCGGCAGCGTCTCGTTCACCGACAGGTCGATAATCTCGCGCATGTCCATCTTCCGATACCGGCGCATGTTCTCGCGGATACGGTCGTCGATCACGATCTTGTCGTTGATGGAATACGAGATGATCGTCAGCACCGCCGCGACGATGTTCAGGTCGAACTCGAACTGCGTCAGCGCGAAGAAGCCGAGCGTCATCAACAGATCGTGGACGATCGCGACGACGGTCGACACGCCGAACTGCCACTCGAACCGCACCACCGCGAATAGCGCGATGCCGAGGATCGCGAGGCCGACCGCGAGCAGACCCTTGCTGATCAGCTCGTCCGAGACCTTGCCCGAGATCGTATCGTACTTCGAGAACGTCGCGCCGGGGAACTTCACCGCGAGGTCGTCCGACACCTTCTTGACGAGGCGGTTGGTCGCACCTTCGTCACCGGCGGGGACGGGCAGGCGAATCGACAGAGTCTTGGGATCGCTGAACGACTGGATCGAGGCCTCGCCGACGCCGAGCCGGTCGACTTCGGTGCGAACCGCGTCGATCGACGGCGGGGTCGCGAACTTCTCTTCGATCAGGACGCCGCCGACGAAGTCGACGCCCATGTTGAGGCCCTTCGTGACGACCAGCCCGACCGCGAGCAGGGACAGTAGCAGGGTCAGGCCGAACGCCCATTTGCGGAGCGAGACGAACTTCAGGTTCGTGTTGTCGGGAACGAGTTTCAGCAGGCGCATGGTTATCTCCCGCCTCAAATATTGATCGTGGTGGGGCGGTTTTTCCGCAGCCACAGCGCGACCATCATCCGCGTGAACGTGACGGCGGTGAATACCGACGTGCAGATCCCGATCAGCAGCACGACCGCGAAGCCCTTCACCGGACCCGAGCCGAGCAACAGCATGATCACGCCGGTGATGGCGTGGGTCACGTTGGCCTCGAAGATCGTCCGCGAGGCTTCCTTATAGCCGAGCTCGACCGACTGGATCACGCTACGCCCGCGCCGTCGCTCTTCGCGAATACGCTCGTTGATCAGCACGTTGGCATCCACCGCGGTACCGATCGTCAACACGAACCCGGCGATACCGGGCAGCGTCAGCGTCGCGTTCAGCATCGCCATGACGGCAACGATGACCAGGATGTTGATGACCACCGCGAGGTTCGCATACAGGCCGAACCGACCGTAGGTGACGAACATGAACACGATCACCGCGAGCGCCGCGATGATCGACGCGAGCACGCCGGCACGGATCGAATCCTTGCCCAGATCGGGGCTGACGGTGCTCTCGGCGATCGTCTTCAGCGCGACCGGCAACTTGCCCGAGCGCAGCGTGATCGCCAGCGCGTTCGCCGACTCGACGGTGAAGTTGCCCGAGATCGACGCGCGACCACCAAGGATCGGCTCGTTGATGTTCGGGGCCGAGATCACCTGGTTGTCGAGGATGATCGCGAACGGCTTGCCGGTGTTATCCGTCGTCACCTTGGCAAAGCGACGCCCGCCGACCGCGTTGAACGTGATCGCCACCTGCGGCGCGTTGGTCTGCGGTTCGAACTCCTGGCGTGCATCCGCGAGCTGGTCGCCCGAGATGATCACCGAGCGCTTGACCGCGATGAACGGCACGCCGCGTGGGTTGCCCGGATAAGGGAGAACCTGGCTGCCGATCGGTGCGATACCCTTGACCAGATCGGCCGGGTTCGCAGTCTCGTCGACCAGCTTGAATTCGAGCTTGGCGGTCTTGCCGAGCAGGTCCTTCAGCGCCTGCGGGTTCTTCAGGCCCGGCACCTGGACGACGATCCGGGTCGCGCCCTGGCGAACGATCGTCGGCTCCTTCGTGCCGAGTTCGTCGATGCGGCGGCGGACGACTTCGGTCGCGTCCTTCATCGCCGTGTCGACCGCCTGGGTCAGGCCGGCCTCGGTCGGCTTGAGCACGAACCGGCTCGTGTCGACGACGTTGATGTCCCATTCGCGCTGGCCGCTCATCCCGGCGCCACCGCCGGTGATCGCGAGCAGACGCTCGCGCGCCGCATCGACCTGGCTAGGATCACGCAGCAGGAAGCTCAGCTGGCCGCCCCGCGTGGAGATGTCGCCGATCTCGATCCGCGGCGTCCCGTTGCGCATCGTCCCCGCGACGCTGTCGCGCATCGCCTCGATCCGCGTCGCGGCGAGGTCAGCGGTGTCCGCCTCGAGCAGCAGGTAGCTGCCGCCGGCGAGATCGAGCCCGAGGTTGATGTGCGGATGCGGAATCCGCCCCCATTGGCTCGTGGTGCTCTCGGGGAGGAAACTCGGGATCGCCAGTAGGCACAATGCCGCCAGCAACCCGATGATCGACCCGATTTTCCAGCGCGGGAAGTCGAGCATCAGTCGTTCGCCGGCTTCGTGTTCGGGCTGGTGATGTCGGTCAGCGTCGCCTTGACGACGCGCACGCGGACATTCGGCGCGATCTCGACCTCGACGACATTATCCTCGACCTTGGTCACCTTGCCCAGGATTCCGCCCGAGGTGACGACGCTGTCGTTCTTCTTCACCGCGGCGACCGACGCCTGCAGCGCCTTCATGCGCTTTTGCTGCGGACGGATCATCAGGAAATAGAACACGACGAACACGAGGAAGAGCGGCGCGAGGCTCAGGAACGAGGCGATCCCGCCTCCCGCCGTCGTAGCGGCGCCGTCTGCGGCCTGGGCGTATGCTGGTGAGATGAACATGAAGGTCCGTATCTGGCTGGGCCGTGGAAGGCGCAAGGATGGGTCGGGCCGGACGTCGCGCGTCGCGCCCGCATTGGTCCGCCCGCTATCATCGCTTGGAACCTCGCGCAACAGATCGCCACAGGATGAGACGTGGGCGTCATGCGACCGGGCGCATCCGACACGGCTCCAATGTTCGCTGCCGTGTTCGGGCTTGCATCAGGCGCAGACCCCGCGTAGTGCGCCCCCCTCGGGTCGCCTTGCGGCCCGTTCGGTCGGAGCGTAGCGCAGCCTGGTAGCGCACCACACTGGGGGTGTGGGGGTCGCAGGTTCGAATCCTGTCGCTCCGACCATTTTCTTACATCGATGAACGGTGAACTCGTGTAGCTCTTGTGGGAGCGCATTCCGTTACACGCGTCGTCATCCCCGCGGAGGCAGGGACCCATAAACTCGAACGTTGCCTGTCACTAGCAACGCCAGCCCGTATGGATCCCCGCCTGCGCGGGGATGACGGAACTTGGAATGGGGCCGACTCTGATGCCGGCCCCGTCCGGTGATCTTACGCCGTCTCGCTCACCGTCGCCGCATGACCCACGGCCACCGCGCTAAGGTTCACGATCCCCCGCGCCGTCACGCTAGGCACCATCATCTGCAACGGCTTGGCGAGCCCCAGCAGCATCGGCCCCAGCGGCAGCGACTCGGTCGACGCCGACAACAGCGACACCGCGATGTTCGCCGCATCGATGTTCGGCATGACCAGCAGATTCGCCGACCCGGTCAAAGGGCTGTCCGCGACCAACCGCCGCCGCAGCGCCTCCGACAGCGCCGCATCGCCGTGCATCTCGCCGTCGAACTCGAACTCCGGCGCGAACTCCTTCAACAACGCATGCCCCGCGCGCATCTTCTGCGCCGAGGGCGAGCGCGACGCACCGAAGCTCGAATGCGACAGCAACGCCGCCTTCGGCTCGATCGCGAACGCGCGCACAGCCTCGGCCGCCAGCAACGTCATCTCGGCAATCTGCTCGGCGGTCGGATCGACCGTCACATGCGTATCGCAGAAGAACAGGCTCCCAGTGCGCAGGATCACCGCCGACATCGCATACAGCCGCGAGACGCCCGGCATCCGCGGAATCAGCGGCATGACGTACGTCATCTGCGTCCACCAGTCGCCGATGCCACCACACAAGGCCGCATCGACGCGCCCCTCGCGCAGCAGCATCGCCGCCGCCACGCTCGGCCGAGTCCGCAGCGCCCGCTCGGCACTATCGGGCGGCGATCCGCGACGGCCGACCAGCGCGTTGTACCCGGCAAGCAACGGATCGAACACTTCGCGGTCCGTACCTGGGTCGAGCACCTCGACGTCGGTGCCGATCGCCATCCGCAACCCGCTCGACTGGATCTTCTCGGCGATCACCTCGCGCCGCCCGATCAGCACGGGCCGCCCGATTCCCTCGTCGATCACCGTCTGCACCGCGCGCAGCGTGCGGTCGTCCTCGCCCTCGCCATACGCGATCGAGCGTCCCGCCTGCTTGGCGCGCGCGAAGATCGGCCGCATCAGCTGGCCCGAGCGATACACGAACACTTCGAGGTCACGCAGGTACGCGTCGAAATCCTCGATCGGCCGCGTCGCCACGCCCGAATCCATCGCCGCCTTCGCCACCGCCGGCGCGACGTGCAGGATCAGCCGCGGATCGAACGGCTTGGGGATGATGTAGGTCGGCCCGAACACCGGCGTCGCGCCGCCGTAAGCGGTCACCACCACATCGGACGCGGTCGCCCGAGCCAGGGCCGCGATCGCATCGACCGCCGCCACCTTCATCGCCTCGTTGATCTCGGTCGCGCCGACGTCGAGCGCGCCGCGGAAGATGAACGGGAAGCACAGCACGTTGTTGACCTGGTTCGGAAAATCCGAGCGGCCAGTGGCAATGATCGCATCGGGCCGGGTCGCATGCACCAGCGCCGGCTGGATCTCCGGCTCGGGGTTCGCCAGCGCCAGGATCAGCGGATCGGGCGCGAGCAGATGCAGCCATTCCTGCTTCAGCACGCGCGGCGCCGACAGCCCGAGGAAGATGTCCGCCCCCTCCAGCACGTCCGGCAGGGTCCGCGCGTTCGTGGTGCGCGCGTACCGCGCCATGTTCGGCGGCATCGCGTCACCGCGATCCTTGTGCACCACGCCGGCGATATCGGTCAGCGTGACGTTCTCGGGGTTGAGCCCCATCGACACCAGCAGGTCGACCGTCGCCAGCGCCGCCGCGCCTGCGCCCGACGTCACCAGCTTCATCTGGTCGAGCCGCTTGCCGCGCAGTTCGAGCACATTGCGGACCGCGGCGGCACACACGATCGCGGTGCCGTGCTGGTCGTCGTGGAACACCGGGATGTTCATGACCTCGCGCAGCTTCGTCTCGATCTCGAAGCATTCGGGCGCCTTGATGTCCTCGAGATTGATTCCGCCGAACGTCGGCTCGAGCACGCGGACCGCCTCGATGAACGCCTGCGGGTCGAGCTGGTCGATTTCGATGTCGAAACAGTCGATCCCCGCGAATTTCTTGAAGAGCACCGCCTTGCCCTCCATCACCGGCTTCGAGGCCAGCGCACCGATCGCGCCGAGTCCAAGCACCGCGGTACCGTTGGTGATCACCGCAACGAGATTTCCGCGGGCCGTGTAATCCCGCGCCTTGTCCGGATCGGCAGCGATTTCCTCGCACGCGGCAGCCACGCCCGGCGAGTACGCGAGCGCCAGATCGCGCTGCGTCGCCATCCGCTTGGTCGCCTCGACCGAGAGCTTACCGGGCTTGGGATAGCGATGATAATCGAGCGCGGCTTTGCGGAAATCGTCTTCCATGGTCTTCCTAACCTGTCGGCCGCGGCGGCGACCGGGTGGGGCACACGGGCAGCCCCGCGGCGCATGTTCAAGGGAGCGCATAGCCGCAGGGGCACCGATCCGCCAACCCCGCGCGGACGTAGCGTCGGTTTGGGTGGGGCGGGGGACTTGATGCCCAACCCCCATCCAGCAACGGCACCACCCCGCAACGGCACCACCCCGGCGCAGGCCGGGGCCCAATTGGAACGTCGGACATGACGAAGCGCGGTCCTCCGTCATCGTCGTCCCCCAATTGGACCCCGGCCTCCGCCGGGGAGGTGCAGAGGAGGGGAGCACTTCTCACCCCCCTCCCTGGAAGGGAGGGGCAGGGGGTGGGTCGGCTTCCGCATACAAACCCGTCGAGACCCAAGCAGGCCGACCCACCCCCAACCCCTCCCTTTCAGGGAGGGGGCAGGTTGTGCCTCGGCGACCACGGTGAGCGCGCAGCGGGAGAGGCGACCAATTTCCCCTGTCCTACAGCGAACCAATATGGTTCGCTCCAGCCCCCAAACAGGGCGGGACCCACACCATGACCATCGACCACCTAATCGACGCAGTCATCGACCGCGAAGGCGGCTACACCAACCACCCCGCAGACCGAGGCGGCCCCACCAGATACGGCATCACGCAAGCCGTAGCCCGCACCAACGGCTACCCCGGAGACATGCGCAACTTCCCCCGCGACCAGGCGGAAACCATCTACCACCGCCTCTACTGGACCCGTCCCGCCTTCGACCAGATCGCCACGCGAGCCCCCAAGATCGCCGAAGAACTCTTCGACACCGGCGTCAACATGGGCCCCGCAGTCGCCGCCACCTTCCTCCAACGCGCGCTCAACGCACTCAACCGAGGCGCCACCGACTATTCCGATATGACCCTCGACGGCCGCATCGGCCCCGCAACCCTCACCGCACTCGAAGCCTTCCTCGCCCGCCGCAAACCCGGTGGCGAAACCGTGCTGCTGAAAGCGATCGAAGCGCTCCAGGGCGAACGCTACGTCGCGCTCGCCGAGACGCGTCCCGCCAACGAAGCCTTCCTCTACGGCTGGCTCGCCAACCGCACATGATGCTCGCGACGAAACGCTCCCAGCGTCTGCACTTCCTATACTTCACTTTTGCCGGAGGCAGCCAATGACCCCGCAACCCCTTGATCCAGCACCAGATCCCTGGATCACGCGAGCCCGCCCGACGTTCCTCTACGTGATGTACACCTTGCTGCTCGGCGCGATCCCCGCAGGCCTGATCGCCGCCGTCCGCCCGCAAACGGCACAGGCGATCGCCGCCGGTATGTCCGCGTACTTGAACGCGATCCCCGAACCGCTGTACGCGCTCTTCGGCACAGGCTATCTCGGCTACACGGTGGCAAGGGAATGGGGGAAGGGGCGATGACGCGCACCCCTCACCGCCACTCCCGCAACCGCGCGCCTACCGCCCCCCCAACCGTTCGTGCCGAGTAGCGACCGAGTAGCCCCCTTGGGCGTATCGAGGGCGCGTATCGAGGTACAGGTGACACGCGCAACCCCAATCCCTCGATACGCGCTCTCGACAAGCTCGATTGCTACTCGGGACGAACGGAAGTGGGATGGTCGACACGAACGGGAGGTCCGCCGACACGAACGGCGCGCGTTCGGGCAGAGGCGTTGCACCCCCAAAACCAAACCCTACATCGCGCCTATGAGCAACGACCCCCACGCCATGCCGACATGGCACGGCACCACGATCCTCTCGGTCCGCCGCGGCGGCAAGGTCGTCGTGATCGGCGACGGCCAGGTCTCGATGGGCCAGACCGTCATGAAACCCAACGCGCGCAAGGTGCGCCGGCTCGGTGACGGCAGCGTCATCGGCGGATTCGCCGGCGCCACGGCGGACGCTTTCACGCTGTTCGAACGCCTCGAACGCAAGCTCGAAGCGCACCAGGGCCAACTCCTCCGCGCCGCGGTCGAACTCGCCAAGGACTGGCGGACGGACAAGTTCCTCCGCAACCTCGAAGCGATGATGATCGTCGCCGACAAGGACGTGACGCTGATCCTAACCGGCAACGGCGACGTGCTGGAACCCGAGAACGGCGTCGCCGCGATCGGCTCCGGCGGCAACTACGCACTCGCAGCGGCCCGAGCGCTGGTCGAATACGAGACCGACGCCGAGGTGTTGTGCCGCAAGGCAATGGGCATAGCGTCCGAACTCTGCGTCTACACCAACGACCGCCTCACGGTCGAAACGATGGATTCGACCACGTAATTCCTTCTCCCCCTCCCGCAAGCGGGAGGGGGCAGGGGGTGGGCGCCCGCTCACCTCCAGCGCCAACCTTCGAGGGAAGCGCGAGCCCACCCCCAACCCCTCCCGCCTGCGGGAGGGGAGCGAGAAAACCATGAACGACCAGCTCACCCCTAAGGCAATCGTCGCCGCGCTCGACGCCCACATCATCGGCCAGGCCGCTGCCAAGCGCGCCGTCGCCGTCGCGATGCGTAACCGCTGGCGCCGCCAGCAACTCAGCGAAGACCTCCGCGACGAGGTCACGCCCAAGAACATCCTGATGATCGGACCGACCGGCTGCGGCAAGACCGAGATCAGCCGCCGCCTCGCCAAGCTCGCCGACGCACCGTTCGTGAAGGTCGAGGCGACCAAGTTCACCGAGGTCGGCTATGTCGGCCGCGACGTCGAACAGATCGCCCGCGACCTCGTCGAGGAAGCGATCCGCCTCGAAAAGGAACGGCGTCGTATCGCCGTCAAGGACAAGGCGGAAGAGGCGGCGATGGGTCGCCTGCTCGACGCGCTGGTCGGCAAGGATTCGAGCACCGCGACGCGCGAAAGCTTCAAGCAGCGCTTCCTCGACGGCCATTTGAACTCGGCCGAAGTCGAGATCGAGGTCGAGCAGGCGCCGACAACGCCGTTCGAAATCCCCGGCGGCGCGCCGCAGATGATCAATCTCGGCGAGATGATGAAGTCGTTCGGCGGCGGCCAGCAGTTGAAGCGCCGCAAGCTGACCGTCCACGCGGCGTGGGACAAGCTCGTCGAGGAAGAGGCCGACAAGCGCCTCGACCAGGACGAGGTCAGCCGCGCAGCCTTGGCCGACGCGGAAGCCAACGGCATCGTCTTCCTCGACGAGATCGACAAGATCGCGGTCTCGGACGGCCGCGGCGGTTCGATCAGCCGCGAAGGCGTCCAGCGCGACCTGTTGCCGTTGATCGAAGGCACCACCGTGGCCACCAAGTACGGCCCAATGAAGACCGACCACATCCTCTTCATCGCGTCGGGCGCGTTCCACGTTGCCAAGCCAAGCGACCTGCTCCCCGAATTGCAGGGCCGACTGCCGATCCGCGTCGAGTTGAAGGGCCTTACCGAAGCCGATTTCGTCGCGATCCTCTCGGACACCAAGGCGTCGCTGCCGCTGCAATACAAGGCGCTGATCGCCACCGAAGGCGTCGGCATCGAATTCACCGAAGACGGCATCGCCGCAATTGCGCGCATCGCCGCCGAGGTGAACTCGGAGATCGAAAACATCGGCGCCCGGCGTCTGCAGACGGTGATGGAAAAGCTGCTCGAGGAAGTAAGCTACAACGCCGAAGACCGCGGCGGCTCGAACCTCGTCATCGACGGCGCGTACGTCGACAGCCAGCTGAAGGAAATCGCCCGCAATACCGACCTGAGCCGGTTCGTGCTCTGATCATAGGGCGGGGGCCACCACCCCCCGTTCGTGCTGAGCGAAGTCGAAGCACCTGAGTCTCATGCCCTTCGACTTCGCTCAGGGCGAACGGAGTGGGGGGTATTTAGGAGAACACCATGGACGTGACCGAAGCCATCGCCGCTCGCCGCTCCGTCCGAGGTTTCCTTGACACCCCCGTCGACCCGACCCTGCTCCACGACCTAGCCGTAAAAGCATCCCGAGCCGCAACCGGCGGCAATCTCCAGCCCTGGCACATCGCCATAGTCCAAGGCGAACCCCTGGCCCGCCTCAAGGCCATCATGGCCGACAAGATCGCCACCGGGGCGACCGAAAAGTTAGCCTACGACATTTACCCGAAGGAGCTAGTCGCCCCCTACCGGGACCGCCGCTATGCGGTCGGCGAAGAAATGTACGCCCACATCGGCATCCCCCGCGACGACAAGGCTGCCCGCCGAGACTGGTTCGCCCGAAACTTCGAATTCTTCGGAGCCCACGCCGCCTATTTCTGCACAGTCGACAAGCGAATGGGCCCGCCGCAATGGTCGGACCTCGGCATGTATTTGCAAAATCTGATGCTGTTGGCGGTCGAAGCCGGCCTCGCGACCTGCCCCCAGGAATGCTGGGCGATGTATCCGGAAACGGTCGGGAGGGTCTTAAACATGCCCGAAGACCGCATACTCTTTTGCGGCATGGCGATCGGCTACGAGGACAAGAGCGCGCCTGCCAACGCTCTGCGCACGGAGCGCGCAGACGAAGCGGAATGGCTGACGACGATCCGCTAACCTACGCAGTTATCTCAAAATCAAGCCACCACCCCGGCAAAGGCCGGGGCCCAATTGGGGGACGCTTTGATATGGCGCGAGCCCCGTTACGTCGGCCTTGCCAATTGGGCCCCGGCCTCCGCCGGGGTAGTGCACGCGCTCGTGGTCTTCGGTCGCAACGCGGGGAAACAAGATTTAGAGAACCACCGTCACCGGCTTCGCGCCCTTGATCCCAGCCAGAATCATGGCTTCCCAGACCGCAGGGTCACCCGCCGCGGCCATCGCCTTGTCCGGCTCGCGCAACGTCTTCAGCACCGCCAGCGCATCCGGCAGATAATCCGCCCAAGCCGCGTCGATCAGCCGCGACGCCGATTCGGCATCGCCACCGGCATTCGCGCTGATCCGCTGTCCTGCCAGCACGCGCGCGACACGTTCGGCGACAGGTGTAGTGGAAACGTCCATGAGCATTCTCCTCGCGGGGCTGGTCTACACCAAACCCGCGAGGCGAACGAATGCTCCTTAGCGTGCCGAGCTCGGGCCCGCGCCGCGGCTCGGACCACGGCCGCCACCAGCCGGACGACCACCGCCGCCCTGGCCACCGGGACGACCACCGCCCTGGGGACGACCGCCGCCGCCTTGGCCGCCACCCTGGCCACCACGGCTAGCACCCGCATAGTTGCGCCCGGTCGTCCCGGTAGCCCGCGGCGAATGCGTCGCGCGCGGCCGTGCCGGATCGCGCGGACGGTCGATCCGGACCTCGGGATCGGCACCCATCGTCTTCACGCGCGTCTGCTTGATCTGGTTCGACAGGTTGACGAAATCGTCCGGCAGCGACCGGACCTGGACCTTCTGGCGGGTGATCCGCTCGATGTCGCGCAGGTACGCCTTCTCGTCATCCGCGCAGAACGCGACAGCGATGCCGCTCGCGCCCGCACGCGCGGTACGGCCGATGCGGTGGACATACTGCTCGGCGACGTTCGGCAGTTCGAAGTTGATGACGTGCGAAACGCCCGAGACGTCGATGCCGCGCGCGGCGATGTCGGTCGCGATCAGGACCTTGACCTTGCCCTGCTTGAACTCGCCCAGCGCCCGCTCGCGCTGGCCCTGGCTCTTGTTGCCGTGGATCGCGTTCGACGCGATGCCGTTGCCCGCGAGCAGCTTCACGACGCGGTCGGCGCCATGCTTGGTACGCGTGAACACGAGCGCGCGGTCGATCGCAGGATCGGCCAGCGTGATCGTCAGCAGCGCCTGCTTTTCCGACTGGTTGCAGAAGGTCACATACTGGTCGACGCGCTCGGCGGTCGTCGCGGCCGGCTTCACCGACACCGTCTTCGGGTCGAGCAGGAACTGGCTGGCAAGCTCACGGATCGCGACCGGCATGGTCGCGGAGAAGAACAGCGTCTGGCGCTTCTTCGGCAGCATGCGGACGATCTTCTTGAGCGCGTGGATGAAGCCGAGGTCCATCATCTGGTCGGCTTCGTCGAGCACGAGGATCTCGATCATCGACAGGTTCACGAAGCCCTGCTCGATCAGGTCGATCAGGCGGCCAGGCGTGGCGACTAGGATGTCGACGCCGCGGCTCATGTCCTGGCGGTTCTTGTTGATGCTGGTGCCGCCGAACACGGTCGTCACCGACATCTTGCTGAACTGACCGTACGCGCGGGCGCTGTCGGCGATCTGGCTGGCGAGTTCGCGCGTCGGCGCGAGCACCAGCATGCGGCAATGCGTCGGCAGGACGCGCTTCTGGTTTTCGGTCAGGCGCTGGATCGACGGCAGCACGAATGCCGCGGTCTTGCCGGTGCCGGTCTGCGCGATGCCGAGCAGATCGCCGCCCTCGAGCAGGATCGGGATCGACTGTGCCTGGATCGGCGTCGGCTCGGTATAGCCCTTGGCTTCGAGCGCACGGACGAGCGGCTCGGCAAGGCCGAGGTTTGCAAATGACATGAATAGTCTCTCAAATAGATGCCGGGCTCGCGAATCCACACAAGGACGCGCGAGGGGCGGTGGTGTTTTGACACCCCGCGTGAAAAGGGAAGCCCGTTGGAAACGACCGAGGCGGAGCTAAGACCGGCTAGGGTCCAATCACGCTGCATTACGCCTCGATAGAGCGCACCTGCAGCAAAGCGCGCCAAAAGTCAACGTGCGCGAGCGCCCGTTTCGGTCGCGTTCCCGGTTCGGGGTCAGATCCGCGTCTGGTTCAGATGCAGATAGCGTTCGTTGAACTCCGCGGTGTCGCGCAGGCCGGGCCAGTCGATCACACTGACCTGCCGCTTTTTGCGGGCTATCAAGCCCGCTGATTCGAGCGACTTCAGCACGCGGTTGACGTGGACCGGCGTCAGCCCGAGCGCATCGCCGAGCTGTTCCTGAGTCATCGGCAACTCATACGCCATGTCGTTACCCGCCGATTTACGGAACCGCACGGAAAACTCGCAGAGCAGATGCGCAAGCCGGGTCCGCGCGTTGCGACGACCGACGTTCAACAGCCACTCGCGGTGGATCGACGATTCGATCAGCGCGTCGACCCACAAGGCATGACCGGCGGCGGGGCAGGACACGATCAGTTCGCGCAACGTGCTAATCGGCACTTCGGCCAGAGTCAGTCGCGTCAGCGCCTGGATGTCATGATCCGATTCCTCCAGAAACAGGTTCTGCAGGTCGACGAATTCGCCGGGCATGATGATCGACACGATCTCGCGCTCGCCGTTGGGCGTGAGCTTCTGGCGATAGGCAAGCCCTTCGATGATGAACGCGCACCGCGTCGGACGCTGACCCTCGCGCAGCATGTAGGTCGACGCATCGATCGTCCGCACCTTGAACGGCAAACCGGCTACCAATGCGCAATCGGCAGCACTCATCGCCACCCGCGACGCGAACTTTCGAACCAACTGATCACTCACGGTGGAGATATCCACGTGCACGCTCCGCATCCCGGGCAGGAGCATTCCCCTCGCTGTCACCCCCATTGAGATAGCGCGAAGGATCGGACTCGGCCTTATCCCAGGATTGAGTTCGCGGACAAAACCCATGTTGTTATGAAAACTGCATATACGCGATATGAAATGCGCGGATCTCAGCTTTCAGGGCGGTGAGAAGCCTGCGTCAACGGGCTCGCTAGCCGTCACCACCACGTTCAACAGGATCGTGCCGCTCTCGTCCCGGACGGCGACGCTGAAACGGCTTCCGTTGCGGACGAGGTCTGGATGTTCGCGGAGATAGTCTCCTGCGAATATCACCGCCTGCACACGGGCCTCGTCGGCGTTTGTCAGCACCGTGCCCTCGTCGTCGACATAACGCTCATGGTTGTCGATATCGAAGAAGTATCTGGGCATGCTTGATATCCTCGATCCGGGGGTGGCATCGTGCATACTGCGGGGGCGCAGCTTCCGCCCTTACTAAAATCAGCTTTGGGGTCGCCCCTTGATCATCTGGGCTGTGCAACCTGAATGCTCGACTTGCGTCGGGACTAAGGCGTAGGAGTCAGGAAAATATGGAGAGGATCAGCATATGAAACTGGCCAGTCTGAAGCATCCCGATGCGACGCGGGGACGAGACGGCACGCTCGTCGTGGTCTCGAACGATCTCGCTTGGTACGCGGACGCGGGGCATATCGCGCCGACGCTGCAATCCGCACTGGATGACTGGGAGCGGGTGTCGGTCGACCTGAAGAATCTGTCGACCGATCTCGAGCACGAGATGATTCCGATGCGGCGTTTTCACGAGCACGACGCCGAGTCGCCGTTGCCGCGTGCGTATCAGTGGGCGGATGGCTCGGCTTACGTGAATCATGTTGCGCTCGTGCGACAGGCGCGCGCGGCGGAGATGCCCGACAGCTTCTGGCACGACCCGCTGATGTACCAGGGCGGCTCGGACGGGTTCCTCGGGCCCCGCGATCCGATCCCGCTCGCCGACGAAGCCTGGGGCTGCGACATGGAAGGCGAGATCGTCGTCGTCACCGGCGACGTGCCGATGGGCGCGAGTCGCGATGAGGCGCTGGCGGCGATCCTGCTGGTCGGGCTGACCAACGACGTGAGCTTGCGCAACCTGATTCCCGGCGAACTCGGCAAGGGCTTCGGCTTCTTCCAGTCTAAGCCGGCCAGCGCGTTCTCGCCGGTCTTCGTCACCCCTGACTCGCTTGGCGACTGGTGGAAGGACGGCAAGCTGCACCGCAAGCTGATGGTCGACCTCAACGGCCAGCCACTCGGTCGCGCCGAGGCCGGCGAGGACATGACGTTCGACTTCGGTACGCTTGTCGCGCACGCCGCCAAGACACGGAAGCTCGGCGCGGGAACGATCGTCGGTTCGGGCACCGTCTCGAACCGCGGCCCCGATGGTGGCCCCGGCAAGGCGGTCGCGGAGGGCGGCGTCGGCTATTCCTGTCTCGCCGAAGTGCGGACGATCGAGACGATCCAAGGTGGCAAGCCCGTCACGCCGTTCCTCAAACAAGGTGACGTCGTCCGGATCTGGGCAGAGGACGACAAGCGCCATCCGATCTTTGGCGTGATCGAGCAGACTGTCGGCGGCTAATTCCAGCACAGGGGGAGAAAAATCCGTGCGGCACATCGTGAATGCGCAACTCCCCCTCGCAATCTGCGTTGAAATTTAATAACAAGCCTCGGTAAGAGTGTTCCGCGGTCACAGCGGCCTCATGGAGATGGAATGACGATGGCAAGCGAGCATCCGCGCGCCAATTTGCAGCCACTTACGCTGCATATCCCCGAGCCGAAGTTCCGCCCCGGCGACGCGGTGGACTTCGCCGAAGTCGACGTGCCGCTCGCCGGCGAAGCGCGCCGCCCCGACACCGCCGATAAAGCCTCCGACTTCACCGATCTGGCATACACGCTAGTTCGCGTACTCGACGACGAAGGCAACGCGGTCGGCCCTTGGGACCCAAAGCTGTCGCCCGACGTGATGCGCCGCATGTTGCGCAGCATGGCGCTGCTCCGCGCATTCGACGAACGCATGTTCCGCGCCCAGCGTCAGGGCAAGACCAGCTTCTACATGAAGGCGCTTGGTGAGGAGGCGGTCGCAGTCGCGGCGGCGTACGCGCTCGATTACGAGGACATGTGCTTCCCCTCGTACCGCCAGCAGGGGCTGCTGATCGCGCGGGGCTGGAGCCTCGTCGACATGATGAACCAGATCTATTCGAACACGGCTGATCGGCTCGGCGGCAAGCAGTTGCCGATCATGTACTCGGTCAAGGAAGCCGGGTTCTTCTCGATCTCGGGCAACCTCACCACGCAGTATCCGCAAGCGGTGGGCTGGGCGATGGCGTCGGCGGCCAAGGGCGACACGCGGATCGCCGCGACCTGGTGCGGCGAGGGCTCGACCGCGGAGGGCGACTTTCACTCGGCATGCACCTTCGCCGCGGTCTACCGCGCGCCGGTGATCTTCAACGTCGTCAACAACCAGTGGGCGATTTCCAGCTTTTCCGGGTTCGCCGGCGCCGAGGCGACGACCTTTGCGGCACGCGCGGTCGGCTACGGGATCGCCGGGCTGCGGGTCGACGGCAACGACGCGCTCGCCGTCTACGCCGCGACCGAATGGGCCGCCGAACGCGCGCGGACCAACCAGGGGCCGACGTTGATCGAGCACTTCACCTACCGCGCGGAAGGCCATTCAACCTCGGACGATCCCGGCCAGTACCGCAGTGAGGGCGAGCCCAACGCCTGGCCGCTCGGCGATCCGATCAAGCGCTTGAAGGACCACCTCATCGCGATTGGTGAATGGGACGACGAGCGTCACGCCGCGCAAGACAAGGAACTCGCCGAGCAGGTGAAGGCCGCGCAGAAGGAGGCCGAGAAGAACGGCATCCTCGGCCACGGCCTCCACCAGCCGCTCGAGTCGCTGTTCGACGGCGTGTTCGAGGAACTGCCGTGGCATCTGAAGGAGCAGCGTCAGCAGATGCTCGACGAGGAAACGGCCAGCGGCCGTCCATGGGATCGCAAGGCATGAGCGACATGACGCAAGCACCCGAGTCCGAGGCAACGGACGCCGAACCCACCACCCGCATGAACATGATCCAGGCGATCAACTCCGCCATGGACATCATGATGGAGCGCGACCCCGACGTGATCGTCATGGGCGAGGACGTCGGCTATTTCGGTGGCGTCTTCCGCGCGACCGCCGGGCTCCAGGCCAAGCACGGCAAGACCCGCGTGTTCGACACCCCGATCACCGAATGCGGCATCATCGGCGTCGCCGTCGGCATGGGCGCGTACGGCCTGCGCCCCGTCCCCGAGATCCAGTTCGCCGACTACATCTACCCCGCGCTCGACCAGCTCGTGTCCGAAGCCGCACGCCTGCGCTACCGCTCCGCCGGCGAGTTCACTTCGCCGATCACGGTGCGCTCGCCGTTCGGCGGCGGCATCTTCGGCGGCCAGACGCACAGCCAGTCGCCGGAGGGGCTCTTCACCCACATGTCGGGCATCAAGACGGTGATCCCGTCGACGCCCTATGACGCGAAGGGCCTGCTGATCGCCGCGATCGAGGACAATGATCCGACGCTCTTCTTCGAACCCAAGCGCATCTATAACGGCCCGTTCGACGGCTATTGGGATCGCCCCTCGCAGAACTGGTCGAAGCATCCGGCCGGCGAAGTCCCGACCGGCTATTACAAGATCGAGCTCGGCAAGGCGAAGATCGTCCGCGCGGGCGAGGCGCTCACCATCCTCGCCTATGGCACGATGGTCCATGTCTGCGCGGCCGTCGTCGCCGAGGCCGGAATCGACGCCGAGATCGTCGACCTGCGGACGCTCGTGCCGCTCGATATCGAGACGATCGAGGCGTCGGTGAAGAAGACCGGCCGCTGCATGATCGTCCACGAGGCGACTCGCACCAGCGGCTTCGGCGCTGAGCTGTCGGCGATCGTCCAGGAACGCTGTTTCTACCATCTCGAGGCGCCGATCGAGCGCGTGACCGGGTTCGACACGCCGTACCCGCACAGCCTCGAATGGGCGTATTTCCCGGGGCCGGTCCGCATCGGCGAAGCCCTGAAAAAGATCATGAAGGACGCATAATGGCCCGCTTCACCTTCAAGCTGCCGGACATCGGCGAAGGCATCTCCGAGGCCGAGATCGTCGCATGGCACGTCGCCATCGGCGACCGAGTCGAAGAGGATTCGCCGATCGCCGACATGATGACCGACAAGGCCACCGTCGAGATGGAATCGCCGGTGACCGGTGTCGTCGTCGAACTCGCGGGCGAAGTCGGCGACCAGGTGTCGATCGGCGCCGCGCTGGTGGTGATCGAGACGGACGCAGTGGATGCCGCGGACGAAGTCGTCGCCGCGCCGCCGACGTCGGCCCAGGCCGAAACCGCCGAACAATACGAAGCCGAGAACCCCGGCGTCGAAGAGGTAGTCGACGCAGCTACATCCACCCCCCCGGCGGAGGCCGGGGTCCAATTGGGAGGTGTCGGTAACGAAGCGCAGTCCGACGTTACGACGACCTCTCCACTTGGACCCCGGCCTTCGCCGGGGGGGAATGAGCCGCAGACCGCTGCATCCGTGGCGCACGCGCTCGCATCCCCCGCAGTCCGCGCCCGCGCACGCGATCTCGGCATCGACCTCGCCTCGGTAAAGACCGACTCCGACCGCGTCCGCCACGCCGACCTCGACGCCTACCTCCGCTACGGCTCGGGCGAAGGCTACCACCCCCCGCACGCCTCACGCGCTCGCCAAGACCAGCCCATCAAGGTCATCGGCATGCGCCGTCGCATCGCCGAGAACATGGCCGCGTCGAAGCGCGCGATCCCGCACTTCACCTATGTCGACGAGATCGACGTCACCGCTTTGGAGGCGATGCGCGCCGACCTCAACGCCAACCGCGGCGGCCGCCCCAAGCTCACCATGCTGCCGCTGATGATCGTCGCGATCTGCAAGACGATCCCCGACTTCCCGATGCTCAACGCGCGCTACGACGACGAAGCGGGCGTGGTTACCCGCCACGGCGCAATCCACCTCGGCATGGCCGCGCAGACCGACGCCGGCCTAACTGTCCCCGTGATCCGCGACGCACAGGACCGCAACGTCTGGCAGCTCGCGACCGAGATCACGCGCCTTGCCGAAGCCGCGCGCGCCGGCAAGCTCGCGCCCAGCGAGATGGGCGGCGGCACGATCACGGTAACCTCGCTCGGCCCGCTCGGCGGCATCGCGACGACCCCGGTGATCAACCGCCCCGAAGTCGCGATCATCGGCCCCAACAAGATCGTCGAGCGTCCGGTCTTCAAAGGCGACGAGGTGGTTCGCGCCAAGCTGATGAACCTGTCGATCAGCTGCGACCACCGCGTTGTCGACGGCTGGGACGCGGCAAGCTTCGTCCAGGGTCTCAAGAAGTACCTCGAGACCCCCGTCCTGCTCTTCGCCGACTGAGCGAGCATGAAGGGCATGCACCGCGGAGACCTGACGATCGAGGGTAAATTCGAGGGCATGCTCGACGGCACCGCGGTCGTCCCGGCCGGCGCCACCGCCGAGATCGCCGGGATGATCGACGGTACGCTGATCGTCGAACCTGGCGCGACGGTGCTGATCAGCGGCATGGTCGACGGCGAGATCGTCGATCGTGGCGGGCAGATAACCGTAACCGGCATGGTCAGCCGCTAACCGCTGAGAGCCCACACCCTACAAGTGAAGTGCCAACACAATCCTCCCCCGCCAGGGGGAGGTGGCAGGCAAAGCCTGACGGAGGGGGCGGCAAGCGAGGCCGATGTTCAGGCCCCCTCAACCCGAGTCACCCGCGAGCCTTCTGCAAAGACCCCGCGATCCGTCGCGCAAGACTCCGTGGCGTAAACCGTATCCCCTCGGCCATCGCGAAGTTCAGCGCACCCGACACCTTCACCGCGCGGTTTGCGGCCAGCGCCGCCAACCCGTCACGCACCACCGCCGCCGGATCGCTCGCCAATCGCTCGAACAGCGCGGTATCGCCAAGCCCCGCCACATCGGCGAACTCGGTCCGCGTCGGCCCGGGGCACAGCGCCGCCACACGCACGCCCTTGCCCTTCACCTCCTCGTGCAGCGCTTCGGAAAAGCTCAGCACGAACGCCTTGCTCGCATAATAGACCGCCATCCACGGCCCCGGCTGGAACGACGCGACCGAGGCAAGGTTGAGGATCCCGCCCGATCCACGCGCGATCATCTGCGGCAGCACGGCATGCGTCAGCGCCACCAGCGCACGGCAATTGAGGTCGATCATGCCCAGTTGCAGCGCGCTATCGAGCTCCGCGAAATCACCCCGCGCACCGAACCCGGCATTGTTGACGAGTATGTCGATCGGCAACGCGGCGGCTGCGATGGCAGCAATGAGCGTGTCCGGACCAGCCTGATCCGCAAGGTCGGCAGCAAATACATGCACCGTGACGCCGTGCGCCGCACGCAGTTCGGCCGCCAGCGCCTCCAACCGATCGACCCGACGCGCCGTCAGGATCAGCGCATTGCCCTCGGCCGCAAGCGCCCGCGCAAAGCCTTCGCCCAACCCCGCCGATGCGCCGGTGATCAATGCCGTCGTCATAGCCCGCATCCCCATCCGAGAAGCCGCGAACCTGCGCCGCCGCCAAGGTCTTGGCAACAACCCCCTCTCCCGTCGGGGGAGAGGGAAGGGGCCCGCGGCGTCTTCGCCGTGGGAAGGGTGAGGGCACGCCACGTTGGCGGGCGCGTCAAACGATCTCGAACAACCCCGCCGCGCCCATGCCCCCCGCAGTGCACATCGACACGACAACATAGCGCACCCCGCGTTTGCGTCCCTCGATCAGCGCATGCCCGACCAGCCGCGAGCCCGTCATCCCGAACGGATGCCCGACCGCGATCGCGCCGCCGTTGACGTTATACTTCTCCGGATCGATCCCGAGAAAATCGCGGCAATACAGGCACTGCGACGCGAACGCCTCGTTCAGCTCCCACAGGCCGATGTCACCGACCGACAACCCCGCCCGCTCGAGCAGTTTCGGGATCGCAAAGATCGGCCCGATTCCCATCTCCGCCGGGCTGCACCCCGCCGCCTGAAACCCGCGGTAGATGCCGAGGATGTCCTTGCCCTCGGCCTCCGCGGTCTTGCGATCCATCAGTAGTTGCGCAGATGCCCCGTCTGACAACTGGCTCGCATTACCCGCAGTCACGCTGGATCCCGGCCCCGAGAACTCGCCGCCCGGCCACACCGTCTTCAGCCCGCGCAATCCTTCCAGCGTCGTCCCCGCGCGAATGCCCTCGTCCTGCGACAGGGTGACGCTCTCGCTTCCGGCATGCGCGCCCTGCTTGTCGTAGAGCGCCTTCTCGACCGTGATCGGCACGATTTCCTCGGCAAACGCTCCGCTCGCCAGTCCGGCAGCGGCACGCTGCTGGCTCATCGCGGCATACTCGTCCTGCGCTTCACGGCTGATACCGTATTTCTCCGCGACGATCTCGGCGGTCTCGATCATCGGGATATACGCCGCAGGCTCCTTCGCCACGACGCTGGCGTTGACGAACCGCGGCGCGTCCTTCGTCACGGTGTAGCTGATCGACTCCATCCCGCCCGCCAGCGCAACATCCGCCTCGTCGCACATGATCGTCCGCGCCGCGAGCGCCACCGCGGTCAGGCCCGATCCGCACTTCCGATCGAGCGTAAACGCCGGCACCGACTCCGGCAGCCCGCCCGCGAATATCGCCATCCGCCCGGCATTCCCCCCTTGCGTGCCCCATTGATTGCCGACACCCCAGAACACCTCGTCGATCCGCGTCGGATCGATCCCGGCGCGCTCGACCACCGCGTTCATCACGTGCCCCGCCAGCACCGGTGCCTCGGTCGCATTGAACGCGCCGCGATACGCCTTGCCGATAGCGGTACGGGCGGTCGAGACGATGGCGGCTTCACGCATGCTGGAACCTTTCGAGGGTCGGGTATGCAGATGATCTAGGCGGTGGCACGATCGTTTGAAAGTGCTTTGACGCTATCCGGCGCGCACGCGGGCGGATATCGAGGCCGCTTCGAGGAGAATGCAATGATCGATCAGGCTCGCACAAACGGCGTCGACGTCACCCGCGACGGGCACGTCGCGATCGTCACGTTCGCGCGGCCGCCGTACAACTTCGCCGATCTCGCGCTGATCGAGGCGACCGGGGCTGCGTTCGCCGCCGCGGATGCCGACCGCGACGTGCGCGCGATCATCCTGCAATCCGAGGGCAGAGTGTTTTGCGCGGGAGCGGACCTCGTCAACGCCAATCCGGTCGCTGCGGACCGGGCGGGGGGCGAGCGCAACCCGTTCTACGTCGCCGCCGCGAAGCTGTTCGCCGTCGAGACGCCGGTCGTCGCCGCGATCCAGGGTGCAGCGGTCGGGGCAGGGCTCGGCCTCGCGCTCGTCGCCGATTTCCGCGTGACTTCGCCCGACGCGAAGTTCGTCGCCAACTTCGTCCAGATCGGTTTCCACCCCGGTTTCGGGATCTCCGCGGTACTGGAACGCGTCATCGGTCGCCAGCGCGCGCTGCTGATGGCCCTGACCGCGCGTCGTATCCGAGCCGAGCAAGCGGAGTCCTGGGGGCTGGCGGACGCGGTAGTACCTGCGGACCAGTTGCGCGCTGAAGCGCTGTCGCTCGCAAAGGAAATAGCGGCAGGCGCGCCACTGGCGGTCGGCTCGACACGCAAGACGATGCGCGGAGACTTGTTCGCGTTGGTCCAGTCACAGACCGATCACGAACTCGCCGAACAAGCCTGGTTGCAGAAGACCGACGACTTCGCTGAAGGCGTCCGTGCGGTCAGCGAGCGCCGTCCGGGCAATTTTACCGGCACCTGATTGTTCCCCCGCGAAGGCGGGGGCCCAGACTGGGTTACTGCCTTCGCGGTAGAACAAGCTCGAAGCGGAACCGCCCTTACTTCATCAAGACAAGCTCTTCCGCCATCGTTGGATGCAGCGCGACCGTCGCGTCGAAATCGGCCTTTGTAAGCCCGGCCTTCACCGCCACCGCAGCCGATTGCAGGATCTCCGGACAATCCGGCCCGATCATGTGGATGCCGACCACCCGGTCGGTCTCGCCATCGCAGATCATCTTGTACAGCGACCGCTCGTTGCGGCCCGCCAGCACGTTCTTCATCGGCCGGAAGTCGCTAGAATACACCCGTACCGAGCCTAGTGCTTCGCGCGCCTGCGACTCTGTCATCCCGACACCAGCCATCGGCGGATGGCTGAACACCGCGGCGGGCACGTTAGCGTAATCAACGCGGGTTGGCTTACCGCCGAAGAACGTGTCGGCAAACGCCTGCCCCTCGCGGATCGCGACCGGGGTCAGCTGGATCCGATTGGTGACGTCGCCGACCGCGAAGATCGAGTCGCAGTTCGACCTGTTGTCCTCGTCGACGATCACCGCGCCAGCCGCGTCCATCTCTACGTTCGCGGTATCGAGCCCCAAGCCCTTCGTATTAGGCAAACGACCGGTCGCGAACATCACGAGGTCGACGACGATCGGCTCGTGCCCGCTCATTTTGACCGTCAGGCAGCCGTCCGAATCCTTCTCAATGCTCTCGAAAGTGGCGTTGAAGCGAAAGTCGATGCCCTTGCTCATCGATATCTGAAGCAGCCGGTCGCGGATCGACTCGTCATAGCCGCGCAGGATCACATCGGTCCGGTTGACCAGCGTCACGTGCGACCCGAACTGGTGGAAGATCCCGGCGAACTCGTTGGCGATATAGCCCGCGCCCGCGATCAGCACGCGCTTCGGCACGTCGTCGAGGTGGAAGACCTCGTTCGAGGTGATGCCGTGCTCGGCACCGGGGAACTTGGGCACCAGCGGATGCGCGCCGACCGCGATCAGGATCTTCGCGGCGGTCTTCGTGGTGCCGTCAGCGAGCGTGACTTCGTTGCGGCCGGAGACGACCGCACGCTGGTGGATGATGTCGACGTGATTGTTCTGGAGCGTGGTCGTGTAGGCGCCGTTGATCCGGTCTACCTCCTCCATGACGTTGTCGCGCAGCGTCGGCCAACTGAACGCACAATCGTCGGGCACCTGCCAGCCGAAGCGTTTCGCGTCCTTCAGGTCCTCGGCGAAATGCGCGCCGTAGATCAGCAGCTTCTTCGGCACGCACCCGCGGATGACGCAGGTCCCGCCGACCCGGTATTCCTCGGCGACCGCGACGCGCGCGCCGTGCGCGGCGGCGACGCGCGATGCACGCGTGCCACCCGAGCCTGCGCCGATGACGAACAGGTCATAGTCGAATTGGGTGTCGGTCACGGATGTGGTCTCGGTCACGGGCAGTCCTCGCAGGTCGCGTGCCGCTGGCGAGCGGCTTTGCATGCCATCTGGGGCAGGGGGCGCGAGGCGGCAACCCCGGCGCGGCGATCACGCTGATCGGCTGAGCCTATCGCTGCCCCGCCTTGCGCATCGGCATCGCGTCTATCGTCGCCTCCAGCGCGGCGGCGGGGAAGGGCTTGGCGCTACGCAGTTTCTCGCCGCCGTCCTTGCCAATGAGGATGGCGGTGAAGGTAGCTGGGAGGTGGTATTTGCGGCGGAGCGCTGCGGCTGGGTCGCCTGCGCCGCGAACCGTGTCCCCAACGATTTCCACGATAGTGAGATCGCGGGCGGAGGCGTTGGTTTTCCACGCAGCAAGGATGCGGCGTTGTTCGGCAAGCTCCGCGTCTCCCGCGGTTGCGGCGGAGACAATCAATATCCGCCGTTCCCACTTCATCTGTGCAACGGTAGGAGAGGCTGCGAGCGCGATGGCAAGAAGTAGAGGCATGAGAATGTAACGCCTCAGCCTCTCCAGTTCTCCCGCGCCCTTTAGTTCTCCCGCGCCCTCTAGTTCTCCCGCGAAGGCGGGAGCCCAGGATCACAAACGCTGTGCGTGGTATCCTGGGCCCCCGCCTTCGCGGGGGAACAAGAAAGAGGTTTCCTCTCGGAATTACCCAAAAGCGCGCTTGATCAGGTCGTCCGTCGAGGGATCGAACGTCTGCCCGCCCTTCTCCGCGGCCTTCGCCATTTCCTTCCCCAGCTCCACCCCGAACTGGTCGAACGAGTTGATCCCCAGCAGTACCCCGTTCACGAACACCCGGTGCTCGTAGAACGCGATCAACGCGCCCAGCGTCCGCGCATCCAAATCGTCGAGCAGCAACGTCGACGACGGCCGATCGCCCGAATAGCTCCGCGCCGGATCCTCGACCTGCTTGCCCGCCATCAACGCAGCACCCTGCGCAAATGCATTCAGCAACAGCGCCCGGTGATGCTCCTCGGGCAGCGTATCGCCCGGCTCGATCACCGCGATGAACTCGACCGGCACGAGATGCGTGCCCTGGTGGAGCAACTGGAACACCGCGTGCTGCGCCTCGGTGCCAACCCCACCCCAGGTGATCGCCGCCGAAGGACGCCCGAGCGGCTGCCCGTCGACCGTCACCGACTTGCCGTTCGACTCCATCTCAAGCTGCTGAAGATAGCTCGGCAGCAACCGCAACCGCTCGTCATACGCGAACGGCGCACGCGTCTCGGCATGGCGGATCTGCGTGTAATACAGGTCGGCGAACGCCGCGAGCGCCGGCGCGTTCTCATGCAGCGCCGAAAGCCGGAAATGCCGATCCATCTCGGCCGCACCCTCGAGTAGTTCCTCGAACCGGTCCCAGCCCAGCGCGATCGCTGCCGGAAACCCGATCGTCGACCACAGCGAATACCGCCCACCGACGCTCTCCGCGAACGGCAGGATGCGCGTCTCGTCGACGCCCCATTCCATCGCCTTCTCAGGGGACGCGGTCAGCGCGATCACGCGGCCATACGGGTCCTCGACATTATGCTCGGTCATCCACTGCAGCACGCTTTCGGCGTTCATCAGCGTCTCGGTCGTGGTGAAGGTCTTCGACGCGACCACGAGCAACGTCGCCGCCGGATCGAACTTCGCGAACACGTCCTCCAGCGCAACGCCATCGACATTGGCGACGATCGCCACGTCGTACCTTTTGTCGTCACGCCCCAGCGCATCGACCAGCAACTGCGGCCCCAGCGCCGAGCCACCAATCCCGACGTGCAGGATATGCCGCACCGGACCTAGCGCCTCGGCCTCGATCGCATCGATCAGCGTCCGCATCCGCGCGTGGCTCGCCTGCGCGATCGCGACGCTCTCGGGCTTGCCCTCGCCGCGCTCGGCAGTGTGCTCGACAGCGCGGCCCTCAGTGACGTTGACGACCTCGCCCGAGAACAGCGCCTGGCGCTTGCCCGACAGGTCCTGCACCTTCGTCATCTCCTCGAACGCGGTGACCATGTCCGTCGTCAGATGCGTCTTCGACCAGTCGAAGTGGATCCCCGCGACATCGAGGCTCAGCTTCGAGAGGCGCTCCGAGTCCGCTGCGAACAGGTCGGTCAGCTTGGTGGCGGGCAGGGCTTCGATCTTGGACCAGTCGGCGGTCATGCTACTTCTCCGAATAGACGTGCGCGCCGGTCATGCTGCAAGCGCGAGACCGCGACAACGCTCTTTCGGTGACACGTATCCCGCACACGCTTGACGATAGGCGCGGTCTGCGCAAACCCGCGCACATGGCAAATGACGTTAAGACCAAACCCAAGCGCTCTGAGACGCCCCGTTCTGAAATGGGCGAAACGTTCCGCTTCCTGCTGAAGCTCGCTCTGGTCGTGCTGATCCTGCGCAGCTTCATCTTCGCGCCGTTCAGCATCCCGTCCGAATCGATGCTCCCCCGGCTGCTGATCGGCGACTATCTCTTCGTCTCGAAGTGGAACTACGGCTATTCGCGCTGGTCGCTCCCCGCCGGCGTGCCGCTAATCCCCGGCCGCATCTTCGGCAGCACGCCGACCCGCGGCGACGTCGTCGTCTTCCGCGCGCCCGAAGTGCTCGACCACGACGTCATCAAGCGCGTCATTGGCCTCCCCGGCGAGACCGTCCAGATGCGCCAGGGCACCGTCTACCTCAACGGCAAGGCAATCCCGAAGCTCCGCATCGCCGACTTCACGATCCCGCTGACCGAGAACTTCAACGCCGAGAAATGCGGCGCGCCGTTCGTTGACGTCGTCGCAAACGTCCAGATCTGCCGCTACCCCCGCTTCCGTGAAACGCTTCCGGGCGGCCGCAGCTACGAAGTCCTCGACCAGGCCGAACTCCCCGACCGCGACGACACCGGGCTCTACACGATCCCCGCCGGCCACATCTTCGTGATGGGCGACAACCGCGACGACAGTGGCGACAGCCGCTTCCCCGCACCGCAGGGCATGGGCTACGTCCCGCTCGAAAACGTCGAGGGCAAGGCGGTCGTCAACTTCTTCTCGACCGACGGCGATGCCGAATGGCTGAAGCCGTGGACCTGGGTCAGTGCCGCGCGCTGGAGCCGTATCGGGGAAGGCTTTTGAGCGACCTCGCCGGCTGGCTGAAGACGCTCTTCGGCCGCGCACCGACCAACCTCGCCCCCTATGAGCGCGCGCTGACGCACGGTAGCCAGGCCGCAGCGAACTACGAGCGTCTCGAGTTCTTGGGCGACCGCGTCCTCGGCCTGATCATCGCCGAGTGGCTCTACGAGCTATTCGCCACCGACCCCGAGGGCTCGCTGTCGAAGCGCCTCAACGCACTCGTCACCGGCCCGGTCTGCGCCGACGTCGCGCGAGAACTCGGCGTCCGCGCGCATCTCAAACTCGGCAAACAGGCGCGCGACGACGGCGCCAGCGACAGCGACAACGTGCTCGGCGACGTGATGGAGGCACTGATCGGCGCCTGGTACCAGGAAGCCGGCCTCGACGCCGCCCGCGCCTTCGTCCGCGGCGCCTGGGGGGACCGTGTCCAAGCCGGTGCGAAAGCCCCACAGCACCCTAAGTCCGCACTCCAGGAATGGGCCGCCGCCCACAACCGCAAGCCCCCCGAATACACCATCGTCGAACGCACCGGCCCCGGCCACGCCCCCAAATTCACGATGCTGGTCTCGGTCGGCAAGCTTGCCGAAGCCACCGCGACGGGCTCCAGCAAACAAGAAGCCGAAACCGCCGCGGCCAAGGCGCTGCTCGAGAAGCTCGGCTAAGAAGAATGGTTCACGCGGAGCCGCGGAGCCGCGGAGGTGATGCGGTTGGAACTCCGGTCGTGCCCGAACGCCTCCGAGATAATCGGCGGCGCATGATCGCAGACGGCGCTAGCCCCATGCACACCATCTCCGCGGCTCCGCGTCTCCGCGTGAACCAACTTCTCTTTCTTAAACTGTGAACCGCGCAACGACGGGCAGGGCCGCAGTTCGGCGGGAATGACGCGAGGGCGTTTTGTCTGTATGACCGCCTCCAAATATCCCGATGCCGAAAAGAGCCTAAGTGACCGAACCTACCACCCCTGAAATCCCTGCCCCGAAGCATTGCGGCCTAGTCGCCATCGTCGGCGCGCCGAACGCGGGCAAGTCGACGCTCGTCAACGCGCTCGTCGGCCAGAAGGTCGCGATCGTCAGCCCCAAGGCACAAACGACGCGCGCGAAGCTGATGGGCGTCGCGATCGAGGGCGACACGCAGATCCTGCTCGTCGACACCCCCGGCATCTTCGAGCCCAAGCGCCGCTTCGACCGCGCGATGGTCGCCGCCGCCTGGGGTGGCGCGGAGGGCTCCGACATCATCGCGCTGGTGGTCGATGCCAAGGGCGGGATCGGCGGCAAGGTCACCACGATCGTCGAATCGCTGGTCGGCCGCACCGAGCCGATCTGGCTGATCCTCAACAAGGTCGACCTCGCTGACAAGACCAAGTTGTTGATCCACGCCGAAAAACTCAACGCACTGCTACCCTTCGCCGAAACGTTCTTCATCAGCGCCGGCACCGGCGACGGCCTCGCTCACTTCAAGACGCAGCTGGCGAAGGCGATGCCCGAAGGCCCGTGGCACTATCCCGAGGACCAGGTCTCCGACTCGACCGAGCGCGCACTGGCCTCCGAAGTCACGCGCGAGCAGCTCTATCTCCAGCTCCACGCCGAACTGCCCTATGCGAGCACGATCGAGACCGAGCAGTATATCGAACGCCAGGACGGCTCGTTGGAGATCCACCAGCAGATCCTCGTCGAACGCCCCACCCAGCGCGCGATCGTGCTCGGCAAGGGCGGCGTCCGCATCAAGGAAATCGGCGCCCGCTCCCGCATCGAACTCGCCTCGATCACCGGCAAGCCCGTCCACCTATACCTGCACGTAAAGGTCAAACCCGGCTGGGACGAAGACCGCGAAGTCTACCGCGACATGGGCCTAGACTGGGTCGACTGACCTCAATCGGGAGGATGTTCCCCCGCGAAGGCGGGGGCCCAGACTGGACTCCCGCCTTCGCGGGAGAACAAATCTTCCGTCGCTCACGAGGCGCGCTGAAGTCGCCAACCCACCACCACCCCGGCGAAGGCCGGGGCCCAATTGGGGGACGCCCATAACGGTGGGCAGTGCGTAGTTACTGCGACCTCTCCAATTGGACCCCGGCCTTCGCCGGGGGGGCGATGTGGCGTAGCGTCCGCTTAAGAGAAGCATGTTCCCCCACGAAGGCGGGGGCCAGCCTGGGCCCCCGCCTTCGCGGGGGAACAAGCTTAGGACAGAACCTCCTCGACCCAGGCCGGCACCAGCACCCCCGCCGCACCGATCCGCGTCTGCTCGAAGAACACGCTCCCCATCGAAGGGTCGAGGTTCAGCTCCAGCGTCCGCGCCCCGTGATACGCCGCGGTCTGCACGAACCCCGCCGCCGGATAAACCGCCCCCGAAGTCCCGATCGACACGAACAGATCCGCCTTCGCCAGCGCGGCCTCGATCCGCTCTATCTGGTACGGCATCTCGCCAAAGAACACGATGTCCGGCCGCAACGCCGCAGCCCCGCACGCGCCGCAAACCGATCCCTCCGGCAAAGCCCCCGTCCAAGCCTCACGCGCACCGCAAACGGCACACAAGGCCGACAGTAATTCCCCATGCATGTGCAGCATCCGCGTCGCGCCCGCCCGCTCGTGCAGGTTATCGACATTCTGCGTGACGATCAGCAACTCGCCCTCCCAAGCCGCATCCAACCGCGCAAGCGCCCGATGCGCGGCGTTTGGCTCGACCGTCGCCAGAGCCGCGCGCCGCAGATCGTAGAACCGGTGCACCAGTTCCGGATCCGCCGCGAGCGCCTCGGGTGTGCAGACGTCTTCGACACGGTGCCCTTCCCACAAGCCACCCGGTCCGCGAAACGTCGCGATCCCGCTTTCCGCTGAAATGCCCGCCCCGGTCAGAACGACGATATTCCTGATATCCTGCATCGCGACGATCTACGCCGTGCGTCGTGGTCCGGATAGTGGCCGTTGCGTCGAGATTCCGTCCATCTGCGTACGGGATAGCGCGATGCGCCCGGTTGCCGTCTCCCAGCGTTGAGCTACACCGACCAAGCCACCTTGGCCGCTGAAAACCCGATCGCCGAGGCCGTTGCGGCATCGCGCGCTCCGATACTCGAAGGATTCGATGCGATGTTGACGAAAAAGCTGATGCTGCTGAGCGGTGTGGTTGCGGTCCTTGGCGGCTGTGGTCAGACGACTTCGACGGACTCCAACACCACGACCGCAAACATCGCCATGGGCAACACCAGCGCCGCGACGAGTGCGACCCCGGCCGTAAACCGCGTCCGCGGCGTCATCACCGCGATCGGCACCGACGCGCTGACCGTCCAGACCTATGACGGCAAGTCGGCCACCGTGCCGCTCGACGCCAACACCAAGTTCGCCTGGGTGGTGAAGTCCGACCTGTCGACGCTGAAGGACGGCGATTTCATCGGTACGGCGACGACTGGTCCCGACAACGCGCTGCGCGCGGTCGAACTGGTCATCTTCCCCGAGGCGATGCGCGGCACCGGCGAGGGTCATTATCCCTGGGACGTCCCCGGCGCGGTCGCGGCTGCGGGCGGCGGCACGAGCGGGTCGAGCGCAATGACCAACGGCACCGTCGACGGGCAGAGCGCGATGACCAACGGCACCGTCGATGGCCAGAGCGCGATGACGAACGGCACGGTCGCGCAGCAGAGCGGCATGACTAACGGCACCGTTACCGGCGGGGCAGGCAAGCCCGGCGAGACCAAGCTGAGCATCTCGTACAAGGGCGGCAAGGCACAGGTCGTCGTTCCCGTCGGCACGCCGATCGTCCGGTTCGAGCCGGCCCAGCGCACGGTCCTCGCCAAGGGCCAGAAGCTGTTCGCGATCGTTGCGACCGACTCCAAGGGCGCCAAGTCGGTCGCCGTCGGCAAGGACGGCCTGACGCCACCGATGTAATCCCACTAATACTTTGAGATAATTAGAAAAAGTCGGGGTGGCGCGAAGGCCATCCCGGCCTTTTCCGTTTGGCGGCACCGGATACGCGAGGGCACGTAGGCGTGACCTTGTCGTAACCTTTGGCCGTTTGCGCCCCGATCACCGCGACGACCCCGTCTTCAAAAATCACGCGATCGCCGCTAAGACGCTTGCAAACCTGTATCCGTAAAGGCGCTGCATGACCGTCATCACCGAAGCCGACCTGATCGAAAGCGTCGCCGACGCACTCCAGTTCATCAGCTACTACCACCCGATGGATTACATCCGCGCGCTGGGCGTCGCGTACGAGGCCGAACAGAGCCCCGCCGCCAAGGATGCGATCGCGCAGATCCTGACCAACAGCCGGATGTGCGCCGAGGGCCACCGCCCGATCTGCCAGGACACCGGCATCGTCACGATCTTCGTCAAATGGGGCCAGGATTGTCGCCTCGAGTCGACCCGCAGCTTGCAGGAGGTCGTCGATGAGGGCGTGCGGAAAGCCTATCTCAACCCCGAGAACAAGCTGCGTGCGTCGATCCTCGCCGACCCCGCCTTTACGCGTCGCAACACCAAGGACAACACGCCAAGCGTGATGCATGTCGAGATGGTGCCCGGCAACACCGTCTCGATCGACGTCGCGGCGAAGGGCGGCGGCAGCGAGAACAAGTCGAAGTTCAAGATGATGAACCCCAGCGACTCGATCGTCGATTGGGTGCTCGAGATGATTCCGCAGATGGGTGCGGGCTGGTGCCCGCCCGGCATGCTCGGGATCGGCATCGGCGGCACTGCCGAGAAGTCGATGATCCTCGCCAAGCAGTCGCTGATGGGCTCGATCGACATGGCGCAGCTGAAGGCGCGCGGGCCGAAAAACGATATCGAGGCGCTGCGGATCGAGATCTACGACAAGGTCAACGCGCTCGGCATCGGCGCGCAGGGGCTTGGTGGGCTTTCGACTATCCTCGACGTGAAGATCTTCGACTGGCCGACGCATGCCGCGTCGAAGCCGGTGGCGATGATCCCGAACTGCGCCGCCACCCGCCACGCGCATTTCGTGCTCGACGGCTCGGGCCCGGTGTATCTGGAAGCGCCGAAGCTGGAGGAATGGCCCGACGTCAACTGGACGCCCGACAAGGCCGCGATCCGCGTCGATCTCGACACGCTGACGCCCGAAATCGTGCAGACCTGGAAGCACGGCGACCGCCTGCTGCTCAACGGCAAGATGCTGACCGGGCGCGATGCGGCGCACAAGCGGATCAAGGATATGCTCGATGCGGGCGAGCCGCTGCCGGTCGATTTCAAGGGTCGCGTGATCTATTACGTTGGCCCGGTCGATCCGGTCGGCGAGGAAGTCGTCGGACCTGCGGGGCCCACCACGGCGACGCGGATGGACAAGTTCACGCGGATGATGCTGGACCAGGGCCTGCTGGCGATGGTCGGCAAGGCGGAGCGCGGGGGCGATGCGACCAAGGCGATCGCAGAGGCCAAGTCCGCGTATCTGATGGCGGTCGGCGGGGCGGCGTATCTGGTCGCGCGCGCGATCAAGGGATCGAAGGTCGTTGGCTTTGCCGATCTCGGCATGGAAGCGATCTATGAGTTCGAGGTCAGCGATTTCCCGGTGACGGTCGCGGTCGATTCCGCGGGCGAGAACGTCCACCAGCTCGCACCGCTGGTGTGGCGCGAGAAGATCGCGCGCGAAGGCTTGCTGACGCCGGCATGAAGACCCGCGCGGGCAGAAGGGGGCAGGCGCCAGTCCGGTGGGTCGTGGCCATCCTCCTTCTGCTTGCCGTCGCAGTCGTCCACGCGCCTCAGTTGCTAGCGTTTCCGTATGGGCAGCGGATCGGCACCGTCACGGTCTATGCCGAGCGTCCGATCGATCCGCGGATCGGCAGCGAACTGGCACGCGCGGAAGGGTTGCTGCACGCCAGTCCGATCTACACCGGCCCGTTCGATCGGTCGCTGTTCCTGACGGACGGTGGCTGGCGGTGACGCCTTTTGGCGATCCAATCGTCGGGCGCCTTTGCTTTTCGCCGGCCCTTCGGTTCGGCGATCGTTTTCAACCACAGCACGTCGCTGCCAACCGAGTGACGAACGGTCGTGCGATCGGTGGTACCCGGACGCCGTCCGGCGTGATCGCGCACGAGACGACGCACATCATGATAGCCAACCATCTTGGCGAAGTGCGCAGTGCTATGCTCCCGACCTGGCAGCAGGAGGGGTATGCGGATCATGTCGCGCGCGAAAGCAGCCTGACGGACGCGGAGGCCGCACGCCTTCGCAAGAGCGATCCGGGCGCGTCGGCGCTGGTATATTATGATGCCCGACAACGGGTCGCGGCTGCGTTGAGCGCCAAGCGCGGATCGGTCGACGCGTTCTTCGCGGGCGGCTGAACGAAGCCGAGCCCGGAACGCACCCGGGCCAGTCCTGTTGGTAATACGACCTTATCGGAGCACGCTCATCATGCCCAAGACCGCAATCGCCCTCGTCGCAGCCTTCGCCCTCGCGACTACGGCCTCGGCCCAGACCACTGCGCCACAATCGGCGTCGACTGAGGGTGGCCTGGGCAGCCTCGGGGGACTCGGCGGTCTGCTAGGTGGCGCGTTGCCGAACGTCGGATCGATCGGCGCGGGCAATGCTGCCGGGTTGCTCGGCTATTGCCTGAAGAACAATCTGCTCGGGCAAGGCAGTGCATTTGGCGCCTTAACCGGCGGGCGGAATGCCGCGTCGCGAGCGGGCAGCGCGAAGGCCCCGGCCACCGGCGCGCAGTCGATCCTCCAGCGACTGACCGGGCGACAGGGTGTACAGACGTCGCCGGGCTATGCTGCGGGACAGGATGGCGAAGTGCAGGCGCCGAACGGCCAGGCGTTTTCACTCGACGACCTCGGCGGGCAGGTGAAGACGCGGATGTGCAGCATCGTCCTCAACCGGGCGAAGTCGTTCCTGTAGGGCGGCGGTCTTGGGCAGCCGACGCCTCTACGGGGCAAAGCGCAGCCGTGTGTACCTGGACCAGCATGTTTCCCCGCGAAGGCGGGGATCCAGACTGGGCTCCCGCCTTCGCGGGAGAACAAGGATGTGCGCTGCCCCTCCGATCTGTCACGGACGGCGGCGTGCCAAACGTTTCGAAATATCTGGATAGTTTCGGCCACTCAATGCCGCAAAACTTAATCGATCAAGTACGTAGTGCGGTGCAGTCTGGAATTGGCCCCACATCAGGCGGCGCGGGCCGGGCAATGGGTTTGCCCCCGAGCGCAGCATGCCAACACGCCCCGTAGTTCCCACAAACGAAAAGAGGCTGCCGGATCGTTTCACGACGAACCGACAGCCTCCTGACATGGTCAGCGGCCGGAGAGCTCCAGCCCGGAGGACCATGCGTACCACCTATCCTATGACACACGCGTTGACTGGGAGAGGATACTCCCCACGCATGTCGGCGGCGTTAGCGGTGCGTCCCCCGAACGAACCGAACCGAACTCACTGCTGAACCATGAGACATCGGATCACCTCCTTTCGCTTGTTGAAACAACGCGGCCAAGCCTGACCGCAACGCCAATGTGTGCCGACCGCGCCTGCGATACAAGCCTTGTTTTACGGAAGTTTTCGGGCAATCCTGTCCGACTGCCGGTTCGTCGAAATCAGCCGCGGCAATCCTCGGTGACGCGCTCGATCTCGGCCCAGGCGGGCACCACCAGTGGCGGCAGTCCGGCTTGCTGGACGACGAACCGCCCGCGACTGAACCCCATCGCTTCCAGCAACGAATCGTTCGGCATCAGTGAGGCCGCGACATAAGGCGGCGTGCCTCCGGTCGGCTGTACGGACACGGCGCGCGTCACGCTCGACGTGCGGATCGTCAGCGGCGTCGGCGTACTGCCCGCGCGCGACAGATATACCTGGCGCGTCGTAGTGTCGCACCGCACCGTCAGCGACGCGTCGGCATTGGCTGGCCCGAACAAAGCGATCGAACCGCGCGCATCCCGGCGATACACCCAAGTCCCCGGCGAATACGGCCAGTCGCGCCAGTCCGCCGCAATAGGTACCGGACGCGGCGCGGGAACAGGCGCCGGGGCCACGGTGCGCGGCGGGGGCGGAGCTTCCGCGCGCGGCGGCGGCACGCAGCCCGCGATCGACGCGAGCGTCGCCAGACCGGCAAGCCGCGCTAGGACGAGAGGGCGGGCAAGCGATCGCAAGCCGACGAGGTGAGGGGACGGAGTGCGCATCGCATCGCTATGCGGCACGCCCGGCGGTCGCTCAAGTACGACGAAGCGCGCCCGGCGGGAACCGCCGCACGGTGATACCGGTTCAACGACGGAAGAAATCAGGAGAACGTCCATGTCCGATACCGCCGCCCAGACGCCCACCCAGCTGCTCGTCCAGTCGAACATCTCCGGCACGATGAAGGTCGAGAGCCGCGACGGCGACAATGTCGGCTCGGTCCACGCGTTCATGGTCCACAAGGGCACCGGCCGCGTCACCCACGCCGTCCTCAGCCTCGGCGGCTTCCTCGGCATGGGCAAGAGCTTCTACCCGCTGCCATTCGCCCTTCTCCAGTTCGACGCCGTCCGCGACCTTTACGTCGTCACGATCGACAAGCGCGTCCTCGAGGGCGGCCCGAGCTGGGCGAACAACGCACCGGTATTCGACCAGGCCTATGCCGACCGCGTCGCAAGCTATTACGGGTCGAGCAGGGAGGACCTCGTCGTCGGCTAAGCTACATTTCGACCGGTGCGGGTAAGTTGCCCGCACCGGTGCCGTCCGCGATCACCGCGATCGCGAACCCCCCATCCGCATTTTCTGGCTCTTGCCGTAACGCGTTTTGCGCGTGCCGGGCTTGCCCTCGTTGGACCGCCCCATGACCGGCGCCTTCTGCTGGTCGACCGGCAGGCCGAGTTCCTCGTTCTCCAGCTGGCGGATTTCGTCGCGCAGTCGCCCGGCGGTCTCGAACTCCAGATCGCTCGCCGCCTTGCGCATCTGCTTCTCGAGATCCTCGATATACGCGCGGAGGTTGTGGCCGACCATGTGCGGGCGGTCTTCGTCGATCGGGATCGTCACCTGATCCTGGCTTGCGACATGCGCGATGATGTCGCCGATGTTGCGGCGGATCGTCGTCGGGGTGATGCCGTGCTCGGTATTGTACGCGACCTGTTTCTCGCGGCGGCGCGACGTTTCGTTCATCGCGCGCTCCATCGATCCGGTGACGCGGTCGGCGTACAGGATCACGCGGCCGTCGACGTTGCGCGCGGCGCGACCGATCGTCTGGATCAGCGACGTTTCGGAGCGCAGGAAGCCCTCCTTGTCCGCATCGAGGATCGCGACCAGCCCGCACTCGGGGATGTCCAATCCCTCACGCAACAGGTTAATGCCGATCAGGACGTCGTACACGCCGAGCCGCAGGTCGCGGATCAATTCGATCCGCTCCAGCGTCTCGACGTCGCTGTGCATATAGCGGACCTTGATCCCCGCCTCGTGCATGTATTCGGTCAGGTCCTCCGCCATCCGCTTGGTCAGCGTGGTGACCAGCGTACGGTATCCTAGCGCGGTGGTCTTGCCGACCTCGACGATCAGGTCCTGGACCTGTTCCTCGACCGGCTTGATCTCGACGGGCGGATCGATCAGCCCGGTTGGGCGGATGACCTGTTCAGCGAACACGCCGCCGGTCTGCTCCATTTCCCAACTGCCGGGAGTCGCCGAGACATAGGTCGTCGGCGGCCGCATCGCGTCCCATTCGTTGAAGCGCAGCGGGCGGTTGTCGATCGCCGACGGCAGGCGGAAGCCGTATTCGGCGAGCGTCAGTTTGCGACGGTGATCGCCGCGCGACATGCCGTTGATCTGACCGATCGTGACGTGGCTCTCGTCGACGAACAGCAGCGCGTTGTCGGGAAGATATTCGAACAGCGTGGGTGGCGGTTCGCCGGGCATGCGGCCGGTCAGGAAGCGGCTGTAATTCTCGATCCCCGCGCAGGATCCGGTCGCGGCGATCATCTCAAGATCGAAGTTGGTGCGCTGCTCGAGCCGCTGCGCCTCCAGCAGCTTGCCCTCCAGCACCAGTTCCTTCAGCCGCTCGGCCAACTCGTGCTTGATCGCCTCGCCCGCCTGCTTGAGCGTCGGGCCGGGCGTCACGTAATGCGAGTTCGCATAGACGCGCACCGAGTTCAGCGACGCGACCTTCTTGCCGGTCAGCGGATCGAACTCGATGATCTCCTCGATATCGTCGCCGAAGAACGAGATGCGCCACGCGCTGTCCTCGTAGTGCGACGGGAAGATCTCCAGCGTGTCGCCCTTCACGCGGAAATTGCCGCGCTGGAACGCCGCGTCGTTGCGCTTGTACTGGAGCGCGACGAGCTTCCGCACGATCTCGCGCTGGTCGACCGTCGTGCCTTTTTTGAGGTCGAAGATCATTGCCGAATAGGTCTCGACCGAGCCAATGCCGTACAGGCACGACACCGACGCGACGATGATCACGTCGTCGCGTTCGAGCAGCGCGCGGGTGGCGGAATGCCGCATCCGGTCGATCGACTCGTTGGTCGACGATTCCTTCTCGATGTACGTGTCCGACCGCGCGACATACGCCTCGGGCTGGTAATAATCGTAATAGCTGACGAAATATTCGACCGCGTTGTCGGGGAAGAACGACTTCATCTCGCCATAAAGCTGCGCGGCGAGAATCTTGTTCGGCGCCAGGATCAGCGCGGGCCGCTGGACGCGGTTGATGACGCTGGCCATCGTGAAGGTCTTACCCGAGCCGGTGACGCCGAGCAGCACCTGGTCCTTCTCGCCGTCGCCGATCGCGGAGACGAGTTCGGCGATCGCGGTGGGCTGGTCGCCCGCGGGTTCGTATTCGCTGACGAGGTTGAACCGCTTGCCGCCCTCGACCTTGTCGGGGCGCGCGGTCGGGCGGTGCGGCACGAAGGTGTCGCCGGTTTCGGGCTCGGCGAGGCTGGTGCGGATCTGAATGGCCATCGAGGGGGAATATGGGGAACATCGCTCGAGTCGGCAACGGCCACGGGACCTGTTTGGGCGATGCCAAGTTTAGCTGTTGTTGACCCGTCCGGCTCGCGCCCATAATGCGACCGTTTCGCAAGCCATCGATCCGCCAGCGCCCGCGCGCAGGCCAAGGAATAGACGCATGACCGCCCCGACCGTCGAAGCAACCCGCGCGCCTGCGCTGATCCCCGAGACCCCCGCGTTCCTCAACGCCAAGGTGCTGTGGGTGCGTCACTGGAACGAACATCTGTTCAGCTTCGCGATCGAGCGCCCGTCGACCTTCCGCTTCCGCTCAGGCGAGTTCGTGATGATCGGCCTCCCCCAGGAAGGCGGCAAGCCGATCATGCGCGCCTATTCGATCGCGTCCCCGCATTATTCGGAAGAGCTCGAGTTCCTGTCGATCAAGGTCGAGGACGGCCCGCTGACCTCGAAGCTCCAGCTGATCCAGCCCGGCGACGAGGTGTATCTCGGCAAGAAGCCGACCGGCACGCTGGTGCTCGACGCGTTGCTGCCGGGGAAGCGATTGTTCATGTTCTCGACCGGCACCGGCCTCGCGCCGTTCCTCAGCCTGATGCGCGATCCCGACGTCTACGCAGCGTATGAACAGGTGATCGTCGTGCACAGCGTGCGCCGCGTGAGCGATCTCGCTTATCATGACGAGATGGTTGGGCTGCTCTCGGAGGACCCGCTGATCGCCGACGAGGCGCAGACGCAGTTCCACTACATCCCGACCGTGACGCGCGAGCCGTTCCGCACCACGCGGCGGATCGGCGCGCTGATCGAGGATGCGTCGCTGTTCGGCCACCCGGTCCGCGGCGACCAGAAGCTCAACCCCGAGACCGACCGCGCGATGCTGTGTGGATCGACCGAGATGATCAAGGAATTCGCGGTGATGCTCGAGGCGAATGGCTTCGAGGAGGGCGCGAATTCGAAGCCGGGTACGTTCGTGATCGAGCGCGCTTTCGTCGGCTGACGGCCTTGAGCTTTGGGTTCCCCCGCGAACGCGGGGGCCCAGGGATTACATCCCCGTCGCATGCCGGGAGGGTTCGGGCCTGAACCCCCGCCTTCGCGGAGGAACAGCTAGTTGCGTCCCCCGCGTAACCCTCCGATATCGCTCCTATTCATAATAGGAGAGACCCATGATCGGTTACGCGACGCTCGGCACCAACGACATCGACTCGGCGCTCGCGTTCTACGACGCGCTGTTCGCGACGGTGGGCGGCAAGCGCCTCATGCAAATGCCCGACGCACGCCAACTCACCTTCTACGGCGCGGGCCCCGACAAGCCGATGCTGGTGATCGGCAAGCCCTATGACGGCGCGGCCGCGACCGCGGGCAACGGCACGATGGTCGCGTTGGCAGCGGATTCGCGCGAGCAGGTCGACCAGGTCTACGCCAAGGCGATCGAACTCGGCGGCGCGGACGAAGGCGCTGCCGGCACGCGTGGACCCGAGGAAATGGGCTTCTACGGCGCGTATTTCCGCGATCCGGACGGCAACAAGCTCTGCGTGTTCAAGATGGGGTGAGGTGCGGGCGCGATTGAGGGAAATACCACCCTGGCGAAGGCCGGGGCCCAATTGGAAAGGTGGCAGTAACGAGGGGCTGTCCACCGTTAGCAGCCTTCCCCAATTGGGCCCCGGCCTTCGCTGGGGTGGTTGGATGTGGGGGCGGCGGCACTCTTCTCTCTCCTTGTTCTCCCGCGAAGGCGGGAGCCCGGTCTGGGTCCCCGCCTTCGCGGGGGAACAGGCTTACTTGGTCGCAGGGGATACGCGCCGAACACTGCGGGGTGACGGAAGAATTAACGGAGTGCGCGAACCGTCGGCGTATCGAGACACTGCAACAAAGCCGCCCGAGCCATCGGCGTTACCGTCACCGGCTTTACATACCCCGCAACCTCCGTCGGCCGCCCGATCGCCACCGGCGCGAACCCAGTCTGCCCCGTGCACCGCATTGCCGCCGCCAGCAGTTTCGGCGGCGTATCATACCCCTCGAACGACAGCCGGAACGTCCCCCAGTGGATCGGGATCGCGTGCGCCGCGCTTAGTCGGCGATAGACCTCGACCGCGTCGACCGGCCCGATATGGCTGCCCGACTCCATCTGCCCGTCGACGAACCGGAACGCACCGATCGGGATCAGCGCCAACCGGATCGGCCCGAGGGCAGCGGCCTCGACCGGCCACCGCCCGTCGCCCATCCCGGTATCGCCCGCAAAGAACACATTCCCGCCCGGCAAGGTCACGACAAAACTCGACCACAGCGCACGGTTGCGATCGGTGAACCAGCGGCTGCCCCAATGGTGGTTGCGCGTCACGACGACATCGACGCCCGGCTTGATCGCCACCCGCTGACCCCAGTCGAGCGCGGTCGCCTGCGCGCCGGTCTGGCCGATCACGCTGTCGTTGCCCAGACTGGTAACAATCCGCGGTCGATCGCGCTGCCAGAGCCGCTTCAGCGTCGCCTTGTCGAGATGGTCGTAGTGATTGTGGCTGACCAGAACGACGTCGATCTTCGGCAACGCATCGAACGCGATCCCCGGCTCGGCGACACGACTAGGGCCCGTGCCCAGCGGCCCGGCCTTCTCCGCCCAGACCGGATCGGTGAGGATGTTCAGCCCCTGCGTCTGGATCAGCACGCTGGCATGGCCGACCCACGTCACGACCATCCGCTCGCCCTCGACGCGCGCGGGCGGCGCGATGCGGTTCACTGCGACCGATTTCGGCCACGCAGGTCGCCCATCGCTGCCGGTGAAATAGCGCCAGAAGAAGCTCGCGCGACCACCGCCGGCGGGCTGGATCTGCTGCGTGTCGGCGTCGTTGTCGGGATTGGCGAAGTGCGCGTCGTCGAAATGGCCACTCGCTGGCCCACGATAGTAGATGCGGTCGAGGAAGCGTGGGACGATCGTCACCGCCAGCGCGACGATCACAACCGCCAGCAGCACGATGCTCCCGACGATCTTCAACACGAGACGCACGCCATTCCCCTATCCGTTGCCGATCCGTAACGCATCGTGTCGAGCATCGTTCAGACCGCTTGGCGTGGATGCGCAACCCCGATAGCCTCGCGCCAAAGGGGATTCGCAAAATGCGTAAGGTTATCATCGGGCTATTGCTCGCAACCGCCGTTCCAGCCGTCGCGAGCGCCAAGACGGTCGCGGTCGAGGAACAGTCGATCGATCAGCTCCAGGCGGCGATGACGTCCGGCAAGGCGAGCAGCGTCGACCTTGTCCGCGCCTATCTCGCGCGGATCGCGGCGATGGACCGCAAGGGCCCCACTCTCCGCGCCGTCATTGCGCTCAACCCCGACGCGCTGGCGCAGGCCAAGGCGCTCGACGCCGAACGCAAGGTCGGGCGCATCCGTGGGCCGCTCCACGGCGTGCCGGTGCTGATCAAGGACAATGTCGAGACCGCCGACGCTATGCCGACCACTGCGGGCAGCCTCGCGCTGAAGGATAATCTCACGCGTCGGGACGCACCCGTTGTGGCGCAACTCCGCGCCGCGGGGGCGGTGATCCTGGGGAAGACCAACCTCAGCGAATGGGCGAACATCCGCTCGACCCGGTCGATGAGCGGCTGGAGCGCGGTTGGTGGCCTGGTCAAGAATCCCTACGCACTCGACCGCACTGCCTGCGGATCGTCGAGCGGCTCGGGCGCGGCGGTCGCGGCGAGTTTCGCGGCGGCGGCGATTGGCACGGAGACCGACGGCTCGGTGGTATGTCCGTCGTCGCTCAACGGGCTGGTCGGGCTGAAGCCATCAATCGGCCTTGTGAGCCGCACGCACGTCGTGCCGATCAGTCACAGCCAGGATACGCCGGGACCGATGGCGCGCAGCGTCCGCGATGTCGCGACGCTGTTCTCGGCGATGGTCGCGGCCGATCCTGCCGATGCCGCGACCGCGGGGGCAGGGGCTTACAAGCGCGACTATGCAGCGGGGCTGTCGACCAGTGCGCTGTCGGGTCTGCGCATCGGCGTGATCCGGCCGGAGATGACCGCGGACCTTGCAGCGAAATACCAGGCCTCGCTTGATGTGCTGAAGGCGGCGGGCGCGGTGCTGGTCCAGGTGAAGCAGCCCAAGCTCGATGGGCTCGGCGAGGCGGAATTGCTGGTGCTCCAGACCGAGTTGAAGCCCGATCTCGACACCTATCTCGCGACCACGCCCGCAGCAGTCCGCACGCGGACGCTCGATCAGGTCATCGCGTTCAACACTGCCAACGCGGCGACGGAGATGCCGTTCTTTGCGCAGGAGACGTTCGACGCGGCCGCCAAGACCAGGGGCTTGAACGATCCGGCGTACAGGGCAGCGCGCGCGAAATCGCTGCGACTTGCGGGCGCGGAGGGGATCGACGCGATGCTCAAGGCGGCGGGCGCTACATTACTGGTCGAGCCCACCTACGGCCCCGCGTGGTTGAGCGAGCCTGTGCACGGCGATCAATACGGTGGCCCGAGTTCGAGCGGACTGCCGGCGGTGGCGGGCTATCCGAACCTGACCGTGCCGATGGGGCTGGTCCGCGGACTGCCGGTCGGCCTGTCGTTCATCGCGACGAAGTACGGTGACGCGGCGGTTCTCGGTGCCGGCTATGCGTATGAGCAGAGGGCGAAGGCACGCGTGGCCCCGCGCTACCTCCCCTCGGCCGACGTCGGCTCTGGCTTGGAAGCCGCCCGCTAGATGGTTGATGGGCCTGCTGAGTAAGCGAAAGGAATTGGCACACGTGCCGTCACCCTGACGAAAGTCAGGATCCAGGGTAACATAGCGCGGCGCCGATGGCTCTGGATCCTGACTTTCGTCAGGATGACGGTAGATGGGACGATGTGCCCCGGAGGGGGTGGGGAGGCGTCAGTCAGCCCGCTTCGCGAAATTCCACTGCCAGAGCATCAGCAAGGGCACGACCACCGTCTCCATCACCAACCCCAGCACATGCCCCTGCGACGGCACACCGACCGCCAGCAACGAAATCCCGCGCGATACGCCTCCAACGAAGATCAACCCGCCAAGCAACCGAAACCGCGGCCCCTTGCGCTCGATTGCCGGAATGCAGCTCAAAAACCCCAATCCGGTCGCGAAGAAGATCCCCGAGATATACCGGAAATGGCTGTCCAGATCGCGCGGCACATCGCTCAGATGACCGAACGGCGCCGGCCCGTGCAGCACGCCTTGCCCACCGACGATCAGCGGCAACAGGCACGCGACCGCGACCACCGCCTGCAATATGCGTTTCTCGATCACAATAGGTCCTTTAGCAATTCAGGCCGAATCCGGAACGCTCTCAACGACATCCTGACCTCGAAAATGAACGAGACCAAAGCCGCGATCAGCAGGATCATTGCCAGGATGAAGCAGAGCGCGACCGCGGTACCGAAATGCAGCTTGGCGAGTTCGGCGATGAACAGCAGCGCGATCAGCACGCAGGTCATGATCGCGCTCGACACCGCTAGGAACAGCGCCGCGTTGATGATCGTCATCCGCCGATCGAGCAACCGCAGCTCCCAGCCATAGCGGGTCCGATCGGCGGCCGAAAAATTGGGGTGCAACTGCTCCAGTTTCCGCGCCCGATCGATCACGCGCGACAGCCGCCCGGCCAACACGTTGAGCAACTGGCCAATGCCGGCGAGCATGAACACCGGCGCGAGCGAGAGCTGGATCGTCTGGGCGATCGTCGAGATGGCGGGTATGATCGGCATGCCGCCATCATGATGGGGAATGCCGGATTGCAAAAGGGGCGATTGCAAAAGAGCATGCAATCGTAACCTTCTGCGCGGTATCAGACGGGCAATGTCAAAGCCGATGCTCCTGGCCGACTTCGTCCGGCTGCCGCCCAATGTCCGCGGCGACGTGGTCCAGGGGCTTGCCGCCGCGATCGACATCGTCGCGGAGCGCGGCGCGCAGAGCCACCGTTTCCTTCGCTTCGGCTGGTACGCCGCCGCGCTCGCCGCCTACGGCGGGCAGGCACGGACGCTGGTGGTGGAGCAGGACGACGCGCCGGTTCTGACGCTGCCGTTCGTACCGTTGGGTCCACGGCTGCTCGGCATGGCGGCGATCCCCGGTTGCTACTGGCCGTTCCGCAGCTTCGGCCTCGCGCTCGAGGCCGGTGAACCTGCGTTGAAGATTGCACTGTCGACGCTGGCGAAGCACGTGAACGGTCTCAGGATTGGCCCGGTCTACGACAATGATCCCGCCGCCTCCGCGCTCGTCGCCGCTGCCCGTGCGCAAGGGTGGACCGCGATCGATCGCACCATCGGCGACAGCTGGTCGCTCAACCTGCCACGTACGCGCGAGGGCCAGCCCTGGCCGCGCACCTCGACGCTGCGCAAGAATCGTTTCCACGAAAAGCACCTGGCCGAGCACGGCGTACCCGACTGGCGATTCCTGTCGGGTGCGGACTGGCCCGCCGCGTTCGCCGATCTCGGCGCGGTCGAGCGGACGAGCTGGGTCGCGCACGCCACCGATCGCACTGGGATGAAATTCACCCCAGACGGTCATTTTGCCTTTTGGCAGGCTGCGGTCGCCGACCCGGTGCTTGCGAGCATGTTCCGCGCCGCGCTGCTGACGGTCGACGGCGCACCCGCCGCCTTCTCGTTCGACATCGACACCGGCGACCTGCTGTACGCGATCGCCAACAGCTACGCCCCGCTCTTCGCCAAGCATTCGCCGGGCAAGCTGCTTTACTGGCGCAATCTGGTCGCGGCGCGTGATCGCGGTATCCGCCGGGTCGACTGGGGCGCCGGCGACAGCGGGTATAAGCAGGTCATCGGCGCCACGGTCGACGCGCCGATCCGCGACTGGCTGCTGTTCCGCCCCGGCCTGCCGGCGTTCGCCGGTAGCCTGTTCGGCTGGATCTGGCGGCGCAGCGCTACATCGTGAGCACGCGATCGTACCCGGTGAGCTCGAGATATCCGCGCCCGCCTTGCGTTCGTACCGCCCCCTCCCAATAGACCGGCATCCCGCTGCGCCGCGTGTCGAGCTCCTGCGCGGCGAACATCGGCACCAACCGCCAGCGTTGGACGCGCCCCTTCGCACGGATGCTCAGTTCCTGCGATACCGGGTACACCGTGCCGGTCGCCGTGCTCCGCCACGTCGCCAGCGTGCGGAACGCGACGTCGCCGGGCGCAAACACCGTCATCCTGCCATCGGGACGGCGCAGCGATCCGCCTGCCCAAACCGTCCCGCCGCCCTTGCGGCGAATCCGGAACGCCATCAGCGCGGAGCCGTCGTCGAAGTTGAGACCGGTCCAATCCCACCCCTGTGCGGCCGGCGCGAGGTAATCCGACGACCATTCGCGATCGAGCCACGCCTCGCCGGTCACCGGGACCGTCTTGCCGGCACGCGTCACCTGGCCCGCCACGCGTAGATGTGGCACCGAGTAATAATAGCTCGCCTCGTCGGAACGTGGACCCTTGCGACTATACCCGCCGCGGCCCTGAGGCAGCGGCGGCTGGGTCGGCTGGAACGACAGGTCGAGCCCGAAATCCTGCGCGGTCACGCGCGTAGCCCAGCGCCCGTCGCTTGAGCGCCGCAACCGCCAGTCGCGTATCGCCACATCGGCGTCCCCCGTCCGCGCCTCGGCCAGCCCGAAGCCGGCGCGCGCCGCCCGCTCGCTGTGCGACAGTTTACCGGTCGCGGGGTCGGATAACGCCGCGTGCGCGAACAGCACCTGCCTCGCGGCGAATTGGCTCGGGTTGCGTGGATCGACGGGGGGACGAGTCCGGAAGAACGTCACCTGAAAGCCCAGGTCCTTGCCATCCGCAGTGCGCAACCACCCCGTGAAATACCACCATTCGGTGCGAAACGTCGGATGTGCGCCGTGATCGCTGGGAAAGCGCAGCGTGATCCCTGGCGCCACTGCCGGATACGAGACAGCCGGCGTGGCAGCGGGCGCAATCGCGGCAACCGCTGCGATCCAACCAAGCGGAATCCAGGAACGTATCATCACCAATCCTCCCGCACCGACTGCACCGCGCTTTTTGCGGTCGCGCGCCGCCCGGCGAGGACAGCGGTCGCCGCCGCCGCGCCGGTCAGCGCCGCCGCGACGCCGATCAGCGTTCCTACCGGCACCCGCGTAGTCATCGTCCAGTTGAACGATTGCGGGTTGATCACGTGGATCAGTATCTGGGACAGTAGTAAGCCCAGCCCGATCCCGGCCAACGCCCCGGTCAACCCGACGATCGCGCCTTCGGTCGCCAGCATCGTCGTCAATTGCCGCCGGGTCAGCCCGAGATGCCGCAACATCCCGAACTCGCGTTCGCGCGCGATCGTCTGCGCCGACATCGTCGCCGCGACGCCGGCAAGCCCGACCAGGATCGCAACCGCCTCCAGCAGATACGTCACCGCGAAACTGCGGTCGAAGATCGTCAGCGCAAGCCGCCGCAGCGTTGCCGGCTGGCTCACCTCGACCTGATCGCGCAACGCCGGCGGCAGCTTGGCGGTCATCGCGCGGGCGACCTGTGCCGTATCCCGGCCGGGTGCGATCATCGCGGAGATCTCGTCGCGCGCGTTATCGCCGGTCAGTCGCTGGTATTCGCCCTCGTCGATCAGCACCGCCCCCGCCTGGCGCCCGTAATCGCGCCACACCCCGGCGACCGTGAACTGCGTCCGTCCGGCGATCGGTAGCGTGATGCGCTCGCCGGGATCCCAGCCGTACAGCCGTTGCGCCGGTTCGGAGACCCATACTGGTGGGGTCGCAGCAGACGGCGTGGTCGCAGCGGATGGAGCCGCGGTCTCGATCAGCACGAGCAGCGGATCGCGGCCGCCCCGTTCGGGTCGCGCGATCAGGCTCACCGGCGGCCGGTCGGCGGCGATGGTCAGCGGGATCTGTCGACTGAAGGCAAGGCGCGTGATTCCCGGCGTCGTCGCCAGTCGCGTCCGCGTCGCCGGATCGAACGTGGCGCCTGCCGTCGTGCGCAGATACAGGTCCGCGCCCAGCACCTGGTTCAGCCATTCGTCGACCGCGCCGCGAAAACTCGTCACCATCGTCGCCATCGCGATCATCAGCGCGGTCGAGGCAACGATCCCGCACAGTGCAATGGCAGCCTCGCCGGGGGCGCCATGCAGATGCCGGATCGCGAGCAGTCCGGGGACACTGCCCCGCGTCCGCCTTGCCAGCGGGGTCAGCAGCATGCGCGCGAACCACGGCACCCCTGCGACGCCGCCCGCGAGCATCAACGCCATCCCGGCAAAGCCGAACAGCGGCAGCCCACCGACCGCGGGCAGCAACGCCGCGGCGCCGCCCGCCACGAGCAACGCAACTGCGGGCCACCACGCCACGCGCCGCCGCGGATCGAGTACGTCGCCCGCATTCTTCAGCGCAGCGGCAGGGGCCGCGCGCGCCGCCACCCGTGCTGGCAACGCACTTCCCAATATCGATGCGAGCAGGCCCAGCGAGAAGAAGCCGAGCGCAGCGACCGGCTGGATCACGACCCGCGCAGTGGCGCCGCCGAAATACCCCGCGCCGAGATCGCCGCCGAACCAGTGCAGCGCGCCCCATGCCAGCGCATAGCCGATCACCAGGCCCGCCGACGCGCCGACCAGCCCGATCGCGAGCCCCTCGACGACCACTGCCGCGATGATCCCGCCGCGTGGCATGCCGAGCGTCCGGAGCAGGGCGAAGGCGCGCTGGCGTCGCACCACCGACAGCGACTGCGCCGAATAGACTAGGAACCCGCCGGTCAGTAGCGCGACCAGCGCCAGCATGTCGAGATTGACGCGGTAGGCGCGCGACAGCGAATCGCCCTGCGCGTTCTGGCTCTCGGCGGTCGACAGGATCGCGTCGGCGGGCAGTGCGGCGCGCAACGCGGTTTCGGCGGCGCTTCGGTCCGAAAGCGCCAGATCAAGCCGATCGATTCGGCCGAGCCGACCGAAGCGCCACTGCGTGGCGGCGATGTCCATGACACCGACCGCGACTGCGGCATCGGTTGCCGGCAGGGTGCCCGTGACGCGAAGCGGCACCGACCGCCCGTTGGCGACCACCGTGACCCGATCGCCGATCTTCACACCGACTTGCGTCAGCGCGGCGCGTGACAGGAACAGCGTGTCCTCGTCGAACACGGCGTCGTTGCCCGTGTCCGCCCCCTGCGGTCGCGCGCCGATCAACGAAGGCGTTACCACGGCTGCACGAACGACATCGACGCCGAGTAACGTCAGGCGCTTCGTGCCGATCCGTGCGTCGAGGCGGACGACCGGGCTCGCGTCGGCGACACCGTCAATCCTTGCGACGCGGGGATACAGACGTTCATCGAAGCCGAGCGGACTGGTCGCGCGAACCGACAGTTCGGCCGCGCCGCTGACGCCGCGCATCGCACCGTCGAACGACGCGAGCGCAGACCCGTTGACGAGATGAACGGCGAACCCCAGCGCGACGCCGACCGCGATCGCGACCGCGGTCATCACGAAGCGGGCAGGGTGGAACCGCCACTCGCCGGCGATCAGCCAGTCCAGCGCGACGCGCGCGGACCAGAGCCGGGGCTCCCGAGCGCGAGCGGCGGCGGCGCGCTCGTCAGCGATCACGGCGCTCCACCAGTCCGTCGCGACCCAGCGTCAGCACGCGAGCGGCGATCGCCGCGCTGGCGTCCGAATGCGTCACCATCACGCCCGCCGCCTTGTTGTCGCGCACCGCCTCGGCGAACAGCGACAGCACGCGCGCAGCGGTTTCGGGATCGAGATTGCCGGTGGGCTCGTCCGCGAGGATCAGCGCGGGTCGGTGGACGAGCGCGCGGGCGATCGCGACGCGCTGCAACTCGCCACCCGACAGGTCGCGCGCATAGCCATCGCCCCGCCCGCCGAGCCCGACCGCCTCGAGCATGGCCTCCGCCCGCGTGCTGGCCACAGCGGCGTCTGGCGAAACCAGGGTCAACGGCAGTGCGACATTCTGTTGCAGCGTCAGATAGGGCAGGATGTGGAAAGCTTGGAACACGAAGCCGATCCGCTCGCGCCGCAGCCGCGTGCGCGCAGTTTCGTCGAGCGTCCCGAGCACCGTCCCGTCGATCGCGACGCTTCCCTCGTCCGCGTCGTCCAGTCCTGCAAGGATGTTGAGCAGGGTCGACTTGCCGACCCCGGACTCGCCAATGATCGCGACGAGTTCGCCCGCACGGACGTCGAGGTCGAGGTGCTGGAACAGGCGCCGCGGCCCCGGCACGGACTTGCCCAGCGCGCGCACCGCGAGAAGGGTTCGATCGTCATGCATTCCCGATTTTCTCGCCGTCATCCCTGATCCGAACGCGTCCGCTGCCGACGCACTCGACGCTCCCCATGTGTGGCGTGATGGTCTCGACATCAATGCGCGTGCGCGAACAGTTATGTGGCATTGTCGCAAACGATTGCTGGCGAACTTTTGTAAGGAACAAGCTTCGTTAACACCTTCATGCGACGAGATAAAAAAACTGTCGAAGCGAACGCCGTGCCAATTCTCTTCAATCTGCATTTTCAGCATTCCGGATCCCTGGTGGCGGTGGCGGTGGGCATCTGCCTGACCGCGGGGTGGTCGGTGGCGCTCCTCACCACCGATCTCGGCGATCCGAATGCGCGCGAGCCGATCGGGTGGCGACATGGCGCGCTTGCGCTGGCCGCCGGGCTTGGCGTCTGGACCACGCACTTCGTCGCGATGCTCGCCTATCGCCCCGACCTGCTGCTCCGCTACGATGCGTTCATGACGGTGATGTCGGCGATCGTCGGCATCGCCATGGTCGGGCTGCCGATGGTGGCGATCACGCAGGCGCGGACGCGGGGGCAGCGGAGCCTGGCGGGCGCCGTCGCCGGTGGCGGAATCTGGTGCATGCATGCCGTCGGCATCACCGGCATGATGGACTGCGCGCATTTCTTTTCCTGGCCGACCAACCTCGCCGGCCTGCTGCTCGGCGCGGCGACCGTGTCGGCGTGGCAGTTCAACGCCCGCTGGTCGCGTTCGCGCCCGACCGGGTGTCTGATCTTCGCGCTCGCGGTGTGCATGACGCATTTCGTCGCGCTGTCCGGCGACGTCGTCATCGGCAGCGTCGACGAACGGCAGGGTGGCATGTTGTCGCCGGGGCTGGTTGCCGCCTGCATGGCGTTCGCCGTGTCCGTGTCGTGTCTGGGCAGCCTGCTGACTTTCGCCCGGATCAAGGCTGCGCGCGAGCAGGAGTCACGAACGTTGAAGGCGGTGCTGGAAAGCATGACCGATGGCCTCGTGTTTATCGACAAGGACGGGCGCCTGCGTCATTTCAACCACCGATTCCTCGATCTTTTCGATACGCCGGTCGAAGCGATAGCGCCGGGTCTGACGATCGACGCCTTTCTCGATGCGATTGCGCAGTATCGCGACTGGCCTGCTGAAAAGCGCGCGCTGGTAGGCGGTGCGATGAAGCAGTGGGTCGTGGCCGATACCGATTTCGACCGCGAATGCGAGATGGAAGACGGCCGGACCTATCAGATGCGGTGTCGTGCGGTGCCACGCCAGGGCATCGTCATGACCTTCACCGACGTCAGTGCGGAACGGACTGCGCTCGCCGATCTCAAGCATCTCGCCTATCACGATCCGCTGACGGGGCTGGCCAATCGTCGATCGCTGCGCGAGACGAAGGAGGCGCTGATCGCGCAGGGCACGCCGTTTTCGTTGCTGTTGATCGATCTCGACGAGTTCAAGCGGATCAACGACGCGTTCGGGCATGGCGTCGGCGACAAGCTGCTGGTGCATGTCGCGACCCAGCTGACCGGTTTGCTCCCGCACGACAGCTTCATCGCACGGATGGGTGGCGACGAGATCGCGATCATCGTGCGCGAGATGGGGGAGGCTGCGACCGCGCTGTCCGAGACGATCATGGTGCGGTTGAGCGCTCCGGTGACGGTCGAGGGCCGCCGGCTGCTGCCGAGTTGCAGCATCGGCATCTCGGGTTTTGCCGGCGATCTCTCACCGGAGGACCTGATGAAGCGCGCGGACATGGCGTTGTACGAGGCCAAGCGGCTCGGTCGTCGACGTGCGCAGGCCTATGTCCCGGGACTCGCCGAACGCCTCGCCGAGCGCCAGCACATCGTCGACGACCTGCACGAGGCCGTCCAGACCGCGGGCTTTACTCTCGCATTCCAGCCCGTCGTGCAGCTGTCGACCGGGATCACCACCGGCTACGAGGCACTGATCCGCTGGAACCACCCGACGCGCGGCTGGGTACCGCCGGCGCTGTTCATCCCGATCGCCGAGGAATGCGGCCTGATCGAGGATATCGGCCGGTGGGTGATTATGGACGCCTGTCGCCAGTTATCCGGTTGGTCGCCGCATCTCCACGTCGCGATCAACGTATCCGCCGCGCAGCTCAAGTCGGAAGCCCTCGTCCACCACCTGACGCAAGCCATTCTCATCCACGGGATCGCCGCCGAGCGAGTCGAGATCGAAATCACCGAGACCGCGTTGATCGACGATGCGGACCGGACCGCGGCGACGATCGACCGGATCCGCAGGATTGGCGTGAAGGTGGCCCTGGACGATTTCGGCACCGGCCAGTCGTCGCTCTCGCATCTGCGCGATTTCAAGTTCGACCGGATCAAGATCGATCGGAGCTTCGTGGTTCGGGCAGGCTTCGATCCCCGTTCGATGGCGGTGCTGCGCGCCATCGTTGCTGTCGGCAAGGAACTCGGCGTCCTCACGCACGCCGAGGGTGTCGAAACCAGGGACCAGCTCGACCTGTTGCGGATGATCGGCTGCGATGCCGTACAGGGCTATCTCGTCGGCCGGCCAGTTACGCCCAGCAACGAGCAGATCGAGCGGTTCGAGCGCGTCCTTCAAAAGGCTGCATCGCACCGCGAACGCCGGGGTCCGCCCCGACTGCCGGAGCAGCCCCAGCAGTTCGCCGCCTGACCTGGGGTTCAGCGTTCGGCCGATCGATCAGCCGATGTCGACCGGGTGCGTCACGATGATCGTCGGGCGGGCGGCGGCGAGATCGCGCGCGGCAAGGCCGAACGCCTTGAAGTGATCCGACGCCATGTGCTGCTGTACGGCTGCATCGTCGGCATAGAGTTCGTTGAACACGAAGCGGCGCTCGCCTTCGCCTTCCTGCCAAAGCTCGTAGTGCAGCACGCCCGGCTCGGCCCGCGATGCCGCGACGCAAATCTTTGCCGCAGCGACGAACGCGTCGTCCTGGCCCGGCTTGACGGTGACCAACGCAACTACCTTGACGGCCATGGTTTCGGTTCCTCGAACATAGATGGAGCGGCTACCCTATCGCAAACGTCATGCCGTGGCGATCAGTCCGGTCGCGGCTTGCAGGTCGACCGAGACGAGGCGGCTGACACCGCGTTCGATCATCGTGACGCCGAACAGGCGGTGCATGCGGCTCATCGTGACGGCGTTGTGCGTGACGACGAGGTAGCGCGTGTCGGTATCGCGCGACATGCGGTCGAGCAGGTCGCAGAAGCGCTCGATATTGGCGTCGTCGAGCGGCGCGTCCACCTCGTCGAGCACACAGATCGGCGCGGGATTGGTGAGGAACAGGCCGAAGATCAGCGCGACCGCGGTCAGCGCCTGCTCGCCGCCCGACAGCAGCGTCAGCGACTGGAGGCGCTTGCCGGGCGGTTGCGCCATGATCTCGAGTCCGGCTTCGAGTGGATCGTCGGAGTCTATCAGTTCCAGGTGCGCGGCGCCGCCGTCGAAGAGCGTGGTGAAGAGGCGCTGGAAATGGCCGTTCACTGCCTCGAACGCGGCGAGCAGGCGCTGGCGGCCTTCGCGGTTGAGCGTGCCGATCGAGCCGCGCAGGCGGTTGACGGCTTGGCCGAGTTCGTCGCGCTCGACCGCGTTGCCTCGCGCGGAATCTTCGAGTTCGGCGAGTTCGGTTTCGGCGACGAGGTTGACCGGGCCGATCCGCTCGCGGTCGGTGGTGAGGCGATCGTGCGTGGCGGACTCCTCGGCCGGCGCGCGGACGTCGGCGACCGAGAAGCCAAGGCGTTCGGGGAGGACGGGGGCGGGGCATTGAAAGCGTTCGCCTGAGAGGCGGCCGAGATCGAGGCGGCGCGCTTCGTGGTTTTCGACGCGGGCGATCGCGCCGGCGCGCGTTTCGCGGGCGACGGCAAGCGCTTCGGTGGCGGCGCGGTGGGCGTCGTCGGCGGTGCGGGCGGCGGTTTCCGCGGTGCGTTCGGCGGCGAGGAGCGCGTCGGCGGTTGTGCGCGCGTCTTGGTGTTCGGCGTCGAGCGTCTCGATTTCAGCGTCGAGGGCGGCGGGGCGAGCGGCGATCGCGGCGAGGTCGGTGCCGAGCGTGGTTTCGCGCGAGTCCATGGCGGCGATGCGCTTGGCGGCTTCACCCGCGCGCGCGCGCCAGCTTCGGGTGTCGGCTTCCGCTGCGGACAGGCGTTCGCGGTGGGCGGCGATGCTGCGGTCGAGCGTGGTGCGATCGGCGCGGGCCTGCGCGACGGCGGCGCGGGCGCGTTCGGCGTCGTATTGGAGCGTGGCGACCTGGCGCGCGTTGGCGGTGCCGTCGGGGACGGCGGCCATCGCGGCTTCGGCGCGGGTGCGGTCGGCGTGCGCGTCGGCGACGTCGTCGGCGATACGCTGCGCGCGGACGTCGAGGTCTGCGCGCTGGGTGGCGAGGCGTTCGAGCGCGGCGGCGGCGCGGTCCTCCTGGCGGATGGCGTCGCGCGCGGCGGTTTCGGCGCGTTGCAGGGCGGCGCGGGCGGTTTGCGACTGGCTTCGGGCTTGGGCGATCCGCTCGTCGATCGCGGCGCGGGTTCGTTCGGCGTCGTCCAGCGCCTTGGCTGCAGCGGGGCGAGCGGCCTGGAGTGCGGCGAGGCGGTTGCGGCGGACGAGGCGTTCTGCTGCCGCGGCACCGGTGCCGGTTGCGGTAAAGCCGTCCCAGCGGCGGAGTTGGCCGTCTCGGGTGACGATGCGCTGGCCGACGGCGAGGTGTTGCTGGCCATAGGTGTCGACGACGAAGACCTGCGCGAGCCGGCGGGCGAGGGCGGGGGGCGCGTCGACATGCTTTGCCAGCGGTTCGGCGTCAGCGGGCGCGGCGGGGTCGTCTTGGCGAGACTCGGCGCCCGCCCATGCGTCGAGGCCGGTGTCGAGATCGTCGCCGAGCGCGGCGGCGAGTGCGCGTTCGTAGCCGGTGCTGGCCGAGACATGGTCGAGCAGCCGATCGCGGCCGCTGCGCTGCGTTGCCTTGGTAAGCGCCGTCACTTCGCTGTCGATCGCGGCGAGGTCTGCGCGGGCGGTGGCGCGGATGGTTTCGGCGGCGTCTCGCGCGCTGGTCGCGGCGGCTTCGTCGGTGTCTGCCTGGGTGATGGCCTGGCGGGCGGACTCTGCTGCGGCGGTCGCGGCGCGTCGGGCTTCGGCGGCGGTTTCGCGCTCTGCGGCTAGCGGGGCAGGGTCGCCGAGGGCGCGGAGGGCGGCGGCGATCTGCGCGGCGTCGCGGTCGGCGCGGTCGGCGCGGGTGCGGGCTGCGGCGAGGGCTGCGCTGGCGACGCGGACTTCGGCGGCGTCGCGGGCGTGCGTGGCTAACGCCTGGGCGAGGGAGACTTCGGCGTCTCGGGCTTTGCGTTCGGTGTCGGCGAGCGCTGCGTCAAGATCGGGGATCGCGGCGGTGGCGTCGGCGATCGCGGTGTCGAGCGTCTTGGCCTCGTCGGCAAGGCGCGCGAGCGCGGCGGCGGCGTCGCTGGCGAGCGATCCTTCGCGGGCGCGGTCGTCGGCGATCCGGGCGCGGGCGTCGGTGAGGTCGGCGATCCTGCGCTCTACGCTGGCTTTTTCAGTTTTGAGCGCGGCGAGGCGGTGGGCGAGATCGCCGACCAGGTCGCGCGCGGCGAGCGCTGCGGTGCGCGCGGTGGAGACGGCTTCGATCCCGCGATGCTGGTCTGCGGCGGCTGTGCGCTCGGCTTCGGCGGTGGCGTGGACGCGGGTTTCGGCGGCGGTGGCTTCGGCCTTGGCGGCATCGGCTGCGGTAGCGGCTTCGCGCCATCGGGCGAACAATGTGCGCGCTTCTGCGACGCGGATCTGCGCGGAGATGAGGCGGTAGCGTTCGGCGGCGCGGGCCTGGCGTTTCAGCGTGGCGGCGCGCGCGTCCTGGTCGGAAATGATCTCGTCGAGCTTGGCGAGGTTGGCTTCGGTAGCGCGGAGTTTTCCCTCGGCGTCCTTGCGGCGGACGTGGAGGCCGGCGATCCCGGCGGCTTCCTCCAGCATTGCGCGGCGGTCGGCGGGTTTGGCGGCGATGACCGCGCCGATCTTGCCCTGGCTGACGAGTGCGGGCGAGTGCGCGCCGGTGGCGGCGTCGGCGAAGAGGAGGCCGACGTCCTTTGCGCGAACGTCGCGGCCGTCGATCCGGTAGGCGGAGCCGGCGCCGCGTTCGATCCGGCGGACGATCTCGCGTTCGTCACCGGCGATTTCAGCGAGGATCGAGACTTCGGCGAAGTCGCGGGGCGGGCGGGTGGCGGTGCCGGCGAAGATGACGTCTTCCATGCCGGCGCCGCGCAGGGATTTCGCGCTCGCCTCGCCCATCGTCCAGCGGAGCGCTTCGAGGAGGTTGGATTTACCGCAGCCGTTGGGGCCGACGACGCCGGTCAGGCCGGGTTCGATGCGGAGGTCGGCGGGGTCGACGAAGCTCTTGAAGCCGGTGATGCGGAGGCGCTTGATCTGCATTCTTGGCGCCCCCCGGCTGTAAGCGATGTTGGTCTGATACCAAGCCGTTGCACCTTGTGTCCCCGCGAAGGCGGGGACCCAGACTGGGCTCCCGCCTTCGCGGGAGAACAAGGGGGCGGGCTACCCGCGGGCACGCTTACCGCCCTTGCCTCCACCCCGGCGAAGGCCGGGGCCCAATTGGAGAGGTCGCGGTAACGAAGCGCTGATCTCCGTTAGCAACGTCCCCCAATTGGGCCCCGGCCTTCGCCGGGGTGGTAGTTACTGGTGGCGGGGTTAGCTTACGCCCCAGCCGCCTTCAGCGCCTTCTCCATCTGATCCCAGCTCACGACCTGATCGAGCTTCTTGTCGTTGATCAGGAACGTCGGCGTGCCAGTCACGGTACCGGCCTGCATCGCGTTCTCGGTCGGCTTGGCCATCACTTCGAGCTGCTTCTGATCCGCGAGGCAGGCGCGCGCCTTGGCTTCCGGGATCCCGCGCTGCTTGACGAAATCGATCGCGCCCATCTGTTCGGCGAGCTTGGTCGCGACGACCGTCGGCGGCTGGTTGGCGAGCGCCTTCTGCTGGTCGGGGGTCATCGCCTGGAGCTTGTCGAGGAAGGCGATCTGGTTGCCGTACATCTGCTCGAGGATCGGGAAGAACGGCGCGACGCCGCCGCACTGGCCGAGCAACGTCAGCGCCACGTCGGGCGCGCCGTGGACGAGGAAGTCGCGGAATTCGAAGCTGACCTTCCCGGTCGAGACGTACTTCTCGGTCAGCGGCTTGTACGCCTCGCGGCCGAACGCGCCGCAGGTCGGGCACGAGCGCGCGCCGTATTCGACGAGCTTGATCGGCGCGTTCGGGTTGCCCATCAGGTAACCCTCGGGGGTCTTCACGACCGTCTCGGTCCAGTTCTGGCCGGCGGGGGCTGCGGCGGCTGCTACCGGCGCGGCGGCGGGCTGGTCGACGTTACCGGTCGAGTCGTTCTTCGAGCAGGCGGCGAGCGCGAGCGGCAGGACGGCGAGCGTGGTCAGGAACTTCATCGGGTTACTCCAGTGGATCACGAGAATTAACGGGCGCCGGCCTTGCGGAGCGCGGGTTCGAGCTGTTCCCAGCCGACATGCGGGACGAGTCTGCCGTTGAGGTAGAAGGTCGGCGTCGAGTCGATCTCCTTCGGCGCGTCGGCGGTCAGTTTGACGATGCGGTCGATCTCGGGCTGGTTGGCGAAGCATGCGTTGATCGCCGCGTCCGAGAGCCCGCGCGCCTTGACGAACGCGGTCAGGCCGGAGCCGTCGGCGTTGGCGCGGATCTGGGCGGCGGCGGGGTACATGTTCAGGCGCGCGGCGTTGCCTTGCTGGTATTCGATCCCGCGCTCGAGCCATTGCGGCTGTGCGGCGAAGATCGCGGACGAGGTGGCGGAGAAGCCTTTCGGGCCGGTGCAGCGCGCGAGGATCGCTGCTGCAAGGTCGAGTCGGTCGCGGATGAAGTGGCGAAATTCGAGGCTGGTCGAGCCGGACGCGATCATCTGGCGCTTGAGCACGGGTTCGGACTTCACCGAGAAGTCGGCGCAGTGCGAGCAGGTGTAGCTGGCATATTCGACCAGCTTCACGCGCGCGGCGGGGTTGCCGATCAAATACGCGCCCGAGGGGAGGATGCGCGCGGTTTGCGACCAGTCGCGCTTGGGCGCGGCGCCGGTCAGGAGGAAGAGGGCGAAGACGGCAAGCAAGACGCGCATCAGTTGATCCTGGGAAGGCCGTGCGTCGAGGCGACGCCGGCGGCGAGGGATTCGAGGACGGCGCGCAGTTCCGGATCGGCGATGCCCTTCAGGCTCATACCGAGATCGACGGGGACCGGGCGGATCGAAGGCGGGGCCTTCCGCGGGACGGGGGCGGCGACCTCGCCCTGGCGGATCGCGACCTTCACGATCGCGGCATAGCCGAAGAAGCGGTTCACGCGCTCGATGATCTCGGGCGCGATGTGCTGCATCATCGGAGCGTGCGCGCCGCGGACGGTAAGCGTGAGGACGCCGTCCTGCTTCTTGCCGACCGGGAAGCGGATCGATTCGGGAATGCTCGCGCCGGCCAATTTCGCGCCGACGATCTCGGGCCAGCGGCTGACGATCGACGACTGGACGAAGCCGAATCGCCGGAATGCCGCGCCGCCGATCGCGGGCAACAGCTCGGCGACGGCGCGCGAGCGGTTCTCGCGCGGGGCGTCGGGATCGGTCTTGCCTTTCATGCGCCCTGACGCAGACTTGGTCGTCGCCGGCTTGGGCGTCGCAGATTTAGGCACAGAAACGGGCGGCTTGCTCATCTGCGAACCCATGCCATAGGCGACGCGTGAACGCCAAGCGCTCTTCGGTCTCCGGGGCCCTGCTCGACTGGTATGACGCGCATCGCCGCGACCTGCCGTGGCGCGCGAAGCCGGGCGAGACGGTCGATCCGTACCGGGTGTGGCTGTCCGAGGTGATGTTGCAGCAGACGACGGTGGCCGCGGTGACGCCGCGGTTCCTCGCGTGGACCGCGCGGTGGCCGGATTTCGCGAGTCTGGCGGCGGCGGACGATGCCGATGTGATGGCGGCTTGGGCGGGGCTTGGATATTACGCGCGGGCACGCAATTTGGTGAAGGCGGCGAAGGCCGTGGTCGCCGAGCATGGCGGCGTGTTTCCGCGGACCGAGGTGGAGTTGCGCGCTTTGCCGGGGCTTGGCGCCTACACGGCGGCGGCGGTGGCGGCGATCGCGTTTGGCGAGCGTGCAGTGGTAGTCGATGCGAATGTCGAGAGGGTGGTCGCGCGGCTGTTCGCGATCGAGACGCCTTTGCCGGCCGCGCGCCCTGCGATTCGGGTCGCGGCGGACTCGATCACGCCGGACGCTCGCGCGGGGGATTTCGCGCAGGCGATGATGGATCTGGGGTCGGGTATCTGCACGACGCGCGCACCGAAGTGCTTGTTGTGTCCGATCCGCGCGTTTTGCGAAGGCTTCAAGCAGGGCGCGCCCGAGCGTTTGCCGGTGAAGGCCAAGAAGGCGGCCAAGCCTCAGCGGTACGGGACGATCTTCTGGCTGGAGCGCGACGGGCAGGTGTTGCTGGTGCGGCGGCCGGACAAGGGGCTTCTCGGCGGGATGCGCGCGTTTCCGACCGGGCCCTGGGGTGATGTTGCGCCCGGTTTCGAGGATGCGCCGGCGCAGGCGGACTGGCGGATGCTGGACGTAACCGTGGCGCATGGATTTACGCATTTCGATCTGCAACTGACGCTTGCGGTGGCGACGGTCGAGGCGCATCAACCGCGCGTTCCAACGGCAAGCGAATGGTGGCCGATCGACGAGCTGGATACCGCCGGGCTCCCGACCGTTTTCGCCAAGGCCGGCAAGACCATACGGAGAGCTGCATGAAACTGGTGCACTGGATTTCGACTGGCGGACTTGCCGCGCTGGCCGCCGCCACGGCCTATGCCCAGCAGGCGCAACCGCGGCCGCAACCTTCGCCGCAGGCTCGGCCGACGCCGCGGATGACAATCCCGGTCAAGGCGCTGCTGCCTGCCACGTCCGCATTGTTCGACAGCTATGTCGCGCAGAACAAGATGCCAGGGATCGTCGGTGCGTTTGGGGCTGGCGACGGTCCGACGCTGTTCCCGTCGGCGGGCAAGATCAGTGACGATCCAAACGCGCCCGCTGCCGGCCCCGACTCGCTCTGGCGTGTGTATTCGATGAGCAAGCCGATCACCGGCATGTCGGCGATGATGCTGGTGGAGGACGGCAAGCTCAACCTCGACGATCCGGTCAGCAAATACATCCCGGCGTTCAAGGACATGAAGGTGGCGACCAGCCCCGACACGTCGCTCGCCACGCGGCCTGCCGTGCGGCCGATCACGATCCGCAACCTGCTGACGCATACCGCCGGGCTTGGTTACACGATCATCACCAAGGGGCCGCTGCTCAAGGAGTATGAGCGGCTCGGCATCCTGCCGCTGTCGGTCAGCGCGGCGATGGAAGAGAAGATGCGGCCCGTCCGGCCGAAGTCGCTGGAGGAATTCGCCAACCGCGTCGCGACGCTGCCGTTGATCGCGGATCCCGGCACCAAGTGGAGCTATTCGATCGGGCTCGACGTGATGGGTCGGGTGATCGAGGTTGCGAGCGGCATGAGCTTCGAGCGGTTCGTGCAGACTCGGCTGTTCGATCCGCTGAAGATGCGGTCGAGCTTCTGGCAGGTGCCGCAGAGCGAGGTCGGGTGGCTTGCGACGAACTATGCGTTTATCGGCGATACGCGGACGCCGCTCGATCCAGCGGCGACGTCGGTCTTCCTGCAGAAGCCTAGCTTCCCATATGGCGGTGCCGGGCTGGTGATGTCGGCGCGCGATTACGATCGGTTCCTGCACATGATCCAGGACGGCGGCATGCTCGACGGCGTGCGCGTGATGAAGCCTGAGACGATCGCGCTGGCGACGTCGAACCTGTTGCCGGCGGGCGTCGTGTTCGGCGGAGTCGGTGGCGGCACCGGGGGTACGCAGGGGAGCAACATGGGCTTCGGCGCGGGCGGCTCCGTGGTGCTCGCGGATACGCCGAACGGGCCTGGCAAGGGCACCTATGCCTGGGGTGGTGCGGCGGGCACGATCGCGTGGGTCGATCCTTCGAAGCATTCGCGCGGCAACGTGATGGTCAATTACTTCCCGGCGGACCGGATACCGCTGCGCCAGCAGGTGGTCGCGGCGCTGATGCAGGACGCGGCGAGGTTGCGCCGATGAGCGTGATGGACGCACCGGGTTTTACCGGTGGGACGCTCGACCGGTCCGATGCTTTGCGCCACGATCCGGAAGGGCTGGCGGCGGCGCAGCGCGATTGGCGTGCGCGCCTGCTGGTGCTCGACGGGTTGTTGCCGGGCACGACCGACGACGGACACCTGGCATGGACGTCGATGGCGGACATGCCCGACGATGCCAAGCCTATCCTGCTTGGGCTCGACGAGAGCGGGCGGCCGCATTTCGCGGCGTTGCTGGCGGGCATGCGCGTCGACAACGCGCCGGCAATGCGGTCGCCCGCGCTGATGGCGGTGCTGGCTGCGCTCGCGCCGGGCGACGCGGCGACGTACGCTGGCGCGCGGAGTGTGATCGACTGGCATGTCCGGCATGGCTTCTGCGCGAAGTGCGGATCGCCGACCGAGATGTTCCGGGCGGGGTGGGCACGGAAGTGTCCGAACTGCGGGACCGAGCATTTCCCGCGCGTCGATCCGGTGGTCATCATGATCGCCGAGCATGATGGTCGTGCGCTGCTCGGGCGCGGCAAGGGATGGCCGCCGGGGCGGTATTCCGCGCTTGCCGGTTTCGTGGAGCCGGCCGAGTCGATCGAGGAGGCGGTTGCGCGCGAGATCCTCGAGGAGTCGGGGGTTCGGGTCGGCAAGGTGCGGTATGTCGCGAGCCAGCCCTGGCCGTTTCCGTCTTCGCTGATGATGGCGTGCGTCGCGGAGGCGGAGGACGATGCGATCACGCTCGATGTGAACGAGCTCGAGGATGCGATGTGGGTGCCGCGCGAGATGGTGCGTGCGGTGCTGCGTGGTGAGGAGGGGCCGTTCGTCGCGCCGCCGCCTTATGCGATTGCGTATACGCTGCTGAGGGAATGGGCGGGGGAGTAGGGCGCGACCCGCCGGCATGAACCACCCCGGCGGAGGCCGGGGTCCAATTGGAGAGGTCGCAGTAACGACGTGCTGTCCTCCGTTACCATCGTTCCCCAATTGGGCCCCAGCCTTCGCCGGGGTGGTGGTAATGGGTGGCTCGCGCCCGACTTACGCAGCGATCTCCAATTCCTGCATCACATCCGCGGTGATCGACAGGCTCCGCTTGCGCGCCTCGTGGTCGTAGATCGCGCTGGTCACCATGACCTCGTCGACGCCGGTCCGCTCGACGAATGCAGCGATGCCGCGTGCGACCTTGGCCGGGCTGCCGACCGCCGAGCATTGCAGGACGTGGTCGAGAATCTGGTTGCCCTGCGCGCCGAGCGACTCGCGATAGCCTGCGAGGGGCGGCTTCATCTGGCCTGGGTTGCCGGTGCGCAACGCGACGAACGACTGCTGCTGCGAAGTAGCGAGCAGTTCGGCTTCCGCGTCGGTCTCGGCTGCGAACACGTTGAAGCCTGCCATGACGTGCGGCTTCGCAAGCCGTGCCGACGGGCGGAAATCGCGACGGTAGATCGCGAGCGCCGCATCGAGCGCATCGGGTGCGAAGTGCGAGGCGAACGCGTAGGGCAGGCCTAGTGCCGCCGCCAACTGCGCGCCAAACGTGCTGGAGCCTAGTATCCACATCTCGACGTCCGCGCCTGCGCCCGGGGTCGCGACGATGCCGGTTTGGCCATCGTTGGCGAAGTAGCTCTGGAGCTCCATGACGTCCTGCGGGAAGGCGTTGGCATCGGTCTCCAGCGTGCGGCGCATGGCGCGGGCGACGCGCTGGTCGGAACCGGGTGCGCGGCCGAGGCCGAGATCGATGCGCCCGGGGAACAGCGCGTCGAGCGTGCCGAACTGCTCGGCGATTGTCAGCGGCGCGTGGTTGGGGAGCATGATGCCGCCCGAGCCTACGCGGATCGTCTTCGTGGCGGCGGCGATGTGCGCGATCACGACGGCGGTCGCGGCCGATGCGATGCCGGTCATGCCGTGATGTTCGGCCACCCAGTAGCGCTGGAACCCGACGCTCTCGGCATGCCGCGCGAGGTCGGCCGCGTTGGCCAGCGATTGGGAGACGGTGCCGCCTTCGATGACGGGGACCAGATCGAGCAGGGAATAGCGTGTCATGCAGCAGAGATAGGTACCGAGCGGTAGCTTATCCAGCCCTTATGCGCCCGTCGCACAGTGCAAAGGCACCGTCGCCTTGCCCCGATCGGCTGCGGTGCCTAGAGGTTCGCGCGATGCTTGCCCGCCTTGACCATGTCCGCAACTGGATCTTCGATCTCGACAACACGCTGTATCCGGCGAGTGCGGACCTGTTCGCACAGGTCGACGCGCGGATGACCGGGTTTATCCAGGATCTGCTGGGGCTCGAGCATGACGAGGCGCGGCGCGTGCAGAAGGGGTATTTCCACAATCACGGCACGACGCTGTCGGGGTTGATGACCGAGCACCATGTCGATCCGCACGCGTTCCTGGCACATGTCCACGACATCGAGATGGACGTGCTGGAGCACGACGCGCCGCTGGTCGCCGCGATCGCCAAGCTGCCAGGGCGCAAGCTCGTCTTCACCAACGGCGACACGCCGTATGCGACGCGAATCCTTGACCGGCTGGGCTTGGGGGCGAGCTTCGAGGCGATCCACGATATTCATGCGATGGACCTGATGCCCAAGCCGCATGCGTCGGCCTATGCGGGCTTTTGCGCGGCGTTCGACATCGATCCGCGGGAGTCGTTGTTCGCGGACGACATGGCGCGCAACCTGACGCCGGCCAAGGCGATCGGGATGACGACCGTGTGGATCGACAACGGCTCCGAGCAATCGCCCGACATCGCGCGCGATCATATCGATTTTACCGTGCCGGTGCTTGCGCCGTGGCTCGAAACCATCCTGGAGACATCATGACCTTGCAGACCATCATCGACGCCGCCTGGGACGATCGCGCAAATCTCGGCCTGGATACCAAGGGCGAGGTTCGCGACGCGGTCGAGTCCGCGCTGGCGATGCTGGATGCGGGGACGGCGCGCGTCGCCGAGCCGACCGCAGATGGCTGGCAGGTCAACCAGTGGCTCAAGAAGGCGGTGCTGCTCTCGTTCCGGCTTAACGACAACGTCGTGATCGACGGTGGTTCGGCCGGTGCGCCTGCGTTTGACAAGGTGCCGTCGAAGTTCGCCGGCTGGGGCGATGCGGAGTTCCGCTCGGCAGGCATCCGCGTCGTTCCGGGTGCGGTCGCTCGCCGCGGCAGCTTCATCGCCAAGGGCGCGATCCTGATGCCGAGCTTCGTCAACATCGGCGCGTATGTCGGTGAGGGCACGATGGTCGACGCCTGGGCGACGGTCGGGTCGTGCGCGCAGATCGGCAGGAACGTGCACCTGTCGGGCGGCGCCGGCATCGGCGGCGTGCTCGAGCCGTTGCAGGCGGATCCGGTCATCATCGGTGATGGCGCGTTCATCGGTGCGCGTGCCGAAGTCGCCGAGGGCGTCCGCGTCGGCGAGGGGGCCGTACTGTCGATGGGCGTGTATCTGGGTGCCTCAACCAAGATCATCGACCGCGCGACCGGTGAAGTGTTCAAGGGCGAAGTGCCGCCGTATGCGGTGGTCGTGCCGGGCTCGATCGGCGGCGGAGACGGCAAGCCGGCGCTGTATTGCGCGGTGATCGTCAAGCGGGTCGATGCGCAAACTCGTTCCAAAACCTCGATCAACGACCTGCTGAGGGACTGATCGGGTCGACAACCGGATGGGCGCTGCCTATCCGGGACGAAACATACCTAGGAGAAATATTTTGACCGCTGCCGCCAGTCAGGTTCTCGACCGCGTCCTCGTCCTCGAAATGGTCCGCGTGACCGAAGCTGCGGCGATCGCTGCGTCCACGCTCGTCGGGCGCGGCGACGAGAAGGCAGCGGATGCAGCGGCGGTCGAGGCGATGCGCGAGGCGCTCAACTCGCTGTACATGGACGGCACCGTGGTGATCGGCGAAGGCGAGCGCGACGAGGCCCCGATGCTGTTCATCGGCGAGAAGGTGGGCTCGGCGATCGGCAAGGGCCCGAAGATCGACATCGCGCTCGATCCCCTCGAAGGCACGACGATCTGCGCGACTGCGGGGCCGAACAGCCTTGCCGTGCTGGCAATCGCCGAAGAGGGCGGGCTGCTCAACGCGCCCGACGTCTACATGGACAAGATCGCGGTCGGGCCGGGCTATCCCGAGGGCATCATCGATCTCGACAAGACGCCGACCGAGAACATCAACGCCGTCGCCGCCGCCAAGGGCGTGCCGGCGCGCGACCTGATCGTGTGCGTGCTCGATCGTCCGCGTCACGAGGCGCTGATCGCCGAACTGCGCCAAGTCGGCTGCGGGATCATGCTGATCGGTGACGGCGATGTCGCCGGCGTGATTGCGACGTCCGATCCAGAGACCACGGTCGACGTGTATATGGGTTCGGGCGGCGCGCCAGAGGGCGTGCTGGCGTGCGCGGCGCTGCGCTGCGTCGGTGGGCAGTTCAAGGGGCGGTTGCTGTTCCGCAACGACGACGAGCGTGGGCGCGCTGCGAAGTGGGGGATTACCGACCTCGACAAGCAGTACGATCTGTCCGAGCTGGCCAAGGGCGACTGCATCTTCGCGGCGACCGGGGTTACCGATGGCTCGTTGCTGGCGGGCGTGAAGCGGAAGAAGGGCAAGATGACGACGGAGAGCGTTGTGATGCGGGCTTCTTCGGGGACCGTGCGGTGGGTCAAGGGTGAGCATCGGACTGATTGATTTGATACTGCGCCGACCGGCAACTTAGCACCTCCCCGGCGGAGGCCGGGGCCCAGGTGGAAAGGTCGGAGTAACGGAGCGTTGTCCGTAGTTAGCAACGTCGCCCAACTGGGCCCGGGCCTTCGCCGAGGTGAGTGCCGGGTGAGGGTGGTGAACCAACCACCATGTGTCCCCGCGAAGGCGGGGACCCAGACTGGGCTCCCGCCTTCGCAGGAGAACAAGCAGGCCGAGCGGTGGAACGCAGGAGGGGCGAAGTGTCGGCATGATCCTTCTCGACGTCCTCCTCCTCGTCACGATCATGAGCCTCGTCTGGTTCCTCAAGGGCGACCTGCTCGGCTACCGCCGCACCAAGCGCCTCCCCGACACAGCCTCGCGGCAGAAGACCTACCGCCTGTGGATTGCCAAGGCCGCGATCGCTTTCGTCCTCCCGGCGGTGATCGGACTAGCCCTGCTCGGCCGCCTCGACGCGCTCGTTACCGTCCCGCCTGAGTTCGACGCCCTCCGCACGCTCCTTCCCAGCTTCGAAGGCTACAGCCGCGCGGAACTGCTCGGCATGATCGGCGGCAGCGCGCTGGGGGGCCTGATCATCGGCGCGGTGCTCGCGACGCGGCGTAACTGGCGCGTCCTCAAGACGATCGGCAATGTCGGCTCGCTGCTCCCGCGCAACCGGCCGGAGATCGCGCATGCCGCCGCCATGTCGATCGCGGCGGGGTTGTCCGAGGAACTCGCTTTCCGCCTGTTCTTGCCGCTGCTGGTCGCGTTCGTCTCCGGCAGCGCGTTCGTCGCGTTCGGTGTCGCTATCGCGGCGTTCGGCGCGATGCATCTGTATCAGGGGCGGGCGGGCGTGATCGCGACCACGCTGGTCGGCGCGCTGATGGCGGCGGTGTATCTGATGACTGGGGAACTGTGGCTGGCGATGGTCCTGCACGCGCTGATCGATCTCAACTCGCTGGTATTGCGTCCGATACTGACCGGAGCATGGCGCGCGGCTTGACTTCACGGGCGCGGGTTCGTCCAATCGCGGCACGGTCCACAAAGGGAATTCCATGTCGCGTCACGCCCTCCTGCTCGCGTTTGCAGTCACCGCAGCGGTTCCCGCGGCCACGCTCGCGCAGACCGCGCCACAGACCGCGACCCAGTCGCCTTTCACCTTCGAAGAGGTGATGGTGCCGATGCGCGACGGGGCGAAGTTGCAGACGGTCATCATGCGGCCGCGCGGGATGACCGGGCCGCTGCCGATCCTGCTTCAGCGGACGCCGTACGGCGTGCCCGATGCGCCATTCGCCACCGCCGATCGCTTCGGACCGTTGATGAAGGACGGCTATGTCTTCGTCTTCCAGTCGATGCGCGGGCGGTTCAAGTCGGACGGTGTCTTCACGCTGTCGACCGCAGTCCATCCGAACGATCCGAAGGCGGTCGACGAGGCTACGGACGCCTACGATACGGTCGGCTGGCTGGTGAAGAACGTCCCGGCCAACAACGGCAAGGTCGGCATGTGGGGCGTGTCATACCCCGGTTTCGCCGCCGCCGTGGCGCTGGCGAACCCGCATCCGGCGTTGAAGGCGGTTTCCCCGCAGGCGGCATGGATCGACTACTGGCAGTCGGACGACCTCCACCGGAACGGCGCGCTGCGGTTGAGCTATGCGACCGACTGGGTGTCGTCGCTGCAGCTCGACAAGACGAGGAATTCCGACTTCGCGTATCCGAGCGATACCTACGACTATTTCCTGAAGGCTGGCTCGGCGGAGGCGATAGATCGGACCGTGTTCAAGGGGCGGGTGCCGATGTTCACGTCGCTGCTCGATCATCCCAATCATGATGCGTTCTATACCGCGCAACGTTGGACCGATGCGCTCGGCAAGACGACCGTGCCGACGCTGAACGTCGCGGGGTTCTGGGATCAGGAGGATCCGTGGGGCTCGTGGCAGATCTACGCGCGTCAGAAGCGCAATGATCCGAACCATCTGGCGCAGATGGTGGCGGGGCCGTGGCGGCATGGCGGGTGGCAGGGGGTGGCGGATCACCTTGGTCCGATCCCGCTCGGGACGGCGAGTGGCACCCAGTTCCAGGAGCAGATCCAGGCGCCGTTCTTTGCCTACTGGCTGCACGGCAAGGGCTCGCGGCCGGACTTTGCGGCGAAGATGTTCCAGTCGGGCTCGAACGTTTGGAAGACCTATGCTGCCTGGCCTCCGACGGGCGCCAAGACGACCGAGCTCTACCTGCATACGGACGGCAGCCTGTCGTTCACCGCCCCGGTCGCGGGCGAGGGGTGCCGCGATTACGTGTCGGATCCGGCGAACCCGGTGCCGTTCCGCCGGCGACCGATGTCGGCGACATATGCCAGCCCGGACTGGGCGTGGTGGGAGGCGGACGACCAGCGTCTCGTCGATCACCGGCCCGATGTGCTGGGGTATGTGTCGGAGCCACTGGCCGCGGACTTGACCGTGACGGGGGCGCTGTCGGCGACGTTGCAGGCGTCGACGAGCGGGACGGATAGCGATTTCGTGGTGAAGCTGATCGATGTGCTGCCCGACGATACGGAGGCGTTCGACAAGTCTCAGGCCCAGCCTGGCGATTACGCGAAGACGTTGAACGGGTATCAACTGCCGATCGCGATGGAGGTGCGGCGCGGGCGCTTCCTCGCGAGCGATACGGCGCCGCAGCCTCTCGTGCCGGGCAAGGTGGTCGCGTGGGACGTGCCGCTACGTGACCATGACCATGTGTTCAAAGCGGGGCACCGGATCATGGTGCAAATCCAGTCGAGCTGGTTCCCGATGATCGACCGCAACCCGCAGTCGTTCGTGCCGAACATCGGGCGGGCGAAGGCGGCGGATTATGTGAAGGCGACGCAGAAGGTTTGCGCGGGGTCTCGGATTACGTTGCCGGTCATGCGCTAGGGTCTATCGCGCTGGCATGCCCCCCCCCGGCGAAGGCCGGGGTCCAATTGGGAAACGTTGCTGACGAAAGACAGCGCGTCGTTACTGCAACCTCACCAATTGGGCCCCGGCCTCCGCCGGGGTGGTAGTTCTATCTCCAGTCAGTTCTTCATCCGCCAACCGGTCTTGAAGATCCAGGCGATCGCGATCAGGCATACCGCCAGAAAGCCCGCCGTCACTGCCAGGCTCACCCCGACCGCGACGTCGCCGACGCCGAAGAAGCTCCAGCGGAAGCCGCTCACCAAATAGACGACCGGGTTGAACAGGCTGAACGTCCGCCAGGGCTGGGGCAGCATGTCGATCGAGTAGAACGCGCCGCCGAGGAACGTCAGCGGCGTGATCAGCAGTGCGGGGACGAAGTTGAGCTGCTCGAAGCCGTTGGCCCACACGCCGATGATGAACCCGAACAGGCTGAACGCGACCGCGGTCAGGATCAGGAACGCGATCATCGCGAACGGGTGTTCGATCCGCAGCGGCACGAAGAACGAGGCCGTGGCGAGGATGATCAGCCCGAGGATCACCGACTTGGTGGTCGCCGCGCCGACATAGCCGATCACCATCTCCATCGCCGAGACGGGCGCCGACAACAGCTCGTAGATCGTACCGGTGAATTTGGGGAAGTAGATGCCGATCGACGCGTTCGAGATGCTCTGCGTGAGCAGCGACAGCATGATCAGGCCGGGGACGATGAAGCTGCCGTAACCGACGCCGCCGACCTGCTGCATCCGGCTGCCGATCGCGCCGCCAAAGACGATGAAATACAGCGAGGTGGTGAGAACGGGCGTGACGAGGCTCTGCCACAGGGTGCGCAATGCGCGCGCCATTTCGAAGCGGTAGATCGCCCAAATACCGTGGGTATTCATGCGCGTTCGCCTTCCGTCATGCCGGGCTCGTTCCGGCATCTACCGTTGCGCATAATCTTCGAGCCCTTGGTTTGCGGCACGGTGGACCCCGGAACGAGTCCGGGGTGACGGAAGGTTTTTAGGATGGTCATGCGCGTTCTCCGACGAGATCGACGAAGATGTCTTCGAGGCTCGATTTGCTGGTTTCGAGGTCCTTGAAGCCGATGCCGAGTTCGCTGAGTTTGCGGAGCAGCGACGGGATTCCGGTATGGTCGGCCTGTGCGTCGAATACGTAGCGCAGGCATTTGCCGTCGTCTTCCAGCGACAGATCCCATTCGGCGAGCTCCGGGGGAAGCGCCGTCATCGGGTCTTGGAGCGCGATGTCCAACTCGCGCTTTCCGAGCTTCTTCATCAGCGACGCCTTGTCGTCGACGAGGAGCAGCTTGCCCTTGTTGATGACGCCGACGCGGTCGGCCATTTCCTCGGCTTCCTCAATGTAATGCGTGGTCAGGATGATCGTCGTGCCGCCTTCGCGGAGGCGGTGGACGAGCTTCCACATGTCGCGGCGCAGCGCCACGTCGACGCCCGCGGTGGGTTCGTCGAGGAACAGGATTTCGGGTTCGTGCGCGAGCGCCTTCGCGATCAGCACGCGGCGCTTCATCCCGCCGGAAAGTTCGCGGATCTTCGCGTCGCGCTTGTCCCAGAGCGAGAGGTCGCGGAGCACCTGTTCGATGTACGCGCTGTGCCCCGAGCGACCGAACAGGCGGCGGCTGAAGGTGACGGTGGCGAGCACCGTCTCGAACATGTCGACGTTGAGTTCCTGCGGCACGAGGCCGATGCGGCTGCGCGCCTGCTTATAGTCGCGGATCGCGTCGTAGCCGGCGACCTTGATCGTGCCGGCGGACGGCGTGACGATGCCGCAGATGATGCTGATCAGCGTCGTCTTGCCCGCGCCGTTGGGGCCGAGGAGGGCGAAGATCTCGCCTTTCTGGATGTCTAGGTCGACTGGGTGGAGGGCTGTGGTGCCGCTCTTGTAGGTCTTGGTGACGCCCGCGATGGACAGGATCGGTTCGGTCATTGGCACCCCTTTTTGTGAGGGGAAGATGGGGGTGGGGAGGGGGGAATGATAGGGCTTCCCTCCCCTTCTTGTTCTCCCGCGAAGGCGGGAGCCCATAAACTCAGCGGTTCGCGGCTCGATCTACCGGTAGCCAGTATGGGGCCCCGCCTTCGCGGGGATGACGGCGGGTTGGTTGGGATCAGCCGGCTCTCGCTGCCGCGACCGCTTTCTGCAGATCCTCAAGCGGCAACGCACCAGACAACACCCGGTCGCCTACCACCCAGCTAGGTGTGCCAGTCATGCCGAGCTTGGCGGCGGTTTCCATGTTCTTGGCTATTTCAGCGTCGGCGGTTTTGGTGAAACTGGCCTGCGTGGTGTCGACGCCGGCCTTGCCCGCGGCGGCGGCGATCGAGGCATCGCTGACCGGTCCGCCGGCGTAGAGCGCGTCGTGGAAGGTGGCGAACTTGCCCTGTTGCGCGGCGGCTAGGCTGGCGCGGGCGGCGATGCGGCTTTCGGCGCTGAGGATCGGGAGTTCGCGGAAGACGACGCGGACTTTCGGGTCGGCGGCGATCAGCTTGGCGATCATCGGCAGGCTCGCGCGGCAATATCCGCAATTGTAATCGAAATACTCGACGAGCGTGACGTCGCCCTTGGGGTTGCCGGCCCAGGCGTTGCCGAACGGCGTGACGATCGCGTCGCGGTTGGCGGTGACGGTCTTGCCGGACTCGCGGTCGCGCAGTTTCTCCATCGCCTCGGGAAGGATCTCGGGATGCGCCAGGACATAGTCGTGGACGATCGATTCGACCTGCGCGCGCTCGACGCCACCGCCCTGGCGGTCATAGCCCCAGACCGCGAGGCCTCCGATGACGGCGCCGGCAATAGCGATCGCCGGGAATGTAAGTTTGCTCATTTGCGGCGCTTATACTGCTTGGGATTGTCGTCCATCTCGTTCTGCGCCGCCATCGCGATATCCTGCGCGCGGATCCAGTCGGTGGTGTTGGCCGGGATGTTCGCCAGCGCATATTGCGCGCTCGCCGAGGCGGTTCGCATGTCGCCGCCCATGCTGGCGCGCTCGGCCGTGGCGAGTGCGGCGCGCGCGGTATCGCCGGTCAGTTCGTAGACCGTGCCGAGCTGCATCCAGGCGAACGGGTTCTGGTCGTCGCGGCCGACCGCGGTGCGCAGGACCCTGGTGGCCTCGGGGTAGTTCGCCTTGTTTTCGGTCGCGATCAGCGCGTGGCCGAAGGTGGTGGCGATCAGCGGGTTGTTGCGCGAACCCTCCGTGGCCTCGCGCAGGGGGACGAGCGACTCGGTCGGCTTGCCCGCTTCGAGCAGGATCTGGCCCTTGATTTCGAGGAAATACGGGTCGGTCGGCTCGGCCTTCACCAGTGCGTTGGCCTCGGCATCGGCTTTCTCGGGGTAGCCGGCTTTATGATACGCGTAGGCGCGGGCGTAGTGCGCGTAGATCGACTGGTTGCTGGGCGGGTAGGCTTGCAGCGTCTGGTCGGCGGGCATGACGTAGCCGGCGAGCTTCGCCTTCACGCGGCGGAAGCGTTCCTCCAGCGCGGCGTCGGGCTTGTTGGCCCAGGCGGGCGACGCTTGCAGGTCGGCAGTGAGCGTCGCGACGCGCTCGCCCGAGAGCGGATGCGACTGCATGAACGGATCGATGTTGGCGGTGCCGAAGCGGTATTCCTGCTGCTGCAATTTTTTGAAGAAGCTCAGCATCCCGCGGCCGGAGACGTTGGCCTCGCGGAGGAATTTCGCGCCGGTCGCGTCTGCGGTCGATTCCTGGACTCGGCTGAACGAGAGGTAGCTGCCCATCGCCGCCTGCTGGCCCGCCGCCATGATGCCGGCGCCCGCTTCGCCGCTGCCGGCCGCCATCGCGGCGAGGCCGAGCACCATGGAGAGGAGGTACATGCCCATGGCGGGCTTGGTGCCGCGGTCGGCGAGGACGACATGGCCGTCGGCGATGTGGCCGAGCTCGTGCGCGATGACGCCCTGGACTTCGTTGGCGTTGTCGGCGGCCTGGATGAGGCCAGAGTGGACGTAGACGGTCTGCCCGCCGGCGACGAACGCGTTGATCGATTCGTCGTTGATAAGGACGACTTTCACGTCGCGCGTCGAGAGCCCGGCCGCCTTGATGAGCGGGTTCGACATCTCCGCGAACATGGTTTCGGTTTCGGCGTCGCGGAGGATCGACTGGGCCTGGAGGGGCGTCGTCCAGAGGAGGAGGGCGGTGGCTGCGGCGGCTACTAGGCGCTTCATATTACGGGGTATCGTCGATTGGGGGCGGGGGGGCAATGGTCGTGCGGTCGGGCGTGCGGTGGAGTGAAGTATAGGAAGTGCAGACGCTGGGAGCTGTTTTGCGGTTGGTAAAAGTGTGGGTGGCATTGGGGGAGGGGAGCAGGGTTTGGGTGTGTAGGACAGGGGTTTGAGGGGGGTATTGGGTCGCTGGGGGCACGTCGTGCTCGTTTCTCTCCCCCCGTCATCCCAGCGGAAGCTGGGATCTTATGGTTTGGGGGGTGTCGCGTGCCACGTGGGATACCCCAGCTTTCGCTGGGGTGACGGGTTTTGGCTTTGGGGTGGCGACGGCGCGTTCGAGATAGTGCCGCTAGATAACTACCACCCCGGCGGAGGCCGGGGGCCAATTGGGGGACCGGGCTAACTGAGGGTGGTGCTTCGTTATTGCCACCTTTCCAATTGGGCCCCGGCCTTCGCCGGGGTGGTGGTGGGTCGGGGGAGCTCAGCGTGCATCATTAGGGGAGCTAGAACACAAACCCAGTGCCGCCCCCGTGTCTTGTTCACCCGCGAAGGCGGGTGCCCAGTCTGGGTCCCCGCCTTCGCGGGGATACAAGCTTTTCGCGGTTCGCCCGCCACCGGAGGCGTTGGACGCTGACGGATATCGTGCTGCTGGAGGATCGCTCCCCACAAACGAAAACGGGCGCGGCCTTTCGGTCGCGCCCGTTCCCAACTCACAGCGTCCGGGGTTAGCCGAAGGTGCGCTGCCACCAGCCGCGGCGGGGGGCGCCGTCGGGGTCGTCGTTGGCGCCGTCGTTGGTGTCCGAAGTCGCGACGGCCTGGGGCTGGACTTCGGCCTTGGGCGGGGTGGTTGCGATCGGCTCGGCGAGGGGCTCGCTGGTCGGGGCGGCATCGCCGGCATCGACCACCGCTGCCTTGCGCGGACGACCGCGGGGCTTGGCGACCTTGGCGGGCGCTTCCTCGACTACCGGGGCTTCGACCACCGCGTCCGACGCCTTGCGGCGCGCACGCTTGGGCTTGGGCGCCGACGCTTCGATGGTCTCGGCGGGCGTTGCGCTCACCTCGTCCATCGTCGCTTCCGCCACCGCTTCGCGACGGCGACGGCCGGGCTTCGGTGCAGCAGGCTCGGCCGCGACGGGCTCCGGAGCGATCGGCGCCGGAACCGCTGGCTCCGGTGCAACCGTCTCGGCGTCCGCTTCGACCGCGCGTGGCTTGCGACCACGGCGTGCCTTGGGGGCTGCATCGGCGACCGCCTCGGCGATGTTCGCTGCAGCGGCTGCCGCACGGGCACGCGGACGACGGCGCATCTTCGGACCCTCGGCGACTTCCGCGACCGGGGTTTCCTCGACGGCGGGCTCGAACGCGGGCTCGTAAGGCGGCTCGGCATAGGTCGACTCGACCGGCTCATACGCTTCCGGCTCAGGCGAATCGGCGATCAGCTGGGCGTCGTCGACGCTGCTGACGGCGACCGACTGGCCGTTCTCGGCGCCCTGCTCGTTGCGGCGACCGCCACGACGTCCCCGACGACCGCGACGACGACGGCCTTCGCCCTCTGCGCCGCCCGAATGCTCGACACCCTGCTCGGATGGCGCACCAGCCGAGACCATTTCGCCACCGCCGACTTCGACGATGTCGCCCTCGACCTCGTCGATCTCCTCGACGTTGGTGTCTGCGTCCTCGAACGTGCCGTCCTCGTTGACGCCTTCTGCGGCGCCCTCTTCACCCGGACGTGCACGACCGCGACGACCGCGACGACGACGACGCTTTTTGCCGCCTTCACCGTCCGCATCGCGACCGTTCTCACGCGGCGCACGCTGCTCGCCATTGCCTTCGCGGGGCTCACGACCCCCCTCACGACGACGCGGCTGCTCGGCCTCGGCCTCCTCGACCTCTTCCTCCTCGATCTCGTCCTCGATCTCCTCGGGGAGGTCGTCCTCGTCTTCCTCGATGATCTGGACGAACTTCGGCGCGTGCGCGGGCGGCGGGCCGCTGGCCTCGACCGTCATGTGCGCGCCTTCCTCGTCCTGGCCGGGGATGATCTCGACGATCACGCCGTAGCGATCCTCGATCTCGGCGATGTCCGCGCGCTTGCGGTTGAGGATGTAGACCGCCGCTTCCTGGCTGGCGCGCAGGGTGAGCAGCGATCCGCGACCGCGGGCGGCCTCGTCCTCGATGAGGCGCAATGCGGAGATGCCCGACGACGACGCGGTGCGAACCAGGCCGGTGCCCTCGCAATGCGGGCAGGCGCGCGTCGACGCTTCGAGTACGCCGGTGCGAAGGCGCTGGCGGCTCATTTCCATGAGGCCGAACGACGAGATGCGGCCGATCTGGATGCGCGCGCGATCGTTCTTGAGCGCCTCCTTCATCGCCTTCTCGACCTTACGGACGTTGGAATTGTTATCCATGTCGATGAAGTCGATGACGACGAGCCCGGCCATGTCGCGCAGGCGGAGCTGGCGGCCGATTTCCTGTGCCGCCTCGAGGTTGGTCGCGGTCGCGGTCTGCTCGATGCTGTGCTCGCGCGTCGAACGGCCCGAGTTGATGTCGATCGAGACGAGCGCCTCGGTCGGGTTGATGACCAGATAGCCGCCCGACTTCAGCTGGACGACGGGATGGTACATCGCGGCAAGCTGATCCTCGACGCCGGCGCGCTGGAACAGCGGCACGGGGTCGGCGTAATGCTTGATGCGGCGGGCGTGCGTCGGCATCAGCAGGCGCATGAACTCGCGCGCCTGGCGATAGCCGTCCTCGCCCTCGACGATGACCTCTTCGATTTCCTTGTTGTAGATGTCGCGGATCGCGCGCTTGATCAGGTCGCTGTCGCCGTAGACGAGCGCGGGGGCCGACGCCTTGAGCGTGGCTTCGCGGATGCCGTCCCACAGGCGGGCGAGGTAATCGAAGTCGCGCTTGATCTCGACCTTCGAGCGCTGGAGCCCGGCGGTGCGGACGATGCAGCCCATCGACGGCGGCAGCTGCATGTCGGCCATGATCGTCTTGAGGCGCTTGCGATCGCCCGCGTTGCTGATCTTCCGCGAGATGCCGCCGCCGTGCGACGTGTTCGGCATCAGCACGCAATAGCGGCCGGCGAGGCTCAGGTACGTGGTCAGCGCCGCGCCCTTGTTGCCGCGCTCCTCCTTGACGACCTGGACGAGCAGCACCTGGCGGCGATGGATCACGTCCTGGATCTTGTAGCGGCGACGCAGGTTCATGCGACGCTCGCGCAGGTCCTCGACCGCGGCATCGTCGGCGCTCGGCTTGCGCTTGCGACGGGGGGCTTCGCCCGCTTCGCCGCCTTCGAGGTCCTCGGCGACGTCGGGATCTACTCCGCCATCATCCTCGAAGCGCTCGATGTCGTCCTCGTCGTCACCCTCTTCGTCGTCCGAGTCGTAGTCGGCGCGCAGCGCGGCTTCCTCTGCAGCGTGCTCGGCTTCCTCACGGAGCAGTGCGTCGCGATCTTCCTTGGGGATCTGGTAGTAATCGGGGTGGATCTCGCTGAACGCGAGGAAGCCGTGGCGATTGCCGCCGTAATCGATGAACGCCGCCTGGAGCGACGGCTCGACCCGCGTGACCTTGGCGAGGTAGATATTGCCCTTGAGCTGCTTGCGTTCGGCACTCTCGAAATCGAATTCCTCGATCCGGTTACCCTTGACGACTGCGATCCGGGTCTCTTCCCGGTGGCGTGCGTCGATCAGCATGCGCGTTGTCATTATAGATTCTCCGCGCGCGCGCCGGGCCTGTCGGCAGCCGTCGCGCGCTTGATGGTGGTGCGGTCGGGCACAGACGCCCGGACTCGCGGATGGTATGCGAAACTGCCTCTGCGCGAAGTGCATGCCGCGGGAACTCTCCCTGCGGCGCCCGCACGACCGCGAGTCCGTCGGCGAAGGCCGGTCGGAGTGCGGGGCGGGGGGAATGCGTCATTCGAGCGTCAACCTGAAGTGCCGCGCCGACGAAGGATCCGCAGGCGGGCGTGAAGACCGGCGCGTCGCTGGTAAAACCTGGCGACACACGGTTGTACGACAGGACTAGCACTGCATACCCGATCTCGCAATGCGCCACATAATGTCGGCAAACCGCCCGCAAACACGCGCGCTTCGCCCCGAATTAGGGGCGGAGAGGCGCAGAATTGCCGGGGCGGCAGCGCCTTGCCGGCAAATTCATGGCAAACGGCAAATTAACTGCACCCCGCAACACGCTCTTGGGACGTGGGGGCTTACCTATCGCTGCAGCGGTCGGATGTATCGACCAAAGGGGCATGACATGGCTTTTCGCTGGACCGGCGGTCGATCCGCACGGCAAGGACGCGGGGTGTTCACCGTATTCGCCCTCATGGCCGGCTGGCTGTCGAGCGTTCCTGCGTGGGCGGCGACCGTGCAGAGCGTCGCGATCCGGGACGGACGGATCGTCATACGCTTCGACGAGGCGGTCGGCGATGCCGCGAGCCGGGTGCTGACGGGGCGGCAGCAGATCGCGGTCGACGTGACGGGTGTGACGCCGGGGCGGGACTTTGCAGGGCGCGGCGTGGTGACGGGCGTGACGCAGATGCGGCGCGGATCGGGGGCGCGAATCGTGTTCGATCTGGCCGCGCCGGCGATCGTGACCGATGGCGGGTTCGACTCAGATGGTCGCGAGCTGACGCTGGCGCTGCGCACGGTCGACGACGACCAGTTCGTAGAGGCGGGGATCGCGGGTCCACTGAACTTTTTTCCGTTCAATTTCGGCGCTGCTTCGCGGCCGAAGTACAAGGTGTCGGTGCCGGTGCCGCCCAAGGCGCGGGGGATGAAACTGCCGCGCGTGCAGGGCGACGATACGCGACCTTTGGTGGTGATCGATGCGGGGCATGGCGGTGTCGATCCGGGCGCGATCGGGCCGAACGGGCTGCGCGAGAAGGACGTGACGCTGAAGGTCGCCAAGGCGATCCGCGACGAGTTGCTGGCGTCTGGGCGCGTGCGCGTGGCGCTGACGCGGAGTGACGATCGCTATCTGGTATTGCGCGAGCGCTACGGCGTGGCGCGGCGGTTGAAGGGCGACCTGTTCATCTCAATCCATTGCGACAGCACCGGGTCGGAGGATGCTACCGGGGCGACAGCGTACACGTTGTCGGAGGTGGCTTCGGACAAGGAAGCTGCGCGGCTGGCCGCGCGCGAGAACAAGGCGGACGTGATCTCGGGCGTGAACCTCGGCGAGGCGCCCGCGGACGTCTCCTCGATCCTGATCGACCTGACGCAACGCGAGACGATGAACGCGTCGGCGACGTTCGCGCGGTTGCTCGGGCGTGAGGCGAAGCCATTGATGCCGTTGAAGGCGAACTTCCACCGGATGGCGTCGCTGATGGTGCTGAAGGCGCCGGACATGCCGTCGATCCTGTTCGAGACGGGGTATATCTCGAACCCGCAGGACGCGGCGTTTCTCGACAGCGAAGAGGGGCGGCACCGGATCGCGGAGAGCGTGACGCGGGCAGTCGAGGTGCATTTCGCGCGGCGGATGGCGGCGCGGTAGGTTCGGGGAGGGAGTGCTCGCTCCTCCTTGTTCTCCCCCGAAGGCGGGAGCCCAGTCTGGACTCCCGCCTTCGGGGGAGAACACGCTAGTCACGGTCGATACTGTTTCCTCTAGCTGCACATCATGTCACAAGCCCTGCAAATTCCATTGGGGCTGACCAGATGACCGACGCGACACGGGGCGTACCCGAGACCAGCATGCGCGAGCTTACGTTTCGCGGGATCGTGCTCGGCGGGATCATCACGCTGCTGTTCACTGCGGCCAACGTGTATCTTGGGCTCAAGATCGGGCTGACGTTTGCGACGTCGATCCCGGCTGCGGTGATCTCGATGGCGGTGCTTCGGCTGTTCAAGGATTCGACGATCCTCGAGAACAACATCGTCCAGACCATCGCGTCCGCCGCGGGCACGCTGGCGGCGATCATCTTCGTGTTGCCCGGCCTCGTGATGATCGGCTGGTGGCAGGGCTTTCCGTTCTTCACCACCGCGGCGATCACGATGTTCGGTGGCGTGCTCGGCGTACTGTTCTCGGTGCCGCTGCGCCGTGCGCTCGTCGTCGACACCGTGCTGCCGTATCCTGAGGGCCGCGCGGCCGCCGAGGTGCTTAAGGTCGGCGCGGGTAGTCGCGAGGGCGGCGAGGAAAGCGCGCGCGGGTTGGGCATCATTGTCGCCAACGCGGTCGTTTCGGCCGGGTTCGCGATCCTGACGCAGACCAAGCTCGCCGCTGCGGAGGCCGCGACGTGGTTCCGCGTCGGCGCGGGCGCGACCGGAATCTCGGGCGGGCTGTCGTTCGCGTTGCTCGGCGCGGGGCATCTGGTCGGCATCTCGGTCGGCATGGCGATGTTCGTGGGCGTGGTGATCGGGTGGTGGATATTGCTGCCGATCCTGACCTCTGGCGGCAGCGTCACCGGGACCGCCGAGGTGATCGCCAACACCGTGTTCCGCTCGGACGTGCGCTTCTTCGGCGCGGGCGTGATCGGCGTCGCGGCGATCTGGACGCTGTTGAAGATCGCCGGGCCGGTGGTCGGCGGCGTGCGTTCGGCGTTGGCGGCTTCGGCGGCGAAGCGTGGCGGCGAAGTGCTGGCCCTCGAAGAGCGCGACATTCCGATCGGGATCGTCGGGATCGGCTCGCTGGCGATGCTGGTGCCGATCGGCATCCTGCTCTGGACCGTGCTTCAGGGTGGTCCGCTGGAGGCCTCGGCGATCGGTCTGATCGCGGGGAGCCTGGCGTTCATCCTCGTCATCGGTCTCGTGATCGCGGCGGTGTGCGGGTACATGGCGGGGCTGATCGGCGCGTCGAATTCGCCGGTGTCGGGGATCGGTATCCTGGCCATTCTCGCGGCGTCGATCCTGCTGGTGTCGTGGTTCGGCCGCGCAGTCGAGCCGGGGACGACGCAGGCGCTGGTCGCCTACGGGTTGATCGTGACCGGCATCGTGTTCGGGATCGCGACGATCTCGAACGACAATCTGCAGGATCTGAAGACGGGCCAGCTGGTCGGCGCGACGCCGTGGAAGCAGCAGGTCGCCTTGTTGATTGGTGTGGTGTTCGGGTCGATCGTGGTGCCGCCGGTGTTGAACTTGCTCGGAAGCACGCTCGGGTTTGCGGGTGCGCCGGGGGCGGGGCCGAATGCGCTGGCGGCGCCTCAGGCGGCGTTGATCTCGGCACTCGCGAAGGGTGTGCTGGGGGGGAACCTCAACTGGGCGATGATCGGGTATGGGGCGCTGACTGGCGTTTTGGTGATCGCGGTCGATGAGTTGCTCGGCAAGGCGGGCAAGCTGCGGTTGCCGCCGCTTGGTGTCGGGCTTGGGGTGTATCTGCCGATGTCGGTGACGTTGCCGGTTACGATCGGGGCGGTCGTGGGGTTTGCGTATGATCGCTGGGCGGACCGGGCTCGCGATCCTGAGCTTGCCAAGCGGATGGGCGTGCTGACCGCTACCGGGATGATCGTCGGGGAGTCGCTGTGGGGCGTTGGCTTTGCGGGGATCGTGTATTTGACCAACAAGGAGACGCCGCTGGCGCTGGTCGGGGACGGGTTTGCGAGCGTGGCGCTGGTTGGCGGGACGCTGCTGTTCGCGGTGCTGACGTGGGTGATGTACCGGCGGACTATGGCGGCTTCGCGGTAACGCGCGTGCCCTCACCCTTCCCTCTCGGCAAGTGCCGGGCGGGCCCCTTCCCTCTCCCCGAGGGGAGAGGGGAGAAGTTTGTTTCCCCGCGAGGCGGGGATCCAGACTGGGCTCCCGCCTTCGCGGGAGAACGAGATTGGGTTGGGACCTTTGCCCATTCCACCACCCCGGCGGAGGCCGGGGCCCAATTGGAAAGGTGGGAGTAACGGAGCGCAGTTCGCCGTTATCTGCGTCCCCCAATTGGGCCCCGGCCTTCGCCGGGGTGGTGCTTGCGCGGGGCTGGTGTTTACGCGTGGGAGAAGGATGGCGTCCGTCTGGACGCCCCCTCACTTCATCGCGGCAAGCATGTCCTTGATCGGCACGAACGCGAAGCCCACGGAGCTGTCCGCGATCCCGTACGGCATGAAGATCGTATCGCCATGCTTCAGCGCACCACAGCTGTAGACGACGTTGGGCACATACCCCTCGCGGTCCTGGTCCTTCGCCGCCAGGATCGGCTGGCTCGTCCGGCCGATCACCTTCGACGGATCGTCCTTGTCGAGCAGCACCGCGCCGATCGAGTATTTGCGCATCGCGCCGACTCCGTGCGTCAGCAGCAGCCAGCCCTCGTCGAGCTCGATCGGCGGGCCGCAATTGCCGATCTGCACCAGCTCCCATGGATATTCGGGCGTCAGGATCTTCTCGCCGTCGTCCCAGTCGGTCAGCGTGTCCGACTTGAGCAGGAACAGATTCTCGCCGTCCTGCCGGCCGATCATCATGTACTGGCCGTTCACCTTCCGCGGGAACAGCGCCATGCCCTTGTTGCGCGCGGCGGGGCCGGTCATCGGCACGAGGTCGAACGCGCGGAAATCGCGGGTGCGCATCAGTTCGGACTGGATCACCGAGCCGTTATACGCGGTGTAGGTGCCGATCCACTCATAGTCGCCGTCCTCGTGCTGGAAGCGGACGATGCGCAGATCCTCGAGGCCCTTCGACTGCGCCTGCGTAATCGGGAAGATCACCGTGCCGCTCAGCGTGCTGTCGCGGTGGCGATAGACGGTGACGGGGCCGATCGGCATCTCGTCCTCGCCGCTGCCGACCGCATCGGTCGCGGTCGCGAACGGCGGCTCGGGCGCGAGCTTCATCTGGTTTTCGCAGGTGATGATGCCTTCGCGGAACGCGACCGACGAGATGTGACCCTCGCCGACCGCGCGCAGGCTCATGAGGATGCGCATCGAGCCCGGCGGCATGCCCGACTGGTCGAAATGCGGCACCGCGCTTGGGTTCATCAGCGCAGCGGCGGCATAGCTGTATTCGTGGCAGAAATACGCGCCGATCAGCTGGCGCTTCTCGTCGCCGATCTCCGCGCCGTTCAGCCCGAGCATATCCTCGATCTGGTCGTAGCGCGTCATGAACACGCGCCGCGTCTGCCAGTGGCGTGCCTCGAAATCCTTCAGCACGACCTCGAGCTGCGCGCGCGCCTGTGCGGGCGACATTTCCAGCACTTCGCCAACGAGCCGCTCGGTGCGGCTCGGTGCGCCGCCATGACCGCCCCAGGCGATATGGAACGGCCGCACGACGACACGCGAAGGGTCCGCGTGCAGCCGCAGCTGGTGGTTGAACAGATCCATCGTAGCAGTGCCCCGCGTCGTTCCACTCAGCGCACCGTCGCCTGTCAGGCTGTCTCTAGCGTGGCTAGGCGACGACGCGCGCCGCTCCTGCCACGCTTTGCGCTGCCTTTGATACCCCTGAAATGGCACAACTTGCGAGTTGGAGCGCCAAAATCGACTCGGCACCCTGGTTTCGGTTGAGCCCGGTCGGCATCAAACCGTCATAGCAACCGCCGTCCGCGACGCTCGCGAGTGGCAGGTCGAGGTCGTTGACGCCGAGGAACCAGCCGTATGCGCGCAACGCCTCGTCACGCCAGCGCACGTCGCCGGTCGCGTCATACGCCGCAGCGCACGCATCGACGGTCGCCTGCGCCTCCAGCGGCTGCTGGTCGAACTGCAACGGCTCGGCATAGGGCCGGTTGAAGCTCTCCGACCCAACCGCACGGAAGCGACCCTCCGGCGAGGTCTGCTTGGCGACGATCCAGTCGAGCGTGGCGAGGCCGCAGTCGATCAGGTCCTGACGCCCGAGCGCCTGGCCTGCGCGGATCAACGCCTGCGGGAGACGCGTATTGTCATAGGCGAGGACGATCTCGAACCACTGCCATTCGGGACGGCGTGCCTTAGCGAGCAGGTCGAGATGGACCTTGGGGAAGGCTTCGAGGATCGACAGCGACAGCTGGTGACCGGGCTTGGCCTCCAGCATCGCTGCCGCGCCGAGCATCGCGAACGCCTGCGCGCGCAAGGATCCGAGTTCCAATGCCATCGATGCGGTCGAATCGAACATCGCCGTCGCCCAGTCACGGTGCTTGGCGGCCTGCGCATCGCGCGCGGTGACGCCGAGCGACCAGAGCGTGCGGCCGTTCGAATCTTCCGACCCCGAATCCTCACACCAGGTGCGATCGAAGTTCATGAAGTTGCGGAAGCGGCGCGTGTCCGGGTTCCAGGCGTATTGCACGAACGATGCGTAGATCGTCATCCACTTGTCGCGGGTGACGTCGTCGAGACCCGGCATCGCGCTCATCAGCATCAGCGCGCGGCAATTGTCGTCGATGCAATAGCCGTGGCGACGATCGGGGATTGAATAGATCGAATGCTGGAGCATGCCGGTCGAATCGCTCATCCGCTCGACCGCGGCGAAATCAGGCGTCAGCTGCTTCAGCGGGGCTGGCACCTTGGCAAGGCGAAAAGGGCGCGCCGCCACGATCGCGCGGATCTCCGTCATCATTGCCTCGGCAAGCTTCGGCCAGATCATCGTGCGGCCGCGCGCATAGGCACGCTCGGCCAGACGATTGCGATCGCGGTCGTTCGACATCAGCGCATCGATCTCGCGCGCGAACGCGTCGACATCGCCGAACGGGACGAGCACGCCGTGGCCATCCGCGAGGATCTCGGTCGCATGCACGTACGGCGTCGAGATGACGGGTTTGCCGACACCGATCGCGTAGCTGAGCGTGCCCGACGTGATCTGCGCGGGGTTGGTGTACGGCGTCACATAGACGTCCGACGCCTGGAGATAATCGAGCAGTTCGCCATGCTCGAGGAAGGCATCGACGAACGAGACGTTGTCGGCGACGCCCTTCTCGGCGGCGAGCGCCTTCAGCTTGTCGCGGTACTTCTCGCCCTCGTACGCGACGAGGTTCGGGTGCGTCGCGCCGAGCACGACGTACAGCAGGTCGGGATGCTTCGCGATCACCGTAGGCAGCGCGTTGATGACCGTCTCGATCCCCTTGTTGGGCGCGAGCAGGCCGAACGTCAGCATGACCTTACGGCCTTCCCAGCCGAATTTGTCCTTCAGCGCAGCCGGATCGAGCAGATCGCGATCAGGCACGCCGTGCGGGATCATGACGATCTGGCGCGAATTGGCGCCGTAGACGCGCTGGAGGATGTCGCGGCCACGCTCGGCCATGACGATCACGCGGGCGGCGCGACGCAGCAGCCCTTCGAGCACGCGACGCTCGTCGGCGTTGGGCTTTTCGAGGATCGTGTGAAGCGTGACGATGACCGGCAGCGTGGTGCGATCGAGCAGCGCAAGGATGTGCTCGCCGGCCGGGCCGCCGAAGATGCCGTATTCGTGCTGGAGCCAGATCGCCTGCGCGCCGCTGGCCTCGATCTTCCGTGCGGTGTCGATATAGGCCGACAGATCCGGCTCGGGGATCGTGCCGGTGACTTCGGCCGGGTAGTCGTATTTGCCGGGATGATCGTCCATCGCATAGACGTCGACGGCGATCTCGGGGAAGCGCGCGCGCATGGCCGTGAAAACGTCGGTCGTGAAGGTGGCGATGCCACACTGTCTCGGCAGGAAATTACCGATCAGCGCCAGTCGCGCGATATTCCCACCGTCCGCCGGTTTCACCATACCCTGTCCCTCGTTTGAGCGCGCACTTCTGGGAAAACCCGGTCGCGCATCCATTTGAACGGTTCAGGTAGCATAAAGTTTCATCACATACTGCAGTGCAGCACGGGAATAATATCAATCTAAATCAAATCGATATTTCGCGTCGTCGTCCTGGGCCCTCAACCGCGACCGCGATAGGGGGCGACTCCCTGGTCCGGCAGCCACAAATCTTGCGGCGGTGCACTCGATTGCCAGAACACGTCGATCGGGATTCCACCACGCGGATACCAATAGCCGCCGATGCGCAGCCACACCGGTTTCATCTCGTCGAACAGGCGCTCGCCGATGCCGACGGTGCAATCCTCGTGGAACCCGGCATGGTTGCGGAAGCTGCTCAGGAACAGCTTCAGCGACTTCGACTCGACGATCGTCTCGCCGGGGACGTAGTCGATGACGAGGTGCGCGAAGTCGGGCTGGCCGGTGACGGGGCACAGCGAGGTGAACTCGGGTGCCGCGAACCGCACGAGATACGTCCGGCCCGGCCGCGGGTTCGGAACATAATCGAGCACGGCCTCTTCTGGAGAGGCGGGGAGGGCGCTGTTCTGGCCGAGATGCAATGGGTTCTGGGGGGCGGTCATATGCCGCCATGTAGGATGCGATTCGAATGCCGCAAAGTGGGTGATGCTTTCCTCCGTCATGCCGGGCTTGTTCCGGCATCCACCCGTCCGCGAACTCTACCGGCGGCGAGCGTGCGGAACGGTGGACCCCGGAACAGGTCCGGGGTGACGGAGTGTGCGCTGATATGACGACGACACTCGTACCGATCCTCGGCGACCAGCTCACGATCGACCTCGCCTCGCTGCGGGACTGTGATCCCAAAACCACGATCGTGCTGATGATGGAGGTCGACGAGGAGACGACCTATGTCCGCCATCACAAGCGCAAGATCGCGTACATCCTCTCGGCGATGCGGCATCATGCCGAGGCGCTGCGCGAGGCCGGGTGGACGGTCGAATACACGCAGCTCGACGACCCCGACAATGCCGGGAGCTTCACCGGCGAGATCGCGCGCGCGGTCGAGCGGCATGACCCCGAGCGGATCGTCGTCACCGAGGGTGGCGAGTGGCGCGTGATGGCGATGCTCGAAAGCTGGGAGACGCTGTTCGGCATCCCCGTCGAGATCCGCAGCGACGATCGCTTCCTCGCCAGCCATGCCGATTTCGAAACCTGGGCGGCGGAGCGGAAATCGCTGACGATGGAGTGGTTCTATCGCCAGATGCGGATGCGCACCGGACTGTTGATGACCGCTGGCAAGCCCGAGGGCGATCGCTGGAACTTCGACAAGGAGAACCGCAAGCCCGCCAAGAACGACCTGCTGATGCCGCGCCCGCTTGTGTTCGCGCCGGACGCGATTACGCGCGACGTGCTGGTGCTGGTGGCGGAAAGGTTCGCGGATCATCCGGGGAGTCTCGACGGGTTCGAATACGCCGTGACCGCGAAGGATGCCGAGCGACAGGCGGCGAACTTCTTCAAGCACGCGCTGGCGCAATTCGGCGACTACGAGGACGCGATGCTGACGGGCGAGCGGCATCTGTGGCACTCGATCTTGTCGCCGTACATCAATTCGGGGCTGCTCGATCCGCTCGATCTGTGCCGGCGGGCTGAGGCGGAATATCGCGCCGGTCGTGCGCCGCTGAACGCGGTCGAGGGGTATATCCGCCAGATCATCGGCTGGCGCGAATATATGCGCGGGATCTACTGGCGCGAGGGACCGGATTACGTCGAGCGCAACTTCCTCGACCACCACCGCGAACTGCCCGGCTGGTACTGGACCGGCGAGACCGACATGCACTGTCTGCGCGAGGCGATCGGCCAGACGCTGGAGACCGCGCACGCGCACCATATCCAGCGTCTGATGGTGACGGGCAATTTCGCGCTGCTGATCGGCGCGGACCCGGCCAAGGTGCACCTCTGGTATCTGGAGGTGTATGTCGACGCGTATGAATGGGTCGAGCTGCCCAATACGCTGGGGATGAGCCAGTTCGGCGATGGCGGCTTGTTGGGGTCAAAGCCGTATATCTCGTCGGGCGCGTATATCGACCGAATGTCCGATTATTGCGGGAGCTGCCGGTACAATGTGAAGCAGCGGATCGGGCCCGATGCGTGCCCGTTCAACGCGCTGTACTGGGATTTCCTCGCGCGGCACGAGGACAAGCTGGGGCGTAACAACCGGCTGGCGATGCCGTATCGCAACTGGGCGAAACAGTCCGAGGCGGACCGCGAGGCGACGCGCGCGCAGGCGGCGGGGTTCCTCGCCTCCCTCGACGCGAGCGGCCCGGCTGGCTACTGACCGATCGAGCACAAGGAGCCGCATATGGACGCGTTGGTAAGCACCGATTGGCTGGCGAACGAACTAGGCGCGAGCGATCTTCGGATCGTCGACGCGACCTACGCCGAGGGGCGCGATGCGGCGGCGGAGTATGAGGCGGCGCACATCCCCGGCGCGGTGTTCATGAACCTCAGCGAGTTGCGCGATACCGACAGCGACCTGCCCAACACGCTGCCCTCCGCGGAGAAGTTCGCGAGCCGGATGCAGACGCTGGGGCTCGGCGATGGCAGCCGGATCGTGCTGTACGACAGCTCCCCCTGGCATACGGCGGCGCGCGCGTGGTGGTTGCTGCGGCTGTTCGGCGCGCACAACGTCGCGATCCTCGATGGCGGGTTCGCCAAGTGGCAGGCCGAGGGACGCGAGATCGCGACGGGGAAAGAGACGCCGCGACATCGCCACTTCACGACCTGGGCGGACCTGAAGGGCGTGCGCGATGTCGACCAGATGAAGGCGAACGTCGAAAGCGGCGCGGAGCAGGTGCTCGACGCGCGGTCCGCGTCGCGCTTCACTGGCGCCGAGGAAGACCCGCGGCCGGGCACTGCGCCGGGGCATATTCCGGGCTCGAAGAACCTGCCGCAGGGCGCGGCGTTCAACGCGGATGGCACGTGGAAGACCGGCGACGCGCTCAAGGCCGAATTCGACAAGGCGGGCATCGACCTGGCGAAGCCAATCGTGATGACCTGCGGCTCGGGCATCACCGCGTCGGTGCTCGCGTTCGGCGCACACCTGCTCGGCAACGATGCGGCGCTGTACGACGGCAGCTGGTCCGAATGGGGCGGCGATCCCGAGACACCCAAGGCGACAGGCGCAGCATGAGCGACACGAACAAGCCGGTCGGCGACGCGACCAAGGTCGTCCTCGCCGGTCGTCGCCCGGAATGGACTCAAGGTATCGTCAGCCCGCCGGTATGGCGCGCCTCGACGATCCTTTACGATTCGGTCGGACACCTCCGCGAAAGCGCCACGCGCGATACGCATCACCGGCTGTTCTACGGGCGCAAGGGCACGCCGACGCAGTGGAGCCTCGCCGATGCGCTGACCTCGCTCGAGCCCGGTGCGGAGGGCACGTTCCTCTATTGCTCCGGCGTTGCGGCGATCGCGGCGGCGTTGTTGTCGGTGCTGTCTCCCGGCGACGAACTGTTGCTGGTCGACAGCGCTTACGACCCCACGCGCGGCATGGCCGGCGGGCTGCTCAAGCGGTTCGGGATCACCACGCGCTATTACGACCCGATGATCGGCGCGGGCATCGCCGACGTGATCGGCGAGAACACGCGGGCGATCTTCATGGAAAGCCCCGGTTCGCTGAGCTTCGAGGTGCAGGACGTCCCCGCGATCGTCGCCGCCGCGAAGGCGAGGGGGGTGACCACCCTGCTCGACAACACCTGGGCCACCCCGCTGTTCTTCCCCGCGATCGAGCGCGGCGTCGACCTGACGATCCTCGCCGGCACGAAATACGTGGTCGGCCATTCGGACGTCATGCTCGGCTCGGTCACCGCCGGTTCCGGCCATTTTAAGAAGCTGCGCGAAACAAGTTTTCAGCTCGGCCAGGTCGCCAGCCCCGACGATTGCTGGCTCGGCAGCCGGGGCTTGCGCACGATGGCGGTCCGCCTCGCGCAACACCAGTCGAGCGCGCTCACCATCGCCAAGTGGCTGCAATCGCGTCCCGAAGTCGCGCAGGTTCTCCACCCAGCACTTCCCGATTGCCCCGGACACGACCTGTTTGTCCGCGACTTCAAGGGCTCCAGCGGCCTGTTCTCGTTCGTCCTGAACGGCGGTGACGAAGCGTCCCGCGCTGCGCTGATCGACGCGCTGCAGCTGTTCGGAATCGGCTATAGCTGGGGCGGTTTCGAGAGCCTCGCCATCCCCGCCGACCCGCAGCGTCATCGCACCGTCACCAAGCGCGACGCCGCCGGCCCGATGGTCCGCCTCCAGATCGGCCTCGAAGACCCCGCCGACCTGATCGCCGATCTCGAAGCCGGGCTCGCCGCCTTCTCTGCCGCAAAGGTCTAGACGATTTCCGATCGAGGCGTGTCCGCGCGGGAGGCTGACGCACCCATCTTCGGCCCCGCGTTCCAGGCCGAGCTGGACACGCTGTTCCGCTGGCGCCGAGACGTCCGGCGGTTTCGGCGCGATGCGTTGCCGGCCGGGCTGCTCGATCGGCTGCTGGCGACGGCGAACGCCGCCCCGTCGGTCGGGCTGAGTCAGCCGTGGCGGTTCGTCACGGTCGACGACCCTGCACGCCGCGCCGCGGTCCGAGCCGATTTCGAGACGTGCAATGCAGCGGCGTTGGCGACGCAGGATGGGGCGCGGATGGCGAACTACGCGCGGCTCAAGCTCGCCGGGCTCGAACAGGCGCCGTGCCATGTCGCGGTGTTCGTCGAACCCGATCCGGAGCAGGGCTACGGCCTCGGCCGCCGGACCATGCCCGAAGCTGTCGCGTATTCCGCGGTCATTGCGGTCCACACGCTCTGGCTCGCTGCTCGCGCGCAGGGGATCGGCATCGGCTGGGTCTCGATCCTCGACCCGTCGCGCGTCCGTGCGATCCTCGACGTGCCCGAGACCTGGCACCTCGTCGCATATCTCTGCATCGGCTATCCCGAGACCGACGCGGTTATCCCCGAACTCGAGCGTGAAGGGTGGGAAAACCGACGGTCGATCAACGTTCTAGCACGCTGAACACACGTTGGACGCGACCGCTGTCTCTGAAACGAGTGTGGCGGTTGCGCAACATGCGTGCTGTCAAAGCCCAATTGTACGCAAGATTCGCTTGTGCAACGCACCATGGACTGTCATCGCGGTGTCACCGTTGGAAAGACCGCACTGGGGTTTGGCTCCGAAAGATGCGGCGTCCACGGATGCAGGGCGGACATCGACTTCCGGTATCGAAAGGGAAACGATGCGCTTCACCACACTTCTTCTCGGCGGCATTGCTTTGGCTGCCGCAACGCCCGCGTTCGCGCAGGACGACACCGCGCCTCCCAAGGAGGTTACGGTCACGGGTTCGGTCGGTCTCGTCAGCGACTACCGCTTCCGCGGCGTGTCGCAGTCGGACGAGAACCTCGCCGTCCAGGGCGGCATCACGATCACGCACAAGAGCGGGCTGTACATCGGTACCTGGGGTTCCAACCTCGCAGGCTGGGGCACGTTCGGCGGCGCCAACATGGAGCTCGACCTGATCGCGGGCTACAAGGTGCCCGTCGGCGGCGGCGCACTCGACGTCGGCGCGACCTGGTACATGTACCCGAGCGGCTTCGACAACACCGACTTCATCGAGCCCTATGCCAAGCTGTCGGGCACCGTCGGCCCGGTCGCGCTTCTTGCCGGCGTAGCCTACGCGCCTAAGCAGCAGGCGCTGGGGCCGTGGTATACCAACGGTGCGTCGGCGGCGGCCGGCGTATACGACCGCGTCAATGCGAAGGACGACAACCTCTATCTCTGGGGCGACGTCAGCAGCGGGATCCCGACCACCGGCGTGACCGTGAAGGCGCATGTCGGCTATTCGCGCGGTAACAAGGGCCTCGGGCCGTTCGCGACCAGCGTGTCGCCGACCGGCGAGTATTGGGACTGGCTGTTCGGCGCGGACTATGTGATCCCGACGACTCCGCTGACACTCGGCGTGGCGTATGTCGATACCGACATCACGAAGAGCGAGTCGGCCTATCTCCAACCGAGCTTCAGCCGGGGCCAGGACGGCAACGGCTCGATCGCGAACGGCAAGGTGCTGGTGTCGCTGACCGCGGCGTTCTGATCGCCGTGGGGAGAAGGTGTCACTGAACCTTGTTTCCCCTGCTCAGGCGGGGACCCAGACTGGGCTCCCGCCTTCGGGGGAGGACAAGGGCGGCTAAGGCTTCGACTGGAGCCTCCTGCTTCGATCTACATAGTCAGACACCAAAAAGGGCGGCCCCGCGAGGAGCCGCCCTTTTTAGTTAGCCGCTAAGGCCAATCAGTTCGTGGTCGTCTTCGCGTCCTGGCCGTCGCCCTCTGGCGCCGCGACGATGTCGCGCGTGGTCGAGCCCTTGTCGACGACCGTCGTGCCGGGATCACCGACACTGGAGCGGATGCCCGGATCGTCGCCGTCCGCACCTGCATCGGTGACGATCCCCGATTCTGCCGGGCTGCGGGCCGCAGCACCACCGAACAGCGCGTCGAGCGTCTGCGCGTTGGCCGCGGTATCCTGCGGGCGGGCGGCGCCGGGCTGCGGCGGCACCAGCGCGAAGTCGGGCGGGATCACCAGCGGTGCCTGGCGCGCGACCGCGAACTCGTCGGGGCGTGCGCGATCAAGGCTACGGCCTGCCCCGCAACCACTGAGCAGCGCGACGCAGGTGAGGCCGGCGGCCAGGGGTACGAACTTACGCATGGGAATTCTCCACAGGGGGCTTCTCGCGCACGAGGAGCGCCCGAACAAGCAGGACGAGCACGCCGACAGTAATCGCTGCATCGGCGACATTGAAGACCAAAAACGGACGCCACTCGCCGATATGCAGGTCGGCGAAATCGATCACATAACCGAGCCGGATCCGGTCGAGGATATTGCCGATCGCCCCACCGAGCACGAAGCCGAGCGCGACCTGGTCGGCGGGGTTCTTCTCGCGCGTCATCCACACCGCGACGCCGATCGCGATCGCGCCGGTCAGCAGCACCAGCGCCCAGCGGGTCAGGTGCCCGTCGGCGGGGAGCAGTCCGAGCGAGATGCCGATGTTCGGCACGAAGCGCAGGTCGAAGAACGACGTGATCGTCTGCGAATCGCCAAGCGAGTCGATCCCGAGCGGCTTGGTCACCGCCCATTTGCTGAGCTGGTCGGCGAGGAAGAGCGCGATCGCCGCGCCGAATCCGGCTTTGGGCAGGTTACGCATCGGCCACCACCTCGTCGCATCGGTTGCAGAGTTCGCCATCGACGGTCACCTCGGGGAGGTGGCGCCAGCAGCGGCCGCATTTGTAGAAGTCGGTGCGGTTTACGGTGACCGCGTCGCCCGGCGTGACCTTGGCGACGATGAACGCTTCGGCCAATTCCGCTGCTTCAGTCGGCGCGAGAGGCGACATCGATTTGATCGTGACCTCTGCCTCCAAACTCGAACGCACGGTCTTTTCGCGACGCATGGGTTCGATGGCTTCGGTAACCGTTTCGCGAAGTGCACGGATTTGCGTCCACTTCTTCCCGACTTCGACGCCATCCTCCACCTCGGGCAGCGACGGCCATTCGAGGTAGTGCACCGAGCTGTCGTCGTTGGGAAAGCGCGACTGCCACACTTCTTCCGCGGTGAAGCAGAGCACCGGCGCGGCGTAGCGGACGAGTGCGTGGAACAGCACGTCCAGCACCGTGCGGTACGACCGGCGCTTGATGTCGCTCGGCGCGTCGCAATAGAGCGAGTCCTTGCGGATATCGAAGAAGAACGCGGACAGGTCCTCGTTCGCGAAGTCGGTCAGCAGGCGCGTGTAGCGGTTGAACTCGTACGCTTCGGCCGCCTGGCGCAGTTCGGTGTCGATCATGCCGAGGCGGTGAAGCACGTAGCGTTCCAGCTCGGGCATGTCGGACACCGCGACGCGCTCCGACTCATCGAAGTCTTCGAGCGCGCCGAGCATGTAGCGGAAGGTGTTGCGCAGCTTCCGATACGCGTCGGAGGCGGTGGCGAGCACCTCCTTGCCGATCTTCACGTCGTCGAAATAGTCGGTCGAGGCGACCCACATGCGGAGAATGTCCGCGCCGGATTCGCCGATGATCTTCAACGGGTCGACGACGTTGCCAAGCGACTTCGACATCTTCCGGCCCTGACCGTCGAGCGCGAAGCCGTGGGTGAGGACCGCGTCGTACGGTGCGCGACCACGCGTGCCGCAGCTTTCGAGCAGCGACGACTGGAACCAGCCGCGATGCTGGTCCGAACCTTCGAGGTAGAGATTGGCGCGCGTGCCTTCGCCGTACCGCGCCTCGACCGTGAAGACGTGCGTGCAGCCCGAGTCGAACCAGACGTCGAGGATGTCCTTCACGACCTCATAGTCGGCGAGGTCGTAGTCGGGGCCGAGCAGCGCCTGATGGCCGTCCGCATACCACGCATCCGCGCCGTTCTCGCGGAAGGATTCGACGATCCGCGCGTTGACCGCGGGGTCGTTGAGGTATTGACCGGTGGCGCGGTTCACGAACAGCGCGATCGGCACGCCCCAGGCACGCTGGCGCGAGATGACCCAGTCGGGACGGCCCTGGACCATCGACGTGATCCGGTTTTCGGAGCGCGCGGGGATCCAGGTGGTGGCGGCGATCGCGTCGAGCGCGATCTCGCGGAGCGTGGCGCCGTTGCCACTTTCTGCTCCCCCGCCCGCTTGCGGGAGGGGGCTGGGGGGTGGGCTCGCGCCATCCGCGTCAGCGCCGGTCGAGAGCGCGTGCCCATCCCCGGCCCCTCCCGCCTGCGGGAGGGGGGAAGAAGAGGCATCCATCGGGATGAACCATTGCGGGGTCGCGCGGAAGATCACCTTGGCCTTCGAGCGCCACGAATGCGGGTAGCTGTGCTTGAAGTCGTCGCTTGCCGCCAGCAGCGCGCCGGCCTCGCGCAGGTCGGTGCAGATCGGACCGTCCGCGCTCACGAACTTCTTGTTGATGACGCTGCCCTGGCCGCCGAGCCATGCCCAGTCGGCGCGGTACATCCCCGCGCCGTCGATCGCGAAGACCGGGTCGAGCCCGTATTGCTTGCAGAGTTCGAAATCGTCCTCGCCGTGGTCCGGCGCCATGTGCACGAGCCCGGTGCCCGCATCGGTCGTGACGAACGCGCCGGGGAGGAACGGCCGCGGCTTCGCGAAGAACCCGCCGAGTGCGTGCATCGGATGACGCGCGGTGGCGTCAGCGAGGTCGGAGCCCTTGCCGCGCCAAATCACATTGCTGCTGGTGAAGCCCATACGCTTCGCGACCAGCGGCAGGAGCACTTCTGCAATAACCAACTTCTTGTTGATGACATTGCCGCCATTCTCGAACGACGCATCCGTTAGCTCGCGATCCCAGCTTGCCTCAACGGCAACATACTCAATCTCAGGCCCATAGCTCAGCGCCTGGTTCACCGGGATCGTCCACGGTGTCGTCGTCCAGATTACCGCATGCGCGCCAACCAGTTCGGGCGCGTTCGGCGCAGAGTCGATCTCGAACGCGACGTCGATCTGCGTGGAGACGATGTCCTCATACTCGACCTCGGCCTCGGCGAGTGCGGTCTTCTCGACCGGCGACCACATCACCGGCTTGGCGCCGCGGTACAGCTGGCCGCTCTCGGCGAACTTGAGCAGCTCGCCGACGATCGCGGCCTCGGCCTCGTACTTCATCGTCAGGTACGGATCGGCCCAGTCGCCCATCACGCCGAGCCGTTCGAACTCGGCCTTCTGCACGGCGACCCATTTCTCGGCATAGGCGCGGCATTCGGCGCGGAACTGGTCGACCGGGACGTCGTCCTTGTTCAGCTTCTTCGCGCGATACGCTTCCTCGACCTTCCACTCGATCGGCAGGCCGTGACAGTCCCAGCCGGGGACATAGGGCGCGTCCTTGCCCATCAGCGACTGCGAGCGGACGATGATGTCCTTCAGGACCTTGTTCATCGCGTGGCCCATGTGGATGTCGCCGTTCGCGTACGGGGGGCCATCATGCAGGATGAACCGCTCGCGCCCGAGCCGCTGTTCGCGCAACCGGTCGTAGATGCCGAGTTTCGCCCAGCGCTCCAAGATCGCCGGCTCCTTGGCGGCGAGGCCCGCCTTCATCGGGAAGTCGGTCTTCGGCAGGAAGACGGTATCGCGGTAATCGCGGGCGGGCGCAGGAGTATCGGTCATAAGTGGGCCGGGCTGTAGCCGGTAGCGGCTCACGTTGCCATCCCTCTCCCTCGCGGAGAGGGGCGCGGTTATGCCAGGATCGTCCGCGCGCGCGCGCAGTCGGCGTCCATCTGCATGATAAGTGCATTGAGGTTGGCGAACTTGGCCTCAGGGCGGAGATACTCGATCAGCGCAACCTCGATCCGCTGGCCGTACAGGTCTTCGCCGAAATCGAAGAAATACGGCTCGAGCAGTTCCTTGGGCGGATCGAAGCTCGGGCGGATGCCGAGGTTCGCGGCGCCTTTCAGCACGCGACCGTCCTCCAGCCGCCCGGTCACCGCGTAGATCCCGTAGGCGGGGCGCAGGTAATTGCCCATGTCGAGATTGGCGGTCGGATAGCCGATCGTGCGGCCGACCTTGTCGCCGTGCTGGACGAAACCCTGGATCGTGAACGGTCGGGTCAGCAGGCGGGTGGCGGTGGCCATGTCGCCAGCGCGCAGCGCCTCGCGGATGCGGGTGGACGAGACGGTCTCGCCCTCCAGCTCGATCGCGCTCACCGTCTCCGCGCGAAATCCGTGCGCGGGCCCACGCGAGGCGAGCGTGCGGACGGTGCCGGCCTTGCCCTTGCCGAAGGTGAAGTCCTCGCCGGTGACGACGCCCGCGACGCGGAGGTTGCGTTCGAGGCGCTCGGTGATGAAGCGCTCGGCGGTCAGCGCGGCGAGATCGCCGTCGAAATTGAAAACGACCATCGCATCGGCGCCGGCCTTCTTGAAAAGCTGTTGGCGCTGATCGAGCGTAGTCAGGCGGAACGGCGGGGTATCGGGTCGGAAGTGGCGAACCGGATGCGGATCGAACGTCGCCACCAGCGCCGGACGCCCCTCGGCCCGCGCCCAGGCGACCGCGCGCGCGACCACCGCCTGGTGACCGAGGTGAAATCCATCGAAATTCCCCAGCGCGACGATCCCGTTCGCCAGATACGACGGGAGCACCGCACCGCCGTCGAGACGTTGCATGCGCGGGTCAGTAACCAGCCGTCGCGAAAGGCGATAGTCCTTCTGTGCGGTTGTCTGCTGCGCGTCTTGTTCTCCCGCAAAGGCGGGAGTCCAGTCTGGGCTCCCGCCTTCGCGGGAGAACAGCTCAGACGCGAGTTAGCGTGACGAAGCTGTAGGCCGGGCGGTCGTTTTCGGCGGGGTGGTCTTCGCGGGCGATCTCGTGCCAGCCGTCGAAGGCGGGGACGGTCGCGTCGCCTTCGGGGGCGGCGTGGACTTCGGTCAGTTCGATGCGGTCTGCGCGGGGAAGGAACTGCGCGTAAATCTGCTCGCCGCCGATCACCGCGACGTCGTCGCCCGCCATTGCGAGCGCTTCTTCGACCGAATGCGAGACCTCTGCACCGTCAGCAGTCCAGTCGCCGCGCGTGAGGACGATGTGACGGCGACCGGGGAGGGGGCTCGGGAAGCTCTCGAACGTTTTCCGGCCCATCACCATCGGCTTCCCCATCGTCAGCGCCTTGAAGCGCTTCAGGTCGGCGGGGAGGCGCCAGGGGAGCTGGCCGTCGCGACCGATCACGCCGTTGGTGGCGCGGGCGAGGTAGAAGATGATCATGTGGCGGTCATGCCGGAATGAAGGGCGGAGAGCTACTCCCGCGTTTTAGTCGGCATACCCCGCCTCACGAGAAACCACCCCGGCGAAGGCCGGGGCCCAATTGGAGAGGTCGCGGTCACGGCACGCAACGCTAATCAGCGGCGTTCCCCAATTGGGCCCCGGCCTTCGCCGGGGTGGTAAGGAAGTGGGCGGGTTACCCCGGCGCGTGCTCCTTCACATACGCCTCGGGATCCTTGTCGACGACCTTCACGCCATTCAGATGATTCGCCTCGAACGCCGCGAACCGCACGCCAAGCTCATGCCGCTCTTCCAGCGTCGCATGCTTGCGGAAGTCGGTCAGGCCCTGGCGTTCTTCCTCCGCCAGATGATCGCTGTTCGCCTTGTTGCACTCGCCGACGGCCGCGAACCACGCGTCCGAGCCGACCGGGTGCTTGTCGACCGCCTCGCCGGTATCGCGGATGTCGTTGTGATCCTCGATCGCGTCCTCGGTCTCCTCGGCGGCGGACTCGGCGTCGTTGCCGCCGGTGCCGATCTTCATCAGCCGCGGGTAGAAGAAGCGTTCCTCCGCCTCGGCATGCGCGTCGAGCAGGTTCTTGAGGCGGGTCCAGAGCGCCGACAGCGCCTCGGTATCCTTGGCGTCGATCGAATCGATCTGCGCGAACAGTGCACGCTGCTGCGCGTGTTCGTCGAGAATGAGCTGTGTAATGTCCATGCGCATCTGAACCGCACAGCGCCAGCCCGGTTCCTATTGCGATTCGCTCTCTGTTCAGACCGCGACCGGGGCCTTGATATGCGCCTGCGCGACGTAATCGTGGAGGACGAAATCCTCATACTCGTACGCGTCGATCGAGTCCGGCTTCCGCACGATCTCAAGACGCGGGAGAGGTCCCGGCGAGCGGGTCAGTTGCAACTGCGCCTGCTCGAGATGATTCGAATAGAGATGGCAATCGCCGCCGGTCCAGATGAACTCGCCGACCTTGAGCCCGCATTGTTGCGCGAGGATGTGCGTGAGCAGTGCGTAGCTTGCGATGTTGAACGGCACGCCGAGGAAGATGTCGCCCGAGCGCTGGTAGAGTTGCAGCGAAAGCTTGCCGTTGGCGACGTGCGTCTGGAACAGGCAGTGGCACGGCGCGAGCGCCATTGCGTGGAGGTCGCCCGGATTCCAAGCGCTGACGATCTGGCGGCGCGAGGCGGGGTTGGTCCTGATCTGCGCGATCAGCTCGGCGATCTGGTCGATGTGGCGCCCATCCGCGGCGACCCAGTCGCGCCACTGCTTGCCGTAGACCGGGCCGAGGTCGCCATTCTCGTCCGCCCACTCATCCCAAATCGCGACTTTGCGGTCCTGCAACCAGCGGACGTTAGTGTCGCCGCGCAGGAACCACAGCAGCTCGACGATGATCGAGCGGAGGTGAAGCTTCTTGGTCGTGAGCACGGGGAAGCCCTGCGCGAGATCGAAGCGCATCTGCGCGCCGAACACGCTGAGCGTGCCGGTGCCGGTGCGGTCCATCGTCTCGACGCCGGTCGAGAGCACGCGGTCCATGAGGTTTAGATATTGGCGCATGCTGGGGGCGTAGCGGCGCGGGGCCGGAGGCTCAAGCGGATGCAGTTGCGCATGCCGTAGCCGGTGCCGCGGGGCAGGCGGGTACGTGCTGCCGTTGCTCGTGCCATCTCCTCGTATCGCGGACCTCTTGGCAGCTCGCGCGCTGTTCTCCGGGTTGCGAGATGCGACCGTCGAGATGGTCGCGGTGGCCTATCTTGATCCGAATCGGAGACTTCTCGGAATGCGGCATGTCATCGGCGGGCGGGATCAGGTGGCGATCTCGATCCGAACGATCGCGGTAGATGCGCTGGCGTTCGGCGCTCACGGGGTGATCCTGGCGCACAACCATCCGAGCGGCGATGCGACGCCGAGCGCGCGCGATGTGGCGTTCACGCGGGCGCTGGAGGCGGGGTTGCGGACGTTGGAAGTGGTTTTGCTCGATCACCTAGTGATCGCGGGGGACGAGGTGACGAGTTTGCGAGCGATGGGGATCGTCTGACTTGTCGCATCGATCCCGACCGAACTGAGGCTGGCATCAGCGAGATGGGGCGTCAGCTTTCAGATGACGACAGAAAAGTTTGTTTCCCCGCGAAGGCGGGGACCCAGACTGGGCTCCCGCCTTCGCGGGAGAACAAGGAAGTGTGGGCCGCCGTCGGATTGCCGGCGACCGGTGCATAGATCTGCGTGCGAGAGGGATGATGTGAGAGTGTGAGGAGCACTTGCCCCCCAATTCTACCACCCCAGCGAAGGCCGGGGCCCAGTTGGGGGACGGCGCCAACTTAGCGCCTAACGCCGTTACCGCTGCCTTCCCAACTGGGCCCCGGCCTTCGCCGGAGTGGCGTGCTTGGTTGAGTCACGACCCGAACCCAATCTCACCCCAGCCGGCACGCCCGGATCGCTTCCGGCGCCGGCCGCGGCCCGTTTGCACGGAACGTCGCGATATAGCCTCCGGCTGAGGGCATGTCGTCGGTATCGACCTGCGTATAGCCCACCGCCGCGAACTCGCACTTCAGCAGCGCCGGCGGCGTGCCGTGGTTCTGCGTCGGCCGGTTCGCATCGACCACCACCACCAGCCCGTCAGGCTTCAGCGATGGCCGCAACCGCCACAGGAACTCGTACGGCTGTTCGATCTCATGATACATGTGCACCATCAGCACGCGGTCGAAGCTCGCCTCGGGCAGCTTGGGATCGTTCGCCTCGCCCAGCTTCACGCTGACGTTCGCCAGATCCTCGCGCGCGACGCGTTCCGCGAGCTGGTCGCGCACTGCCGGGATGATGTCTTCCGCGAGCACGCGGCCGTCCTTGCCGACGCGCGCCGCGAGACGGATCGTGTAATAGCCTTCGCCCGCGCCGATATCCGCGACCGTCATGCCCTTGCGGATCTCGCCCTTGTTCATGACCTCGCCGGCCTCGTTCAGCCGATCGCGCGCTTCCTCGTTGGACCAGCGCGTCGAGACGATCGACGCGACCGGACGATCCGCGGCGGGGAACACCGGCTCCTTCGGCTCGCGCTTGATCAGCGGCTTGCTGCCGTCACACGCGCATAACGCAAGCATCGGCAGGACCATCAGGGCAAGGGCGCCCCGCAAGCTCAATCGACGTCCTCCACCTCGACGGCCTCGCCGGTCACGCGTTGCGACAGCGCCGCCGCCATGAACATCTCGAGGTCGCCGTCGAGCACGTCCGACGGGCTGGTCGACACCACGCCGGTGCGCAGGTCCTTCACCATCTGGTACGGTTGCAGCACGTACGAACGGATCTGGTGACCCCAGCCGATATCGGTCTTGCCGGCATTCTCAGCGTTGGCAGCAGTCTCGCGGATCGCCAGTTCGCGTTCGTACAGACGCGCGCGGAGCTGGTTGTACGCCTCGGCCTTGTTCTTGTGCTGCGAGCGCTGGTTCTGACACTGCACGACAATGCCGGTCGGAATGTGCGTGATGCGCACCGCCGAATCGGTTGTGTTGATGTGCTGACCACCGGCGCCCGACGCGCGATACGTGTCGATGCGCAGGTCGCTCTCGTTGTATTCGACCTCGATATTGTCGTCGACGACCGGGTACACCCAGACGCTCGCGAACGACGTGTGCCGCCGCGCCGCCGAGTCGTACGGGCTGATTCGGACCAGCCGGTGCACGCCGCTCTCGGTCTTCGCGTAACCGTACGCGTTCTCGCCCTTGAGCAGCAGCGTGGCGGACTTGATTCCCGCTTGCTCGCCCGAATGCTGGTCGACCAGCTCGACCTTCAGCCCGTGGCGCTCGCCCCAGCGCGAATACATCCGGCTGAGCATGCCGGCCCAGTCCTGGCTCTCGGTCCCGCCGGCGCCGGCGTTCACCTCGATATAGGTGTCGTTGGCGTCGGCTTCGCCCGCGAGCAGCGCCTTGATCTTGTCCTTGTCGGCACGCGCGGCGAGTTCGGCGAGCGACGCAACGCCGTCCGCCTCCATCTCGGTATCGCCCTCGGCCTCGGCCATCTCGATCAGCTCAGACGTGTCCGACAGCTCGCTCTGGATCGCGCGCGTCGCGCTGATCGCCTCGTCGAGACGACGACGCTCGCGCATCACCTCCTGCGCGGCCTTGGGATCGGACCAGAGCGCCTGATCCTCGACGCGCGCGTTCAGCTCGTCGAGACGACGCAGCGCGCGGTCCCAGTCGAGGAAGCGGCGCAGCAGCGCCAGCGCGTCGTTGATGGTGTCTACGTGAGCCTGCGCTTCGGCGCGCATGATATTCTCCAAAAATTCCGTCTTCCCAGCGGAGGCCGGGATCGCCGTCCCAAGCGAGCGGGGCGGGTCTCCGGCGGCCGCCGGGATGACGTCTATATAAGCGCGCTAGTAGATTCCGCCTTGTCTTTGCAAGAAATCGCTGTCGCGCGGGGCTTCGGCCTTCTTCACCGCGGTCGTCGTCGTGGCAGCCGTGGGGGCTATATCCGAGCGTCGCGCCGCACGCCGCGGTTCGCTCTCGGGCTTGAACGCTTCCCAGATCACCGCGGGCTTGGGATCGCTGGTGTCGGGCCATGTGCCATAGACCGGCCGGCCGCTCGCGCGATCGATCCGGACCATGCGGATCCCCGCCGGCGCGCGGAACGGCAGCTTGGGGAGGTCCTCATACGCCTTCACCGCGAACTGCTTGAAGATCGGCGCGGCGAGCGTGCCGCCCTGTGCCGCACCACCTAGGTTCTTCGGCGTGTCGAAACCGATATATAGCCCGCCGACGAACTGCGGCGTGCCGCCCACGAACCACACGTCGGTCGGGCCGTTGTTCGTGCCGGTCTTGCCGAACATCGGCCGGTCGAGATCGCGCAGCGTCACCGCGGTACCGCGCTGGACGACGCCTTCGGTGATGTGGACCATCTGGTAGGCGGTCATCGCGTCGAGCACCTGGCGCTGGCGCGTGATCGGCCGCGGCATCGGCTTGCCGTCCCAGTCGGGCGCGTTGCAGCGATCGCACGGCCGCCAGTTCTCCGGCCAGATTACCTTGCCGTGACGATCCTGCACGAAGTCGATCAGCGACGGCGGGCCGCCCTTGCCGTTGTTGGCGAGGATCGAATACGCGTTGACCATCCGACCGACGGTCGTCTCGCCGGCGCCGAGCGCGTAGGACAGATACGGAGCGTAATCGCCGACGCCCATCTTCTTGATCGTCGCGACGACCTTCGGCATGCCGGTCTGCGCGGCGGCGCGCACCGTCATCAGGTTGCGCGACTGCTCGATGCCCCAGCGCATAGTGTGCGGGCCGGACCCGCGCGAATTGCCGAAGTTGCGGAAGCATTTCTGCCCCAGCCGCGCGCCCTGATAGACGCAGAACGGCCCGTCGACGATGATCGACGCGGGCGTCATGCCGTTGTCCAGCGCGGCGGAATAGACGATCGGCTTGATGGTCGAGCCCGGCTGGCGCATCGCCTGCGTCGCGCGGTTGAACGCCTGCAAGCGGTCGTCGAACCCGCCCTGCATCGCGAGCACGCGGCCCGACGCGGGCTCCTCGACGACGAACGCACCCGAGACCTTGGGGATCGCCCGCAGCGAGAATTCGCCGCCATCCGGCGCCACCGCGATGATGTCGCCGACCTCGATCGCGCCGAACGCATTGCCGCCCTTGCCGCGCACCGGCATCTGCGCCGCATAGCGCGGCAGCGTGCCGGTCTTGCCGGTGCGGAAGCCTAGGCTCCAGGCATTGCCGTCCTTGCCCGTCACGATCGCCGCGACCCAATCGCGGTAGTCGAGTGCGATATTGCTGTTGAGCAACGGCTGGAGCCAGTTGTCGTCCTCGATTTCGACATGACGGATGGGACCGTTCCAGCCGCGCCCGCTGTCGAACCGCACCAGACCATCACGCAACGCCTGCTGCGCCAGATCCTGCAGCTTCGCGTCGAACGAGGTGCGCACCCACAGTCCGCCCGAATAGACGCTGTAAGGCCCGTCCTTCGCGTTCTCGCCGAACTTCGCCATCAGCTGGCGACGGACTTCCTCGACAAAATAGCCGCCGACGCTCTCGAACTTCGGCGTGCGGCGCATCACCGCGCCGAGTGGCTCGGCATTCGCCTGATCATGCTGCGGGCGCGTGATGAAGCCGTTGTCGAGCATCCGGTTGAGCACATAGTTGCGCCGGATCATCGCGCGCTCCGTGTTGCGCACCGGATCGTAGTTCGACGGACCCTTCGGCAGGATCGCGAGATACGCCATCTGCGCGAGATCGAGCTGGTCGAGCTCCTTGTCGAAATACGCGTGGCTCGCCGCCTCGACGCCGAACGCGTTACGCCCGAGCGCGATCTGGTTGAGGTACAGCTCGAGGATCTGCTCCTTGGTCAGCGTATCCTCGATCTTGTACGCCAGCACCGCCTCGCGCAGCTTCCGCGATGGCGAATAGGCGTTGCCGATCAACAGGTTCTTCGCGACCTGCTGCGTGATCGTCGAGCCACCCTTGGCGCGCTTGCCGGTGCCTAGCTTGGTCGCATAATCGTACACCGCGCCGGCGAGGCCGGGATAATCGACGCCGTGATGCTCGAAGAACGACTTGTCCTCCGCGGCGAGGAACGCCTTTACGAGCAGCGGCGGATATTCGGCATAGCTTAGTTCCACGCGGCGTTCGCGCGCGTACGAGTGGATCGGTGCGCCATCGATCCCGCGCACGTTGGTCGGCAACGGTGGCTCGTAGGTGCGCAGCGTGTCGACCGACGGCAGGTCGCGCATGACCGCGAACCAGAACGCGAAGATCGCGACGAAGCCGAGCACCACCAGCACAAGAGCCGCCTTGGTCCACCGACTCGCCCAGGCGCGCGCAACCCTGCCGCGCAGCCGGTCGGAAGTGCGGCCTGTCGCCGTTGTCGAGGTGGGGGAGGGATCGGACGCCATGATTACTGCCGCAGCGTCTAGCAGGTTCGCGGGCGCTTGCCAGCCTTCGGTGGGATAGGGGCGGGGTGGGCTGTCGCAACGCGTTCGGCAGCGACAAACTCGTGGGGTGATCGATCCATGCGCATATGCGCGCCACCCCGGCGAAGGCCGGGGCCCAATTGGAAAGGTGGCAGTAACGGAGCGCAATGGCCTTCACCGCCGTTTCCCAATTGGACCCCGGCCTTCGCCGGGGCGGTGTCTTTAGATGACGGGTAGCCATCGACCTTCTCAAGGCCCTTCGATCCTCCCCCGCCAGGGGGAGGTGGCTGGCACTTGCCAGACGGAGGGGGAGGTAAGGAACGACATCTGTTCCGTGCCCTCCCCCTCCGTCACCTTCGGCGCCACCTCCCCCTGGCGGGGGAGGATCTAAGGCGCGCGATCATCGGTTTGAACCCGCACCTTCCCAAGGGACCGCCCAAGCAAAACCTGTCGCCAACCCCGCTACTGTGGCAGCAGGCGCGCATGACCCCGCCGCCGCTCCCGATCCTAGCCGTACTCCCCGACCTCCTCGCCACCCTCCGCGACCGCACTTCCGCGGTCCTTGTCGCTCCCCCAGGCGCCGGCAAAACCACCGCAGTCGCGCCGGCCCTCCTCACCGAACCCTGGTGCACCGGCGAGATCCTCCTCCTATCCCCCCGCCGCCTCGCCGCCCGTGCCGCCGCCGAACGCATGGCCTCCACCGCGGGCGAACCCGTCGGCCAGACCTTCGGCTACGCCACCCGCATGGACAGCAAACGCTCCGCCGCGACCCGCGTGACGGTCATTACGGAGGGCATCTTCGTCGCCCGTATCCAGGCCGATCCCGAACTCGCCAGCGTGTCCGCGGTGCTGTTCGACGAAGTCCACGAACGCAGCCTTGACGGCGACTTCGGCCTTGCGTTGGCGCTCGACGTGCAAGCCGGCTTCCGCCCCGACCTCCGCATCGTCGCGATGTCCGCAACGCTCGACGGCGCAAGGTTCGCGGCGCTGATGGACGGCGCCCCGGTGATCGAGAGCGAAGGCCGAAGCTACCCGCTGACCCTCCGCCACATCGGCCGCCAAGCCGAACTACGGATCGAGGACTCGGTCGCCGCCGCGGTCCGCCGCGCGCTCGGTGAGGCGGACGGCGGCGTGCTCGCCTTCCTCCCCGGCGTCGCGGAGATCGAGCGCACCGCCGACCGCCTCGCCAATCTGCCCGACGACATCGTCTTGCACGAACTTCACGGCAGCCTCGACCCCGCCGCGCAACGCTCCGCCATCCTCCCCGAACCAGACGGCCGGCGGAAGGTCGTGCTCGCCACCAGCATCGCCGAGACCAGCTTGACGCTCGACGGCATCCGCATCGTCGTCGACTCCGGGCTGGCGAGACGCCCCCGCTACGACCGCGCCGCCGGTATGACGCGCCTGGTCACCGAACGTGCGAGCCAGGCCGCGGTAACCCAACGTGCCGGCCGCGCCGCGCGCCTTGGGCCGGGGATCGCGTATCGCTTGTGGGAGGAGGCGGCGACGGCCGGCCTTCCACGGTACGACCCGCCAGAAATCCTGGAGGCGGACCTGTCCGCGCTAGTCCTTGCCTGCGCACTTTGGGGCGTCGGTGATCCGCGAGACCTCCGCTGGATCGACCCGCCCCCCGCCGCGGCTATCGACGAGGCGATGGCGCGGCTGACGACGCTGGAGGCGATCGAAGACGGTCGCCCGACGTCGCATGGCCGCGCGATTGCCAAGCTGCCGATGCCGCCGAGACTGGCGCATATGCTGCTGAGGGCGGGGGAACGCGGCTTGGCGAACGTAGCGGCGCAAATCGCGGTGCTGCTCGGCGAGCGCGGGATCGGTGGACAGGACGTCGACCTGGAAACCCGCCTCCGCCGCTGGAAAACCGAACGTGGTCCGAAGGCGCAGGCGGCACGCGCCATGGCGGATAGGTGGGCGAAACTTGCCCCCCCTCCCGCAAGCGGGAGGGGGCTGGGGGGTGGGCTCGCGCCATCCTCCTCGCGCGACGCCGAAGCCGGGCGCCCACCCCCCAACCCCCTCCCGCCTGCGGGAGGGGGGGCAGAAGTTTGCGTCGCGCTTGGCTTCCCCGACCGGGTCGCCCGCCGCCGCGACCCATCCGGCGAAACCTGGGCCTCCGTCGGCGGACGCGGGTTCAAGCTCGACCCGACCTCGCCGCTCGCCCGCTCCGAATGGCTCGCCGTCGCCGACACGCAAGGCTCGGCCGCCGGCGCGCGCATTCTCTCCGCCGTGGCGATCGATCAGGCCACCGTCGAAACCCTCTTCGCCGACCGCATCGAATCCCGCCGCATCGTCACGTTCGACCCCACGACCGGCGGCATCCAGGCGCTCCGCGAACGCCGCCTCGGCGCGATCCGGCTGTCGAGCGGCCCCGATAGCGGCGCGGACCCCGACGCGATTCTTGCCGCGCTGATCGACGGCGTCCGCGAGCACGGCCTCGCGCTGCTACCGTGGAGCGACGGCGCCCAAGCCCTGCGCGACCGCGCCGCCTATGCCGGCGTACCGCTCGACGACGCGACCCTGCTCGACCGCGCCGAAGAATGGCTCGCCCCGCTCCTGACCGGCAAGCGCCGACTCGACGCGATCGCCCCCGGCGCACTCGCCGAAGCCTTGCGCAACCTGCTCGGCTGGGACGCGATGCAGACGATCAACCGCCTCGCGCCACCCGATTTCACCAGCCCGGCCGGCAGCACGCACGCGATCGACTACGCCGCGGAAGGCGGCCCCCGGGTCGAACTCCGCGTGCAAGCCCTGTTCGGCCTCGCGGTCCACCCGGTGATCGGCGAGGCGCGCGTGCCGCTGGTGCTGAGCCTCACATCCCCCGCCGGCCGCCCGATCCAGACTACGCGCGACCTCCCCGGATTCTGGGCAGGCAGCTGGACCGCGGTGGCGAAGGAAATGCGCGGGCGCTACCCCAAGCACCCCTGGCCCGACGACCCCGCCGCGGCGTCCGCGACGCTGCGCACGAAAAAGGCGGATGCAAGGGCCGCCGGTTCGCGATAAGGGGGGCTCATGCCAACCGCCCGTATCTTCCAGCGCCCCAAGAACGCCATGCAGTCCGGCAAGCACCGGACCGACGCCTGGCAGCTCGAATTCGAACCGTCGGAGCCCAAGCGCCCCGACCCGCTCACCGGCTGGGCCGGTAGCGGCGACACGCGCGATCAGCTGCGCCTGCTGTTCCCGACTGCCGAGGCGGCGATCGCGCACTGCGAGCGCGAGGGGTTCGGCTACACGGTGGTGCCGGCGCCGCAGAAGACGCTGAAGCTCCAGAGCTACGCGGATAACTTCAAGTAAGCTTGGAGGGAGCGGCGCTAGGCCCTCCCGCACCAACTTGTTCTCCCGCAAGGCGGGAGCCCAGTCTGGGTCCCCGCCTTCGCGGGGAAACAGGTCATGGTTAGAGTATCGACCCAGCCAGGATCAGCAGCATCTTGGTGTCGATTGCCACGCCAGCCTTCCGCTTCTCCGCCACGAACGCCGGCACGTCCCCCAGCGGCACCCGGTGCACGGTTATGTTCTCGTCGCCATCCCCGCCGCCATCGCTGACCTTCGTCAGCCCGGTCGCGCGGACCAGCGTGAAGCATTCCGACGTCATCCCCGGCGACGAGTAGAACTCGCCGAGATCCTCGATCGCGTCAGCGCGGTAGCCGGTCTCCTCCTCCAACTCACGACCAGCCGCCACCGCGACGCTTTCGCCCGCGGTCTCGTCACCGACCAGCCCGGCCGGCAGTTCGAGACACGTGCGGCCGAGCGGCACGCGGAACTGCTCCACCAAAATCACGTCGCCCTCGTCGATCGCGACGATCACCGCCGCCGCGATGTCGCTCTGGCGCGCGGCGAACTCCCAAGTACCCTCGGTCTGCACGGTCAGGAATTTCCCGGCCCATACGGTCTTGCTCATAGTTCGATCAGCCTGTCCGGAAGTTCGTTCACCGGCGCACCGGTGCGGGGGAAATGTTCGGCCAGCACCGCGCCGATCTGCGCGACCGCATCCGCCATGCCATCGGCCGGGCGATCGTCGCGAACGCCGACGAGCACCGCCGCCATCGCCGCGCCCCAGGTCTCGTTCGGCACGCGCGAGTGGATCGCGTCGTCGGCGATGATCTCCGCGCGGTGCTCGGCGAGCGACAGGTACAGCAAGACGCCGGTGGAACCCTTGGTGCGCTTCTCGGCGCCCGCACGGAACAGGAGCAAAGCCCGCCGCCGCACGCGCCGCGCCTTGGTCGCGCCCGGCGTCAGCGCGAGCCTTGCCGGTGTCCACGTCAGCACGAGCCGCACTGCCAGGAACACCAGAGTCACCAGCACCAGCGCGACCACGTACAGCGCACCCTGCGGCGCCGCCTGCCAGGGATCGACCAGCGCGTAGATATGGTCCGCTGCGACCGGGCGGTACGCGAGCAGCGCCAACGTCAGCAGCATCGCCAGCACACCCCAGTGCATCGACACGTCGTGATAGGCATCGGACTGCCGCGCGACGATCGTGACGATCTCGCCGGTCGTCGCGGTCTCCGCCTGGGTGACCGCCGCCGTGACGCGGTCGTGGTCGGTGTCGCTCAATCGCATGTCACCACCCCCCCGATGCGCCGCCGCCGCCGCCGGATCCCCCGCCGCCGCCGCCAAAACCACCGCCGCCCCAGCCGCCACCACCGCTGTCGTCGCCACCGCCCCAGCCTCCGCCGCCACTCCCGCCGCCGCGGGTCATCGCGTCGGCGATGCTCCACAACACGATCGGCAAGGCGCCACTGCCACCGCTCCGGCTGCCGCCATCGACGTAATGCTTGCCGCCCGCGCGCCGCGAGATCATCGGGATGACGATTGCCGCCAGCACGATCCCGAAGAAGATCAGCCCGATCGGCACGCCGCCGCCGCCTGAATTCGACCGGCGATGCGTCTTGTCATACTCGGCTGCAGCCGCCGCCACCTTCGCGCGCGCTTCGGCATCGGGGAGCGCAAGCTGGTCCGCCACCGCGTTCGTGCCTGCGACGATCCCGCCGGGAATGTCGCCGGCCTTGAAGCGCGGCAGGATCTGCTGGTTGATGACGACGCTGGAGAACGCATCGGTGAGCACCGGTTCGAGCCCATAGCCGACCTCGATCCGCACTTTCCGGTCGTTCGGCGCCACCAGCAGGATCGCGCCGTTGTTCGCATCCTTCAGCCCGACGCCCCAGCTCCGCAGCAGGCGATTGCCGTAATCCTCGATCGGATAGCCTTCGAGATCGGGCACCGTCGCGACCACCAGCTGGTGGCCGGTCGTCTTTTGCAGGTCGTCGAGCCGCTTGGTCAGCGCCGCTTCCTGATCGGGCGGAATGACGTTCGCCGCATCGACGACGAAGCCGGTGAACTTGGGAAGCGTCTGCGCGGTCGCAGCATTGCTTCCCAGCAACCCCGCGAACGCGAGCGTCAGGAGGTGGCGGAGCATAGGGCCCCCGATCAGCTCGCGTTGCCGAAGTTCACCGTCGGCGCGGTCTCGGCACCCGGCGTGGTGGCCGCGAACGGCACCATCGGCTTGGCGCCGTAGAAGATCTTCGCGCCGACCGCGTCGGGGAAGGTGCGGATCTTGGTGTTATACGCCTGCACCGCGCCGTTATAGTCGCGCCGTGCGATCGTGATGCGGTTCTCGGTACCTTCGAGCTGGCTCATCAGCGTGGTGTAATTGGCCTGGCTCTTCAGCTCGGGATACGCCTCCTGCAAACGCTGGAGCGACACGCCGACGGCACCCTGGACGCGCTGATACTGCTCCATCTTCGCTGGATCGGACAGATCGGCGGCTGAAACCTGTACGGAGTTCGCAGCCGAGCGTGCCTGCGTCACCTGGACGAGGATATCCTTTTCCTGTGCGCCCGCTGCCTTCACCGTCGCGACGAGGTTGGGAATCAAGTCCGCGCGGCGTTGATAATTGTTCTGGACGTCAGCCCAGCGTGCCTTCGCGGTCTCTTCCGCGGTCGGAATGCTGTTGATCCCGCACCCGGCCAGCGCCGATGCGAGGAGGATCGCGGCGGTACCGCGGGCGATTGGGGCACGTGACATCGGGGCTCTCCTGAATACCTGTGTCACCCTCATAGGACAGTCCGCAGGGTTGGCGAAACCGAAATCGGTGGTTAGCCTTGCCCGGCAACAAAGGGGGCGACATGCTCAAGGAATTCAAGGCGTTCATCATGCGCGGTAACGTGCTCGATCTCGCCATCGCGGTGATCATCGGCGCGGCGTTTGGGAAGATCGTCACGTCGCTGACCGACGACGTGCTGATGCCGGTGATCGGCAAAATCTTCGGCGGGCTCGATTTCTCGAGCTATTTCTGGCGGATGGGGCCGGTGCCGGCGAACTATGCGGGCTCGCTGAGCGATTACGCGGCGTTGAAGAAGGCGGGCGTGCCGCTGCTCGGCTATGGCGCGTTCGCGACGCAGCTGGTCAATTTCGTGATCGTCGCGGGTATCATCTTCATGATCCTGCGCGTGGTGAACCGGACGGCGGCGCTGATCGAGCGTGAGACGGCGCGGTTGAAGCGCGAGGAAGAGGCGGTGGCCGTTGCGCCTGCGCCGGAGCCGGTCGAGATCGCGCTGCTTCGCGAGATTCGCGACGAGCTGAAGGCGCGGGCGTGATCGCCTTGTCCCTCTCCCCGTCGGGGAGAGGGAGGGAGGAGCCATAGGCGACGGAAGGGGGACGGGAGTGAGGCTTGGGAGCGCATCCCAACTCCCCCTCATCCGGCGCTGCCGCGCCACCTTCTCCCCTAGGGGAGAAGGATAGGGTTACGCTGCTACCAGTTCCTCGGCGTTGGCATCCGCCAAGCTCGTCCCATCGAGGATCCGCGCGGTCTCGTCCCGCACCCGCATCATCGCAAAGCGGATCGCGCAGTCTGCCTCGCTCTTGCAGTCGAGGCACGGCCGGTACGCGGTCCGGCTCACGCACGGCACCAGTGCCAGCGGCCCCTCGATGATCCGGATGATCTCGCCGAGCGAAATCAAGTGGCTCGGCCGTGACAGGCGATACCCGCCCATCTTGCCGCGATGGCTGTGCAACAGGCCGGACTCGCGCAGGTCGGCGAGGATCAGCTCGAGGAATTTGCGCGGCACGTTCGCCTCGGCGGCGATCCGCGTCATCGGGATGGGAGGGCCACCGGCGGGGGCGCCGCCAAGGAAGATCATCGCGCGGAGCGCGTAGCGGGAGCGCTGCGTCAACATAATGTAGGTTGCTATGCACGCGCTTTGTGGCGAGCGGAAGGCGGTTTGGCACGCTGTGTGCTAACCCTTCGGAGATTTATTCGGGGGAGGGCGCCCACCGCGCCAGTCTTTTCATTTGGCCGGGCTTTTCAGATCGATGCGGCCCCCCTATATCGGTGACGCCGTCGGGGGAATCTTCTCTTGGCGGCTATGGCGATAAACCGTGGCGTGTCATAGACACAGCGGACCCGGGGGCAGTACCCGGCGACTCCACCACCGCCCTCTTCGCAAGAGGGGGACGATGACGGGGTCGAACTAGGATCGACGTGTGTTCAACGACGCTATGTTTCGCTCGGAATGGGACCACCGCAACGGCCCATACACAAGTGCCAACGATAACGAAGCACTCGCAATTGCCGCATAACTGACGGTCTAACGACCTAAGTTATACGGACGAAAGCGCGGTTCGGGCCACACCGGGCAACAGAAGTGGACACCGGCGGTACGGGGGGCACCGAGCAACAGAAGCTCCCCACTATTCCGATTGTATCCAGCCCATCGAGCATGGCGCAAACGGCCGACTCGCATGTCGATGGCATCGGAGACTGCTCGGTCAATCCGCGATCCGCTGGCAACTTGGTTCGGGCGTTACTGACGAAACGGTTATCGATGCCGCGTCATTGCCGTGTCGTGACGTTGGCTATCCTGTCCGGCCTAGGCGCCGAAGGGTAGGTCGCAACTTCGCGGTGGATCGAGGGCGTTCCAGGCCTAGGCGGACGCGGCGATTTTTGCTCGTACCGGGTCTGCTAGCTTACCGTTGAGAATGAACGATATCGCCGGATACCGGTCGACCAACAGCGCGTGCGCTGCGTAAGATATCACCGACCCGACGACGATCGCTATGAGAAACTCTACATAAGGGTTCCACGCCACGTTCAGCAGCGCGAGTTTCGCCGCGATGATGACGGGAAAATGCAGGATATAGATCGTGAAGGATGCATCCGAGAGGCGGCGCACGATCGGTGGAACGGTTCGGATCGCGACCGCGGATCGGAGGATCAGGACCGAGGCGGCAGGCGGGCACAGCGACATGCCGACGAGTTCGATCAGGTCGCCGAGGACAGCCTGCTCCGTCGGATCGAGCCTGCTGCCCATTCCGCCGAACCAGCATGCGTAAAGTCCGCCAACTGCCGTCAGGATTATGAGCGGGGTACGGATCGAAGCCGTCACCGCGCGGTACAGCATCGGCGATCGTGCGAGTATGAAACCGAGCAGATAGAAGGGGGCATAGCCCAGCATCAGCTGCACATGCGACAAGGCGGACGCGTAGGGCGTCGGCGCGTGCCCCGCCAAAATCTGCCGCGTCATCATCATGAGCGCACAGCAGGCGAATGCGGATGCGAGCAGTGCGACGGTCTGCACCGAACCGGCTTCTCCGCGGGCGTTGGCAAGTATGCGCTCCAGCGTCCCGATCAGATCCCTACGCTGGTCGAGGCGATGAAAGGCATAGCTCAGCGGTGCATAACCGAGCAGCGCCACTAGGAACCAGAGATGATACCAGTCGTGCGCCAGCGTGAACGGCCCATGCGTCGGATCAGCGAGGTCGCCAATCATCCAGCCGATGAGGGGGCAGATCACCAGCAAGCCGAACAGCAATGGGACGCCGATCTGGACACTGCGTCGGCCAAGCCAGACCAGCGGCGATCGGCGCCGGCCCAGCGCGTGGCCGCACAGCAATCCCGAGATCAGCATAAAGCTTCCCATCCGAAACGCGTGGGATATCAACGGTATCGCCACAAAGACAGGAAGGTGTTCCAACCCCATGGCGCCATGCAGCACGACGCCACCAAGCATCAGAATCGCGCGCCATACCGACAGGCCTTCGATCCTGCTGATTGTGGCGCCGGGTTTCATGCTCGGTGACGCACGGAACAGGTCATGGTTGCGGCGAACGTTGTGTACAGGAGGCTCGGTCGTCGTGCCGAAGCGCGGCCTGCAACGCGGGCCGGATCGCTTGCGTCATTCGCGCATATCCGGCCGGGTTGAGGTGAATGCCGTCATCGACATAATAGGGTCCGGGGCGGTGGGCGATTAGGAAGTAGGGGACGATGTTGACGAACGTCACGCCGGGGGTTTGCGCTGCGATTGTCCGAGCCGCCGTGTTGAACAGCGTCTGTTCGGGCAGATTGCCCCAGCGGGTCGGGGACGGCTTCAACGCCACGACGACGACTGGAACGTCCCGCCAGCGATGCATCCGGAACGCTAGGAAGGCACGCAGGTTGACGACATCGTCGGCCGCGGTCGCGCCCTTCGCGATGTCGTTCTCGCCTGCATAATAGACGATCGCTTGTGGCCGGGACCGACGCGGTTCGTTGCGGAGCATATCGAGCAACTCGGGCATTCTGGCGCCGTTAACGCCGCGGTTGCGTGCCTGCCACGGCATCATGTCCGTTTCCAACGTCGTCCATTTGTGGATCGACGAACTGCCGATGAACCATATTGCGCATTGGTCGGCAACACCGCCGCCGGGAAGCCGTGCTTCGGCGGCGCGCGTCTCTGCGCGGGACTGCACAACGAACAGCCATCCCCCGAATACGCAACCGAACACCGCCATTGCGACGCACAGCTTGGCGATCGTTGCCCAGATCGGCGCGCAATCCCGATCGCCGGTATGTCCGGCCGTCAATGTCTGAAAATCGCCTTGCGCCACTGCGCCTCACCCGTTGCCGTCGCGCCGGTCTAGCCAACGGGCGTAAGCTAAAGGTTAAGAGATGTCCTCGATTCAACGAGATAGAATCCTCAGCGGCGCGAAGCCCGCGCAATTCAGACCTGCTTGGACCTTCTGGCGAACGCGTCGTCCAGCGGCAGTAAGCGGCTGAGTTGCGCACCGGTATAGGGTTTGCGTACGAAATTTGCGGTCGCGGGTAGCGTCCCATCGGCGACGTCTTCAGCACCCGACGTCACGAGGATCGCTATGTCTGGCCGGCGTTCGTGAACGACATTGGCCAAGGCGACACCATCGAGCGAACCGTGCATCCGGATGTCGGTAAATAGCGCGCCGATATCCGGTCGCCGTTCGAGGCACGCCAGCGCATCGGCAGCATTGCCGGCTTCCACGACTTCATACCCAGCATCCTCAAGCGCGAAAAGCGAGTGGACGCGAACCAGCGGGTCATCATCGACGACAAGAACAACGGACTTTGGAATGGCATTCATAGTCGTTCGAACAGACGGCACGGTCGTCCGTTCCCCTAACGCCCGCGTTTGAACCGACAAATGGGGCAGAGCGAGCGTCCCACGAAAAAGGGGCCCGGTTTCCCGAGCCCCTTCATCATTTGCCGTTAGGCGGCAAAGGCTTAGTCGCGATCGCCGGTCAGGAAGGCCGGAGCGAACTCGGGGGCCTTGTCGCCGTCGGTGCGTGCAGCACGCTCGCCGCCGCCATTGCCGCCGCCGTCGCGGCGCGGACCACGGCCACCGCCGTTGCCGCCTGCGTCACGGCCGCCATCGCCGTCACGACGCGGGCCACGCGAGCCGCGGTCACCCCCATCACGACCGGCGCCGCCTTCGCCACGCGGGCCACGACCACCGCCGCCGTTGCCGCCAGCATCACGACCGCCATCGCCATCACGACGCGGACCGCGCGGACCACGATCACCGCCTTCGCGCGGCTCACGAGCAGGACGCGTGTCCTCCAGCTCTTCGCCGGTCGTCTGGTCGACGACGCGCATCGACAGGCGAACCTTGCCGCGCGGATCGATCTCGAGAACCTTGACCTTGACCTCCTGGCCTTCGGTCAGGGCGTCCGAGACCTTCTCGACGCGCTCGTTCTTGATTTCGGACACGTGGACGAGACCGTCCTTGCCACCCATGAAATTCACGAACGCCCCGAAATCGACCAGGTTGACGACCTTGCCGTCATACACCTTGCCGACTTCGGCTTCCTCGACGAGGCCCTTGATCCACTTGATCGCGGCTTCGATCTGCGCGGGGTCGGACGACGAAACCTTGATTACGCCCTCGTCGTCGATGTCGACCTTGGCGCCGGTCTGCGCGACGATCTCGCGGATCACCTTGCCGCCGGTGCCGATGACTTCACGGATCTTCGACTTGTCGATCTGGAAGCTCTCGATGCGCGGTGCGTGGGCGCTGAGTTCCTCACGGGTGTGGTCGAGTGCCTTGGCCATCTCGCCCAGGATGTGCGCGCGGCCTTCCTTGGCCTGCGCCAGCGCCTTGCCCATGATCTCCTCGGTGATGCCGGCGATCTTGATGTCCATCTGCATCGTGGTGATGCCCTCGGACGTGCCCGCAACCTTGAAGTCCATGTCGCCGAGGTGATCCTCGTCGCCGAGGATGTCCGACAGAACCGCGAAGTTCTTGCCCTCGAGGATCAGGCCCATCGCGATGCCCGACACGGGACGCTTCAGCGGAACGCCCGCATCCATCATGCTCAGCGAACCGCCGCAGACCGTCGCCATCGACGACGAACCGTTGCTCTCGGTAATGTCCGACAGGACGCGGATCGTGTACGGGAACTCTTCCTTGGTCGGCAGCACCGGGTGCAGCGCGCGCCATGCGAGCTTGCCGTGACCGACTTCGCGGCGACCCGGCGCACCGAAGCGACCGACTTCACCAACCGAATAGGGAGGGAAGTTGTAGTGCAGCATGAAGTTTTCGTACGACAGGCCGTTGAGACCGTCGATCATCTGCTCTGCATCGCGCGTGCCGAGCGTGGTGGTGCAGATCGACTGCGTCTCGCCGCGCGTGAACAGGGCAGAGCCGTGCGTACGCGGGAGAAAGTGAACCATAGCCTCGATCGGACGGATCTGCGTGGTGGTGCGACCGTCGATGCGGGTGCCGTCCTTGAGGATGGCGCCGCGGACGATCTCCGCCTCCAGCTTCTTCATCAGCTTGCCGGCAGCCATCTGGTCCTGCGGGGACGCATCGGCGAACGCCGTCTTGCCCTTCGCACGAGCCGCGTTCAGCAGGTCAGACCGCTTGGACTTGTCGGTCACCTTGTAGGCGGCCGCGATGTCCTTGCCGATCAGCTTCTTCAGCTTGTCCTTGGCGGTCGACAGGTCAGCCTGCTCGGCCATTTCCCAAGGATCCTTGGCAGCCATCTCGGCCAGATCGATGATCAGGTTGGCGGCTTCGCGGCAGGCCTTGTGGGCGAACTGCACGGCGCCGAGCATGATCTCTTCCGAAAGCTCCTTGGCTTCCGATTCGACCATCATCACGGCCTGGCCGGTGGCGGCGACGACGAGGTCGAGGTCGCCAGCCTTGGCTTCTTCCAGCGTCGGGTTGAGGATGTACGCGCCATCGACGTAACCGACGCGGGCTGCGCCGATCGGGCCCATGAACGGCACGCCCGAGATCGTCAGCGCCGCGGAGGCCGCGACCATCGCGAGGACGTCCGGCTCGTTCTCGCCGTCATACGACAGAACCTGGCAGATCACGTTGATCTCGTTGTAGAAACCCTCTGGGAAGAGGGGACGGATCGGGCGATCGATGAGACGGCTGGTCAGCGTCTCCTTTTCGGTCGCGCCGCGCTCACGCTTGAAGAAGCCGCCGGGAATGCGGCCGCTCGCGGAGAACTTCTCCTGGTAATGGACGGTGAGCGGGAAGAAATCCTGCCCTTCCTTGACGGTCCGTGCAGCCGTCACGGCGCACAGAACGACGGTCTCGCCGAGGGTAGCGAGCACTGCGCCGTTTGCCTGGCGCGCAACGCGGCCGGTCTCGAGCGTCAGCGTCTTGCCGCCCCACTGGGCGCTTACGGTCTTGGTATCGAACATTCTTTTTCCTTCACTCCAAACGCCAGATGCGTTTGGGGCCTATGTGCGGGCTTAGCCGGCCCGCGGCGGTGTGGAGCGAGTTGTCGCTCCTTGCCATTGCGCCGAATTGCGCTCTGGCGTTTGCCTCCGCGCGAAATGCGCGGAGGCAAACCCTATATACGAAAACGGCCCCCCGAGGGGAGCCGTCTAAGTTACTTGCGGAGACCGAGCTTCGCGATCAGATCCAGATAGCGCTGGCCGTCCTTGTGACGGAGATAATCCAGCAGCGTCCGGCGCTTGTTGACCATCATGAGAAGACCACGACGCGAGTGGTTGTCCTTCTTGTGGCCCTTGAAATGCTCGGTCAGGTTCTTGATGCGCTCGGTCAGGATCGCGACCTGGACTTCCGGCGAACCGGTGTCACCCTCGGCGCGCGAATGCTCCTTGACGAGCTCGGTCTTGCGTTCAGCGGTAATCGTCATGAATTCATGTCCTCGACATCACAGATTGAAACCGCGAACGACCCGGACGTCTCCGTCCTCGACCTCGACCAGCGCGACCGGGACAGCGTCCAGTTCGGCGAAGTATTGGCCATCGTCTGCGGCGATCCCGGCCAAGATACGCCCCTGTCGGAGCGCCCCTGCCTGGTCGGGGGTGAGGGAGAGAGCCGGGATGTCGTCCAGCGCCACCCTCAAGGGCAGAAGTACATCTTCAAGCGCGGAGGCCTTAGCGAGTTCGTACAGTTTGTCCAGCGATATCGCGGCGGTGAGGTCGAACGGACCTGCCTTGGTGCGGCGGAGCATGGTGACGTGGCCGACGGTGCCGAGGGCGAGCGCGATGTCGCGCGCGAGGGAGCGGATGTAGGTGCCCTTCGAGACGTGCGCGGTAAGTGTGATCTCCCCCAGGCGGGAGTGGGGCGGAGGTGCATCCTGCAATTCCTCCCCGGCACGGGGAGGGGGACCGCCGTCCGTTTGGACGGGGGGGGAGGGGGGCTGGCCACCAGCGGAACGCTCGCGGAAGCCCCCCTCCACCAGCTGAGCTGGTCCCCCTCCCCGTACCGGGGAGGATAGCGAATGGATCGTAACATTCCGGCTCGCGAGCACCACCTCATGCCCGGCCCGCGCCAAGTCATAAGCCCGCTCTCCATCCACCTTCAGCGCAGAATAGGCGGGCGGCACCTGCGAAATAGGCCCGGTGAACTGCGTAAGCACCGCCTCCACCGCCGCCATAGTAGGCCGCACATCTGACGTGGCGATGCTCACGCCTTCAGCATCCAGCGTATCCGTCTGAACCCCGAACATCACCGTAAAATCATAGATCTTGTCGCTATCGAGCATCCGCCCAGCCAGCTTCGTCGCCTCCCCGACGGCAATCGGCAAAACACCGGTAGCAAGCGGATCGAGCGTCCCCCCATGCCCCACCTTGAACTTCCCATACCCGCTGCTGCGCAAGGCACGCTTCACCGCCGACACCCCCTGCGTCGAGCCAAGCCCCAGCGGCTTGTCGAGAATGATCCAGCCATGCATGCGCGTAAGTCCTACAGTATCGAGCGAGTAGCGGGCGACGGCGCTTATCGAGGCGGGACCGTTCCCCACCCACTCCGTCATCCTGACGAAAGTCAGGACCCAGAGCCACAAGCGACGGTGTCCGGTACCCTGGGTCCTGACTTTCGTCAGGATGACGGGAGTGGGGATGCTACCCCAAAGCCTCACAAAAATGCCGCCGACATAGTGCGACATAGCGGTCGTTCCCGCCAATCTCCGTCTGCTGCCCCTCGGCGATCGCCCGCCCGCTCCCGTCGACCCGCAGGTTCATCGTAGCTTTCCGCCCACACCCGCAAACCGACTTGATCTCCACCAGCGAGTCCGCCAGCGCCAGCAACCGCGCCGACCCCGGAAACAGCGCCCCCTGGAAGTCGGTCCGCAACCCGTAGGCCAGCACCGGAATGCCAACGACATCGCAGATATACGCGAGTTGATCGACCTGCGCAGACGTCAAAAACTGTGCCTCATCCACCAACACGCAGGAAATCGCATCCTCGCCGTGCTGTCGAACAACGCAGGCCCCGATATCCGTCCCCGCATCGAACGCGATTGCCGGCGCCTCCAGCCCGATCCGCGACGTGATCGTCCCCGCCGCGAACCGGTCGTCGATCGCCGCCGTGAACAACATCGTCCGCATGCCCCGCTCACGGTAGTTGAAGTCCGCCTGCAACAGGTTCGTCGACTTCCCCGCGTTCATCGAGGCGTAGTAGAAATACAGCTTGGCCATCGGACGTCTCTAGGCGTGCGCTACGGGATGCGTCCACCGCGCGGATGGACATTGCACGCCGACCCGATACCATCGGTCACGATAGCGGGGAACGATTATGCGCGGTGCCATCTGGGTTCTTAATATCTTCGCAGCGATCTGGGCCACTATCGGTCTCGCTGGGTTCGGATGGCCGGCAATGGCTGTTCCGATCGTGATCTCGACCGCGTTGATCGTCTGGGCAAGCCGTGTACCGGCGCGTGTACGGACAGCGGCGGACGCCAAGCGCATCGGTCGGCTGATCGGAACCTGGACCGTAGTCCAGGGGATCGCGATATTCGCGACGTTCGCTTTGAGCCCGAAGCTCGGTATTCCCGACGCTGCGGTGCCGATTTTAGCAATTATCGTCGGCCTACACTTCCTGCCGCTCGCTCGGGGAATACCGATGCCGGTCTACTAAGCGACGGGGTTGGCTATGATCGCGGTAGGAGCGGTTGCATTGTTGCTGCCCGCGGCGAACCGGTACTTGGCGACCGGTATTCCTTGCGCAATTATCCTGTGGGCCCGCTGCGGCACGCTTGTCCAACGGGGACGGCGAAGCGTCTTCGCCTAGCTCTCGTCGGCCGCCAAATCTCGCGCGACGTGCGGATCGCGCAACAACTGGTCGATGTGCGTGCCCTCGTCGAAGCTTTCGTCCGCGAGGAACTTCAGTTTTGCGGCATACCGCATCTGCACTCGGTTCGCGACTTCGCGCTGGAGGTAGGCGGTGTTGGTGCGGAGCGCCTTCAGCACCTTTTCCTCGTCCTTGCCGAGCAACGGCTTCACGAAGACAGTGGCGTGGCGGAGGTCGGGGGACATGCGGACTTCGGTGATCGTCACGAGGTGCTTCTCCAGCACCGGATCGTGCACGTCGCCGCGCGCTAGGATGTCGGACAGCGCATGACGCGCCTGTTCGCCGACTCGTAGCGAGCGGACGGCTTTTGCTTCTGGGGTATCGGTCTTCATTCTTCTAACTCCCTCGCCCCTCCGGGGAGAGGGTGGGGGTGAGGGGCTGCCACGAACGCTGTCGCGCGGTACTGCCCCTCACCCAACCCTCTCCCCGCAGGGGAGAGGGCTCTCGGCCTCAAAGCGTACGTTCGCGCATCTCGACTTCGAACGTCTCGAGGACGTCGCCGGCCTTGATGTCGACGAAGTTCGACGTGAACGTCACGCCGCACTCGAGCCCCGCACGGACCTCGGCGACATCATCCTTGAAGCGACGCAGCGATGCGATTTCGCCCTGGTAGATGATGACGTCGTTCCGCGTGATGCGTGCCTTGAGCGCCTTGCGGATGTTGCCTTCGGTAACGAGCAGACCTGCCGCCTTGCCGTGCTTGCCCGCCGAGAAGACCTCGCGGATATCGGCACGACCGACGACCGTCTCGAACGCTTCCGGCCCAAGCTCGCCTGCCATCCCCGCCCGGATCTCGTCGATCAGGTCGTAGATCACGTCGTAATACTTGAACGCGACCTTCTGGCGCTCGGCGATTTCACGTGCCTTGGCGTTCGGACGAACGTTGAAGCCGATGATCGGAGCCCCCGAAGCGGCCGCCAACGTGACGTCCGACTCGGTGATGCCGCCGACGCCCGAGCTCAGCACGCGCGCCTTGATTAGGTCGGTGGAGATCTTGTTGATCGCCCCGACGATCGCCTCGACCGTGCCCTGCGTATCCGCCTTCACGACCAGCGGATATTCGATCGCCTGCTTTTCCTTCAGCGCCGAGAACATGCTCTCGAGGCTTGCCGGAACCGAGGCGGTCCGCTTGTCGGTCTTCACGCTGCGACGATATTCCGCGACTTCGCGGGCGCGTGCCTCGTTCTCGACGACCTGGAACGGATCGCCCGCCTGCGGAACACCCGACAGACCGAGGACCTCGACCGGCATCGCCGGACCCGCTTCCTTGATCTGCTTGCCCTTGTCGTCGACCAGCGCGCGGACCTTGCCGCTCTCGCCGCCGACCACGAAGATGTCGCCGACCTTCAAGGTGCCGCGGTTGACGAGGATGGTCGCGACCGGGCCACGACCCTTGTCGAGCTTGGCCTCGATCACCGTACCCTCGGCCGCGCGATCCGGATTGGCGCGCAGTTCGAGCAGTTCGGCCTGGAGCTGGATCTTCTCGATCAACGCATCGAGACCGATCTTCTTGGTCGCGGAGACTTCGACGTCCTGGACGTCTCCGCCCATGTCCTCGACCACGATCTCCTCGCTCAGCAGGCGCTCGCGCACCTTCTGGGCATTGGCGCCTTCCTTGTCGATCTTGTTGATCGCAACGATCATCGGCACGCCCGCCGCCTTGGTGTGGGCGATCGCCTCCACCGTCTGCGGCATCAGGCCGTCGTCCGCTGCCACCACCAGGATGACGATGTCGGTGACGTCCGCGCCACGCGCACGCATCTGCGTGAACGCCTCGTGGCCCGGCGTGTCGAGGAAGGTGATCTTCGACTTGTCCTTTAGCGTGACCTGGTACGCGCCGATATGCTGGGTGATGCCACCCGCTTCGCCGCGCACCACGTCGGTGCCGCGCAGGGCATCGAGCAGCGACGTCTTGCCGTGATCGACGTGACCCATGATCGTGACGACGGGGGCACGCGGCTTCAGCGTCTCCTCGGCATCGTCGATCGTGTCGTTGGCCAGATCCTGGTCGACATCGCTGACGCGCGTCAGGTTGTGGCCGAACTCGGTGACGAGCAACTCGGCGGTATCCTGGTCGATCGTCTGCGTCATCGTGACGGGCATGCCCATCTTGAACAGCGCCTTGACGAGGTCGGCACCCTTCTCGGCCATGCGGTTGGCGAGTTCCTGCACCGTGATCGCCTCTGGGACGACGACGTCGCGGATCTGCTTGGCCTGCGCCTCGCGCGGACCGCCGCTACCACGACGCTCCTTCTCGCGCGCACGCTTCAGTGCGGCGAGCGAGCGAGCGCGTGCACCATCACCATCGCCGAGCGCGCGGTTGACGGTAAGCTTGCCCGAAGTGCGACGATCGTCACCCTTGCGGTCACGCTGCTGCGGACGTGCTGGCACTGCGTCGCGACGAACGCCACCGGCCGGAGCATTGACGCCGGTCGCACCGGGACGAGCCGCGGTCGTGCCGGCATTCGCAGCCGTGGTCGGCGCTGCGGCAGCGGGTGCTGCGACAGGCTTCGGCGGCGGCGGAGGACGCTCGGGACGTGCCACCGGCGAGAACCGGCGCGGAGCCGGGAACGCCGGATCGCGGGTCAGTTCGAGAATGGGCGGCGGTGCCGGCGGCGCGACGGGAGCCGGCGCAGGCTTGGGAGCCGGCGCAGGAGCAGCCACAACCGGAGCGGGCTTCGGTGCAGGCGCCGCGGCAACCGGTGCCGGGGCAGGCGCCGCAGCAACGGGAGCTTCGACCGGAGCCGGCGCAGGCGCAGGCGTCGGTGCCGCAACCGGAGCAGGAGCCGCTTCGACCACGGGTGCCGGTGCGGGCGAAGGCGCCTCGACGGGCTTCGGCGCCTTGGCTTCAGCCTCGGCACGCGCACGATCGGCGACGCGATTACGCTCGTCTTCGATCGCCTTGGCCCGTTCGGCCTCTTGGCGACGACGCCCTTCTTCCAGCGTGTTCATGCGCTGCTCTTCAGCCTCGCGGAGCAGCTTGGCCTGACGCTCCTGCGGCGACAGATTGCTCTGCTGCTGACGCACGGGGGCGGGCGCAGGCTGCGGCGCGCGCGCCTGCGGTGCCGGGGCTGCGGGGGCAGCCGCCGGGGCGGGCGCGGCAACCGGTGCGGCATCCGCGACCTGCACGTCGGGCTCGCCCGGACGGCGCAGGACGCGCGCGCGCTTGGTTTCCACGATCACCGTATTCGATCGGCCGTGGCTGAAGCTCTGCTTCACCTGGCCGGTCTCGACCGTGCGCTTCACACCCAAAGGTGCGCGCATGCCAAGTTTCGGCTTCTCGTTGTCCGTGTCGCTCACTCAAATTCCTCAGTCATGTCCACGGCCGGGCGTGTTCCGGTCGATCCGGACGCCTGTTGTATCGGTGGCGCCCCATTTTGTGGTGACGCCGATGCGCCCTGCGAGGCCGTTTCGCAAGACACGGAAGAAGGTTCGGGGCCGATAAAATGCAGCCAACGGTCGAGCGCTTCGCTCACCCGCTTTGCTGCAGCGCGGTCGGTCAGGCCAATGTGTACCACATTTTCCCGCCCCAGCGCCAACGCCAATATGGTGCGTGACACCGGGAGTGCCAACCCCCGCAAACCCGAGCCCTCGACATCGTTGCCGATGCGCCACGCCTGATCGAGCTTGCGGTTGCCGTCCTCGGCGGCGTCGGACGCGTGATACAGCGCCTTAAGCTTGCCCTGGCGTGCGTTCTGCTCGATCCGGTCAGAGCCGATCAGCACCGTGCCGGAGCGCGATTCGAGTCCGAGCCGATCGAGCGCGTTACGCTCGAGCGCGGATGCGATCTTGGCCGGAAGCTCGGGATCGATGGTGAACTCGCCGGTCTTGAACGCGCGAGAAAGAGCGCCCTTGAGCTTGCCCTTCTTGATCGCGGCCTCAAGCTCGACTCGCGTGACACCGATCCACGCGCCACGGCCTGGAGCCTTGGCGCGCACGTCGGGAAGGATCTGGCCATCGGGCGACAACGCGAGTCGTACCAGATGCGGCCGCACATCGCGTTCACCCGAAAGGATGCACTTGCGAACGGGCAAGTCGTCATCCCCCTCCCGCAAGCGGGAGGGGCTAGGGGTGGGCTCGCGCTCACCCTTATTGCCGCCCTTGGCTTTCGCCTTGGACGCGTGAGATTTGGCCGAAGCGTCGCCCTTGGCCGAAGCCGGGCGCCCACCCCTCGGTCCCCTCCCGCTTGCGGGAGAGGAGGAAGGTAGGGTGTCGGTAGCGCCTAGCGCCTCATCGGGAGGGTTCCGCATGTGCGTCCTCCTGCGCTTGAGCCGTGGGGGGAGTCTTCGGAGCGTCGCGGTCGACCAGCAGCTGGCCGCCCGCGCCGTAATTCTCGGTCGAGACCTCTTCGATCACGATCTGCACCGCAGCCGGGTTCTTTCCCAGCCGCTGCACGAGCGACTGGGTGACGTCGGCGACGATGCCGGACTTCTGGTCCTTGGTGGCGGACCCCGAGATGCGGATGCTGACGAAGGGCATCAGGCCTTGTCGCCCTCGTTCTTCGTGTCGGTCTTGTCCGCAGCGTCCTCGACCACAACGTCATCAGCCGAAGCGTCCTCAGCCACGGCTTCGTCGGCCGTCGTCTCTTCAGTCGCAGCGTCCTCGACCACGGCGTCATCAGCCGAAGCCTCTTCCACCGAAGTTTCGTCCGCCTCGGCGTCATCAGCCGAAGCCTCGGGAGCCTCGTCCTCGAACCAGTGCGCGCGAGCGGCCATGATGATCTCGTTGCCCTGCTCGTCGCTGAGGCCGTACTCCGCGAGAATCCCGCCCTTGGGCTCAGGCCGCTTCGGCGCGTCTTCATTCCGACGACGCGGCTCGACGCGCTTCTTCTCGACCAGTTCGTCGGTCGCGAGATCGGCGAGGTCGTCGAGCGTCTTGATGCCCGCCTTGCCGAGCGTGACCAGCATCGCCTCGTTGAGATACGGCATGCCGGCCAGTGCATCCTCGACGCCGAGCGCGGTACGCTCCTCACGGCTCGCAGCGTCGCGACGTTCGAGCGCCTCGGTCGCACGGTTCTGAAGCTCGCCCGCTAGGTCCTCGTCGAAGCCCTCGATGCCGGCGATCTCCTCGACCTCGACATAGGCGACCTCTTCGAGGTTCGTGAACCCTTCGGCAACCAGCAGCTGCGCGAGCGTCTCGTCTACGTCGAGCTCCTTCTCGAACATCGCCGAGCGCTCGACGAAGTCCTTCTGGCGCTTCTCCGACGCATCGGCCTCGGTGAGGATGTCGATCGCCTTGCCGGTCAGCTGCGACGCGAGCCGCACGTTCTGGCCACGTCGGCCGATCGCCAGCGAAAGCTGGTCATCGGGAACGACCACCTCGATACGCTCTTCTTCCTCGTCGATCACGACGCGCGACACAGAAGCCGGCTGCAAGGCGTTGACGACGAAGGTCGCGATGTCGGGCGACCAGGGGATGATGTCGATCTTCTCGCCCTGCATTTCCTGCACGACGGCCTGGACTCGCGAGCCCTTCATGCCGACGCACGCGCCGACCGGATCGATCGACGAGTCATGCGAGATGACGCCGATCTTCGCGCGCGAACCCGGATCGCGGGCCGCGGCCTTGATCTCGATGATGCCGTCGTAGATCTCGGGCACTTCCTGCGCGAACAGCTTCTTCATGAAATCGGGGTGCGCGCGGCTGAGGAAAATCTGCGGCCCACGGTTCTCGCGGCGGACGTTGAGGATCAGCGAGCGGATGCGGTCGTTGACGCGCACCACTTCGCGCGGGATCTGCGCGTCGCGGCGGATCACGCCTTCTGCGCGGCCCAGGTCGACGACGACATGGCCGAACTCGACACGCTTGACGACGCCGGTGATGATCTCGCCGGCGCGATCCTTATACTCTTCGAACTGGCGCTCGCGCTCGGCGTCGCGGACCTTCTGGAAGATGACCTGCTTGGCGGCCTGTGCGGCGATGCGGCCGAACTCGATCGGGGGCAGCGGATCGACGATGAAGTCGCCCAGCGCCGCATCCTTCTGGAGCTTCTGCGCGCCCTTGACGTCGACCTGCTTGAAATAATCGTCGACCGCCTCGACCACTTCGACGACGCGCCACAAGCGCAGATCGCCGGTGTTCGGATCGAGCTTCGCGCGGATGTCGTTCTCGGCGCCGTAGCGCGAGCGGGCGGCGCGCTGGATCGCGTCCTCCATCGCCTCGATCACGATCGCCTTGTCGATCATCTTCTCCGACGCGACCGAATTCGCGATCGCGATCAGTTCCGCGCGGTTTGCGGTGACTGCCGTGGCCATCAATGCTGTCCTTCTTCGGTGTCGGCCTCGTGAGCATCGGGCTCATCGGTGGGCGTATCTTGATAGAAAACCTCGTCCGCGCCTTCGATCGAAAGCGGCGCGGTCGCGGCGATGAGTCGGTCGGTCATGACGAGCTTGGCGTCGGCGACCTGCGAAAAGTCGATCGTCATGAGCTTGTGCTTGTTGACGTCGACGGTGATCTTCGTCCCCTCGACGCCCATCAGATTGCCCGAGATCTGCTTGCGGTCCTCGAACGGCTCGACGAGGCGGATGCGTGCCTCCTGACCTTCCCAGTCGGCAAAGTCCTGGAGCCGGGTCAGCGGACGATCGATACCGGGGCTCGATACTTCGAGACGATATGCGTCCTCGCCGACCGGGTCCTTGCCCTCGGCTTCGAGCGCATCGAACTTGTCGGAGATGCGGCGCGACAGCTCGGCGCAATCCTCGATCACCAGCTGGCGGGTGTCGGGGCGCTCGGCCATCACCTGCAACGTCGGATCGGACTTGCCGCCCTGCATGCGCACGCGCACGAGGCTGAGGCCGAGCGCCTTGGCCTCGGGTTCGATCAGGTCGGTCAGCAGGGCGATATTCGCCATCGAAATTCCAAACAGGGCCAAAGCACAGGTGATTGCCGCCGCGGAGCAAGCCCCGCAGCCTCTTCATCTGGCGATGTAGAGAAGTGGTGCCTCTATACGCGGGGTGGCGCTGCTCCGCAAGCGGGAGCAACCTTCGTTTAGTACGCTGCGTTAGCGCAGGGATTTCCGGGAGAAGATCATGATTCGCAAAACGCTGTTCGCCACTGGGTTGCTGACAACCACGCTGCTCGCCTCGACCGCCTGTTCCGCGCAACCGGCCGCGGCGGGCAAGCCGTTCAAGGAGACGGTGGTCGCCGACTTCGATTCGCCCTGGGCGATGACGGTCCTGCCCGACAAGCGGATGCTGGTGACCGAAAAGAAGGGGCAGATGCTGCTCGTCTCCGCCGACGGTAAATCGCGCCAGACGGTCGCGACGATCACCGTCGATTCGGCAGGGCAGGGCGGGCTGATGGACGTCGTCCTCGCGCCCGACTTCGCGACTAGCCAGCGCGTCTATTTCAGCTATTCGACCGCAGGCGAGGGCGGCAAGGGCGTCGTCCTGGCTCGCGGTCGCCTGCGTCCGGATGGCGGCGGCGGCCAGCGTCTTGGCGAGATCGAGGCGCTGTTCAGCGCGCGGCCGTTCGTCGAGGGCAACGGCCATTATTCCGGCCGCATCGCGTTCTCGCCCGACGGCAGATACCTGTTCTTCACCAACGGCGAGCGCCAGAAGTTCACCCCTGCGCAGGACCCGAAGATGACGCTCGGCAAGGTGTTGCGCCTCACGCTCGACGGCAAGCCCGCCCCCGGCAATCCGCTCGTGGCAAAAGGTTTCGCGCCCGAGATCTGGAGCTACGGCCACCGCAACCTGCTCGGCATCGCGTTCGACGCGCAGGGCAATCTCTGGGAGCAGGAGATGGGACCTAAGGGCGGCGACGAGGTCAATCTCATCAAGCCCGGCCTCAACTATGGCTGGCCCAACGCCTCGAACGGCAGCAATTACGACGGCTCGGATATCCCCGATCACAAGCCCGGCGATGGTTACGAACCTCCCAAGGTGTTCTGGAACCCGGTGATATCGCCCGGTGGCCTGATGATCTATTCGGGCAGCATGTTCCCGCAGTGGAAGGGCGATGCGTTCATCGGTGGGTTGTCGTCGAAGTCCCTCGTCCGCGTCCACCTCACCGGTACCAACGCCGCCAAGGGCGACCAATGGGACATGGGGGCAAGAATCCGCGAAGTCGAACAAGGCCCCGACGGCGCGATCTGGGTGCTCGAAGACGGCGGAGACTCGCAAGGCCGCCTGATAAAACTGACCGCGAAGTAAGTCACAACACCATCCCCCTCCCGCCAGCGGGAGGGGCTAGGGGTGGGCACGCGCTCACCTCCAATGCTGACGGTGCAGTTTGGCGGGATCATCGCCACGGCAGCTAACGCTGAAGCCGCGTGCCCACCCCTCGGTCCCCTCCCGCTTGCGGGAGGGGAGGAAGATCAGTCCCGCACGATCAGGTAATTCATCCGTGCCGCGGCAATAGGCTTGTCCCGCTCATCCTGCCACGCCGTCGCCTCGACGTTCGCCACCCGCGTCCCCAACCGGGTCACCACGCCCGCCGCCCGCGTCGGCTTGTCCCGACCACCCCGCATGAAATCGACCGTGACGTTGACCGGCTTGATCCGGGCTTCGGAGCCGGTGGCACCCTCAGCCTCCAACGCATGCTGCAACGCCGCGATTGCCGCCATCTCCAGCAACCCCGAGATCGCACCCCCATGCAAAAACCCCGGCCGCCCCAGCACGTCGTCGGCAAACGGCATTAGCAATACCGGTGGCGCGCCGTCCTCGGCTTCGACCGACACGCGGAGAATCTCCGCATAGGGCGGCAAACCGATCGTCATGCCTCGATCCTTCTGTTGAGACCCATGCCGGCAACGTCACCCACCACCATGAACGTCCCCGCGACATGCGCGAGCGGATCGCTCGGATCGCCGTCATGCGCCTGCCCCCGCACGAACGCGATCGACCGCGTGATCCGGTAGCATTCGCCGCGCCCGATCACCGTCTTCCCCGGTGTCGCCGGCCGCAGATAATCCACCCGCAGGTCGAGCGTCGCATGCGGCACGAACGCATTGCGCTTGATCCAGATCGCCAGACTCGTCGCCATGTCCATCATCGTGATGATCGGCCCCGACGCGATCACGCCGCTCGCGCGGTCGCCGATCAGCCGTTCGTCATAGGGCAGCGCCAGCTCCGCCCAGTCGTCGCCATGCGCGTGATAGCGCATCCCCAGCGCTGAACCGTGCCCGCCGAACCCGCGCGTCGCAAACCATTGTGGATTAAAACCAGCCATGCGCGAGCCTCTACACGCCGAGTGGCCGCGCGCAACATTGCGGGAGGCAGCGGGGCCGGTTAGCGTCCCCACAAAGATCGAGAGGATCGCCAATATGAACGACCGGGTCACCATCTCCGTCACGGACGGCATCGCCGACGTCCGCCTCGCGCGTGCGGACAAGATGAACGCGATCGACCCCGCCATGTTCGAGGGCATCGCCGCCGCGATCGACCGGCTCAAGGGGATGACCGACGTCCGCTGCGTCGTGCTGTCCGGCGAGGGCAAGGCGTTTTGCGCCGGGCTCGACATGGCATCGATGGCGAACGGCGGTTCCGGGCTGGCCCTCGGCGACCGCACCGAAGAGGGCGCGAACCTCGTCCAGCAGGTCGCCTGGGGCTGGCGCACCTTGCCGATGCCGGTGATTGCCGCGGTCCACGGCGTCGCGTTCGGCGGCGGCTTCCAGATCATGTCGGGCGCCGACATCCGCATCGCCCACCCGCAAGCGCGCTTCGCCATCCGCGAAAGCTACTGGGGGCTGGTCCCCGACATGGCCGGCATCGCCCTCTGGCGCACGCTAGCCCGCGACGACGTGCTGCGCGAACTGACCTACACCGCACGCGAGTTCGACGGTGCGGAAGCGTTGCGGCACGGCTTCGTCACGCGGCTGTCGGAAGACCCGCTCGGCGAGGCGATGATGCTCGCCCGCGAGATCGCGGCAAGGAACCCCCACGCGATCCGCGGCTCGAAGGCGCTCTACAACCTCGCGGCGGATGCTGACGCGGCGGCGGTCCTGCATGCGGAAACCGAAGAGCAACTGAAGGTAATCCGTACGTCCAACCAGGTCGAACAGGTTCGCGCCAACATGGAGAAGCGGGCTGCGGTGTTCACCGACTGACTCCCGTCATCCTAACGAAAGTCAGGATCCAGAGTACCACGCGCCGCTTTGAGTAACCCGGGATCCTGACTTTCGTCAGGATGACGGGGGGGGGGGGGGGGCGGCTGGTGATCGAAAGGCGCTACTCACTACCAACCACCCCGGCGAAGGCCGGGGCCCAATTGGAAAGGTCGATATTAAGGAGCGCCATCCTCAGCCAGTATCGTTTCCCAATTGGGCCCCGGCCTTCGCCGGGGTGGTGTAGTTCGGGTTGCGTTGGATGTTCTCTACCTCACCTTGTCATACGGCGTGAAATCCCGGAACCGGCAATACCCCGACGGGATCGACATGCCCGGCGACACCGTCCGAAACCGATCATTCCGACACAATTGCCCGCCGTGAACATCGACGATCAGCGTATCGAAAGGCCGCAACGAAGGGCACTCGCCCACCGGCCCGGTCTTCCACGTCCGTTTACCCGACTGCCGATACAGGATCGTCTGCGCATCGACGATCTCCGGGCCGCTATTCTGCTGGATATCGATGCACCGCACCGGCGCCCCGGCGACCCGCCCCGCAAGCGGATCCGATTTGCCCGCCACCAACGTCAGCGACAACGCGGCGAGCAGAAGCACACGCGTCATGGCCGGCGATACGGGACAAAGTCGCCGAAGCTGCAACCCCCGGTCGGAAAACGCGTATTTTGGTCGAGCGTCTGCGCAATATCGCCACGGCAAAGTTGCCCAGTCGGCGTCCGCGTAACGAGAATGTCCCCGCGCGCGATGCCCTCGCACCCACCGGCCGTATCGCTGCGATACACCAGGCTATTATTCACGCGGTACAGGATCGTCGCGCCATAGCCCGAACTCTGCTTCTGCGGGATCTGGCTGATGCACGTCTCGGGCTTGCCCGGTACCAGCCCGGCGAGTTCCTTCGCGAGCTTCTCCTGCACGCCCGCCTCGCGCACCTGTGCACGCTCGACCTCCGCCTGAGTCTGCGTACACGCGCCCAGCATGACGACCGGGAAAATCAAGAGTGGCAGGGTCCGCATCCGCATCACAACGCTCCTAAAAATCCCCGCCACCCTCATGCGCCTTTTATCCGCGAAACGCATCCTTTGCCGCACGATAGCCCGCAAGCTGCTCGACCGACGTCGCCCGCAGAAACGGGTTGGTCGCTCGCTCCAGCCCGATCGTGGTCGGCACGGTAGGCTCACCCTTCGAACGCAACGCATCGACCTCGGTCATCCGTGCAACGATCTCGGCATTGTCCGGCTCGGCAACCAGCGCATACCGCCCGTTGCTCTGCGTATATTCATGCCCGCAGAACACCTCGGTCTCATCCGAAAGCGTCGCGTATCGCTGCATGTTCGCGAACATGTCGGCGGGCGTCCCCTCAAACAGCCGCCCACAGCCCATCGCGAACAGCGTATCCCCGGTGAAGATCGCTGCGTCGTTGGCAAAGTGGAACGCGATATGCCCCTGCGTATGCCCCGGCACCGTCATCACGGTCGCCTCGTGCGCACCGAGACGAACGACATCGCCTTCGCCGACCTGCTCGTCGAGCGTCGGGATCTTGTCAGCCTCCGCTGCCGGTCCGACGACGGTGGCGCCATACGCCTTCATCTCGGCATTGCCGCCAGTGTGATCGGCATGCCAGTGCGTCGTCCACACCCGGTCGATCCGCCAGTCGCGCTTCTTCGCGGCGGCGATCACCGGCCCCGCCTCGCCCGGATCGACCACCACCGTCTCGCCCGAGATGGTGTCGTGAATCAACCAGGCGTAATTGTCAGCCAGCACCGGCACGCGGACGATATCAAGCATCAGCGTGTCACCACTTGCCGGTGTTCGGCATCGATGCCCATGGCTCGGCGGGATCGAGCGCGCCGTCCGCCTGCAACAGCTCGATCGAGATGTTGTCCGGCGTCCGCACGAACGCCATGTGGCCATCGCGCGGCGGCCGGTTGATCGTCACGCCCGAGTCCATTAGCCGCTGGCACGTGTCGTAGATGTTGTCGACGCGGTAGGCGAGGTGACCGAAGTTGCGACCCTCGCCATATTCCTCGGGATCCCAATTGTGCGTCAGCTCGACTTCCGCATCCTCGTCGCCGGGGACCGACAGGAAGATCAGCGTGAACCGACCCTTCTCGTTCTCCATCCGGCGGACCTCCTTCAGGCCCAGCGTCTCGAAGAACGCGATCGTCTTCGCCGGGTCGGTCACGCGGATCATCGTGTGGAGATATTTCATGCTGGCTCCGAGGGTTGTTCGGAAGCGCAGATAGGGATGGGGGCCGTGGGGGGAAAGGGCTGCAACTGCTGGGGGGCATAAAGCCACCACCCCGGCGAAGGCCGGGACCAGATGGGACGTTGCTGATTAAGGACGGCGCTTCGTTACAACCACCTTTCCAACTGGGCCCCGGCCTCCGCCGGGGTGGTGGCGCTAGCGGCCGATCGGAGCGCCGCTGTTCGGAGCGCTGGGACGAGGAGCCGTGCCTTGCCCGTCGAACTGCCGCAATGCCGTAACCGCACTCCGTCCCACCGGCGTATCCGGCGCCAACCGCGCCGCCTGACCCCACGCCGCGCGTGCCCCGGTCTCGTCGCCCGCCAGCGCAGCGATATTTCCCGCCTCCAGCTGTACCGAAGCATCGTCCGCCGATCGCTTCAACGCCTCGCCGATATCCTTCTTCGCCCGCGCCGGATTTCCCTCGCGCCGCGCCAGCGTCGCCGACAACAGCCACGCGAGCGGATCGTCCGCCGCATTGGTCAGCGCCAGATCGATATCGGTCCGCGCAGACTCCAGATCGCCTATCGCCACCAATGCCCGCGCATGATCCAGCTGTGCTTCACCCAGCGGCAACCCGGTCAGCGTCCCCGCCGTCAGCGCCGAATCGAGCGCCGTCCGCGCCTTGGCCGGTTGCGCCGCAGCGAGCCAGGCATTGCCCGCCTGCGCCCAGTAATTCGCCGCTCGCGCGTCCTTGGCAAGCTGCGCCTCGCGTGCCGCCTCCTCGAACTCGCCCGCCGCCGAAGGCCAGCTCTTTTCTGCCGCAAACGCGATTCCCGCGCATTCCCGCGCGAAATACCGCCCGCCCGAAATCCGCCAGCGCCCGGCCTCGGCCCGCGCCGCCGCCGGATCTGTCTGGGTCAGCGCGACGCATTGCCGAAACCGCCCCTCCTGCGCATCGACGGGTCCAGCTTGACGGCGGCCAGCTTGAAGGGGGCCAGCTTGAACGGAAGCAGCGGCGAGCAGCAGCGTAAGGATCATAAGGCGGCGATCACATCCTCGACCGCCCGGATGATGAGCGCGATATCGGGATCGCGCGACAGGCGGTGGTCGCCGTCCTTGACCAGCCATGTCTGCACATCCGCTGAACGCAACAGCTCGGCGAGCCGCGCGGTACGGTGCCACGGCACGTCCGGATCGCGCTGGCCCTGGACGAGCCGCACCGGGCCGTCGAAGGCGATCTCGCCGAACATCAGCCGGTTGGCTTCGCCCGAAGACCAGAACGCGCGGGTGTAGACCGTCGGCTCGGGGCCGTAAGGGTTCTTGCGCTCGATCCGGCCATTGGTGAGCAGCGCCATCTTCTCGTCGGTGGTGAAGCCCCAGTCGGTGAAGTCCGGCGCCGGCGCGATTCCGACCAACCCCTTTACGAGATCGGGCCGCATCTTCGCCGCCAGCAGCATCAGCCACCCGCCGAGCGACGACCCGACGAGGATCGCGGAGTCTTCCACGAGCGCATCGATCATCGCCAGCACGTCGTCGCGCCAGTCGACCAGCGTCTGGTCCTCGAACGCGCCCTCGCTCTGCCCGCAGCCGCCATAATCGAACCGCAGGAAGGCGCGCCCCTCGGACTTCGCCCACGCCCCCAGCGTCACCGCCTTGGTCCCCGTCATGTCGGATGCGTACCCCGACAGGAATACGATCGTCGGGCCGGTGCCGGGACTATGGTGGTAGGCGAGGCGAGGGCGTTCCTTGACGGGCGGCGTATTCAAGGGGGGCGGGGCGGGGGCGGCAGGAGCGATATCGGTCATGCCGCCAGCTTTAGACCGTCTTTGAGGGACTGGTGAAGATGTCTTCTATGGCCTGCTCGAACAGTTCGGCGATCTTGAATGCCAGCGGCAGCGACGGATCGTAGCGCCCCGTCTCGATCGCATTGACGCTCTGCCGCGACACTTCGAGCCGCTCGGCAAGGTCGCCCTGGCTCCAGTTGCGCTCGGCGCGTAATATCTTGAGCCGGTTCTTCATGCCTCATGACCGGCGAACCGGTCGCGCGACCACAGCCAGGCTTGGCCAAGCAGCAAGCCGGCGCACCACAGGGGAAAGGCAAGATGCACGGGCTTGTGCGGCACCGCGCCGGTATCCTCGAGGAAGCTCCATACCGTCATGACCGACAGCATCAATGCGGTCGCGATCAGCATGGCGTGGATCAGCTTGGCCCGCACATACTCGTCCGGCTGTTCGACGATCGCCATCCCCATCGCCCAGATGACGGCGATGATCGGCAGGGCGGGGAGGATCGCCAGAGCGATGAGCGCGGTCCCGGTCGGCTTATAGGCAGCCTCGACCATGTTCGATCCCAACAGGAACACCGCATAACAGGTCATGCTGGGGATGAAGCGAGTGAGATAGCGGCGGTTGGCTTGTCGCATGGTCAGCACGGAACGGTCTCCCTGTTTTAGGACAAGTGTGCTTTACACTGCGCCAGAGATAGGACAAGTGTGCTTTACACTGCGCCAGAGATTAGAGTCAACCGACCTTTACAAAAAGACAGGCGCGCACGTCAGCTAGACGCACGTGTCAGGTGCGCACGAATGCGTTCCAGGTGTGACCTTATCGTAACCTTTGGAAAGCCGGCGGGCTCGCCTGGCATCGTCAGATGATGAATTCGACCGTCTTCATCTGCGTCTGGTCGGCCGCGACCGCGCCGCGCTTCAGCACCATCTGGCGGTGCAGTTCGGCGACCGTGTCGCTTCCGCGCGTCTTGCACAGCGCGGGGATAAAGGCGTGGATCAGCGCACCGAGGCCACCCTTGATCATCGTCATGCCGAAGCGTCCGGCGACGCCGAAATGCTCGGCATAGCTTTCGCCGACGGTGGCGGGATGGTCGAGGAACAGGCGGCGGAACATCGGCAGTCTCCTGCCTGCTCTGTATCAGCCGGCGGCCAGCGCGTCGACCATCCCCGCCGCCAGCATGCTCAGCGTATCGTCGCGCGCGCCCATCACCACGATCCGGTCGCCCGGTCGTGCCTCGGCCACCAGCACGGCGGCGGCCTCCGCGCGGTCGGCGATGTGCCGGGCATCGCGCCCACCCTCGACGATCTGCGCGACGATGTCCGCGCTGGTGACCTCCCGCGCGACCATCCCGCCGTAATAGGCAGGGTCGGGGAGGACGAGGACGTCGTCCGCCGCCATCCGCTCGACGAAGGTGGCGACGAGTTCGCGGCCCATCACCTTCAACGGGCCATAGCCGTGCGGCTGGAAGAACAGCAGCAGTCGCCCCGGGAACGCGTGAAGCGTGTCGAGCGTCGCGGCGATCTTGTCCGGGTTGTGCCCGAAATCGTCGATCACCGCGACCCCGCCCGCCTCTCCGACCAGATCGAAGCGGCGGCGCAGACCCGTGAATCCCGCGATCGCCTTCACCGCATCCGCCAGCGACACGTCCGCCGCCATCGCCGCCCCGATCGCAGCGAGCGCGTTCGACACGTTGTGGCGACCCGGGACGGCAAGCTTCACTGGCGTCCGTACGCCGCGCGAGACGATGTCGAAGCGGATCGCGAACGGCTCCGGCTTCAAATTCTCGGCACGCAGATCTGCCGACGCATCGATCGCGAACGTCGTGATCTGACCGCGCGGCAGGCGAGAGGCGAGGCCCGCCGCATCGGGATCGTTGGCATTCACGACCGCCGTCTCGGCCTTCGCGATGAAGTCCCCGAACAGTACGCGCAGTTCCTCCAGCGACTTGTGGTCGAGGCTGACATTGTTGAGCACCGCGATCTTCGGCGCATAGCCGGCGATCGATCCATCGCTCTCGTCTACTTCGCTGACGAACGCATCACCCTCTCCGACCAGCGCGCTGGCGAACGGCGCGTCGGGGGTGGTGAAGTTCTTCATCACCGCGCCGTTCATCACCGTCGGATCGCGCCCGACCGCATGGAGTATCCAGCCGATCATGCCTGTTACGGTCGACTTGCCGCTCGTCCCCGCGACGCCGATCGGCAACCGGCTGTCGTTGAACAGTGACGCCAGCATCGCCGCGCGGGACGAGCGCGTGCAGCCCAGAGCGTCCGCCGCGATCATGTCGGGCACGGTCGCCTCGATCGCCGCGGAGGCAATGACGAGCTGGTCGGCCGAGACGATCCCGCTGCCGTTTTGGGGGAACAGCGCGACGCCCTTCGCGGCAAGGTCGTCGAACTTGGCAGGTACGCGGCCCTGGTCGAGGTTGCGATCGGAGCCGGCGACGGTCGCGCCGCGCCCCGCGAGGATCATCGCGAGCGGCATCATGCCCGAGCCACCGATGCCTACGAAGAAACAGGGTTTGCTGATATCCATCGGCCCGCGATATGGGCGGTTTGGTAACGGGGCAAGGTCGGGAACACGAACAATGCGCATCGGTGTCCTCGCCGCGTCGAGCCGGACCAATCCCGCGGCGATCGCCAAGATCACCGCGTATGCGGCTAGCGCGTTCCCCGAGGTCGAGCTGGTCTTCCACCCGCAATGCCTGGAGACCGACGGCCATTTCGCTGGCTCGGACTTTCGGCGGGCAGGGGCGTTCCTCGAATACGCCAACGATCCGGGATTCGATGCGCTCTGGTTCCTACGCGGCGGCTATGGCGCGAACCGCATCCTGGCGATGGTCATGCCCGAGCTCGGCCGTGCCGCGCGGCACAAGACCTATCTCGGTTATTCGGACGTCGGGTTCCTGCTCGGCGCGCTATATGCCCGGCGGATCGGGCGGCCGGTGCACGGGCCAATGGTCAGCGACGTCAACCGACATGACGGCGAGGCGACGGTCGCACGGTCGCTAGGCTGGATGGTGCACGGCGATCGGGCAGGGCTGGAGCCGGGGCTAGACGGGCGGCCGTCGGCCGCATTCAACCTCAGCATCCTGACCTCGCTGATCGGCACGCCGTGGCTGCCTGATCTCACTGATCACGTGCTGATCGTCGAGGAGGTGTCGGAGCCGATGTACGCGATCGATCGGATGCTGTTCAAAGTCGCCAACGCCACGCAGTTGAAGGGCATCGCGGGGCTGCGGCTGGGTGCGGTGACCGCGGTGCAGGAGAATGATCCGCCCTGGGGCGAGACGCTCGACTACATGATGATCCGCTGGTCGCGGGACATGGGGGTGCCGTATCTGGGGCGGGCGGAGGTCGGGCATACGCAGGCGAACCATGTGGTGCCGTTCGGGTTGATTTGAGCGGAGCCTCGCATCTCAAAATAGCTAGCGTCACCCCGGCGGAGGCCGGGGCCCAGTTGGAAAGGTGGAGGTAACCGAGCGCGCCCTCCGTTAGCGACGTTCCCCACCTAGGCCCCGGCCTCCGCGGAGGTGGTGCTCTTTCCCGAATTACGCTTCACCGCGCCGCCGCCGGATCGATCACCTGCATCCCCTGAACCGCACCTTCGGCTGACCCGGCAGCGTATAGCTCCCCGCCGCCTGCTCCACCGCCCAGGCGCAGATTCGCCACCACCTCCACCCGCTGCAACCGCTCCCGCTCCCGCATGAACACCACCAGATCCTCGCGCCGGTTGCAGTCGCGCGTGTCGGCGGTCGCGCACGGCGAATACAGGATCGCCAGCGCCACAATCTTTCCGGCCGGATCGAGCACCGCTGCGCCCTTCTCAGGACAACTATGCGCCCGGCACGCGGTGAAGCGGTACAGCGCCCCGATCCGGGTCGGTTCGTCGGGCGGCCCATGCAGCACCTCGATCTGCTGATCCGTGACATCGCCGTTCGCATAAAGATACGACGCCTTGCGCTTGCCGATGAACCGCCGGACTGCCGCGGTGAACGCTGGCGCCGTGATCAACTGGTTCGTGTCGCGGCAGGCCGCCAACCGCGGGCGCGCAGGTCGCAGCAGGTCGCAGCAGGTCGCAGCAGGTCGCAGCAGGGCCCGCAGCAGGCGCAGCAGGCGCGGCAGCGGCGGACAGCATCATCAGCAGACCCAGCATAGCACTCTCTCAAAACGCCCAGACACTCCCCAGTCCGGCGCATGTCCGTCTGGAGTAGCCCTGTGCGCGTATCACCTTATATACACGCCGTGCGCGGATCGGTCCGCGCACGTCATCCCGAGAGAAAGTCTCCCATGTCTGCAATGTTCCGAATCACGCTGCCCGACGGTTCCGTCCGCGAGGTTGCGCCCGGGACTACCCCCGCGGATGTCGCCGCTGCGATCGGCCCGGGCCTCGCCAAGGCCGCGCTCGCCGCGCGCATCGACGGGCAGGTGCGCGATCTCAACCGGCCGTTCGAGGGCGACACCGCGCTCGCGCTGGTGACCGCGCGCGACGAGGCCGATGCGCTCGAACTCGTTCGCCACGACCTCGCGCATGTCATGGCGGAGGCGGTGCAGCACCTGTTCCCAGGTACGCAGATCACCTTCGGCCCTGCCACCGACGACGGCTTCTATTACGACTTCGCGCCGAAAGACCGCCCGTTCACCGACGAGGACCTGCCCGCGATCGAAGCCGAGATGCGCGCGATCATCGCCCGGAACGAGCCGTTCCTGCGCGAGGTCTGGTCGCGTCAGCAATTGATCGATCGCTGGACGCAGCAGGGCGAGAGCTTCAAGGCTGAGTGGGCCGCCGAACTTCCCGAGGGCGAGGAACTGACGATCTACCGTCAGGGCGAGTGGCTCGACATGTGCCGCGGGCCGCACATGGCGTCGACCGGCAAACTCGATCCTGCCGCGTTCAAGCTGACGCGCGTGTCTGGCGCGTATTGGCGTGGCGATCAGAAGAACGCGATGCTCAGCCGCATCTACGGCACCGGCTGGCTCAACAAGAAGCAGCTCGATCAGCATCTCTTCCGCCTCGAGGAAGCCGCCAAGCGCGATCACCGCAAGATTGGCGCGGAGATGGACCTGTTCCACCTCCAGTCCGAAGCGCAGGGCTCGGTGTTCTGGCATCCCAAGGGCTTCGTGCTCTGGCGCCAGATGGAGGCGTACATGCGGCGTCGCCTCGATGCTGCCGACTATGCCGAGGTCAAGACTCCGCAGCTGATGGACGCCAAGCAGTGGGAGCAGTCGGGCCACTGGGGCAAGTACCGCGAGAACATGTTCGTCGTGCCGGACGAGATTCCGAACGTCGAGGATGAGGGCGCCGTGCTGTCGGGTGAAGGCGACCTGATGGCGCTGAAACCGATGAATTGCCCGGCACACGTGCTGATCTTCAAGCAGGGGATCAAGTCGTACCGCGACCTGCCGATCCGGATGGCGGAGTTCGGCTGCTGCCACCGCAACGAGCCGCACGGCGCGCTGCACGGCATCATGCGCGTCCGCCAGTTCACGCAAGACGACGCGCATATCTTCGTCCGCGAGGATCAGCTGGTCGAGGAAGTGCGCAAGTTCTGCGAGCTACTCGATAGCGTCTACAAGGACCTCGGTTTCGACGATTACGCGGTGAAGCTCGCGCTGCGCCCCGAGAAGCGGTTCGGCGAAGACTCGATGTGGGACAAGGCAGAGGCCGAACTGCGCGAGGCGGTGATGCAGTCGGGCCTGAGCGACACGATCAAGGCGAACTTCGAGGAACTGCCGGGCGAGGGTGCGTTCTATGCTCCGAAGCTCGAATTCCACCTGACCGACGCGATCGGCCGGACGTGGCAGGTCGGCACAATCCAGTCGGACCGCGTGCTGCCCGAGCGACTCGATGCGTCGTATGTGGGCGCGGACGGCGAACGGCATCGCCCGGTGATGCTGCATCGCGCGATCCTCGGTACGTTCGAGCGCTTCATCGGCATCCTGATCGAGCACCATGCCGGCCGCTTCCCGCTCTGGCTCGCGCCGGTGCAGGCGGTCGTCGCGACGATCGTGTCGGATGCCGACGATTATGCACTTGAGGTTGCGGCGAAGCTGAAGGCGGCGGGCATCCGCATCGAGACGGATCTGCGCAACGAGAAGATCAACTACAAAGTGCGCGAGCATTCGCTGGCGAAGGTGCCGAACCTGCTGGTCGTCGGCAAGCGCGAGGCCGAGGAGGGCAAGGTCGCGCTGCGCACGCTCGGCAGCCAGGCGCAGACCATCCTGACGCTCGACGAAGCGATCGCACGTCTTGCGGACGAGGCGCGCGCACCCGATATGTGATCCAACGGGGCCGGCTTTCCGCGCGGGCGTTTCTGCGCTATAGGCCGGCCCAAATACTTCGTCAGAAACTTCAGGAGCAAACCCCATACGTCCTCCCACGATGCGCCGGCCGATGCAGACGCCCGCAATGAACGGCCCGCGATTCAACGAATTCATCCAGAGCCAGAAGGTCCGCGTGATCGATCACGAGGGCGAGAATCTGGGCGTGATGTACACGCGCGAAGCGATTGAGCAGGCAGCTGAGCATGGCCTCGACCTGGTCGAAGTGTCGCCTAACGCCGATCCGCCCGTCGCCAAGTTCCTCGATGTCGGCAAGTTCAAGTACGAGGCGCAGAAGAAGGCCAACCTCGCACGCAAGTCGCAGAAGACGCAGGAGATCAAGGAGATCAAGATGCGTCCGAACATCGATGACCATGACTACGACACCAAGATGAAGAAGGTGAACGACTTCATCGGCGAGGGCGACAAGGTCAAGATCACGCTGCGGTTCCGCGGTCGCGAACTCAGCCATGGCCAGCTCGGCATGAACCTGTTGAAGCGCGTTCAGGACGACGTCGCGGAGATCGCCAAGATCGAGGCGTATCCGCGCATGGAAGGCCGCCAGATGCTGATGGTGCTCGCACCTAAGTAATGGCGATACGGCTTCGGCCGCAACGATGTGACGTTCGAAAGGCTGGCCAGTCCGACAGGACTAGCCGGCCTTTTTCACATCTGCCACGCTCGTAGCGCGTCCTCACCCATTGCCGGCTTCGCCATCTGCTTCTCCTAACGGAAGACGGACGGGGCGGCGGCTCTCGCTATGTGAAGAGTGAGGGCCAGAGACCGCACGTTTCCCAGTAGAGCGGTAGCGGTGTTTCCCACGAAGGCAGCGATCCAAGCCGGACCCTCGCTTTCGCTGGAGGCCAAGGTACGCGCCTACGGTCTGCCGTTCGCGCTACCCCAGATTCACGGGCGCGGCGCACTGCGGACGTCGCAGCACGATTAGCATGGCATGCGAATGACCGTTACTTTCCTGAAAAGTTGCATTTCGAAACTAGGGTTTGCTGTCTGTCGCTCTGTGGCGATTTGGAGACACAATGTTCAAAAATCTCTTTCCGTATGCGGAAATCGCTAGACGATCATGGCCATGTATCTCTACCTAACGTCCAAACCATAAGTTCGAAAACATTCGAACACGTCTAGGGAGAGAATGCCGATGCGTATGACCGCATATCTGTTGTCCGCCGTTGCGACCGCGGCGATCGTCACGCCGGCCTTCGCTCAGCAGGCGACTTCCACAGTCGAGGCACAGGCCACGCCGTCGCAAGGGACTGCAAACGCATCGGTCGCAGGCCAGACCAATGGTGCTACCGATGCCGACACGACGCGCGCAGCCAGTGCCGCGGCCGACACGGGTGGTAACGCCAGCGACATCGTCATTACTGCGACGCGTCGCTCCGAGCGTCTGTCGAACGTACCGATCGCGGTGTCGGCCGTCGGCCAGGAAGCGCTCCAGAATTCAGGCGGCAGCGATATCCGCTCGCTGAACCAGCTCGCGCCGTCGCTGTTGATCTCGTCGACCGGCAACGAATCGAACGCGTCTGCCCGTATTCGCGGGATCGGTACGGTGGGCGACAATCCCGGCCTCGAAAGCTCGGTCGCGGTGTTCATCGACGGCGTGTATCGCAGCCGTACGGGCGTTGGCCTCAACGAACTGGGCGAAATCGACCGCGTCGAAGTGCTTCGTGGACCTCAGGGCACATTGTTCGGTCGCAATGCGTCCGCAGGCCTGATCAACATCATCACGCGCTCGCCTGAGTTCGACTGGCATGGCAACGCCGAGGCGACCTACGGCAATTACGACCAGAAGCGGCTTGCGGGCGGCATCACCGGCCCGCTGATCGCCGACAAGCTCGCCTTCCGGGTCGACGGCGTCTACGTGAATCGCAACGGGTTCTACAAGAACGTCACGGCGGCCAACGGCAGCGAGAGCCGTGTCAACGACCGCGATCGGTATTTCGTCCGCGGCCAGTTGTTGTTCAAGCCCACCGATGCCTTGAGCTTCCGCCTGATTGGCGACTATTCGCACCGCAAGGAAAGCTGCTGCGGCGCGGTCTATTACAACCAGGTCGAGACGACCGATCCCACCCCGAACGCAGCCGGCGTCGCGCCGTTCTTCGCCACGGTCAACACCGATGGCGCGGTCACCAACAACACGACGAACCGCATCGTCGATATCCTGCGTCGCCAAGGCGCAGTGTTCCCGCTGGCCGGCAACACGCCCGATCCGTACAGCCGTCAGGTCGCCGTCACGCCCGGCCAGACCTATCGGAACCTGACCAAGGATTACGGTGGTTCGTTACAGGCCGATTGGGATCTGGGCGGCGCTACCTTTACCTCCATCACCGCGTACCGCGAGTACAAGTCGGGCAACGCAAGCGACATCGACTATACCAATATCGATCTGACCCACCGTGCCGACGACGGCAACGCGTATCGTCAGTTCAAGACCTTCACGCAGGAAGCACGCTTGCAGGGTTCGCTGTTCAACGACAAGCTCGACTGGTTGGTCGGCGGCTTCTATTCGAACGAGAAGCTGAAGCTCGTCGATAACGCGTCGTTCGGTTCGCAATACGGGCAGTTCGCCGCCTGCCGCCTCGTCGCGACGGTCAGCCCGGTTGCCGCGCTCCAGAACCAGAACAATCCGGGTTGCTTGAGCGCTGCCGGACGGGCAACGCTGAATGGTGCGTTCGGCACCGTTGCGGGTCCGTTGATCACGTCGGCGCTTGACCGTCTGACCGGTGGCGTCGGTCTCGGCGGTGGCGTGAACAGCGTCGGCGACGCAGGCTCAATCTATCGCCAGAAGAGCGAGAACTACGCGTTCTTCACGCACAATATCCTGCACCTGACCGATACCTTGTCGCTGACGGGCGGTCTTCGCTACACGCATGAAACGAAGAAGTTCAACGCCAAGTTCAACAACAACAACACTGTCTGCCCGATCCAGCAGGCCGCCCTGGCACCGCTGACCATGTCGCAGAGTGGCGCGACCGCGTTTGCGCAGGGTATCGTCACGCTGACCTGCACAGGCAACTCCAGCCCTGCGCTGAATGCGCTCAGCCTCAACGACAGCTTTGGCGACGGTGAGTTCACCGGCACTGCGGTCCTGTCGTGGAAGCCGTTCACCAAGTTGCTGACCTATGCTTCGTACGCAAAAGGCTACAAGGCCGGCGGCTACAACCTCGATCGTTCGGATCTGGGCGGCGTCAACGGTGTGCTCTCGGGGCGCAGCAACGCCGATGCAGCGGGTCTCCGCTTCAACGCCGAGAAGGTGAACAACTACGAGATCGGTGCGAAGTTCAACACGCGCGGCTTCACCTTAAACGTCGCTGCATTCCGCGAAGAATTCACCGATTTCCAGCTGAACACCTTCAACGGCTCTATCTTCGTCGTGCAGAATATCGAGGCGTGTAAGGACAATCTCAACGGCCTCGACACCGACAACGGCTTCAATCCCGTCACCGGTGCACAGACCGGCACCTGCCCAACGAACCGCTCGAAGAAGCCTGGAGTTATTTCGCAGGGTGTCGAGCTCGAAGCGACGATATCGCCGATCAAGCAGGTCACGTTCACCGCGGGCTATACCTATGCCGACACGCATTTCCGAAAGAACCTGATCGGCAGCTCGACGACCGGAGAGGCACTCGACCGCGCGCTGTTCCTGCTGCCGGGCAGCCAGTTGTCGAATGCCCCCAAGAACGTCGTTACAACGTCGTTCGCCTGGACCCCGGATATTGGCGCGAACGGTATGTCTGGCCTGTTTTATATCGATAGCCGCCTGACGTCCGATTATAACACCGGCTCGGATCTGGCACCGGAGAAGAAGCAGGATGGCTTCGCGCTGGTGAACGCCCGCGTCGGCCTGCGTGGCAAGGACCAGGCTTGGGCGCTCGAATTCTGGGCTCAGAATGTGTTTAACAAGAACTACATCCAAGTGGCGTTCAACACGCCGTTCCAGGGTGCGGGCTCTTCGGCAAACGTGCAGCGCTTCGGCGGCACCGGCAACGCGCTTTACTCGGCATTCCTCGCCGAGCCACGCACCTACGGCCTGACGCTGCGCTCGCGTTTCTGATCGGGTGACTGAATGAAAGTCCGTCCGCAGTTCGCTGCGGGCGGGCTTTTTCTTGTTGGAAGCGCGTGGGGCCTCCGACTTGTTCTTTCCGGTAACGTGGGAGTCCAGGGTTTCTTGACATTACCCTGGGCTCCCGCTTTCGCGGGAAACCAAGGCGGCCCTTACGCCGCGAGATCGATCTCTTCGCCCGCCGCCGCCGCCAGCAGCCGCCGCTCCAGCGTCCTCAACCGCGCGGGCTGGGTGATCCGATCCCCCGTCAGATCGGTGATGTAGAACGTATCCACAGCGCGCTCGCCGTAGGTCGCGACATGCGCGGAATGGATCGTCACCTTCGACTGAAACAGCGCGTTGGCGAGTTGATTGAGCAAGGCGGGCCGATCGCGCGCATTGACCTCGACGACGGTGAAGCGGTTCGAAGCCTTGTTGTCGACCAGCGCGTTCGGGACGATGTCGAACGCTTCCGCACGCGTACGCGGCAGGGGCTTGGCTACCAGACGGTCGGCGAGCTTGCCGCGGTTGGCCAGCGCGTCCTCGATCGCGGTTTTTAGTCGCGAGAGCTGACCGGATTCGTCGAACGGCCGCCCGAACGGATCCTGCACGAGGAAGTTATCGATCGCCATGCCGTCGCGTGTCGTATGGATTCGCGCGTCGATAATGTTGCCGCCTGCCACGTGGATGGCCCCGGCAATCCGGTAGAACAGCCCGGGATGATCGGCCGCGTAGATCGTTACCAGCGTTGCACCGCGCCCAGGATAGACGTGTGCGTCGATCGCGAGTTGTGCATCGCCGGTATCGGCGAGGAAGCGCGCATTGTGGGCGAGCACGTCCTCGGGTTCGGCAATCCAGTATGCCTCCGGTAGCCGGTGGACGAGCGTTGCAAAGACCTCTTCGGTCCAGCCGAGTTCCTCGCGCAGATGCGCCTGCTTGGCGGCGATCCGCTCGGCGCGCCCTTTCTGCTTGTGACCGAGGCGTAGGACCTCTTCCGCCGACTCGTACAGGTCGCCGAGCAACTGCCGTTTCCAGCCGTTCCAGACGCCCGGACCGACCGCGCGGATGTCGACGATCGTCAGCGTCAACAGCAGGCGGAGGCGCTCCGGACTCTGCACCAGGTCGCAGAAATCGAGGATCGTCTTGAAGTCGCTAAGGTCGCGCTTGAACGCAGTGGCGGACATGAGCAAATGCCACCGCACGAGCCAGGCGACTGTCTCGGTTTCGGCGGGCGTGAGGCCAAAACGCGGGCAAAGCCGCTGCGCCACCTCTGCGCCCAGGATCGAGTGATCGCCGCCGCGGCCCTTGGCGATGTCGTGGAGCAGCACCGCGACATACAGCGCACGCCGCGACACGATCTGTTCGAAGATCGCACTGGCGAGTGGATGCTCTTCCTTCAATACGCCGCTCTCGATGCGCGCGAGCAGGCCGATCGCACGAATGGTGTGCTCATCGACGGTGTAGTGATGGTACATGTCGAACTGCATCTGCGCGACGACGCGCGCGAAATCGGGCACGAACCGGCCGAACACGCCCGCCTCGTTCATCCAGCGCAGCACGAGTTCGGGATCGCGCGGCGAGGTCAGCACGTCGAGAAACAGCGCGTTCGCGGTCGGGCTGTTGCGCACGTCGTCGACCAGCTTGGCGTCTCGCGCCGCGGCGCGCATCGCAAGTGGGTGGATCTCAACGCCGTGCTTATCGGCCAGCTGGAAGATCTCGATCAGGCGTTCGGGATCGGCCCGGAAGAAGTCATCGCTAGGCAATGCCAACCGTCCGCGATCGAGCACGAACCCGTTGAGTTTGCGCGGGGACCGGCGGATCGTCGGCAACCCGAACCTTCGCCCACGCGCGGCGAACTTCTCGTCGAGATGCGCGAGGAAGACGCCGCTGAGCGTACCGACCGTCTTGGCCTGCAGGAAGTAGAACTGCATGAAGCGCTCGACCTTAGACTTGCCGGGTCGATCCGAGAACCGCATCCGGTCGGCGATCTCACGTTGCAGGTCGAAGGTCAGTCTATCCTCGGCGCGGCCGGTGATGCTGTGCAGGTGGCAGCGCACCGCCTGGAAGAAATTGTCGGCGCGGTGGAACAGCCGGTATTCGGCCTTGGTGAACAACCCGACCTCGACCAGTTCAGCAGCGCGCTGGACGTCGTAGATGTATTTGCCGATCCAGAACAATGCGTGGAGATCGCGCAGGCCTCCCTTGCCCTCCTTGACGTTGGGTTCGACGACATAGCGCGTGTCGCCCATCTTCCGGTGGCGGGCGTCGCGTTCGGCGAGCTTGTCGGCGATGAAGGTGCGCGCGGTGTCCGTTTGGACCTCGGTCTTGAAGCGGTGCGATGCCTGTTCATACAGCTCGGTATCGCCACAGACGTAGCGCGCTTCGAGCAAGGCTGTGCGGACGGTGACGTCGGCCTTTGCTTGGCGGACCATCTCGTCGAGCGAGCGGCTGGACTGGCCGAGCTTCAGCCCGAGATCCCAAAGCGCGTACAACATCGATTCGATCACCCGCTCCGCCCAAGGCGTCTGCTTGCCGGGGGTGAGGAAGCCGATATCGACGTCAGAGTGCGGTGCCATTTCAGCGCGGCCATATCCGCCGACCGCGATCAACGTGAGCCGTTCGCCGATCGTCGGGTTGGGCAGGGGGTAGAGCCGCTGCGTCGTGAATTCGAATAGGATGCGGATCAGCGCATCGATCAGATAGGCCTGTGCGCTGGACGCTTCCAACCCGCGCGACGGATGTTCGACAAGACGGCGCTCAACCTCGACCCGGCCCTTGTCTAGCCCGGCCTTCAGTAGCGTGGTCGCGTCGCGGCGGAGTGCGGCCGCGTCGACGCCTTCCAAGGCTGCGATGGTTTCGGCGACGGCACGGCGATCGATGATCGTGCGACGGTTGGGGAGATGATCGAAGCGGCCTGACATGATGCCCAGATAGGGGCGCCGCGCGCGTGCGTCATCAGGATTGCGCAAACGCCCGCCGAAACGTAACCGGACGTGCGAGTGGAGGACGAAAATGAGTGAACCATTGCGCGTAGCCCTGGCCGGGCTGGGGACGGTAGGCGGCGGGGTGATCCGGCTGCTCGATGCGAACCGCGAGTTAATTGCGCGGCGGGCCGGGCGCGAGATTGAGGTCGTCGCGGTATCCGCACGCGATCGTGGCAAGGATCGCGGCGTTGATCTGTCGCGGTTCGCGTGGGTCGATGACACGACCGCGCTGGCGAAACAGCCGAGTGCGGATGTCGTGGTCGAACTGATCGGTGGGTCGGACGGACCGGCGCTTACGCTTGCGCGTAGCACGCTTGGGGCAGGGCGGAGTTTCGTCACCGCGAACAAGGCGATGATCGCGCATCACGGGCTCGAACTCGCGCAGGCGGCGGAGTCAGCCGGGGTCGCGCTGAAGTTCGAGGCCGCGGTCGCGGGCGGCATCCCGGTCATCAAGGGGCTGCGGGAAGGCGCCGCGGCAAACGAGATCGCCCGTGTGTACGGGATCCTCAACGGCACCTGCAATTTCATCCTGTCGAAGATGGAATCCGAAGGCCGCGACTTTGCCGAGGTGTTAGCGGAGGCACAGACGCTTGGGTTTGCGGAGTCCGATCCAAGTTTCGACATCGACGGCGTCGATGCGGCGCACAAGCTGTCGATCCTGGCCGCGGTCGCGTTCGGGACGCAGCCGGCCTTCGACGACGTCGCGATCAGTGGCATCCGGCATCTGCTCGGCGCGGACATCGCGGAGGCGGCGGCGCTCGGCTATCGCGTGCGACTGCTCGGGTTGGCGGAGGCGAATGCGGACGGGTTGTTCCAGCGCGTGCATCCGCACCTGGTGCCGATCGATCATCCGCTGGCACACGTCACAGGATCGCTCAACGCGGTTGTCGCGGAAGGCAATTTCGTCGGTCGCCTGCTGTTCCAGGGCGCCGGCGCGGGCGATGGCCCAACCGCGAGTGCGGTGGTGGCCGATCTGATCGACATCGCGCGGGGCGAGTTCGGCCCGCCGTTCGCTATGCCGGTGGTGGCGCTGACATCGGCACCCAAGGCGGACAGCGGCGAGCGACGCGGCCGCGCGTATCTCCGCTTTACCGTCGCGGACCGGGTCGGCGTGCTGGCCGAGATCGCGGCGGCAATGCGCGACGCGGGCGTCTCGATCGAGAGCCTGATCCAGCGCGGAGCGATCGCGGATGGCAGCGTGCTGGTGGCGATCGTGACGCATGAAAGCCCGGAACGCTCGATCGCTCAGGCGCTGGAGAAGCTGCGAGGGTCGCAGAGTCTGGTGGGCCGGCCGATGTGGATGCATATCCTAGATTGAGGTGGGCTCGCCAGTCCGCCCCCACATTCTGAACCAGCACCGTTATGGCCGCGCGACAACGGGCTCGTCGGCGGGAAGGCCTGGAGCAAGGCGAAGGGGGATATCCAGCCTGCTGCCTAGTTCACGGTGCCGACGGGGCCGTCGAGATCGATCGGTACGCGGCCGCGTTTGTCGGGTTTCTTCGCGAGAGCGCTCTTGATCAACCCTACCGCAGCCTTGGCGATCGGGGCGATCGGCGGGCCGAAGCCAACTTGGCATCCCCCCTGTCGAACTGCACAGGGTGTATCCGACAACTCCAGCGCGCGGACGGCGGTGAGGTTGGGATTGGAGGCGACCGCGTGATTGGGCGGGCCGCGATCGTCGCGCATCGGCAGGCGCGGGGTGGTTGTCGCGGATTTGCCGCAGACGATGATCTCGGTCCCGTCCTGCATCTGCGTCGCGCACGGGTCGACGAGGATCGAGAAGCGCTCCGGCATGGGTGGTGCCGCTGTGGCGGCGGTAGGGGCAGCCACCTGAAGCATCGCCGACACGATTGTTGCAAACATTCTCGGGCCCTTACGGTGCGGGCTTACGGAACGACGTGCCACCTTCACCGCCGACCGTCATGGTGACGCCTGCCATCCCGCCGCCAACCTGGAATGGGCTGAGATCGGCGAGCGGAGAGGTGCGACGGAGCAGGCGGGTGCGTTCGTTGCGGACGCTTTCATGCTTGGGGTCGCCGGCGTCATGCTCGACGAACGGCACGCGAAACCGGTCGGCATGTCGCATTCCACAGACCGTGATATCGGTCTCGTCGGCGCTCTGGATACAGGGTTGCTCGGTGGCCATGCGCGCCTTCGCGGTCGCCATCAGCGGGTCTTCGATCAGTATCGACAACAGCATGACCAGCATCGGCGTCTCCCGGACTGATACGCAGACTGGCCGCGATCGTCCGAAGGAGCAAGCATCATTGCTCGATCTTGGCGACTCCGAGTCGGGGGATGTCGATCGCCGGGCAACGATCCATCACCACTTTCAGCCCAGCGGCTTCGGCGCGTTCCGCAGCCTCTTCGTTGGCGACGCCGAGTTGCATCCAGACAGCCTTCGCACCTGCCGCGATCGCCTGATCGACCGCTTCGCCGGCAGCCGCCGAGTTGCGAAAGATATCGACGATGTCGATCGGGTCGCCGAGTTGCGACAGGTCGCGGAAAACGAACTCGCCGTGGACATGCTCGCCGGTGATCTGCGGATTGACCGGGATCACGCGATAGCCATGCGCCTGGAGCTTGGACATAACGTTGTAGGAAGGGCGGTCGGGACGGTCGGAGGCGCCGATCATCACGATCGTGCGCGCGCCTTCGAGCAGCGTCTTGATGTCGGCATCGGCAGTCAATGGCATCGATGCCTCCTGTAAGAAGAAATCTGGTCCGCTCGTACCGTGGTAGAAGGCCACTCGGTACGACCGGTAATCACATAACGTGGATCAGGCACACGGGTTTCACAGTTTTCCGAGCCATGCGACGACCTGAGCCGCAATTGGCATGAAGACCGCATCGCTTGGATCCGAAGCCGGCGGGGTGCCTGCATCGGACGCGGTGCGGATCGAGATCGTCAGCGGTACGCGGCCGAGGAACGGAATGCCGAGTTCGCGCGCCGCCGCTTCTGCGCCGCCATGGCCGAACGGATCGGACGCCTCGCCGCAATGCGGGCAGATATAGCCGGCCATGTTCTCGACCAGGCCGATGATCGGGATGCCGGCCTTCTCGAACAGATCGATCGCGCGACGCGCGTCGATCAGCGCGAGATCTTGCGGAGTCGAGACGATCACCGCCCCCGCCGGCCGATATTTCTGGACCATCGTCAGCTGGACGTCGCCGGTGCCGGGGGGGAGATCGAGCACGAGCGTATCGGTCACGCCCCAATCCGCCTCGACCAGCTGGCCGAGCGCCCCCGCCGCCATCGGCCCGCGCCAGGCGATCGCCTTGCCCGGCTCGACCAGTTGTCCCATCGACAGCAACGGCACGCCGTAAGGGGTAGGGACCGGATCGAGCACCTTGTCCTTCGCGGTCGGCCGCGTGCCCTCGACGTTCATCAGCCTTGGCTGCGACGGCCCGTAGATATCGGCGTCGACCAACCCGACCCGCCGCCCGGCACGCGACATCGCGATGGCCAGGTTGGCGGCGAGCGTCGATTTGCCCACGCCGCCCTTGCCGCTGGCGACCGCGATCAGCCGCCGCGTCGAGCGCTCGGCGGTCACGGCAATGCGGACTTCCGAAATACCCGGCTGCGTCGCCGCCATCCGCACGGTCGCCTCAAGCGCATCGCGCGCCTGCGGATCGAGCCCGGTCGCATCGATGATGATGCCGGCGCGCGTTGCCTCCAGCCGCACGGTCGCCCGCTTCCCCGCCACTGCGGCCACCGCCGCCTTTACCGCTTCGATATCGATCATGCGGCGCAGATAGGGCCGCTCGGGCCGCTTGGCACTGTATTTCCGTCCGCGCCTACCTATAAAGGTTGGTATGACGATCCTCTCGCGCTGGTTCCGGCGCCCCGATATCCTCGCCACCGAAACACCGAAAGGCCCCTGGGGCAGCTCGGGTGACGACGGTAACAGCGGCCCGCGCAATCCCTGGGCGCAACCTCCAGGTGGCCGCAAGCCTGCCGCCAAACCGACCGCGCTCGACGAGTTCCTGCGGAAAGCGCGCGGTTCGGGCGACGGCGGTGGCGGCACTGGCGGCTTCGGCGGCCTGCCCTCGGGCGCCAACGCCCGCGCGCTTTGGGCGATCGGCGTCGCGATCATCGCGATTGTCTGGATCCTGTTCACCTCGGTGCATCAGATCGGCCCCCAGCAGCGCGGCGTCGTCACTTATTTCGGCAAATACGCAGGCACGCTCGATCCGGGTGTTCGTCTGACGATGCCCGCGCCGATTGCCGACGTGACGGTGGTCGATGTGCAGAAGATCCGTACCGACAACTTCCCCGTTGGCGATGGCGAGAACCTAACCCTGACCGGCGACCAGAACATCATCGATCTGGCGTATTCGGTCCGTTGGGATATCTCGGATCCGCGCGATTACGTATTCCAGCTCGCCGAGCCGAACGACACTGTTCGGGCCGCTGCCGAGAGCGCGATGCGTGCGGTGGTGGCGACGACGACGCTCGATCAGGCGATCGGCACGGGTCGTACCGTGATCGAGCAACGCGTCGCCGAACTCACGCAGCAGATCCTCAACGACTACAAATCGGGCGTCCGTATTCAGGGCGTCGCGATCAAGCAGGCTGCTGCGCCCGCGCGGATCGTCGAGGACTTCAACGCGGTTACCGCCGCACAGCAGGAGGCGATCGCCAACCTCAACCAGTCGCGCTCGTATGCGCAGCAGGTCGTGGCGCGCGCGCAGGGCGAGGCCGCGTCGTTCGACAAGGTGTACGAGCAGTACAAGCTTGCGCCCGAAGTGACGCGTCGCCGCATGTATTACGAGACGATGGAGGCGGTGCTCGCCAAAAGCGACAAGACGATCGTCGAGACGCCGGGCGGGGTGGTGCCGTATCTGCCGCTGTCGAACGCCAAACGCTTGCCGAACCCGGAGGCTGTCCAGTCGACGCCAGCGCCCGCCGCGGCGGCGGCTGCCCCCCAGTCTGGAGCCGATCAGTGAACGCCGTGAGTTTCCGTAATCCGATCGTCGCCGGCATCGTCGCGCTGCTGCTGGTGATCCTCGCCGCATCGACCTTTGCGATCGTCCCCGAGACCAAGCAGGCTGTGATCCTGCGCTTCGGCCAGCCGATCCGCACCGTCAACGCGTGGCAGCCCAACACCGCGTTCGGCCAAACCGGCGCGGGTCTGATCGCGCGCATTCCGTTCGTCGACCGGATCGTCTGGATCGACAAGCGCGTGCAGGATCTCGAACTCGACAACACGCTGGTGCTGTCGACCGACCAGCTTCGGCTCGAGGTCGACGCCTATGCGCGCTATCGGATCGTCGATCCGCGGAAGATGCGCAACGCGGTCGGCAGCGAGGACCGGATTCCCGATCAGCTTCGCCCTATCCTCGGTTCGGCGCTGCGCAACGAACTCGGCAAGCGGCGTTTCGTCGAACTGCTAAGCCCGGAGCGCTCGGAGCTGATGGACAACATCCAGAAGGGCCTCCAGCGCGTCGCCAGCCAGTACGGCGTCGAGATCGTCGACGTGCGTATCAAGCAGGCGAACCTTCCCGTCGGCCTGCCGCTCGAAAGCGCGCTCAAGCGTATGTCCAGCGCGCGCCAGCAGGAGGCGATCACGATCCGTGCCGAGGGTCAGAAGCAGGCGCAGATCGTCCGTGCGCAGGCCGATGCGGATTCGGCGAAGATCTATGCCGAGAGCTTCGGCAAGGATGCCGATTTCTACGACTTCTACCGCGCGATGCAGTCGTATCGGCATACGTTCGGTGCGGACGGTGGGCCGGCACCAGAAGGATCGACCTCGATCATTCTTTCGCCGAACAACAGCTACTTGCGGGAATTCGAGGGCCGCGGGCGTTGAGCCTGCGGAACCTTTGAACGCCCGTTCATATTCAAGCATCATTCAGGACGGCATCCCTACGGGGTACCTGTTTCGATTGATGAAACGAGAGGACAACATCTAGTGCGTTACGCCTACGCCATTACCAGTGCTCTTCTCCTCGGCGGTGCGACCGCGACGCTCGCGCTCCAACCGAGCGGTGCGCAGGTCGCGCAGAACGAACCCGGTGCGATCCAGGCCGTCTCGCCGAAGCCCGGTGCGCCGATGAGCTTCGCCGACATGGTCGCCCGGCTCCAGCCTGCGGTCGTCAACATCTCGACCAAGCAGACGATCGTCCAGAAGCAACAGGCCAATCCGTTCGCGGGCACGCCGTTCGGCGACCTGTTCGGCGGCATGGGCGGCGGCGGCCAGGGCGGCGCGCCGGTGAAGCGTGAAGGCGCCTCGCTCGGTTCGGGCTTCCTGATCTCGCCGGACGGCTATGTCGTCACGAATAACCACGTGATCTCGCCGGGCGCGCAGGGCGCGACGGTCGATTCGATCACCGTCACGCTGAGCGACAAGAAGGAATATGTCGCCAAGGTCATCGGCAAGGATCAGGAATCGGATCTCGCGCTGCTCAAGATCGACGCGGCCAACCTGCCGTTCGTGAAGTTCGGCGATTCGAACGGCGCGCGCGTCGGCGACTGGGTCGTGGCGATCGGCGAGCCGTTCGGCCTCGGCGGCACCGTGACCGCGGGTATCGTCTCGGCGATCAACCGCGTCACCGGCCAGGGCGGCGCGTATGATCGCTTCATCCAGACCGATGCCTCGATCAACCAGGGCAACTCGGGCGGCCCGATGTTCGACCTCAACGGCAACGTGATCGGCGTGAACTCGCAGATCTTCAGCCAGTCGGGCGGCAATATTGGTATCGGCTTCGCGATTCCCGCGGCCGTTGCCAAGCCGATCATCGCCACCTTCATGAAGGGCGGCACGATCGAGCGCGGCTATATCGGCGTGCAGCTGCAGCCGGGTGGCACGATCAACGAGGATACCGCCGCGGCACTCGGCATCGCCAAGAACCAGGGCGAGTTGATCAACGACGTCACCGCGGGCGGCCCGGCGGCAAAGGCCGGCGTGCGTGCGGGCGACGTGGTGACGAAGGTCAACGGTCAGGCCGTGACGGTCGACCAGTCGTTGTCCTACCTCGTCTCGAACGTGAAGCCGGGAGCGACCGCACGTCTCGACATCCTGCGCAACGGCAAGCCGGTGGTCTCCAATGTGGTCGTCGTGCCACGCCCGACCGCGGACAAGCTGGCGGCGGTGGTCGGCGGTGATGCCCAGGGCTTCGGCAGCGACGACGGCGATGACGGCGATGACTCGGCTACCCCCGCCGCACCCACGGCGGGCGCGGCGCTCGGCATCGGCGTACAGCCGCTGACCCCGGCGATCGCGCAGGCGGTCGGCGTCGAAGCCAGCACGCAGGGCGTCGTGATCGCGGTGGTTGCGCAGACCAGCGATGCGTTCGGCAAGCTCAAGCGCGGCGACGTCATCATCTCGGTCAACGGCACGCCCGTCCGCACCGCGGTCGACGTCCAGAACGCGGTCAACACGGCCAAGGCGGCAGGCCGCCCCCAGGTGTTGTTGCAGGTGAAGCGCGGCCGTAGCCCCGCAACGTTCCTGCCGGTCAAGATCAAGTAATCTACGACCGACACGACTGATTCAAAAGGACCGTCGCTCGCCTGAGCGGCGGTCCTTTTTCTTTGCGACGCGCGGGGTTAGGGTCGCCGTCGGACACAGAGGACGAGACCCATGACCGACGGCATCTTCATCGGCGCGAGCGTGGACGGCAAGCCGCAGACGCTCGAATTGAAGCGCGCTAACCGCCACGGCCTGATCGCGGGCGCGACCGGGACCGGCAAGACGGTGACGTTGCAAGGGATCATCGAGGGCTTCTCCGCGAATGGCGTGCCTTGCTTCGTCGCCGACGTGAAGGGCGACCTGTCGGGCCTCGCGATGGCGGGCTCGCCAACTGCGAAGACGCACGCGAGCTTTGCCGAGCGGGCGAAGGCAATCGACGACGATGGCTGGGCCTATGCCGACAACCCGGTACAGTTCTGGGACCTGTTCGGCGAGCAGGGCCATCCGATCCGCACCACGATCAGCGAGATGGGGCCGCTGCTGCTGTCGCGGCTAATGGACCTCAACGAGGTGCAGGAGGGCGTGCTGACGATCGCGTTCCACGTCGCCGACAAGGAGGGGCTGCTGCTGATCGACCTCGACGATCTTCAGGCGATGCTGACCGAATGCACGGGGCGGGCGGACGAGTTGACGGTGACGTACGGCAACGTCTCAAAGCAGTCGATCGGCGCGATCCAGCGCTCGCTGCTCCAGTTGCGCACGCAAGGCGCGGAGAATTTCTTCGGCGAGCCGGCGCTCGAAATGAGCGACTTCATCGGCGTCGACGACCGGGGCAGGGGGATCGTCAACATCCTCGCCGCCGACAAGCTGATGGCCTCGCCGAAGCTGTATGCGACGTTCCTGCTGTGGCTGATGAGCGAGCTGTTCGAGCATCTTCCCGAGGTCGGCGATCCCGACAAGCCGGTGCTGTGCTTCTTCTTCGACGAGGCGCATCTGCTGTTCGACGAGGCGCCGAAGGCCCTGCTCGAGAAGATCGAACAGGTCGTCCGTCTGATCCGCTCGAAGGGGGTGGGCGTCTATTTCATCACGCAGAACCCGATCGACGTTCCCGACACGGTCGCGGGCCAGCTCGGCAACCGCGTGCAGCATGCGTTGCGCGCGTTCACGCCGCGCGATCAGGCTGCGGTGCGGTCGGCGGCTGAGACGTTCCGGGCGAACCCCGGCGTCGATGTTGCGACGATCATCACCGAGCTGAAGGTCGGCGAGGCGCTGGTGTCGCTGCTTCAGGCGGACGGCGCGCCGACCCCGGTCGAGCGGACGCTGATCAAGCCGCCCGCCTCGCGCGTTGGGCCGATCACGCCTGCCGAGCGGAAGGTGATGATCGAGACCGATGCGGTCGGCGCGAAGTACGACACGCTGGTCGATCGGGAGTCGGCGGAGGAATTGCTCGCGGCGAAGACGCAGGAGGCGAGCGCTGCGGCGGCTGAGGAGAAGGCGACGACCGAGGCGGATAAGGCCGCTGCGGCGCAGGCGAAGGTCGATGCCAAGGCGGCGAAAGAGGCGGAGCGGGCTCGCATTGCTGACCAACGCGAGGCGGACCGCCAGCAGCGCGAGGCTGACCGCGAGGCGGCAAATTCGCCCTGGACCAAGATGGCATCGTCGGCGACACGCGCAGCAAGTTCGTCGATCGGGCGGCAGGTGGCGAATGAGATCGGCAAGCAGGTCTTCGGGACGAAGTCGCGCCGGTCGTCGAGTGGCGGCTTGGTCGGCACGGTGCTGCGCGGGGTTTTAGGCGGGCTGTTCCGGGGGTAGACTGCCTTCATGATCAGGGGCCGAGCCGCCCCCCAAACAAACACACCACCCCGGCGGAGGCCGGGGCCCAATTGGGGAACGGAGGTAACGTCGGACGGCGCTTCGTTACATCGACCTTTCCAATTGGGCTCCGGCCTTCGCCGGGGTGGAAGCCAGTTTTCACGGAGTCAGATATGTCCCTCGATTTCGAATCCACTACCGACTGGACGCCGACCGACTGGACCGTCATCGGCGAGGACAGCCTAGACGATGCGATCACCCTCCGCCGCGCGATCCACGCCGATCCCGAAGTCGGCCTCCACTGCCCCCGCACCTCGGACAAGGTGAAGGCGGCGCTCGCTGGCCTCCCGCTCGAAATCCGCGAAGGCACTTCGACCACCGGCTTCGTCGCGATCCTGCGTGGCGGGCGCGGCGGCAATGCCGGCGGCAACGGGCGGACGGTACTGCTCCGCGGCGACATGGACGCGTTGCCGATGCAGGAGGAAACCAGCCTGCCGTTCGCGTCGAAGATCGACGGCGCGATGCACGCCTGCGGCCACGATTCGCATACCGCGATGCTCGTCGGCGCGGCCAAGGCGCTCTGCGCACGGCGTGACGAACTTCCCGGCACGGTCGTGTTCATGTTCCAGCCGGGCGAGGAGGGTCATCACGGCGCCCGGCACATGATCGCCGACGGTCTGCTCGACTCGCCGCTGCCCGAAGCCGGCTTCGCGCTGCACATCTCGCCGAACATGCCGATGGGGCATGTCGTCAGCCGCGCGGGCACGCTGATGGCGTCGACCGATACGCTGCGTGCGACGATCACCGGCCGTGGGGGACATGCGGCGATGCCGCACGACTGCCTCGATCCGCTGCCGATCGCCTGCGAGATCGTTACCGCTTTGCAAACCTATGTCGCACGGCAGGTGGCGGTCACCGATCCCGCGGTGCTGTCGATCACCAAGCTTAACGCCGGCAGTGCGCACAACGTCATCCCGTCGACCGTCGAGATGCTCGGCACGATGCGCACGCTCTCGGAGCGCACGCGCGAGCAGGTCCGCGCGGCGTTCATCCGCATGGTCGAGGGCATCGCCGCGGCGCATGGCGCGGTGGGGGCGCCGACGATCGAGGAGGGCTATCCGGTCACAGTCAACGACGAGCGCGCCACCGATTTGATGAAGGCGTGCGCGACCGCGATCGGCGGCGAGGGCGCGTATCAGGTGATGCCGCCGATGATGGGCGCAGAGGACTTCTCGTACGTGCTTCAGAAGCTGCCCGGAGCCATGGCGTTCATCGGCGCCGCGCCCGAGGGTAGCGATCCACGTACCAACCCGCCGCTGCACAATACCAAGATGACGATCGACGAGCGCGTGATGGCGCACGGAATCGCGATGCACTGTGCGGTCGCCGAGCGGTTTCTAGCGAACGGGTTCGATTGACCGGCGTGGTCGGCCTCGGCCTTCGTTGGAAGGCTGGGCGCCGACTCGGCACCGCGCGCGATCCCAAAGGTTACGATAAAGTCACACCAAGACGGCGGCTGAGTCTGCGGCGTGGCGGCGCGGCGTGATCATGCCTCTGCCACCTTACGCTGCACTGCAGCACGACGACTTCAGCCAATCGATCGGGTGTTGCCCGCGTAGTTGGCGACCGCCGCCGCTGCCGCCTGGATCAACCGCTGGCGCTCGGGCATCGGCCGGATCGTATCCCCGATCATCACCGCGATCGCGTAGCGACGCCCGTCCGGGGCGGTGAGCAATCCAACATCGTTGAAGCCAGCGTTGCGGCGGCCGAGGTCCTGACCGGTGCCGGTCTTGTGCGCGATCTCCCAGCCGCTGGGGAGCGCGGCGCGCAGGCGGGCGCGGCCGGTGACCGAACGGCCCATCGTATCGAGGAGAATCTTCGTCGAAGTTTCGGACAAGATATCGCCCTTAGCCAGCCGCGCGATAGCATCGGCGATCGCGAGCGGCGCGGCACCGTCGGGCGGATTGCGGACGTACGCATTCAGCGCAGCCTCCCGCACCGCAGGCGACAACCGGTTGCGCGCCGTCATGAAGCCGCCATTGACCGCGTAGGATGGCTGCCAGGTCAGCCCCGCCGTACCGCTTTGCAGCATCCGCTCGCCCGGCCCGAACCGGATCGCGCCAAGCCGTTTCCGCTCGATCATCGAACGTACCGCGGAAGGGCCGCCGACGCGCGTAAGCAGCCGGTCGTTCGCGGTGTTATCGCTATGCGTGAGCGCGCGTGTGAGCAACTCGCCGACCGTCGTCCGATAGCCGTCGCCCTTGACCAGCATGGCGATCGGCTGGTGGAACAGCGTGAGGTCTTGCGGCCGAACGACGATCGGCTCGTCGAGGCGGATCTTGCCTTGATCACGCAGGTCCATCACGGTCATCGCGACCCATAGCTTGCTGACCGACTGCTGCGGCAGCAACTGCCGGCCGCCTGCCTCAACCGTCCAGCCATCGTCGACCGCGCGCACCGCGATGCCCGCCTTGCCCTGGAACCCGCTTTGCAGTTCGGAGATCGCGTTGACGAGGCTGGTAGGCGCGGGTCGCGGCGTACGCGGCAGGGGCAGCGGCACCGGGATCGAGACGAACCCCTCGGACTGATGTACCGGGGAGACGGCGGGCGGGGTCGGTCGCGATGCCGATCCGCATCCGGCGAGCGCCGTGCCGAACAGGGCGGTTGCCAGAAAACGCTTGAACGCACTCGCCGATGTCATGATGGATTGAACGCCCTGCACTGAAGCATCGATCCTTATCCGTTGATCGGCCACGGGAAACCGCGGCAGCACGTCGCTGCGACGAAGCGCGCCGACGATGCGCCGAGCCGCCGTCATTCTATGGAACGAGAACCGTATCGATCGCTTCCGGCAGCGTCTCGGGGTAGTCGAGCGTGAAATGCAGCCCGCGGCTCTCATGCCGATGCAGCGCGGATCGCACGATCAGTTCGGCGGTCTGGAGCAGGTTGCGCAGCTCGATCAGGTCGGGCGTGACGCGGAAATGCTGGTAATATTCGGCGACCTCGTCGTTGAGCAGTTCGATGCGGTGCTTGGCGCGTTCGAGCCGCTTGGTGGTGCGGACGATGCCGACATAATTCCACATGAAGCGGCGTATTTCGGTCCAGGTCTGCTTGATCACGACCTCTTCGTCGGAGTCTGTGACGCGGCTTTCGTCCCACGGGCGGATCGGCGGGGGCGGGGGCAGCGAGTCCCACGCAGCTGCGATGTTGTCCGCCGCCGCCTCGCCGAACACGAAGCATTCGAGCAGCGAATTGGATGCGAGCCGGTTGGCGCCGTGCAGGCCGGACTCGGTGCACTCGCCTGCCGCATACAGGCCGGGAAGGTCGGTCTTGCCGTGTTCGTCGATGACGATGCCGCCGCACGTATAATGCTGCGCGGGGACGACCGGGATCGGCTGCGTCGTCATGTCGATACCGAGACCGAGCAGCTTCTCGTGGATGTTCGGGAAGTGATGCCGGATGAACTCGGGCGGCATGTGGCTGATGTCGAGATGGACGTAGTCGAGCCCGTAGCGCTTGATCTCGGCGTCGATCGCGCGTGCGACGATATCGCGGGGGGCGAGCTCCATCCGCGCGGGGTCGTAATAGGTCATGAAACGCTTGCCGGTCGACGGGTTGATCAACTGCCCGCCTTCGCCGCGGACCGCCTCGGTGATCAGAAAATTCTTGACCTCCAGATTGTAGAGGCAGGTCGGGTGGAACTGCATCATCTCCATGTTGGAGACGCGGGCGCCCGCGCGCCATGCCATCGCGATGCCGTCGCCAGTCGCGCCGCGGGGGGCGGTCGAGAACAAATAGGTGCGGCCCGCGCCGCCGGTCGCGAGAATCGTCGCGCGCGCGGTGTAGAGGGCGACGCGCTCGGTCTTGCGGTCGACCGCGTAGACGCCCCAGACGTTGCCCGAGCCCGAATAGCGTTCCTCGTGACGGCCGGTGGCGAGGTCGATCGCGATCTGGTCGGGCACTAGCGTGATGTTCGGGTGTGCCTCCGCGGCCTTCTGGAGCGCTTCCTGCACGGCCCAGCCGGTCGCGTCGGCGACGTGGACGATGCGGCGGTGCGAGTGGCCGCCTTCGCGAGTCAAATGCAGCGCGTTGCCTTCGGTCTCGAACGGGACGCCGAGATGCGTGAGACGTTCGATCGCGGCGGGGGCGCCTTCGACGACCATCTCGACGATCGCGCGGTCGTTGAGCCCGGCGCCGGCGACCATCGTATCCTCGACATGGTTCTCGAACGTGTCGCCGGGTTCGAGCACCGCGGCGATCCCACCCTGCGCCCAGGCAGTCGAGCCTTCGTTGAGCGCGCCCTTGGCTAACACCGTGACCTTGAAGCGGTCGGCGAGGTTGAGTGCCGCGGTTAGACCTGCGGCGCCCGAGCCGACGATCAGGATGTCGCTCGTCATGCGTTGGCGGCGCGGGTCAGGCTGAGGAAGACGTCCTCGAGATCGGGTTCCTTGGTCGAGACGTCGACGATGCCGAAGCCGCTGCCTTGGATCGCGGCGAGGACTTCGCCGGCGTTCACGCGGTCCTTCTTGTAGGTGATTTCGAGGGTGCGCGTGCCTTTGAGCGTGATCTTCTGGAAGCAGGCGTTGGCGGGGATGTCGGTCACGTCGCGATCGACGGTGACGGCGACGATCTTCTCCTGCGCCTTGCCGACCAGTTCGCGCGTCGGTTCGTTCGCGATCAGGCGGCCGTTGTTGATGATCGCGATCCGGTCGCAGAGTTCCTCGGCTTCCTCGAGGTAATGGGTGGTGAGGACGACCGTCACGCCGGCCTGGTTGAGGCTGCGGACATAGGTCCAGAGCTGTTGGCGGAGCTCGATGTCGACGCCAGCGGTCGGTTCGTCGAGGACGAGGACGGGGGGCGAGTGGACCATCGCTTTCGCCACCATCAGGCGACGCTTCATGCCGCCCGACAACGTGCGGGCATAGGCGTGCGCCTTGTCTTCGAGATGGACCGCGCGGAGCAGTTCCATCGTGCGGCGCTTCGCCTTGGGGACGCCGTAGAGGCCGGCCTGGATTTCGAGCGTTTCGAAGGGCGAGAAGAACGGGTCGAACAGGATCTCCTGGTTGACGATGCCGATCGACGCCTTGGCGTTGCGCGGGTGCTCGTCGATGTCGAACCCCCAGATCGCTGCGCTGCCGTCGGTCTTGTTGACGAGGCCGGCGAGGATGTTGATCAGCGTGGACTTGCCCGCACCGTTGGGGCCGAGCAGGCCGAAGATCTGGCCGCGGGGGACGTCGAACGTCACCCCGTCCAAGGCACGCTTGCCACCAGCGTAGGTTTTGCAAAGGTTCGAGATTGCGATCGCAGCTTCGGTCATGGCTGCGGCATAGCGGGGCGGGCGGGGCTGGTCATCCCCTCGGGCGTTGCAAAGAAGATTTGTTCACGCGGAGGCGCGGAGACGCGGAGGTGTTGCGCTTGTCGCGTAGCGACCGCTCGATCACCTACCCGCGGAACAGATCATGATGTCTCCCGACCGATGGGCTGGATGCAACGCCTCCGCGTCTTCGCGCCTCCGCGTGAACCCATTCTTCCTTCTTGCCCACGCCGAAGAACCAATTGCCCGGCCCGCGCGCGCTTGCTATCGCGCCCTCATGCATCCGCCGCTTGAAACCGCCCGTGTCACCCACAACCGCGTCGCATGCGACGGTGCCACCGACATTCCCGGCGGTGCGGCGCTCGGCCACCCGCGCGTGTGGTTGCAGATCGACGAGACCGGCTATGTCGATTGCGGCTATTGCGACCGCCGCTTCATCCTGGTCGGCGGCGCTGCCGATGGCGCGGACCAGTCGACATTGCGCGATCACGGGGATGGCGCAGGGCGCTAAGCCGCTTATATCTATCGGATGACGATAGCAGCAGACCCCCGTTCGTTCCTCTACCGCGACACGCTCGACCCCGAACAGGCGCAGGCGCTGACCGCCAAGGCGCTCGGCAAGGCCGATGACGGCGAGCTGTATCTCCAGTATCGCAAGGCCGAGGCGTTCGGGTTCGACGACGGCCGGCTGAAGACCGCTTCCTACGACACCAGCTCGGGCTTCGGACTGCGCGCCGTCTCGGGCGAGATGACCGCGTTCGCGCATTCGAACGAGATGACCCCCGCCGCGATCCGTCGCGCCGCCGAGACGATGGCGCTGATCGAGCCCGGCGTGGCTGCCAAGGCCGGCCCGCCGCAAGGCACCAACCAGCGCCGCTACACCGCTGCCGATCCGCTTGATCTCGTCCCCTTCGCCGACAAGGTGAATTTGTGCCAGACGATCGACGCCGCCGCGCGCGCGCGCGATCCTCGCGTTGCGCAGGTCTCGGTCAGCCTGTCGGGGACATGGTCGGTGGTCGAGATCGTCCGCGCGGATGGCTTCGTCGCGACCGATGTGCGGCCGTTGGTCCGCCTCAACGTCTCGATCGTCGCCGAGCAGAACGGGCGTCGCGAGACGGGGAGCTACGGGATCGGCGGCCGCTATCTCTACAACGACCTGTTCGACCCGGCGACGTATAACCGCGCGATCGACGAGGCACTGTCGCAGGCGCTGGTGAACCTCGACTCGATTGCGGCACCGGCGGGCGAGATGACCGTGTTGCTCGGCAATGGCTGGCCCGGCATCCTGCTGCACGAGGCGATCGGTCACGGGCTCGAGGGCGATTTCAACCGTAAGGGCACGTCGGCGTTCTCGGGACGGATAGGCGAGCGCGTTGCGGCCGAGGGCGTGACGGTGGTCGATGACGGTTCGCTTCAGGATCGCCGCGGGTCGCTGACGATCGACGACGAGGGCACGCCGACGCGCGAGACCGTGCTGATCGAGGACGGCATCCTCAAGGGCTATATGCAGGACCGCCTCAACGCGCGGCTGATGGGCGTCGAGGCGACCGGCAACGGCCGGCGCGAAAGCTATGCGCACGCACCGATGCCGCGGATGACCAACACCTTCATGAAGGCGGGCAACGACGATCCGGCCGAGCTTCTGAGCCGGGTGAAGAAGGGCATCTTCGCCAAGGCGTTCGGCGGTGGGCAGGTCGACATCGTGTCGGGCAAGTTCGTGTTCAGCTGCACCGAGGCGTATCTGATCGAAGACGGCAAGCTCGGTGCGCCGATCAAGGGCGCGACGCTGATCGGCGATGGCCCGAGTTCGCTGACCAAGGTGCGTGGGATTGGCAACGACTTTGCGCTCGACGAGGGCATCGGGATTTGCGGCAAGGGCGGGCAGTCGGTGCCGGCTGGCGTCGGGCAGCCGACGTTGCTGGTCGATGGGCTTACGGTCGGAGGGACGGCGGCTTAAAGTCCGCCGACGACCATGTCGATTGCGGCCTTCAGATCATATTCGTAGTCGAGAAGCGAACCGATCTTTTCACCAAGTTGTCGGCTATCGACGGCGCGTAGAAATTGGACGGCGACCCGATATTCCGTCTGATGCACTGTCACGAGTGGATTGAGCCTCGACTGCGAAACCGACGGTTCGTCAGGCTGGCGTAATGGGGCAACGACCCGCGAGCGTAAGTCGCTCAAAAGATCGCTCTGGCAGTTCACGACGAGGCCATGACCGTCGATGGAATGGACGTCGAATTGCGCCATTCAGAGCGGCTTGAGACCAGAAAGCGGAATTCCGTTCTCGTCGATCCATCTATTCTGCGCTTCGATCCACTGTCGATGCTCCTCCTTCCACCGCCGTTCACGCTCGGTCTTGATCGCGACGCGCAGCGCCGCTTCCGTAACGCGTGACAGGTTGACGCCCACGTCTTTCGCCGCGGTGACGATGCCGGTATCAATCGACATGTTGACCGGTTTGCGCTTGCCGGTGGCAATTGGATCATGTTTCATGCGCACAGAGTATGCGCGTCCATGGAGCGCGTCAATTCGGAGCCTACCGATGGACTTCTTTCCTGCATTGACCGACGATCATCGCGCGTTCGTGATGCGACAACCGGTATTCTTCGTTGCGACAGCCGCGGAAGGCGCGCGGATCAATCTCAGTCCGAAGGGCATGGACAGTTTTCGCGTGCTCGATCCGAAGACGGTCGCGTATCTCGACGTCGGCGGTTCCGGGAATGAGACGAACGCGCATCTGGGCGCCGATGGTCGCATCACGATCATGTTCTGCGCGTTCGACCAGCCCGCGCTGATCTTCCGCATCTATGGCAAGGGCCGTGCGGTGTTGCCGCAGGATGATGGCTGGGCCGACCTCTACGCGCGGTTCACGCCGTTGCCTGGCACGCGGCAGATTTTCGTCATTGCGGTCGACGAGGTGCAGACGAGTTGCGGGTGGGGCGTGCCGTTCATGACGCTGGACCGCGAACGGCAGACGCTATCGAAGTATCACGCGAAGCAGACCGATGCCGAGCGGATCGAGGAACTGGCGGGGCCGACCGAGAGCATCGACGGGTTGCCTGTTCGGCTTGGCACCGTCCTGCCGGACCGCGTTGGCGCATGAGCCTGGTCGAACTCGGGCGGTATGGTCGCAACGAGGCGCATATCATCGTCGGGCGGCTGGAGAGCGAGGGTATCCCGGCGATCGCGTTCGATGGCGGGATGTCGATTATGGAGGGGAGCTGTTTGTTGATCCCGGTTCGCGTGATGATCGACGAGGATGACCTGGACGAGGCTAGGGGGATTTTGGCGGGGTGAGCGGGTACGTTAGGCGCTGATAGAAAGCCGCCGACCTAACCCCCGGATCGTCATTCCCGCGTAGGCGAAACCCATACGGCAATGCTCGAGAGTCGATCGATAGCCCTTGAGCATATGGGTCCCCGCCTCCGCGGGGATGACACAAGTTGGAATCGTACGCGCCAATTACCAGCGTGTCGGAGAGCGGAGTCTCGGCCGCCCTCCGCCAAGATCAGCCCCCCGCGCTGACGCGCCAGATCGCGTTGCCGACGTCGTCCGCGACCAGCACGCCACCGGTCTTGTCGGTGATGACGCCGACCGGGCGACCCTGCGCGTCGCCGTCCTTGTTCAGGAAACCGCCAAGCACGTCGACGGGCTTCGCGTTCGCCGCGGGGAAGCCGGTATCGCCGAACGGAATGTAGACGACCTTGTAGCCCGACACCGGCTTGCGGTTCCACGAGCCGTGCTCGCCCACGAATACCCCGTTGGCGAATTTCGCACCGAGCTTCGCGTCTGCGGAGAAGGTCAGGCCGAGTGCCGCGACGTGTGGTCCGAGCGCATAGTCCGGACGCTTCGAATATTGCTGGAGTTGCGGGTTCTTCGGCTCGACGCGGCTGTCGGGATAGCCACCCCAATAATACCAGGGCCAGCCGAAATTATCGCCGAACTCGACCTGCGTCAGGTAGTCGGGTGCAAGGTCCGAACCGAGCATGTCGCGCTCGTTGACGACGGTCCACAGCCCGCCCGACTTGGGGTTGATCGCCATGCCGTTCGGGTTGCGCAGGCCGGCGGCGTAGATCCGCCAGTTCTTGTCCTTCGGCCAGACCTGCAGGATGTTGGCGCGGTATTTCTCGGCGTCCATGCCGTTCTCGGCGATATTGGTCGAGGAGCCGACGCCGACATAGAGCGTCTTGCCGTCGGCCGCAGTGATGACGTTGCGCGCCCAGTGATTGCCGCCGGGGTTGAGCTTGATAACGAGCTCGGGCTTGGCGGTGATCTTGGTCGCGCCGTCGACATAGGGGACGCGGACGAGCGCGTCAGTGTTGCCGATGTACAGCTGGCCGTCGAGCAATGTCATGCCGAACGGCGAGTTGAGCCCGGTCATGAACACCGACTTGGTTTCCGCTACGCCATCACCATTCGCGTCACGGAGCAGCGTGATGCGGTTCGCCGAGGGGACGCCCGCACCGGCGCGGCCCATCAGCACCTTCATCACCCAGCCGGTGATCCCGCCGCCTTCGCGCGGGGGCGAGTTGGTTTCGGCGACCAGCACATCGCCGTTCGGCAGGCGGTACATCCAGCGGGGATGGTCGAGCCCGGTCGCGAACGGCTGTATCTTCAGCCCTGCGGCGGGCGTCGGCATCGTGCCGTTCTGCCAGCCGACGACCTTGGCGACCTTCACGGTCGGGATCGTCTGGATCCGCGGATCGCTGATCTTGGGCAGCTTGCCGGTGACCTGATCGACCGACAGTTCGGCAGTGTCTGGCCAGGCGAGATAGGTAACGCCCGCGGCGATCACGAGCAGGATCAGGCCAAGGACGATGAGGATGTGTTTGCGCATTCAACCAGGATAGTCGCACGTCCGGTAAGGCGAAAGATGCAAAAGGCGTTCGTAGCTCGATGCGTTTCAGCGCTCGTCAACATCTTGCCGGTAAGCCTCGATCATGAGCTTTCTGTCGCCATCGATCGATCTGCGGATGTCGCGCCTCGCGGTCGTCGTGCCACTGCTGGTGTTTGCCGGGTATGGCCTGTTCTCTTTCCCGGGCCTTTGGGAAAATTGGCATGTGCCGAGACTCGCCTTCGTGATGGGGGTGGTCTGGATCGCAGCGGCGATCGTGCCGCTGATGCTGCTCCGCTACGCGCCGTCGACCATTACGTTCGCGACCATGGCGGCCTTGATGATTGCGCTGCGGATTGCCGTGATGGTCGTCGCAGATGGCAGGATCCCGCTGGGGGATGCGCGCAACTACGTGGTGCTCGCGCAGCACCTGCTCGAGGGCCGGGGCTTGGTCATTACCGACTCCTATATGGGCGTCGAAACTCGCGCTCTCTATCCGCCCATCTATCCGATCCTGCTGGCGGGAAGCGGCGCGGTTCTCGGGTTTTCTACCACTGCGCTGACGTTTTTCGCGACCATCCTCGACCTGGCAACGGCCGGTGCGATGATCGTTTTGGCGAGCATGCTGGGCCGTCGGTCTTCGGGGATCGCCGCAGCATGGCTGTACCTGATCTGGCCCTCGGTCCTGTTGTCGGCACCCCTCGCGCAGAAGGAGGGTGTATGCGCCCTGCTTGCGGTTCTGCTCGCGATCCAGTGGATCACGCTCGCCCGCGAGGCGGAGAACGATGTGCCGCAGTCCGGGGCGAGGCGTTGGCGGGGAGCGCTCGGCCTTGGCGTAACGGCCGGATTGCTCGCGCTGACGCAACCGGGGGAGGCACCGCTCGTCCTGCTGTTCGGACTGGTAGCGGCAACGGTCTGCGGCTGGTGGCCCGCGATGACCGCAGGGTTGCGGGCGGTCCCCTTCGCCGTCGTCGCGATCCTGCTCCCGTGGTGGATCCGCAACGCGCTGTTGTTCGGCGCTTTCGTGCCGCTGACGAGTGCGGGCGGCTATGGTTTGTGGATCGGCAACAATCCCGACGCGACCGGCCACTGGATGCCGCCGCCGTCGCAATTATATGGCATGCCCGAGATCGCGTTCGGCAAAGCGGCCGCGGCGATCGCTATCGACTGGATCGTCCATCATCCGGCAGGTTTCGTACGGATCACCTTGGCGAAGGCGGTGAGGGGCTGGGGTGTCGCTGAAAGCGGTGCGTCACGGCTCGCCGGCTTGCGACCTGCCATCATGCTGGCGATCGCGCCAAGCGCGTTCGCGGTATCCCAGGTCGCGCATCTGGGGCTGCTGTTCGGCGCAGCGCGTGCGGCATGGCGACGTCAGACGCCTGGCACGACAATATTGCTGCTGCTCGTGCTCGCCTGTGTCGTGCAGACGCTGGTGTTCGGGGTGTGGTTCGAATTCGGTGAGCGCCACCGCGACTTTGCGACGCCGTTCCTGCTGGTGTTCGGGATGGTCGGGCTCGCAAAAAAGCCTGCGCCGTCCAAGGGCGACGTCGTACCGGTCGAGTCGTTCGCTTAGCAAAGAGACATCGGCCTTGCTGTCGATGTCTCCTTTTGTGCGCGCGGAGATTGCTGACGAGATCGCGATGTCGTGTTCAGTGGGTAAGCGCCGTATGACCGGACCAGTGATAGCCGGCACGCACCGTACCACGAATGCCAAACCGGGGCCGCTGCTCGAACACCAGGATGTCGACCGTTGCTGCAGCGTTTCGGTCGCCGGCAGTCCCGCAAACCTCTAGGCCTATCCGCCAATTGGTTGACGTGGCGATATCGTATGCGCCGAACGCGCCACCACCAGAGCCAGCAACTTGGTAGTAGCGGCTGGATATCGCCCGATCACGTACCGCATCGCCCACTCTTCTTATGAGAGGACGATCATTGCCATGCCGAAATGACCTGTAGTTTGCGGTCGAAGGAGATTGATCAGTCTTCGATCAGTTCGGGCTTTGGCGGATGCAGGCGTAGCCGATTGATGCGGCGTTCGTCCGCGTCGGTGATCTCCAGCTTCCAACCGCTCGGATGATCGACGCACTCGCCGATCTGGGGGACATGACCGGCCAACAAAGCCGCTAAGCCGCCCAGCGTGTCGATATCGCCATCTACCTCGGCAAGTCGCGGATCGATCAGTTCGGCCGCGTCCTCCAGTTCGGCGCGCGCGTCGGCGTCCCAGGCCCCCCCTTCGATCGGCGTCATGAGCACCTGCGGCGCTTCGTCATGCTCGTCCTCGACCTCACCGACGATCTCCTCGATCAGGTCCTCGAACGTCACCAGACCCTCGGTGCCCGAATATTCGTCGAGCACGATCGTCAGATGGACGTGCTTCTGCCGCATGTCGGCGAGGAGATCGAGCGCGCCGCGCGACATCGGCGCGTAGAGCGGCTCGCGGATCAGCCCGGCGATCGACGTCGGATGCTCGGCGCCGGTCGCGAGGATGTTGAAGACGTCCTTGATGTGGACCATGCCGATGATCGTATCGAGGTTGTCGCGGTAGACCGGCAGGCGGCTATGGCCGGCTTCGGCGAACAGCTTGACGAGATCGGCGAACGGCGTGTCCTCCTCGACCGCGATGATGTCCGCGCGCGGCACGCCGACATCGCCCGCGTCGCGTTCGCTGAAGTGGAGCAGGTTGCGGACCATCTGGCGCTCGAGCGGGGTGAGATCACCCTTCGCATCGGGGGCGGGATCGCCCTCGTGCCGGTCGATCGCGTCCTCGAGCTGGTCGCGAAGGGATTCGTCTTGAGCACCGAAGATCAGGCCCTTGAGCCCGCGCCAGATACTGTCGCTACTATCGCCGTTACCGGCATTGGGGCCATCGGCCATCGTGGTCGTCAGTCCTCTGTTATCAAATAGGGGTCGTGGAGTCCGAGCGCGGCGAGCGCATCACGCTCGATCTGCTCCATGCCCTCGGCCTCGTCGCCGTCGATATGGTCATAGCCTAGCAGATGCAGCGTGCCGTGCACCATGAGATGCATCGCATGATCCTCGACCGAAATGCCGCGCTCCGCCGCTTCCGCGACGCAGACGCCGTGCGCGAGGATGATGTCGCCTAGCAACACCTCGCCATCGTCGGAGTTCTGGGTGACCGTGTCGAGCAGGTCGGGCTGGACCATCGGGAAGGACAGGACGTTGGTCGGCTTGTCCTTCTGGCGGTACTGCTTGTTGAGGGTGTGGACCTCGTCGTCCGACGCAAGCCGGATCGAGATCTCGACCGTTGCCGCGCTGGTCAGCAGTTCTCCGTGCGGGGTCCGCTCGATCGCTGCCGTTGCTGCGCGCAGGGCAAGCGCGTCCCAATCCTGCTGAGGCCAGGGGGCGTCGGAGGAAAGCGCGATTTCGAGCATGCAGGTCCTTCAGGCGAGATCGGTCAGGGCGAAATCATTACCCTTATAGAGAAGTTCCGCGCCATGAGTTTTCGCGCAGGCGTAGGCGAAACAATCGCCCATGTTGAGCTTGGCGGGATGATGGCCCTTGCCGTAGCGTGCTGCGGCGACAACCGCCTGCTGGCCTTCGCTTTCGCCGATCGGCACGAGACGAAGTCCGGCTTCATACGCAAAGCTCGAAATGAGGTCGGCCGCCTGCTGGAGGCTGACGGTTTTCAACCTTGCGATCGCCTGCGCCGCTTCCCACGCGCCGACCGCGCAATAATAGCGGTCGACATGCGCCTCGATCACATCGGCGAAGTCGTCCGCTTCCGGCTCGCCGTGAACGATTGCGACGATAGCGGATGCATCGACTAGAATGGTCAATCATCGTCCTCATCGTTCAACGAATCGTAGAAGGCCTTGTTGGCCTCAAGCCCTGTCGACTCGCCTAATGGATGCGCCTCGCGCCATGCGCGCAATCGTTCTCGCATGCTCAGCGGAGGAGCTTCCGGTGCCAGTTCCGCTTTGCGCTTACGCAGTAGATCACGAACGACCTCGGTCTTTGTCACACCGAGACGCGCCGCAAGCTCGGTCGCGAGTTCGGCTGTTTCGTTGTCCTTGATGTAGAGAGACGCCATCGTCATGCTCCTGGGATATCCCGGATATGCTCCGGGATATCCCAAACATCAACCATCGGTTCCTTCATAGGCTTCGACGACGCGGCCAACGATCGGGTGGCGGACGACGTCGCCGACGGTGAAGCGGCACATCGAGATGCTCTCGATGCCTTCGAGCCGCCGGACTGCATCTGCCAAGCCGGACGCCGCCACGCCGCCGGGGATGTCGACCTGCTTGGGATCGCCGCAGATCACCATGCGGCTGTTCTGGCCGAAGCGCGTGAGGAACATCTTCATCTGCGCAGGCGTGGTGTTCTGCGCCTCGTCGAGGATGACGAACGCGTCGGCCAGCGTGCGGCCGCGCATGAAGGCGATCGGGGCGACCTCGATCTCGCCCGATGCGATGCGGCGTTCGACCTGCTCGGCGGGGAGGCAGTCGTAGAGCGCGTCGTAGAGCGGGCGAAGGTACGGATCGACCTTCTCCTTCATGTCGCCGGGGAGGAAGCCGAGGCGTTCGCCGGCTTCGACCGCGGGGCGCGAGAGGATCAGGCGCTGGACGCTGCCAGTGATGAGCTGCTGCACCGCCTGTGCGACCGCGACGTAGGTCTTGCCCGTACCTGCCGGCCCGAGCGCGAAGATCATGTCGTTGTTGGCGAGCTCGCGCATGTAGTGCGCCTGCGCCGGCGTACGCGGGACGATCGTCTTTTTCCGCGTGCGGATCATGATCGGCGGGGCACCGCCGCCACCGGCATCGGCGCGGATGATGCCTTCGAGAACGGGTTCGTCGGCCATTGCGATTGAGGCGTCGACGAGGCCGGTGTCGACGTCTTCGCCGCGCTGGATTCGGGCGTAGAGGTCGTGGAGAACGTCACGCGCGATCGCGACCTGTTCGGCGGTGCCCTCCAGGCCGATCTTGTTCCCTCGCGCGGTGATGTAGACGCCGAGGCGATTCTCGAGCGCTACCAGATTCTGGTCGTACTGGCCGAACAGCCGGACGAGCAATTGGGGCTTGTCGAACAGCAGCTCGACCCGGGCGCGGTCACCGGATTGGGCGGGAACGGGTTTACGGCTCATACGGTCCTTTCAGAGTGTCAAAGGTTACGCCTGGAAGCGTCGAACCGTAACCTTTGAAACGAAGATGAGCATCGCGGGCGACGCGTTCAAGCCGCGTCGGAGCACTGGCGGAGAGATGATTCGAGTCGCGTGGGCGAAGCTGCATCGTGTGCGAGTGTGACAGGCGATCGGGGTGTAGGACAGCGAAATCGCGGGGGTTCGAGCGGAGGGGCGTTGGTGTTGCGCTGACGCATCAGGGCCGCCGTTACGATCCTCCCCCGCAAGGGGGGGGTGTCGCCGCAGGTGACGGAGGGGGAGGACACGGATCCATGCGTTGGCGCTCGCCTCCCCCTCCGTCAGGCAAGTGCCTGCCACCTCCCCCTGGCGGGGGAGGATCGGATCGGGGCTCAGGCGGCTTCTGCGATCCGTTCGATCCCGGTGAGGGAGTTCGGGCCCGCAGTCGCCAGCGTGACTTCGACGAGATCGCCGATCGCGTGGTTGCCGATCAGGTGGACCGATTGCAGCCAGGGTGACTTGCCGATCAGCTGGCCGGGGAGTTTGCCGGCGCGTTCGAGCAGGACGGTGCAGGTGCGGCCGACGGTGGCGGCATTGAAAGCGTGCTGGTCGCGGTTGAGCGCGGCCTGGAGGCGTTGGAGGCGTTCGTCCATCACCGATTCCGGCACCTGTTCGACGATCGAGGCCGCGGGGGTACCGGGGCGGGGGCTGTATTTGAAGCTGTATGCCTGCGCATAGCCGACCGCGTCGACGAGGCTGAGCGTGTCCTCGAACTCGGCGTCGGTTTCGCCGGGGAAGCCGACGATGAAGTCGCCCGAGAGTGCTATGTCGGGTCGCACCGCGCGAACGCGGTCGAGAAGGCGGAGATAGGAGTCGCGGGTGTGGCTGCGGTTCATCGCCTTGAGGACGCGGTCGCTGCCGGCCTGCACGGGCAAATGGAGGAACGGCATCAGGCTCTCGATGTCGCGGTGCGCGTCGATGAGGCCTTGGGTCATGTCGTTGGGGTGGCTGGTGGTGTAGCGGATGCGCGCGAGGCCGGGGATGCGGTCGAGGTCGCGGATCAGGTCGTGGAGACCTCGCCCTTCTGAAGTATTGGCGTTCTCCGACCACGCGTTGACGTTCTGGCCTAGCAGCGTGATCTCGCGTGCGCCGGCATCGACCAGCGCTTTCGCCTCGTCGACGATCGCGGCGATCGGGCGGCTGATTTCTGCGCCCCGCGTGTAGGGGACGACGCAGTAGGTGCAGAACTTGTCGCACCCTTCCTGCACGGTGAGGAACGCCGAGGGGGCGACTTTCCGCCGGGCGGGGAGCGCGCCGAATTTCGACAGCAGCGGCATGTCGGTGTCGAGCGAGGGCGTGCCGGCGGCGGCCTTCGCGACGAGGTCGGGGAGGTTGTGATAGGCTTGCGGGCCGACGACGATGTCGACCTTGGCGCGAGTGAAGATTTCCTCGCCCTCGGCCTGCGCGACGCAGCCGGCGACCGCGATCATCGGGGTCTTGCCGGACTTGCGGCGCTGGTCCTTCCGCAGGCGACCGATGTCCGAATAGACTTTTTCGGTGGCGCGTTCGCGGATGTGGCAGGTGTTGAGGACGACGACGTCGGCGTCGACCGCGTCGGCTTGCGTAAGGCCCTGGGCGGCCATCAGTTCGGCCATGCGCTCGCCGTCGTAGACGTTCATCTGGCAGCCGAAGGATTTTACGTGGAAGGTTTTGGGGGGAGACATGCGGAGGCCGTACCAAATTTGTGCGGTTTGGGGGAGGGGGCGTTGTTGCTCAGTCGAGAGTGGCAAGGGCGCTTGGCGATTTGCACCACCCCGGCGGAGGCCGGGGCCCAGTTGGGGGACCTCGCTAACTGAAGTTGGCGCTCCGTTACAGCAACCTTTCCAACTGGGCCCCGGCCTTCGCCGGGGTGGTGTTTCAGCTCGGGGATAGGGCGGGGCTTCACTACTTTGTTCTCCCGCGAAGGCGGGAGCCCAGACTGGGTGCCCGCCTTCGCGGGGAAACAAGCTATGCTAGCGTTTCCATGCGGCGTCTTGCTTCGGCAGCTATGGCCTTTCGGTCGCCGTATTCCGCGGGATCGAACGGGTCTGCGAAGTGCAGCGTCGCGACGAAGGTGCCCCGGCGCTTCAAAATGCGCGCGGCGTGGTGTTGGCCAAGTTCTTCGCCGACCCAGGCGAGTTCGCTGGTAGCCGCGCCGTAGTCGATTCTGACCGGCTGGACTCGGACGCCGGGTGGCGGCGGATCGAGCGCGGCCAGCAGCGCGGCTTTGAAAGGGAGAAGGGTGGTGCCATCTCCGGTCGTGCCTTCGGGGAAGAGGGTTACGGGCCAGTCCTGCGCGAGCGTACCGCGGATCTGGGCAATCTGGGCGGTCACTGCCATGCGGTCGGCGCGGCTCACGAAGATCGTGTGGTTCAGCGTGCAGAGCCAGCCGACCAGCGGGGCGCTCCTGAGTTCCGATTTGGCGACGAACGCGCTGCCGGTCGCGCCGGACAGGAGCAGGATGTCGATCCAGCTGAGATGGTTCGAGACGAAGACGACGTCGTGGCGAAGCGGGGTGCCGGCCACGCGCGCGCGGGCGCCGACGATCCTAGCGACCAGCCCCAGGAACCGCGGCGGCCAAGGCGACTTCTGCCCGAACAGCCGCCACGCGCCATGCAACGGCAGCGCCAGGACCAGCGCGACCAGCAACGCTGCCAACCGCACGCCAAAGCGGACGCGGTCGATCGGTTCAGTCCTTGCGGGCGAGCGATACGCCGTAGAGTTCCATGCGGTGGTCGACGAGCCGGAAGCCGAGCTTTTCTGCGATCGCCTTCTGCAAATGCTCGAGCTCGGGATCGACGAACTCGATGACCTTGCCGCTCTCGACGTCGATCAGGTGATCGTGATGGGCCTCGGGTGCAGGCTCGTAGCGGGCACGGCCGTCGCCGAAATCATGACGGTCGAGGATCCCTGCTTCCTCGAACAGCCGGACGGTGCGGTACACCGTCGCAATCGAGATGCCCGGATCGATCGCCGATGAGCGCTCATACACCTTCTCGACGTCGGGATGATCGTCGGCTTCGGACAGCACGCGTGCGATGACACGGCGCTGCTCGGTGATGCGCAGCCCCTTCTCTTGGCAGAGTGCTTCCAGATCGATCTTGCGCGGCATAGTTCATTCCCTCGTTGGGCCCCATGTAGGGCGTTCGCGCTGTTGCGAAAAGGGATACCGACTCGCAATAAGCCTTAGCTGTTGATATCTTTCGAATATGTATGTGCGTCATACGCGACGCCGGTCTTGCCGCGATAATAGGCGCGGCGTTCGCCGACCTTGGTGAAGCCGTGCGTGGCGTACATCTTGACCGCGTCGTTGCCGGCGCGGACTTCGAGATGGAGTTTCGTGATTTTACCGTCGGAGCAGTCGGCGATAGCGGCACGGATCAGCGCGGTGCCGACGCCGCGACGGCGATAGTCCGGGGCGACCGCGATCAGGAGCAACTCGGCTTCGTCGGCGACCGACCGGGTCATCGTGAAGCCGGCGGGGAAGTCGTCGACGAACGCGATCGTGAGGTGGACGCCGGTCAGTGCGAGCACGCCGAGGCACTGGCTGCGCGTCCAGGCCTCGCCGTAACGTGGGTCGAATGCCTCGGTCATCAACGCATCGACGATCGCGAGATCGCGCGCGTCGCCTGTGCGGAGCGTGACGGTGCGGGTCGTGGCTTGCCGCGTTGCCATTATCTCGGGACCGCCGGCTTGGCGTCGGGCGCGCGGCCGTAGATCGGGCTTGGCGCTAGCGCGGTCAGCGAGGCGGGGAGCAGGATCGCGGAGGCCGCGTCGGGGAGTGCTTCGGTAAGATCGAGGCTGTCGTCCAGCGCGGCCAACCAGCGGACGCCGTTGCCGACCGCGCGCTGTCCCGCCAGCGCGGCGAGCGCGGCGTCCGGCTTCAGCGATACCATGTCGGATCGCGGCGACAGATCGGCGGAGAAGGCCTGCATGAAGACCTCGCCATGCCCGCCTTCCATGACCACCGCAATATCGTGGGTTGGTCGCTCGGCGAAACCGGCGGCGGCGATGAGCGGAAGCGAGGAAAAACCGGCAATTTCCGCGCCCCAGCCGAGCGCGAGGCCACGGGCTGCGGCGATCCCGACGCGGACGCCGGTGAAACTGCCGGGGCCGCAATCGACTATGATGCGGTCGGCGCGGCCGCCTTCCGGGAGCTCCGCGATCATCGGGATCAGGCGCTCGGCGTGGCCGCGGCCGACGACTTCGTGCGCGCGGGCGATGACGGCACCGTGTTCGAGGAGGGCGACCGAGCAGGCGGTGGTGGATGTTTCGATGACTAAAGTGCGCACGTCTTATTCCCTCTCCCCCTCGGGGAGAGGGCTAGGGTGAGGGGCAGCCAAGCAGTGCGTCGCCTGGAACAGCCCCTCACCCAACCCTCTCCCCGAGGGGGAGAGGGCTATTTATCAAGCGATGCTGTTGAACTTCGCGAAGTCGGGGCGGGGCGAGCGGGCGTAGATCGTCGCGGGATCGCCGTGGCCGAGCGTCGAGATGAAGTTCGTCCGCACCGCGGGCGTGTCGTGGAAGAACGCTGCGTCGACCTTGCCCGCGTCGAAGCCCGACATCGGCCCGGTATCGAGCCCGAGCATCCGCGCAGCGATGATGAAATAGGCGCCCTGCAACGTCGAGTTGCGGAACGCGGAGGCCTCGCGCAGTTCGGCGTTGCCGTCGAACCACGACTTCGCATCGGCGTGCGGGAACAGCTCGGGAAGATGCTCGTGGAAATTGGTGTCCATGCCGATGATGACCGACACGGGGGCGTTCAGTATCTTCGGCTGGTTCTGCGCGCTGCACGCGTCGGCGAGCTTCTGCTTGGCCTCGTCGCTGACCACCCAGATCAGACGTGCGGGGAGCTGGTTGGCGGAGGTCGGCCCCCACTTCATCAGGTCCCAGATCGCGTGCAGTTCCGATTCGGCTACGGCTTCGTCGGTATAGCCATTGTAGCTTCGGGCATCGCGGAAGACGGCGTCGAGCACAGTATCGTCAAGTCGCATCAGACGGCTCTCACTTCGGTGACTTCGGGGACGTAGTATTTCAGCAGCTGCTCGATGCCGTTCTTGAGAGTGGCGCTCGACGACGGGCAGCCGGCGCAGGCGCCCTGGAGCTGGAGGAAGACCTTGCCCTTGTCGAAGCCACGATAGACGATGTCGCCGCCGTCGTTCGCCACTGCGGGACGAACGCGCGTGTCGATCAACTCGCGGATCTGCGCGACGATGTCGGCGTCAGCGGGATCATCGGACAACGCCGGCTCGTCCGACGGCACCGAGAAGCCGGCGCGCGCAGGCTTGAACAGCGGCATTGCGGCGGAGAAGTGATCGAGCAGGATCGCAAGCACGTCGGGCTTGAGGTCCGACCAGGCGACGCCCGGCCCCGCGGTCACCGAGACGAAATCGCGGCCGAAGAACACGCCGGTGACGTCGCCAAGATTGAAGATCGCCTCTGCCAGCGGACTGGTCTCCGCTTCCTCGGGGGTGGCAAAGTCGCGTGTGCCGGCATCCATGACGGTGCGTCCCGGCAGGAACTTCAACGTCGAGGGGTTCGGGGTGGATTCCGTTTCGATCAGCATGGATGGCATGTGGCCCGACGGGGGCGGCGGATCAAGCGCGGAACGGGAAACCGTTTCTTTCCGGCGCCGAGCCCGCGCTGCCGCTGCTGCAAGCGACCGCCCGCTCCGGCGACACCGCTCCGGCGACAAGCGTATCGCGCCAGCTGCCGGGCAAACCCCTCACGCCCCAAACCCCTCTTGCCCCGAATCCTTCAAACCCCGGACCGCGACGGCTTCAGGCTGCGAGCTGGAGCGGCGGATACTAGCGTTTCGCGCTGAGTTTGGCGGCCCAGCGGTCGAGCACTTCCGGGTGGCCGACGATCCAGTCGTCCGCCAGCGTGGTCAGTTCGGCGAGATGCTCCGGGCCGGCATCGTCGAGCCCGCCGCCATTGGGCGACAGCGTGATGTCGGCGCGATCATAGTGTGCCGCACCGACCAGCCGCTCGGCCTGATACGAGATCGTGCTCGAGCCGGCCTGCATCAGGATGGAGACGATCGGCACGCGGCGGAACGGATTGACCCAGCCAAAGATCGACCAGTGGCCCGCAGATTTGAACGGACGGTTGGAACTGCCCGTGCTCAGCGACAGGATTTCAAGATCGCCGATGTTCCAGCCGAGCTTGGGCGCCTCGGTGATCGCCGCGATCGTCGGGTCGTTCGCGAAGACGCCGCCGTCGACGAGGAGAAGCGCGGGCTGGGCCTTGGTCGCACCGACCGCCGCGGTCGCGGCGATCGCGGCAGGGGGAAAGAAGGTCGGTGCCGCCGAGGTCGCCCGCGCGGCAATATACAAGGGGAAATCGCGCTGCGGGTCCCCGATCGCGGCATTATATGCGGGGCCACCGGCCATAAAGACCGCCTCGCGCCCGAGCAGATCATACGCCGGGATGACGATGTTGGTCAGCGCGTCGCGCGTGGTCGCGGTCGTACCGATCCGCTTTGCGAGAATTTCTTCGAGGGGGCGGGCGCTGTACGGGAATCCCGGCAGGCGCTGCGACAGCCCGAGCACGTGCGGAAATATCCGCTTGCCGTCGTTGCGATACATATCGGCCAGATCGCGCGCGGTACACGCTGCCGTCTTCGGATCGCGTTGGCTCGGCGCGGTGAGCCCGGCGGCAATGATCCCGCCGGTCGACGTGCCGGCGATCAGGTCAAAACAGCGGTGGAGCGGTCGTCCGACGCGTTCTTCCAGATTGGCGAGGATCAGTGCGGGGATGAGTCCCCGGATCCCGCCACCGTCGATGGTCAGGATGTACCTCGGTGTCGCACGATCGTTGCCCACGATGTCCACTCCCTCTGTCGAGGCGAGCGTAGCAGCGAACTGCACGGCATCGTGCAAAGACCGCTCCGGTTTGGTGCGATCCCGGAACAATCGGGGTTGCCCCGAATGCACAGGCCCGAACCGCGAAGGCCCGTACCGCGTCAGACGTCGAGCTGTTTGACCGCGGCGTTCCAGCTGCCGATGTTGCGGACCGCGTCCTGGACGAAGGCGGAGCGGCGAACGACGCTCAGGAACAGGTCGGCGATCCACTTGCCGGGGTTGCGCAAGGGACGTTCGAACTGGATTAGCAACACAACACGGGTGCCTTTGGTGTCGTTCCACACCTCGTGCTGGTAGGTGTCGTCGAATACGAGCGTCTCGCCTTCGGCCCAGCGGACGGTGCGGTCGTGGACGCGCATGCGGACGTCGCCGTCGCGGGGCACGATCAGGCCGAGGTGGCAGGTGATGAGGCCCTTGGTCACGCCGCGGTGCTCGGGAATGTGCGTGCCGGGCGCGAGGATCGAGAAGAACGCGCTGTTGAGGCCGGGGATGCGCGCGACCGCCGCCGCCGTGTGCGGGCAGCGTGCTAGGCTCTCCTCGATCGGATAGCCGTAGCCGTAGAGGAAGAACGAGCGCCATTTGTCGACCTCGGCGATCGAGCGGTGATCGGGCGAGATCGTCGCGAGGCTGGGCGACGCCTCGCCTTGCAGGGCGACGCGGACGGCCTCGTCGCGGATCGCGGCCCAGTTCTCGCGCAGGCCTGCGGTCCAGGCGAAGTCGCGGACGTCGAGCACCGGATCGTTGGCGACCAGCGAGGACGACGCGATCATGCGGTCGAACACGCCACGCAAGTGCTTGCCGACGCGGATGATCAATGGGCGGTTGGCGTCGGCGACCATCGGTGCGCCGGGTTTGGGCGCACCGGAGATCACGTTCAGATCAGGCATGCGGGCGCCGCGGCGTGCTGCCGGTTCGCCTGAATCCCGCCACAATGAAGACTGCCCCAGTTCGGCTCCGACCGTCATCTCTATCCTGCATCCAGGCGCGCGATGGCGCCGATCCCTTTGTTTGAGCACGATATACCGGCAGTGTTGGACGAAATGATGGCACCGCGGGTTCCGCGCCGAGGCACGGCACTGGCGAGCGACGCCCGCGACCGCTACAGGTGAACCATGGTGTCTTTTTCGCGCTTGTACCGCGCTCCCGTCCTCCTCCCGGTCATCCTCGGCCTCGCCATTCCCGCGAGCGGCCAGATGGCGACGCAGCAGGCTGCGTCCACCCCCACCAAGGAGGGCGCCAAGGAGGCGCCGACGCTTCCCGAGCTGCCGGGGATCGATACGACCGCATGGCTCTACAAGGGCAGCGATCTCACGCGGGATCCGGAGTGGAAGTTCGGCACGTTGCCCAACGGCATGCGGTTCGCGGTGCGCAAGAACGGCGTGCCGCCGGGCCAGGTGTCGGTGCGCGTGCGGATCGATGCGGGATCGCTGAACGAGACGGACAGCGAGCGAGGTTTCGCGCATTTCATCGAGCATCTGTCGTTCCGTGGCTCGGAATACGTGCCGGACGGCGAGGCGAAGCGGGTGTGGCAGCGGTTCGGCGCGACCTTCGGCTCGGATACGAATGCGCAGACGACGCCGACCTCGACGACGTTCAAACTCGACCTACCGTCGGCGACCGAAGCTGGGCTCGACGAGAGCCTGAAGATCATGTCGGGGATGATGGAGAAGCCGGTCATCACCGACGCTTCGGTCGCCGCCGAGCGTCCGGTCGTGCTGGCGGAACAGCGCGAGCAGCCAGGGCCGCAGGTGCGGTTCGGCGATGCGATCCGCGCGACGTTCTTCGCCGGGCAGCCGCTCGCGGATCGGTCGCCGATCGGCAACATCAAGACGCTCGAGGCGGCGACCGGCGCCACCGTGAAGGCGTTCCACGATCGCTGGTATCGGCCGGAGAACACCGTCGTCATCATCTCGGGCGACATGGATCCGGCGCTGTTCGGGCGGCTGATCGTCAAGAACTTCGCGGACTGGAAGGGTATCGGCCCGGTCGTGCCTGCGCCCGATTTCGGCAAGCCCGATCCGAAGGCACCGGTGGCGGCGACGATTGCCGAGCCGGCTATTCCGGCGGTGGTGACGCTCGGCGTCGTCCGCCCGTGGGAGTATAAGGACGACACCGCGATCATGAATCAGCGGCGTGAGGTCGACGTTCTGGCCACCCGCCTGATCAGCCGACGCCTCGAAACGCGGGCGCGTGCCGGCGGCAGCTTCCTCCAGGCGGGCGTGTCGATCGACGACGTATCGCGCTCGGCGAACCTGACCAGCGTCAACATCGTGCCGATCGGGACCGACTGGGAAGCGGCGTTGAAGGACGTGCGCGCGGTGATCGCCGACGCGCAGACCAACGCGCCGAGCCAGGCCGAGGTCGACCGCGAATACGCCGATTTCGACACGATCATGCGGACCAGCGTCGAGACCGCACGGGTCGAGGCGGGGTCGAAGCAGGCGGACGACATGGTCGGCGCGCTGGACATCCGCGAGACTGTTGCGGGGCCGGAGACGTCGTACAAGATTTTGCAGGACGCCAAGGCGAAGGGCATGTTTACGCCCGCCACGCTGCTGGCATCGAGCAAGGCGATCTTCGAGGGGACGACGCGCGCTCTCGTGAATACGCAGACGCCTGATGCGGGGGCTGCGAACAAGCTGGCGACTGCGTTGAAGGCGGACGTTTCGGGGCTGGCCGGCAAGCGTCGTGCGCAGGCTGCGGTCGACTTCTCGAAGCTGCCGTCGCTCGGCAAGCCGGGCGTCGTCGCGAGCCGCGAGAAGATCGCCGCGTTCGACATGGAGCAGGTGAACTTCGCCAACGGCACGCGTGTGCTGCTGTTCCCGAACGCGGGCGAAACCGGGCGCGTGTATGTGCGCGTGCGGTTCGGCGGCGGTTATACCGCGATCCCGTCGAACCGGCCGACGCCTGCCTGGGCCGGAGATCTCGCGTTGGTCGCCGGAGGGATCGGCAAGCTTGACCAGGGTGATCTCGACCAGCTGACCGCGGGGCGTCGGATCGGGCTCGATTTCGGGATCGACGACGATGCGTTCACGCTCGGGGCGATCACGTCGCCTGCGGATTATTCGGATCAGTTGCGGCTGATGGCGGCGAAACTCGCGTTCCCGGCGTGGGATCCGGCGCCGGTGGCGCGGGCGCGGGTCGCTGCACTGGCGGGGTTCGCGGGGTATGATTCGTCGCCGGACGGCGTGTTGTCGCGGGACCTCGAAGGTCTGCTGCGCGCGGGCGATCCGCGTTGGGGGACGCCGTCGAAGCCGACCGTCGAGGCGCTGAATGCGAAGGACTTCCGCGCGTTCTGGGAGCCGATCCTGAAGACCGGACCGATCGAGGTCTCGATTTTCGGCGATGTGAAGACCGAGGATGCGATCGCCGCGGTGGCGAAGTCGTTCGGGGCAATGAAGCCGCGGACGGCGGTGTCGACGGTCGGTGCGCCGGTTGGCTTCCCCGCGCACAACGCGACGCCGGTGATGCGTGCGCATACCGGGCCTGAGAACCAGGCGGCGGCGGTGATCGCATGGCCGACCGGTGGCGGGATCGACAATATCGTCGAGGCGCGGCGTCTCGACGTGCTGGCGCAGGTGTTCAGCGATCGGTTGTTCGAGCGGCTTCGGCAGGCGGCGGGGGCGAGCTACAGCCCGAACGTGTCGAGCCAGTGGCCGGTGGGCATGAACACCGGCGGGCGGATGGTCGCGATCGGGCAGGTCGCGCCGGACAAGGTGTCGTTCTTCTTCCAGATCGCGCGCCAGATCGCGGCGGAACTGGTGTCGACGCCGATCGCGGCGGACGAGCTGGACCGGATCAAGAAGCCGATGGGGCAGTATATCCTGCGCGCCTCGACCGGGAACCAGTTCTGGTTGCAGCAGCTCGGCGGCGCGACGTTCGATCCGCGGCGGATCGCGGCGACGCAGCGGATCGCTTCGGACTTGGTGGCGACGACGCCGGTGGAGTTGCAGGCGACCGCGGCGAAGTATCTGCGGCCGGAGAAGGATTGGACGATGGCCGTGGTGCCGGCTGCGACTCCCGCGAAGAAGTGATCTTTGACCCCTCTCCCTTCAGGGGAGAGGGAAGGAGGAGCCGCTTGACGACGGAAGGGTGAGGGGCTTTGGCGGAGGCGTTCCGAGCCTCACGCCCCTCACCCTCCCACGCGCAAGGGCGCGCGGGTCCCTCCCTCTCCCCTGAGGGGAGAGGGTTATTTGTAGAGGGCGTCCAGCCGCTCGCCGTAAGCCTGTTTCAGGACGTGGCGGCGGATTTTCAGGCTGGGAGTCAGCTGCTCGTTCTCGATCGTAAACGGGCCATCCGCGAGCACGAACCGCCGCACCCGCTCTGTCACCGTCAGGTCCGCATTCACCCGCTCGACCGCGTGGCCGATCGCCGTCCTGAACTCGCTGTTTTCCGCCAGTCGCGCGAAGCTGCACGCGTCGCCGTTGCCCGCGCACCATTCCTGCGTCCATTCCGGGTCGGGCACGATCAGCGCCACCATATAGGGCCGCTTGTCGCCGGCGATCATCGCCTGCGCGATCTCGGGCTGGAGCGTGAGCATCCCCTCGACCTTTTGTGGGGCGACGTTTTCGCCCTTGTCGTTGATGATCAGGTCCTTCTTGCGGTCGGTGATGCGGATCCGGCCGCGGTCGTCGATCTCGCCGATGTCGCCGGTGTGGAGCCAGCCTTCCTTGAGCACTTTCGCGGTCTCGGCATCGTTGCGCCAATAGCCGTGCATGACGAGTTCGCCGCGCACCAGGATCTCGCCGTCCTCGGCGATCCGGACTTCGGTGTCCTTCAGCGCGGGGCCGACCGAGTCCATCCGCACACCGGCCTTTGGGCGGTTGCACGAGATGACGGGGGCGGCTTCGGTCTGGCCGTAGCCTTGCAGGAAGGTGAGGCCGAGCGCCTCGAAGAACAGGCCGACCTCGGGATTGAGCGGTGCGCCGCCCGAGATCATCGCCTTAAGCCGCCCGCCGAACTTCTTCGAGATTTTCGGTTTGAAGAGCGTGGCGACGGCCGCCTGCATCGGGCGGTCGATCAGGCGGAGGCGACCGGCGTAGCGCTTGCTACCGATGTCGAGGGCTTGGCGCAGGAGATACGCCGAGGCGCCGCCCTGTTTCTCGATCGTCTTCGAGATGCGCGTGCGGAGGACTTCGAACAGGCGGGGGACGACGAACATGATCGTCGGGCGCGTTTCCTCGATGTTGGCGGCGAGCTTTTCCAGGCCTTCGGCGTAGTAGATCTGTCCGCCGAGCGAGATCGGGAAGTGCTGGCCGCCGGTGTGTTCATAGGCGTGGCTGAGCGGCAGGAACGAGAGGAATACCTCGTCGTCCCAGCCGAAATCCTCCGAGATCACGGCCGCGCAACCGGCGCAATTGTGGAGGATCGCGCCGTGGTGCTGCATCACGCCGCGCGGTGCGCCGCCGGTTCCGCTCGTGTAGATGATGCAGGCGAGGTCTTCGCGTTCGAAGTCGGCGCGGGCGGCGGCGGTCTCGGGCGCGGTCGGGTGCGCGGCGATCAGCGCGTGCCAGTTGTGGAAGTCGACCGAGGCGGGGACTTTCATGTCCTCGAGCCCAATCACCGTGTGCGCCTGGTTCGAGCGGATGACCGCGGGGAGCAGCGTCTTGGCGAGCTTGGCGGTCGAGACGATGATCGCGCAGGCGCCGGCGTTCTCGATGATGTGGAGGTGATCGCGTTCGGTGTTGGTGACGTAGGTCGGCACCGTGACGCAGCCCGCCGCCATGATCGCGAGGTCGCTGAGGCACCATTCGGGGCGGTTCTCGGCGACGAGCATGACGCGGTCGCCGCGCTTCAGGCCGATCGCGGTTAGCGCGGTGGCGAGGCTGGCTACCTGCCGCGCCGCTTCGGCCCAGCTGGTGGCGACCCATGTGCCGCTCGTCTTGGTCCAGAGGAACGGCGCGTCGCCTTTCTCTGCGGCGCGCGCGAAGAACATCGTGACGAGGTTCGGGAAGCGTTCGAGCTGGCGGGCCATTGTCTCTCCTGAACTGCTCTGCGAGCTTGCCTTGGCGGGGTGCTCGATCTTTGGGGTAGTATAGCCCGGTGGGGTGTCACGCTCCAAGCTTGTTTCCCCGCGAAGGCGGGGACCCAGACTGGGCTCCCGCCTTCACGGGAGAACAAGGAGGCGGATTGCGCCTATTCAGGCGCGCGCTGGAGCACGCCGACGCGCTGAATCTTCGTGACGCTACCGTCCTGGCTTATAGCGACACCTTCGCTGCGGGGATCCGCGGCGCCCACCCACTTGCCGCCGACGCGCTCGATCGCGTTGGCCTTCAGGCCGAGTGCCGCGACCTGGACGGTCTCGCCTAGCGCCTGCAACGCGGGGACCATCGCCTCGCGCTCTGTGCCCTTTTCGGCGGCGGCGACATGCCCCGGTGCATAAAGCAGTCCGAGTGCGATCGAGTCCTGTGCCGACAGTTTCCAGTCGACCACGCCGATGATCGCCTTGGCCACCTGCGCGATGATCGTCGAGCCGCCGGCTGCGCCGACCGCAAGGCGGACTTTCCCGTCGGGCCCGTAGACGATTGTTGGAGACATCGAGCTGCGCGGGCGCTTGCCACCCTCGACGCGGTTGGCGACGAGCGCGCCGTCCTTGACGGGGACGATGTCGAAGTCGGTGAGCTGGTTGTTGAGGACGGTCCCGTCGACGGTGATGCCGGAGCCGAAATAGCCCTCTACGGTGGTGGTGACCTCGACGACGTTGCCGCGGGCGTCGACCGTCGCGATGTCGGTGGTGCCGGGGACTTCGCTGACCGGGGCGCTGGTGCGCGTGGGGGCTCCGGGAGGCGAGCCGGCGGTGACGTTCGCCATCGTCTTCGCCGGCGAGATCAGTGCGGAGCGCGACGCGAGATACTTGGTATCGAGCATGCCCTGCACCGGTACGCGGACGAAATCGGGATCGCCGACGTAGAGGTCGCGGTCGGCATAGGCGAGGCGCGAGGATTCGGCGAACAGGTGCCAGGCCTGCGCGCTGTCCTTGCCGAGTTTGCCCATGTCGAAGCGTTCGAGCTGCTTCAGGATCATCAGCACGGTGATGCCGCCGGACGAGGGCGGGCCCATCCCGCACACACGGTAGACGCGGTATTTGATGCACACCGGCGGCCGCGACTTTGCGTCGTAGCTGGCGAGATCGCCAAGCGTCATCTTCGACGGGTTGCGTGCGGCGGTGTTGACCGCGGTGACGATCTTTTGCGCCTGTGGGCCGACGTAGAAGCTGTCGGGGCCCTGGGTGGCGATGCGGTGGAGGAGGGCGGCTTGCTGCGGGTTCTTGATGACCGCGCCGATCGCGACCGGTGAGCCGTCGGGGGCGGAGAAGAGTTTGCGCGTTTCGAGCGTGATGTGGTCGCCATAGGCGGTCATGCCGTTGACGAGGCGGGGGGAGGCCTGGAAACCGTTGGTGGCGAGGCGGATCGCGGGGGCGAACAGTCGCGCCCAGGGGAGCTTGCCCGAGGCGCGGTGCGCGAGCGCCATGCCGCGGAGTGCGCCGGGGATGCCGACGCTGCGACCGCCGGGGACTGCGTCGCTGTGGCTCAGCGGCGTGCCGTCGGGCGCGTAGAACCAGCGTGCGTCGGCGGCGGCGGGGGCGGTCTCGCGCGCGTCGATCGTGCTGAGGCCGCCGCCCGCGGCGTGGGAAATCCAGAAGCTGCCGCCGCCGATGCCCGAGCTTTGTGGTTCGACGACGTTGAGCGCGAGCATCGTGGCGATGGCGGAGTCGGTGGCGCTGCCGCCTGCTCGGAGGATTTCGACGCCGGCAGCTGCGGCGCGGGGGTCTGCGGCGCTGACCATGCCCTGATCTTTGGCCGGGGCGGGTTCGCGCGCCTCTACGGTGGCTGCGGGGACGAGGAGGGCGAGCGCTAGGAGTGAGGTCTTCATCGAGCGCGAGCCTAGCGTGGTTCGAATACTAGGCAACCCGTCTCGCCGATCCACCTCGCGATCCTCCCCTGCAAGGGGGAGGTGGCGCCGAAGGCGACGGAGGGGGAGGACACGGAACACAGGTTGTCCCTTACCTCCCCCTCCGTCTGGCAAGTGCCAGCCACCTCCCCCTGGCGGGGGAGGATCGTTAGGCGTCCACACCCACCGCGTCGGCGACCGTGGCGAAGCCGTCGCGGGTCAGCAGCGCGTCCAGTTCGCGGAGGATGCGGGCGGGGAGGCCGGGGCCTTCGTAGACCAGCGCGGTGTAGAGCTGGACGAGGCTCGCGCCGGCGCGGAGGCGGGCATAGGCTTCGGCGCCATTGTTCACACCCCCGACCGAGATCAGCGGGATCGCTGCGCCGGTCGCCTTGCGGAAGTCCGACAGGCGTTGGCGGGCCAGGGGGGCGAGGGGAGCTCCGGAGAGGCCTCCGGTTTCCTTGGCGTTGGCCGAGCGCAGGGCGGGGCGGGAGATCGTCGTGTTGTTGACGATCAGCGCGTCGATGCGGTTGTCGAGTGCGGCGCGGGCTATGTCGTCTATGTCGGCGGGTTCGAGGTCTGGGGCGACCTTGAGGAAGATCGGCGTGGTGCCCTTGGCGACGGTGCAGGCGGCGAGGAGGTCGCGCAGTGCGGCGCCGTGCTGGAGGTCGCGCAGGCCGGGGGTGTTGGGGGAGCTGATGTTGATGGTGATGTAGTCGGCGTGGGGTGCTGCGCGGGTGATGCCGTGGACGTAGTCGGCGGTGCGATCGGTCGCGTCCTTGTTCGCGCCGACGTTGATTCCGAGAACACCGTTCCTCTTTGCGCTCTGTGCCCGGGGAAGCGCGCCATTGAGGCCGCCATTGTTGAAGCCCAAACGGTTGATCACCGCACGGTCTTCGGGGAGGCGGAAGATGCGGGGCTTGGGGTTGCCGGGCTGCGCGAGAGGGGTGAGGGTGCCGATCTCGACGCTGCCGAAGCCCAACCCGAAGAAGCCGTCGATCGCGTGGCCGTCCTTGTCGACGCCTGCCGCCAAGCCGATCGGGTTGGGGAAGGCGATCCCCGCCACGGTCGTTGCGAGCCGTGGTACGCTGGGGGCGAGTGGCGTGCCGGCCTTCCCCCAGGCGGCGAGCGCGGCGATGGTGAGGGTATGCGCGCGCTCGGCGTCGAGGCGGAACAGGATCGGGTGGTAGAAGGCCATGCGCGTCGTCCTTGCTCCCATCCCTGGAAGGGAGGGGTTGGGGGTGGGTCGGTGTGGGGTGCGTGCTGCAATCGCCAACTGGCCAACCCACCCCCGGCCCCTCCCTTCCAGGGAGGGGGGAAGTCAAGCTTCGGGTCGTGTGCGATGCACAAAACCGCGCCTCCAGTTGCGAGTCGTTAGCACCCCTGGCCGGGTTGACGATGCACTGCACAAAGCCCATTTGACCAATCGGATCATTTCGGTCCGATTGGACTACGAAGCCACCATGCGTCTTTCCAGCCTAGCTGACTATGCGGTCGTAATGATGAGCGCCGCGGCGCGTCATTGCGGCGGTATCGCGCGGCTGAACGCGACGCTGCTCGCCGAGGAGACCGGCGTGCCGCTGCCGACCGTGCAGAAGCTGGTAAGCCGACTGTCCGCCGCGGGCCTGATCGAGAGCACGCGCGGCACCGGCGGCGGCTTCCGCCTGTCGCGTCCGCCCGCGATGATCTCGCTCGCCGACATCATCGAGGCGGTCGAAGGTCCGATCGCGCTGACGTCGTGTGTCGATGGCGCATCGCAGGATTGCTGCGTCGAGCAGACGTGCAAGGTGAAACCGCACTGGAACGCCGTCAACGGCGCGGTCCGCGGTGCGCTAGCCGGCGTGTCGCTCGCCAGCCTTTCGCAGGCCCCTCTTTCGCAGGTGCCCGCATGAAGAACACATCGCGCGCAGCGCTTCACCTTTTCCTCCGCGTCTCCGCGTCTTCGCGTGAATCAGTTTTGTTCACGCGGAGACGCGGAGACGCGGAGATTTTAGAGAGCCGCTTTGCGGCCGAGGACAGATAATGGCTACCCGGAACGCAGAGGCCTACGCCGCCGCGAACAAGACGTACGAGTGGGGTTTCTCCTCGGACATCGAACAGGAATTCGCGCCCAAGGGTCTGTCGGAAGACACGGTGCGCTTCATTTCCGCCAAGAAGGGCGAGCCGCAGTGGATGCTCGACTGGCGGCTGAAGGCGTTCGCGTTGTGGCAGACGATGGAGGCGCCCGACTGGTCGAAGCTCAACGTCCCCCCGATCGATTACCAGGACGCGTATTATTACGCGGAGCCCAAGGCGAAGCCGAAGCTCGGGTCGCTCGACGAGGTCGATCCGGAGATTCTGCGCGTCTACGAGAAGCTCGGCATTCCGATCGGCGAGCAGAAGATGCTGGCCGGCGTGGTCGAGGATCCGTTGAACGAGGACGGCACGCCCAAGCGTCGCGTCGCGGTGGATGCGGTGTTCGACAGCGTCTCGGTCGCGACCACGTTCCGCAAGGAACTGGAGGCCGCGGGCGTGATCTTCCGCTCGATCTCCGAGGCGATCAAGGAATATCCCGAGCTCGTCCGGAAATGGCTCGGCAAGGTCGTGCCGCAGCGCGATAACTATTTCGCGACGCTGAACTCGGCTGTCTTCTCCGACGGCACGTTCGTCTACATCCCCGAGGGCGTGCGCTGCCCGATGGAGCTGTCGACGTATTTCCGCATCAACGCCGAGAATACCGGGCAGTTCGAGCGCACGCTGATCGTGGCGGACAAGGGATCGTACGTCTCGTATCTCGAAGGCTGCACCGCGCCGATGCGCGACGAGAACCAGTTGCATGCCGCCGTGGTCGAATTGGTCGTGCTCGACGATGCCGAGATCAAATATTCGACCGTGCAGAACTGGTATCCGGGCGACGAGAACGGCGTCGGCGGGATCTATAACTTCGTCACCAAGCGCGCGCTGTGCCAGGGCAAGAACTCGAAGGTCAGCTGGACCCAGGTCGAGACCGGTAGCGCGATCACGTGGAAATACCCGTCGTGCGTGCTGCTCGGTGATGGCTCGGTCGGCGAGTTCTATTCGGTTGCGGTGACGAACAATCGCCAGCAGGCCGATACCGGCACGAAGATGATCCACCTCGGCAAGAACACGCGCTCGACGATCGTGTCGAAGGGGATTTCGGCCGGGCGTTCGGACAACACGTACCGCGGGCTGGTGCGCGTCGCGCCGACCGCGGAGGGCGTGCGGAACTTCACGCAGTGCGACAGCCTGCTGCTCGGCGACCAGTGCGGCGCGCATACCGTGCCGTATATCGAGGTCCGCAACCCGTCCGCGCAGATCGAGCACGAGGCGACGACGTCGAAGATCTCCGAGGACCAGCTGTTCTACGCGATGTCGCGCGGGCTGGACCAGGAGGCGGCGGTCGCGCTGATCGTGAATGGCTTTGCGCGGGAGGTGCTGCAGCAGTTGCCGATGGAGTTCGCGGTGGAAGCGCAGAAGCTGCTGGGGATCAGCCTTGAGGGGTCGGTCGGGTGACCACTTCGGAGGCTCAGTATCGCAAGATGATGGATACGTTCAGAACGTTGGTGTCTGAAGGTTCATTGCCCGAAACCGCATTGGCCGAAGTGGCTGCGGAGCAGGGAGTGCCGCTCGCCAAGGCTAGGCGTGCCTTGCAAATTGTCGTCGGCGATCTTGATAAATTTGCTGCAAAACTCGGAAATAAAAATGCTGAAAATTGAAAACCTCCACGCCGAGATCGACGGCAAGGAAATCCTCAAGGGCCTGTCGCTCGAAGTGAACGCGGGCGAGGTGCACGCGATCATGGGGCCGAACGGGGCGGGCAAGTCGACGCTGGGCTATGTGCTCGGCGGACGGCCCGGCTATGAGGTCACGGCGGGCTCGGTGACGTTCGACGGCGTCGACCTGCTCGAACTGGAGGCGCACGAGCGTGCCGCGGCGGGGGTGTTCCTCGGTTTCCAGTATCCGGTCGAGATTCCCGGCGTGTCGAACGTCCAGTTCCTCCGTGAGGCGCTCAACGCGCAGCGCGCGACGCGTGACGAGAAGCCGTTGTCGGGGGGCGAGTTCCTCAAGCTCGCGCGCGGGCAGGCGGATCTGCTCGGCATGGATTACGACATGCTCAAGCGGCCGGTGAACGTCGGCTTTTCGGGCGGCGAGAAGAAGCGTAACGAGATGGTCCAGATGGGCATCGTCAACCCGAAGTTCGCGATCCTCGACGAGACCGATTCGGGGCTCGACATCGATGCGTTGCGCGTCGTCGGCGACGGCATCAACCGCATCATGCGCGCGCCCGACAAGGCGGTGCTGCTGATCACGCATTACCAGCGGTTGCTCGATTACGTGGAGCCGGACTTCGTCCACGTGCTGGCGGACGGCAAGATCGTCCGCTCGGGCGGCAAGGACCTCGCCAAGCAGCTTGAGAGCGAAGGCTATGTGGGGATCGCCGCGTGAGTAGCCTGTCGCAAATCCTCCCCGGTACGGGGAGGGGGACCAGCGAAGCTGGTGGAGGGGGTTCTCCGCTGGACGTAGCGTCTGTGGAAGCCCCCCTCCACCCCGCCGCTACGCGTCGTGGTCCCCCTCCCCGTGCCGGGGAGGATTTGAGGGCCGAACTTCCTTCGACGCGTGAAGAGTCCTGGCGCTGGGGTGATCCGGCGGCGATTGCGGCGGCGGCTGAACTGCCGCGCGGCGTTGCGCTGGATGCCGGCGAGTGGTTTCTGGATTTGCCGGGTGCGCGGGCGGTGTTCGTCGATGGCGTGCTCGACGAGGAGCGCAGCGATCTGCGGCATGTCTCGATCGTACCGATCGGTGGCGGATCGCACGCGCTTGGGCGTCGGACGACCGGCCTGGGCTGGTCTTTGCGCGTCGACGCGGATGCGACGGCCGAACTGATCCAGATCGTCCACATCGCGACCGGTGGTGAGAACCAGCTTCCGGCCGAGATCGTGCTGGCTGATGGCGCGAGTGCGTCGGTGGTCGAGACGTATGTCGGGACCGGCTGGTCGAACCGGTCGACGCGGATGATGCTTGGCAAGGGTGCGAAACTTACGCGGGCCGTGCGGTTGCTTCAGGCCGGTGGTTTTGTGTCGTTGCGCGACGAGGCCGAGATCGGTGCGGAGGCGAGCCTGATCGTCACTGTGTTGGGCGCGGGGGATGCCGGGACGCGGATCGATGGGTCGATCACGGTGACGGGTGACGATGCGTTCGCCGAATATGGCGGCGCATTGCTGACGCGGAACGACCAGCGGCAGGAGTGCGCGGTGTCGGTGCGGCATGCGGCGCTGAACGGGCAGAGCAAGCAGATCTGGCGTGCGGTCGCGGCGGACAAGTCGACCGCGAGCCTTGCGGCGCGGGTCGAGGTGGCGCGCGATGCGCAGAAGACCGACGGGGTGCAGTCTTTGCGCGGGCTGTTGTTGCAGCGCACCGCGACGGTGAACCTGAAGCCCGAGCTGGAAATCTTCGCGGACGACGTGAAGTGCGCGCACGGTGCGACGGTCGGCGAACTCGACCAGCGCGCGCTGTTCTACATGCAGAGCCGCGGAATCCCGCATGCCAAGGCGCAGGCGCTGCTGACGCGCGCGTTCGTCGGCGATGCGTTCGTGCAGATCGCGGACGAGACGGTGCGCGAGGCTTTCGTGGCGGACGCGGACGCGTGGCTGGAGCGGGCGTTGTGAATGACGGGATAGAAATCCTCCCCGGCACGGGGAGGGGGACCAGCGCAGCTGGTGGAGGGGGCTCTCCACTGGGCGTAACGCCTGTGGAAGCCCCCCTCCACCCCGCCGCTGCGCGTCGCGGTCCCCCTCCCCGTGCCGGGGAGGATGCGCTCGACCGCCTGTCGGATTTCCCGGCGATTCCCGAAGGCTGGGCGTATCTCGATACTGCCGCGACTGCGCAGAAGCCGCAGGTCGTGGTCGACGCGATCACTCGCGCTTATGGCGAGACCTACGCGACGGTGCACCGTGGCGTGTACCAACGTTCGGCGGACATGACGGTCGCCTATGAAGCGGCGCGTAAGGCCGTGGCGCGGTTCATCGGCGCGGGATCGTCGGACGAGATCGTGTTCGTGCGCGGTGCTACCGAGGCTATCAATTTGGTAGCGACGTGCTGGGCCGGGACGCAGTTGAAGGCGGGCGACCGCATCCTGCTCTCCATGCTCGAGCATCACTCGAACATCGTGCCTTGGCAGATGGTCGCGGAAGCGCGCGGCGTCGCGATCGATGTTTTGGCGCTGACGCCCGACCACCGCATCGACCTCGACGCGATGGAGCGGATGATCACGCCGGCACACAAGCTGGTCGCGCTCGGGCATGTCTCGAACGTGCTCGGCTCGGTGCTCGATGCGAAGCGCGCGACCGAGATCGCGCATTCGGTCGGGGCGAAGATTCTGCTCGACGGGTGCCAGTCGGTGCCGCGGATCACGGTCGATGTGAAGGCGATCGGCTGTGATTTCTACGTGTTCTCCGGGCATAAGCTGTACGGCCCGACCGGGGTCGGCGTGCTTTGGGCCAAGCCTGAATTGCTCGACGCGATGCCGCCGTATCAGGGTGGCGGGTCGATGATCGACAAGGTGTCGTTCGCGAAGACCACCTACGCGCCGCCGCCGGGACGGTTCGAGGCGGGAACGCCGCATATCGTCGGCGCGCTCGGGCTGCATGCGGCGATCGACTATGTCGAGAGCATTGGCCTAGACGCGATCCACGCGCATGAGACCGCGCTGGTGACCGCGACGCGCGAGGCGCTGTCGGGGATCAATTCGGTGCGCCTCTATGGCCCGGCGGACTCGGCGGGGATCGTGAGCTTCACGATTGAGGGGGTTCATCCGCACGACATCGGCACCATATTGGACGAGGAGCGCGTCGCGATCCGTGCCGGTCATCACTGCGCGCAGCCGTTGATGGAGGCGCTGGGCGTCGAGGCGACGGCACGCGCGAGTTTCGGCGTGTATAACGGGCCGGCGGACGTCGAGGCGCTGGTGCGCGGTATCGAGCGAGTAACGAGGATCTTCAAATGAGCGATCGGTTCGAGATCGAGGAAGTGGATGCGGTCGCATCGCCGCCTAAGGCGCGCGTCGTCATGGAGACGGACTCCGACGCGGAGCGGAAGCGCGATTATCTCGCCGGGTTCCTGGCGCAGAAGCCGCAGGTGGACTCGCCTGGCGAGCCCGGAGGCGCGGTGTACGATGCGATCATCGATGCGCTGAAGGAGATCTATGATCCCGAGATCCCGGTGAACATCTATGACCTGGGGCTGATCTACGGCGTCGAGGTGACCGAGGACGGGCATGCGGTGGTGGCGATGACGCTGACCACGCCGAACTGTCCTGTCGCGGAGTCGATGCCGGCGGAGGTAGAGATGCGCGTCGGGTCGGTGCCGGGGGTTGGTTTCGCGGAAGTGAACCTGGTCTGGGATCCACCTTGGGATCCGCAGAAGATGTCGGACGAGGCTAAGCTCGAGCTTGGCATGCTCTGAGTTTTCCCCTCCCGCATGCGGGAGGGGGCAGGGGGTGGGCACGCGCTCACCTCGCGAACGACGGTTATGAGTGGCTGGCCGGGAGCCCACCCCCGGCCCCTCCCGCTTACGGGAGGGGGGAAGGAAGAAGACATGGCGACGACATTGCGAGCACGGCCGGCGGCGCTGAACCTCACGGAGACGGCGCATTCGCGGATCGCCGACCTGATGGCTCGGGCTCCGGAGGACGCTATCGGGGTGAAGCTGTCGACGCCGAAGCGTGGGTGTTCGGGATTGGCCTATTCGGTGGATTACGTGACTGAGGCCAAGCCTTTCGACGAGCGGATTGACACGCCGGGGGGGACTTTGTTCGTCGATGGCGGGTCGATTTTGTATCTGATTGGGTCGACGATGGACTGGGTCGAGGACGACTTTACCGCGGGCTTCGTGTTCCAGAATCCCAACGCCAAGGGTGCTTGCGGGTGTGGCGAGAGTTTTACCGTTTGAATTCCGGCATCAGATAGCTTGTGTCCCCGCGAGGGCGGGGACACAGACTGGGCTCCCGCCTTCGCGGGAGAACAAGGAGGAGCGCCCCGCCGTTCTATTGTTGCGAGCCCTTCTAACACCCCGGCGAAGGCCGGGGCCCAGTTGGGTGACGCCGCCGACGTAGCGCCGCGCATCGTCACGATCACCTTGCCAACTGGACCCCGGCCTCCGCCGGGGAGGATATTTTCGCTGAGGTAGGCGATCGGCTGCTGGCCTTGCCCCCCGCTCCCGTCCTGTGCCACTCCCCTCGCCAAAGAAGAGGGGATATCCGTGGCTAGTTTGTTTCGCCGAAAAATCGTCACCGAGCAGCCGCCCGAGCACCAGCTCGCGCGGACGCTGTCGTGGCCGCATCTGGTGGCGATGGGAGTCGGCGGGATCGTCGGCACGGGCATCCTGACGCTGATCGGCGTGGGTGCAGGGCTCGCCGGGCCGGCCGTGATCCTGTCCTTCGTCATTGCCGGCGGGATCTGTGCCTGCGCGGCGCTCGCCTATGCCGAGATGGCGACGATGATCCCGGCGTCGGGGAGCGCGTACACCTATAGCTATGTCGTGCTCGGCGAGCTGATCGCGTGGGTGATCGGCTGGTCGCTGATCCTCGAATACTCCCTCGTAGTGTCGACCGTCGCGGTTGGCTGGTCGGGGTACGCAGCGCCGTTGCTGCGTGGGGCATTCCGGTTTCCGGAGGCGTTGACGCTCAGCCCGGAGCTTGGCGGCATTCTCAACGTGCCGGCAATCTTCATCATCGCGGTCGTGGCGGGCGTACTGTCGTTCGGTACGCGCGAGAGTGCGACGTTGAACGCGGTTTTGGTCGGCGTGAAGATGATCGCCCTGACCGTGTTCGTGTTCATCGCGCTGCACTATTTCAACAGCGCCAACCTCCACCCGTTCATGCCCTACGGCTTCCCCAAGGCCGTCCAGCCCGACGGCGCCGAGCGCGGCGTGATGGCGGCGGCGGCGATCATCTTCTTTGCCTTCTACGGCTTCGATGCGATCTCCACGGCGGCGGAGGAAACCAAGAACCCAGGCCGCGATCTCGCGATCGGCATCGTCGGGTCGATGGTCGCGTGCATCGCGATCTACATCCTCGTCGCGGTCGCTGCGGTCGGCGCACTGTCCTACACCAAGTTCGCCGGCAGCGCCGAGCCGCTCGCGCTGATCCTGCGCGAGATTGGCCGGCCGGGGTTCGCCACCTTCCTCGGTGCGTCCGCCGTTATCGCATTGCCGACGGTGCTGCTCGCGTTCCTGTTCGGGCAGAGCCGGATCTTCTTCACCATGGCGCGTGACGGGTTGCTCCCGTTGAGCCTCGCCAAGGTTTCGAAGCGCGGTGCTCCAGTGCGGATCACCTGGATCACTGCGGCGATCGTTGCGGTCATCGCGGGGCTGTTGCCGCTCGCCGAGATCGCGGCGCTTGCCAATGCTGGTACGCTGGCGGCGTTCGTTGCGGTCTGCGCGTGCATGCTGGTGATGCGTCGCCGTGCGCCCGATGCGGTGCGGACGTTCCGGGCACCGGCTGCGACGCTGGTCGGGGCGATCGGTATCCTCGGCTGCCTGTACCTGTTCTTCAGCCTGCCTTCGAAGACGCAGCTCTATTTCGGATTATGGAACCTGCTCGGTCTCGCGATCTACTTTGTCTACGCGCGGCCGAGGGCGCTCGCCAAGTGAGCGGCTGGACGATCGGCATCATCGGCGGGTCGGGGCTGTACGCGGTCGACGGTATCGAGGATGGCCGCTGGCAGACGGTCGAGACGCCGTGGGGCGAGCCATCGGACGCGATCTACACCGGCCGCATCGGGCATGTCGGCGTCGCGTTCCTGCCGAGGCATGGCCGAGGCCACCGCATCTCCCCCTCCGAACTTAACGGGCGGGCGAATATCGATGCGTTGAAGCGGCTCGGCGTGACGGACGTGCTGGCGGTGTCGTCGGTCGGATCGCTGGTCGAGCAGCGGCCGCCGGGGAGTTTCACCGTGGTCGACCAGTTCATCGATCGCACCAAGGGGCGGCCGTCGAGCTTCTTCGGCACCGGCCTCGTCGCGCATGTGTCGATGGCGGACCCGGTTTGTCCGCGCCTTTCGCGTTATGCTGCCGATGCCACGCGTGAGGCGGGTGCGCAGGTCGACGATCGCGGCACGTATCTCGCGATGGAAGGTCCGCAATTCTCGACGCGTGCGGAGAGCCTGCTGTACCGGCAATGGGGGTGCGACGTGATCGGGATGACCGCGATGCCCGAGGCGAAGCTCGCGCGGGAGGCGGAGCTTCCCTACGCGCTGGTCGGGATGGTGACGGATTACGATTGCTGGCGCGAGGAGGAGGCGGGCGTCGATGTGACGCAGGTCGTGGCGCAGCTTGGTGCGAATGCGGCGAAGGCTCGGGCGATGGTGATGGCGTTGCTGCGCGCGTTGCCGGTGGAGCGGGGGGCTTCGCCGATCGATACGTGCCTGGATAGCGCGATCATTACGGCGCGGGGTGCTCGGGATCTGGCGTTGGTGGCGAAGCTGGATGCCGTGGCGGGGCGGGCGATTTCAGTCTGAACTGTGGTCCTCCCCTGCAAGGGGGGGTGGCGCGAAGCGACGGAGGGGTATCGCGCTATCGAGAGCGGGTCACCCCTCCGTCAGCACTTTGCGCTGCCACCTCCCTTTTCAGGGGAGGATTTGGATTTAAGCTTCGTTAGGTGAATAGTTCGTCATTCGCCGTGTTTGACACATCTCTGCAACATATTGGGAGGAAGGAGGGTGCGTCGCCGCTCCCTCTCCCCCTGTGGACGGCGACGTGACCGGGTCTCCCCTGTCCCGGTCTTCTCCCTGAACTACGGGGCGATCCCAGCGATCGCCCCGCCTTTTTGTGTTCGGGAGCGTGCGGAATCGCGGCGTTAAACGCGCGACAATAACCTGAGATTTTGGAAGCCTATCGATCCTCCCCCGTCAGGGGAAGGTGGCAGGCGCTTGCCTGACGGAGGGGGAGGTAAGGGAAACCTCTGTTCCGGTGTCCTCCCCCTCCGTCGCCTACGGCGCCACCTCCCCCTTGCGGGGGAGGATCGTGGGGCGTCTTACGCGGCCAGCTTGCGCAGGACGTAGTGGAGGATGCCGCCGTTGAGGAAATATTCCAGTTCGTTGACGGTATCGATCCGGCACTTGGTCTGGAACGTCTCGCTGGTGCCGTCGGCGCGGGTCATCTTCACGGTGACGTCCTGGCGAGGGCGGATGCTCGCGACGTCGAGGATCGTGAACGTCTCCGAGCCATCCAGACCAAGCGTCTTGCGATCGGTCCCTTCGGCGAACTGCAACGGCAGCACGCCCATGCCGACCAGGTTCGAGCGATGGATGCGCTCGAAGCTCTCGGTGATGACGGCGCGGACGCCGAGCAGGTTCGTGCCCTTCGCCGCCCAGTCGCGCGACGAGCCGGTGCCGTATTCCTTGCCGGCGACGATGACGAGCGGCGTGCCGTCCTGCTTGAAGCGCATCGCGGCGTCGTAGATCGCCATGACCTCGCCGTCGTACTTCGACATGCCGCCCTCGATGCCGGGGACCATCTCGTTCTTGATGCGGATGTTGGCAAACGTGCCGCGCATCATCACGTCATGGTTGCCGCGGCGTGCGCCATAGCTGTTGAAGTCCGCCTTGCTGACCTGGTGCTCCTGCAGGAAGCGGCCTGCGGGCGAATCCGCCTTGATCGAACCGGCCGGCGAGATGTGATCGGTGGTGATCGAATCGCCGAGGATCGCGAGCGGCTTGGCGTCGATGATGTCCTGCACGGGGGCGGGGGTCATCGACAGGCCGTCGAAGTAGGGCGGGTTGGCGACATAGGTCGAACCCGCACGCCACTGGTACGTGTCCGAGCCGGTGACGTCGATCTCGCGCCACTTGGCGTCGCCCGCATAGACGTCGCCGTAGCGCGCGCCGAACATGCCGGCGTCGATGTTGGCGTCCATCGTCGTGCGGACTTCCTCGTTGGTCGGCCAGATATCGCGCAGATACACGTCCTGGCCGTCCGACCCCTGGCCCAGCGGCGTCTCGATCATGTCGGTCGTGACCGTGCCCTTGATCGCATAGGCGACCACGAGCGGAGGCGAGGCAAGGAAGTTGGCGCGGACGTCGGGCGACACGCGGCCTTCGAAGTTGCGGTTGCCCGAGAGCACCGATGCGGCGACGAGGTCGTTCTCGTTGATCGCGGCCGAGATCGCGGGTGCCAGCGGCCCCGAGTTGCCGATGCAGGTGGTGCAGCCGTAACCGACGAGGTTGAAGCCGAGCGCGTTAAGGTCGGCGGTGAGGCCGGCCTTGTCGAGATAGTCGGTGACGACCTGCGAACCGGGGGCGAGCGAGGTCTTCACCCACGGCTTCGACTTGAGGCCGAGTGCGTTCGCCTTGCGCGCGACGAGCCCTGCGGCGACCAGCACCGACGGGTTCGAGGTGTTGGTGCAGCTGGTGATCGCGGCGATCACGACGTCGCCGTCGCCGATGTCATGCTCGCGGCCTTCGACGGCGACGCGTGCGGCCTGCTCCTTGTGGTACAGCTTGTGGAGGTCGCTGTTGAACACCTCGTCGACCTTGTTGAGGCTGACGCGGTCCTGCGGGCGCTTGGGGCCGGCGAGCGACGCGACGACGGTGCCCATGTCGAGTTCGAGCGTGTCGGTGAAGACGGGGTCTTCCGCGTTCTCGTCGCGCCAGAAGCCGTTGGCCTTGGCATAGGCCTCGACCAGCTCGACATTCTCGTCAGACCGCGCGGTGAGGCGCATGTAATCGAGCGTCTTGCCGTCGATCGGGAAGAAGCCGCAGGTCGCGCCGTACTCAGGCGCCATGTTGGCGATCGTCGCACGATCGGCGAGCGTCATCGACGACAGGCCGGGGCCGAAGAACTCGACGAAGCGGCCGACCACGCCCTTGGCGCGCAGCATCTGCGTGACGGTGAGCACGAGATCGGTGGCGGTGATGCCCTCGTTCAGCTTGCCGAGCAGCTTGAAGCCGACGACTTCGGGGATGAGCATCGACACGGGCTGGCCGAGCATCGCAGCCTCGGCCTCGATCCCGCCGACGCCCCAGCCGAGCACGCCGAGACCGTTGATCATCGTCGTGTGGCTGTCGGTGCCGACCAGCGTGTCCGGATACGCGATCATGGTGCCGTCGCCGTGGTCACCCGAGCTAGCCGACGACCAGACGGCCTGGCCGATATATTCGAGGTTCACCTGGTGGCAGATGCCGGTGCCGGGGGGGACGACCTGGAAATTGTCGAGCGCCTTGCTGCCCCACTTAAGGAACTCGTAGCGCTCGATGTTGCGCTCATATTCGAGGTCGACGTTGTCGTGGAAAGCCTGCGGGGTGCCGAACTCGTCGACCATGACCGAGTGATCGATGACGAGGTGGACGGGGACCTGTGGGTTGATCTTCTCGGGGTTGCCGCCGAGCTTGGTCATCGCATCGCGCATCGCGGCGAGATCGACCACGCAAGGGACACCGGTGAAGTCCTGCATCAGCACGCGGGCGGGGCGATACTGGATCTCGCGGTCGCTGCGACGCTCCTTCTGCCAGTCGACGATCGCCTGGATGTCCTCGCGCGTGACGGTCACGCCGTCCTCGAAGCGCAGCAGGTTCTCGAGAAGGACCTTCATCGAGAAGGGCAGGCGGCTGATGTCGCCGAGCTGTTCCGACGCCTTGGCGAGGCTGTAATAGTCGTACGACTTGCCGCCGGTGGAGAGGCTGGTGCGGGTCTTGAGGGTGTCCTGGCCGATGGCAGTCATAGGGGTCCTTCCCGTGGGCGTCGGGCCGCCGGGCGCCGAGGGGAAAGCAGCCGTATAGGCCACGCGGGCGCGTCGGGGACCGAGCGAAAAATGCTGTTACCGGAGGGGCCTTAGCAAGGGGGAGCGCATCGGGGAAGGGCACCGGTGCGTGTGCAAGGCTCTAATCTTCATCCCCCGCGGCGTGGTCGCGGCGCCGCAGTTGAACGAGGGGCTCAGCTGGGGCCGTCGGTCTTGTGGATGGCGCTCGCGTCGCGGAGGAAGCCCTCCATGCGGTCCAGCGCCGACGGCGTCAGGGCGATGGCGTCACCGTCCGCATAGGGTTCGATCTGGCCATCGGTGGCAAGGTGCGCCAGCCATCGCTGCCCAACGCCCGGCGGCGTCCCGGTTGCCGCGATGAGGTCGCTTTCGGACACGTCTTCACCCTTTGCCTGCGCGACGAACAGGCGCAGCATCATATTCCAGGCGTGTTCGTCGAAGATCTCGCTAGGAAAGATCTCGGAGCGCAGCCCTCGTACGCGGATGAGATTTTCCGCGGTGCGTGCCGACTGATCGTGTCCCGATTCGGGTTCGTTTGCCATGCCAAATGGTAGCCATCGTCAAAGCACGATTCCACAGCAAAAGGTGAGCGGAGATTTTCTAATATGCATTAGGATATAGCGTTTTAACTTTTTGACTTGCGTGAGCGTGCCGTACTCGCGAACACGAGGCATGGCAGTCGAGTATGAGGATTCGGGGGCGTTGCGGGAAGCGATTGCGCGAGCGTTGCTGATCGCCGACGAGCGACTGGATCATCTCGTTGGCGCGTTGCTTGCCCAATGCCTCGATGAACTCGATCGAAAGTGTGCGCGCGACATCTAAGCTAATTGTCGCGACACGATTTGTGCCGTGTCCTTGCGACAGGATTGGCTATAGTTTCCGACTGGGGCTGTAATTTCGAACGGGCGCTTGGCTAAGGCTGAAACGTAAACCGGCCTGTGACCGGTGGGCGCGGGTCGACGCCAGGACTTGCGTGGTCCCATCATGGCGCTTGCGAAACGCGCAATTGACTGCCTGGGCAATGATTGCCATGGCAACGATATGGCGTTCTACACAAAATCGGAATTCGGACCGGACTGCTCGCTTGGGTATCTCGCGCGGCGGATCCATCAGATCGGGCAGAGCCTGATCGAGCCGGTGTTCGCGGCGGAGGGGCTGTCCGGGACGCAATGGTCCGCGCTCATGTCCATCCTCGCAGGCCGGGCGACGACGTGTGCCGATGTCGCGCGCGATCTTTCGCACGACAAGGGTGCGACGACACGGTTGGTCGACGCGATGGAGCAGAATGGCTGGGTCACGCGGTCGCGGGCGAGCGACGACCGGCGGGTGCTCAATCTCGAGCTGACGCCCGACGGCGAAGCGGTTGCGATCCGGTGTCGCGATAAGATCATCGAATACTGGAATAGTCTGCTGACGGGCTGGGACCGGGCCGAAATCGAGACGCTGATCGAACTGATGCAAAAACTCCGCACGACGCTGGACGACGCTCTGACCGAAGGACGCCGCGCATGAAGACGGTCTTTACACTTGCCTCGATTACGGTGGCGGGGCTGCTCGCGGGGTGCGCGATCCCGGCGTCCAAGACCGTCGTGGAGCCGGTATCGGCGACGGCGCTTGGGCTGGCTCCCGACGCTGCGCCGGTGATCGCCGCCGACTGGTGGCGGTCGTTCGGCGATCCGCAGCTCGATCGGCTGGTGCGCGATGCGGTCGCGGGCAGCCCCTCGCTCGATGCGGCGCTGGCACGGGTCGCGCAGGCGCAGGCGGTGCTGTCGACTCGGCGTGCGGATAACGGCCCCGACGTGACGCTCGATGCGCAGGAGCAACTCGCGCGGCTGAGCGGTCGCTACACGATCCCGCCGCCCTATGCCGGGTCGACGCGGTTCGTCGGGTCGACCGCGGCGAACCTGAGCTGGAACCTAGATCTGTTCGGGCGTCAGAAGGCTGCGATCGAGGGCGCGCGGGCGTCAATGCGTGCGGCTTCGCTCGACGTCGCGGCGGCGCGGATGGCGCTGTCGGGGGCGGTCGTGCAGACCTATATCGATCTCGAACGGGCCGAGGCGCAGGCGGGTATCGCGGAGCGGACGATCGCGACGCGGCAGAATTCGCTGAAGCTGGTGAACGTGCGGATTCGCAACAATCTGGCGAGCAAGCTCGACGCGCAGGCCGCGACGACATTGCTGGCGCAGGCGCGGCAGGCGTTGCTGCGTGCGCAGGCGGCACAAGTGCTCGCGAAGAACGCGCTGGCGGCGCTGGCCGGGCGTGGTGCGGATTATCCGGCGACGATCGGCGCGACGGCGTTGCGGCTCGATGCGGCGCTGCCGTTGCCCAAGACCGTGCCGGCCGACCTGCTCGCACGACGTGCCGATATCGCGGCGGCGCAGGCGCGGATCGAGGCTGCGGCCGCCGGGCGCCAGGTTGCTCGAAAAGCGTTCTATCCGAACGTCAATCTGGCGGCGCTCGCGGGGTTCCAGGCGGTCGGGCTCGGCAATCTGTTCTCGCTCGATGCGGGCACGGTCGGCGTCGGGCCGGCGATCCATCTGCCGATCTTCGACAATGGCCGGTTGAAGGCGGACCTGGCGGGCGCGACCGCCCTGCTCGATCTGGCGACGGCGGATTATAACGACCGGGTGATCGGCGCGGTGCGCGAGGCGGGCGATGCCGTCGCGCGGATCGGGGCGCTCGATGCGGACCGCCAGCGACAGCGCGAGGTGGTGCGCGGCTATGCCGAGACCGGGCGGCTGAACGCGATCCGCGTGTCGAGCGGCCTCGATAGCCGTCTCGATCTGGTCGACAACGACGTCCGCACGCTGGCCGCCGAACAGGCCGATGCCGACCTCGCCGCCGATGCCGCGCAACAGCGTGTGCAACTCGTGCTGGCGCTGGGTGGTGGTTACGATTTTCAGGGGATGACGCGATGACCGATACGCAAACGCCGGCGCCTGCCGCGGCTCCGGCTGGCAATCCGCGTGCTCGAAAGCGCGCGCTGACGATCCTCGGTGTGGTCGTGGTGATCGGTGCGATCGTGTGGGCGGTGTTCCATTTCCTGCTCGCCGCGCCTGAGCAGGAGACCGATGACGCCTATGTCGCAGGTGATGTCGTAGCGATCACCGCGCGCGATCCGGGGCAGGTGACCGCGATCCATGCCGACAATACGCAGGTCGTGAAGGCGGGCCAGCCGCTGATCGATCTCGACGCGGCGACCGCGGATGTCGGCCTCGCATCGGCCGAGGCCGAACTGGCGCGGGCGGTGCGCGCGACGCGGTCGGACTTCTCGAAAGTGAACGAGACGGGGGCCGCGGTCGTGCAGGCGGAGGCCGAACTGGCGCGCGCGCGGAACGATCTTGCGCGTCGTCGTGGGGCGGCCGCCGAGGGCGCGATCTCGGGCGAGGAGCTGAGCCATGCCGCGGATCAGGTGAAGGTCGCGAGCGCGACGCTGCAACTCGCGCGCAGCCAGCAGGCGCAGTCGCGCAACGGCGTGGTCGGCACCACCGTGTCGAACAACCCGGCGGTGCTGGCGGCGATCGCAGCCTATCGCCGCGCGGCGATCACGCGAAGCCACATGCACGTCGTCGCACCGATCGATGGTGTCGTGGCGCAACGGACGGTGCAGCTTGGGCAGCAGGTTTCGGCGGGGCTGCCGCTGATGGCGGTGGTGCCGCTCGACCGGGTGTGGGTCGATGCGAACTTCCGGGAGACGCAGTTGCGCGATCTGCGGATCGGGCAGGCGGCTACGGTGACGGCGGACATGTACGGTGACGACCTGGTCTATCATGGCCATGTCGTCGGGCTCGGTGCGGGTAGCGGCAATGCGTTCGCGCTGTTGCCGCCGCAGAACGCGAGCGGGAACTGGATCAAGATTACGCAGCGCGTGCCGGTGCGGATCGCGCTCGACAAGGGTGAACTGCGGCGCAATCCGCTGCGGGTCGGGCTGTCGGTGAACGCGATCGTCGATACCGCGGACAAGTCGGGGACGATGGTCGGGCGGCCTGCGGTGGCGGCGTACAAGGGGCTGGCGACCGGGCAGGGCGATGCCGCGGTCGACGCGAAGATCCGCCAGATCATTGCGGCTAACCGGTGATGATTTTGCGGTGGCCATTGCTCCGGTGCGGTCCTGCCCTCCTTGTTCTCCCGCGAAGGCGGGAGCCCAGTCTGGGTCCCCGCCTTCGCGGGGAAACAAGGGCCGGGCGGTCGGCTTTGTTGGGAACACCACCCCGGCGGAGGCCGGGGCCCAACTGGAAAGGTGGTCGTAACGAGGCGCTGCCTCCCGTTAGCGACGTTGCCCAATTGGGCCCCGGCCTTCGCCGGGGTGGTTGGGGTGCAGCAGTTCGCTCTCAGCGGGACGTTCTCTAATGGCAGCCCCCTCCGGCGCCGGTCCCGCCCCTCTCGTCGGCGGTTCGCTCGCCCTCACCGCATTCGCGCTCGCGCTCGGTACCTTCATGCAGGTGCTCGACACGACGATCGCCAACGTGTCGCTCCCCACCATCGCCGGCAATCTCGGCGTTTCCAGCGACAACTCCACCTGGATCGTCACCGCCTTCGCCGTCGCCAACGGAGTCGCGGTGCCGTTGACCGGCTGGCTGATGGGCCGGTTCGGCGTGGTGCGGACGTTCTGCGTGTCCGTCTTCCTGTTCACGATCGCGTCGTTCCTGTGCGGGATCGCATGGGACCTGCCGTCGCTGATCGGCTTCCGCATTCTCCAGGGCGCGGTATCCGGACCGATGATCCCCGGCAGCCAGGCGTTGCTGATCGCGATCTTCCCCGTCCACAAGCGCTCGACCGCGCTCGGCATCTGGTCGATGACGACGCTCGTCGCGCCGATCATGGGGCCGATCCTGGGCGGCTACATCTCCGACAATTATCACTGGAGCTGGATTTTCCTGATCAACGTGCCGTTCGGGATGTTCTGCGCGTTCGTGTGCTGGAACAAGCTCGGCAAGCGCGACACGCCGACTCGGAAGCTGCCGATCGACCAGGTCGGGCTGATCCTGCTGGTGATCTGGGTTGGTGCGCTGCAGATCGTGCTCGATCTCGGCAAGAACGACGACTGGTTCGCCGCCGACCGGATCGTCATCGCCGCGGTCGTCGCCGCGATCGGCTTTGTCGGCTGGATCATCTGGGAGCTGACCGACGCCAACCCGGCGGTGAACCTGTCGCTGTTCAAGAGCCGCAACTTTACCATCGGGACGATTGCCTTCTGTCTCGGCTATGCGGTGTTCTTCGCCAACACGCTGCTGCTGCCGCTCTGGTTGCAGACGCAGCTCGGCTACACCGCGACCTGGGCGGGGCTGGTCGCCGCACCATCGGGCGCGGTGGCGGTGATCCTGACGCCGTTCGTCGCCCGGCTGAGCGGCAAGATCGACGCGCGTATCCTCGCCACGGTGGCGTTCGCATCGTTCGGCTACTCCTATTATCTCCGTTCGGGCTACACGACGGGCGCGAGCTTCTACGATTTGATGCTGCCGCTGATGGTGCAGGGGATCGCGATGAGCACGTTCTTCCTCGCCATGCTGACGATCTCGCTCGACCGTATCCCCGCGGAACGCTTGCCGTCGGCGACGGGCATCTCGAATTTCGCGCGGATCACCTCGGGCAGCTTTGCCGCGTCGATTATCACCACCGCCTGGGATCGTCGCGAGACGCTGCACCAGAGCCGGCTGTCGGAGGCGATCGGCACCGGTTCGCCCTACCAGATGGCGCAGGGCGCGCTGACGCGGATGGGGTTGACCGACGTGCAGGCGGCGGGCGCGATCACGCGGCAGATGGTGGCGCAGGCGTATCTGCTCGCGTCGACCGACCTGTTCCGAGTCTCGGCGTGGCTGTGCCTGGCGATGGTGATCATCGTCTGGTTCACGCGGCGTGCTAGTCCTCCGCAAGGGCCGATCGCAGCGGATTGATCGGTTCGGGTGTCGTTTCCTTACGACTGGCGGGCGATCGCGAGATTGCCCGCCAATTGAAACGTTATCGCAACCACTTGGCCCCTAACGCTCGCTTTACCAGAAACTTGAAATGCCTGTGGGGGGCCAGATACCATGAAGATCAATACCACCGCTTTGCGGATCGCCGCCGTATGCCTGTTGTCGACGGCAACGCCTGTGTGGGCCGGCGCACCGTTGACCTGCGTGCAGTCCGCCAGCAAGCCGCGACTGATGTGCGACGAGGGGGCCTGCATCCGCGTATCCGTCAAGGACCTGTGCGAAGCGGTTCGCGCATCCTATCCGGCCAAGCGCCGCAACCTGAAGCCGCTGCGTACCGACATGGACCCGGTCCGCGACGAGCTGACGCTGCTGATCGCCAGCGTCAGCTGACAAAGGCGAATGCGGCACCGGGGACGGTGACCGCCAGGCTGGTCGGGGCGAGAGTCCCGTCCGGCAGTATATCGAGCACAGTGACCCGGTGATCGCGTTCGTGGACGACGATCATCCGGCGCTCGGCTTCGAGGATCATGAAGAACCGCGGCGACAGGCCACCGCTGGCGACATGCTGGATCGGTGTCGCGTTGCCGTGCGCGTCCAGCGCAAAGACCGCGATGCTCTCATGCCCGCGGTTGGAGATATACAGCCGATCGCCCGCCGCATTGGCGCCGATGTGCGCGACGATGTTGGCGCCTTGCCACGCTGACGGCAGCGTCGGCACCGTGGCGCGTTCGCGCAAGCCGTCATCATTGAGATCCAGCACCACCAGCGCGCTCGTCAGTTCACAGGCGAGATAGGCCGTGCGCGGATGCCGTGGATGAAACAGCATGTGACGCGGACCCGATCCCGGTGACGCTGCGAAGGCGGTGTACGCCGGGCCCAGAATTCCTCGATCCGCGTCGAACGGAAACGCTTGTATTTCATCCGTTCCGAGGTCCGCGACATACAACGTCCGGTTGTCCGGACCGAAGCCGACCCAGTGCGCATGCGCGGTTTGTTGGCGTTCCAGGTTCGGGCCGCTGCCCCGATTAGCCTGCACGAACGGCGGAGCGATCGGCAGTCCCGCCTCGTCCAGCCGGTACAGCGCGGTGCTGCCGCTCATGTAATTGGCGACCGCGAGCCAGGATTGCGTGGCATCGAGCGCGACGTGGCACGGCGCCGCCCCGTCGGTCGTGGCCTGGGTTAGGCGGATCCACGTCGCCTCCGTGCGGCGGTAGGCACCGATCATCCCCTGTTCGCGCTCGTCGACCAGATACTGCAGGCCGAACCGCGACGACCAAGTGCCGAACGAGGCGTTCGATGCTTCGACATCAGGAGGGCCGATCGCTACCCCTTCGCCAGTATCGCGCAGCGGATAGAGGCCGCGTCCGCCACCACCGGCATAGGTACCGATCCAGCAGAATAGGGTTTGGGCGGACGGTGCTTCGGGCTCGATCATGGCACGTCGTCTACCGCGATTTTGCCGCACAGTCCTGCGCCGAGCACGGGCGTGTGGTCAGACCTTGAGCAAGGCGATCAGTTGCTCGCGGTACAACCCGGCGAGGTCTTCGTGCATCCGCGCGACGCCGGCGTTCGGCGCGCGCCGCGCGAGAACAGACTGATCGTCCATGCGGCGCTGTATCACGAAGGGCGAAGGAAGCACGTTCATTCCGGCCGTGGTGAACCTGTTGTGTTGCGGTCGACTTTCAGGAGAGGGTTAATCGCCTTCGCGTTCCTGCGGAAAACCGCGTTTCTCGGGCTGGCGTTGCCGTCGACCTTGGCCTACCGATCCGACATGGGCGATCTGGATAGACTGGTTCCTTCGGGGATCATCGAGCAATGGGTCTATCACCTGCGGCGACAGCGTTCGCGGGCGACGGATGCGATCTGGCTGATAGATCAGGGGTTTACGTTGCACGACGGGCAGGACGGCGTGCCGCAGCACGATGCGACCGCTCGCTGGCGCGCCGAGCAGGAAACGGTCGTCGCCGAAGTGACCGCACTGCTGGCACTGTACGACGGCATCAATCTCGGGACGGTCGACGTCGAAGAGACAGCCTAGCCGGCGTCACCGTAACTCTCGCGCATAAGCCGGCCGGTATGCTGTAGCGACGAGCTTTGCGGTGGTTCGGCATCGGCCATGCCGGCGACAAGTTCGGCCGATTCTGCCAGCTGCAGGTGATGCTCGCTGAGCAACGTGTGCGCGGTCCGCGCGGTCTCCGATTGCGACCGCCGCGCGAGCTGTTGTTCCTGTGCTGCGCGGTCCCGGTGATAGTCGACCTGCGCACGCCATGCCCGGGTCGACTCGGTCTCTGATAGGCCCTGGTCGGTCATGAAAGTCTCCAGCATTCAAGTCAGCTTGATGTGCATTGGTTGCTGGCGTGTTTCAGAAGTTGGTTAATGCGGTGGTCCGGTCGTCAGACAGGGTTGGGTGCGGATTGCCAGCCGCCACCCAATGCCCGGAACAGGTCGATCTGCGCGCCGGCGATCCGCGCGTCGGCGGCGGCCAGGTCCGTATCCGTGTCCGCCAGCGTGCGTTCGGCGTCGAGGACGTCGAGGAAATCGATCTGGCCTTCGCGCTGGCGAGCGCGGGTGATGCGGGCGGCGGTCGCGGCGTTGTCGTGCGCGGACTGTAGCTGCGTGCGGCGATCGAGTTCGCGGGCGTAGTTTGATAGCGCGGTCTCGGTTTCCTCGAGTGCGGTGAGGACGCTGCCGTCGAAATTGGCGAGTGCACCGCGCGAGTCCGCCTCCGCGCCGGCGATGCGCGCGCGTGCCGCCGACTGGTTGAGGGACCAGTTCAGCAGGGGGCCGAGCAGCCAGCGGATCGGGCCGCCGGTGAAGATGTCGCCGACGCTGAGTGCCGTCGAGCCGATCGACCCGCCGAGCGAGATCTGCGGATAGAGCTGCGAGGTCTGGACGCCGATCCGTGCGGTGGCCGCCGCAAGCCGGCGTTCGGCGGCGTGGACGTCGGGGCGGCGGGCTAGCAGTGTCGCGCCGTCGCCGATCGGGATCGGCTGGTCGAGGCGCGGCGTGGTGGTACGCGCGGCGGCGGTTGCGGGCAGGTCCTGCGGGGTGCGGCCGGTGAGCGTGGCAAGGCGGAACAATGCCGCCTGACGCTCGGCCTCGATCTGCGGGATGTTGGCGGCGCGCTGATCACGCAGGGCGGCGATCCGGACCTGGTCGAGGCGGGCTGCACGACCGGCGTCGACGCGCTTGCCGGTCAGCGTGTTCGACTTGTCGAGCAGGTCGACGATCCGCCGCGCGACCGCGAGGCGTTCGGCGGACGAGGCTGCGTCGACATAGGCGCGGGTTGTGGCGGCGACGATCGAGACGCGGACGGCGTCCGCATCGGCTTGCGCCGCGCCGACGTCACCGCGGGCTGCCTCGACGTTGCGGCGGACTCGGCCGGCGAGATCGACCTCGTAGCTGACGTCCAGGCCTACGTCGTAGGTGGCACGCTCGCGGTCGAGACCGGGCAGGTTCTGGAGTTGCGACGTGCGCGCGTAATTGCCGCTCGCGCCCGCGTTCACCTGGGGCTCACGGTCGGTCTTCGCGCCGCGCAGAGACGCGCGGGCGCTGTCGAGCCGGGCGACGGCGACGCGGAGGTCGGTGTTCGCCGCGAGCGCATCCGCGACGAGGCCGTCGAGAACCGGGTCGCGGTACATCCGCCACCAGTCGTTGTTGGGCGCGGTCGTGACGGTGGCTGCGTTGGCGGTGACGAACGACGCCGCCGCCTTGGGTGGGGTGATCGGCGCGACATAGTCGGGGCCGGCGGCGCAGGCGGCGAGCGTCAGCGCCGAGAGGCTCGCGAGGAGGGCGGACTTCATGATGCTGGTCCTATTCGGCTGGCTGAAGGGTCGCGGCGGGACCGTTGGTTTCCGGGGCTGGCTTGCGGCGTTCGAACCGCATCGCCAGCGCCCGCGCGACGACATAGAAGGTGGGGGTGAAGAGCAGACCGAACCCGGTCACGCCGATCATCCCGAAGAACACGGCGGTCCCAAGCGCCTGGCGGAGTTCCGCACCGGCACCGGTCGCGATCACCAGCGGCACGGCGCCGAGAATGAACGCGAAGCTCGTCATCAGGATCGGCCGCAACCGGTCCTTCGCCGCGCGCACTGCGGCCTCGACGGGGGTGAGGCCGTCCTGTTCCTCGGCCTGTTTGGCGAACTCGACCACGAGGATCGCGTTCTTCGCGGCGAGCGCAATCAGCACGACCAGGCCGATCTGCGTGAGGACGTTGTTGTCCATGCCCCGCAGGTTCACGCCGGTCATTGCGGCGAGCAGGCACATCGGCACGATCAGGATGATCGCGAGCGGCAACGTCAGGCTCTCGTACTGGGCGGCGAGCACGAGGAAGACGAACACCACCGCCATGCCGAAGACGAGCGCGGCGGTGCTGCCGGCGGCCTTTTGCTGGTAGGCGATGCCGGTCCATTCATGCGCGTAGCCGGCGGGCAGCGACGCATCGGCAAGCTTCTCCATCGCGACCAGCGACTGGCCGGACGAATAGCCCTTGGCGGTGTCCCCATCGACCTCGACCGCGGGGAACAGGTTGTAGCGGACCACGCGGTACGGGCCGGTCTTGTCCTTGAACGTCGAGACCGAGCCGACCGGGACCATCTGGCCCGAGTTAGAGCGCGTCTTCAGGTTGGCGATGTCCGCGGTGGTGTTGCGGAACGGTGCGTCGGCCTGCGCGGTGACGCGGTAGGTGCGGCCCAGCAGGTTGAAGTCGTTGACGAACGCCGAGCCGAGATAGACCTGCAACGCCTCGAACACGCGCTCGGGTGGGACGCCGAGAAGGTTGGCCTTGGCGCGGTCGACATCGGCGAAGATGCGCGGCGTGGCGGTGTCGAAGAACGTGTAGACCTGCGCGAGACCCTTGGTCTGGTTCGCCTGGCCGATCAGCGCGTAGCTCGTCTTGCCGAGGTCGGCGTAACCGTGCCCACCCTGGTCCTGCACCATCAGGCGATAGCCACCGGCCGAGCCGATACCCTGGATGAGGGGTGGCGGGACGATCAGCAGGCGTGCTTCGGTGATGTCGCCGGTCGCCTTCTGCGATTCCGCCATGATGCTGGCGAGCGTGACGCCGAGTTTCTTGCGCTCCTCAAAACTTTTCAGCGGGATGTACGCGGCGGCCGAGTTGGGGGCGAGCGTCTGCGACGGGCCGTCGAAGCCCGCGAGCATGACCGCGCCCTTGACCCCGGCGAGCGGCAGGATGCGCTTGGCGACCTTCTGCATGACTGCGTCGGTGCGCTCGACCGACGAGCCGGGCGGAAGCTGGATGACGGTCAGGAAGTAGCCCTGGTCCTGTGCGGGAACGAAGCCCGAAGGGGTGATCGTGAACACGCCGACCGTGACCGCGATCAGTGCGGCATAGGCGATCATCATGCGCTTCGGTGCGGTGACTAGGCGGGCGGTGAGGCGGGCATAGCTCTCGCTCATCCGCTCGAACCCGCGGTTGAAGGCATCGCCGGCGCGTCGCACGGTGCGGGTCAGGCGGTTGCCGGAGTCGGCGGGGGCAGTCGGCTTGAGGAGCATCGCGGCGAGTGCCGGCGACAGTGTCAGCGAGATGAGCAGCGAGATGATCGTCGCGGTCGAGATCGTCACCGCGAACTGGCGGTAGAACGCGCCCGAAAGCCCGGTGAGGAACACGGTCGGGATGAACACCGCGCACAGCACGAGCACGATCGCGACGAGCGCGCCCGACACTTCGTCCATCGACGTACGCGCCGCCTCCAATGGGGAGAGCCCGTGCTCGAGGTTGCGCTCGACATTCTCGACCACGACGATCGCGTCATCGACGACGATGCCGATCGCGAGGACGAGGCCGAACAGCGACAAATTGTTGAGGCTGTACCCGGCGGCGGCGAGCACCGCGAAGGTACCGATCAGCGAAACCGGGATCGCCACGATCGGGATGATCGCCGCGCGCCACTTCTGCAGGAAGACGAGGATGACGAGCACCACGAGGACCATCGCCTCGAAGAGCGTGTGCTTCACCGCGTCGATCGACTGCGCGATAAACTCGGTCGGGTTGTAGATGACCTTGTATTCGAGGCCCTTGGGGAAGCGCTTCGACATGCTTTCCATCTCGGCGGTGACGGCTTGTGCCGCGCCGAGGGCGTTCGAGCCGGGCCGCTGGAAGACCGCGGCGATGACGGTAGGCTTTCCGCTGAGATAGGTGTTGGCGCCGTAATCCTGCGCGCCGAGTTCGACGCGGGCGACGTCCGAGACGCGGACCTGGCGGCCTTGCGCGTCGGTGCGGATAACGACGTCGGCGAACTGCTTGGGATCGGTCAGGCGGCCCTGCGTCTCGACGTTGAGCTGGAACGCGCTGTTGCCCTTGTCATAGGGCGGTTGGCCGAGCGTACCGGCGGCGACCTGGACGTTCTGTGCGCGCAACGCGGCGACGATCTCGCCGGCGGTGAGGTCGAGCGCGGCGGCGCGGCCGGGATCGATCCAGACGCGCATCGAGTAATCACGCGCGCCGAACAGCTGCACGTCGCCGACGCCGTCGATACGGCTGAGGCGATCGCGGACCTGGGTCAGCGCGTAGTTGGAGATGTAGCCGCGATCGAGCGAGTTGTCGGGCGAGACGAGGTTCACCACCATCAGGAAGTCGGGCGACGTCTTGCGCGTCACCACGCCGAGACGCTGGACGTCTTCGGGCAGGCGCGGGACGGCGACCGCGACGCGGTTCTGGACGAGCACCTGCGCGGCGTCGAGGTTGGTGCCGATCTTGAAGGTGACGGTAATCGTCACCTTCCCGTCGCCGGTCGATTGCGACGACTGGTAGAGCATGTTGTCGACGCCGTTGATCTCCTGCTCGATCGGCGCGGCGACGGTTTCGGCGACCGTCTCGGCGGAGGCGCCGGGATAGGTCGCGCTGACGGTGACGGTGGGGGGGACGATGTCGGGATATTGCGACACCGGCAGCGTCATGTAGGCGATCGCACCGACGATCGTGATGATCACCGCGATCACGCCCGCGAAGATCGGTCGGGTGATGAAGAAGCGCGAGAAGCGCATGGGAATTTCCTCGGTAGAGGGGCGATCCGTCCGCGCACGCCCCGTCATCCTGACGAAAGTCAGGACCCAGGGTTACTCAGCGGGACGTCTCGAACTCTGGGTCCTGACGTTCGTCAGGATGACGGAATTTTGGTCGGGGTAACGACGTTACTTGGCGAGCGTGGCTTCACCCGAGATGGGCTGGACCAACGCCGGCGCGCTCGTACCCGAGGCGACCACGATCCGGCCGACCTTCGGCGCAACGGTCGCGCCGGGCATCGCCATCTGCGTACCCTGGATGATGATCCGGTCGTTTGGACCGATCCCAGAGCGCACGATCCGCAGGCCATCGACCACTGGCCCGAGTTCGACCGGCTTCTGGCTCACGACGTTCTTCGCATCGATCGTCAGCAGGACCTTCCGCGCCTGATCGGTCTGTACTGCATCGTCCGGCACCAGCAGCGCCTGCCGCGTTCCCGCACTGGCGAGGCGCATGTTCCCGAACATCCCCGGCGTCAGGAAATACCCCGGGTTGGCGAGCACCGCACGACCGCGAATGGTCCCCGAACGCTGGTCGAGCCCGTTGTCGGTGAAGTCGAGTTTTCCCTTCCAGCGATGCTCGGTCTCGTCCTGCAACTGGATCTCGACCGCCGCCGGGGTCGCACCCGGCTGACGCGCGCGCTGCGTCTTGAGATACAGCGCCTCGGAGCCGTCGAACGTGAAGTAGATCGGGTCCAGCGCGTTGATCGTCGTCAGCACAGTGCCGCCGGTGCCTTCGCCGCCCGCGACCTGGTTGCCGGCGTCGACGCGGCGATCGGAAATGCGACCGCTGATCGGGGCGCGAACCTGCGTGAAGCCGACATCCAAGGCGCGGGCACGTTCGCGAGCCTGCGCGGCGGCGAGTGCGGCCTGCGCTGCTTCGAGCCGACCGCGGAGTGCGTCGACTTCGCCTGCGGAGACCGCTTCGTCGGCAACGAGGCGTTGTGCGCGACCCAGATCGGTACGGGCTAATGACAAGGCGCTGAGTGCACTGGCGACGTTTGCATGTGCCTCGGCCAGAGCAGCCGCAAACGGGCGGGAATCGATCGTGAAGAGCAACTGCCCCTTGCTGACGATCTCGCCGTCGCGGAAGTGGATGCCGGTGACTTCGCCCGCGACCCGTGGGCGGATCTCGACGGTGCGGCTCGGTGCGAACCGGCCGACATAATCGTCCCACTCGCTGACCTGCCGGACGAGCGGCGACGCCACCGTGACGGAGGCGGGCGGGGGTGCCGCCATCGCCGCGTCGGGATGATCGAACATCTTAACGCCGACTGCACCGAGCAACGCAATCGGCACGAGCACCATCGCGCCGCGCTGCCACGCCGGCCGTCGGTGACGGTCCGCGGGCGGCGACGCGACGACGTCGGCGTCGTTCGCGGCCGTGATCGTGGTAAGTTGGTTCACGCTGCGATGCTCCGCTTCTGCTGGATGCCGACGCGCATGCCGGTCACGCTCTCGACGAGCGTTTCGATCTGTGCCTCGGCAAAGCCGGCGGCGAGGAAGCCCTGGATCTCGGCCATCGGCAGCGCGAAGCCACGGCGCCAGGCGTACACGGCCATCCGCCGCAGCGCCTCGAGCCGGGGGTCGGCGAGCCGCGATGCGGTGCTAAGGCCGAACAGGCTGCCCATCGCCCGCGACATGCGGCTCGGGCCGGACAGGCTGCGCAACGTGTCGCGCTTGGCGAGCGCGATGACGCTCCATTCCAGCGCGGAAAAGCCGGTCGGGGCAGGGGCTGCCACGGCCTGAGCGCGGCTGGTGACGGGCGAAGCGAACATGTTGTCGAGGTCGAGATAAGCCATGGGATTGTCCCCCTTTTGATCTTGGGCAAGCGCTTGCCTTCGTCGGTGGACGGTCCACCGACGCCAGCTGGTCGCAGGGCGTGCGCGGTCGTTGCCGGCACATCACCGTGCCGCGCTTGCCCGCTTGGAATTTTCGAAAGTTCGGCCGAAGCCTAGGTTTTAACCGTGGTCATGGGTTGGTGTCCCCGGTTGCCCCATCCGAAGTAGGAGAGAGCTTCGATACCAGTCGGTATATAAACCTGGCGTTCATCTAGTCAACAAGACTTTTGTACCGGCCGGTATTTTTTCCCGCAGCGCGGCAGAAACCGTGTCTATTTGGTTGGCCACATGAGCATGCTGGTCTCGACGAGTTGCTGGAGCTCGGTGCAGCTAGCGCCCGAGCCGGCCTGGATCGACAGCCCCTGCATGATCGCGAAGAGGTAGCGCATCAGCGCGTGCGACTCGAGGCCTTCGGGAAACTCGCCCGCCGCCTTGGCTTCGTCGAACCGCTTCATCAGCGCGGCTTCGGACGACGCGCGACGCTTGGCGACCTCGGCCTTGATCGGCTCGGCTTCCGCGCTGCACGCGACGCTGCTGATGACGCTCAGGCACCCTTTGGGATCGCAGGTGCTCATCTGCATCTGTAGTGCGCCGCGCAGGAGGTTTTCCGCTACGGCACGTGCGGTCGGCGCGTCGAGCGCGGACGTCATATAGGCGAGCTTCTCGCGCTCGTAGAGGTCGAGCGCCTTGTGGAACAGCGCCTCCTTGTTGCCGAACGCCGCATAGAGACTGGGCTTGGTTATCCCCATCTCGGCGGTCAGTTCCGCCATCGATGCGCCCTCATAACCGTTGCGCCAGAACACGCGCAGCGCACCCGCCAGCGCCTCGTCGAGATCGAACTCGCGGGGGCGGCCCTTGGGGGCGGTGAGCGTGCAAAGCCTATTCATACCGTTCGGTATATAGGGTAAAAGCGTAAAAGGTCCAGTGACTGGAATATGTTGGTAGGACGCCTCTCCGAGCGGGCAAGCCGGCATGTTGGCGAACGCGATCCGTGCAACCAAAAGCCGGGGCACCGGTTGAAACTTCAACCAAATGGTAACGCGATAGAGGAGCGAGACGATGGCGGACGACTTCAAACAGGCAGTCGATGACGGTGCAACCGCGAGCAAGGCGGCAACCGACCACGCGGCGGGTGCGGCCAAAGGCGCTGCGGACACGATGCGCGCGAACGCCGACAAGGCGCGCGAGGCTTTCTCCGAGAAGGTCGTCGATCCGGCGCGGCGTGCAGGCGAGGCGATGAAGGAGTCCGGCGGCAAGATTGCCGAGGGCGGCGCGACGATCGGCAAGGCGATGATCGACCAGGCCGAGCAGAACGCGCGCGAGGCGTTCGCGGCGATGCGCGAGGCGGCGAGCGCCAGCGACTTGACCCAGGTGATGAAGATCCAGGGCGATTACCTGCGCGAGCAAAGCCAGCGCAGCATGAGCCAGGCGCGTGAGATCGGCGAAATGATCATGAAGTTCGGCAAGGATGCCGTCGCACCGTTGCAGGGCGGCGGAATCAAATAGGTAATCCGGCTTACTCGCCGCCCTCGATTGCGAGGTGGAGCGGCGTACGGACGAGCAAGAACGCCGCCGCTCCGACACTATGACGGAGCGGCGGCGGACCAGCCTCAATTATTTCTGGCTTAGACGAACAGTCCGACGAGCAGATACGTCCCCGCGCCGATCAACCCGGCGGCGGGCAGCGTCAGTGTCCAGGCGACGACGATGTTGCTCGCGACGTTCCAGCGGACGGCGGACAAGCGCCGGGCAGCACCGACGCCGACGATCGAGCCGGTGATGGTGTGGGTCGACGAGACCGGGATGCCCCAGAACGTCGCGGCGAACAGCGTGATCGCGCCGCCGGTCTCTGCGCAGAAGCCTTGCGCAGGCGTCAGGCGGGTAATCTTGGAGCCCATCGTGTGGACGATCCGCCAGCCACCCGACAGCGTGCCGAGCGCCATCGCCGCCTGGCAGGAGAGGACGACCCAGAGTGGCACGTGGAATTCGCCGCCAAGCAGGCCCTGCGAGTAGAGCAGGACGGCGATGATCCCCATGGTCTTCTGCGCGTCGTTGCCGCCGTGGCCGAGCGAGTAGAGCGCGGCGGAGATCAACTGGAGTTTGCGGAAGCGCTTGTCGACGCCGAGCGGGGTGAGCTTGAGGCTGGTCCAGGCGACGGCGAGCACCAGCACCAGCGCGAGCATCAGACCGATCGCGGGCGAGGCGAAGATCGCGACGACGGTCTTGATCACGCCGCTCCAGACGATCGCGCCGAAGCCGATCTTGGCGATGCCGGCCCCCAGGAGCCCGCCGATCAGTGCGTGGCTGCTGCTCGACGGGATGCCGAGCACCCAGGTGATGACGTTCCACGCGATCGCCCCCATCAGCGCGGCGAAGATCACCTGCGCGTCGATGACGTTGGCCTGAATGATCCCGGTGCCAACGGTCTGCGCGACGTGGAGGCCGAAGACCGCGAACGCGATGAAGTTGAAGAACGCGGCCCAGAGGACGGCGTATTGGGGTTTCAGGACGCGGGTCGAGACGACGGTGGCGATCGAGTTCGCCGCGTCGTGAAGGCCGTTCAGGAAGTCGAACAGCAGCGCGATGCCGATCAGGCCGATGAGGAGGGGGAGGGAGAGGATCATGCGCGGCCGCCTGTTGACGCGTTCGCATGGTAAACCACCGCAGCATGCCACCCTAACTCACCACCCCGGCGAAGGCCGGGGCCCAGCGGGAGAGGTCGCAGTAACCGTGCGCCGCCCTCCGCCACAACCGTCCCCCAACTGGGCCCCGGCCTTCGCCGGGGAGGGGTACCTATCGATGACCGCCCATCAAGCATGGTCGATAACCAGCCCCTGGATCTCGTTCGCGACATCCTCGAAGCGGTCGACGATCTTTTCCAGGCTGCTGTAGATCTCGCGGTTGATGATGAAGGTCATCGGGTCCGCACTGATCTTCGAGGCCTGGAACAGCGCGCGCAGGCCGGTGTCGTGGATGTCGTCGGCATGCCCCTCGATCTGGATCAGCCGCGCGGTCAGGTCGTGCAGGCGCCCCGCATTGGTGCCGAGCGAGCGGAGCAGCGGGATCGCTTCCGCGGTGATCCGTGCGGCCTCGACGATGATGCCGGCCATGTCGCGCATCTCTGGCGAGAATGCGGTGACCTCGTACAGCGCGATCGCGTTAGCGGTGCCGTTCATCTGGTCGATCGCGTCGTCCATCACGCCGATCAAATCCGTGATCGCGCTGCGGTCGAACGGCGTCACGAATACGCGGCGGACGTCTTGGAGAACCTCCCGCGTGATATCGTCGGCCTCGTGCTCGCGCTTGACGATCTCGGCGATCTGACCCTCGATCGAGCCTTCGCCGTGGAGCAGCCGTGCGAGCGCATCGGCGCCGGCGACCAGGGTCGCGGCATGCGCGTCGAACAGTTCGAAGAACCGTCCCTGCTTCGGCATCAGCGACTGGAACCAGCCCAGCATCGGAATTCTCCTTTTCGCGCTCGTGCGCACGACGGGTAAGATACGTTGCGCGAGCGACGCCGGGATCGGCGGCTCACGGAAAGCAGCGATCAGCGCCTTCAGGCCGGGCTCATTGACAGCCTCTGCCGCGCGATCAAGCGTAAACCAGCGTGTGTCGCGTTGATGACGCTCGGGCCAGTCCTCCACCTGCTCGACGAATGCTAGCGGAAACACGGTGACGATCATGTCGCGGTAGCGCCCGGTGCGGCGGCGTTTGCGATAGGCGAATTGCCCCACGGGCGATGGGCAGGGGATGCCGCGGATGCCGGCTTCCTCATACGCTTCCTGCGCGGCCGCCTCGTGGCTTGCGAGCCCGACGATAGGATTGCCCTTGGGGATCACCCAGCGACCGGTATCGCGCGAGGTGATCAGCATCACACGGGCGTGGCCGGCTTCGTCGATCACATAGGGAAGTGCCGCAATCTGCTGGATGGTCCGGGTCCTGGCACCCGTGGAATCACGGGGTAATCCGGGAGCTTATACGTGCGAAACCGGTAAGAACAGCGCCACGAACGTAGGCTGATCTGGGTTAGGACGGGATGGATTCCGTCCCATTCCCGGACGGCGCATATTTAACCATTTTTGCTGCTGGTCGAATTAGTAAACGCCGCGTTAACGTTTGCATCATGACCAGACGCCTAGTCCTTACCAACGAAGCCGCCCGCCATCCGCTACGCCGGTCTTTGCCGCCGCCAGTGATCGCGAGCACGAAGAACGACGATCAGGACGTGAAGCTTTTCTTGCTGAGCTTCGCGGCGTTCTTCACCTGTTTCTACAGCTTCATTTTCTGACAATATCCCGTTCGCCCTGAACGAAGTCGAAGGGCACGTCCCGGGTGAAGGTGCTTCGACTTCGCTCAGCACGAACGGATGCAAGTGGACCGGTTAACGAGCTAGCCCCTCAGCGTCGGCAAACACCCGATCGCGTCGTCGTCGCAGGCCCGGTGCAGTTTCTGCGCGAGCCATGCCGAGACGAGGCACATCGCTGCCACGAGAAACAGCATGTCCTCGGGCGTCACGCCCATCGCGGTGATACCGATGACGAGGATCGAGCCGATCGTCATCGCGCCTGAATTGACGACATTGTTCGCCGCCACGGTGCGCGCGGTCTGGTCCTTCTCGACGGTCGTCGTCAGGAACGCATAGAGCGGCACGACGAACATCCCGCCGGTGATCGCGATCGCCAGCAGCGTCGCCAGCACGGGGATCGCACCCGGCTGATGGATGAATCCGGCCCAATCGTAATAATGCCCCGGAGCCGCGGGCGTCCAGTTGCGCGCGAGGAACGAGAACAGCACGACGAACCCGCCCATCGCGATCACCGACGCGGGCGAGAACTTCGCCGAGATGCGTCCACGCAGCATCGAGTTGATCACGACGGAACCGATCGCGACCCCGACCGAGAACACCGCGATCACGAAGCTGGCGACTCGCTCGTCGGCGGTCAGCACGTTCTTCACCAGCGGCGGGAAGACGATGATCAGCACCGCACCGATCGTCCAGAAGAAGCTGATCGCGACGATCGCCAGGAACAGCCGCGGGATGTGCAGCGTCGCGCTGATCAACCGCCACGAGGCGGTGAACGGGTTGTAGTCGAGCTTGAGCGGGGGGCCTTCGCGCGGTGCTGGCGGCACCTGACGACCCGCGAACCAGCCGATCACCGCGACGACCAACACGCTGGCGGCGGCGCCCTCGATCGGGATCCAGCCGGCGGTTACCGTGCCGAGCAGGATCGCGAGATACGTCCCGGCCTCCACGAGGCCAGTGCCGCCGAGCACGTCGCACGGTTTAAGATGCTGCGGCAGGATCGCGTATTTGATCGGGCCGAAGAAGGTCGAATGCACGCCGAGGCACAGCACCGCGCCGAGCATTAGCCCGATTCCGAGCGACGGATGCCCGGCGCGCGCGACCATCAACCCGGTCGCGCCGAGCAGCATGATGCCGATCTCGACCGTCTTCACGATCCGGATGATCCGCGCCTTGTCATGGCTGTCCGCCAGTTGCCCAGCGAGCGCGGACAGCAGGAAGAACGGCAAGATGCCGAGTCCCGTCGCCAGCGCGTTGAAGTTCGCCTCCATCTTCGGGTCGTTGAAGACGGCATAGGTGGCGAACAGGACCATCGAGGTCTTGAACAGGTTGTCGTTGAACGCGCCGAGAAACTGCGTGGTGAACAGGGGCAGGAAGCGACGTTGCTTCAGCAACCCAAGGGCATTGAGCATGCGAGAAATCGCCCAGATCGTTGCGAAAATACGCCAAACCCTTAGCTGAGCGCCATGCCCACGCCAACGCTTAAACCGGTTTCGCCCCGCGACCGACCGGTATAGAGGTGGTGGGTGCTGAGCTTGCCTAACCTCCTGACATTGTCGCGGATCGTCGCGGTACCCCTGCTGGTCTGGTTCCTGTGGTGGCCCGACTGGGAGGCTGGGTACGGCATCGCCTTCGTGCTGTACTGCCTGATGGGCATCACCGATTATTTCGACGGTTATCTCGCGCGGTCGAGCGGTGCGGTGTCGCGGTTGGGGATCTTTCTCGATCCGATCGCCGACAAGATCATGGTCGCCGCGGTGATCCTGATCCTGGTCGGTACGCGCGATATCGCCGGGATCCACGTGATCGCCGCGCTGGTGATCCTGTTGCGCGAGATCGCGGTGTCGGGACTTCGCGAGTTCCTGGCGCAGGTACAGGTCTCGGTGCCCGTATCGCAGCTCGCCAAGTGGAAGACGACGCTGCAGCTCGTGTCGCTCGGCGGGATCATACTCGGCGGCTCGGTGCCCGAGATGGTCTGGGTGCATAATGTCGGCATCGTCGCCTTGTGGGGCGCGGCCGTCCTTACGTTGCTGACCGGGTGGGATTATCTCCGCGTCGGCCTGAAGCACATGGACTGAAAATGACGGTACGAATGGTGTATTTCGCCTGGGTGCGCGAGCGTATCGGCACGGGTGAAGAGTCGGTCGAGCCGCCGGCGAGCGTCGTGACGGTGGCTGATCTGGTCGACTGGCTGGCCGAGACAAGCCCAGCACATGCCGGCGCATTCGAGAACCGATTGCGGTTGCGTGCGGCGATCGATCAGGATTTCGTGCCGCTCGATACGCCGATCGGTCGCGCGCAGGAGATCGCGATCTTCCCACCGGTGACCGGCGGATGATCCACATTTCGGTTCAGCAGTCTGCGATCGATATCGCTGCCGAGATGGCGCGCGCGGAGGCGGCAGGCGCGGGGGCGGTGGCGACGTTCACCGGGCTGGTGCGTGCTGACGACGGTGTGGGGACGCTCGAACTCGAGCATTATCCTGGCGCGACTGAAGCGGCATTGCTGAAAGTTGCCGAGGGAGCGGTTGAGCGCTGGGCGCTGAGTACGGCGATCATAGTACACCGCGTTGGGCCGATGTCTCCGGGTGAGCGGATCGTGTTCGTCGCGGCGACGGCTGCGCATCGCGGGGCAGCGCTCGAGGCCTGCGCGTATCTGATCGATCGCCTGAAGACCGACGCCCCGTTCTGGAAGCGTGAGACGCGAGGTGCGACGGCAAGCTGGGTCGAAGCGCGCGATGGCGATAACGCGGCGGCTGCACGCTGGGATAAGCCGCAGGGCTAAACTAAAGTATGTTCTCCTGCAAAGGCAGGAGCCCAGACTGGTTCCCCGCCTTCGCGCGGAAACGACATGCGGGCCACGACCTTTGTAAAAGTCGCAGCCCGCAATTCAATCAGCCGAGCTTCGGAACGCTCATGCCGTTGGTCAGGTGGACGACGCCGTTCGTCTCCTTGATATCGGCCGTATCGACGTACGACTTGATTCCGGCGGTGTCGGTCAGCTCGATATTGCCGTTCGGACCAAGCGAAGCGATCAGCGGCTGGCCCGCGAGCGTGGTCAGCGTCGCCTTGCCACCGCCAGCGGTGATCTGCGCCTTCAGCTGGTCCGAGGTCACCGCACCAGCGATAACGTGATACTTGATGATCGTTGCCAGCGTGGGGGCGGATTCAGGCTTCAGCAGCGTATCGAGCGCACCGGCAGGCAATCGCGTGAAGGCCTCGTCGCTAGGCGCGAAGACGGTGAACGGACCGGGACCTGCCAGCGTCGTCTGCAATTTGGCCGCCGTGACCAGCTTGGTCAGCGTCGCGCGGTTCGGCAGGGTCGGCAGCGCGGCGGCAATAGTCGTCGTCGGTGCCGCTGCCGGTGCCGCGGGAGCTGCTGCGGCTGGCGCTGCGGGGGTCTGTGTCGCGGTCGTCTCGACCGGCGCGGTCTGCGCGGACGCACCTGCGGCGAAGATCATGCTCGAAGCGACTGCAATGAGAAGGTTGGTCTTAACAGTCATCTGCAACTCCAGATATTGTGGATGGGACGAATGAAACTCGAACGAAGAGATTTGGGTAACGGACAGTCGATCTCAACGATTATGCCGACGATTTGTAGCGTATGTGCGATGAAACGAGCATTGCACTGCCCGGATCAGCTCAATTTCGGCACGATCACACCGTTGACTACATGCACGACGCCGTTCGACTGTCGGACATCGGCCGTTTCCACATAGCTCTTGTTGCCGTTGACGTCGGTGAGCGCGATCACGGCGCCGACCATCGTCGCAGTGATCGGATCGCCCTCGACCGTGGTCAGCGTCGCAGTGCCGCCGCCCGCCGTGATGCGCTGGCGCAGATCGTCGGCGGTAATGACGCCCGGCACGACGTGGTAGGTCAGCACCTTGGTGAGCGAGGCCTTGTTTTCGGGCTTCAACAGCGTGTCGACCATCCCAGGTGCGAGCCGCCCGAATGCGTCGTTGGTGGGCGCGAACACGGTGAAGGGGCCGGGACCGGATAGCGTGCCGACCAGGTCTGCTGCTTTGACCGCGGCGACCAGAGTCGACAGGTTGGGGGCGGCCGACGCGTTGTCGACGATCGTCCGGGTCGCCATCATCGGCACGCCGCCGACGGTCGGGTTGGCGACCGCGGGCGGGCCGTTCGGGACCGACAGCGCGGGATTGGTAGACGGACTGGCCACGTCGTCCTTCGATTTGCCACTGCACGCAGCAAGCGCCAGCGCGCTGGTGATCAGCAGTAGCGGAAGCGTCTTCGACATCATCGGGTCTCCAGCGGGAACTCGCGAACCATACGATCGAACGCCGAGTTGGTTGCGCAAGCGTGCCGATCTCGGGGTGAGGCGCGCCCCTACTGAATGTCGGCCAGCGCCTTCGCCATCAGCCTGAAGTCCTTCTCGCGGGGGCTCGCGCGCCGCCACACCAAGGCTATCCGCCGCACTGCGTTGATCTCGTCGAGCGGCCGCGCCGTGATGCTGGTGTTGTCGAGGATGCCCGCCTTGATCGCCATTTCGGGCAGCATCGTGATACCGAGGCCGTTGTCGACCATCTGCACGATTGTATGCAGCGACGTGCCGAGCATCGTCGCTTCCGCACGCAGTTCGGGCCGATTGCAGGCGCCGAGCGCATGGTCCTTCAGGCAATGCCCGTCTTCAAGCAGCAGCAACCGCGTCTCGTCGATCACCGAGGCGGGGATTGCGGGAAGTGCGGAGGGGACCTCGCCCGAAGGATACGCCACGAACAACCGATCCTCGAACAAGGTTTCCGACGTCACCTCGCCGCATGCGTAGGGAAGGGCCAGCAGCACGCAATCGGTGCGGCCGTTGTGAAGACCCTCGCACGCTGGACCGCTCGCCTCCTCGCGCAGGAACAGCTTCAGGTCGGGATAGTCCTTCCGCAGCCGTGGCAGGATCCTCGGCAGCATGAACGGCGCGATCGTCGGGATGACGCTCATCCGCATGTCGCCGGACAATGGCTGGCCGGCGGCGCGCGCCATGTCGCCTAGTTCCTCCGCCTCGCGCAGCACACGCCGCGCCTTGTCGGCGATCCCGTCGCCCAGCGGCGTGAACCGCACGACTCGCCGGGTGCGCTCGACCAGGACCACGCCAATCAGCGTTTCGAGCTCGCGAAGGCCCGCCGACAGCGTCGATTGCGTCACGAAACACGCCTCCGCGGCACGTCCGAAATGGCCGTGGTCCTTCAGCGCAACCAGATATTGCAACTGTTTCAACGTGGGTAGGTAGGTCGCAGCCATTAATCGCCTCTATCGATCATCAGATGATAAATAGAGCGTTGGATCGATTACACCAGCCCCCTATACCGCAATGCACAACAACCGAGCGGGCCAACCGCCGCCTTTGAGGATGCCTGGAGCCAAGTTTAATTCCAGGAGGCTTCCATCATGTTGACCATCGGCGACCAGTTCCCCTCGATGACCATTCCCGTCCAGCAGGGCATTGCAGCGCTGCCCGCCGGCGAGACGCTCGACCTGACGACGGCATATCCCGGCAAGTGGAAGGTGCTGTTCTACTGGCCAAAGGACTTCACGTTCGTGTGCCCGACCGAGATCGTCGGCTACAGCGACATCCGCGGCGATTTCGAGGACCGCGATGCCATCCTGATCGGCGCGTCGACCGACACCGCGCACGTCCACCTCGCCTGGCGCAAGTCGGACGCGGACCTTGCCGCAGCAGACTTCCCGTGGCTCGCGGATAACGGCGCGAAGCTCGCCGACGCGCTCGGCATCGTCGACAAGAACGAGCATGTCGCGTTCCGTGCGACCTTCATCATCGACCCCGACAACGTGATCCAGGCGGTCCAGGTCAACGGCCTGAACGTCGGCCGCAACCCCGCCGAGACGCTCCGCGTGCTCGACGCACTGCAGACCGACGAGCTTTGCCCGTGCAACTGGAACAAGGGCGACGACGTCCTCCAGCTCGCTGCGTAACTGAAACTCCCCTCCCGCTTGCGGGAGGGGTTGGGGGAGGGCGTGTCCACACGGGCCGCCCTCTCTTTTTGTCTCCAGTCCCTCCCCCAACCCCTCCCGCAGGCGGAAGGGGAGCAAAAGGAATTATCATGTCGCTCAAGGAATTTGCGGGTACGCTGCCCGACTACGCCAAGGACATCCGTCTCAACGTCGGCTCGCTGCTGAACGAGACGCATCTGTCCGACCAGCGCAAATACGGCCTGCTGCTTACGTGCGCGCACGGCTCGGGCTACAAGCCGCTGGTCGAGGCCGCCGAGGCCGAATGCGCGCCGAAGCTCTCGCCGGAAGCCGCGAACGCGGCGCGCGCGGCGGCTGCGGTGATGGCGATGAACAACGTCTATTACCGGTTCACGCACCTCGCCGGGAACCAGGAATACCGCAACATGCCCGCCAAGCTGCGGATGAACGTGATCGGCCAGCCCGGCATCGACAAGGTCGATTTCGAGCTGTTCAGCCTCGCCGTGTCGGCGATGAACGGCTGCGGCATGTGCATCGACAGCCACGAGCAGATTTTGAAGAAGGCCGGCGTGACCGCGGAAGCGATCCAGACGTCGGTGCGGATCGGCGCGGTGATGGCCGCGGTCGCGACGGTCCACGCGACGTTGTGAAGTAATCCCCCTCCCAAACCGCTTCCGTCATCCTGACGAAAGTCAGGATCCAGAGCCAAGACGGTAGCGCCCGATACTCTGGATCCTGGCGTTCGCCAGGATGACGGGAGCGAGTTTGGCGGGGGAAGGACTTAGTGCCAGATCGCGCGGTATAGGCCGAACAAACTCGTGATCGTCAGGATCACACCGACCAGCACCATCAGCGTCTTCGCCGGCACGCGCTTCGCCAGCATCGCGCCGAACGGTGCCGCCAGCACGCCGCCGATCAACAGCCCCACGGTGGCCTGCGTGAACGCCGCCCAGCCAAGCTGCGTGATGAACGTCGCCGAGATCGTCGCGGTCAGGAAGAATTCCGCGGTGTTGACCGTACCGATCGTGGTCCGCGGCGACGCGCCCTGCACCAGCAGGTTCGACGTCACCACCGGCCCCCAGCCGCCACCGCCCGCCGCGTCGAGGAACCCGCCGACCAGCCCGAGCGGCTCGACGATCTTCGGCTCCTTCTGCTTGGGCGGATAGCGCAAGCCCCGGTATAGCAGATACACGCCGATCGACGTCAGATACGCGAGGATGAACGGTTTCGCCGTGCTCGCATCGATGTTCGACAGCACGTACGCGCCCAGCACGCCGCCGATCACGCCCGGGATCATCAACCGCAGGAACAGCGTCCAGTTGACGTTCTTGTGCAGCACATGGCTGATCCCCGACACTGCGGTGGTGAAGGTCTCGACGGTATGCACGCCCGCCGACGCCGCAGCCGGTGGCACGCCGACCCAGAGCAGCAGCGTGTTCGAGATCACCCCGAACGCCATCCCCAGCGCGCCATCGACGATCTGCGCGGCGAACCCGACCAGGATGAACGGCAATAGCGTCTCGAAGTTCAAGGTCGTCAGGTCGAACATCGGCATCCCCTCAATATTCCGCCCAGACTGCAACGTGCGGGCTTATCCCACAACAAAGATAGGCTTTACCCCGATCCCGGCAGTCCGATGTGGGGGCCTGAGGCGGCCCTTGCGCCCGGTTCTGGAAATCGGTCGTTCGATACCCTAGATACGGAAATCGCGAAGGGGACTGCGGATGTCGAGCGGATTACTGGCCTATCTGGATTCGATCCGCGCCCGCGATCCCGCCCCGCATTCGCGCGCCGAAATCATGCTGTATCCCGGCGTCTGGGCGCTCGGCTATCACCGCATCGCGCACCGCCTGTACAAGGCGAAGCTCTATTTCCTCGCGCGCTGCGTCAATCACTGGTCGCGCTTCACGACGGCGATCGACATCCATCCGGGTGCGACGATCGGCCGCAATTTCTTCATCGACCACGGTTTCGTCGTGATCGGCGAGACCGCGGAGATCGGCGACGACGTCACGATCTACCAGTGCGTCACGTTAGGCGGCACCAGCCCCGACAACGGCGTGCAGGGCAAGCGCCACCCGACCATCTCCGACGGCGCGATCATCGGTTCGGGCGCGCAGGTGCTCGGCCCGATCACGCTCGGCAAGCGCTCGCGCGTCGGCGCCAACGCGGTCGTCACGCGCGACGTGCCGGCGGGAACGACGGTGGTCGGCATCCCCGCGCGCGCGACGACGATAGAGGGTGGCAACGCGCCCGAGGTGCCGCGCTTCGTGCCTTACGGTACGCCGTGCAGCGAGATGTTCGATCCCGCCACGCAGAAGATGGAGATCATGCGCTGCGAGCTGGAGACGATGCGCAAGCGGCTCGACGCGCTGCTCGCCGACGAACATCCAGAGGACCGCCGCGACCGTGCATGATGAGTGATAGCTGATGGGCGTCGTACCTTTTCCCACACCGTCCAAGGCGACGCAGGTCGGCTTCGAACGCCTTGAACTGAACCGGATCCTGGACCTTTACGGCCGGATGGTCGCGGCGGGCCACTGGCGCGACTATGCGATCGATCTCGGCAAGGACGCCGCGGTGTTCGCTGCCTTCCGCCGGGCCGCGGAACGGCCGGAGTTCAGGATCGAGAAGCGCCCGTCGTTGCGTAACAAGCAAGGGATGTGGGCGCTGATCGGCGAGGCCGGCGCGGTGGTTAAGCGCGGGCATGAGCTCGGGCCGGTGCTGGCGCCAGTCGAGCGACGGTTTATGAAACTGGTCGAGGAATAGGGCGAGAATTCCTGATCCTCCCCCGCAAGGGGGAGGTGGCAGGCGCTTGCCTGACGGAGGGGGCGGATACGGAACCGAGGTTTCCCTTTCCTCCCCCTCCGTCTGGCAAGGGCCAGCCACCTCCCCCTGGCGGGGGAGGATTTAGACGATCAGACCAGCACCGGAGCCGTCGCTCGGTCAGCTTCCCCGAACACACGCAGATACCGCGCGATTTCGCTCGGCTCGCCGGTCGCCTTGGCCGGATTATCCGACAGCTTCACCGCCGGCCGCCCATTCGCCTCGATCACCTTGCAGACCAGCGAGATAGGCTCCAGCGCCGCCGCCCCATCGGGATCGCAACCGCGGAAGTCGTTGGTCAGGTTGGTCCCCCAGCCGAAGCTCATCCGCACCCGCCCGTGGAAGTGTCGATACGTCTGCTCGATCGTGTCGATGTCCATCCCATCGGAAAAGATCAGCAGCTTGGTCTTCGGATCGACGCCCTGCTCCTCCCACCAGCGGATGATCTGCTCGCCGCCCGCGATCGGCGGCGCGCTGTCGGGACGGAAGCCGGTCCACTCCGCTAGCCAATGCGGCGCGTTGCGCAGGAACGCGGTCGTCCCGAACGCGTCGGGGAGGGCGATCAGCAAATTGCCGTTATAATGTTGCCGCCAATGCTCGAGCACGCGGTACGGCGCCTCGGCAAGCTCGGCGTCGCTGTCGGCCAGCGCGGCGGTCACCATCGGCAGTTCATGCGCGTTCGTGCCGATCGCTTCGAGGTCGGCGTCCATCGCGAGCAGCACGTTGGAGGTACCGATGAACCGGTCGCCGAGCCCTTCCTTCAGCGCCTCGACGCACCATCGCTGCCACAGGAATCCGTGCCGCCGTCGCGTGCCGAAGTCCGACAGCACCAGGTCGGGCAGTTCGCGCAGCCGCTCGACCTTCTCCCACAGCTTGGCCTTGGCGCGCGCGTAGACGATGTCGAGTGCGAACCGGCCGCGATCGCGCAGGGCGGCGCGCGACTTCAGCTCGTTGATGATCGTCAGCGCGGGGATTTCCCACATCGTCGTGTGAGTCCACGGGCCCTCGAAATGCAGCTCGTACTGCCCGTCGACTTTCCGCAGGTCGTAGGCGGGCAGCTGAAACTCGGCGAGCCAGGCGAGGAACTCGGGCCCGAACATCTTCTGCTTCCCGTAGAAGCTGTTGCCCGCGAGCCAGATCAGCTCCTTCTTCGCGAACCGCAGCGTCCGCGCATGATCGAGTTGCGCGCGCAGTTCGTCCTCATCAACGATCTCCGCCAGCCGCACGGTCTTCGTCCGGTTGATCAGCGCGAAGGTGGCGCTGACGTCCGGATACACCTGCCGGATCATCTGCAACATGAGCAGCTTGTAGAAATCGGTGTCGAGCAGGCTGCGCACGATCGGATCGAGCCGGAAATTATGATTGTACGTCCGGGTGGCGATATCGGTCACGGCCATGCGCATGGGCTCCTGCGTTGTTGCGGTGCGGGTGTCCGAGAAGACGCGTTTGTGTCAAGCAGCGGCCAAAGGAGACGGGCGATGGCGCGGTTCGTGGTCGTGGTGGATACGCAGTGGGATTTCATGGCGGGCGACGGCGCGCTGAGCGTGGCGGGGGCCGACGCACTGGTCGCGCCGATGCAGGCGTGGCTGTCGGCGCTGCCCGCTGCTGACACTGCGGGTGTCCTGTTCACGTTCGACACGCATTTCCGCGAGACCTACGCCGCCTCGTCCGAAGCACAGATGTTCCCGATCCACTGCGTGCGGGGCACGAAAGGGTGGGGCAACATGCTCGACGTCGCGCTGGTCGATCCGGCGATCCCGGCGTGGCGGATCGAGAAGGGCGTGTTCGACATGTGGGCCGAACCGGGGCTGGCGATCGAAGACGCCCGCGATGCGAGCAAGCCGACGATCTTGCGCGAAGACTTTTTCGCAGCGCTCGCGGCGAACGGTGTGACCGACGTCACGGTGATCGGCGTCGCGGCGGATTACTGCGTCCGCTGGGCCGTCGACGGACTGATCGCGCGTGACTTCGCGGTGACTGTGCCGGCAGGGCTGACGCGCGGGATCGAACGGCAGATCGACGTGGTTGCGGCGGAAGATTTCGCGGGCAAGGCGCTCGTCGTCTGACCTGATGGATCGCCGGACGAGCGATCCTCCCCCGCCAGGGGGAGGTGGCAGGCGAAGGCTGACGGAGGGGGCGGTAAGGGAGAACCGCTGCTCCGTGTCCCCCCCTCCGTCTGGCAAGTGCCAGCCACCCCCCTGGCGGGGGAGGATCGATGGAGTCCGATCTTACGCCATTGCCGCGAGCAACCTCCCGACATCCACCGTCGCGAACGACGCGAAATTGTCGGCAACCCCGAACGGCAACAGCAGCGTGCGGCCGTGCACGACCCCACCGCAGCTGTAGACGACGTTCGGCACATAGCCGTCGCGTTCCTTGGGGCTCGGCACGATCAGCGGATCGGTCATCCGCGCGAGCAGCTTGGTCGGATCGGCCTTGTCGAGCAGGCACGCGCCAACGCAGTAATTGCGGACGCTGCCGACGCCGTGGGTTAGTACCAGCCAGCCCTCGTCGATCTCGATCGGCGATCCGCAATTGCCCATCTGGATGAACTCCCATGGCCATTTCGGCTCGACGATCCTGGTGCCCCCGTCCCAGGTCAGCAGATCGTCCGAGGTAAGATACCAGATGTTCTCGTTGTCCTGCCGCCCGAGCATCGCGAAGCGCCCGTCGATCTTGCGCGGGAACAGCGCCATCCCCTTGGTACCCGCGACCGCGCCGCGCATCGGCTGCATCTCGAACGTCTTGAAGTCCTCGCCGCGCAGCAGTTCGCAGCGCGTCTCCGAGCCGCTGAACGCGGTATAGGTGCCGAGATACTGGACCTCGCCGGCATCCTCGAACCGGACGAGCCGCAGGTCCTCGATCCCTTGGCGCTGGCTCGGCAGGATCGGGAAGATCACGGTTTCGGACAGCTCGCGACTATTGCCGCATTGCAGCCGGGTGGGGCCGCCATCGGTCGCGCCCTGGTCCGACGGCTCGATCCGCGGCGGCACTGCGGTCGGGCTGGCGGGATCGACCGAGAATCCATCCTGCGGCGACCAGCTCCCGGTGCGAAACGTGACTGACGAGACATGACCCTCGCCGATGCCGCGCAGCGACAGGATGAAGCGGAGACCTTCGTCGGGCGCATCGGTCTGGTCGGGGTGCAGCACCATGCTCGGGTTGAACAGCGCAGCGGCCTCGAACGAATATTCCTCGCTGAGATACGCGCCGATCAGCACCTGCTGGTCGCGCGTGATCGTGCGGGTGTCGGGCGCGATCGCCATGACTTCGCCGAAGCGGTGGAGCAGCAGGTCGTCGACGTCGCGGTGGCGCTCGTCGAGCGACGCCGTGACGCGCTCGCGTTCGGCATGAAGCTTGTCGGGCGACAGCGACAGAACGCGGTCGATCACGCGCTCGATGCGAGGGTGGCCCGCCACCTTGAACGGACCGGGATAGTCGACGTTGAACGGGCGGATCACGGTCCGCGACGGATCGGGCCGAAGCTGGATATTCGAGAAGGCGACGAGATCGGTTTCGGCCATGGTCAGCTCCAATGCGGTGGCAAGACACAGAAGGCGACACCGCTATCGTGTCATCCATGAACGCCGAAGCCGCCTGTATAGCTACATGAAAAGACCGTCACGCAGAGGGTAGTCGCGAGATCGTCGGCATAGCCGGAAAACGGTGGAAGGTTGCGGCTTGGGGGAGAACAGCAGGATGATCGGTATCTTCCAAGGCCCGACCTAGCCATGCACCCGTACAGAACGTTTGCCCCTCGGAGGCGCGACGTGCAGCGTTACCGCGTTACCGCGTTACCGCGTCACCCGACGAGCGTGGTTGTCGACGGGAAATTCCTGTCGAGGTGGCGCTTGATGATCCGCAGGTTACGCGTGTTCGATCGGAAGAAGAAATCCGGGACCGCGCCGACGAAAGGGATCATGCCAAGCGCCCAGTCGACCCCGACATTGCCGAACATCCGCGCCATCTGGATCTTCGACATGCCGATGTTGCGTGCTTCCCAGACCATCCAGCCGCCAACGGCAGCCGCAATCGTACTGCCGGCGAACGGAATCAGGTCGAGCACGACGTCCAGGCCGACCTTTCGATTGGTGCCGGGGATCACGAACAGCCCCTCCATCACGCGCTCCATCGCCTCGACCCGCCGGCGAACGGACAGCGCATCCTTGCCCATCGGCAGGGTTTCGAGGATCGAGCCGGGGGTGATGCGGGTGAGGCGTGGGTTCATGCAGCTTAGTTGGTATCGGCGCGCAACCGGTTCAACGGGTGCCACGCACGCAGGTTCGCCTGCCATTGCCGCAGTCGTGGAGACACCAGCGACCAGCGTAGCGGCCGTGCCAGGGGAATGAACGCGACGTCCTCGTTCAGCGCCGCATCCGCCGCCGCAATCCGCACCCCGCGTTCCGCCAGCGACGGCGCCTCGCGCGCCGCCTCCAGCGCTGCATGCGCCGCCTCGCCGCAGATGACGCACGCCGTGGCCAGATACCAGCGCGCGCTATCATACGGCGCGACCGCATCGATCAGCTTCAGGTCTGCGGCATCGCCCAAGCCGACTCGTGTCGGCGTGATCCCGATCGCGATCAACGACGCGGCGACCTGTGCGTACAGCAGCGTTGCCCCGGGACCCGCCGGTAGCGCGATCCGCAGGGCGATCGGTCCGCCGGTCCACATCGCAACGCGCTGCCGGGCGGCGGTGCGGCGTTCGTCCTGCGTCAGAAGCGTCCAGGCGGGAACCTGCGGCAGGGCAGCCGAATCGAGGATGTCGGGCAGGATACGATCTGCAGGATCCCAGGCAGGCGCGATTGCCGCGGTCAGCGCCGTGCGATCGATCGCCTCGGCGACTGCGGCGCGATTGAGCGGGTCCGCCAGGAAACCGTCGCGGCGGACGATCGCAAGACCGAACAGGCCCACTGCGGGGTCCATGCGGACGTTGGCCGCAGCGATATCCGTCGTCGCCAGCAGCGGCCAATCGACGAAACTGCCGCCGCTGACGAGGTCGGAGTCGCGATTGACGAACCGGGCGATCGCACGCGCGGCACGTTCGCCGATCAGCCGGACGTCTTCCTCCGGCTTGGCCTCGCGTTGGTCGTCGGGGTCCGCCTGGTTCGGATCGAATGCTGGGCGCAGCAGCGGTGCACGGCCGCGATGCAGAACGCGGAACGGCCCACTACCGCCCGAGGGGCGCAACCGCAGCAACGCAAGTTCGGGTTGCGCGAACAGTTTCAAGAGATCCGGGCGCGGGCGGGACAGCCGTACCTCGATCACCTGCGGCGTCATCACGACGATCTCGTCGATTGCGGTCAGGAACGGCGCGAGCGGGTTGCGCGAGTCCCGGCCGATCTGGCGTTCGAGCATCGCTGCCACTTGATCCGCGGTGACCGGCGTGCCGTCGCCCCAGTCGCCCTCGCGCAGGCGGAAGATATAGCTCATGCCCCCGTCGATCACGATCCAGCGTTCGGCCAAGCCCGGTTCGATCTGCCCGCCGGCATCGAACCGCACCAACCCTTGCGCGGTGGAGTCCATCATCAGTCGGGACGGGGTGTCGAGCACCACGCGGCTCGCATCGGCGACGCGGGGCGGATCGCCGATCGCACTGACCACAACCACACCGGTATCGGGCCGGCGATCGCACCCGTTCAGGGCGGTGGCAACGACCACAGTGCCCAAGCCCAGCAGGACAGCCCGAATGGTGCGGACGGCGGGACTCGAACCCGCATTCCTAGGGAGGGAGATTTTAAGTCTCCTGCGTCTACCGGTTTCGCCACGTCCGCACACGGCACCAACAAGACGAGGTCGTCCGCCGGGTCAACCCACCTTACTGGATGCGTTGCATATTACTGAGCCCCACGCGCGCCGTGCGCGGGGTGGTACCGCTCACACGTTGAGACGTGCGCGCATTTCCTTGCCTGGTTTGAAATACGGCACGCGCTTTGCGTCGACGTCGACGACTTCACCTGTGCGGGGATTTCGGCCGGTGCGGGCATCGCGGGCGCGTGTCGAGAAGGCACCGAAACCGCGCAGTTCGACCCGGCCGTCGTCGGCCAGCCGCTTCGATATCTCGTCGAAGAACGTGCTGACGATCAGTTCGACTTCGTTCGGTTCCAGGTCCGGATGCGCTTCGGCAATCTTCAAGACCAGTTCAGATCGGATCATTCGAGCCCCCGCCCATTCTTAGAGCTTAAAGTTGATACAGGTCAATCTGCGAGTCATTAGCACCAATCGAAGGACAGTCAAAAACCAAAGTGGCTCAAAACAAAAAAGCCCGGCATGTTCGAGACATGCCGGGCCAAATTGTCGCTAAGCCGTTAAGCTTACTTCTTCTCGGCGTCCGTGCGGGCTTTCAGAGCCTCGCCCAGGATGTTGCCGAGGGTCGCGCCGGAATCCGACGAACCGTACTGAGCGACAGCCTGCTTCTCTTCCGAGATCTGCATGGCCTTGATCGAGAAGGTCGGCTTCTTCGAACGATCGAAGCCGGTGACCATCGCGTCGAACTTCTGGCCGACCTGGAAACGCTCCGGACGCTGCTCGTCGCGATCGCGACCCAAATCCGTGCGCTTGATGAAGCCGGTCGCGCCATCGTCGCCCTGCTGCACTTCGAGGCCCGCGTCGCGGACTTCGAGAACGGTCACGGTGACGATCGCGTTCTTGTTCAGCTTGTCGCCTGCTGCTGCGATGCCGCCGGCCGAAGGCCCGCCACGCTCGAGCTGCTTCATGCCGAGCGAGATACGCTCCTTCTCGGCGTCGATGTCGAGCACGACGGCCTCGACGGTCTCACCCTTGCGATGCAGGTTGAGCGCGTCCTCGCCCGAAACACCCCATGCGATGTCGGACATGTGGACCATGCCGTCGACGTCGTTGTCGAGGCCGATGAACAGACCGAACTCGGTCGCGTTCTTGACTTCGCCTTCGACGGTCGAACCGATCGGATGAGCGGCAGCGAACGCCTCCCAAGGATTAGCCTGAGCCTGCTTGAGGCCGAGCGAGATACGACGCTTCTCGGAATCGACTTCGAGGACCATGACGTCGACTTCCTGCGAGGTCGACACGATCTTGCCCGGATGGACGTTCTTCTTGGTCCAGGACATTTCCGACACGTGGACGAGGCCTTCGATGCCCGCTTCCAGCTCGACGAACGCACCATATTCGGTGATGTTCGTGACGCGGCCGGTGAGCTTCGCGCCGACCGGATACTTGACCATCGCGCCATCCCAGGGATCGCTCTCCAGCTGCTTCATGCCGAGGCTGATGCGCTGGGTGTCCTTGTTGATGCGGATGATCTGCACCTTGACGGTGTCGCCGATGTTCAGGACTTCGCTCGGGTGACCGACGCGCTTGTAGCTGAGATCGGTGACGTGCAGCAGGCCATCGATGCCGCCGAGATCAACGAACGCACCGTAATCGGTGATGTTCTTGACGACGCCGTCGATGATCTGGCCCTCGGCCAGGCTGAGGATCAGGCCCGAACGCTGCTCTGCGCGCGTCTCTTCGAGAACGGCGCGACGCGATACGACGATGTTGCCGCGCTTGCGGTCCATCTTCAGGATCTGGAACGGCTGGGGGATATCCATCAGCGGGGTGACATCGCGCACGGGGCGGATATCGACCTGCGAACCGGGCAGGAACGCGACGGCGCCGTTCAGGTCGACGGTGAAGCCACCCTTCACGCGGCCGAAGATGACGCCTTCGACGCGGGTCGTCTTGGAGAATTCGGTTTCCAGCTTGTCCCATGCGGCTTCGCGGCGGGCGCGATCGCGGCTGAGCATCGCTTCGCCGTGGACGTTCTCGACGCGGTCGACATAGACTTCGACTTCGTCGCCGACCTTGAGGTCAGCCTTCTGGCCCGGCGCTGCGAATTCGCGAAGCGGCACGCGGCCTTCCGACTTCAGACCGACGTCGATGACGGCCATGTCGTTCTCGATGCCGGTCACGGTGCCATGCACCACGCGGCCCTCGAAGCTGTCGGCGTCGCCGAGCGTTTCGTTCAGCATCGCCGCGAAATCGTCGCGGGTCGGCATTACCTGGGTTGCCATAGAATTCAGTAATCCTAGTCTGTTTCCGGCCAAGCGGTTGGGTCCGCTGGTCTTGGCCTTCGTTGCCGCGACGACCGAACGCCGGCGCAGCATCCGGACGGCACGAGGCGCGGAGGACGTAGACGCTGAATGCGAAAACGGCGCGTGAGACTCGAGGGTCTCCGCGCCTTCCTCCACGAGCATCGCTCGCCGGACGGCGCTGTGTAGCCGAAACCCCGTCTCGGAGCAAGTTCGCCGCTGCTTCGTTAGGGGCCGCTCACAACAGGAGCGAAGATTTGAACGAACGCGGCATTCTCGTGCTGGGCTGGGTCGCCACCGTGACGGCGATCGTGATGTACCTGTCGTACATCGACCAGATCATGCTGAACCTTGGCGGTCAGAAGGGATCGGTGGTCCAGCCGTTCGCGACGATGGTCAATTGCGCGCTGTGGGTGGGGTATGGGTTTCTGAAGGACAAGCGGGACTGGCCGATCGTCGTGGCGAATTTTCCGGGGGTGGTGTTCGGCGCGGTGGCGCTGGTTACTGCGCTTTAGTGGAGGGCGGGGCGCGTCGCTGTAAGCGCCGGGGCTGGGGAAAATAACGGGCGGCGCCCCCGCTTCCTTGTTCTCCCGCGAAGGCGGGAGCCCAGTCTGGATCCCCGCCTTCGCGGGGAAACAAGTTTACTTCACCGCTAGGGCAACCACCCCGGCGAAGGCCGGGGCCCAGTTGGAAAGGTCGCAGTAACTTAGCGCTGCCCTCAGTTAGCAACGTCCCCCAACTGGGCCCCGGCCTTCGCCGGGGTGGTGCGCTCGCCGGGGTGGGGGGAAGGCTTAAACCGAAGCTGCCTTCTTCGCCCGCTGCGCTTCAACCAGCGCAACAGCCCGCTGCACCGAAGCCTCGATCGACAAAAAGCTCGTATCCAGCAACGCAGCATCCGCCGCCATCACAAGGGGAGCAGTAGACCGCCCACTATCCCGAGCATCCCGCGCCCGAATATCCGCCAGCACCCGATCCTTGCTCGCCGTCCCACCCCGAGCCTGCAACTCAGCATGCCGACGCTGCGCCCGAATATTCGGCGTGGCCTTCACGAACAGCTTCGCATCCGCATCCGGCGCGATCACGGTACCGATATCGCGCCCGTCGAGGATCGCGCCACCCTCCTGCGCCGCGAACCGCTTCTGCCGGTGCAGCAACGCCGCGCGCACCAGCGGATGCGCCGACACCACCGACGCCAGCGCGCCGATATCGTCATCACGCAACGCCGGATCGCTGAGCAGCGCATCGCTGAAATCGCACGCCGCGACCGCGTCGGCTTCGGTCTCCGGATCGAGCCCCATCCGCGCCACGCTCAACGCGACCGCGCGGTAGAGCAGCCCAGTATCGAGATACGGCAGCTTGTAATGCTTAGCCAAGGCGCGCGCGATCGTTCCCTTGCCCGATGCCGCCGGACCGTCGACTGCGATGATCATCTTAATTCCCCCGGCCGGTAAGCGCATCGAGCGACCGGAAGAACACGGGGTAGCTCGTCGCCACCGGCGATACGTCATCGATCGTGACGGCCTGAACGGCGCCAAGTCCAGCCACGACCATGCTCATTGCGATGCGGTGGTCGAGTTTCGAGGCGATCCGAGCGCCACCGCGAATCGCCGCGCCGCCCGACCCGGTGATCGCCATGCCGTCCTCATACTCTTCGCAAACCACGCCGCACGCTTCGAGCGCGATCCGCATCGTCGTGATCCGGTCCGATTCCTTGACCCGCAACTCATGCGCGCCGCGTGCGATGGTCGTCCCGGTCGCGAACGCTGCGGCGACGAACAGCACGGGATATTCGTCGATCATGCTCGGAGCGAGATCGGCCGGCACCTCGATCGCGGTCAGTGGTGCATGCCGGACCCTTAAGTCCGCAACCGGCTCGCCGCCAACGGTGCGCGGGTCGAGCTCGGTAATGTCCGCGCCCATCATCCGCAGAGCGGTGACGATCCCGATCCGCGTCGGGTTCAGCCCGACGTTGCGCACGACGATATCCGAGCCCGGCACGATCGACGCCGCTACCAGCCAGAACGCCGACGACGACGGATCGCCCGGCACCACGATATCCTGTGGCCGCAACTCGGCTTCGCCGGTGATCGAAATGATACGACCCTGGTTCGTCTCTTCGACGGTCAGCTTGGCGCCAAAGCCGGTCAGCATCCGCTCGCTATGATCGCGCGTCGCGACCGGCTCGATCACGCGCGTGATCCCCGGCGTGTTGAGCCCTGCCAGCAGAATCGCCGACTTCACCTGTGCCGACGCGACCGGCAGCGTGTATTCGATCGGCACCGCCGGGCACATGCCGCGTACCATCAACGGCAGCCGCCCGCCCGGCGAAGACGTGATGTCGGCCCCCATCTGCGACAACGGCTCGATCACGCGGCCCATCGGCCTACCCGACAGCGAAGCGTCGCCGGTAAACGTACAAGTAATTGGATGGCTCGACACGAGGCCCATCAGCAACCGCGTCGACGTGCCAGAATTGCCCAACTCCAGCGCAGTCTCGGGCTGGAGCAAGCCGCCCACGCCAACGCCGTCCACGGTCCAGATGCCGTCCTCGCCGCGCTCGATCGTCGCACCCATCGCGCGCATCGCGGCCGCGGTGGCGAGCACGTCCTCGCCCTCCAGCAACCCCTCGATCCGGCTGGTGCCGACCGCTAGGCTCGCGAACATCAGCGCACGGTGGCTGATCGACTTGTCGCCGGGGACCGCGATCGAACCGGTCAGAGGACCGCGCGCGACGACGTCCATCGAAGTGGGGAGGGGGTGTGCCATGGGGCCGGGCTTTTGACAGTGGCCTTGCGCTATGGCAAGGCGCGCCCACTTTGCGAGGGTATCCCCCCGCAATCCATTCATCCGAAAGGTTCTATCGGCATGATCAAGCCGGAATGGGGCACGAAGCGTTCGTGCCCGAAATGCGCGACGCGTTTCTACGACCTCGAAAAAGCCGACCCCGTGACCTGCATCGAATGCGGGTATGCGTGGGAGCCCGAGCCCATCCTGAAGTCGAAGCAGCCGCTGCCGTTCGAGGTCGCCAAGCCCGACACCAAGAAGCCCGACGCGGATCTCGAGGGTGACGAGGAAGAGGATATCGCCTCGATCACCGGCGAGGACGAAGAGCCGTCGGCGGACGACGAAGTCGATCTGGGCGGCGACGACGACCTCGGCGTCGAGACGCCGCAGGACGAGCACGAGCGTTAAGTAGAATAAATTTGGCGAGCGGCATTTACGCCGCTTGCCAACCCGGGCGGGTCCGGTTAGTGACCCGCCTCCCAACGGGAATGGGGCCGTAGCTCAGCTGGGAGAGCGTTCGCATGGCATGCGAAAGGTCAGGGGTTCGATCCCCCTCGGCTCCACCATTTCCGTTGATGACCGGTCCGCCGGGACAGATTTTCAGATAGCGTCAGACGAGATCGTCGACACCGGCTCCCGCCGCCTGCAGGTCCCTGAACGTTTCCTCGATCGCTGCGACCATGACGCTTCCCTCGATCCGCGAGGCGGAATCGTTCGCCACCAGCACGCCTACGCGCCGCGTCGGATCGAAGCCCGTCAACCGGATCATCGCGATGCCCTCGCTGGCAAAGCTCGACGGCATGACCGTCATCCCGAGGCCCGCACGGACATAGGTCAGTGCGCGGTCGTCGCTGACGGTGCGGGCGGCCATGAAGGGCCGTACGCCGCGCGCGGTGAAGAAGCGGCTCGTTTCGGCCAGCGCTTCGCAGTGGCGGCGGACGATCATCGTTTCCTCCGCGACGTCGGCGACCGCGAGCGTGGCGCGTCCGGCCAGTCGGTGGTCGTTCGCCACCGCGACCGCGAAGCCTTCCTCGAACAGTACGCGACCGCGCGCATCGTCGCCGATCGCGCCGAGCATCACGTCGATCCGCCCGCGATCGAGCAGTGCGACGAGTTCGCTGCTCCGTCCCTCGACGACTTCGAGGCGTTCGGTGTTGGAGGCGCGTCGCGCCCGGCTTAGCGCGGCCGCTATCCAGGACGGCGGCAGCGTCGTCGCGATCCCGAGGCGGACGAGCTTGGTCGGAGCCGTGTCCTGCAAGTCCCGCTCGGCGGCCGCGAACTCGGCTTCGATCCGACGCGCATGCACCGCGAACCGCGTACCCGACGGGGTGAGTTCGATCCGCCGGTTGGTCCGCAGGAACAGCGTCTGCCCGAGCGACGCCTCGAGCTTGGCGATCCCGACCGACAGCGTCGGCTGCGAGATCCGGCACTGCGCGGCGGCACGCGTGAAATTGCCCTGGTCCACGACCGCCAGGAAATAGCGCAACACATAGCGTTCGATCATAGCGGTACGACCATAGACACGATCTATCGCATGTGTTCGGTCGTATCAATTTCTCTCAGGGACCGCGAGCGGGTATCATGCCGGCAACACAAGGTCTGGAGAGGCTGCATGATACCCGATTTCGATTTCGCGCTCGGCGAATCCGCGGACATGATCCGCGAGAGCACGCACCGCTTCGCCACCGGCAAGATCGCGCCCTTGGCTGCGAAGATCGACGCCGACGACTGGTTCCCGCGCGAACTGTGGCCGGCGATGGGCGAACTCGGCCTCCACGGCATCACCGTCGAGGAGGAGTATGGCGGCCTCGGCCTCGGCTATCTCGAACACGTCGTCGCGGTCGAGGAAGTGTCGCGCGCGTCCGCGTCGATCGGGCTCAGCTACGGCGCGCATTCGAACCTGTGCGTCAACCAGATTCGCCGCTGGGGCAATCCCGAGCAGAAGGCCAAGTATCTCCCCAAGCTCGTGTCCGGCGAGCATGTCGGCAGCCTCGCCATGTCCGAGGCGGGCGCGGGCTCCGACGTCGTCTCGATGAAGCTCAAGGCGGTGAAGACCGACACCGGCTACGTCCTCAATGGCACGAAGTTCTGGATCACCAACGCGGCCTATGCCGACACGCTGGTCGTCTATGCGAAGACCGGCGAGGGCTCGCGGGGGATCACCGCATTCCTGATCGAGAAGGACATGCCGGGCTTCGCGATCGGCCAGAAGATCGACAAGATGGGTATGCGTGGCTCGCCCACGGCGGAACTCGTCTTCACCGATTGCGAGGTCCCGTTCGAGAACGTGATGGGCCCCGAGAATGGCGGCGTCGGCGTCTTGATGTCGGGCCTCGACTATGAGCGCGCGGTGCTGGCCGGGATCCAGCTCGGCATCATGCAGGCGTGCCTCGACGTCGTGATCCCGTATGTGCGCGAGCGGAAGCAGTTCGGCACGGCGATCGGCCAGTTCCAGCTGATCCAGGCGAAGGTCGCCGACATGTACGTCGCGCTGAGTTCGGCGCGCGCGTATGTCTACGCGGTGGCGAAGTCGTGCGATGCGGGCAAGACGACGCGGTTCGATGCGGCGGGCGCGATCCTGCTGGCGAGCGAAAGCGCGGTGAAGGTATCGCTCGAGTCGATCCAGGCGCTGGGTGGGGCCGGGTACACCAAGGACTGGCCGGTGGAGCGGTTCATGCGGGATGCGAAGTTGCTCGACATCGGCGCTGGGACGAACGAGATTCGGCGGATGCTGATTGGCAGAGAGTTGATTGGGGCCGCCCCCAAGGTGGCACAGTAATGGCTACCGCAAATCCTCCCCGGCACGGGGAGGGGGACCGCGTAGCGGTGGAGGGGGCTCACCCCGCACGCAACGCCGACGGAAGCCCCCCTCCACCCTTCGCCCAAGCGGACGAACGGTCCCCCTCCCCGTGCCGGGGAGGATTGGCATGACCGCGCCCGTCCTGACCTCCGCGCTGTCCCCCGACGGCGAAACCTTCCGCGCCAACGCGACCCACAACCGCGCGCTCGCCGAAACCCTCCGCGACGACGTCGCCCGTACCGCGCTAGGCGGCAACGCCAAGTCCCGCGAGCGCCACACGTCGCGCGGAAAACTCCTCCCACGCGACCGCGTCGAACGCCTGCTCGATCCCGGCTCGCCGTTCCTCGAGATCGGCCAGCTCGTCGCGAACGGCCTATACGATGATGAAGTCCCCGGCGCGGGCGTTATCGCCGGCATCGGCCGCGTCTCCGGCCGCCAGTGCATGATCCTGTGCAACGACGCGACGGTGAAGGGCGGCACCTACTACCCGCTGACTGTCAAGAAACACCTCCGCGCGCAGGAGATCGCACAGGAAAACAGGCTCCCCTGCATCTACCTCGTCGACAGTGGCGGCGCGAACCTGCCGCACCAGGCGGAAGTCTTCCCCGACCGCGATCACTTCGGCCGCATCTTCTTCAACCAGGCCAATATGTCCGCGCTCGGTATCCCGCAGATCGCCTGCGTCATGGGCAGCTGCACCGCGGGCGGCGCGTATGTGCCCGCGATGTCCGACGAGACGATCATCGTCCGTGGGCAGGGGACGATATTCCTAGCCGGCCCACCGCTGGTGAAGGCCGCGACCGGCGAAGTCATCTCGGCCGAGGAACTGGGGGGCGCCGACACGCATGGCCGCCGCTCGGGCGTGGTCGATCACGTCGCCGAGAACGACGAGCACGCGCTGACCATCGTCCGCGACATCGTCTCGACGCTGCAACCGCAGGCGCAGACCGCGGTGAACCTCCAGCAGCCCAGGCCGCCGAAGTTCGCTCCCGAAGAGCTGTACGGCATCGTCCCCAGCGACGTCCGCGCGCCCTACGACGTCCACGAAGTGATCGCGCGCCTCGTCGACGGCAGCGAGTTCCACGAGTTCAAGGCGCTCTACGGCACGTCGCTCGTCTGCGGGTTCGCGCATATCTGGGGCATCCCGGTCGCGATCCTCGCCAACAACGGCGTGCTGTTCAGCGAAAGCGCTCAGAAGGGCGCGCACTTCATCGAACTCGCCTGCCAGCGCAGGATCCCGCTGCTGTTCCTCCAGAACATCTCCGGCTTCATGGTCGGCGGCAAATACGAGGCGGAAGGCATCGCCAAGCACGGCGCCAAGCTCGTCACCGCCGTCGCCACCGCGACCGTTCCGAAGATCACGGTATTGATCGGCGGCAGCTTCGGCGCGGGCAATTACGGCATGTGCGGCCGTGCCTATTCGCCGCGCTTCCTGTTCACCTGGCCCAACAGCCGGATCAGCGTGATGGGCGGCGAGCAGGCCGCCTCGGTCCTCGCCACCGTCCACCGCGACGCGGAAAGCTGGACGCCCGAGCAGGCCGAAGCCTTCAAGGCCCCGGTCCGGCAGAAATACGAGGACGAGGGCAACCCCTGGTACGCCACCGCGCGGCTTTGGGACGACGGCATCATCGATCCCGCCCAAACGCGCGACGTGCTCGGCCTCGCCTTCGCCGCGACGCTCAACGCTCCCATCCCCGAACGCCCCGCGTTCGGCGTGTTCAGGATGTAACCCGATGATCCTGCTGTCACTTCTCCTCGCCGCCGGCCAGATCACCCCGGTCCAGCCGATCGTCAAGGGCACCGGCCTGCCGCCAGCCGTCGCAACCGAGGAAGCTGGCGTCATGGTCCCGATCGACGCGCTCTTCGCCGCGCTAGCCGCGCGCGATGGCCAGGCCATCCTCGCTCAGGTCCGCCCAGACGGAGGCGCCACCGTCGCCGAGGAAAAGCCCGACGGCACGCGCACCATCCGCCGCATGGCTTGGCCAGCGTTCGCCGCCATGATCAAGCCAGGCCCCGAACGCTACGCCGAACGGCTCACCGATCCTGCGGTCGACATCGACGGCGACATCGCGATGGTCTGGTCGCCCTACGTCTTCACGATCGACGGCAAGGTCGCGCATTGCGGCACCGACCATTTCGACATGGTCCGCGAAGCCGGCCGCTGGAAGATCGCCAACATCACCTGGTCCTCGCGGACCACCGGATGCGCGAACTGACATGCTCTGTCCTACACCGCCCACATCGGCCTATGCCGGGATCGCCATGCTGAAACAGCCGATCCCGTCCGTCGATATCCAAGCCCGCGACACCCTTTCCAACACGAAGTGCACATCGCGTGGGCGTCTACACTTTCTATACTTCACTCGGCTGAACCGATGATCGAATCGCTCCTGATCGCCAATCGCGGCGAGATCGCCTGCCGCATCATCCGCACCGCAAGGGCGCTCGGCATTCGCACCGTCGCGGTCTATTCGGACGCCGACGCGAACGCTCTCCACGTCCGCCAGGCCGACGAAGCCGTGCACATCGGCGCGTCTCCGGCGCGCGAAAGCTACCTCGTCGGCGACCGCATCATTGCCGCCGCGCTCGACACCGGGGCCGAGGCTATCCACCCCGGCTACGGCTTCCTGTCCGAGAATGCCGACTTCGCCCAGGCCGTGCTCGACGCCGGGCTGATCTGGGTCGGCCCCAACCCCGACAGCATCCGCGCGATGGGCCTCAAGGACGCCGCGAAACAGCGCATGATCGCCGCTGGCGTACCCGTCACGCCGGGCTATCTCGGCGAAGACCAGTCCCAAGACCGATTGCAGACGGAGGCCGACGCGATCGGCTACCCCGTCCTCATCAAGGCGGTCGCCGGCGGCGGCGGTAAGGGCATGCGCCGCGTCGATACGGCTGCCGAATTCGCCGACTCCCTAGTCTCGTGCCAGCGTGAGGCGGCCTCGTCGTTCGGCAATACCGACGTGCTGATCGAGAAATACATTCTCTCGCCGCGCCATATCGAGGTGCAGGTCTTCGGCGACAGCCACGGCAACGTCGTCCACCTGTTCGAACGCGACTGCTCGCTCCAGCGCCGCCACCAGAAGGTGATCGAGGAAGCCCCCGCACCCGGCATGGACGCCGCCACCCGCGACGCCATCTGCGCCGCCGCGGTCAAGGCCGCCAAGGCGGTCGATTACGTTGGCGCCGGCACGATCGAATTCATCGCCGACGCCAGCGAAGGCCTCCGCGCCGACCGCATCTGGTTCATGGAAATGAACACGCGGTTGCAGGTCGAGCATCCGGTCACCGAAGAGATCACTGGCCAGGACCTCGTCGAATGGCAACTCCGCGTCGCGTCGGGCGAGCCCTTGCCCAAGCGGCAGGACGAACTGGCGATCGACGGCTGGGCAATGGAAGCGCGGCTGTATGCGGAGGATCCCGCCAAGGGGTTCCTGCCGTCGATCGGCACACTCGAACGCTTCGACCTCGGCACCACCGCCCGCGTCGATACCGGGGTAGAGCAGGGAGCTGAAATCTCGCCTTTCTACGACCCGATGATCGCCAAGGTCATCGTCTGGGGCGAAGACAGAGAGACTGCGCGCGAGGCCTTGGCATATGCGCTAGACGGTGCGGTCGTCTGGCCGGTACGCTCAAACGCGGGGTTCCTCGTCGAGGCGCTCGACCATCCCGACTTCGTAGCGGGCACGCTCGACACCGGGCTGATCGCCCGCGAAGGCGACGCGCTCATGCCGCCGACGCACCCGACCGAGGAGGCGTTGGCTGAGGCCGCCGGCGCGCTCGTATCCGCCGACCCGATCGCCGGCTTCCGCCTCAATGCCGCCCCCCGCCGCAGCGCGACGTTCCTGCTCGACGGCGAACCGGTCGAGGTCGATCTCGACGGACAGGCCGGAACGACGTCGGCGTTCGAAGACGTCCTGATCTCCGAAGCCGGCCAGACCTGGCAGCTCAAACCGTGGCGTGCGTCGGGTGTCGCTGCGGGCAGAGCAGCGGACGGTGCGATCCTGTCTCCCATGCCCGGCCGCATCATCGCGGTCGACGTGGCAGCGGGCGATACCGTCGCCAAGGGCCAGAAGCTCGTCACGCTCGAGGCGATGAAGATGGAGCACTCCCTGACAGCGCCGTTCGACGGCATTGTCGCGGACCTCAACGCCATCGAGGGCGGGCAGGTGACCGAGGGCACCATGCTCGTCCGCATCGAGAAGGATTCCTAATGGCCGGCCGCTATTTCGACGACTGGAGCATCGGCGACCGGATCGAGCACGAGATCCGCCGCACCGTGACCGAGACGGACAACCTCCTGTTCTCGACGATGACGCACAACCCGCAGCCGCTCCACCTTGATATCGAGGCGGCGAAGGCGAGCGAGTTCGGCCGGATCCTCGTCAACGGCACCTTCACCTTCGCGCTGATGGTCGGGCTGTCGGTCGGCGAGACGACGCTCGGCACGCTCGTCGCCAATCTCGGCTACGACAAGCTGGTGCACCCAAAGCCCGTGTTCATCGGCGACACGATGCGCTGCCAGACCGAAGTTACCGACCTGAAACCCAGCAAGTCGCGCCCGAACGCGGGCATCGTCACCTTCACGCACCGCCTCATCAACCAGCGCGACGAGGTCGTCTGCCAATGCCTGCGCACCGCCCTGATCGAGCGGCGCGCAAGTCCTCCTCAGTGATTGTCGCGCGGTAGGCCCATCGTCTGCGCGATCCGCTGGTACTTCTCGGCACCTTCGAGGATCGCACCCGTCTCCATCTGGCCGACGGTCGCTCGCTGGATTTCCTGCCACGGCGTCTGCGAACGCGGGAAGGCATAGCCACCCGCCTCGGTCAGCGCCCGGCGGCGCTCGGCAAGGTCCTCGTCGGAGATCAGCACGTTGGCGCTGCCCTTGGCGAGATCGATGCGAACCCTGTCGCCGGTCCGGATAAGCGCGAGCCCACCCATCGCCGCCGCTTCGGGCGAGGCGTTAAGGATCGAGGGCGAGCCCGACGTTCCCGACTGGCGACCGTCGCCGATGCAGGGAAGCGCGTGGACGCCTTCGCGGATCAGGTACGCCGGCGGCCGCATGTTCACGACCTCGGCCGCGCCCGGATAACCGATCGGCCCCGCGCCACGCATGAACAACAACGTGTCGGTGGTGATCCCGAGCGAAGGATCGTCGATCCGGTGGTGATAATCCTCCGGCCCGTCGAACACGACCGCAGGGCCCTCGAACGCCTCGAGATCGTCCGGGTTGCTCAAATACCGCTCGCGGAACTCTGGCGAGATCACGCTGGTCTTCATGATCGCCGAGTCGAACAAATTGCCGCGCAGCACGATGAAGCCCGCGTCCTCCAGCAGAGGCGTCGCGAATGGGCGGATGACGCGCTCGTCCTCGATCGTCGCGGTCCGGCAATTGTCGCCGATCGACTTGCCATTCGCGGTCATCGCGTCTTCGTGGATCAGGCCCTGCTTCATCAGCTCGGCGACCACCGCGGGCACGCCGCCGGCATGGTAATAATCTTCGCCGAGATATTCGCCCGCTGGCTGGAGGTTGACCATCAATGGCACCTTGTGTCCGTGCGTCTGCCAGTCGTCGATCGGCAGGTCGACACCGATATGGCGCGCGATCGCGGCGAGGTGGATCGGTGCGTTGGTCGAACCGCCGATCGCCGAATTGACCACGATCGCGTTGTGGAACGCCTCCTTGGTCAGGATGTCGCTTGGCTTCAGATCTTCCGAAACCATGTCGACGATCCGCTTGCCGGTGCGATACGCGACTTCCTGGCGATCACGGTACGGCGCAGGGATCGCAGCCGAGCCTGGCAGCTGCATGCCGAGCGCTTCGGCAAGGCTGTTCATCGTCGTCGCGGTGCCCATCGTGTTGCAGTAACCGGTCGACGGTGCCGACGACGCGACGAGCTTGATAAAGCCCTCGTCGTCGATCGCGCCGGTCGCGAGCAGTTCGCGCGCCTTCCAGACGATCGTGCCCGAGCCGGTCCGCTCACCCTTGTGCCAGCCGTTGAGCATCGGCCCTACGGAGAGCGCGATCGCCGGGATGTTGACGGTCGCAGCGGCCATCAGGCACGCTGGCGTCGTCTTGTCGCAACCGATCGTCAGCACGACGCCGTCGAGCGGGTAGCCGTAGAGCACCTCGACCAGCGCCAGATAGGCGAGATTGCGATCGAGCCCGGCGGTCGGGCGCTTGCCGGTTTCCTGGATCGGATGGACCGGGAACTCGAGCGCGATGCCGCCGGCTTCACGGATACCTTCGCGCAAGCGTTCAGCCAGCACCAAGTGGTGGCGGTTGCACGGCGACAGGTCGCTGCCGGTCTGCGCGATGCCGATGATCGGCTTGCCCGAGCGCAGTTCCTCCAGGCTCAGCCCGAAGTTCAGATAGCGCTCCAGATAGAGCGCGGTCATGTCGATATTCTCGGGGTTGTCGAACCACGCGCGGCTGCGGAGCTTGGGGGCGGAAGTGGGCAAGTCGGTCATGAGAGGCTTTCTGGAAGATCGGGGTCGAGATCAGCGCGCGACGGAAACGCGGTAGATCATGCGGTGGTGATAGGGCTTGCCGGGGTCGACGCGCGCCGAGCCGAACGCGGGCTGGTTGGGCGTATCCGGAAACTTCTGCGGTTCGAGCGCGAGGCCGTCGCCCATCCGGTAGACATGGCCCGATTTGCCGACCAGCGACCCGTCGAGGAAATTGCCCGAATAGAATTGCACGCCCGGCTCGGTCGTCAGCACTTCGAGCACGCGGCCCGACGCCGGATCTTCCACGCGCGCGGCGAGGCCGGGCTGCGGCGTCGCGCCCTTGTCGAGCACGAAGTTGTGATCCCAGCCGCGACCGATGACGATCTGCGGATCGCGGCCGTCGCGGATGCCGTCGGATAGCGCGCGGCCCCTGGTGAAGTCGAACACTGTGCCCGCGACCGGCTTCAGTTCGCCGGTCGGGATCAGCGTCGCGTTGACGGGCGTGTAGCGCTGCGCCGGGATCGTCAGCCGCTGGCCGTAGATCCCGGTCGCCGAGCCTTCGCCCGCCAGATCGAACAGCGCGTGGTTGGTCATGTTGACGATCGTCGGCGCATCGCTGGTCGCGTCGAAGTCGATCGTCAGCGCACCCTTGTCGTCGAGCGCGTAGGTCACCTTTACAGACAACTTGCCGGGATAGCCCTGATCGCCCGCCGGGCTGGTCAGCGTCATCACGACCTTCGCCTGCGCGCCATTGGTGACCGACACGATCTTCCAGACATGCTTGTCGAAGCCGACCGTGCCGCCGTGCAGCGTGTTGGTCTTGTCGTTGAGCGTGATCTGATAGGGCTTGCCGTCGAGCATGAAGCGACCGCCGGCGATGCGGTTGGCATAGCGACCGATCGTCTGGCCCCAGAAATTGGGGGCGGTGACGTAGCTTGCGGCATCGTCATAGCCGAGCGTGATGTCGGCGGTCTTGCCGTTGCGATCGGGTGCGTTGAACGACTGGAGCGTCGCGCCGAGCGTCATGATCCGCGCGCTGACACCATTGGTGCCGGTCAGCGTGACGGCTTCGATCGCGGTGCCGTCGGGTAATTTGCCGAACGCTTCGCGCTTGGCCGATGCGGCGTTCGCTGCGTGTGACGACACTATCGTCAACGCAGTGGCCGCGATGATCCCCGACTTTGTGATTGCGCGCATTCCGGTTCCCGTCCTTAATCGCTCGACGCCGTTGACGCGCCTTGTGAGGCTATATAGTCGGACAATATATTTCTGAGCAAGCCATGCGGTAAAAGACTGTGGTTCAGTCGCAGACATGGCACGGAGGGTGAGCGATTATGGCGATGCCGATACAGATGCGACGACCCGTCGAGGGCGCAGCGACACAGGGGCCGCCGGGGGGCAGTCCCAGTTACCGCTCCGCACTGACCCTGCTTGCCAGCCTGTTCTTCATGTGGGGCTTCATCACAGTCATCAACAACACGCTGCTGCCGCACCTGCGCAGCGTGTTCGACCTCAGCTATACGCAGACCACGCTGATCGAGAGCGTCTGGTTCATCGCCTATTTCTTCGCGTCGATCCCGTCCGCCAAGCTGATCGAGCGGGTCGGCTATCAGCGCGCGATGGTGTTCGGGCTCGGCCTGATGGCGGTCGGTGCGCTGATGATGGTGCCGGCCGCGCGCCTGCCCAGCTACGGCGTCACGCTGGTCGCGCTGTTCGTGATCGCGAGCGGCATCACGCTGCTTCAGGTTGCCGCCAACCCGTATGTGGCGGTCGTCGGTCCGCCCGAGACCGCGTCGTCGCGGTTGAACCTGGTGCAGGCGTTCAACTCGGCCGGCGCGACGCTGGCGCCGTTGTTCGGTGGCTATCTGATCCTTGGCCGCTCGACCTCGGGGACCGCGGTTGCCGGGTCTACTGCGGTGCTGACCCCGGCTGAGCGGCTCGCCGATGCGCAGTCCGTGGTGTTGCCGTACCTGATCGTCGCGGGCGTTCTGGTAGTGCTCGCGATCGTCATCGCGCGCTTTCCGCTACCCGCGATGGGCGCGTCGACGCAGCGCTCGGCCAAGGCGGGCCGCAAGGGTCTGTCGCTGTGGTCGCACCGCAACCTCGTGCTCGGCATTCCGGCGATCTTCATTTATCTGATCGCCGAGATCGGCGTCGCCAATCTGTTCATCAACTTCGTCAGCCAGCCGCAGATCGGCAATCTGACGCACGAACAGGCGTCGCATTACCTGTTCATCCTGTGGGGCGGCATGATGGTCGGCCGGTTGGTCGGCAGCGTCGTGATGCGGACGATCCCCGCCGAGCGCGTACTGGCGGTGGCGAGCATCGGCGCGTTCGTCGTGATGCTGGTGGCGACCTTCACCACCGGCCACGTCGCGATGTGGGCGCTGATCTCGGTCGGGCTGTTCCACTCGATCATGTTCCCGACGATCTTCACGCTCGGCATCCGCGGCCTGGGGCCGCTGACCGAGGAAGGGTCGGGGCTGCTGATCATGGCGATCGCCGGCGGTGCGCTGGTGATCGTCCAAGGCTGGCTCGCCGACACCTACGGGTTGCAGATCTCGTTCCTGCTGACCGCAGCGTGCGAACTCTATATCCTGTTCTATGCGATCTGGGGCTCGCGCGTGACCGATGCGTTGCCCGATCCGGTCGCCGTTCCCTGACGTGGTGCGCCCCCTCACTGGGGGCGCCGAGCCAGCGGCAGACGACCAGATGGCGATGGCCTGCGATCAGCGCGCCATTGCCAGTTTCGTATCCTCCAGCGCCAGGTCGACCAGCGTCCGCATCGCCGCACTGGCGCCGGCCGCATCGCCCGCGGCGATCGCATCATAGACCAGTACGTGATCGGGGATCGGATTGCGGGGCAGGGCACGGGCGCGCTGTTTGAACTGCGTCGTCCAGTTGACCGCGGCACCGATGCTCGCGCTCAGCACGATCAGCGCATCGTTGCGCGTCGCGGTCAGCACCGCGTCGTGAAACTCGCGATCCGCCGCGCGCCCCGCTTCGGTGGCCAGCGTATGGCGACGCATCGCCGCCAGCGCATCCTTCATGATCTTCAGGTCGGTCCGTTCGCGACGTTCCGCCGCCAGCGCTGCCGCGGCGGGCTCGACGATCGCACGCAGTTCGAACAGCCCGCGGACGAAGGCGATGTCGGGCTCGCCGGCGAATGCCCAGGCGAGCACGTCGGGATCGAGCAGGTTCCACCGGCTGCGGGGCAGGACGCGCGTGCCGATCTTCGGACGGCTTTCGACCAGTCCCTTGGCGGTCAGGACCTGGACCGCCTCGCGGTAGGCGCTGCGCGACACGTCGAGCGTTTTCGAGAACTCGACCTCGCCCGACAGGGTGTCGCCCGGTGCATACTCCCCCGACAAGATCGCGGTGCCGAGCTTGTGCGCGACCGCACCGTGAAGGCGCCGACCGGTGCCGCGCGGCACGCGGACGACCAGCGTTTCGTCCCCACTACCGCTCTCGTCGGGCTCGCCGATACGATCCTCAATATGAACGACATTCGTCATAGCGCTTGCTCCCTGAACACGGGGTAACAGTCCGCGTGCGATCAAGGAACGACAAAGATTGCCAAACTCTGGCGCCGCTTATATGTCGGAGTATAGGGAGTGGATACCATGTCAGACACACGCACAAGCCAGGCCGAGCATTCGGCGTTTCGATCGATCGATGCCGCTACCGGCAGCGCGGTGGGTGATCCCATTGCAGTGCACGGTCCCGCCGACGTCGAGGCCGCCTGCGCCGCCGCCGAGGCGGCATTCGATACGTATCGCGCGACCGGCAATGAGGCGCGGGCCGATTTCCTGGAGCGGATCGGTGACGAGATCGTCGCGCTCGGCGACGACCTGATCGTTACCGCGATGCGCGAGAGCGGCCTGCCGCGCGCACGACTGGAAGGCGAGCGCGGCCGCACCGTCGGCCAGCTCAAGCTGTTCGCGGGCGTCGTTCGTCGTGGCGGCTGGATGGGGCTTCGGATCGATCCGGCACTGCCCGATCGCGCGCCGTTGCCGCGTCCCGACCTGCGCTTGCGGATGATCGCGCTCGGCCCGGTCGCGGTGTTCGGCGCGAGCAATTTCCCGCTCGCCTTCTCGACCGCCGGCGGCGACACCGCGTCGGCGCTTGCGGCCGGTTGCCCGGTCGTCGTCAAGGGTCACCCTGCGCATCCCGCCACCGGCGCGCTGGTCGCCGGCGCGATCGAGGCTGCGGTCGCTGCGTGCGGATTGCCGGCGGGCGTGTTCTCGCATCTGGTCGGTCCGGGCAACGAGCTCGGCAGCGCGCTGGTGCAGGATCTCCGGATCGCGGCAGTCGGCTTCACCGGATCGCGGGCAGGGGGGCTTGCGCTCGTCAAGCTGGCGCAGGCGCGTGAAGTTCCGATTCCGGTCTATGCCGAGATGTCGAGCATCAACCCGGTCGTGCTGCTGCCCGAGGCTCTGAAAGCGCGCGGCGCGGCACTCGGTACGGCGTTCGTCGGGTCGCTGACGATGGGTGCGGGGCAGTTCTGCACCAATCCCGGTCTCGTGCTCGCGGTCGAAGGTGAGGGGCTCGACGCATTCGTCTCCGCCGCCGCTGCCGCACTGCCCGACGCACCGGCTGCGACGATGCTCACGGGCGGTATCCACGCCGCGTACGAGCAGGGCATCGCCGCACTCGCCAGCCATGAGGCGGTGAAGGAGATTTCGCGCGGCAAGGTCGGCGAAGGCGTCGCGCAAGGGCAGGCGGCATTCTTCGAGACGACCGCCGCGCAGTTCCTGAGCGACAAGGCGCTGGGGCATGAAGTGTTCGGGGCGTCGTCGTTGCTGGTCCGCTGCACGAGCGAGGACGAACTCCACGCCGTACTGCGCGCCGCCGAGGGTCAGCTGACCGCGACGATCCAGATGGACAACGCTGATGCCGACATGGCGTCGCGACTGATCCCGTTGCTCGAGCGCAAGGCTGGGCGGATCCTGGCGAACGGCTGGCCTACCGGTGTCGAGGTCGCCCATGCGATGGTGCATGGCGGTCCGTTCCCGGCGACGTCGGACGGCCGCACGACCTCGGTCGGCAGCCTTGCGATCGATCGGTTCCTGCGGCCGGTGTCGTACCAGAACCTGCTGCCCGAACTGCTTCCGGAGGTGTTGCGTGACGGCACGACCGCGCCGCGGCTGATCGACGGTGTTCCCGCCAACTGACCTGAAAATATCGGGGGCGAACCGTAACAGCGGCGTCTCGCTTAGGAGAGAGAGTGTGATGACTTTGCGCCTGTTGCAGCATGTTGGCGTCGACGGCACGCGATCGGTGATCGCTGCCACCAGTGAAGGGGCCGCGTTCGTTACCGGCGTAGACAGCGTCCGTGCGCTGGCCGAACGCGCGATCGCCGATGGCACCGATCTCGCCGCCGCGATCGCGGCCTGCGGGACGGGCGACAGCGTCGACATCGCCGCCGAACTCGCTGCCGGTTGCCTGACCTCGCCGATCGATCATGTCGATCCCGCCCACCTGATCATGACCGGCACCGGCCTGACGCATCTTGGCTCCGCTGAAGGTCGCGACAAGATGCACCGCGCCGCCGCAGACGCCGAGAAGCAGACGGATTCGATGCGGATGTTCCTCGAAGGTGTCGAGGGCGGCAAACCTGCAGCGGGGACGCGCGGCCAGCAGCCCGAATGGTTCTACAAGGGCGATGGCTCGGGTCTGGTCGCACCGGGCGCGCCGCTCGCGATGCCCGACTTCGCCGAGGATGGCGGCGAGGAGCCAGAGCTTGCCGGGATCTACCTGATCGGTCCCGACGGCACGCCGTTCCGCCTCGGCCTGTGCCTCGCCAACGAATTCAGCGATCACGTCACCGAACGCCACAATTATTTGTGGCTGGCGCATTCGAAGCTGCGCCAGGCGTCGCTCGGCCCCGAGCTGCTGGTCGGCACCCCGCCCGAACATATCGAGGGTGCGAGCCGCATTCACCGCGACGGCGCGCTGCTCTGGGAAAAGCCGTTCCTGTCGGGCGAGGCGAACATGTCGCACAGCATCGCCAACCTCGAGGCGCATCACTTCAAATACCACCTGTTCCGCCGTCCGGGCGACGTGCACGTCCATTTCTTCGGCACCGCGACGCTGTCGTTCGCCGATGGCGTGACGACGCGCGAAGGCGATGTGTTCGAGATCGAGGCCGCACCGTTCACGCTCCCCTTGCGCAACACGCTGACCAAGGCCGCACAGCAGCCCGTCGTCGTGAAGGCACTCTGACCATGGCCGCAATTAAAATCGCGGTCGTCGGCATGGGCAAGATCGCCCGCGACCAGCATCTGCCCTCGATCGCCGGCAACGCCGACTTCGAGTTCGTCGCTAGCGTCAGTCCGCGCGATCCCGGCGTCGAAGGGGTCGTCAACTTCAAGTCGTTGGAGTCGCTGCTCGCCGACGGTCCGGCGATCGACGCGATCGCGCTCTGCACGCCGCCACAGGTACGCTACGAGCTCGCCTCGATGGCGCTCGCCAAGCGCGTGCACGTCTTCCTCGAAAAGCCGCCCGGCGCGACGCTGGCCGAGGTCGATGCGCTCGAAGCGCAGGCTGCCGAGACGGGAACGACGCTGTTCGCCGGCTGGCATTCGCGGTTCGCGGCAGGTGTCGCGCCGGCCAAGGCCTGGCTTGCCGAGCGGAAGATCGAGCGCGTGTCGATCGTCTGGCGCGAGGACGTTCGCGTGTGGCATCCGGGACAGGCGTGGATCTGGGAGCCGGGTGGGCTCGGCGTGTTCGATCCGGGCATCAACGCACTGTCGATCGCGACCGAGATCCTGCCCCAACCGTTCTTCCTGACCGCCGCGACGCTGTCGACGCCCGCCAATCGCGCCGCGCCGATCGCCGCCGACCTGACCTTCCGCAGCGCCTCGGGCACGCCGATCAGCATGGATCTCGACTGGCGCCAGACCGGCCCGCAGAGCTGGGACATCACCGTCGAGACCGACGCCGGCACGCTCAGCCTCGCCAAGGGGGGCGCGGTGCTCACCCTGCCGAGCGGCACCGTGCATAACGACGACGAGGAATATCCCGGCCTCTACACACGCTTCGCCTCGCTGATCCGCGGTGGCCGCAGCGAAGTCGACACGACCCCATTCACACTCGTCGCCGACGCGTTCCTGCGCGGCACCCGCAATTCCGTGGAGGCTTTCGATGATTGAGGCAAAAATGACCCGCACGCTGAAGGGCTTAGCCGCCGCGCTCCTGCTGTCGACCGCCGGCATCGGCGCCGCACAGACCGCCGCGCAGACCGACGCACCCGCCACCGCGCCCAGTTCGACCGGGGCAACCGTTACGGTCCACGCCGACACGCCCGGCCCGACCTATGATCGCCGCATCTTCACGCAGTTCGCGGAACACCTCGGCACCGGCATCTATGGCGGGCTGTGGGTCGGCGAAAAGTCGAAGATTCCCAACGTCCGTGGCTTCCGCACCGATGTCGTCACCGCGCTGCGCGGGATCGGCGTGCCGGTCGTGCGCTGGCCCGGCGGCTGCTTCGCCGACGAATATCACTGGCGCGAGGGCATCGGCCCGAAGGCCAAGCGCCCGGTCAAGATCAACACGCATTGGGGCGGCGTGACCGAGCCCAACACGGTCGGCACGCACGAGTTCATGGATCTCGCCGGACTGCTCGGTGCCGAGCCGTATATCGCCGGCAACGTCGGCAACGGCACGCCGCAGGAAATGGCGGAGTGGGTCGAATACATGACCTCGCCCGCCGGCACGCTCGCCGACGAACGCGCCAAGAACGGCCACAAGGCGCCGTGGGCGGTGCCGTATTTCGGCGTCGGCAACGAGCTGTGGGGCTGTGGCGGCAACATGCGCGCGGAATATGCCGCCGACGTCACGCGGCGCTATGCCACCTTCATCAAGGCGCCCAAGGATACGCGCGTGATGAAGATCGCGAGCGGCGCCAACGTCGACGACTATCACTGGACCGAGACGATGGCGCGCGAGCTGGTCGGCAAGGTCGATGCGCTGTCGCTGCATTACTATACTGTCCCCGGTGGCTGGCCGCCGCGTGCGTCCGCGACCGTGTTCGACGAGCGCGGCTGGGCCGAGACGCTGTCCGAGACGCTCAAGATGGACGAGCTGATCACCAAGCATTCGGCGATCATGGACAAGGTCGATCCGAAGAAGACGATGTGGCTCGCGGTCGACGAGTGGGGCACGTGGTACGCCGGCGATCCGGGCACCAACCCCGGTTTCCTGCGCCAGCAGAACACGCTGCGTGACGCACTGGTCACCGCGATCAACCTCAACATCTTCGCCAAGCATGCCGACCGCGTGAAGATGACCGCGATCGCGCAGATGGTGAACGTGCTGCAGGCGATGATCCTGACCGACGGCAGCAAGATGGTGCTGACGCCGACCTATCACGTGTTCGCGATGTACAAGCCGTACATGGACGGCACCGTCCTGCCGATCGACATCAAGTCGCCCTGGTACAACAAGGACCAGTGGACGATGCCGTCGGTCAGCGCGTCGGCCGTGCGCGGCAAGGACGGCGTGGTACGGATCGCGCTCTCGAACCTCGATCCGAACAAGCCGACCAGCGTCTCGGCCGCGTTGCCCGGCGTGACCGCGCAAAGCGTCACCGGGCAGGTGCTGACCGCGCCGACGATGACTGCGCTCAACACCTTCGAGGCGCCCAACGCGGTCGCACCGAGGGCATTCAACGGCGCTAGCCTGAGCGGTGGAACGCTGTCGGTGACGTTGCCGCCGATGTCGGTGGTAATGCTCGAACTGAAGTGATCGTGACGCCCGCCGGAGCAACCGGCGGGCGCACCTACGGGAGAGAGACGATGGCCGCACCGAAATGGGCGACCGGACTGATCGCGCTGACGCTCGCGAGTAGCGTGCTGGCGCAAACCGCCGATACGCCGCCTGCATTGAACGCCCGCCTGACTGGCGATATCGCGCCGGTCCACGACCCGGTGATGATCCGCGCAGGGAATACCTATTACGTCTACGGCACCGGGCTCGACGGCCAGATGCTGAGCGCACGCACCTCGCCCGATCTGGTGCACTGGACCGCGGGCACGCCGCCGCTGTCGCGCCTGCCGGACTGGGCGACCAAGGCGGTGCCGGGCACCAAGGGCATGTGGGCGCCCGACATTTCGCGCAGCGCAGACGGGCGGTACCGGCTCTATTATTCGGTCTCGACGTTCGGCTCGAACCGCTCCGCGATCGGCCTCGCGACCAGCCCGACGCTCGACCCCAAGGCGCCCGGCTATGGCTGGCGCGACGAGGGGCTGGTGGTGATGTCGACGCCCAAGGACGATTTCAACGCGATCGACCCGAACCACGTCGTCGATGCGCAGGGCCGCGAGTGGCTGTCGCTCGGCAGCTTCTGGACCGGCATCAAGCTGTTCGCGCTGAACCCCAAGACCGGCAAGCTGCTCGACCCCGCGGCAAAGCCCTACGCGATCGCGCGCCGCCCCGCACCGGCTGGCGGCCCGGCCCCGGTCGAGGCGCCGTTCATTATCGGCCATGGCGGCTATTACTGGCTGCTCGCGAGCTACGACTATTGCTGCAAGGGCGTGAACAGCACCTATTACACCGTGGTCGGCCGATCGAAGGCGATCACCGGGCCGTATCTCGGCAAGGACGGCAGCGCGATGATGCAGGGCGGGGGGACGATCTTCCTGCGCGCCGACCTTCAGGAGAAGCAGCGCTATCGCGGCCCCGGCCACCCCGGCGTGATGCACGACACCGACGGCAAGGATTATGTCGTCTACCACGCCTATGATTCCCAGACCAAAGGCACCCCGACGTTGCGCATCGCACCGATCGCCTGGGGTGCGGATGGCTGGCCAGTTGCGGAGAATCGACCATGACGATGGATTTCACACGACGGCTGTTCCTGGCCGGTGCTGGTGCTGCGACCGCTAGCGGTGCGCTCGGACGGGTCGCGGCCAAGGCGCCGGTGCCGGTCAACCCACTGGTCCGCCAGCGCGCCGATGCGCAGGTCTTCCTGCACACCGACGGCTATTATTACATGACCGGCTCGGTGCCCGAATACGACCGGCTCGTGCTGCGCCGCTCGCGCACGCTGGCAGGGCTGTCGACCGCCAACGAGCGCGTCTTGTGGCGGCACGAGAAGACCGGGCCGATGTCCGGCTTCCTCTGGGCACCCGAACTGCACCTGATCGACGGCCGCTGGATCATGTATTTCGCGGCAGGCCCGAGCGGTGGCGGCGAGGACGTGTTCCGTATCCGCACCTTCGCGGTGGTCTGCGACGGACCCGACGCGATGACCGGCAACTGGACCGTGCTGGGGCAATTGACGACGCCGTGGGACAGCTTCACGCTCGACTCCACCAGCTTCGTCCACCGCGGCACGCGCTATCTTGCCTGGGCACAGCGCGAGCCGGGGATCGAGACCAACAGCAACCTCTATCTCGCGCCGCTCGCCACCCCGCTGACGCTGGCGGCAAAGCCCGCGCGGTTGGCGGTACCGACGCTTGATTGGGAGATCCGCGGGTTCAAGGTCGCCGAGGCGCCTGCGCTGCTGGCGCGCAACGGCAAGCTGTTCATGACCTATTCGGCGAGCGCGACCGACGCGCGCTATTGCATGGGCATGCTGACCGCGCGCGACGATGCCGATATCATGGATCCGGCAGCCTGGACGAAATCGCCGCAGCCGGTGTTCAAGTCGTCGCCCGCGCACAAGGTCTTCGGGCCTGGTCACAACAGCTTCACCGTCGACGAGCGCGGCCGCGACATCCTGGTCTATCACGCGCGCGACTATGCGGCGATCAAGGGCGACCCGCTGTTCGATCCCAACCGCCACACCCGCGTCCAGACCTTCACGTATAAGCCCGACGGCACCCCCGATTTCGGCGAGCCGGTTGCCAACGGCCCGCTGCGGTGAGCGGCCTGGATCGGCGGACGTTTCTTGCCGCGGGTGCCGCGACGGTGCCCGCGGCCGCGATAGGCGCGGGGGCGAGTGCTGGCTCGAAGCTCTTGGCGCCGACGCCGCCGATGGGCTGGAACAGCTGGAACAGTTTTGCGACGACGATCACCGAAGCGCAGGCAATCGAGACCGCGACGATCATGGCGGAGAAGCTGCTGCCGTCGGGCTATGATATCTTCACCGTCGATATCCAGTGGTACGAGCCGGGGGCGCAGAGTTACACCTACGCGACCAAGCCGACACCGGCGATGGACGGTTATGGCCGGTTGCTGCCAGCGCCGAACCGGTTCCCGTCGAGCGCCGGCGGCAAGGGCTTCCGCCCGCTCGCCGACCGGGTGCATGCGCTTGGCCTGCGGTTCGGCATCCACCTGATGCGCGGTATTCCGCGGCTGGCGGTGGAGCGCAACCTGCCGGTGTTCGGGACGAAATACCGCGCGCGCGACATCGCCGACACCGCCAGCATCTGTGCCTGGAACCCGGACATGTACGGCGTCGACATGCGCAGGCCCGGCGCGCAAGCCTATTACGACAGCGTGTTCGCGCTCTACGCATCCTGGGGCGTCGACTTGGTCAAGATGGACGACATGAGCCGTCCCTACGATGCGCACGCCCCCGAGATCGAAGCTGCACACGCCGCGATCGTCGCGACCAGGCGGCCGATCATCCTGAGCCTGTCGCCCGGGGAAACGCCGGTATCCCGCGCCGATCACGTCCGTCGCTTTGCGCAGATGTGGCGGATCAGCGATGATTTCTGGGACGAATGGCCGCTGCTCGAAGCGCAGTTCACCCGACTGGAGAACTGGAACGCGCACCGCGTACCCGGCGGCTGGCCCGATGCGGACATGCTCCCGCTCGGGCGCCTCGCGCTCGGCGCGCGCGACACCAAGTTCACGCCCGACGAACAGCGCACGCTGATGACCCTGTGGTCGATCGCGCGATCGCCGCTGATCATGGGGGGTGATCTGCGTCATCTGGACCGCCCGACGCTCGACCTGCTGACCAATCCCGAAGTGATCGCGGTCAACCAGGCGAGCTACGACAATCAGCCGCATTTTGTCGCCGATGGCATTCGGGTCTGGTCGGCCCGGCTCCCGAAGTCGAAAGACCGCTATCTCGCTTTATTTAACACAGACAAGAAAGAGCGTTTGTTGCAGTTCAGGCTCGATCTGATCGGGCTTCCCGGGCGTGTCGCAGTTCGTGATCTCTGGGCACGACGCAACCTTAATAAGGCGTCCGGTATGCTGCAAACGCGCCTGCCATCGCACGGCGCCGTCCTGTATCGGCTCACGCCAAGCTGAGCATCCCGCCCGTCAAGCCAGGCAAATATGGGCTTGCATCGCTGTTCGTCTATCTCTAGCGAATGTCAGAGTAATACCGGCTGCTGATAAGGTCGGATGGACATGTCAGGGAGAGCCGTATGGCAATGAAGTCGTTGATTCTGTGTTCCGCATCGATCGCGGCCCTGATGCTGGGAACGCCCGCCAATGCGCAGGCCGTGCCGACCACGCCACAGGATCAGACCGACCTGCCGGCGACCGGTACACCCGCACGCGTCGATGGCGATACGGTCCAGACGCCCTCCGCGGCAGGTCAGCCTGCCGCCGACCAGACCGATGAGGACATCGTCGTTACCGGCGTCCGCGCATCGATCGTCGGCGCGCTGAATGTCCGCAAGGCCTCGACGCAGATCGTCGACTCGATCGTCTCGGAAGACGTCGGCAAGCTGCCCGACAACAACGTCGTCGAGGCGCTCCAGCGCGTCACCGGCGTCCAGGTGACCAACCGCACCGGTGGCGAGGCCGCGGCGATCTCGATCCGCGGGCTGCCCGATGCGCTCACCACGCTCAACGGTCGCAACATCTTCACCGCGGCGGGGCAGGCGTTCGCGCTGCAGGATATCTCGGCCAACCTCGTCAAGCAGGTCGACGTCTACAAGACGCGCGCCGCCGAGCAGATCGAGACGGGTCTTGCCGGCCAGATCGACGTCGCCACGCGCCGTCCGTTCGATTTCGACGGGTTCGCGATCTCCGGGCTCGCACGCGGCATCTACAACGAGCAGGCCGACACCTATAATCCAAACGTCGCGCTGCTGGTCAGCGACCGCTGGCACACCGGTATCGGCGATATCGGCATCCTGGTGAACGGCAGCTACACCCGCACCAAGTATCGCGACCAGACCATCACCGCAGGCGCGCTGGTGCCGTTCGCGACGGAGACGCCGCCGGCCGGGTCCGGCCTCGCGCCACTCGAGCGTATCTTTCCGGGAGCGAACAACGAGAACTGGACGCCCGGTCTCGACCGCGGGCTTGCGACCGCGCCGGGCTCGACGCTCAACATCAACGGCGTGCAGACGCCCTATTACCTGTCGCGCGACGCGATCTTCAGCTCGGATCTGTACGGCAAGCGCGAGCGGCCTTCGGCCAACATCGCGTTGCAATGGGCGCCCAACAGCAGTTCGGTCTACACCGCCGAGGTCTTCTACGCGGGCTTCCGCGGCGAGACGTTCAACAGCCTCCAGTTCAGCTTCGCCGACTTCTGGGCCAACCCGCAGCCGGTCGGGCTGTATGACGGTACCAACATCGTCAAGACCCGCACCGCCAACAGCGTCTACGGTTTCAACAGCGGCGACTATAACCAGTCGAAGACCGACAGCTTCGTTTATGCGCTCAACGGCAAATGGGACGTCGGTTCGCACGGCAAGATCATCGGCGACGTCGCCTACCAGACGAGCAAAGTGACGAGTTCGTTCACCGCGATGCGCACCGAGCGCACGGCGAACCAGATCAACGTCGATTTCAATGCGGGCGGCGGCATTCCGTCGTACCATTTCGACAACGACGCCTTGCTGACCGACCCGGCACAGTGGAACATCGCGCAGTTCTACGACAACGCCAACCGCGACAAGGGCAGCGCGCTCACGGGTACGCTCGACGGCTATTACGGTTGGGACGAAGGTTTCCTTCGCCAGATCAAGGCCGGCTTCCGCTACGACAATCGCAAGGCCTCGACGTCGGTGCGGACGCAGGATGCGGGCGGGCTTGGCGGGCGCAGTTTGTCGACGCTACCGTCGGAAGCGCTGTTCACCAATTCCGATTTCTTCGACGGTAAGAGCGATTCCCCGAGCAGCTGGGTGCTGCCGAGCGGCTATTGGCTGCACGACAACGCCGACACGGTCCGCGGCCTTTATGGGTTGAAGACGTCCAGCCAGCTGTCGCTGCAACGCGTGTTCGACATCGATGAGACGACGCTGGCTGCCTATATCCAGGCGGATGGCGAAGTATCGATCTTCGGCCGCCCGCTGAAGCTGCAGGCTGGTGTCCGCCACATCACCGTCGATACCGATTACAATTTCTTCGATCGCTACAACAACGGCGCGCAGACGTTCGTGTCGACCGGATCGCAGCGCTGGCTGCCGAGCTTTACCGCGCGGTACGAGCTGACCGACAAGCTGCGCGTGCGGTTCAACTACGGCCAGACGCTGCGCCGGCCGAACTTCACCGACATCAATCCGAACTTCAACCTGGTCGGCGATCTGACCAATGTCGGCTATGGCAGCGGCAGCGCCGGCACCGCGACGCTGAAGCCGACGCATTCGAAGAATTACGACGTCGCGGTCGAGTGGTATTTCGATCGCAACAGCGCGATCTTCGTGACCGGTTTCCGCCGTGAGGTCGATGGGCTGGTCGTGCCGCTGACGGTGCGCGAGACGATCCTGAACAACGGCATTGTCGCCGGCGCCACCAACTCGTTCGCGATCACGCGGCCGGTCAACGCGTCGGACGGCGTGCTCAAGGGCGTCGAGCTGGGCCTGACCTACTTCCCGGACTATCTGCCGAGCGTGTTGAAGGGGCTCGGTTTCCAAGGCAGCCTGACGGTGCTCGATTCGAAGCAGAACATTCCGTTGTCGGATGCCGCAGGCAACATCACGGGCCAGGCGTCGTCGCCGTTCTTCGGCGTGTCGAACCTGTCGTACAACGCGACGCTGGCGTATGATCGCGGACCGATCGGTGCGCGTCTGTCGTACATTTGGCGCAAGGCGTTCCTCGCCAACAACGAGGCGCGGCTGTTCGCCAATCCGATCGGCGTCTGGCGCAACCCGGAGAAGAGCCTCGATCTCCAGCTGACTCTCAATGCGACCGACCGCCTCGGCTTCACCTTCGACGCGGTGAACCTCACCAAGTCGAAGCAGCAGACCTATTACAAGTTCGAGGACGTCGGCGGCCCCGACAAGTTCAACCTCGGGACGACGCTGCTGAGCCGCACCTTTGCGATCGGTGCGCGCTACACGTTCAAGTAATCGGGCCAAGCCCATACGGCCGAACAGGAGAGGCGGAATGATCGGACGCATCGTAAGGCCGATCCTCCGCCTCGCCTTGCTCGGGGCGGCCGTTTCGGTCGTCGCCGCGCCGGCGGGGGCTGCGCCATCGCTTGACACCCACCGTATCGCCCGCGATCGGTTCGGCAACGATGCGCCCTGGTATGAAGACCGTATCCCGTTCTTCGAATCCGCCGATCCCAAACTCGACGCGGTCTATTATTACCGCTGGTCGCTGTTCCGCGCGCACCAGCGCGATCTAGGTGCCGACGGCTATATCTCGACCGAATTTCTCGACGACGTCGGCTGGCAGCTCGAGCCCTATGCCAGCCTGAACGACGCCACTGGCTTCCACATCGGGGAGGGGCGCTGGCTGCGCGACCGCCGCTTCGCCGACGATTATATCGATTTCATGTACCGGCGCGGCAACGACCGCCACTTCACCGATTACATGGCGGACTCGGTCTATGGCCGGTTCCTGGTCGATGGCGACAAGGCAGGCGCGACCCGGCATCTCGCGGCGATGCGTCGGCTGTATGCCGCGTGGAACGACCATTTCGACACGAGCAAGGGGCTGTACTGGGTCGAACCACTGCTCGACGCGACCGAATACACGATCTCTTCGATCGACGCGTCGGGTGGCAAGGATGGCTTCCGTGGCGGGGACTCGTTCCGCCCGTCGATCAACGCATACATGTACGCCAACGCCCGCGCGATCGCCCGGCTGTCGACGCTGACCGGCGACACGGCGGGCGCCGCCGAATACGCCGCGCGCGCCGCCGCGATAAAGGCGCGCGTCCAGGCCAGCCTGTGGAGCGAACCGCTCGGCCATTTCATCGATCGCTACAAGGTCGACAACGCCTTCGTGAAATACTGGACGCCGATCCGCGGACGCGAACTCGTCGGGTATCTGCCCTGGACGTTCGACCTCGCCGACGACGATGCCAAGTTCGCCGGAGCCTGGACGCACCTGCTCGCCAGGGACGGGCTAAGCGGCCCCGCCGGCATGCGGACGGTCGAGCCGAGCTACGAGCATTACATGCGGCAATATCGCTACGAGGGTACCGCGCCCGAATGCCAGTGGAACGGCCCGATCTGGCCGTTCCAGACCACGCAGGTGCTGACCGGCATCGCCAACCTGCTCGATCATTTTCGCCAGTCGGTGGTGACGCGTGGCGATTATATGCGGTTGCTCCGGCAATATGCGGCGCTGCATTATCAGGGCGACCGGCTAGACCTGGAGGAGGATTACCACCCGGACACCGGCCGCCCGATTGTCGGGCTGGCGCGCAGCCATCATTATTTCCACTCGGGGTTCGCTGACCTGATCCTAACCGGCCTGGTCGGAATACGCCCGCGTGCCGACGACGTGCTCGAGGTCAATCCGTTGCTGCCCGGCGCTGCCGATCCGCAGGGACTGGCGTGGTTCCGGATGCAGGACGTGCCCTATCACGGCCACAGCGTCGCGGTGACGTGGGATGTCGACGGCCGGCATTATCGCGGCACGCCGGGCCTGACCATCGAGATCGACGGCCGGCGGGCAGCGCACAGCCCGACGCTGTCGCGACTCGTCGTGCCGATCGCGCGCGCGGCCGTTCCCCCACTCGACCGACCGATCGACCAAGCCGTGCAACTCGTCCGCGGCGCCTTCCCCAAGGGCAGCGCGTCGAGCGCCATCGACGCGGAAAACGTCCATGACGCGATCGACGGTCGCATCTGGTTCTTCCCTGAACTCGCCAACGGCTGGTCGTCCGCCAAGTCGCCGGCCGCATCGTCCGCCAAGGTGTCGGCCGTGCAGTGGTACTCGGTCGACTTCGGCAAGCCGGTCAATGTGTCACGCGCGGAGCTCGCGTTCTTCGCCGACGACAAAGAGTTCGCCGCCCCGCGGTCGCTCCAGTTCCAGATCTGGGATGGCGAACGCTGGAAGCCGCTTGGTGCGCCGGCCACGATACCCGTTGCCAATGGCATCACGACCGTCGGATGGACGCCGGTCTCGGCCAGCAAGGTCCGGGTCAGTTTCCCCCAGGCACCCACGAAGCGCACCCGACTGGTCGAATTCAAGATTTTCTGAGCTCCGCCATTCGCCAGGCAGCGTTTCGTCTGAATGGCACGATCGCAAGCGCAGAAAGAAGAAGACCGTAACCGTCGGCAGCGGTAGCGGCAAACCGCCGCGCAGGACGCGGACTCTTCGACCGAGGCCACCGCGCCGCGTTGTGCGCGCTGGATCTTCCTCTTTCTCGTCCGCCTGCGAGTCTATTCCGAAAGGCCGGCAACTGACACGAGGTTTGGAGGGGCAATAAAGTCGATCGAGCAGCTGCTTTACGCAGTCTCGCATGGAATATCTTACAATTACGATTTTATTGCAGCGTTGCCACAGGAGGACGCGCGCCAGTTGATTGGCGTCTCCCAAAATGCTGATACTTTCACCTTGCGCAGTAAGTGTCGAGCGCGTCACTGTTTTTCGATACCCACGTGCGGATTTCGCATGGGAAGTTCGGCATCGTATTCTGCTGTCCGTTGCCGACATCTTGTAAGCGGCTGCGGCCGGGCTATAGGGTGCGCATGACCCTAAATCCCTTGATCTATGTTGCCTCCAATATCGATCTGACGCTCGCCGGTTACGGCCACGACTTGCCAAATGCGCTGGCGCACTACGAGAATTTCGGGAGGGCGGAGGGGCGCGCGACGGACACGTTCGATCCGCTGATGTACGTCGCCAGCAACATCGACCTGATCCGCGGTCGCTATTACGAAAACCTGGTCACCGCGACCTACCACTATATCGACCATGGCGCGAAAGAAGGCAGGGCTACGACGGGCTTCGATGCCGTAAACTATCTCGCAAGCAACGTGGACCTGATCCAAGGTGGGTACCGTCGCGACTCCGCCAACGTGATCGACCATTGGCTCCACTATGGAGCATTGGAGGGCCGGTCGTACACCAGCTTCGACGCCAAGCAGTATCTGTTGGCAAATCCCGATCTGATCCGGGCAGGGTACGGAGCCAATCCCCCGGCAGCGATGGACCATTGGCTCAATCACGGGGCGTTCGAAGGTCGCGTGACGACGGGGTTCGATGCCGCGCTGTACGTGGCGAGCAATCTCGATCTTGCCCGCGGCGGCTATGGCTTGAATCTGGTTGCGGCCGAACAGCACTGGCTGAATCACGGTGCGATGGAATATCGCGCAACCACGGGTTTCGATGCGGCGGCGTACCTCGCGGTCAATCCCGACATCGCTCGCCAGGTCGGGCACGATTCGGCGCGTGCCATGCTGCAATGGATCCAGCAGGGCGCACTCGAAGGACGCCATATCGATGGCTCAGGCATCGATCTCGTCACCGTGCATGACGGCGATCATGTGGCGACCGGTGCCGGACACGACATGATCATCGTCTCCGGTCCGGATCGGTCGGATAACCTCGTTGTCGGTCAAGGGTCATCGGTTGGCGCCGGGGCGGCCCTGGCGGACCCGTCGAAGGATGCGCCCGTCGCCTATTTTACCCGGCAGCTGAATGCGATCCTGACCGCCGCCGATCTGAATTCCTTGCAGTTCAATAATCAGTCGGTGAACGGATCGACGCTCTACGACGGTATGAACCTTACCAAATCGGCGATCCTTCCGCTTCGCCCGGATATCCTTTTCGATGCGTTCGGAATGAACGATGGGGGCGCCGCGCAATTTTACAGTGGGGAGAGCCTTCCCGGAGCGGAGCGCGCCCTGCGAGCACGCATCGCTGATCTGCAGGCTGCCGGCGTTGCCATCGTGCTGACGACCACGCCGCACCCCCATACCGGCAGAGTGCCGCTCGGTCTGCCGCCCGGCTTTCCGCTCGTCTACCCCGACGTGATCGCCAATCCGACCCAGGCTGATTTGGATGCGATCGCCCAGCGAGCGTTGGTCACGATCGACTGGAAGGGTGAGCCGCTCACGGTCCTGTCGACCTACCTGGCCGTCAACGCGATGATCCGGACCGTCGCGCATGACACAGGCGCGATCCTGATCGATGCAGAGAAATTCTGGTTCGATGCCGAACTGCATCACAGCCAGGACGAACTATTTGGTCCGGGCGAGTCCGTTCATCCCAACCTCCTTGGTCATCAGCTCAGCTATCAGGCAGCGATCGACGATGCACTGACGGGGGTCAAAGACGCCTTCGACGACTATGTGCACGGCAAGGGGTCTATGTATTCGCCGCTGTTCGACTCCTTGGTAGCCCGGGGGGCCATTGATGGCGGCTCGGGGAACGATACGGCGTCGTTCGCGGCGGGGTACCATGTCGATCTGAAACAGGGGTATGCGCTGTCGGGCAACGCCCTCTACTCGATCGAGAATGTCGAGGAGGTGTGGATCGGCAGCAGCAAGGACCTGATGTCCACCGTAATCGGGTCCGACCGGGCTGATCGTCTCGCCGTAAATCCGGCGGACGATCATGGCGGTTTCGTTACGCTGCACGGTGCCGGCGGTAATGACATCCTCGTTGGAGGTCAGGGGAACGATGTTCTTATCGGCGGGAGCGGCGCCGATACGCTGACCGGAGGATTGGGCGCCGACCTGTTCGTCTATAATAATTTCGATGAAGGAGGCGATGTGATCGTGGATTTCGTCACAGGCGTCGATCGCATCCAATTGCCCGGCACCGGGGCGCCGTTTGCATTCCTTGGCAATTTTGAGAGCCTGGCGGTCGCTCAAGCAGCATTGTCTTCGGCCGGTCGGGCGATCAATGCTGCGTTCGTGCAGAACGAGCATTCGCTTTGGTTCGACAGCAACAATAATGCGAAATTCGATAATGGTGACTTGCGGATATCGTTGACCGATACCGTGCAATTGAACGCGCACGACTTTATTGTTGTTTAGGGGCGGCCTCATCAAGCTGCTGGTTCGGGCGGTGTACGCCGTTGGTGTACGGCGAGGCGTAGGCGCCCATCAGCGTTCGAAATGCCCGCTCGAATGAGCCAGGAAACGATGAAGGTTGTCGTTCCGCAGCCGATCACGCCGGTCCCACGGGCTTCCTTCTCGCGAGCCTGCCGTCGGTCCGCTCTTACCCTTCCTTACGCATCTAAAGGGGGCCCATCCGCAGATGGCACCGGAACACCACCGGAATAAGGATTTTCAATGAGGGGAAGAAACGGCGGAAAGCCTTGGTGCACCCGACTGGTCTGCATTAATCGCGCAAATTCAATATGTTGGATTGGCTAACCAACGAGGCGCCGGCCACGGGGGCCTGCGGTTCTCCGACAAACTGGCTAACCGGTCGTGACCGCGCGTTCGCTCTTTCAGATCGCAGGCGGAAAGGCAAAGAAGGGGCACCGGACGGGCCAGCCGGTCCGCCGCAGCAGCTATCGCGCGGGCGAACGTGAGCAGCGGTATTGGCGTCCGTTCAATAAAGCCGAGCGCAACGCACGGATGCGTGCTGCCGAGGCGTATGATCGGAAGCACAAGATCGCTGGCAAGCGTAACGGGCCACTCGGGGCGATCGGCGTTGACGTGCTGCGTGAGTTGATGCGGATGATCGACTTCAAGACTGGACGCCTTGAGCCCGCCATTGCGACGCTCGCTGAACGGCTGCGGCGTTCGCGCGGCGCGATCGTCAGCGCGCTTGCGCGGCTGAAGGCTCACGGATTTCTCAACTGGATCCGTCGCTTTGAACCGATCGAGGATCCCGACGCCTTCGGCCCCCAGGTGAAGCAGGTGACGAACGCCTATTGGTTTGGCCTGCCTAAGGAGGCGGCAGACATGGTCCGCCGGATGATGGGGAAGGGTCCGATGCCAGACGACGAGGTGACCCGCAGGAGGGCCGAGAAAGAGCAAACCGCTGCGATGCTAGCGACGATCTCGGCCGAGGAGCTAGCCGCCTTCCGTGCCGGCGATGAATCCCCTCTCGCGAGAGCTCTCGCTTCGCTAGGCCGTCGCGTAGATCTCTGTAACGCGAATTCACCGGGTGGTCAGAACCCGACCCTACAAGGTTAGATATGAAAGGAACGCCGTTGGCGTGCGCAAATTTGCTGGTCTACCAAGCCTCTGTGGTCCCGAACCCAACGGGGCCAACATCCAGCGACCGCGGGTGAGCGTGCCGGCTTGCGCCGTCACGGGCATCCTAGGGAGAGTGCGCAAATTCGGTGCCATTTTCACATCAAGATTCACTTCTGACGGATATGGTTCTGCCAAACCGGAGTATCTGCGACTGGTAGCGGCTATGCCGAACGAAAGGTGGTACCCGCCAGATCCTTGTAGTACGGCATCGCACACCCGGAGCGAGACGCGATGACAGATGTACGGCATTGTAGGTTCGACAGCCCCGCGTGGTTGGGGAAGATCTTGATTGATAGCCTCGAGGACCTTTCACCGTTATCCATACTGGACCTCGGCTGTGGGGGGGGGGCGTTATCTGTTGCCGCACTTCGTCGCTGGCCAGGACGGGAGCTGATGACGGTCGACGTCGACGCAGCTGTCGAAGCTGAAATGAACCGCGTACTTTCTCCACACCACGGTGTCGTTCATCGCCACGTTACAGCAGACGTTTTGCACCATACCTTCGACTTCCTCGCTATGTCGGGTACAAAGCCGGTAGATCTAGTCATTTCTAATCCCCCATACCGCGCCGCGGAATGGTCTCCAGCGTATGAAAGTATCCTCGAAGCCGCTGGTTTGCCGCCACCCTCCGCCGTAATTGGCGACATCGCTACAGACTTAATTTTCGTGGCTCGAGCGATGACCCTTGTTCGACCGGGGGGGTGCCTTGGGCTGGTACTCCCGGACTCCTTAATTTCGGCTTTGAAATTCCGGACCTTTCGGGAGTGCTTACTCCGATCCCATCGAGTTAGTCGTGTGGTTCAGCTTCCTCGGCGCGCCTTTAAAAATACAGACGCTCAGACCTTTATTGTAATAGTTGAGCGAGGCGGGACAGGATCCGAGGTCAGGCTCGACCGGATCGACGCGCTCGGCGAATGGGCTGAACCCGTTATAGTTAATTCCGAGGTTGCCTCGTTGCGCTTGGATTACTCGTATCACGACAAAGGTGCGCAAATTAAGTGGCAAGGGTGTAAAACCCTTCGTGAACTAGGAGTCGAAATTCGGCGGGGAAATCTGAGCTCATCAGAGGCGTCGGCTTCCGCGGATCCGACGTTTCACTCAAGCGATTTCCCTTTGGTTCCCGGCGGCAAGGTTCGGTTGTCGCGCCAAAGGAGAAAGTTGGCTGAAGTACGTGCCGTCGCTGGCGACATTCTGCTCGCCCGCGTCGATCGGAACTTGGAACGCAAGATTGCGATCGTTCAATCGGGCAGCGCTCGTCTGACTGACTGCGTGTTAAGGATCCGATGCAAACCCGAGCTTGTAGGGCGTGTCAGGGCAGGTTTGCTTTCGCCGGCGGGGCAGTCACAGCTTACGAGTAAAATCAGAGGAACTGGCGCTCGCCATATATCCGCGACCTCGCTGATGGAGCTAGTCGTCTAGTAAAAACGACCATCTTGCTTTTGAAATAATGACCCTGTCTTGGCTTGTGCGGCAGGAATAGGAAGCTAGACGCCAGTTATGTCGAATCTCACTCAGTTGGCCGACGAGATCCAGGTGATGGACGCGTGTGATCGCTTGATTGATCTCGCGATCTGGCCGCGCGGTAAAATCGAGTACCGAGGCTGGCTTGCAAATTTTGACCGAGCTGATCGACCGCTGGCCGTGCAAATGTTGAGCCGGTTCACTTTCCTCTCCCACGCTCTAGTCGACCGGCTTTTCGTGTCTGCCTTTCACGACGTGTCAAATTTTGTAGGCTCTCGCGGTCAAGATTTTCCGACCCGACAAAGTCTGTGGCAAGCGTTTTGTGCCCAGGCCATCGTGGTGCCTGTAATGGGTGAGAACCCAAACCCTTCTGACAGTGGCTGGGGTTTCGCTCGAAAAGCTCGGCAACTTCTCGGTATCCCTGAGGGGAATTTGATGCAGCCTCAAGAGGCCGTTGAGGCCGTAGCGAGCGGGTCAAGCGCGCCCGTCGTGTTTGTAGATGACTTTGTAGGGTCCGGTGATCAATTTCTGCGTACTTGGCGCAGGAGGCACGAGACGACGGCCGGCACCTGGTCGTTTGCTCAGCTGGCCGGAAGGATGCCAGTTTTCTACTGCAACGTATTCATGACCCAATATGGCCGGAATAGGATCGCCAGAGCTGCGCCGACGGTGCGCCTCGTGACAGGCAATATGATCCCGCTAGACCACAATCATATCTCTTCAGATTCCGTGATATGGACGAAAGCGCAGGGTACGAGCGGAATACGGCTTGCGCGCCGGATTGGGCATTCTTTGGGATACACGGCCACGAACGGAGGCTTACGGGACTGGCGGGGTTATCATAAACTGGGGTTAGGTATCGCCATGGAGGACTCAGTGCCAGACGCTAATCTGCCTCTATTTTTTGAAGATGCTAACGGATGGCAGCCACTGGTCCGCCGATCATGAACGAAAAAATTGAAAATGCCGATCTTGCCGAGCTTTTTGGGATATATCGGGCAGAGCTGCTCAGCGACGCACTCTTCAAAATATTCAGTCGCCCAACTTACTTTCCTGAGCTTGAAACTGCCAGGCCGTGTGTACTTGTGGGTGGTCGAGGCACTGGTAAGACAACGGTCCTTCGCTGCCTTTCTTATGAAGGCAAGTATGTGCTTGAGTCGGAGGATGTCTCACGCATTAAGAAATGGAAATACTACGGATTTTATTACAAGGTAAACACGAATAGTGTTCGAGCATTTCAGGGCGAGGAGCTATCTGAAAGGCAGTGGCAAAAGCTTTTTGCTCACTACCTAAATCTTTTACTATGTGGCCGCCTGATAGAATTTCTCGAATGGTATCGGAGTCTTCATCCCGGCGTGGAGGAGCTTTCGGAAGGCCAGTGCCTGAGGTTCTCCGAAGGCCTATTCTGTACGTTGGCGAATACCCAAGAAAAACTATTGGTGTCGATTCAGCAAGGAATTCGGCGTTTTGAGTCTTGGGTTAACAACATCGACCCCGACAATCTGCCGAAAATGTCGCTGCAGGGCGCACTGATAGATGATGTAAGTAGCGCTGTGCTCGGACTTCCGCAATTTGTCGGGAAGAAGCTATTTTTCATTCTAGATGAATTTGAAAATCTCCTCGATGAACAGCAGGAAGTCGTTAACACCCTCATAAAACACTCGGGGCCCGATTACACTTTCAAGGTAGGTGTAAGGGAGCTTGGCTGGCGTCGAAGGAGTACGATTAATCATAGTGAGCAGCTGCAGGCCCCAGCCGATTATGAACGGATTGATATTGGACAGCGCCTCGATGGGGAACAGTTCTTAGCATTTGCAACCGAAGTTTGCGGGTTAAGGGCGGCACGTAGATTCCCAGAGGGTATTGACTTAGAAGCAATGCTTCCGGGTTTATCAATCGATGAGGAGGCAACGCTACTTGGTGTTGATGCCAAGGCAAGGGAGGCTCTTGCAGAACTGGAGCGTACCGATCCTGCAGCTATTCAGCTTGTGGAAGATGCTAGCGATTTAGAGCTGGCGTTGCTTCTTTACTGGGCTCAGTCACAACGGCTTTCGATTAGTCAAATGGCTCGCTCTCGTCACGATGATTCTGCAATGTGGAAGGGGCGTCTTCATAATTACAAGGTGCCGTTGCTTTTTACCCTCAGAGGTGCGCGGCCTGGAGTCAGAAAGTACTATGCAGGCTGGCGTACGTTCGTGCTGCTGGCAGGCGGTAACATTCGTTATCTGCTCCAGTTGATAGGAGAGGCGTTGCAGCTGCAGCGGCTCGACGGAGGGGCGGCCGAAGGCGAGGCAATCTCCCCGCTTCTTCAAACAAAAGCCGCAATCGCGGTTGGCGGGCGCAATGTAAAAGAGCTGGAAGGTTTGGGTGTTCACGGCGCGCAGTTAACTCGACTTGTTCTTGCGTTAGGTCGCCTGTTTGAAACGCTGGCTCTTGAGCCGGAGGGGAAACGTCCCGAGATCACTCGTTTCAATATCGCTGAGGGCGATTCTGTTAGTGCGGTTGAGCCTTTAATTAATGCGGGTGTAATGCACCTTGCGTTGGTACGGCGAGTTTCGAGTCAAAGGATGGACCTAGACTTAAAGTCCTATGACTATGCTGTGCATCCCATATTCGCTGCCTTCTTCGGATTTAGTCATCGAGATATGCGGAAAATACAGTTGAAGGCACGAGATATCTTGGATCTGATGAACGAGCCTAAGAAAACAATCAGGCGCATAGTGGGAGGGGAGCAGCGCCCGGAGAGCCCACTACCTGGACAGTTGCGATTGTTTGAAAGCTTTTTTGAACATGATTAGGTTGCGACCGTTATTTACGACCGAGTACGAGGGGCCGTTGAGTTTGGTTCTCGTGCCTAATGGTACGTACATATACTCAGTAGGTGAGGAGCCAAGAAGTCAGTTTTCTCAACATTTGCATTCCTCATTTCCGACTACGACCTTCGTCAAGGTCACTGGCGAGGCAAGCGGATCGTTTTCAACTGATTTGGTGGACCACGCTGTTGTGCATACCCGAAGAAGGGCTTCAATCGAGAGCATGTTAACAAGGCTCCCGGGGCCGATATATCTTGATATTACCGGTTTGGACCACGCGACTTGGGCCCCAATAGTGCGCGTTTGTATCGAGGTAGGCCGGGAATTGATGGTCGTATACCTAGAACCAGCTTCGTATAGTTCGACATTGCAGCCTGACCGGGGCATGATTTACGACCTCAGTGAGCGTATCGGGGGAATTCGTCCTCTGCCGCAGTTCGCCAAACTAGAAGATCGTCGCCCAAGCCAAACTTGCTTTGTGCCGCTTCTTGGTTTTGAAGGCGCTAGGTTTCTTCATATGCTTAATGAAGTCGATCCGTCACACGGGAAGGTTTTTCCAGTGCTTGGTGTCCCAGGGTTCATGCCGCACTATCCGCTGGATTCCGTTGTAGCTAACGCGGTTGGTTTGGAACAAGAAAAGGCAATACGAAATCTTTCCTACGCAAAATCTAATTGCCCGTTTAGTTTATACTATGAAATGGAGCGCATCGCGAAAATCAGGCCTGATGATCTTTTGCGCATCGGGCTAATTGGTACCAAGCCCCATGCTCTTGGTGCAGTTCTATTTGCGATAGCAAATGATGATCGTGCGGAGATCGTTTACGACAACGTATTGCGTCGAGCAGGGCGAACTCGGGGGGTAGGGCGTTGTCTTGTTTACTCAGCTTCGGACTTCCTTCGCGGGAGGTAGCAGGCATAAACCCGCGCGCTCAGGGAGAAGGAATACGAGGAAAATTAAGGCCAACGACCGCATCAGTCCGCATCATCAAGATCCGCACATCCGTCGCGGAAGCCGCGTGGTTCCAACCCCATGAATGACATTTACCAATTGCGTTGAAATCAACGTGAAGAGGTCGCGGGCAAGGCGGGGGTTCTTGCACCGTTTTGGATGCGCAAATCCGGTGCATTTCCAAAACGCACGTCGGCCTTGCTGACGCGCTTCAGGTGCGGCAATCTGCATCCGACCGATGTGCTCGAAAACAGCCCTTAAGGGCTAGACTTTTTGGTTCTCTGCAGCACATCCGCAAACTGCATCCAAAGCCACCTAAAAAGCTTGCGGGCGAGGCGGGGGTTCTTGCGCGGTATTTGGGGTCGCGGCGCTGAGATCCGCGTGCCGGGCGCTTGGGTCGGTCGTCGTGGCGGGGTCGATGACAAGGCGCCACCCCGGGCTCCGGCATGCCCTTTGCCCAACCCGTAAAGAGCAACCTGTTTGATGCAGGGCGACCCAGAAGGCCAAGGATCGTAACGGGTTGGCAAACGTGAACATTGTGTCATCTTCTCCGTCGCTGGCTTCACTCAGCGAATCGGAGAACAGAAATGGCTATCAAGAAACGCTTGGCTTTCGCCCTCGTGACTTTGGCAACTGTAGGTGTTCAGGTCATGCCGGCCCAAGCGCAGCGCTACTGCCAGCGCGAAGTGGATGATGGCGTTGACAACGATGTGGGTTGCACCGCGCCAGTCGGGGGTCCGATTGGCACTTCCGATCCGCGCTTCTCACGCACTGCAAGTCCCACACCTGATCAGGATGCAGCCGACCTGAATGCGCTTGTGGCAGCAGTAGACGCCACCGGCAACTGAAGACGATGAGCCGCGTGCACAGACACGCGGCTTCATCTTTTAGATTGGAAAATTCGAAACGATCATCTCGCCGGCTTTAATCGCCGGGCCGGCACCGACGGTGTACGATGTCTCGGCCATTGCGATCTGAAACCGACCGAACGTCGCTCGCGCTCCCTCCGTGTCGTTGATCGACAGGATGAAGCGCCCCTTGATCCCCGCTAGTTGTTCAGCGAGCTGGTCGAAGTCGGCGCGGCCGAACACGTCTTGGCCATAATCGGTCTCGCATCCCCAATAGGGCGGATCGAGATAGAACAGCATGCCGGCGCGATCGTAGCGACGGATGAAGTCAGCATAGCCGAGCTGCTCGATCACGACGCCTGCGAGGCGCTCGTGGATATCGGCGAGCATCGGCTCCAGCTTGGCGACGTTGAACCGCGCGCCCGTCGTCGTGCTGACGCCGAAGTGGCGGCCGTTGACCCTGCCACCGAACGCCAGACGCTGAAGGTAGAGAAACCGGCACGCGCGTTCGAGGTCGGTAAGCGTCTCGGGCGGCGTCGCCTTCAGCCGTTCGAACTCGGCGCGGGCAGCAACGCGGAAACGCAGCATGTCGATCATGTAGGGGTAGTGGCGCTGAAGCACGCGGAAGAACGTCACGACATCGCCCGACACGTCGTTGATGACCTCAATCTTCGGTCGCGATCGGCGTCGAAGGAAGATACCGCCCATGCCGACGAAAGGCTCGGCATAGCCGTCATGATCGATGCGCTCAATTATCGCGACAAGGCGCGACGCGAGATTACGCTTGCCGCCGATATAGCCGGCCGCGGGTGCGACGGGCTGAACGGGATTGAGGGTGTACATGTAGGATTTCCTCGCCTTGTAGAGATCCCGCCCGCGCAAAACGCGGGAGCGGGATGGCCGATGGCCGTTGGTCGTGGCGAGAGTGATCCTCGTCGGTGTGCCGGGTTGCAGCCCGGCATCCCCCGCCCGGCTATGCCGGACGCGAAAGCTATTTGGCCGGCGCTGCCGCGCGCGGCGTGAACCGGACGGCTTCAAAACCGACGCGATCGTTGATCTCCATGAACGCCATCTGCAGCGGCAGGATCTCCAGCTCGAAGAACATGTCGACGGCTTCGCTAATCTTGCCGAGCTGCGAGCCCTGCGCCGGCACAATTCCGAGCACGGACGGCGGGGTGCGGTGCGCCGCAAGCACGTCGTCACGGGTCGCGTTCTTTATCCCGAGGAACTCGTCCTTCGCGCCCACCTCGGCGATCGGCAGGATCTTGATGCTGCCTTCCTTGCCGCCGGGCGCGTGGACGAACAGGTTTTTGAAGTTGCCCGGCCCCTTCGAGTTCTTCAGCGCGTCGCGCAGCTCGTCGGTGTCGTTCTCGTCGATGTCACCGGTGGCGTAGAGGATATACCCGGCGTGGCTGCCGTTCAGATAGTAGCGACGTCGGAACAGCGTCGCCGCCTCGTTCAGCAACGCCGACTGCAACGCACTGAGATATTCGGGAACACCGTAGATCTCCTGATTGATGTCCGGCTGCATGATCTGAATGACGCTGCCCGGCTTGAACGCAGTCGCCGCGGCGAGCCCCGGCGACCAGAAGAACTCGCCATCGACGATCCCGCGGCGCATATATTTGGCGAGGCAGTGATCGAGCCGAAGCACTCCGCCAATCACGTTGTTGCGCCGCTCGACATAGGCGTTCCCGAACACGAGATAGTCCTGCACGGCGCGACCGAACGCTGATCGCGACAGTACCGGCACCGTCGACGCGCCGCGCATCACCGGATCGAACGACGCGACCAGCAGGTTGCGCTTGAGCATGATCGCCGAGCTGTGATGCGGCGATACGCGGAAGGCCCGCGCGAGTCCGTCCGGCGACAAGGGCGGCTCGTACCAGCGGTCGGTCTTGTAGCATTCGACCATGTCCATGATCTCGCGGCGGTTCAGGACCGGCTCGGGGTCGCCGAACGAAAACGCGGTCGCCCGGCTGGTTCGCGCAGGGATGTTCGCGCCGAAGGCGGGCAGCTGGTCCATTAGAATAGCTCCATTCGCGTCTTCGGCCGCACCTGACCGTCGAGGGGTTCGTTGATAAAAATGTGCATCGCCGCCCAGGCAAGGTCGCCGTGGCCCACTGCCTCGGTGCGGCTCGTCCTGAAGGTGACGCTCTTGCCGCTCTGGGTCAGCGCCTTCTTGATCGACAGGAACGCTGACTGCAGGTCGATCCACCCGGCGTCATATTCGACGCGCTGACGGGCGAAGGTGTGCTGCGCCTTCATGACCAGACCGGTCTTCACCTCGAGCGAATATTCGATCGCGACCACACCGCGCACCTTGGCGTCGCGCAGGATCTGATAGACCGCCGCGCCAATGCCCTTCTTGTCGATGCCGAGATACGTGCAATTGTAGCGTGCCAGGCGCGCCCGGACGAACTCGGCCTGCGCCTGAAAGTCGCCCTTAATCTGGTGGCGTTCGAGCAGCTTGAACTTCCCGCCGGGACCGTCGGGCGGCAGGGCGATCACCAGCGCGGCGTTGTCGCCGTCCTCGCTTTCCTGCGGATCATAGCCGGCCCAGACCTCGCGGTTGCCGACGGGCCGTTTCGCCAGCATGTCGACGTCGGTCCAGTCGACCATGGCATCGACCGCACACCGCTGCAGCTCGTTGAACTTGAACGCCGACAGGCTGTCGTCGACGAACTGGCACATGAGCAGGTTGGCGAATTCGTCGGGCGCATATTCGATGCGCAGCTCGTCCAGGTTGAACAGGTCGCAGCCGCGCGCCGCGGCGTCCTCGATCGTGACGATCTGTCGCCAGACCTGATCCTCGCACAACACGCCCGCCCGCAGCCGGGCGTGCGAAACGTCGATCTCGATCCGGTCGGCTTTCCTGACCCGCCGGTTGCGCCGCTCGCCCGTCCAGTACGGATGGCCCTGATGCGCGATCGTCGAAGGCGTCGAAAAGTAGGTGCGGCGCCAGCGTTTATGCATCGCCATCGCGCTGGCGACCTTGTTGAGTTCCTCGAACCCGTAGGTCCAGAAGAACTCGTCGAAGTAGAAATTGCCGTGATAGCCCTGCGCGGTGCGGGCGTTCGTGCCGAGGAAGATCAGCTCGGCCGCGGGCTCGCCTTCGGGGATCGTGTCGGCGGTCAGCACGATCGGGTCGCCCTGCAGCTTCACGCCGACGCGGGCCGCGAACTGGACGATGTAGTTGCGGAAAATGTGCGCCTGGTTCTTCGACGCCGACAGGAAGATCTGGTTGCCGCCTCCGCGTAGCGCATCGAGCAGCGCCTCGCGGGCGAAATACCACGTTGCGCCGATCTGGCGTGACTTGAGGATCATGCGGGTGCGCTGATCCTTCGCGCCCCACCAGTCCTCCTGATACCCGAACAGCTCGTCATGGAAGATCTGCTCGAGCTGCTCGACCTGTTCGGTCGTGAAGTGGTTCTTCGGCTTGCCGGCTTTGCGCTCGCCGGCATTGCGGTTGGCAACCTTCTCGTTGAGATCGCCCTCGTGCCCGCCGGGCGCTTCGAACCGGCGTACGCGCGCGGCACTGACGACGCCGCGCATGAGCAGGTCGATCTCTTTCAGATCGCCCCCGGTCTTCTTGTCCTTCGCGATCAACCCGCAAAGCCGCGCCTCCAGATGGTCCTCAATCTTGGCGATGCAGGGCGCATCGTCCCATTTGTCGCGATCTTTCCAGCTTTGGACCGTCTTCGGATTTAGGTGCAGTTCCTCCGCGATCTGCGGGATCCCCCAGCGCTGCCAGTACAGGCTGCGCGCCTGTCGACGCACGTCCACGGGAATCGGGAACGTCGAGGACGGCAACGGCATGCCGGTATCTGCGGGGAGCTTGTCCATGTCGCGGCGGACCTTGCCGCGCGATCGGTGCCGTCCGCACCGTGTCTAGGGTGTGGAATGCGATCCCACACCTGCGCACGCTTGAGAGAGGCGGCGGTTTCGGTCCCTTTGCGGCTTCCAGATGCCGCCTGACGCGGCCCACCGATTTCGAACCCCGAGGGACCGACCGCCATGGGCACCAAGAGCAAGTTCTTCCGCGCATTCGTATCCGGCGCGACGATCAGCGACGGGCGCGTCATCACCGACGAGATGATCGACGAGGTCTTCTCGACGTTCAACGCCGAGACCTACAGCCCGCGCATCAATATCGAGCATCTGTCGGGCTACAGCCCCGAGCCTCCGTTTAACGGTTACGGGGATGTCGTCGCCGTGAAGGTGCAGAACGACGAGTTCACGATCGGCGGGAAGGTCGAGAAGCGCAAGGCGCTCTACTGCCAGGTCGATGCCAACGATCAGCTCGTCGCGCTCGCCAACGCCGACCAGAAACCATACCCCTCGGTCGAACTGACTCCGAGCTATGCCGGCACCGACAAGATCGGCCTGATCGGTCTCGCCTTCACCGACACGCCCGCGTCGATCGGCACGCAGCGTCTACAATTCTCGCGCACCGCACCCGGCACCGTGTTCGCCGCATCGCCTGATGCAGTCACGCTGGAGTTCGAAGCCAAGCCGGTCGAGCCGACCGGTATCGCCGACGCGATCAAGGCTGGCTTTGCCGGTGTCGCCGCCATGTTCAAGGCCAGCGAGCCTGAGAAGCCGAAGACCGAGCCGAAGCAGAAGCCGGCGAACGACAACGATCTCGCCACCTTTGCGGTCGCCATGGGCGACACGATGGCGACCACGCTCGCCGCTGCGCTCAAGCCGATCACGGACGCGCAGACGTCGCTGCAGGGCGAGTTCGCGACGCTGCAGGCGAAGCTCGAAGCCACGCCCGAACAGGGTTTCAGCCGCACGCCCGCCAATGGCGGCAGCGGTGAGCCGGCCACGGACTGCTGACCCGCAGCCATCCCTTCGACCCGACCGACATTCGCCCAGGAGCCGCCCCCATGCGCAACGAAACCCGTCTCAAATATAACGCCTTCACGCTGCAGATCGGCAAGCTGAACGGCATCGAGGATCCCAGCCGATCGTTCACGGTCGCGCCTGCCGTCGCCCAGACGCTGCGCGGCAAGATCCAGCAGTCGAGCGCCTTCCTGACGTCGATCAACATCATCCCGGTCGTCGCGCAGGAAGGCGACAAGGTCGGCGTCGGTGTGAAGGGCACGATCGCCAGCCGCACCGATACGCGCGTTCACGATCGCCAGCCGCGCTATCCCGGCGATCTCGACGAGACGCGCTACCGTTGCGAGAAGACCGACTTCGATACGCTCGTTCGGTACGAAACGCTCGATGCGTGGGCTCACCAGCCGAACTTCCAGATCCTGCTGCGCGACGCGATCGTCAAGGCGAAGGCGCTCGACATCATCACGATCGGCTTCAACGGCGTGAAGGTCGCGGTCGAGACCGACCCGAACACGTACCCGCTGTTGCAGGACGTCAACATCGGCTGGCTGCAGCACATCCGCCTCGACGCGCCCGCCCGCGTGCTGGCCGAGGGCGATCTCAAGCCCGCAACCCGCGTGAACAACGTCGTGACGGTTGCCGGCGCGATCTATGTCGGTGCCGGTGAGGTCGGCAAGGACGTCGATTACGTCAACGTCGACGCGCTGATTTACGATGCGATCGAGCTGCTCGACGAGAACTACCGCGACGACACCGATCTGGTCGTCATCGTCGGTCGCGACCTCGTTCACGACAAGTATTTCTCGATCGTCAATTCGTCCGGCGACAAGGCCACCGAACAGCTCGCCCGCGACGTCCTGCTCTCCGACAAGAAGCTCGGTGGGCTGCAGGCGGTCCGCGTGCCGAAGTTCCCCAAGAACGCGCTGCTGATCACCACGCTCGCGAACCTGTCGGTCTATGAGCAGATCGGCAGCGAGCGTCGCAAGATCGAGGACAACGCCAAGCGCGACCAGATCGAGAATTACGAGAGCGTCAATCAGGCTTTCGTGATCGAGGACATGGGCAAGGTCGCGCTCGTCGAGAACATCGTCATGGGCAAAAAGCCGGCCTGATCGGCCCGGCTTCCGCCCCACCAGTTAGCCCGCGCTCCACAGGACATGCCATGAGCCTCGCTCGCAAACATCGGGATCGTATCCTTGCATCCCAGATGGCATCTGCTCCCGTCACGGAGAGCGGGTTATCCCCTACGGCGTCGGCATCCGACGCCGGCACCCCCGCCGAACGCGCAGCCGCATCAATCGCGATGCGGCTGCAGCACGATCTGCGCCGCCTGAAAGAGATTCAGTCGATCCAGCGCAAGATCGAGACCAAGCGCGAGCTGTTGCCCGCCTATGCCGACTGGGTTGCCGGTTTGCTCGAGGGCGGGCGCAATGCCGGCGTCGGTGTTGCCGAGGACGTCTTGCCGACCATCATGGTCTGGCTGATCGATACCGGCGATTACGCGCGGGCGCTCAAACTCGCCGACCACGTCGTTGCCTATGACGTGCCGCTGCCGTCGCGCTACGAACGGTCTGCCCCGGCGCTGATCGTCGAGGAAATCGCCGACGCCGCGATCCGCGCGCAGACCGCAAAGCAGGCGTTCCCGCTCGAGGTCCTCGAGCATGTCGAGGAACTGACCGCCGACGCGGATATGCACGATCAGGTTCGCGCCAAGCTGCAGAAGGCGATCGGCACCGAACTCGCGCGCACGGCCGAGGATCTTGATCCGACCAAGCCCGAGTTCGTCGTTGCCGCCGTTCGCGCACTCGCGCCGCTTCGTGAAGCCGTCCGGCTACATGACCGGGTCGGCGTCGCTGGTCAGATCAAGCGGCTCGAAAAGGTCATCACCAAGCGCGCCGAGTCAGCCGCGCCAGACGCCACACCAGATACCGCCGGTTCCACCGGCTCCTAAGCTCGCCCCCGGCGCTCGGGGGCGGATCACGCGGGATGGGAGGGCGCGTCAGCGCTGAGGGCCATCGACCGATCCTGATCCCCACCCCCGAGATTTTTCAAGGATCCGCCGCCATGCTCGCCACGATCGTCACCTCCGCGCTGCCACTGCTGAGCCTCGGGCTCGGCGTATGGCTGGTGCTGGCAGGGGTCGTGATCCTGCTGATGCTGGGACGCGCGAGCGTGCTGTTCTGCCTGGCAGTAATTGTCGTAGGCCTCGCGCTCTTCGTGATCGGCTCGGTCGGTACCGGCCGGATCCTCCTCGCATGAGTGGGTTCGGCTGTTCCCCCTCGCTCACCCCCGCACCGGTCGTCTCGGGCGTCGTATTGATCCCCAACGACGGCTGGTTTCCCGACATCGACGCGACTGCATTGCGCGCCGCGCGTCGTATCCGCGACGTGGTCACGCCCGAGCGGCTGGCGCTTGCGGTGACCGGCGCGATCATCACCGTCGGCAACCAGCTCGCGGCATGGCAGGTCGCGCATCTGCTCGCCGGCCACGCCAATCTCGCCGCGGTGCCATCGCCGAAGCTTGGCGAAACGAGCCGCCTCGTCCTGCTCTACACCCGCGCGATCGGTGCCTATGCCAAGGCCGAACTGGTCGAGACGTACCGCGACACCGACCTGACCGCGCAGGGGCAGCGCGATGCCGATGCGGTCGAGCCGTCGATCGTCGATCTGCGCCGCGACGGGATCCACGCCGTCCGCGACATGCTCGGCCGTGCCCGCGTGCGCGCGGAGCTGATCTGATGGCCGATGTTCTAACCGCAAAGCAGGGCGACACGCTCGACGAACTGATCTGGCGCGAACGCGGGCTCGGTGCTGCCGATATCGGCCGCGTGCTCGCGCTCAACCCCGGTGTCGCCGACATCGGCGCAATCCTGCCGCTGGGTGCGACCGTGGCGATGCCCGTCAGCATGACGCCCGCGCCCCGCATGCTCCCGCTCATCCAGCTTTGGGACTGACCGTATGAAGGATCTTCTCCACGACTTCGGGACATGGCTGTTGGCGTTCGTCGTCAGCCTGATCCCTGCCGGCCTCGGGTCGGTCGTCAGCCTGCTGGTCGAGACCGGTCTGACATGGGGCCAGCGTATCGCGCAGGTCTGGGTCGGCATTGTCGTCAGCTACTTCGTCACCAACGCGGCCGGCGCGCTGTTCGGCATGCACCCGTTCGTATCGCAGGCGATCGGCTTTCTCGTTGCGATGGTCGCCTTCAAGGGCGCGCCCGGTTTCATCGCCGGCTGCAGCGCCGTCCTCGCCGAACTGCCCGGCAAGCTTAGCGAGCGTCTGCTCGCGCTCATCCCACGAAAGGACCCCAAGTAATGCCCCAGCCTGACAGGGGATCGTCGTCGACGATGAAGCGCAAGACGCTGATCGGCACCATCGGTGCGGCAGCAGCGCTGATCGTCACCCCGTTCGTATCCGGATGGGAGTCGGGCGGCACGCCGCGGCTCGTCGCCTATCAGGACATCGTCAAGGTATGGACGATCTGCGGGGGCGAGACGCTCGGCGTGAAGCCCGGCATGGTCGAGACGGTCGCCGGCTGCGAGTTGCGCGAGGAAGCCGCGCTGATCCGTCACGCCGAACCGGTTCTCGCCTGTACGCCGACCTTACGCACTCATCCCAGCCAGCTCTCGGCTGCGATCAGCCTCGCCTACAACATCGGCACCGGTGGCTACTGCAAGTCCACCGTCGCACGCCGCTTCAACGCCAACGACTGGCGCGGCGCCTGCGACGCCTTCCTGATGTGGAACAAGGCGGGCGGGCAGGTCGTGCGCGGCCTCGATCGCCGTCGCCGCGCCGAGCGCGACCTCTGCCTGAAGGAGCTGCCCCGATGATCCGAACCCTGTTTGCCAAGGTGAAAGCCGAGGCGTTCTTCCTCGTGCTGCTCGCCGTCGCGGCGGTCGGCGCATGGCTTTACGTCCAGTACCGGCAGGTCACGGCCGACCGGGATGATCTCCAGCACCGTGCCGAGCTGATCTGCGCTGGCTCGGGTGCCGATTTCGCCGCGATCGGCAAGACGGCGCGCGGCGTCCGCTGCGCGCAGACGGTCGCCGGGCTCGTCAAATTCAAGGGCGATAGCGACCAGCTTGCCGCGGCGACGCTCGCCCAAGCGATGGCCGATCATGACGCCCGACAGAACGACGACACCCGCGCCGCGCGCGCTGCCGCTGAGGCAGCAAGCTCGGCTGCACAACGAATGGAGATGGCAGATGCACAAGCGGAACGGACGAACCTTGTCGATAGCGATTGGTTTCGCGCTGTTAACGGCGTTGCCGGCCTGCGCGCGGCACGCTGAGGCCCCGCCCGCCGTCGTCTCGACGCCGATCGTGGTCAAGGTGAAGGACACGCCCCCTGCCGAGCTGTTGCGGTGCGCTAGCCGGCCCGAGGGCCTGCCCGAAGATCCGGCACTGATCGCGCAGATCCCAACGCGGATCCGCGCCGGAATCATCCGGCTCGCACGATCCTTTGCCGCCAACGCCGATCACCTCGATCGTCTCATCAACTGGAACACGCCAGCCGCGTGCCCGTCGCCCAAGGGATAAGACATGGCCGGTACACGCTACGTCATCACCGAATACGCCGACCTCGGTTCACCTCGAGCGCCGGTGTCGTCGCAGATCCGCCCAGTTGCGAAACTGGCGATGGTTTTTGCGACGGCAACCGGTGTCGTTTTCACCCTATCCCGTCTGCTCGGTAGCGCCAGCCAGCTCGCACTTGTCAACGGCACGAATGCAAACCTGACACTCGACGCCGCATCGGGAGCGATCAGCGCTACCGCGGCGCTGGGCGACGGCGTCACACAAAGGGCGATGATCAGGGAAAACGATGGCGAGGTCGCTATCGAGTATCCCGTCACGCTCATCGGCACAGCTTCCGCCGTCGTGCCGGTTCCGATGCCGACCGTCTCGATCTCGGCCGCGCAGAGTAAGAGCGAAGGCAACAGCGGCGCGACGAGCTATATCTACACGGTAACTCGATCCGCGTCGGTTGGCGCCATCGGAGTGCCTTGGCAATTCGCGGCGGGGACTACCTCGGCGGACGATTTCGCCGGTGGAGTCTATCCGGCTGGCGGCACGGTTGCGTTCCCCGATGGTGCCGCAACGGGCAGTTTCACGGTCAGTGTCAGCGGGGATACGACGGTGGAGTCAGACGAGACGTTCACCGTCTCGCTCACCGCCCCGGCCGGATACGGCAACGGTGCCGCCATGAGCGCGATCGGCACGATCCTCAATGACGATACGGCCACCCCAACGCCGACGCCCACGCTGGCGTTGGCTTTCAGCAATCTCGAACCGCTCCAGTTTTCGGACGGTGCCTATTTGGAGTTGGCAGCATGACCATTCTTTCGCAGATGAACGACACACAAAAGCTGGAGCTGGCGGCAGCTAACTCGGCAGCCTCGGTCGTGCCGGTGCAGGTCGCGTCGGCGCTCGTCGGTTCGCTCGGCAACGGCCCGGGGACGATGGTTCCCAACGCAGCCGGCATGGATTCGGCGCGTCTGGAATTCGGCCTCGCTTGGCTGTTCCGCTGGCTCAATGGCTTGAAGGCGGGCACGGCGATGACGGTCGGTATGATCGGCGACAGCAACACCGAAAGCTATCGCGGCCCTATCCTGCAGGCGTTGCTTGCGCAGCTGCCAAACGTCACGGTCGTGAATTACGGGGTCGGCAACACTACTCTGAAGCAGTTCGTCAACAAGACCGGACCCTATGCATCGAATAGCAAGGCCCTCGATGCCGTGATCGCAGCCGGCCATGATCTCATTATCAGCAACTGGGACGGCACGAACACGCCCGCGATCGACGCTGGCGGTTCGCCGCAGTCCTTCGCGGCGGATCTAGATGCGATGATGACTGCGATCCGCGGCTCTGCTAACGGATCGCCGGGGCGTTGCGCCGTCGTGCTGTGCACGTCCTCGGCGCAGGCGGACGGCACCGTCAACGCCGGCACGACGTGGAAGCGCGACATGCTGTTCAAGGCATATTCCCGCCCGATCGTCGCCGCAGCAGCCAAGGCATACGGCTGCGCGTTCTTCGACCTCGGCGCGCGGCTTCCCGAGGCGACCGTCGATTTCGCGGCCGGTAGTGTCGGGGTGAACACATGGCTCACGGACAATCGTCTCCACCCCATCAACGCGCACAACGACATTCTCGCGCAAATCTTGTTCGAGTACCTCGTTCCGTCGGTCTACCGAAATGCGAGCGTCCGTCGCGATGTCACGCCGGGCACCAGCGGCTTTACGCAGCCCGGATCGGTCGCGCCGGGTAACCTCGAAAATATGTCGACGAAGCGTATTGCGAGCCACGTCTACCTCGAGGGGCGGCTAAACCATGCGGGATTGTCGATCGCACAGGGCCAGTTCCTCTTTGCCATCAACTCGACGCATCGGCCCCGCATTCAGGTCTGGAACGCGACGATCCAGCTTTTCGACGGGGCCAACCAGCCGATGACGCCGCTGCGCGTCAACATTCAGGCGGACGGCCAGGTGCTCGCTGCCGAAGCTTTCTCGACGTTCAGCGTGAAGAGCGTTCGGATGCGCGCCGATTGGGAATGTGTCGGATACTAACCGTCAGACGTGCCGCCCCGACCAGCAATTCGTACATTCTGTCTGGTCGGGTAGCGCCGTCTCACCGCAGAAATGACACATTCCGCCATCTCCAAAATGCGTTCGAGCGTGCTGCGCAAGCGGAGGTAGGGGGTCGATCTGCCGGAGTAGCTTTAGTGCCGATCGCCAAATTGCCGCCAACCAATTGAACACTGCTTCGCCCCCGCGATTACTGCGCGTTTCAGCGCCGTCTGACTCGCCTTCGCAAGCCACAACCGGGTTTGCAACAATGAACGCAATGACGTCGGTCAAGAGGATTGCGCCGTGAAGAAGCCGGACAGTTTGAAGAAAATGTTGCAGCGGTTCGTCCCGACACTCGCGGTCGATCCAGCGAAATTATCTTTGTTCGTCGACAAAGGGCGGATTGCTGCGCGGGCAGGCGGAACACTGTCGCTTGAGTACCGGTACACGTTGAACATCGTCGTGGAAGACTATGCCGGCGCGGTTGACGATCTGATGGTACCGCTCCTTGCATGGCTTGCTGAGCATCAACCCGACCGGCTCGAGGGGACCGACCCCGAGCCTTTCACGTTCGAATCCGAACTGCTCGACGCCGATAGCGCCGACGTCTCGATCAGCATCGAACTGACCGAGGCGGTCCGCGTCACCCCAAAAGAGGGTGGCGGGTTCGATGCGGACCACCTCGAAGAGCCGCGTGACCTCGACGAGTTTCCCGGCGTGTGCTGCGTGAGCCTGTGGCAGCTGTTCATGCGAGATCAGCTGGTCGCGCAGACGTCTGACCCCGCGTTCGTGCCCAACGCATGACCGACGATCTCGCCAAGATCGAGCAGCTCGCCGGTGCGCTGTTGCGTCGCGTCGGTTCAGGCGAGCGTCGCAAAATCCTGCGCTTGATGGCGCGGACGCTTCAGCGCAGCCAATCGGCGCGTATCGCTCGGCAGCAGGATCCTGACGGGCAGCCCTATGCGGCGCGCAAGGCGCAGCCCACCGGGCGGCTGCGCCGAAAGGGCACGATCAAGCGCAAAGCGATGTTCCGCAAACTCCGCAACGCCTCGAATTTGCAGGCCGGATCGACGGACATAGAGGCGTGGGTCGGCTTTAGCGGGCGAGCTGCGCAGATCGCGCGCGTACACCAAGAGGGGCTTGAAGACGCCCCCTCCAAAGGTCGCACGCCGGTACGATATGCCAAACGCATCCTGCTCGGTGACACTGAAGCAGAACGGCAGGCATTGTTAGATATCCTCTTTCAGAATGTCGCCGCTGACGCGCCTTGACGCTTACGCCCATCTCCAGACGTTCATGCCGGCGATCCGGGTTCCCGATATAAGCCATTCGTTCATTTGACTCGGCAAATGGAGTAAACCCTCATCCATCAGCAAGGTCCTCAAGAGAAGGTTTCGGCAACCACTATTAGGTAGGGGTCGCTCATGAGCGCCGAAAACCGCACCGTGACACTGAGGGCAAGCAGGCTGAAGATTCTGCCGCAAGCGATTGTGCTTGCAGCATTTTTGCTTCCATTCTTGCTCCTAGCTATTATTTCCGGTTACGCCCTGGCCGGTAAACATCACGTAGAACTAGCCGATATTGCTATTTTTGCGATTATGGTAGCTATACCGCTCATCTTCACGTGCCTTTTAGTGCGCACGCTTCGTCGGTTAGCTGATCCTGATTTGCTCAGCGTGGCTATAGACGGGGTGGAACTGACCGTGAATGGCACGAGGCTTTACCATTCTTGGTCCGCCTTGGGAAAACCCGTATTGCAACTTTTGAATAGTAAAAGTGCGGCGCGCTCGATAGTCTTACCTCAACACAGTGGCGGCAAGCTAGTCATATTGGCCGAGGACTATGAGTGTGATCCCCGTGATATACTGATAATCTTAGAACAAGCTAAGGCCGGGTTTTTAACAGAATCGGTCAGAAAGCCCTCGAACGCACTATATGCGTTTTTAGCAATTCCGGCTTCGTGCATCACGCTTAGCGCTTCCATTATCGGCGTGATGTGGATCGCTTTGAGATAACCAATCAATCCGGACGTAGTTATCCAACCCATGGTGCCGGAAGCGGCCGGTCCGCTTTCCTGCCCATATCGGCCATTCCGCTTACGCCCGGTTCTTGCAGACGTCCTTGGCAGCATGTGGCATCTCGGACTAGGCATAGATGAAGCGGGGGCGGTCAGTCATCACCAACTCACCTCTGCTGGCTGCATCCATGCCAGCACCCAAGCGTACCTGCCATTAGATAACCGTATCCGAAGCAGTCATAATATGCGGGGAGACGAATGTTGGAAGCAGATCGCGAGTTCGAATTCGAGTTCGAAGACAATGGTGTGCCAGGGGTGATCTTGCCGAAGCGAACGATCGTTCGCGGAATTATGTCCGTTAGTGCAGAGAAGCGTTTTCTCTCTCAAGTCAGACGCTTAAACGAGACACAGAAAAATGACATTATAAAAAAAGCGTTTGAGCGCCGCTTCAGGATCAATGGCGCGTTTGCGGGAAGAATCGAGCTTCGCCCGTCCGACATAAGCGCAGCGTTGTGCGCCACCAACGTCATGCCGCCACCTGTATGAACCATTCGAGGGGTACGTTCGCGGTGGCATGCCGGGTGACCGCCGACAAGGGCGAGCGCAATAGTTGCTCATTTACTGCGTATCCTGCCATTCCGATCTGCTAAATTCTAGCCGACTGGGGCGAGTGCAGTTGCGAGACGAACGCTGCAGCGGCAACCGTTCGCGGCCCACCGGTTTCCAAGCAGGCATGTGCTCTAAGCTGGTTTCCCCGATTGCAGGCTCTTCTCGGTTCTGCTCTGCATGCGGCCGCAATTGCTCTCTGTTAGGTGCTTAATATGCTTCAGTTTAGTACCGCGCGCGGCTCTGCAGAATAGCAGGCCTTCGCTCATACCGTTGCGACGACGGAACAACCTGTTCTTCCGGGTGTTTTCCGGACAGTAACAGGGAGAGTAAAATGTCAGATTACCGCACCACCGATACCGTCGTCGTGAAACGCCGCGGCCCGGGTACGACGATCGCCATCGTCTTGCTCATCATCGTCGTGATGGTCGGCCTGCTGTTCGCCACCGGCTTCTGGAGTGCCAACGTGACCAAGAGTGGCGCGCTTCCCGAAGTCTCGGTCAAGGGCGGGGCATTGCCAAAGGTCGACATGGACTCGAAGGAAGTCGTCGTCGGAACATCGAAGACCAAGGTCGAAGTCCCTAAGGTCAAGACCGAGACAGAAACCGTCGACGTCCCCACGATCGGCGTGAAGGACAACGGCGAGAAGTAAATCGCGCCTCGCATAATGGAAAAGGCCTCTGCCTGTTGGCGGAGGCCTTTTTCGTGAGAGCCTGAATTTGATCACTATAGCCTGGCGCCGCTTTACTTAGGGCGAATGGCGGGTGGGGCATGGCGCTTTTCGCCCAAGAGCGGACCTAGCGTCTTCCAGCCACAGTCACTTTGCCGTCGAACGGTCGGCTAAGGCCGATGGCACGCAGAAGGCCTGCTTACCGACAGCGGCTGCCATGGGGACCCACCGATAATCGACGACGCCACCATGCTTGGCACAATCAGGTCCGGTGCTCAGGTCGTAGTGGATGATGCGGGTGGTGTAGGCCGGGCAAACGTCGCCGCAGCGGTATACAGCCAGCACCGGAACCCGATTGTGAGTTCCAAGGACCTCGCGCCGTCCGATCTTCTTCGCCTTATCGAAGGGCCTCTTCGACAGCCGGAGCAAGTCCTGGTCAGACAGGATCGGCGGAGCGGTAGCCAATAGCAGGGTGGCGATGATGAGCACTTGCGTATTCCCTACAGGATCAAAACCCAAGCTGGGGGAAAAGCGGACGGACAGCAATCCTCTCCCCACCGGCCATCCCGGCGGCAATCTGGAAGATCTACATTAACCTTAGTTAGTCTGCCGTGGGTATGGTAGGTTTACTCTGACGGACGGAAAGAGGCTCTAATATGGCGCCGCACCCGGTTTCGATCACATTTCAGAGGGTGCAATGCCTAGGCCAAACCTCAATCCAGTCAAGCAGTTGATCGACCAACTTGCTCTTCACGATTTGATCTCAGCAGAAGACCGTGTTGCCTTCTACGAACTACCCTACTCCTCCCGTCAATTTGAGGCCGGAACTTACCTGCTTCGTGATGGTGAAATTACTAGTCATTGCGCAATTCTGGTTTCGGGTATTGCCTATCGGCATAAGGTCACCTCCGATGGATCTCGACAGATAGTCTCTATTTGCCTACCGGGGGAGGTAATAAATCTTCAGCAGCTCTATCTAGATGAAGCTGATAATAATGTTCAGGCCCTGAACCAATGTCAGATTTCCTTCATATCCCACGCTGCGTTGCGTCGTCTAGTCAATCAACGTCCATCGATTGCACGCGCATTCTTTGCATCCACTCTAGTTGAATTGTCCATGTCTCGCGAATGGATGTTGAGTATCGGTCGTCGCGACGCGCGTGCACGGGTCGCGCATTTTCTGTGCGAAATTGCGTTGAGGCTAAACATTGATGGCGTGCCTGATGGGACGAGCTACGAACTGCCGATGACGCAAGAGCAATTAGGAGATGCACTTGGTTTAACCGCGGTTCATATCAATAGGATGATCATGGGTCTTGTTAAAGATAATTTAATTACCCGCCGCAAGCACGGTATCACTATTCCAAGCTGGGAACGTTTAGTCCAAGCGGCCGGCTTCAACAGCCGCTATCTGAAATTGAATGGATAAGTAACGCTGCGCATACGAATGCTTCGTCATTTCGGTCCTATCGCCGTAACACGCACATAGGCGACTAACAGCGACCGACCCATTGGCTGGCGATGTCGCCGATGCACTTCGAGCCAAGACATACGTAAGCCAGTGATCACGTCCTCTTCTCGAAAGCGGACCGTCCGCTTTCCTTCCCATTCCCGCCATTCTGCATACGCCCGATTGCGGACATTGAGCAGCGCTCTTGTGGCGAATAACGGATTGCGGCATCTGTCTGCCTCCTATGCGCATGAAGCCGTCATTCCTCGCTTTCGCCATTGTTCTGATAATTGTGACGATCGGTAGTCGCGCAATACCGATGCGGGCTACCATTGATCATCCGGCGGTGTTTGGCGTGCTGTCGATACTGGCGCTCGGCTCCAGCGTAGCGATCTATCGAGTCTATCGTGCGGAAACTCGTCGCATCGGCGACAAATCGCGGAAGTTTCCGCTGATGATGGGCTTCATTACCTGTGTCTTGCTCATACAGCTATCGATGCGGGTCAGTCAGCTATGACGTGGCAGAAAACCATGGTGGAGCAGGGCGTTAAATTGAAGAGGCAACTGTATCAAACCAGCGCCTGCTCTGAGGCCACCTTCTCGAAAGCGGACGGTCGGCTTTCCTTCCCCATTCGGCCGTCCTGCTAGCGCCAACCGGTGGACGTTCGGAAACGCTCTTGCCCGGCCTATTAGCGGGCGTCAGGATGGAGAAATGACGAGAATCAAACGGCTGCGTCAATCGCCTTCGCTCGCGATATCCGTAGTAGCGTTACTAATTTCCGCACCCGCGCAGGCGGCGCCCCAACAGGCCAAGTCGGCGGCTGGGGACATAGTCGTGATGGGTACAACAAGAGCACGAATTGACCGCACGGTAAAAAGAATGACTGGTTCTAATGGAACGCAAATTCCGCGTTGGAACTCCTCTATCTGCATTGTCGTACGAGGCGTGATGCCAGACCGAGCTCACGCTATCGCTGACACACTCGAACTGAATGCGCGAGCGGTAGGGGTGGTGGTTGAGGGCGGATCATGTTCCCCGAATGTTGAAATCATTATTTCGGGACAAGCAGACGCGCTCGCAAGTCAGTTCTTGCGTCATCAACCCAATATGTTTCGGGACATTGCCCGATACGGAAGACCGCGCTCGCGTGACCGGGCAGAACTGCTAGGTCCCCAACCGGTACGATGGACCGTGGGCACGGTCAGAGAATTGCGCTTGGGCGTCCCGTCTCGGCTTTCCCAACCAACGAGGGAAAACAAAGATCGGTTGCTAGTGATTGTCGATTTACCTCGATGTGGCGACACAACGTGGAAGCAACTCTCCGCCTACCTTACCATGGTAGTGTTAGCCAACCCCGAGCACACGAACGATGGAACTAGCGGAACGATTATGGCGCTGTTCGACGATGGCATGGCTATAGAGAAACCCAATGGTTTAACTGATCTCGACCACTTCCTGCTCAAAGCCTTGTATGTTACTGAAGAGCAGGTTCCCGCAGGTTCCCAGCGGATCGCCATGACGGACTTCATCTTACGACAACGTGACAAACCTACTCTGAGATGACGTGGTCTACCTGCTGTTTTCATTGATCAAGATGCCGTCGCTGTCGACTGTTCGCAACGCGCTATCTCTGCCCATAGCGGACGGTCCGCTTTCCTGCCCATTCCGGCCATACCGCTTTCGCTCAATAGCGCACGCGAATGTAAGAAGGTGACGGGCTCGGACCATTAGCGCCCATTGCTGCCGATGTAAGAGATGGTAAATCACTCACCAACTTATTCTGATCGCGAGGATTGCAATGGATCTCGATAAGCCAAGAAATTTGCTAAATGCGAATGAGATTGATCAAGTTATCAGTAACTTGGCTGGTGCAAAAAGGTACGGAGATCCTCGCCAGGTATGGGTCGAGGACGGACATGTATTCGTCGAGGGACATGACGGAGAGATCGTTTCAATGACCCCGGCGGTAGCGATCAAGATGGGGCGGATGCTGGGCGAGGCTGGCGCCGCTTCGCTAATCAATAATGTGATGGATGAGAGCGCTAAAAAATCGGTGTAATCGAATGCAGCTTGCCCTCCGTAAAAGCGATGGGTCTGCTTTTCTCTTCATTTCCGCCATTACGCTTCCGCCCACTTGCGGACATAGCGCAGGCTCGTAACATCCTGCGATGACCGAAACGGCAATCAGCGGTGTTCTGCTATTTTTGATTTCCGTCGCCATACTGACAGCCGGTATGGTGACGGGTAAAATGCTGTCCAATTACAGTGCGCTGGATACGAACCGCGAAACGGCTCCACTTACCTTTTGGGCGTTTGCAGCCTCGTGGACTGTGTTCGCCGCCTTGGGACTCGCGATCACGGTTAGGCACTGGAGCGGATGACCGCTATCCTTCCCATATCCGACATTAGACGCGGGTGTGAAAAGCCATATGACACCCGAGCATGATGGCGCTGCCCTGACCTAATCGACGACATGGCCCGATGGCCGAGCCGTCCACCTTCACCGCTGTCGATCTATCGCGCCTGCCAGCGCCGACGATCGTCGAGACCCTCGATTTCGATACGATCTACGGGCAGATGCTGGCGCAGTTCGTTGCGCTGGTTCCCGACTTCGACGCCACGGTCGAATCCGATCCTGCGGTCAAACTGCTGCAGGTCGCAGCCTACCGCGAGATGCTGCTGCGCGCCCGCGTGAACGATGCGGCGCGGGCAGTCATGCCGGCTTACGCCATAGGTGCGGACCTCGATAACCTCGCTGCGCTCATGGGCGTGGCTCGGCTCGTCATCAAACCGGCCAACGAACAGACCGGTGCTGTGGCGGTTCTCGAAAGCGACGAGGATTTTCGCCGTCGTCTAGTCCTGGCACCGGAGGGCTATTCGGTCGCGGGGCCGGAAGGCGCGTACATTTTCCATTCGCTGTCGGCCTCGTCGGACGTTCTTGATGCCAGCGCAACAAGTCCGGCCACCGGCGAAGTCCGTCTCACGATCCTTGCGCGCGCCGGTACCGGCATCGCCTCCGCAGAGCTGCTCGCCGCGGTTCTTGCCTACGTCTCTGCCGAAACCCGCCGCCCGCTGACCGACTATGTCACGATTCAGTCGGCGGAGATCGTCCAGTATGCGGTCGAGGCGGAGATCAGGACGTTCGCCGGCCCCGATGGCTCGATCGTCATCGCCGAAGCTCGTGCGCGCCTTGCTGCCTACATCGCCAACTCGCACCGCCTTGGTCGCGACATCACCCGCTCGGGCATCTTCGCCGCGCTCCATGTCGAGGGCGTGCAGAACGTCGTCCTGACCAGTCCTGCGGCCGACGTCGTTCTCGATCGAACGCAGGCCGGATGGTGCACAAGGGCGAACGTCGTGCATGCCGGGCTAGGCGAGTGACGTTGCTCCCACCCAACGCCACCGCGCTCGAGCGCGCGATCGAGGCTGGCATGTCACAACTGGCGGACGTGCCGGTGCCGCTGCGCACGCTCTGGAACCCCGACACGTGCCCGGTCGAACTGCTGCCCTATCTCGCATGGGCGCTTTCGATCGACACGTGGTCGAGTGAGTGGTCGGAAACGATCAAACGCGCGCGCGTGCGCCAAGCGCTACCGATCCAACGTCGCAAGGGCACCGCCTCATCGGTCCGCGACGTCGTCGAGTCCTTTGGTGGATCCGTTGCCGTCCGCGAATGGTGGCAGATGACGCCACCCGGCGATCCCCACACCTTCAATCTGTTGCTTAACATCACCGACCAAGGCGGCGCGCCCGTCGATGCCGCGTTCGTCGATGCCGTGATCGCCGAGGTCTACCGCACCAAACCGGTGCGCTCGCACTTCACCTTCAGCCAAGCGCTCAACGCCACCGCCGGCATCGTGCCCGTTGGAGCCGCGCGCCCTGCCGTTTTCGCCCGCCTCACCATGACCGCACCCGCGGCCTGACCCGGAGAGATCATGTCGATCGTTCTACGCATCACCGACGCCGGCCGCGCCGCGCTCGTCAACGCCGCCCGCGACGGCACCAACGCCGTGCGGATTGCATCCGTCGGCGTCACCCCGACCGCGATCGTCGCCGCGGCAAACACCGCCGCGCTGCCGGGCGAGGTCAAGCGGATCGAGACGATCTCGGGTGCCGGCGTTGCGGCCGATGTCATTCATCTGGTGGTGCGCGATGAGAGCGCCGATACCTACACCGTGCGCAGCCTTGCGTTGTACCTGACCGACGGCACGCTGTTCGCCTCTTATGGGCGGGCCGCGCCGATCATCGAGAAGTCGGCCGGTGCGCTGCTGCTACTCGCGATCGACGCGACGTTGCTCGACGTCGCCGCCAGCCAGATCACGTTCGGCAATGCGAACTTCCTCAACCCGCCCGCGACCACCACGACGGCCGGCGTAATCGAGTTGGCGACGGACGCCGAAGCCACCGCGCTGACCGACGCGGTCCGCGCGCTTACCCCAAAGAACATGGCGGCGATCTTCACCGCGGCGAATGTCCTGTCGCGCCTGATGTCGGTCGATGGCGCGGGTTCGGGGCTCGACGCCGACCTGCTGGACGGCCGGCAGGGCGCGGAGTTTGCCCTGTGGTCCGGCGGTAATTTCACGGCTCCGGTCGGGATCAGCCACTCGGGCGTGGCTGCGGGCTTGCGTATCTCGGACGGCTCCAACGGCTATGGGTATATTCAATTCGGTAATGCGTCCGAAGTGAATACTCCGCTCAACTGGTACATGGGCACGTCGGCCGACAGTGCGTTCAGCCTTTACCAAGGGCAATTCGGAGCGGGCACGCTGCGACTGCGCGTGACGCAGGCCACGGTTGCGTTCAACGGGGCACTGATGTGGACCGCCGCGAACGATGGCGCTGGATCAGGACTCGACGCCGACCTGCTCGACGGTCGTCACGCGACCGATTTCATCCTGCGGGCCGGCGATAACTTCACAGGGCCGGTCGGCATTCGTCACGCCGGGCTCGCTGCAGGCCTGCGCATCTCGGACGGTACCAATGGCTACGGCTATATGCAGTTCGGTGAGGCATCCGACGTCAATGTATCACTCAACTGGTACATGGGGTCATCCGCCGACAACGCCTTCAGCCTTTACCAAGGGCAGTTTGGATTCGGTCAGCTACGGTTGCGCGTCACGCCGACCACGATCGCGTTCAACGGGGCGCTGATGTGGACGAATGCGAACGATGGCGCCGGGTCGGGGCTCGACGCCGATCTGCTCGACGGTCGCCAGGGTGACGAGTTCGCGCTTCTGGCCGGGGCTGCATTTACCGGTCCGATCACGGCACCCTCTGGGTCGATCGGCAGCGTGACCGGCGACGTCACCGGCAACCTGCTCGTCGGCGTTTCCAGCGGCAGCGCGCACGTCCTCGCCAAAGGCGGCGCGGAAGGCGCGATGCATACCGGCTTTCTTGGTCCGAACGGCTATATCGGCTCCTTCAACATCGCCAATTCATCGGGCCAGAGCGAAGCCCCGTCGGCGTTCTATATCTCGAAAAACAGCGGCACCGGACGGTCGATTAATGCAGCTGGGACGATCAACGCCAGCGGCGCAGATTATGCCGAGTATATGCAGAAGGCGGACGGCTGCGGCCCGATCGCTGCCGGCGACGTGTGCGGCGTCAACGCGAATGGCGAACTGGTGACGAGCTGGTCTCAGGCGCTGAGCTTCGTCGTGAAGTCGGACCAGCCGGGCTTCGTTGGCAACGACACCTATGGCGCGCACCTCGGCGAACGCCCGATAGAGCCGACCGACGAAACCGCAGACGATTTGGCGTTCGCCTATGACGCGTATCTTGCGGAGCTGGCGGCGTTCGAAGAAGCCCTCGAGGCGGCACGCGCAAACGTCGACCGGATCGCGTTCTGCGGGCAGGTCCCGGTCACGGTCAGCGGCCCGTTTGCGGTCGGCGATTACGTCGTCGCGGGCGAGGAAAGCGGTAGGATCAAGGCCGTCGCTATCCCGTCCGCCAAGATCACGTTCGCCCAGTATCGCAAGCGTCTCGGCAAGGTCTGGGCGGTGCGTGACGGGCGCGCGTGGATCGATGTCCAGCACGGCTGACCCGCCATTCTCCCACCCTACCGAAAGGATAACCCATGAACATCACGATCGGCGAGCATGAGGCCGCTTCCCGCACCGTCTCCGCTACCTTTGCCAGCGGCGACGTCGTCCACCAGCGCAGCGTGAACGCATGCTACGACAAGTCCGGCGCGTATGATCCGGTCGCGACCGCTGCCCGCATCGACGAAGTCGGCCGCGGTGTGACGGTAAAGATCGGCCTCGGTGTTATCGCAAATGATCCGGAGCCGATCGCCGCTGACTGACCCCTTCGGGTGTGGGATCACATTCCACACCCGCCCGACCGCGCGCAGGCCAGATCACCGCGCCAATGTCCCGCGTCATGCACGCGCTCCCCGATCCCCGCCGTATTATCGGCAACATCGTCCGCATCGGCACGATCGAGTCCGTCGATCTTGCCGATGCGACGTGCCGCGTCCGCGTGGGCGAGATCGTCACCGGCGATGTCTGCTGGATCGTCCAGCGTGCCGGCAACACCCGGATCTGGTCGCCACCCACGGTCGGCGAGCAATGCCTCCTGATCTGCCCAGAGGGCGACACCGATGGCGGTGTCGCGATCCTCGGCCTGTTCTCCGACGCCATGCCCGCACCGTCGAGCGACGACATCGATCTGATCCGGTTCGGCGACGGCGCGATCGTCTCCTATGACGCGACCGCGCATTTGCTCGTCGCGCAGCTCCCTGCCGGTGGGAAGGTGCAGATCGATGCGCCGGCCGGCGTGACCATCACCGGCCCCGTCAAGATTATCGGACCAGTGACGGTCACTGGCGATGTCGACATCACCGGCAAAGCCACGGCCAGCGACGACGTGGTCGGCGGTGGCAAGAGCCTCAAGAGCCACAAGCATCTCGGCGTCCAGACGGGCGGCGGTGTCTCGGGAGCGCCGCAGTGAGGGTCAAAATCGGATCGAGCTGGCACGAAGTCAGCGCCGAACAGGCTATCATGGTCGAGTTTTCGGAAGCCGACCTCCGGAACGTCAACAATATGGCACCCGGTGCCCGGTTTTATGGTCAGTTCGATCCGGCGGATAAGCGCACCGCCGACGAGAAGATGGCATGAATGCGCGAGCCATGACCGGTATGGACGCGAGCACCGGCAAGCTGCTCGACGGCGTCGCGCACATTCGTCAGTCGATCGGCGATATCCTCTCGACGCCGATCGGCACACGCATCGGTCGGCGCGATTACGGCTCACTGCTGCCCGAGTTGGTCGACCAGCCGATGAACGCGCTCGGTCGCATGCGCCTGATGGCGGCGACCGCGCTGGCGATCCAGCGCTGGGAACCGCGCGTCAAACTTTTGGCCGTGGCGATTCAGCAGACCGGCCCCGCCGCGTTCGCCGCGGTCCTCGATTGCCAGCGCACCGACGTCACCGGTTCGAACGCCCGCACCCGTCTCACCGTCCCGCTGCCGAGCAGCAGCATCACTGTTTACGCCTGAAGGAGCCACCATGCACGGCATCACCATCACCGAACTGACCGAGGGCGCACGTTCGCTCGTCCTGACCGCAACCGCGGTAATCGGGCTGGTTGCGACCGCGACCGCGCCCGCCGGTGCGGCGACGGAAGCGCTCGATGCGGCGTTCCCGCTCAACCGCCCCGTCCTCGTCGTCGACCTCGAGGCGGCGATCGGCGTCGCCGGCACGACGGGCACGCTGGCCTCGTCGCTCCGCGCCATTGCCGATCAGGCGAAAGCCCCGGTCGTCGTTGTACGCGTCGCGGCTGGCGCTGACGCTGCGACGACCAGCGCGAACGTCATCGGCACCACGGTGAACGGTTCGAAGACGGGCATGCAGGCGCTGCTCGCGGCCGAATCGCAGCTCGGTATGAAACCGCGGATCCTCGGCGCGCCGGGCCTCGATACGCAGGCGGTCACCACCGCACTGGTCGTCATCGCGCAGAAGCTGCGCGGGTTCGTCTATGCCGCGGCGATCGGCGCGGATATCACCGCGGCAATCGCATACCGGGCGAACTTCGGCGCGCGCGAGCTGATGCTGATCCATCCCGACTTTATCGCCTTCGACACTCGGGTCGCCGCCAACGCGACCAGCTACGCCGTCGCACGCGCACTCGGCCTTCGCGCCCGCATCGATCAGGAGCAGGGTTTCCACAAATCGCTGTCCAACGTGACGGTCGAGGGCGTCGTCGGTCTCACCAAGGACATCCAGTTCGACGTTCAGGACGCGAACAGCGACGCCGCGCGCCTCAACGACAAGCAGGTCACCGCGCTCATCCGTGCCGGCGGTGGCTTCCGTTTTTGGGGCAACCGGAGTTGCATCGAGCCGACGTCGCCGTTCAGCTTCGAGACCGCCACGCGCACCGCGCAGGTCCTGCTCGACACGATCGGCGCGGGCATGATGTGGGCGATCGATAAGCCGCTGCGGCCGAGCCTCGCCAAGGACATCGTCGAGACGATCAACATCTCGATCGCCGGCATGGTCACCGCCGGGCAGCTCATTGGCGGCAAGGCGTGGTTCGTCGCGGACAAGAACCCGCCGTCCAGTCTCGCCCAGGGCAAGCTGTCGATCGACTATAATTTCACGCCGGTCCCGCCGCTCGAAAACCTGCTGCTCACCCAGCGGATCACCGACACGTATCTCGCTGACTTCACCGTCGCCTGATCGCCCCCGCTTCCCAGATCCGAACTTAGGAGCCGACCATGGCACTACCCCGCAAACTGAAGAACATGAACCTGTTCAACGAAGGCCGGAGCTACCTTGCCGAGGTTCCCTCGGTCACGCTTCCCAAGCTGACCCGCAAGCTCGAGGAGTATCGCGGCGGTGGCATGGACGGCACCGTCAAGCTCGACATGGGCGCGGAGGCGATGGAGATGGAGTTCACCGCCGGTGGTCCGCTGCGCGACGTGCTGCTGCAGACCACTGCCTCGACGATCGGCGGGATCTTCCTGCGCTTTGCCGGCCAGTATCAGAACGATTCGGCAGGCACTTCCGATGCCGTCGAGGTGACCGTGCGCGGTCGTCACGAAGAGATCGACATGGGCGAGCAGAAGATCGGCGAGGGCGGCGAGTTCAAGGCCAAGATGGCGCTCGTCTACTACCGCCTCGAGTGGAACGGCGAGGTGCTGATCGAGATCGACGTCCTCAACATGATCCACATCGTCGGGGGCGTCGATCGTCTCGCGGAGATGCGCGACATCATCCTGTGAGGACGCCCCGGCGTCAGCGCCGGCTTCATGACCATCCCCGCCTCAATCCACGGAATTTTGCATGACCGACACCAAGACCGAACTCGCCACCGTCAATCTCGACTTCCCGTTCACCCGCGGCGATCAGACGATCGACAAGGTTCAGGTCCGCCGCCCGCGCTCGGGCGAGCTGCGCGGCCTCAACATTGCCGATCTGGTGCAGATGAATGTCGCCGCGACCGCCAAGCTGCTGCCGCGCATCACCATGCCGCCCCTGACCGACACCGAGATCAACAATCTCGATCCCGCCGACCTGACCCAGTTCGGCATGGAAATTCAGGATTTTTTGTTGCCGAAAGCAGCGAAGGAACAGGGCTCCCAGGACTAGTCGACGACGCGATGGCGGATCTCGCGATCGTCTTCCATTGGCCCCCCGCCGCCATGGACGACATGACGATCGCCGACCTGATGCGCTGGCGCGCGCGTGCGGCCGAGCGGCACAACCCGGAAAGCTGACGCCATGGACCGCAATCTCCGGATCCGCATGCTGCTCGAGGCGAGCGACAAGGTCACCAAGCCCTTGCGCGATATCGTTGGCGGATCTGCCAAGGCGGCAGCGGCGCTGAAGATCACGCGGCAGGGCCTGAAGGATCTGAGCGCACAGGCACGCGCGATCGGCGAGTTCAAGCTGGGCCAAGCCAAGGGCGGCGAAATGTTCGGGCAGATCGACGATGCCCGTCGCCATATCCGGGGCTTACGCGACGAGATCGCGCGGACCGAAACGCCGACCAAGCGCATGATGAACGCACTCGCGGCGGCCGAGGCGAAGGAGCGCAAGCTCGTCGGCGCAAGCGAGGAACACAGCGCCCAGCTCGTGAAGATGCGGTCGGCGCTGACGTCGGCCGGCGTCGATGTGCAGAACCTCGGCGCGCACGAACAGCGCCTGCGCGACAACATTGCCGCAACGACCGTGACGATGGGCCAGCAGCGTGCCGAGTTCGATCGCCTCGACGAGCGCCAGACCCGCTTTGCGAGGGCGCGCGCCGGGTTCGCGCGGACGCAGAACATGGCGACCGGCATCGCTGCGGGCGGCGCGGCTGGCATTGCCACTGGTCGGACGCTCGCACGTCCGATCATGGGCGCGGTCGAGGACGCGCAAGCATACCAGTCAGTCATGACCGATATCGCCCAGAAGGCGGATCTCGGGCGCGATCGTGCTGACCGCATGGGGCGCAACCTGCTCGCGGCTGCACGCGCCGCAAACCAGATGCCGGACGAACTGCAAAAGGGCGTCGACACGCTGGCAGGCTTCGGCCTCGATCCGACCAAGGCGGTCGCGATGATGAAGCCGATCGGGCGCGCCGCGACCGCGTACAAGGCCGAGATCGCCGATCTGTCCGCCGCAGCGTTTGCCGCCAACGACAATCTGAAGGTACCGATCGAGCAGACCGGACGCGTCATCGACATCATGGCGCAGGCGGGCAAGAGCGGCGCGTTCGAGATTAAGGATATGGCGGGTGCCTTCCCGGCGCTGACTGCGGGCTATCAGGCGCTCGGCCAGACGGGGACCGGTGCGGTCGCCGATCTCGCCGCGGCGCTGCAGATCGCGCGCAAGGGTGCAGGCGATTCGTCGACCGCGGCGTCGAACGTTGCGAACATCATCCAGAAGATCGCCTCGCCAGCCACGATCAAGGCGTTTTCGAAGTTCGGCATCGATCTGCCGAACGCGCTGAAAAAGGCGTATGCCGAGGGCAAGACGCCGCTTGAGGCGATTGCCGAACTGACCAAGAAGGCGACGGGCGGCGACCTCGGCAAGATCGGCTTCCTGTTCGAGGACGCCCAGGTGCAGCAGGGTTTGCGTCCGCTGATCCAGAACATGGAGGAATATCGCCGGATCCGCGCGACCGCGGCCGGCGCGAAGGGCACGACCGACACCGACTTCGCCGAGCGCATGAAGGACTCGGCCGAGCAGACCAAGCAACTGAAGATCAACGCGCAGGTGCTATCGGTATCGCTCGGCTCGATGCTGTTGCCGGCGGTCAATGCGATCACGCAGCGTGCCTCGGCCCTTGCCAGCGGTCTGGCACGATGGACCGAACGTCACCCGGTACTGGCGAAGGCTATCGCGATCAGCGCGGCAGTCCTCGCTTTGCTATTCATCGTGCTGGGCGGCTTTGCCATCGTCATCGCCGCGATCATGGGGCCGATCGCGATCCTCAACGCCGGGTTGATCGCCATGGGCGTGGCGGGCGGAACCGCGTCGATCGGGCTGCTGCCGATCCTCGGCACCGTTCTCGCGATCGTCGCGGTGATCGCGTTGCTCGCGGGTGCCGTGTACCTGATCTACGCGAACTGGGGTCCGATCACCGCGTGGTTCAGCTCGCTATGGCAGAGGATCGTCGGCGTCGTCACCGGCGTCCTCGGTTGGTTTGGCGCTCTCCCTGCGCGCTTCGGCGAGTTCGGCCGCAACATGATCATGGGGATGATCAACGGCATCACCGGCATGCTGGGGGCACTGAAGGCGACGATCGTCGGAGCGGCATCGTCGGCCGCGAACTGGTTCAAGCAGAAACTGGGGATCCGCTCGCCTTCGCGCGTATTTGCGGGGTTCGGCGGGTTCATGATGCAGGGCCTTAGCAACGGCATCGCTGGCGGCGCGCGCGAACCGGTACGCCGGATCGACCGCCTGTCGCGCAACCTGACCGGTGCCATGTCCGCCGCTTCGCTACGCCCGCCGGCCATGATGGCCGACGAGGATGCGCCGGTGCGCCGCGTCGATCGTCTGTCGCGCCGTCTCACCGCCGCGCTCGCGATCGGCTCCGCGCTGCCGGCGCTGACCCCAGCCAACGCAGCCGCGCCCGCCGGAACCGCAGCCTATGGTCGCCCGGCCCCCGCGCCAGCGCCGATCACGATCAACGTCTACGGCGCGCCGGGGCAAAGCGAACAGGCGCTCGCCGCGGCGGTCGAGCGCGCCCTCGAGCGTGCGCAAAGCCGCCAGCGCGCCATGTCGCGATCGTCCTTCTCCGACACTCCCGATGGAGCCGACCAGTGAACATGATGGCCCTTGGCATGTTCGTCTTCTCGCTACCGACGCTGGCGTATCAGGACATGCAACGCAAAAGCGCCTGGCGGCATGCGCGCAGCGGCCGGATCGGCGCAATCGACGCAACGCAGTTCGTCGGCCGCGAGAACGATACGATCACCCTTTCAGGCACTGCCTATGCCGAGCTGATGGCGGGGCGCGCATCGCTCGACGATCTGCGCGACATGGCCGCTAAGGGGGAGGCGTGGTCGATGATCGATGGCACCGGGCGGGTTTATGGCGCTTTCGTCATCACCGGCATCGACGAAGGCATGAAGGAGATCTTCGCGGACGGGACGCCGCGCAAGATCGATTTCACCGTCGATCTGCTCGAGATCGCCGATAGCGCAACGGGTGCAGCATGACCGCGATCAACAACGTCCCCGACTTCAAGGTCACACTCGACGGCACCGACCTTACCGATCGCATCCGCCCGCGCCTGATCTCGCTACGCCTGAGCGAGAAACGGGGCGGCGACGCCGACCAGCTCGAGATCACCGTCGACGATTCGGACGGCAAGCTTGCGGTGCCGCGTGCCGGCGCGACGCTCACGGTACAGCTCGGCTGGTCCGCCGGTGCCGACGTGACGATCGGTCTGGTCGACAAGGGCAAGTTCACGGTGGACGAGGTCGAACATAGCGGCCCACCTGACCAGATCACGATACGCGCTCGAGCGGCCGACTTCACCAGCGCCATCGCCACCCGGCGCGAGAAGAGCTGGCACGACACGACGCTCGGCGCGATCGTCAAGGAGATCGCCGGCCGCAACAAGCTGACGCCCCGATGCGCGCCCGCGCTGGCGGCGATTGCAGTCAAGGCGATGGCACAGACCCGCGAGAGCGATATCGCCCTGCTGCGCCGGCTGGGGCGGGAGAACGACGCCACCGCGACGGTCAAGGCGGGCGCACTGATTTTCGCGCCTATCGGCTCGGTCACGACTGCTACCGGCGTTGCAATCCCGGGGATTATGATTCGCCGCGGCGACGGCGATCGGCACAGCTTCAGGATCAGGAAACGCGACGAGGCGGGCAGCGTGTCGGCCGACTGGCACGACCGCAAGGGTGCGAAGAAGAAGACCGTCAGGGTCGGCAGCGGTACCGGCGAGACGAAGCGGCTCACGCGCACCTACTCGTCCGAGGATGCCGCGCGCCGCGCCGCGACTGCCGAGCAGGGCCGTGCTGCGCGCGAGCCGCGCACCCTGGATCTTGGGCTCGCCCTCGGCCGGTTGGAAATTTACCCTGACCGCCCGGTGACGGTTGCGGGGTTCAAGGCCGAGATTGATGCGGTGAAGTGGCTGGTTTCCGATGTCACTCACGAACTGATCGCCGATCGCGGTTTCACGACGGCCCTGACGCTGGAGAGCGCAGCGTAGCCGTCATCGATTTGATGACGTCTTTCGCCCAATTGCGGACCTCGCTGTGAGGCTCTACATGGTCGAGAGCAGCCCACATGGGATGGACGACTTGAAGCGCGATCTAATCGAGTTTGCCTCAATATACGTCATCGTCTTTTGGCTGGTCATTGCCGACGGCCAGAGCTCATTCGGCGTAAAGGCGGGTTTATTTGCCGTCTGCTTCGTGGTCATGGGCGGTGCTTACTGCGGACTGAAGGCGGTCTTCCGAGCAGCGCGCGTTAACGTGAACGGCAGCTAACCTTCCCATTGCGGCCATTCCGCTAATGCCCGCTAGTATCCCATCGCCTCGTCCCATGGCATCACCCGGTGGACCGACGACACCTGCTCGTTAGGGACTTCGAACTCTGCGGCAGGGTTGAACTGTCGAAGAATCACAGCGGTTGGGCGCCGCCGCACCAACTGCTTAATAAGGACATGACGGATCTCTTCGCCGTCGAATGTTGGACCGCGCAACTGCACCACCACGTCATCACCAACGCCGGGCGACCGCTTAGGATCGACGAGAACACGGCTTCCCGCATCAAATCGCGGCTCCATCGAGTGCCCCGATACCGAGACGACGTAGAGGTCTGGCCTGCCGGTGACGCCTATCGGCCGCGTCATGAAATCAAGGGGTGCGGACATATGCACCTCTGTCTGCTCGACAGTTACTACGATCCCGTTGCAACCGTCGAATTCCAGGTCGGCACCGAGCGCTGTGCCATAGATGGGCAACGTCTTTGGAAGCCGTCGAAGCGCTTCTAGCGTTGTATGGCCGTCCGCCGGGATCGTGCGCTCAATACCCTGATCGCGTCCGAGCAACCAATCGGAAGTTGTGTCGAGGATATCTGCAATCGCATCGAGCCGGTCGAGCCCCGGCATATGACCAGCCAAGATCGCGCGAATAGCGTCTGGCTTGTTCAAGGCCGCAATCGACACCTCACGAGCCGACATATTCTTCTCGGCAATCTTTGCCGAGAGGCGCTCTTTCAACACGTCAGGTACGTTCTTTCTCATGCTGCACTCATGACGCATGAAGTGACGCATAGCATGCGGAATATTTACGTTGACGACTGCCGTAAATGTGACGTAAACATGCGTCATGAGTGCTGCATATCAGAACGCATTGCGAACCATCGCCGATTCGTACGATGCCGAAGTCACCCGCTGGGGTGGCAAATCGCTGTCGCGAGTAGCAACGATCGTCGTGAGCAGCGGAGCATTTTTTAACCGGTTGCGCGATGGAAAGACCTTCTCCGTCACCAATCTGGAAAAGTTCGCTTCGTGGTTTCGGGTACCTGCGAATTGGCCTGATCATACAATACCCCGTGACGCGGTTGCCGCATTAATCAGCATCGGTCGCCCACCTCTCCCTGCTAACACCATGCCGCATCCATACGGCGCGAATCACGCATCCGTCGCTTTCGATCGATTGCCGGTTTTGAAGCGGGCAGGGGCATGACGATCGCCCGCCCGCCTAAGACTTTCGCGCAGGCAACGACGACGATCGCTGGTCTGCTGAGCTGGGAGGCCATGAAGAAGATCGTCAAGCGGTCGACGCGTACGATCCGGTACTGGAGCCAGCCGAACTGCAAGACGACGCCGATGCTGCACCAAGCGGCTGCGCTCGATGCCGCGTATCTCGCAGCCGGCGGTGAATATGCACCCTATGCCCAGGCACTCGCCTTCGCGGTCGACGTCGAGTATTCCAGCGAAATTGCCTGTTACCAGGCGCTCGCTGCCGACACCGCCAAGTTCGTTCGCGAAGCCGGTGAACTCGGTGCAGCCCTTATTGAAGCCGGCCAACCCGGTGCCTCCCCGCACGCGCATAGCCGTGCGCTGGTCGAGGCACACGAGGTTGAGACAGCACTAGGCGCGCTCATGCGACGCCTACCAAGTTTCTTCCGGTTCGGCGCGGGGTCGCACTCGGGGAACACCGGGGGGACCCAATGACTATCTCGAAGCCTACCAAGCACAGAATTCCCGGCCTTTCCTGTCCGCATTGCGACGGTCCGGCTGGCATCCGTAACAGCGCGGCACTGACTACGACGGTTCGTCACATTCGCTATCGCTGCGAGAATGACGAGTGCGGTCATGTGTTCGTCGCCGAACTGCAGGTCATCCGCACGATCGTACCGAGCGCCCGTCCGAACCCGGATATCCGTCTCCCTTTTTCAAATCCGAACGTCTGTCGGACCCGACCGGTACCGGCGAATGACGACACCCGTGCACCGGCCAACGATGACGTCGTGACGTCGCCGGCCGCGATTGGACCCGCGCCCAGCTGATCCCGCGCGGTAACGCCGCGCTCCTCGTCCCCGCTGACTGAACACCCTGCCGCAAGCCCCAGCTTTCGGTGACGCCACACCTTTGCCCGAAGAGGATTGAACCATGCTTCACGTATCTTCGTCGACCCATCGCTGCGTGACCCTGAAGACTGCGCTGATCGCGCCGGTCACCCCGGCAGGGTACCTTCGTCTCCGCAGAAACGCCGCCGGCGTTTCGGTAGCAGACGCCGCCAAAGTCATCGCACCGAACAATCGGACTGAAGGCGCTGCGTTAATCCGCCTGCTTGAAACCGACGGTGCCGCTGCCCGGTATGTCGAAACGATCCACGCACTCCGCGACGCATACCCTGTCGACGCCGATGTCTACCTCCAGCTGCGTGACGGCCCAGCCGCCACGCATCCGCGAATTTGCGCCGGTTGCGGATGCAGTCATTGGGATCCGTGCGTCGCGCCCGATGACGTCGGCACTTGCACATTCGCGGACGACAAGACCTGCACGCGCTGCAGTGGTACGGCCTTTCCGCTCACGGTGTACCAGTGAACGTCGCCACCGCCTCGACGGCGCCGCGCCAGGTCGAACGTTGCATGCGTCGCCGCCGCATCGCAAAGGTGGCCCTGCTGATTGCGTTCGCTTTCGTGTGGATCCCGGTCGCGATCATGATGGTCGTCGCGGGCATGCCGGATCGGCGCGCGTAATGTCGGTTGCTCTGTTTCACGACATCGGTGTCGGACTGTTCGTTGCCTCAGGTGCGACTGCGGTTGGCGCCATCGCCAACAGCCTAATTCCGCAGTGGCCGCGCATCGTCAGGCTCGCCCTCGGTGAAAGCGAACTGCCGCTGCAAGTGTCGGACGGCATTTCACACCTTTCGCCGAATGGCAGTGGTCATCAACGCATCCAAAAGCAGGGTCATTCATGATGATCAGCGCTGCGCCCAACGAACCTCGCCAGACCCCGTTGTCGCCACAGCCAGTCAACTGTTCCCAAAAGCAGGAACAGCGGGGCTATCCGATCGAGATACGGAGGATGGTGGGCATGCAAACCGCGTTCGAAATCCTCGGCGGTAAGGGCAGGCTGGCGAGCGCTCTAGGCATCACCGTCCGCTCGCTAAACTACAAGTTAAACGCTGAGCGTGGCGTGTCAAACTTGGACCTGACGTTGGCGGCAAACACGCTCGAAACACGCGGTATGAAGATGCTCGATCATGCTCGCAAGCTACGTGATGAGATCGAACCTCAAGCCAAATGCATGGGAAATGCTGCATGAGCGCGCGCGCCCTGATCCGTCAAGCTGACCTTGCGCGTGTTCTTCGCGCTGCGGAGAAAGTCGGCATCCCCGTTCGGGTTGAGATCGAGCCCGGCCGGATCGTTGTCACGACGGGCAGGGATATCGTGCCCGCCGGCGCCAACAGCTTAGACGAGATGTTTGCATGAAGCGGCGTTGGCTACCGAAGCATGTCAGCACGTTTCGCGATCGGCATGGGAAGGCTCATTACCGGTATCGCCGCACCGGCTTCGTTACCTACTATTTCAAGAACGAGCCGGGGACCGACGCGTTTCTTGCGGAGCTGCGCGCCTGCAACGACGGCGTCAGTGCTCCCGAGATCGAGGCCGGCGCCAACCGCGCCACGGTCGGCACGTTCGACGACCTGCTGTCGCGCTACTACCGGTCGCCCGATTTTCTCGATCCGGGCGAACGTACTCGTGTAGTTTATCGCGGGACGCTGGAGCGCTGGCGCGCGCGGAGCCGGAAAGGGCGGCGCTACGGCGAGATCATGGTGCGCGAGCTGCAGCCGCGGCACGTCGAGGCCATGCTCGCCGAGCTGCTACCTCACCGGACCTCGGCGAACATGCTCCGCAAGCGGCTGTCGGCGCTGATGAAGTTCGCGATGCGGATCGGCATGGCCGGTACGAACCCGGTCATCGTCACCCGCCCCTTCAAGGTGAGCGGCGGAGGGTTCCACAGTTGGACCGAGGAAGAGATCGCGGCTTACGAACGGCGCCACCCGATCGGTACGGTCGCGCGCCTTGCGTTCGACCTGATGATCTGGACGGGCCAGCGCGGTGGTGATGCTCGCAAGATGGGGCCGGCCAGCGTCCACGATACCCGGCTCGAACTGACTCAGGAAAAGACGAAAGTCTTCGTGTCACTGCCGATCATGCCCGGCTTGGCGGAATCGATCCTAGCAACGCCGACCGTTGGGGCGTTCTTTGTCGTCACCGAGTTCGGCAAGCAATTCTCGGTAAAGGGTTTCGGCAACAAATTTCGCCAATGGTGTGACGAGGCCGGCTTGCCGAACTGCTCGGCGCACGGCCTTCGCAAGGCCGCCGCGCGGCGATTCGCCGAGGCAGGTTGCTCGAACCAAGAGATCAAGGCCTGGACCGGTCACACGACCGACAGCGAGGTCGCGCGCTACACCGCAGCGGCCGATCAGCGCACGCTTTCAGACACCGCCGCAGACAAGCTTTTGGCTAACCTTGCGGAAAGGTTAGCCAAAGATGCCGCTAAGGCATTGAAAACAGGGGAAAATAAATGAAGTTTGGTGCACCCGACTGGATTCGAACCAGTGGCCTCTGCCTTCGGAGGGCAGCGCTCTATCCAGCTGAGCTACGGGTGCCGGATGGTCCGCCTAGCAAAGCGAAACGGGGTGCGCCAGACGTTTTCGTGTTTATGGCTACCCAGCGGCCAGATCGGGGACCTCCCCCGCAACCGAACTCCTACCCGATCTGCTCTTTGGGGGCGGGGTCTTCGGCTTGAACGCGCAGAGGTCGGCGACAATGCACCGCCAGCATTCGGGCGTCCTTGCCTTGCAGACATAGCGGCCGTGCAGGATCAGCCAGTGATGGGCGTGCAGGCGGAAGGGTTGCGGGGTGGCCTTGTCGAGCTTGAGTTCAACCGCGAGCGGCGTCTTGCCGCGAGCGAGACCGGTGCGATTGCCGACCCGGAAGATGTGCGTGTCGACGGCGAAGGTCTCCGCGCCGAACGCGACGTTGAGCACGACATTGGCGGTCTTGCGACCGACGCCGGGCAGGCGTTCCAACGCCGCGCGATCGTTGGGCACCTCGCCGCCATAGTCGTCGATCAGCATCTGCGAGAGCGCTATGACGTTCTTCGCCTTGGTGTTGAACAGGCCGATCGTCTTGATGTGGCGCTTCAGCTCGTCGAGCCCGAGCGCCACCATCTTCTCAGGCGTATCGACGTCCCGGAAAAGCGCGCGCGTCGCTTTGTTGACGCCGACGTCGGTCGCCTGCGCGGAGAGCGCGACCGCTACGACGAGCGTGTACGGATTGACGAATTCGAGTTCGGTCTCGGGGTGCGGATCGGCCTCGGCCAGACGCGCGTAAAACTCGACGACGTCGGCTTTCTTCACAGCGTCACAGGCCGAGCACGTCGCCCATCCGGTAGCGTCCGGCAGGCTGCTCCGCCAGCCAGATCGCGGCACGGACAGCACCCCGTGCGAAGATTGAGCGATCGTCGCCGCGGTGGTTGAGCTCGATCCGTTCGCCTTCGCCTGCGAAAATCACGCTGTGATCGCCGATTACCGATCCGCCGCGCAAGCTCGCGAAGCCGATCGTGCCTTCTGTTCGCGCGCCGACCAGGCCGGCGCGGCTGTCGACGCGCAGTTCGGCGAGCGACGATCCGCGACCCTTGGCGGCGGCGTCGCCAAGCAGGAGGGCCGTGCCCGATGGCGCGTCGACCTTGTGCTTGTGATGCATCTCGACGATTTCCACGTCCCAGTCCGGTCCGAGCCGCGCGGCAGCCTCGCGCACGAGGATCCCTAGCAGCGTCACGCCGAGCGACGTGTTGCCGGTCTGGAGGATTGCGATGTCCCTCGCGGCGTCGTCGATCATCGACTGGTGCTGCGGCGACAGGCCGGTCGTGCCGATCACGATAGCGGTACCAGCCGCGCGCGCGGCGCTCAGATGGGCCTCGATCGCAGAGGCAGTCGAGAAGTCGACGAGCACGTTGGCGGTGCGGGCGAGCGGGGCAGGGTCCTCGCCGGCGTCGACACCACCGGCCAGCGTTGCCCCGGCGGCTTCGATCGCGTCACCGATCGCACGACCCATGCGGCCGGCGCTGCCGTAGATGCCGATCGAGGTCGTTCCGGCGATAGGCGGGGCGAGTTGGGGCGCGAGCGTCTGCATGGCTTTGCTTTGCACCATGCCGCGGTTCGGGGACAGGGGGGAGCGGTAGCCCGAGGTGATTTCTCCGCGAAAGACGGCACCGCCATCCACGCCGTGCCAGCCTCAGGCCCGTGCAACCAGGTCCCGGACAAGATCGAGGTCGGCAGGCTTGTCGACGTCGACCGCCGCGAGGCCGAACGGGGTCGCGACCGCGGCGGCTTCGAGGCCGGCGAGGCGCCCCAGATGTGCCAACGCGGCGACCAGTGTCAGGCGACCGGACATATACCGGACCAGCGTGCCGATCCCGAGCCTGCGGACGATCCGCCACGGTCGTTTGCGATCCGCCTCGACCTGTGCCCACAGATCGAGTGCGGCGACCGAGCGTGGGGTAGCGAAGTAGAACAAATTGCACCCCGACCAGGCACCGTCGGCAAAGCGCAGGTAGGTGCGGCGCGTGCCCGGCGCGGCGGCTTCGATCACATCCTGGCGCGCGAGCATCGCGGCGACGTCGGCGTCGGCAGGCACGTCGGCGAGAAAGCGCGTGATCCATTCGGGCTGGAGCAGCGCGTGATCCACGGTGGTGACAAGCAGCGGTGCACCAAGCGCCTCGATGCCGTCGCGAACACTATGGCTGGGGCCGGATGCGGCGGTCAGGACGGTGAGCCCGAGCATGGTAGAGGCGGCGCGGACCGCATCGTCGGAGACGGAGACGGCGATCTCGGTAGCGCCGGCGTCGCGCAATGCCCGCGATACCCGGTCGAGCAGGGTAAGACCGTCGAGTTCGATCAACGCCTTGTGCGCTACGCCGGCATAAGCTGCGACCGGATCCACGCCGCCGCGCGATCCGGCGAGGATCAGCGCACGGAACCGATCGCTCATACCGCCTTGGGCCCGCTACGCGCACGCCACACACGCCAGAACACGCCCGGCGCCGCGAGGATCGGATGTTTCTCCCGCCACGGGGTCAGGGGCACGGACACGCCGGTATGGCGCTCGACTTTCCAGATGCCATAGCGTGCGGCACCATCGAAGGTGAAGGCAGCGCGGACCAGGCGAGCGACGTTGATCGGCTTGCCGGCGCGGCGTCGCCGGCGCCACGCGCCGAGCAACGCGGCCCGGCGCGTCGTCAGATCCGGCCTCAGCACGCCGGCGTCGTCGCGGAATGCGATGCCGTCGGCGGTCCAGGCGAGCGGCAGGAGTTCGGCGTATCGCGCGGGGTCGAAATCGAGGATTTGTCCCTCGCGGCCCTTGCGCTCGACTCGGAGCTCGGCGGCGTAGGTTTCGCGGAACAGTGCGCGCCAATAGTCATCGGCGGTGCCCGTCTCGGGCCCCAGCGCGGCGGCAAACCGCGCGGCAGACTTTGCGGCGTCGCCGATCGCTGCAGCTACTTGCACAGCGGTACCCGGATCGCGTGCCCAGACCAGTGCGGAAGGTTGCACGAACCGGGTCCAGATCGTCGTGTCGAGCGTCCGCGCCGCCGCTGCCCTGGCAAAGGTCGCCATCCGCATGGTGGCGATCTTCGCGCGCACCGTCTCGCCGTCCAGGTCAAATTCGCGGTAGCTGACGGTCGGCCACATGCCTCGTTCCGGCGGACCTGCGGTCAGCACGTAGAAATCGAGCACGCCCTCGGTCGCGCCGGTGCGCAGATTGGAACCGTAGAACAGCACCGCGACGGCATCAGGCGAACCTTGCGCCAGCCTCTGCGCGACGTCGCGAACCGCGGGAATGGTCGGGACGTGCAACTGGCGGTGGACGATGTCGCCGAGCGTGATCACGGAACGACGAAACTGATCGCGCGCGCTTCGCGGACGGTAAGGTCGCCGCCGGGATAGACTTCGCCATCAAGGATGAAGCCCGAATCTATCGACAGGTCGAAGCTTGGCGAATCGATCCGGTGATAGCCCGCGCGATCGAGCCACGCGGCGGGCGACCCGGTGACGATCAGCGGCGTCGCGACGGCAAGCCAGCGCGGCGGTGCGTCGACCACCAGCGTCTTCAACCCGACACGCGGTGCACCGAACGGACGGATACCGATCGGCATGCGCTTCAGTGTCGACGCGAGCAGTATGTAGCGCGCGCGATCGGTGTTGGCATGCTCGCCGGCGGCATGAGCGCCTTCGTTGCCGCGCGACTGGAAGCGGATACGCATCCGGTTGCCCGCGCGCCATGCGCTGTTCGCGCCGCCAAACAGCGTCTGCAGGATCGCCCAGCACAACGCGAGACCGACCGCGACTCCGTTGAAGGCGCCTGCGCGGTGCGTGCGTTGCGCGAGCGCGGTGGCGTCGACGAACGCGCCTGCGCCGAACAGGAAGCCGCACAGTTTCGCGCCGCTGTCCTTGCGGATTACCTCGACCGGGCTGCGTAGCTTGACGCGACCATGCCGTGCGGCCGTCAACGCCTGATCCAGCGTCCAGGTATCGGGAATACCAAGATCCAGCGCGAGAGCGTTGGTCTTGCCCGAGGGAACGATCGCGACGCGCGGCGCCGCGCCGGTCCAGACTCGCGCGGCGGCAGTCATCACGTCGCGGATCGTGCCGTCACCGCCGTCGATCACAAGCAGCTCGATGCCGTGCCGTGCGAAGTCGGTCAGTACCTCGGCGAGTTCGTCCTGTGTACGCGGAGTGACGGCGAGCACCGTGCCCGACAGGAAGGGCTTGGTTGCCTCGACGCTACTGCGGTTGCGGTGGCTCTTGGGGTTGCAGATGATCCCGGTGCGGATTTTTGCGGCGGCTTCGCGCGGGTTCACGCCAGACCGTTCCGACAGGGCCGAATCGAACATGCCCTCGGGCAACCACGCGGGTGCCGCTGGAGGGGGGAGCAATTGCCTGCCAAAGGCATCAAAGTTCGAAACAGCATCGGCCACGATATAGAGATACCCGTCACGGTACAGAACCGCTACAATTTTGTGTCAGCAAGATTTCCGTTCCGCGTCGGTCGCAATTCGGGCGAAAGCCCAAATCTGTCGCAGCCCGGACGCAAATTATCCGCGGTACCGCATCTTCATCCGTACGACGGCGCCAGATGCGGGCAGGGTGGTACGGACCGCGTCGAACGACGGCAGCCCGATCGAGGTCGGCGCGTCGTTCGAAAAGCCGAAACCTTCTTTCGGCATGAACAGCGTCCGATTGAACTTATGGTCGCCATTCTCGTCGTGATATTGCGCGATCGCATAGTGACCGGGCTTCATCCAGAAGCAGGCGCGCGGGCTCGTCGCCGATACCCGGGCACGGCCGACCTTCGCGCCCTTTGCCAAAAACCGTGACTTGTCGTCGGGATAGATCGCGAAGGCGACCTCGCCGGCGGTGTTGCGCAGCGTCGTTGCTTCGAGCACCAGTTTGGCATTGCCGTTGCCCGGCGTGCCTTCGCACGTTTCGGCGGCACGAGCCTGGACCGGTGCTAGCGCCGCAACGGCGCCCAGCGCGATAAGGATTACGTCGTTCATCGGCAGACCTAGACCCGAAAATAGTGGCGATAGAGCGGCGCGCACATGACATTTGCGACGTGAACGAGGCGTTTATCGCAAACGCCCGTCGTTCTGTACCGGCTACGCTTGGTCTGGCGTACGGGTCATCCGGGCGGCCGCGAACCCGAGCAGGATCGCGACGGCGACGGATCCGGCGGCCACGGCAGCTGCGATACCTGCCGACCCGTAGGCCGGCATCAGCGCGAACGCCGCCACGAACATCAGAGCGACGCCGACCGCGCGAATCGCGAACACCGTGCCGGCGCGGTGCAGCGCGGTCATCACCGTATCGAGGCTGACGGTGGCGAGATCGAAACACCCGGCGGCGGCGAGCCACAGCAATACCGGGTACGCGCCGCCGAACGACTTGCCGCCGACCAGCTTGAGGATCGGCTCGCCGACCAGCGCGACGACCGCGAGGATGACGAGCGCCGCCGCGGTGCTGGCCAGCATCGTCCGCACGAGGATACGGCGAAGCCGCGAGGGTTCGGCGGTGCGAACCGCACGGACGATTTCCGGGAAGGCGGCGCGCGACAGCATCTGCGACAGTTTCGCGAGCGCCTGCGCCAACTGCGTCGCCAGCCGGAACGCGCCCGCCGCGGCCGGGCCGATCGACGCGCCGACCAGCAAGAGAGGGATCTGCTTGCTCGACAGACCCAGTGTCGCACTGGCGTTGGTGCTGAGCGAGAAACGGACGATGCCGGGATTTTCACCGCGCACCTGCTGCCAGCTGCCACGGCCACTCGCGAGCAGGCGCAGGTCGCCGCTTTTCGCGACCATGATCCAGTAGGTCGCGGCGGTGACGATCTCGGCGATCGCCCAGGCGAGCATGAAGCCGCGGATCGTCGGTTCGAACAGCATCGCCGCACCGGCACCGACGAAGCGCATGATCGGCGTCATGCTGTCGGCAAGTGCGGACAGCGAGAATTTGTCGCGCAGCCGCAGGATGCCGAGCGGGGTCGAGCGGATCGTGATCAGCTGCACCACCGCGAACATCAGCGTGTCGCGCATCAGGTCGGGCGGGATGCCGAACCCGTCGCTCCACGCGAACAGGATCGCGACGGTCAGCACGGCACCGACCAGCGCGCTGCAGATATCGAGGATCGCGGACAATCTGAGCAGTCGCGCAAGCCGGGGCGTGTCGCCGTGCTGGATCGGCTCGACGCCGTATTGGACGATGATCTGCCATGTCTGGAAGCCGACGAACGTCGCGAGCGCCTGTGCCGCGCCCGAGATCAGTGCGAACCGGCCGAAGTCGACCACGCCGAGCGTGCGGGTCGCGAATCCCAGATAAAAAAGCGACAGGATCGCCAGCACGCTGCGACTGGCGAGCAACCAGCCGAGATTGCGCGCTGCCGCCCGGAATATCCCGGTAGTGCCCGAGCGTGCCGGCGCATCGGCCGGAGCAGGAGAAGGAGCGCGATCCTGAACCATCTGCGACCGGCCCCTAGAGTGCGACGGCGGGTGCGGCAAGGCGCGCAGCGGCAGAGGGATCCGCGCAGGTGACAAAGCGGCGGGTGGCTCCTAGACCACGCGCGATCGGGCGGCGGTGCTGCCGTCATGCGAGGGATCGTTCGTCATCTGCGGAATTGCCGGCCTTTACGCACGGGGTGGCGGTGTCGTCTCGCCCCGCCTCATCACTGCGCAGTGCGATACGATCCTGCACCGCGGGCCCGACGACCAGGGCGTGATGACCGATGGCGATTTCGGCTTCGGGATGCGCCGGCTCAGCATCATCGACATCGAGGGCGGGCACCAGCCGTTCCATTCGCCCGACCACCGCTATGCGCTCGTCTTCAACGGCGAGATCTATAATTTCCGCGAGTTGCGGCGCGAGTTGCAAGCGCTGGGCCGCGTGTTCGAGAGCGCGGGCGATACCGAGGTGATCCTCGCGGGCTATGAACGCTGGGGCGACGACGTCTGGGCGAGGCTCGACGGGATGTTCGCGGTCGCGGTGTGGGATACGCACGCCCGTCGCCTGACGCTGGCGCGCGATCCGATCGGGATCAAGCCGCTTTACTACACCGACCAGGCCGCAGGGTTCGCGTTCGGCTCCGAGCTGAAGACGCTGACGCTGCTGCCCGGCATGGCGTTCGACGTCGATCGTCGCGCGCTCCACGATTATTTCAGCTTCGGCCATGTCCGCACCCCGCGCTCGATCTATGCGCAGGTCCGCACCCTGCCGCCGGGGCATGTGATGACCGTCGACGCGAGCGGCACGCCGACGATGCGCGCCTATTGGACGCCCGCCTATCATCCCGCCGAGCCCCGATCCGAGGCGGCGTGGATCGAGCGTTTCCGCGACGAATGGCTCGACACGATCGGCAAGCAGATGGTCGCGGATGTCGATGTCGGCGCATTCCTGTCCGGCGGCGTAGACTCCTCCGCGGTAGTCGCGGCGATGGCGCAGGTCTCCGATCGCCCCGTCCGCACCTTCACGATCGGCTTCCCCGACCCCCGCTTCGACGAGTCGCCGCATGCCGAGGCGATCGCGCGGCATCTCGGTTGCAACCATGTCACGCGCACGCTGGAGCTCGCGGATGCGCAGGCGATGCTTCCCGAGGTCCAGCATTACTACGACGAGCCGTTCGCCGATCCGTCCGCGGTGCCGACCTGGTACGTCAGCCAGATCGCCGCGCAGGAGGTGAAGGTCGCGCTGTCGGGCGATGGCGGCGACGAACTGTTCTTCGGGTATAAGCGCCACGCGACCGAGCGGCGGATCGGTGCGCTGCCGGCCCCGCTGCGTCGCCTGGCACGCGCGCTGGATGCGGTCCCGACTTTGCCCTCACGCCATGCGAACGCCGTGTTGCAGCGCTGGCGGAAAACTACCGGCAGCGCTGCACTCCCGAACGGCATCGCGCGGTTCTTCGCCAAGACGCAGATCACCAACGAAGCCTTCCGCCGCGAGATATTCTCCGCTGAGTTCATCGCCGAGGAGGAAGGCGGGATCGCCGCACTGGTCGCGGAATATTTCCCCGATCCCGACGCGATCTCGACCGACACGCTGGAGCAGTTCGGGTTGGCGGACCTCGCGCTCAATCTGCCAGGCGCCATGCTGACCAAGGTCGACCGCGCGAGCATGGCGCATTCGCTCGAGGTGCGCGTGCCGATGCTGGGGCAGGGGATGGTCGACCTCGCCCAGTCGATGCCCGCCGACATGAAGCTGCACGGCAAGATCGGGAAATACGTCATTCGCCAGGCCATCGCGCCGTGGCTACCGGAGGGGATACTCAACCGCCGCAAACAAGGCTTCCAGATGCCGCTGGCGGCGTGGTTCGCCGGCGATTTCGGCGCGTATGCCGAGCAACTCTGGCGCGACAGCGGCGTCCGCGAGCAAGGCATCTGGCGCGCCGCCGCGGTCGACAAGGTGTTCGCCGATCACCGTGCGGGGAAACGGGACTACAGCCGCTTCCTGTATGCGCTGGCGATCTACTGCCTCTGGTGGATCGGTCGGCCCAAGGCGTTGGCCGTCACGACTTTTTGACCCCGTTCTCCTGCGTTCGCAGGAGAACGGCGCACCAGTCACTCACCGTCATCCTGACGAAAGTCTGGACCCAGAGCCACGAACGTCCACCTTTGTCACCCTGGGTCCTGACTTTCGTCAGGATGACGACAATGCGCTCAAGCCAGCCAACTCGTCAGCGTCTCACCCTTGGCCTTGCGCACCATCGCCTGCACCAGCCGCACCAGATGCACCACCAGCGAGATCGCGGTCCACGCGGCGACCCCGATGATCCCCCAGTCCGGCCGCGTCACCAGCAGCCCCGCGAACAGGATCACCATGTTCGGATTGCGTCTCGCGGTGATCAGCCGGAACCAGCTGTCAAACCGCTCCCACACGTGGATGTGCATTCCGAACCGGACGATGAACGCCCCCTCGATCAAGCGCTGCGCGACATAGCCGAACAGCATCGTCCCGATCACCGCCCAGAACACGCCGTCCTCGAGCGGCCGCCCGTACGGCGCGCACCCCGCCGCCCAGGCCCACCACCAGAAGGGCGGGTGCACTAGGTCCACCCCGTGGTCCCACGCATTGCCGAGCTTCGACGAAGTGATCGTGCACCGCGCCAGCTTCCCGTCGACGGTATCGAGCACCATGAAGAACAGACCTGTAGCCAGCCCGGTCCAGAACCAGCCATACCAGAACGCCACGGTCGCGACGATACACAGCACCGAGCCGAGCGCGGTCACCTGGTTCGGCGTGATCCCGGCGCGCGCGCAGACCCGCGTGATCGCCAGCGCCCATTCCGGCCACAGATACTTGGTCAGCAGGTCGGTGACGCCCTTGTACGCGCCGACATAGCTCGCGCGCTCGATCGCCGGCACAGCCGCGGGGGTCAGCAGTTCGGCGAACGGGCGTTCGCGCTTGCGCAACGCCTCGTTGAAGATGCCTTCCTCGGCCTCGGCGGCGATCACGGTCAGCCCGGGCACCAGCGGTGCCTCGCCGAGCATCGCCGCGGTCATCCGCGCGCGCTCGTCGGCACCCCGGACATGCGCGAGTACGGGGACGCCGGTGCGGGTCACGACGGTGCCGGGCCGCGTCTTCAGATACGCGATCCACATCGGGTCGAACGCGTAGGCGAGGTTGGCGAGGATCACCGGGCCGGTGTCGCCGTCGCCATCGGCCGGCAACCCTTGCGCGACGCCTATCCGCCGGATCCGCTCGGCATTGGTCATGCCCCAGAGCAGCGTGTCGTTCGCCCGGACGGTCCGGAGCGCTGGCGTGGGGGCTGTCGAATCTACCATGCCGCACCCGTTACCCGATCTGGTCGTGAAAGCGAGAGGGGGTGGTAAGTGAAGGACACTCCCCCAGAGCCGCCACCCCGGCGAAGGCCGGGGCCCAATTGGAATGACCGGCGTAACCTCGCGCGGTCCTTCGTTGGCAACGTCCCCCAATTGGGCCCCGGCCTTCGCCGGGGTGGTGGAGTTTTAGCGGACCGGCGTGCCCTCCAATACCCGAACGATCTCCCCCGCAGCTCTCGCCGCGCCACCTTCGACAGCCCCGAGCGACCGCTCAGCAAACTCCGCCTGAACCGCTGCATACTCCGCATGCCGCAGCGCCGAGCGATCCACTGCCGCCACGACATCCGCAACGTCGCCAACCACCTCGCCGCAAACCCACATCGCGTAATTCAGATCGCCCTCCCAGACGGCACCCCCCGCATTGAGGAACACGCAAGGCCGTGGGCGCATCAGGAACTCGATCACCTGGCTCGACGTATCGCCCAAATACACGTCTGCGACGCCGGTGTAGCTCCCGTCGACCATCGCGAACCCGTCGATGTCGCAATGCACATGTGGCAAGTCCCCGATCTCGCGCATCAAGTCCGCCACCTCGGGCGCGCGCTCGACCAGTCGCTGGTGCGGCGCGAAGATCAGATTGTAGCGCCCGTCCGCGACGATCCGCCGCACCACCTCCGCCCCCCAGCGCCACCACGACGAGCGATGCTGCTGCCAATGCGGCGTATACAGGACGACCGGCCGCGTATCCGCGAACGGCGGCGCGGCGTGCGTCCGGTGCGTGAAGTCGGCCTTCACATAGCCCGTCGCGACGAACCGCTCGGGCGCGAACCCGCGGTCGAGATAGGTCTGCCGTTCAAGCTCACTCGGCACCAGAGTCAACGCCGCCGCCCGCCGCCGCGGATCGTCGCGCGCACTCATCGAGCCAACCCCGTGCGAGGTCTTCACGAACTTCGCGCGCATCGGAAACAGCCGCGGCAGCCACAGGCTCGTCTGCTCGGCACACACCACGATGCTCGCGCTGCGAAGATACGGCAGGAGTCGCAGCAGCATCGGCATCTTCGCCGGCAGCACCGGATTTCGGCCACTGCCATCGTCCGCAACGACGCGAAACCCCGGCGCGCGGCGAATGCGAACGGTCGGGAAGGGCGCCGTCCACCGCGTCAGCAACGTCTCGTGCACCGACGTGCTCACCCAAAGCTCGATCGGCACGTCCGACGTCGCAGCGAGCGCCTCGACTATTGGATAGAGATGCGGGATCAGCAGCGTCTCGCCGAGGAACAGGAACGCAACCTTTCCCTTCGGGCGCGGGGCGGTCATGGCCGGTGATCGCGTTCCCAGAGCGCGATGTCCTCGGGCCGGTCGATCTCCTGCCAGTGCACGTTCGGCGGGATGCGGACCGCGCGCACGCCCGGCCCCTGTGCGACGCGCGCGACGACCGCGTGGTGATAGGCGTGAATGCCGTTTTCCTCGCCGATCACCTTGCGCAAAGCCTCGGCATAGGCAGCGCCGCCGTGCGACACGATCAGCCCCAGCGATCGATCCGTCGCCTCATGACCGACGAGGTGCTTGCCGACGGCGATCACGCGGTCGCCGTCAGCCTCCACGAGCATGTCGTCGAGCCCGGCATCGGTCAGCGGCTCGACCAGCAGCGATACGCCGCCCGCGTCGCCGGCGAGCGCGGTGCGGAGGATCGTCGGTTCGAACACCGTGTCGCCGTTCATCAAAGCGAACGGCGCTTCGAGATAGCCGCGCGCCGCCCAGACGCTGCCGATGCTGTTGGCGGTCGCCCAGAACGGGTTGAAGACGAGTTCGGTCGGCAGGCCGCCATCGCGTGCGTTCAGATGCGCGTCAATCTGGTCGATCCGGTAGCCACCGACGATCACCGCGCCGGCAAATCCCGCCGCAGCGACCGCGTCGAGCTGATGGTCGAGGATCGCACGACCGCCGACTTCGACCAGGCATTTCGGCGTGGTGAGCGTCAACGGCAGCAGCCGCGATCCGTGACCCGCGGCAAGGATGATGGCCTTCATGGGGTCCGGCTGTACGGGCGAAGTGTGGCAGGAAAATGCATCGATCGAGCGGCCTTCTGCTTCGTCTTCTCCCGCCTTCGTGGGGAATACTATCGCTGCACCGCTGCCGCATCCTCCCGCGACCAGCCGCCGCCCATTGCCTGGTACAGCGTGACATACGCGGTCAGCCGATCCGCGCGCGCCTGCACCAACGACAGTTCCGCGGTCAGCAGCCCGCGTTGCGCATCGAGCTGGTCGATATACGCCGAATAACCCGCGCGATATCGGTTCGACGCATTGCGGAGCGCGCCCGCGAGCGCATCGCGCTGGCCGGCAAGCGCGACGGCCTGCTGGCCGGACCGCTGAACCCCGGCGAGGCTGTCGTCGACTTCGCGGAATGCCTGGAGCGCGGTGCGGCGATAGGTGAACGCGGCTTGGTCGCGACGCGCGGTGGCGGCGTCGGCTTGGGCGCCCAGACGCCCGCCGTCGAAGATCGGGCTGAGCACGCTCGCGCCGATCGAGAACACTGCGATCGGGTTGGCTAGCGCGGACGACAATACCACGCCCGCAGAACCGGTCAGCGCGAGGTTGGGCAGCATCGCCGCGCGCGCGCTATCGAGCGAGCGATCGGTGGCGACCAGCGTCTGCTCGGCCTGGTACAGATCGGGGCGGCGGCGGAGCAGGTCGGCGGGGAGGCCGTCTGGGATCGCCGGAGCGGCGAGCTGGTCCAGCGTGCGGCCGCGCGCGATAGGGCCGGGGGTGTCGCCAAGCAGCAGGCTGAGCGCGTTCTCCTGCCGGCTGATCGCGAGCTGCGCGGCGGGGACGAGCTGTTCGGTGGCGTGGTATTCCGCCTCCGCCTGGCGCAGTTCGAGGTTCGAGGTGTAACCGGTCTCGGCGCGGCGACGGGCGATGCGCAAGCCCTCCGCGCGCGCCGCGAGCGTCTGGCGCGCGACGGCGAGGCGGAGGTCGAGTGCACGTAGCGTGATGTAGCCGGTCGCGACGCTGCTCGCGATGCCGAGCCTCACCGTGTCGCGCGCGGCTTCGCTGGCGAGTAACTGCGCACGGGCGGCTTGGCTCGCGAGGCGGAGGCGGCCGAACAGGTCGAGGTCGTAGCTGATCGCCACCCCCGGCTGCGCGCCGATCGCGTCGGAGGGCGTGCCGAGCGGGCTGACGGTCTGGCCGGTGGTGCCGGGTGCCGAGCCGCTGACGAGCGGCGTCTGCTGCGCGCGGGCAAGACGTGCGGCGGCGCGGGCTTCGTCGATGCGCGCGGCGGCCGAGCCGAGGTCGGGGCTGTTGGCGAGCGCGCGGGCGACGAGATCGGTGAGGACGGGGTCGCCGAACGCGCTCCACCAGTCCGCACGGATCGGTGCCCCGGGGCCGAGCGCGGTGCGCCATGCGGGGGGCGGGGTTACCGCGGTGGTCGCTGGGGCCTCGGGGCGGGGGCCGATGCAGGCGGTGGCGAGGAGGGCCAGGGTCAGGGCGCCTATGCTCTTATTGCGGCGCCATCTTGATGCGCGATGCCACCCCGCAACGCTACGCCACCCCGGCGAAGGCCGGGGCCCAGTCGGAAAGGTCGAAGTAACGGCGGACTGCGCTCTGTTACAGCCGTCCCCCAACTGGGCCCCGGCCTTCGCCGGGGTGGTGGCGTGCGTCTGGGTGACGGCTTTTTGAGTTTCCCCCTCTGTCGCGTCACCCGATCCAAACCCTGAGCAAGCAATGTTTCCCCGCGAAGGCGGGGACCCAGTCTGGGCTCCCGCCTTCGCGGGAGAACAAAGGGTGGGGGGGACGTGCAATTTCGGTCGCATCACCGAACCCCCGGCCCACCGGCGGTATCCACACGCGCCTGCACCGACATCCCCGGTCGCAACCGTACGCTCAGCGGCTGCCCCCCAGCCACCCGAATCCGCACCGCGATCCGCTGCGGAACCTTGGTGAAGTTCCCCGTCGCATTATCCGCCTTCAGCACCGCGAACTCCGACCCCGCCGCCGGCGAGATCCGCTCGACCCGCCCGGTCAGCCGTTCGTTCGCCAACCCGTCGACCGTGAACGACGCCGGCTGCCCAACCGCCATCCGCGCGGTCTGCGCTTCCTTGAAGTTCGCGATCACCCAGGTTTCCGGCGGCACCAGGAACATCAGCTGCGACCCGGCCGTCACATACTGCCCGAGCCGTACGCCGACCTCGCTCAACCGCCCCTTTTCCGGCGCGCGGATCACGGTGTTGGCGAGGTCGATCCGGGCAAGCTGTCGTGCCGCCTCCGCGCCCGAGACGCCCGCCTGCTGCCCGCCACGCCCGACCTCGACCGTACGGATATCCTGCCGGGCAATCTCCCGCGCGGCCTTGGCTTGCCGGACCTGCGCCTGCGCCTGGCGCAACGCCGCCAGCGTCTGGTCGCGCTCGCGCAGGGACACTGAGCCGTCGGTCACGAGGTCGTTGACGCGCGCCATATCGGCCTGCGCGCGCATCAGTTGCGCCTCGGCATTGGCGACCGCGGCGTCCTGCGCCGCGAACGTCGCCTCGCGGCTGGCGGCCGTCTGTCGGCTGTTGGCGAGCGTCGCGGCCTGCGCATCGACCTGCGCCTGAGCCTGGTCAACGCGCTGGCGATAGATGCGGTCGTCGATCTTCACCAGCGGATCGCCCTGCTTCACATCGGCGAAGTCGCGCACCAGCACCTGCGTCACATAGCCGTTGACCTGCGGGCTGATCACCGTCGTCCGCCCGCGCACATACGCGTTGTCGGTCGACTGATAGCTCGTCGCGAACGGGGGCAGGCGCCATGCCGCCAGCACTGCGCACACGCCGGCGATCGCGAGCAAAGCAATGATGACGATGACGTTCCGGCTGGGCGGTTGCGGTCGCCAGCCGGAGCCGACCGGCGTGACCGGGGCGGCCGGTGCAGCGGCCACCTCCGCCTGCTTCTCTTCGGTCGCCGGCCCCTCGGCCACCGGGCTGCGTGCGTCGCTCATGTCGTCCTCTCAACCGGGCCCTCAAGCCGCGCCCGTCGTTCGCGTCGCGCGCGTCTCGCCAGCAGGAACAGCAGATATCCGAACGTGCCGCCAGCAAGCACCGCGATCAACCGGAAGACGTCGTCATACGCAAGCACGTTCGCCTCGCGCGTCGTGGTTTGCGAGAGGATCGCGGCGCCCTCGGCATTGCGCAGGGTCGGATCGACGATCACCCGGCTGACCGCGGCGCCACCCGCGGCGATGCGCTGCGTCACGATCGGGTCGGTCGGCGAGATCTGCTGGACCAGCGCGACGCTGTTCGCCTTCTCGCGGATCACCTGATAGCTGCCGAGCAACGCGGTGCCGCCGAGCCCGCCGAGCGAATTGATGATCCCGAACAGCGCGATGAAGCTGATGATGTGGCCTGCGCCTTCCTTCAGCGCGCGGGTCATGCCGAACAGCAAAGCGGGCCCGAGGAAGAACGTCGCGGAGAAGCCGATGATCGCCTGCGTCACGTACATCTGCGGCGCGCGCGTCAGGCTGGTCGCGTAGGAATCGAACCACGCCGCCACCGCGACCAGGCCGATCGCCAGCATGATCGGGTGGCCGAGGCGCTCGACATCCAAGGTCACCGCGCTCGCGATCACGCCCGCGACCGATGCGACGAAGATGATCAGGAAGAACGGTACGAGCTGGTCGTTGTTCTGGCCGAGCACGGTGAGCAGCCCGACCGACGCATAGGTCTGCTCCGACAGCACGATCCGCGCCATGACGATGACGATCGTGAAGCGGACGATGTCGGCGCTGCCGAGCCAGCGGGTGTTGAGCAGCGGGTTGGCGCGGTGATGCTCGACGACGATCGCGGCGGCGAACATCGGGATCGCGACGATCAGCGCCCAGCCGATCCACGGCGCGTTGGTCCACCACACGATCCGGCCGAGCCCCAGTACGGCGGCGAACAGCGCGGTCGAGCCGGCAAACAACACGAACGTCAGGAAGTCGAGCGGCTCGAACGCCTTGCTTCGCGTCGTCGGCGGTAGGCGGAGGGCAGCGACCGCGGCGAGCGACAGCAGAGCAAGCCCGAGTTCGAACAGGTACAAGGTCCGCCACTGAGACATCGCCAGCAGGTCCGGCGAGAAGAGGCGCGCGAGCGGCGTCGCGCATTGCGGGATGCCGATGCCGAGCACGACCGCCTTCAACCGCCATTTCGCGGGGAGCGACTGCATCACGTAATAGAGGCACAGGCTGCTCAACGCCGCGCCCACCATCCCGCTGATCGCGCGGACGGCGATGGCAGTCCAGAAGCCGTGTACGAACAGATGCGCGAGCGTGATCAGCACGTAGAGGATCAGGAAGATCATCGCGAACGGGCGCAGGCCGAACTGCGCGCGGAACTTGATCATCAACAGGTTTATGCTGACGTTGGTCATGACGTAGACCGTCGGCAGCCACGCGATCTCCGCCGGATCGAGCCCGAGCGCGCCTTGCAGCGTGTAGGTGTTGGCGCTGATCAGCGCGTTGCCGAAGCCTACCGTCAGGCCGAGGAGTATGCCGATCAGCGCGTAGGCGATCTGGCGGTGCCTCGGGTGGAGTGGCGAACCGGGGGAGCCAGGGAGGACGGGGCGTTCGTGTTCGGCGAACTGCCAGTCCTCTTCGCTCAGGAAGTGTCTGATTCTCTGGGCGATCATGGTTGGGTTGTTCTGGCATGATCGGGGCGGGGCGTCATCGGCTAACAGTGGTAGTCATGCGCAACCGGAATTCGAAAGCGCGCACCACCCCGGCGAAGGCCGGGGCCCAGTTGGGGGACGGGATTAACTGCGGACGGCCCGTCGTTACTGTCACCTTTCCAACTGGGCCCCGGCCTCCGCCGGGGCGGTGGCCTTCTTTAAAGGTGGCCGTCCCAAATTCCCCCGCCGACAGATGCTGCACTGCAGCGGAACATCCCGCTTCCTCCAACCGTTGCGCCTCAATGCGCATGTTCAGATCGCTCCACATACCCCCCGAATGGGTCTGGCTGGAGAGCGTCGCCGTCGTCTCGGCAGCCGTCCTCGTCGCGCTAATCGCGCATTGGCTGACGATGCGGATCGGCGGCCACGCCCAGCGCCGCTCGACCGCCAAGACCGACGGCCTCGTCCTCGCCCGCGTGCGCCGGCCGCTCCGCGCAGTGTTCGTCTCGGTCGCCGTGGCGTTCGTCTCACGTATCCTGCCGATGGACAACGACATCGAGGATCTGTGGAAACAGCTGCTCGGCTTCCTCGTCCCCGGGTTGCTCGGCTGGCTCGCCGTCGCTGCGTTGCGCGCGTTCCAGGACGTCATCGAGATCCGCGCCGACATCTCGGTCGAGGACAATCTGCGCGCCAGGCGGAAACGCACCCGCGCGGCGATCCTTGGGCGGATCGGGACGTTCTTCATCGTCTTCATCAGCGTCTGCCTGATGCTGCTGAGCGTCCCCGGCATCCGCTCGATTGGCGTCACGCTGATGGCGTCGGCGGGTATCGCCGGCCTCGTCGTCGGTGCGGCTGCTCAGCCGGCGCTGAAGAACCTCATCGCCGGCGTCCAGATGGCGTTCACCGAGCCGATCCGGATCGACGACGTGCTGATCGTCGACGGCGAATGGGGGCGCGTCGAGCAGATCAACCTCACGTTCGTGGTCATCAAGATCTGGGACGAACGCCGCCTCGTCGTGCCGGTGTCGAAGTTCCTCGAACAGAGCTTCCAAAACTGGACGCGCGAGACCAGCCAGTTGATGGGGTCGGTGTTCTGGTATCTCGATCCGTCGGCGGACGTGCCGAGGTTGCGCGAGAAACTAGGCGAGATCGTCACGTCGAACCCGCGCTGGGACAAGAGGTTCTACAACCTCCAGGTGACCGACGTGAAGACCGACTGCATTGAATTGCGCGGGCTGATGACCGCGAAGGACGCGGCGATCGCATTCGATCTTCGCTGCGACGTGCGGGAAGCGTTGCTAAAGTATATCCGCGAGGAAATGCCTGAGGCTATTCCACGCAACCGCCTGCTGATGGCGCCTGACCTTTCCACACACGTCCCGTCATCCTAACGAAAGTCAGGACCCAGAGCCAAAAACGATAGCGCTCGTGACCCTGGGTCCTGACTTTCGTCAGGCTGACGGAGTGGGTCTGGGAACGGTCCTAAGCCTCGACGTGCTCCGGCACTGCCTCGAGTGCAGTGATGAACAGCTCGCACCACCACATCACGTCCTCTTTCCGCACGTTGTCGATCAGCTTCTCCCACCGCACCTTGCGCTCGGCCAGCGGCATCTTCAGCGCCCGGTCGATCGCGTCGGACATTTCCTCGGGACTGTACGGATTGACCAGCACAGCGTCCTTCAGCTGCGTCGCCGCGCCCGCGAAGTGCGACAGCACCAGCACGCCCGGATCCTCGGGATCCTGCGCCGCGACATATTCCTTCGCGACGAGGTTCATCCCATCGCGCAACGGCGTCACCAACCCAACGCGCGCCGCACGGTAGATCCCGGCCAGAACATCCCGCGGGAAACCCTGGTTGACGTAGCGGATCGGCGTCCAGTCGATGTCCGAATACTCGCCGTTGATCCGCCCCGACATCGAATCGAGGTTCGCACGGATCTCCTGGTACGTGTCGACCTTCTCGCGCGAGGGCGGCGCGATCTGGAGCATGTAGACCAGCCCACGCCGATCCGGATGCGATCCGAGGAACCGCTCGTAGCCCGCGAACCGCTCCGCGAGACCCTTCGAATAATCGAGCCGGTCGACCCCAACGATCAGGCTGCGCCCGGTCGCCGACATGTACATCCGCTCCTTGGCATGCCGCGCCGCGTCGCTGTTCGCCGACTTCTCGAAGTCCGCGGTCTCGATCCCGATCGGCGTCGTGATCGCCTTGATCGTGCGGTCGCCGACCGTCACCCAGCCATCCTCGCCGACCACGCCGTCGAGCTGGCTGGTGACGTAGTGCAGGAAGCTGTCGAGCCAGTCCTGCGTCTGGAAGCCGATGACGTCGTACGCGAACATCGATTCGACCAGCGCGCGGTGGCTTGGCAGCGACAGCAGCATCGCCATCGGCGGCCACGGGATATGGAGGAAGAACCCGATCTTGTTCTCGACGCCGAGCTTGCGGAGTTCCTGGCCAAGCGGGACGTGGTGGTAATCGTGGACCCACACCAGATCCTCCGGCTCAATCAACGGCAGCACCGTCTCCGCGAACCGCTTGTTGACGCGAGCATAGCCGCTGGAGAAATCGCGTTCGAACTCGGTCAGGTCGATCCGGTAATGGAACAGCGGCCACAAGGTCCGGTTCGCATAGCCGTTGTAATATTCGTCGAAATCCTGCTCTTCGAGGTCGATCGTCGCGGTGGTGACGCCCTTGCCCTGCTGGAAATTGATGTGCCCGGTGAAGGTCTCGGTGGTCGATCCCGACCAGCCGAACCACACGCCGCCCTTTTCGCGCAAGGCGGCGAGCAACGCGACCGCGAGGCCGCCCTGGTTACCCGAAGGCGCATCGACCGACTGGACGCGGTTCGAGATGACGACGAGGCGGCTCATCGGACGGCACTCCACGGCTTGCTAAGCAGGACCGCGCAGTTGATCAGCCCCACCAGCGAATAGGTTTGCGGATAATTGCCCCACAGCTCGCCGGTATTCGGATCGATATCCTCGGACAGCAGCCCGGCAGGCGTCCGCCGCGCGACCATCTCGCAGAACAGCGCGCGCGCGTCCGCGGTCCGACCGGTCGCGTGCAGCGCCTCGATCAGCCAGAACGTGCAGACGTTGAACGCGGTATGCGGCAGGCCGAAATCGTCCTCGGTCGCATAGCGCAGCATGTGGCTGCCACGCCGCAGACCCTCCTCGACCGCCTTCAACGTCGACTGGAAGCGCGGATCGTCGGGCGCGAAGAAGCGCAGGTCGAGCAGCTGGATTAGGCTCGCGTCGAGATCGTCGCCGCCGAACGTCGCCGAGATACGCTGCGTATCCTCGCGCCACGCCGATTGCTCGATCGTCGTCCGGATCGTGTTCGCGCGCTCCTCCCAGAACGTCCGGCGATCCTCGAGCCCGAGCACCTCCGCCGCGTTCGCCAGCCGGTCGCACGCCGCCCAGCACATCGCCGCCGAATAGGTGTGGACGTGCGCCTTGGTGCGCAGCTCCCACAGCCCCGCGTCGGGCTTGTCGTACGTCTCCCAAGCACGGTCGCCGACGAGTTCGAGGCTCTTGAAATCCTCCTCGCTCGACATCCGGAACAGCCGCTTGTCGAAGAACGCCTGGACGTCGGACAGGATGATCTGGCCGTACGCATCATGCTGGATCTGCTCGTACGCCTGGTTGCCGACGCGGACCGGACCCATGCCGCGATAGCCGGGCAGGTCGCTTTCGATCCGCTCGATCAGCGTCGCCTCGCCGCCGACCCCGTAGAGCGGCTGGACATGGCCGCCCTTGGACGCGTCGACGATGTTGCGCAGATATTCGAGATAGCCTTCGAGCACGTCGAGCGCACCCAGCCGGTTCAGCGCCTGCACGGTATAATAGGCATCGCGGATCCAGCAGTAGCGATAGTCCCAGTTGCGCTCCGACCCCTCATGCTCGGGGATCGAGGTGGTGAGCGCGGCGACGATCGCGCCGGTCTCCTCGTGCTGGCACAGCTTCAGCGTGATCGCCGCGCGGATGACGACGTCCTGCCACTCGACCGGCGTCGCCAGCCCGCGCACCCAGTGGCGCCACTCGTCCTTGGTCCGCGACAGCATCGCCTCGGCCGCCTCGTGCAGCACGCCCGCGAAACTCTCGTCGGGGCCGAGGAACAGATGCATCTGCCGCTCGAGCCGGAACCAATTCTCGCCGACGATATGCCCAACCGGCGCATCGGTGGTCAGCCGCAGCGTCTGGTCGTCCATCAGGAAGCGGATGTGGTTCGAGCCCTGCGTATGATCGGTCGGCTTCCCCCAGTTCGTTGCGACCCGCATCCGAACGCGAATGCGCGGCGAGCCGGCGACCGGCTTGACGATCCGGACGAAGCTGGTCGGGCGATAGGTCCGCCCTTCGCGCACGAAGCGCGGGCAGAAATCGATCACCTCGACCGCGTTGCCGGCCTCGTCCTCGTGCCGCGTCACCAGGATCGGCGTGTTGCGGATATAGGCCTGCGTGGTTTTCGCACCGCCCTCGAGTTCGATCGCCCAGAACCCGGTCTTGGGCGCATCGCCGCCGAGCAGCGCGCAGAACGCCGGGTCGCCATCGACGCGGGGCACGCAGCCCCAGACGAACGTGCCGGTCTTGTCGATCAGCGCGGAGACCTGGCAATTGCCGATCGGCCAGAGGTTCATGTCGGCTTTTTGGGTAGGTGCGGTCATCGTGTTTCCAACATGGGTGTTTCCAATATGGCAGCAATCCAGTCGCGAAGTGCGGCAACGTCGTTCAGGCGGTAGGTGGCGGCGGTAGGCCGTTGCTCACCGATCAGCACGCCCGCCCCGCCAAGCTCGCGCGCGGCCTCGAAACCGTCCTCGTCGGTGACGTCGTCGCCGAAGAAATACGGCACGCTGCCCGCCATCGCCGGCGCGGCGATCAGATTGCGGAGGGCGGCGCCCTTGTCGCCGGGGGTGCGCAGTTCGACCATCATCTTGCCGCGCTGGAGCGTAAGGCCGTGGGTGACGGCGAGGTCTTCGGCGAGGCGGATCGCGGCGGGCTCGAAGTCCGGCGCCATCCGGTAATGCAGCCCGGCGCCAAGGCTCTTGGCTTCGTAGACGAGCCCGTTGGCGTCGGCGAAGTGGCGAAAGGCGTCGGCGGCGGCTTCAAGCGAGGCAGGGCGTTCGGCCGCAACATGACCGTCGTCGGGCGTGCGCGTCTCGGCCCCGTGGCTGCCGGCGACCGCGAACAGGTGCGCGTGCCGCCCGAGCATCGCGTCAAGCTGCGCGATCGATCGCCCGCTGATGATCGCGACCCGACCGGGGAAACGCGCGGCGAGCGTATCGAGCGTATCGAGCAGGATCTGGTCGACGACGACCGCATCGGGCGTCGCGGCAAGGTCGACGAGCGTCCCGTCGAAATCGAAGAACAGGCTGACGGCGTCGGGCACGGCAAGGGGCGGCGCGAGGACATCAGTCGCGGGCTGGCGTTCGGCTAGCATCATCCCTGAACCCATAGCGCCACCGCTCCGTTCCGCTGCACTGCAAAATTGGAACGGGTGCGGTTCGATTTTTGGGGTGGGGTGGGGTGGCTGCGGCAAGCGCGACCACCCTTCCTGTTCTCCCGCGAACGCGGGAGCCCAGGACCCAGCAGCGCAGCGCCCGCGACCCTGGCCCCCCGCCTCCGCGGGGGAACAAGAAAGAGAGAAGCAGGCATGAACGCTCGGACGTGGCACATTTTCACCACGCACATCACCGCCCCCACCACCACCCCGGCGAAGGCCGGGGCCCAATTGGAAAGGCAGTTGTAATAGCCCACAGTCATTCATCAGCCCGGTCCGCCCAATTGGGCCCCGGCCTTCGCCGGGGTGGTGGTGTGTGGCGGATGCGGACCCAGATCTTCTCCCGTCATTCCCGCGGAGGCGGGAACCCATATTGGCAGACCTTACCGCAAGCTCGCTGACGCCCGAGTATATGGATCCCCGCCTTCGCGAGGATGACGAAAGTTTATGCGGGGGGCACTTCAGTGTCTGGAGATGGCCACGCGGCAAACGCGTATCGACACCGATCCCAAAACAGAGACCCCGCCAATCCACCCCACCTGCGACACCTCGCGACACAAAACCGCTGGACTAGCCCCAGCCGCGTGGTCATGCCTGCCGCCCATGTCCCGCGTCCGCGTCCTTCTCTTCGCACCCGTATCCGCGGGCGTCCTGCTAGCCGGCTGCACCGTCGGCCCGGACTACCACCCCAAGGCCGCGGCAGAGCTGGGCGTCCCCGACGCCTATTCGGTCACCCCCGAAACTAAGCCCCAAGATCTCACCCGCTGGTGGCAGAAGTTCGACGACCCCGTCCTCGGCCAGCTCGTCGAGCAGGCCGCCGCCGCCAACCTCGACCTCGCGCAGTCCGTCGCCCGCCTCAGACAGGCCCGCGAAAGCCTGCTCCAGAACCGCGCATCGTTGCTCCCGACGGTCAACGGCTCGGCCGGCTATCAGCGCAACGAGAACGTCCGCGGCGGCGGGCGCTCGTTCACGCTGCCCGACGGCACGGTCGTCGACACCGGCGGCGGCGGCGCGAACAGCTTCACGCTCGGCGCCAGCGCCAGCTACCAAGTCGGCGTGTTCGGCGAGATCCGCCGCACCGTCGAGGCCAGCCGTGCCGACTATGCCGCGTCGGGCTACGACTACGCCACCGTGCTGATCTCTGTCGAAAGCGAGGTCGCGCGCAATTACGTCCTCGCGCGCTCGTACCAGCAGCAACTCGCCAACGCCCGCGCCTCGCTCGCGATCCAGGACGACAATCTCGAGATCGCCGGCTTCCGCGTCCAGGCCGGGCTCGTCTCCAGCGTCGATGCCGAACAGGCGCGCGCCCAGCGCGCGCAGACCGCCGCGACGATCCCCAGCCTCGACCAGCAATATGCCGCCGCCGTCGCGCGGATCGGCGTGCTGACCGGCCAGGCCCCCGGCGCGCTCCGGGCGATGATGGCGCCGGCCAAGGCGATCCCGACCGGCCCCGCCGCGGTCGGCGTCGGCATCCCCGCCGACACGCTGCGCCAGCGCCCCGACATCCGCTCTGCCGAACGCGCGCTCGCCGCCGCCACCGCGCGGATCGGCGTCGCCAAGGCACAGCTTTATCCCGCGCTCGCGATCACCGGCAATCTGAACACCAACGCGACCTCGATCGGCAACATCGGCGACGCGATCACCGGTAGCCTGTTCGCCGGCCTGACCCAGGCGATCTTCAATGGCGGGCGGTTGCGAAGCCAAGTCCGCACCAGCGAAGCCGCCGCCGACGGTGCGCTCGCGCTCTACAAATCCACCGTCCTGACCGCGCTGGAGGATGTCGAGAACGCCGTCGTCGCGCTCCAGACCGCGCAGGAACGCGAGCGGCAATTCGCGATCGCGCTCGACGCATCGAACAATTCCGCGATCCTCAGCCGCAGCCAATACCGCACCGGCCTCACCGATTTCACCACGCTCAACCAGCAGGAAACCGCACTCCTGTCCGCCCGCAACGGCGCCACGCAAGCGCGCGCCGATGCTGCGACCGCGCTGATCGCGCTGTACGCGGCGCTCGGCGGCGGCTGGGATTATACCGTCATTCCCGAAGCGCCACCGCGTGCGCAGAACACTTCAGAGGCACGCTGATGGCCGACGCATCGATCGACGACTTTCTCGGCGTAAAGCCGCAGGCCCCCTGGAAACGCTACGTAAAGTGGGTCGTGATCGCGGTCGGCGTGGTCCTACTGTGCCTGCTGCTCGCCAAGTGCTTCGGCGCGAAGGAGCAGACGCAATATTCCACGCAGGCCGCCCAGCGCGGCAACCTGACCGTCAGCGTCTCGGCAACCGGCAAGCTCGCCCCGACCACGCAGGTTACGGTCGGCTCGCAGCTGTCGGGCCTCGTCACCAAGGTCGTCGTCGACGTCAACGACCGCGTGACCGCCGGCCAGCCGCTCGCGCTGATCGATCCCGAACAGCTCGACGACCAGATCCGCCAAACCAGCGCTCAGCTCGCTGCGAACCAGGCGCAGGTCGCGCAGGCACAGGCGACCGTCGCCGAATCGCGCGCGCAGCTGAACCGCCTCGAAGAGGTCTCGCGCCTTTCGGGTGGCCGCGTGCCGTCCAAGACCGAGCTCCAGACCGGCCGCGCCGACTACGCGCGTGCGGTCGCGGCGCAGAAGGTCGCCGAAGCCAACGTCGTCGCCAGCCGCGCGCTTCTCGCGCAGAACCAGACGCAGCGGGCGCGTGCGATCATCCGCTCGCCCGTCACCGGTGTCGTGCTCGCGCGCCAGATCGATCCCGGCCAGACCGTCGCATCTTCCTTCAACACGCCGACGCTGTTCGTGATCGCCGAAGACCTCACCAAGATGAAGCTCGAGGTCGCGATCGACGAAGCCGATGTCGGCGAGGTCAAGATCGGCCAGAAGGCCAGCTTCACGGTGGACGCGTTCCCCGGCCAGACTTTCCCCGCGACGATCACGCGCGTCGATCTCGGCTCGAACCTGACGGTCAGCTCGGCCACCTCGTCGACCACGACCACGACGACCTCCACCGGCCAGGTGGTGTCCTACGCCGCCGACCTGACTGTCGCGAACCCGTCGCTGACGCTGCGCCCGGGCATGACCGCGACCGCGGACATCGTCACCTCGGACAAGCGCAACGTCATGCTCGTCCCCAACGCCGCGTTGCGTTTCAAGCCGAGCGCGGACGGCGCGAAGGATTCGGGCGGCGGCATCGCCGGCTCGCTGACCTTCCGGCCACGGCGCGGCGCCGGCGGTCCGGCAGCACGGACCGCGAAGCTCGATCGCGGCTCGCAGCAGACGATCTACATCAAGGGCGCCGACGGTACGCCACAGCCTGTCCAGATCACCACCGGCGACACCAACGGGACGATGACCGAAGTCCTGTCGGGCAATCTCCAGCCCGGCGCGCAGGTCATCATCGGCCAACTCGCCACCGGCACCGACACGACCAAGACTCCGCGCCGGTCGGGCGGCGCCAGCAAGGGTGCGGGCGGTGGCCAGTAATCCGCCCCCGCTGATTTCCTTGCGGGGCGTCACCAAGACGTACGGCACCGGCGCGACGATGTTCCAGGCGCTCAAGGGCGTCGACCTGGATATCGCGGCGGGCGATTTCGTCGCGGTGATGGGGCCATCGGGGTCGGGCAAGTCGACGACGATGAACATCCTCGGCTGCCTCGACGTGCCGAGCGCGGGGACGTTCACGTTCCAGGGCCACCATGTCGAGACGCTCGACCGCGACCAGCGTGCGCTGCTCCGCCGCAATCACCTCGGCTTCGTGTTCCAGGGCTTCAACCTCCTCTCGCGCACCTCCGCGCTGGAGAATGTCGAACTCCCCTTGCTCTACCGCGGCGACGAAAAGCGCGCGCGCCGGGATGCGGCGATGGCGAGCCTCGACACGGTCGGCCTCGCGGACTGGTGGGACCACACCCCCGCCGAACTGTCCGGCGGCCAGCAACAGCGAGTCGCGATCGCCCGCGCGCTGGTCACCAGCCCCGACGTGCTGCTCGCTGACGAGCCGACCGGCAACCTCGACAGCGAACGCTCGGTCGAGATCATGCAGCTCCTCACGCGGTTGAATGCGGAGAAGAACATCACGGTCCTGATGGTGACGCATGAGCCCGACATGGCCGCCTTCGCCAGGACGGTGGTCCACTTCAAGGACGGCCTGGTAGAACGCATCGAAAGCCAGCACCGCCAAGGCGAAAGCGTGGACTCGTGAGCACCCCTCTGAACGCATTCCCCTCCCGCTTGCGGGAGGGGTCAGGGGAGGGCGCGACGTACGTACTGGCGTCCGGTCTGTTTGATCAGCCCCTCCCCCGACCCCTCCCGCAGGCGGGAGGGGAGCAGCAAACCAGTGTTCTCAATACCGGGGCGACGCGCTAATGTTCGGCACAACCCTCGTCCTCGCGCTCCGCTCGATCCGCCGGCACATGCTCCGGTCGTTCCTCACCATCCTCGGCATCGTCATCGGCGTCGGCGCGGTCGTGACGATGGTCACGCTCGGCAAGGCGACCACCGCCGCCGTCCAGCAGTCGATCTCGTCGCTCGGCACCAACATCCTCCAGATCCGTCCCGGTCAGGGCTTCGGCCGCGGTGGTGGCGGGCCGCCGCCGCCGCCGCTCAAGATGGACGACATCGACCCGATCGCGCGGCAGATCGCCGGCGTCACCGCGGTCGCCCCGACCGAACAGCGCAGCGCCACCGCGATCTACAACGGCGCCAACTGGAGCACCACGATCAACGGCACCACCGGCGCCTATTTCGAGGTCCAGCCCTGGCCTCTCGCGGGCGGTCGCGTGTTCACCGCGCAGGAGGAAGCCGCGGGCAAGGCGGTCTGCATCCTCGGCAACACCGTCATCCAGAACCTGTTCCGCGGCGCCGATCCGATCGGCCAGCGGATCCGCCTCAACGACATCTCGTGCGACGTGATTGGCACGCTCAGCACGCGCGGGCAGGCGGGTTTCGGCGGCGACCAGGACGATGTCGTGGTCATGCCGATCAAGACCGTCCAGCGCCGCTTCACCGGCAACCAGAACGTCGCGGCGATCCTCGTCGGCGTCGATCAGGGCTACGACACGCAACAGGTCCAGGCATCGCTGACCGACCTGCTCCGCGAGCGTCGCCACCTCGCCGCCGGACAGGACAACAACTTCAACATCTTCGACACCAAGCAGATTTCGGACACGCTGACCGGGACCACGACGCTGCTCACCGGCATCGTCGCCGCGGTCGCCGGGATCAGCCTCGTGGTCGGCGGGATCGGCATCATGAACATCATGCTGGTGTCGGTGACCGAGCGCACGCGCGAGATCGGCATACGCCTCGCGATCGGCGCGGTCGCGCGCGAGGTGCTGTTGCAGTTCCTCGTCGAGGCGATCGCTTTGTCGTGCCTCGGCGGCGTCATTGGTCTGATCGTCGCGCAGGCCGCGATCGCGATCATCGCGCCGCTGATCAAGGTTCAGTGGCTGTTCGTGCCCGAGATCAACATCTTCGCCTTCGCGATCTCCGCGGTGATCGGCGTCGTCTTCGGTTATTTCCCGGCACGGCGCGCCGCGGCGATGAACCCTATCGACGCGTTAAGGCACGAGTGATCGCCGCCTTGGGATCGCGGACCAGCGCCTGCAGCCGGTCCAGATCCTCGGGCGTGTCGATATCGATCAGTTCGGCGGGCGCGGTCACGACATGCCGCCCGGCCTGCACCAGGTCGCGCGCACCCGCATCGCCGTCCAGCGTCAGCAGGAAATCGAACCGATCGCGCCCGAACAGGGCAGGGGGGCTCGGCTTCTCGCCATCGCTCGATGCGACCACCGCGTCCGCGCTGTCGGCGGCATCGAGCATCCGGTAGATATGCGCCGCGGTCACGCGCGGCATGTCCGCCAGCGCGATCAGCACCGCCTCCGCGCCCTCGTCCTTCGCGCACTGTACGCCGAGCTTCACCGACTGCGACATCCCCGACGACGGATCGTCGTTATGCACCACCTCGAAATGATGGCTGATGAAGTCGAGCTTGCAGCCGTCGGTGACCACCAGCCGCCGCTTGAACGGAATGTTCTCGAACGCCGTGACGACGTGCATCCCGAGCGGCTTGTTGAGGAACGGCACCTCGAGCTTGTTCGGAATGCCGAATCGCTCCGAGCGCCCAGCCGCGAGGAGGATGAGGAAGACGTTTTCAGCGGCGATCATTGAACGCTCCTATCATCGCCGCCGCGACCGACAGCGCAATCTCTGAGGGTCCGATCGCGCCGATGTCGAGCCCGACCGGCGCATCGATCCGATCGATGTTCTCCGCTGTAACGCCTTCCGAGGCAAGCCGCTCGCGCCGCGCCGCATGGCTCTTGCGGCTACCGAGCGCACCGACATAGGTGGCATCGGATGCGAGCGCGGCGATCAGCGCGGGGTCGTCGATCTTGATGTCGTGGCTCAGCGTCACGACCGCGGTCGAGGGACCGGGGCGGAGCGCGGCGATCGCCTCGTCCGGCCAACGGTCGTCGAGCGTCACGCCCGGAAACCGCTCCTCGGTCAGGAAGCGCGCGCGCGGATCGATCACCACCGTCTCGATCCCGAGTTCGCGCGCGAGCCCGGCCAAGGCCTGCGCGATCTGCACCGCGCCGACGATCAGCAGCCGGCGCGGCGGATCGTAGCGGTTGACGAACACCTCGCCGGTCTCAAGCGGCCGCGCGTCGCTATGCCCGGTCGCGAGGTCGGTCGTCACCGTCAGCGCATCGCCGTGGTCGCGCGCATCTGCGATCCGGTCGAACAGCTCGGGATCGAACCCTTCGGCGGACACAGGCTGCACCATCACCGCGATCTCGCCGCCGCACGGCAACCCGACTTCCCACGCCGCCGCATCCGCCACGCCGTAGTTGCGCACCTGGAACGGCGCCCCCGCGATCACCTCGGCGGCGGTGGCAAGAATATCGCTCTCGACGCACCCGCCGGACACCGATCCCTCGAACCGCCCATCGGCATGGACGAGCATATGGCTCCCCTTGGGCCGCGGCGCGGATCCCCAGGTCGAGACGACCGTGGCGATCGCCATCTTCTCGCCCTTCCAGGTCTTCGCAGCAGCGAGCACGCTATCGTTTTCGGCCATATTGTCTCTCTTCTATTCCTCCCCGCACGCGGGGAGGGGGACCAGCGCAGCTGGTGGAGGGGGCCAGCCGCAAACGTTACGCTCGGGGTCACCCCCCTCCACCTCGCCAAGGGGCGCGGTCCCCCTCCCCGTGCCGGGGAGGATCAGATGGCCGGCAAACCTTCGAGCAGCTTGTCGAGCGTTACCGGAAAATCCCGAACCCGAACCCCGGTCGCGTTATAGATAGCATTCGCCACCGCAGCCCCCGCGCCGGAAATCCCAAGCTCGCCAACGCCCTTCGCCCCCACCGGGTTCGCGGAATCGTCGATCTCCTCGATAAAATGCACTTCCAGCTGAGGAATGTCGGCATTCACCGCGACGTGATATTCGCCGAAATCGGGGTTCACGAACGCCCCCGTCCGCGTGTCCACCACGCCCTCCTCGCTCAGCGCATAGGCGATCCCCCACGCCATTCCGCCGGTGATCTGGCTCGTCGCGGTCTTGCGATTGAGCACCCGCCCGACATCGAACACGCCCAGCATCCGCCGCACGCGCGTTTCGCCCGTCACTGCGTTCACCGCGACCTCGACGAAGTGCGCGCCGTGGCTCGCCTGGCTGGTGCGCTTGCTCTCGACACCCGGCCCGGTCTTGCCCATCGCCACGATCGGCTCACCGCGCACGAGATCGGCCAGCTTTACCGACCGCCCGCCAGCGCTCACGCACCCGTCGTGCAGGCTCAGATCCTCGGGCGCGGCGTTCATCCTGAGCGACAGTTCGCCAAGGATATCCTCGCACGCGAGCACCACGGCCGAACACGCGCTGCCCGCCCCGAACGACCCGCCCGAGCCAGCGCTCGGCGGGAAATCGGTATCGCCGAGCCGCACGTTCACCTCGGCGACCGGCAGCCCGAGCATCTCGCCCGCGGTCTGCGCCAGGATCGTGTACGTCCCCGTGCCGATGTCGGTCATGTCGCACTCCACCGTCGCGCGGCCATCCGCCTCCAGCCGCACGCGCGCCTGCGCCTCGACGGTGAAGTTGCCGCGCAGGCTCGCCGCCATGCCGATCCCGACCAGCCATTCGCCGTCGCGCACCGACCCCGGCGCCGGCACCGTGTCCGGCCAGCCGAACCGCTCGGCGCCCTGGGTGTAGCAATCGACCATCCGCCGCGTGGAGAACGGTTTGCCGCTTACCGGATCGGTCTCCGGCTCGTTGCGCCGCCGCAGTTCGATCGGGTCGATCCCGAGTTGCTCGGCCAGTTCGTCCATCGCGCACTCGACCCCGAACGTGCCCACTGCCTCGCCCGGCGCCCGCACCGCACCGCTCGCGGGCAGGTCGACGCGCACGAGGTCGGTCTTGAACCGCCGCGCGTCGCCCCGGTACAGCGGCAACGTCCCGAACGGCACCGGCTCGAGAAACTCGCCATCGTCGTTCTGCGCGACGACGCTCTCATGCCCCATGCCGAGGATCACGCCGTTTGCGTCGGCAGCGATGCGGATCCGCTGTGTCGTGTGCGAGCGATGATGCACCATGTACGCAGTCTGGCGGCGGGGCAGCGCGACCTTCACCGGCCGCCCAACGACCTCCGCCGCGATCGCCGCGAGGATCGCCTCGGGACCGACACCGGTCTTCCCGCCGAACCCGCCGCCGACATACGGCGCGAGGACACGCACCTTGTCCGCATCGATCTTCAGCGCCTTGGCGATCGTCTTGCGCGCGCCGCCGATCACCTGGTTGCTCGACCGCACGGTCAGCTTGTCGCCCTCCCACCATGCGGTGGTCGCATGCGGCTCCAACGCGGCGGGGAAATGCACGGGCGTCGTGTAGGTCCGGTCGAACGTCACAGGCGCATCCGCCATCACCGCGTCGAGATCGCCATTGTCGATCGGCGGCAGGAAGCCGATCTTGGGCGCGGTATCGATCGGCTGCGCCTCGACGTCGAAGCGATCCTCGCCCGCCTCGGTGCGGACCACGACCAGCGCCGCCGCATCGCGGGCGATCGCCTGATCCTCCGCGACGACGATCGCGACCGGCTGGCCTAGGTGGAGGATGACGTCGGTATCGAACAGCGGCATCGCGCGCGAGTTGGACTCGCCAGCCGGCATGCGCGCGTCGTCATGGATGACGGCAATGACACCGGGCAACGCTTCGGCCGTACTCACGTCGATGCCGAGAATGCGCCCGCTGCCCACCGGCGTACCGACGATCGCGGCATAGGCGATGCCGTCGGGCGTGCCCTCATACGCGTAGTCCGCAACGCCGGTGACCTTAGCCGGCCCCTCGATCCGGTCGAGCCCCAGCCCGAGAACGCCCTGCTTAGCGCGGTCGAGACCACCCGGCCGAAACGCCGCATCCATCACGTGTTCGTTCATTCGTCGGTCCTCGGGTGGAAGGGAGGATATGGGTAGGGCGGGGGTGTTTGACGAGGTCGCCACACATTCCTCAATTACCACCCCGGCGAAGGCCGGGGCCCAATTGGGAAACGAGAGTAACGGCGGACAGTCCTCCGTTATCAAAGCCTTCCCAATTGGGCCCCGGCCTCCGCCGGGGGGGGGTAACTTTTACAAGAGGCGAGCTGTACTCAGCCCGCCCTCAAACAGCCGGCAACTGATCCAGCAGCTTGTCGAGCGTGATCGGGAACTCGCGCACTCGGATCCCCGTCGCATTATACACTGCGTTCGCCACCGCAGCACCTGCACCCGAAATCCCCAGCTCGCCGATCCCTTTCGCGTGGATCGGGTTCGCATGAATGTCGCGCTCGTCGACGAAGTGGACGTCCATCTGCGGAATGTCGGCGTTCACCGGCACGTGATATTCCGCGAGGTCGTGGTTCACCAGCTTGCCGGTACGCAGATCGTGGATCAGGTCCTCGGTCAGCGCCGCGCCGATGCCGAACGTCATCCCGCCCAGGCACTGCGACCGCGCAGTCTTCGCGTTGAGCACGCGCCCCGCCGCGAACGACCCGAGCATCCGCCGCACGCGTACTTCGCCCGTTACCGCGTTCACAGCGACCTCGGCGAAATGCGCGCCAAACGATGCCTGGGTCGTTTCCTTCTCCTGCTTGCCCGGCTTGATATGCCCGGTCGCCTCGAGACCCGTCCCGACCAGCTCGCCGATCGGGGTCGAGCGGTTGTCGCCGATCGCCTTGCCGTCCTTCAGCGTCAGGTCGCCCTCGTCGACGTCCATCGCCTTGGCGAGCTTCCCACGCAGCATCTCGCACGCAAGATACACGGCCGTTCCCGACGACGTCGCGCCCCACGAACCGCCCGAACCGGCGGCAGGAGGATCGTTGGTATCGCCCAAGGACATGGTGATGTTCTCGACCGGAATACCCAGGATCTCGGACGCGATCTGCGCCAGGATCGTGTAGCTGCCCGTACCGATGTCGGTCATCGCCGACGACACCGTCGCCGAGCCGTCCGGGTGAATCTCCACCTTGGCGGACGATTCCTGCATCATGTTCCCGCGCACCGCCGCAGCCACGCCCGTCCCGATCAGCCACTCGCCCTCGCGCCGCGTCCCGGCCTTCTGGCGCTTGTCCCAGCCGAACTTGGCCGCGCCCTCGTCCAGTGCACGCGTCAGATTGCGCGACGAATACGGTACGTCCTTCTCCGGATCGACCGCCGGGTCGTTGATCCGGCGCAGTTCGATCGGATCCATGTCGAGCTTCTCGGCCAGTTCGTCCATCGCGCCTTCCAGCGCCATCATGCCGACGGCCTCACCCGGCGCGCGCATCGAGCCCGACACGACGAAATTCACATCGACGATGTCGTGCGTGATGATCCGGTTCTCGCCACCGTACAGCATGTGCGTGCCGATACCCGCTGGCTCGAAATAATCCTCGGTCGACTGGTTGGAGGTGAGCGTCTCGTGACCGATCGCGCTGAGCTTGCCGGTGGCATCGGCCGCAAGCCGGATGCGCTGCTCGGTATTCGAGCGGCGGACGGTCGCCTCGAACACCTGCTGGCGTGCCATCACCGCCTTGACCGGACGGCCAAGCTGTTTCGCCGCGATCGCCGCCGCGACGCTCTCGGGCGCGATGCCGAGCTTTGATCCGAACCCGCCGCCGATATAACGCGCGATGATCCGCACCTTCTTCTCGGACACGCCGAGCGACTTCGCCAGTTGCTGCGCATCCGACGTCGGCATCTGATACGCGCCGTACAGCGCCAGCGAGCCATCCTCTTCCCACACCGCGATCGAGGCATGCGGCTCCATCGCCGCGGAATTCTGACTCGGCGTGACGTAGGTAACGTCGATCGTCACCGGCGCGTCGTCCATCGCCTTGTCGACATCGCCCTGCGCAAAATGCGCCTGCGTGGCATCGTCCGCCGGCTTGCGAGTCTCGTCACGATGCGCGGCGAAGTCGTACTGCCCCTCGCTCGCCTGATACTCGATCGGCAACCGAGCCGCAGCGTCACGCGCGACTTCGAAGCTCTCGGCGAGCACGATCGCGACGATCTGGCCGAAGAACGCGATGTCCTTCACGCCCTGCGTCGGCGCATCGGTCGCACCGCCCTGTGCCGCAACGCGGATGAACCGATCGAAATCGGTCACGACGTCGATTACGCCGGGCATGCTCTTCACCGCATCCACGTCGATCGAAACGACCTTGCCAGCCGAGATCTTCGTGCCGACGAGAACACCGAACGCCATGTTGGCGAACTGGTATTCCGCGGCGTAGGTCGCCGTGCCGGTGACCTTCAGCGGTCCGTCGATCCGGTCGAGCGGCTTGCCGATAACGCCCTGAACGCCCGTATCCAGAAGACTGTCCGGATGCGGCTTGTCCATCGTCAGGCTGTTCGTAGTGCCAAGACCAAACATGCTTATGCTCCCGTGACGTTGCGCAGCGTCGCGATCAGCGTGCGACGGGCGAGGGGGATCTTGAAGTCGTTCGAGCCATAGCCCTTGGCATCGGCCAGCAACGCGGTCGCCGCAGCCTCGAACACGGCATCGGACGGCGCCTTGCCGACCAGCGCCGCCTCGACCGCCGGATTGCGCCACGGCATCGGCCCAAGGCCACCGAACGCAAGCGAAGCCGACGCGATCACGCCGTCTTGCACGTCGACGATCGCCGCCACCGAGACGAGCGCGAACGCATAGGACGCACGATCGCGCACCTTGCGGTATTCCTGCTTGCCCTTGACCGGCGCGGGCAGCTCGATGTGCGTGATCAGTTCACCCGCTTCGAGCGCGTTCTCGATCTGCGGCGTGTCGCCGGGCAGGCGATAGAAGTCGTGGATCGAGATCCGCCGACGATCGCCGTCTGCCTTCAGCGTCACGATCGTCGCGTCGAGCGCACGCATCGCCACCGCCATGTCGCTCGGGTGCGTCGCGATGCAATGCTCGCTCGTCCCCAGCACAGCGAGGATGCGGTTGAAGCCACCGATCGCCGAACAGCCGCTACCCGGCTCACGCTTGTTGCACGCCGCCGCGGTGTCGTAGAAATAATAGCACCGCGTCCGCTGGAGCAGATTGCCCCCGGTCGACGCCTTGTTGCGCAACTGCCCCGAGGCACCGGCGAGCAACGCGCGACTCAGCACCTCGTACTTGGCGACGACGCGGCGATCGGCGGCGAGATCGCTGTTCGGCACCAGCGCACCGATCGTCAGCCCGCCATCCTCGCGCTCCTCGATCTTCGCGAGATCGAGCCGCGAGATGTCGACCAGCTTGTCCGGCGTCTCGACCTGCAACTTCATCAGGTCGAGCAGGTTCGTACCGCCCGCGATGAACTTGGCACCAACGGTATCGATATCCTTGACCGCAGCCTCAGGCGTCGCGGGCTTCTCGTACGTGAAGGTCTTCATGCCACCAGCTCCCCGCGTACGTTGGCTTCCATCGCGGCATCCTTCTCGTCCGCGGTCCGGCCGGCAGGCTCGGCACCACCGACTTCGCGGATCGCATCGACGATGTTCGGGTAGGCGGCGCAGCGGCACAGATTGCCGCTCATCCGCTCGGAAATCTCGGCATCGTCGAACTTCGGATCGGTCAGGTCGCCCGACGCATGGCTGGCCCAGCCCTTCTTGACCTCGTCGAGCATGCCGACCGCCGAACAGATCTGCCCCGGCGTGCAATATCCGCACTGATAGCCGTCATGCCGAACGAACGCGTCCTGCAACGCGTGGAGATTGCCCGGCTGGCCGATCCCCTCGATCGTCGTGATCTCGTCGTCCTGGTGCATCACCGCGAGCGTCAGGCAGGAATTGACGCGGCGCCCGTTGATCAGCACCGTGCACGCGCCGCACTGGCCATGATCGCAACCCTTCTTCGACCCCGTCAGCCCGAGATGCTCGCGGCAAAGGTCGAGCACCGACGTGCGAATATCGGGCTCGGCGTCATATGATTGACCATTGATCGTGAAATGCATGGGGATGCCCCTGGTTGAATGTGCCGGGAATGTACGGATTTCGAGGACTCAACGCCGATGCGACCGATCGTTTCCTATTGCGACAAGCTCTCACGTGTTGGTACGCTGGCGTTCATAGCGCTGAGCGGGCAAACTGTTGCGATGACGCCAGCTTCTCCCCGATTGTCGCCCCCAATCGTCATTGCGCACCGCGGTGCGAGCGGGCTTCGACCCGAGCATACGCTGGCGGCTTATTCGCTCGCGATCGACCAGGGCGCGGACTTCATCGAGCCCGATCTGGTGCCGACCAAGGACGACGTCCTCGTCGCGCGCCACGAGAACAACATCGCGGAAACGACCAACGTCGCCGACCATTCAGAGTTCGCCGCGCGAAAGACCACCAAGACGATCGATGGCCAGACGATGACCGGCTGGTTCGTCGAGGACTTCACACTCGCCGAACTGAAGACGCTGCGCGCGAAGGAACGTCTGCCCAAGCTGCGCCCCGCGAACACCGCTTATGACGGCCAATTCGCAATCCCGACGCTCGCCGAGATCATCGCGCTCGCCAAGCGCCGCACGACCGAGACGGGCCGGACGATCGGCATCTATCCCGAGACCAAGCATCCGACCTATTTCGCCAAGATCGGCCATCCGACCGACGCGAAGCTGGTCGCCGAACTGCGCGAGGCCGGCTGGGATTCGGCCAAGGCGCCGGTGTTCATCCAGTCGTTCGAGGTCGCCAACCTCCAGCGCCTCCACAAGATGACCAAAATCCGCCTGATCCAGCTCATGGACGGGGAGGGCGGTCCCGCCGATGGCGCACAGCCGAGCTACAAGGCGATGATCACGTCCGAAGGTCTCAAGGCGGTCGCCGCCTACGCCTACGGCATCGGCCCGAACAAGAGCATGCTCTGGACCGACGCGACCCCCACCACGCTGGTCGCCGACGCGCACGCGGCCGGCCTGCGAGTCCACCCCTGGACCTACCGCGCCGAAAACTACTTCGAACCAACCCGCTTCCGCCGCGGCACCGACCCCGCAGCCCACGGCGACATCGCCGCAGAGATCGACGCAGGGCTTGCACAAGGTATCGACGGTTTCTTCACCGACTTTCCGCTATACGGGGCTCAGGCGCGCGACCGGGCGCGTGCAGGAGTAAAGTAAATGCGTAAGGTTCTTCCCGTACTCGCGGTCCTGCCGTTCCTCGTAAGTGGCTGCATCAGCACCGCAACCTCGATTGTGAAGGCACCGTTCCAGGTCGCCGGCAAGGCGGTCGACTGGACCACCACCAGCCAGGAAGAATCGGACCGCAACTACGGCAAGAAGATGCGCAAGCAGGAGGCCGCAGAGGGCAAGCAGCGCAAGGAACTCGCGAAGCGCTGCAAGAAGGACCCACAGCGCTCGGAATGCGGCCAGTACCAGGACTACCGCGCGGGAAACTGAGCGGCCTGATACCCGTCCCCCCTTACTACCACCCCGGCGAAGGCCGGGGCCCAATTGGGGGACGTCGCTGAAGATGGACTGCGCGCGGTTACCGCTGCCTGACAATTGGGCCCCGGCCTCCGCCGGGGTGGTGGCCTAAACAACTGCTCCTTCTGCTTCCTTGTTCTCCCGCGAAGGCGGGAGCCCAGTCTGGACTCCCGCCTTCGCGGGAGAACAAACTAGCGGACAGGACACCCCCTAAAACCACCCCATCACAGTAACCGGAAACGGCGTCCAAGCCCCCACCTTCACCCCCGCAAACCGCAGCGCATCCCCCGTCCACGCATTACAAGTCCGCACCGCGCTATACCGCCCGTTAGCCTCATAAAACGCATCATACCCCGCATACCCCCGATACCGCGCACCCCCATTCCGAAAGCTCGCCCGGATATACGCCGCCAACCGCCGATACTGCGCGGGCGTCACAACGATCTCCCGAGCCCCATCCCCAGCACGCGGCCTCGGCAGATGATCGACATGCATCAACGTCCGATCACTCCCGACCGCCGAAGCAACCACGGTCCGCAGCTTCACGTCCGCCCAGGTCGGCGTCTCCAGATAGAACGTCTTCTCCCCCCACCCGAACGCCACATGATCGAACGCGCCATAGCGGGGGTCGCGAAGATCCTCCGCCCGAGCCACCCGGTGCCAGTCCACCCCCGCGGCGACCTTCGGCACGATGATCCAGGTATGCACGCCATTGCTCTCGACGAAGATATGAACCCCCTCGGCCGGCGCCCGCCAGTCGCGATTGCTGGGGATCGACCCGCCGACCAGCCCCGCCACCGCATAGCTCGCAATCACCCCGAACACCGCCGCGATCGCCCACAAAATCCACTTAACCCAGCGCGTTTCCGTCTTCATTCCGTCATGCTAGACCAGCCGCATGGCCAATGACACACATGTGCTGAGCACCCCGCCCGAAGGCGCGCCCGACTGGACGATCCCGCAGAACTGGGCGGATTACACCGCGGAGGATCACGCGACCTGGGACACGCTGTTCGCGCGCCAGTCGAAGCTGCTCCCCGGCCGCGCGTCGAACGCCTGGCTGCGCGGACTCGATGTATTGAAGCTGTCGAAGCCCGGCATCCCCGATTTCGAGGAACTCTCCGAACGCCTGACCAAGCTTACCGGCTGGTCGGTGGTCGCGGTCCCCGGCCTCGTCCCCGACGACGTGTTCTTCGATCACATGGCAAACCGGCGGTTCGTCGCCGGCAACTTCATCCGCCGTCCGGACCAGCTCGACTATCTGCAGGAACCCGACGTCTTCCACGACGTGTTCGGCCACGTGCCGATGCTCGCCGACCCGGTCTTCGCCGACTATCTCGCCGCCTATGGCCGTGGTGGCCAGCGCGCGCTGGGGCTGGACGCGCTAAAGTATCTCGGCCGGCTCTACTGGTACACGGTCGAGTTCGGCCTGATCGCGGAACCCGAAGGCCTGCGCATCTACGGCTCGGGCATCGTCTCCAGCTACGCAGAAACGCGGTTTGCCTTGGACGACCCAAGCCCCAACCGGATCGCGCTCGATCTCGCGCGCGTGATGCGCACAGAGTACCGGATCGACGATTTCCAGCAGAACTACTTCGTCATTCCGAGCTTCGAGGAGTTGCTCAGGCTGACGGTAGAGACCGACTTCGCGCCGCTGTACGAGGAACTGAAGGCGCTCCCGGATATCCCCGTCGCGCGGATCGAGCCGGGCGATGTGGTGATTACCGAGGGCACGCAGGATTACGCGAACGCGAAACTCGGCGCTTAAACCAGAAGCACCACCCCGGCCTCCGCCGGGGTGGTGCCGGAAGTGGGGTGAGTGCAACGCTTCCAAACATGTTCCCCCGCGAAGGCGGGGGCGCAGACTGGACCCCCGCCTTCGCGGGGGAACATCCTTCTTGGGGGAAGGGCAGCCCCTAGATATCGGCTACCTCAAATATCCAACGCCCACCCATCACGCCCCTTGGGATCGAACGGCCCCTCCGCCACGAACCTCTCCGCCCCAGCGCGCAACCGAAGCACGCTCCAATCCCCCCGCCGGTCGACAGCCTCGAGCAAACACCCACAACCCTCATACGCCGCGACAACCCCGGCCCGCTGCGTCTCCAGCAACCCGGCCAGCACGATCGTCGCCCCAACATCCGAAATAGACGCAATCTCCGGCGCCATAGACACCAGCGGCCCCGCCAGAATGTTCGCGATCACCAGATCATACGGCGCCTGCACCACGATCGTCTCGTCCAGCGTACCATCCGCCACAACCAGATCGATCCCCTCGACACCATTGAGCGCCGCATTCTCCGCCGTCACATCGATCGAGACCGGATCGATATCCGTCCCCATCACCCTGGCCGCAGGCCAGAGATGCGCCGCCGCAAACGCCAGCAACCCAGTCCCCGTCCCGATATCGATCACGTTCGCAAAGTCGGCCCCTGCCAACCCGTCCAGCATAGCCAGACACCCGCTGGTCGTCTCATGATGCCCCGTCCCGAACGCCCGGCTCGCCTCGATCAGGAACGCCCGCTTGTCCGCCGGCACCGCGCCCGAATGCGCGCCGGTATGCACGAAGAACCCCCCAACCGACAAAGGCTCCAGCCCAGCCTGGCTCATCGTAACCCAGTCTGCATCGCCCAACCGCTCGACCGCGATCTCGGCCCCCACCGCGCTAGGCACCAGCGCGCGCACCGCCGCGACCGTGTCGGCCGCCGGCTCATGTTCGAAATACGCATCGAGCCGCCAGGACTCGACGTCGTCCTCGATCTCCTCGGTGGTCATCAACACACCGTCGATCGTCAGGTCGTCGCTCGCATCGATCGCCTCCGCCTCCGCGCGCGTGCAGGGGAGGGTGAGCTTCCAACTATCGGACATAGCTCGCCCCGTTCACGTCGATCACCGACCCCGTCATCGAAGCCGGCGCCTCCAACGCCAGAAATTTCGCCGCCGCCGCGATCTCATCAGGCGCCGCGACCCGCCCGAGCGGAATGTCCGCCAGCAACGCATCGCCGCCACGGCTCGACAGATAATCCTCCGCCATCCCGGTCATCGTGAACCCCGGACACACTGCAAACGCGAGGATCCCCTCCCGAGCATACCCGCGAGCGATCGTCTTGGTCATCGCCACCATCCCCGCTTTCGACGCGGCATAATGCCAATGCGCCGGCGAATCCCCGCGATAGGCGGCCCGGCTCGCGATATTGACGATCCGACCGCCAACCCCGCGCGCCTGCCAATGCAGCACCGCCAACCGACAAAGCTCGGCCGAAGCGGTCAGGTTGATCCGCATCGTCCGCTCCCACTGCGCGGTCCAGTCGTCGTCGGCGAGCGGCGCCGCCTCGAAAACGCCCGCATTGTTGATCAGCACATCGATCGTACCGCCAGCTTGCTCCAGTGCCGCGTTCCACAACGCAGTCGGCCCCGCAGGATCGCTGAAGTCGGCCGGAATACCGCTAGCGGTCCCATGCCCGATGACGGAAGCGCCCGCGTCGGTCAGGGCCGCATGAATAGCCGCGCCGATACCGCGGCTGGAGCCGGTAAGAAGAATAGTCATGGACCGGCCTTAACGCGGCGACCCGCGTTCGTCACCCAAGGCCGGCCCGCAAAACCGAAGAGCCCGGCTCAAGCCACGCTGGCGGAAAACCCATCCGCTGCGCCACGCAACACATTCAACTGATCGTCGACATCGCCGAACGCGTGGCCCAATTGGTCGATCTCCACCGCTACGGCGTCGGTATCCGCGCGGATCGTCGCGATCGTCGTGGACATCGAGTCCGCCGCCAATGCCGTCTCGTCGACCGCTGCGGTGATCGCGGTCACCGTGTGCGCCTGCGCCTCCATCGCGTGCCGGATCCGCTCGGCGCTATGCCGCACCTCGGTCACGGTGGACTTGATCCCGGCGTTGGTCGCGACCGTTGCCGCCGTCGCCGATTGGATCGCGGCGATCTTCGCGGCGATATCGTCGGTCGCCCGCGCGGTCTGGCTCGCGAGTGATTTCACCTCCTGTGCCACCACCGCAAATCCGCGCCCGGCATCGCCCGCCCGCGCCGCTTCGATCGTCGCGTTCAGCGCCAACAGGTTGGTCTGCCCGGCAATGCTGCGGATCAACCCCAGGATGGATTCGATTGACTGGGCATGCTCGCTCAGCGCTTCGGATACGCCGACCGCCTCGCCGGTCTGCGCACAGGCACGGTCGGCGATTTCGGTCGCTGCCTCCACCTCGGTCCGGGCATCCTCGATGGCGCGGATCAGTCCGGCGGTGGTCCGCGCCGCCTCACGCATCGCCACGGCGGATTGCTCGGCCGCCGCCGCCACTTCGCTTGCCTTGCCCAGCATCCCGCGAGCCGAGGCCGATGCGCCCGCCGCTTGCACCCGGATCCGTGCGCCCAGCGCGGCGGTATGCTCGATCGACGCCGCGATGCTGCCGCGAAATTCGGTTGCGCGCGTTTGTCGTTCGACCCGTGACGCCTCCGCATCGCTCGCGCCGAGATGCGACGCCATGATGTCCGCTTCGAGCAGCGCCAGCCGCTGCACGACATCGCTCAGCGTTCGCATCGCCGACATGTCCGCACCCAGCCGGTCGGCGACCAGGTTCAGCGTCACACTGTGCGAAAACGCCAGCGATGAGAGCAGCGCGGGCAGGGGGATGCCTGAGCGATGCGAATCCTCGGCATGGCTGATCGCCATCGCCTTCCAGGCATCGTCGGTAGGGCTGCCGTATTTCAGCCGGACATAGTCGGCGCTCAACGTGATACGCTGTTCGAGCAGGGCGGGCGTGAAATGTCGCTGGATATGCTGTGCCGACTCCCGCGAGAGATAGTGTCGCCAGAAGGTCTCGGCGATCTGTCGGCGGTCATCGGGTTCGAGTAGCGCATTGAGTGTGGCACAGGACGGTTCGATCAAACCGTCCCAGTCGTAGTCGTGGATGCGTTGACGCAGCGACCGTTGGTCTCCGCCCCAGTTGCGGGGGGCGCTACGCGTGCCACGAGCGCCGTCGGAGTCGGTCTGTCGACCGTCCTCTCGGACGGGGCGGCGGAAAACTTCATCCTTATGCTCGATCATCGCCCCCTCCTGAATGGTGGTTATGCCGCGACCCTGGCAACGAAATCGCCTGCGCTGCTCTTGAGGTTGCCAAGGCGCGTATCGAGCACGTCGAAGCCTCGACCGACACCATCGATCTCGGTGGCGACCGTTTCGGTATCCTCGCGGATTGCGGCGATCGTGGTGGACATCGAATCGGCGGCCAGCGCGGTCTCGTCGACCGCCGCGGTGATCGCGGTCACCGTCTGCGCCTGTGCCTCCATCGCATAGCGGATCCGGTCGGCGCTCTCCTGCACCTCGGCCACCGTCGACTTGATCGAGGCATTGGTATCGACCGTGGACCGCGTCGCCGACTGGATCGCGGCGATCTTCGCGGCGATGTCGTCGGTCGCGCGCGCGGTCTGATTGGCGAGGCTCTTCACCTCCTGCGCGACCACCGCGAAACCACGGCCTGCATCCCCGGCCCGCGCCGCCTCGATCGTCGCGTTCAGCGCGAGCAGGTTGGTCTGGCCGGCAATGTCGCGGATCAGGCCGAGGATCGATTCGATCGACTTGGCATGATCGCTGAGCGTCTCGGACATGCCGACCGCCTGGCCCGCCTGCACCGAAGCCCGGTTGGCGATCTCGGCCGCAGCCTCCACTTCGGTCCGCGCATCCTCGATGGCGCGGATCAACCCGGCGGCGGTCTGTGCGGCCTCGCGCATCGCCACCGCGGATTGCTCGGCGGCGGCGGCGACTTCGCTCGCCTTGCCCAGCACCGCGCGGGTGGATGCCGAACTGCGCATCGCCTGTTCGCGCAGCATGTGTCCTTCGTCGGTCGCCGTCTCGACCATCGCCGCGATGCCGTCGCGGAACTCCGCCGCCAGCGTATCGCGCGCGACCCGCGCCGAGTGCGTCCGGTAGGCATTGTAGATCGCGACCGTGATCTCGCCCTCCAGCGCGGACAGACGCATCAGCGTATCGATGTAGACCGGCAGCTTGGGATCAGACCGGTCGACGCGCCGCATCAGCACTTCGAGCGCGGCACGATCGCTTGCGCTGATCATCGACAGCAGCGCCATCGGCGAGACGTCCGCGACATAGGCGGCGGCAACGGATCGCTCGACCGACTCGATCCAGGCGCGGCCGCTCGTGTCGAGGAACCGGTTGCGCAGGAAGGTGCAGCCGACCTCGATCATCTGCTCGGTCTCGTGCGGCGCCCAGATCCGTTCATCGGAGAAGCACCGCAGCCACTGTTCCCAATACGCCTTGGACACATGCGTGATCTCGGGGGCGAGCGCCGCCCAGACTTCGCGGCTCGCGCCGTTCAGTGATCCGTCGAAATCGAACACCCGCAACCGGGCCATCAGGTCGATGGAAGCCGCGATCGCGCCAGGGGCCGGCAGGTCGGTGGTGGTCAAGACGGTGGACTCCGGATCGATTGTGGGGGCCACCGCTACACCGCATGTCTTAAGGCCGGGTTAGGGATCGGCGATCCGTCATCGTCACCCTGCAATCATTTCAGTCGGCCCGACCAGCGGTGTCATGGGTTATCGGACCGCCCCCAATGGGTTGCATCGCAGCACGCGGTGGCTAATAGGTCGCCCGATCTCTATATTCTGGACCAAGCTGTTCTTGGTTCGTCATCTTCTGGTTCGAGGACTCCGCCCTTGGCATCGCGCAACCCGGCACGCCCGCTATCTCCCCATCTGCAGGTCTATAAATGGGGCCCGCACATGCTGGTCTCGATCCTGCACCGCGTGACCGGCAGCGGGATGGCGACCGTCGGCAGCATCCTGCTCGTCTGGTGGCTCGCCGCGATCGCCGCAGGCGATCAGGCCTATGCGACCTTCGTCGACGTGTTCACCACCGACACCGGCCGGCTCAACATCCTCGGCTATATCATCGCGGTCGGGCTGACGCTGTCGCTGTTCCAGCACATGATGACCGGTATTCGCCACATGGTGCTCGATATCGGCGCCGGCTACGAACTGAAGCGGAACAAGATGGGCGCGATCGCGACGATGGTTGCTTCGGTCGCGCTGACGGTCGTGTTCTGGCTCTACATGGGGATCAAGTAATGGGTTCGGGTACGGCAATCGGTCGCGTCCGCGGCCTGGGCAGCGCCAAGCACGGCGCGCATCACTGGTGGCAGCAGCGTCTGACGGCGGGCTCGAACCTGTTCCTCATGCTCTGGCTGATGATCTCGGTCGCGCGGATGCCCGGCTATGATTACGCCGCGGTCCATCTGTGGCTGCAATCGGCCTGGGTCGCGGTGCCGATGGCGCTGCTGATCCTGTCGGTGTTCTATCACTTCCGTCTCGGTCTTCAGGTCGTGATCGAGGATTACCAGCATGGCGAGAGCCGTGTCGTGACGATGATCCTCCTCAACCTGTTCACCTTCACGCTGGGCGGCATCGCCCTGTTCGCGATCCTGAAGGTCGCCTTCTCCGGAGCTCCCGCGTAATGTCTGCAGCCTACAAGATCATCGATCATACCTATGATGCGGTCGTCGTCGGTGCCGGCGGGTCCGGCCTGCGTGCGACGATGGGCATCGCCGAGAGCGGCCTGAAGACCGCGTGCATCACCAAGGTCTTCCCGACCCGCAGCCACACCGTTGCCGCGCAGGGCGGCATCGCCGCGTCGCTTGGCAACAACTCGCCGGATCACTGGACCTGGCACATGTTCGACACCGTCAAGGGTTCCGACTGGCTAGGCGACCAGGACGCGATCGAGTATCTCTGCCGCGAGGCCCCGCAGGCGGTGTACGAGCTGGAACATGCCGGCATGCCGTTCAGCCGTAACGAGAACGGCACGATCTATCAGCGTCCGTTCGGCGGCCACATGCAGAACATGGGCGAGGGGCCTCCGGTCCAGCGCACCGCCGCCGCCGCCGATCGCACCGGCCACGCCATGCTCCACGCGCTGTACCAGCAGAGCCTGAAGTACAACACGGACTTCTTCGTCGAGTATTTCGCGCTCGACCTGATCATGGAAAACGGCGTCTGCCGCGGCGTCATCGCGCTGTGCATGGAAGACGGCTCGATCCACCGCTTCCGCAGCCACCAGACCGTGCTCGCCACCGGCGGCTACGGCCGCGTCTATTTCTCGGCGACCTCGGCGCACACCTGCACCGGCGACGGCAATGCGATGGTGCTCCGCGCCGGCCTGCCGCTGCAGGACATGGAGTTCGTCCAGTTCCACCCGACCGGCATCTACGGTGCGGGCGTTCTCATCACCGAGGGCGCACGCGGTGAGGGCGGGTATCTGACCAACTCCGAGGGCGAGCGCTTCATGGAGCGCTATGCCCCGTCGGCGAAGGACCTCGCCTCGCGCGACGTCGTCAGCCGCTCGATGGCGCTCGAAATGCGCGAAGGCCGCGGCGTCGGCAAGAACGGCGACCACATCTTCCTGCATCTCGATCACATCGATCCCAAGGTGCTGGCCGAGCGCCTGCCGGGCATCACCGAGACTGGGAAAGTCTTCGCCGGCGTCGATCTCACGCGCCAGCCGCTGCCGGTCACGCCGACCGTGCACTACAACATGGGCGGCATCCCGACCAACTTCCACGGCGAGGTCGTCAACCTCGTCGACGGCAACCCCGACGCGGTCGTCCCCGGCCTGTTCGCGGTCGGCGAGGCAGCGTGCGTCTCGGTCCACGGCGCCAACCGCCTCGGCTCGAACAGCCTGATCGATCTCGTGGTGTTCGGCCGCGCGACCGGCCTGCGGATCAAGGACACGCTGAAGCCCGGTACGGCGCACGCGCCGCTTCCCAAGGGTTCCGAGGATCTCGCGCTGACGCGTCTCGACCATTTCCGCAACGCAAGCGGCGGCTCGCCGACCGCGCAGATCCGTCTCGACATGCAGCAGACCATGCAGAAGCATTGCGCGGTGTTCCGCGACACCGAACTGCTGAACCAGGGCGTCGAGAAGATGGCCGGGATCTACAGCCGGATGACCGACGTCGCGGTGAAGGATCGCAGCATGATCTGGAACACCGATCTGGTCGAGACGATGGAGCTCGACAATCTGATCGGTCAGGCGGTCGTGACGATGAACTCGGCAGCTAACCGCACCGAGTCGCGCGGCGCGCACATGCACGAGGATTTCCCCGAGCGCGACGACGCGAACTGGATGAAGCACACCATCACCACCTTCAACGGCTGGGGTGGCAAGGGCGGCGAGACCAAGATCGATTTCCGCCCAGTCCACGACTACACGCTCACCGACGACATCGACTACATCAAGCCCAAGAAGCGGGTATACTGATGAAGCGGATATTTCGATGACCTGGGCCATCATCGCGATCGGGTTCCTGGTGCCCGTCGCGGTGGGGCTCCTGACGCGCTTCCAACCGATGATTGCCGGCTTCCTCTGGCCGGTGGTCGTCGCGATCCTGACCGCGATCTATGTGTTCGGCATCGAACCCCGCGGTGTCGGCGAAGAACCCCAGAAGATAGCGATCACCTTCTACGCGCTCTTCTCGCTCGTCGGCGGGGTGCCAGGCGGCTTGGTAGGCTGGATCCTCCAGTACAAGCGCCTGACGCGAGACGCGTAACACCGTCTGCCCCTCCCTGTTCTCCCACGAAGGCGGGAGCCCAGTCTGGATCCCGCCTTCGCGGGGAAACAAGCTTCAGGCGCAACGCCGACGACTAATCGATCCGCCCTGCCGCGATCTTGTAAACCAGGTTACGATCCCGCCGCTTGACCGCCACGACGATCACCGTCACCAGCCCATCATCGAATCGGTACACCAGCCGGTACCCCGCGGCCCGCAGCTTGATCTTGTAGCACCCGGTCATCCCGCTCAGCCGCGCACTCGCGATATGCGGCGCGCCCAACCGCTCGGTCAGCTTCGCCTTGAACTGCTCGCGAACATTGGCACCAAGCTTCTCCCATTCCCGCAATGCGCTCGGCAGGAATGCGAGGCTATAGGTCGCCAAGCGACACCACGACCGGCACCTCGTCGGCGCGCGCGCGCACCAGTTCGGCCAGTTCGACATCCTCGAGCCGGTCCATCAACTCTTCCCATGCCGCCGCCGGCACCAGATACGCGGCCGGCGTATTGCGATTGAGCACCGCCACGGGAAATCCCCCCGCCGCCTCGATCACGCCGGACGGGTTCTTCTTCAGGTCGCTGATGCTCACCGTCGCGCCGGCATGGATGGTTTCGATCATGACCATTTCATAGCACGCCGAACAGGTCACGCCAAACTGCCAAGGCGCATATTCCGGGCCTCTCGGAACCCACCGCGTCCGCAAAAGTTTGCCGCGCATGACCGACACATCCCCCGCCTCGAACGCCCGCAACTACCCGTTGCTGGCCATTCCCCATATCCAGCTCCACGGCCCGGTCGACGGCGACATGTACGCCAGCTTCAAGTCGCAACTCGTCGCCGCGCCGACCGAAGGCCCGCTGGTCGTCTCGATCACCACGCTGGGCGGCGACCCCGAAATGGCGCGTGCGATGGGCGACACCATCCGCCTGCTTCGCGAATATACCGGCCGCGAGACGCTGTTCCTCGGCAAAGTCGCGGTCTACTCCGCGGGTGCGACGTTCATGTCCGCCTTTCCCGCCGACAGCCGGTTCTTCACCCGCCACACCCGCCTGATGATCCACGAGCGCCAGATGCAGAGCACGATCGAGCTCAACGGCCCGCTCAACACGCTCCGCTACGCGCTCGAAGCCAAGCTCCACGAGATTGAGGATTCGATTCACATCCAGGAAGAAGGTTTCCGGGATCTGGTCAGGGGCTCGAAGGTCGACATCGAGGACCTGAAGGCGAAAGCCCCGTCCAACTGGTACATCGAAGCCGAAGAGGCCCGCGACCTCGGCCTGATCCTCGACATCATCTGAGGTCTCGCGTCATCCCGGACCCGTTCCGGCATCCATCGAACAGGTCGGCAATCATACCGCCAGACATCTACCCGTCATTCCCGCGCAGGCGGGAACCCATACTGGCAAACGTCGCGATTCGATCGCGACCATTGGAGCATCTTGCCCCCCGCCTCCGCGGCAATGACGAAGCGTTACAGGTCGGAACGGGATAATCGCCGAACAGGTCCGGGATGACGCAACAGGATGGCTTAGATCGAAAACCCGCCATCGATATCGATCGTCGCGCCGGTGATGAAGCTCGCCTCGTCGCCCGCCAGGAACGCGGTCAGCGCGGCGACTTCCTCGACCCGCCCGTAGCGCCCGAGCGCGATCAACGGCACGAGCATTTTCGCGAAGTCGCCATCCGCCGGGTTCAGGTCGGTATCGACCGGCCCGGGCTGCACCACGTTCACCAGGATGCCGCGCGACCCCAGATCGCGTGCCCAACCGCGCGCGAGGCCCGCGACCGCAGCCTTGGTCGCGCCGTACACCGCACCGCCTGCGGTCGGCATCGAATGCGCGTTGACGCTGCCGATGATGATGATCCGCCCGCCGTCGGACAGCAACGGAACGGCCGCGAGCGTTCCCGCGAACACGCCGTCGACGTTCAGCCCGAACTGCCGCTGATACTGCGCGATGCTGTCGTCTGCGATCGGTGCGAAGTTCGCGACACCGGCATTGTGGACCAGGATGTCGAGCCCGCCGAGCGCCGCCGCGGCACGCTGGACGACGGCTGCCTGCGCGTCGGTATCGGAGCCGTCCGCCTGGAACGCATGCGCCTTGCGACCATCCGCCTCGATCGCCGCAACGACCGCCTCTGCGGCCGTCACGTTCCCCGCATAGGTGATCGCGACGTCCGCGCCATCCGCCGCCAATCGCTTTGCGATCGCTGCGCCGATGCCACGCGATCCGCCCGTGACGAGGGCCTTCTTGCCTGTGAGATTGCTCATGGTCGAGGTTCCGGGCGCCGGCGAAGCACGAAGGCCATCGTCTTGAGCGCTGATCTCGAAGTGGGCGCGCGCGGCGACGGATCAATCATCGGAATAGGGCATGACCCAGCCGGCGAGTTCGATCGCGTAATCGGATCAAGGACTTGGCGCCGCCAAGAACATTGTCTTTAGGGCAGACAATCTGCCGATATCCCATGTTGCACCCGCGAAGCTAAGGATTTGCGGGGAGGGCCCCTGTCATGTATCGGCTCTGACAACCTATAATCACACCACGGACGGACCGCTCGCAATGGCCGAATTCTCGCTCCCGAAAAACAGCGTCGTCAAGAAGGGCGTCAAGCACGCCCACATCAATCGGGGGACCAGCCAGGGTTCGGGGGACAGCAAGCGTCTGAAATCGTTCAAGGTGTATCGCTACGATCCGGACTCGGGCGAGAACCCGCGCTACGACACGTTCGCGCTCGACCTCGACGACACCGGCCCGATGGTGCTCGACGCGCTGATCAAGATGAAGAGCGAGCAGGACTCTTCGCTCACCTTCCGCCGGTCTTGCCGCGAGGGCATTTGCGGCTCGTGCTCGATGAACATCAACGGCAAGAACGGCCTGGCCTGCACCACCGCGATCGAGGATTGCAAGGGAGAGGTCCAGATCACGCCGCTGCCGCACATGGACGTGATCAAGGACCTGGTCCCCGACTTCACGCATTTCTACGCGCAATATTCGTCGATCAAGCCGTGGCTGCAGACCGTCACCCCGCCGCCCTCGGGCAAGGAGCGCCTCCAGTCGCCGGAAGACCGCTCGAAGCTCGACGGCCTGTACGAGTGCATCCTGTGCGCCTGCTGCTCGACCTCGTGCCCGAGCTACTGGTGGAACGCCGACAAGTTCTTGGGGCCGGCGATCCTGTTGCAGGCCTATCGCTGGCTCGCCGACAGCCGCGACGAAATGACCGGCGAGCGTCTCGACGAACTCGAGGATCCGTTCCGCCTGTATCGCTGCCACACCATCATGAACTGCGCGAACGCCTGCCCCAAGGGGCTGAACCCCGCCAAGGCGATCGCCGAGATCAAGAAGATGGAAGCCGAGCGGATCGTCTGATCCCTTCGATTGGCGAGGGGGAGGTACTGCGCCGTCGCCGTGCCTTCTCCCGTTCGTGCTGAGCGAAGTCGAAGCACTGGCCCGGGGCGGGTGATGACGCTTCCCAAGATCCTTCGACTTCGCTCAGGACGAACGGGGAGGGGGTGGCGCTCTCCAAACCTCCGAAGGACAGGCTGTTGACCACCCCCCATTTCGTAGAAGCCGAAGACCCAGCCAACCCAGGCTGGCGCAGTTGGTCGCTCTCCGACCCCACCCGCTTCAACACGCTGCTCGGCCCGATGCTCTACCGCGTCGACGGCCACACCGTCCGCGTCCGCATAACCCCCGAGCACCGCCATTCGAACCTCCAGAACAACGTCCACGGCGGCGCGCTGCTCGCGTTCATCGACGTCGCGCTGTTCGCAGCCGCGCGAGGCTTCGGCCTGATCACCGCCGGCACCGCGGTGACGCTCGATCTCAACACGCAATTCATCGGCGGCGGCCGCATCGGCGAGCCGATCGAGGCGCAGGTCGAGGTGCTCAAGGAAACCGGCCGCCTCTTGTTCCTGCGGGGTCTCGTGGTGCAAGGGGACGACGAAACGAAGATCGCCGCCTTCTCGGCCACGATCCGCAAGCCGACTGCCAGATAGCACCGGCACTCACTGTTCTCCCGCGCACGCGGGAGTCCAGGAGTCAGAAACACAACGCCTGGGGGCCTGGGCCCCCGCCTGCGCGGGGGAACGGAAATGACTGTACTCAAGGCCTATGAGGCGCTCGTAGCCTCGGGCGAACTCCGCCCCGACCCGGAACAAGCCGCCGCCGCCGCGCGCCTCAACACCCTGGCCACCGAACTCGCCGCCCCCAAATCCACCGGCTTCTTCGCCCGCTTCTCCAAGAAACCAGACCCCCGCGGCGTCTACCTGTGGGGCGGAGTCGGCCGCGGCAAGTCCATGCTGATGGACCTGTTCTTCGCCAACGCGCCCGTCGAGAAGAAACGCCGCGTGCATTTCGGCGAGTTCATGCTCGAGGTCCACGCGCGCATCGCCGCCGAGCGCCGCAAGGAAGTCGGCGACCCGATCGTCCCCGTCGCCACCGCGATCGCCGACGAGACGAGGCTGCTCGCGTTCGACGAGATGATGGTCACCAACAGCCCCGACGCGATGATCCTGTCGCGGCTGGTGACCTCGCTGCTCGATTCCGGCGTGACGATCGTCACTACGTCCAACCGCCCGCCCGCCGATCTCTACAAGAACGGCCTCAACCGCGAGCATTTCCTGCCCTTCATCGCGACCATCGAGCAGCGCCTCGACGTGCTCCCGCTCAACGGCCCGGTCGACTATCGCCGCGACCGTCTCGGCAGCCAGGACACCTGGCTCGTTCCCAACGGCCCCGAGGCGACCGCGCAGCTCTCCGCCGCATTCTTCCGCCTCACCGACTTCTCGACCGACGATAGCGAGCACGTCCCCGCCGAGGACCTCATCGTACAGGGTCGAACCCTGCGTGTGCCGAAATCCCTCAAGGGCGTCGCGGTGTTCAGCTTCAAGAAGCTGTGCGGAGAGGCACGCGGCGTGGCCGACTATCTCGCCATCGCGCGGAAGTTCCACACCGTCATCCTGGTCGGCATCCCCAAGCTCGGCCCCGAGAACCGCAACGAGGCGGCGCGGTTCGTCGCGTTGATCGACGCGCTGTACGAGCACAAGGTGAAGCTCCTCGCCGCCGCCGATGCGCAACCCGGCGACCTCTACGAAAGCGGCGATGGCAGGTTCGAGTTCGACCGTACGATCAGCCGCCTCGAAGAGATGCGGTCCGAGGAATACTTGGCTGAAGGGCACCTCTGACACACCCACTCCGTCATCCTGACGAAAGTCAGGACCCAGGATACCGACCGCGCCATTCGCGGCTCTGGGTCCTGACTTTCGTCAGGATGACGGCAGAGGTAAGCTTAATGCACATGCGAACCACTTGCAATAACAACCCGCTTTTGTCCTTTTAGCGGTTGCCGTAGCGGGATAATGCGCGTAACCGGCGTCACCAATCACCCCGCACATCAGACGGAGACGGATTGGAATGGCTCGCAAGAAGATCGCGCTGATCGGCGCCGGTAACATCGGCGGTACGCTCGCGCACCTCGCAGCACTCAAGGGCCTTGGCGATATCGTCCTGTTCGACGTCGCCGAGGGCATCCCCCAGGGCAAGGCGCTCGACCTGTCGCAGTGCGGCCCGGTCGAAGGCTTCGACTCGCAGATCACCGGCTCGAACGACTACGCCGACATCGCCGGCGCGGACGTCATCATCGTCACCGCCGGTGTAGCCCGCAAACCCGGCATGAGCCGCGACGACCTGCTCGGCATCAACCTCAAGGTCATGAAGGCGGTCGGCGAGGGCATTAAGGCCAACGCCCCCGACGCGTTCGTGATCTGCATCACCAACCCGCTCGACGCGATGGTGTGGGCACTCCGCGAATTCTCGGGCCTCCCGCACCACATGGTCGTCGGCATGGCCGGCGTGCTCGACTCGGCACGCTTCAGCCACTTCCTCGCCGACGAGTTCAAGGTCTCGGTCAAGGACGTCACCAGCTTCGTGCTCGGCGGCCACGGCGACACGATGGTCCCGGTCATCAGCTACTCGACCGTGTCGGGTATCCCGGTTCCCGATCTCATCGCGATGGGCATGTCGAGCCAGGAAAAGATCGACGCGATCGTCAAGCGCACGCGCGGCGGCGGCGGCGAGATCGTCGCGCTGCTGAAGACCGGCTCGGCCTATTACGCGCCGGCGACCAGCGGCATCGCGATGGCCGAGGCGTATCTGTACGACCAGAAGCGCGTGCTTCCGGCCGCGGCGTATGTGTCGGGCGAGTACGGCCTTACCGATCTGTACGTCGGCGTGCCGGTGGTGATCGGGGCTGGCGGCGTCGAGAAGATCGTCGAGATCAAGCTGGACGACGAAGCCAAGCAGAACCTCACGGTGTCGGTCGATGCGGTGAAGGAGCTGATCGTGGCGTGCAAAGGTATCGATGGTTCGCTGAACTAAGGTGACCTCCCGCCCTGCTTCCTTGTTCACCCGCGAAGGCGGGTGCCCAGACTGGGTCCCCGCCTTCGCGGGGAAACAAGGAAGCGGACGGTGAACATAGCCGGCTACGTCTACATGATGGCGAGCCGGCGCAACGGAACGATTTATCTCGGTGTCACCAGCGACCTCGCCGCACGATCCTACCAGCATCGTAACGGCCTGATCATCGGTTTCACGAAAAAGCACCACTGCAAACTTCTAGTTTGGTATGAAGTGCATGACGATCTGGACAACGCGCGCCTGCGCGAACTTCAGATGAAGAAGTGGAACCGGCAGTGGAAACTGTCCGAGATCGAACGAATGAACCCCGACTGGAACGACCTGTTCGAGTCACTGTTTTAATCCTGTTCCCCAACGGGGACACAAGGAGCACTAGATGAGCATCCTCGTCGACAAGAACACCAAGGTCATCACCCAGGGCATGACCGGCGAAACCGGCAGCTTCCACACCAAGATGGCGCTGGAATACGGCACGCAGATGGTCGGCGGCGTCACGCCTGGCAAGGGCGGCACCACGCACCTCGACCTCCCCGTTTACAACACCGTCGCCGAGGCCAAGGCGATGACCGGTGCGACCGCGTCGGTTATCTACGTGCCGCCCCCCTTCGCCGCCGATTCGATCCTCGAGGCGATCGATGCCGAGATCGAGCTGATCGTCGCGATCACCGAGGGCATTCCTGTGCTCGACATGGTCAAGGTCAAGCGCGCGCTGTCGGGCTCCAAGTCGCGGCTCATCGGTCCGAACTGCCCCGGCGTGCTGACCCCCGGCGAGTGCAAGATCGGCATCATGCCCGGCTCGATCTTCAAGAAGGGTTCGGTCGGCGTTGTCAGCCGTTCAGGCACGCTCACCTATGAGGCGGTGTTCCAGACGTCGAACGCAGGCCTTGGTCAGACGACCGCGGTCGGCATCGGTGGCGATCCGGTCAACGGCACGAACTTCATCGACGTGCTCGAGCTGTTCCTCGCCGACGACGAGACCCAGTCGATCATCATGATCGGCGAAATCGGCGGCGACGCAGAAGAGCAGGCGGCACAGTTCCTCCGCGACGAAGCCAAGCGCGGTCGGTCGAAGCCGATGGCAGGCTTCATCGCCGGTCGTACGGCGCCTCCGGGCCGTCGCATGGGCCATGCCGGCGCGATCGTGTCGGGCGGCAAGGGCGACGCGGAGAGCAAGATCGCGGCGATGGAAGCTGCCGGGATCAAGGTCTCGGAAAGCCCCAGCCTGCTCGGCGAGACGCTGCTGAGCGTGTTGAAGGGCTGAACATGTCGTCATCCCGGGCTTGACCCGGGATCCAGGGTTGCCAGCGCGCCGCCCGTAACTCTGGGTCCCGGGTCGAGCCCGGGATGACGAAATTCATAGCGGCTAGGACGAGAACGATGGGCTACGAAGGCCAGGATTTCAGCGATATCGCAGCCGGCGTCAGCCCGGCGTTCGTGGAGACGCTCTACGCCAAGTTCAACGCGGACCCGGCCTCGGTCGAATCCGGTTGGCGCGCGTTCTTCGAGGGTCTCGAAGGTTCCGCGCAGGGCCCGAGCTGGGAGAGCGCCCGCTGGCCGCTCACCACCACGGATGACCTGACCGCAGCGCTCGATCCGACCCAGATGGAGCCCGCGCCCAAGCCCGCAAAGGGTGGCAAGCCCGCTCCCGCAGCAGCGGCACCCGCCCCCGTCTCGAAGGAAGAGATCGCCAAGGCCGCCGCCGACGCGATCCGCGCGCAGCTGCTCGTCCGCACCTACCGCGTCCGTGGTCACCTCGCCGCGAACCTCGATCCGCTCGGCCTCTCGAAGCGCGAGATGCCCGAGGACCTGAAGACCGAATATCACGGCTTCTCCGACGCCGACATCGATCGGAAGGTCTATCTCGGCGGCACGATGGGCTATGAATGGGCCACGATCCGCGAGCTCGTCGACACGTTGCGCAAGAACTACTGCGGCAATGTCGGCCTCGAATACATGCACATCTCCGACGTCGAGGAGCGCCGCTTCCTCCAGGAGCGCATGGAGGGCCAGGACAAGGCGATCGAATTCTCCACCGACGGCAAGAAGGCGATCCTCAACAAGGTGATCCAGGCCGAGCAGTGGGAGAAGTTCCTCGGCAAGAAATATGTCGGCACGAAGCGCTTCGGGCTCGACGGCGGTGAATCGATGATCCCCGCGCTTGAGTCCGTCATCAAGTACGGCGGCCAGATGGGCGTGCGCGAGCTCGTCATCGGCATGGCGCATCGCGGTCGCCTCAACGTGCTGGCCAACGTGATGGCCAAGCCGTTGCGCGTGATCTTCCACGAATTCGCCGGCGGTTCGGCCAATCCCGACGACATCGGCGGTTCGGGCGACGTGAAGTATCACCTCGGCACCAGCACCGATCGCGAGTTCGACGGCCACAAGGTTCATATGAGCCTGGTCGCCAACCCGTCGCATCTCGAGGCCGCCGACCCGGTCGTGCTCGGCAAGACGCGCGCGATCCAGACGCTCAACAACGATCTCAAGGATCACGTGGCGAGCCTGCCCGTGCTGATCCACGGCGACGCGGCGTTCGCGGGGCAGGGGATCGTCTGGGAGTGCCTCGGCTTCTCGGGCATCCGCGGCTACAACACCGGCGGCTGCGTCCACTTCATCATCAACAACCAGGTCGGCTTCACGACCTCGCCGCAGTTCGCGCGCTCGTCGCCTTACCCGTCGGACGTCGCCAAGGGCGTCCAGGCGCCCGTCTTCCACGTCAATGGCGACGATCCCGAGGCGGTCACCTTCGCGACCAAGATGGCGATGGAATTCCGCCAGAAGTTCCACCGCGACATCGTCATCGACATGTGGTGCTATCGTCGCTTCGGCCACAACGAGGGCGACGAGCCGTCCTTCACGCAGCCGCTGATGTACGACATCATCCGCAAGCACCCCGGCGTCAGCTCGGTCTACGGCGATCGCCTGATCAAGGAAGGCGTGATCGACCAGCCCTGGATCGACGAGAACGTGAAGCAGTTCACGCTCCGTCTCGAGGGTGAGTTCGAAGCCGGGTCCTCGTACAAGCCGAACAAGGCCGACTGGTTCGGCGGTCGCTGGACCGGCCTCAGCGCGCCCACGGACGGAGGCTCTGCCCGTCGCAACGTCGAGACCGGCCTCAGCACGAAGCTGTTCGACTCGCTCGGCCGCACGCTGACGACGATCCCCGACAGCGTGAAGATCCACAAGACGCTCAACCGCGTGATCGATGCCAAGCGCGAGATGTTCAAGTCGGGCAAGGGCTTCGACTGGGCGACCGGCGAGGCGCTCGCATTCGGCGGCCTGCTGTCGGAAGGCTACGGCGTCCGTCTGTCCGGCCAGGATTCGGGCCGCGGCACCTTCTCGCAGCGCCATGCGGTCTGGGTCGACCAGACCGACGAGCACAAATACGTGCCGTTGCAGGAGATCGAGCACGGCCGCTTCGAAGTGCTCGACAGCCCGCTCAGCGAATACGGCGTGCTCGGGTTCGAGTATGGCTATGCGCTCGCCGACCCGAAGACGCTCGTCCTCTGGGAGGCGCAGTTCGGCGATTTCGTCAACGGCGCGCAGATCATGATCGATCAGTTCATCACGTCCGGCGAGTCGAAGTGGCTTCGCGCCAACGGTCTCGTGATGCTGCTCCCGCACGGCTATGAAGGGCAGGGGCCTGAGCACAGCTCGGCACGTCCCGAGCGCTTCCTGCAATCGTGCGCCGACGACAACATCCAGGTCGCGAACTGCACCAGCCCGGCGAACTATTTCCACCTGCTTCGCCGCCAGATGCACCGCAACTTCCGCAAGCCGTTGATCGTGATGACGCCCAAGTCGTTGCTGCGGCACAAGCTGGCGGTGTCGAACGCGGAGGATTTCCAGGGCGACAGCCACTTCCGCCGCCTGTTGTCGGATACCAATCCGGCCGCCGACGTCGACACGAAGCGTTTGGTCCTGTGCACCGGCAAGGTCGCGTACGACCTGATCGAGGCACGCGACGCGGCGGGCGACACGGACACGCAGATCGTCCGCGTCGAACAGCTCTATCCCTTCCCCGGCAACCCTATCGCCGAGCGCGTCGCCCGGATGCCGAACCTGGAAGAGATCGTCTGGGCGCAGGAAGAGCCGAAGAACAACGGCTATTGGTTCTTCGTCGAGCCGCTGATCGAGGAGGCGCTGGCAACGGTCGACTCCCGCGTGAAGCGCGCGCGCTACGCCGGGCGCAACGCCTCGGCATCGCCCGCGACCGGCTTGATGAAGCGTCACCAGGCCGAACAGGGCGCGCTCGTCGCCGACGCGCTCGGCCACTCCGTCCGCGACGAAATCCGCCGCACCCGCGCATCGTAATCAACTCTGTTCCCCCGCGAAGGCGGGGGCCCAGTCTGGGTCCCCGCCTTCGCGGGGACACAAGGAAGTAGGCAGACACCATGGCAACCGAAGTCACCGTCCCCGTCCTGGGTGAATCGATCACCGAAGCCACCCTCGGCGAGTGGCTGAAGCAGCCCGGCGACCCCGTCGCGGTCGACGAGCCGATCGCCAGCCTCGAGACCGACAAGGTCTCGGTCGAGGTCCCGTCGCCGGTCGCCGGCGTCATGGGCCAGCACGCGGTCGCCGTCGGCGACACCGTGCAGGTCGGCGCGATGCTCGCCACGATCGATTCCGGTGACGGCGCCGCCGCGTCGGCTCCTGCGCCCGCACCCGCCGCGACGGCAACGCCCTCGACACCCGCCAAGGACGAGTCCGGCGCGGGTTACGGCGACCAGCCCGGCGCCGGCACCAGCGACTCCCCCGCAGCACTCTCCCCGTCGGTCCGCCGCGCGGTGCTCGAGCACGGCGTCGACCCCGGCACCGTCAAGGGCACCGGCCGCGATGGTCGCATCACCAAGGAAGACGTGACCGCCGCCGCGTCGAGCAAGCCCGCACCGGCGCCCGCCGCAGCGCCCGCTCCGGCCGCAGCCCCCGCCGCCGCATCGGGTCGCGGCGAGGAGCGCGTGCGCATGACGCGCCTCCGCCAGACGATCGCCAAGCGCCTCAAGGAAGCGCAGAACACGGCGGCCATGCTGACGACGTTCAACGACGTCGACATGACCGCGGTGATCGAGGCGCGCGCCAAGTACAAGGACCTGTTCGAGAAGAAGCACGGTGTCCGCCTCGGCTTCATGGGCTTCTTCGTGAAGGCCGCGACGATGGCGCTGCGCGACATTCCGTCGGTCAACGCGTCGATCGACGGCGATGACATCGTCTATCACGATTACGCCGACATCTCGGTCGCGGTCTCTTCGCCGGGCGGCCTCGTCGTCCCCGTGATCCGCGATGCCGACCAGATGTCGGTCGCGACGATCGAAAAGACGATCGGCGACTTCGGCAAGCGCGCCAAGGAAGGCGCGCTCAAGATGGACGAGATGAAGGGCGGCACCTTCACGATCTCGAACGGCGGCGTGTTCGGCTCGCTGATGTCGACCCCGATCATCAACCCGCCACAGTCCGCCGTGCTCGGCCTTCACCGCATCGAGGAACGCCCGGTCGTCGTCAACGGCCAGATCGTCATCCGCCCGATGATGTACCTCGCGCTCAGCTACGACCACCGCCTGATCGACGGCCGCGAAGCCGTGACGTTCCTGGTCGCGCTGAAAAATGCTATCGAGGATCCGACCCGTATCCTGATCGACCTGTGAGGTAGCGATGAACTGGCGCGATCATATCCATTCGGACCCGGAGATCCTGGGCGGCAAGCCCGTGGTCAAGGGAACGCGGATATCGGTCGAGCTGATCCTCGAATATTTCGAAGACGGTGCGAGCATCACCGATGTTCTCGCCGCCTTCGATCATATCACCGAGGAAGACGTCCGTGCAGCAATCGCGTTCGCGCGAGACCTGCTGGTCGACTCGACGGTCGCGGCGCAGCGCAAAGCGGCCTGACGGGTGCATCTGCTCGCCGACGAAAACCAGCATCCGGTTGTCGTCGCGCGATTGCGCAGTGCGGGTCACGCCGTCGAATGGATCCGGGAAACATCGCGCGGCGCCAAGGATCCGGAGATACTGGCGCGCGACGACATCGCGACGCTGATCCTGGTCACGGACGACCGCGACTTCGGCGACCTGATCTTCAACCGTGGTTACCCTGCGCCCCGCGCGATACTATATAATCGACTGAACCGCGTGCATCCGGATGCCATCGCCGACCGCCTGATCGCAGTGTTGGCCGGTGGTGGCTTCGAAGGCCACATCACAACGATAACCAAGGACGGCGAACGCAGTAAGCCGTTCCCCGCTGGAGCATAACATGGCTGACTACGACTATGACGTCCTCGTGATCGGTGCGGGCCCCGGCGGTTATGTCGCGGCGATCCGTGCCGCGCAGCTCGGCCTGCGCACCGCTTGTGCCGAGTCCCGCGAGACGCTCGGCGGCACTTGCCTCAACGTCGGCTGCATCCCGTCCAAGGCGCTGCTCCATGCGTCGGAGATCTACGAGGAGGCCAAGGGCGGCCACCTCACCAAGTTCGGCATCGATTTCCAGGACGTCACGCTCAACCTCGACCAGATGCACGCCGAGAAGGCCAAGGCCGTCAAGGAACTGACCGGCGGCGTCGAATTCCTGTTCAAGAAGAACAAGGTGACCTGGCTCAAGGGCAAGGCCGCGTTCCAGGACGCGCACACGGTGGAGATCGCCGGCCAGAAGGTCACCGCGAAGAACATCGTCATCGCCACCGGTTCGTCGGTCATGCCGCTCCCCGGCGTCGAGGTCGACCAGAAGACCGTCGTCGACAGCACCGGCGCGCTTGAGATCCCCAAGGTCCCCGAGCACATGGTCGTCATCGGCGGCGGCGTGATCGGCCTCGAACTCGGCTCCGTCTGGCGTCGCCTCGGCGCGAAGGTCACGGTCGTCGAGTTCGTCGACCAGATCCTCCCCGGCTTCGACGGCGAAGTGCGTCGTGAAACCGCCAAGCTCTTCAAGAAGCAGGGCATGGAGCTAAAGCTCTCGACCAAGGTCACCGGCGTGACCGTCGATAACGGCGTCGCGACCGTCACCGTCGAGCCCGCCGCGGGTGGCGCATCCGAGACGCTGACCGCCGACGCGGTGCTCGTCTCGATCGGGCGGAAAGCGAACGTCGACGGCCTCAACCTCGAAGCCATCGGCCTCGACCTCAACAAGCGTGGCCAGATCGAGACCGATCACTCGTTCCGCACCAAGGTCGACGGCGTCTGGGCGATCGGCGACTGCATCCCCGGCCTGATGCTCGCGCACAAGGCCGAGGACGAGGGCGTCGCGGTCGCGGAAAACATTGCCGGCCAGACCGGCATCGTCAACGAGGACGTCATCCCGAGCGTCGTCTACACGATGCCCGAGATCGCCGGCGTCGGCCTGACCGAGGAAGCGGCGAAGGAAAAGACCGAGATCAAGGTCGGCAAGTTCCCGTTCGCCGCCAACAGCCGCGCCAAGACCAACCGCGACACCGACGGCTTCGTGAAGATCATCGCCGACGCCAAGACCGACCGCGTCCTCGGCGTCTGGATCGTCTCGTCGCTGGCGGGAACGCTGATCGCCGAAGCCGCCATCGCAATGGAATTCGGCGCGACCAGCGAAGACATCGCCTACACCTGTCATGCGCATCCGACGCATGCCGAGGCCATTAAAGAGGCGGCGATGGCGGTACAGGGCAAGCCGATACACATCTGAGTACGACCGCGCGAAGGCCGTAGCGCAAGCTACGGCCGAGCACTTGGCGGTCGGACCGGCCGGCGCGGCCAGAAGCCGCGTCCGACGACAGGGGCTTTGCCCCTGTCCGGCCAAGCAGGGCGCAGCTTCCGCGAATGAAGTAAGTTCGAGAGGGCGTCGGTGGCAATCCACCGGCGCCCTCTCTGCGTTTCAGCGCGAGAGTTGAGGGCGGAGGCAGGGGTGGCAAAGGTTGAGTTCGATGGGGGGGATGGATGTTGCCGCAGTTCGCCAGTTCGCCAGTTCGCCAGTTCGCCAGTTCGCCAGTTCGCCCCACGCCCCGTCCGCCCACACCCCCCATCCGTCATCCCGGCGAACGCCGGGACCCACGATTACGGCGGACCCAGTGATATCCCCATCATTACCCGGTCCGCGACCATGGGTCCCGGCGTCCGCCGGGATGACGGATGGGTAGGGGTTGGCGGGTAGCGATGTTAGGAGGTTAGGGGGCAGGGGCGCAATCAAGTGGCAGCGTGAACCGCCGCACGCTCACGATCTGCAAGGTCTTTGACGGCATCACCCACTCCACAGTCCAAGCTTCGCACCCCTCGCATTCCGCCCAACTCACCCCCATCCGTCATCCCGGCGAACGCCGGGACCCACGGTTACGGCGGACCCAACGATATCGCGCCATCATTACGGAGTCCGCGACCATGGGTCCCGGCGTTCGCCGGGATGACGGGGGAGGGGCGCAACAAACGGGCGCAATCTGGAGTGGCATGCACGAAACGCCCGACAACGCCCGTCAAGCCAGAGCCACTCCGCCCCAAACGATACCGCCCGCCTTCTTGTTCTCCCGCGAAGGCGGTAGCCCAGTCTGGGTCCCCGCCTTCGCGGGGTAACATCCTTGGCACGGCCACCGCACCCGCCCTCCGCATCGCCTATCACCTTCAGCGCCCGGCTCCTCATCGCGCCACCCCAAACCCAAAACCCGCAAAGTTCCGCCCCCGGCCCCAACCGGAACCAATCCTTAGCAAAGCCAGCCTATTAGTCCGCGCAACGAACGAACAAGCAGGTCTCCGTGGCGCTCGATCTCTCTACTCTCTACGTCGTCGCAGGCCTCGGCATGCTGGTCGCCGGGTTCATCCACCTCATTCCCCTCGCGACCGGTCGGTTCGGATCATGGGCAGGGCTATGGGGCGCCGGCCACCTAATCGCCGGGTGCGGCGCACTGATGGCGGTTTTGAACGATTGGATCGGCCTTCCCTGGGCCCCCAGCATCGGCAACCCCGCAGTGGTGATGGGCTATGCGCTGATCGCGGGCGCGGCGGTGAAATTTGACCGCCCGGACGCGCGCCTGAAGTTGCTGCTGGTGATCGCCGCGGTGCTGGGCCTGCCCCTGTGGTTCACGCACGACCCGGCGCATTTCCACCTCCGCGTCGCCTATCTCAGCGTCATCCGCGCCGGGTTCGACCTCGTCGTGGTCGTTGTCGCCGTCCGTTTCGCGCGGCGTGACTCGCTCCAGACCGGCTGGATCGTCGCCGCGCTGTTCGCCGTCACCATACCGATGTTCCTCGGCCGCGCGTGGTTGGCGTTTGGCGACCGCATCGGCACGCAACTGACCGGTCGTCACGACGACTTCGGCGCATGGCTTGCGGCCGGCCAGATCGCCTTCATCATCTTCCGTGCTTTCTCGCTGCTGATCCTCCAGGCCGAGCGCGGCCAAAGCCAACTGCTCGATCGAATGGAGCGCGACTGGCTCACCGGCGCGTTCAACCGCGCCGGGTTGGACCGCATCGCGCAGACCTTCGCCGGCCGCCATGCGCCGCGCACGCTGACGGTGATGATGCTCGATCTCGATCGCTTCAAGGCGCTCAACGACACGCTCGGCCACGCCGCCGGCGACGCCGCACTCCGCAGCTTTGCAGAGATCGCCCACGACGCCGTCGGTCGGCAAGGCCACTTGGTCCGTTGGGGCGGCGACGAGTTCGTCTGCGTGTTCCCCAACGTTCCAGCCGAGCAGGCCAGCATCATCGGCAATCGCATTGCGACAGAATTCGCGCAGACCATGGCGCCTCGCATGGGCACCCATGGAACGCTCGGGGTCAGCATCGGCGTCGTCGAGGGCGACCCCGACACGCCGATTGTCGACCTCATCGCCGGCGCAGACCGCGCGATGTACCTCGCAAAGGGCGACCGCCGCCAACCCGCCATCTACATAAAGGCAGCCTGAGCCGCAGGACCGCAATGCCACGCACGGCGTCGCGGTCCTGCATACTCAAGCGGCAGGAGGATCCTTCTTCGCGGTCGGCTTGCCGAACCCGACGAACAACCGCTCCAACCCCACCGTGACCGAGTCCAGCACCTTGGCGAACTCCGGCGGCAGCGCGTTCGTCTCGCTCCGCGGCGGCTCCCGCGTATCCCCGGCAAACGGACCATTGCCCTGCGGCTTGGTCGACTCCGTCGCCACGCCCGGCTCGACCTTCGACGCTGCAGGCTCAGCCTGTGCCGAGGACGAGGCAGGAGAAGGCGGGGCAGGAGGCGTCTGAGGCGTAGGCGGCGTCGGCCGAGCGCTCGACTTCGCGTCATGCTTCGAGATCGCCGTAGCCGCTGCCATCAGCCCCGCTGCGATCATCTGCCGCCCGACCGGCGTCCCCATCTGCCGCGCGATCGTCGCAGCGATCCCCGCGAACGGCGCCCCGCCTTCACGCTTGCGCCCCTCATGCTTCCGGCCTTCGTGCTTGTGCGCGTCATGCTTATGCTCGTCACGCGTATGGCTCTCATGGCCCTCATGGCCAGCACCCGAGTGCCCCTGCGCCGCCGCCATCTCGGCTTCGCGCTCGCGCCGCTTTCGCTCGTCCTTCTTCTTGCCCATGTCGTCCTCTATACCATTCCGCGTCTTTGTGTACGAACAAGATAATACACCGATACCGGAGTGCAACCCCGACGCCTTCGCCCCCGTTCAGCCGTGACGGTCGCTCAGTTGCCGGACCAGGCACCCGGCAATCGCCACGTCACCTTTTGCGTCGCGTGGCTGACCATCGCCCTACCGTCGAAGCCAAGCGCGGGCGTGTAGCGCGCATGCCGCACGATCGCGCTGCAGGCCGCCTTGTCGAGTTCGATCTCGCCGCTGGTCACCACAGGCCGGCAATCGGCAACCCGCCCATCGAGGCCGATCGTCCACAGGACCGTCGACGTCCCCTGCGCACCCTTGCCGACGATCGCCGTCGGGTAATCGTCGGGCCCAATCCAGTATTCGGGCCGCGTCGTCGCCTTGGCAGGCTGGGCGATCCGCGCACGCTCGGTCGGGTCGATCCCCCACTGCTTCGCCGTCGAATCATTGCATTTGGCCAAGGCCTCGAATGCGGCCTTCGCACTGGGCATCGCGAACGCCCAGCCCGGCATCCTGTCCGGGGTGATGCGCAACACGGCATCGGCGGGCAGTGTTTCGAACAACGTGGCATCGACCTGCATACGCGTCATCCGCTTGCCCGAAGCCTGCGTCGGATAACTCTCGTACCGGCTGTCATCAGATCCCCCGCCGACTATGCCGATCTTCGCCTGCCCCAGCCGCATCGTTACGCTACGATCGTTGGTGTAGACCATCAGCTCGAGCGTCGACGCCAGTGGCAGCCGGCGCAGCGCCAGAATCGTCTCCGCCTTGCCGGTGCCATAGGTGCGGCCGAGCATGCAGGCGGTCGCGCCGTAATCGACGTTCCACTTCCCCCCCGGCGTCAACGGCACGGCCGCGGTTGGCTTGGCCAGCGCCGCGGCGGCAGCCAGTCCCAGCATCAGCGGCATCCAAAAATACTCGTCATCGCATCATCCCCTTGCACCCCGTCCCGTTCGTCGGTTCTCCAAAATACGCCGCTCGGTTGCAAGCCGTGTCGACGCCTCGATCGCCCGTCGCGCAATCGGTCGCGCAATCGATCATCGCCGATGAACTGGCAGCCGGCCTCATGCATTCCTATCTCTCCCACTAGTCTCCCGATCAGAACAGAAGTAGAACCAGCCTCATGCTGACCAAGATTTCCGTACGCGGCGCGCGCGAGCACAACCTCAAGGACGTCGACATCGACATCCCCCGCGACACGCTCACGGTGATCACCGGCCTCTCCGGCTCGGGCAAGTCGAGCCTCGCGTTCGACACGATCTACGCCGAGGGTCAGCGCCGCTACGTCGAGAGCCTCAGCGCCTATGCCCGCCAGTTCCTCGAACTGATGCAGAAGCCCGACGTCGACCACATCGAGGGCCTGTCCCCCGCGATCTCGATCGAACAGAAGACGACGTCGCGCAACCCGCGCTCGACCGTCGCGACCGTCACCGAGATCTACGACTACATGCGCCTGCTCTGGGCCCGCGTAGGCATCCCGTACTCGCCCGCCACTGGCGAGCCGATCGCCGCGCAGACCGTGTCGCAGATGGTCGACCGCGTCATGGCGCTCCCCGAAGGCACGCGCCTGTACCTGCTCGCCCCCGTCGTCCGCGGTCGCAAGGGCGAGTACCGCAAGGAACTCGCCGAGTGGCAGAAGGCCGGCTTCGCGCGCGTCCGCATCGACGGCACGATCCACGACATCGACGAAGCCCCCGCGCTCGACAAGAAGTACAAGCACGACATCGAAGTCGTCGTCGACCGCCTCGTCGTCGGCGGCGAGATCGCTACACGGCTCGCGGAATCCTTCGAAACCGCGCTGAAACTCGCCGACGGCCTCGCCTATGTCGACCCCGCCGACCCGGTCGAGCCGCACACGCCAAAGTCGGAAATCCTCGGCAACAACGCCCCAGACGGGCGCATCGTGTTCAGCGAAAAATTCGCCTGCCCGGTCAGCGGCTTCACCATCTCCGAGATCGAGCCGCGCCTGTTCTCGTTCAACGCCCCGCAGGGCGCATGCCCGGCCTGCGACGGCCTCGGCGAGAAGCTGTTGTTCGACGAAGACCTCGTCGTCCCCAACCACATGCTCAGCATCAAGAAGGGCGCGGTCGTCCCCTGGGCGAAATCCAACCCGCCGTCCCCCTATTACATGCAGGTTCTCGGCAGCCTCGCGCGCGAATTCAAGTTCGACATCGAGACCCCCTGGTCCGACCTCCCGCCGGAGGTCCAGAGCACCATCCTGCACGGCTCGAAGGGCAAGCCCGTCACGCTCACCTTCATCGACGGCAAGAAGAAATACGACGTCAGCAAGCCGTTCGAGGGCGTCATCGGCAACCTCAACCGCCGCATGCTGCAGACCGACTCCGCCTGGATGCGCGAGGAACTCAGCAAGTACCAGTCCGCCGCCCCCTGCGAGGTCTGCGGCGGTGCGCGCCTGAAACCCGAGGCACTCGCGGTCAAGATCGCGATGAAGGACATCTCCTACGCCACGCATCTCTCGGTGGTCGACGCGCTCCAGTTCTTCACCGACATGCCGCAGCACCTCGGCGACCAGCAGAACGCGATCGCCGAACGCATCCTCAAGGAGATCGTCGAGCGTCTCGGCTTCCTCAACAATGTCGGCCTAGATTACCTAAACCTCGACCGCACCTCCGGCACGCTCAGCGGCGGCGAAAGCCAGCGCATCCGCCTCGCGTCGCAGATCGGCAGCGGCCTGTCCGGCGTGCTCTACGTCCTCGACGAGCCCTCGATCGGCCTGCACCAGCGCGACAACGACATGCTCCTCAAGACGCTCCGCCGTCTGCGCGATCTCGGCAACACCGTCCTCGTCGTCGAGCATGACGAGGACGCGATCCGCACCGCCGACTACATCATCGACATGGGCCCCGGCGCCGGCGTCCGCGGCGGCCAGGTCGTCGCGCAGGGCACGCTGAAGCAGATCCTCAAGTCGAAGGGCAGCGTCACCGCCGACTACCTCAACGGCACGCGCGAGGTGCCGGTCCCAACCACGCGACGGAAAGGCAACGGCAAGAAGCTCACCGTCCACAACGCGGTCGCCAACAACCTGCGCGGGGTCACCGCCAGCCTGCCGCTCGGCACCTTCACCTGCATCACCGGCGTCTCCGGCTCGGGCAAGTCGAGCTTCACGATCGACACGCTCTACGCCGCCGCCGCACGCGAGCTGAACGGCGCGCGCATCGTCCAGGGCAAGCACGACAAGATCACCGGCCTCCAGTATCTCGACAAGGTCATCGACATCGACCAGTCGCCGATCGGCCGCACCCCGCGCAGCAACCCCGCCACCTACACCGGCAGCTTCACGCAGATCCGCGACTGGTTCGCCGGCCTGCCGGAATCGCAGGCGCGCGGCTACAAGCCCGGCCGCTTCAGCTTCAACGTCAAGGGCGGCCGCTGCGAGGCGTGCCAGGGCGACGGCGTGCTCAAGATCGAGATGCACTTCCTCCCCGACGTCTACGTCACGTGCGACGTCTGCCACGGCGCGCGCTACAATCGCGAGACGCTCGAGGTGAAGTTCAAGGGCCATTCGATCGCCGACGTGCTCGACATGACGGTCGAGGACGCCGCCGAGTTCTTCAAGGCGGTCCCCCCGATCCGCGACAAGATGGCGATGCTGGTCGAGGTCGGTCTCGGCTACGTCAAGGTCGGCCAGCAGGCGACGACGCTCTCGGGCGGCGAAGCGCAACGCGTCAAGCTCGCCAAGGAACTCTCGCGCCGCGCCACCGGCAACACGCTCTACATCCTCGACGAACCCACCACCGGGCTCCATTTCGAGGATGTGCGGAAACTGCTCGAAGTCCTCCACGCGCTGGTCGAGCAAGGCAACACGGTCGTCGTGATCGAACACAATCTCGACGTGATCAAGACCGCCGACTGGGTGCTCGACCTGGGGCCAGAGGGTGGCGTCAAGGGCGGCGAGATCGTCGCGGAGGGGACGCCGGAGAAGGTCGCGAAGGCCAAGGGGAGTTTCACGGGGAAGTATCTGGCTCCGTTGCTGGAGAAACGCGCAGATTGATCTAACTTGGAAATTCGTCCAATTTGAACCTATGTCTAGATAACAACTGACTTTCGGTAGGATCATCGACAGATGTTGATCACGTTAAAATTTGAAGGCGTGATATGGCAAAGCGAATAAGTGTAATAAATTTTAAAGGTGGAGTCGGGAAAACGACTCTCGCGTTTGAACTGGCGGCTGGCCTCGCACGCTATCACAAGCCTGCCCGAGTACTGGCGGTCGATATGGACCATCAAAGCAGCCTCTCCATATTATGCTTAGGTGCTACCGGTTGGGACTCGGTCGTGGCATCCGGTAACGTTGTGGATAAGGTTTTTAGATCGTTCGTAGCGGAAGGTGCCACACTCCCAGGTCGCGAAATCATATATCAAACAGCGCTCAAGCAAAATCATTACGGAAATCTGCATGTCGTTCCGGCTAGTTTGCAGTTAGATGACATCGAAATTGATCTGACGGCAACTCATAGGGGTAATGCTATTCAATCAGAATGGAATAAGCGAACCTTGATGTGTCGTTGGTTAGAGCAAACTGGGGTTGATCAAGATTATGATTATATCATTTTCGATTGCCCGCCGGCTACCAAGATTGTTTCGCAGAATGCCATTGCTGCGAGTCATGGATATGTATTACCAGTAGTTCCTGAAGCTGTAATGGAGCGAGGTGCGCCGCATCTGGCGCAGATGGTGCGAACCGGCATCGACGCTAAACTTAACGCAATTGCTGGATTTGGTGATCCTCGCCCTATATTCGTTTCAGAGACAAAGTTGGTTGGTGTCGTTATTACAAGAATTCAATCTTCTGGTGGATATTCGGGGTATACCGACGATCACACTCAACATCTCAACTCGCTTCAGAGGCGGTGGGGGGCAGATTTGCTTACACCTTATATCCCGTACGGAACCGGGGTTTCCCAGACGTTGTCCGTCGGTGTGCCGGTTTACGATTGGGCGTCGACGCAAAACATTGGCAATCGTGGTATTCATCGGGCATATCGCGAGCTGACCGAGGCCCTCAAATTGCGAATAGATGCGCTCTAATGACTGTGGAACATTCGTCTTTTTTAGCCGAGAATGAAGTGACGGCGCTCGATCTTGCCAGATTGATACGGCGAATGTCTCACATATTTGACATGAACGACCTAGGTAATTCAAATACGAGCGATGCTCTTATGCATCTGTCCGAGTATTTGAGCTCACTGGGTAGTGTTTACATCAAAGATCTACCCTTATCTGAAAGGCCGCCGCGTCAGGCAGGTGGAAAGCTGGGTATAGATTATGGTAGTATGCCACTGGTTGAAGTGAAGCGCATCTTGGACCAGGACAATTGGTCGAAGTCTAGATTGGTTCAACTGGCTAGGACGAGATTTGGTATGCCAGAATCTCGATTGCGGCGTCTTACTTTGTCCGAGGTTTTTGATACGGTCCGTGCGGCAGCGGCCCATGAAGACTCCTTGGATATTATCGAAAGGAATGCGGCCGCAAGTGGACAAGCTAGGAATTCTTAGTTCTGGCTTAGGCCGGTGAGTTTAGGCCGGTTTCGGATAAGATCGCTGCCCGCAAAGCCGCATTGATCCGCCCCTGCCACCCCGGCCCGCCCTCGCGGAACTTCGCCAGCACATCCGGGTCGAGCCGCAACGTGACCTGCTGCTTGGCCCGGTCGCGCAGCGGCGGGCGGCCCTTTACGACGCCGTTTGGTCCCATATAGCCCGTCGCCGGCCGGATCACCTTCCCGCCGACCGCTAGCTTGGCATGTTCGAACATCTCGTCCGTCCACTCCGGCGCGTCGTCGTTCGGACCAAGAGAGGTAGCGCTCAAATCGCGTGCGTTCTCGGGCATTGGCCTTCCTCATCGATATGACGCGCCGACCGTTTTCGGCATCGACCCATATTACCACGACCATGCGATCTTCGAGCATGCCGATCGTCGAATAGCGCCGCTCGGGATACGCAACGCGCTCGTCCTCGAACTCGAACACCGTCCCTGCAAACACCTTGCCCGCATCGGCGAAGTCCAGACCTCGCTCCGCCAGCGTCCAAGCGCGCTTTACTGGGTCGAAGCTGATCTCCACATCCGACCCTTTATGTAACTACAACAATGCCGCCGCCAATGAGAGCATAGTGTGGCATCACACTCAGTAGGGGTAATCGCATCGGTAACGGACGCATCTCGGTCGCCAGTGCAAAGCGGAACCCCTGCCACCGACCGTCCGTTTCCGAGGCTGCATCAAAGGACATTCCCATGACCAAGCCTCACCCGCACAAGCCCGCCCCTAGCCCCAAGCCAAACGCCAAGACGTTCGGCATCAACGCGCTTTCGATCGGGGCCGCGGCGATCGGTCTCGGGGGTGCGTTGCTGGCGGTGTTCCTGCGTTCGAGAGCCAACCCCGCCGAGCATGCCGCGCCCGATCTCGCGCTCGACAAGCCCCGCCCGGGTGCGACCGATCGCGCGCCGGACGCCTTCCGCCCCGATCCCACCGCGGTCCCCACCAAGGCCGAGCGCGAGTCGCTCCGCCCCGCCACCGGCCCGGCCCCGTCGTTCGCCGCGGATCGCGGTTCGACGCTCGGCTGAGGCATCCGGACAGGCGGAGCAGGAGAGGGGGGGATGCGCCCAATCGGCCGCCCGGCGCGTCCGGCGTGTTACCCGGCTCTAGCGGCGCTGCACCCATAAGTCCGCACGGGCGTTATCGCCGCGTCACATTACACGAACGGAGACCCCCATGAGCATCTTCAGCAAGATCAAGTCCGCCATCTTCGGTGAGCACGGCCCGCTCGGCAGCGGCCATTTCGGCACGCCCAAGGCCGATGCGCCTGCACCGGCACCAGCGCCGCAGACCACTGCCGCTCAGCCAGCACCGACGCCCGCCGCCCCGACTCCGCAGGCAGCGCCTGCCGCACCCGCCCAGGCGGTCGACGTCGAGGCCGTCCTCTCGGGTATCGCCGCTAAGAAGGGGTCGGATCTCAACTGGCGCACTTCGATCGTCGATCTGATGAAGCTGCTCGATCTCGATTCGAGCCTCGACAACCGCAAGGAACTCGCCACCGAGCTCGGCTACACCGGTGCGAAGGACGGCAGCGCAGAGATGAACATGTGGCTGATTAAGGCCGTGATGCGCGAACTGGAGAAGAACGGCGGCACCGTGCCCGCCAACCTCAAGGATTGATGCAGGTTTGGCGTCGGCAACCAAATGCCGGCGCCGATCATTACGCTTCCAGTATCAACCCTATGAAAGGACACGAAATGCGCGTTGCGATGCTGGGCCTGCTGGCCGCCTCTACCATGGTCGCCGGTTGCGTCGGCGACGGGGGCAGCCGCTACGGCGTCGACCCGCGCTATCGCTCCTACGACTATAACCGCGTCGACCCCGCATACGGCGGCTACGATGCCGGCCGCTATTACCGCGACGATGCGCGGTATCGCGAGCGCCGCCTGTCGCGCAACGACCGCGTCTATCGCGGCAACGACGGCCGTTACTATTGCCGCCGCAACGACGGCACCACCGGCCTGATCGTCGGCGGAGTCGCAGGCGGCGTGCTTGGTAACGTCATCGCGCCGGGCGGCTCGGGCCTGCTCGGCACCGTCCTTGGGGCAGCCGGCGGTGCGCTTGCCGGGCGTGCGGTCGATCGCTCCAGCAACGATACGCGCTGCCGTTAAATCCTTCGACCGGCACCGAAATATCGGTGCCGGTCGTTTGAAATTCTCGCCGTCAGCTTCGGCATGCGCGAGAATATTATCTGCGGAAATCGACGCAGTTCTTGACCCATTTTACCGGCAAGATTTGCAATTCCGGCGGTGTTGGCCCATATAGCGCTCAGCTACAGTCGCATATCGACGGTTCTTGGCGCTTTGCGGCACCTTTCTCCTTCTTTCCCTGCTCCGCGGCACGGGTCGCCCGAACGTCGGGTTACTCTCTACTAAGAAGGAGCCACTTCATGGCTATCACCGGAACCGTCAAGTTTTTCAACGCCGACAAGGGCTATGGCTTCATCGCGCCGGATGGCGGCGGCAACGATGCATTCGTGCACATCACCGCGGTCGAGCGCGCCGGCATGCCGACGCTGAACCAGAACCAGCGCGTCACCTACGAGCTCGAGCCCGACAAGCGTGGCAAGCAGTCGGCCGTGAACCTCCAGCCAGCCGATTGATCTCGTTGGCGGATTACGGTCCGCCAACCTGATCTCGGTTGCGGTGCGGCGGTCTTCGGATCGCCGCACCACCCTTTCCAGTTTCCCGCAGGAGCGCACCAGCATGGCCGATAATCCAGAATTTTACCGGGCCCGCGCTGATGAAGAGCGTCGCAATGGCGATGCTGCCCTCCTCGACAATGTCCGCGACCGGTGTCGCCGCGCCGAAAAGGCCTGGGACGAAATGGCCTCACGCGCCGAACGTACGCAAGTCCTGCGCGCCGCGCGCGAAGCCGCGCCCCCCGGTGGCGAGCGTATGATGATTGGCACGCCGTCGATGGTAGCCGCCGAATAGGCAGCGCATCACCGTTCAGGTAAAATCGATCGCAAGCGTTTAAAAGCCCGACAGCAGGAATGCTGGCGGGTTTTTCTTTGTCCGACGCCGGCGATACCATATCTTGGCCATCGTACCGCCTAAGCTCGCTGGACGCCTCCGCCTATTTCAACGGCTTACCCGAGTCTTTCCACCGATCGAGGATCTGTGATTCCGGGGGCAGCATGTCCGTCGTTACCGGTGTCGCCGGCTTGGCGTAGGCTGGCTTGGCGGTTGTCGGCTTGGTTTCCGCCAGCACGATTGGCGCGACCGGCACCGCGGTCGCCGCCGCGGCAGTTCCTGCCGCCGCGATCGTCTCGGGCGTAGGCGGTGCGGACGGGAGCAGCGTCACGTGTGGCCCCGGTACCGGTTCGCCGCCCGCATAGCGCTGATTGAACGCTGCGGACGTTCCCCAATAGCCTTTCCAGCGATGGAAGAAGTGCGCGCCAACGACGTCGGTCATCACCAGCGCCCGGTTCCACGCGGGCGTTACCGCGTAGGTGTGGTAATGCGTGGCCAGCCCGACCGGTGCGTAGACATAGCCCGCCAACGCCATCCCCGCCGCCCGCGCCGCGCGCATCCATGCCGCCCGCGCCGGCATGCGCGCGAGTGCGCCGTCGCACGCAAAGCTGAACTGGCAGCCGGCATGCTCGGAGCCCTGATACACCACGCCGCACACGGTCCCCGGAAATGCCGGATGGCGCACGCGGTTGAGGATGACCTGCGCCACCGCCCGCTGCCCCGCGTCCGGCTCGGAAGCGGCTTCGTAATAGATCGCAGCGGTAAGGCATTGCAGCGCGCGATCACGGTCGAGCGCCGACGCACTCGCCATCGAAAACGGCCGTGCGGGCACGACGCCAGTATCTGGCACCACGCCAGCGGGGATCGGTAGGTCGGGCAAATTGATCGTTCCGGTCACACCAGCGGCCGGCGCTGCGGTTTCCTGGTCGGCCAACTGCATCGGGCTCGTAACCGCGGGTGCATTTGAAACCACCGCCGCCCGATCGCGGGTCGCATTACGCGCAGAGATATTCCGGAGCGCAGCGTGCGCAGAAATGCCAGCGCCGATAACCAGCATGATGGCGACCATTGCCAACCAGATGCGGCGAATTAGCCGAACCGTCTGCACCCTGACACGCACTCTGCTACCCCATCTTGCTGGAACGAGCCGCATGCCCCTGTCCCTGACCAACGCCTACCGAATAGCCTATTTCCCTCCCTCGATCCCGCCCGGATTTTGGTCGTCCCGCCGCGGGACGATATGGACGTCGAAGCTTGGAAGAGCGCAATTCCGGATCATGCCATAGGATAAGCTACGTTTCGGTTGAGAACGTCAGATCCTTCGTTTTCGCCATCATGCCGGACCTTTCAGCGACATGGTTAAGAGGATCGCTTCGGAACGTATCTCGCGGCAAAATCGAGGAAGTTTGTTCGTACAACTATCGACCATAATCTAAGAGGCGTTCGTGCCCGCCGGACAAGTCCTTCCGGATACCGCCAGGCTGCTAATTGGCCGGTGGGCAACTGATCAAGATGGTATTTCCTTGCCCATCTGCGCGGCTATCGGCCGACCATATCCTTCCGAATCATGATCGCCGACCGGTTCGCAGATATTTAGCTGCGATGGCTTACCGTAAGGTTGCGGTATCCAGCTTCAGCGCGGCTTCGGGAATGACCTCGACGTTCGGATAAGCTTTGCGCAGCGGTTCGATGAACTGCTTGGCGTCGCCGACCACAACGATGCTGGCTGCCTTCGGGTCGAGCAACGCGACCGCCGCCGCCTGCACCGCTGCCGGATCGACCGCACCCACTGCACCGGTATAGCGCTGGAGTTCGCCGAGCGGCACGCCGTTCTGGACATAGGCGCCAAGGATACCGGCAACCCCCGACGTCGTCTCGATCCCGCGCCCGAAATTACCCACGAGCACGGCCTTGCGCGTGTCGAGTTCGGCGGCGGGCACGGGGGACGCCCCCATCAGCGTCATCTCGGCGGCGATCAGCGTCACCACCTCGGCAGCGGTCGGATTCTTGGTCTGCGTCCGCGCTGCGACCGTGCCCTGCGTCTTCCCCGCATCGAGCCCGCTGCCCGCACCGTACGCAAGCCCGCGCTTGATCCGGATCTCCTGGTTTAACCGCGACGAAAAGCCGCCGCCCAGAACCGTGTTGCCGACTGCGAGCGGATAATAGCGTGCGTCCGACCGCGCGATCGCAGGCCGCGCAACCACGACGCCAGCCTGACCCGCTTCGGGCATGTCAACGACGATCACGCACGGCTTCGGGTACGTGACCTGCGGCGCGGTCGCGGTTGCCGTGCTGGTCAATTTCCAAGAACCGAACTGCGCTTCCGCCAACGCTTTGGCGCGCGCCGCGGTAACGTCGCCGGCCATGATCAGCGTCGCCTGACCCGGCTGGAAACTCCGCGCATACGCCGCCGTGATGTCGGCCCGCGTGATCGCCTTCAGCGACAGCGGCGTGCCCCCGTTCGGCGCACCATAGGGCGACGCCCCGAGCACGGCACGATCCGCAACCAGACCCGCGACCTGCGCAGGGTCCTTCAACGCCAGCGTCACCGCGTCGACCTGCTGCGTTCGCGCGCGTTCGATCTCCTCGGGGGCGAACGCCGGGTTGATCGCGACGTCGGCGAGGATCGCCATCGCCGGCACAAGCTGGTCCGACTTCACCGTCACGTCGACCGCCGCGCCATCGCTGCCAGCCGAGCTGCCGATCGACCCGCCAAGTCCCTCGACCGCACGCGCGATCTGTGTCGCCGAGCGCGTCTTCGTACCCTTGGTAAGCAGTTCCGCCGACAGGCTGCTGACGCCTGCACGGTTCGCGGGATCGGTCGCCGCACCACCCGCGGTCACCAGATACGCCGTGACGATCGGCAGGTCGTGCCGCTCCACCGTCACCAGCCGCATGCCGTTCGCGAGACGCATTTCGACCGGCTGAGGGATCGTCGGCGATACCGGTGTGCTCGGCGCAGGTGGCTGGACGCGCTGACCTTCCGGAGCGGGCGTCACGATCTCGATATTCGCGGGCGCCTTCAAGTCGGCAACCTCCACTGTCGGCGCGACCGCGATCGTATCCGTGGCACCGCCCGCAGGCCTGGCCGCCAGCGGCATGTACCGGATCGTCGCGGACTGGTTGTCGCCAAGATATTTCCGCGCAACCCGCTGGATATCTGCCGCCGTCACCCGTGCAATGGTCGCCAATTGCTTGTCGGCCGCCTGCGGATCGCCGTCGACCAGCACGGCAGACGCCAGCGTGCTCGCCTTGCCCTCGGCCGTCTCGCGCGACTGGATCGACTGGGTCAGGATCTCGTTCTTCGCCTCCGCCAGTTCGGCGGCGGTCACCGGCGCATCACGGAACCGCGCGACCTCCCGCTTCAACGCGGCTTCACCCGCCTCGACCGTCTTGCCGCCCGCGAGGATTGCGTAGACGACCATGTTGCCGGTTGCCTGCTTGGTATCCAGGAACGCCTCCGCCGACTGCGCGAGCTGGTCGCGGTACACGACGCTCTCGTACAGACGTGAACTCTCGCCGGTCGCCAGCACCGCCTTCAGCACCGTCAACGCGGCGATATCCGCATCGCGGTCCGCCGGCACATGATAGCTGACCAGCACCGCAGGCAGCGGCGTGTTCGGCTCGTACACCGTGCGCGTCACGGCCTTGGTCCGCGCAGGCTCGGCCACCGTCACGCGCGGGATCGCCGCCGCCGGCTTCTTGATCCCCGCAAAATACTGGTCGACCCAGCCACTCAACTGCGCAGGATCGAAATTGCCCGAGACAACCAGGATCGCGTTGTCCGGCCGGTAATAGGTCGCATGGAACGCGCGCACGTCGTCGATCCCGGCCGCTTCCAGATTAGCCAGGCTGCCGATCGTCCCACGCGCATAGGGATGCGTCGTATAGGCAAGCGCCGGATAATAGAGCGAGAACAGCTTGCCGTAAGGCCGCGCGAGCGTGCTCTGGCGAAGCTCCTCCTTAACGACGTCGCGTTCCGAGCCGAAGCTCTTGGGCTCGACGACGAGGCTCGCCATCCGATCGGCCTCCGCGAACAACAGTCGCTGAAGGTGGTTGGCCGGAATTACCTCGTAGTAATTGGTGTAGTCGTCGTTGGTCGACGCATTGTTGTAGCCGCCGACATCCTCGGTCAGCCGGTCCATCTGCTCCGACACCAGGTTGCGCGTCGACTTGAACATCAGATGCTCGAACATGTGCGCGAACCCGGACTTGCCCTTGGGGTCGTCCTTCGAGCCGACGTCGTACCACACCTGCACCGACACGTTCGGCGTGCCGGTGTCGCGGATCGCATACACGCGCAGGCCGTTCGGCAGCGTGCGCTCGGTATAGGCGAGCGGCTTCACCGAAACCTGCGTCGGGGCAGGTGCGGTCTGCGCCCCCACCGCTACCGGAAAAGAAGCTGCGGTCAGCAGCAAAGCGGAGCGGAGGAGGCGCATCGGGATCCTTACTTGTTGCGGTTCGCGAACAGCACCGCGCCCGCGATCGCCGCCGAGCCGATGCCGACGCCCAGGCCGATCTTCGCGAGCGGCCAGCTTTTGGCCTTCTCGGCGGCGTTATGCGCGGCGGCTTCGGCCTGCAGCTTCGCCTCCTTCGCGGCGGCGAGGATCTCGTTCGGGGTGTCGCTGTCGATCTTGATGGTCACTTGGGCTCTCCTTCACTCTTCCGGCCATACACCGCACGGAAATCATTCGCGAACTGCGTCAGCGTGCCCGAGGCGATCGCCGCCCGCAGATCCGCCATCAGCATTTCGTAGAACCAGATATTATGCTCCGTCATGAGCATTGCGCCAAGCATTTCGCCCGACCGAACCAGATGATGCAGATACGCCCGGCCCCAGGTTGCGCAGGCCGGGCAGGGGCAGGCGGGATCGAGCGGCCCCATATCCTCGGCGAACTTCGCGTTGCGGATATTGATCGGCCCGGTCCGCGTGAAGGCCTGGCCAGTGCGACCCGACCTAGTTGGCATCACGCAATCGAACATATCGATCCCACGCTCGACCGCACCGACGATATCGTCCGGCTTGCCGACCCCCATCAGATAGCGCGGCTTGTCGACCGGCAACTGGTCCGGCGCAAAATCGAGGCAGCCGAACATCGCCTCTTGGCCTTCCCCGACCGCGAGCCCCCCGACCGCATAGCCGTCGAAGCCGATATCGATCAGCGCATCCGCCGACGACTTGCGGAAGCCCTCGTTCAACGCGCCCTGCTGAATCCCGAAGATCGCATTGTTCTCGGCATGATCTTCGCCCGCATCGAACGCGGCGCGCGACCGCTTCGCCCAACGCATCGATCGCTCCATCGCCGCGGCCTGCACTTCACGCGTCGAGGTCGTCGGCACCAGTTCGTCGAACGCCATGACGATGTTCGAGCCGAGCAGCCGCTGGATCTCGATCGACCGCTCGGGGCTCAGCAGGTGCCGCGTGCCGTCGAGGTGCGACTTGAACGAGACGCCTTCTTCGGAGCGCTTGGTCAGGTCGGCGAGACTCATCACCTGATAGCCGCCGGAATCGGTCAGGATAGGCTTCGACCACCCCGAGAACGCGTGCAGCCCACCAAGCCGCGCGACCCGCTCCGCACCCGGCCGCAGCATCAAATGATAGGTATTGCCGAGGATGATGTCCGCTCCCGCGCCGACGACATCGGCGGGCTTCATGCCCTTGACGGTAGCCGCGGTGCCAACCGGCATGAACGCCGGCGTGCGAATGTCGCCGCGCTGCATCGCGATGACGCCGGTACGTGCCTTGCCGTCGGTGGCGGAAATGGTGAAGTCGAAGCGGGGACGGGTGGTCATATTACTTTTTCTTGCGAATGCCGTAGCGATCGCCGGCCGGCGCGCCGCGGATGGTGATGAGTTCGGCACGGGTCAGCACGCCGTTCTTGTCTTGATCGAACCGAGCGAAGAACTGCGCGAACCGGGTCTGGAGTTCGGCGAGCGTGATCCGGTTGTCGCCGTCGCGATCGACTTCGAACGGGCTCGGCAATGCGTTACGATCGCCGAGCCACGCCTGCGCCCAGTCGGCAAAGGCAATGTACCCGATCGATCCGGTCGCAGCACCTTCGGCGGTGGCATAGCTCCGGGCAACGCCTGCGGTCAGCTCGGCTTGCGTAACCCGCCCGTCACCATTTGAATCGCAAGCGGCGATGAACAACGCGGCCGGCTCGGCGAAGATCGTCGCGGGCGGCTGCGGCGTACCGGCCGGCGGCGGGGCAGCCGTGATAGCTTGGAGCAGAGCAAGAGCGAGCAGCATGCCGCCCGTCATGGCAGCAGAAGCGAGGCGTCGCCATAGCTGTAGAAGCGATACTTCCCGGCGATCGCATGCGCATATGCCGCCTGCATACGCTCGCGCCCCATCAGCGCCGATACCAGCATGAACAAGGTCGAGCGCGGCAGATGGAAATTGGTCATCAACCCGTCGATCCCGCGGAACCGGTATCCCGGCGTGATGAAGATCGCGGTGTCGCCGTCGAACGGGCGAATCACGTCGTCCTCGCCTGTCGCGCTTTCGATCAGCCGGAGCGACGTCGTCCCCACCGCGATCACGCGACCACCGTTCGCGCGGACCGCGTTCAGCCGATCGGCGGTGGCGGCATCGATCCGGCCCCATTCCGAGTGCATCTTGTGCTCGGTGGTGTCGGTCGCCTTCACGGGAAGGAACGTCCCCGCGCCGACATGCAGCGTCAGCGTCGCATGACCGATCCCTGCCGCCTCGAGCGCCGCCATCAGCTTCGGCGTAAAGTGCAGCGCAGCGGTCGGTGCCGCCACCGCGCCCGGCTCGGACGCGAACATCGTCTGGTAATCGTCCGCGTCGCGTTCGTCGGTCGGGCGCTTGCCGGCGATATACGGGGGCAGGGGCATGTGGCCCGCGCGCTCCAGCAGCAGTTCGACCGGCTCGTCGCCGGCGAACACCAGTGCGTAGCTGCCGTCATCCTCGCGATCGACCGCCGCCGCGCTGACCCCGTTGCCGAACTCGATCACGTCGCCATCGCGCAGCCGCCGAGCGTTGCGGATGAACGCGCGCCAACGTCGCGGCCCCTCGCGCTTGTGCAGCGTCGCGCCGATCTTCGCATCGCCGCGTCGCCCATCGAGCTGTGCGGGGATCACGCGCGTATCGTTGAACACGAGCATGTCGCCGCGCCGCAGCAGCGACGGCAGGTCCGCAACGCCCGCATCCACGGTGGCGTCACCTTCGAGCACCAGCATCCGCGCAGCATCGCGCGGCGCCGCGGGGCGGAGCGCGATGTTGTCGGTCGGCAGGTCGAAGTCGAAAAGGTCGACGTTCAACGTGGGATCACTTCTTTGCAGGAGCCTTCTTTACCGGCGCCTTGCGAGCGGCCGGCGCGAGCTTTGGCTTGGCAGCGTTCGGGCCCGTAGCCGTGCCCGGCAACGTCACCGGTGCACCGAGTGCGGGAGCAGGCGGGCCAGCCATATACGCCGGAGGATTGTCCGCGGCGATATACGCATGGACGATCCGCGACGGGTTCGCCGGCGGCTCGCCGCGCTCGATCGCGTCGACATACTGCATCCCGTCGAGCACGCGACCGAACACGGTGTACTTCTTGTCGAGGCTCAACCGCGGCTGGAAGACGATGAAGAACTGGCTGTTCGCGCTGTCCTCCTTGTCCGACCGCGCCGCCGAGACGGCACCGCGGACGTGCGGCAGGTAGTTGAACTCCGCCTTCACGTCGGGGAGCGTCGAGCCACCGGTGCCGTCGCCCTTGGGATCGCCACCCTGCGCCATGAACCCGTCGATCACGCGGTGGAACGCGAGGCCATCATAGAAATGCTGGCGGGTCAGCGTCTTGATCCGCTCGACCATCAGCGGCGCGACGTCGGGCCGAAGCCAGATCGTCACACGCCCACCAGTCGACAGGTCGAGCAGCAGCAAATTCTGCGTATCGGTCGTGAGCGGCGGCGTAAGGCGCGCAGGCGCTGCAACCACATCCTTCTTCTGCGCCGCGACCGGCACCGTTACCAGGCACCCGAGCAACGCGAACATTCCGACGAAAAAGCGCATCAAATTCCCACTCGAAAGAGGCCCGGCGCAACCAGGCTGCCGCCACTTAGAGCAAATCTGTGCTTGCGCCAATCTGAACGTGCGCAGGGTGGGAGCAGATCAGCTTCCCTTGCGTCCGATCTTCTCGACCCGCGCGACAACCTCATCGCGCACCGCTTCCGGCACGAACTTGGCGATATCGCCGCCATACAGCGCGATCTCCTTGACCAGCCGGCTCGCGATCGGCTGCAGCGCGACGTCGGCCATCAGGAACACGGTCTCGACGCGCGAATTGATCTGCTGGTTCATCCCAGCCATTTGATATTCGTATTCGAAGTCGGCCACTGCGCGTAGCCCGCGGATGATCACCTTGGCGCCCTGCCGCTCGGCAAAGTCCATCAGCAACGAATCGAACGCGACGACCTCGATGTCGCCATCGACGTCCGCTACCTCGCGGCGCACCGTCGCCATCCGCTCTTCGATCGTGAACATCGGCGACTTCGACGGGTTGGTCGTCACCCCGATCACCAGCCGGTCGACCAGCTTGGCACCGCGCCGGATGATGTCCATGTGACCCAAGGTGACGGGATCGAAGGTCCCGGGGTAAACGCCAATCCGTGCGGTCATGCTGATCTCCTACCGGTCGCGTTCGAGCACGAAGCGCGCGATATTGCGCAACAGATCGGCTTCCTTGCCATAGCTGTGCAGGTGCTGGACGGCCTGCTCGACCAGCATCCGCGCTTGTTCGCGGGCACGCTCGGGCCCGAGCAGCGACAGGAACGTCTCCTTGCCCGCGACCTCATCCTTGCGCAGCGACTTGCCGACCACCGCCTCGTCGCCCTCGGCGTCGAGCAGGTCGTCGGCGATCTGGAACGCGAGTCCTAGATCATGCGCATAGCCCCGCAGGCCAACGCGCCCCTCCGGCGGCAATCGCCCGAGAATCGCCCCTGCCTCGACAGACGCCGAGATCAGCGCCCCCGTCTTCATCTGCTGCAACCGCGTCACTGTGTTAAGGTCGAAGCGGGTCGCCTCGGCCTCGATGTCCATCTTCTGGCCGCCCGCCATGCCGTTCGGGCCCGACGCCCGAGCAAGGTCCATCACCAGTTCGACGCGGACGAACGGATCGGCGTGCGTCGCCGGATCGGCCAGGATCTCGAACGCCATCGCGTGCAGGCAATCGCCCGCCAAAATCGCGGTCGCCTCGTCGAACACCTTATGCACGGTCGGCTTGCCGCGGCGCATATCGTCGTCGTCCATCGACGGCAGGTCGTCATGGATCAGCGAATAGACGTGGATCGCCTCGATCGCGGTCGCCGCCCTTGCGGAGCATTCGCGCGCCACGTCGAACAGATTGGCGGTCGCGAACACCAGCAACGGCCGCAGCCGCTTGCCCCCGCCGATCGCGGCATGCCGCATCGCACGGTACAGGTCGCCGCGTGGATCGTCAGGGATCGTCAGCAGCTGGTCGAACTGCCGGTCGATCTCGGCCGAGACATCGGCGAGCGCAGCATCGAGCGTGAGAGGCATCCCGCTCACCGCGTCAGCCCGCCGCGAACGGGCGGACGCCGGCGGGCTTGCCGTCGCCGTCCAGCCGGATCGCCTCGATCCGCGCCTGCGCCGCATCGAGCCGGTCGGCGCAACGCTGACGCAGCTTGTTGCCGCGCTCGTACAGCTCGATCGCCTGCTGGAGCGGCGTATCGCCACTTTCCAGCTTCCCGACGATGATCTCGAGTTCCTTCAGTGCATCCTCGAACGCGAGGTCTTCGATCGGCGTGTCCATGTCGCCGCTATGGCGCAGGCACCGGACGGGGGTCAAGGACGTGCGCTAGCGCTCAGCGCAGCCGGTTCACGGTCCAGGTATACAGTATCGAGACACCGACCAGGCCCAGGTCGACCGCCGCCTGAACCCGATGCGGCGACGGGTCGCGCGAATCATGCGTGACCAACTGCAGGTCGACGGTTGGATGCCGCACGGCAATCACGGCCACCGCGATCAACCCCGCGATTATCAGCGCTCCTCGACGATCCCGCATCTTGTGTTCCCCCGCAGCAGCTGATCATGTCGCAAAACGCCCAAGCGGACAAGTCGGGCGGTGTTCAGGCCGCGATCCGCACCGGTGGCGCCTCGCGCGCGCGATCACGCCCGGCTGCCTTGGCCGCGAACAACGCGCGGTCGGCGCAATTGTACAGGAGCTTCCAGTCCTTCTCGTGCAGCAATGGTCCGGTACACGCACCAATGCTTGCGGTTACCACGATGTCGAACGGCATCCGCTGGCTGCGCAGGCTGTCCAGCACTGCGTCGGGCGCGACCGCGTTCGCCGCGTCGAGCAGGATCGCGAACTCCTCGCCGCCGATCCGCGCCACCAGCGCATCGGGCGGTACTGCGTTGCGCAACGCTCGCGCGACCACACGAAGCACCTCGTCGCCGCCATCGTGGCCGAGCTTCTCGTTGACGCGCTTGAAGTGATCGACGTCGGCGATCAGCAACATCTGGTCGCCCGGTCGGCCGATCGCCCGCGTCAGGAACGCCCGGCGATTGAGCAGCCCGGTCAGCGGCTCGGTATCCGCCAGCAACCGCGCGGCTATCTCCTGCTCGCGCGCGGTATCGCGTTCGACGCTGAGCAGCCGGATCCGGTAGGCGATCGCGAGGCTCGACAGCATCGATTCGAGCGCCATCGACAGGATCGTGGAATTGTCGAGCCACAGGCTCCACTCGAGCAACGCGAACGCATTGGCGACGCGCAGCCCGGCAACCGCGATCGGGACGCTCCACGCCAGCGCGAACAGCCATAGGAAATTGCTTCGCACGCGCCACGCCTGGATCAGAACTGCGGGAATCAGCGCCAGCAAAGCGAGGTAGGCGCTGGCGAGCATCGTATCGAGGATATGGAAATGCCACGGTGCGAATGCCGCCCACAGCAACCCGGTGAACAGCAATCCTGCCATCACGATCGTGCTCGCCGGGCGCAGCCAGCCGACGAACACCGTTCGCTCGAAGAAGGTGCGTGCGAACAGCAGCGCGGCGGCGGCGGATCCGGCTAGAAACAGCGCATTCAGCCGCTGGCGATCGTTGTTGTCCAGGCCCGGAAGCATCTGACCGAGCGCCCCGGACGAGGTCAGCGCATAGGCCAGCAGGCACAGGACCAGCAGGCAATACGCCGGCTGGAACGCTTGTCTCAGTGCGCCCCACAAAGCGAGGTTGTAGACGATAAGCGCGATCGCCATGCCCGCAAACCCGCCATACAGCGCGGCGAGCAGAATCTCTGCGGTATCGCGCTGGTGGTGACTTGCAATCGCCGCGCCGAGGATCAGCCCGCGCAGGTTCGCCGCACCCTCGACATGCCAGAGCAGCCTGACCGGTGCCGCATCGTGCCGCGGCATCGGCTGGACGATCACTGCGCCTAGACCCAGCAACCGCCCCGCCGTGCGCGACGTGAACCCGGCCTGGCGGATCGAACCATCGGCATACAGCACGAACAGCGTCACCCGATTCACCCAGGTGCTGCCGATCCGCACGGTAGGATCGTCACCCTCGATAGTTGGTAGGCGCTGCGACAGGATCCAGAAGTCGCCAGCGCCGAAGCGCGTCTGTGGGGTGACGCAGTCAAAGCCGGCAGGCTCGGCGAACAGCGCGGTGGGTGTCTGACCGGGCAGCGCAGGGCGGATACAGACCGAAACCGGCGTACCGGTGATCGCGACGGCGGGCGCGGCGAAAGCAAGACCGAAGCCCAGCGCTAACGCACCGATCATCCATCGCAGCCATGCCAAACGTTCCATGTCGCGACGCTAGCGCCGCTTCCCCAATTAACGGTAAACGCGGGCAGATTTTCGGATCGCCGTATTTCGATCCTCCCCGCCAGGGAGAGGTGGCTGGCGCTTGCCAGACGGAGGGGGGGAAGACGACGTCCGTTGCGAAGTCCTAACCGCCACCTCGTAACCGACGATGCGTACCCATCCGCCGATAGGCTCCACCCCGGCGAAGGCCGGGGCCCAGTCGGAAAGGTCGCCGTAACGAAGCGCAGCCGTCGTCAGCACCGTTTCCCATCTGGACCCCGGCCTCCGCCGGGGTGGGGCTGATGTCGATCGGGGGGGGGGGCTGCTTGCCCCGGGGGGCTGTGTTCGCTGGGGAGAAGCTTGTGGTTAGGGTAAGTTGATCGAAGCATTCAGACTCAGCATCTACCCCCTGTTCTCCCGCGAAGGCGGGAGCCCAGTCTAGGTCCCGCCTTTGCGGGGAAACACGCTTCCTCGTTATAAGCGTTCCGGACAAAAATCCTGGCCCCTTCCCGGAACCGCCGCCGCGCCCAAGACGACCGAACCATAAAAAAAAGCCCGCCGCCGGATCGCTCCGACGGCAGGCCATTTACACCACATCGAACCCAAGATCACTCGGTCTCGACGGTCTCCACCTTGCCCTTCTTCTTGGGCTTCTTCGGTGCAGCCGGCTCGATCGCGAACGACAGTGCGCCGTCCTTCATCTTCACCGTCACCTCGCCGCCGTGCACCAGCTTGCCGAACAACAATTCCTCGGCGAGCGGCTGCTTGATCTTCTCCTGGATCAGGCGACCCATCGGCCGTGCGCCGTACAGCTTGTCATAGCCCTTGGTCGTCAGCCACGCCTTCGACTCGTCGTCGAGGACGATGTGCACGCCGCGGTCCGCCAGCTGGAGTTCGAGCTGGAGGATGAACTTGTCCACCACCCGCGCGACCACTTCGGTCGGCAGGTACCCGAATGGCACCACCGCATCGAGACGGTTGCGGAATTCGGGCGTGAACATCTTCGTCACCGCCACCTCGTCCTCACCCTCGCGCGACAGGTTGCCGAAGCCGACCGTCTCGCGCGCCATGTCGCTGGCGCCCGCATTGGTCGTCATGATCAGGATGACGTTGCGGAAGTCGACCGACTTGCCATGCTGGTCGGTCAGCCGCCCGTTATCCATCACCTGCAACAGGATGTTGAACAGGTCCGGATGCGCCTTCTCGATCTCGTCGAGCAACAGGACGCAATGCGGGTTCTGATCGATCGCATCGGTCAGCAGGCCACCCTGGTCGAACCCGACATAGCCTGGGGGCGCACCGATCAGACGGCTGACCGAATGCCGCTCCATATATTCGGACATGTCGAACCGCTGGAGCGGGATGCCGAGGATCGTCGATAGCTGCTTGGCGACTTCGGTCTTGCCGACGCCCGTAGGACCGGTGAACAGATAGTTGCCGATCGGCTTCTCCGGCTCGCGCAGACCCGCCCGCGCCAGCTTGATCGCCGACGACAGCTTCTCGATCGCCGCATTCTGTCCGAACACCACGCGCTTCAGATCCGTCTCGAGCGTGGCAAGCGCCAGCTTGTCGTCGGTCGACACAGATTTCGGCGGGATGCGTGCCATCGTCGCGATGACCTGCTCGATCTCCTTTGGCGTGATCGTCTTCTTGCGCTTGTTCGGCGGCACCAGCATCTGCATCGCGCCGACCTCGTCGATCACGTCGATCGCCTTGTCCGGCAGCTTGCGGTCGTTGATGTACCGCGCCGACAGCTCGACCGCCGACTTGATCGCATCGGGCGTGTACTTGACGTTGTGGTGATCCTCGAACGCCGAGCGCAGGCCAGCGAGGATCTTGATGGTATCCTCGATCGTCGGCTCGTTCACGTCGATCTTCTGGAAGCGCCGCAGCAACGCGCGGTCCTTCTCGAAGTGATTGCGGAACTCCTTGTACGTCGTCGAGCCGATGCACCGGATCGTGCCGCCCGACAAAGCCGGCTTGAGCAGGTTCGAAGCATCCATGGCGCCGCCACTCGTCGCACCCGCACCGATCACGGTGTGGATTTCGTCGATGAACAGCACGGCATCAGGCAGCTTCTCGAGCTCGTTGACGACCGCCTTCAAACGCTCCTCGAAGTCACCACGATACCGCGTCCCCGCCAGCAACGCGCCCATGTCGAGCGAATAGATGACGGCAGGCAACAGCACGTCGGGCACATCGCCCTCGACGATTTTCCGCGCCAGGCCTTCGGCGATCGCGGTCTTGCCGACGCCGGGATCGCCAACATACAGCGGGTTGTTCTTCGACCGGCGGCACAGGATCTGGATCGTGCGATCCACCTCCGGGCCGCGTCCGATCAGCGGATCGACCTTGCCGGCCTTGGCCTTCTCGTTGAGGTCGACCGTGAATTGCTTGAGCGCGCTTTCCGTCTTGCCCTTCTCCTGTCCCTTGGCCGGCTTCTCGTCGTCCGCACCCTTTGGCGTTGAGGCTTCGGTCGCCTGCTGGCCACCCTTGCCGACGCCGTGGCTGATGAAGCTGACCGCATCGAGGCGGCTCATGTCCTGCTGCTGCAGGAAATACACGGCATAGCTCTCGCGCTCGCTGAACAGCGCGACGAGCACGTTGGCGCCGGTCACTTCGTCGCGGCCCGAGGACTGGACGTGAAGGATCGCGCGCTGGACGACGCGCTGGAACCCGCTGGTGGGCGAGGGATCCGTCGCCGCATCGACCTTCAGCGCGTCGAGTTCGCTGTCGAGGTAATGCGAGACGGTGTTCTTCAGATCGCCGATCTCGACGTTGCACGCGGTCATGACCTTCGACGCATGTTCGTCGTCGATCAGCGCGAGCAGCAGATGCTCCAGCGTCGCATATTCGTGGCGCCGGGACGATGCCGCCTCGAGCGCCTTGTGCAGCGTGGTCTCGAGGGCGGGTGCAAATGATGGCATTTACAATACTCCTGTCGGGCCGCGAGACCGCGAGCCCTTTGCCACTATGTCGGAACTGATATCGGCCGCATCAAGCACTTGAACCCGGCCCCGTCCGTTCCTGCGCTGTCCGAAAACACCCAGTGGAGAGGCGGGCAGCGCGATCACCGCCTGAAAAGGTCGTCGGCGCTGGCCCGGTGACTGACCGCGCGATCCTTCTTCAACTGGCATCGCGCTATCTCGCCCTGCAGCACGGTAATCCGCGCATCGAGCTCGGCGACCGATAGCGGATCGAGGTCCTGCCGCACGAGCGCGTCGAGCAGATCGTCGGGACGAGAGGGGGCGTCTTCCAGGTCCATCGTGCCTCCAACGTTGACCCGCACCCGAGTGATGTCAATAAGGCGCGGAGTTCAAAAGGGACGTGACGAGCAGATGACCGCGATACCCGAAAACAAATCGAATAACTTAAGTCTACCTGACGTCATGAAGGCGATCGATCCGGAACAGCCCGGCGGTCCCGAAGTCCTCGTGCTCGTCGACCGTCCCGTGCCGAAACCGGGGACGGGCGAAGTCCTGGTCAAGGTCGCCGCCGCCGGGGTCAATCGCCCCGAGGTGATGCAGCGCCAAGGCAAATACCCGCCGCCGCCGGGTGCGCCGTCGATCCTCGGCATGGAGATCTCCGGCACGATCGTCGCGGTCGGCGAAGGCGTCGGCGACGAACAGATCGGCCAACCGGTCTGCGCGCTCATCACCGGCGGCGCCTATGCGGAATATGCGGTCGCGCCGTTCGGTCAGTGCCTGCCCGTCCCCGAGGCGCTGACGATGGTCGAGGCGGCGGCGATGCCCGAGACGCTCTTCACCGTCTGGACCAACCTCTTCGAGCGCGCCTACGCCACCGAAGGCGACACCGTCCTCGTCCACGGCGGCACCAGCGGCATCGGCACGATGGCGATCGCTTTGTGCAACGTCTTTGGCATCGATATCATCGTCACTGCCGGCTCGAAGGCGAAGTGCGAAGCGGCGCTCAGCCTCGGCGCGACGCATGCAATCGACTACAAGTCGGAGGATTTCGTCGAGCGCGTAAAGGAGATCACCGGCGGCAAGGGCGTCGCGGCGGTGCTCGACATGGTCGGCGGCGACTATGTCCCGCGCAACCTCAAGTGCCTCGCGGACGACGGTCGTCACGTTTCGATCGCGGTCATGGGCGGTGCGACGGCAACCGTCCCGCTGTTCGAGATCATGCGCCGCCGCCTGACGCTCACCGGCTCGACGCTTCGCCCGCGCGACACGGCGTTCAAGTCGCTCGTCGCGGACGAGTTGGCGCGGACGGTGTGGCCGCACGTCGAGGCGGGCAAGCTGAAACCCGTGATCGACCGCGTGTTCGCGTTTGCGGACGCCCCGGCGGCACACGCCCGGATGGAAGCAGGCGACCACGTAGGGAAGATCGTGCTGACGATGGAGTGAAGGTTACCCACACCTAACAACCACCCCGGCGAAGGCCGGGGCCCAGTTGGGAGCGCTGAGTAAGGACACGCTGCGCTTCGTTACCGCGACCTTTCCACCTGGGCCCCTGCCTCCGCCGGGGTGGTGTGCTTGAAGCGCTACCCGCTCGCCCCTTGTTCTCCCGCGAAGGCGGGAGCCAAGTCTGGATCCCCGCCTTTGCGGGGAAGCAAACTAACCCTGGCTAAAGGCGGGGCTCTGACTTCGAACAGTCACCGGACTGCGACCACCCTGTAACAATACTCGTCTAATACTCACGACAAGGGATACCTTGCCGGGGGACAGGCTCATGAACGCCGTTACGACGTTTCCGCCATCGAGCGTCTTGGGCGCCGACATCACCGACATCGCCGACTTCATTCATTCCCGGCCTGCCGTGCCCGAGCCGATCGTCGAGCGCCGCCAATACCGCACGATCTGGATTTCCGACGTCCATCTCGGCACGCGCGGCTGCAACGCCGGGATGCTAAACGACTTCCTCGATCATGTAGACAGCGAGACGATGTACCTCGTCGGCGACATGATCGACGGCTGGCGGCTCAAGAAGAAATTCTACTGGCCCGCCGCGCACAACGACGTGATCTGGCGCCTGCTCAAGCGTGCCAAGCGCGGTACGCAGGTCGTCTACATCCCCGGCAACCACGACGAGGTGTTCCGGCAATATTCCGGCCTCGACCTGGGGGGCATCTCGATCCGCCGCAACGCAGTCCACGAGACCGCCGACGGTCGTCGCCTGCTGGTTCTCCACGGCGACGAGTTCGACGCGATCACGCTCGCGCATCGCTGGGTCGCGCATATCGGCGACGCCGCCTACACGATGCTGATGGGGCTCAACCGCTGGGTCAACGCCGCGCGTCGCCGGATGGGCATGCCCTATTGGTCGCTGTCGAAGCACGCCAAGGCCAAGGTCAAGAACGCGGTCGCTTTCATCTCGCACTTCGAGGAAGTCGTCGCGCACGCGGCCGGCGTCCGCGGTGTCGAAGGCGTCGTCTGTGGACACATCCATACCGCCGAAATGCGCGAGATCGCCGGCATCGCTTATTACAACGACGGCGACTGGGTCGAAGGCTGCACGGCCTTGGTCGAGCATTTCGACGGCCATATGGAACTGCTCCACTGGGGCGACGAAATCGCCGCGCGCGAGAAGGACAAGGTCGTCACGTTGGCCGCCTAAACCCTCTCCCATCGGGAAAGGGGCACGCCGCAAAGCGGCGCTGGGTGGGGTTAAGACCACAAGTCGCGCTTGAGCCGTCCTCACCCTCCCGATGGGAGCGGTGTAACAAAGGAACCACCGATGCGTATCGCAATCGTCACGGACGCCTGGAGCCCGCAAGTCAACGGCGTCGTCCGCACGCTCCAGGCGGTCCGCAAGGAACTCGAATCGATCGGCCACCAGGTTCTGATCGTCTCCCCCGAGCAGTTCGCCTCGATGCCATGCCCGACCTACCCAGAGATTCGCCTCGCCTTCGCGCGCTCAGGCGCAGTCGGCCGCATGCTGGCGAGCTTCGGCGCCGATGCGATTCATCTCGCCACCGAGGGCCCGGTCTGCCTCGCTGCGCGCACCTGGTGCCTCGCCCGCGCGCTCCCGTTTACGACCGCCTACCACACGCAGTTCCCCGACTATATCGCCGCCCGCACCGGCGCGAACCCGGACTGGATCTGGCGCTATATCCGCTGGTTTCACCGCCCCGCCCAGTCGATCCTCGTCTCCACCCCCTCGGTCGCCAAAACGCTGGCCGACCAAGGCCTGCACCAGGTCCGCGAATGGGGCAGGGGCGTCGACTTTGCGCAGTTCGGCTTCGACGGCGCACGTGACCCCGAAATGGCGGCGCTGCCCGGCCCGATCCAGCTCTATGTCGGCCGTGTCGCGGTCGAGAAGAACATCGAGGCGTTCCTGTCCTCAGCGCATCCCGGCAAGAAGGTCGTGGTCGGCGAAGGCCCCGCCCGCGCCACGCTCGCGCGCCGTTTCCCGGATGCGGTCTTCCTTGGCCAGCGCTCGGGACTTGACCTCGCCGCAGCCTACCGCACCGCCGACGTGTTCGTTTTTCCCAGCCGCACGGACACGTTCGGCCTTGTGATGATCGAAGCCTTGGCCTGCGGCACACCTGTAGCGGCGTACCCGGTGACCGGGCCGATCGACGTCCTCGACGATCGCGTCGGCGCGATGCACGAGGACCTCGATACTGCGATCGCCACCGCGCTCACCCGCGACAGCGTCACCTGCGCCGCCTATGCCGCGCGCTACAGTTGGCCCGCCAGCGCACGCCAGTTCCTCCACGCGCTCGTACCCCTCGAAGGAAAGCTCATGGCCGCCTGAGCTTGTTCGCTTGCCTGTTGCCCCCGCGCGCACTAAGTCTCTCTCATGTCAGGCCGCTCCGAAAGGGGCGGCCCTTTCTATTTTTACGGAGTTTCCGCCGTGGCCCAGCCGCTCATGCCCCACGCGACCGCCGCCTGGATGGTCGACAATACCGCGCTCAGTTTCGAGCAGATCGCGGACTTCTGCGGCCTGCACATCCTCGAGATCCAGGCGATCGCCGACGACACCACCTCGACCAAGCTCACCGGTCGCGATCCGGTCCGCGCGCACGAAGTGACGCAGGACGAGATCGACAAGGGTGCCGCCGATCCGGATTACCAGCTCAAGATGATCAAGGGCCCCGAGCAGGTCCGCCGCACCAAGGGGCCGCGCTACACGCCGGTCTCGAAGCGCCAGGACAAGCCCGACGGCATCTCGTGGATCATCCGCAACCACCCCGAGATCACCGACGGCGCGATCTCGCTGCTGATCGGCACCACCCGCACGACGATCGCCGCGATCCGCGACCGCAGCCACTGGAACATCGCCAACATCACGCCGAAGGACCCGGTCACGCTCGGCCTGACCTCGCAGCGCGAACTCGACGCCGCGGTGGCGAAGGCGGCCAAGGCAGCCGGCATGGAAGCCCCGACCGACACCCGCCTCGAAGGCGATCGTGAAGTATTGCTCCAGCAGCTCCGCGCCGAGCGCACCCAGGCGGCAGCGGACGCACAGTTCGTGGCGGACGGCGGCGTCCTCCCCGTCAAGCCACTCTTCGACGACCCCTTCAAGCGCTAATCTCGCTTTCCCCTCCCGCAAGCGGGAGGGGGCAGGGGGTGGGCTCGCGATCCCCTCCTGCGATACGGCTAGCGAGATTAGCCGACGCACAAGGCGACGGCCGTTATGTCGAACAGTCCGCGCCTCCATGTTCTCCCGCGAAGGCGGGAGCCCAGTCTGGGGCCCCGCCTTCGCGGGGAAACAAGCTTCCTTCGTCTGAATTTGAGACGTGCCGTCCCCGGCCGGATGATCGAGCGCATGCGAATTCGTTGATTCAACACAATCCTCCCCCGCCAGGGGGGGCTGGCACTTGCCAAACGGAGGGGGCGGTAAGCGACAACCTCCGTTCCGTGTCCTCCCCCTCCGTCACCTGCGGTGCCACCTCCCCCTTGCGGGGAAGGATCGAGAGGGGGGCGACCGCCAAGCAGCACTATCTCCCGCCACATCCAGTTGCTAACCGCAACGGATGGCAACCGCACCCGACACCGATTTCGCGCCGACCAGCCACAAGGGCTTGACCTACCCCTTCGGTGGCGCCGAGCCCGAAGCCGGTGACGTGTTCCAGGTCGCCCCCGGCATAGACTGGGTCCGCCTCCACATCCCCGGCCCCTTGCGCCACGTAAACTGCTGGCTCCTCACCGACACCGACGGCGAAGCGCTTGTCGACACCGGGATGAACACCGCGGCCGCGCGCGACGCCTGGAAGGCCATCTTCAAAGGCCCCAAGGCGGACGTTCGCATCACGCAAATGATCGGCACCCACTTCCACCCGGACCATATCGGCCTGGCAGGCTGGATGTGCGACCACCACGCCGCTCCCCTGATCATGACCCGCGCCGAATGGTTAACCGCGCGCATGCTCGCCGCCGACGCCCGCGATTCCGTCCCGCACGAGATGCTCGCCTTCTGGCGCAGCGCAGGCTGGGGCTCAGAACAGATCGACCACGCTACGGCCAAGGGCTGGGCAGGCTTCCGGAAAATCATCACGCCGCTGCCCTTGAGCTACACCCGCATAGAAGACGGCGACACGCTCACCATCGGCACCCGCAACTGGCGCGTCGTCACCGGCTCCGGCCACTCCCCCGAACATGCGTGCCTGTACGACGAAGCCGACGGCATCCTCATTGCCGGCGATCAGGTCCTCCCCCGCATCAGCCCCAACGTCTCGCTAGGCATCACCGAGCCGAACGCCGACCCGCTGGGCGAATGGTTCGCCTCGATCGCCAAGCTCAAGACGCTGCCCGCCGACCTGCTCGTCCTCCCAGGCCACGGCGACCCGTTCACCGGCCTCCACACCCGCCTCGACGCGATGGACCGCGAACACCGCGAGCGCCTCGACGAACTCGCCGTCTTCCTCGCCGAGCCCCGCCGCGCGGTCGACTGTTTCGGCCGGCTGTTCCGCCGCGCGATCGGGCCCGACGTGCTCGGCATGGCGACAGGCGAGGCACTCGCGCATCTCCGCCGCCTCGAAGTCGAAGGCCGAGCGACCCGCGACACGCACGATGGCGTATGGTGGTGGCGCGCGGCCTGAGTTAGCATGCGGCCGAATTCAAGAGGATAGGCCCATGTGCGACGAGCATACCGCAGACGATAACGAAGCCTATCTGGCCGGCGTCTCGCGCCGCCAGTTCGGCATGATGACCGGCGCGATCGGCCTCACGATGCTGCTGCCCGCCCCCGCGAACGCTGCCGTCATCAAGGGCAGCGACGTCTCGATCGTCACGCCCGACGGCAAGGCCGACGCCTATTTCGTCGCACCCGCCACCGGCAAGCACCCCGGCGTGCTGGTCTGGCCCGACATCATGGGCCTGCGCCCCGCCTTCCGCCAGATGGCCGACCGCCTTGCGCAATCGGGTTATTCGGTGCTCGTCGTCAACCAGTTCTACCGCTCGACCAAGGCGCCGTTCCTGAAGCCCGGCGAGTCCTACGACCAGCCCGAAGTAAAAAGCCGCATCGCGCCGTTCCGCGAGGCGCTGTCATCCGAAGGGACGGTTCGCGACGCGAAAGCCTTCACTGCATTCATCGATGCGCAGCCGCAAACCGACCGCAAACGCGGCATGGCCACCACCGGCTATTGCATGGGCGGCCCGATGGTCATGCGCACCGCCGCAGCGGTCGCGAACCGCATCCGTGCCGGCGCAACGTTCCACGGCGGCGGCTTCGTCACCGACAAGCCCGACAGCCCGCACCTCCTGATCCCGCAGATGAAGGCGCAATACCTCATCGCGATCGCCGCCAACGACGACGCCCGCGCGCCGACCGAGAAAGACACGCTTCGCACCGCGTTTGCCGCTGCGAAATTGCCCGCCGAGATCGAAGTCTACGCTGGCACGATGCACGGCTGGTGCCCGCCCGACTCGAAGGTCTACAATCCGGTCCAGGCGGACAAGGCCTGGGCGCGCATGCTCGCGCTGTTCGACAAGGCGTTGGTATAAAACCTCTCCCCGTCATCCTGACGAAAGTCAGGATCCAGGGCCGAACGCGCGGATCCTCGTGGCTCTGGATCCTGGGTCGAGCCCAGGATGACGGTCGTTGGACTGACGTCCTGCAACCAAAAGGGGGCGCTTGACGCTGATCCCTCTCCATGAGACCATCGTTCACGATCCGTTCTCAAGGAGAGTCGCGTGGCCCTGACCCTGTACACCAACCCGATGTCGCGCGGTCGCATCGCGCGCTGGATGCTCGAAGAGGTCGGCGCCAAGTACGAAACCGTCGTTCTCGACTACGACAAATCGATGAAGGACGAGGCGTATCGCGCGATCAACCCAATGGCCAAGGTCCCCGCGCTGGTCCACAACGGCAAGACCATCACTGAATGCGCTGCGATCTGCGCCTATCTCGCCGAAGCATTCCCCGACGCGGGCCTGGCGCCACGCGATGAAGAACCCGCCGACTATTATCGCTGGCTCTTCTACGCCGCCGGCCCCGTCGAAGCGGCCGTCGGTAACCGCGCGCTCGGTGTAGTGCCCGACGCCGCGCAACAGCGGATGATCGGCTATGGCAGCCTCGACCGCGTGATCGATGTACTCGAACAGGCGGTTGCCGCGCATCCGTACATCGCTGGCGACCGCTTTACCGCCGCCGACGTCTATGTCGGATCGCAAGTGATCTGGGGGATGCAGTTCGGCTGGCTGCCCAAGCGCCCCACCTTCACCGACTATGCCGCCCGCCTGATCGAACGTCCGGCGTACAAGCGGGCAGGAGATCTGGACGACGCGCTGATCGCTGCCGCAGCCTGAGGTCGACCGACGGCGTGCGACCTGTGACCTCGTTAACCTGACGAAAGTCAGGATCCAGAGCCATGAAGGCTAGCTGTCGGTATCCTGGGTCCTGACTTTCGTCAGGATGACGGCGGGGACTGGGCCGGCACGTGAATGTGAGATAAGCTTTTTGGCAGAACCTGTTGCGTCCGCAGTCCGTTGGCGCGCACCGGATCGACGTCATACGGGCAAGGGGGCGCTGGATGGTCTCGGCTAGAAAGACGGGTCGGCTCACGAACACGACCGGTAGCAATGGCCCGTACAAACCTTGCCCTGACCCTTCCCACGGCCGAGTGGCCGCGGGCTCCTTCCCTCTCCCGTGGGGGAGAGGGAGAGACGCGAAGGCGGCGATAGGCGAGGGCACGTCACCGATTGCAATCGTGGACGCTAACTTCGCTGGCTAGGCGACTGACTAACGTCGCTCACTCCAAACTAAACTAGTATCAACTACTTAGCAGCTAGCCGACTCTCACAAACCCGGATCAGGCCGCCCACTTCGCCAGCCAGTCGGCCAAGGCCTGCGGCCCCATCGACCGGGCGTCCGCCAGTTCGGTCTCATGCCCGGCATTCAACAGCTTGTTGGTCCGCGGATCGACCACCAGCACCGCGGGCACACCCTTAAGGCGGCCCTTGATCCCGTAACCTGCCGCGATCTGCCCGTTCTTGTCGAAGCGGCCGATATCGACCGTCACGACAACGAACTTGCTGTCGACGAAACGCTTCATCTCCGGCAGGTCGATCGTCCCCGCGAGCAGACGGCAATCGAGGCACCAGTTGCCGCCGAGATCGATCAGCAACCGCTTGTGCGTCTTCAGCGCGCGCGCCCGCGCCGCCGCAACCTGCGCATTGGCGTTCGCCGACTCATCATACGGTAGCGGCAACGGCTGCGGCAACTTGTCGAAGCTCGCCGTGTTGACGTGAGGCGCCACGACTTTCGCACGCGGCGCAGCGGGAGCGGCCACGGCAGTCGCGAGCAAGGCAAGCGCGGCGAGACGGCGCATCGACATCATTCATATCCTCCGATCACGGCATTCAGGAAGCTCGGGAATGGCCCGTTCCAGCCATCCGTCGGCGTATCGGCGACTGGTTGGCGGCGACCACCGGTTGGATCCGCAGGAATGCGCTCCGTCCGTGGCGGTTCGACCTTCGCGGCTTCTGAACGAACACGTTGCGAGCGAGGAGGTTCCGACCGCACAGGTTCAGACGGCACCGGCTCAGACCGAACGGGCGCGGCGCGAACCGGTTCCACATACTCCGGCTCGACCCGTGCCGGCTCCGCAACGCGCGGCTTGACCGCAGGCACGGGCTCGTCGATCGGCGTCCGCTCCCAGCGCGGGCGCTTCGCCACCACGACCGGCTCGGCCGCGGCCAGCACTTCGGCGACGATCGCGGGCGCAACGGTGTCTTCGCGCGGTACGCGACGAGTCCGCGGCCGCTCGCGACCAGCCTCCTCCGCAACCGCGACCGAAGCCACGTCCTCCGAACGCACCCCGCGACGGCTCCGCGACCGATCGCGACGCGGCGCATCCTCTTCGGCCTCGACGGCAACCGAAGCCGTCTTCTGCTCGGCAACCTTCAGCCGCTCGATCGTCTGCCCGGTAAGCTTCTCGATATTGACGATATTCTCGGCATCGTCCGGCGCGACGAACGTGTACGCCGTCCCCGTCGCCCCGGCGCGGCCCGTCCGACCGATCCGGTGCACGTAATCGTCCGGATGCCAAGGCGCGTCATAGTTGAACACCGTCGACACGCCCTTGATGTCGAGCCCGCGCGCTGCGACGTCCGACGCGACGAGGATCGTCACCGCGCCGGTCTTGAACAGCTCGAGCTCGGCCAGTCGCTGCGGCTGTTCCATATCGCCGTGGATCTCGCCCGACTTGTAGCCCGCCTGCTTCAGCACCTTGTTGAGGTCGCGCACCGTCGTCTTGCGGTTGCAGAAGATGATCGCGTTGGTCACCTCTTCCTGCGCGAGAATCCGGCGCAGCGTGTCGCGCTTGGCAGTCTGGCTCGGCACCGGCACCAGATACTGCTTGATGTTGAGGTTGGTCGACGCCGGGCGCGACACCTCGATCGTCTTGGGATTGGTCAGGAACTTATCCGCCAGCTTCTTGATCGGCGGCGGCATCGTTGCCGAGAACAGCAAAGTCTGGCGCTGCTTCGGCAGCTTGGTGCAGATTTCCTCGATGTCGGGGATGAAGCCCATGTCGAGCATCCGGTCCGCCTCGTCGATCACCAGCATCGAACAGCCGTTGAGCATGATCTTGCCACGTCCGAACAGGTCCATTAGCCGGCCCGGCGTCGCGATCAGGACGTCGACGCCCTTTTCGAGCGCGGCCAACTGGTCGCCCATCGACACGCCACCGATCAGCAGCGCCATCGAGAGGTTCGAGTTGACGCCGTATTTCTCGAAATTCTCCGCAACCTGCGCGGCGAGTTCGCGCGTCGGCTCGAGGATCAGCGAACGCGGCATCCGCGCGCGGCTGCGGCCATGCGCGAGAATATCGATCATCGGCAGCACGAACGACGCGGTCTTGCCGGTGCCCGTCTGGGCAATGCCGATGATGTCACGCATCATCAGCACCGACGGGATCGCGCCCGCCTGGATCGGGGTCGGCTCGGTATAGCCGGAGTCGGTGACTGCCTTGAGCAGTTCGTCGGAGAGGCCGAGATCGGCAAAACTCATGCAAATGTCCGGTAAATAGAGGGTGAAATGCACTGCCCTCAAGCGTTCCGGCGCTCGCCGATTTGCCGACAAATGTCAAGGAAACGCGGTGAATGGAGGGTGAGAAGGGGCGGCGGGCGGCGTAATTCCGCAAAAGCGCCCGTCATCCTGACGAAAGTCAGGATCCAGAGTTGAGCAGCGTACCGTCAGTTACTCTGGATCGTGACTTTCGTCAGGATGACGGAGCGCGGTGAGACTGCGTTCGCCCCACACGCGACTGGCCGGCCCCCGCTACTTCTTTGCCCGCAAGCTCTTGAACCCCTCGATCTCGCAGCGTGCGCCCGATCGCATACGGATCGCATCGCGGTCCTTGCAGATCATCCCGTCCAGGCCTGGCCGCAGATAGAACCCCGAATAATAATCGAGCGGCTTGCAATCGCCGTCGAGCCGCGCGCGCAACCGCGTCGTGTCGTCCATCACCAGGTCGACCGCGCCGTCCTTGTTGAGCATCGCGCCAGCGATCTCGTCAACGGCGATGCATTTGGGGCCCTTGTGTTCCTTCCACTCGGTCGGCGGCGCGTAGCTGCGGATCGGGGCCCGGCTCATGCGGGGCACGCGGATGATAATGCGTTCGTGGATCGAGACCTGCGCGACCTGCAAACCGTCGAGCGTGGACCCCGGAGAGGGCACATCTCGCCCGCCCGTAACAAAGGGGCCCGCGAGCGCGAGCAAAGTGGCAGGAATGGCGGGATGAATCATGCTGGCTGGATCATGTTTACGTAACCGTTAGGGCCAATCGTTGAACGTGCGATGAATTTTGTCTAGCGCTTCGTCCGTGCCCGAAATTCAGACAGCAACCCTGACGCCTTCGCAGACCGCGATGCTCGAATCCCTTGTCTCGCAGCTCGACGCGAAGGCGATCGTCACCGACCCCGCCGACATCGACCCGTGGCTGCACGATTGGCGCGGCCGGTTCCACGGCGCCGCGCCCGCAATGCTCGCACCGACTTCGACTGCGGAAGTTGCGCTGATCGTCGCGGCCGCCGCCGAGCACCGCGTGCCGCTGGTCGCGCAAGGCGGCAACACCTCGATGGTCGGCGGCGCGACCGCCCCCGCCGACGGCAGCGCGCTGATCCTGTCGCTGCGCCTGATGAACCGTATCCGCAGCCTCGACACCGACGCAGGTCTCGCGATCGCCGAGGCCGGCGTGATCCTCGCCGACCTCGACGGCGCGGCGCAAGGGGGGGGCTGGCGCTTCCCGCTGACGCTCGGCGCGCGTGGCACGGCGACGATCGGCGGCCTCGTCTCGACCAACGCCGGTGGCACACAGGTCCTCAAGTTCGGCACGATGCGCGGCCTCGTCGCGGGCGTCGAGGCGGTGCTCGCCGACGGCACCATCTACGACGGCCTGTCCGCGCTCAAGAAGGACAATCGCGGCTACGACCTCGACCAGCTCTTCATCGGCGCGGAAGGCACGCTGGCGATCGTCACCGCCGCCACGCTTCGTCTCGCTCCCGCAATCGCAGCGCGCGGCACAGCCTGGGTCGGCATAGCGTCGCCCCAGGCCGCGCTGAAACTCCTGCGCACGATGCAGGCTAGGACCGACGCGATCGAAAGCTTCGAGATACTCCCCGCCGAGTCGCTCGACGCCGCCATCGCGCACCTCCCGAACGCTCGCGCGCCGCTCGCCGGTCGCCACCACTGGCACCTCCTGATCGAGGCGACCTCGGCCACTACCGAAGGCGAGTCTCCATCCGCGCTACTCGAACACCTGCTCGGCAAAGCCCTCGAAGATGGCGCGATCGAAGACGCGACGATCGCCACCAGCGAAGCCCAGTCCACTGCCTTCTGGCTCCTCCGCGACTCGCTCTCCGCAGCCGAACGCGCGCTCGGCCCCGCGACGCAGCACGACATCTCGATTCCCGTCGAGACGATGCCGCGCTTCATGATCGAGGCGGCGGCGGCGTGCGACGCGCGCTTCCCCGGCACGCATGCGAGCGGCTTCGGCCATCTCGGCGACGGCAATGTCCACTTCCACGTCCGCGCTGCGCCCGGCACCGACCCTTCGCACTGGTATGCCGAGGACGCGCCGGTCGTCACCCGCTTCGTCGGCGATCTCGTGACGGCGGCCGGTGGCTCGATCTCGGCGGAGCACGGCATCGGCCAGATGAAGCGCGACGAACTCGAACGCCTCTCGTCGCCGGCGCGCATGACCACGCTCAGGGCGATCAAGTCCGCGCTCGATCCGCTCGGCATCCTCAACCCCGGCAAGCTCGTCACACTTGCACGCCCGCCCGGCGCACCATAGAGCCTCGCCCCAATCGGTGGCATGAGCCATCGGCATTTCGACCGACCGATCCGGAGAGTAACATGGCCAGCACTGCCCAGCTTCCGCTTTTCTATAACGGCCTCGAGCCGCTTTCCAGCGACACGCATGCCAACTACAAGGTCCGCCCGCAGGACAACGCGCCGTTTCTGGTTGGCCAGCACGCGATCCCGATCACCGTCGACGAGTTTCCGCTGGTCCAGCGTCATATGCCGATCGTGTTCTCGGTCGGTGACGACGCCATCCCGCTCGCGCTGATGGGCCTGAACGAGGGCGTCAACGTGTTCGTCGGCGAGGACGGCAAGCTGACCGAGACTACGTTCTACGTGCCGGCCTATGTTCGCCGTTACCCGTACATGCTCGCCCGCCTTCACCCCGATGCGCAGGAGCTGTCGCTCTGCTTCGATCCCACGTCGCAGACGATCGGCGAATTCGAGGACGGCGATGCGCTGTTCGAGGACGGCCAGCCGACCGAGCTGACCAAGAACATCCTCGGCTTCAACGAGTCGTTCGAACAGGCCGGCGCCCGGACGCAGAACTTCATGAAGGAACTGCGCGAGCTCGAGCTGTTGATGGACGGCGAAGTCACGATCCAGCCGGAGGGTGCCGAGCAGCCGTTCGTCTATCGCGGCTTCCAGATGATCAACGAGGAAAAGCTGATCGACCTGCGCGGCGATGCGCTGCGCAAGATGAGCAAATCGGGCATGCTGCCGCTGCTGTACGCACACCTGTTCTCGCTGTCGCTGATGCGCGATATCTTCGCGCGTCAGGCACAGCTCGGCATGACGCCGCAGCAGCAGATGCCGGCCCCAGCTCAGTTCAACGTCTGATCTTCTTCGACGCCCGACTGTAATGTGAGGAAGTAAGCATGGCAGCGCAGGATCGACCGGATCGCTACTCGTCGGATCGCTATTCGAGGGTAGCGATCTGGTTTCACTGGACGATCGCGCTGCTGGTCATCCTCAACCTCGCGGTCGGGTTGCTGCACGATTCGGTGCCGGCGTTGCGCAGCTGGATGGGTGCGCACCAGGCGCTTGGCCTCGCGATACTGGCGCTCACCCTGGCACGGATAATGTGGCGACTGGCACATCGTCCGCCGCCACTTCCTGCGCGCACCCCGGTTTGGGAGCGCGCGCTCGCGCATGGCTCGCACATCCTGTTGTACGTCCTGATGCTCGCCATGCCGTTGACGGGCTGGATGATGGTATCGGGCGGGAAGCCGGGCGGTGTGAGCATCTTCGGCTTGTTCGACGTTCCGCATCTGCCGGTGTCGAAGGCGACCGGGCATCTCGGTCACAGCGCGCACGGCGTGCTCGGCTGGGTGATGCTCGCCCTGGTGGTGCTGCACACCGCCGCCGCGCTGCGCCATCACCTGCTGCTTCGCGATCCCGTTCTGAACCGGATTGCGCCGGTGCTTGATCGTCGGTGAGACGAGCGACGCCGCGTGGCCGCAAAAATATTTGGTGTGCGATGCAACAAGGGTTGAACCAAAACGGCGCTCACCCATTTAGATCCTGTACGGCATCGTGTCCCCCCCTTTCGCGGCGCCGTACGGGACGCTTCTAGCGTCCCTCCTCCCTGAACCTAGGCCACTCCGTGCTACGCACGGGGTGGTTTTTTTTGGCCCGTTGCATTGAACGGGCCCGTCCACGTCACCCGACCGTTGCGTGCCCGTGGAATTATTCGAAAGCCTCGACATCATCCTGCTTGCCGCGCTGGTCCTGCTGGTCCTCGCGCGTAAGTTGAACGTCCCGTATCCCACCTTGCTGGCGGTGGCCGGGATCGGCTTTGCCGCGTTGCCGTTCGCACCGAAGATCACGGTCGAGCCGCATCTGGCGCTGGCCTTGTTCATCGCACCCGCGCTGCTCCACGCCGCGTATCACACCAGCCCGCGGGCCTTGCGGCGGCACTGGTTCCCGTTGCTGAGCCTTGCCGTGTTCGCCGTACTCGTCACTGCTGCTGCGGTCGCACTGGTCGGCGTGACGCTCGGCGGACTGCCGCTCGCCGCCGCGTTCGCCTTGGGAGCGATCGTTGCACCGCCCGATGCCGCCGCATCGGAAGCGGTTATCGGCGAAGTCGGCATCCCGCGGCGCGGCCTGTTGCTGCTTCAGGGCGAGAGCCTTCTCAACGACGCCACGGCGTTGCTGTTGTTCGGGCTCGCGGTAGCGTTCGCGACGCATTCCGACACACCGGTAACGCCGCTCGCACTCGCCGCGGCGGTGCCCGGCGGGATCGTCCTTGGCGCCATCGCCTCATGGCTTTACCTCCGCGTGACGCCGCTGTTCGCACGGACGCTCGGCGCGAGTCTCGCCGATTTCGCGGTAACGTTCGGGATATGGCTGCTCGCCGAGCGGCTGCACATCTCGCCGGTGCTCGCGGTCGTCACGTTCGGGATGATCGTGTCGCAGCGCCGCCCGATCGGCCAGCCTGCACGCGACCGGTTGCAGGGCGCGGCGGTATGGTCGGCGGCGGTGCTCGTCCTTAACATCATCGCGTTCGCGTTGATGGGGCTGCAATCGCGCGACGTGCTGGTCGGCCTGCCTGCCGCCGAGCGCTGGCCGGCGATCGGGTTCGCCGCCGCGGTGCTGGCGGCCGTGCTGGTCACGCGCATCGCGTGGGTGTTCTTCGTGCGGTTCGTCGAGGGCGTTATCGCCAACCGCTACGCGCCGTCGTGGCTGCCCAAGCCGCCGCCCTGGAATGCGTCGATCATCCTGTCCTGGTCGGGCATGCGGGGTTTGCTGACGCTGGCGACCGCGTTCGCGCTGCCACGATCGGTACCGGGTCGTGACCTGATCGTGCTGGCGGCGTTCGCCGTCGTGATCGGCACGCTGGTGCTGCAAGGGCTCACGCTCGGCCCCTTGATCCGCCGTCTCGATCTCGGCGCGGATACCGGCCTCGCCGACGAGATCGCACCCGCGCGCAAACGGCTGATCGACGCAGGCCTCGCGGTACTGCCGGCGCGTGAGGGTGCAGCAGCGGATGCATTGAGGTTCCGCTATGGCGCGGCGGGCAAGGTCACCGCGGAAGCGGACGATCCACAGGCTACCTCGGAATTCGACGAACTCCATCTCGAGATGATCGCCTGCCAGCGCGTCGTGCTCCACGAAATGCGCGACAAGGGCGAGGTTGCGGAGGACGTCTATCGCCGCCTGCAGGAGGAACTCGACTGGGCGGAGGTCGACGCGCGCGCGTTCGGCGACAACATCCTCACGGCCACCTGAGCGCGTGCGGGGAACATCGACGCCCGCTACGCTGTTTGAGGAAACCACCGTAGAAAGGGTCGATCCATGTCCGAGGCGAATTCGTGAGCAAGTCCGTGAAGCCCGCACCGCCGACGACGCTCGTGATCTTCGGCGCATTCGGTGACCTGACCCGTCGCTTGCTGATGCCGGCACTGATCAACATGACCCGGCTCGGGCTGGTCGGTAACGATTTCCACGTACTCGGTGTCGGTATCGACGAAGGCAACGATCAGTCGTTGCGCGAAGCGCTCGGCACGTTCGATGCGAAGGGCGGCGAGGGGGCCGGCGAGAAGGGCGATGCCTGGGCACGGCTCAAGGACCGCGTCGGCTATCTCCAGGGCGATTTCACCAAGGACGACGTCTTCGAGCAATTCAAAGCCCGGGTGAACGGCAACGTCGCGTTCTACTTCGCTGTGCCCGCGAAGTTCTTCGGCACGATCGTCGACAAGCTCGCCGACCACGGCTTGATGGCAGAGACGCCGCATGGCTTCCGCCGGATCGCGATCGAAAAGCCGTTCGGCCACGACCTCGCCTCCGCCCGCGATCTCAACGCACGCATCCTCGCCCGCGTGTCCGAGGCGCAAATATACCGGATCGATCATTTTCTCGGCAAGGAAACCGTCCAGAACATCATGACCGCGCGGTTCGCGAACATGATGATCGAGCGCGTCTGGAACTCGGACTGCATCGCGCACGTCCAGATCACCGCCGCCGAGACGGTCGACGTCGGCACGCGCGGCAAATTCTACGACGGCACCGGCGCGCTGCGCGACATGGTCCCCAACCACCTGTTCCAGCTGCTCGCGATGGTCGCAATGGAGCCGCCCGCGAGCTTCGATGCCGAGGCGATCCGCAACGAGAAGGGCAAGGTGCTGAAGGCCGTTCGCGTCTATTCGCCGAGTAAGGCGAAGCGCAACGGCGTCCGCGGCCAGTATACCGCGGGGAAAGTGAAGGGGGGCGATGTCCCGGCTTACACCGCCTCGCCCGACGTGGCGCCCGACAGCCGGACCGAGACCTATGTCGCGCTGAAGCTGATGGTCGACACGTGGCGCTGGGCGGGCGTGCCGTTCTACCTGCGCACCGGCAAGGCGATGACGTGTCGCGACACGGAGATCGCGATCACCTTCAAGCCGGTTCCGTTCGCCTCGTTCCCCGGCGCCGCCGCCGACATGCTGCCGCCCAACCGCCTTATCATCCAGATCCAGCCTGACGAGGGCCTGAGCATGGACATCAACATCAAGCGACCCGGCCTGGAAGTCGCGACCGCGCCGATCGCGCTCGATTTCCGCTATGCCGACGCGTTCGATATCGGTCACCTGACCGGGTATGAGTCGCTGATCTACGACCTGTTCGTCGGCGACCAGACGCTGTTCCAACGGGCGGACGCGATCGAGGCGGGCTGGGCCGCGGTACAGCCCTTCCTCGACCTCTGGGCGCATGACGCCGGCATGCCGGAACTCTACGAGGCCGGGACGCTAGGCCCAGCCGCCGCGGACGCGCTCCTGGCGCACGACGACCACACGTGGCACGAACTCGCGCCGGCGGGGAAGACCGTCCCCTGATAGGTCGTCATCCTGACGAACGTCAGGATCCAGAGCCAAGTGTGTAATGCTGCGTGGCTCTGGATTCCAGCTTGCGCTGGATGACGAAAAGGTGACGCCGCGGGAGTTCAAACCCGCTCGGTCAGCTCGATCTCGCCCTCGACCTCCATCTCGTCCTCGTCGCCCATCTCGTCCATGTCGGGCATCGTGAAGTCGGCTTTCCAGTCATAGACCTTCTCGACCCCGCCCTGAACCCAGACGCGAACCGCGCCAGACGTGATCTCGCCACCCATCGCGCCGACGAAATCCGCCACGAGCGAATCCGCCGCATCCTCATGATCGGTCGCGCCGGGGATCGTCGCGGCGGTCATTTCCTCGTCGAGTTCGATGATCTGCGCCCAATATTGCTTCGCCATGTGTCGCTCCTGCGTAGATGAAAGGCCGTCAGCCGGCAGTGATTATAGGGTGATCTTCACGCAGCCGGTCCGCCAGCCGCTCGACCGCGTCGACCTCGCTCGCGCTGCCCGACGGCGTCACCGCCCAGTTGCAATGCGCGTGCGTCGCGAGGCTGTAGACCTTCACGTCGCCGACGATCAGCCGCCACCGTCGCCGGTCGCCGCTATTGTACCGGACGAGGTTGGTGACGAACAGGTTCTGGAGATCCGATGCGGTCATCCGCGCCCCATAGCGACAAGTGCCCGCCTGCCGCCACCGCAAACGGCCCGCGGTGGATCCCTTCTAAAATACAGCGCGTTTGGGATCGGAACAGATCATCTAGATTACGGGAATTGCACATGGCCAAGACGGCATTGGTAGTGGGAACGAGCGGGATCGTCGGCAGCGCGACCGCCGCGGCGTTGGTGAAGGCGGGCTGGACCGTCCACGGTCTCGCGCGGCGCCCGACCGAACAGGACGGCGTCGACCCCGTCGCGGCGGACCTCCAGGATCCCGCGAGCCTCGAAAAGGCGCTCACCGGCCTCAAGCCCGATGCGGTGTTCATCGCCACCTGGTCGCGCCAGAACAGCGAGGCGGAGAACATTTGCGTCAACGGCGGCATGGTCCGCAACCTGCTCGGCGCACTCTCGCCCGCCGGCAGCGTCGGCCACGTCGCGCTGGTGACGGGCCTGAAGCACTACCTCGGGCCGTTCGAGGCGTACGGCAAGGGCGTTTTGCCGCAGACACCGTTCCGCGAGGAACAGGGCCGTCTCGACGTCGAGAATTTCTACTATGCGCAGGAAGACGCCGTGTTCGAAGCGGCGGCGCGCGATGGCTTCGGCTGGAGCGTCCACCGCCCGCACACGATCATCGGCAAGGCGGTCGGCAACGCGATGAACATGGGCACCACGCTTGCGGTCTACGCGACGCTGTGCCGCGAGACCGGTCGCCCGTTCCGCTTTCCGGGCTCTGCGGCGCAGTGGAACGGCCTCACCGACATGACCAGCGCCAGCCTGCTGGCGGACCACCTGATCTGGGCCGCGACCACCCCCGAGGCGCGCAACGAGGCGTTCAACGTCGTCAACGGCGACGTCTTCCGCTGGAGCTGGATGTGGGCGCGCATCGCCGAATGGTTCGGGATCAAGCCCGCCCCGTTCGACGGCACGATCCTGACGCTCGAAGAGCAGATGAAGGACGATGCCGGCATCTGGCGCGAGATCGCCGCGCGCGAAGGTCTGGCGGAAGCCGACCTGTCGCGGCTCGCCTCGCCGTGGCATACCGACGCCGATCTCGGTCGCCCGATCGAGGTGGTGACGGACATGGGCAAGAGCCGTCGTCTCGGGTTCAAGGAATACCAGCCGACCGACGACGCGTTCTTCGACCTGTTCGCGGAGCTGCGCGCGGATCGGCTGATCCCGTAAGTCTTGGGGCGGGGTGGAACCCACTATCGAATTCCTCCCCCGCCAGGGGGAGGTGGCTGGCCCTTGCCAGACGGAGGGGGCGGTAAGGGAAACCACCGTTACGTGTCCTCCCCTTGCGGGAGAGGATTTGGCGGTCGAACGTCAGCTTTTCACCGCTACCGTCGCCACCACCGCCGGATCATCCCGGAGCTTCAGAAACAGCGCACCCCCAACCGGCTTGGGCACGGTCAGCGAAGCCCCAGTAAACCCTTCCGGCACCCGCACCGCGTCCGCGAACCCCGCATTCGCCGCCACCGAGTCGATCAGGAACAGGTCGCTTCCGGCCAGCGTACAGACGTCCTTGCACGTCACCCCAGCCAGCGCCGGCACGCGCACCAGGCTCGTCAACGGCACCCAGTCGCCCGCAACGCCGTCCTGCACCAGCCGCCACCGCAGCGGCCCATGCGCGGACACGCCCAGCGCCTTGCCCGGCTCGACCGAAACCACAGCGATCCGCTCGTCCTGCACGGTCAGCCCGCGACCCGACGCGACGCTCGTCGTCGGCCCACCGGCAACCGCCTCGATCTCGACGCTGTCGCCCGCCGCAAACCGCGTCGTCCCCTCGGCACGCAGCGAGAACGTAATACGGGCATCCTGCGCGATGGCCGTATCACTGGCCAGCACGACCGGCAGGCCAGGGGAAGGGGGCGCCACCATGCTCTTTGCGATCAACGTCGCCTTGGGCCGCGCCGCCGCGACGGTGAACTTCACCGACCGCTTCCGCCCATCGGTCAGCGTCACGAGCGCGGTCTTCGCCTGCCCCGCCGCGAACGTCGGCGCGGTATCCGAGGTCAGCCCCAGCAGATCACCCTTGTCCGCGCGCACCACGTCGCCCGGCTTGAACGCGACCGCGTCGACCGTCATCGACGCGACCAGATCAAGCCGCGTTCCCGCCAGCGTCCCCGCCGTATCGCCCGCATACAGCGTCAACCCATCGATCCGCCCCGCCTCGGCGAGCGCAGTGAGCGCGATCTTCTCGGGCGCCTCAACCCCGTATTGCTTCACCAGCAGCGTCAGTTTCCCCGGCGCGGTCTTCGCGAGTGGCAGCGTCAGTCCGATCCGGTCGCCATTCGTCGTCCACGCCAGCGGCACCTCGCCTGAGGCTCTAACCAGCGTCACCGCCTCGACGCAACTCGGCGTCGGCCCCGCCAACGCCACCGGATTGTCGCGCCCGACCACCAGGTTCTCAGGGTCGGTGTCGACCATCGTCCACCCGCCGGCACGCGGCACCTGCAAGCGGAACCGCGGCCCGTCGAACGGCGTGAACCCCCAACGCCCGTGCAACGTCGCATCGGTCACGCTGCTCAATCCCGCGGTCTGCATACCCACCTGATCGAGCACATAGCCGCCGCGCTCCGCATCCGCCTGCACCGGAAGCTCGACCACGCCCCCCTGTGGCGTCGTCACCCGCAAGCTCATGTCGTGCGCGAACTTGGTCGCATAGATCAGCGGCGCCCCCTCGACCGGCAGCACCAGATCGGGCTTGGCCGCACAGACTAGCCGGTCCGCCTCCGCCCGCCGCATCGTCGGCGTCTGCGGCGCACCGGTCTCGATCACCGGCATCGCCACGACCATCACCGACTTCGGGCTGGCGAACGACGGCGCCGCGTTCAGCAGCAGCGCAAGCCGATCGTCATGCGCCCGCGCCAGTGCCGGAATATACCGGAACTGCGTCGTCTGGAATGCGCCGAAAATCTTCGCCAGATCGCGCACCACGCCGATATACGGGCTGTAATAGCCAAGCCCGCCCTCCGGCGTCGCGCTCAGTTGCAGCGCCAGATCGGTCGGCGCCCCCACCAGAGTATCCGCCAGCGTCGAACTCTGCCCATCCGCCAGCACCAGCGAATCGCGGCTCTGCGTCAGGCAGGAGGCTTGCAGGTCCGCCGCGAGATCGAGGCACTCAGCTTTCAACTTGATCGCCAGACTGCGCGACAGCAGCGGCGACACCGCCTCGATCCGTTCCGGCCGGGTCCGTTCCAGCGCATGGATCCCGTCGAGAAACGCATCGAGCCGCGCCCGATCGAGCGACGCCTGGTCGAGGTCCTGCACCGCCCGCACGAACGCCCCCGGCTGCTTGCGCACCGCCGACACGACGGCATCGAACCCGCCGCTTTCGGGCACCAGGAACACCACCAGTTGCCGCGCGCCCTCCGGTACCGTCAACGCCAGCGCGTTCTTCTTCGCCTTCCACGTCTCGGCCTTGAAGAACCATGATTTCGGCGGCGGCTCGGTCGCGCCGCGTAGGAACGCCGCGACCAATAGATAGCGCGCGCCACCGTCCGTCTTGCCGACGGCCAGGTCCGCCGCGATCGACACGTGGTCGCCGGTCGCAAGTCTCGGCACCTGCGCGATCGGCAACGTCGTCGTCCCATGCGTCACGCCGACGCGCAGGCTAGGCCCGGTCAGGTCGAACGGTGCCGGATCGGCGCGCGCAACCAACGGCACCAGCGCAGCAGCCAGCGCGCAGAACGGAAGAAATCGAAGCATCATCACGGGCGATCTCGTCGTCGGAAGCAGTGACGATGGCCTGTACCGGTGTCGAGAATAGGGCAAGACCGCTGCACGCGATCCTCGCCACCCGCCGGAAGGGGCAGGTTGTCGAAACCTCCGTTCCAAGTCCGCCTCATAGTCACGCTCGACACCGCCCTTGATCGGCAAAGCCACCGCCTTCGGACCACGCTGATCGACGGCGGCCGCCACAATGCTGGCCACGTCTCACCGCTACCCAGGTGCACCTCGTCGCATCGCGGGTTGCCGTCGGCCCGTGTTCAGCCTCCCCCGCACACAACGCCGCGACGACCGCGCGCAGGGGATTTTCGACGATGAAGACCGACCGCGGGGCGCTGGCTGCCCTGCTCGCCACCATGACGATGCTCGCGTCGGCGAGCCCGACACTGGCGCAGACCGAGCAGACCGCTCCCGTTCGCGGACTGGAAGGGCTGGCCAGTCCCGCGCCACAGACCAACGCGACCGTCCCGATTCCCGATGCGCCGAAGATCGTCCTGCCCACCCAGACGCCGACGCCAACACCCCGTCGCACGCCGAGCGCACGCCCAGCGGACAAGCCTGCCGCCGAAAAAGCCAACGCAGCAAAGATCGACGCGGCTAGGACCTCGGCCGAACGTCCCGCCACGCGCAACGAACCGGAAACGCGGACCCGCAGCGCGACGGACTCGGCGCGGGCATCGACCCCCGCCGAACCCGCGCCGATGACGTCCCCCGCACCAGAGCCGACGGTGACCCCGCCGCCGGCCCAGGCACCGCTTACCGAGCCCCCCCCGCAACCAGCGCCGCAATCCGCGTCGGATGCGACGCCTACCACGACCTCACAATCTACGATCACCGCACCGGAGACGGGCAGGGCGATGCCGCTCTGGCTTTCGCTTGCCGTTATCGTCGTGGTCCTGGCCGCGCTCTGGGCGCTCCGCCGCAAACCCCGCGGCCGTCGTCAGGACCAGGAAGAGGTCGAGACCTTCGTCGAGCCTATACCAGAGCCTGACGTATCCGAGCCGGTCTCGCGTCGCGCTGCCCCCTCGGTGGAGACCGCGACCACCCCGGCCGCTCCCCCCGTTGCAGCGATTCCGACGACCGCGATCGCCGCACCGAAATTCCTCGAGCCTCGCGCAAAGACACCACCGTCGCCACCAGCCGCCCCCCGAGCACGAGTCATCTGCGATCTCCGCCCTTTGCGCGCCGGCCTCAATCTCCTCAGCGCGACTGTCGAATGCGAACTGGTCGTCACCAACACCGGGACCGCGCCCGCCGAGGCGATACGCACCGGCGTCACGCTCCTGACCGCGCACGCAGGCCAGGACACCGATCTGGCCCGATTTAATGCCGCCCCGATCGGTCGCCCGGCCACGCCGCCCTTCGGGCTGGCACCCGGCGAATCGCGTACGATCCGCACCGTCGTGGCGGTCGCCCGCGATGCGATCCAGACGATGACCGCCGCCAATCGCCCGATGTTCGTCCCTGTCGTCGCCACCAACATCCTTTACGCCACCGCCGGTGACGACGCTCAAACCGCCCGCGCATGGGTCGTGGGCATCGAGCGCGTAGATTCCGCCAAGCTCGCGCCGTTCTGGCTGGACGCCCCCGCGCGCATGTACAGCAGCGTCGCCGCTCGCGCGCACGCAACGGAATTCGACAGCTAGGGCGTCACAGCGTCAGGGCCTTGACGCCCATTGCCGGTACAATACCGAGACAGCATCGACAGACCCGTCGCCGCCATGGCGAAGCTGATCGTAACGTCTCCACTATGACTGCAACATAATCCATCGAGGCCGGCAGCGTCGGCCCCAGGCATATCCTCGCATGAACTGCTACATCGTGCCTCCACCGCGCAGCCCTGCACATGGCTGCGGCCTGGACCAGGTCGGCGTTCCACGGTTGTCATCCGGAATCGGCCATTCCGCTTGCGTCCGCAATCGGACGCTCAGGCGGCTAATTCGCGTTTCGAAAGCGGCCGTCCGCTCAGCACGATAATTCCCAATTCGTCGTCTGCGCGCGGCGATTTCGGCGAAGGCGGCGGATAAAGCACACCGCTTACATCCAAAATGGAGGTAAACTTAACCATTTCGGCCTTAGTCGGGTTGATCGGCTGCGCGTCTCCACGCCCCGATTGATGAGGCAGAGGTCGTTGATTTTTATGATAACGTCGGGTGATCGCCGCGCGCACGCGGGCCTCCTCATGCGTCTTGTCCGCGACCGGCGGGGCAACACACTGGCGATGATGGCCGCCTTTCTAATTCCGCTGTTGGGACTGGCCGGATCGGCGGTGGACGTCGCGCGTCTCTACGTCGTCAAAGCGCGCCTTCAGCAAGCTTGTGATGCAGGGGTTCTCGCGGGCCGCAAGTTCATGACGAGTACCAACAGCACGCTCGACCCGGTTGCAGTGACGCAGGCGCAAAACTTCTTTTCGAACAACTTCAAGACCGGCTGGATGGGGAGCACCAGCCTCGTCTTCACGCCGGCCAAGACCAGCGATAGCCAAGTCGCCGGGACAGCCTCGGCCACGGTGCCTATGACGTTGATGAAGATCTTCGACATGCCTGATAAACCGATCGCGGTAAATTGTCAGGCGCGATACGACGTTGCGGATACCGATGTCATGTTCGTGCTGGATACGACTGGCTCGATGGCCTGCCTGTCGGGCGGCTCCGACACCTGCGGGACCGGCTCATATTCCTACATTCGCCCAACGAGCGGTGGCGTGCCGGGCTATGCCGGCAGCAATGGCTATGCCGTATCAGAGCTGATATCTAGCGGAGCCAATGTATCGCGCATCGAAGCGCTTCGTAAAGCAGTACTGAGCTTCTACGATGCGTTCGCCGCTAACGCAGATCCTGCTACGAACGTCCGCTACGGCTTTGTTTCCTACAGTTCGGTCGTGAATGCCGGAAAAGCGATCTTGGATGTCTCGCCAAGCTACCTTGTCGGTTCGGGTGGGTCTTCGGATCAGCCATATTACCAGTCACGGCATGTTTACTCGGACTATACAATTTCGACATATGATGTCCGCAATAACAAGACGCAAGCAAACTGCACCGCAGCACCGGTTCGCACGCCGTCTACAGCGCTGACTTACGACCCGTCTTCGAGCACCGCTACCAGTACCTCGGACGTATGGCGTGCTCAAGGCGCGTACAACTCGAACAGCTACTTTTGCTACACGCGTACCGAAACGCTCGGCCCGAGATGGGAATATAAAAAACTGCAGTGGGATGTGAGTTCCCTGGTCAACGGCGCCTCATCCATGACTGATCCGACCGCAGTCGACGGTTCTAAGACGCAGTGGCTTGGGTGCGTCGAAACCCCGGTTGAAAATCCCGGGCAGACCACTTTCGTGACGAGCAGTCTACCGTCCGACCTGGACCCCGACGCCAAGCCGAGCGGGGCAAAGCGGTGGTGGCCGCATATGCAGGATATCGAATATTGGCGAACCGCCGCCACCGATTACAGCAATGGCGACGATACTAGAAATCGTCCAAGCTTGGGGTCCCCGACGATGGCCCAGAGCGGCTACTCGGCTTGCGGCAAGCCGGTAAAGAGGCTTGGCGTGATGGCGCGAAGCGACGTTTACAACTACCTGTACGCGACCGATTTCGTGCCGCAGGGCGGCACGTACCACGATACGGGCATGATCTGGGGCAGTCGCCTGATTTCACCCACCGGCGCTTGGGCGAACGATACCGCCACATGGCCTGGTCGCAATCCGCCAAACCGGGTCATCGTGTTCCTTACCGACGGCGTTATGTCCCCGAACAGCAATTCCTATTCGATGTATGGCTACGAGGATTATGACAAGCGGGTCGCCAACGGGGACGTCGGCAGCCTGACGAACTATCATAACGCCCGCTTCCTCGCCGCTTGCGCGGCCGCCAAAGCGCGCAATGTCGATGTGTGGACGGTCGCGATCGCGACCAGCACATCGACGCCCTTGCAGACCTGCGCGACGACGACGAACCAAGCGCTCTTCACCCCGAGCGGCAACGGCCTGTCGGCAGCGTTTACGTCGATCGCTCAGCACCTTGCGATGCTGCGGATCACAAAGTGATGGCGCTCCTCCACCAGCGGTTGGCGAAAGATCGGCGCGGCGCGACGTTGATCGAGTTCGCGTTGGTTTGCCCGGTCATGCTGTTGATGGTGATGGGTTTGGGCGATCTGCTTTACCAGGCCTACGCACAGGCCATCCTTAATGGTTCCATTCAGAAAGCGGCACGAGATTCGGCGCTCGAGGGCGGCGCTAGCAATGCCGCTACCATCGATGGACAGGTCATCACGCTGATGACGCCATTGATGAAGAACCTTACCAACACTTGCACGCCTTCGGGATCGGTCGGTACGTGGTGTTCAACCCGCAAGAGCTACGACACCTTCAGCGAGGTCGCCCCCGAGCCGTTTACTGACGCCAACAGCAACGGAGTTCGCGATCCAGGCGAATGTTATACGGACGAAAACGGCAACGGCGCGTGGGATGCCGACCCAGGCCTTAACGGGCAGGGCGGCGCAAGTGCGGTGACGTTGTACACTATGACGATCACCTACCCACGTCTGTTCCCGGTAGCCGCGCTGATGAAACTGTCGCCGATGCAGACAATTGCCGCAAGTACGCTGCTCAAGAACCAGCCTTACGCAGGGCAAACGGTCAACGCCAACGTAACGATTTGCACATGATTACGAGCAATTTCCGAGAGTTCGTTTCCCGCTTCTGTCACGACCGAGCCGGCTTGGCGCTGCTCGAGTTCGCCCTTTCTGCGCCAATCGTGCTGCTGGTCGGATGCTACGGTATTGAATTGGCGAACCTGGCGATAGTCCACATGCGCGTCAGTCAAATCGCGTTGAGCCTCGCCGACAACGCTTCCCGGGTCGGGGCTTACAGCAACCTGGCGACGCAGCAGCTCCGCGAAGTCGATGTGAACGATATTCTTCAAGCGGCGCGGTACCAGGGTGCAGCCATCAATCTGACCGCGAACGGACGCATCACGGTTTCGAGCCTGGAAAACGTTGCGCAAAGTTATGACACGCAACCGGTGCAGCGCATCCACTGGCAGCGGTGTATCGGCGCCCGAAGCGGGGCGAGTTTCGACGGTCAGTTCAAAGCCAACGTGACGACTACGGCGGGCAGTACAGCGGCCGTGACGGACAAGGGTTACGACCTCCCGCTGGGCATCAGCGACAACGGCTCGACCCCGATCATGGCACCTGGCGGCGCGGGGGTAATGTATGTCGAGATAAACTATCGCACAAAGCCGCTGTTCGGGACTTGGCTCGCTGCTCCGCAGACGATTCACTATATCGCGTCGTTCGTGGTTCGCGACCGGCGAGATTATTCTCAAATTTATAACCCTGCGCCGACTTTTACGCCATCGACCTGCAACCTGTACGCACCGTGACGTCCGCCGGCGCGTAGTCGTCAAGACCGACATACGCTGCCAGTCTTTACGTCCGCGAACGGCGAACACGGCGCGGTACAGGCAATCGCTCGTTTCTCAGGCATGACTACGACCGCGCACGGGGCGCATTCGTGCAAACGATCCTCTTGGTATGAGCCGGTGCGCTCGATCGCGCATGAACACGAAAAAGGGCGACCCCATTGCTGGGGCCGCCCTTTTCTTCGCTGCGGCCAGCAGGGGCAAAGCCCCTGCTTCGTCGGTCGGCATGAATGCCGCCGGCCGGCCTTGCTGGAGTGCGATTTAGGCTACGCTAAATCGTCTCTCCAGCTGCGGCTTACTTGACCTCGACGGTCGCGCCAGCGGCTTCGAGCTGAGCCTTGATCTTGGCGGCCTCGTCCTTCGACACGCCTTCCTTGACGGCCTTGGGAGCCGACTCGACCAGCGTCTTGGCTTCGGTCAGGCCGAGCGCGGTGATCGCACGGACTTCCTTGATGACGTTGATCTTCTTGCCACCGTCGCCGGTCAGGATGACGTCGAATTCGGTCTGCTCTTCTGCTGCAGGAGCAGCTGCGCCGCCGCCTGCTGCCGGTGCTGCGACCGCTGCTGCGGCCGAAACGCCCCACTTCTCTTCGAGCAGCTTCGAAAGCTCAGCTGCTTCGAGAACGGTCAGTTCGCTCAGGCTCTCAACGAGCGCGTTCAGGTCTGCCATGATAAATCTCCATCTCGGGGCTCATGCCCCATCAGTTCAAAAAGGTAACGAAAGGCCTGCAAGATCAGGCGGCTTCCTTCTCCGCGTAGGCGGAAAGCACGCGCGCGAGCTGCGCTGCCGGAGCCTGCGTGATCGTTGCCAGCTTCGTGGCAGGCGCCACGATGAGGCCAACGATCTTGGCACGCAGTTCGTCCAGCGAGGGCAGCGTTGCGAGCGCCTTCACACCGTCGACGTCGAGGGTCGTCGCGCCCATCGCCCCACCCACGATTTCGAACTTGTCGTTCGTCTTCGCGAATTCCACGACCACCTTGGCGGCCGCGACGGGATCGATGGAGCTGGCCAGACCGACCGGACCCGTGAGCATGTCGCCCAGCGAGCTGTAGTCGGTGCCGTCCATTGCGATCTTGGCAAGCTTGTTCTTCGAGACCTTGTAGGTCGCGCCGGCGTCGCGCATCTTGTTCCGCAGCACAGTGGACTGTGCGACGGTCAGGCCGAGGTTGCGCGTGACAACGACGACGCCGACCTCGGAAAAGGTGCGGTTCAGCTCGGCTACGGCCGCGGTCTTTTGATCACGATCCATGCCATTCTCCACGTTTTACGAGTTCACCGCTTGCGCAGTGGACCCGGTTACTAACCGGAGGCGCAGACAAACCCGCGCTTCCGGGATGTCTCGTCGATGGGGCATGGGAGAGGGGCGGCACGCAGATGGGCCGACAAAATCTCATTCCCCGTCTAGGTGGGAGATTAAGCACCGGCAAACCCGCTGCACCCACTGTCTCGGACGGAGTTCGACGAGCAAGCCCGCCGAACGAAGTTGCCGCTTAGCGGAATTGGCGGGGGAGTCAAGTTGCGGGGTTCGGAATGGGGTGCTTGTTGGCGTTCCCGGTTCCGTCTGCTCTCCTACACCCGACGGCTGTCATCCTAGCGACACCTGGAATCTTCCCCATCGATACCACGACATTGCTGAGTGGAATCATGTTTCAGCCGGGGGTTGCGATGGCGGGCGGGGGTGCGCGTGTGATTGCGGTTGCGCGCACTTGTTCTTCCGCAAAGGCGGGAGCCCAGTCTGGATCCCCGCCTTTGCGGGGAAACAAGCCTTTGAGCCGTTCGCGTTCATTAAGCGCTACCCGTCATCCTGACGAACGTCAGGACCCAGAGCCAGAAGAGGTGCCGTTTGTAACCCTGGGTCCTGACTTTCGTCAGGATGACGGGAGGCGGGTAGGGGGTGGAGATTTCCTCCGAACGATAAATCTGCCGAGCACGCAAAAAGGGCCGGGATCGCTCCCGGCCCTTCTCAACTTTAAGCGGCAGGACGGGAGTAAATCCCGTCCTCGTCGGTCGCGGTTGCCCGCGCCGGCCGGCCTGTCGCCGTCTCGGGATTAGCTCGCGCTGATCCCGTGCGGCTATGGCTTAGGCGCCAGCAACCTCGGTCGTGTCGACCTTGATGCCCGCACCCATGGTCGACGAGATCGCGACCTTCTGGACGTACTTGCCCTTGGCGCCGGTCGGCTTGGCCTTGACCACCGCGTCGACCAATGCGTCGAAGTTCGCGCGCAGGTCTTCCGCCGGGAACGACGCCTTGCCGATGCCCGAATGGATGATTCCGGCCTTTTCGACGCGGTATTCGATCTGGCCGCCCTTGGCTGCCTGAACCGCGGCGGCGACGTTCATCGTCACCGTGCCGAGCTTCGGGTTCGGCATCAGGCCCTTGGGACCCAGCACCTTACCGAGGCGACCGACGATGCCCATCATGTCCGGGGTCGCGATGCAGCGATCGAAATCGATCGTGCCACCCTGGATGATTTCCATCAGGTCTTCGGCGCCGACGACGTCTGCGCCTGCTGCGAGGGCTTCCTCAGCCTTGGCGCCGCGGGCGAACACGCCGACGCGGACGGTCTTGCCGGTGCCCTTGGGCAGCGTCACCACGCCGCGGACCATCTGGTCTGCGTGACGCGGATCGACGCCCAGGTTCAGCGCGACTTCGATCGTCTCGTCGAACTTCGACGTAGCGCCCGACCGTGCGAGACCGATGGCCTCGTCGATGCCGTGCAGCTTGACGAGGTCGACCGTGACGGCCTTCTGCTTCTTGCTCAGCTTAGCCATGATCTCAGCCCTCCACCACTTCGAGGCCCATTGCGCGGGCGCTGCCTTCGATGATCTTCGTCGCAGCGTCGATATCGTTGGCGTTGAGGTCCTTCATCTTCGTCGTGGCGATCTCGCTCAGCTGGCTGCGCTTGATCGTGCCGGCAACGACCTTGCCCGGCTCCTTCGAACCCGACTTGAGACCAGCGGCCTCCTTGATCAGGTACGATGCTGGCGGGGTCTTGGTCTCGAACGAGAACGAGCGATCCGCATAGACCGTGATGACGGTCGGGATCGGCATGCCCTTCTTCAGTTCGCTCGTGCCGGCGTTGAACGCCTTGCAGAACTCCATGATGTTCACGCCGCGCTGACCCAGCGCAGGCCCGATCGGCGGCGCGGGCTTTGCCTCGCCTGCAGGCACCTGCAGCTTGATGTATCCGGTAATCTTTTTAGCCATGTCACTCTCTTATATGGGGCTTTGAGCGCAACAGCGCCTCGCCCGGTGAGCCTAGCGGTGATGACGGCTACCTCTCGGCAACCTCCCGCAATTCCAACAATGAAGGTGGAAGCCGGCGCGCATACCCCAAAACCCGCAAAGCGGCAACACCCCGCTACCCCTTCTTCTCTGCGCCCATCTCCTCCGCGTCTCCGCGCCTCCGCGCGAACCAATCCTACTAAAGGCTGCGCTTCCTTGTTCTCCCGCGAAGGCGCGAGCCCAGTCTGGGTCCCCGCCTTCGCGGGGAAACAAACTTGAAAACCACGCACGCAGCGCAAGCCCCTTGCAATGTAGGATATCGAGGCAGACCCACTAGCGATGGCGCGCCTTTCCATCCCCGACCAGTTCACCCGCCGCCAGGCCGCACAGAACGCCGCGTTCCTCGCGGCTCTCCGCCGTACCGGCAACGCCCGCGAAGCCGCCAGTACGCTAGGCTACAACCGCTCCACCTTCACCAAGCGCCGCGCCGCTCACCCCGCCTTCGCCGCAAAATGGGACGCCGCCCTAGCCTTCGCCTCCGCAGCCCTCAAAGATCCTCCCCGGAACGGGGAGGGAGACCGCCGACCAGAGGTCGGGGGTGGAGGGGGCGCGCCCCAAACGCGACGCGCCGACAGTACGCCCACCACAACAAGAACCGCCAACGGCCGCCTGCAGCTCCGTCGCCCATCCGCAAACCGCCTCGACCACGCCGCCGAGCAAGCCTTCCTCACCGCGCTCTCCGCCACCGCCAACATCCGCCTCTCGGCCGCCGCCGCCGGGTTCAGCCACTCCGCCTTCTACGCCCGCCGCAAAGCCAGCCCCGCCTTCGCCCGCGAAATGCGCCTGGCGCTAGCGGCCGGCTACGAGTCGGTCGAGTTAGCGCTGTTGGCCGGTACCCTGCCGGGCTCGCACGACCATGACGAATGGCGCCACAATGCGCCCCCACCGATCCCGCCGATGACCGCGAACCAGGCGCTCCAGCTCCTCCACCTGCACAACCGGACGGTCCACCTTCCAGGAGGAGCCACCGCACATCAAACGCCGCCGCGGCGAATCGAGCGACGCACACAGCTACCGCCTGACGGCAATGTACGAAGCCCGCCAAGCCCGCGCCCGCGAAGCCTTCGACATCGCCGAAGCCGCCCGCAACGAACGCGGCGAACCGACGCTGACCAACCCGTATCCGGCGCCTAGGCCGGTGCGCCTGCCAGCGCTCGATCAGGTCACCGGCTGGAGCAAGGCCGACCCGGCAAAGACCCCGCACGACCCGGATGTTGCGCTGTTCGGCGGCTGGCGGTTAAAAAATCGGTCCCCATGAAACATCGAAATCCGTTCTAATAATTCCTTCAAAGCCTCCAGGGTTTCGGTCTAGCATCCGTGCAATCGGATGGGGGCATCCGACGATATGGGGGGATTATGCTCAAATCATGCCGTGCGTCGCTTGCGGCGCTGACCTTGCTGCTGGCCGCGGCATCGCCGGTTCACGCGCAGGAGAAGACGCGGCTCAAGCCCGGGTTCGTTCTCGAGCCCGGCACGGCCCGGATCGTCCTGATGCGACCGTCGATCAAGGTCGGCGCGCAGTCGACCGGGGGGATGTTCGAGCCCAATGCGGACTGGACCGATCAGGCGAAGGAAAACCTCGCCGCGGCACTCTCGAAAGCGCAGTCCGGGCTTGGCAACAGCGTCGTCGCCTATGTCGAGCCGATCGGCGGCAATCCGGCCAAGGTGGCTGAGTACCAGGAGCTGTTCGGTGCGGTCGCATCGTCGGTGATCGAGTACCAGTTTTTCAAGGGCAATCGCCTGCCGACCAAGAAGCGCAAGGATCAGTTCGAATGGGGTCTCGGCCCTGACGTCCGCACGCTGCCTGGCCTCGACAAAGCGGACTATGCGCTGTTCATCACTACCGAGGATCATTTCGGATCGACGGGGCGGAAGGTGCTGCAGTTGTTTGCGGCGATGGCGAACGTCGGCGTTACCGCGGGCGTGCATAAGGGTTTCGCTGGGCTCGTCGACCTACGAACCGGCGAGCTGGTCTGGCTGAACGCGGACATGCAGATGGGCGGCGACGTTCGCGACGCGCCGGGCGCCGACAAGCGCGTGCGGCAGTTGCTGGAAGGCTTTCCGGGCAAGCCGGTCGAGGTTGCCTCCGCTGCCGCGACGCCAGCGCACTGACATGCGGCGTTCAATTACGGCCCTGCTCGCCGGGGTGATCGCGACCGGCGCGATTGCAGCGGATAAGCGCCCGCCCTTGCCGACTTACACCCAGGCCTACACGCCGACGACGGTTGACGAACGGGGCATCTGGATGCTCGCCGACGACGAGGAGCGACAGCTTCGAGAGTCGCCGTCGATCATCAAGGATCGCGCGCTCAACGAGTATGTTCGTGGCGTGTTGTGCCGGACGGTTGGCGCGGACCGCTGCGCCTCCGTTCGCCTCTACATCCAGCAAATGCCGTTTTTCAACGCCACGATGAGCCCGAATGGGACGATGACCGTATGGTCGGGCCTGCTTCTCCGCGTGCGTAACGAGGCGGAACTCGGCTCGGTCCTTGGCCATGAGTTCGGTCATTTCGAGCTGCGGCACACGCTCCGAAGTTTCCGTAACAGACGTAGCGGGTCCGACCTGATGGCGTGGGCTTCGATCCTGATCCAGAATAGCAGCGATATTCGCTACAATGCCTGGGGCCAGATCTATGCGTTTGATCGGGCGCAAGAGCGCGACGCCGACATGATAGGTTTCCAGTATCTCTCCCGCTCGCAATACCCGTCCTCGGCCGCCGCCGATGTGTGGGATCACATGATGAGTGAGGCGGACGCGACGTCGATCGGACGCAAGGGCAGGGCACAACATAAGTATGTTGCCGGGTTCTTCGCCTCTCACCCAACCGATCTCGCTCGCGCCACTTACCTCCGTGCGGCTTCGATCGAGGCGGCCGACGTGAAGCCGGCGGTGGCCGACGCGCATCATGCCGCGATGGCCAAATGGCTGCCGGTGTTTCTTAATGACCAGATCAAGCTCAACGATTTCGGCGGGAGCGAATATGTCCTCGCCAATCTCGCGGAAAGCGGGGGCTGGACGACGCCACTGCTAATCGCGCGCGGCGATCTTTACCGCGAGCGCGGCAACCCGCGCGATCTCGTCAGCGCGGCGCAATTCTACCAGGAGGCGATTACCAAGGGCGACGCACCACCTGAGGCGTATCGTGGCCTCGGCCTGTCGCTCCTACGCAGTCAGCAGGTTGCCGATGGCCAGGCGGCCCTCACCACCTATCTCCGCCTCAAGCCCGCCGCCACCGACGCCGCGCTAATCGCGACTCTGGTTTCGCAATAGGGATGAACATGTCCAATCACCTGCTGATATTCGCAGCCGTCGCCATAGTCGCCACCGCCGCGCCGGTCGCGGCGGGCAACAAGCTGATCCCCGCCGGCCAGCGCATCGCCGTCGCCAAGTCGGCGATGACCGTTATGCCCGGCGTCGAATGGAACAAGCTCGCCGAGCGTCCCGGTCGCAATTCGGAAAGCTGGACGCAGGACGGCGACGAGCTCAACGAACTGACCTTCTACGGCGGGATCGAGCCCGGCAAGCCGCTGTTCCGAGAAGTCGACAAGAAGAACCAGCCGCTGCCCAAGGTGTCGGCGTCGATGCTGATCACCGACATTCCGGTGCTGCTCGAAAACAGCTACCGCATTGCGTTGAGCGCCGCATCGGTCGAGATCGACGGGATCGCGCCGATCGAGTTCGCCGGCAGCAAGGGCGTGCGTTTCACCTACACCTTCTCCAAACAGAACGAGACGCTGCAACGGCGCGGTGAAGCACGCGGTGCGGTGATTGGCGGGAAGCTGTATCTGGTGACGTACGAGGCGCCGAGCTTGTATTATTACGACCGTAGCGCGGCGGCTGCTCGGATGGTGGCGGACAGCGTGCGGTTTTGAGGACGCGCTTGTAAGTGAGGACGGCAAGGGTCCGAGCACGTTTCTCGGATCGTATGCGCCTTTTTTTCCGTCATCCTGACGAAAGTCAGGATCCAGAGCCAAGCCGGTCAGCGTTCCGTAACTCTGGATCCTGACTTTCGTCAGGATGACGGAGCGGGGGGCTCTGGTGGGGAGCGCGCCCGCCTAAGCGCGACGCGGGAGTAAATCCCGCGTCGTCGGCCGGGCCGTTGGTCCGCCGGCCGGGCTGGTGCCGTCTCGCGATTAGCCTTGGGCTAATCGCGAGACGGCTCGGCCTTACTTGCTTCTTTCGACCTGCTCGAACTCGAGCTCCACAGGCGTCGCACGCCCGAAGATCGACACCGAAACCTTGACGCGGCTGCGGTCGAAGTCGAGCTCTTCCACAAGCCCATTGAAGGTCGCAAACGGGCCGTCGAGGACCTTGACCTGATCGCCGATCTCGTAGTCGACCTTGACCTTCTGCTTGGGCGCAGCGGCGGCTTCTTCTTTGCTGTTCAGCATCCGCGTGGCTTCCGCCTCGCTGATCGCCTGCGGCTTGCCCATGCTGCCGAGGAAGCCGGTGACCTTCGGCGTGTTCTTGACGAGGTGATACACGTCGTCGTTCATGTTCAGCTTGGCGAGCACGTAGCCCGGCATGAACTTGCGCTCGACCGCGATCTTCTTGCCACGACGGGCCTCGGTGGTGGTTTCGGTCGGGACTTCGATCTGCTCGACCAGCTGTTCGAGACCCATTCGGGTCGCCTCGGCCATGATCGAGTCGCGGACCTTGCCCTCGAAGCCCGAATAGGCGTGAATGATGTACCAGCGCGCCATGACGGAACCTTGCTTACTGAGCGAGTTTGAGGAGGGCGGAGACGATCGCTTGCAGGATCGAGTCGACGCCCAGGAAGAACAGCGCGAGGATCGTCGTCATGATCACCACCATCACGCCGGTCATGACCGTCTCGCGACGCGTCGGCCACGTGACCTTCGCGGTCTCGTTGCGGACCTGCTGGATGAATTCGAGGGGGGACGTCTTCGCCACGATGTTCTTCGAACCCGCTGATTGAGAAACTGAGATGCGAGGCATAGACCCACTAGCCGCTCCCTGTGAAGGGCAGCGGCGCCAAGTCCGTCCTCGCTGTCGGAAGCGCGGCAGATAGCTTCCACCCGTCGTGAAAGCAAGTGCGCGGCAGGAGAGGGGCGGGCGTCGTATCGAAAGCGACACGGCGGTGACCGGGAGAAGTGGCGGGGGAGAGCGCTTGGGTCACTCGATCCCCCGCACGATCGTCTTGCCGGTGCCGGTTTGACCGGCGGCTCCGCTCCCACGGTTTCTCTTTATCGTTCGGCTTGACGACGGCACCCGAGGTGTACGCCGAACGCAGGCGAAAAAAAAGGCCGGTACAAGACCGGCCGTGAAAGTTTTTAGGAGAGGATGCCTGAAAGGCCTGAGTGTTGTGCATCGCAGCAGATGATTTCTCAAGTGCGCAATATGCATCAAGGAATGCATTTTCTGCAATCGTGATGGGCGCACAAAGGCGGCGAGTGCAATCACCGCAATTTTTTTCAAAAATTTAAAGGGGGTGGCAGGAGTGCTCGGATTCGAACCGAGGGCCTTCGGTTTTGGAGACCGACGCTCTAACCAACTGAGCTACACTCCTACACGGACGCGCCCCTTACCCAGCGTTTTCGGGAAGGGCAAGCGTCTCGCGTGCAATTCGTGATCATCGGGATGATCCGTTGCACGCGACCGTGTTTGCCCGTTAACCGTACGCCGTATTGCGACATGTAGGAAAGCGTAATCGTATGAAGGCGGGATTGATGATGCTGGCGCTGCCGGTCGCGGCGTTGCTCATGGGGGCGGGGCCGGTTCCGCAGGTGCCGGACCTCGGGCCGCAGCTCGAACGCTTCACCTACCCGTGGCCGGTCCAGACGATGGAAGTCGATATCGTCGGCACGCCTGCGCAGATGGCGTTCATGGATATCGCGCCGCAGCGACCCAATGGTCGCACCGTCGTCCTGCTCCACGGCAAGAACTTCTGCGGCGCGACCTGGGGCAGCACCGCGCGGGCGCTGAGCGAAGTCGGCTACCGCGTGATCGTCCCCGATCAGATCGGCTTCTGCAAATCGTCCAAGCCCCGCGCGGCACAGTATAGCTTCGAAATGCTGGCGACGTTCACCAAGCGGCTGCTCGAATCGCGTGGTATCACGCGGGCGACGATCGTCGGGCACTCGATGGGCGGCATGCTCGCGATGCGGTACGCCATTCTCTACCCGGCGTCGGTCGAGAAGCTGGTGCTCGTCAATCCGCTCGGTCTCAAGGATCGCGGCGAAGAGGGCGTGCCCTATACCGACGTCGACACGCTCTGGGCGAACGAGAAGAAGACGAGCTACGCCTCGATCAAGGCGTATCAGCTGGAGAACTATTACCACGGCGTATGGAAGCCATCCTATGATCGCTGGGTCTGGATGCAGGCTGGCATGTACCAAGGGGCAGGGCGCGACTCCGTTGCGCTCGCGCAGGCCAAGACCAGCGAGATGATTAAGACGCAACCGGTCGCGCACGAACTCTACCGGATCACGCCTTCGACGACCTTGATAATCGGGACGCTGGACAAGACCGCGTTCGGCCGGGCGCAGGCGCCGGCGAACTTGCGCAAGTTCCTCGAACCGGTGCCGATGATCGCGCCGCGGGCGGTGAAGCAGATGCCGAATGCGAACCTGGTGATGCTCGAGGGGCTGGGCCACTCGCCGCAGGTCGAGGACCCTGCGCGATTCGAGAAGACGCTGCTTGCTGTGCTCGGGACGCGTTCGCGGTAGAGCAGGCCGGGCGATCCTCCCCTGTTAGGGGGAGGTGGCTGGCCCTTGCCAGACGGAGGGGGAGGGGGCGAGAACGCAGGTTTCGTGTTCCTCCCCCTCCGTCACCTGCGGTGCACCTCCCCCTGGCGGGGGAGGATGAGAGAGGTGTCGTCGGCGGACTCGCTTGAGCCAGTGTCTCCGCTTGAAACCAATAGGCTACCCACACCCAAACCGATTCCTCCCCGTTGACCCCGACCCCGTCCTGACATATAGCCGCGGCCTGTTCTTCGGGAGTGTTTCCCGCCGGGCATGCTTGAACATTGCTGGATGCATTCCAGGACCTGAGGGGCGCTCCCGCGTTCCTATGGTCCTTTTTGTATTCTCAGGCGCCTCATGGCTCCAGCAAAGTAACCACTTGAAAGGTGAAGGCTTCAATGCCGACGATCAACCAGCTGGTCCGCAAGGGCCGCGATCCGCAGAAGGCCAAGTCGAAGGTCCCTGCGATGGAAGCAAATCCGCAGAAGCGTGGCGTTTGCACGCGCGTCTACACGACGACCCCGAAGAAGCCGAACTCGGCTCTGCGCAAGGTGGCCAAGGTTCGCCTGACCAACCAGCGCGAAGTCATCAGCTACATCCCGGGCGAGGGCCACAATCTTCAGGAGCATTCGGTTGTCCTGATCCGTGGCGGTCGTGTCCGCGATCTTCCCGGTGTTCGCTATCACGTCCTGCGCGGCGTGCTCGATACACAGGGTGTGAAGGACCGGCGTCAGTCGCGTTCCAAGTACGGCGCCAAGCGTCCGAAGTAAGCCGATCGCTCATATTTGCGATCATCAAGGCTGAAGTTTAGAAGGAATACAAAATGGCACGTCGTCGTCGTCCCGAAAAGCGGGTCATCCTGCCTGATCCCAAGTTCGGGGATGAGGTTCTGTCTAAGTTCATGAACAGCGTCATGCTGGACGGCAAGAAGTCCGTCGCAGAACTGATCGTGTACGGTGCATTCGAAACCGTCGAACAGCGCGCCAAGCGTGATCCGATCGGCGTTTTCCACGATGCGCTGAACAACGTGAAGCCGGGCATCGAAGTCCGTTCGCGCCGCGTCGGTGGTGCAACGTACCAGGTGCCGGTCGAGGTTCGTCCCGAGCGTGCACAGGCGCTGGCGATTCGCTGGCTGATCGGTGCGGCGCGTTCGCGCAGCGAGAACACGATGGCCGCACGGCTATCGGGTGAACTGATGGATGCCGCCAACAACCGTGGCAACGCGGTCAAGAAGCGTGAAGATACGCACCGGATGGCGGAAGCCAACCGTGCATTCTCGCACTACCGCTGGTAACAGCGGGCTTCCTGCCGCTGGTAACAGCGGGCTTTGAAGCCTAGCATTGCTATCCGTGTGACGGGCGGTCTTTCGCCTGTCATGCAAACACCTATATATTGGGGAGCCGGCACGTTCGGCTCCCCATATCCTTAAGGAAGCACGATCATGGCCCGCAGCCATCCGCTCGACCGTTACCGCAACATCGGCATCATGGCGCACATCGACGCCGGTAAGACGACGACGACCGAGCGCATCCTCTATTACACCGGCAAGTCCTACAAGATCGGCGAAGTGCACGAAGGCACCGCGACGATGGATTGGATGGAGCAGGAGCAGGAGCGCGGGATCACGATCACGTCGGCTGCGACCACCTGCAAGTGGCGCGCCGAAGAAGGTAAGGGCGAAGAGCACCTTATCAACATCATCGATACGCCTGGCCACGTCGACTTCACGATCGAAGTCGAGCGTTCGCTCCGCGTGCTCGATGGCGCGGTCGCATGCTTCGACGGCGTTGCCGGCGTCGAGCCGCAGTCCGAGACCGTGTGGCGTCAGGCCGACAAGTACGGCGTGCCGCGCATGTGCTTCGTCAACAAGCTCGATCGCACCGGCGCCGATTTCTACTTCTGCGTGAACTCGATCATCGATCGTCTCGGTGCGCGTCCGGCCGTGCTGTATCTTCCGATCGGCATGGAAGGCGGCTTCAAGGGCCTCGTCGATCTCGTCGAGAACCGCGCGATCATCTGGCTCGAAGAGAGCCTCGGCGCGAAGTTCGAATATGCCGAGATCCCTGAGGATCTGGTCGAGAAGGCCGCGAAGTATCGCAGCGAGCTGATCGAGATGGCCGTCGAGCAGGACGACGCCCTTATGGAGGCGTATCTCGAAGGTAACGAGCCGAGCGTCGCCGACCTCAAGAAGCTGATCCGCAAGGGTACGCTGAGCATGGCGTTCGTCCCCGTCGTTTGCGGTTCGGCGTTCAAGAACAAGGGCGTCCAGCCCCTGCTCGACGCCGTCGTCGACTATCTGCCTTCGCCGCTCGACGTTCCCGCGATCCAGGGTCTGAAGCTCGACGGCGTGACGCCGGACGAGCGTCCTTCGTCGGACGACGTTCCGTTCTCGGCACTGGCGTTCAAGATCATGAACGATCCGTTCGTCGGCACGCTGACCTTCGCCCGCATCTACTCGGGCAAGCTGGAGACCGCATCGCAGGTCACCAACTCGGTCAAGGACAAGAAGGAAAAGGTCGGCCGCATGCTGCTTATGCATGCGAACAGCCGTGAGGACATCCAGGAGGCTTTCGCTGGCGACATCGTCGCTCTCGCGGGTCTCAAGGATACCACGACCGGTGACACGCTCTGCGCGATGAACGCACCGATCATTCTCGAGCGGATGGAATTCCCCGAGCCCGTGATCGAGCTGTCGGTGGAGCCGAAGACCAAGGCAGACCAGGAGAAGATGGGCGTCGCGCTCAATCGTCTCGCACGTGAAGATCCTTCGTTCCGCGTTTCGTCGGACCCTGAGTCGGGTCAGACCATCATCAAGGGCATGGGCGAGCTCCATCTCGAGATCCTGGTCGATCGCATGAAGCGTGAGTTCAAGGTCGAGGCGAACGTCGGCGCTCCTCAGGTCGCATATCGCGAGTATCTGAAGAAGCCGGTGGACGTCGACTACACGCACAAGAAGCAGTCCGGTGGTACCGGCCAGTTCGGTCGCGTGAAGGTGAAGGTCACGCCGGGCGAGCGCGGTTCGGGCATCACGTTCAAGGACGAGATCAAGGGCGGCAACATTCCCAAGGAATATCTGCCTGCGATCGAGAAGGGCTTCCGCGAAACCGCTGCGTCGGGTTCGCTGGTCGGCTTCCCGATCATCGATTTCGAGATCGTGCTGTATGATGGCGCGTATCACGACGTCGACTCGTCGGCACTTGCGTTCGAAATCTGTGCACGTGGCGCAATGCGCGAAGTCGCACAGAAGTCGGGCATCACGTTGCTCGAGCCGGTCATGAAGGTCGAGGTCGTCACCCCGGAGGATTATCTGGGCGACGTCATCGGCGACATGAACAGCCGTCGTGGCCAGATCCAGGGCACCGACAGCCGCGGCAACGCGCAGACGGTCGAGGCGATGGTCCCGCTGGCCAACATGTTCGGCTACGTGAACTCGCTCCGTTCGTTCACGCAGGGTCGCGCGAACTACTCGATGCAGTTCTCGCACTATGACGAAGTGCCGCAGAACGTTGCTGACGAGGTGAAGGCTAAGCTGGCGTAAGCCCGAGGCGCACCGAGCCAGGTTTTCTTGGCTCGGGGACGCCGAACGGCCGGCCGGCATCGGTCAGCGACCGAAGTTCGACGACGCGGAATTTACTTCCGCGTCGGCCTCTCCCCAAGCAGGGGCTGGCGCAACGCTTTAACAGCCGCTATTGGGCCGCGTTCGCGCGGTTCCCGGGGTGGCACCGGAATACGAATCAGAAGGTAGGAAACAATGGCCAAGGCAAAATTTGAGCGGAACAAGCCGCATCTCAACATCGGCACCATCGGTCACGTCGATCATGGCAAGACGTCGCTCACCGCTGCGATCACGAAGGTTCTGGCAGAGACGACTGGCGGTACCGCCGTCGACTTCGCCAACATCGACAAGGCTCCCGAGGAGCGCGAGCGCGGCATCACGATCTCGACCGCACACGTCGAGTACGAGACGGCCAACCGTCACTACGCGCACGTCGATTGCCCGGGCCACGCCGATTATGTGAAGAACATGATCACCGGCGCAGCCCAGATGGACGGCGCGATCCTCGTCGTTTCGGCGACCGATGGCCCGATGCCACAGACCCGTGAGCACATCCTGCTCGCACGCCAGGTCGGCGTGCCTGCAATGGTCGTGTTCATGAACAAGGTCGATCTGGTCGACGACGAGGAAATCCTCGAGCTGGTCGAGATGGAAATCCGCGAGCTGCTCAGCTCGTACGACTTCCCGGGCGACGACATCCCCGTCATCAAGGGTTCGGCTACCTGCGCACTGTCGGGCTCGAACCAGAAGCTCGGCGCCGACGCCGTCACCGAGCTGATGCAGGCTGTCGACGATTACATCCCGCAGCCTGAGCGTCCGCTCGACAAGCCGTTCATGATGCCGATCGAGGACGTGTTCTCGATCTCGGGTCGTGGTACGGTCGTCACCGGCCGCGTCGAGACCGGCATCGTCAAGGTTGGCGAGGAAGTCGAGATCGTCGGCATCCACCCGACCGTCCGCAAGACCACGGTCACGGGCGTCGAGATGTTCCGCAAGCTGCTCGACCAGGGCCAGGCTGGCGATAACGTCGGCGCACTGATCCGCGGCGTCGCACGCGACGAAGTCGAGCGTGGTCAGGTGCTCTGCAAGCCAGGCACGATCAAGCCGCACACCGACTTCAACTCGGAAGTGTACGTGCTGTCGAAGGAAGAGGGTGGCCGTCACACGCCGTTCTTCGCCAACTACCGCCCGCAGTTCTACTTCCGTACGACGGACGTGACCGGCACCGTCGAGCTGCCTGAGGGCACCGAGATGGTCATGCCAGGCGACAACGTGTCGCTCGGCATCAAGCTGATCGCACCGATCGCCATGGACGTGGGCCAGCGCTTCACGATCCGCGAAGGCGGCCGTACCGTCGGTGCAGGCGTCGTCAGCCAGATCGACAAGTAAGCATCCTCTCCTTCGGGAGGTGATCGAAAAGAGCCCGGCTTCTCGCGAGAGAGGCCGGGCTTTTTCGTGTTTGGGTGTGCTGGGTGGTGGCCGAGTGGATTGGGCAGTTTAAGCCGTGGGAAATCCAAGGCGCGCACACCGATACAGTCACAAAGTCACTTAAGCGTGTCGTTGTTGCGATTGGGTAGCGCGAACCGCTAGGTACTGACTTGTGGCATCTGCCCTCGCCCAATTGCAAACACCCGCGTGTAAGTGCAGGCTGTCTTAATGAGGAGCCTAACTCTCGCAGTGCTAGCTGCTCTACGGATCCCAATGGGCGTGGGGTTGACTGAGGCTCGGCCGCTCGAAGCGGATTTTGCCGACGCTGCTTTGCCACAACCCAAGCAAGCGCTCACGTTGTCCGGACCAATAGCGACCTTATCGAAGGTGCTGAAGCAACTTACATCTCAGCCGCATTCGTGGAGCGCGGCCCCGGTCGAAAAGTCGGGTAATGTAGCTAGCGTACGTTTGAGTTGGCCAGGTCAGTTCAGCTACAAGGATTTAGGTGGTATTCTCTACCTGGTACAACTGAACGGCTTGACCATTTCCGATACCGAACTGCTGTTGCAGAATTTCTGACGGCAATCTGCCGTGTAATGTCGGTATTTATGGTGGAGTTAGGAAGAGTAGCAGAGAACTCGCGAATCCTCCCCCACTAGGGGGAGGTGGCGCCGGAGGCGTCGGAGGGGGAGGGGGCGATTAGCTCTGGATTACGGTTCGGCGTCGGAGTGCGATGGACGTGATCTGGCGGACGACGTCGTCGAGGTTTGCCAGCATTTCTCGGGCTGGGTAGCGGAGGACTTGGATGTTTTGCGCCGTTAGCCAGGCGTCGCGGGTTGCGTCTCGTTCAGGGCGGTTGCCGTGGTTGTGGGCTTCGCCGTCTACCTCGATCGCGAGTCGGGCTGGGGCGCAGTAGAAGTCCAGGACGTAGGGGCCTGCTGCGTGTTGCTTTCGGAAGCGTAGGCCTTCGTCATTGGCACGCAGCGCTAGCCAGAGCGCTATCTCGGGCGGGGTCATCTGTTTGCGCAAGCGCTTGGCGTTGTTTTGGCCGGGTAGGGATCCTTCGAGCCGCATCGCTTACCTCCCCCTCCGTCACGCTTTGCGTGCCACCTCCCCCTGGCGGGGGAGGATCGAGTAGCGGCGCGATCTTAGCGGCAGAGCGTGGCCAGCTACAAGCCTCCCCCGCTAGGGGGAGGTGGCACGCAGAGCGTGACGGAGGGGGAGGGTAGGGCGCCCTTCGTTATTGTCGGTCGCCTGGAAAACCCGCAGCCCCCGGTTGCATTTCAACCGACTCTCCCGTAATGGCCCGCCTTCGGTTTAAACATCAACCAGCAAGAGCCCGGAAACGGGCCCGCTCTTTCGCATCGGTAGGGACTATGGACAGCAATATCCGCATTCGTCTGAAGGCGTTCGATCACCGTGTGCTTGATCAGGCCACTGGCGACATCGCCGACACCGCACGCCGCACTGGCGCGCTCATCCGCGGTCCGATTCCCCTTCCGACGCGCATCGAAAAGTTCACCGTGAACCGCGGCCCGCACATCGACAAGAAGTCGCGCGAGCAGTTCGAGGTGCGCACGTACAAGCGTATGCTGGATATCGTCCAGCCGACGCCGCAGACGGTCGATGCGCTGATGAAGCTGGACCTCGCAGCAGGGGTGGACGTAGAGATCAAGCTGGCCTAAGGGCTGGCGCGGCGCGGTCGACCAGCAATGGTCCCGCGCCGCTCTACATTGGGATACCGCCGTCGGTGCAAACCGACGGGGCAGCGTCCCCCGTCACGCTTCCGCATTTGCAGAAGCACCAGCCCGGGACGGGGGCACGTTTCGTATTTACCGGGTTGAACCGACTCCATTCAGGGCTTTTGCCGGGGATGGGGTCAGGTGGACGCATCATGGAGCTCGCTCCGGACATGGTCCGCAAGCCCCCGAGGAATAGTCCGACGGGGCCTCTGTCTAGGAAGGGACAAGATCATGCGTACTGGCGTGATCGCGAAGAAGATGGGGATGACCCGCCTGTTCCAGGAAGATGGTCGGCACGTGCCGGTCACCGTTCTGGCACTCGAAGGCAATCAGGTCGTTTCCGTTCGCGAAATGGATCGTGACGGCTACACTGCCGTCCAGCTTGGTGCAGGTGTCGCCAAGTCGAAGAATGTCGCAAAGCCGCAGCGCGGCCATTTCGGCAAGGCCGAAGTGGAGCCCAAGGCTGTCGTCCATGAGTTCCGTGTGAACGCAGACGGCCTGCTCGACGTCGGCGCCGAAATCTCGGCCGACCACTACGTCGCAGGCCAGATCGTCGATATCCAGGGCAAGACCCAGGGTAAGGGCTTCCAGGGTGGCATGAAGCGTTGGGGCTTTGGTGGTCTGCGGGCAACCCACGGCGTGTCGGTCTCGCACCGTTCGCTCGGTTCGACCGGTCAGCGCCAGGATCCGGGCAAGGTCTTCAAGAACAAGAAGATGGCCGGCCACATGGGCGACAAGTATCGCACCCAGCAGAACCTCGAGATCGTATCGACGGACGTCGAGCGTGGTCTCCTGTTCGTCAAGGGTTCGGTTCCTGGCTCCAAGGGCGGCTGGCTCTTCGTCAAGGACTCGGTGAAGGTCGCGCGCCACGCCGACGCACCGTTCCCCGCCGGTCTCAAGACCGCAAACAGCAACACCGCAAGCGACACGCCGGCCGAAACGACCGACGCGCCCGCAGCGACCGACGGCCAGGAGGGCTGAGCGTGAAGATCAAGGTTTCATCTTTCGCCGGCACTGACGCAGCGGACATCGAGCTCAGCGACGAGGTCTTCGGCCTCGATCCGCGCGCCGACATCCTGCACCGTGTCGTCACCTGGCAACTCGAGAAGCGTCGCGAGACGGCTCGTGGCACCCGTGAGCGCGCAGACGTCGCTCGCACCGGCAAGAAGTTCGGTCGCCAGAAGGGCGGCGGTACGGCTCGTCACGGCGATCGTCGCGCACCTGTGTTCATCGGTGGTGGTAAGGCACACGGCGCCCGCGTCCGTGACTTCAACCCTTCGCTGAACAAGAAGGTTCGCTCGCTCGGCCTGCGGATGGCTCTCAGCAGTCACGCCAAGGCGGGCTCGCTGGTCATCATGGACAGCCTGGCTGTCGAGGGTGGCAAGACCAAGACGCTGCAGGGCGATCTCGCAAAGCTCGGCTTCGGCAAGCGTGCGCTCGTCATTGACGGCGACATGGTCGACACCAGCTTCGCATTCGCTGCGGGCAACCTGTACGAAGTGAACGTGATGCCGGCTGCCGGCGCGAACGTTTACGACATCCTGAAGCATGACACGCTGGTGCTGACTCGCGCCGCTGTCGAAAAGCTGGAGGCGCGCTTCCATGGCTAAGAAGCAGAAGGCGGGCATCGATAATCGTCATTACGACGTTATCCTCGCGCCGCACATCACCGAGAAGACGACGACCCTGTCGGAGTTCAACGCGGTTGTGTTCAAGGTATCGAACGATGCCACGAAGCCCGAGATCAAGGCGGCCGTTGAGGCGCTGTTCGACGTGAACGTCGTCGGCGTGAACACGCTCGTCCAGAAGGGCAAGACCAAGAAGTGGAAGGGCACGAACTACTCGCGCTCCGACATGAAAAAGGCAATCGTGACGTTGAAGGACGGTCAGTCCATCGACGTGACGACGGGGATCTGAGGCCATGGCACTCAAGCATTATAATCCGACATCGCCGGCACGCCGCGGTCTCATCCTGGTCGACAAGTCGTCGCTCTGGAAGGGTCGCCCCGTCAAGGCGCTGACCGAAGGTAAGCACAAGACCGGCGGTCGTAACAACAAGGGCCATGTGACCTCGCGCGGCATCGCCGGCGGTCACAAGCAGAAGTACCGCTACATCGACTTCAAGCGTCGCAAGTGGGACGTCGAAGGCACTGTCGAGCGGATCGAGTATGATCCCAACCGCACCGCGTTCATCGCTCTGGTCAAGTACCCGGACGAAGAGCTCGCCTACATCCTGGCGCCACAGCGTCTGGCCGTCGGCGACAAGGTCCTCGCGGCAAAGAAGACCGACGTGAAGCCAGGCAATGCCATGGAACTCGGTCAGATGCCGGTCGGCACCATCGTCCACAACGTGGAGATGAAGCCGATGAAGGGTGGCCAGATCGCCCGTTCGGCCGGCACGTACGTGCAGGTCGTCGGTCGCGATAAGGGCATGGTGATGGTCCGCCTGAACTCGGGCGAGCAGCGCTACATCCGCAGCGATTGCATGGCGACGGTTGGCGCGGTCTCGAACCCCGACAACCAGAACCAGAACCTGGGCAAGGCAGGCCGTTCGCGCTGGATGGGCATCCGTCCTCTGACGCGTGGCGTCGCCAAGAACCCGGTCGACCATCCGCACGGCGGTGGTGAAGGCCGTACCTCGGGTGGCCGTCATCCGGTTACGCCTTGGGGCAAGCCGACGAAGGGTGCGCGCACGCGTCATAACAAGTCGACCGACAAGATGATCATCCGGTCGCGTCATTCGACGAAGAGGAAGGGCTAACATGGCTCGTTCAGTCTGGAAGGGCCCTTTCGTGGACCTTCATCTGCTCAAGAAGGCAGAAACCGCCCAGGACACCAACGCGCGTTCGCCGATCAAGACCTGGTCGCGTCGCTCGACGATCCTGCCGTCGTTCGTGGGTCTCACGTTCAACGTCTATAACGGCCGCAAGTTCGTGCCCGTCTCGGTCAACGAAGACATGGTCGGCATGAAGCTCGGTGAGTTCGCGCCCACGCGCTACTTCCCCGGCCACTCCGCCGACAAGAAGGGCAAGCGCTGATGTCTAAGCAAGTCAGCCCGCGCAAGGTCGCGGACAACGAGGCGCTTTCGGTCGGTACGCAGATCCGTGGTTCCGCGCAGAAGCTCGGCCTCGTGGCTGCGCTGATCCGTGGCAAGAAGGTCGGCGATGCGATGAACATCCTCGCCTTCTCGACCAAGGGCATGGCAATCGAAGCGCGCAAGGTGCTGGCCTCGGCCATCGCCAACGCCGAGAACAACCATAACCTCGACGTCGACGCACTCGTCGTCGCCGAGGCTTCGGTCGGCAAGTCGATCACGATGAAGCGCTTCGCTACCCGCGGCCGCGGCAAGTCGACCCGCATTCTCAAGCCATTCAGCCGTCTGCGCATCGTCGTGCGCGAGCAGGAAGAAGCATAATGGGTCAGAAGAGCAACCCCATCGGTCTGCGTCTGCAGATCAACCGTACCTGGGATAGCCGCTGGTACGCCGAAGGCGCCGACTATGGTCGGCTCCTGCTCGAGGATCTCAAGATCCGCGCATTCATCATGAAGACGCTGCCGCAGGCCGCGATCTCCAAGGTGGTCATCGAGCGTCCGGCCAAGCTGGCCCGTATCTCCATCTTCGCTGCACGCCCCGGCGTGATCATCGGCAAGAAGGGTGCGGACATCGAGAAGCTGCGTTCGACGATCGGCAAGATGACGTCGTCGACCGTGTCGCTGAACATCGTCGAGATCCGCAAGCCGGAAGTCGATGCGCGTCTCGTCGCGCAAGGCATCGCCGATCAGCTCGAGCGTCGTATTGCCTTCCGTCGCGCCATGAAGCGTGCGGTCCAGTCGGCGATGCGTCTCGGTGCCGAGGGCATCCGGGTGAACTGCGGTGGCCGTCTTGGCGGCGCCGAAATCGCACGGTCGGAGAGCTATCGTGAGGGTCGGGTTCCGTTGCACACGCTGCGCGCGAACATCGATTATGCCGAGGCTACGGCGCACACGTCCTACGGCGTTTGCGGCGTGAAGGTCTGGGTCTTCAAGGGCGAGATTCTCGGCAACGATCCGACGTCGTACGACCGCATCATGATGGAGGCTCAGACCTCCGGCGTGCGGCCGCAGCGCGACGATCGTCGCTAAGGGGCAGGAACAGACATGCTGCAACCAAAAAAGACCAAGTTCCGGAAGGCCTTCAAGGGCAAGATTTCGGGCGACGCCAAGAGTGGCTTCTCGCTCAATTTCGGCTCCTACGGCCTCAAGGCGATGGAACCCGACCGGATCACCGCACGCCAGATCGAGGCGGCCCGCCGCGCGATCACGCGTCACATGAAACGCCAGGGGCGTTTGTGGATCCGCATTTTCCCAGACCTTCCGGTCTCGGGAAAGCCAGCCGAAGTCCGCATGGGTAAGGGCAAGGGCGCGCCGGAATACTGGGCCGCTCGCGTCAAGCCGGGTCGGATCCTGTTCGAGCTCGACGGCGTCGACGGCAAGATCGCCGCCGAGGCGTTCGAGCGGGCGGCCATGAAGCTGCCGATCAAGGTAAAGGTCGTTGCCCGCCTGGGCGACACCTCGCATCTGGGAGGCGAGTAAGATCATGGCTCGTATCGACGACATGAAGACCAAGAGCGACGACCAGCTGTCGGAGTCGCTCGGCGAACTGAAGCGCGAGCAGTTCAACCTGCGCTTCCAGGCCGCCACGAACCAGCTCGAAAAGCCGAGCCGCGTTCGTGAGGTCCGCCGCGACATCGCTCGCATCAAGACCCTCCAGGCGCAGCGCACCACCGCCGCGCCTGCGAAGTAAGGAAAATATCATGCCGAAGCGCGTGCTGACCGGTCTGGTCGTGTCCGACAAGGGCGACAAGACGGTGGTCGTGAACGTCGAGCGTAAGGTGAAGCACCCGCTCTACGGGAAGATCATCCGTCGCTCGAAGAAGTATCATGCTCATGACGAGAGCAACGAGTTCAAGCAGGGCGAGACCGTGCGGATCGAAGAGACCGCACCGATCTCCAAGCTGAAGACCTGGAAGGTGATCGAGCGGGTCAACACCCACGCGACGCCAGAGCGGGCTTCGGCCGAGGGCTGAATCAAACACGAGGGCAGGGGGGCAACTCCCTGCGCTCTTGTTTTCGTAAACTGGAACGGCTAAGCGGCCGCTCCTCCCCGTTGCGGTTCGTCCGTGGCGGGGTGATTTTTTAGGCGGGGTTCGGTCGGTATCGACCCCAGAGACAGAGAAGGGATACGGATCCATGATCCAGATGCAGTCCAATCTCGACGTCGCTGACAACAGCGGCGCGAAGCGGGTGCAGTGCATCAAGGTGCTTGGGGGTTCCAAGCGTCGTGTTGCAGGCGTTGGCGACATCATCGTCGTCAGCATCAAGGAAGCGCAGCCACGTGGCCGTGTGAAGAAGGGCGACGTTCACCGCGCGGTGATTGTGCGTACCGCCAAGGATATCCGCCGTGCAGACGGTACGGTCATCCGCTTCGACGGCAACGCCGCGGTGCTGGTCAACAAGAACGAGGAGCCGATCGGCACCCGTATCTTCGGCCCAGTCGTTCGCGAACTGCGCGGCAAGAAGCACATGAAGATCATCAGCCTCGCGCCGGAGGTGCTGTAATGGCGTCGCAGCGTATCAAGAAGGGTGACAAGGTCATCGTCCTGTCCGGCAAGGACAAGGGCAAGACCGGTGAAGTCACCGTCTCCATGCCGAAGACCGACAAGGTCGTCGTATCGGGCGTCAACATCGCCGTGCGCCACACCAAGCCGACTCAGGGTGACCCGCAGGGTGGCCTGATCCGCAAGGAAGCACCGATGCACGTTTCGAAGGTCGCGCACGTGACCGCAGACGGCAAGCCGACCCGCGTCCGCTTCGAGGAGCAGGACGGCAAGAAGGTCCGCGTCGCCGTCAAGACCGGGGAGAAGATCAATGGTTGATCAGAACACTGGCGCTGAGAACACCGGCACCGAGGCCGTCTACGTCGCGCGCATGCGCAAGCTGTACGACGAGACGATCATCAAGGCGATGACCGAGAAGTTCGGGTACAAGAACGTCATGGAGATCCCGCGGCTCGACAAGATCGTGCTGAACATGGGCGTCGGCGAAGCCACGCAGGACAAGAAGAAGGTCGACCAGGCTGCTTCCGAAATGGAGCTGATCGCCGGCCAGAAGCCTGTCGTGACGAAGGCCAAGAAGTCGATCGCGCAGTTCAAGCTGCGTGAAGGCATGCCGATCGGCGTGAAGGTCACCCTTCGCCGCGAGCGCATGTACGAGTTTCTCGACCGTTTCATCACGATCGCTCTTCCCCGCGTCCGCGATTTCCGCGGGCTCAACCCGAAGAGCTTCGATGGCCGCGGCAACTATGCCTGCGGTATCAAGGAGCAGATCGTGTTCCCAGAAATCAGCTATGACCGGGTCGACAAGGTCCGTGGCATGGATGTGATCGTGACGACGACCGCAAAGACGGACGACGAGGCTCGCGAGCTTCTCCGTCTGTTCGGTTTCCCGTTCCCGATCGAAGACGACGCTGCCGACGAGAAGAAGGCAGCTTAAGTAACGCCCTCTCCCCTCGGGGAGAGGGTTGGGGTGAGGGGGAGTGAGTCTCCCTCGCCCCGCCCGAAAACTGGAGGCGCGGTCCTGCTGGGCTGCCCCTCACCCCGACCCTCTCCCCGGAGGGGCGAGGGGGCAGAAGAAAGAAAGAACTTAAGTCGATGGCGAAACTGAGTTCAGTCAACAAGAACGAGCGCCGCAAGCGCATGGTCAAGCAGTATGCCCCGAAGTACGCGGCACTGAAGGCGATCGCAGCGGACAAGACGCTCGACGATGGTGAGCGTCTGATCGCTCGCCTCAAGATGGCGGCACTGCCGCGCAACGCGAACCCGACCCGCATCCGTAACCGGTGCGAGCTGACCGGTCGCCCGCGCGCCTATTACCGCAAGTTCCGGCTCTGCCGTATTCAGCTGCGCGATCTGGCCAACAAGGGCCTCATCCCCGGCGTCACGAAGTCGAGCTGGTAAGGACTAAATCATGGCAGTGACCGATCCCCTGGGTGATTTGCTCACCCGTATCCGTAATGGCCAGCGCGCGAAGAAGGACTCCGTCCTTACGCCGGCGTCGAAGCTGCGCGTCCGCGTGCTCGACGTTCTGCAGCGCGAAGGCTATATCCGTGGCTATAGCGAAGAGCAGATGGGCCCCGCGGCCGGCCTTCGCATCGAGCTGAAGTATTTCGAGGGCCAGCCTGCGATCAAGCATGTCGCGCGCGTCTCGAAGCCCGGCCGTCGCGTCTATTCCGGCTCGCAGGAACTCCCGCGCGTCCGTAACGGCCTCGGCATCACCATCGTCTCGACGCCCCGCGGCGTGCTTTCGGATTCCGAAGCACGCGAGCAGAACGTCGGCGGCGAAGTCCTCGCGGAGGTGTTCTGATGAGCCGCATTGGTAAGAAGCCGGTCACCGTACCGGCAGACATTACGCCGACCATTGAGAACAAGCAGCTGACGATGAAGGGCCCCAAGGGTACCCTCAAGATGCCGCTTCGTGACGAGATCAGCTACACGATCGAAGACGGCGGCATTTCGGTGCAGCCGGCCAACGACACCAAGCGCGCTCGCGCGTTCTGGGGCATGCAGCGGACCATGGTGCAGAACCTGGTCACCGGCGTGTCGGAAGGCTTCACCAAGAAGCTGCTGATCACCGGCGTCGGCTATCGTGCCGCAGCGCAGGGTCGCAACCTCAAGCTGCAGCTCGGCTACAGCCACGACGTCAACATCGACGTGCCGGAGGGGATCGAAGTGAAGACCCCCGACAACACGACGATCGAGATCTCGGGTTCGGACAAGCAGATGGTCGGTCAGCTGGCCGCGGAAATTCGTCAGTGGCGCAAGCCCGAGCCTTACAAGGGCAAGGGTATCAAGTACGACGGCGAGTTCATCTTCCGCAAGGAAGGGAAGAAGAAGTAATGACCAAGGGACTTTCTCTTTTCGCCAAGCGGCGCCGCCGCAACCGTACCGCGCTCCGCGCACGTGCAGGCACCCGTCCGCGGTTGTCGGTGCATCGTTCTGGCAAGCACATCTATGCCCAGGTGATCGACGATGCCGCTGGCACGACGGTCGCATCGGCCTCGACGCTGGAGAAGGACGTGCGCGGCACGTCCGGCGCCAACATCGACGCGGCGACTTCGGTCGGCAAGCGCGTTGCCGAGGCTGCCAAGGCAGCGGGCGTGACCCAGGTCGTGTTCGATCGCGGCGGCTTCCTCTACCACGGTCGCGTGAAGGCTCTTGCCGATGCCGCACGCGAAGCCGGATTGGAGTTCTAAGACATGGCTGACGAAAACAACACGCCGGCAGTAATCGCTCCCGAGACGACCGCACAGGACGTCACGGCTCAGAATGTCCCGCAGAGCACTGGCTACCAGGGCAACAACGGTGGCGGTCGCGGTCGCGGCGGTCCCGGTGGCGGCGGCGGCGGCGGTCGTGGTGGCCCCGGCGGCAACCGCAGCGGTGGCCCGGGCGGCAACCGCGGTGGTCGCGACGGCGGTCGCGGTCGCGACAATCGTGGCGGTCGTCCCGGTGCGGACGATGGCGGCGAAGAGCTGATCGAGAAGCTGGTGCACATCAACCGCGTCTCGAAGACGGTCAAGGGCGGTAAGCGCTTCGGCTTCGCAGCACTCGTCGTCGTCGGCGACGGCAAGGGTCGTGCAGGCTTCGGTCATGGCAAGGCACGCGAAGTGCCGGAAGCCATCTCGAAGGCGACGGCTGCTGCCAAGAAGAAGATGGTTCGCGTTCCGTTGAAGGACGGTCGCACGCTGCATCATGACGGCAACGGTCACTTCGGTGCCGGCAAGGTCACGCTGCGGTCGGCGCCTCAGGGTACGGGCATCATCGCCGGTGGCCCGATGCGCGCAGTCTTCGAATCGCTGGGCGTTGCGGACGTTGTGACCAAGTCGGTCGGCACGTCGAACCCCTACAACATGATCCGCGCCACGTTCGAGGCCCTTGGCGAGCAGACCTCGCCCAAGGCCGTCGCACAGCGTCGCGGCAAGAAGATCGCCGACCTGCTCGGCCATGGTGGTTCGAAGACCGCCGAGGCCGATGCAGCTGCGATCACGGAGTAAGCGATCATGGCAACCATCAAGATCACGCAGACCGGTTCGCCGATCCGCCGCGAGAAGGATCAGCGCGCAACGCTGATCGGTCTCGGTCTCAACAAGATGCACAAGACCCGCGAGCTGGAAGACAGCCCAGAGGTCCGCGGCATGATCCGCAAGGTGCAGCACATGGTATCCGTCGAAGGCTGAGCCTTCACGCTACCTAGTGACAAATACGGGGAAGGGGGCTAACGGCCCCCTTTCTTATTACAGATTCTATCCAACCAGCGCGTAACAAGCGAAAGCGAGTGCATTACCATGAAGCTCAACGAACTCCGCGATAACGAAGGTGCCCGTAAGTCCAAGATGCGCGTCGGACGCGGCATCGGCTCGGGCAAGGGCAAGACCGCAGGCCGCGGCCAGAAGGGCCAGAAGAGCCGCGAGGGCGTGTCCATCGCCGGCTTCGAAGGTGGCCAGATGCCACTGCACATGCGTCTGCCTAAGCGCGGCTTCAACAACATCTTCCGCAAGGACTTCGCAGAGGTCAATCTCGGCGCGATCCAGCTTGCGGTCGATGCCGGCAAGATCGAGGCGAACGCCACGCTCGACCACGACGCGCTGAAGGCCGCTGGCCTGGCGCGCGGCGGCAAGGACGGCGTCCGCCTCCTCGCCAAGGGCGAGCTGACCACGGTCCTCTCGTTCACCGTCGACGGCGCGTCGAAGGGCGCGATCGAAGCGGTCGAGAAGATCGGCGGCAAGGTCGAGGTGATCCACTTCGTCCCCGCAGCCGAGAAGGCTGCCGCCAAGAAGGGCGTGAAGTACAAGGAGCGTGCGGCGCACAAGGCGTCGTTCAAGGCTTAAGCCGAACTAAAGGGGGTGGGTGCGAAAGCGCTGGCCCCCTTTTTATTTACCTGACCTGGCGTATTCCCGTCGCCCACTTCTGACCTGTCGCCGTTCAGCGATTTCCCTTCCTCCGTTCGCACTGAGCGATGTCGAAGGGTACGTCACTTGGGGCAATGTCCTTCGACTTCGCTCAGGACGAACGGGGCATGGGGCGACCGGAAGTAGCCTTAGCCATTAGACAAGCGCGCCCGTGCGCCTATATGAGCGGCGGGGGCGGTCACAACGCATCCCGCCTTCTTTGTTTCCAGGACGATCACACGCATGGCATCCGCAGCCGACCAGATGGCGCAAAGCATCAGCCTTTCGAAATTCGCGAAGGCGACCGACCTCAAGAAGCGGTTGTGGTTCACGATCGGTGCGCTGATCATTTTCCGCCTGCTCAGCTATGTCCCGCTGCCGGGTGTCGACCCGACCGCGCTCGGCCTGCTCTCGCAGCAGACGCAGGGCGGCGTGCTCGATTTCTTCAACACCTTCTCGGGTGGTTCGCTCAGCCGCATGTCGCTGATCGCGCTCGGCGTGATGCCTTACATCACCGCCTCGATCGTGGTGCAGCTCGCGACTTCGCTGTCGCCGACGCTCGCCGCCATCAAGAAGGACGGCGAATCGGGCCGCAAGCGGCTCAACCAGTACACGCGCTACGGCACCGTCGGCCTGACCGCGGTGCAGGGCTATTTCATCGCCGTCGGCCTTGAGACGCTCGGCGCGGCACAAGGTATCCAGGCGGTCATCGAGCCCGGCATGATGTTCCGCGTCGCCGCGGTCATCTCGCTGATCGGCGGTACGATGTTCCTGATGTGGCTCGGCGAGCAGATCACCAGCCGCGGTATCGGCAACGGTGTCTCGCTGATCATCATGGCCGGCATCGTCGCGCATCTGCCCGTCACGCTCGTCAACCTGCTCGAAGGTGGCCGTTCCGGCTCGCTCGATCCGATCAAGCTGATCGGCATCGTCGTCGCGGTGGTCGTGCTGATCCTCTTCATCTGCTTCATGGAGCGCGCGCAGCGCCGCATCCTGATCCAGTATCCCAAGCGCCAGACGCAGCGCGGCATGCAGGCCGATCGCAGCCATCTGCCGCTGAAGATCAACACCGCCGGCGTGATCCCGCCGATCTTCGCGTCGTCGCTGTTGCTGATGCCGCTGACGATCTCGCAGTTCGCCGGCCAGCGTGTCGCGGGCGAATCGAAGTGGGGTGATTTCATCATCACCCTCAACCAGTACCTGCAGCACGGCTCGCCCGTGTACATGTTGCTGTACGGCGCCGGCATCATCTTCTTCTCGTTCTTCTACACCGCGGTCGTCTTCAACCCCGAGGAAACCGCCGACAACCTGAAGCGCAACGGCGGGTTCATTCCCGGCATCCGTCCGGGCAAGAACACCGAGAATTACTTCGATTACGTGCTGACGCGCATCACCGTGATCGGTGCGGCGTATCTGACGATCATCTGCCTGTTGCCGGAATATCTGGTGACCGCGTTGCAGATCCCGTTCTATCTTGGTGGCACCAGCCTGCTGATCGTCGTCAACGTGACGATGGACACGGTGACGCAGATTCAGTCGCATTTGCTGGCGCACCAGTATGGCGATCTGATCAAGAAGGCGAAGCTCAAGGGCAATCGACTTCGTTAAGTTGCGGGGCTAACCCGGTTTAATTCCTGCACGAACGAGGGGAGTGCGTTTCGTGAATATCATCCTTCTTGGACCGCCTGGCGCGGGCAAGGGCACCCAAGCCGCCACGCTCGTCAACGAGCGCGGCATGGTGCAGCTTTCGACCGGCGACATGCTGCGTGCAGCGGTCGCCGCCGGAACGCCGGTCGGCCTCCAGGCAAAGTCGGTTATGGAGTCCGGCGGTCTCGTATCTGACGAGATCGTGTCGGGCATTATCGGCGAGCGTCTCGACCAGCCGGACACGGCGAACGGCGTTATCTTCGACGGCTATCCACGGACCGCGGCGCAGGCCGAAGCGCTCGACGGTCTGCTCGCCGATCGTGGTCGCACGCTCGACTACGTCATCGAACTGGGGGTCGACGAAGCCGCATTGATCGACCGCGTCGTCGGCCGCTACACCTGTGCCAAGTGCGGCACGGGCTATCACGACCGCTACAAGAAGCCGGTCGTAGCGGGCGTCTGCGATGTCTGCGGCTCGACCGAGTTCAAGCGCCGTCCCGACGACAATGCGGAGACGGTCCACAAGCGCATGGCCGAATACCGCGGCAAGACCGCGCCGATCCTGCCGATCTACGACGCTCGAGGCCTAGTCCACCGCGTCGACGGCATGGCCGACATCGCACACGTCGGCGCCGCAATCGCTGCGATCCTCGACAAGAAGTAAGTGTGTTCTCCCGAAGGCGGGAGCTCAGTTTAGACTCCCGCCTTCGCGCCCTACTTCCCGTCATTCCGGCGAACGCCGGGACCCACGGACACGGCGTACCAAGTGATTGCGGACTGCCACCACCTGCACCGCAACCATGGGTCCCGGCGTTCGCCGGGATGACGGGGGCGGGGGAACTCAACTCCGCAGCGCCTCGCGTTATCTCATAATCGCGCACTCATTCGCACTGCATGTGGAGTTATGTGCATCCCGCAATACGCATCAACATGACGCAATTGTCACCTCTCGGTCATCGCCCTGATTCCCACCCGATCCTAGAACCAACCCGTGGCCTGCAACGGCGACACAAGTTTCCAGAGATCGGTGCCCGTCACTCCCGGGGGTACCGTGGGGGCCGGTGGGAAGACTTCTTTCCGCCGGCCTTTCCGTTTATGAGGGCAGGAGATAGTGACCGATTTCGGTGGCAGGGAAGGTGATACCGCGTTGAGCCGCAAGATTTTGATCGTCGAGGACGATGCGTCGACATCCGCCTATCTTGCCAAGGGTCTGGCCGAAGCCGGGCACGCGATTGAAGCCTGCGCCGACGGCCGCGATGGCCTGTTTCTCGCCAGCGAGGGCATCTTCGACCTTATCATCGCAGACCGCATGCTGCCCGGCCTCGACGGCCTGTCGATGGTCAGCGCGATTCGCGCCGCAGGTATCGCCACGCCTGTCCTGATCCTCTCTGCGCTCGCCGCCGTCGACGACCGCGTCGATGGCCTGAAGGCCGGCGCCGACGATTACCTCTGCAAGCCCTTCTCGTTCGCCGAGCTATCCGCCCGGATCGAAGCCATGCTCCGTCGCTCCGACCGCGCCGCGACCGAGCCGCAAAAGACGAAGCTTTCGGTCGGCGACCTGGAGATCGACCTGCTCGCCCGCGCCGTCTCGCGCGCCGGCCGCTCGATCCCGCTCGGCGCACGTGAGTTCAACCTGCTTGAGTTCCTCGCCCGCCACGCCGGCCAGGTGGTGACGCGCACTATGATGCTCGAGAAGATCTGGAACTATCACTTCGACCCGGGCTCGAACGTAGTCGACGTCCATATCGGCCGCCTTCGCCGCAAGCTCGAGGACGGCTTTCCCACCCCGATCCTGCACACGGTGCGCGGGGCAGGATACCGACTCGCCGTCGAAGGCTGATCCGGGGTGGTAATCCGCTTTTCGGTAACCGCTCGGATCGCGTTGCTGTCGATCGCTCTGGCGCTGGTGTCCAACCTCGCACTGGTCGGCTTCGTCTGGAAGACCACCAGTGCCGATGCGATCGACGCGATCCGTCGCGAGACCACTGAACAATCCGAGGCCCTGCGCGCCGTGTGGCGCAGTGGTGGACTGACCGCGGTTCGGCAGGCGATCGACAGTGCCGTGGTTCCGGGTGACGTCTCGCTGGTACTGGCCGTGATCGATCCCAAAGGCCGCGCGGTTGTCGGCATTTCTCCCGCACGCCTGGCCGTACCGCTTCGCATCACGCAGTTCCGGATCGCGCGACTCGGCGCGGACGAACTCTGGTCGGCACGCGAGACCGGGTATGCGCTGCATCCGCTTGGTAATTACTGGCTGCTCACCGGCCGCAACCTCGACCTGATCGCTGCGGAGGAACGCGCGATCGAGCGGGCGCTGGCGGTGGCCGTGTTCCTGTCGCTGGCGCTCGGCGTGATCGGCGGGCTGGTCCTCACGCGCTACGTCAGCCGCCGTCTCGACGGTATCGCCAAGGCGATCGAAGCGGCAGGCGAGGGTGACCTTTCGCGGCGCGTCGACATGATCGCGGGTGGCGGCGATGCGTTCGATCGCCTTGCTGCGCGGCTCAACGTCATGCTCGGCAAACTCGAAGGCGTGATGGCCGAACTGCGGATCGTCACCGACAGTCTCGCGCACGACCTCCGTTCGCCACTCGCGCGCCTGCGCACCAAGACCGAGCAGGCGGTGCTGATCGCGGATCCGGACGCGCGCGAGGCTGCGTTAGGCGGTCTGCTGGTCGAGACCGACCTCGTGATGCGAATGTTGACGATGGTGATCGAGATCAGCCGTTCGGGATCGGTGTCGCGCGATCGTTTCATCGAGGTGTTGCCCGCGAACCTGCTCGAGGAGATCGGCGAACTCTACGAACCCGTCGCGGAGGACGCCGGCCTCGTCTTCACGATCGCGATCGATGACCGCCCGCCGCCGATGAAACTCCACCGCGAACTGATCAGCCAGGCGATCACCAACCTGATCGACAACGCGCTCCGCCACGGAGCCGGCGGGGGCGAAGTCACGCTTAGGATCGTCCACCGCACCGACGGGGTCGCGATCCAGGTCGAAGACCGCGGCCCCGGCATTGCCGCCGCCGACCGTGCGCAGGCGTTGAAGCGGTTTGGCCGGCTCGACAGCGCACGCTCCACACCCGGTGCCGGCCTTGGGATGGCGCTGATCGAAGCGGTCGCCCGCTTGCACGACGGTCGTTTCGAACTCGCCGACAACGCGCCGGGCTTGGTCGCACGCATAGTCCTCCCAGTCTGATCCTCCCCCGCAAGGGGGAGGTGGCTGGCGTTTGCCAGACGGAGGGGGAGGTAAGGGAAACTTGGGCTCCGTGTCCTCCCCCTCCGTCGCTACGCGCCACCTCCCCCTGGCGGGGGAGGATGATTAATTGCAATCGGTTGACCTCTACGGCGACCCCGGCGAGACCGTGCCCATGACGACGCTTGCCTCCCACCGCCGCATCCTCGCCGCCAGCCTGGTCGGCACCGCGGTCGAGTTCTACGATTTCTATATCTACGCGACCGCCGCGGCACTGGTGTTCGGGCCGCTGTTCTTTTCGGGACAGTCAGCCTCGGCGCAGTTGCTGCTGAGCTATGCGACGTTCGGATTGGCCTTCGTTGCACGCCCGGTCGGCGCGATCGTGTTCGGGCATTTCGGTGATCGAATCGGACGGAAATCGACGCTAGTCGCATCGCTGTTGCTGATGGGGGGATCGACCGTCGGTATCGCCTTCCTGCCGACCTATGCGCAGGTCGGCTGGATCGCCCCCGCGCTGTTGTGCCTGATGCGGCTGGGCCAGGGGCTCGGGCTTGGCGGCGAATGGGGCGGGGCGGCGCTGCTGGCGGTCGAGAACGCGCCGCCGCACCGCAAGAACACCTGGGGGATGTTCCCGCCGCTTGGTGCCCCGGTGGGCTTCCTCGCCGCCAACGGGCTTTTCCTGATCATCGGACTCGTGCTCGACGAGGCGCAGTTCCTCGCCTGGGGCTGGCGCATCCCGTTCCTGCTCAGCGCGATCCTGGTCGGGCTTGGCCTGTGGGTACGGCTCAAGTTGACCGAGACGCCCGCCTTCCTCGAAGCGGAGGCTACCGAGGCGCTCCCCAAGGTGCCGATTGCGACGCTCCTGAAGCATCATCTCCGCGCGACGCTGGCGGGCACGTTCGGTGTGATCGCATGCTTCGCGCTGTTCTATCTCGCGACCGCCTTCGCGCTTGGCTACGGCACCAAGACGCTCGGCTATTCACGCGAGGCTTTCCTCGGCGTCGAACTCGTCGCGATCTGGTTCCTCGCGGGCGGCGTGATCGTGGCCAGCGTGCTCGCGGACCGGCATTCCGCGGCGCGGATGCTCGCGATCGGGTTTGCCGGGTGCATCGGTGTCGGCGCGCTGATGGGACCGATGCTGGGCTCGGGATCGCTGTTCACGGTGTGGCTGTGGCTGTCGGGCGCGCTGTTCGTGATGGGGTTCGCGTACGGACCGCTCGGTGGGTGGCTGCCGAGCCTGTTCCCGGCGGGGGTGCGCTACACCGGCGTATCGATGACGTTCAACCTTGGCGGCGTGCTCGGCGGTGCGCTCGCGCCGATCGTCGCGGAGGCGTTGGCGCCGCATGGGTTGTGGCTGGTCGGTGGGTATCTGATGGCGGCCGGGGTGCTGAGCCTTGGCGGGCTGCTAATCCTTGGCCGCACGACCGATAGGTAGAATGCTCTCCCGCCTCTGCGGGAGAGCATGCCTTTACGCAGACACTGGCCGCAAGAGCGTCAGCCGCGCCTTGCCGTGCACGCGTGTGGCGTCGACCTCGAAGCCGGCCAGTTCGACGACCTCGGCCTTCGCCGTCTCCAGGCTGATCCACGTCGCTGGCCCGACCCAACCCAGTCGCGACAGCTTGTCGAGCGCGACCAGTCCGGCACCGGTGTTGTAGGGCGGATCCATCAGGATCACATCCAGCGGCGCCGGCGCGGGACCGAGCGCCATCACCGACGTCGCGCGGACGTCACCGCGGATTTCCAGCTTGGCGAGGTTCGCCTTCAGCGCGTCGACAGCCAGCTTGTCCGATTCGACGAACATGCACGTCGCCGCACCGCGCGAGAGTGCCTCAATCCCGAGCGCGCCCGAGCCGGCGAACAGATCGGCGACCGCCAACCCCTCGAAGCTTCCGACACGGCTCGTCAGCATCGAAAACAAAGTCTCGCGCATCCGGTCGGCGGTGGGGCGCGTGGAGTCACCCTTGGGCGCGACGATCGGGCGACCGCGCCATTGGCCTGCGATGATCCGCATCAGCGCTTCCCTCCACGTGGTGCACGGGGCGGATGACCGCGCCCTCCCGACGGACCCTTGCCCGGTGCCGTAGGACGACTGCCGCGTTCAGGCCGCGCCGGACCCTCCGATCGCACCGGCCGTGGCTCGGCACCCGGACGCCCGCTGGCACTCCGCGCCGCGCGCTTGTCGAGCGAGCTGCGCCCCCGCGAATCGTCGGCCTGCGGACGGAAGCCCCGCGGCTGCTCCTGACGCTGCACGGTAGCGCCGGCACCGACGCGCGACGGCGCCGCGCGCTCCCGCGGTGGCTTGGCGGCGCGGAAATGCTTGATCTTTGGGTTCGTGCTCAGCTCCTCGCCGCGATCCGCACGCTCCTGCCGCACATACGGCTTGGACGTCTCGCCACTCGTCGGCCGGGCGTGATGCGTTCCCGCCGGCCGCGCGGCATTGCGGATATCGGGCCGCGCCCAGGGATCGTTGACGTCGCCGCGCTGCATCGCCGCGGTCGGACGGATCCGCTCCGGACGTGCCGGTCGCGAAGGCCGATCGGTCGGTACCGCGCTGCTCGAAAAGCCCGAGCTTGCAGGCGCCGCATACGGACTGCGAACCGGCGTACGCACGCCAGCAGCCGGCCGCGTGCCCGAAACTGGACGCGCACCCTGCGCCGGCCGTGCCGCCGGCGCAGGCCGCGGCGCATTGCTGCCACGCTGGCTAGACCGCGCGCCGATCCCGGCCCCAGCACCGGCACTCGCGCTGATCCCGATATTCGCGCGTGCGCCTGGACCCTCCGGCCGTCCCTTCGCCAGCTCCTTCTGGAACGCGACGACGTCGTGCTGAAGCACTTCGCCGATCTGCCCGGGCGGCAGGTCGCCGAGCACGAACGGACCATAACGTGTCCGGATCAGCCGCGAGACCTGCAACCCGAGATGCTCCAGCACGCGGCGGACTTCGCGATTCTTGCCCTCGGTCAGGATCATCTCGATCCACACGTTCGCCCCGGTACGCCGCTCGATATTCGCGTTGATCGAGCCGTAGCGGACGCCTTCGATCTCGATACCCTCGATCAGTTCCTCGAGCTGCGGCTGCGTGATGTTGCCATACGCACGCGCGCGATAGGCACGCTCGACACCCGTTGCGGGCAGCTCGAGCTGGCGCTTGAGCCCACCATCGGTGGTCATCAGCAACAGCCCCTCGGTGTTGAGATCGAGCCGCCCGACCGGCACCAGCCGCGGCAGATCCTGCGGCAGGCGGTCGTATATCGTCGTACGGCCGGCGGGATCGCGCTCGGTGACGAGCAGCCCGGTCGGCTTGTGATACAGGAACAGCCGAGCCGAACTGGGTGCCTCGACCGGATCGCCATCGACCGTCACGCCGTTGAGGTTTCGCAGGATGGTCGCAGGTGTATCGAGAATGCTGCCGTTCAGCGCGACGCGGCCCTCGGCGATCATCCGCTCGATATCGCGGCGCGAGGCGATCCCGGCGCGCGCGAGCAGCTTGGCGATACGGTCGCCCTTGATCGGTGCGGCCGGCGTTTCGGGGGAGGTTGCGGGCGCGTCGTTCGACGGGCTGGCAGTCGGGTTATCGTCTTTTGAAGTCGTCATGGCGCGGCTGATACTATGGATCGGCGTCCAGCGCGAAAATATTTGCGACCGTTCGCCCGCAAGCGCGTTAGGACACGCGAGCGTAACGATCCTTCGTGCGCATCCGGGGGTCTTTCGGCGATGTTGTTCGGGAAGAAGAAGCGACAGATCGTCCGGCTCCTCGTGGTCGAGGACGAACCGCTGGTCGCGTTCGACACCGAATATTTCCTCACCGACGCGAAGTTCACGATCGTCGCGACGATCGACCGCGTCGCGGAGGCTTTGCCGATCCTGGCGAGCGACACGGTGATCGATCTGGTGCTGGTCGACGTGAACCTAGCGGACGGCTCCGGCATCGACGTCGCACGCGCGGCACAGGCCCGCGGCGTGCCAGTGATGTTCGTGACGGGAAGCTGCCCGGTCGAGGCGACTACGTTGGCCGCGGGCTGCATGGCCAAGCCGTACATGCCGCGCGACCTGATCGCCGCGATCGAGGCGATCGAGGCAATGCTCGGTGGCCGCAAGCCGACACGCGTACCGTCTGGCTTCACGTTGTTTCCGCGGACGGCGTGACGTTTCCCCACGCTCCGTCGCCTGACGGGTAGCGCATCCACAATTTCCCGTTAGGGTCCGCGCAAGCGAGTGGGAGCGTAAGTGCGATGAACGGAACCGTAGGCAAGCGCTGGAGCGACGGCTTCCGGCCATATGCGGAGAAGGCGCCACTGGCAGCATTGGCGCTCGGCATATCCTCGGGCTTTCCGTATGCGATGATCGGCGCGACGCTGACGACGCGGCTGGCAGCCAGCGGTATCGACAAGAAGACGGTGACGGCGTTCAGTCTCGCTTTCCTCGTCTACAACCTGAAGTTCCTGTGGGCGTGGGTGGTCGACGGCGTTCGGCTGCCGATCATCGGGAGGCTGGGCCAACGTGTTTCGTGGCTGATCGTGACCGCCGCGCTTGTCGTCGCGGCGGTGATCAATCTCGCCTTGGTCGACCCTGCCGCGAGCATTGCAGCGACAGCAACCGCGGCGATCCTGGTCGGCGCGGCTGGGGCAACCTTCGACGTCGTGATCGACGCATTCCGGATCGAGACGCTCGAACCGCGCCAGTTGGGCGTCGGGTCGGGCATGAGCCAATATGGCTGGCGGATCGGATCGGCGGGTTCGGGGGCGTTGGCGCTGGTGGTCGCCGAACGCGCCGGCTGGAACGCGGCCTATCTGGCGTGCGTCGTCTTTGCATTGCCCGCGGTATTGGCGGGCTTGGCGCTGGGCGAGCCCGAACGCCGCCGTCCGCCCATCGAACGCCGCGGTCTTGCGGAGGGCTTTCGCGCGATCTGGGGGCCGTTCGTCCAGTTCTTCTCGCGCGAAGGGGCGTTCATCGTCCTCGCCTTCATCCTGATTTTCAAGGTCGGCGACACGCTCGCCAATCTGACGCTGCGGCTGCTGTTCGATGACCTTGGTTTCACCGGCGACGAGATCGCGTTCTACGATGTCGGGATCGGTTTCATCGCCTATCTGGTGGGCATCTTCATCGGTGGCATCCTGTACGCGCGGATGGGGATGAAGCGATCGGTGCTGCTGTCGCTGGTGCTGATGGGCGTCTCGAACCTGTCGTTCGCGGCGCTGGCGGCGGCCGGGCACTCGAACTTCGGCATGGCGGCAGCGATCGGCTTCGAGAACGCGTCAAGCGGTTTTGGCGGCGTCGTCGTGATCGCGTACTTCTCGGCGTTGTGCGATCTGCGCTTCACCGCAGCGCAGTTCGCGCTGATCTCGGCGGCGGCAAGCATCGTCGGACGGATCGTCACCGGCACCACCGCCGGCGCGCTGATCGAGGCGTTCGGCTATGTCGATTTCTATCTACTGACGACCGCCCTCGCGCTGCCGGGCATCGTCCTGTTCTGGTGGATGAGCCGGTCGGGGATGATCGACCGTTCGATCGGCAGCGCGGGCGTCGAGGGTGAAGGCGACGCCCGCGCCGGCGATCCGGTCTAGCCCACCGCTACACCGTGATCGGGCGTCCCTCGTCGGCAAACGCCGCTGCGACCGCGGCGGCGCTGGCGAGGACGCCGTCGATGCGACGGACGCCGAGCAGGTCGGCCATAAGATAGCGTGCGATCTCGGGCGCAGTTTCGACGCGCGCGAGCACCGACAGCATCGCCGATTCCGCCGGCGTCATCCGCGCGCAGCAGCACGGGGCGATCGCGATCGTACCCGCCGACGTGCCGGCCAAGTCCGCCATCAGTGCCCTCAGCAGCACCAGCGGGCGACGGAAGCCTTGCCCGAACGCAGTGAACAGCGTGTGCGAAGCGCGGGCGTCGGCGAGGCCGTGCGCGCCCATCCGCCGCATCGCGAACAAGGCGATTCGCGCGTTTTCACAAGGCGGTAGCGCATGGGGCAGCAGCGAAGTCGCGCTGGCGATGGTCTGTGTCGACGCGGCCGTCGAGTTGGTCGTCGAATTGGGGCGGGTATCGGTCATTCACGCGACTCCGTGGTGGTGCCCACAAAGTCGCCCGTTGGTTATTGATAGTCAATAGCAATAAGAACTCAGTCCGGCGGTTGGTCGTTTGCGGCGAGCACTTCACCGGCGAGGTAGAGCGAACCGGCGATCAGCACGAGTTGCGGCTGGTCGGTTTGTGCGTCGATCGAGCCTAGCGCTTCACTGGGCGTGGCGGCTGTTCCGGCGGTCTTTCCGAACGATCGGGCGAGCGTCGCAAGTGCCTCGGGCGCGTGATGGGCGTGGCCGGGGACGGGGATCGCGATGACGTGGCCGATCGATGGCGACAGGATGCGAACCACCGCGTCCGCATCCTTGTTCGCGAGCATGCCCAGGATCAACGTAACCGGGCGGCCCTTGGCGAGCGTCCTCAGCGCGCGCGCGACCGGTTGCGCGGCGTTGGGATTATGTGCGCCGTCGAGCCACAATTCGCTGCCCTCGGGCAATCGCGCGAGCAGCGGGCCATCCGACAATCGCTGCATCCGCGCGGGCCAGTGCGCCCAGTCGGCGGCGGCGCGCATCGCCGCCTCGGGGATGTGCAGCGCGCCCTGGTGACGGAGCATCGCAATCGCGAGCGCAAGGTTGCGAGACTGGTGTGCGCCGACGAGGCGGGGGCGGTTGGTGACGACCGAAAAGCCGGTGTCCTCGTAGCGGACGGTCGATCCCGCGGTTTCGCTGCTCCAGGCGGTGCCGCGGGCGAACACCGGTGCGCCGGCGGAATTAGCGACCGCGGCGATCTTCGCGCGGAGGGCCTTGGAATAGTCCATCGTGACGAGTGGCACGCCAAGCTTGGCGATGCCTGCCTTTTCGCCAGCGATCTCCAGCAGCGTGTCGCCGAGGAACGACTGGTGATCGATGCCGAGCGCGGCGATGCCGGTGACGACCGGGTTGGAGATGACGTTGGTCGCATCGAGCCTGCCGCCGAGGCCCACCTCTACGATCGTCGCGGCGGCGGGCGTGCGCGCGAAGGCGAGGAAGGCGGCGGCGGTGGTGACTTCGAAGAAGCTCGCCTGGAGGTCGGCAGCGTGGTCGAGCACTTCCGACAGCAAGGTGGCCAGCAGGTCGTCTTCGATCAGCTTGCCCGCGAGGCGGATGCGTTCGTTGAAGCGGACGAGGTGGGGCGAGGAATAGACGTGGACGCTGTGCCCGGCAGCCTCGATCGCGGCGCGAAGGAACGCGCAGGTCGAACCCTTCCCGTTGGTGCCGGCGACGTGGAGCACCGGGGGGAGCTTAAGGTGGGGGTCGCCAAGGCGGCTCAGAAGCGCGGTGATGCGCTCGAGGCCGAGGATATCCGCGCCGGGCGACAGCGCGGTCAGCCGGTCGAGCTGCGCCTGAACTGCGGGCGAGGAGGAAACGGCGTGGTCGGGCATTCTTCTGGGCTCCCTCTCCCCTCCGGGGAGAGGGCTGGGGTGAGGGGCTGTACCGGGGCGCGGCGCTGCTGGGCTGCCCCTCACCCCGACTCTCTCCCCGGAGGGGAGAGGGAGTGCGTTACGCGGCCTCGCGCGCGCTGAGATACCCGATCACCGTACCGAGCTGCTCGCGCAGGTCCTTCCGGTGCACGACCATGTCGATCATCCCGTGCTCGAGATAATATTCCGACGTCTGGAAATCCTCGGGCAGCTTCTCGCGGATCGTGCTCTCGATCACGCGGCGGCCGGTGAACGCCAGCGTCGCCTTGGGCTCCGCGATCTGCACGTCGCCGAGCATAGCATACGCCGCCATCACGCCGCCCGACGTCGGGTCGGTCAGCACGACGATGTACGGCAGCCCGGCATCATGCAGCATCTGGATCGCGACCGTGCTGCGCGGCATCTGCATCAGGCTGAGGATGCCCTCCTGCATGCGCGCGCCGCCGCTCGCGGTGAAGATCACGTAGGGGACGCGGTCCTCGATCGCCGCCTCGACGCCGCGCACGAACGCCTCGCCGACGGCCAGGCCCATCGAGCCGCCCATGAAGCCGAAGTCCTGCACGCCGACGACGACGCGGTGGCCGTCGATCGCGCCGCGTGCGTTGATCAGCGCGTCCTGCTCGCTGTTGTCGGTGCGTGCCGCCTTGAGGCGATCGGTGTAGCGCTTCTGGTCGCGGAACTTGAGCGGATCCTCGGGCACTTTCGGTGCAGGGAGTTCGCTGCAGCTGCCCTCGTCGAACAGCTGCGCAAAGCGGATCTTCGGCCCGATGCGGTCGTGGTGATCGCATTTCGGGCAGACGTACAGATTGTCCTCGAGCTCCTTGGTGAAGACCATCTGCCCGCAGCCCTTGCACTTGTGCCAGAGATTCTCGGGCGTCTCGCGCTTCGCAACGAAGGGCAGGACGTTGCGGACGCTGTTGAGCCAGCTCATGCGGTTACTTTCCTTGCGCTCGCGACGGCATCAGCGAGAGACTTGATATAGGCGCGGACCGGCTCGGCCGCAGCGGCACCGTGCTGCGCGACGAGTTCGACGATCGCCGAGCCGACGACGACGCCGTCCGCAACCCGCGCGACATTGGCAGCCTGCTCGGGGGTGCGGATGCCGAAGCCGACCGCGATCGGGATATCGGTCTGGGCCTTGAGGCGAGCGACGGCGTCCTCGATCGAGGATTGCTGCGCCTGTTGGAGCCCGGTGATGCCGGCGACCGAGACGTAATAGAGGAACCCGCTGGCGCCATCGAGCACGGTCGGCAGCCGCGCGGCGTCGGTGGTGGGCGTGGCGAGGCGGATCAGGTCGATGCCGGCGGCGCGCAACTGAGGGCCGAGCGCATCGTCTTCCTCGGGCGGCACGTCGACGCAGATCACGCCGTCGACGCCAGCGTTGGCTGCGGCCTGCGCGAACCAGTCCGCGCCGCGCCGGAGCATCGGGTTGCCATAGCCCATCAGGACGAGCGGCACGTCCGGATGCCGCGCGCGGAACGCGGTAGCGGTCGCGAGGATATCCGCGGTGCGCGTACCTTGCGCGAGGCTGCGGATGTTGGCGGCCTGGATCGCGGGACCGTCGGCCATCGGATCGGTGAACGGCATGCCGAGCTCGATCGCGTCCGCGCCGCCCGCGACGAGTGCGTCTAGGATCGGGCCGGTCGCCTCGGTGGTCGGATCGCCCGCAGTAACGAACGCGACGAGCGCGGCGCGGCCGGCGGCGGCGGTGCGCGCGAAGGTGGCGGCGAGGCGGCTCACTTGCCCCCCTCCCGCAAGCGGGAGGGGCTGGGGGTGGGCGCCCGGCCTCCGCTAGCGTTGCGGTTGGCGAGAGTGGGACTCGAACCAGCGGTGTGGTCGGTGTTAGCGCGAGCCCACCCCCGCCCCCTCCCGCTTGCGGGAGGGGGGAAGGATGCGGCGATCATATCGACACCCCGAGCGCTTCGGCGACGGTGAAGATGTCCTTGTCGCCACGACCGCACAGGTTCGCCAAAATGATCTGGTCCTGCCGCATTTCGCGGGCCTTCTTCGTCACGGTGGCGATCGCGTGCGATGGTTCGAGGGCGGGGATGATGCCTTCGGTCCGGCACAGCAACTGGAACGCATCAAGCGCTTCGGTGTCGGTTGCGCTGTCATACTGGACGCGGCCAATGTCGCGCAGCCAAGCGTGCTCGGGGCCGATGCCCGGATAGTCGAGCCCGGCCGAGATCGAATGCGCCTCGGTGATCTGGCCGTCCTCGTCCTGCAACAGATAGGTCTTGTTGCCGTGGAGCACGCCGGGGAATCCGCCCGCGAGGCTCGCCGCGTGCTGCTTGTCCAGCCCATGGCCCGCCGCCTCGACGCCGAGCATCTGCACGTCGGCATCGTCGAGGAACGGATGGAACAGCCCGATCGCGTTCGAACCGCCACCGATCGCCGCGACCAGCAGGTCGGGCAGGCGGCCGATCCGCGACAACATCTGCGCGCGTGCTTCGGTGCCGATCACGCTCTGGAAATCGCGGACCATTTCGGGATACGGATGCGGGCCGGCGGCGGTGCCGATGATGTAGAAGGTGTCGTGAACGTTGGCGACCCAGTCGCGCATGCCCTCGTTCATCGCGTCCTTCAGCGTGTGCGCACCGCTGGTCACCGGGCGAACTTCGGCGCCGAGCAGCTTCATCCGGAACACGTTGGGCGCCTGCCGCTCGACGTCCTTGGCGCCCATGTAGATCACGCACGGCAGGCCGAAGCGCGCGCAGACCGTGGCGGTGGCGACGCCGTGCTGGCCCGCGCCGGTCTCGGCGATGATCCGCGTCTTGCCCATCCGCATCGCGAGCAGGATCTGGCCGATGCAGTTGTTGATCTTGTGCGCGCCGGTGTGGTTCAGTTCGTCGCGCTTGAACCAGACCTGTGCACCCATGCCCTCGGGGGCGGACTCGCGCAAAGCTTCCGTCAGGCGCTCAGCGTAATAAAGCGGGCTCGGGCGGCCGACATAATGTTCGAGCAGGTCGTCGAACTGCGCCTTGAAGGCGGGGTCGGCCTTGGCGGCACGGTACGCCTCGTCGAGTTCGAGGACGAGCGGCATCAGCGTCTCGGCGACATAGCGGCCGCCGAAGTCGCCGAAATGGCCGCGCTCGTCGGGTTGGGCGCGGTAGGAGTTGGGGGCGAGGGTTGGAGCGTTCATGACTGGGCGTTTAGCACTTCGTAAATCGCTGTCACCCCTTCCGTTTCCGCTAACTACCACCCCGGCGGAGGCCGGGGCCCAGTTGGAAAGGTCATAATGGCGGCCGCAGGGACTGTCACAGGTCTCCCCCACTTGGCCCCGGCGTTCGCCGGGGTGGTACTAGCGCGTGGCGACAGCTTTCAGGAACGCCGCGATCCTGGCTTCGTCCTTGGTGCCGGGTTCGCTTTCGACGCCGGACGACACGTCTACCAACTCTGCACCGGTGCGGCGGATCGCTTCCGCGACATTCGCCGGATCGAGCCCTCCGGACAGCGCCCACGGCAGCGGATGCCGGAACCTGTCGAGGAGGTCCCAGTCGAACCGCAAGCCCATCCCGCCCGGCAACGTCGCCGAGTCCGGCGTCTTCGCGTCGTACAGGATCCGGTCGGCGACTCCGACGAACCCGTGTGCCGCCTCGAGATCGCCGCGGGTGCGCACCGCAACCGCGACCCAGGTCTCGATCCCGAACTTCGCGCGGATCGCGGCTGCCCGCGGCGGTGTCACCTTGTGGAGTTGCAGCACGTCCAGCGCCGCCGAGCCGACCGCCTGTTCGAGCATGTCGTCCTCCGGGTCGACGAACACGCCGACCTTCGAGACATGCCCCGGTACGCGTGCGGCAAGTTCGGCGGCCTTGGCGAACGTCACGTGGCGCGGCGAGGCGGGGAAGAACACGAACCCGACATGGCTGGCCCCATGCCGGATAGCGGCGTCGAGCGTCGCGGTGGTCGAGAGGCCGCAGATCTTGGCGGTGGTCATGCTGGTTCCTCGGATCAGCACCACGACCCGGCATCCTGACAAAAGTCAGGATGCAGAGCCAATGGCGCTCGCGTTCGTTACTCTGCGTCCTGACGTTCGTCAGGATGACGGAGCGAGCTTAGAGCGTCGCACCAATTGCGCGAGCGGCGATATCGGGGTCTTCGGCTTGCGTGATCGGCCGACCGACCACCAGGATCGAGGCGCCGGCGTCCATCGCCTGGCGCGGGGTGACGACGCGCTTCTGGTCGCCGATCTGGCCGTCGGGAAGGCGCACGCCGGGGACGACGAAGAATCCCTTCGGCCAGATCGCCTTGGCCGCGGCAACCTCCGCGCCGGAACACACGATCCCGTCGACCCCCGCCTCGCAGGCGAGTTCGGTGAGCCGCGAAACCTGGTCGTGGGCGCTGCCGATGACCCCGGTCGCGGCGAGATCGGACGCGTCGAGGCTGGTCAGCATCGTCACCGCGATCACCTTCGTACCGAGCGGCGCGGCAGCCTTCGCGTCCTCCAGCATTGCCCGTCCGCCGCTCGCATGCACGGTGAGGATCGCCGGCTTCAGCGCGCCCAATGCCTGCACCGCCTTGGCCACCGTGTTCGGAATGTCATGCAGCTTGAGGTCAAGGAAGATCGGCAGGCCGAGTTCCGCCATCGCATGCACGCCGGGCTGGCCGTGCGCGCAGAAGAATTCGAGGCCGAGCTTGATCCCGCCGACATGGTGGCGGACGCGGGTCGCAAGCGCCTTGGCGCGCGTCAGGTCGGGCGTGTCGAGGGCAACATAGATGCGGTTGTTCATGACGCGGCGCCCGGCGGCAGGATGGTCGGCTGGGTGGTCGTCGCGCCGGTCGATGCGGCCGGCGTGACGAGCGGCGTGGTCGGCGGCGTTGCAGACAGATCGACGGGCGTCGCGACAACCACCTCGGGCCGCGGCGTCCGCAACTCCAGCAACTCGCGCTCACAGGTCGACAGCCGCTGGCGCAACCGCCACCGGATCGCGTGATTGTAGAGCATCGTCGGGACGAACCCGATCAGGAACGTCACGAACAGCAGCAGCGGCAGGTTCACGTCCGCGATCAGCCCGCCCCAGAGCTGGATCTGGACGGCGTTCCAGTTGCTGATGGTGAAGACCGCGGCGACGAACGCCAGCAGGCACCAGAACAGGATTTTCAGGAACTGCATGCGGCTACCCTTTTGTGTCCTCCATGCACGCCGAAACGCGATTGGAAACGCAGAGCTACCGCCACATCGTCGTTTTGACCAGTCTTCTACCCAACGTGAGGGGCTTTAGCCGATCTCTGTCCTGAGTTGGGTGATCAGCGGCAGGATCGCAGTCAGCCGCGGTTCCTCCTCGTCGAGGATCGCGAGGAACGCTGCGCGCTTGATCGCGGCGACCCGTCCCGGCTTCATTCGTACCGTCTGGGGGAGAGTGGAGACGGTGATATCGATCATCCGCTCCGACCCGTGGAGCCGTCCCCACAGATAGTCGTTCTCGCGGTAAGCACGGCTGAAGAACGCGCCGAACGTTCCGAACTGGATGCCCTTCAGGGTCGCCTCCGCCCCGCCGGACCGGATCGCGGTCGCATCGTCGGGCGCGATCCGGTCGACCTTGATCGGATCGAATTCGTCGAGCCCTTCGCCCTGCAACAGCGGTAGCGTCGCGGTGTCGAAATACGGAAAGCCCAGATAGGCGAGCAGCAACGTTCGCCGTGCGGGCTTGGCGAGCGCGGCGAACGCGTCGGCGAGCCGCTGGTCGCTTTCCGCATCCAGGCGCTCGAGATCGAATGTCTGCCCAAGCGTATCTAGCACCGCGGTCGCATCGCCCTTCATCGCGCGCACCGCATCGTGCATCCCTGCATGCATCTCGCCCCGCAGCCGATCGAGATACGGCGACAGCGATTCGTAAATCGCGTCGCGCATCGGCGCCAGTTCGGGTTCGTCGGCGGCAGTCTCGACCTCCGACAAGCGCCGCGCCATCAGCCGCAGCCGGCGGATGCGAAAGCCGATGTCGAACGTTCGTAAGAACGCGATCGACGCCGGACTGGCGCCGTTCGCGAATCCCGATCCGAGCTGGTCCGCGCCGTTCGCTGCGACCCACGCGACGATCGCGGCGCGGATCTGCGTCAGCCGCCGCGGACTGTGATGGCGCCCGGCTTCGTACAGCAGCCCGGCCAATGCCTCGATCACGGCGCTGCGCTTGAGATGCCCGTAGGCGACGAAGGCATAGCCCGAACGCGTGGCTGCTGCCTTCTGCGCCCGTCGTCGCCACGCTATCAGCCGCGATGCCGTCGGACGATCGAGGAACAGCGTGTGGCCGAACAGCGATTCGACATCGGCCTCGACCTCGGGACGAATGGCAGTCACGATCCCGCGCATCCGGTCGATCCGTGCCGATCGCTCGGCGATCGCTTCCAGATTGTCGCGGATCGGTTGCTGGCGCGGAATATCACTGATCGCGCCGATGATCGTCTGGAAGAATCCTGGCGTGCCCTCGCCGCGGTTGAGCCGCAGCTTGATGCCGGGCGAGGGGTCGATGTAGATGAACCGCCGATCGATCTGACGCCGCGCCGGGCGTTGCTTGAGCGCATCGAGCGCCGGACGGAACGGCGCGTTGGCGAGCACCGATCCGTCGATCAGCACCGCGCTCTCGGCTGCATTGGCTGCGGTATGCCGCGGCAGCACACGCGTCAGGAAGCTGCTGCGTTCCGGCCACGCGATCTTCCGCTGCTTCAGCACGCCGTCGAGTTCGGCGACCGTGAACGGCGGAAACGCGCCGGGAAAACTCGACGTCGCGCGCGCCGCGAACGCGAGTTCGGCGCGCGGTGCTAGCGTGTCGGTCACGCCCCCGTGGTCGGTGAAATCCACCACCAGCCGGTGCTCGGTCTCGACCACCTCGGCGGGCGAATTGAGCTGCAATCGCTCGGGATGCCCTGAAAAATCGGTGACCGTCACGAACAGGTCGAGCGGTTGGCCCGGCGGCAACAGCCGCGGCCCGCGCTCGCTTGCGCCCATCGCATCGAACGCATCGAGCAGCAGGTTGGTAAAGGTCTTCCCCCCGAACGGCGGCTCAAACCAGCGCGAGCGGATGAAATGCGACAGCTTGGTCCGCACCTCCTCGCGCGTCGGCTCGTCGAGCGCCTCGACTTTGTCCGTGCTCCGTCCCGCCGCCATCCACGCGAGCGGCATCGCCCATGCCTTCGAAAAGCGCGATTTCGGCGCGGCCTCGGTATCGATCAGCGCCTCGACATCGGCCGAGGTCATCCAGAGATCGGTCAGCGGGTCAAGGCTTTGACCCGTCGCGATCGCCTGCGCCAGGAAGATACCGTTGATCCCGCCTGCACTCGCGCCCGCGATGATGTCGGCGAGCACGCGGACACGGATGGTGGCGTGGTCCTCGATCTCCTGAAGCAGTGCGTGATACACGCCTTCGCTGCCGCCCTTCGGCGTGTCACCGTCGTGGAACGCGCGGCTGGCGCAGACGAGCCGCCAGATCTCCTTGGTGATGCCGTGCATGTAGACCGCTAGGCTGATCCCGCCATAGCAGACGAGCGCCAGTCGCAGTTCCTTCTCGCGCATTCTACATCCTCGTCCGGGTGTCGGTTATGGAGCCGGCGCCCTGGGTTCCAGCATAGCCCAGATCGGCAGATGATCCGACGCTTTCCGCGCCGCCGGGCTGGCATGCACGCCGCATTCCACGACTTTCAACTCGCGCGAGACCATGATCCGGTCGAGCCGCGCGATAGCCCGCCGCGAGTGGAAACTCGCCCCCGTCTCGGCAAACGCATAGTCGCGCCCGAAGTCGCGTAGGCACCCGGCACCCGCGCTCCACTCGTTGAGATCTCCCATCATCACCGTTGGATGCCGATGCGCGCAGGTGTCGACATGGTTCATGATCGCGGCCGCCTGCTTGCGCCGCCACAACCCCGACAGATCGAGATGCATGCCGAGCACGCGGATCGTCCCACCGGCGAGTTCGATGTCGGCCATCACGGCGCCGCGTGGCTCGAGCGCGGGCAGATGCAGGGGTTCGCTCGCCACGATGCGCGCCGATTTGCGGACCAGTATGACGTTGCCGTGCCAGCCCATGCTGAGCGCGCGGAGGCCGAAATCGACCGGTTTCCAGTCGCTATGTTCGTCGAGAAGGTGGTGCGGGAGGACGCAGGCCTTGGCGCCGAAGCGTCGATCCGCCTCCTGCAGCGCGATCACGTCCGCGTCGATCTCACGCAATACCTCGACCACGCGTTCGGGATTGCGGCGACGGTCGAGCCCGATGCCCTTGTGGATGTTGTAGCTGGCGACCTTGATCATGCGTGAAGACTATAACGCCGTCCGCGCGAACACAGTTGCAGTGTGTCGTTCTACGGGTCGAAAAAGGGGAGGCGCACGTGGCGGTGTCTACCCAAGCTTGCACGCGCACGGTTCTTGCCCGGGTCTGGCACAGGCGGAACGTCGAGGGCGCTGCTGCGCTGTGCCTCATGCGGGCAGCTTTCCCGCCGCGAGGACGATCGATATGGCCGACACCAGAACTGCGATACTCTACCGGATGATCCTCCCCGATCATGTCTGCCCGTTCGGAGTTCGCGCGAAGGCGATGCTGGAGGATCAGGGTTTCGAGATTGAGGACCGGATCCTGCGGTCGCGCGAAGAGGTCGACGCGTTCAAGGCGGAGCACGGCGTCGAGACCACGCCTCAGGTTTTCATCGACGGCGAACGGATCGGCGGTAGCGACGATCTCGAACGGTATTTTGCATCATGACCGGCGCGAAGATTACAAATCCCCGCGCGGGATTGTCGCGCCCGGCTGCTTTGGCGATCGTCACGACGGTGCTTGGCGCGAGCGCGGTGCTCGGGCGTCGCAATGCGCCCGATCCGTCGCATCCCGGCATCCGCCGTTGGTACAAGCGACTCGACAAGCCCGCCTATACGCCACCGGATGCAGCGTTCGGCGCGGTTTGGCCGGTGCTCGAAACAGGGCTCGCGGTCGGCGGGTACAGGCTGCTCCGCCAGCCGGCTGGCACGCCGCGCAACACGGCGGTCGGCCTGTGGTTGCTCAACAGCGCGATGATCGGCGGCTGGACGGAAATCTTCTTTCGCAAGAAGGCGCTCGGGTCGAGCATGGTGGCATCGGGCGCGATGATCGTCACCGGTGCTGCGTATGTCGTCGCAGCAGACCAGGTCGACCGGCCGGCAGCAGCGACGGCGGTGCCCTTCGTCGCCTGGCTGGGTTTCGCTACGCTCCTCGCCGAGCGGATATGGCAGCGCAACCGACAGGAAGACGACGTCACATGACGCGCCTCACCGTCTGGCATGATGGTGGATGCCCGCTATGCCGACGGGAAATCGCAGCGATGCGCCGACTGGACCGTCGCGGCGCGATCGAGTTCGTCGACGTCAGCGACGGCGCGAGCGCGTGCCCGATCGACCGCGATGCGTTGCTCGCGCGGTTTCATGCCCGCGAAGACGGTCGGATGCTGTCGGGCGCAGCCGCCTTCGCCGCGATGTGGCGTGCCATTCCCTTGCTTCGACCGCTCGGTCTAGCTGCACGCAACCCTCTGGTGTTAGCCGGACTCGAACGCGCCTACCGCGGGTTCCTGCGTGTTCGTCCCCGTCTTCAGTTCCTCGCCCGCAAGCTGGAACGCGCGGCTTAGATACTTCGTTGGACGGTCACGATAGGCGCGCGATCACCGGGCGCGTACGGGACCTGTCCGCGTGGCCAGATACGCCTCCACGGCGGCTTGAAGCGGAGCACCGCCGTGCAGGCCGAGCTTGGTCCGCCGCCACAATATGTCTTCCACGGTCTGCGCCCACTCCTCGTCGATGAGATAATCGATCTCGCGGGTGGAGAGCCCGTGGCCGATGTCGTCCAGACTGGTGGCATCGCCGAGCACTCGCTCAATCCTCGTACCATATGCGTGTGCCATGCGGGCGGCGTTGGCGGCGTCGAGAAACGGCCACCGCGATCGGACGCTCTTCAAGAACGCTGCGAAGTCGCCATTCGGAAGGTCGCCTCCAGGCAAGGCCACACCTGCGGTCCAGGGTTTCGCCATCTCGGGCAGGAACGGCGCGAGGTCTTCGAGTGCATGCTCCGACAGCCGGCGATAGGTCGTGATCTTGCCGCCGAACGCGGACAGGATCTGCGGCGCTTCGCTGGTGCCGAGCCGCAGCACGTAATCGCGGGTGACTTCGGAAGCGTTCTCGTTGCCGTCGTCGAACAGCGGACGGACGCCCGAATAGCTGCCGACGACGTCATCCGGACCGATCTGTCGCGTGAAGTAGCGGTTGACGCTGTCGCACAGATACTCGGTTTCGTCGGGGTCGATCGTCGGGTGCGACGGGTCGCCTTCATAGGGCTTGTCGGTGGTGCCGATCAGCGTGAAGTCGTCCTCGTAGGGGATCGCGAAGATGATCCGCTTGTCGGGGTTCTGCAGGATATAGGCGTGCTCGCCCTCGAACAGCTTGGTGACGATGATGTGGCTGCCCTTGACGAGGCGCGGCGGGCGCTCGGCATGCGCCTGAGGCATTTCGGCGAGCACCTTGCTCACCCAAGGGCCCGAGGTGTTGGCGATCGCCTTCGCGGAAACGGTGCTGCCGTCGCCGAGCGTCGCGACCCAGTGATCGCTCTCCCGTCGCGCGCCCTCGAAGCTGGTATGCGTGCGGATCTGCGCGCCACGTTCGGCGGCGTCGAGCGCGTTCAGCACCACCAGTCGCGCATCGTCGACCCAGCCGTCCGAATAGACGAACCCGTGGCGGATAGGTTTCAGGCCCGCGCCCCAGTTGGTCTTGTCGAGCCGCACGCCCTTAGATTTCGGCAGGCGGGTGCGGCCGCCGATATGATCGTACAGGAACAGCCCGAGGCGGATCAGCCAGGCAGGTCGCATGCCAGCGGCGAGCGGCATCACGAACCGCATCGGGCTGATCAGGTGCGGCGCGACGTCGATCAGCTTTTCGCGTTCGGCCAGTGCCTCACGGACCAGCCGGAACTCGTAATATTCGAGATAGCGCAGACCACCATGGATCAGCTTGGTGCTCGACGACGAGGTATGCGAGGCTAGGTCGTCGCGCTCGACCAGCATGACGCGCAGGCCGCGGCCGGCTGCGTCGCGCGCGATGCCGGTACCGTTCACGCCGCCGCCGATCACCAGTAGGTCGACGTCTGTCGTGGTCGTCCTCATGCCGTCTTCCCCGAGCTGGTTCGGTCGACCGCGTCCTGCCAGCCAGCCATCAGCGTCGTTCGCTCGTCGCCGTTCATCTTCGGGTTGAAGATGCGATCTTCCTTCCAGGTGGCGGCGATGTCGTCGGGACCGTTCCAGATCCCTACCGCCATGCCGGCGAGGAAGGCGGCGCCCGCCGCGGTCGTCTCGATGTTCGCGGGGCGAACGACGTCGGTCTCGAGCATGTCGGCGAGGAACTGGCAGAACCAGTCGTTCGCCGCCATGCCGCCGTCGACGCGGATCTGGCGTGCGTCGCGTGCACCGTCGGCGACCATGGCGTTCATCAGGTCGGCGGTCTGGTAGGAGACCGATTCGAGCGCGGCGCGGGCGATGTGCGATCCGGTCGCGGCAAAAGTGAGCCCGGTGATGCTCGCGCGCGCGTCGGGATCCCAGTGCGGCGCACCGAGGCCGACGAACGCCGGGACCATGTACACGCCGTCATTACCGTCGAGCTTGGTCGCCATGTCGTGCGTATCGGATGCCTGGTTGATCAGGCCCAGCCCGTCGCGCAACCACTTCACCGCGGCCCCCGCGACGAAGATCGAGCCTTCGAGCGCATAGGTGATCTCGCCGTCGAGCTGGTAGGCGATCGTCGTCAGCATGCCGTTCTTGCTGGTCACGGCCTCCTTGCCGGTGTTGAGCAGGACGAAGCAACCGGTGCCGTAGGTCGATTTCGCATCACCGCGCTGAAAACAGGCCTGGCCGACGACTGCCGCCTGCTGGTCGCCTGCCATGCCGCCGATCGGCACGGCCTTGCCAAGCAGGTCGGCCGTGGTTTCGCCAAAGATCGTGCTGTTGTTCTTGACCTCGGGGAGCAGGCTTTCGGGGATGTCGAGCATCCGCAGCATGTCCGGATCCCACGCGCCCTTGTGGATGTCGAACAGCAAGGTGCGTGAGGCGTTGGATGCGTCGGTCGCGTGGACCTTGCCGCCGGTCAGCCGCCAGAGCAGGAAACTGTCGATCGTCCCGAACGCGAGCTCGCCCTTGTCCGCCCGGGCGCGGACGCCATCGACATTGTCGAGGATCCATTTCAGCTTGGTGCCCGAAAAATACGGATCGAGGATCAGTCCGGTCCGCTCGCGCACCAGTGGTTCGTTGCCGTCCGCCTTCAGTTGCGCGCAGAGCTTGGCGGTGCGGCGATCCTGCCAGACGATCGCGTTGTGGACGGGTTCGCCGGTCTTGCGGTCCCACACCACCACCGTCTCGCGCTGGTTGGTGATGCCGATCGCCGCGACATTGCCGCCATCGGCTTCGGCGACCTCCTTCAAGGTTGCGACGGTGTCGCGCCAGATGTCCTCGGGGTCATGCTCGACCCAGCCCGATTGCGGATAATGCTGGGCGAATTCGCAGCGGACCGTCTGGCGGGGGACGCCATCGGTGCCGAACGTCATGCTGCGGGTCGAAGTCGTGCCCTGGTCGATCGCCAGGATGATGGTGTCAGTCACGCCTTACACTCCTCGAATTATTGCGGGCCCGCGACGGGCTTGTCGCGTGGCAGGAAGGGGCGAATCAGCAGATGCTGCGCACCGCCGCCGATCACCGCGCCGATCAACGGTCCGGCGATCGGCGCCCACCAGTAATTGCCGACGCCAGGGAAGGCGGATTTGTCCCAGCCCATCAGCCAGGCGAAGGTGCGAGGGCCGAGATCGCGCGCAGGATTGATCGCCCAACCTTCCAGATAGCCCATCGACGCACCGATCACCGCGACCAGCAGGCCGATCACGATCGCCCCGAAATTCGCCTGAGGGGCCATCGTGTTGAACTCGTCGGTGATCGCGAAGATCCCGAACATCAGGATCGCGGTCAGAATGATCTCGTCGACGAAGCCCTTCATCGTCGTCACCGCCAGGCCCGGCGCGGTGAAGAACACGCCTGCGCCACCGCCACCGGCCCGCGTCAGGTGCTGCGTCGCGTTGAAGTGATCGATGACGTTGTAATACAGCGCATAGACGATCGCCGCGCCGATGAAGGCACCGACAAGCTGCGCGCACCAATACGGCAGCACCTTCTTCCACGGAAAACCGCGGTAGAGTGCGAGCGCCAGCGTGACACCGGGATTCGCGTGCGTCCCCGATACCGCGCCGGTGACGTAGATCGAGATCGACACCGCCATGCCCCAGGTAATGCAGACGCCCCAATAGGCGGTCTTGTACGGGCTCGGATCGTACAGCGTGTACATCGCGGCGACCGAGAGGCCGAAGGTCATCACGATACAGATCGCGATGGCCTCGGAGATCAGTTCGCCGAGAAAGGCTTTTGCGGGTGCGCTCATTGGCACGTTCTACCACTCGGTACGGTTTGGTCGAGTACCAGTATGGCAAGCGCACCCGCCGCCGTCCCGCAACCTGCGCAACGCACAGATGCGCGTCGTTTCGAATGGAATGAAATGGTGCCGGTTGCAGGAATCGAACCCGCGACATCCAGTTTACAAAACTGGCGCTCTACCAACTGAGCTAAACCGGCCCGGTGCGCGTCAGGCGTAATCGCCCCATGCTTCAAGATACGCCGAAGGTCCAGCCCTCGGTTTGCGCGATATGCGATGTCATCGCCGCCGGGTGCCAGAGTTCGGGGCGATCGGCGTTGGCGCGGAGCCACGCGGCGGTCAGGATCGCGTCGGTGGCGTGGTCGTCGTAGCGGGGAAGCGGCCGGTGCGGCCGGCTGCCGAGGTTGGCGAGCGCCGTGTCGAGCGAGGTGGCATCACGCATCTTGCTAAGGCCCTTGCGGATGCCAGCGGCGCGGGCTGCGATGGTGGTGTAGATTTCGACGATTACCGGGCCTTCGGGGGGAAGCGGATCGAATGGCCAGACCGGCACGCGGCCTTCGAGGCGGTGGAGCACGCGCATGCCCGTCAGGCTCGACTTGCCGACCTGAGAAGCACCGACGAGGTTGAAACAGCTTGTCGGCGAGAACCCCATCGCGCGCTGGCCGTGCTCGCAGACGCGCATCCTGCCTGCACCACCGGGGAACAGGTCGCCGCAATCGCGATGCTGGCGGAAATGGCGACGGATTTCGGGGTCGGTGAGCAGGCTGGAGACGGCGAGATGCGGGTCGGCGGCGGAAGCATCGTCGACCATCTTCCATAGGGCGCGGGCGTCAGGCGGACTGTCGGGTGCGCCGGGGAAATACTCGCCTTCGTCCACGAACGGAAAGGCGGGGGATAGGTCCAACCCTATCAACGCCGGTATGTCCTGGTCGAGCAACCAGTCGAGCACATCGTCGCGCGACCATGCACTAGCGCTTTGCGGGGCAAGCAGCGCCGGCGCCGCATCGCCCGTCTCGCAGACCGCGACCGCGATACCCTTGTGTCGATGCCCTTGCGCGCCGGACCAGTCGACCGCCGCAAACCGCGTGAAGCGTGGTTCAGCCATTCTTCTCGGCGCGCAAGGCATCCCAATAGGCGAGCCGCTCGGACAGTCGCTTCTCGAACCCGCGTTCGGTCGGCGTATAGAAGGTCTGCGCGCTCATCTCGTCGGGCCAGTAATCCGAGCCGGAAAACGCATCCTCCGCGTCGTGATCGTACGCATAGCCCTTGCCGTAGCCGATATCGCGCATGAGCTTGGTCGGCGCGTTGCGGATCGACGCAGGCGGCATCAGCGAGCCCGTCTCGCGCGCCGATTTCCAAGCCGCCTTCTGCGCCTTGTAGACGGCGTTCGATTTGGGCGCCGTCGCGAGATAGACGCAGGCCTGCGCGATCGCGAGTTCGCCTTCGGGGCTGCCGAGGAAGTCGTAGGTGTCCTTGGCGGCAATGCACTGGACCAGCGCCTGCGGGTCGGCGAGTCCGATATCCTCGACTGCGGCGCGCGTCAGGCGACGGAGCAGGAACAGCGGTTCCTCACCCGCCGTTAGCATGCGCGCGAGGTAATAGAGAGCGGCCTGAGGGTCCGACCCGCGGATCGATTTGTGGAGCGCGGAGATGAGGTTGTAATGCCCCTCGCGATCCTTGTCGTACACCGCGACGCGGCGTTGCAGGAAGTTCGACAGGCCTGCGGGATCGAGCGGTTCGGGGAGGTTCACCGAGAACAATGTCTCCGCTTGGTTGAGCAGGAAACGACCATCGCCGTCGGCGCTGGCGATCAGCGCATCCTTGGCGGGCGCAGTCAGGGGCAGGGGGCGCTCCATCTCCGTCTCGGCGCGGTCGAGCAACTGTTCGAGCGCGCCACGACCGAGTCGTTCGAGGATCAGCACCTGCGCGCGGCTGAGCAACGCAGCGTTGAGCTCGAACGACGGGTTCTCGGTGGTCGCGCCGACCAACGTCACCGTGCCGTCCTCGACATAGGGCAGGAAGCCGTCCTGCTGCGCGCGATTGAAGCGGTGGATCTCGTCTACGAACAACAGCGTGCGCTTGCCGATCTTGGCGTGCTCGCGTGCTTCGGCGAACGACTTCTTGAGATCCGCGACGCCGGAGAACACCGCCGAGATCGCGACGAACCGCAGGTCGACCGCGTCGGCGAGCAGCCGCGCGATCGTGGTCTTGCCGGTGCCGGGCGGGCCCCACAGGATAATCGAGGACAGTCGTCCTGCCGACACCATCCGGCCGATCGCACCTTCGGGGCCGGTGATGTGATCCTGTCCGACCACCTCGCTCAACGTGCGCGGACGCAGGCGGTCGGCGAGCGGCGCGTTTTCGGGATGCGTTTCGGTGGGGGCGGCGGGTTCGAAGCCCGCGAAGAGATCGGCCATTCCGGCAAGATAGGGGCGGCCGGCCGGTTTGCCCATCCGTACGCAGTCCACGCGCGCTCGTCATTCTTAGACGTACCGTCCTCCTCACAAGCATCGTTTCCGTCACAAGCATCGTCATTCCCGCGAAGGCGGGGATCCATACCGGCTGACGGCAATGCAACTCGCTTGGTCCGAGGGTCTGGGTCCCCGCCTCGGCGGGAATGACAGAGGAAGGAAACAGAAAAATCTGCCGCGCAGCACTTGAACCGGAAACATTCTGCGATATATCGCAACTTAGGATGAAGATATATCGGAGAACACTCAAATGCGTTTTGGTATGGGATATGGAGCCTGGACCGGTGGCCTGCGGGCTGACGGCGAAGGCCGGGGTCGGGGAAGCCATGAAGGTCATGGTCGACATGGTTACGGCCACCGCGGCGGCCCTGGTGGTCGGCGCCGGCTGTTCGATGGCGGCGAATTGAAGCTCGTCATGCTGAAGCTGATCGCGGATGCGCCCCGCCACGGCTACGACCTGATCCGCGAGATCGAGGGTCTGACCGGCGGTGGCTATGCGCCGAGCCCGGGCGTCGTCTATCCGACGCTCAGCATGCTCGACGAGATGGGGCTGATCGAGGAGCAGCAGTCGGAAGGCGCGAAGAAACGCTTTGCGGCGAGCGACGAGGGCCGCGCGCATCTCGCCGAGAATGCGGCCGTGGTGGACGGCTTGTTCGCTCGGCTGGCGGCGGTCGGGGCCGAGTCCGAGCGGACCGATGGTGCGCCGATCCGGCGCGCGATGGGTAATCTGCGGCAGGTGCTCCAGCACCGGCTGATGCGCGAAGACGTCAACGAGGACACGCTGCACGAAGTCGCGGCGTTGCTCGACGAAGCCGCGCAGAAGATCGAGCGCTTGAAATGAGCGTCTCGGTCGCGAGGGTGCCGACGCATTCGGCTAGCAGGTATCTCCAGCAGCTTGCAAAGCACTGGAGCCACAAGATGGAGGTCACCTTCTCGGAAGAAGAGGGCCGCATCGCCTTTCCCAACGGCGCCGTGCTCGAGATGCGCGCGGACAGCGAAACACTCGACGTCGCGCTGACGGTACCGGAGGGCGAAGACGTCGACCGGATGCGCGAGGTGGTCTCCAGCCACCTCGACCGCTTCGCTTTCCGCGAGGCGCCGCTGACGTTCGATTGGACCCCGTCATTCTGACGAAAGTCAGGATCCAGAGCCACGAGCGTCAGCGTCCGTAACTCTGGATCCTGGATCGAGCCCAGGATGACGGAAAGCAGGCGGGGCTAAGCCCCCCGCCGCGCCATCACCTCGAGATACGTGTCCAGCACCGTCTGGTTGATCGTATCCCACAGATACCCGGCCGCCTTGTCGTGTCCCGCCCAGCCCATCGTCTCGCGCAGCCCCGGCTCCGACACGATCCGCCCGATCGCATCCGCATAGCCGCCGATATCCGTCGGCGGCACGAGGAACCCGGTCACGCCGTCATCGACCAGCCCGACCGCGCCCGACGCCCGCGCGGCAACCACCGGCACGCCCGCCGCCATCGCCTCAAGCGTCACGTTGCCGAACGTCTCGGTCACGCTCGGATTGAAGAACACGTCCATCGAAGCAACCGCGCGCCCCAGATCTTCGCCCGACTGAAACCCTGCGAACACCGCGCCCGGCACGCGCTCGGCAAACCAGTCGCGTGCGGGGCCTTCGCCGATTACCAGCACCTTGTGAGGCACGCCGCGCTGTTCCAGCTCGCGGATCACGTCGGCGAAGACGTCGAGACCCTTCTCCTTCACTAGCCGCCCAAGGAACCCGACCGCGACCTCGCCGTCGGCAATCCCGCGCGCGCGCCGCCACTCCAGGTCGCGACGCGTCGGCGCAAAACGATCGTGATTGACCCCGCGCGACCAGATCGCGGTCGGCGTCGTTACGCCCCAGTCGCGGACGATTTCCGCCATGCCGCGCCCCGGCACCAGCACTTCGTCGACGCGGTTGTAGAAGCGCGTCAGGATCTTCACCATGATCGGCTCGAAGAACGCCATCTTGTAATAGCGGAAATACGTCTCGAACCGCGTGTGCAGCGAGGCGACCGTGGCGATGCCGTTGCGCCGACCATAGCTGATCGCGCGGTGGCCCAGAAAATCTGGGGCCGACACGTGGATGACGTTCGGCGCAAACGCATCGAGGTCGCGACGGATCGCCGCAGGCAGTCCCCGCGCCATCTTATATTCGCCACGCCCGGCCGGTAACGGCAGCGACGGCACCGCGACCAGATCGCCGGTCGGCGGGAAGGCCGGCTTGGCGTTGGTCGGCGAATAGACGCGCACGATCACGCCTTTCGACAGGAGATGGCCGACGAGCAGATTGAGCGCCTGGTTTGCGCCATCGCGTACGTAATTATAGTTGCCGCTGAACAGGGCGATGCGCAGGTCGGTGGCGTGCATCGTCGCGCGGATAACGCCGTGCGCGGCCAAGCGCCACTAAATCCGCAACATAGCGCAGCCCCCGCCCATTGATGTTCCCGTATCGTTCTCGTACATCGCGTGTATGGCGAAACCCCAGAAGCGTTATGTATGTCAGGCCTGCGGATCGGTGTCGCACCGTTGGGCGGGGCAATGCGCCGATTGCAGCGAGTGGAACACGCTGGTCGAGGAGGCGAACACCGCCGCTACCCCGTTCCATTCGAAGCATAATCTCCAGACCGGTGGTCGCGCGATTCAGCTCGTCGGGCTCGATGCGGAGATCAAGCTGCCCGACCGAATGGCGACCGGCATCGCCGAACTCGACCGCGCGCTGGGCGGCGGGTTCGTCGAGGGCTCGGCGACGCTGATCGGTGGCGATCCGGGGATCGGCAAGTCGACGCTGCTGTTGCAGGCTGCGGCGAAGATGGCGCTTGCCGGCCAGTCGGTCGCGTACGTCTCTGGCGAGGAGGCTGCGGACCAGGTCCGCCTGCGCGCGCGGCGGCTCGGGCTCGGCAATGCACCGGTGCAGCTCGCGGCAGCGACTTCGACGCGCGACATCCTGACGACGTTGCAGACCAAGCCGCCGGCGATGTTGGTGATCGATTCGATCCAGACGATGCACTCCGACCTGATCGAAGGCGCGCCCGGCACGGTCAGCCAGGTCCGTGCGTCCGCGCAGGAACTGATCCGCTTCGCCAAGGAGCGCGGTACGGCCGTCGTTCTGGTCGGGCACGTGACGAAGGACGGTTCGATCGCCGGCCCTCGCGTGCTGGAGCATATGGTCGACACGGTGCTGTCGTTCGAGGGCGAGCGCAGCCACCAGTACCGCATTCTCCGCGCGATAAAGAACCGCTTCGGCGGGACCGACGAGATCGGCGTGTTCTCGATGCAGACGGAAGGGTTGGCGGAGGTCGGCAACCCGTCATCGCTGTTCCTGACGCACCGGGACGACGCGATGACGGGGGCCACGGTGTTCCCGGCGCTGGAGGGCACTCGGCCGGTGCTGGTCGAGATCCAGGCGCTGACCGTGCGTCTGGCGTCGGGGGCTACACCAAGGCGCGCCGTGGTCGGCTGGGATTCGGGGCGCCTCGCGATGATCCTCGCGGTGCTGGAGGCGCGGTGCGGACTGAGTTTCTCCAACGCCGAAGTCTATCTCAATATCGCCGGTGGCTACCGAGTGCAGGATCCGGCCGCGGACTTGGCAGTTGCGGCTGCGCTGATTTCGGCGATGTCGGAACGGCCTGTGCCGGTCGATGCGGTCGCGTTCGGTGAGGTCGCGCTGTCGGGCGAGATCAGGCCGGTCGCGCATGGTCCGTTGCGGTTGAAGGAGGCGAGCAAGCTCGGCTTCGAACGCGCGTTGGTGCCGGCGTCGATGACGGGGGAGAAGAGTGGCATGAAGCTGTCGGGCTTCAAGACGCTCGCGTCTTTCGTAGATCACATGATGGGGCGGGGGTAACGCACCCTGGAAGGCAGATTGTTTCCCCCGCGAAGGCGGGGACCCAAACTGGACTCCCGCCTTCGCGGGAGAACAAGGTAGCGAGTCGTTACTGCGCGCGAGTGCGCGTTCATGTCCGTTCGGTATATCCGTTCGCGACAGGCGCCGTTTCAGAGCCACGTACGGCGCACTCCTGACGTGTTCGTTACCCGTGCCAGAGAGGCACCACCCCGGCGGAGGCCGGGGTCCAGTTGGGGGACGCGGCTGGCATCCGTTGCGCGGAGTTACTGCGATCTTTCCAACTGGACCCCGGCCTCCGCCGGGGAGGTGCACTAACTTCGCTCGGCAGTTACTGATCGATCAGTTGCGCGTAACGGCATCCCAGCCTGAAGATCGATGCGCCCCCCCGAACGCATGGCCTCTCGCTACAGCCATGCTATGGCGCCGGCATGGCGAACACGAAAAGCAATACCGGTACCGTCGAAGTCGACGGCACCCGATACGATTGGAACCTGGAGCGGGAGCCGCAACACACGGATGCCGAAGGCTGGAAGGGCATGACGATCTCGCTGTTGCAGGACGATGCGCAGCGCGAAGCCCTGCTAGAATTCCCCGCGCCGAAACGCCTGTTGAAGGGGTTGCCGCGCGGGCGGCTCCAGATCGACGACGCGACGATCGCTCGCGGCGTGCGGGCGGCGTTGGCCGCGGGATGGGAGCCGATGTCGCGGGGCAAGCCGATGGTCTTCACGGTGGATTCCGAAGGGAATTGAACCGTGGATCGGCGTGACACCCCGACCCCGCCGGACGCGCGCACGCCAATGCAAGCCCATACCGACGTGGAAACCACGCTGCTGGGGCCGATCCTGCCCGTTCGAGAGTGCGGAGATTGCACCGCGTGCTGCACAGAACTGACCGTGGACACCCCCGAGTTCGCCAAGCCCGCGGGAACGCCGTGCATCCACCTCTCCAATAAGGGGTGCGGGATCCACGCCGTCCGCCCGCGCATCTGCCGCACCTGGTTCTGCGCCTGGCGACGGGTTGCCAGCTTGCCCGACGAAGCACGGCCCGACCGGTCCGGGCTTCTCGTCTCGCTCAATTTCGTCAAGGAACCGCAGAACTGCCTCGAAGGCGTCTCGATCAATGTCCGCGTCCTCGCCGGCAGCGACGCGATCGCGAACGGCATGGCGGCCACTGTGCTCGACGGCGTATGCGACCAACTGGTCCCGGTCTGGTTCAGCGACGGGGCGAAGAAAATGCTGATGCACCCCGACACCGACGTCGCCCGCTTCGTCCTATCGGGCGAGGCTGCACCCGCGCATCTGCAGGACGAAGTCGCCGCGTGGCGCGAGCGCTACGGTGTGTTCGGTTTGAACCACTAGAGCGCGTCGGTCGCCGCGCGCACTAGCGGTTCGCGCCGCGCGTCCCTATTCCAGAGACGATGAACCTCACCGCCCTAGACATCGTCGTCCTGATCGCCGTCGCCGGGTCCGCGGTGCTGGGGCTGGTGCGCGGGTTCGTCACCGAAGTGCTGTCGATGTTCGCCTGGGTGGCGATGGTGGCGATGTTGAAGCTGTTCCACATCCCCCTGGCCGCCGCGCTGTCGCCGATGGTCGGCACGGTCGGCGGTGCCGCGGTGCTCGCGTTCGCGATCATCACCGGCGTGACCTATATCGGCGGTCGACTGGTCGCCAACGCGCTCGGCGCCCGGACCCGGACGTCGATTTTGGGGCCAGTCGACCGTGCGCTAGGCTTCGGCTTCGGCGCGCTGAAAGGTCTGATCCTTGCCAGCCTCGTCTTCCTGCTCGCGACGCTGGTCATCGACACGATGGGCGGCGGACCGGCGCGCCGCCCCGAATGGATGACGAAGTCGCGCACCTATCCGCTGCTCAACGCAACGAGCGCGAGCATTGCCGATTTCGTCGACCGCCGCCGCCGCGGCCAGCCCGTCTTCGGCGCGAGAACGCCGCCTTCCAGATCCGATAATGCAAGCGAGCCGAAGCCATGAGCGCGCCCCTCTACAATGCCGAGATTCTCCGCCTCGCCGCCTCGATCCCGCACCATGAACGCCTCCCCGAGCCGATGGCGACGGCGGAGAAACGCTCGCCGATCTGCGGCAGCCGCGTGACGATCGACGTCGCGGTCGACGACGAGGGCAAAGTCAGCGAGGTCGGGCTGCTGGTTCGCGCCTGCGCGCTAGGCCAGGCATCTTCGTCTCTTCTCGCGTCGAACATCCTCGGCCGCACCCCCGCAGAACTCGCCGCCACGCGCGACGCGCTGACGGCGTGGCTTGCGCGTGAGGGCGATGCGCCCGATTGGCCCGGGATGGATATCTTCACCCCCGCGCTCAACTACACGGCGCGCCACCCGTCGATCCGGCTCGCGTTCGAAGCGGCTGCCGAGGCTGCCGATACCGCTGCAAAGGCGAAGGTCTGATGGCGGAGGGCACGTCGCCGTCGCTGCTGCGCGACGGCGTCGTATTGCTCGGGTTCGGGCTGATGTTCGTGTTGCTGTTCCGCCGGCTCGGGCTCGGCGCGACGCTGGGATATCTGGTCGCGGGTGCGGTCGTCGGGCCGCATGTGCTTGGCCTGGTCGGCGATGCGGAATCTAAGCTCGGGTTCGCCGAACTCGGCATCACGCTGCTGCTGTTCATCGTCGGGCTCGAACTGAACCCGTCGCGGCTGTGGAAGATGAAGGAGGAGATCTTCGGATTGGGGCTCCTTCAGGTTGCGATTTGCGGCTTGGCGATCACGGCGATCGTCTGGGTCGGGGCGAAGTTCTCGCTCCCCGCTGCGCTTGCGCTCGGCCTGCCGCTGGCGCTGTCGTCGACCGCGCAGGTGCTGCCGATGCTGCGATCTTCGGGGCGGATGCGGACGCCGTTCGGCGAGCGCGCGTTTTCGATCCTGCTGTTCCAGGATCTCTCGATCGTTCCGCTCATCACGATCGTGGCAGCGATGAGCCGCAATCCGGCGGACGCGAATGCACCTCCCGGGTGGCTGCTCGCGATCTACACCGTGCTCGCGGTCGTCGGACTTGTCGTCGCAGGGCGCTTCCTGTTGCGCCCGTTCTTCCGGCTGATCGGCAATCTGGGCGAGCGCGAGATGTTCGTGTTCGCCGGGCTGTTCACCGTGATCGCCAGCGCCGCGATCATGGAATGGCTTGGGCTCTCCACCGCGCTCGGCGCGTTCATCGCCGGCGTTATGCTGGCGGACAGCCCGTATCGGCATGAACTCGAAGCCGATGTCGAGCCGTTCCGATCTATCCTGCTCGGGCTCTTCTTCCTCGCGGTCGGCATGGTGCTCGATCTCAACGCGATCGCCGAGCGGCCGTTCTTCGTGATGGCGATGGCCGCCGCGCTGATCGCGACCAAAACCAGCGTCATCATGCTGATCGGCATGGCGTTCAAGATGACGTGGCGGCAGGCGTTCGCGCTTGGGCTGCTGCTGAGCCAGGGCGGCGAGTTCGGCTTCGTGCTGTTCGCGCAGGCGCAGGCCGGGCTGCTGATCGAACCGCAGGCGGCCAGCCTGTTCGGCGCGATCATCACGCTGTCGATGGCGACAACGCCGTTCCTAATGGGGATCACGCGGCGCTTCCGGACCGAGCCGATCGCCGAGGGGCAGGAGCGCGATGGCCCCAAGGTCGACGGCGCGAACGCGATCATCGTCGGCTATGGGCGATTCGGCCAGACGGTCGGCCAGATGCTGCTCGCGCAGGATATCCCGGTTACGCTGATCGATACCGATATCGAGATGATCGACATCGCCGGCGAGTTCGGCGCAAAGGTCTATTACGGCGACGGCACGCGGCTGGACCTGTTGCGACAGGCGGGCGCAGCGGAAGCGGAGATCATCTGCTTCTGCATGGACGGCGACCAGCTTGATCCGGACACGATCGAGGGCGTGCACGAGGCTTTCCCGGATGCTGCGATCTATGTCCGCGCGTTCGATCGCCGTGCGCTGGTCAAGTTGAAGAACACGTCGGCGACGGCGGTGGTACGCGAAGTGATGGAGTCCGCGGTGAAGATGGCGCGCCTAGTCATGCGCGGGCTCGAGATCGCACCGGCCGATATCGACCGCGCGGAGGAGCAATACCGCGCGCGGGACAAGGAGCGGTTGCAGTTACAGATCGACTCCGGCGACATGCGCGCGGCGCGTGCCGAGACCGCGAAACGCTTTCCCTGGGGGAATGATACGCAATGATCATCGCTATCTTGGCGGCGCTGTCCGGCGCGATCGCGGTCGCGGCGGGGGCGTTCGGTGCGCACGGCGCGAGTGGGGCGGCGGCGGAGTGGCTGAAGACCGGCGCGCAGTATCAGCTTGTCCACGTCGTAGCGGCGCTGGTCGCGATCCGGATGGAGGCGCGGGGGCCAGCGTGGCTGTTCGTGGTCGGCGCGGCGATCTTTGCGTTGACGCTGTACGTGATGGCGCTGGGTGCGCCACGCTGGTTCGGGGCGATAACGCCGATTGGCGGGGCCTTGCTGATCGGCGGGTGGTTGTGGCTGGCTTGGAGTGCGGCTCGCCCCTAGCAGAATTGTTTCCCCGCGAAGGCGGGGACCCAGTCTGGGCACCCGCCTTCGCGGGTGAACAAGCTGCTTGCGGGTCCTGGAACGCTACCGCTTCTTCCGACACGCGTCGGAGCAGTAGATCACGTTGTCCCAGTCGCGCGCCCACTTCTTCCGCCACGTGAACGGCCGCTCGCACGCGGGGCACACCTTGGTCGGCAAATTCTGCTTGGCGACACCGTTGGGCATCAGCGGGGCAGCGCGTCGAGGAAGGTTTCGACGTCGGCGAGGTCGACGGTCTTGTCGAGGTACGTCTGGCCTATCCCACGCGCGAGCAGGAAGGGGAGGGTGCCCGCCGCCATCTTCTTGTCATGCCGCATGTGATCGACCAGCCGCGCGCCGCTCGCGCCGATTTTCGCCGCCGCGAGACCGTCGGGAAGCCCGACGTCCCGCCAGTGCGCCGCTACTCGCTCGGCATCTTGCCCCGAACAAATCCCCTGCGACGCCGAGAACCCGAACGCCAGCGAACAACCCGCCGCGACACCCTCGCCGTGGATCAGCGCCTGCGAGAACCCGGTCTCCGCCTCAAGCGCATGCCCGAACGTATGTCCGAGATTAAGCAGCGCGCGCGTTCCGTTCGTCTCATGCTCGTCCGCCGCGACGATCCGCGCCTTGGCCGAAACGCTGTGCGCAATCGCGTATTCGCGCAGGCCGATGTCACCCGCCAACAACGCAGCACCATTCGCCTCGCACCATTCGAAGAAGGCGAAATCGTCGATCAGGCCGTATTTGACGACCTCGGCGTAACCGGCGCGCAGTTCCCGGATCGGCAGCGTGTCGAGCACCTGCGGATCGATCAGCACCATCACCGGCTGATGGAACGCACCGATCAAATTCTTGCCGGCCTTCGTGTTGATCGCGGTCTTGCCGCCGACCGAGCTGTCGACCTGCGCCAGCAGGCTCGTCGGGATCTGCACGAAGTTGCACCCGCGCTTCAGGATCGAGCAGGCGAACCCAACCAGGTCCCCCATCACGCCCCCACCGAGCGCCACGACGTGATCCCCGCGCTCGACGCCGAGTTCGAGCAACCGGTCGCACAGCATTTCCAGCGTCGCCCAGCTCTTGCTGCCTTCGCCGGGGGCCAGAACGATCGCCTCGGATGCAATCCCCGCATCGGTCAGCGAAGCCTGCAACGTCGCGAGGTGAACCGACAAATTCTCGTCGGTGACGATCGCCACCCGCCGGCCCTTCGCGAGCGGCGCGAGGAACTCACCCGCCCGCGCGAGCAACCCAGCTTCGATATGGATCGGGTAGGTCCGCGCACCCAGTTCGACGGTAACGGTCTTCATCGGCCAAGCGCCCTCAGGATAGCGGCGACGGTCGCTTCGTGCGGCGTCTTGTTGCTGACAATGTGGATATGCGCCTGCGCGTAGATCGGGTTGCGCACGCGCGCCAGTTCGGCGAGCACTTTCCCCGCGTCGCGGTTGCGCAGCAGCGGCCGGGTGTCGCGCCGGCCGACGCGCTCGACCAGGATGTCGGGATGCGCGCTAAGCCACACCGACACCGCATCGCGCAAGATCAGCGCCCGCGTGTCGTCGTTGATGAACGCACCGCCGCCGGTCGCGATGATCTTGGGCGTGCCGTCGATCAGCCGTGCGATCACGCGGCGCTCGCCATCGCGGAAATACTCTTCGCCGTATTTGGCGAAGATCTCGGCGACGGTCATGCCCGACGCGGCCTCGATCTCGTGGTCGGCATCGACGAACGGCAGGTTCATGCGCAGGGCGAGACGGCGGCCGACGGTGGTCTTGCCGACGCCCATCAGCCCGACGAGCACGATCGGGCGATCGATCGGGGCAGGGCGGCGGCCGCCCGAGGGTCCGCCGGAAGGGTTGTGGCTTTGCAACATCGTAGCCCGCGCTATACAGCGGCTCCGCGCGAGGGCAAAAGCTCTTGGCGCGCGAATTTCTGCCCCGTTCACTACCCCCGTCCACTACAAGGTTACGTCGTATGTCCCGTTTCATCGTCTCGGTCGTCGTCGTTCTTGTGGTCGTGGTCGGCGGCCTGTTCCTGCTGGCAGGCCGCGCGACCGAGCGTCCGCAGAGCCACGTCGAGAAGGCCGTGACGCTTGCGAACCTCTCTTAAGGCATCCTTAGCGGCGGCGGTTGCCGTCGGAGCCTTGGTCGCGCTGGCACCGGCGATCGGGCAGGATCGGCCCGAATCGATCCTTCCGCCGGGGTTCGGCGAACCAACGCCTGCGCCCGCACCACGACCAACGCCGCCTGCTGGCACGCAGCCGACCCGTCCGACGGGTCCGACGCAGCCGAGCGCGCCGCAGCCGGCTCCGGCACCCGCACAGTCCGGCGCGATGATCCAGCCTTTGCCGCCGACGACACCTGGTGTCCCGCAGCCGGTGGTACCTGTCGCGACGCCGGCGCAGGTCGATCCCGCGGTGCTCGCGCAGTACGAGATGCCGGCATCCGCGCGTCGCTCGCTCGCGACGGTAGGGCCGGTCACGGCTAGCGAAGGCGGTCTCGATACCGATGCGTTCGGTGAAGCGGACGGCCAATATGTCGAGACGCTGATGCGCCGCCTCAGTGCGCCGCTGCCGTCGCGCTGGATGTCGATCCTGTTGCGCCGCGCGCTGGTGTCGCATGTCGATACGCCCAGCCGCACCAACGGCGCGGACTTCGCTGCCGAGCGCGCGTGGCTGTTGCTGCGGATGGGCGAATCGGTCGCGGCGCGGGCGGTCGCGCAAAACGTCGACACCGGCAATTACACGCCGAAGCTTTATCAGGTCGCGATGAACACCGCTCTGGCGACCGGCGATCCGGCTGGCCTGTGTCCGCTGGTGACGGGTGCGATGCGCTACGCCCCGGCGCGCGGCTGGACGATGGCGCAGGCGATGTGCGCCGGGCTGTCGGGCAATCCCGCGCAGGCCAGCCCGCTGATCGCGACCGCCAAGCGTCGCAACGTCGCCAGCGGCGTCGACCTGCTGCTCGCGCAGAAAGTCGTCGGGGCGGGGGCGCAGGGGCGTCAGGCTGTGACCATCGAGTGGGACGGCGTGGACCGGCTGACCGCGTGGCGGTTCGGGCTCGCGATGGCGACCGGCGTTACGGTACCCGACGAGCTGTACGGCACCGCGGGTTCTCAGGTGAAATACTGGCAGGCCTTGTCGCCCTCCGTCGCGCTCGGCGATCGGCTGGCGCCAGCGGAGGCTGCCGCGGGGCAGGGGGTGCTCTCCAGCGCCGCGCTCGTCGACCTCTACGCTGCGGCTGCGACCGACGACGATACGCAGAGTAATGCGACAGCGACCGCCAACGATCTCCAGACGGCCTATGCCGATCGCAATCCGGATTCGCGGCTCACCGCGCTGCGTCAGTTGTGGGGCGGCGCGAACGCGCGTCCGAGCTATGCGCGGCTCGTGCTGACCGCGCGGGCGGCTTCGCGATTGAACCCGGCGCTGGCGAAGGCCGAAGCCGACCGTCTGGTCGCTTCGATGCTGTCCGCTGGGCTCGACCGCACCGCGGCGCGCTGGCTGGGATCGGTACCCGCCGGCAGCGACGCCTGGGCGATGATAATGCTCAGCGATCCAGACGCGTATCGCCGCCTCAGCTATTCCGACCTTGCGTCCTATACCGGCGGCGAAGGCGATTCGGCGTTGAAGCAGCGTATGTTGTTCGCAGGGTTGGCAGGCCTTGGTCGTCTCAACCAGGGCGATATCGAACGTGCGGCACAGTCGCTCGGCGTTCGGATCGGCGCGGACAATGCCTGGACCCGCGCGCTCGATCGCGCGGCGCGGGACGGCCAGGCCGGGACGGTCGTCCTGCTCGCAGCGGTCGGCATGCAGGCGGGGAGCTGGAAGGAGATCCCCCCGGAAGCGCTGTACCGCATCGTCGGTGCACTGCGCGGCGTCGGTCTCGACGGGGAGGCGCGGATGATCGCGGCCGAGGCGATCGCGCGCGCGTGAGCCACGCCAGCGATCGCGCGCTGATCGATCGGTTCCTCGAAATGATGACTGCGGAGGTCGGGGCCGCTGCCAACACGGTGGCGGCGTATCGCAGCGACCTGACGCTTGCCTCGCAGGCGCTGGAAGGCGGACTGGTCGACGCGGATGCGGACGCTCTGGCCAAGCTCGCGAACGCGTGGTCGGCCTTGTCCCGCTCGACCGTGGGGCGAAAATCCGCCTCGCTCCGCCGCTTCTTCGCGTTCCTCGCCGACGAAGGCCACCGCGCGGACGATCCCGGCAAAGCGCTGCCCCGACCCGGCACGGTACGCACCTTGCCGAAGATCCTCAGTCACGCCGATGTCGACCGCCTCTTCGCAGCGATCGCCGAGCGCGCCGCCCGCGATCCGCTAGACCCGAACGACCTGCGTCTCTCCGCACTGTTCGAGCTTCTCTATGGTTCAGGCCTGCGCGCGACCGAACTGGTCAGCCTGCCGCGCAACGCCGTTCACCCCGACCGCCCGTTCCTAATCCTGCGCGGCAAGGGCGGGCGCGAGCGACTCGTCCCCATCTCCGACCGAGCGCGCGCCGCCGTCGCGATCTGGCGCACCCACGTCGCGACCGATCGTCTCTGGCTGTTCCCCTCGGGCAAGGGTCATCTCTCGCGCATCCGCCTGTATCAACTGGTGAAGGCGATCGCCGCCGAGGCGGGCATCCCCCCCGACCGTGTCAGCCCGCACGTCCTGCGCCACGCCTTCGCCACGCATCTGCTCGCCGGCGGCGCTGACCTGCGCGCGCTGCAATCAATGCTGGGTCACGCCGATATCGCCACCACCGAGATCTACACGCACGTCGATTCGAGCCGCCTCGTCGAGCTGGTCAACACGCGCCACCCGCTGGCGGATATGCCGCCGCGTTGACGCGAGCGATCCCGCACCGTAACCGCCGCTGATGCCAAGCTTCCTCGACTTCGAGAAACCGATCGCCGAACTCCAGGGCCGGATCGACGAACTCCGCGACACCGCCGCCGAAGGCAGCGTCGACCTAGCCGCCGACATCGCCCGTCTACAGGCGAAGTCCGACAAGCTGCTGAAGGACACGTTCGCGCGCCTGACCCCGTGGCAGAAGACACAGGTCGCACGCCATCCGGAACGCCCGCACTTCAAGGATTACGTCGCCGCGCTGTTCGACGAGTTCGTGCCGCTCGCAGGCGATCGCGCGTTCGGCGACGATCAGGCGATCATCGGTGGCTTCGCGACGTTCCGGGGTCGCAAGATCATGGTGCTCGGTCACGAAAAGGGCGACGACACCGCGAGCCGCCTCCGCCACAATTTCGGCATGGGCAAGCCCGAGGGGTACCGCAAGGCGATCCGCCTGGTCGAACTCGCCAACCGATTTGGCCTGCCGATCATCACGTTGGTCGACACGTCCGGCGCGTTCCCCGGCATCCAGGCCGAAGAGCGCGGCCAGGCGGAGGCGATCGCCCGTTCGACCGAAGCCTGTCTCAATGCTGGCGTGCCAATCGTCTCGGCGATCGTCGGCGAGGGTGGCTCGGGTGGCGCGGTCGCGCTTGCCGCGGGTAACCGCGTGCTGATGTTCGAACATGCGATCTATTCGGTGATCAGCCCCGAAGGCTGTGCGTCGATCCTGTGGCGCACCGCCGACAAGGCGCCCGAGGCCGCCGAAGCGATGCGCATCACCGCGCAGGACCTGAAATCATTCGGCGTGATCGACGACATCGTCGCCGAACCTCTGGGCGGTGCGCACCGCGATCGCGCAGCGGCGATCGCCGCGCTGGGCGACGCGCTTTCGTCGGCATTGACCGACCTGATGGCTTTGGCGCCCGCCGATCTGCGCAAGGATCGTCAGGCGAAGTTCCTCAAGATGGGACGTCTTTGAGGGCGAGAATTATCGGCAACGAAAAAGGGGCTGCGTAACCGAAGTTTCGCCGCCCCAATTTCTAGCCTGATGGCCGCTACTTACGTGGCCGATGCGTTCAGCTTGGTCGAGACGTTGTTGAACGTCTTGTTCAGGCTGTTACCCAGGCCCTGCATGGCAGCGATAGCAGCAACGGCGATCAGCGCGGCAATCAGGCCGTACTCGATTGCGGTTGCGCCCTTGGAATTCTTGAAAAACTTGCGAATCGTCTTCATTCCGGTCTCCATCGTTGGATTGCGTCAGTGTCACCCGGCTGGACCGGACGGGCCGGATCAGCGGTTTGAGAATACCAAGCGGTGAGTTTAGAAAGGTTTAAGGCGCCCTGGTTTCTTTCGATGTCAGCGGGCCGTGCTGACCTTGGTATCGACGGTGTTCCACATACCCGTGGTCGAGTTGGCCAACGCGCTCAGGCCGACGATCATCGCAATCACGACCAAGGCGAGAATCAGGCCATATTCGATGGCAGTCGCGCCCCGCTGCTGGCGCATCGCACGCGCGATCGTTCGCATGACCAGCGACGTTGCGAAATCTTTCGGCCTCATGGGGCCGGTCTAGTCGTCAGGAGCTTAAGGAATGACCAACACGCAATTCGGTGCGGCGGGATCGTTGCTGTTACCCGTCGTCGCGGCCGCGCTTGTCGACATCGACGGGCGCGTTTTGCTGCAGCAGCGCCCAGCGGGGAAGTCGCTTGCGGGACTGTGGGAGTTTCCTGGCGGGAAGGTCGAACCGGGCGAGACGCCCGAGGACGCGCTGATCCGCGAACTGGAAGAGGAACTGGGTATTGCGGTGCCGCACGCGTGCCTGGCGCCCGCAGCGTTCGCAAGCGCACCGCTGGGCGGGCGTCACCTGCTGTTGCTGCTCTATATCACGCGCAAATGGAGCGGTGTGCCGCGCGCACTCGAAGCCGCCGCACTACGCTGGGTCAGACCTTCGGAGATGCACAATTTGGCAATGCCGCCAGCGGATCGTCCGCTGATCGGCCTGCTCGATGCATTGATCTGACGGGTATCGGCGATCTGAGGGGTATACGCCGATGCTTTGCTTCGCAAAGACCGGCATCGATTGGAACTCCGGTGCGGCGGTTCGCTGAATGGCGGTGAATTCATCAACGTGCTGAGTCGCCATACTCCGAATTCAAATATCCGCTTGATCCGTGCGATATGCGGGCGCATGAGCCACAGGCCGGCGAGCGTCCCCAAGACCGTAGCTGGCGATCCGGACTGCGGCTCGCACGTGTTATCCCCTTTTCTCGCGCGAGCCGTTTCCCGTGCGGGAAGCCCGATGCTGTCTATACGGCCGTCGTTGCCGCGTCGTCGGGATCGCCACCAGACTGCCCGGCAAGCGACCGTTCCGCCGTTTCCAGCGCATTGGCGAGTATCGCAGCGACCAGTGTGTCGTTTTGCGCGTCGGCGAGATGCAGTGCCCAGGCTATTGCCGAGCGAAGCGTCAGTTTGTCGTTGGAGGAAGAGCCCATGTCGTCGTTCTCCACGGGCCGCAAATCTACAGACCGTCCATATGTTTTGAAGTGTGCGTTGGACTGATCGAACGACGGCGCTCCAACATTCCTGCTGAAGCGCCGCGTCGACGGTCTGCGTTGTCAGCGCGCCTATCGGTATCCAGTACCGATATCAGGCATCATACGCGGCGACGGGCTGCGGTGGTCGCACCGAAGCCAGCGGCTGCGGCACCGATCAGCAACGCGATCACGACCATGAACGACGTTCCGGCTGCGGCACCGGCGGCTGCGTCGGTGGCCGACTTCGCGGTCTCGATCGTGTTGTTCTTCGTCTTCACGAACTGTGCCTTGGCGCGCGTTACCTGGGCCTGAGCCTCGGGGCGGCTGATCTTGCGCTGGGCGGCGACGATGTCGACGATCCGGCTCTCGGCCTGCGCACCGTCCTGGCCACCGCGGGCAACGGCCGGCAACTGCTTGGCGATTTCCTTCTGCGCCTGCTCAGGCGTCATCAGTGCAGGGTCCGAAGGCGCGTCCGACAGGTACTCGGCAGCTTCCTGCCGAACGTCGGTCACGTCGACGTTCGCGACGTCGGCGACCTTGGGTGCTGCAGCGCCGATGCCGCTACCGGCTGCGGTCGCGACCGAGCCGACGGTGCGGAATGCACCACCGATGATGCCGCCGACCGCCGATGTGAGCAGGTACAGCGTCAGGATGAGCGTGACGCCCCACACGACCAGACCGTGGACCAGACCGTCGAAACGATCCTGGACGCCTGCAACGCGCGCTGCGGCATAGCCGCCTGCACCGAGCGCGATGATCGTCGTGATCACCCAATAGATACCCGCGCCGATGCCGAAACCGGCTGCCCCCGGCGTGGTACCCTCGACCGGATCGACGAGGCTCAGGCCGATGCCGGTACCGAGGATGCCGAGCACCAGCTGGATAGCGATCGCGAGCACGACGCCCGCGAAGATCGCACCCCAGGATATGCGCGTCGGGGTCTTCGCATAGCGAATGTCATCGACCGGCAAGCCGCCGGGCGTCAGATGGGTAGCCATAATTACTCCTGTTATAAAAAAGTGTCGAACGAGGGCGTCAGTCCGCGCCGTCGTTGTCGATGAGGGTCGCGCGCTTCACCACCGGTGGCGAGACAGGCTTTCGCGTGTCTTCGGTCTCGTCGGTGTCGTGGCTGTCCGTGTTGCCGTCGGGGTTTTCGCCGACCGGCTCGCCGATGATCTTGCCGATCGCATCCTGCACCGACTCCCGGGCCTGCTGGACGCGCGCACGTTCCGCCACGACACCGACGTTGCGGTCATCCGCCACATCGCCCTGCCGGATATCATCCTGCTTGGGATCCTTCGCGCGGGTCATGCCGTCGCCTCCCTGGAATGAGCATCGGCACGCGGCGTCGGTGCCGGCATCGAGTCGCCGTCAAAGCCGCGTGCGCGTGCCCATGCGGCGGCCGCGTTGCGACGGTTGACGCCGATCTTCGAATAGATGCGCGCGACATGATTGCGCACAGTGTTGCCCGATACGTTGAGAGTCCGCGCAATCGACTTGTCGTCGAGCCCGCGACAGATCAGCGCCAGCACTTCGCGCTCCCGTTGCGTCAGCTCGTCGAGCCCGACGCCGACCGGCTCGACCTGCGGCGTACGGATGCGTGCCAGCTTCTCCATGATCGAGCGACTGAGCCAGCTCGTATCCTTCATCACCGCCTCGATCGCGTTGACCAGTTCGCGCTCGGACGCTTTGCGCGTGGTGATGTCGCGCATCGCCCACAACACGCAGGCGGCGTTCCCCAGCATGATCGGTTCCGTAGACACGATGCAGTCGATGACCTCGCCGTCCTTGACGCGGAGGCGCACCTCGCGGTCGCGGATCGGCGTGCCCGCCTCGATCTCGCGCTCCATCGCTTCCCGCAGCGCCGGGGTTTCCCACAAATCGATCTCGTCGAGCGGTTTCCCGACGATTTCGTCCGCGGCGTAGCCCGTCAGGGCGGTGAACGTTGCATTCACGTCACATAGCCGGTGACCATCGATTGCGCCGATCGCCAGCGCCACCGGAGCGAGCGAGAACGTCGTGGTGAACCGTTCCTCGCTGTGACGAAGCGCCTGTTCGGCTTTCCGCCGCGGCTCGAGATCGGCAAAGGTGAACAACATGCAAGGCTGCCCGCTCATGTCGATCGGCTGTCCCGCGACGATAACCAGCTTGGTCGTGCCGCCGGGAAGGTCCAGCTCAGCCTCCATCTGCGGGATCGTGCGACCTTCGTTCAGGCGTTCCTTGGCGAGGTCACGCTTGTCGGCCCGCGCCAGCACGTCGATGTCGTAGACGCTGCGCGACAGGATCGCGTCGCGGTCGTGCCCCGTCATCTCGATGAAGCCCTGATTGACCTTCACGAAACGAAGGTCGCACAGGCGGGCAATGATCGCCGGCGCGGGATTGGCGTTGAACGACTGTTCGAAACGGTCCTCCGCCTCGAACCGCGCCGACACGTCCTGGATGATCAGGACGAGGCATTCCGGCTCGTCCGCCTCGTTGGTCAGGACGAGGCTGCGAACCTGATGGACCCAGCGCGGATCCGGCTCGCCAGCGACCGCGACTTCGACGACGACCTGCGAGAACGCCTCGCCTGATACGACCCGTTCGATCGGGTAGTCCGAATCGTTCAGCTTGTGGTTGTTACGATACCGCAGCTGGAACCGCTGGCGGTACTCGTCGACCGTCCCACCCAGATCCTCGACCGACTCGACGCCGTGCATTCCGAGCGCCGCATGGTTTGCCCATAGGATCGCCTGATCGGGATCGATCAGGATCACGCCCTCGTTGAGCCCCGCGATGATCTGGCGCAGGTGGCGCAGATCCGCGGAGTCCCGAAGCGACTTGAGGGCAGGAGCCAAAGGGACGGGGTCCGTAGCCACGGGATCAGTCGCGCTTACCATGAACGAGCCAGGCAATGCCGTAGCCGACCGCAGCGGCGCCGAGCGCCCACAACACGGGGGCCTCCTGTGCCGATGCCTGCGCGGAGGCGGCACCGCGACGGGCTACTTCTGCTGCGCGTTCGCCCGCTTCGCGTGCTTCGCTACCGATCTTGTCGGCTAGCTCGGGCGCTCCGTCGACCGTATCGTTGATCGCGGACTTGGCGCGGCCATACAGGTTCTGCGCGCCACCGGCGACCTGATCGACGACGCCATCGACCTGCCAGTCACGGCTGTTGACGGTATCGCCGACAGCCTTCTCGACCTTGCCGCCAACGTAGCGGGCGCCGCCCTGAAATTCGTCCTTGTTCATCATCGTAACCTTTCGAGAACATTCGTCTTGCATCGCACGCATGCGATCGGCGGCATCGTGAGCAGCTTTGTTACGCCACCGTTGCGACCGGACTGGACGCATAAACCACCTGGTAAGCGCTTGGTTCCTGGTAGTTTTTCGTCACGGACTAGTCGGTATGTACCACGGAGGGACAGGAGAGGACGTAGCCTGCGCCCAAGGTTTTACGCGGTTGGGTTTGCCTTGGCCTTCGTCTCCGGCATGGCGAACAGGTACAGCGCGAGCCCAATCCCGGCGACAGTCGCCAACGTCAGAAAGCTCGCCGTGTAGCCCGACCAGACGATGATCGCCCCGGCCAGCGTCGCCGACAGCGCGGCGCCCAGACCCTGCGCGCTGGCGACGGCACCCTGGCTCACATTGAAGCGACCGGTCCCCTTGGTCAGGTCTGCGATCACGACCGGGAACATCGCACCGAAGATCCCCGCGCCGACGCCATCGAGCGCCTGCACGCCGACCAGCCACCACGGATCGTTCGACACGGTGTAGAGCGCACCGCGCGCCGCGAGGAATCCGAACGCGATCAGGAACAGCGGCTTGGTGCCCCATCTCTCGGTATTGCGACCGACGACGATCGCGACCGGCACCATCACCAATTGCGCGGCGACGATACAGGCGGCGGTGAGCGACGTAGCCTGGTCCTTGCCGACGGTTCGCGACAGCAACTGGCTGACCGATGTCAGCATCGCTGCGTTGGCGAGATGGAACAGGAAGGCGGTGACCGCGAAGATCATCAGCGGCTTGTTCTCGATCAGCATCTTCCAGCCGCTCGGCTCCTCGCAATCGTCTTCGGGCTCACAGTCGAGGCCGCGCGCGACTGCGTTGTCGATGTCGTCATTGTCGATCCGCGATGCGGTCACGATGCTGGCGACGGTCAGCGCGCCCATCAGCCAAAAGACCACGACCGGCCCGAACTTCCATGCGAGCACACCCGCGAGCGCCGCCGACACCGCATTGCCGGCGTGATTGAACGCTTCGTTGCGGCCGACCCGCTTGGCGAACAGCTTGGGACCAACCAGGCCGAGCGTGATCGCCGAGATCGCCGGGGCGAACACCGCGCCGGCGACGGCCGCGATCGACTGGGTTACCGCGACCGCAGTGAAGCCGGTGACGATCGGTAGCGAGATGCTGCTGAGTGTGACGAGCAGGGCGGCGATCATGACGATCCGCGGCTTGTTCTTGCCACGATCGATCAGGCCGCCGGCGGGTGTCTGCGAGATCAGTCCGACGATCCCAGCGATCGTCAGGATCATGCCGACCGTCGCCTCGTTCCAGCCATGTGCCGGACCGCGTACCGCAAGAAGATAGATCGCCAGATACGGCCCGAGCCCGTCCCGCACGTCGGCGAGGAAGAAGTTCAGCGCGTCGAGCGTCCTGTTCGGTCCGGATTTGCCGCCCGCCCGGCCGCCGCCCTTCTTGCTGGCCTCTTCGGCGAAAACGTCACCCGTCGTGCTGGCCATGGCAATTCCCTGAAAGTCGGTGTCGCTGAACCCGGCACGGTCGGGAAACCCGTCGGCCATTGGATCGCTAAAGCTATCGCTCGACGGAAAGTTTCCGCGGACTATGAATATAGTTCGATTGGGTATTTTCCAATGAAGTCAGAAGCTAAACCGAAACTGAACGACGCGGTTCAGCTTCGGATCATGAATAAAATGTCACGGAACGATGATCAGTCAGCCTCGCTATGGGGCGACGCTCGACCAAGAAGCGTGCGAAAACTTTGGGGCTAGTATAATGGCAGGATGCCTGACCTGGATTCACTTCGGCGATCTTCACGTCGACGAGGCGGATGGGTATCAAGGACTGTCGCGATTTCGCGATCTGGTGGCCGTTGCGCAAGCGCGTTTAGGCGACGCGGTCGACTTCGCATTGCTACCCGGCGACAACGCCAACCACGGCACGGACGATCAATATGCGCGGATTGCGGAGGCGATGTCGGGGTTGGCGCTGCCGTGGCACGTGCTGGCGGGCGATCATGATTTCGAACCCGGTGATCTGACCGCGATGCGCGCAATTACCGCGCGGATGGCGCCCTATGCCGAGACGATCTCCGGGTATCGCTGTGTGTTTCTCGATATCGTATCGGCAGGCAAGGGCGGTCCCGATTTCCGGATCGCCCCCGACCAGCGCGCTTTGATCGAGCGCGAACTGAGCGCTGCGGCGGTCGCGGGCCAGCCGACCGCGGTGTTCATGCATGCCTATCCCGGCGATCTGCGTGACGATCCGGACGGCATCGCGGGGCTGTTCGCAGCGCACCGCGTCGCGTTCGTCGATACCGGCCACACGCATTACAACGAACTGCTCAACGACGGTCGCGTCGTCTACGGTGCGACCCGCTCGACCGGCCAGATCGAGGAAGGCGCACCGGGGTTTTCGATCGTCACGCTGGACGACGGCGTACCGAGCTGGCGGTTTCACGCGATCGACGATCCCTGGCCTCTCGTGCAGATCACCAGCCCGGTCGATCGCCGGCTGATCACCGATCCTGGCCGCGCCGACAACGTGCCCGGTCGTGCCTTCATCGTTCGTGCGAAAGTGTTTGGCGAGACAGATAGCGTAACACTGCACATCGACGAGGATGGCGAAATACCGATGTCGCAGGTCGCTGGCACGCCGTCGCTCTGGACCGCGTCAGTGGACGGCGTGGCCGATGGCCTTCACCGCCTGACCGTCCGCAGCGGTGAAAGCGAGGATCGGGTCGAGATCCTCGTCCGCAACGCCGGCCCGCGGCCAAAGCGCAATCGGCCCGCCGCGCTCGGCCGCGACGTCAACGCGATCGGAGCGTGGCCGGAGCGTGGCATCGATGGCGCACAACGCGGCCCCAACAAGAACGGATTCGATTGGTGACTGGCGCAACGACGATGACGGCGCGGCGATCCGCAATGCGGATACCTCGGGCATGACGGTGCAGACCTATGCGATATGGGCAATCTGTTTCGCTGCGACCTTTGGCGTAATCACGCGCCCGTTCAAACTGCCCGAAGCGGTCTGGGCGGTTTCAGGCGCGGCGCTGCTGCTCCTGTTCGGACTGATGACGCCCATTGCCGCGTGGCAGGCCGTGCTGAAGGGCGGCGACGTCTATCTTTTTCTGATCGGTATGATGCTGCTGTCCGAAGTCGCCCGCGACGAAGGGCTGTTCGACTGGGTCGCCGAGCACGCCGTCAGGCTGGCCAAGGGATCGACCAGCCGGTTGTTCGCGCTCGTCTTCGGTGTCGGGATCGTCGTTACCACGGTCCTGTCGAACGACGCGACTGCGGTGGTGCTGACCCCCGCGGTCTATGCCGCGGCGAAGCGGGCGAAGGCGGATCCACTGCCGATGCTTTTTGCCTGCGCATTGATTGCCAACGCCGCGAGCTTCGTGCTGCCGATCTCGAACCCCGCTAACCTCGTGCTGTACGGTGGCGCGATGCCGTCGCTGGGCGCTTGGATGGCCTCGTTCGCGCTGCCGTCGCTGCTGTCGATCGGCGTCACGTTCCTAGTTTTGCGCTGGGTCGAGCGCGAGCGTCTCACCGGCCGGTGCGAGACCATCGTCGACGTCGGTACGTTACCGCGGGGCGGCAAGATCGCGCTGGGTGGGATCGTCGCGACCGCCGTGCTGCTGATCGCGGCGTCGGCGCAGGGCTACGACCTCGGACCGCCGACCTGCCTTGCCGGGTTCGCGACGATGGCAGCTATCTGTATCGGTGGACGCAAATCGCCGATCCCGACGCTGGGCTCGGTATCGTGGGCGGTGTTGCCGTTGGTCGCGGGGCTGTTCGTGCTGGTGGAGGCGCTGGCGAGCACCGGCGTGATCGCGATGCTGGCGCGCTGGCTCGCGGCGGGAGCGGCCCAGTCGCCATCGACCACTGCCGGCGTGGCCGGGACGATCCTGGCGTTCGGATCGAACCTGATGAACAACCTGCCGGCCGGACTGATCGCCAGCACCACGCTCCAGCAGGCGCACGTTCCACAGATCGTCACGGACGGCCTGCTGATCGGCGTGGACCTGGGGCCGAACCTGTCGATCACCGGCTCGCTCGCGACCATCCTGTGGCTGACCGCTATCCGCCGCGAAGGCGAGGACGTCGGCTTCTGGCGTTTCCTGAAGGTCGGCGCAGTAGCAATGCCCCCCGCGCTGTTCGCGGCGCTAGGCGCCAGGCTTTTGCTGGGATGAGCCAGCGTTCGAACGCATGGCGCTCGGTCGCGGCTAGATGTCTTGAGATTGGAAGCTCGACCAGGCCTTGATAAATACGGTATTACACCGTGTTCGCAAGGATAACTCGTTTGAAATTGTGGACGGATATCCATCGTGTCCCGCGTGCGGTGGCTAACCGATTTATAAAAGTTACCACTGGCCGCTATCACCCAGTTGATGACAAAGGGCAGCAAGTCAGAATGGAAAACAGGCTTTAGCATTATCTATCTTTCTGCGGCGGATATCCTCTCTGCCGCAGACATGGTCGTCCGATCACCCTCAAAATGGGCTTAAACGTCTTGTTCCATCTTTCCCACAAACCTTAGATCGATCTATGATACCAGCGCCTGGCGACGGCGATGCAAATCCTCGGCGAAAGTTTCCGCATTGCCGGAGCTAGCCGAAGCTAGAATGTACCGCCAAGCCACAGTGGAGCCCGGTGGTGGTATCGTCGTATCGGCGCCGGTCTGAGAGGGGGTTCCATTTATCAATAGCTCCCAATATTGTTGGGCAGTGCCAGGGAGGTTGCACAAGCTCTCGATTTCATAGCCAAGGAAGCCCGGGAAACTCGTCGACTCACTTTCCCCATAATACTTAATTGTAATCTCAAAAGGATCGGGATTGGCTGGTGATTGCATAGCGAGAAAACCACCTTCCAGTACGCCACGAGCAGTCATTGATGAAGTATAAGCGACCGATTGCTCAATAAGGGGGGTTCCACCCGAACTAACGATTATAAGTAGCATTTCAGTAGGATTTGGCATTGAATTTCCCCAATTACATAATCTACCAGCGTCGCGCGATAACACCTTAGGTTCGAATCTTTGGGTAGCAATGCTATTGGTTCAAAATCGTTGCATCGTCTTATGCTATGGTGGAGACACTCTCCGTCGCATCGTAACCTATCCCGCATCAACGCGTGGTTTCTGGACTTCGTATGTTGCGATGTACCCCGGCAATACCCCAGACGGGTGAGGCGACCCCGCCAACTGGATCGCAGCTGAACCAAATCCCATCACGTCCGCTTGCGTCCATAGGCAGCCGCTCGACGCCGGCCAGGTCGGTGCGAACCTCTTGATGAAAGTGATATGCTTGCGGGCCCTGTTTGTTCCGATCCTTGCCGGTGCCACGTTCGGCGGTCGACTTGTCGCGTGTCTCGGCGCCGCGGTCGGCATCGCTTTCACCGCACTCGTGACGGCGATGGTATTCGGAGACGGGTGGCCCGCCGTTCTGCTCGTGGCGCCAATGGGCGCTTCGGCGGTACTCGTCTTTGCCGTTCCTGCCAGTCCGCTCGCGCAACCCTGGTCGGTGATCGGTGGCAACGTCGTTTCCGCCCTTGTCGGGGTCGGGATCGCATCCATGGTGTCATCGCCTGGGCTTGCGAGCGGTCTGGCAGTCGGCGGTGCGATCCTGGCGATGTCATTGCTGCGCTGTCTGCACCCTCCCGGCGGCGCTGCGGCACTGACCGCGGTGATCGGCGGTCATGCCGTCGCCGCCGCCGGCTGGATGTTTCCGCTACTGCCGGTGGGGATCAACGCGGTGATCCTGACCGCGGCCGGGATAGCCTTTCATCGCCTGTCGGGCCATTCTTACCCGCATCGTCCTGCATCAGGTCTGCAGGTGCCTGCCGGTCCGGAAAATGACGGCATCCCCCATCCTGAAGATCTCGACGCAGCGCTCGCCGACCTTGGTGAGACATTCGACATCGGCCGCGACGATCTCGAGCTATTGTTCGACCGTGTCAAAGCGCATGGGGCAATGCGTCGTCGAGGCGAGACGTCTGTGGACCGCCGTTAGGATCACCGAGCAGGTCGCGAGATCGTTTGCGTATACCCGTGCCCGTTCAATTTACCGACACGCAGAAGCGGACCGTCCGCTTTCCATTCCCGTCCAGCCGAACGCTTCGCTGCAAGGCCTAGTTAGACAATGCTAACTGCCTGAAAATCAACGGTTGCAAATTGGAGGCCCGACCGGGAATCGAACCCGGGTGCGAGGATTTGCAGTCCTCTACGTCACCACTCCGCCATCGGGCCCCGATTGCGTGAAGGCGGCGCAAATGCTTCGTTTTTCGCCCGCGGTCAACCGCCAGTTGGGATCTGTCGGCGATTATTCCCGGTCGGCCATTCGCGTCGGCGACCGGATGAGTGGTCGGATCGCATCGGTGCCATATCGAGACTCGCGCAAGAATGGTTCTTTCCATAAGGTTCAGGGCAACGATGTATCGACTTGGAGGGGCGGGTCGCTTGAGAAGACATGCGGTAACGGGCGGGACGAACACGGCGGACGTCGGGGAGGCGGTGTTTGCAATGCCGGCCGGGATGGCGATCCGATACGATCGGCCGGCCGCCGTACTGGCCGACTTCATCACCGGCTATCACGTCTATCGGTCGAGCGCGCCGCCTGGCGGGGAGGGGCAGGTCGACTGGTTCCTGCCGGCGACCGCCAACGTCCGGATAGCGATCGATGCCGGGCCGATCGCGGTATCGATCGGGCGCCGGACCTATGATCCGTTACCCGCCGCAAGCCTGTTCGGGCCGACAAGCCAGGCGCTGAAGGCGACGACGCACGGCGGCGTGATGATCGGTTTCGGCATCAGCGCGCTGGGGTGGGGCAGGTTGATGCACCGACCGGCCGGCGATTTCCGCAACCGGATCGTGCCGCTCGAGGATGTGCTCGGTCGCGGGTTCACGAGCCGCCTGATCGCGGCACTTCAGGCGGCTTCGGACGATACCGAGGTCGCATCGATCCTCGACGCGCTGTTACTCGAGCGATTGGGGCCGCCGCACGCCGACGCGGTGCTGGTCCGGCAGCTCATGGAAATCCTCGCTAGCGATGGTCCCGCCGATATGGCGTCCGCCGCGAATCGACTCGATATCGCCACGCATGCGCTTCGCCGTCTGTCGGTTCGACATTTCGGATTTCCGCCCAAGATGCTGTTGATGCGCGCGCGCTTCCTGCGATCGCTCGTGCGCCTGATGGCCGCGGGCGAGGCGGCGGATTATGCGCTGATCGACGATAGCTATTTCGACGCGTCGCATTTCCTGCGTGATTCGAGCACGTTTCTCGGCATGACGCCGCGTCGTTTCATGGCACTGACCAAGCCGTTTCTCGACGCCAGCTTGCGCGCGCGCGATGCGGTCTTGGGATCGCCGACCCAGGTGCTGCACGACATCGATGCCGCCCCTCATCGCGAGGTTCGTCAGCAATCCGCCAACGAATCTAGACATTTGTTAGGATCGCATCGGGTCATTTCTGGCGACGATGCCGACATTCGCTGCTAGGGCGGGCGCAGAGGTAGTGCTCAGGTCTTCCGCGTGCACCCTCGGCGCTCCGCCCGCGGCATCTCGGTGTCACACGGGCGGGCGGGGCGCCTTCACCTCCGGGTGTTGCGATATGGAGTCCGAACGACGCGTCGGCCCTGCCAAGCCTTACCGGCGCTCTAATCGCCCGGCCCGAAGCACAGTCCGCATTGAATCCGATCAACCGGTGCTTGGCGCACACGCGGTCGCGCGATATCAGGACGGTACGCAACAAGTGTATTGCACAACTAAAACAGCTGTGCGACAGGATGGCCCATGACGACGACAATTCTCGATACCGACACTCTTGGAACGGCAGCGATCGATAGCGGCGCGGCTACCGAACTCTCGGCGGCGACGTTCGACACGATGCGCCACGCGATGGTCGCGAGCCAGTTGCGCACCAACGCCGTCAACGACCAGCGCGTCGTTGCGGCGATGGCGCGTGTACCGCGCGAGCAGTTCTTGCCCAACGACGTCCGGTCGATCGCCTATCGCGACACGGCGATCGCGCTCGGCGGGGGTCGCTATGCCAATCTGCCGATGGCGACGGGCCGACTGCTCACCGAGGCGTATCTGACCGCGACCGACCGTGTTCTGCTGATCGGTGCTGCGACCGGCTATACCGCCGCGGTGCTGAGCGAGATCGTCGGATCGGTGGTCGCCGTCGAAAGCGATCCGGCGCTGCTGGCGATCGCGCGCACTGCGCTCGCCGGCGTCGGCAATGTCGAACTGGCCGAGGGCCCGATGCAGGACGGCCACGTTGCCGGCGCGCCGTATGACGTGCTGATCGTCGACGGCGCGGTCGAATCGGTGCCCGACGCGCTGATCGCGCAGGTCCGCCCGGATGGTCGCGTGACCGCCGGCATCGCCGAGCGCGGGCTTACCCGGCTTGCGTCGGGCCGCAAGACCGATGGCGGCTTCGCGCTCGTCGCGTTCGTCGATGTCGAATGCGTCGTGCTGCCCGGCTTCGCAACGCCCAAACCCTTTCAGTTCTGAGGCACCGCATGCCGCGCACCGCTCATATCCGCCGCCTGTTTGTGAGTGTTGCGCTGATCTATAGCGCTGCACCGGCTCAGGCCGAGACGCTACGCGAGGCGCTGGCCAAGGCTTACAACACCAACCCCACATTGACCGGGCAACGCGCCACGTTGCGGGCGACCGACGAGAATGTCCCGATCGCCCGCGCCGCCGGGCTGCCGTCGGCCAATGTCACGGGCGACTATACCGAGTTCGTCCTCAACGCGGCGAACAACTTCCTGGCGCCGCAGCGGCAGGGCGTGGCGCGGGCGAACGTATCCGTGCCGCTGTATCTCGGGGGGCAGGTGCGAAATTCGGTCGCCGCGGCAAGAACCCGTGTCGAGGGTGGACGTGCAACGCTGCGGAGCACAGAAGCCGACGTGTTCACCAACGTCGTCGCCGCGTACATGGACGTCATCCGCGACGAGGCGATCGTCGGCCTAAACACGCAGAATGTCCGCGTGCTCGACATCAATCTCCAGGCAAGCCGCGACCGGTTCCAGGTTGGCGACCTGACACGGACCGACGTCGCGCAATCCGATGCGCGTCTGGCTCTCGCCCGCGCGCAGCTCCAGTCGGCGCAGGCGCAGCTGATCACCAGCCGCGAGAGCTATATCCAGCTGGTCGGAAGCCCCCCGGGCGTTCTCGAGGCGCCGCCGACGCTGCCGCATCTGCCCGACAGCCCGGCCTCGGCCGTGACGGTCGCGATCGAGAATAATCCCGTGCTGATCGCCGCGGCCAAGGAGCGCGACGCGACGCGCTATGACGTCGGCGTTGCGCGCGCGACTCGCTTGCCACAGATCAGCGCAGTCGGCGGCGCTGGCTACACCAATTATTTGAACTCGATCCCGCAGAGCGGTGGCGGCATCGGCGCGGGCAGCACGCCCAATGCGAACAAGGCCGTGCAGGCCGGACTGTCGCTGACCCTGCCGATATTCCAGGGTGGCCGCCCCGCCGCGCAGGTCCGCCAGGCCGAGGCGTTGCAGTCGCGCGCGATCGAGAGCGTCACGGCGGCGGAACGCAACGTCATCGCACAGGCGCGCTCGTCCTATGCCACCTGGCGATCGTCGGAGCAGGTGATCCAGTCCTCGGAGACCGCGGTCAATGCGAACAAGCTCAGCCTCGAAGGTGTCCGCGCCGAGAACAGCGTCGGCACCCGCACCATCCTCGACATCCTCAACGCCGAGCAGGAATTGCTCAACAGCCAGGTGACGCTCGTGACCGCGCGCCGCGACGCCTATGTCGCCGGCTTCGCGCTGCTGGCAGCGATGGGGCAGGCCGAGGCCCGTAACCTTGGCCTCGATGGCGGCGTACTCTACGATCCGGTCGCCAATTATCAGCGCGTCCGCCACAAGATCTGGGATTTCGGCGGTGATGGCGAGCCGGTGCCGGTCGCTACCCGCACGGCGCAATCGCCTGCGCAGGACGCCCACGTCCAACCGCAACGTGACCCGCTGCTCGATACGCCAGTTGACAGGAACCCCGCCTTGACGACAGGTATGGCGGCGCCGAGCCGCCAATAGGGGTGCGCGCGGCTACGGGGTTTGGGATGGTCCGGATGGGGGACGTGAACGGCGAGCCGTCGATGGAGGAAATCCTCTCGTCGATCAAACGCATCATCGCCGAGGAAGGCGACGCACCGGGTCGGTCGCGCCGTCCGGCACGGACGATGTCGGCGCCGGTCGATCTCGATCCCCCTTATCGCGATCCCCCCTATCTCGATGACGAGATGGACGATGACGAGATCCTCGAACTGAGCGACCCGATGCCGATGGCCGACCGTACGCCCCGCACGCCGAAATCGCCGGTGCTGACGTCCGTCGATGCCGCACCGGAGCCGCGCCAGCCGGCACCGAAGGCGGCTGCCCCCAAGCCACAGCCTGTGTCGCCCCCGGTCGCAGAGGAGTTGTCCGAGCCGATCGTTTCGCGCCAGACGGCTGCTGCCAGCCGCGCCCCGCTCGAAGCGCTGACCCGGATGATGGTGAAGCCCGAATCGAACAGCGACGGCACGCTTGAGGGGCTCGTCCGCGAGATGCTCCGCCCGATGCTCCGCGAATGGATCGACGCGAATTTGCCGGGGATGGTCGAGGACATGGTCTCGCGGGAGATCGCAAAGATCATGAACCAGCAGTCCTAGTTCGCTCGCCCCTGGAAAGGGGGGGCTGCAGTGACGGAACAACGCCGGTCGTGGCGGGGTTTTGTTACGCATGTCCGATATCGAGACCATTACCCCCGCGGAAAAACCGGATCGTCCTTTGTCGCACGGCGGGCGAAACGACATCTCGCCCGCAGATGCAGGCAGCGACATCTTTTTCGCCGCCGTAAAGCATACGCGGATGCCGATGGTCGTCACCGACCCGCACCGCGACGACAATCCGATCATCTTCTGCAACGAAGCGTTCTCGTTCATGAGCGGCTATTCGCAGGACGAGATTCTCGGCCGCAACTGCCGCTTCCTGCAAGGTCCCGAGACCGACCGCAGCGCGGTCGCCGAAGTCCGCGCAGCGATCGAGAATCGCGAGGAAGTCGCGGTCGAGATCCTCAACTACCGCAAGAACGGCTCGACGTTCTGGAACGCGTTGTTCGTCTCGCCGGTGTTCGGCGAGGACGGTACGCTCAAATATTTCTTCGCCAGCCAGCTCGACATCTCGCGGCGGCGCGAGGCGGAGGAAGCGTTGCACGAGGCGCAACGGATGGAAGCGGTCGGCAAGCTGACCGGCGGCATCGCGCACGACTTCAACAATCTGTTGCAGGTCATACAGGGCTATGCCGACATCCTCGACGCGCGCATCGATCCCGACGACAAGTCGGCACGCCGCGCGGTCGATGCGATCTCGACCTCGGCGACGCGCGCCGCGACCCTGACGCAACAATTGCTCGCGTTCGCGCGGAAACAGGAATTGCGCGATCGGTTGATGAACCTCAACCAGCTGATCGGCGATTTCCGTGTGATCCTCGAACGCAGCGTCGGCAGCGGCATCACGCTCAAGCGCGATTTCGCGGAGGATCTGTGGAATTGCCGGGTCGATCCGGTCCAGGCCGAGATGGCGTTGCTCAACATCATCGCCAACGCGCGCGACGCCACCGGCGGCGCGGGCAAGGTGACGATCGCGACGCGCAACGCGGTGCTGCCCGAGGATGCCAGTCTCGCCAAGCTCGAACCCGGCGAATATGTTGTCGTCAGCATCTGCGACGACGGCCCCGGCGTCGACCTGACGACCGCCGACAAGCTGTTCGAACCGTTCTACACCACCAAGGAAATGGGCAAGGGCGCCGGGCTTGGCCTCGCGATGGTGTACGGCTTCATGCGCCAGTCGGGCGGCCTTGCAACCGTCCGCAATGGTGCTGGCGGCGGCGCGGAATTCTCGCTGTATTTCCCGCGCGCTAGTGGTGCGGTCGAGCGCAAGCCTGCCGCGCCACTCGCGCCGCGCACCGGTGGCGCCGAACGCGTGCTGATGGTCGAGGATCAGATGGAGGTCGGCGAGCTTGGCCGGACGATCCTCGAAGATCTCGGCTATGAAGTCGTGCTGGTGAACAGCGCGCGCGGTGCGCTAGACACACTGGCCGGCGATTCCGATTTCAAGCTGCTGTTCACCGATATCCTCATGCCCGGCGGGATGAACGGCGTCGCGCTCGCGCAGTCGGTACGGCGCGATTATCCGCATACCGCGGTGCTGCTGACCACCGGGTTCGCCGACGAGGCGATCGACGAGGGCAGTCGGTCGTTCGAGCTGATCCGCAAGCCGTACCGCCGCAACGAACTGAACGAGCGGATCCGCCAGGTGCTCGACAAACCCGGCGCCCGTACCTGACGTTGGCGTACCTGAGGCTGGCCTAGCGCGGGCACGCTCGCTAAGGCTCGGCGCATGAGCGAGCTTCCCAAAACCTTCGACCCGGCCTCCATCGAATCGCGCTGGTACGCGCATTGGGAGGCGAGCGGCCAGTTCCGCCCCGACCGTCCGAACGCCGAGCCGTGGACGATCGTCAACCCGCCGCCCAACGTCACCGGCTCGCTGCACATCGGCCACGCGCTCGACAACACGTTGCAGGACATCCTCACGCGCCACGCCCGCCTGAAAGGCAAGGATGCGTTGTGGGTGGTCGGCACCGATCACGCCGGAATCGCGACGCAGATGGTGGTCGAGCGTCAGATGGGCGCGCTGACCCCGCCGCAGAAGCGCACCGACATGACGCGCGAGGAATTCGTCGCGAAGGTCTGGGCGTGGAAGGAAGAGAGCGGCGGCGAGATCACGCAGCAACTCCGCCGGCTCGGCTGTTCGATGGACTGGGCGAACGAGCGCTTCACGATGGACGAGGGCTTTTCGAAGGCCGTCCTGAAGGTGTTCGTCGACCTCCACAAACAGGGGCTCCTCTACCGCGACAAGCGCCTGGTGAACTGGGATCCCGGACTCGGCACCGCGATCAGTGACCTCGAGGTCGAGACGCGCGAGATCAAGGGCAGCTTCTGGCACCTGCGCTATCCGCTGGCCGACGGATCGGGCTTCATCGAGGTCGCGACCACGCGGCCCGAGACGATGCTCGCCGACATGGCGGTGGCCGTGAACGGCGCGGACGAGCGCTATACGTCACTGATCGGCAAGCAGGTAAAGCTCCCGATCACCGGCCGCCTGATCCCGATCATCGCCGACGACCATGCCGATCCGGAGCTCGGGTCGGGCGCGGTGAAGATCACGCCGGGACACGACTTCAACGATTTCGAGGTCGGCAAGCGGGCAGGGATGGCCGCGGGGTCGATGCTCAACATGCTCGATGCGAAGGCGCGCGTCGTGCAGGTTTCGGATGGGCTGATCCCCGACGAGCTGCTCGGGCTGACGACCGCGGAGGCGCGCAAAGCTGTCGTCGCGCGGTTGAAGGACGAAGGTTTCCTGATCGCGCATGTCGACAAGGACGGCGAAGAGCACGACGCCGAGCCGCGCACGATCCAGACGCCGTATGGCGACCGCTCGGGCGTGGTGATCGAGCCGTGGCTGACCGACCAATGGTATGTCGACGCAAAGACGCTCGCGCAGCCGGCGATCGAGGCGGTTCGCGTTGGTGCGATCGATATCGTGCCGAAGACCTGGGAGAAGACGTTTTTCAACTGGATGGACAACATCCAGCCTTGGTGCGTGTCGCGGCAGTTGTGGTGGGGCCACCAGATCCCGGCGTGGTTCGGGCCTGGGATCAGCGATGACGAGACTTCGATTATTCAAGATGAACCGTCGAGAAGCGGACGATTCTCTCGGGGCGATCGGCCTGAAATCTTTATCGCTGAAACGGAACACCAAGCGGTGTTACAGGCTCGTTCTCGGTACGAAGTGGCTGGCTTTAAAAGTCCGGTTGGACTTGAGATCGTAGCTTGCCAAAACGAAAATCGAGCTTGGCAAGTTACTAACGATGGCAACATCGGGTTGTGGCGTGACCCCGACGTGCTCGACACCTGGTTCTCGAGCGCGCTTTGGCCGTTCGCGACAATGGGTTGGCCCGAAGAATCGGATCTTACGCTCGGCGGCCGCTACCCCAACGACGTGCTCATTTCCGGCTTCGACATCCTGTTCTTCTGGAACGCGCGGATGATGATGCAGGGGCTGCACTTCATGAAGGACGTGCCGTTCCGCACGCTCTACCTCCACGGTCTCGTGCGCGCGGCGGACGGCGCGAAGATGTCGAAGTCGAAGGGCAACGTCGTCAACCCGCTCGGGCTGATCGACACCTACGGCGCCGACGCGCTGCGCTTCTTTATGGCGGCGATGGAGAGCCAGGGCCGCGACATCAAGATGGATGAAAAGCGCGTCGAGGGCTATCGCAACTTCGCCACCAAGCTGTGGAACGCAGCGCGGTTCGCACAGGCCAACGGCATCGTCGCCAGTACGACGCTCGAGGCACCGCGCGCGGAACTGGCGGTCAACAAGTGGATCATCGCCGAGACGATCGCGACCGTCCAGACGGTAGACTTGGCGCTCGCCGACTACCGCTTCGACGGCGCCGCCAACGCGATCTACCAGTTCGCGTGGAGCCGCTTCTGCGACTGGTATCTCGAACTCATCAAGCCGCAGATGGTCGGCGACGAGCGCGGCGTCATCGATGACGAATCGAAGGCGGTTGCAGGCTGGGTGCTCGACCAGATCCTGGTGTTGCTCCACCCGTTCATGCCGTTCATCACCGAGGAACTCTGGCACGCGATGGGCCCGCGCGATCACGACCTGATCGTCGCGAAATGGCCAATGGCGGACGCGCGCGCGCTCGATCCCGAGGCGAGCAAGGAAGTCGACTGGCTGATCCGCCTGGTTCAGGAAATCCGCACCGCGCGCAACGAACTGAACGTCCCGCCGGGCGCGCGCCTGCCCCTCCACGTCCGCGATGCGAATGCGGCAACCTTGGCGCGGCTCGAACGCCAAGCGCCTGCGCTCGCGCGTCTCGCCCGCGTGACGCATGCCGAGGGCGAAGCCACCGGCGGCGCGGCGCAGGTCGTGGTCGAAGAGGCGACCTTCATCCTCCCGCTCGAAGGCGTGATCGACCTCGATTCCGAACGCGCCCGCCTGACGAAGGCGATCGCGGCGGCGGAGAAGGAGCGCGATGCGCTTGCCGGACGCTTGTCGAACGCGAGCTTCGTTGAGCGGGCGAAGCCCGAAGCGGTCGAAAAGGCCAAGACTGACCACGCCGACAAGGCTGCCGAAGCTACACGGTTGCAGGCGGCACTCGGACGCTTGGGCTGACCTGCTCCCCTCCCGCCTGCGGGAGGGGTTGGGGGAGGGGCGTGCCCAATAAGCCGGACGCCAGTACGTACGTCGCGCCCTCCCCTAACCCCTCCCGCAAGCGGAAGGGGAATGCATACTGTAACGCCGTCTCACTCAAACCAAACCCGTCACCACAGCGCAAGCTGGGGTATCCCAGTTAGAAAGCGCAGCGGCCACCCGATGACCGGCAGACCCCAGCTTTCGCTGGGGTGACGGTTTTGGGGGCGGCTCGACTGCCCCGGGCATGCCGCCGTCATCTTTTTCTCCCGAAGTTGGGAGCCCAGTCTTCACCCCGCCTTCGCGGGGAAACACGGCGACGTTCGTTCGAAGGTCGGACCTACCGGCTTGTTCCGGAGTTCACTCCGCGGCTAGGCACTCGACATGACAGAGCGCCTGCCCGTTCGCCGGTATATGCCGGACCGAGTTCGGCCTGACGGAGAGACTGTGTGAGCGACCTTCCACCCGATGTCGAGACGAGCGCCGTCACCCGCGAAACCGTCAGTCCCAAGTCCGAGCGTCCTCGCGGCAAGCCCGGTCAGCGCGACCTCACCACCGGCCATATCGGCCGCACGCTGCTCGCCTTCGCGCTGCCGACGCTCGGCTCGAACATCCTCCAGTCGCTCAACGGCTCGATCAACGCGATCTGGGTCGGGCGCTATCTCGGCGAGGGAGCGCTGGCCGCCACCTCGAACGCCAACATTATCATGTTCCTGACGTTCGGGGCGGTGTTCGGGTTCGGCATGGCGGCGACGATCCTGGTGGGCCAGAGCTTCGGCCGCCACGATCTGGAGGGTGCACGCCGGGCGTTCGGCTCCGCAGTCGGCTTGGTCCTCGGCGGTGCGGTCGTCATCGCCGCACTCGGCTGGGTGTTCGCGCCCGAGATCCTGCATCTGCTCGCCACGCCCGGCGACGCGATGCCGCTCGCACTCGCCTATCTGCGCGTGATCTTCCTCGGACTGCCTGCGTCGATGATGATGGTCCTCCTCATGATGGGGCTGCGCGGGACCGGCGATTCAATGACGCCGCTCTGGTTCATGCTGCTCAGCGCGATCCTCGACAGCGCGCTCAACCCGCTGCTGATCGCGGGCATCGGCCCGTTCCCACAGATGGGCATCGCCGGCTCGGCAACCGCGACGCTGGTTGCCAGCCACGTCTCGCTGCTCGGGCTGATCGCCTATATCTACGCGCGAGACCTGCCCTTGCGGCTACGCGGCAACGAACTCCGCTACCTCATTCCCCAGCGCGCGCTGACCGGCACGATCGTCCGGAAGGGCCTGCCGATGGGCGCGCAGATGCTCGTCATGTCCACCGCCGGGCTCGCGATGGTCGGGCTGGTCAACCGGCTCGGCGTCGATACCGCGGCGGCCTACGCCGTGTCGCAGCAGCTGTGGACGTATATCCAGATGCCCGCGCTGGCGATCGGAGCGGCGGTCAGTTCGATGGCGGCGCAGAATATCGGCGCGGGGCGGTGGGACCGGGTCGGCGACATCACGAAGTACGGCTTGCTGTTCAACATCGCACTGACCGGCGCGATGGTTGGCGTGGTAATCCTGTTCGACCGCCCGGTGATGACGCTGTTCATCGGTAGCGACAGCCCCGCGCTGCCGATCGCGCGGCATATCCAGTTGATCGCGAGCTGGAACTTCATCCTGTTCGGGATGACGATGGTGCTGTTCTCGACCGTCCGCGCGAACGGTGCCGTGATCGCGCCGCTGATCGCGCTGATCGTCGCGCTGTATCCGGTGCGGATCGGCTTTGCACTGCTGGCGAAACCGTGGCTCGGCGCGGACGCGTTGTGGTGGAGCTTCCCGCTGGGGTCGCTCGCGACGCTGGCGATTGCGGCATGGTACTACCGCTACGGCAACTGGCGGAAGGGTGCGCTGGTGGTGCCCGACGACAGCGAGGAACAGGCGCACGGGATGAGCGAGCCGGGTGGGCGGTTGCAGCCTACCGGGTGAGTCTCGAGCTCGCAGGTTCCATAGAGAAGCGACCTCCCCGGCGAAGGCCGGGGCCCAGTTGGAAAGGTCGCAGTAACGACGCACTACACTCGGTTAGCAACGTCCCCCAACTGGGCCCCGGCCTCCGCCGGGGTGGTTCACCTTTTAGTCAGGCTTGAACTGCCTACCGCAGCCGCTTGACGAACGAGCGACCGCCCTCGCGACGCTCGTGCTGGAAGTTCGGAATCGTCTCGATCAGGTCCGACAGCCGGTTGAACCCGTAATTACGCGCATCGAAGCTCGACCGGTTTCCCGCCAGCTGCCCCAGTTCAGCAACGCTCGCATACCCCTTCTCGTCGCGCTTCACTGCATTGTACGCGTCGATCAGCAGCTTGATCACCTGCTCGTCGATCGGCTGCGCGGTCTTCGGCCGAGCGACCGGCGCAGGCGTAGCGGGCTTCTCGCCAGCCACCGGAGCAGGCACTGGCGCGGGCATAGCCTGCGACGTCTCGTTCAGCGCGCCCACGTCGATGAACCGCGTGCACGCCTGCCGAAACCCTTCCGGCGTGCGGCTCGTGCCGAAGCCATACACCGGTATCCCGTCCTGGCGGATACGCGTCGCGAGCGGCATGAAGTCGCTGTCCGACGACATGATTCCGAAGCCGTCGATGCGCCCGCGGAACAGCAGGTCCATAGCGTCGATCGTCATCTTCATGTCGGTCGCGTTCTTGCCCTTGGTCAGGTCGAACTGCTGCTGCGGCTCGATGCCGTGCTTGATCGACATGTCGCTCCACGCCTTCAGCGCGGGCTTCGACCAGTTGCCATAGACCCGCCGGACGTTGACCGTGCCGAGTTCGGCAAGGACGGTCAGCACCGGGTCGAGGGTCGCCGCGGACGCATTGTCCGCGTCGATCAGAAGGGCAATGTTGCGCGTTGTGGTATCGATCATGCGCGCAAGGTTAGCCCCGCGCGCGCGCCGCGTCCACGCTCCACGCGCCGCCACCGGCCGCAGCGAGGTACAGGAAGACGAAGCAGTAGAGCACCGCCGCCTCGCCGCCATTGGCGATCGGGAAGGGGCCCTTCGGCATGTGCGCCATGAAATACGCGACCGCGGACATGCCCGACAGCACGAACGCGACCGGCCGCGTGAACAGGCCGATGATCAACAGCCCGCCGCCAACGACTTCGAGCGCGCCCGCGACCGTCAGCAGCGGGTTCATCGGCATCGGGAACGGGGGCAGACCGAAGAATTTCGAGATGCCGTGGCTGAAGAACACCAGCGCAACGACGATGCGCATGACGCTGAGCAGGCGGGCGGACCAGGTGGCGGGTATCGGCATGGAGATTCCTCGAGTGTCGTTGCGTGGGCGAAACGTCACACGGAGGCGGCGCAAGGTCAATTCGCGTAGATCGAAACGCATCGTTGACGGCGCGCGCTCTCACGATCCTCCCCCGCTAGGGGGAGGTGGCTGGCGCTTGCCAGACGGAGGGGGAGGTAAGGGGTGACCACTGTTGTGCGTCCGCCCCCTCCGTCACCTTCGGCGACACCTCCCCCTTGCGGGAGAGGATCGCAAGGTCAGGGGTAGGCGATCGCCATCACCTCATATTCGCGCTCGCCGGCGGGCAAATCCACGCGACGCACGTCGCCGATCGCAGCGCCGCGCAAGGCGCGTGCGAACGGCGAGTTCCAGCCGATCCGCCCGTTGCTCGCGTCCGTCTCGTCGTCGCCGACCAGGGTCAGGACCCGCTCGATATCATCGTCGTCCGCGACCGTAACGCACGCGCCGAACCACACGCGCGAGCGATCTTCCTGCGCGGCGGGGTCGACGACCTTGGCCGCCTTCATCCGCTTCGACAGCCAGCCGAGCCGGCGGTCGATCTCGCGCAGGCGCTTGCGGCCGTAGATGTAATCGCCGTTCTCGGACCGGTCGCCATTGCCTGCCGCCCAGGAGATGACTTCGACTAGGGCGGGGCGTTCGGTCGACAGGAGTTGCTCGTATTCGCTGCGAAGTACGGCGTAGCCGGAGGGGGTTATGTAGTTGGGGCGATCCATGCGGTGCCCTACCATGTTCTCCCGCGAAGGCGGGAGCCCAGACTGGGCTCCCGCCTTCGCGGGAGAACAATCTTATGAGGTAGCGAGACCTCAACCCGGCCGGTTCTTCCCCAGATACCACGACAGTCGAGCCGCCCCCCGGCTCTTCGCCCGTGCGGGGTTCAGCAGGTCGTACACCACCGCATTCTCCAGCACGCGCTGCACATAGTTGCGCGTTTCCTGGTACGGGATCGCCTCGACCCAATCGACCATGTCCACAGCCCCGGTCCGCGGATCGCCGTTCGCGCGGAGCCATTTGTTCACGTTGCCGCCGCCGGCATTATACGCCGCCACCGCCAGCGGATAACTGCCGTAATTGGCATACACCCGCTGGAAATAGCTCGACCCCAGCATGATCGACATGTTCGGATCGGTCGTCAGCGCCGCCTGGTTGTACGCGAGGCCGATCTTCCCAGACTGCTCGCGCGCGGTCGCCGGCATCAGCTGCATCAGTCCGCGCGCGCCCGCGTGGCTCACCGCGGCACGATCGAACTGGCTCTCCTGCCGCGAGATCGCGTGGATGATCGTCCAGTTGTCCTCGTACCCGGCAGGCACCGCCACCATCGGAAAACCGACCGCCGAATAATCGCTGAGCCCGTTCGCCAGCGCACTCCGCCCGACCATCACGCCCAGGTCCGGCCGGTTGATGCTCTTCGACAGTTCGGCGGCGAGCAGATGATCGGTATCGGTCGTAGCGTCCGCCGCGATCTGGCGGACGAACGCGGTCTGGTCCTGCCAGTCGCCGATCTGCCCGAGGAACTTCACCGCACGCACCGTCTCGCGCCGATCGAACGCCGCACGCGTCGCTGGATCCACGACGATCGACGCAACCGAGGGCGGCGCGACCAGCGCCCGACCGGTCCGCTCGTTAGCCAGTTGCCCGTAATATTGATCGCGGTACCCCGCCGCCTGCCCGTAGAACGCCGCAGCCTGAGGCGCCAACCCGGCCGCCTCCGCCGCACGCCCCGCCCAATAATACCCCTTTGACCGGACCTGCGGCGAACGCGAGCCGCGCGCGTACCGGTCGAACAGCGTCATCGCGTCCGCTGGCCGCCCGAGCTGCTTCATCGCCACGCGTCCGCCGAGCCAGGCAAGATTGGTATACTCGTCGCGCTCGGCATAGGATTTCGCCGCGATGTCCGCGCCATACGGATACGCATCGTCGATCTGCCGCGCGATGTCGTAGGCGACCTGATATTGCCCATCGTTCGCCGCGCCGTTCGCGTTGGTAACGAGCACCTCATACCATTCGGCGGCATTGCCCGGCCGCGTCACCAATGACCGGGGCCGCGCCAACCACGCTCGCGCCGACGGGCTCGCGCCAGAATTGCGCAACCACTGCGCCCGGTCCGCCACATAGCCCGCGTCGTTCGCATACAAAGTCTGTGTCGAAGCCGAGATATCCGACGCGTTCGGCGCGTTCGTCCGGAACGCCAGCCGCGCCTCGAAGATCGGCCGCCGTGCCGCGCTCGTCCACACCAATTGCCGCTGCGCCGCGCCGGTCTGGCCCGCCCACAACAGCGCATCCATCCGCGCGTCCTGGTCGTCCGGCGTCAGCGCACCCGGAAAGCCCGACACGACCATCGCCTCGTCGGTCGGCGTCAGGCCGCTGCTCCGCCAAGCCGTCCGCACCGCCGCATACGCCTGATCGCGCGCGCCCGTCGCCTGCAAAGCCCGCGCATACGCGACGCCGCCCGACGCGGACTGCGGTGGATAACGACGGAAAAACGCGACGACGCTCGTCGGCGATCCGGTCGCCGCCTTGCGCTCTGCCGCACGCCGGTTGGCCGTCTCGTTAGGCCAGCCCGGATGCGCCATCAGGAAGCCCGCATAGCTGTCGAACGGCAGCGCATCGGTCTGCTGCAACGCCCGCCACTGCGCGATGGTGGAGGCGATCGCGCCATCCGTCGCCATCGGCTGCGCGTTGGGGCCCATATTGGCCAACTGCGTACTGTAGCGATCCAGCGTCTGCTGCCCGCCTCCCGACGCGGCGACCGTCCCCGCCACGACTGCAAGGAGAAGGCTCGTTTTAAACATCGATGCTACCATGTGGACAGCATACGCCCCGAACCCGTATCTGTCCTGAACGAAATCCGGATTTTGCAAGACATCCGGCGCAACAGGACCGCAGGCCACCGCATGTTTTCAGGATCTATTCCGGCGCTCGTCACGCCGTTCGCCGCCGACGGCAGCTTCGACGAACCCGCCTATCGCGACTTCATCGAATGGCAGATCGGCGAGGGCTCGTCGGGGCTGGTCGCGTGCGGGACGACCGGCGAAGCGGCGACCCTGTCGTACGACGAGCATTTCCACGTGGTCCGCGTGTGCGTCGACCAGGCGAAGGGCCGCGTCCCCGTCATCGCCGGCGCGGGCTCGAACGATACGCGCGTCGCTTCCGCGAACCTGCGTGCCGCGAAGGACGCCGGCGCTGACGCCGCGCTAATGGTGCCGCCCTATTACAACCGGCCGGGGCAGGAGGGCATTTTCCGCCACTTCGAAGCGCTGGCCAAGTCGACCCCGCTGCCGATCATCCTCTACAACGTCCCCGCGCGAACGGTGACGGACATCCAGCCGGCAACGCTGGCCCGGATCATCGCAGCGTTCCCGGACGTGTTCGTCGGCGTGAAGGATGCCAGCGGCGTCCTTGCCCGCGTCTCTCAGCACCGCGCGTCTTGCGGACCGGATTTCTGCCAACTGTCAGGCAATGACGACCTCGCGCTGGCGTTCAACGTGATGGGCGGCACCGGCTGCATCTCGGTAAGCGCCAACGTCGCGCCGAAGCTCTGCGCGGAGTTCCAGGCGGCGTGCCAGGCCGGCGATTTCGTCAAGGCGCTGGCCTATCAGGACCAACTCTATCCGTTGCACGAGGCGCTGTTCACCGATGCCTCGCCGGGTCCGGTGAAGTACGCCATGACCAAGGTGCGGCCCGGCTTCCCCGATACTCTCCGGTTGCCGATGACCCCCGCCGGCGAAGCCTCACGCGCCGCCGTCGATGCGGGATTGGCTCACGCTGGATTGGTGTAGGCGCCCGCGGAGCCTTAGCGCTTCGGGAGTTCCTTATAGTCGAAGACTACCGGTATCATGATCTCCATGTCGACCGTCCTGCTATCGCGCGTTACAGGGCGTATCCGGAACGTGGTGGACATCTGCAAGGCAGCCGCGCCGAAGCCGGCGCCTTCGGGCGTCTCGGACTGCAAGCGACACCGCTTGGGCGGCCCCGGACGTGGAACGATACAGGACAGTAGCGCGCGACCGGACATGTGCGATTGAAGTGCCAACGCCGGCCAGTATTTTCGCGTTTCCCCGGGTGTTGGATAGTGTAGCCATGTCGCACCTTTCATAGCCGATCGGCCTTGCCCCCGGCCCGTACCATTGCCGTTGCCGATGCCACTGCCTCCGGTTCCGGTGCCCGATGCAGGTAGATTTCCCAACACGCCTACAGCGGGCGCGTCCGAAGTGCCCGGACTTGGAAGCGGCGGTGCATCGAAGGCAATCGTAACGTCCTGGATTTTGGGAAGCTGCAGGTTTGACGCCCGTGCCAACGGTGCACGCGATGGTCGCGGAGACCCTGACGGCTTGGATGCGCGTGGTTCTGGCGGTGTCTTGGGCGTGGGAAGCGGCGGCGGTGCCGGGGGCGGTGGTTCCGGAATCACGTCGAATGTTATCAGTTTCCGCTCGTCAACCGGTAGAGGCCGCGATGACGTGCCGAAGAACCAGAAGGCAAGCAGCAAAAGTAGGTGAAAGGAGAGCGTCCCGCCTACACCGGAGATGCGCGTTCTGGTGGAATGAGTTTCGCTGCCAATCGCTCTTCGCAGTGGATCCTCCGTCACGTGGACGCTGTGGTTCGGGCGAATGCCGCGCCATATCGTCTATACTCCACGGATAAGTGTGCGCCGCAACTCGATGATGGCGCAAGCAGATCCAGATCGATAATCGATCGAGCCGCTTCCCCTAAGCGCTCCGACCTCCTACATCGCGCGTCCCATGGCACGTCCCAAACCCCCGACCTTCGAGAAGACCAAGATCGTCGCCGAGAACCGGCGCGCGCGGTACGACTATTACATCGAGCAGGTGTTCGAGGCGGGCATCGCGCTCACCGGCACCGAGGTGAAGGCGTTGCGCGGCGGCGAGGGCTCGATCGCCGAGGCCTATGCCGAGGTGAAGGGCAAGAACGTCGTCCTGGTGAACTCGAACATCCCCGAATTCAGCCACGGCAACCGCTTTAACCACGAGCCCAAGCGCCCGCGCAAACTGCTGCTGCACGAGCGCGAGATCAACAAGATGTTCGGTGCGGTCGCGCGCCAGGGCATGACGCTTGTGCCGCTGATGATCTACTTCAATTCGAAGGGCCGCGCGAAGATCGAACTGGCGCTCGCGAAGGGCAAGCAGAACCACGACAAGCGCGATTCGGTGAAGGAACAGGACTGGAAACGCGAGCAGGGCCGGATCATGCGGGATCGCGGATAACCGACATGGCGCCGGTGTCGATGACCCTATCGTCTTGAGCATATTCGCGCGTCTCGCGGCGTGGTCGCATCGTAATCTCCCGACCCGCGAATCGATGGAGAAAAATCGTCTCCTTCGCCCGGTCGCGCACCGCGTTCTCGCACCCGAACTCTGGCGCTTTACCCGTCGCTCGGTGCCCCGCGGCGTTGCGCTCGGAATGGTTGCGGGCATCCTCATACCGGTTGCGCAGACGCCGGTCGCCGCGATCTTCGCGCTGCCGTTCCGCGCCAACGTGCCGACCGCCGCGCTGACCACGTTCATCACCAACCCGCTGACCACGCCGCCGCTTTGGATCGCGGCCTATTGGATCGGATCGTCGATGCTTCGGCTCGATGCGCACGTCCCCGGTCAGCCGGTCGCGGAGGCGGCGGCGCGGACCGAATGGATTCCGTGGCTGATGCAGGCCGGGCCCGCCACCGCGCTTGGTCTGCTGGTAATTACGATCGTCTGTTCGGTCGGTGGCTATGCGCTCAGCGCGCTGGGCTGGCGGCTGTGGATCGCGCGCAAGTGGCGCAACCGGCATGATAACCCCTAGAACGATCCCAGTTCGTAACAATCGTCACTAATATTGACCTACCCGAATTGACGGACCGTCCTATCGGCGTAGAACACACCGCATCCAGACGATCTTTCTCCGAGGTTCTTGATGCGCAAGTCGATTGTTACCGTGATCCTGCTCGCGTCCGCCGCATCGGCTTTCGCGCAAACTAGTACGCCTTCGCCGACGCTCGCAAAGGCTGCCAAGGGCCCGGTTGCGGCCAAGGACGCGAGCAAGCCGCAGATCGGCGATTTCGGCTTCGACATGGCCGGCCGCGATACGAGCGTGACGCCGGGCACCGACTTCTTCGATTACGCGAATGGCGGCTGGGTAAAGACCACGCCGATCCCCGCCGATCGCTCGTCCTACGGCATGTTCCACGTCCTCCAGGACCTGTCGCTCGAACGCACCCGCACGATCCTCGACGTCTCCGCCAAGACGCCCGGCGACAAGGTCGGCGATTTCTACACGAGCTTCATGGACGAGGCCGCGGTCGACGCGAAGGGCGTGACGCCGGTCAAGCCGATGCTCGCCGCGCTGAAGGCGACCCGGGACAAGACCGCGCTCGTCACCGAGATCGCCAAGCTTCAGCGCCAGGGCGTCGGCGGCCTTGTCGGTGTCGGCGTGTCGCAGGACGACAAGGACCCGACCACCTATGTCGTCCAGCTTGGGCAGAGCGGCCTCGGCCTTCCCGACCGCGACTATTATCTGAAGGACGATGCCAAGCTCGCGACCATCCGCACCGCGTACGAAGCCTATCTGACGCGGATGCTGACGCTAGCCGGCGAGCCCAACGCCGCCACCCGCGCCGCCGCCGTGTTCAACATGGAAAAGGGCCTCGCCACCGCGCACTGGACACGGATCGAGAGCCGCGACGCCGACAAGACCTACAACAAATGGACCGCCGCCGACTTCGCCGCGAAGGCGCCGGGCTTCCCCTGGGCGCAGTACATGACCGCGATGGGCGTCACCGGCCGTCCGTTCTACCTCGTCGCACAGCCGAGCGCGGTGACCGGCGAGGCGAAGGTGTTCGCCGACACGCCGGTCAACGTCCTGCAGGATTATGCGATGCTAAAGGTGCTGCGCGCCTACGCGCCGTATCTATCGGGTGATTTCGACAAGACCAACTTCGCCTTCTACGGCACCACGCTGTCCGGCACGCCCGAGCAGCAGGTCCGCTGGAAGCGCGGTGTCACGACCGTGTCGGGCGCGATGGGCGAGGCGATCGGCCAGCAGTACGTAGCGAAGTATTTCCCGCCTGCATCGAAGGCGGCGGCGGACGATCTCGTCAAGAACGTTATCGCGGCGATGGGCGAGCGTCTCCGGAACCTGGAATGGATGGCGCCCGAAACCAAGACCAAGGCACTCGCCAAGCTCGCCGCCTTCACCCCGAAGATCGGCTATCCGGACAAGTGGCGCGATTATTCCGCGCTCCAGATCCAACGCGGCGATCTCGTCGGCAACGTCGCGCACGCCAATGCCTTCGAATTCGCTCGCGACCTGAAGAAGCTCGGCCAGCCGATCGATCGCGGCGAATGGTTCATGACGCCGATGACGATCAACGCCTACGCCAACCCGACGATGAACGAGGTGGTGTTCCCAGCCGCGATCCTCCAGCCGCCGTTCTTCGATCCGAAGGCGGACCCGGCGGTCAATTACGGTGGCATCGGCGCGGTGATCGGCCACGAGATTAGCCACCATTTCGACGACCAGGGCCGCAAGTACGATCTGAACGGCAAGCTCACCGACTGGTGGACGCCGCAGGACGTCGCGCGCTTCAAGGTGTTCACCGACGCGCTCGTGAAGCAGTATGACGCGTATGAGCCCATGCCCGGCCAGCATATCCAGGGTGGCCTGACGCTCGGCGAGAACATCGCCGACTTGGCGGGCCTCACGGTCGCCTACGACGCGTATCACAAGTCGCTCGGCGGCAAGCAGGCACCGATCATCGACGGCACCACCGGCGACCAGCGCTTCTACTATGGCTGGGCGGGCGTCTGGCGCACCAAGTTCCGCGACGCCGCACTTCAGCAGACGCTGCTCTCGGACCCGCATTCGCCGGGCCACCAGCGCGTCCTCACGGTCCGCAACCTCGATCCGTGGTACGCCGCGTTCGGCGCCAAGCCGGGTGAAGCCAGCTATCTCGCCCCCGCCAACCGCGTCCGCATCTGGTAAACGATCGGCTTAGCCGCCCCGCCCGATAGAGCCCCGTACCAAAGAGCCCCGTCATCCTGGGCTCGACCCAGGATCCAGAGCCACGCACGCATCCGCCTGCAACTCTGGATCCTGATTTTCGTCAGGATGACGAGATTAGGAGAACCCCATGAAGTCCTTCATCGTCGCCGGCCTACTCGCCGCAACCGCCATCACCGGCGTCACCGCCGCCATCTCGCAAACCTCCGAACCAAAGCCCGCTCCCGCAGCGTCCACCGGCGCGCAATACGGAACGTTCGGCTTCGACGAGAAGGGCATGGACAAGACCGTCCAGCCCGGCGACGACTTCTACACGTTCGCCAACGGCAACTGGGCGAGGACCAACCCGATCCCCGCTGACAAGTCGAACTATGGCTCGTTCAACCTTCTCTCCGACCTGTCCGAGACGCGCACCCGCGGTATCCTCGACACCGCCGCGAAAGACCCCAGCTCCAAGATCGGCCGCGCCTACGCGACGTTCCTCGACACCGGCACGATCGAAGGCAAGGGCCTCGCCCCGATCAAGCCGTGGCTTTCGAAAATCGCCGCTTTGAAAGACCGCTCCGGCTATCCTGCCCTCCTCGCCGAAGCAGCCCGCGCGGGGATCGGCGGCCCGTTCGGCGGCGGCGTCGGCCAGGACGACAAGCAGCCCGAACAATACGCGCTCTCGCTCGGCCAGTCCGGCCTCGGCCTCCCCGACCGCGATTACTACCTCAGCGCCGACGCGAAACTTGTCGAAGCACGCAACGCCTACCGCGCGCACATCGTTAAGATGCTGACGCTCGCCGGCGAACCCAATGCCGAAGCGCGCGCCACCGCGTTGCTCGCATTCGAGACCGAGATCGCCAAGGTCAGCTGGACCCGCGTCGACAGCCGCGACGCCACCAAGACCTACAACAAGATGACCGTCGCCGATCTCGCCAAGCGCGCGCCCGGCTTCGATTTCGCCGGCTATTTCAAGGGGATCGGCACGCCCGTCCCGACCGTCATCGTCGCACAGCCCTCCGCGATCACCGGCATCGCCAAGCTGGTTTCGACTGCGCCGATCGGCGTGCTCAAGGACCAGCTGATCCTGCGCTCGCTCGATGGCTATGCCGACGTCCTCCCCAAGGCGTTCGACGCCGAGCAGTTCGCGTTCTACGGCACTGTCCTCGGCGGCACGCCCGAGCAGGAAGCCCGCTGGAAGCGCGGCGTCCAGTTCACCTCCGGCGCGCTCGATGACGAGGTCAGCAAGCTCTACGTCGCACAGTATTTTCCGCCCGAAACCAAGGCCGCAGCCGACAAGCTCGTCAAGAACGTGCTCGCCGCGATGGGCCGCCGGATCGACAAGCTCGAATGGATGGCGCCCGAGACGAAGGTGAAGGCGCACGCCAAGCTCGCCGCGTTCACGCCGAAGATCGGCTATCCGAGCCAGTGGAAGGATTTCTCCGGGCTGACGATCACCTCGGGCGACGCGTTCGGCAACGAATGGCGCGCGAACGAGTGGCAGCACCAGGATAATATCTCGAAGCTCGGCAAGCCGTTGCAGCGCTGGGAGTGGGGCATGACGCCGATGACGGTGAACGCCTACGCCAATTTCGGCATGGTCGAGATCGTTTTCCCCGCCGCGATCCTGCAGCCGCCGTTCTTCGATCCGAAGGCCGACGACGCGGTCAATTACGGCGGCATCGGCGCGGTGATTGGCCACGAGCTGAGCCATCATTTCGACGACCAGGGCTCCAAGTATGACGCCAAGGGCCAGCTCACCGACTGGTGGACGCCCAAGGACATCGCCGGTTTCAAGGCGCTTACCGGCAAGCTTGGCGCGCAATACGACGCCTACGAGCCGCTCCCCGGCATGCACGTAAAGGGCGAACTGACGATGGGCGAGAACATCGCCGATCTCGCCGGTCTGACGGTCGCCTACGACGCGTACCACACGGCATTGGGAGGCAAGACCGCGCCCGTCCTCGACGGGTACACCGGCGACCAGCGCTTCTATCTCGGTTGGGCGCAGGTCTGGCGTCGCAACTACCGCGAAGCCAATCTCCGAAACCGCTTGCTGACCGATCCGCACTCGCCGTCGCAGCAGCGCGCGTGGGTCGTCCGCAACCTCGACCCCTGGTATGCGGCGTACAAGCCGACGCCCGGGCAGAAGCTGTACCTCACGCCGGAACAGCGCGTTCGGATCTGGTAAGGGAAGACCGAGCGCTTTTAGTTCCCCCGCGAAAGCGGGGGCCCAGAAGTAACAAACGCTACCGCCCCTAACCCTGGACCCCGCCCCCGCGGGGGAACAAGAGTGGGCGAGGTGGACGTATCATAGCCGCCACCCCGGCGAAGGCCGGGGCCCAGTTGCGAGACGTTGCTGACGACGGACGGCGCTTCGTTACGACCATCTTTCCAACTGGGCCCCGGCCTCCGCCGGGGTGGTGTTTCCTTTTCGGAGTGTCGTGGGGATCAGGGGCCATCGCCCCCAACAATCCCGCATCCCGCTTGACGCCCAACCCCGCTTGAGCGGATGACGTCGCCGATGGCATCGCTCGCTTTACCCACTCCCGCCCGCAACGCAGCATTCGTCGCCATAGCCTCGGGCGTCGCCGCCGCCGCGATCGTGCTGTTGCTCGTCGGCAGCTGGATCGCCGCCGCCGGTTTCTTCGCCGCCGCCATCATCGTCATCGGCGCGCTGATCGCATGGCGCCTGCTCAACCCTGTCGCCAGGGACGCGCCGCGCCCCGTCGACTGGGACCTCACCCGCACCGTCGCCGAAGCCGGCACCGACGCCCTCGCGATCACCGACCGCGCCGGGCGCCTGGTTTGCGCGAACGACGCCTACGAAGCGCTGTTCGAAGGCTTCCCGACACCCCCCAGCCTGCCGCTCGACGAAGCCGGGAACGCAGCGCTCGCCGACGCCGGCCGCTCCGCGTGGCGCGACGGCACCGCACACGTCGAGCGCCTCAACGCCCGCGGCGTCTGCCTCTCCGCGCAGATCGCGCGCGCCGGCGACGATGCCGATATGCTCGTTTGGCGCTTCGTCACCGCGCAGGAACACGACCTCGCCGAGACGCTCGCCGCGCTGCTGACCGGCCCGACCGGAGACCGGCTCGGCGGCAGCGGCATCATGGCGGCGTTACTCTCGCCCGATGGTCGCGTCCGCACCGCCAACCGTGTCCTCCGCGCGCGGGCGTGCGGCGACGAATACGACTCGATCGAAGGCCGCGATTTCGCCCGCTTCCTCATCACCGACAGCCGCGGCCTCGTCCGCTTCGAACGCGAGGGCCTCGAAGGCACACCACTCCGCGTCCTTCAGATCCCGTTCCTCGACGGCGACGACGCCCCCGTGCTGGTCGCGCTGCTCGACGAGGAGGAAAACGCCCCTGCGCTCGGCGCCAGCGCCTCCGCCCACGTCCGCAGCCTCGTCAGCATGATGCCGTTCGGCATGGCGCTGGTCGATCGCGACGGCCGCTTCCTGCAGATGAACGACTCGTTCCTGCGCGCCGCCGGCGTCAATTCGGTCGCACCGCCGCTCTATCCGGGCGATCTCGTCGTCCGCGAGGACAAGGCCGCGGTCGCCGACGCGATCCGGAAATTCGCGAACGGCGCGACGCACTCCGCCGACATGGCGGTCCGCCTCAAGGACCACCCCGACGAGCCGGTCGCGCTCACCATCGCGGGCGCGCGCGGGCTCGGCGATGCCGCCGTCCTGCTCAGCCTCAAGGACAATAGCGAGGAAAGCCGCCTCAAGCGCGAGGTGGCGCAGGCCACCAAAATGCAGGCGGTCGGCCAGCTCGCTGGCGGCGTCGCGCATGATTTTAACAACATCCTGACCGCGATCATCGGCCATTGCGACCTGATGCTGATGCGCCATTCGCCCGGCGACAGTGATTACGACGACATCCAGCAGGTCCGCACCAACTCGAACCGCGCCGCCAGCCTGACCCGCCAGCTGCTCGCCTTCTCGCGCCAGCAGACGCTCCGCCCACAGATCCTCCAACTCCCCGACGTCGTCTCGGAGGTCTCCAACCTCCTCAAGCGCCTGATGGGCGAGAACGTCCGCCTCGACATGACGCACGGCCGCAATCTCGGCCCGGTCCGCGCCGATCCGGGCCAATTGGAGCAGGTCGTCGTCAATCTCGCGGTGAACGCGCGCGACGCGATCGTCTCGGCGAACGCGCGCGGCGGCGGTGTGCTGACGATCACCACGCGCGCCGTCCCCGCAGCCGAAGTGCGAGAGATGGCGTCCGACATCCTGCCCGTCGCCGACTATACCGCGCTGATCGTCCAGGACACGGGCACCGGCATTCCGCCCGACGTGCTGCCCAAGATCTTCGAGCCGTTCTTCACCACCAAGGAATTCGGCAAGGGCACCGGCCTCGGCCTCTCGACGGTCTACGGCATCGTCAAGCAATCCGGCGGCTACATCTTCGCCGACAGCAAGCCGGGGCAGGGCGCGACCTTTTCGATGTACCTGCCGGTCCACGCGGCGCCCGCCGCGACTCGTCCCGTGGTCATCAAGCCCACGCCGAAGCCGGTCGACCTGTGGGGCACGGGCACGATCCTGCTGGTCGAGGATGAGGACATGGTCCGCGCCGTCGCCGAGCGCGCGCTCACGCGGCAGGGCTATACGGTACTGACCGCGGAAAACGGCGAGATCGCGCTGGAAGTGCTGGAGAAACACGGCCGCCCCGACCTGCTCATCAGCGACGTCGTCATGCCGCAGATGGATGGCCCGACGATGGTGCGGCATGCGCGCGAGAAATTCCCCGACCTGCCGATCCTGTTCATGTCGGGCTATGCCGAGGAGCAGTTGCGCAAGTCGATCGACCTCGACAACGTCGCGTTCCTGCCGAAGCCATTCTCGGTCCAGGAACTCGCCGAAGCGGCACGGGACGTGCTGGCTACGCGTTAACTCGAACAAGATGTTGGCAAGTCGTAACAATCCCGACTATGCGGAAGCCATGACCGCTACCCAACAGATCCTCATCGTCGAGGACGAACCGTTGATCGCCATGATGCTCGAGGATTTCCTCGAAGTGCTGGACAAGGGGGTCGCCGGCTCGGTCGATACCGTCGCCGATGCGCTCAAGCGGATCGAAGAGGGCGGCGTCGACGGCGCGATCCTCGACGTGAACCTGCGCGGGGGCGAAAAGAGCACGGCCGTTGCGGAAGCGCTCGCCGCGAAAGGCGTCCCCTTCGTCTTCGCCACCGGCGGCGGCGATGACGGCGTCGCGCCAGAATTTCGCGATCGCCCTCGGTTGCAAAAGCCTTTCACGATGGACGGCGTCGCGAAAGCTCTCGAAGGCCTCTGACTTCTCCCACCGCGCTGAGGCATGAGCGCGTCGAGATTGTCTATCCTCCCCTACGAGGTGAGGTGGCAGCGCATAGCGCTGACGGAGGGGTGATCCGCTCTCGATGGCGCGATACCCCTCCATCGCTTCGCGCCACCTCTCCTTGCAGGAGAGGATTGTGAATGAACCCGAACGCCTTCCAAAGCTCCCGTACTTAAAAATCGACGCAACTCTCTTGCGCAAATACCCCCTCCCGCGACATAGGCGTTCGCCATGACCCGCACATTCGATAAATCGCGCCTGCCAAGCCGCCACGTCTCCGTCGGCCCAGAACGCGCCCCGCACCGCAGCTATTACTACGCGATGGGCCTTGACGAAGAGCAGATCGCCCGCCCGTTCGTCGCGCTCGCGTCCGCCGGCAACAACTCCGCGCCCTGCAACACCACGCTCGATGCGCAGGCCGATGCCGCGCAGGCCGGCGTCATCCAGGGTGGCGGCATGCCGCGCCGCTTCAATACGATCACCGTCACCGACGGCATCGCGATGGGCCATCAGGGCATGAAGGCCTCGCTGGTCAGCCGCGAAGTCATCGCCGACTCGGTCGAGCTTTCGGTCCGCGGCCATTGCTACGACGCGCTGGTCGGGTTCGCCGGCTGCGACAAGTCGCTCCCCGGTATGATGATGGCAATGCTCCGCCTCAACATCCCGTCGGTGTTCGTCTATGGCGGCTCGATCCTGCCGGGCCGCTATCAGGACCGCGACGTCACCGTCGTCGACGTGTTCGAGATCGTCGGTAAATACGCCGCTGGCGCGTGCCCGCTCTCTGAGGTCCACGCGATCGAGAAGGTCGCATGTCCCGGCCACGGCGCATGCGGCGGCCAATACACTGCGAACACGATGGCCTGCGTCGCGGAAGCGATCGGTTTGTCGATCCCGAACAGCAACATGGTGCCGGCTCCTTACACCACGCGCGAACAGATCGCCGTGGCCGCCGGCGCGCAGGTCATGGAGTGCCTCGCCGACAACATCCGCCCACGCGACATCTGCACGCGCGAAGCGTTCATCAACGCCGCCCGCGTCGTCGCCGCGACCGGCGGCTCGACCAACGCGGCGCTGCATCTCCCCGCGATGGCGTCCGAAGCCGGGATCGAATTCGACCTGTTCGACGTCGCCGAGATATTCAAGACAACGCCCTACATCGCGGACCTCAAGCCCGGAGGTAAGTACGTCGCCAAGGACATGTACGAGGCCGGCGGCGTCTACATGCTGATGAAGACGATGCTCGCCGGCGGTTTCCTCAACGGCGATTGTCTCACCGTAACGGGCAAGTCGCTCGGCGAGAACATCGACCAGGTGACGTGGAACCCCGACCAGAAGGTGATCTACGACATCAAGACCCCGCTGACCCCAACCGGCGGCGTCGTCGGCCTGAGCGGCAGTCTCGCCCCCGATGGCGCGATCGTGAAGGTCGCGGGCATGCACCGATTGCAGTTCTCGGGACCAGCGCGCGTGTTCGATTGCGAGGAGGACACCTTCGCCGCCGTCGAGAAGCGCGAGATCAACGAAGGCGAAGTCATCGTCATCCGCTACGAAGGGCCAAAGGGCGGCCCGGGCATGCGCGAGATGCTTTCGACCACCGCCGCGCTCTACGGCCTCGGCATGGGCGAGAGCGTCGCGCTCATCACCGATGGCCGCTTCTCGGGCGGCACGCGCGGCTTCTGCATCGGCCATGTCGGCCCCGAAGCAGCGGACGGCGGCCCGATCGCGCTGGTCGAGAACGGCGACATCATCCACATCGACGCCGAAGCCGGTACGATCGACCTCGACGTTCCGGAGGACGTGATGGCGGCGCGCCGTGCCGCGTGGGTGCCGCGCACCAACGATTACGGGTCGGGCGCACTCTGGCGCTATGCGAAGACCGTCGGCCCGGCGTACAAGGGTGCCGTCACGCATCCTGGAGCGGCAGCCGAAACCCATGTCTACGCGGATATCTAAGCGAATACCGACGGTTGCCCTGCTTCTCTCGCTCCCACTCGCAGCGTGCGGGCGGGGGCAGCCGAGCAGCGAACAGGTCGCGGCAAAGCAGCGCACCGAAACCGCCGGGGACAGCCGCATCGCCTGTGCACAGGGTGGAGCCGCGTTCGCGTCGACCTGCACGTTCGAGCAGGCGCAAGGCAAGGATGGCCTGATCCTCACGATCCGCCATCCCGACGGAGCCTTCCGCCGGTTGCTGGTGACGCAGGACGGCCGCGGCGTGATAGCCGCGGACGGCGCCGAGGCGGCAAAGGTCACCGTCATAGGCGCGGACGGCATCGAGGTCGCACTGGGCGGTAACCGCTACCGCCTCCCGGCCACCGTCAAGGGTACGACGAAGCCGTCATGATCGGGATCGAAGGCCAGCCGGTCCTCACAGCCGCCGAAATGCGTGCGGCGGAGGACGCGGTCATCGCCACCGGCGTCTCCGTGGACACGCTGATGGAGCGCGCCGGCACCGCGATCGCTCAGGTAGTCCGCCGGCTGGCGGGTACGAACGAAGTTCTGATCCTCTGCGGCCCCGGCAACAACGGCGGCGACGGCTACGTCGCGGCGCGCGTGCTGGCGGAAATGGGTGTTTCGGTCAGGGTCGCGGCGCTGTCGGAACCGAAAACGGATGCGGCGAAGTCGGCGAGGGCAGGGTGGCCAGGCGCGGTCGAAACGCTGGCGGGGGCAAAGCCCGCCCCGATCCTCGTAGACGCGTTGTTCGGCACCGGCCTGACGCGTCCGCTCGACGCCAGTACAACACCGACCCCCAACCGTTCCCCCGCGGACGCGGGGGCCCAGCTAAATCCCGAGGGCTCAGCTAGCGGCCTATCCTGGGCCCCCGCGTCCGCGGGGGAACGGTCTGTGGTCGAGTGTCTCCATGCCCTCGCGAACGCCGCGCAACTGAGCATCGCCATTGACCTGCCCAGTGGCCTCGCCACCGACTCAGGGGAGGCGCTCAGCACGCCGCCCGTCTTCGACCTCACCCTCGCGCTCGGCGCTGTGAAACCAGCGCACGTCCTCCAGCCCGCCGCGCGCTACTGCGGCCAAATTCGTCTCCTCGACATCGGCGTCCCCACCGTCAGCCAAGCTGAAATCTTCAAGGTCCCGTCGCTCCTATCCCCCGGCCCCGACTCGCACAAATATACGAGAGGCATGGTCGCGATCATAGGCGGCAGCATGTCCGGCGCTTCCGATCTCGCAGCCTTGGCAGCAATGCGCGCCGGTGCCGGCTACGTGACCTTACTCGGAGACAGCCAAGGCCCGCCCCACGCGCTCGTCCGCACGCCGTTCTCCGATCACGCGCTCGCCAACGATCGCATCGGCGCACTCGTCATCGGCCCGGGCCTCGGTCGCGACGATACCGCCAGGGCTCGCCTCGACGTGGCGCTGACCTCCGGCCACCCGCTGATCATCGACGGCGACGCGCTCCGCCTGATCGACCCCGACCGCATCAAAGCCCTGAAGGTCCCCGTCATCCTCACCCCACACGCCGGCGAGTTCGACGCGCTCTTCGGCAAATCCAATGATGACAAGATCACCCGAGCCCGCGACGCCGCCACCCGCGCCAACGCTATCATAGTCTTCAAGGGCGCCGACACCGTCATCGCCGCGCCCGACGGCCGCGTCCGCATCGCGCAAGGGGCCAGCGACTGGCTCTCCACCGCCGGCACCGGCGACGTTCTCGCCGGCGCAATCGGCGCGATGCTCGCCGCAAAGCTCGAACCACTTGAGGCTGCGGCCGCCGGAGTGTGGCTCCACGGTGACGCTGCCCGCCGATTGGGCGCGGCTTTCATCGCCGACGACTTGGCGGAAGCGCTCCGGTCCGCCAGAGCGGCCCCATGACCACTGACTCGACCTCCAACACAAACATCGACACCGTCATCCGCGTCGCAGCCCGCGGCGACGGCATGACCGCCGACGGCCGCCACGCCGCCTTCTCGGCGCCCGGCGACACGCTCGCCGCCGACGGCACGGTAATCCCCGGCCCGCACCACCAGACGCCCCCCTGCGTGCATTTCCCGACCTGCGGCGGCTGCCAGCTCCAGCATCTCGACGACCAGACCTATGCCGAGTTCGTCACCGACCGCATCGCCTCCGCGCTCGACGGGCAGGATCTGTCCGCCCCGATCCGCACCCCGCACATCTCCCCTGAACGCAGCCGCCGCCGCGCGACGCTCCATGCCGAGGCCAAGGGCGGCAAGATCACGCTCGGCTTCACCGCCGAGAAGGCGCACACGATCGTCGACATCAAGGAATGCTGGATCCTCGATCCGCGCCTCTTCGCGCTCGTCCAGCCCTTGCGCCAACTGCTCAAGCGCCTCAACTTCCGCCGCCGCGCGGACATCCACCTGACGCTCGCCGACCAGGGCGCGGACATCCTGATCACTGGCTTCGCCCCCGAAGGCCTTCCCGCCGCCGAAGCGCTCACCAAATTCTGCGAAGACCACAAGATCGCCCGCGTAGCCTTCGACGACGGTCTCGGGCCCGAGACGCGCTGGGAGCCCGACGCGGTCACGATCACGCTCGGCGGCGTCCCGGTGCCGCTGCCGCCCGCGTCGTTCCTTCAGGCCACGCCCGACGGCGAGGCCGCGCTGACCGCCGCCGTGCTCGAAGCGATCGGCAAGCCCGCGACGGTCGCCGACCTGTTTGCCGGCCTCGGCACCTTCACGCTCGCGATCCCCGCCAAGGTCTATGCCGCCGAAGGCGCGCGCGACGCGCTTGGCTCGCTCAAGGCCGCCGCGCACCGCACCCAGCGGCCCGTCTACCCCGAACACCGCGATCTCTACCGCCGCCCGCTGACGGTAGCCGAACTCGACCGCTTCGACGCGGTGGTGATCGATCCGCCCCGCTCCGGCGCGCGCGAACAGGCGACGGCGCTGGCGGAGTGCAAGACGCCGGTGATTGCCTATGTATCGTGCAATCCGGCCAGCTTCGCGCGCGATGCCAAGGAACTGTGCGACGCGGGTTGGCGGATCGACTGGGTGCAACCGGTTGGCCAGTTTCGCTGGTCGACGCATGTCGAACTCGCCGCGAAGTTCGTCCGCTAACCATCTTCCCCTGTAAGGGGAGGTGTCGCGCAGCGACGGAGGGGTGTCGCCCCATCGATAACGGGTCACCCCTCCGTCAGCGCAACGCGCTGCCACCTCCCCTGCCAGGGGAGGATAAGCGTGGCGATCAAAGCCGTTGGCTAAATCTCCGGATAAACCGCACTCACGAAGAACAACCCATCGGGCGGGGCATTCAGCCCCAGCATCGCCCGATCCTTCGCCTCAAGCGCGGCAGCAACATCGCCAACCGCCCAGCGCCCCATGCCCACCAGCGCCAGGCACCCGACCATCGACCGCACCTGATGATGCAGGAACGACCGCGCCGCCGCGTACACGAACAGCCGCTCCCCCTCCCGCACCACCTCAAGCCGATCAAGAGTCCGCACCGGACTATCCGCCTGGCAATGCGCCGACCGAAACGTCGTGAAGTCATGCCGCCCGACCAGCGCCCCCGCAGCCTCCGCCATCGCGTCCGCATCCAGCAACTGCGGCACCTGCCAAGCCAGCCCCGCCTCGAACGTCAGCGGCGAGCGCCGGTTGACGATCCGGTACTCGTACGACCGCCCGATGCACGAAAACCGCGCATGCCAATCGTCGTCGACCACCTCGCACGCCAGCACCGAAACCGGCGCCGGCTTCACCAGCGCGTTCAACCCCTCCATCAACCGAAATGCCGCGAGCGGCTTCGCAATGTCGACATGCGCGCGCATCGCCATCCCGTGCACGCCCGCATCGGTCCGCCCCGCCGCCTGCACCGACGCGGTTTCGCCGGTCATCTTGAGCACGGCCGCCTCCAGCGCTGCCTGCACGCTCGGCCCATGCTTCTGCCGCTGCCAGCCCATGAACGGCCGCCCGTCGAATTCCACCGTCAACGCGAACCGCGTCAAAGCTGCGTCCCCGACCGAATCAGAAACCCGCGCAGCATTTCCTCCGCCGAGGTCACGCCGCGCCCGGCGCGCTGCACCAGGGTCGGCCGAATCGCCCCGTCGCCGCACCCGATCGTCAGCTCGGCATTGACCGTCAGCCCTTCGCACCCAAGGAACGAGAACGGCAACACGTCCGCCGCCAGCACCTTCACCCGCTCGCCGGCAACTTCGAACCACGCCCCCGGCGCCGGGTTCATCGCCCGCACCAGCCGCTCGACCTCGATCGCCGACCGCTCGAAATCGATCCGCGCCTCCGCCTTGTCGATCTTCGCGGCATAGGTGACGCCCTCCTCGGGCTGCGGCCGGGCAGGGTAGGCGTCGAGGTTGCCCAGCACCTCGACCATCAACCGGGCCCCCATCGTCGACAGCTCAGACGTCAGATCCCCCGCAGTCTTGCCGACGATCGGCGTCCGCCCCTCGAGCCGAACCGGCCCGGTATCCAGACCCGCCTCCATCTGCATGATCCCGACGCCCGTCTCGGCATCGCCCGCGAGGATGGCGCGCTGCACCGGCGCCGCCCCGCGCCACCGCGGCAACAACGACCCATGCACGTTCAGGCACCCGAACCTAGGCGCCTCCAGCACCGCACGCGGCAGGATGAGGCCATAGGCCGCAACCACCGCAACGTCCGCGTTCAAGGCCGCAAACGCCTCGCGAGCCTCCAGTCCCTCCGGCAATGACGCCTTGAACGACACCGGCGTCCGCACCTCGATCCCTAGCGCCTCCGCCCGAACCTGCACCGGCGACGGCACCAGTTCGCGCCCACGCCGCCCCCCTGGCCGGGCAGGCTGGCAATACGCCGCCACCAATTCATGCCCCGCCGCGACGAGGGCCTCCAGCACCGGCACTGCGAAGTCCGGCGTTCCCATGAAGATGATCCGCATGGCTCCTCTCGAACACGCTGGCGGGGAGCCGCGCAACCCCCTATCTGTTCCCTATGGCATCCCCCGAGATCGAGGCGCTGACGCAGGCGCTGGCCCGGCTCCCCGGCCTCGGCCCCCGGTCCGCACGTCGCGCCGTGCTGCATCTGCTCAAGAAGCGCGACGCAGCACTGGGTCCGTTGCGTGAGGCGCTGACCGCGGTCGACGAGCGGCTGGAGAATTGCTCGACCTGCGGCAACGTCGACACCACCAACCCCTGTGCGATCTGCGCCGACCCGCGCCGCGACCAGCGCTCGCTGTGTGTCGTCGAAGAAGTCGCCGATCTCTGGGCGCTAGACCGCTCCCGCCTGTTCCCCGGCCGCTTCCACGTCCTCGGCGGCCGGCTGTCCGCGCTCGAAGGCATCCGCCCGGAGGACCTCAGCATCGACAGCCTCGTCCGCCGCATCGAAGCCGGCGGCATCGACGAAGTCGTCCTCGCGATGAACGCCACGCTCGAAGGCCAGACCACCGCGCACTACATCGCCGAGCGCATCGAACGCTTCCCCGTCCGCGTCACCCAGCTCGCACACGGCCTGCCGGTCGGCGGCGAACTCGACTATCTCGACGAGGGGACGCTGGCGCAGGCATTAAGAGCCAGAAGGCCAATGGCTTGACGCCCATCGGCTTGACGTGATGCCCACGCGTACCTTAGCGGACGCGCTATGACCGTCATGACCGTTCTCGAAGTCCCCGATCCCCGCCTGCGCCTCGTCGCCGAGCCGGTGGAAACGGTCGACGACTCCATCCGCACGCTCGTCGCCGACATGATCGAGACGATGTACGACTTCAACGGCATCGGCCTCGCCGCGACCCAGGTCGGCGTGCAGCAGCGCGTCCTCGTCATCGATCTCCAGGAGGAGAAGGACGAGGACGACAAGCCGATCAAGAACCCCAAGGCGTACATCAACGCCGAGATCCTGTCGGTCAGCGACGAGGTCTCCACCTACAACGAGGGCTGCCTCTCGATCCCGGAGCAATATGCCGAGGTCGCGCGCCCGGCGCGGTGCCGCGTGAAGTGGCTCGACGAGACCGGGGCGGCGCATGAGGAGGATTTCGACGGACTGCTGTCCACCTGCATGCAGCATGAGATCGATCACCTCGACGGCGTATTGTTTATCGACCACATCAGCCGCCTGAAGCGGGACATGGTGCTGAAGAGGCTGGCGAAGCAGCGCAAGCTGGGGTGAGGGTAGGGGGAGTCGCTGCTCTCTGTGTTGAGAGTGTGTCCCTGAGAGCGCGGCTTATTCACCCAATCCACAACCACCCCGGCGAAGGCCGGGGCCCAATTGGGGGACGTCGCCAACTGAGCGCAGTCGTTCGTTACCACGACCTTTCCAATTGGGCCCCGGCCTCTGCCGGGGTGGTGTTTTTTCTGGGGGGGTGCTGACGGGCGGGGCGGCAGCGCTCTCCCTAGTTCCCCCGCGAAGGCGGGGGCCCAGGACCACGAGCGCCGCCGCCCGTAACCCTGGACCCCCGCCTCCGCGGGAAGAACAACATATTCCGATTGTCCTACATCAATCGTTCGACGTATGTTCCACCCATGACGTCTTCATCTCCTTCCCAAACCCGCTCGCCGATGCGCACATTCTCCCCTGAGAAATTGCTGCGCCAGCGTCTGCACTTTGTGCACTTCCAGCTAAATTCGCGGGCGCAAAATGGCTGAGTTCGCCATCATCGCCGTCCTCGCGCTAGCCGCCGGCATCCTCCTCGGCTGGCTGCTAGCCTCCCGCCGAGCCGCAACCCTCGCCAGCGAACTCGCCGTCGCGCAGACCAAGGTCGCCGACGCCGACCTCATCCGCACCGCGCGCGATGCGGTCGAGCGCGAACGCAACGCCGCGATGCAGGACCTCGCCACGCTCCGCGCGCAGAACGCCGAGCGCGCAACCGACACCGATCGTCTCCGCCTCGATCTCGCGACGATCCGCGCCGACCGAGACGCCGCCCGCACCGAAATCGCGACGCTCAAAGCCCAAGGCGAGGCATTCGAAGCGCGCCTGCTCGAACTCCGCGAGGCGAAGGACGTCATGGCCGCGCAGTTCGGCGACGTCGCCAACAAGCTGTTGAGCGACGCGCAGAAGACCTTCCTCGAACGCGCCGACGCCCGCTTCCGCCAGTCCGAAGCATCCGCCGGCCTGAACCTCAAGTCAATGCTCCAACCGGTAAGCGACCGCCTGCAACGTTACGAGGAGGGCGTCGCCAAGGTCGAGGCCGAGCGCCGCGACGCGTTCGGCGACCTCAAGGGCCAGATCGAACAGATGCGCCTGGGCCAGGAAAAGGTCTCGACCGAAGCCGCCAAACTCGTCAACTCGCTCCGCAACGCCCCCAAGTCCCGCGGCCGCTGGGGCGAGCAACAACTCAAGAACGTCCTGGAAACCTGCGGCCTCAGCGAACACACCGACTTCCAGACGGAGGTCTCGGTAGCGGTGGGCGACGACGGTGCCCGACTCCGCCCCGACGCGATCATCCGCGTCCCCGGCGGTCGAGCATTGGTGATCGACGCGAAGGTCTCGCTTAACGCCTACCAGGACGCATTCGGCGCGGTCGACGACGCCGAACGCCTGATCGGCCTGGCTGCCCACGCAGCCTCGATGCGCGCGCACGTCAACGGCCTCGGCAACAAGGCCTATTGGAGCCAGTTCGCGGACACGCCGGACTACGTCATAATGTTCGTCCCCGGCGAACACTTCCTCTCCGCCGCGCTCGAACACGACCCGACGCTCTGGGACTTCGCCTTCGAAAAGCGCGTGCTGCTGGCGACTCCGACGAACCTGATCGCGATCGCCCGCACGGTCGCAGCGGTCTGGCGCCAGGAAAAACTCGCCAACGAAGCGCGCAAGATCGGCGAGCTTGGCAAGGAAATGCACGATCGCCTCGCCAAGGTGGCGGACGACCTGCGGAAGGTCGGCGTCGGCCTCAACAGCGCGGTGAAGAACTTCAACGGCTTCACCAATTCGTTCAACGGCCGCCTGATGGTGACGGGGCGCAAGTTCCGCGACCTGAACATCGAGACTGGCGCGCGGGACTTGGAGGATGTGTCGTCGGTCGATGCGCTGGCGTTAGGCGAGGGGCCTGCGCTGATCGAAAAGCCTGAAAACGTCGAAAGCTGACCTCTGAGTACCACCACCCCGGCGAAGGCCGGGGCCCAGTTGGGGGAAGCGGATGATGGACGCTGCGATCCGTTACTCAAGCTTTCCCAACTGGGCCCCGGCCTCCGCCGGGGTGGTGGTGGAGGGTGGCTTCTCCCGCACCGAAAACCGATCGGTACAAAATTCGTTCACGTCCCGGCAACCTTTCTACACCCCGAGCATTAACCGGATAACACCCCCAAGAGTCACCCGGTCATGAAACACCTAGTCCCCATCCTCTGCGCCCTCATCCCCTTCGCAGCAATGATCGGCGCCTGCGTAACCTGCCCCTGAGCCGGATCGCAAAAGCACAAAAGAAAAGGCCCGCCCGGATCGCTCCGGGCGGGCCTTTCTATGCAAGCCAAGAAGGGAAGCGAAGGGATCAACCCTGCGCCTCTTCCTCCTGGTCGCGCGGTGCTTCGGCGGTCGCGCCGGGCTCTGCGTTCGGATCGTAATCCTCGACGAAGCCAGCCTCGTCGCGCTCGAACATCGACGACATCACGTCGACGCCCGAAGCCTGCATCTCGGCCTCTTCAGGCGAGCGAGCGACGTTGACCTTGACGGCCACCGACACCTCGGGGTGCAGCGAGACCTTGACGGTGTAGACACCGATCGCCTTGATCGGCTTGTCGAGCACGATCGCCGACTTGCCGACCTTGTGACCGTCGGCCACCAGCGCATCGACCAGATCGCGCACCGCGACCGAACCGTAGAGCTGACCGGTGTTCGACGCCTGACGGATCAGGGTCACGGTCGCGTCGTTGAAGGTCTTCGCTTCGGTCTCGGCATCGCTGCGACGCGATGCGTTGTCCGATTCGATCTTCGCACGGTTCGACTCGAACACCTTGCGGTTGGCTTCGTTCGAACGAAGCGCCTTCTTGTTGGGAAGCAGGAAGTTACGCGCGTAACCGTCCTTGACCTTCACCACGTCGCCGATAGCACCAAGCTTTTCGACGCGCTCAAGCAGAATGACGTCCATGTGGGCGCTCCTTACTTAACGATGTAGGGCAGCAAGCCCAGATGACGCGCACGCTTGATGGCCTGGGCCAGTTCGCGCTGCTTCTTTGCGGCCACCGAAGTGATACGCGACGGGACGATCTTGCCACGCTCGGACACGAAGCCCTGCAGCAACCGGACGTCCTTATAGTCGATCCGGGGAGCGTCTTTGGCGGAGAACGGGCAGCTCTTGCGGCGGCGGAAGAATGGACGTGCCATGATTATTCAGCTCCCTCTTCGCGGTCACGACGGGGACCACGGTCCGGACGATCGCCACGATCGGGACGGCCCTCACGGCCACCTTCACGGTCGCCACGACGCTCGCGGTCACGATCCTGCTTGCGCATCATCACGGTCGGGCCCTCTTCGAGGGTGTCGACCTTGACCGTCATATAACGGATGATGTCTTCGTTGATCTGGGTCTGGCGCTCCAGCTCTGCGATCACGCTGCCCGGGGCATCGATCTCGAGCATGACATAGTGCGCCTTGCGGTTCTTGGCGATCTTGTACGCCAGCGAACGCAGGCCCCAGTTCTCGGTCTTTACGACCCGACCTTCGTTGTCGTTCACGATCTTGGTGGCGATTTCCGCCAGTGCGTCCACCTGCGCTTGTGCCAGATCCTGGCGCGCAAGGAACACGTGCTCGTAAAGAGCCATGTCTTGTCCTTCGTCTTGGCCGATCGCTGATACACGCCCCATGCGTGCACCCCTCCGGCTGTCGTCTAGAATGCAAACAGGGGCGAGAGACGCGAATCTCTCACCCCGGTTGCAGAGCGCCTTACCCGTTTATCGGGGAAAGGCAAGGTGTCCGCTCGTCCTCTCGGCTACCGTCATCCTGACGAAAGTCAGGATCCAGAGCCAAGGAGGACGGCGTCTCGTACCCCTGGGTCCCAACTTTCGTCAGGATGACGGGGTTGTGGCGTTACCGGAACGCGCCGCCACGAACCTGGACCACGTTGCCGCGACCGTTGATCAGCAACGCGTCGTTGCCCGAGCGGACCCACTGGCTGCCACGCGGCGGGGCGGCGAGGCGATAGTTGCGGTACGTCGTGATGACCCGGTAGTTCTGCGCCTGGCGACGATCGAAGCGCTGGCCGGCGCGCCAGTTGCGATACTGCGGCGTGCGGACGACGGTGCGTTTGGTGACGACGGTGCGGCCATTGTCGTTGTGGCGCACGGTGGTCACTTCGCGGCGCTGCTGCGCTTCGGCAGGCGCCGCGGCGAGCAGTGGGCTGGCGACGAGGGTAGCGGCAAGTGCGCTGAGGATGAACGTCTTCATGATAATCTCCCGTTGAAAACACGGCGCCGTTGCTGCGGCGTCCTCCATAATTTGGGAGCCGATTGTCGCAGGCGCTTGTCGCAAGGTCGGCGAAATGGTCGCATATTGTCGCAAGGCCGCGGGGTTCGTTCAGGTTGCAACTCGACGCGCACCTTTATAGGCCCCGCGTTCAAACGAAGACCGAACACAGAGGAGAGGCCATGCGCGCGTTCATCTTCCCCGGCCAGGGGAGCCAGTCTGTCGGCATGGGCAAGGCGCTCGCCGACGCCAGTGCCACCGCCCGCGAGGTCTTCGCCGAAGTCGACGAGGCGCTCGGCCAGCATCTGTTCCGCCTGATGAGCGAAGGGCCCGCGGACGACCTGCTCCTCACCGAGAACGCGCAGCCAGCGATCATGGCGAACGCAATCGCGACCCTGCGCGTCGCCGAGAAGGAAGGCGGCATCCGCCTTGCCGACAAGGCGGATTACGTCGCCGGCCACAGCCTCGGCGAATATACCGCCTTGTGCGCTGCCGGTGCGCTCGACCTGTCGACCACCGCCCGCCTCCTGAAACTCCGCGGCCGCGCGATGCAGGCTGCTGTCCCGGTAGGCGAGGGCGCGATGGCCGCGCTGCTCGGCACGGACCTCGAAAAGGCGCAGGTCATCGCTGGCGCCGCGGTCGACGCGATCCTGGCGGAAGGCGGCCCCGAACTGATCTGCGCCGTCGCCAACGACAACGACCCTTCGCAGGTCGTCATCTCCGGCCACCGCCTTGCCATCGAAAAGGCCATCGCGCTGGCTAAGGACCTAGGCGCCAAGCGCGCGGTATTGCTCCCAGTATCCGCCCCCTTCCACTGCCCCCTGATGCAACCCGCCGCCGAAGCCATGGAAGCGGCGCTCCTCGACGCCGACCTCCGCGCGCCGCTCGTTCCCGTCTTCGCCAACGTCGACGCGACCGCCGTCGCCGACCCCGGCGCGATCCGTCACCTGCTGGTCCAGCAGGTCACCGGCATGGTCCGCTGGCGCGAATCGGTGTTGGCGATGCATGCGGCGGGGGTGGGCCATTTCGTCGAATTCGGCGGCAAGGTGCTCAGCCCGATGGTCAAGCGCATCGCCCCCGACGTCGAAACGACGAGCGTGATCACGATGGACGACATCGAGGAACTCGTGAAGAAGATGTGATCACGCGGAGACGCGGAGCCGCGGAGAGAAGATTTGAGAGAAATCGATCAGATCAGTGGCGATGTGCTCGATCTCTCCCTTCGCATCCACCGCGAGCTGGGTCCGGGGCTCCTCGAAAGCGTCTACGAGCTGGTCTTGGCGGGTAAGCTTGCCAGTCTGGGTTACCACGTGGCGCGGCAGCGACCGGTAGACATCGAATTCGATGGCATGCGGTTCGAAGCGGCCTTCAGGATCGATCTCCTGGTCGATGAACGCCTTCTCGTTGAAATCAAATCGGTAGAGCAACTGACCGCAGTCCACGGCAAACAATTGTTGACTTATCTACGCCTCACCAAGCAGCCCGTCGGGCTGCTTATCAATTTCGGTGGCGCGACGCTCAAGGAGGGTGTGCGACGGATCGTCAACGACCATCGCCCCTCCGCGTCTCCGCGTCTCCGCGTGAACACCCTTCTTGGAGACTGACAAATGTTCGACCTCACAGGCATGACCGCCCTCGTCACCGGGGCATCCGGCGGGATCGGGTCCGAGATCGCCAAGGCCCTGGCCGCTCAGGGCGCACGCCTGGCGCTATCCGGCTCCAACGCCGACAAGCTCGAAGCCTTCCGCGCCAGCCTCGGTGGCGACCACGTCGCGCTCCCCTGCAACCTCTCCGACGCCGCTGTCGTCGACGCACTCGTCCCGCAAGCCGTCGAAGCCCTCGGCGGCAAGCTAGACGTTCTCGTCAACAACGCCGGCGTCACCCGCGACAATCTCGCGATGCGGATGAAGGACGACGAGTGGGACAGCGTCATCCGCGTCAATCTCGAAGCCGCGTTCCGCCTCATGCGCGCCGCCGCCAAGCCAATGATGAAGGCCAGGTTCGGGCGGATGATCTCGGTCACCTCGATCGTCGGCGTCACCGGCAATCCCGGCCAGGCGAACTACGCCGCATCGAAGGCGGGCCTGATCGGCATGTCGAAATCGATGGCGCAGGAACTCGCCAGCCGTGGCATCACCGTCAATTGCGTCGCGCCCGGCTTCATCACCTCGCCGATGACCGACGCGCTGCCAGATGCGCAGAAGACCGCGCTCACCGCGAAGATTCCGGCCGGCCGGCTCGGCGAAGGCGCAGACATCGGCGCGGCGATCGTGTACCTTGCCAGCCGTGAAGCCGGCTATGTCACGGGACAAACCGTGCACGTGAACGGCGGGATGGCGATGATCTGAACTTGCGCGCTGAACTGCCGCGTTCTAGGTGCGTTCAGGAAATACCGAAAACCCCCAGATTTGAAGAGGGAACTACCATGAGCGAGACAGCTGACCGCGTGAAGAAGATCGTCGTCGAGCATCTCGGCGTCGAAGCCGACAAGGTGACCGAGGACGCGAGCTTCATCGACGACCTGGGCGCAGACAGCCTCGACATCGTCGAACTCGTCATGGCGTTCGAGGAAGAGTTCGGTGTCGAGATCCCCGATGATGCCGCCGAGAAGATCGCGACCGTCAAGGACGCCATCACCTACATCGACGAGCACAAGGCCTGATCAGGGTCTAGGGTTCAAACCTTTGGACCTGCCCTGAAGGGTGTGATTTGAGCGGCTCCCCGTCCTTGGGCAAAGAGGGCGGGGAGCCGTTTCGTTTTGAGAGCAGACGGAGTTTGAAGCCATGCGGCGTGTCGTCGTAACCGGGCTAGGCCTGGTCACCCCCCTGGGGGCGGATGTTGAAACGGCCTGGGCGAATATCCTCGCCGGCAAGTCGGGCGCGGGCCCGATCACGCGCTTCGACGCGTCTGATCAGGTGTGCCGCATCGCCTGCGAGGTGAAGCCGGCCGACCACGAGTACGGCTTCGATCCCGGCAAGCGCGTCGACCACAAGGTCCAGCGCCAGGTCGATCCGTTCATCATCTACGGCATCGACGCGGCTGGTCAGGCGCTGGAAGACGCCGGACTGACCGAAATGACGCTTGAAGAGAGCTGGCGTGCCGGCGTCTCGATCGGCTCGGGCATCGGCGGCCTCCCGGGCATCGAGAGCGAATCGATCGTGCTCCACACCAAGGGCCCGCGTCGCGTGTCGCCGCACTTCGTCCATGGTCGCCTGATCAACCTGATTTCGGGTCAGGTCTCGATCAAATACGGCCTGCGCGGTCCGAATCACGCGGTCGTCACCGCCTGCTCGACCGGCGCGCACGCCATTGGCGATGCAGCGCGGATGATCGCAATGGACGATGCCGACGTGATGCTCGCAGGCGGCGCGGAGGGCACTGTCTGCCCGCTCGGCATCGCCGGGTTCGCACAGGCGCGCGCGCTGTCGACCAACTTCAACGATTCGCCTGAGAAGGCTTCGCGTCCCTACGACAAGGATCGCGACGGCTTCGTGATGGGCGAGGGTGCCGGCGTGCTGGTGCTCGAGGAATATGAGCACGCCAAGGCACGTGGCGCGAAGATGTACGCCGAGGTGATCGGCTACGGCCTGTCGGGCGACGCGTACCACGTGACCGCACCGCATCCGGAAGGTGACGGCGCGTTCCGCTCGATGCAGATGGCGATCAAGAAGTCGGGCCTCAAGCTCGAGGACATCGATTACATCAACGCGCACGGCACTTCGACGCCGCTCGGCGACGAGCTCGAACTGGGTGCGGTCCGTCGCCTGTTCGGCGATGCGATCTCGGGTCTGTCGATGTCGTCGACCAAGTCCGCGATCGGCCATCTGCTCGGCGGTGCCGGCGCGGTCGAGAGCATCTTCTGCATCCTCGCGCTGCGCGATCAGATCGTCCCGCCGACGCTGAACCTCGACAATCCGAGCGACAGCTGCGTGGGGGTCGACCTCGTGCCCCACGTGGCCAAGAAGCGCGAAGTCCGCGCGGTACTGAACAATTCGTTCGGCTTCGGCGGCACCAACGCGTCGCTGGTGATGACCAAGGTCCGATAATAGCTTGCTCCCCCCGCGAAGGCGGGGGCCCAGTCTGGGTCCCCGCCTTCACGGGGATCCAAGGAGTACCAATGCGTAAGGTCGGCTGTCTCGGATTGATCATCGGCCTAGCGGCAGTCGTAGCGCTGTTCCTGGTCGTCCAAGGCTGGGGCGGCGCTGGCCCAGCTCCCCGCACGCTGACCGTGCAGATCGGCGAAGGCAGCACGCTGGCCGGCGCTGCCACCGAACTCGAAAAGGCCGGCGCGATCCCCTCGGCTCGACGCTTCCGCCTGTACGCCCGCGTGTTCGGCTCGGGCGACCCGATCAAGGCCGGCGAATACCGCATTGCGCCGCACACCAGCCAGTCCGACATCCTCAAGCTGATGCAGGGCGGCAAGGTCGTCCAGCGCCTCGTCGTCGTCCCCGAAGGCTATCCTTCCGTCCTCGTCCATGACGCGCTGGCGAAGGCGGATGGCCTCACCGGCACCGTGCCCGTCCCGGCGGAAGGCTCGATTCTCCCCGACAGCTACGCCTTCCAAGCTGGCGACACCCGCGCATCGGTTGTCACGCGGATGCAGGCGGCGATGAAGGCCTACCTCGCCACGGCCTGGGCCGCGCGCAAGCCCGGTATCGCGGTGAGCACGCCAGAACAGGCGATCATCCTCGCCTCGATCGTCGAGAAGGAAACCGGCAAGCCCTCCGAACGCCGCACCGTCGCCGCAGTCTACGGCAATCGCCTGCGCAACGGCATGCCGCTCCAGGCCGACCCCACGGTGATTTACCCGATCACCAAGGGCCGCCCGCTGGGCCGTCGCATCCTGCGGTCGGAACTGCATGCGAAGAACGGCTACAACACCTACGCCGAAGCCGGCCTGCCAGTCGGCCCGATCGCCAACCCAGGCCGCGCTTCGATCGACGCGGTGCTCGACCCGGCGCAGACCCAGGCGCTCTACTTCGTAGCAGACGGCACCGGCGGCCACGTGTTTGCGAACACGCTGGCCGAACACAACGCCAACGTGAAGAAATGGTACGCGATCCGGAAAGCCCGCGGTGAGATGTAGCGCGGGTGTTCCGACTCACTCTCGTCATCCCAGCGAAAGCTGGGATATCAGGCCGCAGGGACGGACTGTGTGGCACGAGATCCCAGCTTTCGCTGGGATGACGACTAGGCCCGTAAAGCGTTAGCCGCACGAGCCTTGATCTCGATCTCGGCCATCGTCCCGCCGGTTACCCAGCTCCCCCCCACGCAGAGCACCGGCTTGAACGCCAGCCACTCGGGCGCGCTCGCCTCGGTAATGCCACCGGTCGGGCAGAAGCTGCACTGGTAGAACGGCGCCGCCAAGGCCTTCAGCGCCTTCAATCCGCCATTCGCCTCGGCCGGGAAGAACTTGAAGTGCGTCAGCCCCAGGTCGAGTCCGGTCATGATGTCCGCGGCGTTGGCGATCCCCGGCAGGAACGGAATACCGCTCTCGATGATCGGCGTGGCGAGGCGTTCGGTCAGGCCCGGCGAGACGATGAACTCCGCGCCAGCATCGCGGACCTGCGCAAACTGCTGCGTGTTGACGACGGTCCCCGCGCCGACGATCGCGCCCGGCACCTTCTTCATCTCGGCGATCGCCTCCAGCGCGGCGCCGGTGCGCAACGTCACCTCGAGCACGCGCAGACCGCCGGCAACCAGCGCCTCGGCGAGCGGTCGTGCGAGCGCGGCGTCCTCGATCACCAGCACCGGGATGACGGCGCTGGTCTGCATGATGTCGGCGATAGTGGCGGTCATTGGGTATGTTCCTGTGCAAAGGCGGCCGCGGCGCCGAACAGGCCGGGCTGGGGATGGGTGATGAGCTTGACGGGCAACGCCGCCATCATGCCCTGGAAACGACCCTTGGCGACGAACCGCTGGTCGAAGCCCGAGCGAATCAGACGATCCTTGATCCGGAAGCCTAAGCCGCCTGCGATCACGACCGCCTTTGCGCCTTGCGCCAACGCGAGATCGCCAGCGACTGCGCCGAGCGCGAGGCAGAACCGGTCGAGCGCGGCGAGCGCGATCGAATCGGTACCGTCGATCGCCTCGGTCCAGATCGTCTTGTCGTCATGACTTGGCACCGCGCGGCCTTCCAAAGCGGCGAGCGTCTCGTAGATCGCGACGATGCCGGGCCCGGCGACGACGCGCTCCGCCGAAACCCGCGTGAACGTCTTTCGTAGCCGCTTCAGCAGCGCATCCTCGATCCCGTCGAGCGGGGCGAAGTCCATGTGCCCGCCCTCGGTCTCCAGGACCTGATAGCCGTTCTTGCGCCGCAGCAACTGCGCGACGCCGAGCCCGGTGCCGGGACCGCAGATCGTCGTGATGCCCTCGGATGGCAGCGGCGTATCGGGCCCGCAGAGATGAATGAAGTCGCTGCTGGGCACCTGTGCGACGGCATGACCGACCGCGCCGAAATCGTTGACGACCACCCACTGGTCGGCCTTCAGCCGTTCGGTGATCAGCGACTTGCGGATGATCCACGGGTTGTTGGTCAGCCGGATGACATCGTTCGCGACCGGCGATGCGACCGCGATCGCGAGCGCGCGGGGGAGGGGACGGCCGAGGCCCGCCTCGAACGCCTGGTACGCGGTTTGCAACGACGCATGGTCTGCGGTCTTCAGCGTCGCAGGCTCGCCGAGCGACACGACGCGTCCGTTCTCGACCTCGGCGATCGCGAAGCGCGCATGCGTGCCGCCGATATCCGCCGCTACGATTTCCATGTCATCCTCCGTCCGATTTTATCATTACCGCCGCCCCCGTCATCCCAACGAAAGCTGGGATCTCAAGCCGCATAGTCCGTCCCCGTGGAGCGAGGTCCCGGCTTTCGCCGGGATGACGGGGTGTGGCTGAGGCGACGGCGGCGTGTGTGACGTTCTAAAGCCCAGCGCCCGCCAGCATTGCCGACGCACCCTTTTCGGCCTCGTCGGCAAGCCCGCGGAACATGCCGAACAGCTCGCGGCCCATGCCACTAACCGGCGGCGGTATCGCGACCATGCGGCGCGTCGCCCACTCGTCGGCATCGACCAGTGCCTCCAGCGTACCCTTAACTGCGTCCACCCGGATCATGTCACCGTCTCGGATCAACCCGATCGCACCATCGAGCAGCGCCTCGGGCGAGCAATGGATCGCGCACGGCACTTTCCCGCTCGCCCCCGACATGCGTCCGTCAGTGACCAGCGCAACCTTGAACCCGCGATTCTGCAACACTCCCAGCGGCGGCGTAAGCTTGTGCAGCTCCGGCATCCCGTTCGCGCGCGGCCCTTGGAACCGGACGACGACGACGACGTCCTTGTCCAACTCGCCCCGCTTGAACGCCTCGATCACATCCAACTGGTCGTTGAACACCACCGCAGGCGCCTCGACGATCCACCGCTCGCGCTCGACCGCCGACACCTTGATGCACGCACGGCCGATATTGCCCGCGAGGATCCGCATGCCGCCATCCGGCGAGAACGGCGCGGTCGCAGGACGCAGGATCGTCTCGTCGCCACTGTCGGGCGTGTCGCGCCAGCCGAGCGTGTCGCCGTCGACCACCGCGGTCTTCGCATACGCCGACAGGTCCTCGCCGCCGATCGTCATGATGTCGCCGTGTAACAGCCCTTCGCCGAGCAGCTCGCGGATCACATAGGGCATGCCGCCCGCCGCTTCGAACGCGTTCACGTCCGCCGAGCCGTTGGGATAGACGCGCGCGATCAGCGGGACCGCGCAAGAGAGGCGGTCGAAATCCTCCCAGTCGATAATGATCCCCGCAGCGCGCGCGATCGCTGGAACGTGGAGCAGGTGATTGGTCGAGCCACCCGTCGCGAGCAGGCCGACCGCGGCGTTCACGATCGCCTTCTCGTCAACGCAATGCCCGAGCGGCCGATACGCATCGCCGCGCGCGCCGATCTTCGCCAGCCGGTGCACCGCCGCCCGCGTCAGTTCCTGGCGCAGCTTGGTGCCCGGATTGACGAACGCCGCGCCCGGCATGTGGAGGCCCATGACCTCCATCATCATCTGGTTGGTGTTCGCCGTGCCGTAGAAGGTGCACGTGCCCTTCGAATGATACGCGCCGATCTCGGCTTCGAGCAGCTCGTCACGCCCGACCAGCCCTTCCGCGAATTTCTCGCGGACCGCAGCCTTGGCCTTGTTCGGCAAGCCGGTCGGCATCGGCCCGCCGGGAATCAGTACCATCGGCAAATGCCCGAAGCGCAGCGCGCCCATTAGCAAACCCGGCACGATCTTGTCGCAGATGCCGAGCAGCGCGGCACCCTCGAACGTGCCGTGAGACAGCGCAATCGCGGTGCTCAGCGCAATCGTGTCGCGGCTGAACAGCGACAGCTCCATCCCCGGATAGCCTTGCGTCACGCCGTCGCACATCGCCGGCACGCCGCCCGCGACCTGCGCGGTCGCACCCGCTTCGCGCGCCCAGATTTTCATCAGCTCGGGGTAGCGATAATAGACAGCGTGAGCCGACAGCATGTCGTTATACGCGGTGACGATGCCGATGTTCATGCCGGCATCGGCCTTCATCGCGTCGCGGTCTTCCTCGGTCCCGGCATAGGCGTGCGCAAGGTTCGCACAGCCCAGACCCGGGCGCCGGACCTGCGCCGCCGCCTCGCGCTCGATCAACGCGAGATAGGCGGCGCGGCTGTCGCGCGAGCGCTCGATGATCCGGTCGGTGACCGCGGAGACGACGGCGTTCAGCATCGTCACGGCGCCCAGTGCACGTCGACCGGCAGCTCGACCTCAGCGAGTACGCGGCCGATCGGGTAGGACGACGACGGCCCCTGTTCGATCGCCACTTCGAGGACCTTCTTTTTCGCGTCGCCGGTGATCATGATCATCAGCGCCTTCGACGATGCGATGGCGGCAGCCGACAGCGTCACGCGTGCCAGCGGTGCTTCGGGCGGCAGCGGATCTGGCATCACGCCGAGCGCGCGACGTTCCTTCGGGCCGCTCAGCGCCTCGTCGTAATCGGGACCGGGGAAGATCGACGCGGTATGTCCGTCGCCGCCCATGCCGAGCAGGCAGAAGTCGAGCGGCCAGTGCAGGTCCTGCATCAGCGCATCCGCCGAGCGACCGGCCGCCTTGTAGTCGGACATCGCCTCGGGGACGATCGGCTTCACGCGCGCACCCTTGGGCAGGAAGATCTTCGCCAGCGCGGTTACGTTGGACAGCGGATCGCCGAGCTTCACGATCCGCTCGTCGCCGGGGATGATCGTGACCTTCTTCCAGTCGAGCTTCGCCTGGGCGAGCTTCTCATACGCAGCGAACGGCGTCTTGCCGCCCGCCAGCGCGATCACTGCCGAGCCGCGCGCGTCGAGTGCGCTCTCGATGACGAACTGGATATCGCCCGCAACTGCGTTGGCGAGCTCGCCCGCGTCGTCATATTCCCACCATTCGATTTCGGTCATAAACTTGAACTCACTCAGAAAATTGCTGTCAAAAATGCCGTTCGTGCCGAGTAGGGATCGAGCGAAGCCGAGAGCCCGTATCGAGGTACAATGCCACAATCGGGCCGATCCCTCGATACGCCTTCTCGACTTCGCTCGAAGGCTACTCGGGACGAACGGAAAGAAACAAACTCAGTCGTCCTGCCAGGTCACGCCGTCGCGCTCGGTCAGCGCGATCGCGGCCGACGGACCCCAGCTACCCGAGGCATAGCTCTTGGGCTTCATCGCGTTGGCCTTCCAGCCCTCGCGGATCGCGTCGATCCAGGTCCATTGCGCCTCGACCTCGTCACGGCGCACGAACAAGGTCTGGTCGCCCTCGATCAGGTCGAGCAGCAGCCGCTCATACGCGATCCGCCGACGCGAGCCGGCGAACTCGGCATCCATGCTCAGGTTCAGCGGAACCTCGCGTAGGCGGACGCCCTCGCGGTCGAGACCCGGTTCCTTCGCCATCACGAGCAGCTGGATATATTCCTCCGGCTGGAGGCGGATGATCAGCATGTTGGGTTGCAACAACCCGCCACGCCCGGCGAACATTGAATGCGGCACCGCCTTGAACTGGATCGCGATCTCGCTGCGGCGCGTCGCCATGCGCTTGCCAGTGCGCAGATAGAATGGCACGCCCTGCCAGCGCCAGTTGTCGACATGCGCCTTGATCGCGACGAACGTCTCGGTGGTCGATGGTTGGCCGAGTTCATCCGAGTAGCTCTTGACGAACTTCCCCTTTACCGCGCCTTCGCCGTACTGGCCGGTGACCGTGACGTGCGGGACCTCCTCGGGCTTGATCATGCGCAGCGAGCGAAACACCTTCGACTTTTCGTCGCGGACATCCGTGCCCTCGAAGCGTGCGGGCGGCTCCATTGCGATCAGCGCGAGCAACTGGAGCATATGGTTGGCGACCATGTCGCGCAGCGCACCCGCCGTCTCGTAATAGCCCGCGCGCTCTTCGAGCCCGACCGTCTCCGAGATCGTGATCTGGACGTTGTCGATCCCTTGCGCGTTCCACACCGGCTCGAAGAACGAGTTGCCGAAGCGCAGCGCGAGGATGTTCTGGACGGTTTCCTTGCCGAGATAATGATCGATCCGATAGGTCCGATCTTCCGGGAAAGCCTTCGCGACCGCATCGTTGATCTCGCGGCTCGTCTCAAGGTCGTAGCCGAGCGGCTTCTCGAGTCCGACGCGGACCGTCTCGCCGGCAAGACCCACCTTATGCAGACCTTCGATCGCGGCCTCGAACAGCGATGGCGCGGTCGACAGGTAGATCGCCAGCCCGCCGGAGATATCGCCGATCTTGTCCGCCAGCGGCTGGAAGCTCGCCGGATCCGACAGGTCGGTTGGCTGGTAGAAGATCCGGTCGAGGAACGTCCCGATCGCGCTTTCGTCCTTGCGATCCTCGGGCAGGAACTCGTCGAGCGCCTTCTTGGCGAACTTGCGGTAATCCTTGTCGTCATGCTCATGACGCGCGGCACCGGTGATCGTCAGTTCCTCGGGCAGCAACCCATCGGCGTGCAGCCCATAGAGCGAGGGCAGCAGCATGCGCTGCGCGAGATCGCCGGTCGCGCCGAACAGGAGCAGCTTGGCTACGGGATTACGGTGCATGGAAGCTCCTGGATTTGGCGATGGACCGGGCGGAAAACGCCGGTCCTAGAAAACGAGGCCGGCTACGGGATCGACCCCGGCCATGATGTTGAGGTTCTGGACCGCGGCACCGCCGGCGCCCTTTCCGAGATTGTCGAGCGTCGCGACCAGCCGCGCATGACCGACGGCGTCGTTGCCACATACCCGCAGCGTCAGACGATCGGTCCCTGCATTCTCTTCGATATCGACCGAGCCGATATCGCCGGGGGCAACCGAGATGAGCTTCGAGCCATCGAACGCACCGCGCAACACGTCTTCGATCGCCGCGAGCGTAGGGCGGCCGGGCAGGGCGTGGAGGTGCAACGGCACTTCGACGACCATGCCGCGATACGTATTCGCCACGGCGGGTGCGAAGATCGGTGCGTGCGTTAGGCCCGCATGCTGGGTCATCTCGGCGATATGCTTGTGCGCAAGGCCTAGCGCGTAGGCGCGGAAGGCCGTCGCAGGCTCGCCATTCTCGAACGCCGCGATCATCGCCTTGCCGCCGCCCGAGTAACCAGAGGTCGCGTTAACGCTCAGCGGGAGGTCGGCGGGGATGAGACCGGCCGCGATCAGAGGCGCGACAAGCGCGAGGAAACCGGTGGGGTAGCAGCCGGGGTTCGACACGCGCATCGCGGTCGCGACCTTCTCCGCCTGGCCCGGCAACTCGGGGAAGCCGTAGGTCCAGCCGGCAGCGACGCGGTGTGCGCTGGATGCGTCGATGACGCGGGTGCGCGCATTGTCGATCAGCGTGACGGCTTCGCGCGATGCCTCGTCCGGCAGGCATAGGATGACGAAATCAGCATCGTTCAGCGCCTCGCGCCGCGCCACCGGATCCTTGCGCCGGTCTTCCGCCAGCAGCGCCAGCGTGATGTCGGTCCGGCCGGCGAGCCGTTCGCGGATTTCGAGCCCGGTGGTGCCGACCGCGCCATCGATGAAGACCGTGGTCATGCCGCGTCCGTCGTCGAAAGGTCGAGCGCAGCGGCCTCGACATAGCCGACCAGCCCACTCGGGCGCGCAACGCCCCATGCGGAAATGCCGGCAATCTCCAGCACTTCGAAACTGTCGCCAGGGTTGAGGTCGACCATCGTATCGCTCGCTTCGTCTCGTCCGCTGCGCAACAAAGCTGTGCGCGCGACGGGCCGTATCATCGGCACGGCATAGTGTGGAGCGAATACGTATTCGGCGAGGCGAATATCGGCGATATCGCGGCGAACCGCGTGGGTACGAGGGTCGAGGTCGACCGAGCGGCCCGTCAGCGAAAAGCTCGTGCGGGCCTGGTCGTCGAATGGCTCAAGCGTGAGCGGCTGCGCGGCCACCAGATCCACTGCCAGTGCCGGCTGGGGCTGGGCCGTCGCCGATGAATTGCCCGAACTCTTCAAGAAAATCTGCCCCTTCGGTCGTGCGCGCGACGAAGATGTTGCGCTTGTCGCTATCGTCGCGTTGCCGGCGCAGATAGCCGAGGGCACCCAATCTGTTCAAGGCGCGCGTGACGACCGGCTTCGATACGTTCAGCGCACGGGCAAGCCCGCGGACCGTATGCGGCCCCGGTTTGAGATAAACGAGTAGAAGAAGCGCCATCTGACGATTGGTCAGATCGGGTTCACCCGAGCGGACATAATCCACCAGAGCGGTCATCCAGGTCGATAAGGTATTGGCTGCCATTGATGCCACAGCGTTGATCCGCCATCTGAATTTATGTGCACGATACCCAGTCATGAGCGTCATTACGGGTTCACAACGCCGCCCGGACGTCATGTTTCCGTAGTTTTGCGATTGCCTTGCGATATGCGGAGGCAGCGTCGCGGTCGATCACCTGGTTGATCGAAACCGCGACGTCGCCTATGTGCGCGCCTTCGCAAAAGTTCCGGGGTTTTCCGCGCAATGTTCGCCTTTCTGCTCGTCATCCACGCGATCATCGCGGCCGCCCTCGTCACGGTGATCCTCATGCAGCGCTCGGAAGGCGGCGGTCTGGGCATGGGCGGCAGTCCGTCGGGCCTTATGTCGGCACGCGGCGCGGCCGATTTCCTGACCCGCGCGACCGGCGTCCTCGCGACGATGTTCGTGCTGTTCTCGATCCTGCTCGCGGTTCTCGCGGCGAATCACCGCACCACCACGATCGACACGTCGCTCGCCCGCACTCCGGCGGCGGCGACTGCCGTTCCGACTGCGCAGCCCAAGGGTGACGCGGCTCCGTTCGCTGGCGGTGCCGAGAATGCTGGCGTTCCCGCCGGCACCACCACCACGCCAACTGACAATTCTGCGGTCCCACTCGCCCGCTAAACACTCCATTCGCCGATAAAAGGCCCCTGCGTGATCCGCGGGGCTCTTGTCGTTCGTCCCCAACACACGCTACGAGACTCTTCCCATGGCTCGGTACATTTTCATCACCGGGGGCGTGGTTTCGTCGCTCGGTAAAGGTCTCATGGCGGCATCGCTTGCCGCCCTCCTCCAGGCACGCGGGTATACCGTCAGGATTCGGAAGTTCGATCCGTATCTGAACGTCGATCCCGGCACGATGTCGCCGTATCAGCACGGCGAGGTGTACGTCACGGATGATGGCGCCGAGACCGACCTCGACCTCGGCCATTACGAGCGCTTCACCGGCGTTCCCTCGCGCCAGTCGGACAACGTCACCTCGGGCCGCATCTATCAGCAGATCATCACACGCGAGCGCCGCGGCGATTATCTCGGTGCGACCGTGCAGGTCATTCCGCACGTCACCGACGCGATCAAGGCGTTCGCGCGCGCCGAGACCGACGGCATCGATTTCATCCTCTGCGAGATCGGCGGCACCGTCGGCGATATCGAATCGCTCCCGTTCATCGAGGCGATTCGCCAGCTTAAGAACGAGGAAGGCCGCGGCAACGCGATCAGCATTCACGTGACGCTGGTCCCGTACATCGCCGCCGCCGGCGAGCTGAAGACCAAACCGACCCAGCATTCGGTCCGGGAACTTGCGGCGCTCGGCGTTCAGCCCGACGTGCTGGTCTGCCGCTGCGAACACCCGCTGCCGCCGTCGGAGCGCGCCAAGATCGCGTTGTTCTGCAACGTGCCCGCCAGCGCGGTGATTCCCGCGCTCGACGCGAAGAGCATCTACGCGGTGCCGCTCCAGTATCACGGCGAAGGCCTCGACATCGAAGTGCTGCGCGCGTTCGGGATCGAGCCCGCCGAGGCGCCCGACCTGTCGCGCTGGACCGAGATCATGGACCGCCTGACCAACCCGCAAGGCGAAGTCACGATCGGCGTGGTCGGCAAATATGTCGGGCTCCAGGATGCATACAAGTCGCTCAACGAAGCGCTGGTCCACGGCGGCATCGCGAATCGGGTGAAGGTCAACGTCCGCTGGATCGATGCCGAGCTGTTCGAGAATGCCGAGAGCGACATCGCCGGACAGCTCGAGCCGTGCGACGCGATTCTCGTCCCCGGCGCGTTCGGCGAACGTGGCGCGGAGGGCAAGATCGCCTCCGTCAAGTTCGCGCGCGAGCGGAAGATCCCGTATTTCGGCATCTGCTTCGGGATGCAGATGGCCTGCGTCGAGGGCGCGCGCGATCTCGCCGGCATCCCCAATGCCTCGTCGACCGAGTTCGGCCCGACCGACGAGCCGGTGGTCGGCATGATCACCGAATGGATGGGCCGCGAAGGCCTCGAGACGCGTGCTGCCGAGGGCGACATGGGCGGCACGATGCGGCTCGGCGCGTATGACGCGAAGCTCGACGGCAACAGCGTCGTGGCGTCGATATACGGCGGCACCGAAATTTCGGAGCGCCATCGTCACCGCTATGAGGTCAACACCGGCTACAAGGAAGCGCTGGAGCAGGGCGGCCTCGTCTTCTCGGGCATGTCCCCCGACGGCACGCTGCCGGAGATCGTCGAACGCCCCGACCACCCCTGGTTCGTCGGCGTGCAGTTCCATCCGGAGCTGAAGTCCAAGCCGTTCGATCCACATCCGCTGTTCGCGAGCTTCATCGAAGCCGCAGTCAAGCAGAGTCGCCTAGTCTAAACGCCCTCTCCCACGAGGAGGGGGCGTGGTGGGAAGGGTGAGCACATTGCGCCTCACCCTTCCGCAACCGGGTTCCTCCCTTAGCGGAAGGACATGCTGTTACGCCGCCTGCTCGATGGCAGTGGTGTCGGTCGTCGTATCGACGGCAGCGAGCGGCGCGCCTGTCTTGATCGCGATGCTCTTGGGCTTCATCGCCTCGGGTACTTCACGCACCAGATCGATCACCAGCAGTCCGTCGTTCAGCCGCGCATCCTGCACCAGCACGAAATCGGCCAGTTCGAAGCGTCGTTCGAACGAGCGGTTGGCGATCCCGACATGAAGCAACTGCCCCTCGGACGCGGTCTCGTCCTTCTTGCCCGCGACCAGCAACAGGTTCTGCTGCGCGGTGATCGCGATCTCGTCGCGGGCGAACCCGGCGACCGCGAGCGTGATGCGGTAGCGGTCCTGCGCGATCCGCTCGAGGTTGAACGGCGGGTAATTGTCGGACGTCGCGGCGCGCGCGTTCGTCTCGATCATGTCGAACAGCCGATCGAACCCGACGGTCGAGCGGCGATAGGGGGTAAGGTCGAGTCGCATATCAAAATCCTCGTCTGAGCAATTTGTCGAAGCCCGGATCCGCCTGTGCGCGACCCAGGCGCACGGCCCATCAGGCGCCGCGCGGCGGTGATCTGGTAAGCCGTTTTCGAGCGTCAAGAGCCGCCTTAAAAAATCGAGAAAGGCCGGCTTTCCGCGGCCAAAGAGATACCGTCATTGAATATCCCCCTGAACAGTAGACTTTGCGCGCCAAGGTTCAGGGGAAAAACTTCATGTCGCTAACGCTTGCGCTGCTGCTGGCCGGTCAGGTCGCTACCGTGTCTACGCCGTCAGACCAGTCGACCGCTCCGCAGACGCCCGCTGCCGAACCAGCGAGCGGTCGCTTGGGCAACCAGCAGCAGGGTGGCGGTGGCGATATCGTCGTCACGGCCCGCCGCCGCGCCGAGACCATCCAGACCGTTCCCATCGCAATGTCCGTCATCGGCGGCACCGCGCTTGCCGAAACCGGCGCGTACAATGTCAACCGTCTCACGCAGCTTCAGCCGACGCTGCAATTCTACTCGACCAACCCGCGCAACTCCGCCGCCAACATCCGTGGCCTTGGTGCGCCGTTCGGTCTGACCAACGACGGAATTGAGCAGGGCGTCGGCATCTATGTCGACCAGGTCTATTACAGCCGCATCGCGTCGGCGACGTTCGACTTCACCGACACCGAGCGGATCGAAGTCCTCCGCGGGCCTCAGGGCACGCTCTACGGCAAGAACACCACTGCCGGCGCGATCAACATCACGACGCGCAAGCCCAGCTTCACGCCCGAGGCGCGGATCGAACTCACCACCGGCAACTACCAGTTCATCCAGGCCAAGGCCTCGGTATCCGGCCCGCTGATCCCCGATAAGCTCGCGATCCGGCTGTCCGCGTCGGTAACCGAGCGCGACGGCACGATCCACAATGTCGCGACCGGCAAGGACCTTAACGCGCAGGACAATAAGAGCGTCCGCGGACAGCTATACTGGAAGCCGACCGACAATCTCGATCTGGCATTGTCGGGCGACTACGGCCAGCAGAATCCGAATTGCTGCGTGCAATATTACGCGCGCACCGGCGCCACCCAGCGCCCGCTCACCCGCCAATACGCCGCCCTCGCCGCCGCGCAGGGCTATGTCGTGCCGTCCACCAGCGCGTTCGACCGCGTGACCGATGTCGACACGCCGTTGCGCGCGAAGCAGGAACTGGGGGGCGTGTCGCTGCTCGGCAATCTCGATCTCGGTGCGGCGACGATCACTTCGGTCAGCGCGTGGCGGTTCTGGCATTGGGATCCGTCGAACGACCGCGATTTCATCGGCCTGCCGATCACCACCGTCTCCGCCAATCCGTCGCAGCAGACGCAGTACAGCCAGGAGCTGCGGATCGCTTCGAACGGCAAGCACACGCTCGATTACGTGCTTGGCGCGTTCTATTTCTACCAGACGATCGATACGCAGGGGCTTCAGGTGCAGGGGCCGGCGGCAAGTGCGTTCCTGCTCAATCCGACCAGCGCGGGCGGCAAGAGTCCGGCGACGCTGAACGGGCTCACCGCACGCAACACCATCGGCTTTACCAACACCAGCGCGGCGCTGTTCGGCAAGCTGACCTGGAACGTCAGCGACCGGTTCCAGATCGCGCCGGGCCTGCGGCTCAACTACGACAAGAAGAAGGGTGATTATGTCTCGGTCGTGACGACCGGTGCCGGCGAACTCGTCACCGGTGAGGCAAGATTCAACGACCAGCGCGGCGTACTCGCGCCGCAGAGCTACCAGCCCGATTTCGACAATTGGAACCTGTCGGGCGATATCACGGCGGCCTACACCGTGACGTCAGACATCCATGCTTATGCGACCTACGCGCGCAGCTACAAGTCGGGCGGGATCAACCTATCGGGCCTGCCGCTAGACGGAAGCAACAACCCGATCCTGTCGGCTGCCACGGTGAAGCCTGAAAAGGTCAACCATTTCGAGCTTGGTCTGAAGACGCAGTTCCTGGATCGCCGGCTGACGCTCAATCTTGCTGGGTTCTGGACCGAGATCAGCGACTACCAGGCCACCGTCACCAACGGGCAGCTTGGCGTGTTGCGCGGCTATCTCGCCAACGCCGGCAAGGTCCGGACCCGCGGTCTGGAGTTCGATTCGGCCTTCCGCCCCACCGACCGGTTCAGCGTCTACGCCAACGGCGCCTATACCGACGCAAAATACGTCAAGTTCGTCGATGCACCGTGCCCGCCCGAACTGTCCGGCGGTACCACCGCCGATGCGACGCATCCCGCCAGCCCGGCCGGTCAGGCGGGAACATCGACGACACCGTCCTATAGCCCGGCCAATTGCGACATCTCCGGCCAGCGCCTGCCCGGCGTGTCGAAATGGGCGTTCTCCTACGGCGCAGAGTACGACCTGCCGGCCACGATCGGTGGACTCGATGGTCAGGTGTATCTTGGCTATGACGGCAGCTACCGCTCGACCTTCTCGTCCAACCCGTCGCGCTCGGCCTACACCGACATCAAGGGATATGCGCTCAGCAACTTCCGCTTGGGATTCAAGGCGAAGGACAGCTGGAACGTGTTCGGCTGGCTGCGCAACGCCTTCGATCACAATTATTACGAAGTGCTCGCGCTCCAGTCGGGCAGCACAGGGCTCGTCGTCGGACAGCCCGGCGATCCGCGCACCTATGGCCTGACCGTGTCGCGCTCGTTCTGATCCTACGCGCGTTTTGTCACGACGCGTTCAGGTTGGGCGCGATAGGTCATGATTACGGCCCGGAGGGACGTCGCAGTCGGAAGCTCCCGATGTCCCTCCGGTTCCGGATCCACGACATCTTGATGCTTTCCGACCGCCTCTTGCGCATACCCGCCGCGGCGCGCAGTCTGTTGTCCTGAGACAGGCAGGGGCGGCGCTATGTTTTTCGTACGACAGGGGCCTTTGTGGTTTCGCATGACGACCGGAGTCCTTGTTCTCTGGGGGCTCGTCGGATGTTTCATGTGCCTGCAACAGCTTAGGCTCGGCGCGGACGCGATGGGGCAGTCCAGCGCCTATGACCGGGCGCTCTATGCGGCGCTGCCCAACTGGTATGATCCGCTGTTCGCTATCGCCGTGCTGAGCGGTCTCGTCGGCGCGATCCTTCTGTTCATGCGGCGCGCCAATGCTCGTCCCTTCTTGATCGCATCGCTGGTGGCGACGATCGCGCAGTTCGGTTGGTTGTTCGCCTCGACCGACATCGTCGCGCACAAGGGCGCAAGCGAGACGCTCGGCTTGCCCGTCGTCATCATCGCGATCGCGGCCTTCACGCTCTGGCTCGTCGGCCATGCCCGACTGAAGGGCTGGGCAGTATGACGCGCACGGCACTGGGCGAGCGCGACGCCGCACGCTACTAGCGCTTCCATGTCCACGACCTACACCCTCGACACCGCGACGAGTCGCGCCAACCCGACGCCGGCGCCGCTCAAGCGCCTGACGATCCCCGCGATCCGTCGCCAGAAGGGCAAGACGCCGCTCGTCATGCTCACCGCCTACACCGTTCGGACCGCGCAGCTTCTCGATCCGCACTGCGACATGCTGCTGGTCGGCGATAGCTTGGGTCAGGTGATCTACGGCCTGCCGTCGACCGTGCCCGTTACGCTTGAGATGATGGCGGCCCACGGCGCGGCGGTCGTGCGGGGCAGCTATCATGCGGTGGTCGTGATCGACATGCCGTTCGGCAGCTACGAAGCCTCGCCCGAAAAGGCGTTCGAAAGTGCGGCATTCCTGCTCAAGCAGACCGGCGCCGCTGCGGTGAAACTCGAGGGGGGCACTGCGATGGCACCGACCGTCAAGTTCCTCACCGAGCGTGGTATTCCGGTGATGGGCCATGTCGGCCTGACCCCCCAAGCAGTCAACGTCCTCGGCGGCTACGGCGCCCGCGGTCGTACGCCTGAGGAAGCCGCCAAGATCGTCGCCGACGCGCAGAGCATCGCCGAGGCCGGCGCATTCTCGCTGGTGATCGAAGGCGTGGTCGAGCCGATCGCGATCGAGATCACAAACAGCGTGGCCTGCCCGACGATCGGCATTGGTGCGTCCGCACAATGCGACGGTCAGGTGCTGGTGACCGAGGACATGCTCGGGATGTTCGACCGGACGGCAAAGTTCGTGAAGCGGTTCGCCGACATCGCCGACACGATCTCATCCGCGACGCAGACCTACGCGGACGACGTTCGATCGCGCGCGTTTCCGAGCGCCGAGCAGGTCTACGCGCCCAAGGATTGATCCGCTTCCGTTTCGGTTCCGGCGCGGCTAAGGTCCGCGCCGCCCACCCCCTCACTATTCCCGGAGCATTCCTTGGCCCTCCCGCCGAAAACCGATCAAGCATTCCTGCGTGAGGTCGACGAAGAACTGCGACGCGACCAGCTCGCCGGGTTCTGGACGAACTGGGGCAAATGGGTCGCGGTCGGCGTTGTCGCCGCACTCGCGGCACTGGCTGGCTTCCTTTATTGGCAGCATCACAATGGCGAGGCCGCTGGCGTCGAGGGCGAACAGCTTCAGGCAGCGTATGATTCGCTCGGCGCCAACAACGCCGCAGCCGCGTCAAAGCCGCTCGCCGAACTCGCCAAGTCGAACCGCGACGGCTACCGAGCGCTCGCGATGTTCACGCAGGCCGACGTCCTTCTCCAGAAGGACGATCTGAAGGGCGCCGCCGCCAAGCTCGGCGCGATCGCTGCCGATACGTCGCTGGCCAAGCCGTTCCGCGATCTCGCACTCGTTCGCCAGACCTCGGCCGAGTTCGACACGCTGAAGCCGCAGGTCATCGTCGAACGGCTTCGTCCGCTCGCAGTGCCCGGTGGTCCGTGGCTCGGTAGCGCCGGCGAGATGGTCGCGATCTCCTATCTCCGCATGAACCAGCGCCAGCAGGCGGGCACTTTGTTCGGTCAGATCGCTCGTGATACCGGCGTGCCCGAGACGATCCGTCAACGCGCGGTTCAGATGGCTGGCGTACTGGGTGTGGACGCTGTTGCCAGCACGGGCGCTACTGCCAGGGTGATCACCCCGGCTGCATCAAACGAGGATACCAAGGCGCAATGATGAAGACATATCGGGTGACGGTCGCCGTCGCCGCGCTGATGGCGCTCAGCGGTTGTGGAATCTTCAAGGGTGGCGTCAAAAAGACCCCGACCATCGGTGACCGGGTCTCGATCCTGGTCTCCGAGAATGAGGTCGAGACCGACAAGACGATCGCCGACGTGCAGGTCCTGCTGCCCGCGCCTGCGGTCAATGACGCCTGGGCTCAGCCCGGCGGCAACCCCGCCAAGTCGATGGGCCAACTCGCGCTCGGCGATCAGCCGAAGCGCTTTTGGCAAGCCTCGATCGACGGCGGCTCGAACCGCGAGCGCCTCGGCGCCGCACCGGTCGTTGCTGACGGCAAGCTGTTCGTCACCGACGTCACCGCGACTATTCACGCTTTCACCGCCGATACCGGCGCGGCGCTGTGGAGCGCGGGCATCACCGAGGGCAAGCTCAACAAGGCCGCACGCTTCGGCGGCGGCGTCAGCTATGACGACGGCAAGCTCTACGCGACCGACGGAGTCGGCGATGTCGTTGCGATGAACGCCGCCGACGGCGCGATCTTGTGGCGTGCCAAGCCCGGTGCGCCGCTGCGTGGGTCGCCGACCGTCGCCAATGGCGCGGTGTACGTCCTGACGCAGGACAATCAGGTGTTCTCGCTCAACCAGGCCGATGGCAAAGTCCAGTGGGTCCAGTCTGGCACGCTCGAAACGCAAGGCGTGTTCGGCGTCGCGGCCCCCGCGGTCAGCCAGGGCACCGTCGTCGCCGGCTTCTCCAGCGGCGAACTCAGTGCCTATCGCTACGAGAATGGCCGCATTCTCTGGCAGGACGCACTGTCGCGCACCTCGGTCACCACCTCTGTGTCGAGCCTGTCGGACATCGACGCCGCGCCGGTGATCGATGGCGGCCGCGTGTACGCGGTCGGGCAGGGTGGCCGCATGGTCGCGCTCGAACTGTCGACCGGTCAGCGCCTGTGGGAGCAGAACTTCGCGGGTATCTCGACGCCGTGGATCGCAGGCGAATGGCTGTTCGTGGTCACCGACGATGCCCGCCTCGTCTGCCTGTCGCGCTCGAACGGCAAGGCGCGCTGGATCGCCCAGCTGCCGCGCTTCCAGAACGAGAAGAAGCGCAGCAATGCTATCACCTGGTTCGGTCCTATCCTGGCTGGTAATCACCTCGTCCTGACCAATTCGCGTGGCGAGATCAACTTCGTCTCGCCGACCGACGGTACGGTAAGTTCGACGATCGAGACCAAGACGCCGTTCTCGCTGCCACCGATCGTCGCGAACTCGACGCTCTACACGCTCGACCAAAAGGGCAAGGTCACCGCGTATAGGTGACGCCGACTCCCTCTCCCCGGCGGGGAGAGGGACTAGGTGACCTTTGCCGCGACACGCGCTAAGGCCCCCTCATGTCCAAACTCCCCGTGGTCGCGATCGTCGGCCGCCCAAATGTCGGCAAGTCGACCCTTTTCAACCGCCTCGTCGGCAAGAAGCTCGCGCTGGTCGACGATCGCCCTGGCGTCACGCGCGATCGCCGCGAAGGCGATGCGTCGCTGATCGGCCTCGAATTCCGCATCATCGACACCGCCGGCTACGAAGACCACGACGCCCAGACCTTGCCCGGCCGCATGCGCCAGCAGACCGAAGCCGCCGTCGAGCAGGCCGACGTCGCGCTGTTCCTGTTCGACGCGCGCGCCGGCATCGTCCCGCTCGACGAAGAGATCGCGCGCTGGCTGCGTACCGCCGACGTTCCCGTCATTCTCGTCGCTAACAAGGCCGAAGGCCGCGCCGGCGAAGACGGTATTCTCGAATCGCTAGCACTTGGGTTCGGCGATCCGGTCCAGCTGTCAGCGGAACATGGCGAAGGCCTGGGCGACCTGTTCGAAGGCCTGCTCCCGCTGCTCGAAGGCAAGGAAGAGCCCCCCGAGGAACAGCCGGACAACGAATACGAAGGCCCGCTGAAGCTCGCGATCGTCGGTCGTCCGAACGCGGGCAAGTCGACGCTCGTCAACCGCATCCTCGGCGAAGACCGGATGATCACCGGCCCCGAAGCCGGGATCACGCGCGATTCGATCAGCGTCGACTATGACTGGCACCCGACCGGTGGCGAAGCACGCAAAGTCCGCCTGATCGACACCGCGGGCATGCGCAAGCGTGCCAAGGTGCAGGACAAGCTCGAGAAGATGTCGGTCGAGGACGCGCTCCACGCGGTCGACTTCGCCGAGGTCGTTGTACTGCTGCTCGATGCCACGCTCGGTCTTGAAGCGCAGGATCTCCGCATCGCCGACAAGGTGCTGCAGGAGGGCCGTGCGCTCGTCATCGCGCTCAACAAATGGGATATCGCCGAAAGCGCCTCGTCGCTGTTCAACGGCGTCAAGCGTGCGCTCGAAGACGGTCTGAGCCAGGTCAAGGGCGTCACCGTGATGACCGTGTCAGGCGCAACCGGCAAGGGTATCGACCAGTTGCTGCAAGCCTGTTTCGACACGCGCGACGCCTGGTCGAAGCGCGTCGGTACCGGCGAACTCAACCGCTGGTTCGAGCGCGCGATCGAGGCGACCCCGCCACCGGCGCCAGGCGGCAAGCGGATCAAGATGCGCTACGTCACGCAGGTCAAGACGCGGCCGCCCAGCTTCGTCATCTTTGGCACGCGCGTCGATCAGTTGCCGGCAAGTTACGAACGCTATCTGGTCAATTCGATGCGCAAGGACCTGGGCTTTGGCGCGGTCCCCGTCCGCTTGATGTTCCGGGCACCGAAGAACCCGTACGACGACAACGGCAGGGGCGGCGGAGGCAGCTAGGCGGTGTCCGCCGTAGTCCATATCGATGCCAGGGGCATGCGCTGCCCCTGGCCCGCGGTACGGCTCGCAAAGGCGCTACGGGGCGGAGCGAAAGCGGTCACGGTCATCGCCGACGACCCCAAGGCACCGACCGAGCTCGAGTTGGTTGCGACGGCTGCGAATGCGAAAATAGAGATCGTTTTGGATGAAGTTTCGCCGACTTTCATCGTAACACTTTTGTAGCGTGACAACATTGTGTTTACCCAAGTTGGGTACAGCGTGATCCGACCTTCATGGCGGATTGCCGAACGGGAGAAGGCGACAGTGTCGTTCGAAGGAAGCACCTTGATCAACTGGCCGGCGTTTGCGCAGGCGCGGAGTGAGCTGGGCGCGGGGTTTGTACGAATTCTCGGCTATTTTCGCGAAGATGGCGTGAAGTCGGTCGCAGCGATCGAAGCGGCGATGCGCGCGCTCAACGCGGCGGCGATGGTGATCCCCGCGCACACGCTCAAAGGCGAAGCACGGCAGTTCGGGGCCGAGCCCTTGGCCGATCTGGCCGAGGCGATCGAGACGATCGCGCGTGACTGTGTGGAGATGCAGGATACGCCTGACGAAGCGCTCGAGCACATCGTCCAGCTTCGGCCGCTGTTCGTCGAAACGCTGACACTGTTGGAACGCGAGGCTAATCCGGTTCTCGCGCGCAAGCCAGTTGTCGGTGGCGGGTTTGGTCGCCGCGCCGTGCCGACCGGCTTCGGCGGGGACTAAAATTTGTCCTCCCCCGCGAGGAGGAGGTGGCAGGCGCCAGCCTGACGGAGGGGGAGGTATGCGAAACCGCTGTTCCGCCTCCTCCCCCTCCGTTACCTTTGGCGACACCTCCCTCTGGCAGGGGAGGATTAAGTCTTTCAGGCGATACCGGCTCACCGGCATCGCCGGTAGCTCAGCCCTTCAGATACGGAGCCGCGCCAGCCTTTGGCGAATCATGCTCCGAGATCGAGTTGAGCTGGATGTAGTTGTGGATGCCCATCCGTGCGATCATCTCGAACTGGCGCTCGAGCGTATCGACATGCTCTTCCTCGCTGGCGAGGATGCGCGCGAACAGGTCGCGGCTGATGTAGTCCTTGACCTCTTCGCAGTACGAGATCGCGCCCTTAAGCTGGACGGTGGCCTCGACTTCGAGCGCCAGATCCGACTTCAGGACCTCCTCGACGGTCTCGCCGATGCGGAGGCGGCCGAGCAGCTGGAAGTTCGGCAGGCCATCGAGGAACAGGATGCGCTCCGACAGCCAGTCGGCGTGCTTCATCTCGTCGATCGATTCCATCCGCTCGTACTGGGCGAGCTTGTAGACTCCCCAATGCTCGAGCATCCGGTAATGGAGCCAATATTGATTGACCGCGGTCAGCTCGTTCTTGAGCGCCTCGTTCAGGAATTCGATTACTTGGGGGTCGCCGCGCATGGCCATATCTCCGTCACCTCTGAGGAGCATGTAGCGGGCTGACACAGATTAGCACAACCCCCAAAAATGGCGGTTTTCCGGGCTTTTTTAGCTGTTGCGACGCTTATGCAGCGGCGCGTTCCTCGTCGATAATAGCTCGCGCTATCGATGTACACTGGCCGCATTTGGGTTTCCGGCCCATCGAACGGAAGGCCTGGCACGGTGTAGTGCAACCGCCGCGTGCGCAGTTGCGAACGTCGGATTCTCGTATGGCATTGCAAACGCAGACGACCATGGGAACTCCCTAGCTGTAAGCCGGAGATACGGATAATGCGAACCACTCGCAAGCTCTTTTGCGTCTTAGTCGCAACTAGTCCGATCGGTTCGTCGTGAACGCCGAACCGCGCATCGGCTGCCACGTGAATCGCGACAGGCTGCGCCACAGCCATTCGAGCGGACCATAGCGGAAGCGATCAAGCCACGGTTTCGACCATAGGAGCATCAGCAGGCAGATCGGCACGACCACGAGATAGAGGTGCGCTCGCGACAATGTGCCGTACAGCCCGAACCCATATCCGTAGAACAGCGTGGTGCAGAGGACCGTCGTGCCGAGATAGTTGGTGAACGCCATTCGACCCGCCGCCGAGACTCGGGTCGTCAGCCAGCCGCCGGGCTGTGCGAGCAGGATGATTGCCGCGGCGTAACCCATGATCGTCAGTGGCCGAAGCGGGGTTGCGAGCGCGAGCCACGACAGCGCGACATAGCGCGCGTCGAACCCGTGGGCGATGTCGAACGCCGCGATGGCCGCATAGCAAATCCAGCCGAGTCCGATCCCGACGACCGCAATCACGGTGTAGCGTCGCCGCGACCATTCCCCCGTCAGGAACCCCGATCGCAGCCCCGCCATGCCGAACAGCATGAAGCCTAGCGTCTCCGGACCCGTGGCGGTGAGGGACGTGATCGGTCCAGCGGCGTGCATCCAACGCCACGCGACGAGATCGTGCCATCCGCCGCGCCCGACGGCCAGTTCGCGCTCGACGCCGGCGAGGGACGGCTGGCCGAACTGATCCGCCAACGATTGCCAGTTGGCAATGATCCGCGCAGTCGCGCCGGGCCGGTGCGCGGCGGCGTGAAGGTCGAACGTGTAGGCGACGAGCGTCGTCAGCTCGACCGTCTGGAGCGCAATGCAGGCAAGCCCGACGCCGATCAGCCAGCGGACTGGCAACCGCGCGAACATGTACGCAAGCGCGCCGACCAGCGCGTAGTGCGCGAGGATGTCGCCCCACCACAGCAGGTACAAATGCGCGATGCCGAACACGAACAGCCACGCCATGCGGCGGAGGTGGACGGTCGCCGGGTCTTCGCCGCTCGCCTCGGCCCGGTCGATGACCAGCAGCATCGACCCGCCGAACAGGACCGAGAAGAGCCCGCGCATCTTGCCGTCGATGACGACGAAGGTCGTGGTCCAGGCGATGAGGTCGGGCGTGCTTGGCCAGCCCATCGAGGCGGGGGTCATGTAGGCGAATTCGGGGAAGCCGAATGCGGCGATGTTTGAAGCGAGTATGCCCATGACGGCGACCCCTCGGATGAGGTCTAGCGTCGCGATTCTGGTGGGGGCGGGGGTCATGTGGAACGCCGGAAGTGCACGAAGTGCAGACGCTGGTGCAGCATTCCGCGGGTGCGTTGCGCTGGTTGGACTGCGGGGCTTTCGACGTCGGTGATGGTCGTCGCGTCGGTACCGTGGAGGGCGTCGGGCGTGGCCATTTTGGAGGGGGCGGGGGTCATGCGAAATGCCGGAAGTGCACAAAGTGCAGACGCTCGCGCAGTATTTCGCGGGGCCGTTGTAGGGATTGGGCGATGACAGTGGCGCGTTTGGCTGCACTTTAGGAGCGGACGGCGTTGGCTGGGTCGGACGGACCTGGGCAGCGCTCGATCGACGCTTGGGTTCGGGCGCGGCGTTTTGGTAGCGGGGTAGGAGAGTAATGCGGTCATGGTTCGACGCTGGCATATCGCTGTGGTGTAGGACAGGGCGCTTTGCAGGGTGTCTTAGGGTAGCGTGACCTCCCGTTTTGGTGAATCCGCTATCCGGTCGGTGATCTGCGCCACCTGTCTTTTCTGCGCGATGCCCTGCAGCACTGCGCCTCTTGTCCTCCAAGCTGCTCCGCCTCTCCCGTCACCCTTGCGGGAGCTGGGGTGTTGCTGTTGACGAGCGCTGCGGCCTGATGCGGGAGATCCCAGCTTTCGCTGGGATGACGGAGAGGGGAGGTGGCCGAGCTCTACTCGAGCTAGATCGGACGACATATCTTGGTTCGTTGTTCTCCCGCGAAGGCGGGAGCCCAGACTGGGTCCCCGCCTTCGCGGGGACACATGCTGTGTTTGAGTTGGTACCTTACCGCGACGGACAACCACCCCGGCGGAGGCCGGGGCCCAATCGGGGGACGGTAGTCGCTGGAGACAGTGCCTCGTTACTGCGGCCATCCCAATTGGGCCCCGGCCTCCGCCGGGGTGGCTGCTTTGCTTTGCTCTACTTACTTTGCGTTGGGGCAGGGCGGGGGCAATCCAGCAACTGCTGGCCACCCGCCGCAGAACCTATCACGCGAGCGCTGCGTCGACGCCCATCAGCTTCGGGAAGAACCCCTCGTGCGCCGAGCGCAACGTGTCGAGCGCGATGACGTCGTCGCGGTCGGGGCGTTCGAAGATCAGGCGCTTGCCGCCGGTGCGACCCAGGGGTTCGGCTTCGACGTCGGCTGCATGCGCCGCACCGAGGAAGTCGAGCAGCGAATGGTCGTCGACGGTGACGATGTAGACGCCCTGGTCCTCCGCGAAGAACGAGCGCGCGCAGTCGAACGGCTGCTTGCGGTCGATCATCGCGCCGATCCCGCCGGCGAGCGCCATCTCGGCGAGCGTCACCGCGATGCCGCCGTCGGAGACGTCGTGGACGGCCGTCAGCTGGCCCAACGCGATCGCTTCACGGATCAGGTCGCCGACGCGGCGTTCGGCGGCGAGGTCGACCGGCGGGGGCGGGCCGGCGTCGAGCTGTTCGCGGCCGTGGCATTCGCGCAGCCAGAGCGACTGGCCGAGATGGCCGCCGCGCGTGCCGACCGCGAGGATGATGTCGCCCGAGCCCTTGAACGCGATCGTCGCATTCTTCTGCCAGTCCGCCAGCAACCCGATCGCGCCGATCGCCGGGGTCGGCAGGATCGCCGAGCCGCCGCCGGTCGCCTTCGACTCGTTGTAGAGCGAGACGTTGCCCGAGACGATCGGGAAGTCGAGCGCGATGCAGGCGTCGCTCATGCCTTCGAGGCAACCGACGATCTGGCCCATGATCTCGGGGCGCTGCGGGTTGGCGAAGTTGAGGCAGTTGGTGACGGCGAGCGGCAGCGCGCCGACCGCGGTCAGGTTGCGCCAGGCTTCGGCAACCGCCTGCTTGCCGCCCTCGACGGGATCGGCAAAGCAATAGCGCGGGGTGCAGTCGGTGGTCATCGCCAGCGCCTTCTGCGTGCCGTGGACGCGGACGACCGCGGCGTCGCCACCGGGGCGCTGCACCGTGTCGGCGCCGACCATGTGATCGTACTGCTCCCAGATCCAGCGGCGCGAGGCGACGTCGGGCGAGCCCATCAACGTGAGCAGGTCGGCGGCGATGTCGCTGCTGTGCGGCGCGTTTTCGAGCGGTGCGGGCTTCGGCGTCGGCACGTGCGGGCGGTCGTAGAGCGGCGCTTCGTCGGCAAGCGGCCCGAGCGGGATGTCGCAGACGGTCTCGCCCTTGAACGTCAGCACCATCCGGCCGGTGTCGGTGACGCGGCCGATCACCGCGAAATCGAGCTCCCACTTCTTGAAGATCGCCTCGGCCTCGGCTTCGCGGCCGGGTTTCAGGACCATCAGCATGCGCTCCTGCGATTCCGAGAGCATCATCTCGTACGGCGTCATACCGGTCTCGCGCTGCGGCACGTCGTCCATCGTCAGCTCGATGCCGACGCCGCCCTTTGACGCCATTTCCACGGCCGAAGATGTAAGGCCCGCCGCGCCCATGTCCTGGATCGCGACGATGACGTCGGTAGCCATGAGTTCGAGGCAGGCTTCGATCAGCAGCTTCTCGGTGAAGGGATCGCCGACCTGCACGGTCGGGCGCTTGGCGTCGGAATCCTCGCCGAAATCGGCCGAGGCCATCGTCGCGCCGTGGATGCCGTCGCGGCCGGTCTTGCTGCCGACATAGACGATCGGATTGCCGATGCCCGAGGCTGCGGAATAGAAGATCTTGTCCTGATCGGCGATCCCGACGGTCATCGCGTTGACAAGGATGTTGCCGTCATACGCCGAGTGGAAGTTCACTTCGCCGCCGACGGTCGGCACGCCGACGCAGTTGCCGTAGCCGCCGATGCCGTGGACGACGCCCGAGATCAGGTGGCGCATCTTGGGGTGATTAGGGCGGCCGAAGCGGAGCGCGTTCAGGTTGGCGATCGGCCGCGCGCCCATCGTGAAGACGTCGCGGAGGATGCCGCCGACGCCGGTCGCAGCACCCTGATAGGGCTCGATGTAGGACGGGTGGTTGTGGCTCTCCATCTTGAAGATCGCCGCCTGGTTGTCGCCGATATCGACGACGCCGGCGTTCTCGCCCGGGCCACAGATGACGCGCGGACCCTTGGTGGGCAGCTTCATCAGGTGGATCTTGCTGGATTTGTAGCTGCAATGCTCGGACCACATGACCGAGAAGATGCCGAGCTCGACCATGTTCGGCTCGCGGCCGATGGCGCGCAGGACGCGCTCATATTCTTCGGGGGACAGGCCGTGGTCGGCGACGATCTGCGGTGTGATCTCGGTCATGGGGCAGGCTTTAGCGGGGTGGGGGGCGTACGTCACCTGTGCGAACCACGACAATGTGACTTGGGACCGTAATTATCCCGCTTATGGCTTAGCGCCGCGCAACGTTTCGTTCATCCGCGACTGCCAGCCGGGGCCGCTCGCGCGAAATCTTTCGAGCACGTCGTTGTCGAGGCGTAGAAACACGAGGGACTTGCCAGAGGTTACGGAGCCCTTTGGCCGGCCGCGCGACTTGTTGCCGTTCGGAAAGGCCGCTGCCATTTCCGGGAAGTCTGCGATCGGCCGTGCCCGCGCGAAATCGGCTTCGGTCCATTCGGGATTGTCATCGTCGAATACGACCTCGGGGGTATCACCAGCCATGACGGCGCAACTCCTTCGCATCGGCGCGGCGCAGGTTGATTTAAACGAAAGCGTCGTTCGTTGCCATGTGCCGGGTCGGGCCCCCCAGATCCCGTCATCCTGACGAAAGTCAGGATCCAGGGTAACCGAGTGCGGCGCCTTGTGGCACTGGATCCTGACTTTCGTCAGGGTGACGGTGGGGAGAGAGTGTCGCGGTGAATGATCGGCCATAGGGCAGAGCCGCAGTTTGCGACGCACGTCTGATCGCCGTATCAACCGTAGGGCGGCTGCGTGTAGCCCTTGGGGCTGAGCGTGAAGATGTCGCACCCCGTCTCGGTGATCCCGATCGAATGCTCGAACTGCGCGGACAGCGAGCGATCGCGCGTGACCGCCGTCCAGCCGTCGTCGAGCAGCTTCACGTCGGGGCGGCCGATGTTGATCATCGGCTCGATCGTGAAGATCATGCCGGGGCGGAGTTCGGGACCGGTGCCGGGCTTGCCGACATGAACGACCTCGGGGGCGTCGTGGAACAGGCGGCCGACGCCGTGCCCGCAGAAATCGCGGACCACGCCGTAACGGTGCTTCTCCGCGTGGCGCTGGATCGCATTGGCGACGTCGCCCATGCGGTTGCCCGGCTTGGCGTGCTCGATGCCGATCATCAGGCATTCGTAGGTGACTTCGACGAGCCGGCGCGCCTTGATCGGCACGTCGCCGATCAGATACATCCGGCTCGTGTCGCCGTGCCAACCGTCCAGTAAGGGCGTGACGTCGACGTTGACGATATCGCCCGATTTCAGCGTCTTCTCGCTCGGGATGCCGTGGCAGACGACATGGTTGATCGAGATGCAGACGCTGTGCGTGTAACCGCGATAGCCAAGCGTCGCGGGCACGCCGCCGCCGGCGACGATGAAGTCGTAGATGAGCCGGTCGATCTCGGCGGTGGTCACGCCCGGCACCATGTGCGGGACGATCATGTCGAGCGTTTCGGCGGCGAGCTGCCCTGCCTTCATCATGCCGGCGAACGCGGCGGGGCCGTGGAGCTTGATGGCGCCGGTGCGTGCGTCGGGTTGGTCCGAGGTGACGGTTACATATTCGGTCATGTCGCGCGATATAGCGTGGCGGGCGCGGTTTTGCGAGGCTATGCGAGGGGCATGGTAGAGGAACGCATCTGGACGGCCGCGCTGACGATCATCGGCGACGAGATTCTGTCGGGCCGCACGCAGGACAAGAACGTCGCGCAGATCGCGGCCTGGCTCAACGTGCAGGGCATCCGCCTCGCCGAGGTGCGCGTGGTCGCCGACAAGACCGAGGCGATCGTCGAGGCGGTCAACATTTTGCGCGCCCGCAACGATTACCTGTTCACGACCGGCGGGATCGGGCCGACCCACGACGACATTACCGTGGATGCGATCGCCGAGGCGCTGGGCGTCGCGGTCGAGCATCATCCGCGCGCGATGGCGGTGCTGGAGGCGTATTACGCGACACGCGGCGGGCTTACGGAAGCGCGCGCAAGGATGGCGCGAGTACCGGTCGGGGCGGACCTGATCGACAACAAGGTGTCGGGCGCGCCGGGGATCCGGATCGGCAACATCTTCATTATGGCGGGCGTGCCGCACATTACCGCCGGAATGCTCGACGCTTTGACGAGCACGCTGGAAGGCGGGCGCCCGGTGGTGTCGAAGACGATCGGTTGCTGGGTCGCGGAGTCGGAGGTCGCGGACATCCTGCGCGATGCGGAGAAGACGCATGAGGGCGTCGCGATCGGCAGCTATCCGTTCTTTCGCGATGGCAAGACGGGCGCGAACTTCGTCGTGCGAAGTTCGGACGAGGCGCTGGTCGATCGTTGCCTGGCGGACCTCACGCGCGATCTCGAAGCGACCGGTCGAACCGTCAGCGCGCAGGCGATCTAGGCGGGTCAAATATCATCCCTGCCCGTCTGGTAAGCGCCAGGGAAGGATAACGCTGTAGAGCCTCAAGCCCCCCGTTCGCAGCCTTCGATATCGGGATAGAACGCATCAGGGTCGAAGTGCGCGCGCGGACGTGTGATCAGGCCGACAATTCTCCCACTACCTGCTCCGAAAGCGTCGGCGCACCGACACCGAAGCGGATGCGGACATAGCCCATGCTGCCGACCAGCGCCTGCAGCACTACGACATAGTCCACTCCATCCGGCGGTTGCTCTTGCTGCGGTCGGTGTTGGGAAATTCGATGTCGACCGCGCTAAAGGTCAATGCGTCGGTGCCATACGAGGCGCGTCATGCGAAGAGCGGAAGTATCAGAACGATCCAGCGCGACGTTTCATCGTCGGCGAACTCCCCACAAGCGCTTCATCGTCGGTACGGACGGCAGCGCTGGTGTATCGGATCAGCTAAAGGTGTAAAAAACTAGTCGCTAAGGCATTGAAAATGGGGCGGCATCTACATGCCGCCCCACCGTCTTAGTTGCTGTCGGAGTTATCGTCGCCGCCGTCGATCGCCATGTACAGACCGCCACCAACGGCGACGGCTGCAAGCGCGACGATGAGCAGACCGGGACCTGCAGCCTTGCTGTCGTCGCTGGTCGAGGTGCCGGCGCGGACCGGCTTTGCAGCCGAAACGGTTGCGGCTGCGTTGGCGGCAACTGGCATCGCTGCTGCAGCGATTGCGGACACGGCAAGAATGACTTTACGCATTTAAAAACTCCCTTTTACACGAAACACTCGACTATGAGCTTTGGTCAAAACAGTGAAGAACTAATTAATGCTATACCCAACATGGCTAGCATAAGTTGTGTTTTGATCGCGCTTTTACAGTCGTTCGGTCACCGTGCAGACCCTGCACGCCGGGTCGAGCCAACACTCGAGGACGAAAACGGCCTGGCCTTCGTATCCTGGCCCCAGCGCTTGTTCGGCTGTGCGCCCATCACGAACCGCAGTTCGCCGCCCTGCCGGATCTCGGCGTCGCGAAGATAGCTCCGGATGAGGGGCGCGCCGTTCAACATGACCGATTGGATGTAGGGGTTGGCATCCGACAGATTGTCCGTCCGGATCGCGAACTGCTTGCCGCCGGGGAGCGTGATCGTCGCCTCCGACAGGAACGGGCGCCCGATGACATATTCGTTCGAACCCGGCGCGACCGGATAAAAGCCGAGCGCGGTGAACACGAGCCAGGCGGACATCTGCCCGAGATCATCGTTACCGCTCAGCCCTTCGGGCTTTGCGCCATATTGGCTCGCGACGATCTGCCCGAGTCGTGCCTGCGTCCGCCACGGCGCACCGGCGTAATTATAGAGATAGGCGACGTGGTGGCTCGGTTCGTTGCCGTGGATATACTGCCCGATCAGCCCGGCGATATCCTCCGCATGGCTGTAGTCGACCTTCGAATTGTCGAACTCGAACATCGCATCGAGCTTCTTCACGGTCTTCGCATCGCCGCCGAGCAGCCGGAACAGCCCCGCCTGATCCTGCGGCACGAACCAGCTATATTGCCACGCATTGCCCTCCGTATAATCGGAGCCATAGTTGATCGCGGTCGGATCGAAGGGGGTGCGGAACGCGCCGTTCGCAAGCCTTGCGCGCAACCAGCCGGACTTCGCGTCGAAGCTGTTGCGCCAGTTCCCCGCGCGCTTTTCGAACCGCTCGGCGATGTCGGTCTTGCCCATCCGCCGTGCCATCCGTGCGATCGCCCAGTCGTCATAGGCATATTCGACCGTCTTCGACGCCGCCTCCGGCTCCTTGTCGATCGGGACGTAGCCGCGCTGGATATACTCGCCGAGCCCGCCATAGGACGCGTGATCCGCGCTCGCGACCATCGCCTGCAACGCGGCGTCCGCGTCGAAGCCGCCGATGCCCTTCATATACGCGTCGGCGATGACGGGGACGGCGTGATAGCCGATCATCGTCCACGTCTCGCGCCCGGCGAACTGCCAGACCGGGAGGATGCCGTCGGGGCTGTGCTGCTGGCTGGCGATCAGCGAGCGGACGATGTCGGAATTGGTCTTCTCCGGCTGGATCAGCGTCAGCAACGGGTGTTCGGCGCGGAACGTATCCCAGAGCGAGAAGGTCGATCGAACCGTGAAGCCGTCGGCCTGATGCACCTGATCATCCGGACCGCGGTAGCGCCCGTCGCTGTCGCTCCAGACGCTGGGGGCGAGCAGGCTGTGGTACAAGGCAGTCGCGAAGATCCGGCGCATCGGTGCCGCGGCCTCGAACTTGATCGCGCCGAGTGCCGTATCCCAATCGCTTCCAGTCTTGGCACGGACCGCGTCGAAGCCGCCGGGCTCGCTGTCCAGATTGGCGAGCGCGCCGGCTTCGTCGACCCCGGAGATCCCCACCTTCACCTCGAGCGGTGCGTCGAGCGTACCGAAATCGAGCCGCGCTTCGAGTGCCTGGCCGAGTTTCTCCGCCAGCGCATCGCTGCCGCGTCCTGGCCCCTGGAAGCCCTTGTACGGAATGTCCTTCTCACGGTTGACCAGTGCGTGGCCGACCAGCGGCGCCGAGAACCGCATCGCGAAGTAGAGCTTGCGTCCGGGTGCCCAGCCGCGCGTCTCGCGGAAGCCGGTGAGCACGCCATCGTCGCGCAGGTGCAGTCCTGACCAGAGGATCTTGCCGGGATAATTGTAGAGCGAAGACCGAAGATCGACGACGAGGTGTGCCGCCTTGCCCTTGGGGAAACTGTAGCGATGCACCCCGATCCGCGTGCCTGCCGTCATTTCCGCGCGCACGCCGGGACCGTCCAGCGTCACCGCGTAATAGCCCGGCTTGGCGACCTCGGTGGCATGCGAGAAACGCGACCGATAGCCGGGTGCGGCGGGCGTGCCGGGGTCCATCGGCACGGTGTCGCCCGACACCGGCATGACGAGGATGTCGCCGAGATCGGAATGCCCTGCGCCCGAAAAATGCGTGTGGCTGAACCCCTCGATCGTCGGATCGTCGTAGCGATAGCCGGCGGCATGGCCGTAGCAGGTGCGGATCACGCAGGATGTATCGGTGTCCGGTGACAACTGCACCATGCCGAACGGGGCGACGGCGCCCGGGAAGGTATGGCCTTCGCCGCCGGTGCCGATGAATGGATCGACCGCATCGCTCGGTTTGGCGGCATCCTGAGCGAAGCCGGGGCCGGCGAGTATCGTGGTGAGCAGCGCACCCATGAGGCATGATCGCGTGAAGATGGACATCGAGGTCACCCGTTCGGAGGGAAATAGGTTGCAGACACACCGGCGGTTGCGGCCAATGGCGACGTCACAGGGCGCCGCCGACATCGCCGGGTGCCGAAGATCTAGGGATCATGCCGGGTGCCAGGTGAACCATGTCGCGCGCATCCTCTTTTCGATCGGGGCAGGCTGGCTTCATCGCCCGCTCTTGCACAACCGTGCAAGTGGATTAGAACAACAAATTGCATAATTCAAATGAACAGTTTGGGGGCGGGGATGCAGGAAAAGGTCTTCAGACCGGGGCAATACGCTGCGCGTTCACGGGGCGCGAATAGCGCGCGCTTGCCAAGCCTTCGCAATCGCGGGATCACGTCCGTGTTAATCCGGAAGCCGCGACGTTGCGGTGAACGGCGGCTTCGTTTTCTATTCTCCAGCCTAAGTGATCGGTCCGCATGACTCTTCAAACGCCGCCGCGCCTGTCGGGGACCAATCTCGAGCGCGCCGCCGATCATAACCAGCGGGTGACGCTGCACGCCATTCGCCTCGGCGGATCGCTGACACGGATCGATCTTGCGCGCATCACCGGGCTGACCGGGCCGGCGATCGCCAACATTACCCGGCGGCTGTTGCAGGAAGGGATGATCGAGGAGGCAGGGCAGCGTCGCGGCGGACGCGGTCAACCGCCGACCAAACTCGTCGTTCGCGCCGACGCGTGTTATTCGATCGGCGTCAATATCGACCGCGACCATATCACGATCGTGCTGGTCGATTTCCTCGCGCAGATCCTCGCGCGCAAGTCGATCGAGATCAGCTTCGCGCTGCCCGACGACGTTCGCGATCTTTTCCGGCGCTCGGTACGCCAGATGCTGAAAAGCGCGAAGGTCGATCCCGCCAAGCTTGTCGGCATCGGCGTTGCGCGGCCGGACGACCTCGCGCTGGTCGCGATGCCGGGCCGTCCGGCGGCGTACGCGGCATGGGACGGGATCGACATGGCGGCGCTGTTCGACAAGCCGCTGTCGCTGCCCGTGTTCGTCGAGAACGATGCCGCCGCCGCCGCAATGGGCGAGATGCAGCTTGGTTTCGGACAGAATTACAGCAGTTTCTTCTATATCCTCGTGTCGTCGGGGCTGGGCGGCGGTTTTGTCGCCGATGGCGCGTATGTTCGCGGCACGCACGGACGCAGCGGCGAGCTCGGGTTCATGGCGGCCGGCGGTGGCAAGCGAGGGCGCGAAACCGTGCAGAAGCTGGTCTCGCTGTCCGGGCTTGCCGAGCATCTGGCGAGTTCGGGGTTCGAGATCGGACAGGTGCTGCACCAGGCCGAGTGGGCGCCGGACGTCGAACTTTGCCTCGAGGAATGGGTCGAGCGGGCGGCGCACACGCTCTGCACGCCGCTCGACGCGATCAACTGCCTGATCGATCCGGCGGTCATCCTGATCGGCGGGCGTCTCCCGAGCCGGCTGGTGGAGCGGGTCGCTGATCGCGTCAACGCTCTGATCCGGGATGCAACCGATGCGCCCGCAATCGCGCCGGTCCGTCGTGCTGCGCTGTCCGAGGATGCGCCGGCGGTCGGTGCGGCGATCCTGCCGTTCAGTCACTTCCTGCTGCCCAAGGCCGCGGCGCTCTGGAAGGATTCCGACGTGCATGCAGGCTGACGCCGGTCGCCGATCTGGGCAGCATGGCAACGAGCCGGAACAGCACGCCACCTCGCCCTTCATGCCGTCTGCGCTCAGTCGCCCGACCGGGGCGGGGCAGTGCTGTTGCGGATCACGAGTTCGTGTTGGAGTGTAACCTGCTGCGACGGGCTTTCGACACCGCGCAGGATATCGACCAGCAGTTCGACGGTACGGCGGCCGATCATGCCCTTTGGCTGGGCGATCGTCGTCAGCGGCGGCTGGAAATAGCGCGCGAGCGGAAGGTCGTCGAAGCCGATCACCGAGACGTCTTTCGGGCAAGACAGCCCCGCGTCGCCGACTGCGCTGAGCGCACCCATCGCCATTTCGTCGCTGAAGCAGAAGATCGCGGTCACGCCCTGCGCAATCAGGTCGCGGGTCTGCTCGACGGCGGATCCGGCGGAATAGTCGCCGATGCGGACGTGCAGGCTGTCGCGCAGGCCGGCGCGGGTCGCGGCGTCGATCGCACCCGCAAGGCGGTCGCGGCTGATCGGGCTGATCTCCGGGCCGGTGATCACGCCGATACTGCGGTGGCCGAGATCGATCAGATGCTCGATCGCGTCGGCGCTAGCGGCCGCGTTGTCGATGTGGACACTGGGGACGCCGAGGTCCGGGCTGTATTCGCAGCCGTTGACGATCGGCGCAGCAGCACCCTTGCGCGACAGCAGCGGCGCGAGGCTGGCGGGCAGACGGTGGCCGAGGAAGATGAGCCCGTCGACTTCGCGGCGCGAGAGCATCTCCGCATATTGGTCCTCGACGTCCGGATCGTGCCGGGTGTCGCCGACCACGACCGAGTATCCCGCATCCCGCGCCGCTTCTTCGGCGCCGCGGATGACGCTGGCGAAGAACGCGTTGGAAATATCGGGGACGGTCAGCAGGATCTTGGCGGCACGCAACGTCCGCAGGCTGCGTGCCGCGACGTTGGGTGTGTAGCCGGAGGATCGGACCACCGCGAGCACGCGCAGCCGCGTGTCTTCCGACACCTGTTCGGGTCGGCTGAGCACGCGCGACACCGTGGCGGTGGAGACGCCGGCGAGTGCGGCTACTTCGATGATCGTCGGCATAAGTCGTCATGTATCCGGTGAAAGGGCGTGTCGATATATTTCACATGTAATCCTTTACATTCAGCCGGGGGCTCCGTAGCTTCATGTCCGACAAGCAGGAAAACTGCGATCGGAGAGGTGGCGAATGGCCGTGACGAGCGATGGATTTCAGGCCGAGCCTTCGGTCGGCGGCGCGCTGACTGGCCGCCTGAGCGCGATGATGTTCATGCAGTTCTTCGTCTGGGGCGCTTGGACCGTCACCCTCGGCCTCGTCATGCAGACGGTCGGGATCGGTACCCTCATCGGCAACGCGTTTTCGGTCGGTCCGATCGCGTCGATCGTCGGATCGTTCCTGCTCGGCATGGCGGCCGCGCGCTACGTCAGCCCGCGGATGCTGATGGTGATCCTGCACCTGATCGGCGGCGTGCTGCTGTTCGTGCTGCCGTCGCTGGTGACGCCGGAGAATGGTGGCACGTTCGTCTGGCTGCTGCTCTGCTACATGATCCTCTACATGCCGACCGTCGGCCTCGCGAACACGATCGCGCTGAAAAGCTTCGGCGAGCGGACCGACAAATTCCCGTTCGTCCGCGCGTTCGGGACGCTCGGCTGGATCACCGCGGGGCTGATCATTGGATGGGCAGGGCTATCGGCGAGCCCCGAGATCTTCCGCGTCGCGGCGGTCGTCTCGATCGCGCTGGGGCTCTACAGCTTTACGTTGCCGAACGTCACCGCGGACGCGCCGCGCGACGAGAGCGTGCTGCGTCAGGTGTTCTGCGTCGAGGCGTTCGGGTTGCTCAAGCAGCGTTCGTTCCTGATCTTCATGACCTGCGCGACGCTGATCTCGATCCCGCTCGCGATGTATTACGCCTATGCCTCGCCCTATGTCGGCGCGACGGGGATCAGCAACGTCGGCGGCACGCTCGCGATCGGGCAGATGTCCGAACTCGTGTTCATGTTCTCGATGCCGTGGCTGTACCGCCGGTTCGGCGTGAAGCCGCTGCTGCTGGTGGGCATGGCCGCATGGGCGTTGCGCTACGCCTTGTTCGCGATCGGCGATGGCGGTTCGTCGATCTGGGCGGTGTATCTCGGCGTCGCGCTGCACGGCGTGTGCTATGATTTCTTCTTCGTCGCCGGCGCGATCTACACCGGCACGATCGCCACGCCCAAGGGTGTGAACGCGCAGGCCCAAGGCATGCTGACATTGTTCACCTACGGCGTCGGCATGCTGCTCGGGTCGCAGATCGGCGCGCTGCTGTATGCGCAGCTGCCGGCATCCCCCACCATCGCCGACTGGCAGCATATGTGGTGGTATCCCGCGATCGCTGCGGCGGTGATCGCGCTGCTGTTCCAGTTCACGTTCCGCGACGACACCAGGAAGAGTGCAGCATGACCGGCATGAAGGGCCCGGGGATTTTCCTCGCGCAGTTCCTGGGGGATAAGGCCCCGTTCGACACGCTCGACGGGCTGGCGGAATGGGCGGCTGGCCTCGGTTATGTCGGCGTCCAGATCCCCTGCAACGCGCAGTTGATCGACCTGAAGCTTGCCGCCGAGAGCAAGACGTACTGCGACGATCTTCGCGGCGGCCTCGCCAGGCACGGCATCGAAGTCACCGAATTGTCGACGCATCTGCAAGGCCAGCTCGTCGCGGTGCACCCGGCGTACGACACGCTGTTCGATGGCTTCGCGCCCCCCGAAGTCCACGGCAGACCTGCCGAGCGCCAGCTTTGGGCGGTCGACCAGGTCAAGCTCGCCGCCCGCGCCAGCGCCAATCTCGGCCTGTCCGCGCACGCGACCTTCTCGGGCGCGCTTGCGTGGCCGTACGTTTATCCATGGCCGCAACGCCCCGCCGGCCTAATCGAGGAAGCGTTCGCCGAACTCGCTCGCCGCTGGACCCCAATCCTCGACGTGTTCGAAGAGGTGGGCGTCGATTGCGCGTTCGAGGTCCATCCGGGCGAGGACGTCCATGACGGCGCGACCTGGGAGCGGTTCCTGGCGGCCGTCGACAACCACCCGCGCGCGCGCCTGCTGTTCGATCCGTCGCATTTCGTGTTGCAGCAGCTCGACTATCTCGACTTCATCGACCGCTATCACGACCGGATCTCGTGCTTCCACGTCAAGGATGCCGAGTTCAACCCGAACGGGCGTACCGGCGTCTATGGCGGCTACGAGAACTGGGTCGACCGCGCCGGCCGTTTCCGCTCGCTCGGCGACGGGCAGGTCGATTTCTCGTCCATCTTCAGCAAGATGGCGCAATATGGCTATGACGGCTGGGCGGTGCTTGAATGGGAGTGCGCGCTCAAACGGTCCGATGACGGCGCGCGCGAGGGGGCACCGTTCATCCGCGACCACATGATCCGCCTGACCGACCACCCGTTCGACGACTTCGCCGCCAGCGGCATCGATCGCACCGCGATCCGCAAGCTGCTCGGACTGTCCGAGGAGCAGGCATGATCCGGCTTCGTCTCGGCATGGTCGGTGGCGGGGAGGGGGCATTTATCGGCGCCGTCCACCGGATGGCGGCGGCGCTCGACGGCGATTGGGATCTAGTGGCGGGCGCATTCAGCACCGATGGCGGGCGCAACACGCGCACCGGCGAATTGCTTGGGCTCGATCAACAGCGCGTCTATCCGTCGCTTGAAGCACTGATCGCGCACGAACGCACATTGCCCGCAGACGAGCGCATCGAAGCGCTCGCGATCGTCACGCCGAACCACCTTCACGCGCCGATGGCGATCGCGGCACTGGACGCCGGCTTCCACGTGTTCTGCGAAAAGCCGATGGCGATGAGCGTCGTCGAGGCCGAGGCGATCGCCGCCGCTGCCAAGGCCAGCGGCCGCCGGTTCGCGCTGGCGTTCACCTATAGCGGCTACCCCATGATCGAAGAGGCGCGCGCGCGGGTCGAACGCGGCGATTTCGGCGCGATCCGTCTGGTCCAGGTCGAATATCTGCAAGGTTGGCTCAGCCGACCGATCGACACCGACGGCAACAAGCAGGCGGAATGGCGCACCGATCCCGCCCGCGCAGGACTCGGCGGCTGCCTCGGCGACATCGGCACGCACGCGTTCCAGCTCGCCGAGCATGTCTCCGGCCTGTCGGTACACTCGGTCTGCGCAGACCTCACGACGCATGTCGAAGGTCGCCGGCTCGACGACGACGTCAGCGCGCTGCTCCGGTTCGAGGGAGGTGCCCGCGGCACGCTCAAGGCGAGCCAGGTCGCGGCGGGCGAGGAGAACGGGCTCAGGCTCAGAATCCACGGCGAACGCGGCGGGCTCGAATGGTCGCAGATGGAGCCGAACACGCTGACGCTGCGCTGGCTCGACCGTCCGACCGAGATCGTGCGGACCGGTGGCCCTGGTATGCTCGACGCGACCGCTCCGCTGGTACGTACACCCGCGGGTCATCCCGAGGGGTATATCGAGGCGTTCGCCAACCTGTACCGCGCGTTCGCCTCGGCAATCCGCGGCGATGGCAAAGGCTGGTTTCCGGGCGTGACCGATGGCCTGCGCACGATGCGCTTCATCGAAGCGGTAATCGCCAACGCCGGGTCGGACCGGAAATGGACATCAATGGATTCGGGAGAGACGGAATGAAGTTGCTCATGGCTCTGGTGGCGGGAAGCATCGCGACGGTTGCTGCGGTCACGATATCCGTGCCGACCACCGCACAATCCACCGCGACCTCACCGCCCGCCTTCGCCGCCTGTCGCGCCTGCCACACCGTCGTCAAGGGTGGCCGCAACGGCATAGGCCCGAACCTGTACGGTGTGGTCGGCCGTGCCGCCGCCGCGGCGCCAGGCTTCAACTACTCGCCTGCGATGAAGGCATCCAAGCTGCGCTGGGACGAGAAGACGCTCAACGAATATCTGACCGCGCCGCAGAAGAAGGTGCCGGGGACGCGCATGCCGATCGCCACCCCCGATCCGGCCAAGCGCGCGGCGATCATCGCGTATCTCAAGGCGGAGGGGTCGAAATGATGGTAATGGTCGCATGACTCTCTCCCGCCGAAATCTGCTCGGGGCTGGGCTCGCGGCAGGCGCTGCCGCATCGCTGGTACCGGGCGTGGCCGCGGGGCAACGCCGCAGTTCGAACACCGCGCGATTCTCGCTCGGTTTCGCGCCGCACGAAGGCAGTTTCGCCAGCCGCGGCGGAAGGCTGGAGCAGATCGCCTACGCGGCCGATCAGGGCTTCACGGCCTGGGAGGACAACGAGGCGGCGACGCGCTCGATCGCCGAGCAGGAGCAGATGGCCAAGGCGCTCGCGCAGCGCGGCATGACGATGGGCGTGTTCGTCGCCAGCATGCCCCAATGGTCAAAGTCCAGGCCGTTGCTGGGTGCGATCGATGGCGCCGAGCGCGAGGCGTTCCTCGCCGACATCCGCGCCTCGCTCGACGTCGCCAAGCGATTGAACGCGAAGCGGATGACCGTCGTCACCGGCTTCATGGACCCGAAGGTTCCGGTCGATATCCAGACGGCGCGCGTGATCGACATCATGCGCCGCGCTGGCGACATCGTCGCGCCATCGGGTGCGGCGATGGTGATGGAGCCGCTCAACACGCGGACCAATCATCCCGGCGTCTACATGCAGACGATCTCGCAAGGGTATGCGGTCGCGCGCGGTGCCAACAGCCCGGCGGTCAAGGTGCTCGCCGACCTGTATCACGAGCAGATCCAGTCGGGGAACCTGATCCCGACGCTCGACACCTGCTGGGACGAGATCGGCTATATCCAGTTCGGCGACAATCCGGGTCGCAACGAGCCGTCAACCGGCGAGATCAACTTCAAGTGGATCGTGAAGTGGCTGAAGACCAAACGCTATGCGGGCGTGATCGGCATGGAACACGGCAATTCGATCGCCGGTCGCGCGGGCGAGGATCGCCTGATCGCCGCCTATCGCGAAATCGACGCGGCATGAGAACAATGGGGATGAAGGAAATACGCATGAAGACCTGTTTGATGGCGAGCGCTGGCACGGCGATGGCGCTGATGACGACGGGGCCGATCGCGGCCCAGGAAAAGCCAGGCTTCAAGGACACGCCGATGCTGCCCGGTGGCCAGTGGCGCGTTCACGACGCCGACCGCCCCGCGCCGATCGTCGTCGCACCAGCTGCCACCCCCGGCGGTCCGCCCGCCGATGCGGTTGTACTCTTCGATGGCCGTTCGCTCGACGCGTGGAGGCCCGATCGCATCGCGTGGCCGATCGCGAACGGCGCGCTGACGATCCCGTCGCGCGCGAAAAGCGGTGGCGAGAACAACCTCGTCTCGAAACAGAGCTTCGGCGACGTGCAGATGCATCTCGAATTCCGCTCGCCAAACCCGCCGACCAAGACGTCGCAGGATCGCGGCAACAGCGGTATCTGGTTCATGCAGCGCTACGAACTGCAGATCCTCGATGGCTCGCAGAACCCGACCTATGCCGATGGCACCGTCGGCGCGGTCTATGGCTGGAAACCGCCACTCGTGAACGCCGCGCGCCGTCCCGGCGAGTGGCAGACCTACGACATCGTGTTCGAGCGCCCCCGCTTTGCCGCCGACGGCAGCCTGCTCCGCCCGGCGTACGTCACCGCACTGCTCAACGGCGTGCTCGTCCAGAACCATCAGGCGATGCTCGGCACCACGATCTGGCGCAAGGTCGCCAGTTACACCGCGCACGCCGACGCCGCGCCGATCCAGCTCCAGGATCACGATTCGCCGGTATCGTTCCGCAACATCTGGGTTCGTCCGCTGCCCGAGGCGGCGATCGCGCAGGACCTGAAGAAGGACGGTAAATGATCGATCGCAGAACTGCACTCGCTGGCGTCGTCGCCATGTTCGGCACCGCCTTATACGCGCCGATCGCACGCGCCGCCGGTGTCGGCCAGGCGCCCGGCGCGGCGGCGGGCATCCCCGTCATCAGCGAAGGCCCGCCCAGCGTCGCGGTCTTCACCGCCCCCCAGCGCGCGCTGATGATCGCGCTCAGCGAACGCGTGCTGCCGACCACCGACACACCGGGCGCGATCGCCGCGGGCGTGCCGGCGTATATCGAGAAGCTGCTCGCCGACTGGGCCGCGCCGGCCGACCGCGTGCCGATCCTCGCCGGGCTCGACGCGATCGAGGCACGCAGCCTGAAGGACTATAAGGTCGCCGGGGCGAAGGCGACCGCGGCGCAGCAGGACGCGCTTCTCACGCTCGCGATGAACGACCAAATCCCGTCGGGCGGCGTCTTCTTCGAGGCATTCCGCCAGCTCGTCGTCACCGGCTATTACACGTCGGAAATCGGCATGACGCAGGAGCGCGAATATCTGCCGGTGCCGGGCGAGTATAACGGCCAGTTCCCCTATTCTCAGGTCAACAAGGTGTATTCCGCATGATCCTCAGCCGTAGAACCCTGCTCGCCGGCTCCGGTGCGGCTGCAGCGCTCGCGTTCGTGCCGACCGCGTCGGCCGCCCAGTTGAAGGCGATCGGCCTGCAACTCTACACGATCCGCGACATCTTCTCGAAGGACCCGGTGGGGACGCTCGGGCAGGTCGCGAAGATCGGCTACCGCGAGGTCGAGTTCGGCGGCGGCGGCTATGACGGCATGGATCACGCGATGCTGCGCCGGACGATGGACAAGCTCGGCCTGACGTCGCCTTCGGTGCATATCAGCTACGATGCGCTGTTGAAGCAGTTCGACCAGTCGGTGACGATGGCCAAGACGCTCGGCGCGACCACCGTCGTGCTGCCGTACATGACCGACGAGCATCGCAACGAGGCGGGCTGGACCGCCGCGCTGCCGAACTTCAACCGGTTCGCGACCGACCTGAAGAAGGCCGGGCTTGGCTTCGCGTATCACAACCACGATTTCGAGTTCACAACCAAGCCGGGTGGCGTCAGCCTGTACGAGCGGCTGCTGAAGGAGACCGATCCCGCGCTCGTGAAGCTCGAACTCGATCTCTACTGGGCGATGCATGCCGGCGAAAACCTGACGACGCTGGTCGAGCGACTGTCGACGCGCCTCTACGCCTATCACGTCAAGGACATGCGCCCCGATCGGAGCATGACCGCGGTCGGGCAGGGCACGATCGATTTCGCCGCGCTCTTCAAGCTGAAGGGCAGCGCCGGCGTCCGCCATTTCTACGTCGAGAACGACGAGGCCCCCGCGCCCTATCTGCCCGACATCACCACAAGCTTCCGGACACTGCGTGCGCTTCGTTTTTAAACGAGAGCGCCTCGGACGGGGCGTGTTTTCTAAGTATTAGGAGAGGAAGATCATGGCTGAGACCAACAGGTTCGACGCGATCGTAATTGGTTCGGGCGTCAGCGGCGGTTTCGCTGCCAAGGAGTTGACCGAAAAGGGCCTCCGCGTCCTCATGCTCGATCGCGGCAAGATGGTCGAGCACGGCGAAGGCTACACCTATGACGGCAAGCCCGCCTACGAGGTGCCGGCGCGCAACATCATGCCCAAGGCGCTGGTGGAGAGCGATTATTTCATCGGCAAGCACGGCTATGTCCAGCCCAGCAACCGCGAGTTCCATAACGACGACCGGCTGAACCCCTATGCCTATGACGAGGGTAGCAAGTTCTACTGGATCCGCCCGGGCGCGGTCGGCGGCAAGTCGCTGATCTGGGGTCGCTGGTGCTTCCGCTGGAGCCCCGCCGATTTCGAGGCGAACAAGCGCGACGGCATCGATGGCGATTGGCCGATCCGCTATGACGACGTCGCGCCGTGGTACAGTTATGTCGAGAAATACATCGGCGTTTCGGGCTCGCGCGAAAACCTCGCCTATCTGCCCGACAGCGAATTTCAACCGCCGATGCCGATGAACGTCGCCGAGAAATGGCTGAAGCAGGGGCTCGAGACCAAGTTCCCCGGCCGCAAACTGATCAACACCCGGCTGTCGAACATGACCGAGGACAAGCCCGACCAGAACCGCACCAAGTGCCAGTTCCGCAACCAGTGCGGGAATGGCTGTTCGTTCGGCGCGTATTTCTCGACCCAGGCGGTCACCTTGCCGGCCGCGCGCGCGACCGGACGGTTGACGCTCAAGTCGGACTCGGTCGTCACCAACCTGGTGTACGACGCGGCACGGAAAAAGGTCACCGGCGTTCGCTATATCGACGCCAAGACCGGCCAGGCGGAGACGGTCAACGCGGACCTCGTCTTCCTGTGCGCTTCGGCGATCGCCTCGACGCAGATCATGCTCAACTCGCGCGCACCGGGCAGCGACCGCAGCTATTTCGACGAGAGCGGCACGCTCGGCCGCTATGTGATGGACCACATCTTCCGCGTCGGGATCGAAGGCGACATCCCCGGCATGGAGGAGTTCATCGAATTCGGCCGCCGTCCGGGCGGCGTCTACATTCCGCGTTTCCGCAACAATGGCGGTGACGAGGGTGTCGGTTTCAAGCGCGGTTATGGCTATCAGGGCAGCGCCTATCGCAACCCCGCTGCGCCGGTTGGGTTCGGCGCGTCGATGAAGCAGGGCATGCGCAAATACGCGCCGTGGCGGTTCAGCATGGGCGCGTTCGGCGAATGCCTGCCCTATGCCGACAACAAGGTTTCGCTCCACCAGTCGAAGGTGGATCGGTTCGGGGTGCCGTTGGTGCGCTTCGACGTGACCTTTCGCGACAACGAACTGAAGATGATGAGCGACGCGCGGACTCAGGGCGAGGCGATGCTCAAGGCGGCGGGTCTGACCAACGTCAAGAGCACCGAAAGCGAGCATGTTCCCGGCGACGCGATCCACGAGATGGGCGGCGCCCGCATGGGCCGCGATCCGCGCACCTCGGTGCTCAACGAATGGAGCCAGGCGCACGCCGCGTCGAACCTCTACGTCACCGATGGTGCGCAGATGGCGTCGATCTCGTGCGTGAACCCGTCGCTGACGTTCATGGCGCTGACCGCACGCGCCGCGGATCATGCCGTCAAGCAGATGAAGAAGGCCTGACGACCAAGACCTTGGGGGCGGTGTACCGTAAGCCGCCCCCAAGACACTGGCCGCCAGCGCGCGGCTCCGCATCCGCCAGTACAAGCATCGATATCCCGATCAACGGCATCGCGCGTTGTGCCGCACGGCGGATCGCCTGTTCCCAGTCGGGCGATACCGACCGACCAAATCCCGGAATTTGCAGAGTCTTGATCGAAGTCGTTGACGGCGCGCCGTAAACGCGTCTGTATCGCCTGCGTAACGAAGATCGACCGCTCTCTCGCCTCCGGCTGAATGGGATTCGCGATGCCAGGCCTCGTGACGACAGGTTCGCCCGCGGACGCGGTGCCGCAAGGCGCGCCTGTCACCGCGTGCGACCGGGAGCCAATCCACCTGCCCGGTTCGATCCAGCCGCACGGCATGATCCTCGTCGCCGACCCGGTCACGCTCAGGATCGTCGCTGGCGCCGGCGAGATCGAAACGCTGCTCGCACCCCACTGGCTCGGGCTGCATCTCGACGAGATCCTCCGTCATCCGGTCTCCGCGCGACTTGCCGATCCTCCCGGCCGAGACCCCGGCGTCACGTTGCGCCAGATCGAAGGGATCGACGCGGTTTTCGATGCCACTATCCACCGGTCGCCGACCGCGATCATCGTCGAACTGGAACCCGCGCCCCCGACGATGCCGTCGCCGATCGAGATGCTGGCGGCGATGGAGAACGCCGCCGCGACCTTCGAGCACGCCTTCGGACTGCGCGAATTGTGCGAGCGCGCCGCACGGATCTTCCGTCAGGTCACCGGGTTCGACCGGGTGATGGTGTACCGCTTTCACGACGACGGCACCGGCGTCGTCGTCGCGGAGGATCGCGATCCGGCATTGCGATCGTTCCTCAACCAGCATTTCCCCGCTTCCGACATCCCGCGCCAGGCTCGCGTGCTCTACGTCCGCAACCGCGTTCGCGTCATTCCCGACGTCGCCTACGAACCGGCACCGCTCCGACCGTTCGGGAACGATACGCTCGACATGAGCGACGTCGCCTTGCGCAGCGTCTCGCCCACCCATTTGCGCTACCTCGCCAACATGGGCGTCGCCGCGTCGGCCTCGGTCTCGATCGTCCGCGACGGCGCGCTCTGGGGTCTGATCGCTTGCCATCATCCGACGCCCAAGCTGCTCCCGCTGCATGCCCGCATGGCGTGTCGCGCGCTGGCGGGAAGCCTGTCGCGACAGATCCGCGCGAAGGAGGATGCCGAACTCTTCCGCGAACGCATCCGCCTGCGTACCGCCGAGGACGCGATCATGTTGCGGCTCGGCAGCGACATCTCGCTCGCCGGGCTGTTCGCGATCGTCGGCGACGATCTTGCCCGGATGCTCGGCGCGGACAGCTTTGCGGCGGTTCGCGGCACGGAGTTGTTCGTCGCCGGACGATCGCCGCGGCACGCCGACATCCGAAAAATTGCCGCGCATGTCGTCGATCTCGCGCGGACGGTGCCGTTCGCGACCGATCGCATGGCCGAATACCTGCCCGACGCCGTTGCGTGTCAGGATCTCGCAAGCGGCGTGCTCGCGGTGACCATGGCCACCGAAGAACCGACAGTCCTGCTCTGGTTTCGCGCCGAACAGATCGCGGTCGTGAACTGGGCGGGCAATCCGCAAAAGGACGTGCCCGTCCATCCGCACACGCCGCTGACGCCGCGCGCCTCGTTCGAGATCTGGAGCGAGGCGGTCCGCGGACGCTCGGCACCCTGGACGCTGTTCGAGGTCGAGGCGGCGGGCCGGCTCAAACGGACGATGTACGATGCGCGCCAGCATCGCCGGCTCTTCGAGATCAACCGCGAGCTCATGGCGACGATCGCCGACAACGAGAGCCTGTTGTTGCAGAAGGACTATCTGATCAAGGAGGTGCACCACCGGGTGCAGAACAGCCTGCAACTGGTGTCGGCGTTCCTCGGGTTGCAGGGTCGTGCGGTCGGCGACGCGGTCCTGACCTCGCATCTGATCGAGGCGCAGCGCCGGCTGTCCGCGGTGGCGATGGTCCACCGCCGGCTGCATTCCGACGAGCATCTCCAGGCGATCGACCTCGCGCGGTATATCGGCGATCTGTGTACCGAGATCCGGTCGACGATGGATGGTTCGTGGGGCGCGCAGATCCAGCTCGATCTGGTGCCGATCCTGATGTCGACCGACCGCGCGGTGCATGTCGGGTTGATCCTCACCGAACTCGTCATCAACGCCAACAAATACGCCTATGCCGGCGGGTCGGGGCCGATCTCGATCGCGCTGGAGCAGCAACGGGCACGGTTCCTGTTGATCGTCGCCGACCGAGGCAGTGGCAAATCGGGGCAGGGCACGGGGTTCGGATCGCGGATGCTCGCGTCGATGGTCGCGCGACTGGCGGGCACGATGGCCGAGACCGACAATTGCCCCGGCCTGCGTGTCACGATCGCGGCACCGATCGGCGAGCCATAGAAGCATCTTCGCGGCGCCCCCATCGCGGTGTACGGGGGCGCACCGCTCGCCGGTCCGATCTTCGCGCAGCCTGTCGCGCGCGATCGGTGAGGGCGATACGAGAGCGGCGATGGAACCGGAGTTGCGTGTGGTGGATGGTGCGGGAAAAACCTGGGACGGCGCGATCGTCCGCAAGTGGCTGGAAAGCCGCGTCGTCGCCGCGCGGTCCGATCAAGTCGTCGCGGAGCGCGCTGGCCGGGATAGCCAGGACGATTGCGACAAGGCCACCGCCGAGGAAATGGTCTGCACGCTGATAAAGGCCAAGCCCGCGACGAATGCCCAGGCTACATTCATGGAGGATCTGCGGACGCTGCTCGACCGCGACGAATATATCTGGCGCGGCGTGTACAACGACACGCGCTTCGACCGGCATGTCCGCACCTTCGTCAAGAAGCTGATCAAGATGGCGAAGACGAATGACGGGTTCGAGAACACCACCCATTTCCAATGACGTGATGCCGGCTTCGAGAACCGGGGCGGCGGAGCGGTCATGCGACATCCTGCCTCGCTCCGACGGGGAGTGCGTGCTTTCGACTGCGAAAGCGCCCATATCGGCATGTCGGTATCGCCCCGGCACGGGATGATCGCCGACCGGATCGCAAAGAAAGCCGCTGCTGTAACCCTATGATATCGACCGAAGAGACTTTGGAAGAGCTTGGCTGGAATGCGTTTTTCAGCGAGCAGATGTCGTCCGACGAGGCGCTGCTATGTCGTCCGGTCCGGGTGATGGCAGTCCATCGCGGCAAGATCGCGGTCGCAGGGCTGGGCCCACAGCGTTTCATCACGCCGTATATTGCCGGTGCGTTGCCGACCGACGATCACCCGACGGTCGGTGACTGGGTGCTCGTCGACGGCGCGACGGTGGAGCCGGTGCGTGTTCTCCAGCGGATGAACCTGTTCAAGCGGCGCTCGCCCGCCGATCCGCGCAGGGATCAGATGATCGCGGCAAACGTCGACACCGTGTTCATCGTCGCCTCGTGCAACCAGGATTTCAGCGTCGCGCGGCTCGAGCGCTATCTGGTGTTGGCGCGCGAAGTCGGCGTGGACCCGGTCGTGGTCCTCACCAAAGCCGACCTGACCGACACGCCCGAGGTGTTTGCGGAGGCGGCGCGCGCGATCGAGCCGGACTTGCTCGTCCAGACCGTCAACGGCCGCGATCCCGCCGACGTGGCCGGGCTTGCGGCGTGGTGCGGTCCCGGCAAGACCGTCGCCTTTCTGGGCTCCTCGGGGGTCGGCAAGTCGACGCTGGTAAACTCGCTGCGTGGGTCCGACAGCATCGCGACGCAGGCGGTTCGCGCGCATGATTCCACCGGCCGCCACACCACCACGGTACGCGAGATGCACCGTCTCGATCATGGCGGCTGGCTGCTCGACCTGCCGGGAATGCGCGAATTGCAGCTGTCCGATGCGGCAACCGGCATCGCCGAGGTCTTCGACGATTTCGCGCTGGCGGCGCAGGACTGCAAATTTTCGGACTGTTCGCACGGCGTCGAGCCCGGCTGCGCCGTTCGCGCCGCGATCGAGGCGGGGGCGCTGACCCCCGAGCGGTTCGATCGCTGGCGCAGGCTTGAAGCCGAGGAAACCGCAAACTCGGCCAAACTTACCAAGCGACGGTCGCGCTAGCCGTTACCGCGTCGTGGTGGCCTCGCCACGATCGCTCGGACCGACCGCGATCAGCGTCGGCGCATCGGCGACGAACCGGTCCAGGATGCCGTCAGCGATCTTGATCGGACCGTCGAACCGGGTCGCACCGGAGATTGTCTTGATCGCGGCCGCATCGCTGGCGAGCCGCTTGGCGTCGGCGAAATAGCGATCCGCGGCGCCGCTGCCGCGGTTTGCGGCGTCCAGCCCCGCAGCGGTCAGTTGCAACGCGCGGCCCCAGCGCTGCATCGCGTCGAGCCATGGTCGCGACTGCACCGCGAAGCCGGGCTCGATCGTCCCGGCGCGTATGATGTCGGGTGCGGTGGCGAACGCGTCGGCGCGCGCGGTCAGGTCCGCGATCGCCCGCTGCCGTGCCGCCGTATCGCCATCCGCCAGCGCTTCCCGCACCGCTTCGAGTGCCGCCTTCAGGCGCGGTGCCTGCTCCTGCCAAGGCTGACTGCCGAAGGTTGGCGCCATGTGCTGCGTATCGAAGAACGTCAGCAGTGCCGCGGTCGCGCGTTCGTCGCCACCCGCCAGTTCACGCGCGGAGAAATGCCAGGTCCGCTCGGCATCGTAGGCCGTGTCGTTCCAGCCGAACGCGGCGACGCCGGTGACCGCGGGGCGGCTCGGTGCCTCCTGGTTCATCGGGTTCGACAGGATGCCGGTCAGCTCGCCCGACAGTCCAGCCTCGCGCCGTGCATACGGTGCCAGCAGCAGCCGACCGGTGGTCTGCGCATAGTCGTTGACCGGATAATTGTCCCACAACAGCGTCTTGCGACCGAATGCCTTGGTTGCTGCCTTCGCGTCGGGGATCGAAATGGCGGGCGGAACGACGTCGGTGCCGGTCCACTGAACGACGATCCGCGGATCGAGATGCTTGCGCAACGCCGCCTTGTACGGGGTTTCCTTCGCATCGTAATATTCGGTCGGCACCATGATCAGTGCGCGCGCACCCGGATCCTTGGTGCTCAGGCCGGCCTGCACCGCGTTGAGCAATTGCGCCTGCGCAACGCCGGCCGCCTCTGCGCTCGAGGGGCCGAACGCGGTCTTGTCGCGCTCGCAATTCCACTTGGTGTATTCGATGTCGTCGAGTGCGACGTAGAAACTGCCGACGCCGATCGCCCGCAGCGCGTCGAATTTGCGTTCCAGCGCCTGCACATCGGCGGGGTCCGAGAAGCAGACCGACGGTCCCGGCGACACCGCATAGACGAAGTCGACATGATTGCGCCGCGCAGTCTTCGCCAGTGTGCCAAGCGACGACAACGTCGCGGCAGGATAGGCTTCACGCCACCGATCGCGCGCATACGGATCGTCCTTGGGGCTGTAGACATAGGTGTTCGCCTTCACCGTGGCGAGAAAGTCGAGATGCTTGGTGCGATCCGCCATCGACCAGGGGGCGCCGTAGAAGCCCTCGATCGTGCCGCGGATCGGCATCGCCGGATGATCCCGGATCACCAGCACGGGAAAATCGGGGCGGCCGGCGAGTTGGCGGAACGTCTGGACCGCGTGGAACAGGCCGTCGGCATCGTGACCCGCAAGCGTGACGATGCCGGCGCCCGCTGCGGCGCTGGCGATGGTGTAGCCCTCGGCATGCGCTTCGAGCGTGGCGTTGCTACGGGCAAGGGCATCGCGAACGACGGCGGTATCGCCGGTGCCGAGCACTATGTTTGGACGGTCGGGCTTGGACGATAGTCGCGTGGCCGTGGTTATCGTCTCGATGCCCGCGTTGGTGAGGATCTGGCGGACCAGTGCCACGGTCTCGGGATCGGTACCCGGCGCGACTACCAGGGCGACCGACGTACCGAGCGTGATATGGCCGGTGCCGAGGTCGATCGATGCGGGGGCGGGGAACAGCGCTGGCAATGTCACTGGCCGCGCCGATACCGGAACCGCGCCGATGCCCGCCATCAGGCTCGCCATCGCGACCATGACACTCGCACCGATTTTGCCATTGCCTTGCATTGTTCCAACTCCCCGGTATCAAATTGGTATTGCAATTGATGTGTAGGGGCGTGTCGAAGAGACGGCAAGCGGCGGGACAGCGCGGATGTCCGTGGCTTCGCCACCGAGCAAATAGTACTGATCGAAATCAAGTATTTAAGCGGTAAAATCGGGAAGTGGGATCCTCCCTGTATGACTTCGGCATGATCGCGCGCGTGCCCGGATACACGTATGCGTCTCGCTCCTATTGTCGACCGGTAGAAAGCAGGATAGCTAAGCGTTTGATTGGAACAGAGTAAGAACCAGCAGATCTCGCGTGACGAGGATGCCGAGCGCGTCGCGGCGATCGCCGCGTTCGTGCGCTCGCTCGATGCCGCCGATCCGTTCGTGGCGATCTTCAACGACGCCAATTTGCCGATGGCGATCAGCGATCCGACGCTCGTCGACAACCCGGTAATTTACGTGAATTCGGCATTCGAACGTCTGACCGGCTACCCTGAATCCGACGTGGTCGGTCGGAACTGCCGCTTCCTGCAAGGGCCGGAAACGAAGGCGGAGGAGGTTGCACGCATTCGCGAGGCCGTGGCCAAGTCCGAGCGGATCGAGGTCGATCTGCTCAATTACCGCAAGGACGGGACGCCGTTCTGGAACCGACTCCTGGTGTCGCCGGTGCTGGATCAGAATCGGCAGCTTCGGTATTGCATTGCCTCTCAGCATGACGTGACGCTCGAGCGCGAGACGCTCGTCACTCTCGCCGCCGAACAGCGCGAGTTGGAGGCGTCCGCGGCGGATACGAGAGCGCAGCTGGCGGACAGTACCGCACGCCTCGACTTCGCGCTCAAGGCCGGGCGGTTGGGTTCGTGGACGTTCGATCCTGGCAGCCAACACCTCGATGCTTCGCCTGGTTGCAAGATCGTCTTCGGCTACGCGGCCGATGCCGAGTTCGGCTATGAGGAATTCGTCGGATCGATCCACCCCGAGGACCGCACGCAGGTGCTGGCGGCGATCCAGGCGACCGCCGACACCGGGTGCGATTACGATATCGAGTACCGCGTGGTGACGAGCGACGGCGAACTGCGGTGGGTCGCGGTTCGCGGCGAATTGCTGACCCGCGCGGATGGCACCGCGCTGACGATGACCGGGTTCTCGACCGATATCAGCGAACGCAAGCGTGTCGAGGAGCACCGCGCCCTGCTCGCCGGCGAACTCACGCACCGGGTCAAGAACACGCTCGCGACGGTCAGCGCGATCGTCAATCAGACGCTGCGCGATGCCGTCTCGATGTCGGAGGCGCGCGACACGATCGGCGCGCGGATCGGCTCGCTCGCCATCGCGCATGACCTGCTGCTTCGCGATGAAGTGGAGGGTGCGACGATCGCCGATATCGTCTCGGGCGTCATGGCGCCGTTCGACGACGGTCGTGGACGTCTGTTCTCGGTCGACGGTCCCAATATCCGCCTCGAGCCGCGAGTCACGCTTGCACTATCGATGGCACTCCACGAGCTGGCGACCAACGCCAGCAAATACGGTGCGCTGAGCAACGACGGTGGCCATGTCACGATCACGTGGAGCGTCGGGATCGGCGACGGTGGCCGGCGGCTCGCGTTCGCCTGGGAGGAATCGGGCGGCCCGACGGTGATCGCGCCGACGCGGACCGGTTTTGGTTCGCGGATGATCGAACGCGTCCTCGCGCAGCATATCCGCGGCACGGCCAAAATCGAGTATCGCAGTACCGGTGTCGTCTTCGCCATCGACGCCCCGCTGTAGGTGCCAAAGCCGGCTGCGCTGACGACGCCGGATGGACGGTATATCGTTGTGCGTGGACGATTATGGCGTGCGGCCGATCCCGGTCTGGCGGAGGCCGACCGAGTTCGCCATGTTGCAGCTTTGATGGATGGCCGACGCGGTGTTGCGCATGCGAGGCGGGCGGGTGACTCCGCGGCGGAGAAGGCGGCGCACGACGCCGTCGATGCGGCCAAGCATGCGTTGGGCGAGCGCGGGCCGGTATGGTGGACCGACGGAGCGCCCGATCTCAACCGTCATATGGCGCGGACGACGTCCTATGCGGACTGGTTCGCGGCGGCGGCGAACTCCTCGGCCACTACCGAATGATCCGCAGCGCATGAATTGTCGGACCCGACCTGCTGCGGAGAGCGTTGCCCCAGTCTGACGAGATTCGGGAACTACAAATGTGCCACGTGCTTGTGATCGAGGATGACTGGTTGATCGCCGATCACATCATGAGCGTGATCGAGCGTGCGGGTGCGACATCGATCGCTCAGGCGGATACCGAAACTGCCGCCGTCGATGCGGCTCGAAAGCATTGTCCGCAGATGATCGTTTCCGATGTCAGGCTTCACGAAGGGACGGGCCCATTGGCGGTTCAGCGCATCATCGCGGCCCATGGGAATATTCCAGTGATGTTCATTACCGGCACGCCCGACGCTTGCGTCCCATGTGATCCGCCTGCCGTCATCCTTACCAAGCCGATCAACGAAGCGTCGGTAATCGATGCGTTCCGGAGTCTGGCGCCGCTTTAAGGTCGCAGAAGTCGCGAAAGGCTGTCCAGCGCAATGGCCCGGCGCAAGGCAGTGCCTCACGCCGGACACGCAAGCGTTACTCCTTGACGTCGCTGGCATCGAATTCGTTAAATGCTGCCTTCACCTCGGTTGCGCGGGCGTCGTCCGCGATGGCGACCGAAACGACGATCTTGCCGGCAAGCGCGGCATCTTCACGCGATGGCGGGGTGGGGTCTCGGCCAGCCGTGTCCGCGCCGGCCTTTTCGTCGCCGACGCTGTTGTCGGCGCCGTCGGTGGCGATCTGAATGTCCTGACGGTCGATCCCCTGCTCCTGGACGAGGCGTTCGACGGTCATTTCGGCTTCGCGGCGTGTATCGAACTTGGCTTTGAGAGTGGTCGGCATTTTCAGGCTCCTGGTTGAGAAAGGGTGTCGTTTCGCCAGACTTAAATCCATGCGCGCGCTCCTACTCGGTTGGCGCTTTGGTGTCCGGCTCGGCAAGGTGGTTCAGGAAGTTGGACAGCTCGATACGCCGGTTCGATTCCTGCGCGAATTGCGCATCGATGCCGAGCGCCCAGTGGATCGAACGACGATCGGGATGGTCATGCAGGATATCGAGTTGTGCCGCGCGGACCTCGACGTCGTCCGTCGTATCGGCAAGGCCTGCGTCGATAAGGTCGCTGGCCTGCCGTCGCAACGCGACTGCGATCTCGCCGGGCGCGAGTTCGGGGTGATATTGCACGCCCCAGAAGACGCCGCCGTCATGCCGTATCTCGGCCGCCTGGATCCGGGTGACGGCATTGCTCGCGAGCAGCGTCGCATCGTCTGGAAGGCGTTCGACTTCATCGCCGTGGATGGCAGGCGCATCCCAGCTTGCGGGTCGTCCCGCCAGCAGCGGGTGATCCCGACCGGCGTCGGTCGGCGTGATCCGGCGCGCCACCCCCGCTTCGATACGCTCGGGCATCTTGCGAACCGTGCCGCCGGCGGCAGCAACGGCAAGCTGCAGACCGGCGCAGGATCCGAACGACGGCGTTCCCGACGTAAAGACGGCACGCATGAACCGCAATTGACGCCGGACCTCTGGGGTGTCGTCGTAGACGTGCAGCGGCGATCCGGTGACGAAGACGGCATCGAAGCCGCGCAAGTCGTCGGCGTCGAGCACATCCCCATCCTCGTCCGCGGGCGCGACGATCGTGATCTCGGCATCAGGACGCAACTGGACGAGAGTCGCAGCATAGGTCTCGCCGGAACTTTTCCCGGCATGATGTCGCCGTGCCGCGCGTTCGTCCGCGGTTTCGCTCTCGGCAACTAGAAAATGCGGCAAATTCCATCCTCTACCGTGTCGGCTCGTATCCCCAACGCGCCAGCAGTGCTTTCGACCGGTCGGCGGGCAGAAAATCCAAGGACGGGGAGACGGCAAGGTGCGCCGAAAGCTCCGGCGGGCGCTGGTCTCAGTCTCAGGATCCGCCGCAGCATCTCGCGAAACTTACGCGGCGATCGAGACGTTGCGGCATAACCGGAGCGGATCGCTTCGCGACATGCAGCTACGCGAGGAAGTATCATGGGCCTGTTTTCCAAAGACATCGTGACGTTCGACGATCTGTTCCTGCACCAGTTGCAGGACGTGTATTATGCCGAGAACCAGATCACCAAGGCGCTGCCGAAGATGGCCGCCAAGGCAACCGCCCCTGCGTTGAAGCAGGGCTTCGAAACGCATCTCGAAGAGACCGAGCGCCAGATCACGCGCCTTGAGCGCATCTTCGAACTGCTCGGCGAGAAGGCGAAGGCGGTGACCTGCCCGGCGATCGACGGTATCATCAAGGAAGCCAACGAAGTCGCCGGCGAAATCGAGGACAAGGCGGTTCTCGACGCCGCGTTGATCGCGTCCGCGCAGGCCGTCGAGCATTACGAGATCACGCGGTACGGCACGCTGATAGCCTGGGCCAACCAGCTTGGCCGATCCGAGATCGCAGCGATCCTCAAGGAAACGCTAGACGAGGAATATGCGACCGACGACAAGCTGACCGCAATGGCGACGTCCGCGATCAATCCCAAGGCGGAGGCGGTCACCGCCTGATTTCGTGGTCGACGGGGCTGCGGCCAGGGACGAAAATCTCCCGTCGCAGTCCTTCAGGATTTGGAGCTTAGTCATGGCAGACGAGATTGCGTTCACGCTCCCCGAGGCACTGGGCGCGCAAAAGCATTTGCGAGACGCGCTGGGGCTTGGTGAGGAACGCTTTCCGATACCGGCATTCGTCAACATGATCAGCGATGAGATCGAGCAGTTGCGAAACGCCGGCAGGACGGACGACGACATCGCCGCGTTGATCGAGGAAGCGAGCGGTCATGCGCTGACGGGGCAGGATATCGGACGCTATTACACGACGGTCGAGGGCCGGCATCCCAACGAGGCCTGAAGACGAGAACGGGCCGGCACCTGCCGGCCCGTCCTCCGTTCAGGCCTTTTTGCGCGCGCGCTTCGGGCTGGCCGCGGCAGCGACGTCCTCTTCCTCGTCCGGCGCATCTTCACCGGCTTCGGTCAACGCTTCGCCCAGCGCCTTCAGCTTGTCCTGAGACTTTTCAGCCTTGTCGGCGATCTTCGTCGTGGCCGTACCGAGGCGGTGCAACAGCGCGTGGACCCGATCGGCGTCGGGCTCGCCCTTTTCGAGTTGCTTGCGGAGCGACGCGAGGTCGCGCAGGATACCCTTGGCGCCCGGCGTGTCGATATCGGCCAGTGCGGCTTCCCAATCCTCAACGATGTCCGCGCCTTTTTCGGGCTTCGTCGCGTCGAGCCCGCGGTTGATGGCGTTCATCGTTCCTGCAAATTTAACGGCCATGTCCATTCTCTCCAAAAGCCATTCACTGGCATCGGTCAACGAAACGTCGCGTCGAAAATGTCCGCGGGAAACATGCCAATCTCGATTAAGGCAACCTCGGTTAATCGCCGCTTTCCGGCAGCCGATAGCATGGCACGTGACGTTCGGCAGGCGATGTATGATGCGCTCCACAGGGCACAGATACCCTAGGCGGATCGATAGATGATTAGGATCGCGCCCACCGCGGTCATCGCGGCGCCGAACCCTTTGCGTGGACCGACGTCTTCCTTGAAGACGACGGCGGCGATGAGCATCGCCCAGGGAAAGGCCGTCGAGAAGCCGTTCAGGCGGTAACTTCTGATGAGGACGAGTTGATAAATCGTATGGAGAAGGCTGCAAACGCCCAGCCAGGGAGCGACACGGCCGTTGGCAATGACACGAAAAAGCATACCAGCAGCATCAAGATCGCGGACGTGCCGGCGATCATGCCCCGGATCGCCAACTTGTCTTTGCCCGTCTTGAGCAAGGCGCGGGCCGTCGCCGTCGTAACCGACGATACGAGTGCCAAGAGGTTACCTGTTACAGCAATGCTCACAATATTACCAACGTTCGCCTGTGTAGGTCGAGAGTTCGGAACGGGTACCAAGACATAACGTCACGGCCGCAGCGATCTGCAGGTAGTTTGGCGTTAGTGCCCATGCATAACCGGGGTGGGCAATTCGTAAACTCGGCCAATGCGATCCGCCAAGGTCCCAGCGCGGACGCACATCATGATCCGTTTGCTATGCTCGGATGAGCCGGTACAGGACTAAGCTGCACAGGTAAGGAACACTCAGCCAAACCTTTTCGAGCAGGTTTGTTGCACGCGATCGCGCGGATCGCCGAACTTGAAAGCGGACCACGGTGAGAGGCGGTAAGCACTGAACCCATCTCGATCAGATGGTGGGGAAGGAATCGTCGGCGGTGGGAACGGTTGCGATCCTCAACCTATTCCGATCACGCTCCGAACTCCGGCCCTTCCTCATCAGGATAGAAAGCGTCGGGATCGTACACGGGTCGTTGCGCCGGTCGCATCTGGCGGGGAGGGGCGGGCTTCGGAACATCAGGCACCGGGTCGGGCAGGGTAGGCAACCCGCCTCCGAACCGGATCCGGATATAGGCCCCGTTCCCGTGCATCGCCTGGAAGACCGCTATCGCGACGTCTTCCTTCAGCCGCTTGCCGATCAGGGGCGCGCGCTCTGCGCTGACGTAACCCAGCTGCGCGCCGCGGTCGCTGAAGATGGCAACGGCGTTCTCGTCGAACGGGTTCTTTGGCTCCGGCCGCAACTCGACCGGGTCACCCGGAGCGCACATCATGCATTCCATGCGCCTGTTGCTCTTCGACTTGTCCTCGTTCGGGAAGTCGATGCCGACGATGGAGGTGGTGAGCTCGTCCATGCGGACCACCTTGCCCGAATCGTTGGAGCAGGAATAGGCTGACCCTATGGCTGACTTTGATGATTCCGTGGACCATGAACTTGGCGAGGCATGCAACCGCCTTGCTGCTTGGGTTGAGCCATTGCCCGAGGGGCAGGTGATCGATCAGGCATCGGGCCTGACGGAGCGCGACCTCGCGATGATCCTGCGCCGTCTGTACGCCACGCGGGAATACGCGCCGATCCCGATCTTGACCGTGGACGAGGCCGCGGGGCGCACTGGCAGGGCGTCCGTCCCTGTCACCAAGAAAGGACCGTGGGGATGATCGAATGGGACGACACGCGCAACGATCGGGGAAGTCGCTGTCCGACGTCGACCTGAATGCCGCGATGTCCCACGTTCGAAATGGGAACCCCGGCAGGCTCGACCAGCGTCTGCCACGATTCCGATAGCTGATCGGCGGGGCGGCTTGCGATCCCGCGTCTTCACGATAGCTTACAAGTACTGGACCGCATTCACGGTAGCTATCTGAGGCGTCCAGGAAACTTGCAGTACGCCGACCCGCCGCCAACCCACCGTGCCAATCGGGTATCTGTTTCCCTGCTTACGCTATCGCCGGATGTGCCCCGCGGTGTGCGATGCCCTTGCTCAGCGTATCTCGATCTGGGCAAACTCATCTTTAAGGATTCGGGCTTCCAGAAGAACCGTTTCGATCTTCGCCATGCCGATGCCAGACAACGTCAGTTCGTCGTCCACGTTGCCGTCGCCATCACCGACAAGCAGCCCTTGGACTGTTAGATGCTTGAGCCACCGAGATATCACCGCGGGCGATATCCCCCGCCGTTCCGCTGCGATACGCCCCGTAATCGCTTCGCCTTTTGCATCCGCGACAAATACTTCGAGGAGCAACTCCCAGGCTGGTTCACCAAAAATGTCCGGCGTGAGTATCGTCTCGCGGAATCGCCGGAACCGCAGGATCGAAGCAGCCAGCTGAGCGGCCTGATCGTTCCCAGTCATCTGTCACTCCCCATGCCTCACGCCACATCAGCTTATTCCCTGACATAAGGCAAGAAGGTCACTTGATCATATGCTGTTCTCGCAGGCGCTCCTGAGCTTGAACGAGCCACGCGGCCAACACAAAATCACTCTTGGCATCGGCGAACGCCACCATGTCATCGAGCTGTTCGATGATCACGCGCGGACAGTCATGGCTTTGGTCCCGATCCATCACGGTCATTCCCCTACAGGCGCCGCGCACCGTGCGCCTTAGCCTGACAACCGCGGCTTGGATCATACGGGAATGCATGACGCAAGCGTCAATCGCGTGATGCGGGTCACATGGTAGCAGACGGCGATGAGTCGCTAGACGGATCGGACCAAATCAAGAAAGTATCGTGATGGAACGATCGACGGAGAACGACCCCGATCTGCCACAACTGGAACGGCCCGATTGGGTCGCACCGTACTCGCACCCTTTGGATCGGGCGCATACGCAATGGGTACCGTCAGCTCCTAGTGAACCGCGGCTTGAGGAACCGTACATGCCGGAACTGACGCAGATGTCGGCTCACTGCTCGATCGCAACGGACGGTCATGTACACCGCTCCCATAAGGCCGCGTGCGAAGAAGTATCAGGCATACATTCCTTACCATACGCAAAAGCCGTTTGCTCATGATCAACTAAGCGTGACAAACTTTCCGCATTCGACGCAAATAGGATGCAGATCATGGCGCTTACACCTAACGGCCTGACTCCGTTCGTATTTGAGCAGGCGGACGTTAGCGCGTTCACGAATATTTGGACTTCTGAGCGCGGCGATACGCCAATATCGTTCTACCGCTACATTGGGCCTCAATCTGGTCAGGCGTTGCCCTTGGGCGACCAGGCTATCATCGCATATCGGAACTCGCCGTTTCCAATCCAGTTGGTGGCGCCTGGTGTCGGCGATCTGCAGAGCCTGGCGCACCCGGTCGGGTTCGCTTGGATCCTGGACGACCACGGATCAAAGAACCCGAGTAGCGTGTCATATTGGTGGCCTATTGCCCCGGCCGGATACACTGCCCTGGGTCTTTGTCTAACGACCAGCGCCGGAGGCGGTGGACAACCACCGATCGCCGGTAACTATTGGTGCGTCGCTGACAAGTACCTCATAGATTCCGGGCTTCAAGATATTTGGAGCGACGCAGGGCAGTCTTGGTCGTCCCATAACGGAAGCATGAGCGCTTCGCAGGCTCCACAGGGTCCTACATCGCCCAGCTTTATCGTGCCCGATGGAATGTTGAGTGACGAATACATGAGCAACACCGGCGGTGAGTTCGGATTTGTTATCAATACCAGCGCGCTAGAGTGATAGTGAGTTTTCGATACGCAATGTTATTCGCTATTTCACTTCAACAAAATTGAAAACCATGGCTTCGTATGGGTTTTGACCATGAAGTCGATGTGAACTGTAGGAGCTTGAAATGAGATTAGGATTGCTTTTTTCTCTGCCCGTTGCGTTGGTATTCAGTACATCCGTCGGGGCGCAGTCGGCCGATCGGGATGTGGTCGCTATGGTAGAGCGCGGTGCCGCTGTTATGAAGGCGAATGGCAAAGACACTCTGATCAAAAAGATCAACGCCAAGGATCCGCAATTTGCTCAGGGTGCAAAGTATATCGCTCTGCGGGACGCCAAGACCGGAATTGTACTAGCGCATCCGTATAATCCGTCGCTCATCGGCAAGGACTTAACTGACGTACCCGATGCCATGGGAAAAAGATATCGACGTGAGATAATAGAACTCGGTCGGCGTCAACGAACTGGGTGGGTCGACTTCATGTACAAGAATCCGACAAGTGAGCAAGTTGAAGCAAAAAAGGTGTACGTGATGCTGGTCGAAGACGTCACCGTGGAGGGTTACCAATAATAAGCAGGAGCGTTAAAACATTGATGTGATTGTGATGGTCTGTCCCTCGCTTGAGAGATCAAGTCCAGTAGCCAGCGACGGGCGTAGCTTGAAAGACATCTCGGCACGGTCGATCCCGTTGACGATGCGTCTGCGGCAGTGAACTGCTGCGCGGTGGCGAGACTCTTGGCGGGGCGATCCTCCAACGTATCCGGTCGGCCCGCCTCGCGATCACACGGCGCTTGAGGCCGGCCGTTACCTTGAAACCGCCCCTTCGTTCTGCCTTAAACAGTGGCAGGTGGCTCGGAAAGTGACTGGTTAGCCAGCGCTTTGCCAGCCAACGAGCGGGTTGGTATCTCACGGTGCAGCTGTTCGCCGTGGCAAATTCGGTTTTATTTATACAAAACCAAAGTCGGCGCGACGGTAACATGCTGGTCAGCCAAACGAGACTTTGCAAAATCGCTCCTTATTCTCTTGAAGATAAGCATGAACAAACATTGCCGCCTCGCCATGCATCTTCCAGGCGCACGCCGCGTCATTCACCGCGGGCGCTCGTACACGCGATGCGCAGACTGCGATGCGACGCTCATCGACACGACAACGGGCTGGCGACCCGTACCGATCGGCAAACGCGTGACGTGGTTGCCGCGAAGGCCTGCTGACGATCCGTTTTTCGCTGTCGTATTGAACTCCGATCGGCGCCGGCTGAGGCTACGCGCTCGCCAACTGCTACGCATGCTGACGTTCAGTCTGCGGCGAGGACGAACGGGTCGCGGCCGGTCTTAGTCGCTCGCTGATAGGGTAAGCGTGCAAGGCGTCTCGGTTGGATTAGCAGGTTGGCTGGTCCTCGCCGCCCGGCTCCGTCCTCCGAACCCAGCCGACCGTAATCGAAATGATTCCCGCGCCTGGTGCGCCGAGCGGGGTACCGATCATCACTGCTATCGCCGCATCGGGGCGCATGCGAATGCTGCCCGCAGCCGAGACCATGACGACGAGCACAATCACCGGCAGATCGAAGGATCCACGGGCGCTGTTCACGTCCGGTCTGCACGGGCCCTGAGTGTCGCGGGATGCAGGATCCTGATCTGCCTACCGCGACACCGCAGGGTCGTTCAGTCGGTTTCACTCGTGCCGCTGCCGTCGTCGGTGGACTTCCACTTGCCTTCGGCGACGTTGTCGTCGTCACCTTCGATCGCCTGCTCGTACGCCGCGCTTTCGTCCGCGATGCCGGCCTCCGCGCTCTTTTTGGCCGTGTCCTCGAAGTCAGCTGCGCTCGGATCGGTTTGCTTGCCGTCGGTCATGGTCTGCTCCTCTACTGGAGCGGTTCGAACGCGCGACAACCATGGGTAGGTTCCGGCCCGCCTTCCTATCCTACGGCAACCCTTCGGAGCGGCAGCTGATGGGCCTTGCACTCGAACGGTTGCCGGACGATGGCGCGATCAAGGTCGACTGCTGGCGATCGCGCGACTGGCAGCATGCGTCCGGCCGATGAAGCTCGCCGGCGACAGGACCGGCGACGACGTCGAGCTGCCCGCCTGGGCGCGGCCAAAGAAGGACCCGAAAACTGGCAAGCTGACGCGTGCGGTGCGCCATGGGCAAGCCCATCCGATGATCTCGCCAGCGCTGCGGATTAGCTCTCTACGCTTATCCGAAGGGGTCTTCCGGCTGATCCGGGGTGCCGTAGACCATGTAGAAATAGTTGTAGCATTCGAGGTATGTCGAATACCCAAGAGCCTTCCAACCGTTGCTCAGGCACACGCTTCGAGCATAGTCGCTCGCTGGGTCATTGCCAGCCATTGAGGGTTGAGACATTCCAACAAATGCCGCTGCCACGGTTGCGATCACGGCCAAACGCGTCTTGTTCATAGACCTTCTCCCGGATGCAGAGTCGCTCTGCAGTCAGCAGGCTATGCCTCCCACCAGTATAGGTAAATAGCGCGGACCATTTTTCGGTCAGTCTCGACAGCGCGCGCCTTGGTTGAAGGTAGTGGACGCCCGAGTTTCAAGACCGCCGATGATTGGGGGTGTCGGAAGACCGTGTCGAACGTGACGGGAAAACAAAGTTCCGCCACCGAGAAAATTATTTTTTTTTCAAGGTGGTGAATGGTGGACGCACTTGGGCTCGAACCAAGGACCCGCTGATTAAGAGGTCCCGTCCATCACACCGCCGATGGCCCGCATTGCGCCGTTTAGGCGCGTTTTCAAACGCTTGCGCCTTGCAACGATAAACCGCATCGGTCGTCATCTGCCCCTACCGCACCGCAGACTGCCGCATCTCGACAAGGGGCCGAGCAGGGGAAATCCAAGAGGCGCTTTCTGGAGAGAGGTAGGGGAGGATACGCCAACGCGTTTTGCAGCCTTACGCTCAATTGGCTGACGCTTGGGAGCCCGCGCGGTCCAGCGATGCCTACGAAGGGCTGCACTCCTGCAAAACCGGCCTGCTCGCCGTTGGCGACGTTGATCGGCAGCCCTCCTAGAGCGGTATCAAGAAAAAGGCCCAACCGGCATCCGGCTGAGCCTCTCCTACAGGGTTTCCGCAAGCGGACGGTATGCTCGTCAGTTCACAACCTGCGAACGCATTACGGCGCATGCCCGCGCGAACGTCGGCTTGAGATAGTAGATGGCTCGGCGGTCATGCTTGTCTAGCGGACCATCGGGGCCACGCATCGCGTCAAGCTCGCGCCGAATGGCATGATTGCTATCGATGCCGCGGGCATCGAACATGCCGACAGATAGCAAGGCTTCGACGACGCTGTTGGCGACGGCTTGAGCTTCGGGCGAGACAGGGCGCCGCGCTAGAGGCGATGCAACCGTGACCAAACGCCGTCAGAAATCAATCAGCAGGGAGATGCCGTGATGCCAATCATCAAGTGCGGAGACAACCGCGTGGTCATAGATGAGCCGGAAGCAGGTGACACGCACGTGCACGTCGTCTGGTTCGGCCCGTCGCAGGACGGCGTGCACCGGAAGATATTTGAGGGGCCGTTGGAGCCTGTCGAGAACTTCGAGGCCGCGGTGAACTGAGCGGTCGAGATGGCCCCTCAGATGGTGTACCCGCTTTACGTCGTACCGTTGACGGGTGCCCATGCACTCCGCACCGAGCAGGCCCAGCGGGCGTTCGCCAATCTGACCGACCACCAACGCGGCGAGCTTCGACGGGACGTAGCCGGCATGCTGGCGCGGATCATGCGGGACTGCGACGACCCCGTCGTCCGTGCCGACGCTCACGAGGTGTTGGTGCAGTTGCGTATAGTGGCAGCGTAGCATGGCCCGCCGGATACGCCCTCTGTTGGCACACGTCGGGAGCCTGTTGGACCCCCAGCTTCCCGTGCGTTCGCTGTTCGACACAAACCAGCGGTCGCTCGACCGCTTTGCGGAGCGCGCCAAGGCGAAGGCGGCCGCCCAGGAACCGGACCGCCGCGACATTCCCGTGGTCTCCGACTGACGTGGCGCGGGTACGTTCCATGCTCGCGCGGGTCGGGCGGCTGGAGCGCACCGATGCCCCGGTGCTGTCGCCGTTCGAGCGCGAGTACGGCTCGCTGGAGAACCTCGCGCTGGCGTGGCGGGCGATGATGGACGCGGGGACGCTCGACCGACGCGACGGCGAGGTCCTGCTCCTCTTGGTCGGGCGTTGGCACAAAGAACATGTGTGGGACTCTTAGACATAGCGCTCTTGTGAGTAGGCTTCCCGGCTGGAGGTACGCTTCGCGACCACAGAGTTTGGCTTGCGAAGCGTCATCACCAGTGCCATCCCGGCGGCGTGGACGATAATCCCTCACCAGGCGCTGGCCAGAGCACCGATTACCGTGAATTGCGGGAAGAACTCGCGCGACTGCGGTTTGATGTGGAGGAGGAAAAATCTCGTCACCTCCCGGTCGCGGCTTCACAGCCGCCCGGAATTACAGCGGGGACTTCCATTGACGAGCGTATTGCAACTTCTGGAACTCCGGAAGAGGCTGCGAAATGGGCTCGGGTGCGTGGAGAGATACGACGGCAGGACGACGTAATTGCAGATAAAAATGCATTGAGGAAAGCCCAACTCTTTTCTCTAAGAGCTAAGGTGGGGCTGAGTTTTGCTGGTGTTGTTGTTGGTGCTGGCGTAATAGCTGCTGGCCTCCCGGTCGGGGTTGGGCTGTTTTGCCTAGGAGTGGGCTTGTCTCCAGTAGCTCCGGAGCTTGTTGCGAACACCTTCAAGCAGATTTTTGGGAAGAGCTCGGATGAGTAGCGCTTTGCGTCAATTCGTTCAATCTTGGTTGTTCCTGATACTTGCCGCGGGAACACTTTTTTTAGCCATACGTGGACATTTCAGTCAGGATGCCGTCGGCGTACTTTGGTTGCTTGGGGGAATGTTCACTGCATCGTTTCTTCAGTTGTCAACCCAGACTTTTGGTTCGCGTCGCCGTTTCCAAGAACGTATTTGGTTTGACGCAGAGGCAACTAGCAATTCGATTGCTGAAATTATCACGGCTGACTTTGAAGAGGTTAAGTCGAGCGAATCGCGCGAAAAATGGGAGCCTTCTTCGGAGGAGCTATTAATCAGCGACCGAACGTTGGCCTTAGCACGGGTCAGGATTGATATCGAAAAAGAACTGAGAAGGCTTTCGTTCCCTCTCACGGACGATCATCGCGTGGGCCTTGGTCGAGCCGCCGACTTCCTGGCGCGGGCCGAAGTGATTCCGCCTGCGCTACATTCTGCGATTCGTGACATCTTGCCGGCTGCTAATGACGCTGTGCATGGTTACGACGTGCCCATTGAGCAGGCTGCTTTGATTGTACGATTGGGTGACGATGTTGTGCGGGTTCTTCGCTCAATACAGACCCCAGACGGCGTGCGCGCTGGTGCGCCTGGACGGTAACCGGGTTCTGTTCCATTCAGGGATCCGCAGCGACTTGCCGCCTAACCGGAATCAAGTCAGTATCCCACGTGAGGGGGATCGAATTTGGCATCCGAAGCACCAACTGCAGATGAAGGCGGAGTTGCGCACCCATCGACAGAAAAGACAGTTCGCAGGAAGATTCCGGGGGGCTTGCCGTACACCTCCAGTCCCGGCGTGCTGCGGCGAGTATTGGAGAAGATTCCTACCTCCGAGAAGCCGAGTATCTTCACGAGCGACTTCTTAGGCACGGTTATGGGAACGACCGGTGGAGCGGCGCGTCCCATTATCCCCATCCTTAAAGCCACGGGGCTGCTCAATCAGACTGGTGCACCCACCGAACTGTATGCGCAGTTTCAGACCGACACTGGCCGTGCAGCGGCAGCACTACAGGCACTTCGGAACGGCTTCGGCGAGATATTTCGTCGAAACCAGTATGCTCACAGAGCAGATGAACCCGCTCTCGTCGATGTAATCGTGGCGATCACGGGCCTCCCGAAAAAGGAAGGGATCGTTCGCTACATTCTGACCACGTTCCAGTCTTTTCAAGACTACGCCAAGCAGGTGAGGGAGGACGCGAACGCGGAAGAGGGCGGCGATGCGTCTCCAGCGTACGACACGCCACCGACGCCGCCTGCGGATCAGAACGGCACGCCCGGCAGTCGGCTTCAACTAGCTTACAACATTAACGTGGTCCTGCCTGAGACGACTAACGTGGAGGTCTACAACGCCATTTTCAGAAGTCTCAAGGCGAACCTACTAGGATGAGTGAGCACACTATCGAGTTGTTCGTCCTCAAGTGCGCGGTCATCGAAACCGGCCTTAGGGCCTCCGTCGCAGAGTTCGATACGAGCAGTCCAGGTGCTTTGAGCCAAGCCGACGACGAGCAGCTAGAGCCGTTCATCAAGCAGTTCGACATAGCCAACCGCAAGAACGCGGCTCACATGTCGCGCTACTATGAAATCTTCTATCTTCTGGAGAACGACATTCGGCGTCTGATTGTTGAGACAATGGAGGCCGCGCACGGCACGACATGGTGGGACTCTTGCGTACCGCCGGGGGTGCTCGAGGAAGTGCGCAAGAACCGAGAGCGCGAGGCCCAGGCGGCTGTGTCGGTCCGGTCCGAGGATGACATCGACTACACCACCTTCGGCCAACTGGGGGACATCATCCGGGCGAACTGGTCAGACTTCGCGGGCATGCTGAGCAACCAGTCCGCCGTCTCGCGGGTCATGTACGCGCTCAACATGCTACGGGGCACCATCGCTCACTGCGGGGTATTGGCCGAGGATGAGGTTGATCGGCTCAAGCTGGCGATTCGCGATTGGTTCAGGGTGCTTGAGGGCCCGAAAAGCTAGCGAGCGCCCTCCGCTGGGGGAGAGGTGGAAGTCGAACCCAGGTAGCGGTGCCGCGTTTGCCAGCCCCTGAGCGCGGCTCCTTGTGTCACTCGGACGGCCGATAGGGCAGCCGCGCCATGCTGGCTCTTACGACCGACTTACGGCCCCGCTGGCAACCAAAGGCAGTGACGCCGTTTGAAGCAGCTAAGTGACTGTTTTCGCTGAGGAAAGAATGGTGGACTCACTTGGGCTCGAGCCAAGGATCCGCTGATTAAAAGGTCTAGGTCTCCTCTCGCCTTCTAGCCCGTTTAAGGCCTTTTTCGTACGTTCCGAACCGTTTGTGCGGTTGGTGCCGAACCGGGCATACGACTAAGTAGCCCTGATACACCCTAGATACCCGCAGCAAGCCAAGGGGCCGGCTAGGGGATTGTTGCGGGCGTCAGGATCTGAGGGAGGAAAGAGAGGAAATGCCAACGTGTTTGGGTAGCGTCCTGAAAAATACAATCGACGGCGCTCTTAGCTTTACGTATCACGGACATGGAAAATCCCCGGAGATCGTCGATGACATTCGAGTGTATAGCAGCGGATGGACGTCGACGCGGTCTGATGGCGGATTGGGAACTATGGTTGCGTGAAGCCGATGTGCTTTATGGTCGGTATTTAGAGCGCATCGAGGAATCGCCATTCGACTTTAACGAAGTATCAGCGGTAGGATTTCTTTCGGCGGCAGCAGCGCGAAAAGATTTTTTGACACTGAACGAATACGAGATCGTGAAGCGAGATCGATCGGATCGGCGGCGGAAGGTGCCTGGGCGGGCTGACTTGTGGTTCGCTAGCGAACAGCGATCGTACTCTTTCGAGTTCAAGCGAGCATGGCACGCAGCTACTATCAAAAACCTTGAATCAACACTGTCTCGCGCACGCGCCGATATCGCGGTCATCGACAAGGACGAGTCCCATTACGCCGCTGGCGTGGTCTTGGCCTATGTACGCGATGAAAAACGAATTGAGCGGTACGAAAAATTTGCGACACATCAAAACGTCGATTTCGCGTACCGCATAGGACCGCAAGGTGTGACGGGAGGCTATCTGTTTTTTTCCGTGAAGGGTTGAAAGATGGTACCAGAGGTACCGTACGGCGCGGCCTTGGCAGGCCGGATCGCACCGTTAGCTTCCTATGAACCGCCTGCGGCACGCATTTCATGGACCGCGCCCAATGTTATCCACCCTTCCCAAACCTTGACAGCCGCGGCACCGCAAGGGGTAGTGTGAGCACTTCCAACCTGCTTGGGCCTAGCGGACCCGAGAGTTATCCGCCTGATCGTCGTCGTCACGTTTACGGCGGCCTGGCTACCTGATCGACCGAAAGGCTCCTACAGGGTATCTTGGTCGGCCGTCCCTTTGCTCTACCTTACGGCTTCTCCATTGTTACCTGGCATAGCCTTTTGACCAATCGTTCCTCGTTACCCTTTCCGCACTACGTCACTCGCAAACGAGAGCCAGTGCGCGGTTGGCTGAGACAAACTGCGGTTTCACGACATAAAAACAGAGTGAGGGGTGCTTCTCCAGCGGGCCATCCGATCCGCAAAGCGAATCCAAGATTGAGCGCAGAGTAAGCCCCTTCTTCAATCCCTTACCCCGATATTGCCCGGCGAGGACCAGGCGGTCGAATGCGTAGCGCAGCTGCGCCACTTGCTCTGGTGATGTCGGCCGTCCGCCAGTAGGTGCGCCGCTCATCGGCATGACCAGCGGTGAAAGAGCCGCAAAGAGGTCGGACGGCCGCATGCCGCCGTGCAACACCTCAGTCACGTGGCGGTCGAGCGTGTCGAGGAGGGGCAGCGCCGCAGTGGCGAAGCCGGACAGCAGTTCGACGACGCCTACCTCGGTCCATTCGGCACGCAGTTGGCAGCCAAGTTGCTCAAGCGCTTTTCGCCCCTGGCAGCTCACCTCCTCACGCAGCCCGCCGGGGCACCCCGGCGAAGCGGGGGCCTTGGCATACACCTTATAGGCCGCCCCCTTCCGCTTCCGCCACCAACGTACCACTAGGTGACCGCGCTCGTCGGCTGCCGCGGCGCGGTAGACACCGCGCTCCAGCCAAAGAGTGCCCTTCGGAACCGAGTGGCAGAGGAGCAGCGCCGCGCCGGGCGGATCGTCGGAGGTCCTGTCGCGGCACAGCTCGGCCCGCCGCAGGCGCATGGACACCTCGCTGGTGACGGCTCGTTTGGGCAATGCTTGGTCAAGGCAACGGCAAAGCTCGTCAACCATTGACGCAGCGTAGCGATACTGGTGTTCTATCAAATGGCAGGTGTCGGCAGGAGTAGGCCCGATGTAGTTGGTCTTCCCGTCATAGGTGGTCCTTGACGCGGTGCCGCCGTTTAAGTGCGAGAGGTAATCGAGGGGCTGCAGCCGGACGGTGCTTCGCTGGGTTATCCGGTATGCGTCGGCGCCAGCTGGTGCGATATGCAGTTCCGCGACTGCCGTGGCCGTCACGCCGTCTATATCGCGATGGAGGTCGAGTACCATCCACCCAGGGCCACGTGCCAAGCTCCTTGCGGCGTTGAGGATGCCAGCGGCCGTCAATGCGTGACGGCATGCGTCGAGGTCAGTCGGCGAGACGTGGTCGAGCCGGGCGGCCGGGCCGATCTCTAAGAGGTCGAATACGGCGCCGGCATCCGCCTCAAGTGTTTTTTCCTTCATTTGGTTGTCGCTCCTCGGCCGGCACGGTTGATTGTGGTGGCAACTGTGAGTGGCGGCGCACCGGACATCGTGCGCCGCCAGAGCCCCCGCTCAGGTGGTCATCGCACCTGCGCCAGATGGGTCGTCGATCGTCGCTCCGTCACAAGCGGGCGAGGTGAAGCAATTTGGCGCTAGGCCCGCGCGGCATCGCGAAGAAAGCTGCGACTCCCTCAAGTGCCAAAAGGTGATCCAGCGCCTGGTACAGGTGTGGCGCGTGGAATAGAATTGTCGTTTCGCTTACCTTGAGTAGCGGGATGAACCTTGCGAGGTAGCTGTCGTCGATCAGCGTGTTGTACCATGGATGCTTTTCGTCGTCCTCCTCAATGCTGACCTCCATATAGAAGGCCCGCCGATCAGAAAGGTTCTCAATGATCGAGAGAAGCTCTCCGCAATGGTCTGCTGACACGGCATTCTCGGGAATCCAAAAGGCATCAAATTCGATCCCCAGATCGATGCAGGGCCGATCGAAGAGCAGATTAATGTAGAAGCCCATTTCCTTCTTCGGAAAGAAAGATTGCGCGTAATCATCGCCAAACTTTTCTCGTGACCACTCCTGTTGCGCGATCCGGTCGAGAATTGATCCAGATACCTCGCCGGCGCGATCATCATTTAACCAACCGCTATCGTCATCATACGGATCAACAATACAAAAATTTTCCGTCATGTCGGTCAACTCCGTTTAGTTGCAAATTACGATGGTGCGTTCCGTGTGCCGACAAGCGTCGCCGAGACGAACTTGATCGGGCCGTTGCGGCAGCGCCAATCGGATCAAGGGAGTAGCTGCCCTTCGAGAACCGTGGCGGTTGAGCTCGCCAGGGCGTACGCGTCCCGACCGTTGACTTGTCGTGAACGCGCAGCCCCGAAGAACTACTGCTGCCATGGCCTCGTAGGGCTGCGGGTGATTGTGCCCCTAAGGGCGTGCGCGTCGTGAACGGTGACCCGTCGTGATCGCGGGGCCCCGAAGGGCCACTGGTGGCCATGACCTCATGAGGCCACGGTGGTCGTGCCCCTAGAGGCGTACGCGTCAGAACCAAAGTCGGTCATTGATCGCGAGGCCCCTGGAGGGGCGTTGGCACGGCCTCTCAAGGCCGCGGGTAGTTGAAGCCTCAAGAGGCCGCCGGTGCCCCGGTCAGTCATCGACCGCGACATGCTCCGCCTTGGTCGAAGCGCCCGAAGGAGCACCGCTAGAAGGCGAGAGATCGACGCAGCGTACGCCGACGACGCGCCATTAAGACATTCTCAACCGGTGTCAACACTCGGTGCAGTCGTCACGCTACCTGATGCCGTAACGGCCGGTTCGGTCAGTCGCATGTCATTCGTGTGCCCGGGCTTACCTGCCGTGGCTAGGAGAAAAGCATGCGCATCTATGAATCACTAACATTTGAAGAGCTGTGTCGTCGTCAGGACGGTGTTCAGCTTGATGAGAAAGATACGTCTCAAGAAACTAGCCAGCTGATGCTATACCTAAGTCGTTCTGGCTTTATCGTGCAGACGGCCGGAGACGTGTTGGCTGCTATAAACCATTTGGTTGAGGAGGAGGAGATATTTGCAGAGCGCTGCAAGGAAGGCGTAGCCGTATCACATGCGAGTGACGGATGGTGGTTGTTCATTCGCGACGACAAGCCGCTACCCGTTCCTTTATCGCACATCGGTGATGGCTCATGTTGAACCGGTTCCGTTCCGCCGGGTGCGCGTTGTCGACCGCCGGCGCTCTTCTGCGCCGTGTTGCTCGTCGGTATCCACAATCTGCCAACGATCGTGCACCGACCGTCGCCCTAACGTTGTTCCGGCTCGTCGTGGTCTTGCCCGGCGCACGCCATGGGCATGGGAGGCGGTCGTGAGCGAGCCTCGTTCGGACCTTATCGTGGCCGTCGCCTTCGCGCATACGGCTGAGGTGCTGGCGTGGTCGGCGGCGTTCACAGAGGAGGAAAGGGAGTTGTTGGACCGCACATTACGCAACCTCCTCGATCGGGGGCACGTCGCAGGCTTCAGCGTTAAAGCCGGCGTCGGCGTCGGCGGTAGCGTCATCAGCGGACTTCGGTCGCGGATCGGTAGCTCGACGGTCGATATGTGTTCCGCCGCGCCGGCATCTTGCGGCCACGTATCACCCGCGTTCCTCATGCCTGTTTGGCCGTTCGACCATATGCTCAGAGGCGCATGGACAGCGACGGCTCAATTGCTCGGACTCGATCTCGAACTGATCGCAACGCCTAGCCCCGACGAGGAACTGGGCGCGCATCTGCCGGGCCGTGACGGCCTCTGGCTGATCCACGCGGGCCCTATGTTCTGACTCCCTCGGCCGCAAAGTTCACCAACGGCCCACAACAGTATATTGTCGCCCCGCGCTGATCGCCGGGCGTCGCCAACCATCATCGGAGACCATCGTCATGCCCGCGTTGACCCGCGGCTTGGCGTCGAACCCGCCGACCGTACCGGTAGGCAAGGCGAAGTTGCGCCTGTTCGACGACAAGCTGATCGGCTTTCTCATGGAGGTTCGCGCCTCCGGGAAAGTCACCTACTATTGCCGTTACAACGACGCCCGCGGTCGCCAGCGGGAAGTAAGGATCGGCCGCCACGGCGATGTGACGATCGATCAGGCTCGGAAGCGCGCGCAAGAAATCAAGGCGTCGGCTGCGCTCGGTGGCGATCCAGCGGCCGAGCGTGATCGCTCCCGAGCGATCCCGACCTTCGGCGAATTCGTTGAGGGTCGCTATCTGCCCTATGTAAAGGACAAGCTGCGCTCGTACCGTGACCAGGAGAGCTTCTTCCGGCTGCGGCTCAAGGCAGCTTGGGGCTCCCGTTACCTTGATCAGATACGCCCTGGCGACGTTGCGGAGTTGCAAGAACGGCTATCCCGCGAGGGTCTCGCGGGCGCCACCATCAACAGGTACACTGCCTTCATCAAGCGCGTCTTCAACGTCGCTCTTCACTGGGAAATCTACGACGGTAGGAATCCAGCAACGCGAGCGCAGATGCGGCGTGAGCAGGGACGAGAGCAGTTCCTGACCGACGCCGAGCTGGTTGCGCTGTTCAAGGCGCTGGCGGTAGAGCCGAGCCGGACAGCCGCTTGCGCCATCGCGTTGCTGGCAGCAACAGGCGCTCGCCGGGGAGAAATCCTCGGTGCCAGATGGGAACGCGTCGACATCGATCGGCGCATCCTCACCGTGCCGGCCGCATCGTCGAAAAGCGGTCGTACCCGCTACATACCGCTATCAGACGCGGCGATCCGTATCCTCCGGGGGCTGCCGCCCGGGGATAGCCCGTGGGTGTTTCCAGGGAACGATCCGGCCAAACCGATCAGCGATCTGAAGAAGGTGTGGGTTCGGGTGAAGGAGCGGGCCGGCATCGACGCCGGGTTCGTCCTCCACCAGCTGCGCCACACCTACGCCTCCAGGTTGGTGGGGCAGGGGCGCAGCCTCTACGAGGTCGGGCAGCTGCTCGGCCACGCCTCTACCGCAATGACGGCTCGCTATTCGCACCTCGCCCCAGCGAGGCTCGTAGAAGCGGCAAATCTCGCACTACCCGCCGATTGCTGATCGGCATCCACCACCTAAAACCTTGCGGCCCTGCGGAGATGATCCCGGGGCCGTTCTTTTTTGGAGACGTACCGATGAGCGAAATACGCAAGTTTGCCCTCGCCACCCGTAAGGTGCCGACGCCGGCCGCGGCCCCGCGTTCGGCGACCCCGCCCTCGATCGTACCCGTCGAAACTTCACTCCTGAACGTCCCCGACCCGATCGCGGCGGTGATTGATCAAGTGGAGGCTCAGCTGCCACGCCTGCTAACGCCCCAGGAGGTTGCCGCCATGCTCGGTCTCACCGAGCGGACTCTTGAGCGCTGGCGGATAACCGGGGAGGGGCCGCGCTACTCGAAGCTATCCCGCAGCACAGTGCGCTATCTGCGTGAGGATGTTGCGGCGTTCGTCGCCGATCGCCTGCGCGCCAACACGGCGCAGTGATCTTTCCAGCGACCAGCACGACGACCATCGACAAGGAAGAACCTATGTATACCGACAAATACACGCCCGAACTGAAGGTACAGTCGTGCCTATCCGGCGCCGCTGACAGGCCGCTGGTCGCCACCAGCGCCTCCGCCCGCTTCATCACCGCGACCGAAACCGCGGCGTTGTTGATGGTGACCGAAGAACTGCTCCTCCGTTGGTATGCTACCGGGCAGGGGCTGCAGCCTGTGCCGCGGCCGGAGGGCAGGTTGTACCGTGCCGAACACGTCGAGCGGCTCGCAGCCATGCCGCGCATTCAGCGTATGCTGGCGATCAGCCGCCGGCGCTACTGATCAGATGGCGCCCCGGTCGCGCGAGCGGCCGGGGCATCTGTGGAACTCGGCGCCGTGGGCCAGCGTCAGCATCCTCGGCGGTCTGCGTGCCGATCCTGACGGCCCAGTTGCTCCCGCGGCAGCCCTGCTGACCGCAGCAATATCATCGCCCCGTATCGACAACAGGGAGATGTTCATGAAGGTATTCGACAATCTGGCCGCCATGCGCGCCTGCCTGCCAAAGGGGGCCTGTGTGCCGATCGCGCAGGTGCTGACCGATATGGAGGACTATATCGACGGCCCGATCGAACAGGCAAGCTTCACGCATCTGTTTGGTGCGCCGGCCTACCTGGTAGAGCAGGTGGAGGACCTTGGCGCTATTCTATCGTTCGATAGAGTGGAGGGTCGGCGGGTATCGCTGGCGGCAGCTGCCTCGTGCGCGTTCGACGTAGCGGAATGGATTGACGATGGTCGGTTTGCACGCTTCGTCACGATCGAGACGTCTGATGGGGGGCCGCAGTACCTCGTGCCCCGCCACGTCGCCGATAGTGTCAGCTTCGTAAGCATGAGTGTTGAACTGAGTAATGCACCTCAAGCTGACTGACCCGGCTGCCGCATGGCAGCCGGGTCATCCGGACCGTTTTTTTAACGGATGAAGCAGCAATGGGCCGAGCCATTGCATTTCCCTTGGTCCGCGCAGCGCTCAGGGATGCGACCGAGATGGCGCTCAAAGCAAAGTGACCCAATCCCGGTCACTCGCCGTCTAATCAGCGTTGCCTAAAAACGACCATTCATTCATGTGGTCGGATCGTATGTTTGAGAGCTCATAAAGCTGGACGAGAACAGGTATATGGGACTGAAAACATGACGCTCGCCGCACTGTTCAAGCCGAGCTCGCCCATCGTTATCTCCGACGTGCTGCTTTCTCATGTGGGTCAACCGACAGTGGACGTCACGCCCACGGGCGTCTTCATACGACCACACACCGGTGCCAAGGTTTACCGTCCGGTTGGCTTCTCGCAGAAGACGTTGCTTCTAGACGACGATCGCGCGGTCTTTACGGGGGCAGGCAAGCTAACGACGCTTCGTAGCCTCGCAGTCGATCTCCGGGACCGGATCAAGAAGGGGCTAAGGCCCGCCGACCTCGAAGGGTGGCTAGCAAGCAGGAGCGCGATCTGTGGTAAGTCCACGAGCGCCATCGTGGCGTGGCTCGACGATCATACCTACAAGGTAGGCAAGGTCGGTGCTGGAATCCGCTCTCTTCAAGATGGAGACGGCGAGCAGGTCATCGCCTGCGGCTCCGGCTCTGACTGGCTGCGGCGCAACCTGATCACGGAAGACAGGCTCCTCGATATCCAGGGCGAGTTTACCAAGCTCGAATTGCGCCGCTTCCGCGCCGTCTCACAGGTTGCGCAGCATCTCGCTCAAGAGCGCTTTCTTGGCATGCGAGATGCGTTTGGCGCCGGGTTCCAAGTGGTCTATTTTGACGGCGCGCGTTTCGTTCCGGTGCCTCAGATCACCTATCTAAATTTTGTGATTGAGCACGACGCCAGCGGACCCGTCCGCATGCTCTTCTCCGGTCCGCTTGTCATACAGCGCTCAGACGGACAGCGGTTGGCTTTCGAACTCTGGGCACCGGAGGATGAGGAATTTACCGCCGAAGGAGAGACTATGGTTCTTCATACGCGTAACAGGCGTTTAGAGAAGGTGGTCCCGCCACTGCTGCACAGCCGCACCGAACTCTGGAAGAGATCGACGCTGTCCGTCGGTAACTACGTGGCTGCACAGACGGTTCACGTTCGCAATGGTAGACTGATCGGGCTTGGCAGCTTCGCGCTGATTGGAGATCCAGCGCTCACCGGCGTGGCCTTAGGAGGCGAACCGAACGACAGGCTGCGCTTGGCGATCGCGATTGACGTGTTCGAAACCTGGATGACGAGAATGACCCCCGTTTGCCGCGACGGAAAGCCCACGCTTCGCGAGTTGATCTGAACCGTCTGCACAATCCTGGGAACTGCTGCGCGTCAAGTTGCGGGGGTGACGACCCACAACCGGACGTTCCCGAGCTACTTTCGGCTACCCAACTTCGGTCGCTCGTTAATATTGCCGCAAAGGCTGCGTGGGGCGGCGAATTTCCGATCGCCGCCCGTCTCCCGAAGAAAATGGCGATCTGGGAAAGTCCCAAATCAAGCTCGGGAGCGCCAACTATTGCTTATTTTGCGGATGGCACCTCGAACACCAGCAACGTCGAGGTCGCCGTCGCACAGACCTGCCCCTTGTCGTTGTGCAGCGTGGCTTCGGTGAAGGCGGCGCGACGGCCCATGGAGATCAGCCGGCCGGTAGCGCGGATCGTGCCGCTGGTGCTGCTAAGGCCCTTCACGAATGAGACCTTCAACTCCAGCGTCGTATAAGCGTAGCCGGGCTTCAGTGCCGTGTGCGCCGCGATACCGCAGGCGCTGTCGAGGATCGTCGCGATATAGCCGCCATGAACCGAACCCATCGGATTGTAGGAACTTCCGTCGGGCGTGGCTTCGAAGACCGCGTGTCCATGGTCCGCTTCGATCAGCGAGATACCGAGTTTTTCGCCTAACGGCGGTTGCCGTCCGGTCGCGATCAGCGCGCGGACTTGAGTGAGTCCATCGGTTCCTTCGGCAGCCTCAGATGACATGGTCTTCCCTCCTTCTACTTAGTCTGGCCGGCTAGCATCATGCCGGCGCCGGTCGACGTCGTGACTTGAGCAGGATCCCAGCCGCCGCCCAGTGCCCGGAACGATGCGACCGCGCCGCGACTTGCCGCTGCTCTCGCCTGGATCGCCCCGTCGCGCGTCTCCAACAGGCGCCGATCCGCGTCCAACACCTCGATAAGGCTGATGACGCCGCCCCGGTATGCCGTATCGGAAGTCGCCCTGGCCCGAGTGAGCGACTGCTCGCCCTGTGTCAGCATCGCAGCGCGCGTTTCCTGTTGTACCAAGGTTGAAAAGGCGTCCTCGACATCCTGCGACGCGCGCAGCACGGCCAGGCGGTAGGCCGCCAAGGCCTCTGCGTTGCGCCCTTTCGCTGCCTTGATCTCGGCATCGACGCGGTCGAAGTCGAACAGTCGCCAGCGCAGCCCCAGCACGCCATTGGCCTGTGTCGCATTGCCGCCGAACAGGCCACCCGCAGCCGTGGTGGCTGTGCCAAGCAGACCGCTGAGCGAGAATTTCGGGTAATATTCCGACACCGCCGCCCCGATCCGGGCATTCGACGCCGCCAGCGTGCGTTCGGCCGCGATGATATCGGGGCGGCGTCGCAATAGCGCGGCTGGCCCGCCCGCCGTCAATACCTTGGGAGGGGATGGTATCGCAGCGGGACCGGCGAGCTGTGCCCGGCTACTACCCGGCTGCACGCCGACAAGCACGTCTAGCGCGTTCGTCGCGATATCCAGTTCGTTCTGGAGCGCAGGGACGCTGGCGCGTACCTGCGCCGACGCTCCTTCGACCTGGCGGAGCTGTAGTTCTGCGGCAAAGCCCTTGCGATATTGCAACGCGATCAGGTCGACGAGGCGCTGTTGGGTGTCCGCCTGCGCGCGCGCGACATCAAGGCGGGCCTGCAACGCGCGGACCGAGATGTAGGTGTCAGCCGTCTGCGCCGCGACGACCAGCTGTGCGGCGACGGCACTCGCCGCCGATGCTTCCCAGTCCGCCCGCGCGGCATCGCGGGCAGCATCGCGTCCGCCGAACACGTCGAGTTCCCAACTCGCACCAAGGTTCGCTTCGTACGTTCCGGTCGAGCGTTCGAATTGCGGAAAGGCGCTGCCGATCCGACCGATCGGCGTCTCCAGCGATTGGTAGGTTTCGCCGACCTGACCGCTAATCTGACCTGACGGCAACAGGGCAGCGTTGGCACCTTTCAATGCGGCACGAGTCTGCATCACCCGGGCGCGCGCCTGTTGTAGGTCGAGGTTCTGGGCGAGCGCTCGTTCGACCAACCCTGCGAGCACAGGGTCACCGAACGTCCGCCACCAGCTGACCATGTCGGCCGCGTCGGCGGGACCCGGCCGGGCTTCCACGGCGGCCCCGCCCACATAGGTTGCAGGCGCCGACGTTACCGGTACGACATAGCGCGGTCCCACTGCGCAACCCGACAAAGACAGGAGTGCAAGAACCGACGCTCGCCCATGCGGTACAGATCGCATCTCAAAATCCCAACCCGACTAATTCTGTTACCGATGGACGGATTGGTCACCTGTTGTCAATGCGCGCCTACACGATTATTTGGGTTCATGGACCATGCACTCACCTCCGAAACGCTAGCACGCGGCCCCGCCGAACATGCGGTGCGCGATCAGATCATCGACGCAGCCAACGAGTGTTTCGCGCGCTACGGCTACCAGAAGACGACCGTGGCCGATCTGGCCCGCGGGATCGGGTTCTCGAAAGCCTATATCTATCGTTTCTTCGAATCGAAGCAGGCGATCGGCGAGGCGATTTGCAAGGATCGTCTGGACCGGATCATAGCTGAAGCGCGCGTGGCGATGGACGAAGGCGGCAGTGCAACCGACCGGTTTCGTCGCATGTTCCGCAGCGTCACGGCGCTCAGCGTCGCGTTGTTCTTCGACGATCGGAAGATCTACGAGGTCGCGGCGCTCTCCGCGCTCGAACAGTGGAATTCTGCGAAATACTATTCGGCGACGCTCAGATCGATCGTCGAGGATCTGGTTCGCGAGGGTCGCGAGAGTGGGGAGTTCGAGCGCAAGACGCCGTTGGACGAAACTTGCCGTGCGATCTTCTACGCCATGATGCCCTTCATCGACCCGCTTCACCTGGAGCGTAATCTGGACCTGCTGCCTGAGGCGCAGAACGAGGTCACGAGCCTCATTCTTCGGAGCCTGGCGCCGTAGGTATCGCATTGGAAGTTTGTGACTAGTTGACATATTGGTAACTCGATAGCATGCACGCTCCCGTATTTGGGAGGACCGCCGCGTGTCGAACCGCTTTCGTTGCTATGCCATCGCTGTCCCGATCCTGCTTGGCGGGGTGCTGACCGGTTGCGGCGATGCCAAACCCGATCCCCGCACCCAACCACCCTTGGTACGCGTGACGACGTCGACCGCAGCAAACGACGCCTTGCGCGAATTCACGGGGATCGTCGCGGCACGCGTGCAGAGCGATCTCGGCTTCCGGGTCGGCGGCAAGGTCGTCGCACGACTGGTGAACGCGGGGCAGGTCGTGCGCCGCGGCCAACCGCTGATGCGTATCGATGGCGCCGACCTGGCGCTGGCTACGCGCGCTGCGCTCGGCACCGTCGACGCGGCCCGCGCCCGCGCGGTGCAAACCGCTGCCGACGAACGACGCTTCCGCGATCTGGTCGGCGCAGGCGCGGTGTCAGCCTCCGCCTATGATCAGGCGAAAGCCGCGGCGGACTCGGCGCGTGCGCAATTGTCCGCGGCACAGGCGCAGGCACGGGTAGCGCGCAACGAGACCGACTACACGGTTCTGCTGGCCGACGCCGACGGCACCGTGGTGGAGACGCTCGCCGAACCGGGGCAGGTCGTCGCTGCCGGACAGATCGTCGTGCGAGTGGCGTGGTCCGGTCCGCGCGAAGCGTTGGTGCAATTGCCGGAAACGCTCCGCCCGCCGCTCAACTCCGTCGCGCGCGCACGGACGTTCGACGACAGCACCGGTACCGCCACGCTTCGCCAGCTGGCGGACTCGGCCGATCCGGCGTCGCGCACGTTCGAGGCGCGCTATGTGCTGGGCGGCGAGGCCGCCCGTGCGCCGCTCGGTTCCACGGTCACGATCGCGCTTGCGCTACCAGATAAATCGGCCGGCATGGAGATACCTCTCGGTGCGCTCCGCGATACTGGCCGCGGGCCCGGCGTATGGATCGTGCGCGGTGGCGCGACGCCGACCGTCGCCTGGCACGCCGTGCAGGTATCCGCTGTCGACGAGGAAACGGCCACGGTCACATCGGGATTGGCGCCGGGCCAGCGGTTCGTCGCGATCGGCGCGCACATGCTGCACCAGGGCCAGCGGGTCCGCATTGCCGCCCCGGCGCCGGGTGCCGTCCGATGAGCGGTCGGACCGACGATCGGCCGGATACGTCCGGACGCTTCAACCTGTCCGCGCTGGCCGTGCGCGAACGATCGGTGACGTTGTTCTTCCTGATCGCGATCATCCTCGCCGGTGTCGGGGCCTTCTCGAAGCTGGGCCGCGCCGAGGACCCGAGCTTCACGATCAAGGTGCTGACCGTCGTCACCGCCTGGCCCGGCGCGACCGCGCAGGAAATGCAGGATCAGGTCGCCGAACCACTGGAGAAGCGCCTGCAGGAGTTGCGCTGGTACGACCGCAGCGAGACGTTCACCCGCCCCGGCCTCGCCTTCACCACGCTGACGCTGCGCGATACCACCCCGCCGGCCGCGGTCGCTGACGAGTTCTACCAGGCTCGCAAGAAGATGTCGGACGAGGCATCCAGTCTGCCACGGGGCGTCGTCGGCCCCTTCGTCAACGACGAATATGCCGACGTCACCTTCGCGCTCTACGCGCTGAAGGCGAAAGGAGAGCCGCAACGGTTGCTCGCCCGCGAGGCCGAGCAGCTGCGCCAGCGCCTGCTGCACGTTCCGGGCGTCAACAAGATCAACATCGTCGGCGAACGGCCGGAGCGCATCTACGTCCAGTTCGCGGAGGAGCGGCTGGCGACGCTCGACGTCTCGCCGCGCGATATCTTTGGCGCGCTGGCCAAGCAGAACCTCATTACGCCTGCCGGCGCGATCGAGAGCAAGGGGCAGCAGATCGTCGTCCGGCTCGACGGCGCGTTCGACGATCTGTCCAAGATCCGAGACCTGCCGATCGTCACGCGAGGCAACACGCTGCGCCTGTCCGAGATTGCGACCGTAGAGCGCGGTTACGAGGATCCTGCCACCTTTTTGGTGCGCAGCCAGGGCGAACCGGCGCTGCTGCTCGGCGTTGTGATGCGCGAGGGCTGGAACGGTCTCGATCTCGGCAAGTCGCTGAAGGACGAGGTCGCGAACATCGGTGCCGAACTGCCGCTGGGCATGTCGCTGACGCCGGTCACTGATCAGTCGGTCAACATCGCCGAATCCGTCGACCAGTTCATGCATACGTTCCTCGAAGCACTGGCGATCGTCATGATCGTCAGCCTGATAAGCCTGGGCTGGCGCGTCGGCATCGTCGTCGCCGCAGCCGTGCCGCTGACGCTGGCGGTCGTCCTGGTCGTGATGTGGGCAACCGGGCGGGCGCTCGACCGCATCACGCTCGGCGCACTGATCCTCGCGCTCGGCCTCTTGGTCGACGATGCGATCATCGCGATCGAGATGATGGTGGTGAAGATGGAGGAGGGGTACGACCGTATCCGCGCCTCCGCCTACGCCTGGAGCCACACCGCCGCGCCGATGCTCGCGGGAACGATGGTGACGGTGATCGGCCTGATGCCGGTCGGCTTCGCGCAATCGACCGCGGGGGAATATGCCGGCAACATCTTCTGGGTTGTCGGTTTCGCGCTGATCGCCTCGTGGTTCGTCGCGGTCATCTTCACGCCGTACATGGGCGTCAAGCTGCTGCCCAACATCAAGCCGGTTGAGGGTGGGCATGCCGCGATCTACCAGACCCCGCGCTACCAGAAGGTGCGCGACGTGATCGCGTGGGCGGTGCGGCGCAAGCTGCTGGTCACGTTGGCTACACTGGCGGCGTTCCTGATCGCCGGCGCGGGCATGGCGCTGGTCAAGAAGCAGTTCTTTCCCGCGTCCGACCGACCCGAGGTATTGGTCGAAGTCCAGATGCCTAAGGGCACCGCGATCGCGCAGACCGCTGCCGCAGCGAACCAGGTCGAGGCGTGGCTGCGCAACCAGCCGGAGGCGAAGATCGTAACGAGTTACGTGGGGCAAGGCGCACCGCGCTTCTTCCTGTCGCTGTCACCGGAACTGCCCGACCCGTCCTTTGCCAAGATCATCGTCCTCACTTCCGACGAGGAGGCGCGCGACACGTTGAGTATCAACCTGCGTCAGGCAGCCGTGGATGGGCTTGCCCCACAGGCACGGGTCCGTGCGACCAAACTGACCTTTGGCCCCTATTCGCCTTTCCCGGTCGCGTTCCGCATCAGCGGGCCAGACCTCGGTACCGTCCGCACGATCGCGGCCAGGGCGCAGGCGATCCTTCAGGCCGATCCGTCGATGCGAACCGTCAACGCCGACTGGGGCGACCGCGCGCCTGCGCTGCATTTTGTACTAGATCAGGACCGGCTGCGCGCGCTTGGCCTGACGTCGGGCGACGTTGCCGAGCAGTTGCAGTTCCTGCTCAGCGGTGCAGTCGTCAGCCAGGCGCGCGAGGACATCCGCACCGTCGACGTGGTGGCGCGCTCGGCGGGCACCGATCGACTCGATCCTGCCCGGATCGGCGACTACACGCTCACCGGCAGTGCGGGGCAACGCGTTCCGGTCAGCCAGATCGGCAGAATCGAAGTGCGGATGGAGAACCCGATCCTTCAGCGCCGCGACCGGGTGCCGACGATTACCGTACGCGGCGACATCGCCGATGGCCTGCAGCCCCCCGACGTCTCGACCGCGATGCTAGAAAAGCTGCAACCGCTGATCGCGAAACTGCCGACCGGCTATCACATCGACATGGCCGGCTCCATCGAGGAGGCAGGCAAGGCCAACAAGGCGCTGGCCCCGATCTTCCCGATCATGATCGTTTTGATGATGATCGTTATCATCCTGCAGGTCCGCAGCCTGTCGGCGATGGCGATCGTGTTGCTGACGGCGCCGCTGGGGCTGATAGGTGTCGTGCCGACGCTGCTGATGACGGGGCAGCCATTCGGGTTCAACGCCATCCTCGGCCTGATCGCGTTAGCAGGCATCCTGATGCGCAACACGCTGATCTTGATCGGCCAGATCCACGACCATGAGAGGGACGGCATGGACCCGTATGATGCCGTCGTAGAAGCGACCGTACAACGCTCGCGGCCGGTGATCCTCACGGCACTCGCTGCTGTGCTCGCGTTCGTGCCATTGATCAGCTCGGTTTTCTGGGGATCGATGGCGGTGACGCTGATCGGCGGGACGCTCGGCGGAACGGTGCTGACGCTGGTGTTCCTGCCCGCGCTCTACGCGCTCTGGTTCCGGATCAGGCCGTTAGCCGATGACCATGCCCCGCGCTCCACCGGTGGCAATCCCGCTTTGGCGTGACCGCTGCCTGCCATCGCCGATGATCGAAGACCCAAGTGCGGACGTTCACAGCCGTTCGACCCCTTCTCGAAAGCGGACGTCCATTCAGGCGACACGGCCCGGCCGAAACTGGGCCGATTGCAGACTGCCCGCTAATCTGCTGCCGCACTGCCAAAGCAGACATCGTTGCGACCCGCCGGGCGGAAAGCAGCGGAGGCATACTCGAGGCGCATTCTCGCGGCTTGCTCCGAACTAGCTGTGAGCACAGCTCAATCTAACGTTGTTCAGCGCCGAAATAGTAGTAGATCAAAGGAAGACGTGCTCTTCGACAGTATATATGAGCCGTCGATGCCTTTCTTGCCGATTGCGCGGACACTGAGCAGCTGGGAGCAAAAAATTGGCGACGAAGCCGGCTCACATGGACTGGCTGCGCGATACCGGCGAACGCATCGCCGTAGCGAGCGGGCACGAGGTCGAGGTCTGGTCGCTCGAATCTGACGGCGATGCGGCGATCCTGTCCGCCTGGGCAACGCACTTCCGGCAGCAATACCTCGACGACGCGAAGCTGCCCTTGATGGTCGCAGGCACGGGCAAGACAAACTCGGAATACATGCGGGGGACCATCTTCCCCGATGGCAAGGCGGCGCCCGGGCCGAGCACGCGGTCGGGCGACTTCGCCGAGATACTTGTCGCCGACTTCCTGGAATTCGAGCGCGGCTACTGGTGCCCCCGCGACCGGTACAAGGGACGGTTCAACCGCAACGATTCCACCAAGGGTGCCGACATCATCGGTTTCAAGTTCGTGGCCGACGGTGCGGCGAACCCGAACGACGAGATGTTCGTGGTCGAGGCGAAGGCCGGCCTGACCGCCGGGGCCGCCGCGAACCGGCTCCAAGACGCAGTCACGGACTCCATCAAGGACGCGATGCGGGAATCTATGACTTTGAACGCCTTGAAGCAGCGCATGGTCGACCGCGACGACATGGGTGCTGCGCTTCGGGTGCAGCGATTCCAGAACGAAAGCGACCTGCCCTTTGTCCGATTGAACGGAGCCGCCGCCGTCCTCGACAACGAGGTGTTCGGCGCGACCGACCTTCCGGTGGTGGATGGTTCAGCGCATGGGAACGCGGCCGGATTGCGACTCGTCGTCATCCGCGGAACGGCGATGATGAGGCTCGTCCACGCCCTCTACGAACAGGCCGCTGATGAGGCCTGAGTTCACATCCAGGCTGGTCCTCTCGAACACGCAGGCAACGGCGAAGCTGCGTGAGTTCCGTGTTGCTGCGGACGACGGCATCGCCGCCCGCGACCCCACGGCGCTCTTCTCGATCGCGGTCGGCATCCTCGGCGACGTGGCCGCGACGATCGCGCGCCAGCCTGCCGGCGAGGCGGTCGACGGGGAGCAGCCGCGACCGGTCGTTTGGCAGCACGACCTGCCGGTGCCAGAAGCCCTGCGGTTCGTGTCCAATTTCTTCGACGCGTTCCTCAACGCCGACTTGGACGTGGAGTTGACGGAGGAGCTGTCGCTGCTCTGCGCCGCCGCCTACTACATCGGCGGCAACGTCGGCAGCGCGGTCGTCGTCGTGCGGCGGATGAAGACGCCCGGCATTGAGCTCGCCGACGGACTCGGGTTGATGATCCACCGGATCCTTCGCGGCAATATGGGCCCAATAGACGGTGCCCATCTCCTGCGCGATGTGACGGCACCGGTGTTGGATGCGCTCGGTCGGTTTTTCCGCCTTGAGGGTGGGGCGGACGAGATCGGCGCTTCCTGCGCGGCGCTGCGGTCCCGTGCCTACGCGACCGGGGACGCGCGGGTCCTGCTTTACGCCGACATCGTGTGCGCGGTCAGCCGGTTGAAGGTCGCGAACGCCTCTCGAACTCTGCTTCCCCCTCTCTCGGACCTACCCCTCGAAACATGGCGACCCGCGCTCGCTAGGCCTGCGTTCCCGATCGAATTATGGCCCGCGCAGCAACGGATCGCCGCCGCCGGGCTGCTGCGCGGCAGGTCGGCCGTGATCCAGATGCCAACCAGCGCCGGCAAGACGCGCGCGACCGAACTCATCATCAGGGCCGCGTTTCTCTCCGGCCGCGCCAGTCTCGCCGTCATCGTGGCGCCCTACCGCTCCCTGTGCCACGACATCCGCGGTGACCTGTCCAGCGCCTTCGCCGGCGATGCGATCTCGCTCGACGAGGCGAGCGATGCTTTCCAGTTCGATGTCGAACTCGACGATCTCTTCGCCCATAACACGGTTCTGATCGTCACGCCGGAGAAGCTGCTCTACATGCTGCGGCGCGCGCCCGAGCTCGCCGACCGGATCGGGCTGATCATCTACGACGAGGGCCACCAGTTCGACGGAATGGCGCGCGGGCCGACCTACGAACTTCTGCTCACCTCTCTGCGGATGAAGCTGGCGCAGGGCACGCAGTCGATGCTGATCTCGGCGGTGATCGGCAACGCGCCGGACGTCGCCGAATGGCTGATCGGCGATCGCGACGCTGTCGTCGGCGGTCAGGGTCTGCTTCCGACCGTCAAAAGCATTGCATTCGCGAGCTGGCAACATGCGCGTGGCCAATTGCAATACGTGGCGCCGAACGATCCCGACACCAGCGAGTACTTCGTGCCGAGGATCATCACAACCACCCCTCTTGCGGTGCGACCACGTGAACAACCCCGAGTGTTTCCGAACCGCGATGCTAAGGACATCGGGCTCTCCCTCGGACTGCATCTGGTCGGCAACGGCAGCGTCGCCATCTTCTGCGGACGCAAAGACAGCGTCACTAGCCTCACGAAGCGCGCCATCGAGATATACGCTCGAGGCCTTGCTGTGCCGCGTCCGATCGAGTCATGCGACGCGGTCGAGATCGGAAAGATTGCGTTCCTCGCCGGGTTGCACCTCGGAGAATGCCCGGCGACTGCGGCCACCCGGATGGGCATCCTCTCTCACCACGCCGCGACCCCACATGGGCTTCGCCTCGCCGTCGAGCACGCAATGAAGGTCAGTCTGGCCAGCTTCGTCATCTGCACCTCCACCCTCGCCCAGGGCGTCAACTTCCCCATCCGCTACCTCATCATCACGACCACCCAGCAGGGAAAGGAGTCGATCATGGTGCGAGACTTCCACAACCTGATGGGCCGGGCCGGCCGTGCGGGCATGCATACAGAGGGCAGCGTGATCTTCTCGTCACCAACGATCTTTGACGAACGGGGGGATCGCAAGGACGGATGGAAGTGGCGGGCCGCGAAGCGACTGCTCGATTCTGCGAACTCGGAGCCGAGCAGCAGCGGACTGCTCAAGCTGTTCAACGCGTTCGAACAGCGCGGGCCAGCGCCAGTCGTGCAGGAGATGCGGGCCGAATGGCTCAATCTCACGTTCGCGGACCAGGCACGGATCGACGCCATCGTCGCCGAAGCCATCGCAATCCAACCCAACATCAGCGCGGCCCAGTTTCGACCCTTCATCGAAGAGCGCGCCCGCGCCATCCAGCAGGTCGCCGCCTTTCTGGTGGCCAACATGGACTTCGCGGACCCCGCCGCCGAAGATCGCGTGGTCGAGCTCGCGACCAACACGCTCGCCTACCACCTGGCGGGCGACGCCGTCAGGGCCGCGCTGATTGCGGTGTTCCGCATGATCGCTGAGTCAATACGCGAGCGCGCGGATGGCGATCTGCAGAGCCTGATCCGCCGATCACCCCTGCCACCGGCGGTCGTCGTCGATCTGCAGGTCTGGGCCACAGCCAACATCGACCGCATGCGCGACGCCGCGATCGACGGTACGCTGCTCGACATCGTCGGGGAGGTGATCCTGCCTCACGCCAGCGATGGGTCAATCCGAAAACTCACTGACCGGGCGGTCCTGCCTCAGTTGCTCGCCGCCTGGGTGGACGGCCGGGGTTACCACGCCCTGCTGGCCATCCTCGTGCAGGCACGCGTCAAGGTCACCAACCGCAACCCGACTATCGAGGACGCCGTGTCGCTCGGCGACGGAGGGTTTGGCTACGACGTAGCGATGCTGGTCGCGGCCATCGCCGACCTTGTCGAGCCGATCGACGGTAACGTGCATCTAGCGCTCAGCGTTATGCAGAAGCGGGTAAAATACGGCCTGACGCTTCCATCGGCGATCGCAATGTATGAGGCGGGGTTCGCGGACCGCGTAGTGGCGGGCACACTCGGAGTTATCTGGCCGGACGCGACGGACAGAGCGCGCGTCCGCGCCGTCTGCCGCGCCGCTGACAGTCGCATTATGGCGGCGCTTCAGGCGTTCCCAACCTATTTTACGACGGTGGCGGAAGAACTGCGTCGGTAGGGTAACAGGCGTTTCTGCGATTACGCTGCCGTCTGCGATGGCAGCTTTCGGGCTAGCGGTGGTTTGCAGCAAACGACTTGGGTTGAGGCGCTTTGCCGAACGGCCGCTCAGGCGAGGACGATCGACTGCTTTTGGCACAACCGGACGATCACCGGCGCGGACGGCATAGATTGGAGATCGTCGCAAGCTACCGCATCGGTGCCCTAGCGGCTGCTCACCGACGACGGGAAAGTCTTTCGGACGGCCACCGAGTTCGCCGCCGCGATCGAGGCGGTCACCGCCTGAGGCTCGGCCTCACAGGCACGCCGTGTAGGCGGACGGGGTCAATCTTAGCCATGCGTAAGTGGCTCCGGCCGCTCCGCTCAGCGCCAAGACCAGGACGAACCAGAGTACCCGTCTGTGCCATGTGATCCGCCCGCCCAGATCATCGAAGACGGCGACGAAGTCGTCTCGGACGGCTGCATAGTCGCGCTCCAGTCGCGAATTCTGACCGTTTATCTCCTTCTCGATGGCAGTGAGCGTGTGCTGCTGGTTGCGGATCGCCAGCCATAGCAGTCCAACAAAGATCCAGGCTCCCAGCACCACGCCCGCGTTCGTCCAGAAGGCGAGGCCGCACCTCTCCGGGGTCTTAAGCTGGGATGCGACGACGATGGTGGCCACGGGGATGCCGAGCAGCTGCCCCTGTATGTCGACGAGGGTCTTATGGATCTTGCCGACGTACTCAAGGCGGGCCGTCTCGATCTCCTTGCGTATCTTGGAATAGGAGAAGCTGGAGACGAAGAGCCTGTAGCCTTTCTCTACCTCGTCGCAGAGCTCGTCGAGGTGGCTGATCAAATGGCGGAACCGTTCCGCACGACGTATGCTGCGGACCGACTGGATTACGGCGGCCGACACCAGCTCTGTCTTCTCGTCGCCGTGCAGCGGTTCGCCGAAGATGCGGCTCAGTCTGGCGGCATTTTCTACCAAGCCCTCCGAGAGATCGGCAGACGAGAAGATGACGGGCACGACCGTCTTCTCGTCGTCGATGAAGACTAATTCACGCTGCAGGTCGCTGACGTAGTTGGCAGCTTCACGAAGCACCGCGGTAACGGTCAACAGCGATCTGTATTTGGCAAGCGCAACTGGAACGGCGGCGTCGCCTCGGGCAAAACGCTCGTCGATTACATAGTAGGCCGGAGGCTCGTTCCACGACGCATCGGGCGCGTTGAAGAGCGCATCGAGATCACGAACGAGCAATCCGAGTCTGTGATTGGGCGCCCTGATCGTGATCGCGACGTGATCCCCGACCGTGACCGCTCCCGGAGCGACGAGCGCGATCTGTGTGAGATCGTAGAGCGCATCATCGGCTTCAATCGTTCGGATCGTCTCCGCCACGGGGTCGCTCGCCACGTGCAGGACGCCACCACCGGCGCCGTCGAAGACGGTATTGCGGTAGATCACGATGAGGTCGGCGAAGCCGATCTCAGCCATGACCCAGGCCTTCGGATTGCAGCTGTGAGATCAGGTCGTCAGGCAGTCCCGTCAGGGTTATGGTGTTTGCCTCCGGATCGTAGATCACCGCGCGGCTGCTCACTGCGTCGCGGTCGAACTCAACCTTCCACTGCTTGGTCCCGCCCTTAAAGCGCACGAGCGAGGCCAGCGAGCGCTTGTCCGGCACGAACCGGTCGCTCAGTGCGCGGTCGGTGTCCCCAAGATGATCGGTCAGGCGCTTGGGATCGTTCGGCAGCAGTTCGTTCGCCAGCGCCTCGAATTCGAGCTCCTCACGCTTGTTAGACGACCGCTCGCAGATGGCCTTGGCGCGAGCGAGGAACTGGTTGCCGTCCTTCTCCGACATCTTCTCGGCAGTGACAAACTCCTTGAGCGCCGTAACCAGGTTAGACGTGTCCACCCGTGCCTCCACGACGGAGTCGCAGCCGAGGAAAAGGCGAAAGTATTCGGATACGTCGCCTTTCCCCTTGAGGAAGCTGATGTAACGCTCGGCACCCGCGGCCCAAGCGGTCAGGTTGATGCGGCCGGCGAAACGGAAGCCCTCGAGGTCGAGATGCTTCACGTCCTCCATCTCGTCCTGCGCCTTCAGGATCGCGCTCAGCTTGTCTGATACGATTGCGACGAGGAGGAAGTCCTTCTGGTCGCGGCGGAAGTGCTCGAAAAGAACGTGGCCGCCTGTCGACGCCGTGCGTGCCTGCGCCTGCTGACGGAGCGTCTCCATCATCCGCGTCGTCAACCGAAGAAAATCCTTCTCCGGATCGCCGATGTAGTCTCGGATCTGCTCCTGCGTGGGATAGCCCTCGCTGGCCGTGAACTTGCCGTAGCTCTTCGACGCCCGCCGGTTGTAGAGGTCGTTCAGTTCGTCGACCACACGCTGCGTGGTGTCAGTGACCGGCAGTGTCTTCGTCGCCGCCTTGATCTGGTAGACGCCATGCTTCCGCTCGAGGTCGTGAACGGCTAATGCGACAATCTCGTTCAAGCCGGTTTCCTCCGCCACGATGTCCCGCTTAGCAGAGACCATTTTGTCGGAACACAGTAGCAACTTTGCGGTGCCGAGCACAACGGCTTCAAATAACCATGAAGCAACGACGGGGGGCGATTGTCCCATCGTGACCGGACGATTGTTCTACGCCGAGTGCTGACACGCGCCGGTCGCCCGCTGGTTGGGACGACCGACCGGACTGTGCGGAACTGGACGGATGGTAGGCTCGCGCAACCGTTATGAGTCGTCTTGATGCCGTCGGGCCAAGCCTGAACAAACGGCAGCTTCCGCCCAACGGGTGCCGAAAGTGGCCATTCCGCTCTCCGCCAGTGCTGCTCCAGCCTCGCCTCGAACGGCGGCAGTTCATACATACCGTGCGGCGCTCGCCGGTTGTGCGACCGACGTCGCCTAGAAGTGTAAAATAAGCACAAAAAGGGGAAAGTCAGGGGACGGCAAAAGCAAAACGGCCCCGCATCGCTGCGAAGCCGTTGGAAACTCTGGTGGACGCACTTGGGCTCGAACCAAGGACCCGCTGATTAAGAGTCAGCTGCTCTACCAACTGAGCTATGCGTCCATTCCGGGGCGGTTTTGAGTGGCGCCCTGGTGTGGCGCCCCGCTGCTGGAGGCGCGCTGTTAGCAGACTCATCGGGCCCCGCAACCCCCTTTTCGTCGATCCGAGTCCGTTTTCGTCGATCGCGCCGCTTTTTCGTGAAATAAGTTGGTTTTTCGACCTACCAGCCGACCGTCTTGCGGTTCTGGCGGTCGATCGACATCAGGATACCGAGGCACAGCAGCACCGTCATCTGCGCCGAACTGCCGAAGCTCACCAGCGGCAACGGGATGCCGACGACGGGGGCGAGGCCCATCACCATCATAAGGTTGATCGCGACATAGAAGAAGATCGTCGTCGACAGGCCCGCTGCGGTCAGCCGGCCGAAGCGGGTCTGCGCGCGCTGGCCGACCTCGATCCCCCAGCGGATCACCAGCAGGAAGGCGAGGATCAGCAGACAGCCGCCGACCAGGCCCCATTCCTCCGCCATCGTCGCGAAGACGAAGTCGGTATGCCCCTCGGGGAGGTAGTCGAGATGGCTCTGCGTGCCCTGGAGGAAGCCCTTGCCCCAGATCCCGCCCGAGCCGATCGCGATCTTCGACTGGCTGATGTGATAGCCGGTACCCAGCGGGTCGCTCTCGGGATCGAGGAAGATGAGGATGCGGTTGCGCTGGTAATCGTGCAACGCGAAGTTGATCGCGAGCGGGATCGCCACTGCGGCGGTGATCGCGCCGCCGACGAACAGACGCAGCGGTATGCCTGCGAGGAACATCACCGTCGCGCCACCCGCGCAGATCATCAGCGCGGTGCCGAGATCGGGCTGCTTCATGACGATCGCGGCCGGGACGCCGATCAATAGCGCCGCAGGCCATACCGCGCTGAACCGTCGCGTCTCTCCGGGCGGGAGCATGTCGTAGAATTTGGCGCAGGCGAGCACGATCGCGGGCTTCATGAACTCGGACGGTTGCAGGCGGATGAAGCCTAGGTCGAGCCAGCGCTGCGACCCGCCCGAGACCTTGCCGAGAATCTCGACCGCGATCAGCGACACGACGATCAGCGCATAGGTCGGCAGCGAGCCCGCCTTCCACGTTCGCTCGGGAACATAGGACAAGGCGATCGCACCGGCGAGCAGGACGAAGAAGCGGATGCCCTGCGACAGCGCCCAGGGCTTGAGCGAGCCGCCGGCCGCGGAATACAGCACGACCTGGCCGAAACAGCCGATCGCGACCACCAGCAGGAGGACGCGCCACGGCAGCTTGGCGAGCGGTTCGGGGACGATACGGTTCATCGCTGACGCTCGGTACGGTTCACGGCTGGCGGTCCCTTGAATCATCTTCGGCGACCGTTGCGCCCGGCGCGGTGAGCGCTTCCTGCGTGGCGTTCGCCATGTCGGTGGCGTTGGCGACCGCTGGCGCGTCGCTGGGCACGATCGCGTCGGTCTTGGTGGCGATCGCCGCCGGGGGCGCCGACTGCGCCTTGCGGTAGGTCTCCGCGGTCGCCGCCATGCGCGTGCGGATATCGCCACCCCAGGTCGGTTCGACCTCGGCGAGCGACTTCAGCGCCCGCTCGCGGTCGAGCATATAGGTCATGATGTCGCGGCCGATCATCGGCGTGTCGAGATTGCGCACGGTGTGGCCGTTATGCTCGAGCACGACCGCAAGCGCATAGCGCGGGTTATCGGCGGGCGCGAAGCCGATGAACAGCGCGTGGTCGCGCATCTTGAACGGCAGCTGGCCGTTCTTGAGCACGCCCGAGCGCCGTTCGGCCATCGTGATGCGGCGGACCTGCGCGGTGCCGGTCTTGCCTGCGATCGCGACGCCGGGGATCAGCAGTTTCGCCGCGCCGCCGGTGCCGCCCTGGTTGATCACGCCGAACATCGCATCGCGGACGCGCGCGAGATGCTCGGAGTCGATCGCGAGGGCAGGGGAGTCGCGGTGGACATGGCTGGCCAGGATGCTCGGCTGCAACGCCCGGCCGGACGCTAGACGCGCGGCCATCACTGCGAGCTGCAACGGGTTGGCGAGCACATAGCCCTGGCCGATCGACGCATTCAGCGAATCCGCGACGGTCCAGTCGTGCTTGTACTTCTTCAGCTTCCATGCCGGGTCGGGCACCGTGCCGTAGCGTTGCGTCGAGAACGGCAAGTCGAACTTCTGGCCCATGCCGAGCGTGCGCGCGATCGGCGCGATCGCGTTGTAGCCGACCCGCCGCGCCATCTCGTAGAAATAGATGTCGCAGCTCTGCATGATCGCGTTCTTGAGATCGAGCGGACCGTGGCCGCTCTTCTTGTGGCAATGGAACACGCTGGTCCCGAGCCGCATCGCCCCCGAGCAATTCACGCGGGTCGACGGATCGACGCCTGCGTTCATCAGCGCGAGGCCATTCATCGGCTTGACCGTGGAGCCCGGCGGATACAGCCCCTGCGTGACCTTGTTCATCAGCGGCACGTGATCGTCGTCGCTCAGCATCTGCCATTCGAGATGGCTGATCCCGTCCGAAAAGCTGTTCGGATCATAGGCGGGCATCGACACCATCGCGAGCATCTCGCCGGTGCGGGTGTCGAGCACGACGACCGATCCGGAGTTGGTGCCGAGGCGACGTGCGGCATATTCCTGAAGCCCGACGTCGATCGTCAGCCGTGCGGTCTTGCCGGGGACGTCGGGCTTGGTCGCGAGTTCGGCGACCAGCTTGCCGCGCGCGGTGACCTCGACCCGCTTGGCACCGGCGACCCCGCGGAGCTCGGTCTCGAGCATCTTTTCGAGCCCGTCCTTGCCGAGCTTGAAGCCGGGCGTGACGAGCAGCGGGTCGTGCGTCTTCTTGTATTGTTCGGCGTTTGGCACGCCGACATAGCCGGTCAGGTGCGCGACCGCGGCGCCGGCCGGATAGCTGCGCGCAAAGCCGCGGGTAGGCGCGACGCCGGGGAGTTCGGGGAGGCGCACGCTGACCGCGGCGAACCGCTCCCAGTCCAGATTCTCGGCGACCTGGACCGGCTGGAACCCGGCTGCGTGCTCCAGATCGATCGCGATCCGCTCCACTTCCTCGGGCGGCAGCTGGAGGATGCGGCCGAGCAGCGGCAGCACGCGCTCCTTGTCGCGCAGGCGGTCGGGGATGATGTCGACGCGGAAATCGGTGCGGTTGTTGGCGATCGGTACGCCGTGGCGGTCGACGATCCAGCCGCGGCGGGGCGGCAGCAGCGTCATGTTGACGCGGTTGCTCTCCGACAACATCGTGTAGCGCTCGTTCTGCGCGACCGACAGCCATGCCATCCGCCCGGCAAGCATCAGCCCGACGCCACCCTGTGCTGCGCCCAGCATCCACGCCCGCCGCGAGAAGCTGTACGCCTGCGACATCTCGGTGACGATACGCGGTGTATTTCTCACTCGGCACCGCGTTTGTTCTGGATCGCCGCGACGATGCGGGCCGCCAACGGGAACATGAGGATCGTGACCGCGATCTGCGCGATCAGGATCGTATCGACATGCGCGCCGACCGGCACCGCGATGAAACGGCCGACGAGGATGCACGCGGCGATCAGCCCGCCGGCGATCAGCCAGTCCTGCCAATAGTCGCGAAAGGCCAGGCGTTGTTCGATCATGTCGATCGCGACGAACGCGAGCGACCACATCAGCACCGCGCTGCCAAGCGGCTGTCCGCTGACGAGATCATCGAAAAAGCCAAGCGGCGCGGCGGCCCAGGGCTTGAACGCGAACCGTGCGAGCAGCCGCCACGCGAGCAGCATGACGAACCCGAACGGCGGCAGCAGCGGGATCGTCGCGACCACCGGGATGATCGTGATCAGCGATCCCGCCATGACGGTCGCCCATGGGATCGCGCGCGACCGGCCAGCCGGGATCTTGGTCTCGAACGGCTTGTAATCGACGCTGTCGACGACGCGAGCGCGACTCATTGCTGCGCTACCGGGCGAGGCGGGGGCACCGGCATGAACATCCGCTCGACAAGTGCGAAATCGAGCGTGTCGGGATCGGCGAACGCGCGCGCCATCACCGAATCCGACCCCGCCTTGGTCACGCGCGCAACGGGGACGCCGGGCGCGTAGATCCCGCCGGTGCCGGTCGTCACGAACAGGTCGCCCGCATTGAACCGGACATTGGTGGCGTTAACCGAGCGGATGTCGATCATCCCGTCGCCGCGCCCCGCCGCGATCGCGGGCATCCCGTCACGCGTGCGGCGGACGGGGACGATGCTGTCGCCATCGCTCAGCAACAGGATGCGCGCCGCGTTCGGCCCGGTCTCGACGACGCGACCGATCAGCCCATCGGGCCCGCGCACGGGCATACCGGGTAAGACGCCGTTCCAGCGGCCGGCGTTGAGCAGGGCAAAGCGCCGCCCGCTCGACGCGCTCGAACTCACCAGCCGCGCGGTCACCACCGGCGCGGTCGAGCGTTCGCGGATCGCCAACAGGCTACGCAACCGGCGATTGTCATACGCGATCGTCCGCGCGCGCATCAGCAGCGTCCGTGTCCGCTCGCGATCGGCGCGCAGCGCGACGTTTTCCTGCTTCACGAAGAAGTAGTTGCCGACCGCATCGGGGATGCCCGAGATCGACGTGCCTATGGTGGCGAATCCCGTCGAAACCGGCGTCGTCACGCCCGCAACGCCCATCCGCAGCGCGGAAAACGCTGGCGGATTGAACGTCGACGCGACGAGCAGCACTAGGCCCACCACCGCACCGGCGACGGCGAGCACATAGCCCATGAACACACCATATTGCCGACGCCGGGAAAACCCCGTGCGCCGGTCGCGGGCTGGCGCCATGCGCCTGTCCCCCTGTCTCGGGCGCCGCCGAACCGCGAGGGTCAGATCCCTCGCGACTCGGACAACGCGATTTCGTGTCCGCGTGTCTTAAAGCAAAAACAGATCGTTAACCGCTCATCAGCACGCCGCGGAACAACGGATCCTCGAGCGCACGACCGGTACCGAGCGCGACGCAGGTCAGCGGGTCCTCGGCGACCGTCACCGGCAGGCCCGTCTCGTCGCGCAGCACTTCGTCCAGCCCCTGCAGCAGCGCGCCGCCGCCGGTCAGCACGATGCCTTGGTCGACGATATCCGCGGCCAGTTCCGGCGCGGTGTTCTCGAGCGCGACGCGGACGCCCTCGACGATCGTCGCGACCGGCTCGCTGAGCGCTTCGGCGATCTGGCCCTGGTTGATCTGGATCTCCTTGGGCACGCCGTTGACGAGATCGCGGCCCTTGATCTGGATGATCATGCCGATGCCGTCGACCGGCGGCTTGGCGATGCCGACCTCCTTCTTGATCCGCTCCGCCGTGGCTTCGCCGATCAGCAGGTTATGGTTGCGGCGGACGTAGCTGACGATCGCCTCGTCCATCTTGTCGCCGCCGACGCGCACCGACGTCGTGTAGGCGAGCCCGCGGAGCGACAGCACCGCGACCTCGGTCGTGCCACCGCCGATGTCGACGACCATCGAACCGATCGGCTCGGTGACCGGCATGTCCGCACCGATCGCCGCCGCCATCGGCTCCTCGATCAGCCAGACCTGCGACGCACCCGCGTTCGACGCCGCATCGCGGATCGCGCGGCGCTCGACCTTGGTGGAGCCCGACGGCACGCAGATCACGATCTCGGGCCAGCGCGCGAACTTCCGGGGCCCATGCACCTTCTGGATGAAATACTTGATCATCTGCTCGGCGACGTCGATGTCCGCGATCACGCCGTCACGCAGCGGGCGGATCGCCTCGATGTTGCCCGGCGTCTTGCCCATCATCATCTTGGCGTCGTCGCCGACCGCCTTCACGCGCTTGATCCCGTTGATCGTCTCGACGGCGACCACCGACGGCTCGTTCAGGACGATGCCGCGGCCACGGACGTAGACGACGGTGTTTGCGGTGCCGAGGTCGATCGCCATGTCGTGCGACATGAACTTGAAGAAACGCGAGTAGAAGGCCATTCAATCAGGGTCCCGTAATCCTGGCCGCCGGACGGGCGAACCACCACCAACAATCATGCGCACGCACATCATCTCGCGTGACCCGCCGGCGTTTCTAAGCACCGGGTGCCTATACTCTAATATATGGCGTTTGCGGGTCGCGGGATGCCGTCGCTTGGTCTAGACGGAAACCCATGTCAATACGGCGCCTCCCCGAGCATCTGGTCAATCGCATCGCCGCCGGTGAAGTGGTGGAAAGACCCGCCAGCGCGTTGAAGGAGTTAGTCGAGAACGCGATCGACGCAGGGGCAGGGCGCATCGCGATTCTCCTCGTCGAAGGCGGCACGTCGCGGATCGAAGTCGCCGACGACGGCTGCGGAATGACCCCCGCCGAAATGGCGCTGGCGCTCGAACGCCACGCGACCTCGAAGCTGCCCGACGAGTTTATCGAATCGGTCGTGACGCTCGGCTTTCGCGGCGAGGCATTGCCCTCGATCGCGAGCGTCGCGCGCCTCACGATCGAAAGCCGGATCCGCGGCGCCGAAGGCTGGGCACGCACCGTCGACAATGGCCGGGTCGAGCGCGAAGGCCCCGCCGCGCTCCCGCCCGGCACGCGCGTCGTGGTCGAAGACCTGTTCGCGCGCGTCCCCGCCCGCCGCAAGTTCCTCCGCTCCCCGCGCGCCGAATACGCCGCCTGTCTCGACGTCGTCCGCCGGCTCGCGATGGCACGGCCCGACATCGGCTTCACGCTGGAACATGACGGCCGCCGCGCGCTGTCGGCGATGCAGGTCGAGGACCGGCCGGGCAGGGTGGCCACGCTCACCGACCGCGCGCTCGCCGACAATTCAGTCGCGATCGACCTGGAGCGGGAGGGTATGGTCCTCGGCGGCGTCGCGAGCCTGCCGACCTACAATCGCGGCATCGCCGACCACCAGTATCTGTTCGTCAACGGCCGCCCGGTAAAGGACCGCCTGCTGATGGGCGCGATCCGCGGCGCCTATGCCGAGATGCTCCCCCGCGACCGCCACGCGGTGGTGGCGCTGTTCCTCGACATCCCCACCGACCAGGTCGACGTCAACGTCCACCCCGCGAAGACCGAAGTCCGCTTCCGCGACCCCGCGATGGTCAGAGGCCTCATAGTCTCGGGCCTCCGTCGCGCCCTCGACGCCGCCGGCCACAGAAGCCAACGCGCCAGCGAGTCCGCCCTTTCGATGTGGCAACCGGAAAACATCTCCTCTCCCCCCGGGGGAGAGGAAGGGGCCCGTCCGCAAAGCGGATGGGAAGGTGAGGGCACGCCCCAAAGGCTCTCGCTGGCAAATCGCCACTACGGCGCGGTAAACGATGCCCGCCCGACCTTCTTCGCCGCGCCCCCGCAGGCGCGCGCAGAACCCGCTTGGACGCCCCCACCGCAGACCGCGGCCTTCCCGATGGGCGTAGCAAGAGGCCAGGTCGCAAAAACCTACATAGTCGCCGAAGCCGAAGACGGCCTCGTCCTCGTCGATCAGCACGCCGCCCACGAACGCCTCGTCCTCGAACGCATGCGTGCAGCCCTGATCGGCGGCACCATCGCGTCCCAAGCCCTCCTGATGCCCGAAGTCATAGAACTCGACGAATCCGCCTGCGACCGCCTCGAATCCCGCGCCGAAGAACTCTCCGAATTCGGCCTCGACCTGGAACGCTTCGGCCCCCACGCCATGCTGGTCCGCGCCACCCCCGCGCTGCTAGGCCAGAGCGACCCAAAAGGCCTCGTCACCGACCTAGCCGACGAACTCGCCGCCTTCGACGAAGCGCTCTCGCTAAAGGAGCGCCTCGACGCGGTAGCCGGCACGATGGCCTGCCACGGCTCGGTCCGCGCGGGTCGCATATTGTCGGTAACTGAAATGAACGCGCTGCTCCGAGAAATGGAAGTCACCCCCCATTCCGGCCAATGCAACCACGGCCGCCCCACCTGGGTAAAACTCGCGCACGGCGATATCGAGAAGCTGTTCGGGCGGAAGTAGTGGCATTTATAATTTATGATAGCGCAGCGGAGGTTGGTAGGGTGGCGGCGTATTGATCGAGGCAGGCCTACTTGCCGGGATAACTTATGCTTAGAAATATGTTTGCAATTTCGGGGTGGTTAGTTGCTGTTTTCATGAGGCTGCTCAACCTGCCAGCGCAAATAAATAGCTTTCGAAAAGAATTGCCAGAAGCCGCTGAGGGAATGGGTGTTTGGGCGCCAGTCGACTCCAGATTTAACGGCGATTGGAGCCTGGTGAAGACCTGCAAGGCCGATCCTTTTGACGTGGGGGATCTCGATCCGGTTTCCCTTGCGTCCAGCCCGAGCGAGAATACGCCGACACCGGGCGGAAGTGGACTGGATTTTACTCTTCGGTTTGATGGTGACGCTGTTCACGGGGAGATAATGTCGAAAGGCCTAAACGAGCACTTCGCATGGCCTGAGGCAACGATCACCGGCACGGTTTATCGCAGTAAATCGAGAATACGGGTAATAGATTGGATTGACAGCAAGCCGGTCACATTGGCGAACGTTGATCTGTCGCGAACTGCTGATGGGTGCCTGCAATTTAAAGTAGTTGATCAGCGAGGTAATTTTTTTCCCGAGACTGCATTGCTCGCAAGACAGGGTAAGAATCATTACCAGAGTCTGCCACGTAGTGGTGGCCTTATTGAGCGGGTGATGAAGAAGGCTATGAAGGACGGAAGAATAAAGCCCCCGTCTTCATAGAACGGTGGGCTGTGTCGCCACCTTTTTTGGATAGTTCCCGTACGCCGGGCTGATCGTACTTCGGAGGTCGGGCGTGCTGCGCAGTGGCACTTGTTCACGATTACTGGCACAGGGTGTCCCATGGACTCCCTTTCCCTATTCGGCCTAGCCGCGGTATCCTTCACGCTGCTATGCTACGCCAAGGAAGCCGGCTCGCACTGGTGGACGCTCGGTTTCGCGTTCGGGTGCGTGCTCGGTTCGATCTACGGCTTCCTTCAGGGCGCGTGGCCGTTCGGGGTGGTCGAGCTGATCTGGACGGTCGTCTCGTTCCGCCGCTGGCTCAAGATGCGCCACGCTGCACCGTCCGCCGTGGAACCGCTCGCTTGACACTGCGTTCGCCCGCGCCTAGTTGAACTCTCCCCGACACGACGGTTCCGGCGGCGCTTGTTTGCGTTCGTCGCTATCGTGCGTTCGGATCATCGCTAAGAGATGGGCTTTGTGCAGCCATGCCGAAGCCCGTGGAGCAGGAGAACCAAGTTCATGGCACGTATCGCGGGTGTTAATATCCCGACCAACAAGCGCGTGGTGATCGCGCTGACCTATATTCACGGCATCGGTTCGACCAAGGCCAAGGAAATCGTCGCGAAGCTCGGCATCGCCGACACCGCCCGCGTCCAGGACCTGACCGATCAGGAAGTCCTGCACATCCGCGAGACGATCGACGCCGATCACACCGTCGAGGGCGATCTGCGCCGCCAGACCTCGATGAACATCAAGCGCCTGATGGATCTCGCCTGCTATCGCGGCCTGCGTCATCGCAAGGGCCTCCCGGTCCGCGGCCAGCGCACGCATACCAATGCGCGCACCCGCAAGGGCAAGGCCAAGCCGATCGCCGGCAAGAAGAAGTAATCCACTTTTTCAATGGATTACTCCGCCGGCGCTGGTCCCAACGGGCCGCCCGGCGTCACGCAGATACAGGTCAGGAAATACACCATGGCACGCGAACCTCAGCGCATTAAGCGGCGCGAGCGCAAGAACATCACCTCTGGCGTCGCTCACGTGAATGCCAGTTTCAACAACACCATGATCACGATCACCGATGCCCAGGGCAACGCGATCTCGTGGTCGTCGGCCGGCGCAATGGGCTTCAAGGGCTCGCGCAAGTCGACTCCGTACGCGGCCCAGGTCGCAGCGGAAGACGCCGGCAAGAAGGCCGCCGAGCACGGCGTCCGCACGATCGAAGTCGAGGTCAAGGGCCCCGGCTCGGGTCGCGAATCGGCACTGCGCGCGCTTCAGGCAGTCGGTTTCCAGATCACGTCGATCCGCGACGTGACCTCGATCCCGCACAACGGCGTGCGCCCTTCGAAGCGTCGTCGCGTCTGATTCTCCGCCTCCCGTGCGCGGTTGATCGCGCCGCACGGGTGTATTTTATTGGTCGGCGGACACACCCGTTCGCCGGCCCCCAAATTAGGGGAAGCATGTGTCTGTCAACGCAAAGAACTGGCAGGAACTCAAGAAGCCCAGCGGCCTGGAGAAAAAGGCCGGTGGCGACACCAAGCGCAAGGCGACCTTCATCGCCGAGCCGCTCGAGCGTGGCTTCGGCCTGACGCTCGGCAACGCGCTGCGTCGCGTGTTGCTGTCGTCGCTGCAGGGCGCGGCCGTCACCTCGATCAAGATCGAGAACGTGCTGCATGAGTTCTCGTCTCTGGCCGGCGTCCGCGAGGACGTGACCGACATCGTCCTCAACGTGAAGCAGATCGCGATCCGCATGCAGGGCGAGGGGCCCAAGCGCCTCCAGCTCTCGGCAACGGGTCCGGGTGAAGTCAAGGCCGGCGACATCGCCGTCTCGGGCGACATCGAGATCATGAACAAGGATCTCGTGATCTGCCACCTCGATGAGGGTGCGACGCTCAACATGGAGCTGACCGCCGACATCGGTAAGGGTTACGTGCCGGCGACCGCAAACCGCCCGGCCGACGCGCCGATCGGTCTGATCCCGGTCGATGCGCTGTACTCGCCGGTACGTCAGGTTTCGTACAAGGTCGACCCGACCCGCGTCGGTCAGGACCTGGATTACGACAAGCTGACGCTGACGATCGAGACCGACGGCACGATCACCCCGGAAGACGCAGTCGGCTATGCCGGGCGCATCCTCCAGGACCAGCTCGCGCTGTTCGTCCACTTCGACGACTCGTCGGTCACGCGCTCGTCGGCCCCTATCGGCCAGGCAGCCCCTGCTGCCGGTGGTGCGGAGCCCGCAGGCGATACGCAGCAGATCAACCGTTACCTTCTCAAGAAGGTCGACGAGTTGGAGCTGTCGGTGCGCTCGGCGAACTGCCTCAAGAACGACAACATCATCTACATCGGCGATCTGGTCGGCAAGACCGAAGCCGAGATGCTGCGTACGCCTAACTTCGGCCGCAAGTCCTTGAACGAGATCAAGGAAGTGCTGTCGTCGATGGGTCTTCGCCTGGGCATGGAAATCCCCGGCTGGCCACCTGAGAACATCGAAGAGATGGCCAAGAAGCTCGAGCAGGAAATCATGGGCTGATTTCGCACCGGGGCAAGCAAGCTTGCCTCGGAGACGAAACAGTCCGGCCGGCGGGTCGGTTTCGACCGACCCGTTCGACGACACGGCTTCGCCGAGTCGCCACCCGGCTGGAGACGAAGGGAAGGGCTAAGGAAGCGTCCTAGGCGTAACCTTATCCTAACCTTTGAACGAAAGGCGATCGGTCGCGGCCTCAACGGCGACCAGCTCCCGGGTACCTCACACGGCCCCTGAACGAACGAAAAGGTATTAAACATGCGCCATCGCGTAGGCGGCCGTAAGCTTCAGCGGACCTCGGCCCACCGTCTTGCCCTGTTCCGCAACATGAGCGCCGCGCTCATCAAGCACGAGCAGATCACCACCACCGTCGCCAAGGCGAAGGAACTACGTCCTTACGTTGAGAAGCTGATCACGCTCGCGAAGAAGGGTGGCCTGTCCAACCGTCGTCTCGCGCACGGCAAGCTGCTCGACGATGCGCAGCTGATCAAGTTGTTCGACACGCTCGCGACCCGTTATGCGGATCGCAACGGCGGTTACACCCGCGTCATCAAGGCCGGTATCCGCATGTCGGACGCCTCGCCGATGGCCGTCATCGAGTTCGTCGACCGCGACGTCTCGGCGAAGGGCCAGGATTCGGGTCCGGTAATGTCGGACGCTGAGTACGACGACGCGGCGTAAGTTTTGCCGAAGCCCTGAGCTTCCAATCCTCTCCCGCAAGGGGGAGGTGGCAGGCACAGCCTGTCGGAGGGGGAGGCGGCGACAACCTCGGTTGCGTGTCCTCCCCCTCCGTCACCTTCGGCGCCACCCCCCCCTGGCGGGGGAGGATCAGATTTTAGCCCGATCAGAGGCCGCGTTTCCCATCCGGGAGGCGCGGCCTCTTTCGTTACGGGTCCCATCCGGCTATGCGCCCGACATGGAGCACCCAGACAGCATTCTCATCGTCGATTTCGGCAGCCAGGTAACCCAGCTGATCGCCCGCCGCGTGCGCGAGGCCGGCGTCTATAGCGAGATCGCCCCCTTCCAGTCCGCCGAAGCCGCGTTCGACCGGATGCAGCCCAAGGGCATCATCCTCTCGGGCGGCCCCGCGTCGGTCACCACCGAGAACTCCCCGCGCGTGCCGCAGCGCTTCTTCGAGGCGGGCATCCCGATCCTCGGCATCTGCTACGGCCAGCAGGTCATGTCCGCACAGCTCGGCGGCAACGTGATCGTCTCGGGCGACGGTGGCGAGTTCGGCAGCGCGTTCATCGAGGTCAAGTCCAACTGCGCGCTGTTCGACGGCCTCTGGGCCGAGGGCGAGCGCCACCAGGTCTGGATGAGCCACGGCGACAAGGTCGACGCGATCCCGCCCGGCTTCACCCCCGTCGCCACCTCGACCGGCGCGCCCTATGCGATCGTCGCCGACGAGGCGCGGCGCTTCTACGGCGTGCAGTTCCATCCGGAGGTCGTCCACACCCCCGATGGCGGCAAGCTGATCGCGAACTTCGCGCGCCACGTCTGCGGCCTGAGCGGCGACTGGACGATGGCCGAGTTCCGCGAGACCAAGATCGCCGAGATCCGCGCGCAGGTTGGCAAGGGCCGCGTCATCTGTGGCCTGTCGGGCGGCGTCGACTCGGCAGTCGCGGCGGTGCTGATCCACGAGGCGATCGGCGAGCAGCTCACCTGCGTCTATGTCGATCACGGCCTGATGCGCGCAGGCGAGAGCGAGCAGGTCGTCAGCCTGTTCCGCGGCGCCTACAACATCCCGCTGATCCACGTGAACGTCGAGGAGCTGTTCCTCAGCGGACTCGCCGGGATCACCGACCCCGAGCTGAAGCGCAAGTTCATCGGCAAGACCTTCATCGACGTGTTCGACACCGAGGCGAAGAAGCTCGGCGGCGCGGAGTTCCTTGCGCAGGGCACGCTGTACCCGGACGTGATCGAAAGCGTCAGCTTCACCGGCGGTCCGTCGGTGACGATCAAGAGCCACCACAATGTCGGCGGCCTGCCCGAGCGCATGAACATGAAGCTCGTCGAGCCGTTGCGCGAGCTGTTCAAGGACGAGGTCCGCGTGTTGGGGCGTGAACTGGGGCTCCCCGAGATCTTCGTCGGCCGTCACCCGTTCCCCGGACCCGGCCTCGCGATCCGCATTCCCGGCGAAGTCACCAAGGAACGTTGCGACATCCTGCGCAAGGCGGATGCGATCTACCTCGAGGAGATCCGCGCGGCCGGCCTCTACGACACGATCTGGCAGGCGTTCGCGGTGTTGCTCCCGGTCCGCAGCGTCGGCGTGATGGGCGACGGCCGCACCTACGACAACGTGCTGGCGTTGCGCGCGGTCACCTCGACCGATGGCATGACCGCACAGGCGTTCCAGTTCCCCGGCGACTTCCTCCCGCGCGTCGCGACCCGGATCATCAACGAGGTCAAGGGCATCAACCGGGTGACCTACGACTATACCTCTAAGCCGCCCGGCACGATCGAGTGGGAATAAGCTAGACACGCATTTTACGATCCTCCCCCGCAAGGGGGAGGTGGCTGGCTCTTGCCAGACGGAGGGGGAGGACACGAAACAGATGGTATCGCATTCCGCCCCCTCCGTCAGGCTACGCCTGCCAGCTCCTCCTGGCGGGGGCGGATCGCTCGGGTTTCGTATCGGTGTGCTGGCAATCGCCGTTACCGCACCGCTCCTGCTAGGCGCGGCAGACCCGCCAGCCTGGACGCGCCCGCAAGCCCCGTTCCCGATCGCCGGCCCGATCACCTATGTCGGCAGCGAAGGTATCGCCGCCTACCTCATCAAGACCAGCGCCGGCGCGATCCTGATCGACGGCACGCTCGCCGAAAATGCCGGCATGATCGAGCGGAACATCGCCGCCGCGGGAGTACGCCCCCGCGACGTAAAGCTGATCCTCGTCACGCACGCCCACTTCGATCACGCCGCGGGTGTAGCCGCGCTCAAGCGCGCGACCGGCGCTCGCGTGGTAGCTGGTGCCCGCGACGTCCCCGCGCTCGAAACCGGCGTACCGCCCGGCGAGACCAACTACGGCGTCATCCGCTTCCCGCCCGTCCACGTCGATCGCGGCGTCCGCGACGGCGACAAGGTAACGCTCGGCACCACCACGCTGACCGCACGCGCCACGCCGGGACACACGGCCGGCTGCACGACCTGGACGATGCAAATCCCCGCCAAGCCGCGCCCCCTCGACGTCGTCTTCCCGTGCAGCGTCAGCGTGGCGGGCAACCGCCTGATCGGCAACCGTGCCTATCCCGGCATCGTCGCCGACTACCGCCGCAGCATCGCCATGCTAGGCACACTGCACGCCGATATCGTCCTGCCGTCGCACCCCGAACTCGCCGACGTGATCGCCAAGGGCAAACGTCGCCAAGCCGGCGACGCGAGCGCGTTCGTCGATCCGACGTTGCTCCCAAAGATCGTCGCGAAGGCCAAGGTCGCGTTCGACGCCGATCTCGCCAAGCAGGCGCGCTGAGCGTCGATGCTGGTCCTTTGCGGCATCGCGGTGATCGTCGCGGGCTTCCTGCTCCGGTTCAATCCGCTGCTCGTCGTCGCGGTCTCCGCACTCATCACCGGCCTTGCCGCTGGACTTGCCCCGCTTGCGATCCTCGCCGCGTTCGGGAAGGCGTTCAACGAGAACCGCTACGTCACCGTGATCTACATCGTCCTCCCGGTGATCGGGATGCTCGAACGCCACGGTCTCCAGGAACGCGCGAGACTAGCCATCGGCAAGCTCAAGGGGGCGACCGTGGGGCGTTTCCTTACCGGCTACCTCCTGTTCCGCCAGCTTACCGCGGCGCTCGGCCTGACCTCGATTGCTGGCCCGGCACAGAGCGTCCGCCCACTGGTCGCGCCGATGGCCGAAGCCGCCGCCGAGGCGCAAGGCTTGCCGCCCGGCGACGACCGCATCCCCGCCATGGCCGCCGCAACCGACAATATCGGGCTGTTCTTCGGCGAGGACATCTTCATCGCGATCGGTTCGATCCTGCTGATGAAGGGTGTGCTCGAAGGCTACGGCATCGTCATCCAGCCGCTCCACCTCTCGATGTGGGCGATCCCGACCGCGATCGCCGCGTTCCTGATCCACGGCTTCCGCTTGTGGCTGCTCGACCGCCGACTGGCACGCGTGCGATGATCGGCTCCGGCTTCATCTACGGCATCGCCGGCCTGATGTTCGCGGCGTTCGCAGTCCTGAGCGCAACCGACCGCACCAACCCGAAGCGCTTCGGCAACGCGGCCTTCTACGCGGTGCTGGCGATCAGCTTCCTGCTCGGCGGAAAGCTCGGTGATGTCGGCAACGGCGTCCTCGTTCTGGCGCTCGTCGCGATCGCCGGTTCGTGCGCGATGGGGCGGGGCGGGCGTGCCACCACCACACTCGACGAACGGCGTGTCGAAGCCACCCGCCTAGGCAACCGGATATTCCTCCCCGCGCTGATCATCCCAGCCGCAGCACTCGGCGGAACGGTCCTGTTCCGCACAGTCCCGAGCCTCGTCGACCCCAAGCAAGCGACGCTCGTCGCGCTGACCTGCGGCGTCCTGATCGCACTGGTCGCAATGCACCTATGGTTCCGCCCCCGCGTAGCGACCCCGCTCGCCGAGGGTGTCAGGCTGATGGACGCGATCGGCTGGGCGGCCGTGCTCCCCCAGATGCTCGCGAGTCTCGGCGCAGTGTTCGCGCTCGCCGGCGTCGGCGATGTCGTCGGCGGTCTGGCCGGCCACGCGATTCCCGAGGGCAGCCTGATCGGTGCAGTGCTCGCCTATACGCTCGGCATGGCGCTTTTCACGATGATCATGGGCAACGCGTTCGCGGCGTTCCCGGTGATGGCCGCGGCGATCGGCATCCCTTTGCTTGTGCGCCATTACGGCGGCGACCCGGCGGTGGTCGCGGCGATCGGCATGCTCAGCGGGTTCTGCGGCACGCTGATGACGCCGATGGCGGCGAACTTCAATCTCGTCCCCGCGGCGTTGCTCGATCTCAAGGACAGGAACGCCGTCATCCGCGCGCAGATACCGACCGCGCTGCCATTGCTCGCAGTCAATATCGGCTTGCTCTACTGGCTGGGCTTCCGCTGACCTGACGTCCGGATCTTCGTCCCGAGCATGACCAGCTTGCCATCGATGCCGAACCAGTGCGGCGTCCCCGCCGGGATCAGGAACACGTCGCCGACCGCAAGCTTCCGCGTCGTGCCACCCTCGATCCGATCGCCTTCGACCAGCCCCGGAAAGCGCAGCTTCGGCGCGACCAGCGTACCGCCCGAGACGAGCGTTCCCGAGCCCGCCATCACGGTCGCGTATTCGGCCTCGTCCGGATGCACCGCAGGCTTGCCCGGCGCCTTCCAATATTCGAGCGAGGCGCTCGTCCCGTCCGCCTGCACGAGCGGCGCCATGGCGAACCCCTGGCCCGGCTTCATCGTCTTCTCCAACGCAACGATCCGCGCGCGCACGTCGGCTGATCCAGCAAAGCTCGTCGGATCGCTCGCAGTCTGTGCGGGCAGGGAGGAAGTCGCAACGAGCGCCACGGCAGCGGCAAGCAACGGCCGGATCACAGCTTCACCGTCCGGCTTTCGCGCACGGATCGATAGATCGCCTCGACGATCCGCATATCCCGCAATCCTTCTTCGCCCGAGACGATCGGTTCGCGCCCGTCGAGAATGCACTCCGCCAGATGATCGATCTGCCCCGCGAACTGCGTCTTGCCGGGGCCAGGCGGGGGGCTGGTGATCGCAGTCTCGCGGCCATCGCGGCCGGTCCACATCGTGTTGCCGTCGTAGCGCGTCGCCGGTTCCAGCTCGATGCGCCCCTTGTCGCCCATCAGCAGGACGTGGTTCTGGTTGGCGCTGTACATCGACTGGCACCCGGCGATCGCGCCCGACGGGAATTCGAGCGTCCATTCGATCATGTCCTCGACCTCGCGAAACCGCGGATCGCGACGGTCGGTGGATTCGCGCGCGGTAACCGCGATCGGCTCCTCGCCGGTCATGTAGCGTGCGGCCTGAAGACTGTAGATGCCCATGTCCATCAGCGACCCGCCACCGGACAATGCGCGCTTCAGCCGCCATTTGTTCGGGTCCCCCTGGACGAAGCCATGCTCCGAACGGACGTAGCGGATCTTGCCCGCCGCCCCGGACTTCGCCAGCCGCATCGCCTCCAGATTGAACGGCTCGAAGTGACAGCGATAGCCGATCATCAGCTTCTTGCCGGCGGTCTTGCACGCCCGGATCATCGCCTCGCATTCGGCTGCCGATACAGCCATCGGCTTCTCGCACATGACGTGCTTGCCGGCCTTTGCCGCGCGGATGGTGTATTCGGCGTGCATCGCATTGGGCAGGCAGACATAGACGATGTCGACGTCTGGATTGTCACGAATGCGGTCGAAATCGGCATAGGTATAGATCGATCGCTCGGGCACGCCGTACTTCGTCGCGGTCGCGAGCGCCTTGGCCCGGTCGCCGCTGACCAGCGCCGTCACGCGCGAATGCTCGCAATTGACGAACTGCGGCAGGATCGTCTGCAACCCGTAATAGCCGAGCCCGACGATCGCATAGCCGAGCTTGCGTGGAGGCGCCGCGCAGGCCGCGTTCGACGTCGCCGCCAGCGTGGCCGCCGCAACCAGCAGATCACGTCGTCCGAGTTCCATCACACAGTCCTTCCCAGGCGTTCTTCGTCGTAGACGGCTTTCTCGCGTAGAACCCAGTCCAGCGCGACGTCGCAGGCCCGATCCGGCGACAGGCCGGCGGAGAGGGTGAGGGCGCGCTCGTCAGGCTGTGGTTTTTCCAGTGTATCGAGCTGGCTTTCGATGAGACTGGTCGGCATGTAGTGCCCCGAACGATGAGCCAGCCGCCGCGACAGTTCATCCTGGTCGGTCGTATCGAGGAACACGAACAACAGCGGGATACCTGCCGATCGGGACAGCCGATCGCGATAGATCCGCTTCAACGCCGAGCAGGCGGTCACCGCCACGCCGTCGCTCTCCGCCGCATCGCGCAGGCTGGCAGCGACGCGATCGAGCCAGGGCCATCGGTCCTGATCGTCCAGCGGCTGGCCGGCGCGCATCTTCGCGACGCTATGCGGCGTATGAAAGGCGTCTCCTTCAAGAAACTGGCAGCTCAATCGCGCGGCCAGCGCGGCCCCGATCGTCGATTTGCCACTGCCGCTCACCCCCATGACGACGATCGCGTAACGGTTGGCAGCGGAGGGCATTCGTACTGGTTCGTCTAGGGAAGACACGGGCTCTCCATGGCAGGACGGGGTCGATCGGTATCATCAGGCGCGCGCCGCGGGTCCCCCTATCCGGGAAACGCGGTGCGCCGCCTATTACGACCTTGGTCGTGATCGTCCGCGGTGGACGGATGTCCTATTCGAAACGACCGATGCAGGAGTCCGTTTCATGATCCACGTCCCGCGAGCGAAGACGCGCGGTATCGCGGTCCTCGCCGCCGCCCTGATGATCGCGTGGGCGCCAGCGGCTGCGTCAGCCGCATCGCGCTCGGCGTTCCTGACCGCACCCGCCGATCCCCGCGCAGTGACGGTGCGTGGGCAAGGCGACGGCGTGGCCGACGATACCGCGGCGCTCCAGCGTGCGATCGATGCGGCCGCGAGCGCGAAGGGTGGCGAGGGAATCGTCTTCCTGCCCGCCGGCCGCTACCGGATATCGAAGACCGTCTTCATCTGGCCGGGCGTCCGCCTGTTCGGGATCGGCAAGACCCGGCCGGTGATCACGCTCGGGGCCGCGACCCCCGGCTTCCAGACCGGCGTGGCGACCATGCTGTTCTTCACCGGCTCGCGTGCCGATAGTCGCGCGGCCCCGCCCAAGGTACCGGTGCCGCCGCCGACCAGCGTGCCGTTCGATGCGACGATCGGCGATGCGAACTCCGGGACCTTCTATTCGGCAATGAGCAACGTCGATTTCGAGATCGGCGACGGCAATCCAGCCGCGACCGCGGTGCGCTTCCATTTGGCGCAGCACGCGTATCTGAGCCATATCGACTTCCATATCGGATCGGGGCTCGCCGGCATCTATCAGGTCGGCAATGTCGGCCAGGACCTGCGGTTCTTCGGGGGGCGCTACGGGATCCTTACCGAGAAGACGTCGCCTGCGTGGCAATACACGCTGCTCGATTCGACGTTCGAGGGGCAACGCGATGCTGCGATCCGCGAGCATGAGGCCGGGCTGACGCTGGTCAACACCAGCATCCGCAACGTGCCCGTCGGGGTTGAGATCGACCGCGGCTATGGCGACTGGCTGTGGGGCAAGGACGTACGGTTCGAGAACGTCTCGAAGGCCGCGATCGTCATCAGCAACGAGGACAATGTCTACACGCAGATCGGCTTCGAAAACGCGACCGCCAGCGGCGTGCCGGTGTTCGCCCGGTTCCGCGACAGCGGCAAGTCGGTGGCGGGGCAGGGCGCGCGATACCGGGTCAAGGCGTTCTCCTACGGCCTGACGCTGCCCGGACTGGGCGCACCGGGCGCTTACGAGACGCGCATCGATGCCGCACCGATCGCTGTGATGCCCAAGCGCGTGGAGCCGGCGATCCGGTCGCTGCCACCGGTCGCTCTGTGGTTCGACGTACGCAGCGCAGGCGCGAAGGGTGACAATTCCAGCGACGACACGGCGGCGATCCAAGCCGCTATCGATACGCACCGCGTCGTGTATTTCCCGAGCGGCTTCTACCGCGTCTCGAACACGCTAAGATTGCGGCCGGACAGCGTGCTGATCGGCCTCCACCCGGACCTGACGCAGATCGTGCTCGCCGACGATACGCCCGCCTTCCGCGGCATCGGTCCGGCCAAGGCGCTGGTCGAAAGTGCGAAGGGCGGCGACGCGATCGTCTCGGGGATCGGCCTGTTTACCGGCGGCGTGAACCCGCGCGCGACTGCGCTGCTATGGAAGGCCGGCGCGAAGTCGCTGGTCGACGATGTGCGGTTCCACGGCGGGCACGGCTCCAACGGCCCCGACGGCGTCCGCATCGATCCCTACAACGCCAACCACACCGCCGATGCCGATCCGCGCAAACGCTGGGACGGGCAATATGCCAGCCTGTCGGTCACCGATGGCGGGGGCGGCACGTTCAGCAATCTCTGGACGCCCAACACCTTCGCCGCAGCAGGGCTGCACGTCTCGAATACGAGCACGCCGGGCCATGTGTACGAGATGTCCGCCGAGCATCACGCGCGCGCGGAGATCATACTGGACGGCGTAAAGAACTGGGAGTTCCTCGCGCCGCAGACCGAAGAAGAGGCGGGCGAGAGCCGGAATGCCGTGTCGATCGAGGTCCGCAATTCGAGCAACATCCTGTTCGCCAACTACCACGCCTACCGCGTCACCCGTTCGCTTCAGCCCGCATCGACCGCGGTCAGGCTCTACAATTCCGACGATATCCGCTTTCGCAACGTCCATGTGAACGCGGAGAGCGGACTGCCGTTCTGCGATGCGGAGGGGTGCAGCACGGATTTGCGCGCGAGCAAGTTCCCTTACGAGAACGCGGTCCGGGACATGACCACGGGCCTGGAGGTGCGCGAGCGCGAGTTCGCCGTGCTCGACGTGAAGCGCGGTGCCGCACCGGTAGCTACCCTCGGCGGTCCCGTCGTACGGAAGCTGCAGGACGGCTTCCACTCGATCGCCGGCGCGGCAGTGGATGCGAAGGGCAAGCTCTACTTCGTCGAACACGATACGCATCGCATCTACGGCTGGTCGGCCGGCGAGGGGCTGTCGGTCGCCGGCGACGCACCGCTCGATCCGGTCAATCTCGCAGTCGATCGGTCTGGCAAGCTGATGGTACTGTCGTCTGATGGCGCCGCGGGCACGGTCTACAGCCTGAAGCCCGGCGATCCCGACAGTCTCGCGGTGATCGCACCGACCCCGGTCGCTACGCACCGCGATGCGAGCGTAGCGGTGCCGGGGAATTACTGGGTGAATGGCGAGTTCAAGGACCAGATCGATCCGGCGACCTACCAGTTCACCACGCTCGGCGAGATGTTCGCGCGCGACATGGCCCGACCCAAGGCGCGCGAATATGTGTCGCCCGACGGAACGCTCGTGATGCCGGCCTATCGCACCGTCCAGCAGGGGCCGCCGAACCATCTCGGTTGGCGCTTCTCCGACGCGCTCGACACGTACGGCTTCGTCAAGGCCAGGCCCGGCGAGCGCGTGTTCGTCAGCAACGGCTCCGAGGCGAAGACCTATAGCGGGCTGCTCGGTACGGGCGGCAGCGTCACCGACCTGAAGCCGTTCGCCAATCGCGGCGGCGAGAGCGTCACGGCCGGACCGGACGGACGCGTCTATCTGGCCAACGGCCAGGTATTCGTCCACGCCCCGGACGGCCGCGAGACCGGGCGGATCGACGTACCCGAACGCCCGTTGCAACTGATCTTCGGCGGCGCCGACGGACGGACGCTGTTCATCCTCACGCACCACGCGCTCTACGCGGTCGAGCCCTGATCGCATGGCCAGCCCGCATCACCAGCCAGAGCTGCGCTTCGGCGCACGCCGCGTTGCCTCCACGCCAGGCATGACGCATGAACCGCCATCGATACCGCATTTAGCCGAGGACCGACGATGACCGACTGGACGACGACACGACGGTCCGCCCTCGCCGGGATGGCGGCAACGATCGCCTTCCCGGCGGTCGCTAAGCGGTCCGGATCGGGCGCGATCACGCTGATCGCAGGGACTTACGCGCGGGAGGGTGGCAAGGGCCTGTACCCGATCAGCTTCGATCCGCGTCAGGACCAGTGGCAGGTCGGAGCACCGGTCACCACGATCGCGGACGCCTCGTTCGGCGTCGGTGGTGGCCCCGGCCGTGCCTATTACCTCGTTCGCGAAAATGCAGCTGGCGAGATCGCGGCCTACGCGCCGGGCTGGACACGGCGCGGGATCGTGCCGACCGCTGGCGCCGACCCCTGCTATGTCGCGATCGACCGGGCCAGCGCGTGCCTTGCGATCGCCAATTATTCCAGCGGCAGCGTCGCCTTCTATCAGCTCGACAAGCGGACCGGCGTGCCCAGCCAGCCGACGCTGTTCCGTCATACCGGCAGCGGCCCGAACCATGATCGGCAGGACGGACCACACGCGCACTGGGTCGGGTTCAGCCCGGATCGGCGCTGGCTGCATTCGGTCGATCTCGGCGCGGACGCGATCTTCGCCTACCGTTTCGATCCGCGCGCGGGGACGCTCGCGGAGCCCGTGGTCGCATGGCACGCGCCGGCGGGGGCTGGACCTCGGCATCTTGTGCGCCATCCGACGCGACCGATCGCCTACGTCGTCTGCGAGATGTCGAACACGCTGATCATGCTCGACGCAGGGGCGGACGGGCGGTTCGTCACGCGGCACAGCGTCTCGACGCTGCCGGCCGGGCATCGCGGTGCGTCGCAGGCCGCGCATATCGCGATCGACCGCGCGGGACGTCGACTCTACGTCTCCAACCGCGGGCATGACAGCATCGCGGTATTCGCGCTCGATCCCGCGGGCGTGCCAAGCCCGCTCCAGCACATCGCGACCGGCGGCAACTGGCCACGCGCGTTCCTGCTTCTCGACGCGCAGCGGCGGGTGGTGGTCGCCAACGAGCGCTCCGGCACGGTCGCGATCTTCAAGGTCGAGACCGACGGCCGGCTGACCGCCACTGACCAGACGCTGACGGTGCCTGGCGCGGTGTTCCTCGATCGGATCTGACGCGCCGCGCGACGCGAGCCTGGGCGTTCAGGGCCGGCGGTGCTCAAGCAGGGGGACCGCAGCCTCGTAGCGCGCCTGCGTGGTGAACGGCTCGGCCCGCGTCTGCACGTCGACGGTCTGCCGCATGATCGCGCCCTTGCCCGACGCTGCGACGGGCCAGGTCGGCAGGCCGGTCGCGTTCGGGTTGCCGGTCTTGATGAACGCCGCGAAATAGCCCTGGAACACGGCGGCTATGCGCCGATCGTCCGCGGTCCACGCATAGGCCGGGTTCGTATCGAGATTGCCGAGCGCGTATTCGATCTCGGCACTGTGCACCGCACCCATCGGCGGGATCTCGGGATTGGTCAGCGGTGGCAGCGCTGCGGGCCGGGGATGCGAGAAATGGTAATAATAGGTCGGCTGCCGGGTCCGGCGATGCAGGTCGAACCACTTCCAGGTCGAGGCGCCGAGGAACGCGTCGCTCGCGAGCGCGGTCGCAGCGGTCGGCACGTCCGCATCGGTCCGCGCGGGGTATAGCGCAAACAGAGCATCCGCATCGGCGTAGAGCCGGGCGATGCCGGCGCGGTAATTCGCGACCGTCGGCGGCTGGCCGTTCAGCACGCCCGTCCAACTGCCCTCCTGCGAATTCGAACCCACCAGCAACGGCACGCGCGCCGCGTGTCCGCCTGCGTAGGTGTCGACCGGCGCCTCTGTGAGGAAAAGCCCGTCGACGATGAAGTTGGCGCCAAGACGCTGGGTCCCTTGCGCGGCGAGCAATGCGTCGGCCGGCGTCGCGCGGAGGTCTGCGATCGAGCTCGCACCCGCGGCGCGGACAAATGCATCGCCATCCGCGGTCGCCTGTGCCAGCGACTTGGGGCGGAAGGTCGGTGGCATCACCCCGCCGCTCTCGCCGATCGCGCCCGCGAACTGCGTGCGGGTCAGCGGCGAGGTCATGAGCACGCTGACCGACATCGATCCGGCACTTTCCCCGCCGATCGTGATGCGCGCCGGGTCGCCCCCGAATGCGGCGGCGTTGCGGCGCACCCAGGCAAGCGCGGCGGCCTGATCGAGCAGGCCGTAATTGCCCGCGGCGTGCGTCGGCGATTCCGCGACGAGGTCGCTGGTCGCGAGGAACCCGAAGGCGCCGAGCCGGTAGTTGATCGTCACGACGACGATGCCCTGCCGCGCCAGTGCTGCGCCGTCATAGCGAAGTTCGGACCCGTCGCCCGCGATCGCGCCCCCGCCATGGATGTAGAACAGCACGGGAAGCTTCGCGCCGGGCTTGGTACCGGCCGGCGTCCACACGTTAAGCGTCAGGCAGTCCTCGGCGATGCCGGGCGAGCGGAACTTCATGTCGGCGAACAAGGGTTGCTGCATGCAGCGTGCACCGAATGCGTCCGCCTTCCGCACGCCACTCCACCGCGCGGCAGGCTTGGGCGGCTGCCACCGGAGCGATCCGATCGGCGGCGCGGCGTAGGGGATGCCGCGATAGGTATCGACCGGCGCTGGCGATGTCGTCAGGCGAACACCTTCGAGCGTGCCGCCGTCGACGCGTACGCTTTGCGCCGCGGCCGGGGCTGCACACAGCCCGATCCCCAGAATCCATCCCGCCCGTAGCATGTCGTCGTTCTCCGCGATCGCCTGAGGCCGACGGTCGCAGTTCGGCGGGGGTTTGCCAAGGCGCCCGGTTCGATTGCGTCGCGCCGCTTGCGGTCAAATGCCCGGCTGCGGCCCCTTGGCGATCTTGCCGCGGTGCATGACGAAGTCGACATGCTCGAGGCGGGTCACGTCGTCGAGCGGCGAACCCCGTACGGCGATGATGTCCGCAGTCTTGCCGACCGCGAGTGTGCCGATGTCGTCGCGTCCGAGCAGGTCGGCAGCGCTGGTCGTCGCGGCCGTGATCGCCTGGGTCGGCGTGAGGCCGTTCTTCACCATCAGCGCGAACTCGGTCGCGTTGTCGCCATGCTTCGACACGCCGGTGTCGGTGCCGAACGCGACCTTCACGCCCGCCGCATAGGCACGTCGATGGCTGGCGGCCATGGCGGCGGCGGCAGCCTCGGCCTTGACGATCGTCGCGGGCGGCAAGGCGCCACCACGCGCCTGCGCGAGCGCGGCGACCGGCGCGATCTCGGTCGGCACGAGATAGGCGCCCTTGGCCTTGAACAGCCGGATCGTGTCCTCGTCGAGGAACGTACCGTGTTCGATCGAGTCGACGCCGGCCTCCAGCGCCGCCTTGGTGCCCTCCGCCGCATGACTGTGCGCGGCGACCTTGCGGCCCAGCGCATGCGCCGTCTCGATGATCGCGCGCATCTCTTCGGGGGTCATCGCGCGGCCGAGGCCACCGCTGACGTTCGACAGGACACCGCCGGTCGCGGCGAATTTGATGACGCGAGCGCCCAGCGCGACCTGCGCGCGCACCGCACGACGGCAATCGTCGGCGCCGTCGCACAGATTGACCTCCTTGCTATGGACCATGTCGGCGAACTCCTCGGCAAGCCCGTTGCCGCCGTCGCCATGGCCGCCGGTCACAGAGATCATCTCGCCCGCGTTGGTGATGCTCGGGCCCTCGACCGTCCCCGCATCGATCGCATCGCGCAGCGCACGGATACCGCGCGGGTCGCCACCGAGATCGCGGACCGAGGTGAAGCCGGCGTTCAGCGTCGTGCGTGCGTTCGCGACGGCGGTCATCTCGTCGTCGAACCGGTCGCGGTTGAGCGCCTCCAGCCGCGCGCGCATCGGATCGCCCCCGATACCCCAAAGATGCACGTGCATGTCGACCAGCCCCGGCATGACGAACGCGGTGCGCAGATCGACCAGCGTCGCGCCTTGCTCGGGCGCGACGAAGCCCTCGCGCAGCTCGGCAATCTTGCCGTCGCGGATGATGATCGTGGTGTTGCCGCGCGGCGGCTGGCTCGGCCGATCGAGCAGCGTGCCGGCCTGGATATACGTGGCGGCAGACTTGGTTTGTGGCGTTGGTGTCGTCTGAGCATAGAGCGGCAGCGCGACGGTGGCGGTCAGGCCGATCAAGAGTGCCTTGAGCATCTGGTTTCTCCCCTTTCGGCCATGCTTGCCGAACCGCGGTGTTTCGGCAAGCGCTGACGGTGCCATCCTTCGGCGCGCCAACTAAAAATTGCTCCGTCGAAAGCTCAATCGACTGGGAAATCCCACCACGATAGGGGATGATCGTTGCCTTGGATGGAGGCGACGATGCGGCGAAGGGCAGAGGACGGCGCAGGCCAACTGCGCGTGCCGAGGCATCGGCCGAGTCGATGATGCGGTTTGCGTGCTGCCGGAGCGACGATGGGCCGATCAAGCCGGTGATCGGCGTGTTGTGCTGCAACGAGATCGCCGAACGACCGATCCAGGCGGTCGCGACACGGTTCGTCGAGCCGCTGGTGCGCTATGCCGGCGCGACCGTCCTGCTGGTACCCGCGGTGGCCGATGCGATGGATACGCGTGCGCTGGCGGGGCGGCTCGACGGCCTGTTGCTGACCGGATCGCGGTCGAACGTCGCCGCCGCGCGCTATGGCAAGGCAGATACGGCGGACGATGCGCTGGATCTCGACCGCGACGCCGTGGCGATGGAGCTGGCCGGGCGGATGATCGAAGCGGGTCGGCCGGTGTTCGGCATCTGCCGAGGCTTGCAGGAGCTGAACGTGTTGTTCGGGGGAACGCTGACCGACGCGCTCGACGAGGGTCATCACGGGCCGACCGATGACGCCACCGCGTACGAGACGCTGTTCGATCATACGCACGACGTCGCGCTGGCCGCGGGCGGATTGCTGGCTGCGGCGATCGAACGGCCCGAAATCACGGTCACCTCGGTCCACCGCCAAGGCATCGATCGGCTGGGCGAGGGGCTCCGCATCGAGGCGCATGCGGTGCCGGATGGTCTGGTCGAGGCGTTCTCGGCACGGCCATGCGGCGGCGACGTGCTGGCCGTACAGTGGCATCCCGAATGGGACGTTGCAGGACGTGCATCCAGTCGCGCGTTCTTTTCACTTATCGGCCGTGCACTCGGGACCTATCGGGACCGCTGAATGCGTCCTTTCTTTCATTACGCATCGAGATCGTCGCAGAACGATCCACTATCAGGGATTATCGCATGACTGCCTATCGTACCGCGCTGACGCTCGCCGCTTCGACCCTTGCCTTCGCCAGCGCGCAGGCGGCGTATGCGCAGGATGCGCCAGCGCCCGCCGTTGCCGACACCGCTGCACAGGACCCGGCTGCAGCGCTGCCCGATACGCAGGACGACATCATCGTCACCGGGACCCGGTCGGTCGGTCGCTCGCGGCTCGACAGCGCGTCGCCGGTCGACGTGCTGAGTTCGGCCGCGCTTCAGCGGCAGGGGACTACCGAACTGGGGGCGGCGCTGTCGGCGATCGCACCCTCGATCGACTTCCCGCGGCCGTCGGCGGTCGACGGCACCGATGCGATCCGGCCGGCGACGCTGCGCGGCCTGTCGCCCGATCAGACGTTGGTGCTGATCAACGGCGTTCGCGGGCATACCGCGGCGTTGCTCAACGTCGGCGGCTCGGTCGGGCGTGGCTCGGCAGCGGTCGATCTGAACACCATTCCGACCGTCGCGCTCGACCGCATCGAGGTGCTGCGCGACGGTGCATCGGCACAATATGGCTCCGACGCGATCGCGGGCGTCGTCAACCTTCGCCTGCGCGAGGCCCGGTCGGGCGGCGGCGCGACGGTCAATTACGGCTTCTACAACACCGACATCGATACCGCGCGTGGCAGCCGCAGTACGAACGGCGAGCATGCCGTGACGGTGTCGGGCTGGCAGGGCGTCGGCTTCGGCGAAGACGGTTTCCTGACCGTGTCGGGCGAGTATCTGAACCGCCAGGCCACCAACCGCGCCGATTTCGATCAGCGTGTTACGCCGTTGCGCGTGACCGGCCGGTTCGGCGATCCCACCGTTGAGCAGTACAGCATCTTCGCCAACGCGGGCACGACGCTGACCGGCACGTGGAAGCTGTATGGCTGGCTCGGCTATCAGGACCGCGATACGCGCAGCGCCGCGTTTCCTCGTCTGGCGAGCGCCACGACGGCGTTAGCCGGCTATACCGGTGATTTCATTCCGATCATCAACACCAAGTCGCGCGATCTCAACTCGGCGGTCGGCATCAAGGGCGAGGTCGCCGACTGGTCGGTCGATCTGAACGTAAGCTACGGCCGCAACAAGATCGGCTTCCGCACGCTGAACTCGGCGAACTACGCCTATGGCCGCACCACGCCGACCGACTTCTCCGATGGCGCGCTGGTGTACGACCAGCTCGTCGCAGGCCTCGACGTCAGCCGCAAACTCGACGTCCTGCAGGGCCTCAACATCGCGTTCGGTCTCGAAGGCCGCCGCGAGGGCTTCCAGATCCAGGCGGGCGAACGCGCGTCGTACGATTATCCGGTTGTCGGTACTGTCACCGGCGCCGCGGCGAATGCTGCACCCGGCGCGCAAGGCTTTGGCGGCTTCTCGCCGGCCAACGAAGTCGATCGCCATCGCCGCAACGGCAGCGTCTACCTCGATCTCGAAGCGCAGGTGACAGACAAGCTGCTCGTCGGACTCGCCGGTCGCGGCGAGGATTATTCGGACTTCGGCACCACCGGTACCGGCAAGATCTCGGCACGCTACGATTTCGCGCCGTGGTTCGCGCTCCGCGGCACGGCCTCGACCGGGTTCCGCGCACCCGCTCTCCAGCAGCAGTATTTCACCTCGATCGCGACCGTCATCCAGAACGGCAATCCGATCCAGACCGGCACCTTCCCGTCGGTCAGCCCGGTCGCGACGCGGCTCGGTGGCCTGCCGCTCGAACCCGAGAAATCGACCAACCTGTCGGTCGGCACCGTCTTCCGCTTCGGCCGGTTCGACCTGACCGTCGATGCCTATCGGATCCGGATCCGCAACCAGATCGGCCTGTCGGAGAACATCACGACGTCGGCTAGCCAGTCTGCGGCGGTCAACGCACAGATCACCAGTCTGCTTGCCGGCTCGGGCGCCACCGCCGCGCGCTTCTTCATCAACGGGCTTGCCTCCACCACCAAGGGTATCGACGCGGTCGCGCATTACCGCCTGCCGACCGACGCGGCGGGCACGTTCGACTTCACGATCGCAGGCAATATCAACGACAGCGACGTGACGCGCGTGCCGACCTCGACATCGACGCTCAACCCCGCGCCGGTGCTGTTCGCGCGCAGTCGCATCCTGACGCTCGAAGACGGTACCCCGGGCGAGAAGGTGACGGGATCGATCGACTGGTCGCTCGACCGTCTGGGTGCGCTTGCCCGCGTCACCTATTACGGCGACGTCAACCAGCCGGGGACCACCGAAGCCGCCGATGTGCACAGCGGCAAGCATCTCATCACCGATGTCGAGCTGCGCTATCAGGCGACCAAGGGCGCGCAACTCGGGTTGGGCGTCAGCAACCTGTTCGACGTGTATCCCGACGCGACGATCGTCGCCAACAACGTTACCGGCGTGATCGGCTTCCCCTATTACTCGCCCTTCGGGTTCAACGGCCGCTATCTCTACGCGCGGGCGGGGTTGAGCTGGTAGGTCCTCCCCGGCATTTCGCGCTTCAGCGAGCGTCCTGGCGCTCGCTGACGGCGTGGCACGGCTTGAAACCGTCTGAGGAAATCGGCATCGCACGCTGATGGCTTCCCCCGTGAACATCCTGCACCTCCATTCCACGTTCGACCTTGGTGGCAAGGAGGCGCGGGCCGTTCGATTGATGAATGCCTTCGGGGATCGCGCGAAGCATACGATCGTCTCGGGGATGCCCGACGCCTTGGGCGCGCGGGATTCGATCGCGAAGGGCATTCGCTACGAGATCGCGCAGAACCCGCCGCCATTGAACGGCAAGCCTTCGGTCAAGCGCTACGAGGCGATCGCGCAGTATATGCGGCGGTTCGATCTGGTGCTGACCTATAATTGGGGGGCGATCGACGGGGCGATGGCGAGGCGGGCGTTCGCCAAGGGTGCGCCGCCGCTCGTCCACCACGAGGACGGGTTCAACGCGGACGAGGCAGGCGGGCTCAAGATCGAGCGCAACATCTATCGGCGGCTTGCGCTGGGCGCCGCGCACGCGCTGGCGGTGCCGTCCGAAGTCCTCGAGGATATCGCGCTGCGAACCTGGAAGCAGCCGCGCGAGCGGGTGCACCGGATCGTCAATGGGATCGGCACCGCCTATTACGCACAGAAGCCCGAACCGAAGGCGATCCCGGGGTTCACGCCTAACGCCAAGGAAGTCGTGATCGGTGCACTCGCGGGTTTGCGCGAGGTGAAGGATCTTCCGGCGCTGGTGCGGGCGGTCGGCGGGGTCTCGGGCCGGGTGCGGCTCGTGATCATCGGGGGGGGGCCGGAGCGCGCCAATATCCTGCAGGCCGCGGCGGCGATGGGGATGGCGGACAAGCTGGTGCTACCCGGATTTCTCGATCGCCCCTACCGCTATATCGGCCATTTCGACATGCTGGCCGTGTCGTCGCGAAGCGAACAGTTTCCGATCTCGGTGGTCGAGGCGATGGCGGCGGGGCTGCCGATCGCGAGCTATCCGGTCGGCGACATCAAGCGGATGGTATCGCCAGAAAATATGCCGTTCGTCACCGAGATCGCCAACGAGGTGCGGCTACGCGACGCGATGCAGGCGCTGGTCGCGGATCCGGCGCTGCGGGCGTCGGTCGGCGCTGCGAACCAGGCCAAGGCAAGGGCGGAATTCGACGAAGCGGTCATGATCGCTCGCTATCGCGCATTGTACGAAGATGCATTGAACCGTCCGGGTGCGCTAACCTAGGTCGTAATATTGCTCGCACGATGCGTCCGTGCGCTCTAGTAGGCCGTATTTTCCGGGAGAGGTAACGTCGTGTTCAAGGGCCTGAAGCCTATCGTCTATAACGGTCGCGAAGTGTGGCCGCTGGTGGAAGGCGGCAAGGGCGTCGCGGCGACCAACCACGCGTCCGCCGGCGCCTGGGCTGCGGCCGGCGGCATCGGCACGGTCTCTGCCGTGAACGCCGACAGCTACGATCCCGACGGCAAGATCATCCCGCAGGTCTACGAAGCCTTGACGCGGCGCGCCCGTCACGAGGAACTGGTCGAATACGCCATCGAAGGTGCGGTCCAGCAGGTCGAGCGCGCCTACGAGATCGCCGACGGCAAGGGCGCGATCAACATCAACGTGCTGTGGGAGATGGGCGGCGCGCAGCGGATCCTGCACGGTGTTCTAGAGCGGACGCGCGGCAAGGTTGCCGGCGTCACCTGCGGCGCGGGGATGCCGTACAAGCTGTCCGAGATCACCGCGTCCTACGGCGTCAGCTATTTGCCGATCGTCAGCTCCGGCCGTGCCTTCCGCGCGCTGTGGAAGCGTGCCTATTCGAAGGCGGCCGAGTGGCTCGCCGCGGTAGTGTACGAAGATCCGTGGCTCGCGGGCGGGCATAACGGCCTGTCGAATGCCGAGGACCCGTTGAAGCCGCAGGACCCGTATCCGCGCGTGAAGGAGCTGCGCGACGTGATGCGCGAAGGCGGCATCTCGGACGACGTGCCGATCGTGATGGCGGGCGGCGTCTGGTATCTGCGCGACTGGAACGACTGGATCGACAATCCCGAGCTCGGCACGATCGCCTTCCAGTTCGGCACGCGGCCGCTGCTCACGCGCGAAAGCCCGATCCCGCAGGGTTGGAAGGACGCGCTCACGCAGATCGAGGAAGGCGACGTGCTGCTGCACAAATTCTCGCCGACCGGGTTCTATTCGTCGGCGGTGCGCAACCCTTTCCTGCGCTCGCTGGAAGCACGCTCCGAGCGCCAGATCGCGTTCTCGACGCAGGAGGCTGGTGATCACGTGTTCCAGCTCGACGTCGGCGTGAAGGGCAAGAACTTCTGGGTCACGCGCAACGACCTGCTGCGCGCGCGGCAGTGGTTCGGCGAGGGCTATACCGACGCGCTCAAGACGCCGGACAACACGCTGGTGTTCGTCAGCCCGACCGAGAAGGGCATGATCCGCAAGGACCAGGCCGACTGCATGGGCTGCCTGTCGCAATGCTCGTTCTCGAGCTGGGCGGATACCGAGACCAACTCGACCGGACGTCTCGCGGATCCGCGCAGCTTCTGCATCCAGAAGACGTTGCAGGACATCGCGCACGGCGGCGACATCGACCAGAACCTGATGTTCGCAGGCCATGCCGCGTACAACTTCAAGAAGGATCCGTTCTATTCGAACGGCTTCGTGCCGAGTGTCGGGCAGCTGGTCGATCGGATTTTGACGGGGGACTGAGCCCTTTCCATCAGGCAGCACCTTTCGGTCCGGCATCCACGATACTGCCCGATCGATAGCGCTGGATCGCGATGCCGCGGGTGCCGGATTAGGTCGGATAAATATTCAGATCGATTAAAGCGCCTCCCCGGCGGAGGCCGGGGTCCAGTTGGAAAGGTCGCGGTAACGGAGCGCTGCAAGACGTAGCAGCGTCTCCCAACTGGACCCCGGCCTTCGCCGGGGAGATGCGGTAGCTGTCGACACGGTCAAGACCGACAGTTTGAGTTTGCTGAGGTCCTGAGCCAACACTTCGGAATTGCCAACGATCCGCTTCCCTTCCCCGCGGGATCAGCAGGTAGGAACAACAATGACGCTACACGCCTGGTGGTTGTTCGTAGTCGCGATATTCCTCCTATGCGGAACGCCAGGACCCAACATGCTGCACGTCATGACGCGCAGCATCGCGTTCGGCGCACGGCGCAGCGTCGCTGCGATGGCGGGCTGCCTGACCGCGCTGGTGCTCGTGCTGGCGGCGTCGGCGGCGGGCGTGTCGGCGCTGCTCGCGGCATGGCCTCGCGTATTCGACGCGCTGCGCTATGCCGGCGTCGCGTATCTGATATTCCTTGGGATCAAGGCGTGGCGAGGGGCGGGGTCTCCGATCGACGTCGGCGACGATACGACGCCGGTGGCGCTCACCCCGACCGTGTCGGCGTGGCGCCTGTTTCGCGGCGGGTTCGTGATCGGCATCAGCAATCCGAAACTGCTGCTGTTCGCCGCCGCCTTCCTGCCGCAGTTCGTCGACCGCGCTTCGCCGCAGGCACCGCAGTTCGCGATCCTGGTGGTGACCTTCGCGGTGGTCGAGAGCTTCTGGTACGGCGTGTACGCAGCCGGCGGCCGGACGCTCGCGCGGTATATGACGCGCCCGGCGTTGCGGCGCACGTTCGACCGCGTAACGGGGGCGATCTTCGTGGGTTTCGGTCTCGCTTTGCTGCGGGTGCGAGCATAGCGAAAGCGTGCCGCGCCATTGCCGTTTGGGGCGTTAGCGCGCATAGCTGAGCCATCGCGGCGCTTTGTACGGGCAGGCTGCGACTGAGAGATGCTTTGCGCTCCCGCTCCGAGCCGGGAATGCCGCATGACGATCTATTCTGCCATCGTGACCACAGGGGCCGCATCGTGACGACGGGTGCGGATACGGTCGTGCCGATCTCGCGCGCGGTGAACGTCAGCGTCGAACAGCCGCAGGTCGTTGCGATGTGCAAGAAGCATGGCGCGATCATCAGTGCGATCGAGACGCTGCCATCGGGCGGCACGCGCGTCGTCCTGATGAACAGCGCGGATGCGGCCAAGATCATCAAAGCGTTCGGGTCGAAAGTCCTGACCGGAACGGTAGCGCGGACCCACTGGATGCGCGCGGTCTGAAATCAAAGAAACGATCCCCCCCGTCAGGGGGAGGTGGCTGGCGCTTGCCAGTCAGAGAGGGAGGAAAGCGAAACGTAGGTTCCGTGTCCTACCCCCGTCACCTTCGGTGCCACTCCCTAGGCGAGGGAGGATCGTTCATGTTGCGGGCTAACAGATCAGTCGGCAACAGTACCGACGACCGCACCACCAGCGCCACCAACGGCTGCACCCTTCTCGACGCTACCACCGGTCGCGGCGGCAACGCCTGCGCCACCGGCAGCACCGATACCCGCGCCCTTGAGTGTCGAGCAGGCGCTCATCGACACGGCAGATGCGACCAGCAGGGCGGAAACGGCGAACTTCTTCATCTCGGATACTCCTGTTTTCCCGGGGGTATCCAACTAATGCTGCATCGCGGCATCGGTTCCGAACTATTGATGCAGATTGTATCGGCGGAGTCAGATCCAGCCGTCGAGCACCTGATCCGGCGGGCGATGGCCATCCGCCCACATCCGGATATTCTGGATGACGCGCTCGCCCGATGCCATCCGGCCCTCGAGTGTCGCCGAGCCCATGTGCGGCAGCATCACGACGTTGGGCAACGCGAGCAGGCGGGGATCGATCATCGGCTCGTGCGCCCAGACGTCGAGACCGGCGCCCGCCAAACGTCCGGCCTCCAGCGCATCGACCAGCGCAACCTCGTCGACGATCCCGCCGCGCGCCGCGTTGATCAGGTACACATGCGGTCGCATCAGCGCGATCCGGCGCGCATCGATCAGGTCGCGGCTGTCGGCGTTCAGCGGTGTGTGGATCGTGACGATGTCGACGCTGCTGAGCATATCGTCGAGCGACGCATGGAAGGTGGCGGCGAGCTGCGCCTCGCGAACGGCGGGCAGGCGGGTGCGATTGTGATAATGGATCGTCAGCCCGAACGCGCGCGCCCTCAGCGCGACCGCCTGGCCGATCCGCCCCATCCCGACGATCCCGAGCGCCTTGCCGCCGATCCGGTGGCCGAGCATTCCGCCGGGGCTCCAGCCGTTCCACTGGCCAGAGCGCACTAGCTTTTCACCCTCCGCCAGCCGCCGCGGCACCGACAGGATCAGCGCCATCGTCATGTCGGCGGTGTCTTCGGTCAGCACGCCCGGCGTGTTGGTGACGATGATCCCGCGCGCGCGCGCCGCCTTCAGATCGATGTGGTTCACGCCCGCGCCGTAATTCGCGATCAGCTTGAGCCGGTCGCCTGCGCCAGCGATCAAATCGGCGTCGATGTCGTCGGTCACGGTCGGAACCAGCACGTCGCAATCGGCCATGGCCGCGGCAAGCTGGTCGCGGTCGAGCTTCACGTCGGCACGGTTGTTCTGCGTGTCGAACAGCGCCTCCATCCGGTCCATCAGCGTATCGGCCAGCTCGCGGGTGACGACGACCTTGGGGTTCGGACAGCGGCGTGTGTCGATCATGCGGATGGCTTGGCGAAGCCGCTCGTGCCCGTCAACGTCCCGTCGACGTCGGGGTGTCAACTTCGGTTGAGGAAAGCGGTTCGTCGCGATAGGACGGCGGTTCGCCAGTTAGGACATGACAATGCGCATTCTCGCCGTCGCGCTTTCCGCTCTTGTTGCCGCCGCGCTGGTGCCCGACCCGGCGACGGCGGCCGATGCGACGAAGAAGCGCGTGCCCTATTACGCATCGATCTCGGCGTCGCGCGCGCGGATGCGGACCGGCCCGGCGCGGACGTATCCGGCGAGCTGGCTGTATCAACGCCAGGATCTGCCGATCAAGGTCGTCGCGATCTTTAAGGAATGGCGCAAGGTCGCGGACCCCGACGGGACGGAAGGCTGGATGCAGGCAAACCTGCTCAGCGGCACACGGACCGCGATCGTGCATGGCTCGGGGCCGGTGGAGTTGCGGGAGAAGCCCGATGCGGGAAGCCGGCTGCTATGGCGCGCGGCGCCGGGCGTGGTCGGACGGCTGAGCCAGTGCGGCAATGGCTGGTGCCGGATGGACGTGAAGGGGCAGGCGGGGTTTGTTGCCGTTGGCGGGCTTTGGGGAGTCGAGGCTGGGGAGGTCTTGCCTTGAGGGTTTGAGGGGCGTTTTGGAAAGCATCGCTTGATCCGGAAGCCGACCCACCCCCAACCCCTCCCTTCCAGTGAGGGGGGAAGAAGTTAACAATGGGGCGGCTTCCTTTTAGCTCCCCTCCTTGGAGGGGAGGGGCTGGGGGTGGGTTGGCCGCTGAAGACGGAAGACGTTTGCCAGAATTGTTTCCGCTACGCCGTCTGGGTTACCCGCGACATCCGAGTTCCAGAACCGGATCACCGTCCACCCCAGCGCTTCCAACCGCCGCGTCCTCGCCGCGTCGCGAACCGAGTCGATGTGCTGGCTGCCGTCGAACTCCACCGCCAGCCGCACCTCCCGGCACGCCAAGTCGAGGATAAACCGCTCCACCACCAACTGCCGCGTAAACCGCGGGCGAGAATACGCGATCCTATGCCAGATCGCGATCTCGGCATCCGTCGGATGATTGCGCAACTCTCGCGCACGCCGCGTCATCTCGGAAGGAACACGCGGCATCGTGTCAGCCTGCGCTCGGGAAATGCGGAGAGCATGCCACTCCCGGCCCCTCCCTTTCAGGGAGAGGGGAAGAAATACTAGTTCATCAATTCCACCGCCATCGCAGTCGCCTCGCCGCCGCCGATGCAAAGCGAGGCAAGCCCGCGCTTCTGCCCCGTCGTCTCCAGCGCCGACAGCAGCGTCGCCAGGATTCGCGCACCGCTAGCCCCGATCGGGTGGCCGAGCGCACACGCGCCGCCGTGGATGTTCACCTTGTCATGCGGCAGGCCGAGGTCGCGCATCGCGATCATCGCGACGACGGCGAAGGCTTCGTTGACCTCGAACAGGTCGATGTCTGACGCCGACCAGCCGGCCTTCACCATAGCCTTGCGCATCGCGAACACCGGCGCGGTCGTGAACAACGCCGGGGCATGGGCATGCGCGGCATGCGCCACGACCCGCGCGATCGGCGTGATGCCGAGCCGCTCCGCGACGCTCGCACGCGTCATGACCAAGGCCGCCGCGCCGTCGGAGATCGACGAGGCGTTGGCCGCGGTGATCGTGCCGTCCTTCGAGAAGGCGGGCTTCAGCGTCGGGATCTTGGCGACGTCGCCCTTGGCCGGCTGCTCGTCGAGCGAGACCGTGGTCGTGCCCTTGCGACCGGCAATATCGACCGACACGATCTCGCGGTCGAACGCGCCGGACTTCTGCGCGGCTTGCGCCCGGTGCAGCGACTCGATCGCGTAGTCGTCCATCTGCTGACGCGTGAACTGGTATTCGTGCGCGGTATCTTCGGCGAAATTGCCCATCAGCTTGCCGGGTTCGTACGCATCCTCGAGCCCGTCGAGATACATGTGGTCGTACATCCGGTCATGACCGATTCGCGCGCCGCCGCGGTGGCTTTTCGAGAGGTACGGCGCATTCGTCATGCTCTCCATGCCCCCCGCGACGAGCAGGTCGACCGACCCGGCCGCCAGCGCATCCGCGGCAAGGATCGCCGCCTGCATGCCAGATCCGCACATCTTGTTGACCGTCGTCGCCTCGACATGATCGCCGAGCCCGGCGTTGATCGCCGCCTGCCGCGCCGGCGCCTGGCCCAAGCCAGCAGGCAGCACGCAGCCCATGTAAATCCGCTCGATCTCGGCCGCCGACACGCCCGAGCGCTCGACCGCACCGCGCACCGCATCGGCACCAAGCTGTGTCGCGGTCGCGCCGGCAAGTGCGCCCTGGAACGATCCCATCGGCGTGCGTGCGTAGGACAGGATGACGATGGGATCTCGATCGGCGGCCACTTCACTCTCCATATATTCTTCTGCCCCGTATCTGGGGTTGATGTGCGGCAATACAAAGCGCGGCCGGTTGCGCCTAGACCTCGCGTCATGGAAACACTCATCACGACGCTCAAATGGTGTGCCGCAGCGTCGGGGGTGATCGCCGCCTTCATGGTGTCGCTCGATTTCGGCCGACGCGTGACGGGGTGGGGGTTCGTGCTGTTCGTCGGCTCGTCGATCGCCTGGCTGAGCGGTGCGGCCTTGACCGGGGACTGGGCGCTGGGCACGCAGAACATCGTGTTGTTCGGGATCAACCTCCTCGGCGTGTATCGCTATCTGGTTCGCAAGACAGGTGTCTGAGGCTGCGTTCTGGGCGGTGTTGCTGGGCGTGCTCGGCGCGATCCTCGGCAGTTTCGTCGCGGCGCTGGTGACGCGCTGGCCCGACGGGCGGACGGTGATGCAGGGGCGTTCGGCGTGCGATGGCTGCGGTCGGACGCTCCGCGCGGTCGAACTGGTACCGCTGCTGAGCGCGCTCGTTCTCCGCGGGCGGTGCAAAGGGTGCGGCGTCGCGATCAGTCCGGTGCATTGGCGGATCGAACTGGCGGGACTTGTGATCGGCGTGGCAGCGGGGATCGTCGCACCGGGGGTAGTCGGTATCGCCGGCGCGATATTCGGATGGTTGCTGCTCGCGCTGGCAAGCCTGGACCTCGTCGCATTCTGGCTGCCCGACCGGCTGACGATGCTGCTCGCCGCGACCGGGCTCGTCGGCGCGGCGCTCGGTATCGACCCACCGCTTCAGGAACGGCTGATCGGCGGTCTCGCCGGGTTCGGCACGCTGTGGCTGGTTGCGGTCGGCTATCGACGCATACGCGGCCGCGACGGCATGGGCGGCGGCGACCCGAAGCTGTTCGGCGCGATCGGGCTGTGGCTCGGGTGGCAGATGTTGCCCGCCGTCCTGCTCATCGCAAGCATGATCGGCCTCGGCGTCGTCCTCGCCGCGCACCTCAAGGGACGTGCCATGGCAGCGGACACCGCGCTTCCGTTCGGCGCGTTGCTGGCGATCGCGGCTTATCCCGCGTGGCTGTTCATGATAGGCCTGACGCCATGATATCGCTCGCTCTTATGCTCGCGCTGCAGGCCGCGGCCCCATCGGCTGCGGCCAATGCAGGTCCGGGGCCCCTTGGCGCGATCGGCACGCAGAAGCTCCCCGCCAAGGGGTGCGGCGCGTATCTCTGGAGCATGGACGCCGGCCGGCAACTCGTCGCGATGGCGACCGCCGACCCCGCGCAGATCCGTCTCGCGATCGACGGCAAGGCCGGTGATTACGCGATGACCACGCAGTCGCCCGCGATCGGTTTCGGCTTCGGCGGCGTCACGCAATACCGCGGCGGCGACGTGACCGCGACGCTCGACATGGCCGTCGCCGTCCGCGCCGATATCTCCGCAGGCGCGACCGTTACGTCCGCGACGCTACGGATCGACCGGCCCGGCCGCGATACCGTCGTTATACCGGTCGGTGGCCTAATCGGCTGTGTCTGAGGTTAATTTTTGTGAAACCAAGCCGTCCTATGTGCGTTACGTGGACGAAGATGGGGGTGAATCGAGCACGATCGCTGCCCGTGAAGGGGATCGTGTGACAGCTTCGAACAGCCGGCATCATTGGCTCGCTCTGGCGTTGGTAGCGTCGACAACGGGATTCGCGGGCGTCGGTTCCGCGCAGTTGGTGAAGCCGGGCACCGCCCCGGCAAAGGGTCCCGACGCGCCCAAGCCCAGCGAGCAACCGCAGTCGAACGACCCGCGTTCCGACGCGCCGATCGTGCCCGACGCCGAGTTCGACAGCGCCCTGCCGCCGTTGAGCGGCGACCTGAACGCGCCGTTGGAAGCGATGGCGCCGTTGCCCGCTCCGTCGACGCAAATACCCGCCCAGGCGCCCGCGACACCCGCCACCGCAACAACTGCTGCAACAGCGCTGACGGGCGACGTCCTGCCGCCGACCGGCCCCAGCGATCCGCAACTCGCCCAACCGCTGACGCCGCTGTCGAGCTTCGACACGACCCCGCTCCAGACCGCGGCGGACATCAAGGACAAGGACGCGCCCGAGATCCGCTACGAGACCGCGACCAAGGGGCTCGACAAGGCTGGCGACGGGCTCGAGGGCGAATACAAGGCGCTGTCCGCACTCGCCGAGGGCAAGGGCAAGGCGGCGAACGCCACGCAGGTCGCAGCGCGCGCGCGTGAGGACGAGGCGCTGGCGGTGCGGCTGCTGAAGTCGCTCGGCTATTACGATGCGACCGCGATCTCGACGATCGAGACGATCCCCGACGCCGACAAGACCAGGCCCGCGCGGCTGAAGGCGACGGTCAGCGCGCAACCCGGCCGCCTCTATTCGCTTTCGTCGATCACCGTGAAGGCGGACGCGACGACCCCGCCCGATCTCGTCCGCACGCAATTGCCGCTGAAGGTCGGCGATCCGATCGAGGCCGCACGGATCCAGGGCGCGGAGGCGAATGTCAGCCTGACGCTGCCGCAGCAGGGCTATCCGTTCGTCAAGGTCGGCGAGCGCGACATCCTGCTCGACGACCAGACGCCGACCGGCGCCTACACGCTGCCCGTCGATACCGGACCGCGCTCGTCGTTCGGGCAGCTTCGCACCGAAGGCGATCCGGTGTTCGATCTCGAGCATCTGAACCTGTTCCCGCGGTTCAAGGCGGGCGAACTCTACGACAACCGGATGACCGACGACCTGCGCGATGCGCTGGTCGCGACGTCGCTGTTCTCGACTGTGTCGGTCGAGCCGGTCCGCACCGGCACGATCAACCCCGACGGCACCGAGCAGGTCGACCTGCTGGTCCGCCAGAGCGAAGGCAAGGCGCGCTCGCTCGGCGGCAATGTCGGCTATTCGACCGGGCAGGGCTTCCGCGCGGAAGGCACATGGCAGCACCGCAACCTGTTCCCCTACGAGGGCGCCCTGATCGCCTCGGTGATCGCTGGTACGCAGGAGCAGGGCGTGTCCGGCACGTTCCGCCGCGCCAACGCGGGCAAGCGCGACAAGACGTTCAGCCTGACCGCCGGCGCCAACCACTCGAATTACGACGCCTATGACGCGTTCACGACCAGCGTCGGCGTCCGCTGGAGCTACGATTCCACGCCGATCTGGCAGAAGCCGCTGACCTATTATTACGGCGGCGAACTCGTCGGCACGAACGAAAGCGTCTACGACTTTACGCAAGGCAAGGACGTCCGCCGGACCTACGGCATCGTCGCACTGCCCGGCCAAATTAAGTTCGATCGCTCGGACAGCCTGCTCAACCCGACCAAGGGCTATCGCCTCACGCTCAACCTCAGCCCCGAAACGTCGGTGCAGGGGTCGGTGAAGCCATACATCCGGACGATGATCGAGGGGACGTTCTACTATCCCGTATCCAGCAGCATCGTCATCGCGGGCCGTGCCAAGGCGGGCTCGATCCAAGGCGTCGACCGCGACGACCTCGCCCCCTCGCGGCGCTATTACGGCGGCGGCGGCGGATCGGTGCGCGGCTATGGCTATCAGCGGCTCGGGCCGTTCGATCCCAACGGCAACCCGGTCGGCGGCCGTTCGCTCAACGAATTTGCGCTCGAAGCCCGCTACCGGTTCGGCGATTTCGGCATCGTGCCGTTCATCGACGCCGGCAACAGCTATGAGAGCAGCACGCCCGACCTGTCGTCCTTGCGCTACGGTGCGGGTATCGGCGGGCGCTTCTATACCAGCTTCGGCCCGATGCGGTTCGACGTCGCGACTCCGCTGAACCCCCGCAAGGGTGACGGCAAGGTCGCCCTCTACATCTCGATCGGGCAGGCATTCTGATGGCCGAAAACGGCACCCCACCTGTTGAACAGGGCCCTGCTGAGCGGGACCAGTTCGAGCAGACCGAAACGGTAATCGTCGAACGGCGCCCGCTGTGGCAGCGCATCCTGAAATGGCTTGCGATCCTGATCGTCGGCTTGGTCGCGCTCGTCCTGATCGTGCTGTTCGGGATCAACACCGATCCGGGCCGGCGCCTCGTTGCCGACCAGATCGGCGGCTACACCACCGCATCTGGGCTCAACATCAAGGTCGGTCGGATCGACGGCTCGATCTACGGCGCGATGACACTCAGCGACGTGCGCGTGTCCGACCCCAAGGGTGTGTTCCTCACTAGCCCGAAGCTGGCAGTAGACTGGCGCCCATTCGCGTTCGCCAAGAACCATGTCGACGTCCGCTCGCTGACCACGCCGCTGGTCACGTTGCAGCGCCGCCCGGTGCTCAACGCGACGCCGACCGATCCCAACGCGCCGCTGCTCCCCGATCTCGACATCGACGTGAACCGTCTGGTGATCGATCGTTTCCTGATCGCCAAGCCAGTCACCGGCCAGACGCATATCGTCAAGATCGACGGCGCGGTCCACATCGCCGACAAGCGCGCGCAGCTGACCACCAACGCCACCGCGCTGACTGGCCCCGGCATCGCTGGCGGCGATCGCCTCGTGCTTAAGCTCGACGCGGTGCCCGAACAGAACAAGCTCGACGTCAACGTGAAGCTGACCGCGCCGGTCGGCGGAGTCGTCTCGACGATGGGCGCGTTCAAGGCGCCACTGACGGCAAGCGTCGATGGCCGCGGCAGCTGGGCATCGTGGCAGGGTCGCGCCGTCGCAACACTCGGCGGCGGACAGCTGGCGAACCTCGGGCTGACCGCGAAGAACGGTCATATCGAAGTCCGCGGCTCGACGCGTCCCGGCCTGTACCTCGAAGGTCCGGTCGAGCGCCTGACGTCGCCACAGCTCGACGTCGCGATCGACACCACGCTCAACGACCGCAAGGCCGACACGCGGATGACGCTGAAGTCGGACGCGCTCGCGGTCGACGCCGGTGGCCTGATCGATCTCGCCAACAGCCGGTTCGGCAATTTCGCGGTCAACGCGAAGCTGCTGACGCCCGGCGCGATCCTCCCGAACCTGCGCGGCCGCGACGTCACGGCCCGCGTCGTGCTGGACGGCGCGTTCGCGACGCCGACCGTCGACTACAAGGTGCGCGCGGCAACGATCGCGTTCGGCGACATGGGCGTCGAGAACCTCTACGCCGAGGGTCTTGCACGCGTGAACTCCGACCGCATTCTGGTGCCGGTGAAAGCACGCGCACGTCGCGTGACCGGTCTGAACGCAGCGGTCGGCGGGCTCGCCACGAACGTTGCGATCGACGGCGACTTCGCGATCTCGGGCGTCAACGTCCTCTCCGACAACCTCAAGATCCGCTCGGACAAGATCGACGCGACCGCGGTGGTCGTCGCGAACATGGCGACCGGTCGCTACACCGGCGCGCTGAAGGGACGGATCAACAACTACCGCGTCGATGGCATCGGCATCGTCAACCTGACGACCGATGCGAAGCTGGTACCGGGGCCCAAGGGCGGCTTCGGGATCACCGGTCGCGTGGTCGCGCAGACCTCGCAGATCTTCAACGAAGGCGCGCGCAGCTTCCTCGGCGGTAACGCGATCGTCCGCTCGGACATCGGCTACAGCCCCGAAGGCATCGTCACCTTCCGCAATCTCCGCATGAACGCGCCACAATTCCGTGTGACCAGCGGCGAAGGCCGGTTCGATCCGGCCACCGGCGCGGTGCTGGTGAATGCCGACGCGTATTCGACGGCCTATGGCCCCTTGTCTGCTCGCGTGACGGGGAGCGCGACAGCTCCCGTCGTCGTCCTGCGGGCGCCGCGTCCGGGTGTCGGCGTCGGCCTCGTCAATCTCAACGCGCGCATCGTCGGCCGCGGCGGCGCCTATGCCGTCACCGCGAGCGGCGGCACCAATTACGGGCCATTCACCGCCGACGTGCTGGTCAAGCCGGGCGCGCAACTCGCGGTCGACGTACGTCGCGTCGTATTCGCCGGGATCGTCGGCAGCGGCCGCATCGTCCAGACCGCGGCCGGCCCGTTCGCGGGTGCGCTCCAGTTCGCCGGGCAGGGCTTGTCGGGCAATGTCCGCCTCGCCAACCAGGGCGGCTACCAGCGCGCCGACGTCGCGGCGCGTGCCAACGGCGCGAAGATCCCCGGCATGGTCGACTTCACCATCGGCCGCGCGATCGTCAGTGCGACCGCGGTGCTGACCCCGACGCCACAGATCGTCGCCGACGCGCAGGTCGCGGACATGCGCTATGGTGCGATCGTCCTCTCGGCGGCGCGCGCCAAGGTCAACTATGTGGGCGGCAACGGCACCGCGCAGGCGCTGCTGACCGGCTCCAACGGCGTCCCCTTCCGCCTAGCGGTCAACGCCAAACTGAGCCCGAACAATTACCTCGTAGCCGCCCAAGGCCAAGCCAACGGCATCGCCTTCCGCACCGTAAACCCGGCCCGCATCCAGACGGTGAAGGGCGTTTATCGCCTGTCGCCGACCCGGATTGATTTCGGTGGGGCAGGCGGTGGCTCGGCGCGCTTGGCTGGCAGCTACGGCAGCGGCACGAACGCCCAAGTGCGCCTCGATCGCCTCGACCTGTCGACGCTCTCCGCTCTGGTCCCGAACCTCGGGATCGGCGGCAAGGCGACCGGCAGCCTCGACTTCTCGCAAGCAAATTCGGCCGCACTTCCGACCGCCGACGTGCGCGTGACGGTCACCAACTTCACCCGCTCGGGTCTCGCTGCCGTCTCCGATCCCGTCGACATCGTGTTCGCCGGGACCCTCGGCGGCGACGGTGCGACCGGTCGTGCGCTGGTGCGTCGCGGGACGTCGGTGATCGGCCGGATGGTCGCCAACCTCCGGCCGCTACCAGCGGGCAATGGCTCGTGGAGCACGCGCCTGATGGCCGCGCCGCTGTCGGGCGGGATCCGCTATAATGGCCCGTCCGCGGTGCTGTTCAGCTTTGCCGCGATCCCGAACCAGCAGCTGTCGGGGCCGATCGCGGTCGCCGCCGACTTCTCGGGCCGGTTGCAGGCACCACAACTCAACGGCGTCGTCCGCGCCGATAACCTGACTTACGACAACGAGACGTATGGCACGCGTCTGTCGCAGATGCGGATCGCAGGGCGGTTCTCGAACACCGACCTGCAACTGACGCAGCTCAACGCGAAGGCCGGCGACGGCACCGTGCAGGCGCAGGGTACGATCGGGTTCGCGGCGGACAGCGGCTTCCCGATCGATCTGCGCGCGACGCTGAACAATGCGCAGCTCGCCAAGAGCGACGCGATCAGCGCGACCACAACGGGGACGATCCATCTGACCAACGGGCGCGATGGAGGCCTGATCCAGGGCGATCTCCAGATCCCCGAAGCACGCTACCAGATCATCCGCCAAGGCCAGGCCGAAGTTCCCGAACTCACCGGCGTTCGCCGCAAGAGCGACATCCGTACGCCGGTCTCGACCGATCGCTCGGACGTGCCTCCGATCGGCAAGTTCAAGCTCGACCTTCGTGTCCGGGCGCCGAACCAGCTGTTCGTCTCGGGCATGGGCCTCGAGTCCGAATGGGAGATGGACATGCACATCGGCGGTACGTCGGCCGCGCCGATCGTGACGGGCGGGCTCGACATCGTCCGCGGCACGTATTCGTTCTCGGGCAAGCGGTTCGAGGTCAACAAGGGCCAAATCCGCTTCCGTGGTGGCGCTCTGACCGATCCGGATATCAACATCCAGGCGACCACGACCACCAGCGACATCACCGTCGTCATCAACGTCACCGGGACCGGCCAGAAGCCGCAGATCGCGTTCACGTCGACGCCGGTCCTGCCGCAGGACGAAGTGCTCAGCCGCCTGCTGTTCGGCTCGAGCCCGGCCAATTTGTCGGCTACCGAGGCGATCCAGTTGGCGTCTGCACTGAACTCGCTGCGCGGGTCAGGCGGCGGTGGCCTGAACCCGCTCGGCAAGCTCCGCTCGGCGACCGGGTTCGACCGGTTGCGCGTGCTCGGTGCCGACTCGGCGACCGGCCGCGGCACTAGCCTCGCCGCGGGTAAGTACATCACGAAGAACATTTATGTTGAGATCGTGACCGACGCGAAGGGCTTCACCTCGACGCAACTCGAGGTCGCGCTGACCAAGGCGCTCAGCCTGTTGTCGGCGGCGGGATCAAGCGGCGGGCAGAGCGCGAGCGTGAAATATACGAAGGACTATTGAGTAAAGATCACAACAGGATAGGTTCGGTTATGAAACCTACGGCGTAACGCCGGGGCGCGAGGATGCAGCATGACCGAACATGTCGACGTGATCGTGGTGGGTGCCGGCATTTCCGGGATCGGCACCGGCTACCACCTTCAGACGCGCTGCCCCGACCGGACGTACATGATCCTTGAGGGGCGGCAGTCGATGGGCGGGACGTGGGACCTGTTCCGCTATCCCGGCATCCGCTCCGACTCGGACATGCACACGCTGGGATTCGTCTTCCACCCCTGGACGGCGGCAAAGTCGATCGCCGACGGCCCCTCGATCCGCGCCTATGTCGAGGAAACGGCGCAAGCGTACGGAATCGACCGAAAGATCCGCTACGGCCACCAGGTCAAGTCCGCCGCGTGGTCAACCGAGGACGCGCGCTGGACCGTAGAAGCGACCGGCCCCGACGGCGCGCAGGTCACGTTCACCTGCAACTTCCTGTCCATGTGTGCGGGCTATTACAACTACGCCAAGGCCTATTCCCCCGAGTTCGAGGGCGCAGAGAGCTTTGCCGGACAGATTGTCCACCCGCAGTTCTGGCCCGAGGACCTTGCCTATAGCGGCAAGCGAGTCGTCGTGATCGGCAGCGGCGCGACCGCCGTGACGCTGGTCCCGTCGATGGCGAAGACCGCGGCGCACGTGACGATGCTCCAGCGCTCGCCGACGTATATCGTCGCGCGCCCCGGTGAGGACGGCGTGGCGAACTGGCTACGCGGGAAATTGCCGGCCAAGGCGGCATACGGCATCACGCGGTGGAAGAACGTGCTGATGGGGATGTTCTTCTACCGGATGGCCCGCAAGAAGCCCGCGGTCGTGAAGGAACGGATGATCGGCATGGTCCGCGATCATCTCGGCCCCGACTACGACGTCGCGACGCATTTCACCCCGCGCTACAATCCGTGGGACCAGCGCGTCTGCCTGGTCCCCGATGGCGACCTGTTCGCGGCGATCAACGCCGGCACCGCCTCGATCGTCACCGACACGATCGCACGAATCACGCCCGACGGCATCTATCTCGATTCGGGGAAGGACCTGCCCGCCGACGTGATTGTCACCGCGACGGGCCTCGAACTGCAACTGATGAGCGGAGTCGTGTTCAGCCTCGACGGCAAGCCGATCGAACTCGCTGGACGGCTCCAATACAAGGGCATGATGTTCGACGGCGTGCCGAACCTGTCCTCGACCTTCGGTTATACGAACGCGTCGTGGACGCTGAAGGCGGACCTGACCGCAGTATACGTCTGCCGCCTACTCAACACGATGACCAAGCGCGGCTTGCGCCAGGCGACGCCGCACAACGACGATCCGACGATGAAGAACGAGGCGTTCCTCGACTTCACCTCGGGCTATGTCCAGCGCGCCGCCGCGGCACTACCCACGCAGGGCGAACGCAAGCCGTGGAAGCTCAACCAGAATTACGCGCTGGATCTGATGGCGTTGAAGTTCGGCTCCGTCGACGATGCGATGCAGTTTTCGAACCCAGGGCAGGTCGTCGCACGCCACGCCGTCAAGGCCGGTGCCCGCTAAGCCGCAGGAACCCCGGCGGAACACCATCGAGTGCTCCGTCGCGGTCCGCTACGACCATCGTCTAGCTGAATGACAATCGCGTCCACGGTCCTACGGATCGGTGGACTTTTGTCCAAACTCCAAGTGGTGCTGTTCACCTATTAAGCTAAAGAGTTAGCACGAAGTATTCTTCTGTCAGTCGGCGATGACCACTGATTACGCCAGCCGTGCTGGCATACGAAAAGATGCCAAGCGGGTTCTCAGCAAAGTCACAAAGCTTAGCATGAACCTGCTGGTATATTCATATCGGTTTGAATGTCGGCCCGACTACCGAAAAGTGCCACAAACCAACACAATACCGATGTTCGGGCCGACCGAGTCATTCACCAGGGGCGAATGCCCGTGCCGTAGATGAGTGCGATGATGAAATTCAGCATTTTTATGCTCCCTTGTTGCACCCGTTTAGGTGCAACCGATTCATACTGCTTAATGGCGCGTTAAACAATGATCTTTGTAAATCGTTAACCATCATTTGGTCGCGAACGCGTGGTAAGAGCTTAAGGGTATGTTTATGCGTCCCGCCTATTCGGGGAGCATGAGGAATGTCCCGCACGAGCAATTCAAGGGCGGAGTGCCGCTGACTGGCCCGCGACTCGTTGATCTCGATTCACGTGCGGCGCGTGCTCACGACAGTTTTTGCCAGGCTTCTCAGTCCGGTTGGCGGTTCCTGGTCTTGGCCGAGATCGCCAATTTTGCGGTCTTGCGTCGGTACCTCGGACGGCCGCGAGCGGACACGCTGATCGTCGACGTAGCGGCTAGAATCCGGGATGCGTTACCCGATTCCAGGGTCGAGATTGCAGGTCGCGAAGTCGCCGAGATCGCGTTCGAGAGCGAGGCGCGGCTGGCGCTCGACGTCGCGATCGCAGCGATCGAGGTCGCTTTCGAGGTTCCGTTCGATATCGATGGCGAATCGCACATGATCAACGTTCAACTCGGCGCGGCGGCGGCGGCCGCGCACCGCGACGAGGTTCATCTGATCGAGGAGGCGGAACGCGCGCTGGTCGACGCGCGCACCGAGCATGTTGCGATAGCGCGGGATGTGACAGGCAGTCCCGCCGCGATCGATCGGATGGAGCTCGCGCAAGATCTTGGTCGCGCCATCGAGCGGGAAGAGCTGTTCCTCCAATATCAGCCAAAGGTCCATCTGCGTCGGCAGAAGATTACCAGCGTGGAGGCGCTGGTACGGTGGAACCACCCGACTCGCGGCCTGGTACTGCCCAATGACTTCATTCCGCTTGCAGAGGAATCGCGCGATATAGTCGCGCTGACGCTGTGGACGATTCGACGCGCGATCAAGGATCAGGTCAGTCTTGCCGCGCACGGTCACGACCTCCGTATCTTCATCAACATCGCCGGTGCACTTCTGGCGGACACGGGGTTCGTGAGCTTGGCCTGCGCGTTGGTCGAGACCAGTGGCGCGCAGCTTGGTTTCGAGATCACGGAGACCTCGGTGATCCGTGACCCCGACAGTGCGATCGCGAACCTCAACGTCTTCGCCGGTATCGGCATTGTCATCGCGATCGACGATTATGGCGCCGGCTTGTCGTCGCTCGCGTATTTGAAGCAGCTCCCCGCGCGCGAACTGAAGATCGACAAGCTGTTCGTGACACAGCTGACCAGTTCCAACCGCGATCCGCTGATCGTTCGCTCGACCATCGATCTCGCGCACGCTCTGGATATGGAGGTCGTCGCGGAGGGGGTCGAGACGCAGGCTGCAATGGCGCTGCTCTCGGTGATGGGCTGTGACATGATCCAAGGCTTTCTCATCAGCCGGCCGATCAATCTGGAGGCCCTGATCCACTTTTTGGACGATGGGAAATATCAGGCCCTCGCCGCCGACGTCCGGGCGCCGTTCAACCGGCTTGCAACGGTGTGGAAGCGGGGCTGAGGACGATGAAGTCCGCGGTCGCCAGGACCATCCTCGGTCTGATCATGGCGGCCGGCGCGATGTCGGCGACCGACGCGCATGCGCAGCGATCACCCACGCTCGACTACGAGGTTGCCGCAGCCGACGCCAAGGCCACGATGCTGATCGATCCGGCCAAGGCGCTCCCCAAGGCAATCGTTGCCGAGCAGCTTGGCGGAAAGATCGTCGATCGACGTGCGCGCGGGATTGCAGTCGCCACCGCCCAGTGGTTGCAGGGCGAAGCGTATTTGAGGACCAACCAGCCCGGCAAAGCCGACGGGCCGGTACGAAAGGCGGTGGCATCGATCGTCCGCTTCCAGCCTCAATCGAAGCTATACGCGGATCTCCTGATCTCGCTGGGCTGGCTGGACAGCTACGAGCTGCTCGTCGGCAACGCGCTGGTGGATTATCAAAGGGCCTTCGAAATCTACGGAAAGATCAAGGATCCCAGAGGACAGTCACGCGCGCTGGTGTTTATCGCCCTTCTTTACGTGCAGGCGAAGGATAACGAAACGGCGGACAAATATTATAAGCAGGCAATGGACATATACCGTTCGGATATTAATATCTCGGTATCGATCTATAACAACAGGGCCCTGGCCTTTGGTGAATCGCACCAATACGCCATGGCAGCGGACCAGTTCAAAAAAGCCTTAGATTTAGCGAAGCAGCTAGGCAGCAACAACCTGCTCATGCAAATCTATGGTAATATCGCGCGGGTCCAGCTTGACATGGGTAATCTGGGCCTCGCCGACCAGGCACTTGCGCGTGGCCAGGCGCTTGCCGATCCGAGCGATCAAAGCCTTATCGGGCGACTGAAAGCGACCGCCGCGCAGTCCGCGTTGCAACACGGCAATCTGCCGAAAGCTCGGAAACTGATCATGGAGGCGCTAGTTGGCGTCGATCCGAAAAAGGCCGACGATTCGTACCAGGACTTTCGCAAGACAGCGTATGACATTTTCCTCGCAACGGGCGACATGAAACAGGCGCTAGCACAACTGCAGGTGCTCAAGCGGCTGGACGACGACGCGACAAAACTCGCGACCAATACGAAGACCGCGCTGATGGCGGCGCGGTTCGATTTTGCCAATCAGGAACTGAAGATCAGCCAGTTAAAGGCTAGCGAATTGCAACGCAGCATCGCCTTCGAGCGAGCGCGGGCACAAACGCAGCGCTATGTATTCCTGGGCGCCGCGGCCGCGGTGGCGGTCGTCATCGCGTTGTTGGCGTTCGGCATCGTCACGCTGCGCCGCAGCCGCGATCAGATCCGCGCGGCTAACGACGACCTCGCTGTGACGAACGACGCGCTGGGCAAGGCGCTGGCGGCCAAGACGGAGTTTCTGGCCACGACCAGCCACGAGATCCGGACGCCATTGAACGGGATCCTGGGTATGAGCGAGGTCATGCTTGCCGATATGAGAATCGACCCGGCGCTGCGCGAAAGGATCGGCGTGGTGCATGATGCAGGCGTGCGCATGCGTACGCTGGTCGATGATATCCTCGACGTCGCAAAGATGGAGACAGGAAACCTGGCGATCGAATCGGCGCCATTCGACATATGCGCGACCATCACCGATGCTGCCCGGATGTGGGAGGAGCAGGCCGGGGCCAAGGGGTTGTCGTTCGCCGTCGAATTCGGCGGGTGCCCGGCAATGATCATGGGCGATGCCGCGCGCATTCGACAGATCATCTTCAACCTCCTGTCCAATGCGCTGAAGTTCACCAAATCCGGCCGGGTGACGTTGCGGGTCGAGGTCGACAAGGACGACCAACTCAATGTCGCAGTGACCGATTCGGGTATCGGCATTCCTGCCGACAAGCTGGAGGACATCTTCGAAGCGTTCCGTCAGGCCGATGCCGGAACCACGCGACAGTTCGGCGGAACCGGGCTGGGGCTTGCGATCTGCCGCAATCTGGCGCGCGCGATGGGCGGCGACGTCTCGGTCAGCAGCGTCGTAGGAGAGGGCACGACGTTTACGCTCATGCTGCCGGTCGTTCGCGCACCTGACGTTCAGGCCGTACCTGCCGCCAGGATCGCCGACGCGGTGACGTTGGTCGTCGATCGCAACCCGATCACCCGAAGCATGTTCAAGACCTTGCTGGCGCCCGACTTCGGGGCCACCGCCTTCGCGGGATCGGTCAAGGACGCGATCGCGCTCTTGGAAGCTGGTGACATGGTGCGTGTATTGATCGACGATCTGACGATCAGGGCCTGTGCAGATCCTCTTTCGGCACTGTCGAAGATCGCCGTCGCAGCGGCGGCATCTGGGGCGGAAACGTCGTTGCTATGGCCGGTTTCCGCTGAAACAGAACGGCAGGAATTGCTCGCTACCGGAATTACCCGAGTGATTTCAAAACCGGTAACAGGTCATGAACTGATTTCGTACCTATTACATAAATCAGTCTCTTTTAAAAACTCAAATCCGAACCTTGTATCGAACGCCGCTTGACGCGTAGATGCTGCAATATGATGCCCATTTCGCCTTTGCTGACTGATATCTTGCGGGGGCGGAAGTGAAGGTGCTTTTCATCGAAGACGACCGGATGAACCGACGTGTTGTCAAAGACATGCTCGATGTGGCGGGCGTGACGATGGTCGAGGCGGAAAGTGCGGAACGGGGGCTGGAAATCCTCGATGAGCAGGACTTCATAATCGTTCTCGTGGATCTGCGGATGCCCGGCATGGATGGCATCACGGCGATCGAACATATCCGCGCGCGAACGGACGCGAAGGGCAGGGTTCCGATCATTGTCGTTACTGCGGACATCGCGCCCCAACTTCGCGAACGGTGTCTTCGCGCGGGTGCAGACGACGTGATTTTCAAACCCGTCGCGATGGATGCGCTGTTCGATGCGATGGGCGCGATCCTGGCCCGTGATGCCGCGGGCGACGGGATGATCGGCTAGCGTCTCAGGTGCGAGGCTTGAGCGCCTCGCCGAGCGACGCGGTCGCGCTGCCACGCCGTGCCGGTTTGGGTTGTGAGGGATCGGGCGACCAGCCCGTCAGGAAGACGATCCGGAATGTCTCGTGCGTACGCCCGCTCGCGTCCGCGGCCTGCATGAAGGCCGCGACCGTGCGCCCGACTACACTCGACGTCAACGGTTGGCGTTGCGCCAGGATATTGCCGCCTGCCATGCCGCGAAGGTCGCCGAACAGCCGGCCTGGATCGCGATAGCCTACGTCGAGCGTTTCGACATCGGCGACCGGCAAGGCGAACCCCGCCCGCATGAGTAGATCGCCAGCGGATCGCACGTCGATTTGCGGATGAAGCCGTGCGACGGGGCGGTCCTCCTCGGCAGTCCGAAGTGCGTTGCGCAACGTCGGCAGGCTTCCCGCGCCCACAAACGCACCAAGGAACAGGCCGTCGGGGCGCAGTACCCGGCGGATGAGTGCGAGTGCGCCCGGTAGGTCTGCGACTTGATCGAGGACGCCCGCACTCACCACTAGATCGAACGACGCATCGGCAAAGGGCAGTCGGTCCTCGTCCATCTGCACGCCGTCAGACTGTGCGGCAAAGGCGTATCCCGGATCGCAGCGCGCGACGCGAGAGCCCGGCGGTGTGACAAAGCTTCCGTCGAAACAGCCGAGATCGAGAACGTCGACGAAATCCCGCGTCACCGCGTCGAGGCGTTCGCCGATCCCGTCCAGCATCGTCGCACGCAGGAAGTCGTGCTCGGCATAGCGGGGCGCAGCTCTATCACGGCGCAGGCGGCGAGCGGCACGGTCGAAGATTTCGGGTGCGGCATTTTCTGAAACGATATCGGACACGTCTGCGCTTGTGCCGTGGTCGCGCGTCGCCGACAAGGTCAACAGTCGCGTGGCGGGAGGTCTGCATGAGAATACGCGACCCCTTCCGTCACATCGTCGGGTTCGCCCTGCCACCGCGATGCCCTGGCTGCGGCGTGCCGGTCGCGGAGGATCACCGGTTCTGCGCGATCTGCTGCGTTACCCTTCGGTTTCTCGGTCCGCCCTGGTGCGCAGGCTGCAACCAACCCTTTGCGTTCGATCGCGGCGAGGGCGCCTGTTGCCCAGCCTGCCTTGCCGCACCGCCCAGTCATGCCGGAGTCCGCGCCGCCGTCGCCTACGGACCTGTTGCGCGCGCGCTGGCGCTGCGGCTGAAATATGGTGGCCGGATCGCGTTTGCAGAGACCATGGCGCGACAGATGCGCCGGTTGCTGCCGCCCGGCATCGATCTGCTTGTCCCGGTGCCGCTGCACCGCTGGCGGATATGGTCGCGCGGCTTCAACCAAGCCGCCTTGATCGCCAATGCGGTCGCGCTGCTCTCAGGCGTACGTCATGACCGCGATGTGCTGATCCGCACACGCCGTACCAGCTTGTTGCGCGGCCTCGGCGGTCGGCAGCGCGCAAAGGCCGTGGCCGGCGCGTTCGGGGTGGTCGCGCCAGATCGCATACGAGGCAGGGCAGTCGCGCTGGTCGACGACGTCTATACCAGCGGCGCAACCGCCGACGCGTGCACTCGTGCGCTGTTAAAAGCGGGCGCGCGGTCGGTGACGATCCTGTGTTGGGCGCGCGTCCTGTCGCCGGACGATTGACAAGCAGAAGGTGAAACCACATTTCCGCCTGCATGGCTAAAGTCGAAATCTACACCAAAGCGTTCTGCCCATACTGCACGCGCGCGCTGAAACTCCTCGCATCGAAGGGCGTCGAGCCAGAACAGTTCGACGTCACGATGGGCGGCCCTAAAAAGGCCGAGATGGTCGAGCGGTCGGGCGGCCGCATGACCATGCCGCAGGTCTTCATCGACGGCAGGCATATCGGCGGATCCGACGATCTCGCCGCGCTCGATGCCAAGGGTGGTCTCGACCCCCTCCTCGCCTGATGACCAGGATCGGCGTTCTTCAGATGACGAGCGGGATCGATCCCGCCGTCAACGCCGCGACATTGGTCGACGCGATCGGTGAGGCTGAAGCGGCCGGCGCCGCGATGCTGTTCACCCCGGAAATGTCGGGGCTGATCGACCGCGATCGTACACGCGGCGCCGCGTCGATCGTCGCGGAAGACGCCGACCCGGTGCTGGCCGCAGTGCGCGCCGCGGCCGCGAACGCCGGTATCTGGGTGCATCTCGGATCGCTCGCGGTCCACCGCCCGGATGACAAGTTCGCCAATCGCGGGTTCGTCATCGATCCGACCGGGACGATCCGTGCCCGCTACGACAAGCTGCATCTGTTCGACGTCGACCTTCCGACCGGGGAAAGCTGGCGCGAGTCCGCAGCCTATGTCGGCGGCGAGACGGCGGTCGTGATCGATACGCCCGTCGGCCGGTTGGGTGCCTCGATCTGCTACGACATCCGCTTTGCCGATCTCTACCGTGCGCTGAGCAATGCCGGTGCGACGCTGCTCGCCGTTCCCGCCGCCTTCACGCGCCCGACCGGCGCCGCGCACTGGCACGTCCTGCTTCGCGCCCGGGCGATCGAGGCCGGCGCATTCGTCGTCGCCGCCGCGCAGACCGGCGTGCATGAGGATGGGCGCGCAACATACGGGCATTCGCTCGTCGTCGATCCCTGGGGCGAGGTGATCCTCGACATGGACGAGGCAGCCGGACTGGGGTTCGCGGACATCGATCTGACGCAGGTCGAGCAGGTCCGCGCGCGCATCCCCGCGATCGCGCATCGTCGCGCCATTCCCCCGGTTACGACCGCGGCATGATCGTCTTCGACCTCAAATGCGGTGGCGAGCATGTGTTCGAGGCGTGGTTCGCGTCGAGCGACGCGTACGAAGCGCAGCGCGCCGCCGGTTATGTCCGCTGCCCGCTCTGCAACGACGGCGACGTCGTCAAGGCACCGATGGCGCCCTCGATACCGTCCAAGGGCAACGCGAGGCCCTCGCCGCCAAGTCCGGACGCGATCAAGGCGGCGATGACGGTAATTGCCCGGCAGCAGGCCAAGGCGCTGGAATCCTCGGAATGGGTCGGCGCGGCCTTCGCCGATCGCGCCCGCGCCATGCATCTCGGCGAAGAGAAGCGAGCGACGATTCACGGTCAGGCAAGCCTCGCCGAAGCCAAGGCGCTTGTCGAGGAGGGCATACCCGTCGCCCCGCTACCAATGCTGGTGATCCCACCGAACAAGGCCAACTGACCCGCCATCGATCGGTACCGGCGGAAGAGGTGGCTGCTGCGTAAACCATCATAAATCCCTGAAAATGCTCTAGATATTTTGTTCTGTAAATGCCCGGTGCCCCCTTTGGTGACCCCAGCCTGGAGATCACTGCGTACGGGATGCCCCTGAGCGCCGGGCGTTTACCCAGCCGCAGACCTCTTCCTCCCACCAGCCAACGCACCGCTTCGTCAGCGCCGTGCTGGTTGGGAAATCGCCTGCATCGATCAGCCGGTAAATCGTTGCACGGCTAAGGCCGACGGTCGCGACGACGTCGTTTATGCGAAGGAAGCGGCCGCTGTCGCTTGGCCGGCCGTCAAGCTTGTCGGCCGCTAGGCTGCGGCGCGACAAATCGGTGGCGATCATGTTCATGCGATCACCTCGTATTCCGCGATGTCAAAAGGGCTGCCTGAGCGCCGCCAGTTGCAGCCGCCTTTGCCGTCCGCGGCCCAACCGAGCGGGCTCATGGGGTTGGCGTCGGTCGCGCCTTCGCCACCGTGCGCCAGCTTCACGCGTACGCGCTTGCCGATTGCCTCGCTGGGCAGGTATCCGGGGTTACGCTTCACTGGCCGTGGTCACCGCAGTCGGCCAGCACTGCGCGCAGCTTGGCGGCGTGCTCCAGCATCTTGTTACCGCGCGCTTCGAGTGCCTTGGCGGTCAGAAATAAGTCGACGTTTGAAATGCCGCGTTCAGCGCTGAGCTTATAGCTAAGGTCCCGGGGGCAAACGCCCATGATCGCGGCCAACTTGGTTTTCCCGCCTAGCATCGGGTAAGCCGTTTCGAGGCCCATCATGCGCTGCATCGCAATCGGAAGTCCGCGCTGTTCCGGTTTTGTGGAACGGTTGGTCGGCTTTGGCGAGGGCTGAGACTGGCGAGCTTCGGGGGGAGCGTCGCTGATCATCATGGAGATCCTGTTGGTGCGAGGGGATCGAGCGGTCGCGCCAGCGGCCGTTCTTGTAGAAAGCGTTTCGCCAAGAGCGGCGAGCGGGTCAGAACATGGGCGGCGGGCGTCGCTTGATCGGGTGAAAATCCTTGGCGAGGCAGAGGACGGCTTGTCCGTCGTCGAAGCGGACCGAGGCAAAAGCCTTGCGGACGGCGAGGACGTCGCACTGCTTTCCGGCGCGGCCGAGCCCTTGGAAGAGGGCACGGTCGCCGCCACAGACTGCGACGTCGCCCACGTCACGAGCGGACCGTTTTGGCGAACGGCATCGCGGACAGGGGTTTGAACTCGGGCTCGACGTTGCCGAGCGCCAGCCGGCAAATTCGGCTCCATTGCGGCGCGAGCGACGCGCGCATGACGCCGATCGCCGTCGCGCCTGCGCTGCCGAACACGGTCAGGGCCAAGCCTGTGAGGACATCGTGCAGCATCAGCGACGCCGATCCGATGTGCCGGCGACGAGCATGACGATCGCGACGGGGATCCAGATGACCGCGAACAGGATCGCGAGGACGATCTTGGCGATGCGGCGACGGCGCATGGCGCGCTCGAGCTGCGTGGCGCTGGTTGCCACGGCGATCACTGGCAGCACTCCACTGGGGCGGTGTCGGGCAGGCACGCGGTGCAGGCCGTATCGGTCGCCCAGGCGCAGGCACCATGCTCGTCGCTGGTGCAGGGATCCCAATGGCTGCAACCGCAGCCACGGCAGATGCGAGGGCGGCTGTCGACTGGATCGGTGGCGAGCTGGCGGTAGACGTCCGGATCGAACGGGAAGACGCTGCGCAGGGCTTCAAGCGTTTCGGGACGGCGGGCGGTGTTGCCGGGCGTTTCCAACGCGTGGATCAGGTCGAGCGCAGGGGCGACCTCATCAGCGTTCCGGGCGAGCATGCCCGCGACTTCCTTGATCGACATGCCAGCCGCCTCGCGGCGCAGCTTGATGTAGGCAGCGGACGTCAGGGGCGCGGCGCTGGCGGTCGCGGCGCGCTCGCCTCGCTGCATCGGCATCGTGAATGTACGCGGGAAGACGTGCATCATCGGGCATTCCTTTCGGCAAGGGGGTAGCGTTGCCGGAAGCGGGTGCTTCCGGATGGCGGGGGGATGGTTCAGGAGGCGTGCGGCCGAGGCCGCGGGGATCAGGTCAGGGGATTAGCCAGGGGAAGGCGCGACCTCCGCCGCGTCAGGCTGATCGTCGTTGGCAGGAACCCGCTGGTCATCGTTCGCGGGCTTCGAGCGCCACTGACCGTGCGGCAGGATTGCTTCGGTAATCGCGGGGTTTGGCTTCATACTCGGCCGCACGGTACGGAAAATGGCGAGTTGCGCCACGAAGGTGTGGAGGCAATCCGCGTCCTGACAGACGTAGCGAATCTCGCGCGTAAACACGTCGAGCTTGACGGAGTCGTACGCGATCGCGCGCGTCAGGCAGTGCGGGCACTCCGTCGCGGGTATGCGAGGCGTGTAGTTTCTCTTCGTCATCTTAGTCACTGATGGGTCCCCCCGGCATTCCCCGGCCCCGTCGACATGGCAGGACGAAGGAAATTGGGCAGGCGCCGACGTATGCGGGCCACGATGCCGCTAACCTGCGTTACCTCGACCAGCGCGCGATGAAGATCGAGCGGGGAAGCGCCGGGTTGGGCGGCAATAAAAAGGGCGGCTTGAAGATCGGCGGCCTCGCCAATAAACTCGACGGAGTCGCTGATAAGCGCGCGGCGGCAGGCGTCCTGCTGATCAACCTTGCCGTCGAGTTGATGGCTGAACGCGTCGCGGAAGGGTGCGTCTTCGCCCCCGGCAAGCCGGTGCGCCGTATCGAGCGCCAGGGCCTCCAACAGTGACGGAAGCGTCACCGTGTCTTCCTTGGCCCACTCGTAGACCGTGCTTTCAGATTTACCGACGACCGCGGCCGCGCGCTTGCGACCGAGTTGCGCAATGACCTTGCCCATCGCGTCCGGAAAGCTGTCGGGGATACGCGGTTTGGTCATCGTGCAGCCTTGGACTGGAAAACTGTCGTTCGATTACAATCGACCGGTGCGGCGGGTGTGCGGTACGGATGCGGCATGGTGTTGGCGGGAAGAGGCGGGCGACCGATGCTTGTCAGAGCAGCCACTGCCTCGTGAGGTATCGAATGGTCGGGCCAGTTCGCTGACACGCGAAACCAGCTTGCGAATTTGTCTAGGTTCGAAACGGAGAACGTGTGACCCTTCTGAAGACGCTTGAAGAACGACCCGCTGTTCACGACGATCGTCGCGACCCGCGGGAGGGACTTACCGCCCCAGCGGGCGACCTCACCAGCGTACGAATCAGCGATCGTTCGCAAAGCGTTCTCGTATGCAGCTTCCATTCCGCAGATATGCGGCTTTTAAGCCGCGACGTCAACGGAATACATACCGCTCGCGTGTGGTGCATGAGTGCGGCATGAGTTCCGCATGAAACGAACGCCGGATATCCTGAAAGAACGCATCCAAGCGAAGTTAGACGAACTGAACGTATCGGCACGCGAGATCTCCATGGCGGCGGCTGGACAGCCCGACGCGCTTCGAAACATCTTGAAGCGCGGCGTAATGCCCGGCGCTGAGCGTCTCGAAGCGATCGCAGAGCATCTAGGCACTTCTTCGGACTGGTTGCTTGGCCGCGAGCAGGGCATCGAGCGCACCTTCGCCGGTCAACCGCTGACCACCGAGGCGTTCCGCCGCCTACCAAAGACTTTACCGGTTTACGGCACCGCACTGGGCGCGGATCTCGAATTTGGCGACGGGAACGGAGTCGTCGTGAACGTCGAGCAAACCGAGGTACATATGACGGCTCCCACTGACTTCATGGCCCGTCCGGTCGGGGTCACTGGCAGACCAGACCTATACGTCGTTTCCGTGTCAGGCCATTCTATGGAGCCGAGGTTCGACTCCGGCCAACGACTTCTGGTCGATCCGAAGCGCCCGCCCGGCGTAGGAGACGACGTCGTGGTGCAGCTGCGGGGGCCGACGTTCGACGGTGAAGAAGTCCGTCACGTTTTAATCAAGCAACTGGTCCGTCGCCGCCCCGGCTTAGTCGTACTACGGCAGTTTAATCCAGGCATCGAATTCGAAGTGCCGAACGAGCAGGTTTCTTGCGTTCATCGCGTGATGCGTTGGGACGAGGCGATGGGGTTTTAAATATGAAGACCAAGGCCCGCTATGCAGTATTGGTAGCCGTAATACTGACGGGATGCACCGAAAGTGCCCCCCCGAAAAAGCCGGTCGTAAATATGACTATATCAAAGTCTGACGTTGGCGAAACGTGGCCGCTAATAAAGGAGCCGGTAACAGTTAACTGTGGCGATGGTCATACGACCATTTTCCTTGAAGCTGAAGGCAAGGCGTACGCATTTAATGGCGCGGCAGAGAGTAGGCCCGGCGCGTACACCGGTAAGTACGCGGTTACGGAAGATCAGCGCGCGTTGCTGGCCCCCAACCCGGATCTGCAACAGTATGGCAAGCTAACCTATCCTCCAGGCGGTGTACTTTCGGTCGCTATCCAGCGATGCAGACAGGCGGGACTGTCTGACCTTTAGAGACGTCAAGAACCGGTCACGCGGCTTCGAGCTTAAGCCCTGTTGTGTAGCCACGATCCCCAAACGAGTGCGTGACCTCCGCGACCAACCAGGCCGTAGTGTTTATCGCAGCTTTGAAGCCGGTGACGGTCGCCTTCGTCTCGGGATGTATATCGGGCCGACCAAGCGCAAGGGTGAGCGACAGCGAAACCGGTTCGCGGCCGGCGCGACCATTCGCCGCATTCGCAGCGGTTTGAGCGTCGGTCTCGTTGGCGTAAACGCGAGATAGCGACTTCGCCCCCTCGGCCTTGCCCGCGACAAAGTGCTGCCGTTTGCCAGATTTGCGATCGTGCCATGTCGCCTTCACGCCGGGCACGTCCTCGCGCTTCTGTCGGCTGTATTGGTGGGCATCGCCGTCGCGCCTGGCGATAGTGACGGTCGCAATTGGCTTGCCCGTCGCGGTGACGCCGGCAGATATTGGCGAGAAAATCAGCACGCCGCGGGCGATCTTGGCAACAGCACCCCGCTCACGGCCGAGCCGACGCAAGAACGCCAGATCGCTTTCACGGTTCTGAGCCTTCGCCGTAATGGCGATGCCGGCGAGGCTCGCGGCGCAGCGAGGCGTGAGCTGGTGGCGCTCCGCGACTTCCGTCACGATCGCGCCCAACGTCGTGCCGTGCCAGCCCTTTTCTCGGCGTGTCTTTAGATCGCTGGTGAAGTCCGCCGATCGAGCGCGGATCGTCACGAGGTCGGGTGGGCCGCCATGCGCAACCTCGTCGACGATGAACCACCCCTTGTCGACCAAGCCCGCGGTAACTTCGCTGCCCTGCTTCCACCCAAGCCAGACATGGATCCTCGCCCCGGTGGGAGGCAGCGCTACGGCCCCGTCGGTATCGTCAATGACCAGATCGAGCTGGTCGGCTTCCTCGCCCCGCTTCTCGCTGATCCCGAGCGACACCAGACGGCGACGCGGTGGACGGCCGTTCGGCTGCGGAACCTTTCCCTCCAACAGGGGCGTGATGTCGTCGCCGTCAACGACGACGCGAATCGCTGCGATATTGGAAATCATGCGACGTCGCTATCGACGCGGAGCAAGTCGATCGAGAAGTCGATCTGGCGCGGCGTCCCGTCTGGGAAGAACGCTTTACCGCGATCGTCGATGCCGGTGATGACATATGCACCGTAGACATAGCCGCGGCCGTCGACGAGCGGCCAAGCCTCCCCGGTGTCGGCCATGCGCCGCAGCTCGTCGATCGAAACACGGCCGTCTGCGATTTCAAGATAAACGGTGCCAGGTAGTCCGATCGTCTCAACGCCGGGACCGGTGAACTGCGTTGCATCACGCGCGCCGATCCTGGGTGATGTCGCGTGCCGCCAGTCTGCGCGGCGAGCGATCTCATCGAACGCGACCGTGTCGATCGAGAAAGTAAACAGGCCAAGCGCAAGCAGCATCAGACAGTCTCATAGTCGGGGGTGTCGGCGAACGCGGAACGGCCGCGCGCGTCCGCTTCACGTTCACGGCGATCAATCTCATCGGCAACAGCGCGCGCGAGTGCCTCGGCATCTTGCCCGGGTAGCTGGTTGACGGTGATGTTATAGATCCGTGCGCCAGACGTAGCGCTGACACCGGGCCGATTTACTGAGGGGCCTGCCGTCGCTGGGCTCGCGACCGCCATCGTGGCCGGGATCGTCCCTATTGCCATTGCTGACGTGAGCCGACGTGCGACGGATCCTACTCGTCGGATTGGCTGACTTTCGCCACCGGCAATGCCGCCAGCCAAGCCCTCCATCATATAACCACCCAACCCGGCAAAGACGCGACTAGGCGAATGAATACCGAGCGCGGATTTAAATGCGCCGATCGCGCCCTTCGCGATGCCCCAAATCGCGCGGATAACCGGGCCAGCGCTCAAACCGGAAAGCAGGCCATTCATGATGTACCGGCCGACCGTTGGCCCCCATGCGGCCATGAAATTGCCGGCAGCGACGAAACCTTGCCGCAACCCGCCCCAGAATGCGAACCACGCTGCTTGTAGTGAGTCCCAATGGTTCCACGCGGCGACGACGAGGGCAACCGCCCCCGCAACAGCAGCAAGCCCGGCTACGATCGGAAGAAGCGGGATAGCCGCGATGCCGCCAGCAACCCCGAGCGCGATCAGACCAGCGTTGAGGATCGCGATCGGCCCCATGATGGCAGCGATCGCAATGCCGCCCATGCCAAGCATAAAGAACAGCGCCGCCAGAACCCCCGTCGCGATGAGAACGTTCTTCGTCAGTTCCGGATGACGCGTCGCGAACGCCTGCATGCGGAGCGCGATAGCGCCGAGGCGAAGTGCGCCCGTTTTTACGACTGGCAACATAGATTGCCCGAGGGTCAGGCTCACGGCTGCGAACGAATTCTTAGCGACCTCGGCCATCCCTTTAGCCGTGCTAATGCGCGAAGAAAATTCGGCGGTCATTGACCCTGCGTATTTGCTTCTATCGCCCACGAGATTGAGGCGTTGCTTTAGCCCGTCGAGGTTCGTGAGCAGGGGCGCGATGGCACCGACCGATTCGGTCCCGAAAATCTCGCTTAGGATGCTGGCCTGCTTATCCCTACTGAGCGCGCGGATCTTTTCCAACACCGTGATGATCGTGCCGCTCGCATCGACCTGCATCGACTTCGCAAGTTTGGTTGCATCGAGTCCGAGAGTGTTAAGCGCCTTGCTCTGTGACTTACTAGCCGCGCTGCCCTTGGTAAGATTCAGCAACAGGCTCTTAATGCCAGTTGCGGCAACCTCTTCCTCGACGCCGATCGAGTTCAACGACGACGCCAACGCGGATACCTGTGGCGCGGCGATGCCGGCGACTTCCCCAAGTGGTCCAATGCGCGTGATGATGCCGGCGACCGTTGTCGCCTGACCACCGAACTTGTTCGTCAGAGCATTGACGCGGTCACCGAGCGCCTCGACCTCCGGCTGCGTCATCTTGAACGCTTGACGCCATTTTGCCATCGTACTGCCGGCGTCCTCGGCGGTCATATCGAACGCGATACCCATGCGCGCCGCGGCGTCGGTGAACGCGACCAGGTCGTCGGCCTGGCTAGGCAGTGGCCGACCGAACTTATCCATACCAACGCCGGCCGCACCGGCCGCTGCGGCGATACTAGAAAGCTCGACGGCCGTCATCGGCATATGGGTACTGAGGCCGACCAGTTTGTCGGTCATCCTCTGAAGCTGCGGGCCGGCCATGCCGGTCACCTTCGCAACCCCGGCCATGCCTTCTTCGAGATCCATCGCACCGGAAGCGACACCGATCAGCGGAGCAGCGACTGCAACGCCTGCAGTAAGGGCAGCGGCCCCGCCAGCAGCGACGCCACCGGCGCGGTCCTGAATACCACTGAAGCCAGCGCGTGCCGCTGCCATGCGTCGCTGGCGATCAGCGAGACGGCCGACGCGGCGTTCCTGTTCCGCTATCTCTTCGTTCGTCTGTCGTGCCCGGTCACGCAACTCGCGCTCATGACGCGCCAAGTCACCGGTTGCGATACCGGCCGCGCGTAGCCGATCTCGCAACGCCGATAGTTCGCGCGTTTCCGAGTGATGTTGCTGTTCGAGCTTCTGCGCCTCGGTTCGCGCTCGGGTGAACTCACGCGTCAGTGCGCGGCTGGGATTGGCGGTCTGCGCAAATTCCCTGCCGAGGGCAGTGGCGCGGGACCGAGCGTGGTCCAATTGGACGCTGGTGGAGGCCAGACCGGCCTTCAGGCTGCGAAAGCTACCGATGTCGGCCTGCGCGCGGTCAATGCCCTTGAGCTGTTCTCTGGCGGCCTTGAGGCCCTGTGCCGCCTTGACCGAGCCCCCCGCAATCTCGCGTAGCGGGCGACTGGCGCGGTCGCCGGCTTCGAGCAACATACGGATGCGGAGGTTGCGGTCCATCGGTCAGCGATCCTTTTGGCGGCGTTCCAGGGCCTGCGCCCGCCAGCCGATCAGCTCGGCAACGCCCATGTCGTTCATCGTCGGCGGACCCCACCCCCAGCACTCGGCAAGGTCCGCCATCATGTCTTCTATTCGGGCTGGGAGGCCGCCTGCCTCACGACCTTCGGCAGCAAAAAATCGATGATTTCCCCGCCGAGCTGCACGAAGTCAGCAGGATCCATCACTGCGATATGTTCCTTATGCAGGATCGGCAGCGTTATACGCGGCGCGATCTTCTCGATCTGCGTGAAGTCGCACTTGCTGATGGTCGCGGAGATGTCGACGCCACGCAGTTCGCCCGCGCCAGGTCGACGAACTTGAATCTCCGTGCCCGCGGGATGCACGACCTGGTCGTTGATAGTGATGTCGGCATCCAGCTTGAACGAGGAAAAGCGTTTGCCAGTGCTGGCGGTGTTCTGGTCGGTCATTGTACGGTTCCTGTCAGGACTTGGTCGGTGGCTGGGTCAGAGCGGAGGAGAAACGGCGGAAGTTAGAAGCCCATCGCGGCGCGATGTTCGGCCATCAGGTCCACGCCACCGACGATCTCGATCATGCCAAGCACATCGATCTCGACCTCAACGACGCCGTTCCACGTCAGCTTGAAGTAGCTGAGCTGGCTCTTGACCTTGAACTCGGTATCCTCGCCGGGCTTCCACTCGCCCATGTCGATCTCTTCGTGTCGGCCGCGCGTGACGATCTCGACGACGTCGACCGCGCCGGTATCGTCATTCTGGTGCGAACCGACGAAGCGCTGCTGGACGCCAGACAGATTGAGCTGACCGTACTGGCGCAAGATGTCGCGCATCGGCCCGCCGTAGACCGCTTCCATTTCGAGCGCCTCACCGCCCATATCGATCTTGACCGGGCGGTTCATACCACCGCCTCGGTAGTCCTCGAGCTTACGGACGAGTTTCGGGACCGTGATCGAAACAGTTTCGCCAATGAAGGCGGTGCCGTTGTTGAACATCATCAGTTGCTTAAGCTTGCTGGGGAACGCCATCGCGTCGGCCTTTCGTGCGGGAGGTCAGTGGGAGCCGTTCGCCATCCACAGGATCGTCGCCAGCAGTGCGAGGGCGACGATCAGGGTGATGGCGAACGGGATTGTCAGGAGCGGCACCGCCCACCAGGCGACCTTGCCGAACGCCCACAGCAGGACGGACGGCACGAGGCCGAGCAGCAGGAAGATGACGTAAGCGCGGCGCGGGATTTTCACCGATCAGCTGTCCGAAACGAGGCTGGTGAAATCGGCGAAGAACTCGTCGGAGATCTCCTGCTCGAGCCCGAGCGCCTCCAGTGGCGGTACGAAGGTGTAGCGATAGCCGATCAGCAGCTTGCCGGCCTTCAGCTGCTCGACCGGGTTCTTGGTCCCGTCGAACACGGCCACCGCGCCGAAGATGCGACCGGCGCGCTTCTCCTGGCGGAACTTCTCGTTGATCTGCTCGACGATATCCTTGGCGAGGCTGGGCAACAGCGGCTTGTCCATTGCCCACACCAAGCCGAGGGCGACCGTGTCGGCGAGGATCTGCGCCGTGCGGCAAGCGCTTTCGAACACGAAGTCGCTTTCCGGCGCGGCGCAGGTGCGGTTGCCCCAGAAACGCAGCTCACCCGCGATTCGGACGACGGTTACGATCTGGGATGCGTTCAGCACGTTTGCGTCGCAGGCCGCGTCCTGAATATCGAACGTGACGTCAGCCGCCAGACCGTCGACCTCCGGCAGCGCGACGTTCGACAACGTCTTGTGCCAACCCTGCGTCTGGTCGATCGCTGCGCGCGCGCCCATGGCGACCGCCGCAACCGGCACGCCGATGCTGGCACCGTCTGCGCCGTAGGGCGCGGTAACGCTGGGCCAGAGCAACGTCAGCTCGCGCGCGTCGAGGAACAGGGCGCGGTGGGCGATAGCCTCGCCGCGATCGTTGCCGATCGCCTTGGCGTACACCCGCGCGCGCAGGCGCTTGGCGACCGTGACCATAGCCTTCGTCACTAGCTCGCCTTCCAGACCAGGTGCGCCAATGATTCGGGGGTGGAGGTTCAACTGCGCAGGGGCGGTGAGCAGCGCCTGCATGCCGGTCTTAACGCCGGCTACGTCGGTGCCGACGACTGCGTTGATCGTGTCGGCCGGCGTGGCACCAGGCGCGACGCGGACGATGACGATCGGCGCGGTGACCTGACCGGCGATAGCCTTCAACGCGGCGCGCAACGTGCCACCCGCGCCGGCCTTTTCGATCGCGTCGTTGAGGTTCGTGACCTTGACCGCGGTGTCGAGCGGGAATGCGCCGGCAACCGCGTCAGGGGCGGTGGCAATCAGGCCGATGACTGCGGTAGCGACGGTGGCGATCGAGCGGGTCGTTGTCTTGACCTCGGCTACGTTGATCCCGTGGAGGAAGCTCATATGCGGACCTTTCAGGCGAGCGCCGACAAGGCGCGGATGGAGGACGAAACGGAAAAGGCGGGTGCGCCGACAGCGTCCGTGCGCCGCCCGGTGACGGTGAGGATGGCCTCATGCGGACGGTTGCCTGGGGAAAGCGTGACGCGCGAGATCCGCGCACGGCCCTCCTGCCGAAGCAAAGCGAATGTAGCCGCGGCAAAGATACGCATCCGACCCAACTCATTGTTCGGCTGATCGAGCAGCTGGGGAACCAGCGAGCCATACTCCCGGCGACAGAGGCGGGTGCCGAGCGGCGTGCCGAGGATGTCGTCGATCGATTGTTTGAGGTGATCGGTTCCGGCCAGCGGCTTACCCGTGGTGCGGTCCATGCCGTTCACTGCGGCTTCCCCGAAAGCCCGCCACCGGGCTGCACACCGAGGTGAACATGGCCCTTCAGGCTCTTGCCTGCGCCGACGACGTCGGTTGCGCCTGTAATGGTGCCCGTCGAGTTGATGTCGCCGTCGACCGTCAAATGACCCTTGAGCGACAAGCCACCGTCCGCAACGATCAGCACTGTTGCGCCACCTGGCAGAAGAGCCGTCAGCGCATGCGACACCGGATCATAACCGATGCGCGCGCCGTCCTCATATTCGGCGAGGGTGGAGGCATCGTTCGCCGGGTGCGGGTGAGCATCGGAGCTTAAACTGCCGATGATCATGCAGCGCGCGGTATCCGCCTCGGGTGCAAGGACAACGACCTGTTCACCGACTGCTGGCGGCGACCAGGTGCGCGTAGAGCCGGCGCGGCTTTCGAGCCATGGGATATCGCCCGTTGTCAGTTCGTCGGCAATTTCCACCCGCGCAGTGCCCGAAGCGTGGTCGACGGATACGACCACGCCTTCGCGGATAAGATCGCCAATCAGGCGCTGGTTATCGGTTGCGGCGACCATAGCGGCGACCATGCGCGGCACGGTTGCGGAGGCGAGAGGCCGCTCTTGTAGAAACGTATTCTACAAGAGCGGCCCCGGCGTTGACGTTGGTTTAGACGCCGGTGTCAGCCGTCACCCGCAATCGCGAGAAAACCTTTTAGCGCGTCGATGTTCGACTGGTGAACCGCAACAAAGGCTTGTCGATCGGCGTCGGTATGGCGAATGGCCGGCGGGCTTTCGATCATCGTCGGCCGTTCGAGATCCGGCACGAGGTTCTTGAACTGGTCGATCGCGTTAATCGCTTTGGCGCGAGCGAGCGCGATACCGCCGTCGACGAAGTAGGAGAGCCGGGTGCCCCAAACATCCTTCAAGGCCACCTCGTAATTATGCGTCGCGACGTCGAGACGCTCGATCGCGACTGCAATGAATTCGGGGTCAACGGGCGGAATTTCTATGGGGTTCATTTCGTCGGTCATTCCAGCTTCCTTAGTTGAGCCGCGAAGTTTCGATTTCCATGCCTGCAAGGCATAGTACGGCTGCACCTTCGATACCGAAAAGCTGCGGCGCAAAGCCGTTGTCGGTACCGATCCACGTCAATTCAACATCAATCATGCGAACCTCGTTCGGCCCCACGCTAACATCTACAACATTGTATGGCGTCGATCCGGGCGTCGTGACGTAAGTACCATCGGAATTTTGAAAGCTCATATTCCCGTATGGTTTCGACAGGCCCGATGAGCCATCGATGTAAAAACGAAACTTACCAGCCGTTCCGGTATTCTTGATCCCTCCCTTCATGCGGAAACGATTAATTTTGCCTTGGGGCGGTCCATACAGATAATAACCACCGGGCTTGAGCGGGTTATCGTTATCGATGGGAAGGGCATAAGAGTAAGGGCGACCCGGCCAGACCTGACCAAATCTTGCGACAGTCGCTACGCCAGGCGTAACAATCTCTGTGGTCGCGGAAATATAGACTTCCGCAACCGCAGGCGAGATCAGCGGATTGTTAGGGATGGAAATGCGCCCGCCCGTAACGCGGATATTCGCAGATCCGATTCCTGCATGCAGAGCGCCGGATTTCCCCGTCTCGGCGTTGGTGCACAGGACGTCGCAATCAGTCGCGTCCAGTTTCCCCGCCAAGGACACGTCGTAAACCGTAGAGTCCGGCGTGATCCACTTGCAGTTCTTCTGCTGCACGTGTCCTTCCTGAATGAAGGCAACAATCGACAGCGCATTCGTAACGCAATCGGTCATGTAGATATTGCCGACAATCCCGTTGTATTTCGATATCAGCATGCAGATAATGCCCTGCGACATCGAAAGAACTTTGCAGCCTTCATATCGAATATCATCGATCAGGCCACCGAGCGGGTCGCCGTTGATGTCGTTGGCGACGATCAGGTAGGGCGCTCCTGGACCCGACCCGACCATGTCGCGGAACGTGATGCGGCGCGAAGCCAGCAGGCAGTGCCACCACGCTTCGGTGCCGAGCGGGTTGTCGCCGTCGCCAGCGCCGCAGATACCGCGGTCGAACAGGATATCGTATGCCTGCGTCGTCTCGAAATGTACGTTTGCGTTGTAGGATTTGCAGTCACGGAACGTACCGAACTGCGAGCGCTCCATCGCAAAGAAGGCGTAGCCCATGTTGAAGGCGGTGACGCGCTCGACGAGAAAGTTCTGATTGGTGATGGCCCATACGCCGGTCACCTTGGTGCCCGTCTTCGGGGCAACGATCGTCAGATCGCGAACGCGGATCCCACATGCGCCATTCTCGAACCGGATCAGGGCGCAGTCGAGGTACGGTGACGAGGCGATGTTGTTGAAGCGGACAAGCCGGGTGAGTTCCTCCCCCGCGCCCGAAAGGAATTTGCCGCTTGGGATAACGATCGCGTGATCGAGTCGATACTCGCCAAGGCTCAGGAACACGCCACCAACTGACGGATCAGCAAGCGCCGCGTTTATCGCAACCGACATATCCGTCGCGGTCGAAGGCGGAATGTAGCGGCCGAGCCGGTCGATACCGACGCGGCTTACCAACACGTTGACGAGGACCGCCGCGCCGTTGACCTTCTGGTAGCGGATCGCGAAGATGTCACCGGATGACGACACGTCGAAGAAGTCATTGGCGGCGGTTGCTGCCAGGCCCGCCGCGACCGACAAGTAGACGCGCGCCGTCGTCATCACGGACGCTTGCGCCATTGCCGTGGTGACTGCGAAACCGTCGCGGATATTCTCGGTCGACGTCTTCGCCTGGACAGCGCCCAAGCGCGCGGCATCTGCGGCGCTGGCCTGCGACCCAGCGACGCCTGCCCAAGCTTTCGACGATCGCGTGCCAGCGCCACCGGGGGTGCCGGTGCCTTCGGCCCAGTCCAGCGCCTTGTCGCGCGCCGCGTTGGCAAGCGCGGTGGCATTGACAACCGCAGCGTCGATCTCGGCAGTCGACACCTTCATATCGCCGCGGAAAACGCGCTGCGAGGTGTCGCCCTTGGCTACCGCCGCTGCCCACTGACGCAGCACCGGCCGGACGGCTGCGGCATAGATACCCTTGCCATGAAGCGGGTCGGCCTGGTCGTAATAGGCGTCCAGCTCCGGCCCGAGATCCGGCACATGCTCGATGGCGTTGAAGTATGCCGAATATTCAATGTCGAGCAGGACGCAGCCGAATTCAGCGGCAACCTCGCGGATCAGCCGATTCACATGCTCGATGCGCTTGTAGCCGACGCGCTTGATGCCCGTTGCTGTCCAGGCGACGGGTTCGGTCAGTGGCGCGGACTTCGGCGGCCACATGTCGGCTTCGGCATCGACCGGCGCGGCCTTCACCGCCGGGAATGCCATGCTCCGCGTAGGGTCCGCATAATAGTCCGGGTCGAGCGCGACGGGACTGGCGCGCAGATCGGGCGGGTAGCCGGTGACGAGAACGGGTTCGGCGTTCTTGCGGCGAATGGCTGGGATAGCAGCGCGCAGGGCCGCGATCTCTGCGAGGATGCCGCCTTGGTCGTGATAGAACACCGATCGCGCGTCGTTCATCCAGTAGAACGGCATGACCCACGATGCTTTGCCGGCCATATACTCGGGAGAGTTGGCGAGCTGGTCGAGGATCGTCACCATCGGAGCGCCCGGTGCAGCGACGGTCACGCCGGTGACGTGCATGTCGTTGCCGGGGAAGAACTCGTTGAGCGCTGCAGCGCCGACATCGGCGGGCAACTCGCCGGCTGGCACATAGCCCGGATGCGCGTTCGAGCTGCCGGGGACCACAAGGAACTTGGTGATCGTCTCGACCTTGCGCGCACCGTCTGCGAACGACACCGCGCCCCAAGGCTGCTTCACGAAGTCCTCGTCATACGTCGACGACGTTCCACCGCCGCTGATGGTTAGATCGCGCTGGCCGAGCAGCACGAAGCCGCCCCCACCGATCGAGTAGGCGAAGGTTGCGATCTTGCCGCGACCAAGTTCGCCCTCCTTGATCGCCACCGCGCCAGGATCAACGACATCGCGCGTGATTCCGCCCGCCGTCATCCGGGTGACTGGCGCGTCGTTCGTAGCGACGATCAGCGCATCGAAGGGCGCGCCGTCGGCTGCGCTGTCGAGATCTACGCGGAGGTGGCTAGTGTCGCCGGCGATCGGGACTGCGATCAGCGTGCCGGCAAGGATCGCCGAGGTGAGCAAGCTGCCAGTCGCATCGTCGAGCTTCAGCTCCGACAGGAATGAGCGCGCGGTCTTCTCACCGTCGAACAGGACGACCTGTTCCTTGCCGGTGGGCGAGATCGCGGGGAGCTGGGAGATCTTCGACATTTTCAGAGACCCTTGGTGTGCCAGTAGAAGGTGGTGGCCAGCGGATTTTGGTTGCGCACGGCGAAGCCTACCGTGGTGACGTTGAGGACGCCGACGCTCTGCTCGTCTTGGTTTATCGAGCCAGCGACGCCTGCGGGAACGACGAATGTCTCGTGATTGACCGGCAGCAGCACGTTTGCGGTGGCATCGGGACCGACGTTGACCGACCCCCAGCATTCCTTCAGCCCATCGCTCCAGACGCGATGCCCACCATCGGCGGTGAGAGCCTGCTGGATGACATAAACCGCGCCAGCAGCTCTGAGGGCGGCGGGCGTGGCGACACTATCGGGCGCGGTACCGGCGCGGATCTGCTCGGCCGTCGCGGCGTCGACCGTAAGTGTCCGATTAGCCGAGCCGTCGCCGCCACCTTTGACAAGGCCGGCCCCGTAGATCGTGCGGCGCATCAGCCCTTCGATCGCTTCGCCGACCGCTTCGATGGCGGTCGCGAGCATGGCTTTCACGACGGCACCGGTGGTGGCGCGGGCGGTATCGCCGGCTTCGGCCTCGATCAGCGTCGCCAGCTCGACCACGCCCTTGGTCTCAGACGTCGCAGGCGGATTGAGGAAGTCGGTGTCGCCAAAGGTGAGCTGCGTGATGTCCGACGTGGGGAACGCGATATCGAGGGCGAACAACAGCGTCGATGCGGCCGACTTGCCGGCGATCGGCGTCGCCTGGCCGTAGACGGCGAACAGCGTGCCGTCCGCCAGGAACAGGCCGAAGCCGAATACGTCATAGGCTAGCGCCGCCTCGTCGCGGACGATCATGTGCACGAGGTTGTCGCCGATCGCGCTGCCTGCGATCGTCGCGATCCGGCGAAACTCGCCAGGCAGTGCGGTGAGCGTCGGCGCGACGGCGAACGCGGACGCCGTCAATCCGACCGTGGCGATCGTCAGATCGATGTCGTCGGATGCCTGGGCGGCGGTGAAGCGGCCAAGGCCGGCCGTCGTCATAGTGAGCGTGAGCGCTGTCATGGCGTGGTGTCCAGAAAGGTGCCGTCACCCGCCTCGATCGGCTCGCCGTCCTCGGTTTGGAGGTAGCTGGCCCATGCGGGGGAAGTGTCGGGGGTGAGCGCGAAATCTTCGCGTTGGAACGTCGCGACGCGGGCCGCGCCCTGAATGCCGATCGAGCCGCGCGCGACGATCGACTGCACGACGGTCATGTGTTCGCGCAGCGGTTTGACGCGCGAAACCTCGCGGATGATCGCTTCGGCGAACGCGGCCGTCGCACGCCGGCCACCGGGCGCGGTGCCGTTCGGCAGCACCATCGGCACAACGACGTCGAACGTATGCGGCGCGCGGCGCGGCGAGGCTTCATGCCACTCGACCAGGTGCGCGAGCTGGTCGAACCGAGCGAGCACCTGCTCGACCGACATGCGCGTGCCCTTGCGGCGGTGCAGCTCGATCGACCCGGCTACTGCGGCGCGCTTATCGGCTTCCGACCAGTCGGCGTCCCATGTATCGACGGACAGGCCCCACGCGAGCCAGGGCAGCAGCCAGACGGGGCACGTATAGGGATCGTCGATATCGGCGGGGAGATCGAGCCCGACGACCAGCGAAGCACCTTCAAGCCCGCGCTCGAGCAGGGTCGCGTTGGGCGGCAGCAGGCTATTCGTCATAGCCGGCGTGCGTCACGGTGATGTCAGTGCAGAGCGCGGCCTCGGTCAGATCGCACACGATCGACGCGGCCGGCGAGGCGATCTCGACGCGCTGGACGCCTTCGACCGTCAGCGCCGCGTAAAGGCCGGACATGGTGATGTCGCGACCGAGCTTGCGCGAGTCGGCAAGATAGCGCGCCAGCTTCGCTCTTGCGGCGCTCAATACCAATGCGGGATCGGGACCGGCAAACGTCCACAGTGTCGCGACCAGGGCGAAGCGACGCTGGACGGCCGACGCAACCGTGACGTGATCGCCAAGCGGGCGGATGGCCTTGTCGGTAACGATCGCGCGGACCTGGTCGAGCAGCACGTCCGACGCGGTGCCGTCGCCCTCGGCCGACAGGATCGAGACCAGGACTTCTCCGGGTGCCGGCGACGTGGCGCTGGCATCGAGGACGAGGCCGCTCGCGTCCTTTGCGTGCTTCACATAGGCCAGCTCGGGACCGGCGACGGAGAAGCCCTCGGGGCCGAGGACGATGCGGGCGCGAAAGCTATCGTCGGTCTCGTAGACAGCCGGCGCACCGGTGGCGGTGTTCGCGGGCGTGACGACCAGTCGCGCAATACCGATGGCGGCACCGATATGGTCGAGCGTGGAGCCGGTCGCATATGCGACCAGGCGCTGTTGCAAACGTTCGTTAAAGTCCTGCCGCAACAGCAATTCATCATAGGCCGCAACCTGCAGCACCTTCGTCGCCGGATCACTATCGACGGTCGCGTCGAAGGTTGGCAACAGCACCTTCATGCGGGCGACCTTGCGCTGGAAAATTGTCTCGTAATCCAGCGCCTCGACGATCGTCGGGGGATCGAAGCGCGACAGATCGACGGTGGTAGGACTGGAGGTGGCGGCCATGCCGGGCATGTCGGCGGGCAGTCCTGCTAGTGGCCACAGGCCACTCTTGTAGAAACGCTTTCTACAAGATCAGCCGGGCGTAACCTGTGCGAGGATGAGGTCGAGGATCCGCTGCTGTTCCGCCTCCGTCAGGCCGAGCAGGACGCGTCGGGCATAGCGTACCTTTGGCTGACCAGGTGCGGGTGCATCCGACAGGCCGGCCTGGTGAATGTTGGCGATCCGCGATGCACGACCGCCGAAGCCGACCCAAACTTCGTCGCCGTTGCCGCCCGCCTTCAGGCTCTTTGCCATGCGCAATTTGCGGAACATCTTCTGCTGGCGAAGCTTGCCTTTCTTCCGGCCGCGATCGGGCTTGGGACGGCGTGGGGCAAACGCTCCGCCCTCGGGATCGAGCTGGGCAGCGATGCGATCCGACTGGCTTTTGCGGATCTCGCGGCCGATCGAGCGCATCAACCGCGCGCGTTCGGGCGCGGCGGTACGCAGCAGCAGATCGCGGCATAGCTGCTCGATCGGCGCGAAGTCGTTCATCGCGTGACGATCTCGACCATGCCGGTGCCGTCCTCGATCAGGCCGGCCCATAGGTTGGTGCCAGTCGGGACGCCGGCAAAGGCGTCGTTCATAACCGGTTCGGGCAGATGCGTGACCTTGAGGCCGTTCGGCTGTTGCTCGACGCGGACCAGTTCGGTCAGGTCGATCGAAATTGTGATGTCGCACGTCTCGGCGTCGAGCAGCTCCGATTCAAACGTGAACGGCTTGCGGTTGCCCTTCTCGAATAGATCAGGCTGGTTTGCAGCGATCCACGCGAGGATCGGCACTAAGAGGTTGTCTACACTGCCCGAGTAGTCTTGCACCCATACCGAAGCAGTGTAAGAATACTCGAACGAGAGTGATCCTGCGCGCACAGCCACATCGCCCTTGTCGACGAAAATCTCCATCAACTCCGGACTGTTCCTGATTTCGGGAACAGATGCGAGCAGATGCGCGCGCAGGCTATCAACCTTTTTCACGGTGCCGACTTCGTGACCGGGCAGCTGCCTGGCGCATTCCAGTTGACCAGGCGATCGTTGCGATCGGCGTTGCCGGCGAAGGCGCGGGCGAGGCGGATAATGCCGGCGCGGATCTTCGTCGGGATCTGCGCGATCAGCGACGGATCCTCTGGCAGGCCCTCGGGGCGCCTAGCGCACGTAAGAAGCTCTGCCGGGGGCGTGTCCTTCACCTTCACGACGATCGGCGCTGGGGCGACCGCTGGCGGGGCGTCAGCGTGCCGCGCGCAGGCCGGCAACGCCATTAACAGCGCGAAACCACTCGCGATCGACAAGGTTCGTCCGTTCAGCATTCGCATCTGCCATCTCCATTCGTTGTGCGGCCGAGCTTGCTGCCTCGGCAGCGGCGCGCGCGGCGCGGGTGTCGTCGTTCTGTCGGGCGTCGTGATCGGCCATCGCCTGCGCGAGCGTCGCAGCGGTGAGCTGCGCGCTGTCGGTCTTGAACTTCACGAGGTTGGCGACCGTGGCGGCGCAGGCATCGCCGCGGGCCAGCTTGCCGACCGCCGCGAACCCGGTGCCGGATCCCGCGCAGATCATCTGTGCGGTATGCTGGAGGTCGTCGCGATCGGCGCGCGCCTGGCGGGCCTCGACGTATTGCCAGGCGCCAACCGCGCCGACGATGACGAGGACGACGAACGCCCAGTCACCGAACAGCTTGGCAAAAAATCTCTTGATCATTTTGGCTCCTTTCCGGTGAGCATCATTGCTTCGAGGCGCTCGGCCCTCGCGCCGACCTGGTCGTGCCATTTCGAAGCCTTCATGCCGGCGACCGCACCGGTCCAATCGCCGCGCTGGATCTTCGGCAGGGTGCCGTAGAAACCGAGCAGCCCGGCACCGGTGATCTTGCGCTTGGCGTCAGGCGCGCGGCCGATGCCCATGTTGAAGCACATATTCAGCAGCACGCGCTGGCGCACGCCGTCGAGCTTGCGCCACCAGGGCAGCTTGGCGTCGAGGTCGCGCTCGCTACGGCCGATGTCGTTGGCGAACAGCGCATCGGATTGCGCCTGGTTGATGCCGCGGGCGATGCAGCTCGCCACGGTGATACCGAGCAGGCGGGTCTCCTCGGCCGAGATCCCGACATCGTCGAGGTTGCGGCCCTTGCCGATCGAGCGCTTGCCCGCGGTGCAACGATACCATTTCAGCTTGTCGCCTTCGTCGCGGCCGATCTCGGCCGCCAGGCGTACGCGATCATAAGTCACAGGCCATCCTTTCGGGGGAAGAAGCGGTCGAAGAAGGCGGCTGGAATGTCCGTCACGCGTTCGCTCAAACCGGCGATGAATTTGGGGGTCGCCTTGAAAGCGATCATGCCGACGACGAAACCGACCGCCTGGATGACAAACGGGTCGGGTTGGCCCCATGGCCACAGCACGCGGATGACGCCGGTGGCGAAGTAGCTGACGACGATACCGACGCTCATCTGCAGAAAGCGACGCGACCAGGTCAGCCCGGTTTCGTAAGCCAAGCTGACAGCGGCACCGAGGGCCGCGGGCGTCAGCCCGAACAGGAAGGCGAGCAGCGACACGCCGAATTCGTGGAGTAGATCCTTCATACGGTCAGTCCCACAGGTTGAGGACATCGGTGCGAACGGCGGTTGCCGGCGCGGCGATGGCGGGGAGGTTAATTGGCTGACCCTTCGGCAGGATCGAGCCGAGGCCGGCGACGCCGGGGTTGGCTGCAAGCACGGCGGGCAGATCGGCCGGCCCGAGGTTGCGTTCGCGCCAGATCAGCGCGTCGAGCGTGTCGCCGTCGCGCGCACGAACAATGTCGAGCGACGAGGTCATATCAACTCGACCGTGGTGCGCGTGACGCCCAGCATGTCGCGGATCGCATGGATTGAATCGCGGCGCAGCTCCGTGACGCTCGGTTCGAGATCCTCGGCCTTGCGCTGCCCGGCGCTGGTTAGATCCACGTCGCGATAGCGCTCGACGACTTCCGCCTTCGCGGCCGTGAAGACGGCGCGCTGGTAGAGCAGGACAAGCGTGTTGATGCCGTCGATCGTCGAAATAGACCCATCCGATAGCCGCACGTCGTCAAGCTTCCGGGTGCCCGCTGCGCGGTGGCTCAATGCCCAGGCGGCGAGATCGCGATAGACCGCCAGCATCGCCGCGATCAGCGCCTCGCGGGCGCGATCTGGCGTCACCGCGTCGCGGATCCGATGCTGCTTGCGAAATACCGCGGGATCGATGTCGGGAAAGAACCCGTCGTTGACGATCAGCGCGGGTGCGGGCGTGTCCTCGTCGGGTAGAACGGTTGCGATCAGGCCGGTCACAGCGACACACTGGCGACGATGTCGAGCGCCTTACCCCCCAACAGCACACCAAGCGTTATCGCGCACCAGGCGAAGCGGCGCGGCTCAAGCTCGATTGGTCGATCGCCCTTACGTGCGATGATCATGAGGATGCCACCAACCAGCGTGATCGCGACGGCTGCGACCAACGCGACGACGCCAACGAAGGCGATCAGGGTGCTGGCGAGAAAGCCGGGCATGTTCGGTCCTTGAAGTTCACGGGGGTGGGGATCAGGTCGATCGACGGCCCTGCGGCCCGGAGGCCTCCCGTCTCGCGTGATCCGTCCCCGAGCGCCGGGGGCGAGCTTGGTCAGCCAGCGGTGTCGCCGGCCTGTGTTTCGTTGCTGGCGTTCGCATCTGCGGGGACGCCGGAAGCCGGGTTCGCGTCGGCGTTCTTGAGGGCTGCGGCCTTCGCTTTTTCGAGGCCGCGCAGCATCGTCTTCACGCCGACACGTTCGTTCTTATCCTGTGCGCGGGTCAGCACGGCGACGGCGCGCTCGATCGTCGGCACGATCGCGTCGCCGGTCGCCTCGCCGGCTGCACGCACCAGCTCGGCACCGATCGCCTTGAACAGCTTGGCCTTGGGTTCGTCGTGCATGTCGATGCCGTCCGTCAGCAACTCGACGGCCTCCAGCACGTACAATGGGAATGCTTCGCTTCGGGCCTGTGCCCGCAACGCCGCGTCCGCGATCTCTTCCAGAACCAGTGTCGCGGCGTCGCGTACGAAGTGCTTCGGCATGGGGATCGAAAAGCGAAGGACGAAACTCGCCAGCATGAGGCCGCGCGTCCAGTCGCCAATGTCCAGGCACCAAACCATTATGCTCGGCAGGACATCGTCGGCGCCGGTCGGCTCCAGTTGCCGACCATCGACCCGGCGACCGGCGTCCAGCAGCCCGTCACACCAAGCCTGATATTCCGGAAGCATCTGACGCTTGGCGGCGACCTTCATCTCTTTCGATTTGATCTGTTTTAGGCGCTGGCGATCGTGACGAAAGCGAAGGGCCACGGTCGCGGCAGCGCGAGCGGCCGGCGTGTTGCCAGTGGGCACGGGGAGTTGGTCCGCCGCGGCCGATGGTACGACCGCGGCGGTGCGGGTGTGCCCGCCCCCGGATGCAGGAGCAGACGCCGCTTTCATGGCTAGGATTTGTTCCTGGCGTCGAGCGAAGCTCATGGCGTGTCCTGTGGGGGCGGGAACGGGGGGGAGGGGTTAGATGCCCGGCCGTCAGGCTGGCTTCTTGCCCATGACGATGTTCTCGATCAGCGCGGCCTTGCCCATGTCTTCGACGACGTAGGCGTGGTTGACGCTCTCGTAGTTCTCGATCTGGTCGCGCTTGGCGTTGTCCTCGATCTTGCGCCGCTCGGTGCCGATCTGTTCGTAGACCGACAGGTTGGCGAGCGTGGTGATAAGGATGGCACTCTTGGGGAACTTGGGCACGCGGACTGCGGTCAGACCGCCGATCTTCTTATCGGACAGCAGGACGTCGCGCGCGAGCTGCTCGGTCGCCTTGTCGCCGGACGCGTTGACGATCGAGAAATACTTGTCGTTCACCAGCTCGCGGCCGACGATCGCGACCAGGTCGGTGTCCTCGCGGTAATTCTCGTGCAGAAGCTCGATGCCGGCGAACACCAGCGCGTCGATGTTGACGTAGTCGACCTCTTCGCCGACCTCGCCGGCACCGACGTAGATCGCGCCTGGCACCGTTACGACGCCGTTCACGCGGGTTTCCTGCTTCAGGTCACCACCGGCAGCATGCCGCTCCGGCGCGTCTTCGCGGATGTGCTGGAGCCAGCCCTTGTTCACGTCCTGGAGCAGAGGGAACGCGACCGGGTCGGTATCCTTGGCGACCTTCACGCCGTTAAAACCGATCGTGATGATGTCGGTCGCCTTCGCGCTGATGATCGCATCGCGCAGGAGGGTCTGGAAGTTTGGTTGGTGCGCCCACGCGTCGAGCGTCTCGTACCGAACGAGCGTGTCGAAATCGGTCTTCTCGCAACGGTAGCGCGTCTCGTCGAGATCGCCGGGATAGCGCGGCTCGCGGTCTTTCACGCGGGTATCGGTGCGGCTTGCGATCGTGCCCTTGACGCCGACGCCGACCTTGTCGCCTTCCTGCGCGACGACCGGGATGATGTTGATCTTCGACAGGAAGTCGCTCGAACCCTTCAGCTTGGCACGAAGCGTCTGCGCTACCGATGGCAGCACCTCGAACGAGCGGCTGGGATCGGCGACGTTGTTCAGCTTGCCGATCTGCTGGGTGTAGGCGTCGTACTTGTTGCGGGTGATGTTGAGCATTGGGGCGCTTCCTATGAGGTCTGTGCGGTCGAGGCGGGGGGCTGACGATCAGCAGTCGGTGACGGCGTCATCCCCGCCGCCCGACGCGGGCGAGCGCGAGAAACCCTGCTGCTCGGTGTTTTCGAGCTTCGTTTGCAGGGTTGCGAAGTCCCGCTGTTGGGCGGTCTGCGTCGCGATGATCGGCTTGAGCGCCGCGGTCAGAGCGCCACTGAAGGCGGCCTGCATGTCGGTCGCGAACCCGGCCGCGTCGAAGTTATCGTTGGCCGGCTTCGGCTTCGGCTCATCCTTCGGCTTCTCGGGCTCGGTCGGCTTGAACTTGGCGACGACGGCCGAAAACAGGCGATCGACGATGCTCTCGACCTTTTCATCCTCGGCCTTCTTGGCCTCAAATTCGATCGTGACGGCGTCGGTCGCGGAGGCAAATACGGTGCCGGGCGCGCGGTTCGAGAATTGCAGGCGCTGCGTACCGATCGACGCCGGGGTATCGGTGAACGCCAGGCCGATGATGCCGAATTTGCCGCTTCCGGCATAGCTGGGCGTCAGCTCCACCGATGGGAACGGCTTCTGATCGGCCTTCGCAAGCGCCACGAGCTGGTCGTTGCCGTCGACGACGGCGTACATCGCACGGCGCTTCTCAACCTTGCCGGCGATCGTGAAATCGTCGGTCTTGGCTTCCAGCTCGACGACGTCGCCATAGCCATTGAACGGGGGTTCGGGGCTGTAGCCCGAGACATGCTCGATGTTGATACGCGGGCTGTAGGTGGCTGGCGCGAAGGTCGCGACGCACTCGTCGATCATCTCGGCCGAGACCTCGCGGCCATCGCTGATGGTTTCACCTTCGACGAAGATGCGGAACGGCTTGCTCTTGGTGCCCATGGCGGCTGGTCCTCGGTTCGGTCGGTTGCGGCGCGCCAAGCGCCCGTTAGCGAGGTCGAACAGGGACCGAATACCGTGCCTTCCTCAAGCGCACGCTCTTGTAGAATTGCTTTCTACAAGAGCCGTGGGGGGCGGCAGGCGTATCGGCGTGGCTAGGCTGGCAGTGCCATGTCGATCCTTGCCGACCCTCTCACCCTGCCCGTCGAAGAACGGATCCGCGCGGCGCGCAGCCTGTACTGGCGCGGGTGGAGTCTGGCGCAGGTCAGCTCCGAACTGGGCGTCAAATACGACACCGTGAAGAGCTGGGCGCGCCGGCATAACTGGGACGATGCGCCGTCGATCCGAAAGCTGGAGGACTGCCTTGAGACGCGCCTGATGGTGCTCATCTGCAAGGATATGAAAACCGGCGCGGACTATACCGAGTTGGACGCGCTACGCCGCCAGGTCGAGAGCTTGGCCAAGGTGCGACGCTATGAAGCGCCGGGCGGTCATTCCGGCGATCTGAACGATCGGGTCGCGAACCGCAACGCGGGCGAAAAGAAGAAAGCGAAGAAGAACCACTTCACCGCTGACCAAGCGGCTGAGTTGAAGGCGATCTTCCTCGATCAGTTGTACGGGTATCAAGAGGCGTGGTTCGAGGCGCTATCGTTCCGCACCCGCATGATACTGAAGTCGAGACAGATCGGCGCGACCTACTATTTCGCATTCGAGGCGCTGATTGACGCGATCGAGACGGGCCGCAATCAAATATTCTTGTCAGCGTCGAAGGCGCAGGCGCACCAGTTCCGCAGTTACATCGTCAGCTTTGCCAAGCTGGTCGGCGTCAGCCTTGCCGGCGATCCGATGAACATCACGTCGGACCTACGCCCGGCGGAAGAGGCTGCAGCCGAGCTACACTTCCTCGGTACTAATTTCCGTACCGCGCAGGGCCGTCACGGCAACTTCTACTTCGACGAATTCTTTTGGGTTCATAGTTTCGAAGAGTTGAACAAGGTCGCGTCGGGTATGGCGACGCACAAGAAGTGGCGTAAAACCTACTTCTCGACGCCGTCGACGATCGCGCATGCTGCCTATCCGTACTGGACGGGCGAGCGGCGCAATCGGCGACGCGCCAAAGCCGAGCGCGTCGAGATCGATGTCAGCCACGCGGCGCTGAAGGACGGCGCACAGGGGCCGGATCGCATCTGGCGGCATATCGTCACGATCACCGATGCCGAGGCGGCCGGGTGCGACCTGTTCGACATCGACGAGCTGCGCGACGAATATGCGCCAGACGAGTTCGCCAACCTGTTCGACTGCGACTTCGTCGACGACAGCCTGTCCGCGTTCCGGTTCAACGACCTGATCAAGTGCGGCTGCGACTCCATGGAGGACTGGACCGACTTCAACCCGGAGGCCGCACGCCCGTACGGCGAGCGCCCGGTTTGGGCCGGCTACGATCCGCAGAACAGCGAGAACGGCGATAATGCGTCGCTGTCGATCATGGCACCGCCGCTCGTCCAGGGCGGCGCTTTCCGCCTGCTCGAACGCCACCCGCTGCGCGGTCTCGACTTCGAACAGCAGGCCACCTTCGTGAAGGGTATGCTGTCGCGGTACAACTGCACGTTCCTCGGCATCGACGCGTCGGGCGTCGGCGCCGGCGTCTATCAGCTGCTTGCCAAACCCGATGCCGGGATCAAGGGCGTCACCAAGATCGAATATTCGCTCGAGGTGAAGGCGATGATGATCATGAAGGCGCAGAACGTGATCTCGCGCGGGCGCATGACGTTCGATGCGAGCTGGCTCGATGTCGTTTCATCCTTCGTCTCGATCAAGAAAACGCTGACCACCAGCGGCCGGAACGTCACGTTCAAGGCCGGCCGGGGCGGCGATGACGGCCATGCGGATCTCGCCTGGTCGATCATGCACGTCCTCAACAACGAACCGCTCGACGGCCGCGAAGCGCCTAAGTCGACTATGGAGATCCTATAATGGGCAAGGCACGCCGCATGGGCCGTCACGAGGCCGGCCGAGCCGGCGCGATCGTCACGACGCCGGAGAAGTCGACGTCGGTAGCGGCGTTTTCGTTTGGGGATCCCGAGCCGGTCAACAGCCGGCGCGAGATCCTCGATATGCTCGAATGCCCGCATAACGGTCGATGGTTCGAACCGCCGATCAGCGTCGATGGCCTGGCCCGATCGTTTCGCGCCAGCCCGCATCACAGTTCGGCCATCCTCCTGAAGCGCAATTTGCTGGTGCGATCGTTCGTGCCAACGCCGTGGCTGTCCCGCGGCGCGTTCGAAAAGCTGGTGTTCGATTATTTGGTGTTCGGGTTCGGCTTCGTCGAGCAGCGCCGAAGCGTCCTTGGTGGACTGATGCGCCTCGATCACTCCCTGGCTAAATTCACGCGCCGCGGGATCGAAGAGGGCCGGTATTTCTTCGTGGAAAACCTAGCGAGCGAATTCGAGTTTCGGCCTGGCAGCGTCATCCAGATCATGCAGCCCGACATCAACCAAGAGATTTATGGCGTGCCCGAGTATATCTCTGCGTTACAATCCGCCTTGCTCAATGAAGCCGCTACCCTGTTTCGCCGTAAATACTATCTGAACGGGAGTCATGCAGGTTTCATCTTGCATGCGACCGGTGAATTCTCGGATGGCGACGTGAATGCGATCCGCGACGCGCTGAAGCGGTCGAAGGGGCCGGGCAACTTCCGAAACCTGTTCGTCCACCAGCCTGGCGGCAAGGATGGCGGGATCAAGATCCTGCCGATCGCCCAGGTCGGCGCGAACGACGAGTTCATGGGCATCAAGAACGCGACGCGCGACGACGTACTAGCGGCGCACCGTACGCCACCCGTGCTGCTGGGTATCGTGCCGGCGCAGGGCTCGACGCTCGGCAAGCCCAACGAGGCGGTAGATATGTTTTTCGAGCTGGAAATCGAACCGATTCAGGCGCGCTTGTTGGACATCAACGAGGCCGTGGGCGTCGAAGCGGTCGCGTTCGCGCCGCGCAACGCACCGGCACCAGCCGGCTAAGCTTTCACGTCCGGCATAGCCGGGCGGGGGATGTCGGGGTGGAGCCCGGCAAACCGACGAGGATCACTCTCGCCACGACCATCGGCCACCGGCCGTCCCGCACCCCACGATTCGCGGGGTGCGGCACTTATGACGCGAGAACGTAAAGTGAACACTCTAAATCTCATTCGGCCCGTCGCACCCGCGGCGGGATATATTGGCGGCAAGCGTAATCTGGCATCGCGCCTGGTCGCGATGATCGAGCGCGTCGACCATGACGGCTATGCCGAGCCCTTCGTCGGGATGGGGGGCGTCTTCCTGCGCCGCCGATCGCGGCCGAAGGTCGAGGTCATCAACGACGTGTCGGGCGACGTCGCGACGTTCTTTCGCGTGCTGCAACGCCACTACCCTTACATGATCGACATGCTGCGGTTCCGCATCGCCAGCCGGGCAGAGTTCGAACGGCTGAAGGCGCAGCGCCCCGAAACGCTGACCGATCTCGAACGCGCAGCGCGGTTCCTTTACCTGCAAAAGCTGGCATTCGGCGGGAAGGTCGCCGGCCGAGGATTTGGCGTCGATAAGAGCCAGGGCGCGCGCTTCAACGTCACCAAGCTGGAGCCGCTACTCGCTGACATTCACGAACGCCTTGCCGGCGTTACGATTGAGCAGCTGGGGTATGGCGAGTTCATCCGTCGGTACGATCGCGCCGGCATGCTGTTCTACCTCGATCCGCCGTATTGGGGTTGCGAGAAGGACTATGGCCAGGACGTGTTCGGCCGCGGCGACTTCGACCAACTCGCGGCGCAGCTCGCCGGCATCAAGGGCAAATTCCTGCTGTCGATCAACGACACGCTCGGCGTGCGCGCGACGTTCGCCGGGTTCCACATGGTCGAGGCCGACACGACGTACACAGTCGGCGCTGGGGCGGCTGTGAGGGCCGCTGAGCTTATTATCTCGAACTTCGACCCACGATGAGGGCCTAGGGCGGCGGGAGCGCCGCCCTAGCTAGTTTCGCCCAATTCCGGACATTGCCGACCATAAGTGGAAGAGTTAAACCTGAGGTATGTGGACCCTTCTCCTGTTGAGCGTTGCGGCGCTGGTTGCGGCGATCTACTGCATAACGAAGGCTGTCATAGACCTGCGTGCGGGCAGGTATGTGTCGGGGAGCATCGGGCTGAGAAGCGCAGTAGTGTTTCTAATGACGCCGATTCAGACGCACGCGGTGAAGGTTGATCTGCCCGTCGCCGGATCATAATTGCTAACGCCCAAACGCGGACGCTCATAATCTGCCCTGCCGTCCAATTGCGGACATTCGGAAACCAGCTAAGCTATTCTCCATGCCAGCCGCCCGCCCTCAGGCCCCGCCCATTGCACCCGTTCCTCTCACCGGGGCAGAAGCGATTTTCATCAGCGAAACGATCCGGCAATTCGTCGGGGAAGACGTCGTTCTGCGCAATTACAGTTTAGACCCTGAACGTATTGCCATCCACGTGGAAACTGACCGGGACGTCGGCATGGAAAAGTATGACTGCCTTGGTGTGTTAATGACGCGTATAGATCGTCCGATAGGCATCGAGGTGACGCGGCGCGGAACGCGAGTTCGCGGCAATGCCAAGCATGCCTATCGGCGGGGCGTCATATTTTAGTTCTCCGCTTTAACCAACGCCCACGCCAAACCGGCCCGTCCGGCTACGCCCAATTGCGGGCATTCGACAGGTCGGTCACAATGCGCGAATGACGGTCGCCCGAGCCTTCCTTATTGAAGCCCTGCAACGGGTCGCTGATGGCGGGGACGTAGCCGAATCCGAGCTCGACACCGCGGTACCCGATCCATTCGCCCTCGATCGAGCGGAGAAGATCGCGTGGGAAGAATTGAGCCATTGGGCTGACGACGACGACATTCGTGAACGGGATGAGCGCTACACCGCTTCCAAGCGCGAGCGCATGTGCGACCACGTCGCTGCTCTCCGATAGAATGGCCGCTAACGCCCACTTGCAGACATTAGCGTCGGCTGTAGGCTGTAGTCATGTGGCAGGTCATAGCAGCGGTTCTAGCGTCGGCATCCCCTCCGGTTAGCCAAGGTCTAACCGTGAATGAGACCGCATTCGGCCCCCGGCAGCAACTCATCTGTGAATGGTTCACTAACTTCGAGAACAGCAGGTTTGAGCAGTGCCGTATTCTAAAAAAACCCGACCCTCTCATGGAGGACGGAGCATCCATCGAATGCTTAGGGCAGACCTGTAAGGAACTGGACGCTGCTGCTCGAAAGGCAGTTCAGTGGAAGAAGCTCGAACCGGTTTGGGGAACGTTCACGGTCGAGATTTTGGGTCGGGTAAGCGCTGCCCGCCATGAGAAAAGGTATCTGGGCGATGCGACCCGCACCGTGCTTATCGAAAAACTGGTGAGCGTCCGCAAGCGCTAAGGCCACCGCGTTACGTCCGCTTTCCTTCCCAAACCGGCGATTCCGCTAACGCCCAATAGCGGACGTTACTAAAGGCAGTCACCGCGTACGCAGGCGGCAGCAATTTCGCCAAATATGTACAGCGGTATCATCATCGCCGGTAGGCTGGCGACTGCCCACCACCACCTGCGTTGAATCAGCGCGATAGCGATCGTCACTACCCAGGATAAGAGCCCAAGCGGCAGCAGTACCATAAGCGGCGACCAAAGTAGGTCTAAGGAGGCAAGCGCCCCAGCAAGGAAAGCGATCGAGGAAGCAACGCAGCTTGGACCTGACCATCGCCAATGCCCCATCGTCGTCTCACCACCTCGATCGGTCATGCGTCAGAAGATAGCTGCAGTTTTACGGTCTTGATAGCCAATGTCCGCTTTCCTTCCCAAACCGGCCGTTCCGCTATCGCCCACACCCGGACGTTCAGTGTAACGATCCAAGCGCCATATAACGTCCGTTCATTAAGCGCGATCGTTGCGCTCCTTTGCCAGTTGCTGGCCCATCGCGCGTGATGCGCCGTCGAGCAGCCTGTCTGAGGTTTCGGCTGCAGCTTCGGGGGTAAAGCTTACGACCACGCCACCGGGTCCGGTCACGCAGACACAGCCGTCTTCTGCTTCTACCTGCGAAGGCTCGTTGTGAACGACGCTGTCCAAGGGTTGCTCCACTCCGGTTACACGGCATCGTTGAACGATCGCCGCTAACCTAAGTTGCCACCTTTCGCGCTGATCTTCCTCAAGTCTCGAAAACCTTAGGAGGGGAAGCGTCGTTTCGGGCGGCGCGGGACGTCTCAATCGCTGCTTGCAACTGCTTCTTGAGCGCCCCGCTGCTCAGATGTGATTGGACAGAGTCAAAACCTTCTTTGTTTAATTGCGCGCGAATCGCGGTGATTGTCCGCGCATTGCCGCCTCGCGCGATTTCAAACGCTCTTTCGACTGTCGTCATGATTTGCTGCCCCCAAATCCCTGTAACTCACGTAACAATGCGCAGGTACATAGGCACGAGAAATCGCCCTTGAAACAAAACCGGCACCGTCGCGCAACGTCGGTTGTTGCCACCCGCCCGCCCAAAAGCGGACTGCCCGCTTTCCTTCCCATTCCCGCCATTCCGCTATCGCCCAGTTGCGGACATTCGCACTGACGGTCATGATCGCTCGATGAGCCGCGCCTCCTTAATGAAGACCGCCACGCCGCAGCTTATTGCCGAGGTCCGCATGTATGAGACGGCGTCAGGCGGTCGAACAGGCCCCGCTTATTCCGGGTGGAGATGCCCTTGCATGGTTTCCCAAGAAACACCGCTGATCGGATTTGATGCCCTTCCACTTATTGGTGGTGAGCCTTTGCTGCCGGGCGAAACACGGTCGCTTGGCTTCGTCTTCCTCTTACCCGAAGAAGCTGTTCCGGCCATACGAATGGCTGGTCGGTTCTTCCTTTGGGAAGGTCGGTTCGTGGCCGAAGCAATCGTCCGGAGCTAACGACCGCTTTCCTGCCCGTTCCGGCCATTCCGCCTACGCCCAGATGTTGCCGCCCGGAAGTCTGGACCTGATGCTTGATAGCCGCCATCATGCAGTCGATGATTAAGGTCAGAGCCCCGTTACAGATTAAGGCTGATTCACAAGGCGGCTGGGAACTCGTCTTTTGGGTGTTGGACAGCTTCAACTATACGACGCCATTCCGTGCCATGCTTGTAGAGATCGCAGAGGCTTTAGCACAACACCCGCTCCGCTCCGTCTCGCTTCCTAACTATATCGTGGACGAGGATTTCGTCGAGGGAACCCTGCTATTCGACGGGTCGTCCCTGCGGATATATTACGAGCATGCTCTTAGCTATTTGACCTTAGCAAACGACGATCGCGGGTTGCTGACGATGGTGGCTCAGCGTGTGCAGCCACGGATCGCCCTCATATAGGCAGTGGCAGCTTCCGGCTTCTCGCGCCCGAAAGCAGCCCGTCCGCTATCCTTCCCATACCGGCCACGCAAGCCCGCGACGTCCTGATCAGTTCAGCCGCCGGCGGCCAACCATTTGGTTTCGGCATCCTCCAGCGCTTCCCAGTCATCTCCACTGGCGCGGTTCGCCTGTAGCCATTTTCGCGCCGCGTCGACGTCGCCGGATCTCGGAAACGCGCGGTCGATCGCCGCGGCGTTGGCGAGTTGCCCAACGAAGCCACCGGCATCGCGCTGGGTTAGCAGCCAGGCGCCAAACGCCAGGGCCGGCGCGTCTTCGTGGTCATCAGTCATCGATATTCTCCATTGATTGCGTCGCATGGTTCGACCCGATGCTTGTCGTCGGTCTAACCTCGCAGCCTTCGCTCGAACCGCTTCCAGTGCCGTTCGTCCCGACCGTAGAGTGGGAAGGATGGCGGCAGCGGCGTAGGAACGATCCTGTTCGGCCGGCCTCCACATTTCGAACAGCGCAGGTATCGCGGCAGGTTCTCGATCGCGCTGTTCACCCGCTTGAGAAAGCACCAGCGGGCGAGCACGTCTCGGTGCACGACCCCTTTACGACCGCAATGGCCGCAGACAGCACCGACATTCGCGTCATGTTTGGCAAAGTCGCCGAGCGTCCTGAAACGCGCGTTGCCCATAGGTCACCAAGGCAAGGGGATCTGTGTCGCTTCGGCGTTCATCGGCTGGAATAGACCGCCGTACACATGCTGCGCGACTTCGAGTTGGGCAGCCGCACGCAGGCTCTTCCCCGGCGCAGCGAGGCCGATCAGCGCCCAGGCGGGGGCGTCCTCGATCAGCGACGCGATCCGCTCCGCGGTGATCATGCCACCCATCAGAGGTAGTCGGTTGAGTAGGTCGCGTATGGCGACAGGCCGCGACGAGCGAACTCCGCCTCGATCGGCGCGAGCAGCGTCTGCGGACCATCCTCCATCGCTTGGAAGTAGATCGTCTGCATTTCGCATGGGCGGATGTCGGGCAGGATTTCAGCGATCAGGTTGTGCGTCTGGCTGAAGGGCTGTGCGGCGCGGCGCATCGACTCGGGTGCGTGTTCCATGCCGACGGTATAGCGGAACAGACAGGGAACGCCAAGCGCGGGGCCGGTCGGGTCGATGCAACAAAATTACGCGAAAGAAAATTACAAAATTGACGAGGCTGGGCCCGCCGCCCCCTGAACCTGCGACCCCGAGAAACACGCTATTCCCCCCGCCTCGCCCGCGGTCTTTCCGTATCTGAAAAGGTGCAATGTCGAAGCTTCGATAAGTCGGCGTAGATCCTTGGCTTTGCCTAGTTTCAAACCGACGTCGAACCGGTGCAATCCGGTGCAGCGTCGAGCGCCTTTGCATGCTTTCAGCAAAAGGGTTTTAACGCTCTCCATGACGCGCCAAAACCGAGCTGTGGCATGCCGAGATGGGGGCCTCGAATTGCTACGCTAGCGTGTGCGTCACGGTGTCACGGCGCTTCAGTGAAAGGGGCAGAAGAATGAGCCGTACGGGTCACGAAGCAATGGCCGCTGTTCGAGGCTTATCAAAAGACGCTATGAGATTTTTCAAGGGTTCGTCGGATTTGATCATCTTTAGCACAATCAAGCTTTGCTTGCAGTAGCCAAGCACTACCTTGTCTGTAGAGAGAGCCATTTTAAGGGTTTCAAGGGCAGATTTTTTATCGTCTCGGTAGTATAAATGTATAAACTGATTAAACAGTACGATGCTGCGTGACCGCTTATCATTTGCCCATAAATGAGCAATTCCGATAAGCTTGTGGGAATCTTCAGATGGTCCTTGGGCCGACTTTATGGCCGCAAGATTTGACAATACCAATGGTCCTGTTTGTCCATTGCGGATTGCATGATGTATAACATCAGACGCAAGGTCAAAAAGTCCGGCATGCATCAAGAGAAACGCGGAATTATTAAAGTCATTTTTTCGGAAAGGGTCAATTTTCGTAACAAGGAACCTAGACGCAAATCGGGAAGCGATTACTGATATTGCAAATGTGGCGAACATAACGAACAATTTCAGCCGGGAACTGAAAGCGGTTTTATCTTTACCATCGCTGTCGTCTCTTGTCCCAACCCCTCCGTTTGAGCGTATCAAAACCTCAGGTGTGGACGACAGTCCCTTATAGACGAGAGAATATCTTGCCCTGTCAGTAGGCAAGAAGTTCGGGATCGTGACTGCAATTCCCGCGCCTCGCCTGGAAGACTTCAAGTCACGTGGAATGGGCCGGGCATATTGTGATTGGTTCTGAAACAAACTGGCAGACGATTTTTGGTTGATATTAATCGTCACGTCTTCGGCTTTAACAGATCCACGGTTGCTGACGTTGATAGCGTAGAAGGTCAGGCGGTTATCGCCAGTTCCAAATCCTCCTGCCTGCGTTATGGAGTAGGTTAAACCCTCCTTGCTTACAGGGGTTCTAGTAAAAACCCAGACAAGAACGCCCGAGAGGACGGCGATAAATAGCGCAGTGATCGCATTAACTGTAACTTGCTTCCAATCCACTATCGCAGCCCCTCATCGTGCACGTGCGTGAGCGCAACGCTCCTACAGGCCTTGCCCTCTCATAAGCTGGTTCCGACCATTGACGCTAGCGACATCGTTCGCATTTGAACTGGTATTAAGCTGCTCCGGCAAGGTAATTTTCCTCTCAAATTGGTTCACGCTGCAACGAGCGTGCCGACGGTGGACTTGATGCCCCAGAATTCGCGCATCCTCCCTAGGATGCACGGGACGGCGCAAGCCGGCACGCTCACCAGCGGTCGCTGGATGTTGAACCCGTTGGGTTCGGGGCCTCGGGGGCTTGGTGGAGCAGCAAATCTGCGCACGCCAACGGCGTTCCTGTCATATTTAACCTTGAAGGGTCGGGTTCTGACCACCCGGTGAATTCGCGTTACAGAGGTCTACGCGACGGCCTAGCGAAGCGAGAGCTTTCGCGAGAGGGGACTCGTCGCCGGCACGGAATGCCGCCAAGTCCTCGGCCGAGATCGTCGCCAGCATCGCTGCGGTTTCCTCTTCGTTGGCCTTCCTACGGGTCACCTCGTCGTCCGGCATTGGTCCTTTGCCCATCATGCGGCGGACCATATCGGCCGCTTCCTTCGGCAGGCCAAACCAATAGGCGTTTGTGACCTGCTTCACCTGGGGGCCGAAGGCGTCGGGGTCTTCGATCGGTTCGAACCGTCGGATCCAGTTGAGGAAGCCGTGATCCTTAAGACGCGCGAGCGCGCTGACGATCGCGCCCCGCGACCGGCGCAATCTATCTGCCAGCGTTGCAATGGCGGGCTCGAGCCTGCCCGTCTTGAAGTCGATCATCCGCATCAGCTCGCGCAGCACGTCGACGCCGATCGCGCCGAGCGGTCCGTTACGCTTGCCGGCAACCTTGTGCTTCCGATCATACGTCTCGGCAGCGCGCATGCGCGCATTGCGTTCCGCCTTGTTGAACGGCCGCCAGTACCGCTGCTCGCGCTCACCGGCGCGATAGCTGCTGCGGCGTACGGGTTGCCCGGTACGATGCCCCTTGGTGGCCTTGCCGCCGACGATCTTAAAAAGGGAGCGCGCGGTCATGCCGCTGCTCCCACGCCGGTCAGCGTCGAGGTATAATAAGTAGCGCTTCCGGGGGAACCAGATCCCGGATCAGCATGTCTGCCCATTCCTGCGCAAGCTCGCGCCGGCGTGGCATGTATGCAGCGCGGTTGTACGCGCCCTCGTTGCTCGAAATGCCAGTCGGTATGTGCGCCAGCATCAAGTCGATTATCGCCCGATCCCCGACCCGGTTCTGCTCGCCCGCCAGCTCGTTCATCACGGTGGAGAATGTCGAGCGCCAGCCATGCGGCACATGCACGCCGGCGAAACCGGCGTCCCGATAAGCTTTGCTCACGGTGCTGTCGCTGATCGGCTTGCGCGGATGTCGGATGCTCCGAAATATCAGCGGTGCATTGCCGGAAAAAGCCATGGCTACCTTGACCGTTGCCACCGCCTGTGAGGACAAGGGCACGAGAAATTCGTACGCAACGTCCTCCTTGCGCTCCAAAACCAGCTTCATCTTCGCGGCCGGTATTCGCCACAGCGGGGAAGGGCCGTCCAAATTCTCGAACTCGCTGGCTTGCGCCAGGCGCAGCACGCCAGATCGTACCGCCGTCAACGCCAGTAGTCGTGAGGCAAGCTTGGTCAGCGGATGCCCCGGCGTGCTTTCCACCGACCTCAACACGTCCGCCGCTGCTTCGGCCGTCCGTACCGCCGGAAACTTGCCCTTCGGCACGCGAGCCAATGCCTTCGCAGCGACCGCCGCCGGGTCGGCCGTCGCTATCCCGGCACCGATCGCCCGCGCGAAGATCTCCGATATGCGCTGTCGCACCCGGTGCGCGGTCTCGATTGCGCCCCGCTGTTCGATCGGACGAAGCACTTCGATCACCAGCGGTGTCGTGATCGCATCGATCGGCAGTTTGCCGATCTTCGGAAACACGTCCTTCTGCAGTGTGCTGAGAACGAGTGCTGAATGCCGCGTCGACCAGGTTGGTGCCTGGCTGGCGTGCCATTCCAGCGCGATGATCTCGAACGAGTTGCCCGCTCGGGCGATCTGCGCTGCTGCCTTCTGTCGCTTGTCCACTGCCGGGTCCGTGCCGCGGCGAAGTTCCCGCGAAGCTGCCTCGCGCAGGTCCCTGGCCTCTTGCAACGAAACGTCCGGGTAGGCACCGAACACGATGCGCTTTTCCTTCCCGCCGATTCGATACTTCCAGCGCCAGCTCTTGTAGCCGCTCGGCATCACGAACAGGTAGAGCCCGTGTGCATCGCCCAGCTTGTAAGGCCTCTCCGTAGCCTTCGCCTGACGACACGCCCGATCGGTCAGCATTCAGTGCCCCCATCTGGCCGGACCGGTGCCCCGAAAGTGCCCCCTGATTTGTTACGCTGCATTGGTGTTCAATGATGTCGTGTGAGACAAACCGCAACCCAAAACCCGAGGCAGTCTGCGGGGTTACGAGACCTTGTGAGACAACCTGAATGCATGGGTTGGCGGAAGAGGTGGGATTCGAACCCACGGATGAGTTACCCCATCGCTGGTTTTCAAGACCAGTTCCTTAAACCACTCGGACACTCTTCCGTACCGGCGCTCCGACGAGCCGGACGACGGCGTCTAAGCGGAGAGCGGCGCGATCGCAACCGTTGCGATTCCGCCGCCGACTGATGGTGCCGAATTGCCCCCGCCGATTGCGCGGGGGGCGGTCGGTCGGCTAGGTCGCCCGCATGGACCTAGACGCGATTTCGCATCATTTCTTCGGCACGACCAACATCGACACGCTCAGTCCCGAGGCGCTCGAAGCGGGACGCGACCGCGTGGCGCTCGCGTTTGGCACCGAGCGTGAGCCCGGCCGCCGGTTCGCGTTATGGGCAGTGTTGCGCGCGACCGGCGATGCGCCCGATCCGACGCATGCGTTCGAAGATCCGCGCGAACGGCGCGCGGCGCAGATGTATGCGTCCGCGATCGGCATGGCTGGCGCGGACGACTAGCCGTTCACGCTGCGCGACGGTCCAGCAGCGCGCGATCGATTCGCCGGATCAGGTCTGCGATCGGCGGCAGGTCATGATCTGCATCCATATTACCGTGGCGCGGCGACGCACACATCCGCTTGCCTACCAGTGCGAAGATATCCTGTTTCCGAGCCATCGATCCGATCCCTTCCGATCGCGCCACGATGCCGGCCAAGCGTTAACCAAAGGTTCGGGACGAATTTGGATCTGGTTAACCGTTGCCGGGGGCAAGACACGCAACGCTCGCAGCGTTCCGGCGTTCTAGCTGCACAGCGACCGTATCGGATGGTTCGCAGCGCGCGGGGATTGATCCACTGGCCATGACATCACCGGCTCGATCGCCGATCCATCCGAAGGACTGGACGACCTTGGAAGCCGTTCGCGCATTGGCCGCGGAATGGGATCGTGCAAACGGAGACGAACTGTTCCCCGCTGCACGCATTGCAGCGCTACACGAGGTGAGAGCGCTTGCCGGGTTCGTCGATGTTTCCACCCCCGAGCGGACCGACGCATTGGTCGATGTACTGCGTGCGATCGGCGGTGCCGATCTGAGCCTTGGCCGCGTGTTCGAGGGCCATGTGAACGCCGCGCAGCTGGTTTCGGTCTATGGCGACGACGCGCAGCGGCAGACGCTGGCCCGCGGTCTCGACGCAGGGCGAGTGAGCGGGGTCTGGAATACCGAGCCAACGCCGGGCCTATCGATCCGGCAGGACGGTAATAACCGCTGGCGGCTCGATGGGCGGAAGAGTTTCGCGACGGGGGCCGGGCACCTGGAACAGATTCTCGTGACGGCGCGCAATGAAACCGGTGGCAAGCAACTCGTCCTCGTCGCGATCGCCGGTGAGACCGCGCGTGCCGACAATAGCGGATGGCAGGTTCGCGGCATGCGGGGCACCGGCAGCGGCCTGTTCGATTTTTCCGACATGCCAATCGGTCCCGAGGGCATGATTGGAGCGCCGGACGTATACGAGACCGAACCAAAGTTCAGCGCGGGCGCGTGGCGGTTCACGGCCGTCCAGCTTGGCGCCATCGAAGCCTTGGTCCGGCATCTGCGCGATCATCTCGTCCAGACCGGGAAGGGTGCGGATCCGATCCAACGTGCGCGGTTTGCGGCATGCCTGACGGAGACGCGCAGCGCCGGACTATGGGTCCGTCGCGCCGCGCATCTCGCTGAAACGCAGGCTGCAGAGGCGATCCCGTTCGTGCTCATGACGCGCGGTGTGGTCGAGGAGGCGGGCTTGAAGACGATGGAGGCGGCGGCGCGCTCGGTCGGTACCGCCTCGTTCTTCGCGGCCAGCCGGATCGACCGGATCACGCGCGATCTGGGGCTCTACCTGCGCCAGCCGGTCCCGGACCAGGCGCGCGACCGGGCGGCGGCGGCGTGGCTGGAGGATGATTGCTGGGGCGACGATCGGTGGTGGTAGCACCGGGCGGCAAGGCCTGGAGCAATCTCACGCGGCGCGCACGGCGGATATCGGCCAGAACGGCGGCGGGGCAGGGGCCCTGGCTCGTGCTGGCGCCGCATCCCGATGACGAGACGCTCGGCTGCGGCGCGTTCATCGCCTCGGTAACGGCAGCCGGTGGCCGGGTTCATACCGCGTTCCTGACCGATGGCGCGGGATCGCATCCCGATGCGCCGGGCTGGAGCGGAAAGCGGATCGCGGGGCTGAGGCGCGCCGAGGCGCAGGCGGCGTTGAAGGCCCTGGGTGGCGAGCAGGACGCGCTCTACCTGGATTGGCCCGATGCATCGCCGGCTTCAAAGGGCGATCCGCTGTTCGTGCGCAGCGTCGATCGACTGGCCGCGTGGTGCAAAGCCCGCGGCGTTCGCCAAATTGCCGTGACATGGGCAGGCGAACCGCATTGCGACCACGAGGCCGCCGCCGCACTCGCCGAGGCGGTAGCGCGGCGCGCGCATTGCCGTCTTTGGCAGTATCTCGTCTGGGGCTGGACCGTCCCCGACCTGACCGAGCGCGTGCGCGGCGCCCGCATAGTGTCGATCGCTACCGCATCCGGTCGGCCAAGACAGCGCCGCGCAATGGCCTGCCACCGCAGCCAGCGCGGCGGGCGTATCGTCGGCGCGCGCGAGAATTTTCGGCTTCCCAATGCCATGGTGAGGCTGATGGACCGGCCGAACACCCTGTTGCTGGAGATCCCGCATGCGTCGTGAACACTCGATCGAGCCCGACTATTTCGAGGCACTCTACAAGGACAAGGGCGACCCCTGGGAGTTCGAGACGAGCCCGTACGAAGCGGCCAAGTATGACGAGACATTGGCAGCCTTGCCCAAGGACCGGTTCGAGAACGCGCTGGAGGTCGGTTGCGCGAACGGCGTCCTGACCGCGCGGCTCGGGCCCCGCTGCGATGCGTTGCTGGCGCTAGACGTGTCGGAAACCGCGGTGGCGGCGGCGCGAGTCCGGTGCGCCGATCAACCCAATATCCGTATCGAACGTCGGCGGCTTCCCGACGAGGCGCCTGCCGGCATTTTCGACCTGATCCTGCTGTCGGAAGTGGTTTATTACTGGGATAGCACCGACATCGTCCGGCTGGCCGCGTATGCCCGCTCGGCTATCGCGTCAGGCGGGTATGTGATGCTGGTCCACTGGATCGGCGAGACCGACTATCCCAAAAGCGGGGACGAGGCCGTTGCCGAACTGCACGCTGCGCTCGGTGACCGGGTTGCGGTCGTTCGCAGCGACCGGCACGAAGCGTACCGGCTCGACCTCTGGCGTCTGGAAGACGCGGGTTAAGCGGATCAGCGCCTGCGCCTCACGAATTGCAGCGGGTAGCGTCGCGAAGCTGAGTTGGTTGCCCGGGTTTGCGGAGGCTGGATCGAGCGCCGCCGTCACCGCATAAGTCTCATGCAGCGGCGCATCGACCGGCTGGTCGATCCACCGCGCGACCGCGTCCGCCATGCCACCGGGTGCTCGTCCCGAAATCCTGCAGGACGTGAAGACGCGGACGTCGAGCGGGTGCCTCACCTGTCCGCCATGTGCGCGTATTCTATCGAACAGCGCGCGGTCCTCGGCAACGGGCGGGGTAGGCGCGCCACCGATCCGGCGATACATTGCGTAGGTGACCGCGATACTCGCGCCGCCCTCATAGAAATGGCGAGGCCAGGGATCGTGGGCTTCAGTCTCGGCGCGAGCGCGGAGATAATCCAGCGCGGTGTAATAGCGGCCGAGTTGATCGAGCCGCCGCCGTGCCGCCACGCCAAGGCTCGCCCGATCGGAGCGAAGCGTCAACGCCCGACCGGCAATGGCATCGTTACCCGCATCGATATGCGCGACGATACGCACAATCCAATTCGCGGCGACGTTCGTGTCCGCGTCGGTCGACAGCAACAAATCCGTATGATGGGTCAGCAGGTCCGCGCCTGCATCTAGCGCAAGGCGCCGCGCCCAGCCGGCGTGCCGTGCCCCCGGAAGAAGCGAAACGGCCGACCATGCGAGAGTCGCATGCGTCGGCCGCCAGTTCGTTAGTATATCGATCGTGCCATCGGTGCAGTCGTTCGCCATCGCGACGATGACGACCTTGCCACCAAAGCACCCCGCCGCACGATCCAGCGCGTCGAGGCATCCGCCCAGATACTGGTCTTCGTTCTTGACCGGAATGGCGATCGCCACCGCACGCTGAGCGTACGGTGGCGACGACCTAGTCTGTCTCGAAGCGATCAAGCCGCCTCGGGGTCTTCGAAGGCAGGTGCGTCGAGGTCGACGTTCAGTTCGCGATCCCAGATCCGCAGCTTGCCGAGCGTCTTAAGGAACGTGTCAACGTCGCCCTTGCTGTCCAGCGCGATGACGCCGTCGTCCATGTCCTCGTCCTCGATGCCGGCCTTTTCCAGGAACGGCTTCGCGTCGGCGTTGAAGCCGATGAACTTGGCATGCCCGAACGCATCGCTGACGAAGTCCTTGGCGGTCTTATCCTTGCCGAGCTTCTTCGCGCCGTCCGCCGACACTACGATCGCGACGGCATCGTAGAGTACCGACGGCGCACCATCGATCTTCTGCTTGCCCTCGGCGAGCGTCCCGTCGTCGAGCGTTGCGCCGGCCACCTTCGGCGCGATTATCTCGTACGTGGCCTTCGCCGCAACGATCCCGTCGACCAGAGCCTGCACGATCGCTGCCGGAGCACCGTCGGTGACGAGGATGCCAAGCTTGCGACCCTCGAAGCTGCCGCTAGTGTTCTTCAGGATGCTTAGCGCGTCAGAAGCAGGCAGGTCCTTCCGCGGCTCGACCGCAGCCTTCACCGCCTTTGGCATCGTCTTCAGGCCAAGCCCGGTCGCGACCGTCTTCGCCAGCTTCTCGTCGATGTTGAGCAAATGCCCGACCATCAGCGCACGGATATCGACCCGCTCGACCTTCGACAGCTCGAACGTCAGCGCATCGCCGATATGCTTCTTCTCGATCTCGGTCTGGCTGATGAAGAACTGCCGCGCCTGGCTATAGTGATCAGCGAATGTCGCCGATCGCACTTGAGCCTTGCGCCCCGTCTCCTGCGACGAGAAATGCTTGTAGCCCTTGGTCGGGCTCTCACGGGGACCATCCCAGCTGTTCGGCTCATAGTTCACGCGACCCTTGGGGTTGCGCATCGCCATGTGACCGTCCTGCTGGTAGTTCTTCACCGGGATCTTCGGCGCATTGATCGGGATATGCGTGAAGTTCGGGCTACCGAGCCGCTTCAGCTGCGTATCGAGATACGAGAAGTTGCGGCCCTGCAGCAGCGGATCGTTGGTGAAGCCGATCCCCGGCACGACGTTCTGCGTGCAGAACGCGACCTGCTCGGTCTCGGCGAAGAAATTGTCGACGAGACGGTCGAGCTTGAAGCTGCCGATCATCCGTACCGGAATCTGCTCTTCCGGAATGATCTTGGTGGCATCGAGCACGTCGAACTCGAAATTGTCGGCGAACTCGTCGTCGAACAGCTGGACGCCCAGGTCCCACTCGGGGAAGTTGCCCTGGCTGATCGAGTCCCACAGGTCGCGACGATGGAAGTCGGGATCGGCGCCGTTGATCTTGACCGCCTCGTTCCACGCGACCGACTGCAGGCCGAGCTTCGGCTTGAAGTGGAACTTGACGTAGGTGCCTTTGCCCTCGGCGTTGATCAGCCGGAACGTGTGCACGCCGAAGCCCTCGACGAACCGGAAGCCGCGCGGGATCGTGCGATCGGACATGATCCACATGACCATGTGCATCGATTCCGGGGTCAGGCTGATGAAATCCCAGAAATTATCATGCGCGGTCTGTGCCTGCGGAAAGCCGCGGTCGGGCTCCTGCTTCGCGGCATGGATCAGGTCGGGGAACTTGATCGCATCCTGGATGAAGAACACCGGGATGTTGTTCCCGACAATGTCCCAGTTGCCTTCCTTGGTGTAGAACTTTGCCGAGAAGCCGCGCACGTCGCGCGCCAGATCGGCCGAGCCCTTATTGCCCGCGACCGTGGAGAAGCGGACGAACATCGGCGTCTGCTCACCGACTTCGGTCAGCACTCCAGCGCTGGTGAACTCTTCGAGACTTTCGTTCAGCGTGAACGTGCCATGCGCGCCGTACCCGCGCGCGTGGACGACGCGCTCGGGGATACGCTCGTGATCGAAGTGGAAGATCTTCTCGCGGAAGTGGAAATCCTCGAGCAGCGTCGGCCCGCGATCGCCGACCTTAAGCGAATTCTGGTCGTCGAACACCGGGATGCCCTGCTGGGTCGTCAACACGTCGCCGTCGCCGCTGGCGATCTGGTGGAGTTCGCCGCCTTCGCCGATCTGCGTCTCGAACTTGGCGCCCTGCGGGGGCGTGCCGGTATCCTTGGCGATGGTCTTGGTCATGTGGCGTCCTCGTAGCTTCTCAGGACCCACAGCGCGCGGGGCGGGCTAAGAGTTGCACCGAAAACGGCCACTTAACGCAGATCAGCAAGATTGCCGGGCGAGGGATAGAAGGCGGGCCGGAGCGCGTTGGGGGCGGGATATTCCCAACCGAAAGACTAGCCATGCATATCGACCTGACGGGCCAGGCCGCGATCGTCACCGGTGCCAGTTCGGGGCTGGGGCGCGCCACCGCGATCGCTTTTGCCGCCGCCGGTGCGCGCGTCGCGGTCAACTACAACAGCAGCGAGGATAAGGCGCGCGACGTCGTCGAGCGGATCGAACAGGCCGGGGGCGAGGCGTTCGCCTTCCAGGCCGATACCTCCGACGAGGCGGCCGTCATCCGCCTGTTCGATGAGACGGTCGCGCGGTTCGGCGGGGTCGATGTGGTGTTCGCCAATGCCGGCATGCAGAAGGACGCCGCCTATGCCGATCTGACGTTGGAGGACTGGAAGCGCGTCATCGACGTCAACCTGACCGGCCAGTTCCTGGTCTCGCGCGAAGCCGTGCGGCGGTTCCGCAAGCAGGGCGACCGCGGCGTCAGCCGGGCGATCGGCAAGATCCTCTTCATGAGTTCGGTACACGAGGTCATCCCCTGGGCAGGCCATGCCAATTACGCGGCGTCGAAGGGCGGCAGCGGGATGCTGATGCGGACGCTCGCACAGGAGGTGGCGGGCGACCGTATCCGCGTGAACGGCATCGCCCCCGGCGCGATCGCCACCGCGATCAACGCGGACGCGACGGCGGATCAGGACAAGCTGCTCGAACTGATCCCCTACGGCCGCGTCGGCGATCCGGACGACGTGGCCCGCGCGGCGCTGTTCCTGGCGTCGGATGCGGCGGATTACATCGTTGGGTCCACCTTGACGATCGACGGCGGCATGTCGCTCTACCCCGGCTTCCGCGACAATGGTTGAGCCGGCCACGACGCCGATCGCCGATCACGGCGCGATCGGCAATCTCGAGACGATCGCGCTCGTCGATACGACCGGCTGCATCGATTATCTGTGCTGGCCGTGCCTCGACAGCGCAACCGTGTTCGCGCGCCTGCTCGATATCGACAAGGGCGGGCATTTCGCGATCGAACCCGATCTGCCGGACGCGCGCGTGGTGCAGATGTACCTGCCCGAGACCAACATCCTGATGACCCGCTGGATGGGCGCGCAGGCGAGCATCGACCTCGTCGACCTGATGCCGGTCGGGAATGCGGACGAGGACGTGCCGTCGCGGCTGGTTCGCCGGATCACGTGCACGCGCGGCGAGGCGACGATCCGCATCCGCTGTGCGCCACGGTTCGATTACGGGACCGAAGGGCGAACCGCATCGGTTACGGGCCGAGAGGCGGAGGTATCGCGCGGCAGGTTCGATCACGAATGCGGGCTCGCGCTGGCGTTGCATGCCAAGGCGTCGCTGGTCGCCGATGGCTGCGACCTGACCGCGGAGATCGTGCTGGCGGAGGGCGACACCGTTTCGCTGGTGCTCAGCAACCCGGACGACGTGTCGCTCGATGCCGAGGCACTGGATGCGGTCGTCGAGAAGGACATCGCCTATTGGCGCACGTGGAGCCGCCAGTCCCTCTACCGCGGACGCTGGCGCGAGACCGTCGAGCGCTCGGCGATGCTGTTGAAACTGTTGACCTCGCGCAAGCACGGCTCGATCGCGGCGGCAGCGACGTTCGGCCTGCCCGAGGCGCCCGGCGGCGTCCGCAACTGGGATTACCGCGCGACCTGGATTCGCGATTCCTCGTTCACCGTCTACGCGCTGCTGCGGCTCGGCTTTCAGGACGAGGCGGTCGGCTTCATGCACTGGGCGATGGACCGCGCGCAGTCCTGTTCGAAGGGGCATCTCGGCGTGATGTACGCGCTCGACGGCGGCGAGGTCGCGTCCGAACGCAAGCTCGACCTCAATGGCTTCGAGGGCGCCAACCCGATCGTCGTCGGCAACGACGCCAACGGCCAGACGCAGCACGACATCTACGGCGCGCTGCTCGATGCGACCTATCTCGGCAGCAAATACGGCGAGCCGCTCGCGCACGACTCCTGGCAGGCGATCATCCGCGTCGTCGACCATGTCTGCGATACGTGGCGCGATCCGGACTCGGGCATCTGGGAAGTGCGCGGACCAGACAAGGAATACCTCCATTCCCGCCTGATGAACTGGGTCGCGGTCGACCGTGCCGTCCGCCTGGCGCAGAAACGCTCGCTCCCCGCGCCGCTGGTCCGCTGGTCCGAGACGCGGACCGAAATCAGCGACGATATCTGGGCGAATTTCTGGAACGACGATCTCGGTCGGTTCGTCCGCGCGAAAGGCGATACACCTGAGGACAAGGCGGTCGACGGCGCGTTGCTGATGATGCCGCTGGTCCGCTTCATCGGCCCGACCGATCCCAAATGGTTGGCGACATTGAAGGCGATCGGCGACGACCTGTCCGACGACGGGCAGGTCTATCGCTACAGGATCGACGACGGCCTGCCGGGGCAGGAGGGGACGTTCGTCGCCTGTTCGTTCTGGTACGTCGAATGCCTGGCACGGGCAGGGCGGCTCGACGAGGCGCGGCTGAACTTCGAAAAACTGCTCGCGCATGGCAATCACCTCGGGCTGTTCGCGGAAGAGATCGCGCAGGACGGGACGTTCCTCGGCAACTTCCCGCAAGCGTTCAGCCACCTCGCACTGATCAGCGCCGCCTTCTACCTCGACCGCGCGCTGAACGATGGCGGGCCGAGGGCGTGGGCCTGAGGAAACTCTAGGCGTCTGAACGGGTTACGCTCTCCGACACTTTAAGGAATACGCCATGAATCTCGATATCGCAGGCAAGATCGCACTCGTCACCGGCGCCGACAGCGGCATGGGCAAGGAGACCGCCCGGATGCTGTTGCAGGAGGGCGTCCGGGTCGCGATCACCGACCAGCCCGGCGGCGATCTGGCCAAGAGCATCGAGGATCTGCAGTCGCTCGGTGAAGTGATCGCGGTCGAGGCGGACGTGACCAGGCTCGACGACGTCAAGACGCTCTTCGCCAAGGTCCGCGAACAGCTCGGCGATCCGGACATCCTCGTCAACTGCGCGGGCGTGACCGGTGCGACCGGCGATTTTCTGGAGGTCGACGACGAGGGCTGGCATTCGACGCTGAACATCAACCTGATGGGTGCGGTCCGTGTCTGCCGCGAGGCGATCCCGGCTATGCGTGCCGCGAAATGGGGTCGCATCGTGCTGATGAGCTCGGAGGACGCGGTGCAGCCCTATGTCGACGAACTCGCTTATTGCGCGTCGAAGGCGGGGATCTCCAGCCTGTCGAAGGGACTGTCGAAGGCGTATGGCTGCGACAACGTGCTGGTCAACACCGTGTCGCCTGCGTTCATCGCGACGCCGATGACCGACAAGATGATGCAGAAGCGCGCCGACGAGAAGGGCATGAGCTTCGACGAGGCGATCGAGACGTTCCTGGAGGAAGAACGCCCCGGCATGACCTTGAAGCGTCGCGGCAAGGCGGACGAGGTGGCGTCGGCGATCCTGTTCCTGTGCTCGGAGCGCGCGAGCTTCATCAACGGGGCGGACATCCGCGTGGACTCAGGCTCGGTAATGACCGTCGCCGGCTAACGCGGACGGTGTCGGAGCGGAACCGAAGAATCCTCCCCCGCCAGGGGGGGGGTGGCAGGCGCAGCCTGACGGAGGGGGAGGCACGCGAAACCTCTGTTTCGTGTCCTCCCCCTCCGCCGCTCCGCGCCACCTCCCCCTGGCGGGGGAGGATTGCAGAGTCGCCCCTACCCCTCGAACAGATCCTTAAACTGCCGCGGTTGCGACCGCAGATACTGCTTCGGCGCCTTTACCTTGCCCCCAAGATGCGCCGCCGCATGCCAAGGCCAGCGCGGATCATACAGGATCGTCCGAGCCAGCGCGATCAAGTCCGCATCGCCCGTCCCGACGATCGCCTCGGCCTGCTCGTAATCGGTGATCAGCCCGACCGCGACGACCGGGATCGACACCGCCTGCTTCACCGCCCGCGCCAGGGGCACCTGATAGCTCGGCCCGACCGGAATCTGCTGCGCCGGTGAATTTCCGCCGCTCGATACGTGGATCGCGCTGCACCCCCGTGCCTCCAGAGCCTTGGCGAACGCCACGGTCTGCTCCGAATCCCAGCCGCCCTCGACCCAGTCCGTGCCCGACACGCGCATCGTCACAGCGCGATCGGCCGGGAACGCAGCCCGAACCGCATCGAACACTTCGAGCGGGAAGCGCATGCGGTTTTCGAGACTGCCGCCATACTCGTCCTCGCGGCGGTTCGACAGCGGCGACAGGAACTCGTGCAGCAGATAGCCATGCGCGCCGTGCAACTGGATCACGTCGATCCCGAGCCGTGCTGCGCGCACCGTCGCGGCGACGAACGCATCGCGCACCTTCGCCAGCCCGTCACGGTCGAGCGCGACAGGCGCGTTCTCCTCGGGCAGGAACGACACCGTCGAGGGCCCCTCGGTCTGCCACCCGTTCGGCTCACCCGGTGCGATCTGGAGTCCGCCCTTCCACGGCACCTCGCACGACGCTTTCCGCCCGGCGTGCGCGAGCTGGATCGCGATCGGCATATCGGACCAGCGCCGCACGCTCTCGATCACGCCCGCCATCGCCGCCTCGGTCGCGTCGTCGTACAGCCCGACGTCGCCGTAGGTGATCCGCCCCTCGGGCAGCACCGCGCTCGCCTCGATCGTCAGCAACGCCGCGCCCGACAGTGCCAGCTGTCCCAGATGGATCTGGTGCCAGTCGTTCATGCAGCCGTTGACCGCCGAATACTGGCACATCGGCGCGATCACGATCCGGTTCGCGAGCGTCAGATTGCCGACCTGAAGCGGCTCGAACAGTTTCGGCCCGCTCATGCGAAGATCGATCGGATGGAATAAGGCATGGACGTGTCCCTTGATCGTAGAGGAGTACGGCGAAAACTCGCTGCTCGATGCGGAACATAGGAACGGGCGGGCGGGTTTCACGGCAAGGAATGCTGCACCGCGATAAAGTTGGTCCGGCGACACGAAAAGGGTCCTCGCATTGCATCTACTGCCCGACACGCTCGACGCCGGCTCGGCCTATCCCCTCGGCGCGTCGTTCGACGGCCTCGGCGTCAACTTCGCGGTCTATTCCGCCAATGCCGAGAAGATCGAGCTCTGCGTCTATGACGAGACCGGTCGCCGCGAACTGAAGCGGTACGCGCTGCCCGAATGGACCGACGAAGTCTGGCACGGCTACCTCCCCGACGCGCAGCCGGGCCTCGTCTACGGCTACCGCGCGCACGGCCGGTACGCGCCCGAGGAAGGTCACCGCTTCAACCCGAACAAGCTGCTGCTCGATCCGTACGCCAAGCAGATGATCGGCGAACTCCGCTGGACCGACGCGATGTACGGCTATCAGGTCAAGTCGCCTCGCGCCGACCTGAGCTTCGATCGCCGCGACAATTCCCTGACGATGCCGAAGGGCGTCGTGACCGACAGCCATTTCGACTGGTCGCGCGACGTGCGCCCGAACACGCCGTGGTCCGAAACGGTGATCTACGAGGCGCATACCAAGGGTCTGACCAGGCTGTTCGAGGAGGTCCAGCCCTCCGAACGCGGCACCTTCGCGGCGCTCGGCAACCCCAAGGTCATCGATCACCTCAAGCGCCTCGGCGTCACCGCGATCGAGCTGCTGCCGATCCACACCTACATCCAGGACCGCTTTCTTCAGGAAAAGGGCCTGCGCAATTACTGGGGCTACAACACCCTCAATTTCTTCACGCCCGAGCGCTCGTTCTTTGCCACCGACAGCCACGACGAACTCCGCCGCTCGATCCGCCGCCTCCACGCGGCCGGGATCGAGGTGATCCTCGACGTCGTCTACAACCACACTTGCGAAGGCTCGGAGCAGGGCCCGACGCTCTCCTGGCGCGGCCTCGACAACGCGAGCTATTACCGCCTCGTCAAGGACGACCCCCGCTACTCGATCAACGACACCGGCACCGGCAACACGCTGAACCTCACAAAGGCGCGCGTCATCCAGATGGTCGCGGATTCGCTCCGCTACTGGGCGACCAGCTTCGGCATCGACGGCTTCCGTTTCGATCTCGGCCTGACCCTAGGCCGTACGGATACCGGCTTCGATCCCGGTGCAGGCTTTTTCGACGTGCTCCGCCAGGACCCCGTGCTCGGCAAGCTGAAGCTCATCACCGAGCCCTGGGACATCGGCCCCGGCGGCTATCAGCTCGGCAACTTCCCCCCCGGTTTCGCCGAGTGGAACGACAAGTACCGCGACACGGTGCGGAAATTCTGGCGCGGCGACCACGCGCAACGCGCCGATCTCGCCGCGCGCCTGACCGGCTCCGCCGACCTGTTCGATCGCCGCGCACGCCGCCCCTGGGCGAGCGTCAACCTGCTCGGCGCGCACGATGGCTACACGCTCGCCGACACCGTCGCCTACGAGGAGCGCCACAACGAGGCGAACGGCGAGGACAATAACGATGGCCACTCGAACAACTGCTCGCGCAACTGGGGCGTCGAAGGCCCGACCGAAGACGCCGCGATCCTCGAGACCCGATCGCGCGTGATGCGCTCGATGCTGACCACGCTGTTCGCCTCGCTCGGTACGCCGATGCTGGTCGCGGGCGACGAGTTCGGCCGCACGCAGAACGGCAACAACAACGCGTACTGCCAGGACAACGAAATCAGCTGGCTCGACTGGAACAAGGCCAAATCCCCCGAGGGCGACGCGCTGATCGACTTCACCGCGCGCCTGATCGCCCTCCGCCGCGACTACCCGATGCTCCGCGCCGGCAACTTTCTCTACGGCGAGGACACGCCAGCCGAGGGCCTGAAGGACATCGAATGGTGGGACGAGCGCGGGCTGCAACTCACGCCCGAGGATTGGGAGAACACCAATGGCCGCGCGCTGGTGATGCGCCGTGCGTGCGAGCGGGAGTCGGGCGAGGTGCAGGTCATCTCGCTGCTGCTCAACGCTTCGGAAGGCCCGCTGACCTTCCACATGCCGCCGCCGGCCGAGGTCGAGCGCACCGTGCTGATCGATAGCAGCAAGCCGGAACAGGGCGCGACGCCGATCAAGGATAGCTACGAACTCCCGCCACAGGGCGCAGCACTGCTGTCATGGACGATCGCCGCAGCATGACCTGGGGACCGACGCTCGCCGACGACGGGACGATCTTCCGCCTCTGGGCACCCGACCGCGACGAGGTGACGCTGGAGATCGCAAACGGCGACGCGGTCCCCATGACCCGCGAACAAGAAGGCTGGTTCAGTACCCAGGTCTCGGTCGGCGCTGGCACCCGCTACCGGTTCCGGCTTACGGACGATATGACCGTTCCCGACCCGGCCTCGCGCGCGCAGGACGGCGGCGTCCACGGCTGGAGCGTCGTCGTCGATCACCACTATGATTGGCGTACCCCAGACTGGCGAGGCCGCCCGTGGGAGCAGATGGTCATCCAGGAAGTCCATGTCGGCACGCTCGGCGGCTTCGCAGGCGTCGCGGACCATCTCCCGGCGATCGCCGCGCTCGGCATCACCGCGATCGAGCTCATGCCCGTCAACGCGTTCGGCGGCACGCGCAACTGGGGCTATGACGGCGTGCTGCCCTACGTCCCCGCCGAGAGCTACGGCACCCCCGACGACCTGAAAGCGCTGGTCGACCGCGCCCACGAACTCGGCCTCTCCGTGTTCCTCGACGTGGTCTACAATCACTTCGGCCCCGACGGAAACTACCTCGGCGCCTATGCAAAGGGCTTCTTCCACCCCGAAGTCGTCACCCCCTGGGGCGGCGCGGTCGCGGTGGACCAGGCCCCGGTCCACCGCTATTTCGTGGACAACGCGCTGATGTGGCTGAACGAGTACAAGTTCGACGGCCTCCGCTTCGACGCGGTCCACGCGATCGAGAACGACGCCTTTCTCGACGCGATGGCGGCCGAACTCCGCGAGAAAACCGAAGGCCGCCACGTCCACCTCGTCCTCGAGAACGAGGGGAACGATGCCGACCGGCTCCACCCCGCGGCGTTCGATGCGCAGTGGAACGACGATTTCCACAACGTCCTGCACGTACTGCTGACCGGCGAGACCAGCGCCTATTACGCCGACTTCGCCGACCGCCCCGCCGAACGCTTAGCGCGCTGCCTCGGCGAAGGCTTCATCTACCAGGGGGAGGACTCCCCCAACCACGACGGCAAGCCGCGCGGCAAGCCCAGCGCGCACCTGCCGCCGACCGCGTTCGTCGCGTTCCTCCAGAACCATGACCAGATCGGCAACCGCGCGATGGGCGAACGCCTGACGCTGCTCGCCGACCGCCGGAAGCTCCGCGTCGCGACCGCGTTGCTGCTGCTCGGCCCGCAGATACCCTTGCTCTTCATCGGCGACGAGCACGGCAGCGAAAGCCCGTTCCTGTTCTTTACCGACTTCCACGACGAGCTCGCCGACGCGGTGCGCGAAGGCAGACGGAAGGAGTTCGCCAAGTTCGCCGCCTTCGCCGATCCCGAAGCGCGCGAGGCAATCCCCGACCCCAACGCGCACGAAACCTTCCTCCAATCGCGAGCACGGCCCGGCGCCGATGTCGCGGAGTGGCAGGACCTGTACCGCGCCCTGCTCAAGATCCGACACGAGCAGATCATCCCCCGCCTGCGCGATACGACCGCAATTGGTGCCGAGGCGATCGGGGAGGGGGCGGTCGTCGCGCGCTGGAAAATGGGTGACGGCGCAATCCTGACTATTGTGCTCAACCTCGGCGACGATGTCGTTGATTTTCCTCCACTAAAGGCTTCGCCGATCTTCGCCGATGGCGAACCCGGTGAGGCTGCCAGCGTTGCAGTCTGGCTGGATCGATGAGCAGCCTCCGAAAACTCGCTGCCGCCGCCGGCCTGCAACCCGAATGGCAGGATGCAGCGGGTCGTCGCCAGACCGTCGCCGATGATGCGCTGCAGGCAATCCTGGACTGCTTGGGCCATCCGTCCGCAAGCGAAAAGCAGATCGACGACAGCCTCGCCGCGATCGGGGCGCGAGACGCGCAGGGCGTCCGCTTCTTGTCCGTCGATGTGGGAGACCCGATCCGGCTGACATCAGAGGTATCAGGTAAAGCCGAACTTACGTTCGAAGACGGTACGACGCGCTCCGTCACGATCGATAAGGGAGAGCTGAGTCCGATAAGCAAGAGCGGCTACCACAAGCTTGAAATCAATGGCGAAGTCATCGATATTCTCGTCGCGCCACGCCGCTGCTACACGATCGCCAACGCGCTACCGGGCCGCAAACTCTGGGCGCCCGCCGTCCAGATACCAAGCCTTCGCACCGCCGCGCCGAAGCCGTTCGGCGACTTCGTTTCGTTAGCCGATGCCGCCCGAGCCTTCGGCCAACATGGCGCCGATGCCCTCGCGATCAGCCCGACGCACGCGCTGTTCCCCGCCGACGCCAGCCGGTACAGCCCCTACGCACCCTCGAGCCGGCAATTCCTCAACGGCCTCTACGGTGACCCGGCCGCATTCGGCGCAAAGTCCGACAGCCGCGACTTCCCCGACCTGATCGACTGGCACGCGGCGATCCCCGAAAAGCTCGCACGACTACGCAAGAGCTTCGACCAAGCGCTTCCACAGATTGTAGAAACCCTGACAGCGTTCAGGCGACAAGGCGGCGGCGACCTCGAACGCCATGCCGAGTTCGACGCCCTCCACGCGCACTTCTTCGCGACCACGGGTGCACGCGGCTGGCAGCAATGGCCCGCCGAGTATCACGATCCCGCTAGTCCCACCGTCCGCCGCTTCGTCTCGGAGCATGCGGACGACGTCACGTTCTACATCTTCCTCCAGTGGCTGGCCCACCGCGACCTCGACGCTGCGCAGATGGCTACCAAGGATTCCGGCATGGCGATCGGCCTCATCGCCGATCTCGCCGTCGGCATGGATCCCGGCGGCAGCCACGGCTGGAGCCGGCGCGGCGACTTGCTGACCGGCCTCTCGATCGGCGCGCCGCCTGATCCGCTCGGGCCGGATGGGCAAAGCTGGGGCATCACCGGCTTCGATCCGCAAGCGCTGCGCGATGCTGCGTTCGCTCCCTTCATCGCGACGATCCGCTCAGCGCTTGCGCATGCCGGCGGCATCCGCATCGACCACGCGTTCGGCTTGCGCCGGCTTTGGGTTGTTCCTGAAGGCGCGTCTGCCGCTGAGGGCGCGTACCTCGACATGCCGTTCGACGACCTGATGCGGATTGTCGCGCTGGAATCGCAGCGGGCCAAGGCAATCGTCATCGGCGAAGACCTCGGTACCGTCCCTGACGGGTTCCGCGAGGCGATGGACGCCCGCGCCATGCTCGGCATGCGCGTTCTCTGGTTCGAGCGTGACGCGGACGGCTTCGTCCCACCCGCCACATGGTCGCCCGATGCGGTGGCGATGACCGGTACGCACGACCTTGCCACCGTGGCCGGCTGGTGGAGCGGTCGCGATATTGACTGGACATGGGACCTTGGACGTAAGTCGGAAGCCGCCGACAAACCCGCAGACCTCGCCGCTCGCGCCGAGGATCGCGTCGCGCTCTGGTCTGCATTCGGCACCGGGACTGAACAGCCAACTCCCGAAGACACTGGCCCTGTCGTCGACGCCGCCATTGCCCATGTCGCCAGCACGCCCTGCGCGCTCGCCATCATCCCGATCGAAGACCTCGCCGGGCTGGTCGAGCAACCCAACCTCCCTGGCACGATCGACGAACATCCCAACTGGCGCCGCCGCATGCCCGGCACGACCGAGGCGCTGCTCGCCCGCCCCGAGGTCACCGTCCGCATCGACACGCTCAACGCCAAGAGACCCGCATGACCGCCCCCACCACGCCGCGCGCAACCTACCGCATCCAGTTCCACAAGGACTTCACCTTCGCCGATGCCGAAGCGCTGGTGCCGTATCTCGACGAGGTCGGAATCAGCCACTTCTACGCCTCGCCGATCACGACCGCCCGCAGCGGGTCAACGCATGGCTACGACGTCGTCGACCCGACCCGAATCAACCCCGAACTTGGCGGCGAAGAGTCGTTCCGCAGCCTCGTTGCAGCGCTTCGCGCGCGCGACATGGGCGTCATCATCGACATCGTTCCGAACCACATGGGCGTTGCCGGGGGTGAGAACGCGTGGTGGAATGACGTCCTAAGACGCGGCGAAAACAGCGAATACGCGTGCTACTTCGACATCGACTGGCGCGAGAAGCTCGTCCTTCCGATCCTTGGCGATCAGCTTGCCGAAACGATCGCAAGCGGTGCGCTCAAGGTCGAGCAGGTCGGCGGCCGCTACGTCCTCGAAGCATATGGCGATCACCGCTTACCCCTCCGCGACGAGGACCAGGCCACCGCCGCGACCGACGACATCGCCGCGCTGATTGATCGCCAGCATTACCGCCTTGCCTCGTGGCGCGTGGCGAACGACGAACTTAACTGGCGGCGGTTCTTCACGATCAACGACCTCGCCGGCCTCCGCGCCGAAGACCCCATCGTGTTCGAGGCCACGCACGCGCTCTATTTCCGCCTCTACGCGGAGGGCCTGATCGACGGCGTCCGCGTCGATCACGTTGACGGGCTGACCCACCCAGCCGGCTATTGTCGCAACCTCCGCGCGCGCCTCGACGCGATCGAACGCCCCGCCGACGCACCCGCCGGCCCTGCCTACATCGTCATCGAGAAGATCCTGGCCGACGGCGAACCGCTCAGCACCGACTGGGGCGTCAACGGGACCAGCGGCTACGACTTCATGGAGCAGGTCACGGCATTGCTGCATGCGGCTGCCGGAGCAGACCCGCTCGGTAAACTCTGGGCCGACGTCAGCGGCCGCTCCGCCGACTTCGCGCCCGAGGAACTGCGCGCGCGCCAGGAATTGCTCGCATGGCAGTTCGACGCGCAGCATCGCCGCTGTGTGGCGGCGTTTCTGGAACTGGCGCGGTCGACCCCGGAATGCGCCGCGCTGACGAAGGGCATGCTGCACCGTGCAATCGAGCGCCTCCTCTGGGTCTTCCCGGTCTATCGTACCTACGGGACGGGCAGCGCCGCACCGGCATTGGATGCCGCGATCCGCAACATGGTCCGCGAGCGTGTCGCGCAATTCGTGCCGCCGGGCGAAGGCGAGGTGGTCGATCGCATCCTGTCATGGCTCGCCGGCGATGGTCCCGGCGATACGGCACTCGCTGCCGAAGCCGTGCGTAAATTCCAGCAACTCTCAGCACCGATCGCGGCCAAGGCAGTCGAGGACACGGCTTTTTACCGCTATGGCCGGCTGCTCTCGCGCAACGACGTCGGCTTCGACGCGGCACGCATGTTGTTGGGCATCGACACGTTTCATGAAGCGATGATTGCTCGCGCCCGCGATTGGCCAATGGCGATGCTCGCCACCGCGACGCACGATCACAAGCGTGGTGAGGACGTCCGTGCAAGGCTCGCGGTGCTGAGCGAGCTCCCCGATCTTTGGCGCACCCGCGTCGAGCAATGGCTGGTACTGGCCGACCCCTTTGCCAAGGGGGTGGATCCCGGCGACGCGTATATGCTGCTCCAGACGCTGGTCGGCGCGTGGCCCGAGGGGCTGGCTGCGACCGACGCCGCTGGGCTGTCCGACTATGCCGACCGTGTCGTCGCCTGGCAGCAAAAGGCGTTGCGCGAGGCCAAGCTCCGCTCGTCGTGGGAAGCGCCGGACGAACCCTATGAAACCCGCTGTCACGAACTGGCGCGGGCGTTGCTCGATCCCGATCAATCGCAGGCGTTTCTCGACGACGTCACCGCGTTCGTCGCACGGATTGCGCCGGCGGCGGCGGCGAATGGTCTTGCGCAGGTGGCGCTGCGCTACACCGTGCCCGGTGTGCCCGACCTGTATCAGGGAACCGAGATCGCCGATCTCAGCCTGGTCGATCCCGACAATCGACGTCCGGTCGACTATTCCTCGTTGCGGACGAAGCAAGGCGAAGGCGCGCCGCCCAAGATGGCGCTGATCGAACGATTGCTGGCGTTGCGGCGTCAGCACCCGAAAGTGTTCGCGGCGGGGGACTACGCGCCGATCGCCGTTACGGGCGTGCGTGCGGATCAGGTGATGGCGTTCCGGCGCATGCATGACGGCGTGACGTTGCGCTGTGTGGTCGCGCTCCGCTGCGCCGACCTTCACCTGACCGACGTCGGCGATTGGTGGGGCGATACCGCGCTGGCGTCGGGGGAAAAGGTAGCGGATCTGCTCGCGGGGGAAGTGGTTTCGGTCGTGCTGCTGGAGCCGGTGGCGGACTGATCAAGTCGTTGCTAGACCGCGCCTTTATCCAACGGAGCAAGCTTATGAAGATCAGCGCACGCAATCAGATTTCTGGCACGATCGTCTCGATCACGCCCGGTGCCGTGAATGGCTCGATCAAGGTCGATATCGGCGGTGGCAACGTCGTCACGGCCAACATCACCGAGGAAGCGATCGCGGATCTAGCGCTCGCGACCGGCGACACAGTTACGGTACTGGTGAAGGCGAGCGACGTCCTGATCGGCAAGTGACCCTGCGCCGCCCTGGTTATCCGGGGCGGCGCTCTCTCAGCGGCCCGCCAGATACTGGGCCAGCGGATCGATCATATCCTCGGGGATGCGGCGGGCGATGACCGGCATCGTCGATTGCGATTTGCGGGAGTCGACCACCGTCTCGTCGCCGCGCCAGTTGCGGAGGCGTTGGGCGATGTAGCTGGCCCGCTGGCCGGCTAGAACCGGGTAAGGCTTGCCAGGGGCGTGGCAGCTCGAGCAGGCGGGAAGCTGGACTTTCGGCAACCCCTCGCGGGCGATCTTCGCGGCTTCGGTGGAACCCGATGGCGTTGCGCGGCCAATACCCGGCATCGCGGCGAAGTGATCGGCCAGCCGCGTCATCTCGGCCGGTGTTAGCGTCGCGGCGGCGTTGGACATCACCGCGCTCTGCCGCCTGCCCGTGGCATAGGCCTGCAACACCGCGCGGAGATAGGCAGGGCTCTGGCCGCCGAGCACGGGTATGTCGGGCTGGCCGCGGCCATTCCCGTCCGTGCCGTGACAACCGGCGCACGTGACGATCCTGGCGTCGTCGGTCTTGCCGGGCGCCTTGCCGGACGATGCGGGGACATCGGTCAGCGCGCGATAGGCGGCCGGCGACATTTCGGGCAACAGGCGGACGAAGGCGACCATGCGGCGGACTTCGTCGTCGCGGTCCTTGGCAGCCCAGCCGGGCATGCCGGTATATTTGACGCCGTGCTTGAGGATCCAGAAGATCTGCTTGTCGGTCCACTCGCGCGCGTTGATCGACAGGTCAGGGGCGGGCGGCGTCGCCGCCTGCATCACGGGGAGCGGGCGGACGCCGGGCGCGCCGTGGCACGAGGCGCAGCTTGCCTTGAACAGGCCGGCGGCGCTGACGAGGCCCTCGTTTGCCTTGGGATCGTCGGGGGCGGTGACCGCGGCGTAGGTGCGGACCGAGTTGCGCATCGTCCAGTGGAGGAACCAGTCGGTGATCTTCCAATGGCCCGACGATGCGGCGATGTTGAACACCCCCGACCACGCGAACAACAGCCCGGCGAGCGCCAGTCCGACGATGGCGGCGGCGGCGCGCGCCCAGGTTATCCGGATCGTCATGCGGTCGCGCTCCGTGTCTTCAACAGTCCGCCGAGCATCGCGAGCCCGCCGATGAAATAGCTCGCCGCGCCGACCATCAGCATGACGACGCCGCCGAGTTGCTGGTCTTCGAGTGCGTCGAGGCCGTGTGTTGCAGGGTGCATCGCCATCATCGCGTAGAGTGGTCGTGGGGCGAGGCCGATCAGCGCGCCGAGCAGGGTCATGTGCATCGATGTCAGCAGCAATGCGGCAACACCCGAAGCGCGGCGGTCGGTGGCGCCGCCGATGCGTGTGCCGAGCACTGCGCTCCAGAGGAGTACACCGGCGACGAGGAAGCTTGCTTGTTCGATGAGCAGCGCTAGCGGCTGCATGTCGACGCGGAGCCTCAGTGCGGGGAGGTGCCAGAGCCATACGACGCCGAGTTCGACGAGCGACATTGCGAGTGGGGTCACGACCGCGGGCCAGCGCTCGGCCGGATCGAAGCGGCCGCCCGCAATGCCGTACGCGAGGAACGGCGCCGCGACGGCGACGGCTATCATGTGTCCCGCCATGTGACCGACCATCCCGAGTGGCGCTGCGGCGAAGGCCCAGCCGAGCGGGACTAGCACGGCGCCCAGTGCGAGGCTCGCGCGTCTCATCGGCAATCACCGAACATGATGACGGGCAACGCCGTGAAGATCACCGCGACGAAGCTCAGCCCCGCCAGCAACCGCGTCGACAGCGCGAGGAAGCGCAGGCGATCGATCGCGGTGCCCTGTTCATGCGGGGCCGGATCGCCTGGCGTCTCCGACTGAACGCGCGCGATGTAGCCCGCCGCGACGATCCCCAGCAGCGCCACGATCGTCGCGATCAGCGTTGCCAACGGGAAGCCGGTCAACGCCGTTCCCGGTCTCGACGATTTCGCGCAAGTCACCGCCACCCAGAGATAGCAGAACAGGAAATGCACGGCCCAGATCGTCGGCGGGACGATCAGCGTCCACAGCGTCACCTTCAGGTCGCGTGCCCAATGGCCGAACCGCCGCCGCTCGGGTTTGTTCGTCATGCGACCCCCGGGAACAGGCCGATCGTGCAGAACGTCACGATGCCCGTCAGCGCGAGGAAATGGTGGTACACGGTGATGTTGCGGAGGTCCGCGTCATAGACCGGCGTCATCTTTCCCGCGAGGCTGCGCGCGAGCGTGTAGGCCTGCATGATGACCCCGATCGCGGCGTGGACCGCAGTCCAGATCGCCAGCGTCCAGACGATCGCGGGATAGACGTGGAGTTCGGGATCGAGCCCCGAATACCACGGCCCGGCGAGCCCCGCGAACAGGCTCGCCAGCGTCGCGACGGTCCCGACCACCAGCAGCGCGCGACCCGCACCGACGTTGCCGCGGCGGTGCACTTCGCGCGCACCGACGGTGGCGGCCCAGCCGGTGAGGGTCAGCGCCAACGCGACCATCGGCCAGAACACGCCCGGCCCGTTGAGCCCGACACCGCTCGGCGGGAAATCGTTGTGGATCGTCCAGAAGAAGAAATAGCCGAACACCAACCCCGAGAATGCGGTCGCGTCCGCCATCATCGTGATGAACATCGCCCACCAGCCCGGCGCCGACGGCCCCGAGGTATAGAGCGGCACCTCGATGCCGTGGCCGATATGCTTGGTGGCCTTTTCGGGAATCTCGGCGGTCCCGGTCCACAGCCACCACAGCACGCACGCGAGCGTTGCGACGCCGCTGACCGCCGACCAGATATACAGATGGTACGTCGTCAGGATGAACACGCCCGCGAGCGCGACCGCGGTCATCATCGGCTTCACGCTCGGCGTACCGAGGCGGATCACCTGCAACGGCCTTGCGTCGAGCACGGTCGTAATGATCGACTCGCGCCGCATCTCCTCCGCGTCGGGCAGGAAGAAGCGGCCCTCGTCGACCTTCTGGACGAAGTTCTTCTGGTCCCAGATCGGATAGCGGCTCTCGATCAGCGGCACCGAGCGGATGCCCCAATCCTCGTCGTCCGGCAGCGCGAGCCATTCGAGCGTCCCGGCATTCCACGGATTGCGCGGCGCCTTCGGGCGACGCGGCGACAGCGCGAGGTCGATGCAGACGATCAGCACGCCAAGTGCGAACATGTACGAACCCGCGGTCGAAGCGAGGTTGAGCCCGCCGATCCCAAGTTCCTCCGGGTACGTAAACACGCGGCGCGGCATGCCGAGCAGGCCAGACAGATGCATCGGGAAGAACGTCAGGTTCATGCCGACGAACATGATCCAGAACGCGATCCGTCCTAGCTTGTCACTCAGCTTCTTGCCCGTCACCAACGGCCAGTAATAATACAGTCCAGCGAACAGCGGCAGCAGCGTGCCGCCGATCAGCACGTAGTGCAGATGCGCGACGATGAAATAGGTGTCGTGCGCCTGCCAGTCGAACGGCGCGACCGCGACCATCACGCCGGTCAGCCCGCCGATCACGAAGACCGCGAGGCTTCCGCTTGCGTAGAGCAGCGGCGTCGATTTCTTGACGTTGCCCGCCCACAGCGTCGCGATGAACACGAAGATCTGCACGCCGGTCGGGATCGCCACCGCTTCCGACGCCGCGGCGAAGAAGGCGAGGCTGATCTTCGGCAGCCCGGTCGTGAACATGTGGTGGACCCACAGCCCGAAGCTCAGGAAGGCGGTGCCGACCGCGGCCAGCACGATCCACGGATAGCCGAGCAGATGCCGTTGCGCGAACGTCGGGATCAGCATCGCGAACAGCGCGATCGACGGCAGGAAGACGATGTAGACTTCGGGGTGGCCGAAGATCCAGAACAGGTGCTGCCACAGCAGTGGATCGCCGCCCTTCTCCGCGTTGAAGAACGGCCAGTTGAGCAGCCGCTCCATCTCGAACAGCACGTCGCCCGCGATCAGCGGCGGGAACGCGAACAGGATCATCACCGCGACGACCAGGATGTACCAGGCGTAGAGCGGCATCAGGTTGAGCCGCATGCCCGGCGGGCGGCATTTCAGCACGCCTACGATCAGCTCGACCGCAGCCGCGACCGAGGACACCTCGATGAAGCTCAGCCCCAGCATCCATATGTCGGCACCGAGCCCGCTGAGATCGGTCCGCGTGGTCAGCGGCGGGTACATGAACCAGCCGCCATCGGGTGCCGCGTCGAAGAAGATCGAGCCCGACACGAACACGCCGCCGATCAGGAAGCTCCAGTATCCGAACCCTGACAGCCGCGGAAACGGCAGGTCGCGCGCGCCGAGCAGCTGCGGCAACAGGATGATTGACACCGCCTCGAACATCGGCACCGCGAACAGGAACATCATCATCGAGCCGTGCAGCGTGAACAGCTGGTTGAACGTGTTCGCCGTGACGAGGTCGTTGTTCGGTACCGCGAGCTGCGTCCGCATGATCAGCGCGAGCACGCCCGCGAACAGCATGAAGCCGAACGCGGTCAGCGTATACCACACGCCGATCCGGTTGTTGTTGACGTCGGTCCAGCGGAAGAACCAGCCCGACGGCGGCTTCCACACCTCGCGCAGGCGATCTTCCTGGCCTTTGCGGACGGCGGGATCATCCTGATCGACGCCACTGAGGTGCGGCGCGTATTTTGGGGTCTCGGTGGTCATTTGAGCCCCTGTAGATAGCTTGCGATCTGGTCGGCTTCGGCGGCCGACATCTGCGGGAAGGCGGGCATCCGCACGCCGGGCTTTGTCTTGGCCGGATCGCGGACGAAGCCGGCGATGTTGGCGTGCGTCATCGGCAGGACGCCTGCGGCGAGCGTCGGGCGCGAACCGAAGTGCGTCAGGTCGGGGCCGATCTTCGCGACCGGGCCGATGCCGCGGACGCTGTGGCACCCGCTACAGCCATAACTCGCGAAGGCGCGCTCGCCCGGCGATGCGGTGACGACGGCGGGCTTGCGCTGCTCGGCGAGCCAGCGTTCGAATGCGGCGGGCTCCATCGCGATCACGTCGAACGCCATCAGCGCGTGGCCGAGCCCGCAGAACTCCGCGCAGACGCCGCGGTACGTGCCCGCCTTGGTCGCGCGGACGACGAGGCGGTTGGTGCGGCCGGGGATCATGTCCATCTTGCCCGCCAAGCCCGGCACCCAGAAGCTGTGGATGACGTCGGGGCTGCGGAGCGACAGTTCGACGGTGCGACCGACCGGCAGGCGCAGTTCGTTTGCGGTCTCGACCACCGAGCCGCCCGGCGGCGCATAGCGGACGCGCCACCAGAACTGTTCGCCCTCGACGCCGATACGGAGGTCGCTGTTGGCGACCTCGCGCGGTCGCATTGCGGGCAGGGCGTAGAGCAACAGGCCCAGCAGCAGGATCGAAGGCCCGATGCCGCCGAGCCACAGCACCAGCTTCATTCCGCCCTTGTGCGTCAGCCGACCTTCCGGCGCGCGCATCGCGTGGCGCATCAGCAACGCGAGCCCGCCCGCGAGAATGATCGCGCCGATGACCAGAACGACGGTGATCGAGAGGACCTTGTCCGCTTCCTCGCCGAACGGCACGAGCGTCGACTGGTGCCGGTTGCACGCCGCCACCAGCGGCAGGCATGCGCCCACGGAAAGAAAAATAGCCTTCCGCATCATCACCTTGCCACCCTTTTCGAAGGGGGCTCTCTAAACGCCGGTGCAGGTCGGCGTAAACCGGAAAATGACAATTAGTTCATGTTACGGGCTTGAGAACACCGTGGTCCGCGCCCGATCCTCCCCCGTCAGGGGGAGGTGGCACCGAAGGTGACGGAGGGGAAGGGCATGGAGCCGAGGTTTCGCTCACCGCCCCCTCCATCTGGCAAGTGCCAGCCACCCCCCCCTGGGGGGGAGGATCGAAGGACTTTACAGCCCGAAGCGGAGCGTCGCGCGGAAGTCGCGACCTGCAAGCGGCGCGAAGTCCTTCAGGAAGCTGGTCGCGCGGCGTGCGTTCACGTCGAACAGATTGTTCGCGCTCAGCAACAGCGTCGTCTTCGAATCCTTGCCGAACGGGCTGAGGCCGATCGAGGCGTTGACCATCGTGTACTCGTTGGTCTTCGTCTCGAACGCGGCGATACGGTTCTGGTCGAACACGTGCTCGACCTCGACGCGGCCGTTGATCCGGTCGCCCTGCGCCTCGATACCGCCCAGCACGCGCATCGGCGGGATGCGTGGGACCGCGCCCTGGTCGACGATGTTCGCGTGGACGTAGTCGCCAAGCACGTCGGCGTTGACCGCATAACCGCCGATCTGTGCAACCTTCACCGATGCATCCGCCTCGAACCCATAATAGCGCGCGTCGGCCTGCTGATACTGGAAGCAGGGCAGGTCGACGGTGCGGCCCGAGGGATCGGCGGCAGCTTGGCAGACCGTCGACGCGACCTGGTTCTCCGAGATGTAGTTCGAGAACCAGTTGTAATAGGCCGACGCGTCGAAGCTGAAGCCGTCGCCATGCGCGTGCAGCGTGCCTTCTAGGCCCCACGACTTCTCCAACCGGAAGTTCGGATTGCCCAGTTCATACGCCTGCGTCCCGGCATGCGCGCCGTTCGCGAACAGCTCTTCGGCAGATGGCGCACGCTCGGTCCGCGAGCCGTTCAGGCCGACGCGGATGGTGTCGGTCAGCGCGTAGGAGGCGCCGAGCGAACCCGAGACCGAATGATAGCTCTGGCTGCCGCGGAAGAAGCGCAGGTCGTCCTCGGGCGTACGCGCGGCGAGATCGGTGATCTCGTAGCGGACGCCACCCTCGGCGTGGAACTTGCCCGATTCATACTGTTGCAGCGTGAACAGCCCGGTCTGGTTGGTCTCGTTCTTCGGCAGGAAGGCCTCGTCGCCGACCACGTTGAAGATGCGGTTGTAGAACTGCACGCCCGACGCGCCCTGCCAGCCCCCACGGTTCGCCTGAACGACTTCGAGACGACCTTCGAGGCCCTTGTTGTAGAAGGCGGTGCCGACCGAATTGTCCTCCTCTAGCTCGAAATGGCGATAGCTCGCCTGTCCGGCGCGGATGCGGATCTTGCTGATGACGTCGCCGCCGGTATCGATCTCGCCGCGCAGGTCGACGCGGTTCTGGACGACGTCGAGGCGGGGCGCCTCCTGTTCCTGGCCGGGTTGCGTGGCGTAGCGGATCGGCACTCCGTACAGGCTGTCATAGTGGCTGTACGAAATGCCGAGATTGCCGTTGTCGGTGATGATCGACGCGCCGGCGCCCGCGGTCCACGTCTCGGCCTGCGTGTTGGGCAGCTTGCCCTTCAACCGTGCCGATGCGGCATAGTCGATTGACTCGGCGTCGTTGGGATCAACGGGTGTGGTGGCCGCCGTCGCCAAGGCTTGTGCGCGGGCGTCGCGCGACAGGATGTAGCCGCCAGTGCGCAGGTCGCCCGACTTCAGGTATGAGCCGTCGGCGTGGAGCACGAGGTGCTGGCCGACCGCGACGTCGCCGGCCATCCCGCCAGAGCGCTCATTAGCGGCCGAGCCATAGTTGGCGATCCCGTTCACGCGGTAGCCGTTCTCCGGCACCGATCGCGGGATGCGCGTGTCGATGACGTTGACGACGCCGCCAACTGCCGATGTGCCGTACAGCAGTGCGCTGGGACCGCGGAGGATCTCGATGCGCTCGGCGAGCAGCGGGTCGATGATGACGGCGTGGTCGACCGAGGTGTTCGACACGTCGATCGAGCCGATCCCGTCGGTAAGTACGCGGATGCGGTCACCCTGGAAGCCGCGCAGGATGGGACGCGAGGCGCTCGGGCCGAACGACGATGCCGACACGCCGGGCTGGCGCGCCAGAGTCTCGCCGATCGACGGGCGCAGCTGGCGGGTGAGTTCCTGGCCGGTCAGGACGGTGGTGCCCTGCAAGACGTCGCGCTCGCTGGTCTGAATCGGCGCGGTGACGATGATGTCACGCTGGTTGGTAGATCCGGTCGATGCGGGGGCAGGGGCCGGCGTCGTGGGATCCGCAGCCACGGTCTGCGCGTGAGCCTGAGAAGCAAGGAGCGCAGCCAGGGCGGTAGCGCCGAACAGCATCGTCTTCATGAAATTCCCTTATCGTCGTCGGGGTATCGTCCCTGTACGACGTGTCGGGTAAATTTGATGATACATCATATCAAGTGACAATGTTGCCATGCATGCAGTTGGTCATCGCGCTGTTACCGCAATGCAACACAGGTCAAGGCTTGCGCAATAAGACGGGATCGCGCGATCAGACCAGCGCCTGCGCCGCGGGCAGCACCCGCGCAAGCCGCTCCGCCCATGCCGCACATCCCTCGCGCGACCCCAGCAGATCCTGTCGAACCTCGATCTCGGCATACAGCCGCCGCGCCGGATACGCATGACGCGGGATGGTGTAGTCGATCAGGTCCATCCGGTAGGGTTCGTTGTCGCCTACCGTCAGATCTGGCTCGTCGCGCAACACCGCGAGCAGCGCATGCGCGAGCGCGGTGTCGCCGCCATCGTGCAGGATGCCGATATGCCAGGGTCGCGCCTGATCCCGCAACGCGCCCTTCATCGCCGGCGTGAAGCTGTGCAGCGCGACCAGCACTGTCGTCATTCCCGCCGCATCGCGCCGCGCGATCTCCGCCGCGATCGCCTCCTGGTATGGCGTATGGATCTCCCGGAATCGGGCTGCGCGGTCGATCTCCCCAAGCCCGTCATTCCCCGGCACCACGGTCCCGTCGCTCACCTCGGCGATCAGATCCGGCTGGTTCGGGCTCCGGTTGCAGTCGATCACGAGCCGCGAATAGGTCTGGCGGACGAACACCGCGTCGAGCTTTTCCGCGAGCAGCGCCCCCAGTTCGCCGATGCCGATGTCCCAGCCGATATGCCGCGCCAGGTCCGCGTCGCTCAAGCCAAGCGACCCCAGGGCCTCCGGCACGGCATTTCCCGCATGATCGCCGATAAGCAGGAACGATGAGGCGCCTTTGGGGTTGACCAGCACGACCGGTGGGGCATCTTCGGTCCCAAGCAGCGTTTGGCTGGCAGTGCTGTTCATGCGACGTGGATCCTCGATGCCATCTCTAACGCTCTCTCATGTAACCAAATACTCGTATCGCCAACCGGTTGCGTTCGGCGACCACCGGATTATGGTCCGACCGCGCGAAAGCTACGACCAGCATTTGATCGACACGCGGTTGACGATCACGCCCGAGCCCTCCGACGTCCGCTGGCTGCACGACGTGTTCGGCAACGCCGTCGCGATCGCCACCTTCGACAAGCGTGCCAAGGACCTCGTGATCGACAGTCGCGTCCGGCTCGATCACACGCCCGCCGACCTCCAGAACGTCGATATCGAACGCTACGCGCGCTTCTATCCGTTCACCTATTCGTCGGAAGAAATGCCCGACCTGCTCCGCTCGATCGAGCGCCAGCATCACGATCCTCTGCGCGAGATCGACACCTGGGCGCGGCGGTTCGTTGCGCCGGGCGGGCAGACCGATACGCTTGCTATGCTCTCCGAGATGACTGCGGCGATCAAACGCGAGTTCACCTATTTCCAGCGTCCCGAAAAGGGCACGCAGTCGCCGATCGAGACGCTTGCTAGGCGCAAGGGCACCTGCCGCGACTATGCGATGCTGATGATCGAGGCGGTTCGCGCACTCGGCTTCGCGGCACGGTTCGTATCGGGCTATGTCTACAATCCGACACGTCGGGAACATCGCACCGGTGGCGGCAACACGCATGCTTGGGTCCGCGTCTATATCCCCGGCTCGGGCTGGGTCGAGTTCGATCCGACCAATGGCATCGTCGGCAATCGCGGTCTCGTCCGCGTCGCCGTCGCGCGCGACATCTACCAGGCGGTGCCCGTCTCCGGCACCTGGAGCGGCTTTCCGGGAAGCTTCCTCGACATGAGCGTTTCGGTCGACATCACCGTCGACGAGGATGATGCGGCTAACCAACAAACATCACTAACTGCTTGAACAGGGGGACATCGATGTTGATCCGGGCTGGCTATGACATTCGTTTCGAAACCGACGTCGAAACCCCGATGCTCGCAATGCTCAGCGTGCACCCGTCGCGTAACAAGGATCTCGTCACGCCGCACCGGATCGCTGCCGATCCCGACGTGCCGACCTATGATTATCTTGACGCGTTCGGCAACGTCTGCACGCGGTTCACGGTGCCGAGCGGCGGCCTGACCCTGTCCTGCAATTTTACGATCGAGGACAGCGGCCTGCCAGACCCAGTAGCCCCCGACGTGGTCCAGCACGCGGTCCAGGATCTTCCCGACGATATCCTGATCTACCTGCTCGGCAGTCGTTATTGCGAGACCGATCGCCTGTCGGAGACCGCCTGGTCGCTGTTCGGCCATGTCCCCGCCGGTTGGCAGCGCCTCCAGGCGATCGTCAACTTCACGCACAACCATGTCGAGTTCGGCTATCATTTTGCCCGCTCGACCAAGACCGCGTGGGACGTCTATCAGGAACGGCAGGGCGTCTGCCGCGATTTTGCGCATCTTGCCGTCACGTTGTGCCGCTGCATGAACATTCCCGCGCGCTATTGCACCGGCTATCTCGGCGACATCGGCATTCCGCCGGTCGACGCCGCAATGGACTTCTCCGCATGGTTCGACGTGTATCTGGGCGGCACATGGCACACGCTCGATGCACGCCATAATCGCCCGCGGATCGGCCGGATCTTGATGGCGCGCGGGCGCGACGCAACCGATACCGCGCTCACCACTAGCTTCGGCCCCGCGCGTCTGGTCGGCTTCGACGTTCACACCGACGAGGTCAGCACGGCGGCCTAAAACCCGCTATAGCGTCAAGTTAGCCCTTGTCGCCTGTGGCGCGTTCGGCCTAACGGCACCGATCCCCTTAACTTATGCTGCGATGCACAACATGACCTCGACCCCAGACCAGTCCACTCCGTCCAACGCAAACGCGCTGCTGTTGCAGGCGATCGCGCTGCGCCAGTGCATCACGGCCACATACAACCGGATGGTCTGCACGCTCGCGCCGCACATCCTCTACACAAAGCATGACGACGTGTTCGTCGATGCGATCACGCTCGAGCGCGACGGTCAGCCGCCCAAGGAGCTTAAGCTCGGCACATTCAAGCTGGCCGGTCTGAAGGATATCGAGGTCATCGATCGCCCGTTCGTCCCCGACGCGATCTTCAATCCCGGCGACATCAAATACGACCGCGTGACCCTGTTCGTCGTCGACCGCACCTGAAGCTGTACTAACGATCCCCCCGTGGCGGGAGAGGAGCGGAATTTTCCTCAAACCGCAGGCGGCAGCCACGCGGTCTCGATCTCGCCGTATCGATCGGTGAACCCGGTCGCGGCGACCAGCGCCGCTTCGTCGACGATCCGCACCCGCCGCCCGGTCCGCTCGATCACGCCGGTCTTTTCCAGAGCGCGAATCGTCCGGTTCACGTGAACCTTGGTCAGCCCCAGCGCATCGCCGATATCGGTCTGCGTGAGCGGCAGGTCGAACGAGTCGACGATCCCCCCCGCCGTGACCCGCAACCGCGCGATGATATCGAGCAATAGGGTCGACAGCCGCTCGCTCGCGCCCATACGCCCGATCGTCGTCAGCCGGTCGCTCATCGCGACGTTCTCGGCCGCGGCGATCGCATAGAGTAGCCCGGCAATCCGCGGCTGTGCGCGAAACAACAGTCCGAGTTCGGTCTTGGGCAAATCGATCACGATGCAGTCCGAGATCGCGGTGAGCGTCGCTGCCGCTTGCGACCATGCCATGCTCGACGTCCCGATCAGGTCGCCCGCATAATGAAACCGCAGGATCTGGCGCGCTCCGGTGACCAGCTTGGTCGACGAATGCAGCCATCCCTGGCGTACTACGTACAGCGCGTGGCTTTCACCGCCCTCCGCGACCAGGACATCGCCCGCGCGCAGACGCCGCTCGCCGCGTTCGGCGTGCAGGATCGCCTCACGTTCGGCGTCGGTGAGATCGAGATGTCGCCCCAGTCGTGCGATCAAACCGCTCAATTGCATCCTTAACCCTTTTCCCTGCTCGCGCGCCGTTCTTGCCGGTCGCGTAGCCAAATGATCGTGTCACGCGTCGTGGTTTGCACGATCCTTCGCGAGACTATCGATGGCGGCGATCCAGTGCCGTCATCCCGGCTGTCCTAACGCGTTTTCCAGCACGGGTGCAACGCGGGCCGCAATCCGGTCGACGCCTGTACGGTTGGGATGGACATGGTCTGCCTGCATCAACCCGGCGTTGCCGATAACGCCATCGAGGATGAAGGGGTACAATTTGGCATGATAGGATTTGGCCAAGTCGGTCCATATGTCGTTGAACTGGGCGGAATACTCCGGACCGAGATTGGGCGGCGCCATCATGCCGGTCAGCATTACCGGAATGCCGCGACGCTTCGCCTCGTCCATCATCGCCGTCATGTTGGCGCGCGTTTCAGCCGGCGAAATCTGGCGAAGAGCATCGTTGCCGCCAAGCCCGAGCAGGATGAGGTCTGGTTTGCGCTTCATGTTGTCAAACGCGAACGCGAACCGCTGCCGTCCCGCTGCGCTGGTGTCGCCCGAGACGCCGGCATTGACGATCGTCGCATTGATCCCGTCCTTGCGCAACCGGTTCTGCAGCGCATCGGGCAGGCTCTGACCGCGGTCGAGGCCGTAACCGGCATACAGGCTGTCCCCAAAGGCCAGGATCAGGCGCTCCGGACCCTGCGGCTCTGGGGTCGCGGCAACCGACGATACGGTGTTCGTCGCGGGCGGCGGGGCAGGGACTTCGGGTGTCCGATCGCATCCGGCCAGCAACCCTGCTTGGAGAAGCGCCAGTCCGCCCCCATAAAGAGGCCAGAATCGCATTTGTTTCTCCAAGATATTGGTCTCCATGTCCGAACCTGCTTCCGCCGATATGGTGATCTCGGCGCGCGATGTCACGCTGACACTCGGCGCATCGACTGCCGCGACGACAATCCTCAAGGGAATCGATCTCGACATCGCACAGGGCACCAGCGTCGCGCTGCTTGGGCCATCCGGATCGGGCAAGTCGTCGCTGATGGCGGTACTCTCCGGACTCGAGCGCGCGACGAGCGGCCAGGTTCAGGTGGCGGGGCTCGATTTCGGCACGCTCGACGAGGATGCTCTGGCGCGCGCGCGGCGTGGGCGGATCGGGATCGTCCTTCAGGCCTTCCACCTGCTCCCGACGATGACCGCACTTGAGAACGTCGCCGTGCCGATGGAACTGGCTGGGATGCCCGACGCGTTCGAGCGCGCGGAAGTCGAACTCGCCGCGGTCGGCCTCTCGCACCGGATCGGCCATTACCCCACGCAATTGTCCGGTGGCGAGCAGCAGCGCGTGGCGATCGCCCGCGCGCTCGGCCCGCGTCCGGCGCTCGTCTTCGGCGACGAACCGACCGGCAACCTCGACGCCGCCACCGGCGCCTCAGTCATGGACCTCCTTTTCGACCGCCGCGCCGCGACCGGTGCCACGCTGATCATCATCACCCACGATCCGGTACTCGCCGCGCGCTGCGACCGTATCGTCGAACTCGCCGACGGCCAGATCGCCGCGGATCGCTTGCGGTGAGCGAATGGCCACTGGCGTGGCGGCTTGCCCGTCGAGAACTCGATCTGCGGTTTCGCGGGCTGCGGCTTCTTCTGGCATGCCTGTTCCTTGGCGTCGGCGCGCTGGCCGCGATCGGCAGCCTAACGCAGTCGATCGACGGTGAGCTTGCGGCGCGGGGAAGTGCGATCCTAGGCGGCGACGTAGAGTTCGGCACGTCGCAGCGCGCCGCCACGCCTGACGAGCGTGCTGCGTTGGCGCGGCTCGGCACGGTGTCCGAGACCGTGCGGATGCAGGCGACCGCGATCCAGGGCACCAACAGCGTACCGGTCCAGCTCAAGGGCGTCGACGCGGTATATCCGCTTTACGGGACGCTGGCGTTACAGGGTGGATCGGTCGCGAAGGTCGACGATCCAAAGGCGATTTGGATTGTCCCGGCCTTGGCGCAAAGGCTCGGGGTCGGCCGCGGCGCGCACGTACGGCTCGGGATTGCCGATTTTACCGTCGCGGGCGTGATCGCGAACGAACCGGACCGGCTCGGCGAGGGCTTCACGCTCGGCCCTGTCGCGATCGTCTCGATGGCAGGCATCGCGCGCACCGGTCTCGTCCAGCCCGGCAGCCTGTACGAAAGCAAATACCGGGTTCGCCTTTCGCCCAACGCTTCGCCGACGACCGCGGTCGATCGGTTCAAGGCGGCATTCCCGACCGGCGGCTGGGAGACCAAGACGCGAGATCGCGCCGCGCCTGGCGCCGAACGCTTCGTCGATCGCATGGGCCAGTTCCTGCTGCTGGTGGGGCTGTCCGCGCTGGTTATCGCCGGCATCGGCGTCGGCAACGGCGTCTCGTCCTATCTTGCCGCCCGCCGCAGTAGTATCGCAGCCTTGAAGGTGCTCGGCGCGACGTCCGGCCTCATCGCCAAGATCTACCTTTTCGAAGTCGCGGTCGTGGCAACGATGGGTATCGTTGCCGGTCTGGTTGCAGGCGCCGCAGCGGTGCCACTGATCGTCTGGCTCGCGGGCGACGTCCTCCCGGTCGCGCCGCAATTCTCGCTCCAGTTCGCGCCGCTTGTGCTCGCCGCTGCGTACGGCATGCTGATCGCGCTAGCCTTCACCGCTCCACCGCTGATCGAGGCGGGCAGCATTCCCGCGGCGGGCCTGTTGCGCGGCGTGTTCGGCAATCGGTCCGTGCCATTGCGCCGGACCTTGCCCTGGGTACTCGGTGCAGGCGCCGCGATCGTCGCACTGGCGCTGTCGACCGCGGACCAGCCCGGCCTCAGCGCAGAATTCCTCGCGGCGGTGGCCGGCGTATTATTGGTGTTGGCAGGATTCGGCTGGGCCGTACGTCGGATCGCCGCGGCGCTTCCCCGCTCGCGCAAGCCGTTGCTGCGCCTCGCCATTGCCGGGCTCCACCGCCCTGGGGCGCGGACCGGCACTCTGGTCGTCGCACTCGGTCTCGGCCTGACGTTGTTCGTTCTGCTCGCCGGTATTCGCACCAGCATCGACGCGAACATCGCGCTCACCGTACCGAAGCGTGCGCCGGCGCTGTTCGCCTTGGACGTTCCACCCGACCGCGAGGCGGAGTTCCGGCGGACGATCGAAAGCGTGGCGATCCACCCGGTCATCCGCACCGTTCCCGCGATGCGCGGCACGATCACCGGCTACGGCACGACGCGCGTCTCCGATCTCAAGACGCTGCCCGATGGCGCATGGGCGTTGCGCGGCGAGCGCGGGCTGACCTACTCCGCGACCTTGCCTGAGGGTAGCGAACTCGCTGCCGGAAGGTGGTGGCCGCGAAACTATAAGGGGCCGCCGCTGGTCTCGATCGACGAGCGACTGGCCAAGGTGCTCGATCTCAAGATCGGCGATCCGCTCACCTACACCCTGCTTGGCGTCGAGCGGACCGCGCACATCGCGTCGTTCCGCCGGATCAACTGGGATACGCTCGGCTTCAATTTCGTGATGGTCTTCTCGCCCAACGCGATCGAGGACGCGCCGCATAATCTAGCGGCGACGATCGAGCTCGCACCGGGGCAGGAAGCGCCTGTCATGCGCGCATTGCTGCCGCGCTTTCCATCGGTCTCGGTGATCGAGGTTCGCGGCGTGCTGGGCCAGGTCCGCGATATCGTCTCACAGATGGCGACCGCGATCACCGCGGCGGCGTCGGTGGCGATCCTGGCCGGGATCGCGGTGCTGATCGGCGCGATCGCCGCGGCGCGGGAGGCGCGTACCTATGATGGCGTGATCCTGCGGACGCTCGGCGCGACCCGCCGGCAGGTGCTGGCGGTGCAGGCGCTCGAATACGCGTTCCTTAGTATCGTGCTGTCGGTACTCGCGTTGCTGCTCGGGCTCGGTGGAGCCTGGTATGTCGTGACGCAGCTCTTCAGCTTCGAGTGGCGCCCGGATTACGCGACGGTGTTGGCGACGTTGCTGGGCGGGGCGGGGCTGACGATGGTGATCGGGTTGATCGGTGCGTGGCCCATTCTCGGCGCGCGGCCCGCACAGGCTCTGCGGCAACTCTGAGGGTCCGTTTGCGTCCGTGCGGCGTTGGGCAGCAATATACCGAAGGGGGCAAGACGCTGAGCACGCACGAAACACCATCCGAGCATCAGGCCACCAGCCCCTGGTCGATGTCGGCACGCGAATGGTGGAAGGTCCTGAAGCGTACCTGGGCCGAAGGGAACGATGACAATATCGGTCTCATCGCAGCGGGTACCGCATTCTACGGGTTCGCCGCGATCGTTCCGCTGCTGGCATCGGTGGTACTGATCTACGGTCTAGTCGCCGACACCGCCACGGTGGTCGCGAACATCCGCGCGCTGTTCAACGTCCTCCCCGAAGATGCGGCAAGGGTAATCGGCGACCAGCTTGCGACCGTCGTCAATACGTCAGAGGGCAAGAAGGGTTTCGGCCTCCTCATCGCGCTGGGCATCGCCTTATACGGCGGCACGAAGGGCGCATCGTCGATCGTCACCGCTCTCAACATCGCCTATGAAGAGAAAGAAACCCGCGGGTTCATCGCGCTGAACCTGCTTGCCTTCGCGATCACCGGTGGTGCCGTGATGCTCGCCTTGGTCGCCGCCTTCTCGACCGCGGCGTTCGCGCTGCTCGATAGCCTGATACCCGGCGCGCCAGAGATCCTGCTTCTGGCGATCCGCCTCGTAAGTTACGGCGTGCTCGCTTCGCTGGGCGTTACGGCGGCGGCATGCTTGTATCGATTCGGCCCCAACCGTCACAAGGCGAAGTGGATCTGGTTGACCCCGGGCTCGCTGGCCGCAACCGTCATCTGGCTTGGTGCGACGATAGGGTTCGGCGTCTACGTGTCGCGCTTCGGAAATTACGGCGCAACCTATGGATCGCTGAGCGCGGTCATCGTGCTGCTGACGTGGCTATGGCTGTCGGCCTACGTCTTCCTGCTCGGCGCAGAACTGAATTCGGAACTTGAACATCAGACGACGCGCGATATGACGACCGGGACGCCGGCGCCGAGGGGTGGCCGAGGCGCGACCGTCGCTGACACGGTCGCGACCGACATCGAGCAGAGGCAAGTCATCCAGGCCGAGGAGCCGGACGGGGCAGCGGTCTTGGCCGTAGCCCATTTGGGTGGCGTGCATGCAGGCTTGCCCGCGTCGCTTCTGGCGCTGGGCGGTCTGCGGTCGATCCGTCGTGGTTCGCCAGTCGCTGGCCTTGGCATGATCGCGATCGGCGCAGCGCTGGCACACAGGAAGCGTAACCCATCGGGCAAAGCAATGGCGAAGGTGCGAGTGAAGGCCTGATGACATACGGGCAGTCGACCAAGCTGTTCTTCGATGGCGGATGCCGGCCAAACCCTGGCCCGATCGAATGTGCCGTCGTCCGCAAGGGCGTTACCCACTACCGGCACGATCTGGGTGAGGGCACAAACAGCGACGCCGAATGGCTAGCCGCGATCCATGCGTTGGAGATCGCTCAACTAGAAGGCGATCGCGACATCACGCTGCTAGGCGATTCTACCCTGGTCGTGACGCAAGCCAGCGGTAAGGCGCGGTGCCGTTCGGCAGACTTGGAAGTGCACCGTAGTAGGTTCGCGGCACTGGCCGAACGTTTTGACCGCGTCCGTATCCGGCATATCGGTCGAGCCCAGAACCTTGCCGGCATTGCGCTCGCCCGGCTGCATCCTCGCTAAGGTCGACGGAGGGCTTGCTCAGGCGCGCGACACTGGTTTTTCCAAAAACTGACCTCAAACTGTAAAAAAGCGTTTGACGGGTTTGTGAGGCGGCCCTAGAGGGGTGTCACCGCAGCGGACGGCCTCAACGGTCTGGACGCAGTGGTCGCAAAAAACCAGATGCT
>NZ_JAPZPP010000001.1:0-1064573 GCF_040407495.1 Sphingomonas faeni | reverse complement strand
CTCTTCGCGGCCAGCATGGCCGCTGTTAGATCGGCAATCCACTTATCCCCGCTGTTCAGATTCCTAGAACCACCTCTCTTCCAGCCTCTCGCGAAAGCCGGTGCGGTTCAGCAGTCCAGTGAGCGCATCATAATGAGCAAGATGCTCGAGACGCCGTTCTCGCTGTCGGCGCTCGGTGATGTCATGAATTTGGGCACCGAACTCGACTCCCGCGGGGCCAAGCCAACTCGCCATTCTCATCTCGATTGGGAACTCGGTGCCGTCCTTACGGACAGCGACGAGCTCCACCGACTTGCCTGACAGCTTCGACGTGCACCCTGCCGCGACCTTCCTGAACCCGGCAGCATGTTCTGCCTGGAAACGTGCCGGGATGATAAGCTCGACCGGTCGACCGATCACCTCTGACGGCGAATGACCGAACAGCGTCTCGGCCGCCGGATTCCAGAAGGTAATGCGGCCTTCTGCGTCAGAGGTTATCAGTGCCAGCCCTATAACGTTTGCAAAGCCGCCTATTGCGCGGTTTAGTAGGCCTGCCCGTCGCTTTTCCATGATCGTGATGGCTACTGATGCAAGGTCGCTGAGGAGCTCACGTTCGACACCACTAAAGGCAGAGCGTGGCTTGGTGTCGATAATGCAGAGCGCGCCGAGATGGTGCCCCTCGGCGTTAATTAAGGGCGCGCCCGCATAGAAGCGCACGCCTGCCTCTCCGGTTACCATCGGGTGATCCCGAAAGCGTGGGTCGACAGACGCGTCGAACACAACCAGCGGCTCGTCCATGGTCAAAGTGTACGCGCAGAATGACAGGGAACGTTCGGTGGAGCACAGGTCGATGCCGTGGTGTGACTTCAGCCATTGCTCGGTCTCGCCAACAAGCGAGATCATGCAAATCGGTACGTCGAAAAGTTTTGAGCCAAGCGCAGTGACTTGATCATAAGCCAGTTCAGGTCGGGTACCCAGCAGGGCGTACGACTGTAAGGCTGCTAGCCGCTGTGTTTCTGTCGAGTAAGGTTTCACAGACAGTCCGATAGATTGAAGCCCGCCGTATGCCGTATGGCCGCAAAAGGTTAAGTAATTCCGTTTGGGCCTGCCTTGCTACACAATTCGTAATGTTCCGTCTCAAACGAAGGGGATGTGAAACGTTCGCTTCAAGACGCCTCACGTGAAATCCCATTCATGCGTTCGTAGCGTGAAAGCCTACGGCGCGAGATTGCCATGAGTGGGATTACACGTTCCGTTCCCAATACAGTTTCTAGGGGGAGCGGCGTCTTACTATATCCGCGTTCGTCATCAACTCTCCATAGGCATACGGTTTGTAGTCCGCTTCAAATAGGTTAATTCTAGGAACCATTGGTGCGAGGCGGCCCTGCTTTATTTTGCCGAATGCTTAGGACTGGTAAAACGGTGAATTACAACTCAGCGATAATAGTCGAAGAACCCGCATTTGAAACCGACGTCAATGAACTACCGGACGACAGCAACGGGCCGAAAGATACCCTTGAGGATAAACCAATCGCCGACGAACAAGAGCCAAACGATCTTGAGGAAGCGCAAGAGGAAGGCGCGGAGGAGCGAGAAGAGGGCGGCTTTTACTGAAATAGGCATGGAGACGACGTGGGTCCGAAGCGTAACCCGCTCCGGACCATTGAACCAGTTGAATCGCGAACGTACTTCGACGCTAAAGCGCCACATCTGAAGTCGTAAGCAGGATCGGTGGCTCACCACCTAGGCGTTTCACAAACTCACGCTGAGCGATGCGGTAAATGTCGCTTTCGAACTCGATGAAGACCTCAACCGCAGTTTCCGGATCAATTCCGTCCAGCTCCGGGTTTAGCATCTCGGCCAACGCTTCGCTGGTGATCAGAAACTCGACGGGACCAAAGTCGGTCGTGCCGGTGAAGCCGATGCTATCACGCTCCGCCACCCAATATCCGTCACCGCGCTCGAAACTGACGCTGGATTTCACCATAGTAATTACTTTTCTACGGTTGGAGTGGCCGGCAAATGCTCGACTAGGGCTGCGATAGCTTCGCCAGTGAACGTCGTACTGGAAACCCCTTCGATCTGAACGGCATGATCCGTGGTCAAGGTCGCCGCTTCTCTATTTTCAGGGTCCAGCCTGACCCAATCCCGCACGGCTCGCTCGAGGTTCGTCACTTCGGCGATATCGGTGTCACCGCGAGGCACGTTTTCCAACGACGCGCTCATTCGCCAGTTGATGTCCGGGGTCTTGGCGCTTTCGCCCCACGTCGCTTCTGTCATTGTCAGTCACCTTTCGGGGTTCAAAGGCTAGAATAGCACAGGTGATCGGGCGTCCTCCGCGTCCGCCGATGCCTTGCCCTCAACGCGCATCAACTGCGATGGGTAGGGCGCGACCAAGTCCTTCAGTTCGTCCCAGGGCGCTGTCAGCCAACGATCGTAATCATCGTCGTGTAGGATGACCGGCATGGCCTTGGGGTGGATAGGCGCCACGATCGCGTTCGGATCGGTCGTCAGGAATCCATAGGCGTCACCGCGCTCGGTCGGACGCCAGATGCCAGCAAAGGCGAAGATTGGGCGGCTGGGCACGTCAAACCAGTGCAAGGGCTTCTTGCCGTCTTCGCCAGGCGCCAACCCATATTCAGAAAAAGCGGTGACCGGGACGAGACAGCGTCGCGCCGGCGTCGTCAGCATCGATCGCCAGAAGCTGGAGTTAAGGTTCCGCACGTTCGTCACGTACTTGGTAAGTTTGACCGAGGGGTCGCGCGCGCTGGGTACTTGCGTCGGCACGCCCCATTCCATCCGCTCGAGCTTCCGCTCGGCGCCGTCCTGCACGATCACCTTGCCGTAGAACGGGGTCTTCTTGCCGGTCGGGAAGATGTCACCGGCGGGATATTCCTCATCCTTTTCATAAGGAGGTCGGATACCGAAGGTGACCGCAAGGTCGACCTCTTTTGCGGTCATACGATACCGGTTGCACACGAAGCCTATCCCTCGGGTTGGCGCCGACGAGATCGCTCGTCGGCGCACATGCCTTACATCTTGTCTTTCAGCCCCTTGGCGGCCGTGAACGCAACCTTCTTTGAGGCCGCGATCGTGATCGCCTCACCGGTGCCGGGGTTACGGCCTTCGCGCTCCGGGCGGTCCTTGACGGTAAACTTGCCGAACCCTGGGATTGAAACTTCCTCGCCCTTCACGGCTGCGGCCGCGATCTGGTCGAATACGGCGGTGATCGCCTTCTTTGCATCGGCCTCGTTCGAACCGGTCGCTTCGGCGACGCCCTTGGCCAGGTCACTTACGTTCATGCTATTCGTTCTCCATCGGAAACACTGGCGGACCTTAGCCATGACGAATGACGAGACAAAGACCGTACTGGACGAGGCAAGCGTTGCGGCGGTTCGCCTCATGCTGGTCAAGCTCGCGGATCACGATGTCGCCGAAGTCTATGAGGCGACCGCAGGGCGGGGACCAATCGCAGACTTGGCAGCCGAGGCAATGCGCGCCCGTAACATCGATCTCTAACGGTTAGCGATGCGCTCGCGTGTGACGCGAGGATCCTCGTAGAGATCCCGGATCGCCCGGAGCCGAAAGACATTCCACCAGCGCTGCCAGCGATGCTCGGCCGCATCGTGGATCATGTGGCAGCGCTGACATAACGCCTTGAGGTTCGAAGGCGCGCTGTTGCCGGGATCATGATCGAGGTGTGCGCAGGCCAGAACGACATACGTCACCCGGACCGACGCCAGGACGAACCCTGCTTTCATCGAAATACGCTTGCCCCGGTCCGACCGCCAGCAACGGACATCGGCGTCCCACCAGCGTCCGTCGCCCAAGTGGACCACACGGCGCAGATGCGGCCGACTGCATCCCTCGCACTTGGCCCCGGCGCGATCGAACCGAACCGTCTGCGACAGCTGCCGCCAGTCGATCGGATAGAGCCAGCGGTTCTCGGGGCGGATCGGCATGACGATTCCATGAGTCAATCGCGACCAGAACGAAAGCGAATTCGTTCCGCTCTGTTTACGATTCGTTGCGCACCCGTTCCGTACCGCCCTGAGCCGCGGTCAAGCGCAAAGAGTCCGAACGATCGACATTTACCCGTTGACCAACAGCAGTTGGTAACGGAACATAAAGGGAACGAGTAGAGTCTAGCCAGTATGTCATCCGTCGGTTCCGAGTCCTTACCCCACAGCATCGCGCACCTGCGTACGGTCGCGATGCCGGTTGCCGACTACCGTGTCATGCCGTTCGGCATTGCCGATCTGGACGGCCGTCTGAATGGGGGAGGGCTTCGTGGCGGAGCGCTTCACGAGGTAGCGTCGCGGACTTGCTCGCTCGTCGATGATGCGGCAGCCACGCTGTTCCTTGCCGGCATCGCAGGGCGCGAAGCGCAGGCGCTCAACGGGCTGGTTCTGTGGGCAAGCTGCCGGAACGACCTTTACGCGCCAGGCTTGGCGCAAGTCGGACTGTGCTCTGCCAATGTGATCTACGCACAGCCGAACGACGATGCGGCTCTGCTGGCTGTCGTCGAGGACGCTGTCCGCGATGGCACGCCATCGGCGGTGATTGCAGAAGCGAGCAGAGTTTCGATGGTCGCGACCCGCCGCCTTCAACTCGTCGCGGCCGAAGCGGATATTCCGGTGCTGCTTTTGCGGCGTTGGCGGGGACGTGAGCATGATCCGTTGAGTGAGCCGTCCGCTGCCTGGACGCGCTGGCGGATCGCCAGCGCGTCGTCCGAGCGGCTGAGCGTCGCGGGAGTGGGGCGGGCACGTTGGTCAGTCGAACTCGCACGGCAGCGGACCGGCGGGTCTTTTTCCCTGATAGTGGAGGGCAGCGATGAGACGGGTCGTCTCGCTGTTCCTGCCGAACTTGGCCATCGAGCGGCTGAGACGGCTGGAACGGCCCGCTACGCGGCTGCCTGAACGGCCAGCCCTGCAACTACCGGTCGACGACGATCCGGGTGCCTGTTCGGTACCCCGAGGCGGCGGTTGGCGTCCTGGCGCTCGCTGGGCTCGAGACGGTGTACAATCACGCGGGGACGTTGAAACGCAGATCGCCGCGCTGCCAAATCATGCGCACCCGCCTATGCGCGAGCTTGGCCGGCGATCGGAGGCGGCAAGCCATCCGTACAAGGCTGCGGCACCCGCTCTACGCGCCTTTGCGCCTGTAGCGCTGCCAGTTGAGCACGCACCGCTTGCGTTGGTTGGTAAGGTCGGGCGGCGCGAAGAGGTCGTGCACGCTTGCACCGGTGCACAAGCGCTCGGCATCCACCCCGGCATGGCGGCCACTCACGCACGCGCGCTGGTGTCCGACCTCGACTTCCGTCCGGTGGAGCCCGAAGCCGACGCGGCTCTGCTCGATCGCCTTGCGCTGCTGGCGGTCCGGCGCTGGTCGCCGATCGCGGCGGTGACGCCGGCCGACGGCCTTTGGATCGACCTTGCTGGCTGCGACCACCTGCATGGTGGGGAGGAGCGGTTCTGCCGTCGCCTGGTCGCTTTTTGCCGTCGCGCCGGCTTCACCGCCCGCGTGGCGGTCGCCGACACACCAGGCGCTGCTCATGCGCTGGCGCGCTTCGGAAGGGAGGATCTGACCCATGTGGAGCCACGCGGGACGGTCGAGGCACTGAGTCCATTGCCGGTAGCCGCACTGCGCCTGACGCCCACAGCGCTTACCGCGGCGCGCAAATTCGGCTTCGAGCGAGTTGCGGATCTGTTGCCGGTCGCGCGCGGGCCGTTGGCACGACGGCTTGGCCTGCAAGCAATCACGCGCCTCGATCAGGCCTTGGGGGGAATGGCAGAGCCGATTACCCCGCGTGAGGACATGGAGGTGCCGGCCGTCGAGCGCCGCTTGCTGGAGCCGATCAGCACCGCCGAGGCGATCGAGCAGGTCATGGGTGACCTGCTGCGCGACCTCGCGGAGCTGCTACAGGCCAAGGGGCTTGGTGCCAGGTCGTTGCGCCTGACCGGCCTGTGTGTCGACGGCAGCGAGCAGATCGTGGCGGTAGGCACATCTCGGCCGACCCGCGAGGTGACGCATCTCCTGCGGCTGCTAAAGCTGCGCATCGAGCGCATCGACCCGGGCATGGGGCTTGAGCAATTCTCGCTGGTGGCCCCGCACACAGAGCCACTTGATGCGGTCGACCTTGGCGCTGTCCTCGCCGGTGAGACACTGGTGCGCGATCCGTCGCGCCTGGTCGACCTCATCGCCGGACGGATCGGGGGGAACGCCGTCTTTCGCATCGCGCCTGTCGAAAGCCATGTACCGGAGCGGGCAGTTGTCCGTTCCGATCCGAACTTGGTGCCGGGAGACTGGCCGGTCTGGCAACGCCCGATCCGTCTCTTCGCGCATCCAGAGCCTTTGCACCGGGTCATGGCGCTGATGCCTGACCAACCGCCGAAGCGGTTCGAGTGGAGGGGCAAGACGTACAAGGTCGTCGCCGGCGACGGACCAGAGCGGGTTCACGGCGAATGGTGGCGTCGCGATGCCGAGGTGTGGGCGGTCCGCGACTATTACCGCGTCGAGGATGAGGCAGGCGGTCGCTACTGGGTGTTCCGCCGCGGTGACGGCTTCGAGGACGACACTGGCGATCTTAGCTGGTGGATGCACGGGGTCTTCGGATGACCCACTATGTCGAGCTTCAGGTGCTGACACACTTCTCGCTGCTGCGCGGTGCGTCCAGTCCGGACGAGCTGTTCGCGGCCGCTGCCGTGCTTGGCTACCCGGCGATCGGCGTTAGCGACATCGGCACCGTTGCCGGCGTTGTGCGTGCATGGGAAGCGCAGAAAGCCACTGGCGTCCGCTCGATCGCGGGCACGCGCATCGATCTATCATGCGGTCGTCGTTTGCTGATTTACCCAATCGATCGGTCGGCCTGGTCGCGAATTACGCGACTGCTGACCGTCGGTAAGAAGCGGGCGGGAAAGGGGGGCTGCCTGCTTCATTGGCAGGACCTAGAGCCATGGTCTGAAGGCGTCATCGCCATCCTGCTGCCGCACGAGGCGGACAACGAGAACCTGGCCGCGTTAGTCGACCTGAAGGCGATCTACGGTCGTCGCGGCTACATGGCGCTGTTCCAGCGGCGCCGACCAGGAGACGCAGTTCGGATCGATGCGCTCGCGCGGCAGGCTGGCGGTGCCGGCGTGCGCGCCGTTGTGACAGGCGACGTGCTATATCACGCGCCAGACGCGCGGCTGCTGCAGGACGTAGTGACAGCGGTGCGCGAGAAATGCACCGTCGACGAGCTTGGCTATCGCCGTGAGGTGAACGCCGATCGCGCGCTGAAATCGCCCGACGAGATGGTCCGGCGCTTCCGCGCCTATCCCGACGCGTTGCAGGCAAGCGTCGACATCGCGCGGATCTGCACCTTCAATCTTGGCGAGCTTCAGTATCAGTACCCGCATGAGAAGCTGATCGATGGTCTGACGGCACAGGAAGCGCTCCAGAAACTAGCCAAAGAAGCGGTCGAGCGGATGTTCGATGGCGACGTGCCGCAGGCCTATACCGACCAGATAACGCACGAAATGCGGTTGATCGGCGAGCTTGGCTATGCGCCGTACTTTCTCACCGTCTACGCGATCGTGCGGGAAGCCCGCCGGCGCGGTATCCTGTGTCAGGGACGAGGATCGGCTGCCAACTCGTGCGTCTGCTTCGTGTTGGGCGTCACCTCGATCGATCCGATCAAGCATGAGCTGCTATTCGAAAGGTTCGTGTCGGGGGAGCGCCGGGAGCCGCCCGACATCGACGTCGATTTCGAGCATGAGCGTCGTGAAGAGATCATCCAGTGGATCTACGAGACCTACGGCCGAAACCATTCCGCGCTGACTGCCGTCGTTACACGCTATCGGGCCCGTGGAGCGGTTCGCGACGTCGGCAAGGTGCTCGGTCTGCCGGAAGACCTCACCTCGTCACTCGCGGGTCTGGTCTGGGGCTGGTCGGCCGATGGCGTCGGCGAGAAGCAGGTCGAGGAGCTTAACCTCGACATCGGCGATCGCCGGCTTAGGCTGACGCTGGAGTTAGCGCGCAAGCTGATTGGCGTACCGCGCCACATGTCGCAGCACCCGGGCGGGTTCGTCCTAACCCATGACCGCCTAGATGACCTCGTCCCGATAGAGCCCGCGGCCATGGAAGACCGCCAAATCATCGAATGGGACAAGGATGACATCGATGCGCTGAAGTTCATGAAGGTCGACGTGCTGGGCCTCGGCATGCTGGGCTGCATGAACCGCGCCTTCAACATGCTCGAGGCGGACAAAGGGCTGCGAGTAGGGCTTGCCGACCTGCAGGACGACGATCCCGACGTCTACGCGATGATCTCCAAGGCCGACACGCTCGGCACCTTCCAGATCGAGAGTCGCGCGCAGATGAGCATGCTGCCGCGGATGAAACCGCGCCGCTTCTACGATCTGGTGATTCAGGTCGCGATCGTGCGGCCGGGACCGATCCAAGGGGACATGGTCCATCCGTATCTGCGTCGGCGCGAGGGGCTGGAGAAGCCCGAGTATCCCCGGCCCGAACTGCGTGCCGTGCTGGAGAAGACGCTGGGCGTTCCGCTCTTCCAAGAGCAGGCGATGAAGGTCGCGATCGTCGGTGCCGGATTCACTCCGGCCGAGGCGGATCAGCTGCGCCGTGCCATGGCGACCTTCAAGGTGACGGGCGGCGTATCCCATTTCTCGGAGAAGCTGGTCGAGGGCATGGTCGAGCGTGGATATCCGCGAGACTTCGCCGAGCGTACTTTCCGCCAGCTCGAGGGCTTTGGCTCATACGGCTTTCCGGAAAGCCACGCGGCCTCGTTCGCCAAGATCTCCTACGCGTCGTCGTGGATGAAGCATCATCATCCCGACGTGTTCTGTGCGAGCCTGATGAACGCGCAGCCGATGGGGTTCTACGCGCCGGCACAGATCGTCGGCGATGCACGCGCGCACGGTGTCGAGGTTCGACCGCCATGCGTCAACGCAAGCCGGTGGGACTGCACGCTGGAGAAGAACGGCGGGCGCTATCTCGCTGTCCGGCTCGGGCTCCGACAGATCCGCGGCCTGTCCAACGCGGACGGTGCGAAGATCGTCGGCGCGCGCGAGCTGACCGCGTTCGAGAGCGTCGAAGACGTGTGGCGACGATCGGGCGTCCAGCGCGCCGCAATCGAGAAGCTCGCGGACGGCGACGCCTTCCATAGCTTTGGTGCCGATCGTCGGCAGGGCTTATGGAAGGTGAGGGGGCTCGGCGAAGCGCCGTTGCCGCTGTTCGCCGCGGCCGATCGCGCGGACCATGCCGTCAGCGCGGAAGGTATCGAGCCTGATGTCGAACTGCGGCCGCTGACCGACGGTCGTGAGGTGATCGAGGACTACCGCGCGCTGCAGCTCTCGTTGCGCGCGCATCCGCTGACCTTCGTCCGTGACGAGCTGGCCAGGCGTGGCGTGACCAAATGCGCGGACCTGGCGACCATTCGCGACGGACGGCATGTCGAAGTCGCCGGCATCATCCTCGTTCGCCAGAAGCCGGGGTCTGCCAAGGGTGTGCTGTTCATCACGATCGAGGACGAGACGGGAATCGCCAACGGCATCCTGTGGCCCGATCGGTTCGAGCGGCAGCGCCGCACCGTCATGTCCGCGTCGATGATCGGCATGAAGGGCAGGGTGCAGAAGGAGGGCGAGGTTATCCACGTCATTTGCGACCGGATCATCGACCACGGTGACCTGCTGCACCGGGTCGGCGAGATGTCGTTCCCGCACCGGACGGGTCGCGGCGATGGCGCGAAACATGCCGGCTCCCCCGACCGTGGCGACAAGGGCTGGAGTCCTGCCCCTCGCAACTCTTACTGGCCGCCCCATGCGGACGGCATGGATCCGGAAGCCGTCGTGAAGTTCAAATCTCACGACTTCCACTAATGGCCAAACTCGTCCGTCATCAGCGCGTTGTCATCGCGCTGTCGGTGCATATCTTGCGTGGCGGCGTTGCGCGCTGCTCGGACGCGCGCGTCGATGTCGTCGAAATCCGGTTGGCGCTGCGCTGCCTGCTGCCGCACTGCCCGGAACGCTGGCCACTCGAACTCTACTGGGATGCCGCAGCCCAAGAGAACGAGATCGGCAGGGCACAGGGCGTGACCGCGGCGTTCAACGGGATCGTCCGCCAACTGCGCCGCGCTGGCTGTTATGAAGAGGTGTCTGATCCGTGAGTATGAGACTACCGCGAGCAGCCGTTGCTCGCGTTCCTGACGGCACGCGGATCGTCAGCGTCGAGCGTATGTCGCGGGCATTCACTAAATACCATCTGGATGACGGACGCGCGCTACACCGGTTCAAGATGGAAGAGCCGCACGCGACGCCGCATGATCACCCCTGGAGCTTCGACACCGAGATCCTTGATGGCGGCTATGTCGAAGAGGTGCTCCACCTGGATCCAGGCGGTGGTTGGCACAGCGAGCTCGTCCACCGCATCCCGGGCGAAACCTACCATGTCGATGCCGCGCACATTCACCGCATTGTCGAGCTGCCGACGGGTGAGTGCTGGACGCTCGTCCGCGCAGGTCCCCATACACGCGAGACCCGGTTCTGGCGTTTCGGAGACGCGGTTCAGTCCCGGGCCTGGCATGAGCGCCGGTGGACGCGCTTAGGATAAGGCATCACGGCAAGGGTCGATCCACCGCAATATTCATGACGGCGTTGGCCGGGGAAGGGCATCGAGCGCTGCCGATACCTGCAGGCGCAGATCGTCGTCCCGGGTGATCTCCAGCATCGCGCTAAGGCTGCTGCGGGCGCCGGCCACATCACCTACGACCAGCTTAAGTCTGGCGCGCTCCCACCAACCATGGGCGTGCGTGGGTGCTACGATCGTCATACGGTCGTACAGGACCAGCGCGCGTGCGGGATCCCCGGCCTGCTCGGCACGGGTCGCCTGGTTGAGCAGCAGGCGGACGAGCGCCGACCGGTTCGACAGGGGAAGCATCCCGTCGGAAAACCGTGCCTGGCCCGTCATCTGCTCTAGCAAGGCTTGCACCTGTGCAGGGGCGACGATGCGACCATCGTTGAAGGGGTCGATGATCAGCGCATCCGACGCGTCGCCAAGGCGCACCAGGACGTGACCGGGGGTATTGAGCGGCATTGCCGACCATCCGAGACGTCGTGCCATCGCCACATAGAGGATCGACAGACTGATCGGCAGGCCAAGCCGACGATCGACAACCGCGATCAGGTCCGCATTCTGCGGATCGTCATAGTGTACGCGGTCGCCGGAGAACCCGAATTCTTCCACCATCACGCTGCTCAGGGCCTGGGCCTGAGCAGCGCTGCCCACTGCGTCGCCGTCAGCAGCGCGCAGGGCTATTTCTATGTCGGTGAGTTCGTCGATATATCCCTCGAGATCGATACCGGGATGATCGAGCGCGGCCAATTCTAGGGCGGCCAGATCGAGCTCGATTTCCGTGTCTTCCATCAGCCCGAGATGAAGAATGCTATTGGTCATGAGCCGTTAGATGGGGGGCTGCTTCTATCGTTTCTATGGCAACGTAAGGCTAGGCGGTCCGGCGTACGCCGCGTCACGTGCGATCCCAACATGTTGGGCGCCGATCCACCCAAAAGCGATGATCACGATCCTGGACCCGCCGATATCGATACTTGGCTGCGCGGATCGTATGACGATATCGTCCGCCTGCACAAACCCTATGACCCTGCAAGATGACCGTCTTAGAGCCTGTCTTCGCAACCCGCAGCAAGGAGCGGTAGCGTTCGGCCATCCTCGGCAAGCAACTACGACTGCGCCGAACGATCCATTGTGCACGCTACGCGTTGTGCGACCGTAACAGGGAGCCGAGACGATGACTCAGGATGACGAACGCTGGATGCGCGAGGCGATCGCGATCGCGCGATCGAAGGGTTCCGATCCCTCAACGTCGCCGCTGGGGTGCGTGATCGTCCTCGACGGCAAGGTTATCGCGGGCGAGCGCAATCAGACGAAGGAATTGCCGGACGCGACCGCGCATGCCGAGATGATGGCGATCCGACGGGCGTGTGAAAGCACCGGGGAATTGGAACTGCGCGGTGCAACGCTTTACTCAACGCTGCAGCCCTGCGGCATGTGCACAATGGCGTCGATCTGGTCGAAGGTCGGCCGCGTCGTTTACGGGGCGGGCCGCGATGATGTTCATGCGATGTATTTCGAAGCGCAGCACGTCGACACGCTCGCGTTCATCGGCGACGCCTACCGCGACGACATCGTTATCGAGGGAGGGTGCCTTCGCGACGACTGCGCCAAGCTCTATTATGGTCCCGACGCCGAGCTACCAGTCGACGAGCAGGCCAATCTATAGCCCGCTGAGGCGGCGCTAAACCGAACGAAACTTACCCCTGAGTCGGTGCGTTGCGGCGGTGCCGGAGCAGTTTGCTTCGCGGCTATCCGCTCAGCGAGGACACTATCATGGGCCTGTTTTCCAAAGACATCGTGACGTTCGACGATCTGTTCCTGCATCAGCTGCAGGACGTTTATTACGCAGAAAACCAGATCACCAAGGCCTTGCCTAAGATGGTCGACAAGGCGACGGCACCAGCACTGAAGCAGGGTTTCGAAACCCATCTGCGTGAGACGGAAGGGCAGATCACACGCCTCGAGAGCATCTTCGACCTGCTCGGTGAGAAGGCAAAGGCAGTGACCTGTCCGGCGATCGACGGCATCATCAAGGAAGCCAACGAAGTCGCTGGCGAGATCCAGGACAAGGCCGTGCTCGACGCTGCGCTGATCGCGTCGGCACAGGCGGTCGAGCATTACGAGATTACGCGGTACGGCACGCTGATCGCCTGGGCAAACCAGCTCGGCCGCGCCGATATCGCAGCGATCCTGAAAGAGACGCTCGACGAGGAATATGCGACCGACGACAAGCTGACGGCGATGGCAACGTCGAGCGTGAACGCAAAGGCGGAAGCAGTTACCGCATAAGCGTTTCAGTGTCGGGGGGCCGATGCCCCCCGACCAGTTTCCAGCATCCATGAAAGGCACGTTCGATGGCCGATGAGATCGCATTCACGCTTCCCGAAGCCTTGCGTGCGCAAAAGCACATGCGCGATGCGCTAGGCCTGGGCGAGGAACGGTTCCCGGTGCCCGCCTTCATCAACATGGTAAGCGACGAGATCGAGCAGCTGCGCGACGCTGGCAGGACCGATGGCGAAATCGCGGCGCTCGTCAAAGAATCGAGCGGTCATGCGCTCACCGAAGCGGATATAGCGCGCTACTACACGCCGGTCGAAGACCGGCACTCCAACGAGCATTGAATCCGCCCCTACCAGGCCAGCGATTACGTCCCTTGTCAGGGACAGGGGGCACAGGTTTGCTGTTCTGATCAGGACCACCGATCCCCGTGTCGGAGTAGCAGGAACAGATGGCGACTGGGGGGCTTTATAACTGAAGGCCGTCTGGAGTGATCTTATGTTCAAAGATGCCGTGACCAAATCGATTGCGCTTAACGGTTTTCCCAGTTCGGTTGGCGTTGCTCCGCTGCCAAGTCGGCAGGAACGACGTCGCGAGGCAGCAAAGGGAAAACGACTGGCTCCCAAACACTGTGCGTGCTGCGCCCCGGACCAGAACTGATGGTCGCAGACCGGCCTTCGCCAATGGAAGCCAAGCTCGTAAATGAGCTGCCGGTCGAACCGGGCTGGCAATATGAGCCCAAATGGGACGGTTTCAGAGCGCTGGTCTTCCGTGATGGCGAGGCCGTCGACATCCTTTCCAAATCAGGAAAACCGCTCGGTCGCTACTTTCCCGAGATAGTCGCGCTTGTCGCATCGGTCCCGCAGGCGCGTTTCGTGCTCGACGGCGAGATCATCCTATCCATCGCGGACATCCTCTCGTTCGATGCGCTTCAGGCACGGCTGCATCCGGCGCAAAGCCGGATAGATCGCTTGGCGAAAGAGACGCCTGCGCAGCTGATGCTGTTCGATTGCCTTGGCGTCGATGATGCCGACCTAATCAATGCGCCGCTCTCGGCTCGCCGGAAAGCGTTGGAGGCGTTCCATACTCGCCATGCCCGCGCTGGTCTCCTGCTGTCGCCCTGTAGCGATGATATCGACGACGCTACGGCCTGGTTGGCGACGAGCGGCGGGGCGCTGGACGGCGTCGTCGCGAAACGGCTGGACGAGCCTTACCGTGGCGGGGAACGCGCCATGCTGAAGGTGAAGCAACATCGGAGCGCGGATTGCGTCGTAGGCGGCTTCAGACGGGTGAAGGAGGGTAGCGAGGTAGCATCGCTTCTGCTCGGGCTTTACGATGATAACGGCAAGCTCAACCATGTCGGCTTCACCTCAGGTATAGCCGCGGCCGACCGCGCGGCGCTTACCGCGAAGCTCGAGCCGTTGATCGAAGCCCCGGGCTTCACGGGTAAAGCTCCCGGCGGTCCCAGTCGCTGGAACGACGGTCGTGAGAGCGAGTGGGTCCCCTTGCGGCCAGAACTCGTCGTCGAAGTCCTGTACGATCAGGTGACCGGGAACCGGTTCCGGCACGGTACGCGCATCCTGCGCTGGCGTCCCGATAAGGCACCTGAGGCGTGCACCATGGATCAGCTGGAGCATGAGCTTCGCCCTGCTGAATTGGGCATAGCGTCATGACTGGTTCCTCCTCCAGCGATGCCCTGGCGAAATACCGGGAGAAGCGGGATTTCGCCAGAACCGCCGAGCCCGAGGGCCGGATCGCCAAGGCGGGAGGCAATCGCTTCGCCGTGCAGAAGCATGCCGCGTCTCGCCTGCGCTATGACTTGCGGCTCGAACTCGACGGCGTTCTCAAGAGCTGGGCCGTCACGCGTGGACCTAGCATCAATCCCGACGACAAACGTCTGGCAGTTCGTACCGAAGACCACCCCGTCGAGTACGCCACGTTCGAAGGCACGATCCCGAAGTCGGAATATCGCGGCGGGACGATGATGCTATGGGACACGGGAACGTGGGAGCCGCTCGCTGGCAAGGACCCGAGCAAGACGCTGCCTGAGGGACATCTCCACTTCTTCCTGCATGGGCATCGTCTCAAAGGCGAATGGATGCTCTTCAGGCTAAAGCCGCGCGGGAAAGAGAAGGGCGAGAACTGGATCCTGCGCAAGGTTACCGACGACCAGGTTGGCGGATCGGAGGATCTTGTCGGAACACACCTTACGGGGGTGGTCAGCGGACTGACTATGGAACAGATCGCCTCAGGCGAGCGAGGCAAGTCGAGGGCACCGGCAACGCCCACCGCAAAGCCTGCGACGAAAGCTGCAAAAGCACGAGCGACAGGCCGTAAGAAGGCAGGCTCACCCCCGCCATTCCAACCTGTCCAGCTCGCGACGCTTGTCGATCATGTGCCCGCCGGCAACGCCTGGTTGCACGAGATGAAATATGACGGGTATCGAACGCTGGTGGCGGTCGGTGGGGGGGCGGGGCGGGCCTATACGCGATCCGGGTTGGACTGGACGGACAAGTTCGCGGGCCTCGTTGCCGACGCCGCGGATCTGGATGCGTCGTCGGCTCTCATCGATGGCGAGGCAGTGGTCGTCGATGCCAACGGCAAAACCGACTTTCAGGCGTTGCAGGCTGCGCTGAAAGGAGACCCGGACGCGATCCTGTACTACGCGTTTGACCTGCTGGCGCTCGACGGTGAGGATCTGACCGGACAACCGCTGTTGGAGCGCAAGGCAAAGCTAGCGTCGCTGCTCGCGGGCGGCACCGACCGGATCCGCTACTCCGACCACATCGTCGGCCGCGGCGAGGAACTGTTCGACACGTTTTGCGCCGAAGGTCTTGAGGGTGTCATCTCGAAGCGCGCGGACGCGCGCTATGTCGGCTCCCGGTCCGGCAGCTGCTGAAGACGAAGTGTATCCAGAGACAGGAGTTCGTCATCGTCGGCTGGTTGCCGTCCGACAAGCAGCGAGGGTTCAAGTCGCTCCTCTTGGGCGTCAACGAGGACGGTCATCTCCGCTATGCCGGCAAGGTCGGAACAGGGTATACGGCCGAGGAGATCGACAAGCTGATGGATCTGATGACGCCGCTGGCCGTCACGAAGCCGACCGTCATCGCACCACGCGCAGCCGTACGCGGCGCACGCTGGATCAAGCCGCAGCTGGTGGCCGAAGTGGCGTTCATGGAAGTGACGAGCGACGGGGTATTGCGCCATTCCAGCTACCTGGGCTTGCGCCAGGACAAGAGACCCGAGGCGGTCGTCGTCGAGAAGCCCGCGCCCGTTGCTAAGCTCGAGGCACCCGAGCCCTCCATCGTCCGAGTGACCAATCGGGAACGGGTGATCTTTCCCGAGTCCGCAATCACGAAAGGCCAGCTTGCCGACTATTACCAGGCTGTGTCCGGCATCATGCTGCCTTGGTGCGGAAGTCGCCCGATAAGCCTGGTCCGCTGTCCGCAGGGCCGAGGGAAGAAGTGCTTTTTCCAAAAGCATGACGCCGGCAGCTTCGGCGATCATGTCCACCATGTCGGGATCGCCGAGAAGGACGGACACGACGAACCCTATTTGTTCGTCGACGACGCTGAGGGTCTCGTCACTTGCGTCCAAATGGGTACGATTGAGTTCCACGGCTGGGGTGCGCGGATCGAGGACGTCGAGAAGGCCGACCGGCTCGTGTTCGATCTCGATCCCGATGAGGGCCTCGATTTTAAGGACGTCATTTCCGCGGCCCTTCACGTCCGCGACGTACTGGCTCAGATGGGCCTAGAGACCTTTCCGATGGTGACGGGCGGAAAGGGCGTTCACGTCATTGCGCCGCTGACACCGCAAGCCGAGTGGCCGGCTGTGAAGGATTTTGCCCACCGCCTGGCGCTCGTCCTGGCCCAGTCCGAACCCGATCGATATACCGCAGCCCTTGCCAAGGCCAAGCGAACCGGACGCATCTTCATCGACTATCTGCGTAATCAGCGGGGGGCGACGGCAGTCATGCCGTACAGTACTCGTGCTCGCGAAGGCGCGCCCGTTGCCGTGCCCATCACGTGGAAAGAGCTCGGAAAACTCGACCGCGCATCGGGCTGGCATATCGGCGATGCGGGTGCGCTGTTGAAACGCGCGGCGTCCAAGGATCTCGTCGGTTGGGGACGCGCTGACCAAATTTTGCCCGACCTATGATCGACTCTGTTCGCTTGGTGCCCCGATGAAGATCGCAACCTACAACGTGAATGGCATCAACGGTCGCCTGCCGGTGCTTCTGCGCTGGCTGGAGGAAGCACGGCCCGACGTCGTCTGCCTGCAGGAACTGAAGGCGCCGGACGAGAAGTTCCCGTTGAGTGCGATCGAAGCGGCGGGTTATGGCGCGATCTGGCATGGTCAGAAGAGCTGGAACGGCGTCGCCATCCTCGCCCGTGGCGCCGAACCCGTTGAAACTCGACGGGGGTTGCCGGGCGACCCGGAAGACGTGCAGAGCCGCTATCTCGAAGCGGCCGTTGGCGGCATTCTGGTCGCAGGATTCTATCTACCCAATGGAAATCCGAGGCCGGGTCCGAAGTTCGACTACAAGCTCGCCTGGATGGAGCGCCTGATTGCTCATGCGGCCACGCTGTTTGATACCGATGCGCCAGTCGTGCTGGCCGGCGACTACAATGTGATGCCGACCGAGATGGACGTCTACAAGCCGGAACGATGGATCAAGGACGCGCTGTTTGCGCCGGAGGTCCGGGCCGCGTTCTTTCGTTTGATCGATCAAGGTTGGCTGGATGCGCTGCGGGCAAAGCATCCCGACGAAACGATCTACACGTTCTGGGACTACTTCAGGAACGCGTATGGTCGCAATGCCGGGCTAAGGCTCGATCATCTTCTCCTGAACGCCCCTGCGGCCGCGCGACTGGCGGACGCGCAGGTCGATCATCACGTCCGGGGCTGGGAGAAGTCCAGCGACCATGCCCCTGTGTGGCTCAAACTGAAGGCTGCCCGACGGAAGCGTTCCGCAACCTGATTGTCGGGCCGGCGCGCGCGATCATCACACTTCGAACTTCAAATGCGTCGGCTTTGTCAGCCCATCCAGCGCCGCTCCAACTTGCATGAGCACGTCGCCATTCCTCATGAACTCGAGCGTCGCGCTCAGGCTATTGCAGGGCCGTGACGTCTGCTCATTTTGACGTGATGGGGCTGCACCTTGCCGGTGGTCAGGCGCTACCGCGTTGACCGTTTACCTTGCCAGCGGCAGCGTCGAGCTTCTCACGGTCGTTCCCGACCTCGGCAATCTAGTCACGCGCCTGCTGCGCACTCAGTCCATGCTTCTGGGCGAAATACTCGACCTCGTATGGTTCGCTACCCGAAACACGGCTGCGATCACGGCCGTCTGTCTTGCTCTTGTCATCTGCCATTTTCACGTCCTTACAACTTCGGGATTTTGAAGCGTTTGGGCCCCAAGACGTTCCCCAAAAATCTCGGAAAATAGCTCTGTTAAGTCGTCTACTAAACCACCGTGGCGGGTGACACGATGGCGCTTCTCGTCAGGCAAAATCGAGTTCTACAGCGGTCAAATCCTGTCCCCGCAACCATCTTGATTTGCAATGCCTCCTCGGTCACCTCCGCGGAGGCTTTTTGCGTTTCCACTCCGGCACATAGCATCAGTATCGACGCAAGCTCGCCGCGCAGGTCGATGGTGAGATCGCCGTCTTCCGGCGTCAGCACCACAGCCTCGATGAGCGCGCGCAACCGGTCGAACGCCTGCGCCTTCAGCGCGTCGTCCTCGAACGCTGCGGTGAGCTGTTCGACCTTCTCGCGGTACACGCGGCCCAGGTCCGGGGTAAGCAGCTCGGGCTCCGGGGAAACCGTCTGTGCGGTCTCCTGTTCGGTAAGTTCCAGTTCGGCGAGCAGGGCCTTGCGTCGCTCGGTCCAGATCTTCATCTCGTCGACGAACACCGTCGCGTCCACGCCTTTGAGGATAGCCGCCTTGGCGTACCCGAGCTGGTGATCGAGATTGGCCAGTTCGGCTTCCCGCTCGGGGCGGGCGCTGACCGTTTCCGCTGTCAGGCGCCGGGTCTCTGCCTCATATTCCAGAAGAAACGCTGCAACGACTTCGTCACGCAGCATCTCGCTCGACAAGCCTGCCAGCACGCGTGCGTCGAGTTCGTCCTGGCGGATCGTCAGCCGGTTGTCGCACCAGGTCGGTCCCTTCTTGGCGGCGCCCTGGCAGCCGAACCGGGTCTTGCCCGATTTGGCATAGCTTGCACCGCAGCTGCCGCAGCTCATCTTGCCGGTCAGCAGATACCGCGGGCGCTGTTGCGCGAAGAAGGGCAGGCCAGCCGTCTCGGTACGCTGTTTCGGCCCGCGCGATAGCGTAGCCTGGCGCAATTTGACCCGATCCCATAGCTCGAGGGGCACGATGCCGAGCGCCGGGGACTCGACGTCATCGGATCGCTTGTCCTCCGTATTGACGAAGGCATGGCGTTTGCCCGTTTCCGGGTTCTTGCGATACGTCTGTTTGCCGTACGGCCGTCGGCCTACATACAGCGGGTTGTTGAGGATGCCGGTGCCGCGTGCGGCATTGCCGGTCAGCGTGTTCGGCGTCCAGGCCGCGGCCTTGCCGAGCGGATGTCTGCTGGCTTTGCCGCTACGCGGTGATGGTACGCTGTCGGCGTTGAGGCGCCGCGTGATGGCGATGGGCGACAGGCCAGCCGCATAGTCCTCGAAGATCCGGACCACCACCATCGCCTCGTTCGGTACGATCTGCTGCAGGCCGCGGATGCGTTCGCCGTTGCCGTCGTGCTCGATGCGCTTCTCATAGCCGTACGCAGAGCCGCCGGGGTTCTTCCCCATCGCGTGACGACGCACGAGCGCATCGCGCGTCTTGTCGCTGGTAGCGCTCAGCTGCTCGGCGTTGATCGTACCGATCATGCCGATGTGCAGCGGCGTGACTATGCCTTCCTTGCGCGTGGCCAGGAGGATGCCGCGAAACCTGAGACGGTCGAACAATGTCGCGATATCGGCCTGACTGCGCGACAGCCGGTCCATGGCGTCAGCGTAGACGATGTCGACGCGGCCTGCGTCAACGGCCGCAAGCAACGCCTTCATACCGGGGCGGTGCATCGTAGCCGCCGACTCGGCTGCGTCTGTGAAGCAGAGCACCTCCTGCCAGCCTGCGCGGATGACCTCGCGCCGGCACATCATCAGCTGCGTTTCGATCGACTGCACGTCCTGTTTGTCCGTCGAATACCGCGCGTATATCGCACACCGCTTCATCTTTCCTCCATTCGTGCTTCCTGCATTCGCAACGAAGGTCGTCATGATGGTCGCCTACCCGTTTTCGGGGCGACCTGATTCCTCTGGGATATCTGCTGCCGTGCCAGGTCGCGCGCCAGCAGACGCGCGAGGTCCAGCGCGAGATCGTGGAGCGGGGAGGGCGGCTGCGACGGCATCCACGCCATCTGGCGCGCGCGGCGTCAAGCCGACTCCGACCTTCCCACATAGTTGCCCGGTTACACCGCGAAGCTGGCATAGGTCGGTCTGCCGCCGTCTATTTTGGTGGAAAGCAGCCCGTCCCTTTTCGGGCGGTGATCGCGGTAACCGGCCGTTCGTTCAGGCCGTGGGGCAGGGGGCCACTCGGCGCTTTCTGGTGCTCCCCGATTAAGCGCTGTGCGCTTGACTAACTACGGGTAAGCCGTACATGTTCTGGCATGCAGTCGGTCATCGAAACCAATGCCTACCTTGCGGCGGCAAAGGACGTTGGCATGAGTGCCGAGGAGCAACAGATAGTGGTTGACCTGATCGCGGCTAATCCAAAGGCCGGTGAGATCATGCCGGGGTGCGGCGGGGCCCGGAAGTTACGGGTAGCGCGACCAGGCGGCGGTAAATCTGGCGGGTACCGGGTTATCACCTATTATGCGGGCATAGATGTGCCGACGTTCCTGCTGACCGTGTTCGGAAAAAACGAAAAGGCCAACCTCACCAAGGGTGAGCGAAATGCCCTTGCCGCTTTCACCAAGACGCTGACCGACAGCCTTAGGAGGAAAAGATGAAGAGTGCCTTCGACAAGATCGCAGCCGGCCTCAGTGATGCTATTGCCCATGCCAATGGGGAAACGGGCCACGCAAGGGTAGCGGCGCCCATCGATGTGGCTGCGATCCGCAAGCGTACGGGCAAGACACAGGATCAGTTTGCCCGTGCCTACCATCTCCCGCTGGGTACAGTGCGGGACTGGGAGCAGAGCCGCAGCCAGCCAGACGCGCCGGCGCGTGTTCTATTGTCGCTGATCAAAGCCGACCCAGATACCATCGAGCAACTCGTGCAGCGGGCTTAGCGTCCTGAACAAGAACGCGCTCGAGATAATGGTAGCCAGCAGTACGGCAAAGTGGCGGCAGCGTTCGACACGTGGGCCAGAAGGCACCAAGAGAGCCCTATGCTACGCTTAATCCACACCGCAGACTGGCAGCTAGGTAAGCCGTACGGTCGCTTCGATAGCGATGTCCGTGCGGCGCTCAGCGAGGCGCGTTTCGATGCGATCGATGCGATCGGCAAGGCCGCGGTCGAGCATAACGCGGCGCATGTCCTGGTCGCAGGCGACGTCTTCGATACTGAAGGGCCCGAAGATCGCGTGATTGTGCAGGCGGTGTCGCGGATGCAGCGATATGCCTGCACGTGGTGGCTGCTCCCAGGCAATCACGACTTCGCCCGCAACAGCGGTCTGTGGGACCGTGTCCGCGCCAAGGGCGTGACGAACATCCGCATCGTCACCGAGCCCGTACCATGCGAACTTGAACCTAGACATTGGCTCCTGCCAGCGCCGCTGACCCACCGGCACAATCTGGATGACCCGACGGCCTTGTTCGACACGATGGAGACGCCGGGCGCGGCGCTTCGCATTGGCTTGGCTCATGGTTCGATCCGTGACTTCTCGTCGCGTGGCGAGGCGCAAAACCAGATTGCTCCCGATCGGGCCCAGCGTTCCAACCTGGACTATCTGGCGCTCGGCGACTGGCATGGAGCGCTGCGGGTCGACGCGCGCACCTGGTACTCGGGTACCCCAGAAACAGACCGCTTCCAGCGAGACGAACCTGGATATGCCCTGCTCGTGGCGCTTGAGCTAGGCGTGGAGCCCGTCGTGTCGCCGATCCGGACGGGCAGGTTCCAGTGGCTGATGCGGGAATGGACGATACCGGACGCGGATGGCTTTGCTGCTGAGTGTGAACGGCTGCTCGGTCCGATCGAACCGTCGGCGACGCTCCTGCAGTTGTCGCTTGCCGGAATCGTCAGCCTGTCTGACCGGATCGCGATCCTCGGTAGGCTGGACAATGACCTACGCCATCGTCTGCGCCATTTGGCGGTGACGGAGGATGATCTCGTCGGACGGCCGAGCGAGGAGGATCTGGCAGATCTCCAGGTCGAGGGAATGATCGGAACGGCTGCCGCCAAGCTGATGAGCATGATTGAGGTGGGGGGTGCCGACGGCGTCACCGCCAAGCGGGCGCTCGAGCGCCTGTTTGTAGAATATCAGCGCGGACAGGACGCAGCATGAGCCTCAAGATCCGGCGCATTGCGCTGACCAACTTTCGCAAGTTTCGCGATCCGTTCGTCCTCGATGGGCTGACCGACGGCCTGAACGTCATCATCGAGCCTAACGAGACCGGCAAGTCGACGCTGCTCGAAGCCATGCGTGCAGCCTTCTTCATTCGGCACAACACAGCCAACCGGCTGGCGCGCAGCTATGCGCCGCACGGTGAAGCCGTAGCGCCGCAGATCGAGATCGGCTTCGAGGCGAGAGGCGAAGAGTGGCAGGTCAACAAGCGCTTCCTCAAAGGTGCGTCAGTCGAGGTCCGTGGGCCAAACGGCCGTGCACAGGGCGAAGATGCCGAAGCCCAGCTGCAGGCATTGCTCGGCGCGCGGCGTGACACGAGTCAGGCCGGCGATGCGGCCGCGCATGGCGCGCTGGGGCTGCTTTGGGTAGGGCAGGCCCAGGCGCTTGAAGTCACGGCTCCGGGTGACATAGTCCGCGACAGCGTGCGCGCCACGCTGGAGGCTGAGGTCGGCACGATCATGGGCGGCGCAGCCTACCAGCGTGTCCGCCCCCGTATCGACAGCCAATTTGCAGACTATTGGACCACCACCGGTCGGCCTAGCGGTCGGCAGGCGGCAGCGCGTACCGAGCATGAGGCTGCGGAGCGGACCGCGAACGAAGCTGCGACCCGGCTCGCCGTCCTTGAACAGGGCTTCTCCGATCTCGAGGCAGCTCGGGCCAGGCTGAAGGTGTTGGACCGTGATCTTGCCGATACGACGGACGCAGATCGGCGAAAAGTTCTGGTTGGTCAGATCGACGTAGCGCGGTCCGCGGCGCAGTTGCGCGATACCCGACTGGCCGAGCAAGGCCGCCTTGCTGATCAGGTCAAGGGACTGGAGGATCTGACTGCGCGTCTCGCCGATGCTCGGAAGGCCGTCAGTGACACGGCCGCAGCGCTAAGCAAGGCTCGTGAGAAACGATCCGGCCTGGAAGAGGAATTGACCAGCACGCGTGAGCGAGCGGGTACGGCGCGCTGGCAGCGGCCCATGCACCGTGGACGAGCACTACGTTCCAGATAGTCGTCATGGTCATTTTCCTTAGCCGGGTCGCCTGAACAACCGTCAGCATGTAAGTTTGGAAGGAAGTCGGAGCGTCCGGGCTTCAGCACCCTCACAATTCTGAACGAAGGCTCGGCAAAAACCCTCATCAGAAACTTTAAGCCTGCGTCCTTTGCCTTTCCTATCCGCGGCCTTCGTGGATTGGCGCGAAGCGAGGGACGATATCGGGAGCGGTCTGGTTTGCCGCACCGACCATATTGATCAGCTCGGCCCGGCTCCCGCGAAGGCCAGCCGTGGTCGGCACACCATCGCGGACGAACGTGTAGAAGCCAGTGACAAGATAGGCACCGATCGCATCGAGATAGCGGCTCTGCTGACCAAGCATCGTATGAAAGCGCTCCTGGCGAAGAATTCAGCGGCGGAGCGAGCGTTCTCGAAGGCGACTTCGGCGACCGCGAGGTTGAGCCGGTCGTTCTCAATATGATGACCGACATCGGGCGATGGTGGCGCAGGGCTCGCATTGTCGTAGGCAATCGGCAGATGAAGCTTCCATTTCTGGACCGCTGTGTCCTGAGCCGGACTTGCATCCGGGGTCACTTTGTACGTCAGCATCGCCTGGCCGGATACCCGGCCGCGTGCGGTATAGCTGTTGGCGATGCCGTAGGGCGCGCGGATCGCCTGTGCCGCCGCCTGCTGCGCGGTCGTCAGTGTCGATAGATCCGCGCCGCTCGCGGTCCGGTTGAAATAGCCGCGCTTATCCTCGTACGTATACCGCAGCCCGCCGGTCAGATCGAGCATTGGCGTGATATGCCAGATGCCCTGGGTGAAGGCGGCGTAGCTGTTCGTGATCGGACTGGAGTCGCTGACATAGCTGTAGTTGTTGAGTGCGGCGGCACCTACGACACGGTCTACCGTAGGCGCCAGGAACCGGTCGGCTGCCCGCGTGCCGTAGGCGTTGACCGCGTTGGCCTTGATCTCCTGCCACAGGTAATAGACGCCGGCGACGTAGTCGATGCGCCGTTCGCCTTCGGAGGCGATGCGGAGTTCCTGGCTGAACTGCCGCTGTTCGTTGCTCTGGTGAAAATCGCGGCCGGCATCGAGCGATGTGCTGTCACCGTCATTGTGCGGATACCAGTGCCAATAGCGCCACGCGGTGACGGAGGTCAGCGAGTTTCCCGGCAGGCTGAGGTCCGCGATCGCTGACACGCCGCCCTGGTTCATCTTTTAGCGCGGGTTTGCATCGACATCGACCGCGCGCTCCGTCGTGCTGAAGGGGACAGGCGTGTAGCCGAGCCGGGTCGTGCGATCGGTGTAGTTGTTCGCGAAGTTCGTACCATTGTCATAGCTGCGGACGACCCCTTCGAGCACGGTGGCGGCGGTCGTCGCGTGCTGACGCCCGTAATCGCCGATCACGCGCAGCTTGAATGCGTCGGTCGGTTTGTAGAGCAGTTGGCCGCGCAGGCCGAGATCGTGGTAACCCTGCGTCTTGCTGCCGTCGAACCGGTTGACGTTGAAGCCATCGCGATCGGTCTTGCTGAACGACAGCCGCGCCGCGAGCGTATCGCCGACCAGTGGTCCGCTGAGATAGGCATGGACTTGGCGGCGGCTATTACACGCTGATGGCGGGCAAATGGCATCTCGGCCTCACAGAAGATCGATCCCCCGCCGCGCGCGGGTTCGATCGCTCGTTCGCGCTGTTGCAGGGGCTCGGCAATCACTTCGGCGCAGACCAGAACGCGGCCTGGGCCGACGTCGAACAGGCGAATTACCGGCAGGATCGCAAGGAAGTGCCGTTCCCCCAGGGGGCCTATTCGACCGACCTGTTCGCCGACAAGCTGATCGGCTTCCTCGGCGAACCCGCCAGCGCGCAAAAGCCGTTTTTCGCCTATCTGGCCACTTCGGCGCCGCACTGGCCGCTTCAGGCACCCGATGCTGATATCGCCAAGTACAAGGGTCGCTTCGATGCCGGGCCGGAGGCGTTGCTCGCCGCGCGGCTCGATCGGCAGAAACAGCTTGGGCTGGTGCCTGCTACCGTCGTCGCGCATCCGCTCGTCGGCGTGCCGGCCTGGTCGTCACTGATACCCGAGCAGCGCGCGATCGAGGCGCGCAAGATGGAGGTCTATGCGGCGATGGTTGACCGGCTCGACCGGAACGTCGGCCGCGTGATCGACGCGTTGCGCGCCTCGGGCCAGATCGACAACACGTTGATCCTGTTCACAGCCGACAACGGCCCCGAGGGCAACGAGATCGCGGCACCCAAGCAGGTCAGCGATCCGGCGGCGATCCGGAAGCTGGGGATCGACAACAGCCTCGGCAATATCGGCCGCGGCAATTCCTATGTCAGCTATGGTTTTGCGTGGGCACAGGCGGGATCGGCGCCGTCCTGGCTCGTCAAAGGATATACGACGGAGGGCGGCACGCGGACCGTGACGTTCGCCTCGGGCAAGGGCGTTGCCGGTAACTGCGTCGCAGGCGGGCGCGTGTCGAGCGCGTTGCTTCACGTCACCGACATAGCGCCGATGTCTAGACAACTACTCGTAGGACAGCGGATCATCACCATTAAGGAGCCGCATTATGTTGGGTCGGCTAGAAGAACTACACGCCTATAGTCTAGAACCCCAACCTAATATTAATTAGTCTGCCACTGCCTCTCTGGCGTTACTGCAAAATGAACGAGCGTCCGCTTTCGTGACGCCGACAGTGGACCCTGAATGTCGTTTTATGGGAGATGGTGTTGTTCGCCGTGCGGTCTGCGATCGGCGGTTTCGTCCCACTTCGTCTCATTTCACGACCGATCATTGAGGCGCCGAACGGACATGAACAAAACGTCTGAAGTTGGGAAGCGCATAACGATTACTGAATGTGGTCTTGTGGGTCAACGCGGTGTGAAAAAGGCGTCCGCAGCGAGCGCTGCCGAATGAACGAACTTCAGAATGTCAGGTATACAAATCGGTCGTGGTGAAACCGCAAAATTTATGCTCGATCAGGGGTATCAATCAAAGGCTGTCACAGTTTGGTCAAAGAGGACGAAAAGGGGCTTGGCCCTTTTAAGGGTACCCCCCTGTTGAAGGCTACGGAACAGATGCAGGAGAGCGGGACAGTTGCAGCGGGCAGTCTGCTTGGACTCTTGGCGTGACCGTATTAACATGATCGAACGTCCGAACCTGGGCGAGGACGAGACACCATGAGCGTCGGTGACTAGCCGCTCGTCCGCAGATGCGAAATCACCGCACCGGAATGCTTTTCGGCCCTTGTTCAATCGACACCTGTCGTCCGTCCACGAGAAGCGTGCTGGCGGTTTTCATCGGTGGAACGACGATGATCGACGTTGCGGCTGCTGGGTCTTGAACGACGTCGGTATGCCTACCGTTACTTCTGGCGGTGCCAGTGCCACTCCACCCGTGGACGGTGATCGCAATAGATTTCCACCACGGCTTGAAGCCACCTTCGGACTTGGCGAAGTCGATCGACAGGCCGGTCGGCGTGATCGTGCAGCGTACCGTCTGGCGGAAATAGCCGCGGCGGGTGTACGCCAGGCTGCGGCCGTCGTCCTCGTAGAGCGTGCCTAGGCAGTCTGCGCCAGGATAAACGTCGAGCCGCAGCGGACCGTTCGGGGTTTCGATGGTGCTCTGGACTAGCGGCTGGCGGGGCAGGATCGTACCGGCGCGGACGAAAACCGGCAGATGGTCGAGCCGCGGGGTTTCGGTCACGCGGTCGCCGAGCGTGCGCGCGGTCGGCACCGCCTGAGTTGCCGACTGGATCGGGCCGGCGGCGGCGGGTTCGGGCGTGCCGACGCGCTGTCCGGTCCAGTAATCATACCAGCCGCCTGCGGGCAGGCAGACGTCGTAGGTCTGCGGCGACTCGGGCTTGGGCGGCGGTGCGATCAGCAGCGACTTGCCGAGCGTGAACGCCATCGACTGGTCGCACGATGCGGTCGCGGCGGCGGGATAATCGTAGAACACCGGCCGCATGATCGGATCGCCGAACCGCGCGTTCTGGTCCGCCAGCGCGTAGAAATACGGCATCAGGCGATAGCGTTCCTCGATGAACCGGCGGCGGATCGCAAGGTGGTCGGGGCCGTCGACCCACGGCTCGACGCGCGGCGTGCCGGTCGCCGAATGGTTGCGGAACACCGGCGTGAACGCGCCGATCTCCGTCCAACGCGTGAGCAGATCGGGGCTCGGGCCGCCCGCAAAGCCGCTGACGTCGGCGGCGCTGTAGCCGAAGCCGGACAGGCCGAGGTTGATGATCTGCTGCACCGACAGCTTCAGGTGATCCCAGGTCGCGCTGTTGTCGCCGGTCCAGGTGACCGCGTAACGCTGCCCGCCGGCATAACTCGCCCGCGTCATCACGAACGGGCGCTCGTCGGGACGCAGCTTGAGCAGGCCGTCGTACGTGGCGCGCGTATTCTGCATGCCGTAGATGTTGTGCGCCTCGCGGTGATCGGTGATCCGCGCGGCGAAATCGTCGCTGTCGATCCGGTGGCGGGTGTCGAGCGGCATTGTCTTGGTCGGCGTCTCGAAGATCGCCGGTTCGTTCATGTCGTTCCAGAAACCCGCGATCCCGGCGTCGAGGAAGCCCTTATACTGCGTGCCCCACCACGTCCGCGCGGCGGTCTTGGTGAAGTCGGGGAACACTGACGGACCCGGCCAGACCGGCGCGACATAGGGGCTGCCATCGGCGGTCTTGATGAACGCGTCGGCCTTAATCCCGCTCTGGTACGGCGCGTAGCCCTGCTCGACCGCGGCGATGTGGAGATCGGTGATCGCGACCAGCTTGATCCCGTCGGCCTTCATCTCGGTGGCGAGCTTGGGGAGGTCGGGGAAGGTCTCGGCGTCGGTGGTGAACGGGCGGTTGCGATCCTGGTAGCCGATGTCGAGCCAGATGACGTCGGTCGGCACGCGGTCGCTGCGCAGGCGGGCGGCGATCTGGCGGACCTCGTCGGCGCTGCCATAGCTGTAGCGCGACTGTTGATAGCCGAGCGCCCATTTCGGTGCGAGCGGGGCGTGGCCGGTCAAATCGGCATAGCGGCGCGTGACCTCCGCCATCGATGGCCCGGCGATGAAGTAATAGTCGATCGGGCCGTCGGGGCCGCCGAACGAGAGCGTCTCGGCATCGCGGTGGCCGAAATCGAACCAGGTGCGATACGTGTTGTCGAGCAGGATGCCGTAGCTGCCGCCCGCACCGCCGGTGCCGATGAAGAACGGTATCGATTTGTAGATCGGATCGTCCGCGCTGCTGAACCCGAACGCGTCGGTGTTCCAGTCGACGAAGCCGTGGCCGCGCCGGTCGAGCCCCTGCGTCTTGTCACCAAGGCCGTAGAAATGCTCGGCGATCGGCAACGTCTTCGAGATCGTGAACGCCTTGCCGTCGGTCGCGACGGGGGCGGCATCGGCGGAGATGATCTTGCCGTCCAACGTCTCGAAAGTAATCGTGCCGCCGGCACCGACGCGCACGCGGACGCTGGCGGTGGTGAAGCCATCGGGGGCTGTGGTGACCGCGATCTTCTGGTGGCGGATCGCGGCGGGGACGGCCCAGCTGGCGTCCTCCGGGAACAGACTGTTCTTGTCGACGCGGACGCGGACCAGACCGTCGGTCATCGCGGTGATCCGCGTGGTGGTCGTGCCGACATGGACGTCGACACCGTCGCTCCGCGGAGTCAACGTGGGCGCGGGTGCGTCGGCCGCTGCGGGCATCTGGGCGCAGACGGGGACGCTGCACACGCCAGCGGTCGCGGCGAGCAGGAGGGCGATGCGTTTCATACGTGATCCTTGTGGTCCGCGGCGGCGCGGAGGCGAGAGGCGTGCGACCCGAAATTCGATGCGCAACGGGTCAGGAAATTGTCAATCTTCGGCAGGTCGATGGGATCGATGTCGGCGCCGGGCGGGATCAGCCGCGCGGCATCGGGAAAGGTGCCGTAGCCGGCGAACAGGCAGTGCCAGCTAATCGTCGAATAATAGCGGCCAAGCCCGGCGCGATCGATCGCCGCGACCATGTCCGCGCCGGTGAACCAGGTCGACATCAGCATCTTGAGGTCGTCGGACAGGGCTTCGATACCGCGCGCCTCTGCCCAATAGCCGGTCGGATCGTCATGGCGCTGGTTCAGCCGGTAATGCGCGACGATGTAGTCGCGGACGCCGTCGTAACGCGCGGCAATGCGGGTGTTGAACGCGGCTCGGACCGGGTCGGTCGCGCCGCCTTCGTCGGTTGCAGCGAGGAATGCCTCGACGGTGGCGATGACGAGATGCAGCGCGGTCGCCTCGAGTGGCTCGATGAAGCCCTGTGCGAGCCCGACTGCGAGCGCGTTGTGCGACCAGCTGTCGCGGACTCGGCCGACGCGCATCTTGAGGTGGCGCGCTTCGCCGGCCTCGGCGCCGATATGCGCGCGCAGTTCCGCTTCCGCCTGTGTTTCGGTCAGGTGGCGGCTCGAGTAGACATAGCCGTTGCCGATGCGGCTGGTCAGCGGGATGTGCCACGCCCAGCCGGCCGACAACGCGGTCGCGCGCGTTTGGCTGGGGATCGGCGCGCTGGGGGTATGCGCGGCGGGCATGACCACCGCGCGGTCGTTGAACAGCGCGCCGGCATAGCTGACGAACGGCATTCCGAGCGCGTTGAAGATCGTGCCGCGGAACCCGCTTGCATCGATGAAGAAATCGCCTGCGATGCGCTCGCCGTCGGTATCGATCAACGCGGTGATACCCCCGGTCGGCGCGCGCTCGACGCTGGCGATACGGCGCTGCTGATGGACGACGTCCAGTCTCTCGGTCGCGTGCGTGGCAAGGAAGGCGCCAACCTTGTACGCGTCGAAGTGATAGCCGTAGCTGACTTCGAACGGGAAGTTTGCAGCGGGCTGCGGCGCGCAGTGCGTGGCGGCCAGGCGGGCGGGAAGAAGGAACTGGTCGGGGTGCGCGTCGACAGCGCGCCCGGTCCGCCGTGCGCGTGCGTTGTAGAAGAACTGCGGCGCGGTGTGGCCGTCGAGTTCGGTAGGGAAGGGGTGGAAATAGCGGTCATACCCCTCGCGGTCCGACCAGCCTTCGAAGCCGATCCCGAGCTTGTAGGTCGCATCGCACGCCTGCATCCACTCGGCTTCGGCGATGCCGAGCGTGTCGAAGAAATGCTTCAGCTGCGGCGTCGATCCTTCGCCGACGCCGACGATGCCGATCTCCGGGCTTTCGACCAACGTCACGCGGACGCCGCAATCCTGCCAGCGATGCGCGATCAGGCACGCGGTCATCCACCCGGCGGTGCCGCCGCCGAGGATGACGATGTGCTGGCCTAGTCCGTCGATCACCGCCGCAGCACCAGCCCGGACAGTGGCGGCAGCGTCGTCGCGTCGGCGCCGTCGGTCGCGAACAGCATGTCGCCGTCGGTCGCGATGCTCGACGGCCAACCACGTGCGTCGTCGCCGAGATTGAACACGCAGAGCAGCGTCTCGTCGCCGGACTCCCGCTCGAACGCGATCACCGCATCGTCGCTGTGGACGATCCGCAGGCTCCCCAGCCGCAGCGCCGGATGCGCTTTCCGCGCGGCAATCAACGCTCGCGTCCAGTGCAGCAGCGACGTCGCGTCCGCTTCCTGTGCGTCCACCGCGATCGCGCGGTGATCCTCGCCGAACGGCAGCCAGGGCTCGGTGCTGCCGAACCCGAGATCGGGCGCCGCGCCGATCCACGGCATCGGGGTACGCGCGCCGTCTCGGGACAGGGTCAACGGCCAGTTCGCGATCGCCTCCGGGTCGAGCAGGTCGTCGAACGCGATGTCGACCTGCGTCAGCCCCAGCTCCTCGCCCTGGTACAGGAAGATGTTACCGCGCAACGCGACGAGCAGCAGGATCTTCATCCGCGCGAACGACTCGCGCTGATCGGGCGTGGTCCAGCGCGACACCGCGCGCGGCGCGTCGTGGTTCTCGAACGCCCAGCTCGGCCAGCCGAGGCCCGGCGTATCGGGCCAGTTGCCGACCGCATCGACGATCAGCTCGGGCGTCAGCCGGTCCGCGTACAGGAAGTCGAACCCGTACGCGCTGTTGAGCCGGCCATTACCGCCGGTGAACAGCTTCATCTCGCGGTCGCTGTCGTCGCCGCCGACTTCCGCCACCGTGAACCCGGCGCCATATTTGTCGAGCAGCGCGCGGATCCGCTCGATGAAGCCGACGATGTCCGGATGGCTCTGGTTGTGCAGCTTCTGCTGGAAATCGAACGACCGCGTGCGTGCGCGATTGGTCGCGGGCGCGGGCGGATTGTCGGTCAGCGCCGGGTCGTGCATCGCGAAGTTGATCGCATCGAGGCGGAAGCCGTCGACGCCGCGATTCAACCAGAACCTCGCCGTCGCGATCAGTTCGTCCTGCACCGCGGGGTTATGCCCGTTGAGCTGCGGTTGGTCCTTGAGGAAATTGTGCATGTAATATTGCCCGCGCCGCGCGTCCCAGGTCCAGGCCGGCCCGCCGAACACCGACTGCCAGTTCGACGGCGGCGTGCCGTCGGGCTTCGCGTCCGCCCAGACATACCAGTCCGCCTTGTCGCCGCTGCGCGACGCGCGGCTCCGGCGGAACCAGTCATGCTCCTCCGACGTGTGCGAATAGACCTGATCGATGATGATCTTCAGCCCGAGCGCATGCGCGCGCGCGATCAGCGCGTCGAAATCGGCGAGCGTGCCGAAGATCGGATCGACGTCTCGGTAATCCGACACGTCATAGCCGAAATCCTTCATCGGCGAGGTGAAGAACGGCGACAGCCACACCGCGTCGACGCCGAGGCTGGCGACATAATCGAGATGCGCGGTGATACCCGGCAGGTCGCCGATCCCGTCGTCGTTCGAGTCCGCGAAACTCCGTGGATAGATCTGGTAGATCGTCGCGCCCTTCCACCATGGGTGATCGGCAGCGGACTCAGGCAATCGTGCAGGCATCAACGAGTCTCCGCGGCGCAGACGGCATAGCCGAACGCGGGCAGGGTTAGTGTGACACTGCCGGGGGCGGCAGCGCGAGCCGCACATTTGCCGGCAAGCGTAGCGAAGCGCGTCGAGCCGATCTCGACCTGCACCGCCTGCGTGATCGGCTTGGCCGAGGTGTTGAACGCAAGCAGGGTTTCCGCACCGGTCGTCGGATCGAAGCGCGAAACGGCAAGCAGGCCCGGCGCCTCGCTACGGCTGCGGATGACCGTCCGGCCCCGCGTGAGCGCGGGATGTGTGACGCGCACCTTCGACAGCTCGGCAATCTCGCGGAACAGCGGATTGGTCTCGCCGAAGCTTTCGGTCGCGGTCGTCTTGGTCGTGCCGAGCAGGCGGTTGTCGTTGTAGATTGCGACCTTCGACGCGAACATGTCCTCGCGCGCATCCTGATCGTTGCCGTCGCCGACGAAGCCCTGTTCGTCGCCCGAATAGATCGTCGGCACGCCGCGCAACGTCAGCAGCATCGCGTTCGACAGCAGCACGCGCTTCAGCACTTCCTCGGCCGACGCCTGCGGAAATGCCTTCCGCACGAACGTCGCGAAGCGACCGTCGTCGTGGTTGCCGGTGAAGGTCGGCAAGATCGCCGCGGTGTCGGCGCCCTTCGCGTACAGCACGTCGCCGTCGAATAGCGCCTCGAACGCGTCGGTGCCGCGCGTGCCCGCGACCGTCTCGACCACCGCCTGGCGGAACGCGAAGTCGAGCACCGTCGGCAGCTTGTCGACGATCGTATGCTGCGCCAGCACCGCCGGGCGGACCTCGTGATCGGAGACTTCGCCGAAGATGTGGAAGTTCGGGATGCCGTTCGCCTGCGCCCGCGTGAGCATCGCCGGCACGAACTGCGCCCAGTATTCGGGGTTCACATGGCGCGCGGTGTCGATGCGGAAGCCGTCGACCTTGAACCGGTCGATCCACGATCCGAAGATGTCGATCATCCCGCTCACGACACGCGGATTCTCGGTCATCACGTCGTCGAGCCCCGAGAAGTCGCCCATCGTCGAGCTCTCGTTCATGAAAGTCGTGTCGCCGCGATTATGGTAATAGATCGGGTCGTTGAGCCACGCCGGCACCTTCACGTTCCGCTCGGCGGCGGGCACGTACGGCGTGTAGGCATAGGTCGGATCGGTCAGCTTGGCGAAGTTCGCCGCGGTCCGCACGTCGTCCCCTGCGAACCCGCCATTGATCGCCTTGCCGCCGACGCCGCCCTTGCGCTGGTACGGATACGTCGCGCGGTCGCGGTACGGGCAGGGCATGCCGACCGCACATTCGCGGTACTGGATCACGTCTGCGGTGTGGTTGATGATGATGTCCATATACACCTTCATCCCGCGTTTGTGGGCGGCGTCCACGAAGGCGGTCATGTCGGCGTTGGTGCCGAGATGCGGGTCGACCTGCGTGAAGTCGGTGATCCAGTAGCCGTGATAGCCCGCAGACTCGTGGCCCGGCGAACCCTGCACCGCCTTGTTCTTGAAGATCGGCCCGAGCCAGATCGCGGTCGCGCCGAGATGCTGGATATAGTCGAGCCGCTTGGTCAGGCCCTTCAGGTCGCCGCCGTGATAGAAGCCCTTGGCGGTCGGATCATAGCCGGTATTGAGCCGGTCGCCGGCGATCCCGCCGCGATCGTTCGAGGGGTCGGCGTTCTCGAACCGGTCGGGCAGGACGAAATAGATGACCTCGTCCTGCGGCGCACGCGCGCGGTAGTCGGCGGGCGGCACGGCGGCTGCGCCGGACAGTGCGAGCAGGATGGCGGCGGAAATGCTCATGCGCCGAGTCCTGCGGATGCCGCGCAATGCTGGGCGACGAACGCCGCGTGATCCTGCATCTGGCCCGCCTCGCGCGCATTCAGCTTGTCGATCGTGTCCATGAATTCCCCCAGGTCGTTCGTCGATATCGCGTCGGCCAGCGGGTGATGGCCCGCCGGCATGATGCCTTGTCCGGCCAGCACCTGAAGCCAACCGACTTCGGTGAACAGCTCTTCATGCTCGCGGACGATATGTCCGTTGCCGCGCCACAGGTCGATCTTCGCGGCGAGCGTGTCGGGGATGGCCATGTCGCGGCACTGGCGCCAGAACGGCGTGTCGTCGCGCTCCGTCGCCTTGTAGTGGAGGATGATGAAGTCGCGGATGCGTTCGTATTCGAAGTCGCTCTGGCGGTTGAACTCGTTGCGATCGGCCTCAGCGATGACGCGGCCGGGCAGCAGCTTGAGCAATCGCGAGATCGCCGACTGGATCAGATGGATGCTGGTGGATTCGAGCGGTTCCATGAACCCCGCGGCGAGCCCGAGCGCGACGACGTTGCGGTTCCACATCCGCTTGCGACGACCCGTGCGGAACGCGATCGTCCGCGGGTCCGCCATCGCGGGCGTGTCGAGTCTGGCGAGCAAGGTGGCGGTCGCCTCGTCCTCGCTCATGTGCGCGCTGGAGAAGACGACGCCGTTGCCGGTCCTGTGCTGCAACGGGATCCGCCACTGCCAGCCGGCGGAATGCGCGGTCGAGCGAGTATACGGCGTGAACTTGTCGCTCCGCGCCGAGGGCACCGCGATCGCGCGGTCGCACGGCAGCCAGTGCGTCCAGTCCTCGTACCCTGTGCCGAGCGCCTCCTCGATCAGCAGCCCGCGAAACCCGGTGCAGTCGATGTACAGGTCGGCGGCGACGGTCGTGCCGTTCTCCAGCACGAGGCCGGAGACGTCGCCGCTCTCGCCGTCGCGCGTGACGCGGACGATCTTGCCCTCGATCCGGTTGACGCCGCGCGTCTCGGAATAGCGCCGCAGGTACCGCGCATAGAGCCCGGCATCGAAATGATAGGCGTACGGCATCGACGGCAGTGTCCGGGCGGTACGAGCCGGCCCCCGCTGCATCCGCTCGGCGAGCGCGGCATGCGTGTTGAGTGAATAGGCGCCAAGATCGCCGGCCAACCCGAGCGACTGCGCGCGCAGCCAGTATTGGTGGAACGGCAACAGGCCGACGTCGCGGCCGACATCGCCGAACGCGTGCATGTACCGATGGCCCGGCTTGAACCAGTCGACGAACTCGATGCCAAGCTTGAACGTGCCGCCGGTCGCGCGGAGGAACGCGTCCTCGTCGAGACCGAGTGCGTCGTTGAACAGATGGATCTGCGGGATCGTCGCCTCGCCGACCCCGACCGTGCCGATCGCGTCGGACTCGATCAGGTCGATCTCGTATCCCGTCTCCAGGAACCGCGCGAAGGTCGCCGCCGCCATCCAGCCGGCCGTGCCGCCACCGGCGATCACGATACGCAAGGGGTGATTGGCCATCGTCTGCGTCCCCGCTTCGAAACCGTCAGGTGCCGCCATTGCGGAAAAAATACGGGGCGGCGTGAACCGCCCCGTTATCGAGTTCAGAACTTATAGGTGATGCCGACATAGTAGTCGCGGCCATAGCGCTGATAGTCGATCACCTGGCGTGGATCGTCGTTCTGATAGGTGACGAACGGCCGGTCGGTCAGGTTCTTCGCCTGCGCCAGGATCGCGAAGTTCGCGAGCGGACCACTCTGGAACTCATACCCGATCTGCGCATCGAGGATCCCCTCCGACCGCGCGGTGCGATACGTCGGGGTGGCCGACAAGCCGGCGACTTCGGCGAGGAAGCTGGAGCGGTAGCGATAGTTCGCGCGTGCCTGGAAGCCCCATTTCTCGAAATAGATCGTGCCGCTGCCGGTCCACTTGGACAGGCCGGGCAGGGTGATCGCGTCGGTTGGGTTGCTGCCATACTTGATCGTCGACTGCGTGTAGTTGCCGCTCGCGAAGATGCCGAAGCCGTCGAGTGCCGATGTGATCGCCTTGAACGGCAGCGACACCGTGCCCTCGACGCCGAGCACCTCGCCACGACCGGTGTTGGCGGGCGTCGAGACGTTGCCGATGGTCTGGCCCGCCGCGATCACCTGCGCCTGCTGCGCCGCGGTCAGCGCCGGTAGCAGCGCCGAGAAGTCATAGGGCAGCGAGTTGTTGGGATCGACGAAGTCGGTCAGGTGCTTGAAATAGCCTGACAGCGCGACATAGCCGCCACCGCTGAAATACTTCTCGAACGACAGATCGATGTTGGTCGACTGGTACGGCTTCAGATTGACGTTGCCACCGGTCGACGTGAACACCGGGAACAGCCCGGCGGGCGTCTGGCCGATGTTGGTCAGGTTGATCGCGACGTCCTGCGTGACGCGCTCCTGATCGAGACGCGGACGGACCATCGTCTGTGAGGCGCCGACCTTGACGAAGCCCAGCGGGATCAGTTCGACCGACATCGTCGCCGAGGGCAGGAAGTTGGTGTATTTCAGCGACTGAGTCACCGGTGCGATCGTCACCGCGCCGCCGACGACGCTGGCGATCTGGCCGGTCGAGCTCTGGTCCGAATGCACCACCTGCGCACCGATCGAGCCCTTGAGCGGCTTGTCGCCGACCAGGCCGTCGATCGTGACCTTGGCATAGCCGGTCCAGACCTTCTCGAGCACGACATTGTCGCGCACCAAGGCTGACGGACGGCCATCGAACGCTGCGTTGAGCGAATTATTGTAGAGATACAGCGGATCGAGCGTCAGCATCTGCGGGATGCCGAGGTAGTCGAGCGCCACGTTCTTGCCGAGCAATGCCTCGCTGGGAACGTTGCCGCTCAGCGGCGAGCCGCTCGCCACGGTGCAGTTGGTGCCGCCGCCGGTCGGGCAGAGGAAATAGGACGTGTACGCGCTGGTCTTCTTGCGCTGGCTGTAGTTGCCGCCCGCTTCCCAGCCCTTGACGACGCTGTCCGAGAACTCGCCGTTCAGGCTCGCACGGAGCGACTTCAGATCGTCCTTGAAGCTCGGCCGGTTGAGGAAGCCCGACTGGACGACCTGCTGCGTGCCGTTGTTGCCCCAACCCTGCGGATCGGTCAGCTTGAAGATGTTGGTGTTGGTGTAATCGAGCGTCGGCGAGAAGGTGTAGGTGCCGTTGCCGTTCTGCTTGACGGTGACGGTGTCGGCCGCGCCGCTCTTGGCGAAGCCGGTGCCGGTGTTGGTCTCGAGCAGGAAGTCGGTGCGCTTCGCACGGCTCCAGCTGGCATCGACGTTCAGGTGGATCGTCTCGGTCAGCTTGAGGTCGTTGTTCCAACCGAGCGAGAAATTGTCCGCCTTGCGCTGGTTATAGTCGTTGCGCTGCACGCCGAAGACGTTGCCGAATGTCGCGCCGGTCGCGAAGCCGTCGGCGACGGTCACCCCGGAAACGGTCGTGCCGCCGGCCGTACCGGCGCTCGCGAGCTGCCCTGCGAGCGGGAATTCGATGCCACGCAGGATCTGCGTTTCCTCGAAGTGCGAGTACAGCGCGTCGAAGGTCGAATGGAAGCTGTCGGACGGCTGCCACTCGATCGTCGCGACGCCGCCATAGCGCTTCAGCAAGTTCGACTGGACATACGGCTTGGCGCCGTTGAGCAGGAACGGGCTGGCCGCGGTGCCGGCGCCGCTATAGCCCCATGCGTTATAGCGCTCGTCCTGCGACGGCGTCTGCGTCGCCGACACGCCGATCGCGATGCCGAGCGTGTCGTTGGCGAACTTGTCGACATAGGTCGCCGATGCGCGGTAGCCGTAGCGCGTGCCGTCGGGATTGAGCTTGTCGATGCCGTTCATCTGCGCGCGCGCGCTGACCGCGATGATCCGGTGCGCCTGGTCGAGCGGGCGCAGCATGCGCAGGTCGACGGTACCGGCAACGCCCGCGGCGATCAGCGAGGCATCCGCCGACTTGTAGACGTTGACGGTCTTGAAGAATTCCGACGGATATTGGTCGAACTCGACGCCGCGGTTGTCGCCGGTCGTCACCTGTTCGCGGCCGTTGAGCAGCGTGGTCGAGAAATCGGGGCCGAGGCCGCGGATCGACAGGCGCTGGTCGCGGCCCTCAAGGCGCTGCGCGGTCACGCCGGGCAGGCGCGCGAGCGAGTCCGCGATCGAGACGTCTGGCAGCTTGCCGACGTCTTCGGCGGAGATCGAGTCGACGATCAGGACCGACTGGCGCTTGATCTTGGCGGAGGATTCGAGGCCGGCGCGGATGCCGGTGACGACGATATCGTCACCGCCCGCAGCATCGTCCTGCGGTGCAGTCGGCACGGCATCGGCAGGCTGCGGTGTCGGTGCCGCGACGGTCGGGACCGCGTCGACCTGCGCTGGCGCGGTCGAATTTGCATTTGGCGTACCGGGCGTCGCCTGCGCGAACACGGCCTGGCCGGGCAGGATCAGCGCGGCGGCGAGCGCGGTGGCGCTGACCCGGAGCGCAAGGCGGCTATGCGCGGAAACGCCGGTCGTGGCGCGCGCGCGGCACGGTGCAAAATTGCTCATGAATACCCCTTTGGCGGGAGTGATCCCGCGCATCCTCAATGACTTGTGTCGGTAGCCTCGACGTCGTGCTTTCGCGTCGATTGTCGCAAGACGGCTATATTTCGGGCGAGGCCGTTGCAAAAGAGACGAGCATACGTATTCACTGGTTCATGCAGATCGCGTCTCTTTTGGACCACTCCCGCTGGCAAGGGCGCTGAGGATGGCCCGCCGACCGACATCGTTCGACATCGCGCAATTGGCGGGCGTGTCGCAGCCGACGGTGTCGCGTGCGCTGCGCGGGTCGAAGTCGGTCAACGCCCAGACCCGCCAGCGGATCGAGGCGATCGCACGCAGCCTGCATTACGCGGTCGACAAGCACGCTTCGTCGCTACGAAGCCAGTCGGCGAACACGCTGGCGCTGCTGTTCTTCGAGGAACCGGCCGAAGACGAGTCGACGATCAACCCGTTCTTCCTGTCGATGCTGGGCTCGATCACGCATGCCTGCGCCCGTGCCGGCTACGATCTTCTGATCTCGTTCCAGCAATTGTCGGGCGACTGGCACGTCGATTATCAGGACAGCCGCAAGGCGGACGGCATCATCCTGCTTGGTTACGGCGATTACGAGGCGTACCGCGCGCGTCTCGATCACCTTACCGAACAGGGAACCAAGGTGGTGCGCTGGGGCGCGGTCGGTACGGGGCCTGCTGGGATCACGGTCGGCTCCGACAACCGCGGCGGAGGCGAGGCGGCGACCGCGCACCTGATCGCGCGAGGTAGGCGGCGGATCGCGTTCCTGGGCGCCGCGGACGGGCGGTATCCCGAACTGGAGGACCGCTATCGGGGATATCTCGACGCGCTGGTGGCTGCGGGGCTGACGGCGGACGCCGCATTGCAGGTCGATGCGATCACCACCGAAGACGCCGGACGGGATGCGATCGCCGAACTCGCGCGACGCGGCGCCGACTATGACGCAATTTTCGCGGCGAGCGACAGCATCGCGATCGGCGCGATGCGCGCGCTGGCCGCCGCGGGGCAGTCGATTCCGGACGACGTCGCCATCGTAGGCTTCGACGATATCGCGTCGGCGCAACTGACCAACCCCCCGCTGACGACCGTGACGCAGGACGCGCGCCGGGCAGGGGAGGCGCTGGTAAGGACGCTGCTGGCGAAACTGCGCGGCGAGGTTTCCGACGACCCGCCCTTGCCGACCCGCCTGGTGATCCGCGCGAGCAGCGGGGCGTAGCGACGACAGGCCTCTGCCGCGACGGCGTGGTAGCCCCACAGGTAACGGGTGGGGGCATGAAACAGCCTTGACGCCGACCATCACCACCTCCCCGGCGAAGGCCGGGGTCCAGTTGGGAAACGGCGTTGATGAAGACCGCGATCCCTTACGCAGTGCTTTCCAACTGGGCTCCGGCCTCAGCCGGGGAAGTGCGGGTGTTGAAATGAGGCAGACTCACTATCCCATCGCGCACGCTTGGCTCAGTCGTCGAACAGGAACAGATTGAGCGTCAGCCGACCGGCCAGCGGGTCCGTGCTAAGCGTCACCTCGGGCGGAAGATACGCACAGTGCAGCGTATTCCCCGCATAGACGAGCGCCCGGTTGAAGCGCGCCGGCTGTACCGCAATACGTTCGTACAATGCCGTGTCGCCGGCGATGTAGGACGCCTCGGGCACGCCGTTCGCCTGCACGCCCGCTTCCAGTTCCGCCCTGAACCGACCGAGGCGCGACGCATCGACGGTCTCGAACGCTGTCGATCGCTGGCGGTAGAACGCAGTGCCGCCCTGTTCGCCGCGCCCCAGGAACAGGAGCACGGCGATCCGCCCCGGCTCGACGCCGTCGAAATGCGGCAATCGCTGGATCGGCGCGAGATCGCCAGGTGCCGTGGTGACGAGCGAATAATAGGCCTCCGACACCGCCGGCGCCGGATCGAGCCCGAAATGCTCCACCAACAAAGGCGCGATCCGGCGTCGCATCGTCTCGGCGAGGCGCGGCGGCACCTCGGCGCGGACGCCGGGATAATGCGGACCGATCGGCGCCATCCGCAGGCTCGCCGCATCCTCGCGTAGTGCGTCAGGATCGGGCCAGAAATCGTCGATCGCGATCAGCGGGCGCTGCTCCTCGCCTTGGAGGTGAAGCGTGGTTTTCGGCATTTGGGTCATGCCTGCCTTCATGCCGCCGGGCGGCGCGGCGGGGCAAGGTATTCGTATGCATAGTTGTTTTGCTGGTCGCTTGGGGTCAAGCCGGTCCGTCAGATCGCCACGCAGACAAGTGGCGACCGATCAGGAGAGCCGCGTTTTGACCGAGAAACCAGTCCAGGGCTTTGCCGGCCTGTGGAACATCAGCTTCGGCTTTTTCGGGATCCAGATCGGCTTCGCGCTACAGAACGCCAATATGAGCCGGATCTTCCAGACGCTCGGCGGATCGCTCGACGACCTTTCCTATCTGTGGGTCGCGGCGCCGCTGACCGGGCTGCTCGTCCAGCCGATCATCGGCCATTACAGCGATCGCACCTGGACTCGCTTCGGCCGTCGCCGCCCGTATTTCTTTGCCGGTGCCGTCCTCGCCGCGCTCGCGCTGTTCGTGATGCCCGAGGCGAAGATGCTGTGGCTCGCCGCACTGACGCTGTGGGTGCTCGACGCCTCGGTCAACGTGTCGATGGAGCCATTCCGCGCGTTCGTCGGCGACATGCTGCGGAAAGACCAGCACACCGCGGGCTATGCGCTCCAGACAGCGTTCATCGGCGCCGGCGCCGTCGTCGGCTCGATCTTCCCGTTCGTGCTCGCGCATCTCGGCGTATCGGGCAATGCGCTGGCGGGCGTTCCCGACACCGTGCGCTATAGCTTCTGGTTCGGCGGCGCGGCACTGCTGCTTGCAGTCCTGTGGACGGTCGGCAGCACGCGCGAATATAGTCCCGAACAGATGGCATCGTTCGCTGAATCCGACCGTGACAAGGCGCACAGCGCTCCGGTCCGCGCGCTCGCCAGCCGCGGCTTCGCGACCAGCATCACCTGGATCGTCGCCGGGATCGCGGTCGTCGTCGCGGTGCCCGAACTGGCGTTGCAGAAGGAAGTGTACCTCCTCGGCGGCCTGCTCGTCGCCTATGGCGGCGCCAGCCTTGCAGCCATACTCCTCGCGCGTGGCGGCAATGTCGACAATGCGCTGAGCCAGATCGTCGGCGACTTCTCCGCGATGCCCAACGTCATGAAGCGCCTCGCACTCGTCCAGTTCTTCAGCTGGTCCGCGCTGTTCATCATGTGGATCTTCACCACGCCCGTCGTGGCCCAGTACATGTACGGCTCAAGCGATGCCACGAGCGCCGCCTACAATGCGGGCAGCGATTGGGTCGGTGTGTTGTTCGCAGTCTACAACGCCGTCGCCGCGCTGGTCGCGTTACTGATACTGCCGCGGTTGGCCAGACGGATCGGCCGGGTCAAAACGCATATCGCCTGCTTGCTATGCGGCGCCGCGGGATTTGCGAGCTTTCTCGTGGTGCGCGATCCGACGGTACTGATCGTCAGCGAAGTCGGCGTCGGCATCGCCTGGGCGTCGATACTCGCCATGCCGTACGCGATCCTCGCATCGAGCCTGCCCCAAGCCAAGCTTGGCATCTACATGGGGCTGTTCAACATCTTCATCGTGTTGCCGCAGTTGCTGGTCGCGACGCTGATGGGGTCGGTGCTGAAGGCGTTCTTCCCGACCGAACCGATCTGGACGATGGCGTTCGCCGCGATCGTAATGATTTTTGCAGCGCTCGCGATGCTGCGCGTCCCCGAGATTACCGATAGGATTTCCTGATGCGAGAAGTAGCAAACTGGTCCTGAACGACCAGAAATCAGTCAGCGCTACTTGGTTGCGACGTCGGCATGAACGAGCGTCCGAAGTTGGGAAGCGGGGATGAGCCCGCGAATGTCCGGGTGTGCGTCATGGAACATTGCGGTATCTTGGTGAGCTCGGTCTGGGCTCGTCGACATCCCCCTTAAAACCGCAACGAACTTTCGATACCGAACTCCTGCGGCCGACCGGGTGTGTATCGGTCAATGCCAAAGCCGCCGAAATATCCCGTACGGGCTTGCTGCGTCACCTTGTCCAAGACGTTGGTCCCGTAAACGCCGATCCGCCAGCGCCCGTCGGCGTCAGGCGAATAGTCGAGCCGGAATCCGACCAGGGCATAAGCCGGCAAGCGGCAAACATAGTCTGCACCTGACTGGCACGCGGGCTTCTTGCCGATACCACGGACGTCGACGCTGGGTGTCACGAGCCCACTTCCGACATGCAGATCATAGGCTACGGCCGCGCTGTAGGTGTATTTCGGTGCGGAATTGACCGGCGTATCGAGCGTCAGCGTCACCGCGTTCGGGCGAATGCTGTCATAGCCCTGCGTCAGATACGAGACGTTGCCGCGTACCGTCAGATCCTGCACCGGCCGCAGCACGAATTCGCCTTCGAACCCTGCCTCGTGAGCGGATGCCGCGCTCTGGACCTGCCGCGTAGAGACGTTGCCGACCAGGACGTTCACGCTCGCCTGGATATCGGTGTATTTCTGATAGAAGCCCGAGAGGTTGATCACCGCCCGCCGATCGAGAATGTCGAGCTTCACGCCGGCTTCGTACGACCACAGCTTTTCGGGGTCGTAGGAAGACGGGAAGCGTCCGTCCGCTGAAGGGCCGCCCAACTGCTGGTTGAAGCCGCCGGAATTGTAGCCGTGTGCGGCAGTCAGATAGGTGAAGACCGTGTCGGACCAGCGATAGGAAAGCTGAAGCTTCGGATCGAAGCCGTCCCAGTGATCGGTATCGCGCGCTGTGAATGGGGCACCGCCGCAGTTGGCGATGCCTCCGAGGAAGTCCCCGTTGAAATAGCCGCACTGCGTCGGCACGCCGTTGTAGAGGAACGTGTTCTCCCGGCCGGCGAAGAAGACGTAGCTGGAGCCCGTCTTGCGATCATAGGTGTAACGCCCGCCGAGAGTCGCCTCCAGTTTCGGCGTGATCTTGTACGACGCCTGCGCGAAGGCTGCGTAGCTGCGATACTTGAGCGAGGCGTCGTAGACATAGCCAAGCGGATCGATCCAGTCGGGTCCTGTATCCTGGAGGAAGTCCGTCTTCTGCTGGAAATAGAAGGCGCCCGCGAGAAACGTCAGGCGGTCGTCCAGAATGGTGCCCCCGATCGTAAGCTCCTGTGTGAACTGCGTGCTGCGCGTGTCATCATATTCCGCGTAGATGTCATTCGGGGCGTCGTTCACTGGCGTGTAGAACTGGGCATGCGAGCGGCGATACGCGGTAATCGAATGCAGGGCGATGCCGCCGCCCAGATCGTAGCCGAGACGGCTGTTGAGCGTCGTCGCGACGGTGTCGTTGAAAGGGCCGCGGCCCGCATAGCGTGAGATGCCGCCCGCATCGCCACCGCGCGCGATGTCAGTCACGGCCGCACTGGTAGGCGCAAGCAGAGAGGCGCCGCCATAGACGGTGTAGTCCTTCCCCAGCACGGGATAGGCCGTGCAATAGGGGACGGCGTGCAGGGCATCGTAGTTTTGGATGTATCCCGCCGTGGAAAGGCAGCCGACGGGTATGGTCGCGCCGCCATCGGTCTTCGACCGGTTATATTCGCCGAGCAGATCGATCGTGAGAGGCCCGCCCTTGTCGATACGCAGCTGAAGGCGGCCCGACTGATTGTTGACGTTCCCGCTGCGGTCGTCGTCCAGAACGTGCTTGATATAGCCGCGTACGCTCTGCGTGCGAAAGCTCGCCCGGGCATAGACGCCGTCGGTCAGCGGAACGTTGAGCGCACCCTCGGTATCGATCCTCCTGAAACTGCCAGCGCGGACCTGCGCATAGCCTTCGAACCGATCGGTCGGACGCTGCGTCGTGAGCAACACCGCGCCTGCCGTCGTGTTCTTGCCAAACAGCGTTCCCTGCGGACCCTTCAGGACCTGCAGCGACGCGACGTCGTAGAAGTAGAGATCGTTGCCTTCCTGCCTGCTGACGTACATCTCGTCGACGTAGAAGCCGGCCTTGGTGTCTGAATTGACCTGATTGAAGGTCTGCCCGATCCCGCGAATGGTAAAGCTCGTGCCGCCCGACAGCAGGGGTACCAGTTCGAGATTGGACACGGCGCCGCGCAAATCCTGGAAGTTGCGGATGTTCTGCTGGACCAGGTTTCTGCCAGATAGAACCGTCGCGGAAACCGGCGTGGTCAGCAGGCTCTCTTCCCGTCGACGAGCGGTGACCGTGATCTCGCCAACGTCGTCCGTAGGGCGGGCCTCAGCCGCGTCAGGCGACTGCGCGGTCGACTGCGCGGTAACTGGCGAAGCTGCCATGCCTGCAATCAATGCGAGCGCCGAGAGCGCGCGCGTCCTCGATGACGGATGTGCTGCCATGATACCCCTTTTGTCAGCGTTTGCCGCTGCTTGCCCTGTATGACTATATCCCTATGCTCGCGGTATGGATTGTGGACAGAGCTTTTGTTTTGCACTGCATCGTTCGGCTTTCGGCGGCTTGGCATGGCATGATTTTGATCCTGCAAAACAACGAGTGGGTGAGGGCTGAGAGATGGTCACCAAGCTGGCGGGGTTGTTATGATCAAACCGATCCTGAAGATGGGGGATCCGCTCCTTCTCCGCATTGCGCGGCCGGTGGTCGACCTCGCCGCCCCAGAGTTGAGAACGCTCATTGCTGACATGTACGAGACGATGGCCGCGGCAAACGGCGTCGGCCTGGCAGCGCCGCAGATCGGGGTCGAGCTGCGCGTCATGGTTTTTGGCTTCGACGACAACCCCCGCTATCCAAACGAACCACCGGTGCCCATGACCACGTTGATCAACCCGGAGGTCGACATCCTGACCGACGAGACCGAGGACGGGTGGGAGGGATGCCTGTCGATCCCGGGCCTGCGGGGATCGGTGCCCCGCGCGACGCATATCCGCTACCGCGGTATCGGCGAGGACGGTCGCGACCTCGTCCAAGAGGCCTGGGGCTTTCACGCACGGGTCGTCCAGCACGCGCTCGATCACCTGAACGGCGTTCTGTATCCGCAACGGATCGCCGACATGACGAAATTCGGGTTCATCGACGCGTTGTTCCCCGACAGCGGCTTGGCCGCGCTCGAAACGGATCGGTGATGAATTCGGGTTCGAAAGACGCGGGAGAGGCAGCCGGTCCGGACGGCACCGGTCTCGCGCGTGCCCTTGGCCGGTGGGGACTGACGGCGCTTACGATCAATTGCGTCGTCGGCGCAGGGATCCTCGGCCTGCCAGGCAAGGTCTACGCGCTTGCCGGCGCCTCCACCGGGTGGGTCGTAGCCGGTGCCGCCATCCTCGCCTTAGCCGCAGCGTTATGCCTTGCGGAGCTTGGCAGTCGCATGGACGGAAGCGGCGGTCCTGTCGAATATTGCACGGCAGCCTTCGGTCCGGTTGCGGGGTTTGCGGCAGGCTGGCTGTTGTGGGCGGCGACCGTCCTGGCTGCAGCGTCTTTGCTCAACCTCTTCGCAACGATGGTGGCACCTGACGCACACACCTTCATAGTGGTCAGTACGGGACTGGGACTGACCGTCCTGACCTGTGCAGGCATGGGGCGCTCGGCAATCGCGAGTGGTGCATTGACCGTGCTTAAGCTCGGACTGCTAGCGGGAGTGGCTATCGCCGGCCTTGCCGCACCAGCGGTTCCCGCTACCTTACCGACTACAGCTGTACAGCCAGTAACGGCGCTGATCCTGATGTTCTTCGCATTCATCGGGTTCGAACGACCAACTGCGGTCGCGGGCGAGGTGGTAGACGCGCGCCGCGCCGTTCCGTTCGCACTGCTCGTCGGGATGGCGGTGGTCACCGCGCTGTATGCGGGCGTGATCGCCGCATGCTGGCGCGGCGTGCCGGATCTTGCGCTCAGCGAGCACCCGGTAGGAGATCTGCTCGGCCGCTTGTTCGGGAACGAGGTTGCGCGCGGCGTGGAGATCGCGGCCGCGGTGATCGTGCTCGGTACGCTCGTCAGCCAATGGATCACGGCTCCGCGGCTGATGCTCGCGCTGTCGGAAAGCCGCCAATTGCCATCGGTATTTGGCCGTATCGCGTCAGGCAGGGGGACGCCGGACGGGGCTATCGTGACAACGGGCATCGCCGCCATCGTGCTGGCACTCGGTGGCGATTTCGTCACGGGCATCGCAGCGTCAAGCGCGTCGCGGCTGCTGATCTTCATGGGGTGCGCCGCAGCGTTACTCCGTCTTCGTCGCCAGCGCGGCATTCCGGAAGCGCGCTTTCACTTGCCGCTTGGAGCGGCAGTCGCCACCTGCGTGATCCTGGTGTGCGGAGCATTGCTCGTTGCGGCCTCGGCCGAGCTTGCCCGGCTAGGGGTTCTGATCGTCGTTGGAGGATTGCTTTGGCTGATATCGAACGGGAGACGCTGGATCCAGCGGGTGTGACCGACACTGCGGGTCTATCGGTCGCTCCATCGTGCCCGGTTCTGGGCGCGGAAGTCTCCGGCCTTCGCATTGACGGGTCGATCGATGGCCATGTGGCTGCGGCTCTACGTAATCTGCTGCTGCGCTACAAAGTCCTGTTCTTTCGCGATCTCGATCTTACCCACGAACAGCATCTGACGCTGGCCAGGGTGTGGGGTGACCTCGAAGGGCATCCGGTCATCAAGCATGTGCCGGGATATCCCGAGATCCTCGACATTCGCGGTTCGGAGGGACGCGTCGAGGACAACGCCGGCAACCAGCGCTTCCAGACGCTCGACAAGTGGCATGCCGACGTAACCTTCCGCGCCGCACCCTCGATGGGGGCGGTGTTGCGCGCCCGTGAAATCCCGGAGATTGGTGGGGATACGTTGTGGGCCGATGCCGCCGCGGTTTATGCGGGGCTTCCCGACGAGGTGAAAGCGCGGATCGCAGGGCGGACCGCGACGCATGACCTGCTCTTCGATTTCGGCGACCGGATCGAGCCCGACCGCCGAGCCGCGTTCGCTCAAGAGTTTCCGCCACAGCATCATCCGATCGTCCGCGTGCACCCCGAGACGGGGAAGCCGGTCCTGTTCGTCAATGCGAGCTTCACCAGTCGGATTGACGGGATGGACGAGGTCGAGAGCGCGGAACTGCTCGGGTATCTGCTCGATCGGTTCAAGGTACCCGAATATCAGGTGCGCTTCCGGTGGTCGCCGAACGCCGTCGTCATCTGGGACAATCGTGCGACACAGCATTATCCCGTCGCAGACTATTGGCCTGCGCGCCGCAGGATGGAACGCGTAACGATACGCGGTGACATTCCGGTTTGAGCGCTTCGAGGCCGCTTGGAGTATCGATGTGCTGCCAAAGCAGTGCGGGCGCCGCGCAGGCTCACGATGACGTAGCTGAGATTAGGCGCCTGATGATGTCGCGGGGCGGTCATCGCAGGTCCGGATAGCCGAAGCGGATCGCCGTTTGTTTCAGCGCGTGGATCGGGGCCAGCGCGTCGAGGTTCGCGGTGACGATCCCCGCCAGCCCGAGGATGGCGCGAGCCTCCGCCAGGCGTCGGTCCGTCATGATCTGTTGCAACGCTAGTCGCAGCGCTGCGATGGTCTCGACGCTCGTCGCAGCGGACGTCACGAACGGCAGCGTCGGAGAAGCCGGACTACGGGCGACGATTTTCAGGGGGGCGGTCAGATCTGGTTCGTGACGCATCAGCGTCGCATAGGTGACGGTGTCGATCGCTGCGATATCTGCGTTCCCTGCGGCGATCGCCGCGACGCTGCCGCGATGCGATCCGGTCTGCACAACACGAGCGAAGAAGACACTGGTTTCGGCGATCGGCGCTAACGTCGCGCGGAACAGGTTCATGCCTGTGTTCGACTGCGGATCGTTGATCGCGGCGCGGGTGTCGCGGTAGTCGACCAGCGATCTACGTCCATCGTTCGCGCGCGCCACCAGTACGCTGGCATGTGTCGCGTCGCTGCTGTTGAACCCCGGCATATCGTAGATCGGTAAGGCGATAACTTGGAGCGCAAGGCTATCGTCGGCGATCAGCGGATAGCCGCACGCTTGCCCGAACAGCAGGTTCGGGTCCCGCCAGAGATCATGGACGTGGCGCTCCCGGTCGAGGACATCGGGCACGTCTTCGACCCCCAGGGTGCGCAGAATGCGGACGATCGCGGACCAGAGCCGATCGTTGGCGCGCTGCTGCGCCGGATGATCGTACATCCCGAGCGACGCGACCAAGCAGTTCATGCGGTATGTTGCCGGGCATCGGGATGGAGCATGTCGTCGTGCGATCGAAACGCGAAACGCCGGATGATCTCACCATAGCCGCGATAGACCGGCGCGCCTTGCGCCACGAACCGGTCACGGTGGCTGCTGTGATAGGACGGCAGGCGATACCAGGGAAGCCCCGGACGTTCGTGATGCGCGGCATGGAGATTGTTGTTGAGGTACAGCAGCGCGAACAGGCCGCCGCGCTCGACGATGGCGGCGCGTCCGGGACTCGTGAGATCGGCGCGATGCTCGGCATAGGAGCGCAGCATCGTCAGCGCGGCGCCCGGATAGACGAATACCAGCACATACTTGGCGAGGCTCAGTCCGACATGATCCAGCCAGCACAGGATCGCAGCTACGCCGAGCAGATGCGGCACCCAGTCCCGCGCGACGGCACCGGGGTTGCGAACGGCGCGTCGCATCTCGCCGAATAGGAATCTTCCGATCGACAGCACCGGGCCGCAGATCATCTGGCCAACCAAGGTCGATTGCAGCGAGGCGGCGAGGGCATCGTGTCGGGATAGGTGGTAGCGCGATTCAGGATCATGTCGGGGATCGGTGATCACCTCGGCACCGTGATGCGCAATATGGCTTCGGCGATACAGCCGATACGGCAGCCAGAGCGACAACGGGGCAAATCCGATGGCGCTGTCGATCCGGCCAATCCCGGTCGGATGGCCGTGGATCGTCTCGTGCTGCAGCGATCCCTGCCAGGCGACCAGCCAGCCGCCAAAGACGATCAGTACGGGCAGCGGAACCTGCGCCTGGAACGCGGTAAGCGCGATCCAACCGGCGTAGATCAGGACGGCGATGGCGAGCGTGGGCCACTCCAACACGGGCATCCTCGCGACGACGTTTCGCATATCCACCTCCTTTGCATCTCCAATATCCCCTCGGCCGATGGGAATTGAAAGCAAGCAAAGATGCGTTGATCGGATAGGTTTGCTTTGTCGCGACGATACGGGAGGGTGCCGCCCCCAAACAGGAAGTCGGGCAGTATTCGCCAGAGCGCTCACGTTGCTCGACATTCGGCTGGTCTCACTCGACGGCCGGCATCCAGCTAGGCGTCTCCGATAGCCTGGATGATGCGATGCGCAGCCACGACGTCGCGCTCGACGACGGCGGAAGTGAAGCGTTCGATGATGGCGCGCAGGCGGTTGGTCGGCGCCGTCATCGCGTTCAGGAGCGGGCCATCGATGAGGCGACTGCCCCATTCCACGCCTAGGCGCTGCGCTTCGTCATCGGCGCCGACGACGATCGATGGGAAGGGAAGGCCGATTTTTGGCGCCGCGAAGTTACGGTGGTCCAAGCTCGTGCCTTCGGGGGCGACCAACAAGGCGCCGGCAACGTTCGCGGTATAGGCTTTCGGCGACAGTCGGGCCCACCACGCGGCGGCCGCGCAGGCACTGCCCTGTGCCAGGAGCATGACGGCACGATCGGAGGCCGATACGGTGGCATCGATCCGGGCGGCCAGCGCCGTTCGCTCGGCAGCGGTACGGCTGCGAACAGCGATATGCTGCGCATCGCCAAACCGCGGAAACTCCCGGAACCGTCCGAACATCGAGACAGCGTTGTCGGGGACGAGCGCGATGAGCGTCAGCCGATGGCTATCCAGGACAGCAACAGACACAATCCGGTCTCCCTTTCCGTGAACGTGTAAGCTGCCTTCTTCCGGCCAGCGGCGCAACGCAGCAGCGCAGATACGCGACAGACCGTTCTATCCTGAGTTTCGGCCGAGATCAGGGCAATTAGATTTCACGCGATATGTCACCACGCCTTGCAAAGCGGTGCTTTCCCCACTCCGACTCAGCGAGGTCCGTCGGCTTGAAAGGGCTTTTCCGGGTGCATGAAGAACGTCAGACCTGCGCCGACCAGGAGTAGCGCCAGCGATGCGCAGAACGGGATCGACCAGCTTCCCGTCAGATCGACCGCCGCGCCGAACACCAGCGGTGAGAGAATACCGGCGATACCAAAGCCGAAGTTCATCATGCCACTGGCGGTGCCGGCATATTGCGGCGCGATGTCCATCGGTACGGCCCAGATCGGCGCCACCACGAGCTCGGAGAAGAAGAACGCGAGCGACAGGCATATCGCGACCGTCGTCAGGTCATGGGTTAGGACCACGGGCACGAGAAACACGAACGCGCCGACCATCCCGACAATGATCAGATTGCGCCGCGCCGCCTGCAAGCTGCCGGTCCTCCGGTAGATATAGTCGCTTGCTGCTCCACCGACCCAGTCGCCGATCACGCCACCCAACAGCACACCACCCGAAAACAGCGCCGAGTGCTTCAGGTCGAGCCCGAAATTCTTGAAGAAGAACGAAGGGAGCCAGGTTAGGAACACCCACAATGTCCAGCCGTAGCAGAAATCTACGGCGGTGACGGGCGCGATCCGCCGCGCGAGCCGCCACCATGGAACGGGAGGCGTGGTGGCAGCCTGTTGGGCGGCCGGGGCCAGTTCGGCGCGTTCCTTGTCTGACATGCCGGGATGTCGTTCCGGATTCTCCCGCGCGACCACAAGCCACAGTATCACCCAGACCGCGCTCGCAAGACCTAGCACCACGAATGCCCCGCGCCAGGATACAAGCGCCATCAAGCCGACCAGCAGCGGCGGGGTCAGCGCATTGCCAAGCCGCGCAGCGGCGTGAGTGATCCCCTGTGCAAAGCCCCAGCGCGCCGGCGGCAGCCATGTTGCCATGGCGCGCGTTGCAGCAGGAAAAGCGAACCCCTCGCCAATGCCGAGTGCGAGACGCAATGCGAACAGCGATGCCATCCCGCCGACTAGCCCAGTCAACACCGTCGCCACGCAGACGATCGCACCGCAGATCAGCAGCATGCGTCGCGGTCCGAAGCGATCGATGACCCGACCGCCGAATAGCTGGATCAGGGCATAGGGATAGGAAAAGGCGGAGATCGCCAGGCCGAACTGGGTGTTGCTCATGCCCAGTTCGGCAGTCATCCGCGGGCCCACCGTCGCCAGGTTCACCCGGTCGATATAAAGGACCAGATACATCAGGCAGAGCACCGCGAGGATGCGGTTGGGGATGCTCATCCACCGCGGGACGTGACGCGCGACCGCGTCGGACCGGCTCAAGCTACCGCCCGTCATGCAGGTCGGCCCGTCCCCTTGATCTGCGTCCTGTGCATCACACGCCGCGCGGCCGGATCGAACGCATCGCGGCGGTGCATCGTGCAGCGATTGTCCCACAGCACCAGGTCACCCTTGCGCCATTGATGGCTCCAGCCAAACCGGTCGCCGTCGATATGATCCCAAAGCGCGTCGAGCAACGCTTCGGATTCGGCGAGATCCAGGCCATCGATATAGGCATTACGGCGGCGGCCGAGATACAGCGCGGGGCGTCCGGTTTCTGGATGCGAGTAGACCAACGGGTGCAGACTGCCCGGAGCCACGCGCGGGTCGTCGCTCGGTGTGACGCCCTGACGCAGGAAACCACCGCTATTGTAGGTGCCGTCGTGCTTTACGCGGCGTCCGGCGATGCGCGCCTTCAGGTCATCGGGCAGCGCCTCGTATACGGCGTACATATCGATAAAGCTCGTATTGCCGCCCGTCGGTGGCACCTCCAGCGCATAGAGCGCGCTCGCCTGGGGCGGGACTTCGACATAGGACATGTCGGTGTGCCAGACCGCCTCGCCATTGCCGAGGCTACCGATCGGGACGCCGCCCTCGACCACGTTCGAGACGACATAGAGTTCGGGCAATCCCTCGACGAAGCGGCGGCCGGTCTCCTGGACGGGCGCGAGATCAAGGTCGCCGAACCGGCGGCTGAAAGCGATCAGGTCCGCGTCCGACAGCGATTGATTGCGGACGAGCAGGACCAGATTGTCGAGCCAGGCCTGGTGGAGGTTGTCGAACTGCCGATCGTCGAGCGTCCGAAGATCGATACCCCGAACCTCTGCGCCGACGCCCTTTCCCGTTTCGACCACGTCGAGGCCAACTCGACTCGCCACAAGATCGTCCATCATCCCGTACTCCATTATCGCACGTTCGCAGTCGACGAGCTCCGGCCGCCGCATGACCGTTTTAACGATCGACCACCGACGTGGGCCGCAAAGCATTTGTTTGGGCCGGTCAACCGGGCCATATTTGTGAGCGGTAGTGATGCAAATTGGCCGCCGCGGGATCGCTGAAGGCAGTAGAGGCATTTCCACACAGGCCATGATCCCGGTCAACCTCACGCCGATTACCCGTCGTCTCGGATAGCGGTCGATACAAAGGACTCATGCATGATGCGCATCACGCTCGAACTTGCCAGTAAGATTGTCACGGCGACGCTGCAGCGGAGGGTGGAGCTCGGTTTCAAGCCACTCTGCGTGGCAGTGCTCGATGGTGGCGGGCACCTCGTCGCGCTGGAGCGTGAAGACGGGGCGTCGACGCTGCGGCCCCAGATCGCGATGGCCAAGGCAGGCGGGGCGCTCGCGCTTGGGGTATCGAGTCGCAAGATCGCCGAGATGGCGTCGGAGCGACCGACGTTCATCGCGTCGCTCGGGCCTATCTCTCCGCACGGCGTCGTGCCTGCGGCGGGCGGTGTGCTCATCGTCGACGAAGACGGCCAGTTGGTCGGGGCAGTGGGTGTGACCGGCGACACCTCGGACAATGACGAAGCGTGTGCGCTTGCCGGTATTGCTGCGGCCGGGCTTTCGGTCCTGGAGTGAACGCGGCAAATTGCTCGCGTCGACCGCTAGCGTTTCGATCGACCCGAGATGTGCAAACCATGGCATCGCTGCTATTTTTCTGAGGAGTTCTATACTTGGATGATGATTGATCGGACGGCGTCGATGATGGCGTCGGCCTCAGTTCTCCTCATCCAGTCCGGCGTTACATCCGACCATGCAACAACGCCTGTTTCGTCGACGACAAGGGCCGTTGGGAAAGGCAGCTCCCACGTGCCCGTGCCGGTCACCTCGCCCAAGTGTGTTGACGCGGCCTGCCGGGTTGCCGAACTGGCTTCGAAGGTGATGCCGAGTTGGCGTGCGAGGTGGTTGTCGCGGTCGGTCGCTACTATGGTGAAGTCGAGCGCGTTGCGCTGCTGTATCTCCGAGAGTTTCGAAGAAACCTGCGGGCTGATCGCGACGACCGCGCTGCTCGGCGCCTGTGGCGGCGATCTCCAGGGGCTGCGTGATGCCGCGCTGCTGTCGCTGGGCTATAACGCTCGACTGCGCGTCAGCGTGCTCGTTGCGGTTAGGGTCGCACATATCGATCCGCACAGTGACGGTTCGGCACTCCTGTTCATTCATTCGTCCAAGACCGATCAGGAAGGGCAGGGGGCCTGGGGCTGGTTGTCCGCGGACACGATGCGCCGGGTCGGCGCCCGGCTGGCACCGTTGAGTAACAAAGCCCGGAGGGCTGATCAGATGCAAAACGCGTAAGCACGACGGCCGCAATACAAAACCTATCGCAAGCTAAGCCGTCTCACGTTCGCCATGTCTGGACGGTCAGGGCCATTGATCTGGACGATCGGACACCTGGCAAAGATTTGGGCTCTGTGGAAAGTTTGATCGCTTCGGTTCTGGACTTCGCACGATAGGCCGAGGGGCTATGGCGATAGGCGGCCACGAACGCCCGAGAGAACGGCCGCGGACCCAACGCTTTGCCCGAATGCCCGTGAAAAATAATCTGAGAAAGACGCTCGGCTCATACCGGCCAGCGACGCCAGGCTTTCCACTGTATGGCCGGCAGCAGGGGTGTCGATGACCGCAGTTATTGCTCTGGCAAGCCGTGGGTAATGGAACGCGCCAGCAAGAACCTGCTGCTGATCATCACCTGTCCCGCGACTCCGCAACAGCGCGATCAGTCCCTGCTTCATCAAAGCTTGGCACATCGCTTGGGCACCTAACCCGACACCAGCAATCTCGAGCCTCATGGCGTCGAACACGTATGCTGGGATAGGGCTTGGCGTGACGTCGGCCACAACGGGGGCTTGGAGCAGGTCAAGCAGATCCGGTGCTCCATGATACGGGGCGGGCAGGGCACCGCAGAGCACGAGCGTATCGTCTGCGCCGCTGCCGGCTGTGAACTCTACCAGACCATCGCCTAGTAGCGCGCATTGATCTGCAGCGTCACGAACTCGGACTCGATCGCTGGCGTCACCGACCCAATGACTATGACCTGTCGGAACGATCAACACGCTTGGCGCCGTGAATGGTAAAGGGGCCTGCATGCCGTCTGGATATGTGCGGTACCTCTGAGCACGAAGTCGACCGTTACCACGCCGAAGACCGGGAATGACATCCGCTACCCCGCCTGGATCCGGCATACGAGCTGGCCTTCTTTCCACGAAACCTATTTTCCACTGCGCGGGCTCCGGCTTCCTTCGGCAGTGGGCGGTACCTTCAAGGACGTATGGCAGATGCCTGGGCCAAACGAGGAGGTCTATAAACAGTTGCCGTTTGCGATCGTATGAAGCGTTCTAGTGGTTCAACCTTTTGAAACATCGGTTTATTCGCTGTGGACCGAAAACAGATGCTGTGCTCGGTAAGCAACCTGCTTATGGGATAAAACTCAGGCGCTGACGGAGCTGATTAATTGCATTTCGACGTGTTGGCAGGTGGCGGGGCAATGGGCGCAGCTATGCGGGCGCACGACTGGTTGAACTCACCTCTCGGACTCCCGGAAAGTTGGCCGCAGCCGCTGAAGACGCTGGTCGGCGTTCTCCTCGCGGCTGACCAGCCGATGTTTGTCGGTTGGGGCGACGATCACGTGCTGCTCTACAACGATGGCTACGCGCCGATGCTGGCCGACCGTCATCCCGCCGCACTCGGCCGCCCATTCTTCGAGGTCTGGCCTGAGGTACGCGGTGAACTGGCACCGTTGTTCGATGCCGTCGCACGCGGAGAGCCGATCCACATGGCCGATCTAGTACTGGAGCTGGATCGTCCGGGCCGCGGTTCCGAAGCGCATTTTGCCTTCAGCTACACGCCGGTCCGGAGCGAAACGGGCGCCGTCGCTGGGCTCTTTTGTGCGTGTATCGAGACAACGGACAGCATCGTTGCCGAGCGGGAGTCGTCGGCCGCGCGCAATCGGCTGTTCGAGATGACGCGCGATCTCTTCGGCGTTGCGACGTTCGATGGCCAGCTGAAGACGATCAACCCTGCCTGGTCCATCATCTTGGAACGACCCCATGACGAGCTGATCGCCCATCCGTTCAGCGACATCATCCACCCGGACGATCTGGCAGAGACCGGGGACGTGGTAGCGACGCTGATGCGTGGCGAACCCGTTCACCAGTTCCATGTCCGCCTCCTGAAGGCGGATGGCACACCGGTCGCCTTCGCCTGGTCGGCAGTGCCAGACACGACGCCGGGCAGTGGACTCTTCTACACGGTCGGTAGAGACATCACCGAGCAGCGCCGCATCGAAGAGGCATTGCGCCAAAGCCAGAAGATGGAGGCGGTCGGCCAGCTGACAGGCGGCATCGCGCATGATTTCAACAATTTGCTGACCGCCGTCACGGGCGGGCTCGAGATGCTCGGCCTTCGGCTTCACGCCGGGGAGTACGACAAACTCGATCGCTACATCACCATGGCGCAAACGGGTGCGAACCGGGCTGCAGCATTGACGCAGCGTCTCCTCGCCTTCTCGCGCCGGCAGACGCTGGCGCCGACCCCCACCAATGCCGATCTGCTGATTGCGGGTATGGAGGATATCATCGATCGGACTCTCGGACCGGAGATCGAGGTGAAGGTCGAAGCGACCGCAGGATTGTGGCCTGTACTCGTCGACGCGCCGCAGTTGGAAAATGCCCTGCTGAACCTGTGCATTAATGCACGGGACGCAATGCCCGATGGTGGCAGGTTGACCATCGAGACAAGCAACAAGCACCTAGATGCGCGCGCTGCTACAGGTCAGGACCTGCCCGAAGGCGAATACGTCTCGCTTTGCGTAACCGATACGGGAACCGGCATGTCGCCGGAGATCATCGAACGCGTCTTCGATCCGTTCTTTACTACCAAGCCGATCGGACAGGGGACGGGTCTCGGCCTATCCATGATCTACGGTTTTGTCCGGCAGTCGGGCGGGCAGGTCCGCATCTATTCCGAAGTTGGCCACGGTACGACGATGTGCCTCTACCTTCCTCGTTATGCAGGCGCCGCTGCTATGGCCAGCGAAGCCAAGGGCGAGCGCGATCCACTTCGTGCGACGGCGGGCGAGACTATTCTGATCGTCGAGGACGAGATCGCAATCCGGCAACTGGTCAGCGAAATCCTGACAGAGGCGGGCTACCGAATAATAGAGGCGTCTACGGGCCCTGCCGGGGTTAAGGTGATGCAATCGGCCGAACGGATCGACCTTCTGGTTACCGATGTCGGATTACCAGGCGGGCTGAACGGGCGGCAGGTAGCCGATGCTGGCCGTGCGGTCCGGCCTATGCTGAAGGTGCTGTTCGTCACTGGCTATGCTGCGAATGCCGCCGTTGGTGCTGGCCATCTGGATAAAGGAATGGAGATACTGACCAAGCCGTTCAACATTGGCGAACTTGAACGTCGTGTACACACGCTGATCAGAGGATGATCAGTGGCTGCAGGCGTTCGAACGGTTGGGCGACGTTACATATTCGGCACTAATCTCATTCACTACGCACTGCGTGGGTGACCACTAGAAGATAGCGATGGATGAGTTTGCACGCGTGATGAGTATGGAGGGCGTTCGTCCTCTCGATGAGTCAAAGCAAAAACCTAGCCATACTGCTGCACAGCCGCGTACGATACCTAGTTCAAGCGTCGTGGCACCTCCGACGATGGAACCGACTGGTTACGCATGGGTCACTGGCCCTCGTGCGTGCACGGCGCCCGAGACGGCGCTAGAGCGCCTTGCCAATGAGATCCGCATTGGAGGCGTGATTGGGCAACCGGCATCTGTCAGGATGGCAGAACAGTCACGTTGCCTGCATCTTCAGGAGCGGCATCGCTGCTGGGCACCGCAGATCGCCAATCGCTGCGCCTCATGATCGTGGGCGGCGACGGTTAGACCTTTGTAATCCATCCACTGATGGAGGGCGCGACGCTCGACGAGGACCCTGCCAGCACCGAATAAACGCGCGGCCATCTTCGGGAATAGACGGGACCGGCCACAATTTCGATCTGTGAGTCCTCAAACATCCTGGGGATGGCGACAGCTATCGGCAGGTCCTTACGCCATGTGACCACGACGTCACTTATTAGCGGCTTGCCCCGTCCATCCGCCGGCGGTCGCTGTATAGAGCCGCGCAACATTCAGGAGTTGCCGGGTTCTCGCCAACACCAGGCCGTTGCGCGACCGTTGATAAAGGCGTTCCGATTCCAGCACTTGCAAAATGCCCGAATTGCCGACGTCGAAGCTGCGGCGGGAGAGATGGCGGGAGCGGGCGGCGACCGAGACGGACTCGGTCTGGTTCGCCACAGATCGAGCGTCGGTCTGGATCGCCGACAGCGTATCGGCGACCTGACCGAATGCCGTCAGGACGGTCTGGCGATAGGTTGCTTCACTAGCTCGCGCGCGATCGAGTGCCACTGCTCGCTGTGCCTTCAGCGTGCCGCCGTGAAAGATCGGCGCGGTCAGTCCGGCAAAGATATCATAACCCCGGAACGCGTTCTTGAGCAGGCCATCAACCCCCGGAGCACCCTGTGTCAGCGTCGCGCCCAGCGTGATGTCGGGATAGAGGCGCGCGGTCGCGATTCCGACGCCTGCCGCGGCTGCATGCAGATCGGCTTCTGCCTGGAGGATGTCGGGACGGCGGTGGACCAGTTCGGACGGCAGCGCGACGGGGATCGACGCGGGCAGGGTCAGCCGGTCGAAGTCGATCTCGGTCGGCCCCAGATCCGCGGGCGCGATCCCGGTCAGTGTCGCGAGCAGATGCCGCGCCTCGGCAAGTTGCTGATCGAGCTGGGGCAGGTCGGCGCGGTCGGCAGCGTATTGGCTTTCGGCATTGAGCACCTCGACCAGCGTGCCGTCGCCACCCGCGCGACGCTTGCGGGTCAGGTCGACATTGCGCTGGTCGTCGGCGAGCAGCGTGTTGGCGGTTGCGATCTGCGCGCGAATTGCGGCAATCGTCAGGACCTGGGTAACGACCTGTCCGGCAATCGACAGATGCGCAGCTTCGGTCTGGCGTAATTGCGCCTCGGCCTGCGCTGCGCTCTGTTCGACCTGACGGCGCAGACCACCGAACAGGTCGAGATCGTAGCTAATCCCGCCACCCGCGGAGTAGAGGAGAAATTCGGGATTACCGCCGGACGCGAGCGGGTTCGCGCCCGAGAAGCCGAAGCCCGCCAGATTGACCTGCTGCTGGTCGACCCGCGCGTTTGCATCGACTTGCGGCAGGCGTCGTCCGGCGATCGCGCGCAGTTCTTGGCGCGAGGCATCGAGCGTGGCGTTGCTAGCGGCAAGACTCTGGTTATTCGCCATTGCTCGGTCGACCAGCGCATCCATCTCGGGCGAGCCGAACGCGGTCCACCATCGCGACGTGGGGCCTGTGCCGAAATCGACGCGCGGCGTATGCGCCGTTGTAGCCGAAGCTTCGCCCGTCGCGAGAAAGGTTGCGGCCGTCGGGGACTGAGGGCGCGCAAAGTTCGGCCCGACGGTGCAGCCTGCCAATATGCTCGTCAGCGCGCTTGCGGCGAGAAGGATCGAGGGAATGCGCATCACGGGTCAATCCATGTGAAGGGTCGGGCCCGCATCCGCGCCGGCGCGTGGACCACGCATCAGCAGCAGAAGCGGCATCACCGCGAGGGTGAGAATGAACAGGAGCCAGAAGGCGTCGATATATGAGACCATCGACGCTTGGCGGTTGATCTGCGCGTTCAGCGCTGCGACCGCGCTTGGCAGATCGAAGTCGAAACTCTGGGGCATCGCCGGATTATCGGGCCGGATACCTTCGACCAGTCGCGAATGGACGGTCGCGCCGTTGCGGATCGTCATCGCCTGCAGCACCGAGATACCCACCCCAGAACCGATGTTGCGAGTCAGCGTGAACATCGCCGCGCCCTCGTTGCGGTATTTGGCATCGAGCGTGGCAAAGGCGATCGTCGTGAGCGGCACGAAGACCAGACCGGTGCCGATCCCCTGGATGAAGCCTGACAGGATGACGAGGTTCTCGTTCATGCCGAGCGAGAAGCCCGACATCATGTGGAGCGAATACGCGGCGATCGCGAACCCCACGAAAATCAGCAGTCGCGCATCGACAGTCTTGATCAGGCGGCCGACCAGAATCATCGACAACAGCGTGCCGATCCCCCGCGGTGCGGTGACGAGCCCGGTGAGCACGACCGGATAGCCCATCAGTGTCTCTAGCATCGTTGGCAGCAGCGCGAGCACGCCGAACAGCACGGTGCCAAGGAAGAAGCCGAAGATCGATCCGGTCAGGAAGTTGCGATCCTTGAACATGCCGATATCGATGAACGGCTTGCGCGCGGTCAGCGTGTGGACGACGAACAGATAGCCGAAGAACAGCCCGAGCGCAGCCTCGATGCAGATCTCGAGCGAACTGAACCAGTCCTTGGTCTGGCCGCGGTCGAGCATCAACTGCAGCGATCCAATCGCCAGCGCCAGCATCGCGAACCCGAACAGATCGAGCCGGGGTCGTGCCGCATCCTTTGTTTCGGTCAGGAACGCCGACAGCCCTGCAAAGGCCAGTAGGCCGATCGGCAGGTTGATATAGAACACCCAGCGCCACGACAGGTCGTCTGTCAGCCAGCCGCCGAGCGCCGGGCCGATGATCGGCCCCAGGATTGCCCCCATTCCCCACACCGCCATCGCCGGACCATGCCGCTCGGGCGGGTTGATATCGAGCAGGATCGCCTGGCTCATCGGCACCAGCGCAGCGCCGAAGATCCCCTGGAGGAGGCGAAAGCCAACCAGTTCGCCCAAGCTGTTGGCGATCCCGCACAGCCCCGAGACGACTGTGAAGCCGACGATCGACCACAGCATCAACCGCTTCCGCCCGAACCGGCCCGCGAGCCATCCGGTCAGCGGCGTCATGATCGCGGCGGCGACGATGTAGGAGGTCAGGACCCAGGTGATTTCTTCGCCCGACGCCGACACGCTACCCTGGATATGCGGCAGCGCGACGTTGGCGATCGTGCTGTCGAGCGAGTTCATCACCGTCGCCGCCATCACCGACGCGGTTATCAGCGTGCGTACGCCCGGCTCCGGATACGCGCCGGTCATCGCGCCGGTGTCGCGCCAACTTGCGTCGAACCTCGGAACAGATGGCGTTGATACCCCGTGTCGACGCTCACCTCGACACTGAGCCCGGCGTGCAACGGAACGTCCTTCGGCAGCGCATCGATGCTGAACTCGATCGGCAGGCGCTGGACGACCTTTACCCAGTTTCCAGTCGCGTTCTCGGCCGGCAGCAGCGAGAAGCTGTTGCCGGTTCCGGGGCTGAAGCTGGCGAGGCGGCCGGTCAGTTTGAGATCGGGAAAGGCGTCAATCCGGAACGTGGCGCGCTGACCGATCCGCATGTGGTTGAGTTGGTCTTCTTTGAAGTTGCCCTCGACCCAAAGGCGCGTGCCTGCGAGCGTGAACACCGGTTTCGACGCGGAGACATAGCTACCGACCTGCAACTGGTTTACCTTCGTGACGATGCCGTCCTGTGCCGCCCGTACGACCGTGTAGCCAAGATTGAGTTTGGCTCGCTCCAGTGTGGCGTGCGCTCGCTGGACACCCGGCTGGCGTTCCGTGGGCGCGGCGACGTTGCCGGTCAGCGTGGCGGCCACACCGGCATTCTGCTCAATCGAGGTCTGTATTTGCTGGCGGGCGGTCTGTGCGGCAAGCAGCGCTTGGTCATACTGATTCTGCGACGAGATACCTTCGGCCAGCAATGATTTCTGCCGTGCCGCCTCACGATCGGCATATGCGAGCTTGTCGCGACCGGCCTGCAACGCCGCCTCGCCCTCGCGGTAGTTCGCGCGGAGCGACGAAACCTGCGCGCGGGCGTTGGCGAGTTCGGCCGTGGCCTCATCGACCGCAGCTTGATACGGCGCCGGATCGATCCGAAACAGGACGTCGCCAGCTTTAACCCGCTGGTTGTTGAGGACAACGATTGAGACGACAGGGCCGCTGACGCTGGCGCTGACCGGGACGAGACCCGACTGGATATAGCCGTTGTCTGTATCCTGATACCGACCGCCGCTAAGATAGAAGAACAGTCCGAGCACAATCGCGATGACCGGTGCTGCCAGCAGTAGCGGCTTGCGCAACCGCCGGCTTCGCGGCGACGGCGTATTCATGCCCGCTACGACCGGCGCAGGCTCGGTTACCGGTATCGACTGTTCCAGGCCCGCATCACCGCTTGATTGGCGCGCTTCGTTTTCCACACTCATCCGTTCGACGATCCTACAAGGCGGCACGACCAAGGACCGCTTCTCTTCACCTTCGGTAGCACCTGAAAAAGGTGCAGCAAAGCTTACTTATCTGCGTCGCCCTACGCGGGGAGGGATATTGCCACGATTGACCGGACGGCCGGCCGGACGAAATACGTTATCGACAGTTTGGGGATATCGGACAGCTTAGGACCGACCTTCAAGGAACCTGCTTCACCTTCATAATACCATTAAAGCAGTAAAAACCACGATCGTGAACCAGCCAGAGTAGCCTGCTGTAAACCTCACAACTGGGAGCAAAGAAGAAACCTTTGCTCATGGTACAACTTTTGTGGTCGGCTTCGAAAAATGAGTCAACGTACGGTTTCGGCCTGACGATTGTATCAGATTGTCTTGGAAAGCGACGGACATGGGTCATAGCGATGACACTCACCAGAATATGCTCTGTCGATTTCGATAGACGTCTACGCACCTCTCATTAGTCGTTCTAGCGGCATACCATCGGGCAGGGCCGCGCGAAGGTGGCTATGGATCATCCGCGCATTGAACGGCTTCGAGACGAACGTCGTATTCTCGCGCAGGTCGCCCTCTTTCGGTCGGAGGTGACCGATGACGATTTCGATCCAGGGATAATTCTCGGCGACGTAATGGGCTATCGCGAACCCGTCGTATCGCCCGGCAGATCTACGTCCCAAAAGAGGCGGGTAATGGTGTGGGCGAACTCAGCGAGCATAGCGTGGGTTCCTGAGGCACGGCTGCGGCCGAACAGCGGCCCGTGTACGTCACCGACATCGCCAATGATCCCCTCTGGGGTGACTTCCACGAACTGGCCCTCTCTCATGGCTTACGAGCGTGCTGGTCGACGCCGTTCAGAGACAGCGGAGGCCGTAAGTACCGCTCACCCGGCAAGCGATGAGCGGTTACGGCCCTCTTCCTTTGACTTGTAAAGCGCGCGGTCGGCGCGTTTCAGTACGTCGAGTGGATCGTCGCCCACATCCAATGTGGCGATGCCTATACTTACCGTGACGTGCACCGGCCAGTCTCCAGCACGCACGACGTCGGCTGCGACGGCTTGGCGGATGCGTTCGCAGACCAGGTAGACGCGATCGGGCGGGACTTGGCGGAAGACTATACCGAATTCCTCTCCGCCAATCCGCGCGAGCAAGTCGCCATCCCGGATCTGCAGCCTCGCTGTTCGGGCGAACGCGCGCAGGACTTCGTCGCCAATCGCATGCCCGAACATATCGTTCACACGCTTAAAGTGATCCAGGTCGAAGATCGCGATGCAGCCTGTACTCTCGCTCTCCGGCGATACCGATAGCTCAGACAGCGCGCGATCGAACGCGCGCCGGTTGCACACGCCGGTCAGCGGATCGGTGAGTGCCGCTTCCGTCAGCTCCGCCTCGTGTTGGCGGCGGCGCGAAGTTTCGCGCACTGCGCTGACTGCGCCCTGCACCGCGCCGCGCTCGTCTGTCACCGCGCGCGTGTGTGTCTCGAACCAGCGAACGTCTCCACCCGGCACGACGCCGCGGAATTCTACCGTAAAGGTCTGATCGGGACTTCTCAGCGCCTTGATATGCACGGCTCGTACTTCGTCACGATCGGGCTCGCACACGAGCGCGCTGCTCTGCTTGCCGATCAACTTATCCGGATCGTGCCCAACCAGCAAACGGATCGATGGCGATGCGTACCGAATCACCCCGTCCACGTCGAGGCTGAGCACGATGTCGGTCGAATTTTCGGTGATGAGGCGGAACCGCGCCTCGCTGTCGCGCAACTGATCGAACAGCTTCTTGCGACGCGTCAAATCCGCCGCGACGGGCAGAACAGTCAGCACTGTAACGGCCAGGTACAATTGCAGGAACTGCAGCCGTTCGCCGAGCCCGGAATGGATCATGTTGACGGGACCAACGCCGTGTAGCGTGAGTATCACACCGATCGCCGTCATCACGACTATCGCCATCGACGCGCCGATCTTGCCGACCCGGAACGTGATTAACATCAGCGGCAACGCCGGTAGGAAGAGCAGCGGCAGGCTTGTCTGTGCGAAGACGCTAATTGCGGTGATCGCGACGAATATCAGCAGCAGGATCGCTTCAACCAGATTGCGCCATTGGGTTTTGCCCCACCACCGCTGTACCTCCCCGCTGGCGATCTGCTCGAAGATCGGCGTGAACGTTACAGCGCCCAACGCATGGCCGACGAGCCAGTGGAAATAATTCGTGCCAACACCGGTGCCCGAGGTCTGGTCAATAATAACCGCGCCGAGGACGCCTGTGGTGGAAGGCGCAATCAGTCCGGCGGCAAGCAGGAAACCGCTTAGGTTGCGTGGTGAATCGAGCCCCGTGCGATGGATGCGCCAGCGCCCGATCAAGCCTGCCGCGATCACGGGCTCGAGAACGTTAGCGGCGGCAATAAACGGCGATGCGGTCCAGCCCAGTCCCCACATCCCCGCCGCAACAACGCCTGCACTCCAACAGAGGAGGATCAGCCCCGGCCACTGGGCGGGCCGGCACGTCCCGAGCGATGCCAGCAACACCGCGTTCGCCACCCAAATGAATGCTGCTCCACCGCCAAAACGTGTCAGCGCGACGGCCAACGCGCTAGCCGCAAAATATCCGCATCCGGTCAGTACCGATCTGATTGGGCCCGGCGATGTTAGACATCCTATGCGCATAATGCTGCCTTAAGACTGCAGGGTTAACGCTCTATGAGTCGTGGTCACGGGGAGGACAAACGTAATATCCGCAGACTGCCATTGTAGAATGGACAAACGTTCGAGATCAACAAATGGCCGAACTTCGGAAGCGATTAGCGCGCTATGAATGTCGGCAAGTGCGGGCTAGCTCAAGGCGGGTCTTCAGACCGGCTACTGTCTCGGCATGCTCATTGGGCATGTCGTTCGTCTCACGTGTCCGCTCAGACGCATCTCTATGATTCAACATCAAAAATTCAGTCGTAAATCAAAGCCTATTGCATACCGAAGTCGGTAGAATTTTACAGGACTCGCTTGCTAGTAGGTGGAGGCATACTGAATGGGCGCACGTCCGAAAAAAAGAGGAAAGCATTGAAATTGAGGCCATTGCCGACGCACACGGAAATCTTGCCGCGCCGGAGCCGTTATTCATGCATCGACCGCCGCAGCACCTGACGTCGTCGTCAACTAGGGACCCTCGTGTGTTGTCCTTTCGGTCCCGCCGGAAGCGCCGACATCCCGATGAGATCGGGCTATGCCACCGTCGCCAGTTGCAGAACGCTAGCGCGCGCGCTTGACGTTCTTACGCGGGTACTGCTTACGCATGAACAATGGTGGTCGATCAAAGGCCTAATACTGACCTTCTGCGTAAGCGACGTGGTCGCTTGCAATTCAGCCCTGCGGGAGCACCTAGGAAATCTGCTTGAAAATGTCAGTTCAGATCGCGCCACGGTCGATGCTGACGTTGCGATCCAGCCGCAGCTAAACGGGGTTGAACCTGCCAGTCTGGGCGAAATGCGCCCAGCTGCTCTATAGCTTCAACTGCCTGCGCGCCCTGGTTTGTAGTCACTAACCCGGGAAGAGAAGCGGAAGCCTCGTCAAACGGCAATCCGGTTCAGATCGAGGTGTCGGAAACCCGTCGACCATTATGTGATGTCATCTCATGGTGTCGTTTCTCGCCGCTAGATGCATGCGCGACGCAGTTTTTGTTCGTCGCCGTAGCCGGATTGAACGGCAAAGCTCTTGAGGGCGAGGTTCGTTTCTTCCAGCGTCCGGCACGCAGCTTCCAGACGCATTCGCTCGCCTATTTTGGCAGGCGTGCTGCCAACCTTCTGCAAATAGGTGCGGGCAAAGGTGCGCGGCGCCATGCAGGCGTGCTGCGCTAGGCGAGGAACGGACAGGTCCGATCCGAGATTGGCTGCCATCCCTGCATGAAACTCAACGAAACCATGGTCTCGTGTCTGCGCGGCAAGTGGTACGCTGAACTGCGATTGCCCACCTGCGCGCTTCATGAACACGACCATTTGCCGAGCAGCGTCAATCGCGACCCGCGGGCCAAAATCCTCCTCTATCAACGCAAGCGTAAGGTCGATACCCGAGCTGACACCGGCTGATGTCCAGAGTGAACCATCACGAATGAAATGCTGTCCGCGTCGACCTCGATCGCGGGCAGCAGCGTCAGGCGACGTCCGTAAACGCCATCTGCCGTCCCAATAGCGGACGGTCCGCATTCCTCTCTCGCCACGACATTCGTGAGCGATTAGCCGGGCTTCAAAATCGGTCATTCGCAAAAATGAACCCGCGTCCGAAGTTGGGAAGCGAGGAAGAGGTTTGAGCGTTCGATTGTGGGTCGTATAGCGAGATGCGGCGTCTTCGATGTCATCGCTCATTGACCGCGTCCCACCTTTAAGACCATCGCGTCGTCCATGACCAAGAGCAAGGGACGCACCGGCGCGCACGCACGCGCCAATATCCAGCCTGCACCGACAGCCGCGGAGCTCGATGCAGCCAAACGGGAGGTCGCGCAGATCGAGGGGCGGCTGGTCGGCCTCGCTGCCGGGCATCCGTCGGTCAAAATCTGGAAAGCCCGTCTCCGTGCAGCCCAAGCTGTGATCGCCCGCGCCCCACGCGACGGATAGGCGACCGGCTGCGCTACCGGGACTGGTCACGGCCGGGGTGCGGCTGCTGTGGTAACGCAGCACCGATCAAGCCCTTGTACTCGCTCAAAGAGCCAGCGAAGATCGGGCATCTGCACCGGGAGCGTCCTCTATGCGTCGTCGAACTTTCATTGCCGCCTTGCCAGGGGCCGCATTGCTACCGGGTATAAGCATGGCGCAGGGCGGCCAGGCCGGACCCGGGGTTCCAGGCAAGCAGGGGGCACCAGGTCCCGGACAGGGTGGTGCGCCTCAACCGGCGACCTCGACGCTCCCCCCGCGCTGGGTTGCCGGCGAGGACCGCTTCCTGCGTCCCGACGTGGCGGCGGGGGATCGCCCGGTCGGCGCGAGTTTCGCCTCGCGTACCGCCGCCTACGGCCTAAACGGCGCTGCGGGGACTGCGCATCCGCTGGCGACACAGGCGGGGATCGACATCCTGCGGCGAGGCGGCTCCGCCGTCGACGCCGCGATCGCGATCAACGCGTGTCTCGGTTTCCTGGAGCCGACATCGAGCGGCATCGGTGGCGACGCCTATGCGATGATCTGGGATCCGAAGCAGCGCAAGGTCGTCGGGCTCGCCGGATCGGGCGCGTCGCCGCAGGGCCTGAGCCTGGAAACGGTGCGGTCGCGGGCGCGGGGCGGGGCGCTGCCGCCGCTGGGTGCGGTGTCCGTATCGGTGCCTGGTGCGGTGGATGCCTGGTGGACGATGCACCGACGCTATGGCCGGCTGCCCTGGGCGCAGCTGTTCGAGCCGGCGATCGCGCATGCCGAGGCGGGCGCGCCGGTGCCGGACATCATCGCCTATTACATCCGCCGCAGCATGGCGGCATTCCGCCGGCCGGGTAACGGCATCGAGGAAACGGCGAACGCGCTCAGGACCTATGGCCTAGCCGACGGCAAAGGCCCGGCGACGGGGCAGGTGTTTCGTAATCCCGATCTCGCCCGCACTTATCGCGCGATCGCGGCGGGCGGGCGTGACGCGTTCTATACCGGTGAGATCGCGCGCGTCATCGATCGTTATTTCAAGCGAATCGGCGGCTGGCTGCGCCTTGAGGATCTGGCCGCGCACCGCTCGGAATGGATCGCGCCGCATCGGACGGGCTATCGCGGCGTGGACGTGCACGCCCTTGGCGCCAACACGCAGGGCATCGCGACGCTCCAGATGCTTAACATCCTCGAGACCTTCGATCTCGGCGATGCAGGCTTCCAGTCGCCGCTGTCGATCCATCTGCAGGCGGAAGCCAAGCGGCTCGCCTATGAAGACCGCGCGCGCTTCTACGCCGACCCGCATTTCAGTAAAATGCCGGTCGAGTGGCTGGTCTCCAAGGACTATGCCCGGCAGCGCGCGAAGCTGATCCGCCGCGACCGGATTCTCGATCCCGTCCATCCCGGCCAGGCGCCCAGCCACGGCGACACCACCTATTTCAGCTGCGCCGACAAGGACGGCATGATGGTATCGATGATCCAGTCGAACTTCCGCGGCATGGGCTCGGGGCTGGTCGCCGATGGGCTCGGCTTCATGTTCCAGGATCGCGGGCAGTTGTTCAGCCTCAGGGACGGCCATCCCAACATCTACGCGCCCAGCAAGCGGCCATTCCAGACGATCATCCCCGGCTTCGCGACGCGCAGCGGCGATCCCTGGATGAGCTTCGGCGTGATGGGGGGCGACATGCAACCGCAGGGGCAGACGCAGATCATCGTCAACCGCGTCGACTATGGCCTCGAAATCCAGTCGGCGGGCGATGCACCGCGCTGGCACCATGAGGGCTCGTCGCAGTCGATGGGGGAAGACAGTGCCGGGCTCGGCCCACGAGGGTTGCTGCGGCTGGAATCGGGCGTACCTGCCGCCACGAAGCAGCGTCTGGCCGACATCGGCTGGACGATCGGCGAACCCGACGGGGGCTTCGGCCGCTATGAATGCGTCGAGCACCGCATGGACGGTGCAACGCGCGTCTATGCCGCGGCGAGCGAGATGCGCGCCGACGGCTGCGCGCTGGCTTATTGAGGGGATGACGATGCGCTACCTGATCCTTGCCGCCCTGGCTTCCGTGGCGATGCCCGCGGGCGCCGCGACGTACGAACTGAGGGCGACGCCGCAGACGGTCGCCTGGGGGCATTATGACGCCGCCGACAAGCCGGTGCTGACGATCCGGTCGGGCGACACGGTGGTGATCCATACGTTGCTGACCAACAGTCCGGCGGGCCTGGAAAAGGCCGGCGTCGCGCCCGCGCAGGTCGAACCGGCGCTGCGGGCGGTCTATGACGGCGTCCCGGCCAGCGCACGCGGCCCCGGCGGCCATATCCTGACCGGACCGATCGCGATCACCGGTGCTGAACCCGGCGACATGCTGGAAGTGCGTATCCGGAAAATCGATCTGGCGATCCCCTATGCCTATAACGCGTTCCGGTATGGGGCCGGGTTCCTGACCGACGACTTTCCCTATGCGCGGATGAAGATCGTGCCCTTGGATGCCAAGCGCATGGTCGGCCTGTTCGCGCCCGGCGTCGAAGTGCCGCTGGCGCCGTTCTTCGGCAGCATGGGCGTCGCGCCGCCGCCGTCGTTTGGCCGCTACGACAGCGCGCCGCCGACGATCAACGGCGGTAACATGGACGACAAGGCGCTCGTCGCCGGGACGACCTTGTTCCTCCCCATCTACGCCCCCGGCGCGCTGTTCCAGGCCGGCGACGGTCATGCGGCACAGGGCAATGGCGAGGCCGATATCACGGCGCTGGAAACCTCGTTGACCGGCACCTTCGAGTTCGTGCTGCACAAGAAGGCGACAATCACCTATCCGCGCGCCGAGACGCCCAAGGCCTATATCGCAATGGGCTTCGACGACGATCTCAGCCATGCGACCCGCAAGGCACTGCGCAACATGATCGATTTCCTCGTCGCGGAAAAAGGTATGACGCGCGACGATGCGTACATGCTGATCAGCGTCGCAGGCGACGTCGAGATCACCGAGCTCGTCGACCGCAACAAGGGCGTCCACGTCGTCTTGCCCAAGGCGGTGTTCACGAAGCGCTAGTTGTCGCGGCTGAATCCCCTTGGCAAGCTTACGGTAACGCCGCGACGACGTCGGCGGCAAAGCGCGCGATGTCGAACCGCGCAGCGCCGGGATCCTCGCCGCGCCGGACTATCACGAGCTGCCGGGACGAAATGACCATGACATACTGCCCCCGGTTGCCTTGCGCGGCGTAGCTGCCCTCGGGCAAGCCCTGCTTGGGGCCGAACAGCCACATCGTCGCGCCATAGCCCGGTCCGCTCAACGGCTGCGGTCCGCTCGGCGTCGTCATGGTGCGCATCCAGCCTGCCGGCAACAGGCGCTTGCCCTGCCAGACGCCGTCCTGCGACCAGAACAATCCTAGCCTCGCCAGGTCGCGGGCGGTCGACCAGACCTGGCTGGAGAGGATGTAATTGCCGTGCCAGTCGGTCTCGGCGACGGTGTGCTCCATGCCGAGAGGGCCGAACAGGCTGCCCGGCAACGCCCGGTACCGCGCCTCTCCGATCGCGTTTCGGGTGGCATAGACCGCGAGCAAAATATCATTATTGGCGTAGCGGAAGCGTGTGCCGGGCAGGGCCTCCAAAGGCCATGACACCGCCTGTTCGTCCACTGTGGTCCCGCCGAAATAGATGGCATCGGTGCGATTGCCGGCGGTGTCGCTGTGCAGGCCGGATCCCATGCGCAGGAGATTGTCGAGCGTGATGGCATGACGCGGATCGCCGGCCTTCCATTGTGGCACGGCGGCGGGCGCTTTCAACGCGCCTGCATTGGTGAGGCCGATCAGCGTGCCCGCGATCGACTTGCCGACCGACCAGGTGCGATTGGACACGAACGGTCCGAAACCGGAGCCGTATTGCTCGGCAAGAACTTTGCCGTCTTGCACCACGATCACGCCGACCGTCTTGGTGCCTACGCCATAGCTGGTCCCGAATGCCTGGCCGACGACGCCGGTCAGCGTCGCCGAAGGACGCGGTGCGATGCCGGCGTCACCTTGCGGCCAGCGACGAGGATCAGCTGCTCGAATCGACGGTGCCGCGGTCGACTTGCGGCTAGCTAATGCCGTGCCGCCGATCGGCAGGGTCACGCAACCATGCCCGCTGGTCCACTCCGCGCGTCTTGGAGGTAGCTTTGGATCGAACCCTACGGAGACGGATTGGCGGGTGCGGTCGACGTTCGCCGTGAGCGTCGGCACGATCTTCTGATAGTCCGGGTAGATGCCGGCCAACTCATCGGCATCGATCTGTTCCGGCGTGCGTCCCGCATTGAAGATGCCAGAGCAATAGAGCGCCGCCTTGTACCCGGCCGCGACAGCGCGCTGGTATGTTCCTGCCGAAGGCTGTCCGACGATTTGTGCACTGGTGGGCACTGACACGAGGAGGGCGAGGCCTGCCGCTTTGAGTATCTGCATCATCGCATTCTTCCATCGCGCAATCAGATCGGCAATTCGTTTCCTGTTACGCGTGTAAGGGGAGCGGCGCGGTCCGGCGCATTCAGCGAATATTGGTACGCCAGCGATGATTTGCCGCGCACCTTCCCCAGCAAGCAGTTAGTCTCGCATGAACCGCGCAAAGGCATCGCGCCAATCGGCATGCCAGCGCGACAGGGCGGGGCGGTTTTCGATCAGGTCCCCCGCCGCCCACTCTATACGCTTCGCATCCTGTTCGGACGTCGTCTCGTTGTCCGGACACAGGATGTAGAAATTGCCCGCTGCCACACGGTCCATCATCAGCGCGACGACCTGTTCAGGGGCCCACGCACCGGGTGGTTTCTCCGCCGGTCGACCAGCCGTCATCCCGGTCCAGGTGAAGCCGGGCACGAGCAGGTGGGCGCTGACCCGACTTCCGGTACGTTCGCGCAAGCTGTGGGCGAGGCCTTCGGTCAGCGATTTTACCCCGGCCTTGCTGACGTTGTAGGCGGTGTTGCCGGGCGGCTGCGTGATGCCCTGTTTGGAGCCGGTGTTGATGATGAGGGCAGGGGCCTCGCCTTCGACCATTGCCGGGACGAAGGCCTGGACGCCGTGGATCACGCCCATCAGGTTGACGCCGAGCACCTCGTCCCATTTGGCCGGGTCTTCGAACACGTCGCCGCCACCGCCGATGCCGGCGTTGTTCATCAGCGCCGACACGGGACCGTGGCGGTCGACTACCTCCTGCGCCAGCGCGGCCATCGCGGCACGATCCGCGACGTCGGCGGGCAGCGCAATCGCGCCGTCCATGCTGGCTGCGGCGTGCTCAAGCGCCTCGCCGGGGCGGTCGACGAGAACGAACCGCATTCCTGCTTCGGCAAAGGCGCGGGAAGCAGCGAGCCCGATGCCGCCAGCCGCACCCGTGACGACGGCCAGGTTGCCTCGCGCGATTGCCGCGAAAGACGGCACGCTCACGTGTCGATGCTCGCCATCGAGGCGTCTGGATAGCGTGTCCCCTGCGCCGCGCCGGGGGGCAGGATCTCATCGATGCGGGCAAGATCGGCGGCGCTCAGGTCGACATCGAGCGCCCTCAGATTATCCTCGAGATACGTGCGACGCTTGGTGCCCGGTATCGGCACGATATCCTCGCCCTGGCGAAGCACCCATGCGAGCGCCAACTGCGCCGGCGTGCAGCCCTTCTCCGCCGCCATCCTGCCGATCGCGGCGACGAGGTCGAGGTTCTTCTGGAATGCCTCACCTTGGAATCGGGGATGGTTACGGCGCGTGTCGCCTGTGTCGAGATCGTCAGGCGTCTTGAACTGCCCGGTGAGAAAGCCGCGGCCAAGTGGGCTGTACGGCACGAAGCCGATCCCGAGTTCGCGCACCGTCGGCAGGATCTGATCCTCGACGTCACGGCTCCACAGCGAATATTCGGTCTGCAGCGCGGTGATCGGGTGTACGGCATGCGCACGGCGGATGGTCGCCGGCGCCGCTTCGGACAGCCCCAGATACTTGACCTTCCCCGCGCGGACGAGATCGGCCATCGCACCGACGGTCTCCTCGATCGGCACGTCGGGGTCGACGCGGTGCTGGTAGTAGAGATCGATGACATCGAGCCCGGTCCGCTGCAAGCTCGCGTCGCAGGCCGATCGTACATAGTCGGGGCGACCGTTGATCCCCTTGAAGCTGCCATCCGCCCCGCGCACGTTGCCGAACTTGGTCGCTACGACAACCCACTCGCGTCGCTCGCGCACGACGCGGCCGACCAGCTCTTCGTTGGCCCCAACGCCGTACATGTCGGCGGTGTCGAGAAACGTGACGCCAAGGTCGAGCGCGCGATTGATCGTCGCAACCGACTCCGCCTCGTCGCGGCTACCATAGAAGTCAGACATCCCCATGCAGCCGAGGCCGAGCGCGGAGACTTCGAGGCCTTGTCCGCCCAGTTTGCGGGTTTCCATCACTTCAGTCCTTGTTGGCGGGCAATATCATTGGCGGGCGAAGGGTTACGGCCTGCGGGATTGCAAAGGTTCATCCCAAACGTCGGCGGCCGTGAGCAGGACGGGGGGCTCCCCGCCCAGCCGGCTGACGAACTCGCGTCGCGCGATACGGTGTATGTCGGATTCGAATTCCCCATACGTCTCGATCGCGGTATCGCTATCGATACCGTCGAGGTCCGGATCGATGAACTCCGCCAACGCCTCGCTCGTGATCAGGAACTCGACCATGCCGAGATCGGTGTGGCCGAGGAACAGAACGCCATTCCGTTCGGCGAGCCATTCATACTCCCCCGGCTCGAAGCGAACGCTCGCAGATGCCATGCTTCAGCCCTCGTCGTTCGCGCTGGGCAACCGTTCGGCCAGCGCGGCGATACCGTCGCCGGCGAGGGTTGCATGGGCCGCACCGTCTATTTGCAAAGGGTGCTCCGGCGTAAGCACGGCGGCGTCGCGATGCTCGGGATCTAGCGTCATCCACGTACGGACGGCGCCCTCCAGACTCGTTACCTCGGCAAGGTTCTCGTCCCCACGCGGCACATTCTCCAACGCAGCGCTCATACGCCAGTCGATGTCCGGCGTCTTCGCTTCGTCGCCCCAGGTCGCTTCACTCATGCTCAAATTCCAAAGTGGCCGGAAGTGCCGGCTTCGTAAAGGGGTAAAGCGCTCACCTTCGAGAGCTGGTTCCATTTGATTGCACATCTTGGCAGGACGGTTCACTTTTACAGAAAGCTGAGGCTACGAGGTAACGCAGCATGGCCTATGAAACAGGCCATCGCCGCTTATGTGGCCGCTATTTGTGTAGCGATAATTCTGAGTTTTCTCGTCAGGGCGTGCGTGATCACCGACCACGTTCTTTGATGACAACCGCCGAAGAGGGCTCAAACAGCTGCCTTTTACCGGTTGGTAACGTGGAAGCGCTCCAAGCGCGGAGATGAACGACAGGCTGAAGTAGGGGGCGGGGGAGGGCGCGGGAATGCGTCGGTAAGCAACGTGAGCGATGCTGACCCCGTTAGGCGGGACGGGCTTTCGATTGAACTGGATCCGCTTGGCTGTCAGGCTCAGAATAATCGATCGGGGGGAGAGGCGCGATGGACACGGTACGGCGGATTGGCTGGTTCTATTTCATCGGGTTCATGGCGGTCGTCGCGATCGGGTATGTTCCCGCATTCCACGATGCCGACGGCAATCTGTTCGGGCTGTTCAAGCTCGACCTGTACGACGACAGCCTGCACGCATTCTCGGGACTATGGGCCGGGGTCGCAGCCTGGTGGTCCTACGGCGCGACGCGAACCTATTTCCGGCTGTTCGGCCCGCTCTACTTTGCCGACGGGGTGATGGGGCTGTTCCTGGGCAGCGGCTATCTGGACGGCGGCATCTTCCTGTACGGGCCAATCCAACAGTCTCTCTATGCCCATGTCTTCGCCAATCTGCCGCATTTGCTGATCGGCGGGTATGCGATCTGGGTCGGCTATCGGTTGGCCGCACGAGCACCGACGGCCGTCGCGTGAGGCGCCACTGGCGCATCCTTGCGGGCCTCGGCGCGATCGCGGTCGCGCTGGTGGTGGTACCGATCGGCTCGATCGAACTGGGCTGTCCGGCGGTCGCGGTTGGCACCGATGCGTCGTCGCCGAGCCCAACGCCGCTTGAGGCGCGGCGACCGGAGGCGCGAACCTGGCTTACCTATCCCGAATGGCACATCGTCTATTCGGCCGAGAGCCTGGGGCGCTATCTGGGCAAGGGCGGACAGCCTAGCGGGTATGACTATGGTGCGGATGTCGCCGGCTTCTGGCGCAGCTATTGCGCGATCAACCGCGTTGCCGGCGACCGACCGGGCGCCGCCGACGCCAAGCAGATGATTTATGTGATCGGCATCAGCTTCACGGTGGAGATGGCGGTGAAGGCGGGCTGGGAGTCGACGATCGGCCGGGTCAGCGAATGGCTGGGTGGCTGGCACAGCCCGGAGGATCGCTACGCCGCCCGCGTTCAGCAACGCTATGGCGCCTTCATGCATGAGGTGCCGTGGTACGGTTTCGATTTCGTCGGCGCGCTCGCGGGTCTGTGGCGCACGCATGGTGCCTGGTCGATCGTCCGCCGTCCCGAACGACGCGTCGCGCTGAGCGCGGAATATGGTATCAAGGCGGTGTATGCGAAGGGGATCGGCGCGCTCGCGGCGATGCAGCCCGACGCTACGACGCTGGTCATGACCGTGCATGCATCGTCCCAGGCGGTCGCGGCCGTCGATCCGCGACTGCATCCGCTGGCGACGGGGAACGGGCGCACGCGCGTGAGCGCGCCGCGTTACGGGCAGTTCACCGACTTGCTGGTCAAGCAGGCGGAACACCGCGTCGTGGTGGAGAGCATTGCCGGCAACCGCACCATCTTCATGACGGTGCTCGCGCCGACCCCAGCGGTGCCCAGCGCGGCGCTGCTTGCGATGCCGCTCGGCGATCGCCCGGGTTGGTCGCGCTACGGCGTGACCTTACCGGTGACGGCGCTGACGGCGCGCATCGCCACTGTCCGCGCATCGGGGGCGATGATCGAGCACGTCTATGATTACTAGGGTCGCGCGTGGGGCGGCGTTGGCCCTGCTGGTACTTGGGCTTTGGACGCTGGTGATGGTCGCGATGCCGTTCGTCGGGCCTGCGGGGCGACAGGTAGCGGTGATAGGCGACGGTACCGCTGCGGTGCGGGCGATTGCAGCGGCGGGTGGCAGCGTGATCGAGGTCCGGCGCGGTGCGACGCTGGCGCGCTCTGGCGATCCCCGCTTCGTGGCAGCGCTTTACGCCGAGGGGGCGCCGCTCGTGATCGAAGGGCGGGTAGCCGCCGGCTGCTTCGCGAAAGCGGGGGCGTAGCGCGCGTACCATGTGTTGCTGAAGAGCCCGTCGGGATCCCAGGCACGCTTGGTGGCGAAGAATGCGCCGATCTCGGGATAGGCGCGTTCGAGTTGCGCGGGTGAATAGTGAAGCTGATACGGCAAGAAGAACCGGCCGCCCTGCTTCGAGGTCAGGTCGATGAGGTCGCTGGTCAGCCGGCGCATCCGCGCGGTCCCTTCCGCGGTGGTCGACTGATTGAGGTAGAGGACGACCGAAAAGGCGGGGGCAGGGGCATAGGACAGCGCGTTGTCCTCGATCCCGACCGCACGGATCGAGGCGTTGACGACATTGGCGTCCTGCGCCCGGAAAATGTCGCGCATGCCATCGATGAACGGCACGATCCGGTCGCGCGGTACGAAATACTCGTGGAGGATATCGGTTTCGCCGGGGAGGTCGTTGAACAGATAGGCGACCGAATCGTGCATCGGGTCGTTGCGTGCGACCAGGCAGGCTTCGCCCGCCCCCTGCGCCTGAGCGCGCGTCACTGTGCATGTCTCAATCCGGTGCTCGATGTTCTTTTCGCTCCACCACTTCAGCGACTTGAAGACGTCGTTCTTCTTGGCGAGGTTGACCGTCAGCCGCCGGACCTTAGTCGACGCGACCTCGCCCAAGGGTTGCCGCAGCAGCGCCTGATCCTCGGGGAAGCGCCGATATTCATACACCAGCGCCTCCTGCAGCAATGTCTTGGGCGCGGTCGAGAGGTGGACGTAGCTGAGGCCGACACTGGGATCCGCGGCGATCCGCGCGAACGTGTCGGGAAAGGCGCGATAGTCGATCAGCTTGCGTTCGGAGCGGTAGATGTCGTTCGGCACGACGTCGAGCACCGCGGAGAGGATCACGGCGAACAGCCCATAGCCGCCGACGATGTGGCGGAAGAGATCGGCATTCTCGTTGCGCGAGGCGGTGACGACCTGGCCGTCGGCGAGCATCACGCGCAGACTGCGCAACGATCCCATCACCGCGCCCGCCTGATGATCCATGCCGTGTGCGTTGACCGAGATCGACCCGCCGACCGAGAAGATGTCGGTCGACTGCATCGCCTTCACCGCAAAGCGGGGATGCACCGCAAGCTGGATCGCATGCCAGGTCGCGCCGCTGCCAACGGTCACCGTCCGCGCGTTCTCATCCAGCCGGATCGCCTGCATTCCCCGCATGTCGAGCACTACGCCGCCCGCGCGAAACGCCTGTCCGCCCATCGAATGCTTCACGCCAGCCGCCGATACCGGCAGGTGGTGTGCTCGTGCATAGGCGAGCGCGGTCGCGACATCGGCCTCGCTGCGTGGGCGGACTACGCCCGCCACGGCGGTACGGCTGAGACAACTCGCGTCGTTGACGGTGCCGCCGCGTTGCGACCAGCGCGGCTCGGCGAGAGTGGTCGACGCAGTCGATGACGCAATCCTGGGGAGGTGGGGTAGAACGTTGGCGCAGTCCTTGGGCCCGGTCGGGTCAGCCGCGAGCGGTGCGAGATAAAGCGCCCCGGCGCCGGCGGTCAGCGCCAAGGCGGAGACGCCCACGAGAAGATATCGGCGTCGTGACACGGGACCTCGCCTTCTGCGCCATGATCGCGCCCGAGCCGTTGCCAAGGTCGCGTCTATGTCTGGGTATGGGTCGTTCTGGATATTGCCGACTGTTTGTAATTGATCGGGTAGCGTCGTGGAAGTGGGGGAACGGCGACGAGCAGCGCATCACGGCGACGTGACGGCTACCACGTTGTCGTCGCCGTTACGGTCCACATACATGTTGTACGGGTCGATCCCGGCAAAGGCCGGCTTGCGCCGCGTGACGATGCGGATCGTCTGCACGCCCGAGACGATCGGTCGGCGCTCCTTCAGGATCACGTCTTGCGCGGCAAAGCTGCCGAGACCAGGGCGCTGGTCGAACACGCCGACGTCGATCGTATCGGCAAGCGACGCAGCCTTCTCGGCGCCGGTGCCGTTCGCATAGAATTTAGCGGCGTCGATCGTCAACGTCGTTTCATACGTACCGTCCTGCAGCTTGCGTGTGCTCGCCCCGGTCGTCTTCAGGTCGTAAATGGTGATGCGATCGAACAGGTCGAGCACGAGCTGCCGTTCGGCGGGCGTGCGGGCCAATGGCAGGACACCCTCGACCAGATCGAGCGACCGCGGGAAGGGCTTGCCCTTGAAGCGATAGCGGGCGAGCAGGTCGCGCAGCATGGTGTTGACGCGCGCCTCGCCCAGTCGGTCCTGCAACAGGTACATGACCAGCGAACCCTTGCGGTAGTGAATGTAGCCCTGGTTCTCGACCCGATCGAGCGGCACTTCTTCCACCACGTCTCCGCCGCGCGAACGCAGGTAGGTGTCGAGTTCGTATTTCAGGAAACGACGGATTTTGTCCTCGCCATATTGGTGCTTCATGACCATCAGCGCGGAATATTGCGCCATCGTCTCGATGAGCATCGATCCGCCCTGCATGTCGGCGCTGACCAGCTGGTGGCCCCAATACTGATGGCCCAGCTCGTGCGCGGTGACATAGCTGACATAATCGATCGAGTCGGGATCACGCGTGTCCGCGACGAAGCCGATGCGTTCCGAATAGGGGATCGTCCCGGCGAACGCCTGTGCATAGCTTGCATAGCCGGGGAATTCGAGGATGCGCGCGTAGTCGAACTGATAAGGCCCGAAATTCGTGCGGTAATAGGCGAGCGAGCGCTGCATTGCGTCGAGCATGCGATCGACGTTGAACGCGTGTTGCGGATCGTAGAACACCGTCAGATGCGTGCCGTCGACGGTCCGTGATCGCTCGGCATAGGCCGCGGACTGGACCGAGAAGAAGGCGAGGATCGGCGCTGTCGACACGAACCGCGCAGTCCGGCGTCCGTTCGCGGTTATGTCGGCGATCTTGCGGCCGGGCGCGACTGGCACTTGGTTGGCGATCGTGGAGACGGTGATGTCGGACCGTACCCATGGCGCGTTGCCCAACAGGTTGCGCGCCTGCGCCGAACGATCCTCCAGCTTGGCCGGGCGCAGTTCGGGCGTCAGGCCGTATTTGCGACGCTTGGCGCGGTCCTGCAACAGCCCGTTCTGGTCCATCCCGAGTTGCGGCGCGAACTCGGCGTTCTGCAAGAACGACCCGTTACCCACGACGCGCGTATCGTCGTTGTTGGCGACCAACCCGCGCTGCCACCGGGTCGCGTGGAACGTCATCGTACCACGCGCGCCGGGTGCGAGCGGCGTCGCGAACCGGAAGATGCGGTATTGCATGTCGGCGTCGTTCATCACCAGCCTGGCGCCAGGAACGACGACATCGCCCAAATGGGTCTGGTCGTTCATCAGGCGCACGTGCAGGTCGGACAGCGGCGCACCGGTATCGTTGACGAAGGCATAGGTGCCGCTCGACTCCATCCGACGCTGATCGGGATGGAGCGCGACGTTCAGCCGCATGTCGGTGATCGATGGCTGTTTCATCGCTGCGTATCTGAAGTATTTCTTCTCGTACGCCGCCTGGCGAGCCTCGCCATCCTGCGTGGTGCGATAGCGGTTGATGACGTCCATGTCGTGATACAGATACGCACCACTCGCCGCCGTCACGATCAGCGCGCTGGCGAGGACTGCGCCCGGCACGCCGAGCAACCGGCGGGGCAGCTGGGCGAGGCGAACCTTCAGCCGGGTCTCCGTACCGCGTCGCCAGAGCAGGTGTGCGAAGACGCACAATGCCAGCGCGACCGATCCCCAATACAGCCTGAGCCACCATGCGCGCGGGCCGCCGATCTGCGCGCCGTTCATGTCCGACAGCTGGACCGTGCCGATGCTGCCATACTGGTAGAGCGGGTGTTCGAAACCCATGGTGGTCAGCGTGATCGTGCCGACGAGGTAGATCACCATGATCGCCCAGCCGATATATTTGTTGGGGCTCAACGCCTGGACGAACACCGCGAGGATCGCGAGGATCACTGCGTCCGCCGTCATCGGCAGTACCCACCAGGGGAGATAATGGCCGAGCGCGAGATCGGTTTGTCCGCGTGCAAGCTGGACGACGCACGCGGTGATTACCGCCATTACTGCGGTCGCGAACAGGACGCCGGTGATCGCCAGCACCTTGGGCACCAGATACGCCCAATTTGGCAACGAGGTCGCATCGACGATCTCATGCATGCCGCGTTCGCGGTCGCGCCAGACGAGCTCGCCCGAATAATAGATCGCGATGATCAGCGGGATGATGCTGAAGCTGCCCTCCAGCGTGCCGATCACCGCAAACGTCAGCTGGCGAATCGGCGCGCCGAACATCTCGTTGGCGAACAGCAGCGCGGCCATCGCATTGAACAGCCCGACCAGCATCAGCACCACGAATGCCGGGCTGCGGAACACTTGGGCCATCTCGAACCGGCAGCGCGCGATCAGCCGCGTCCAGCTTGCCTCTGCCGGACGCGCGGCGGGAAGGCGATCGACCGTCAGCGGTGCGGTCGCCGCCAGTTTGTTCGTCGCGCGCTGCTGTCGGCGCAGTCTGCGTTTCGAGACGCCGCGTTCCGTGAACGAGAAGCGGGCATAGGCGATGCCCATCGCGACCAGCCCGACGGCGATCACGATCACGCGGTTCCACATCAGCACGCCGACGAACGGCGGCATCCCTGCGTTCGCCTCGCTCGCGGTCCAGTAGCGCGTCGTCGAACCGAACGCGCCCATCCCGAACAGTTCGACATAGCTGCCAGCCCCGCGCCATTCGGGCTTCGCACGGATGATTGACATCAGCGCGAGGTACAGCATCAGGAACACGATCACGCCCAGATACGAATACATCATCGACCGCGTCATCGTCGCCACCGCGAAGAAGATCGCCGAGGTCAGGAAGACGTTGGGCAGCGCCAGCAGGAAATACGCATAGGCGAAATCGTGGAGTCGGTTCGGCCCCAGCGCCTCCTGATCCACCCATGGCATCAGCGAGCCGAGCCAGATCGCCAGTGGGATCGCGGCGAACGCCAGCGCCGCCGCGGTGAACGCGCCCAGGAAGCGCGCCATCAGATAATCGAACTTGGCGACGCGGGTCGACCGCACCATCGGCCCGAACCCGCTTTCATCGTCGCGCACGATCACGTTGGCCACGAACGCGGTCGTCACGAACATGAAAAAGATCGACATGATCTGGTGGACCTGCGCGATCGCCACTGGTGCGTTCTTGTGAATGTTGGCGCCGCTGCCGATCTTGATCTGCTCGATCGTCATCGATCCGAAGGTCAGCAGGAAGAACAGGATCGCGACGGTCCAGAAGACCGGGTTGCGCAATTGATAGCGCAGTTCGAAGCGGGCGATCTGGCCGAACATGGCGCTCAGGCCGCGATGGTGGAGGAGGGGGCGTCTGCGGCCGGTACCCGCCGCGATCGCGCGAGGCTGGAAAAATACACGTCCTCCAGTCCACCGCCTGCCGCCGTGAAGTCGTCGCCGGGATCGTCCGGGGACAGGATGTGGATGATGGTCCGTCCCGCGAACAGCCGCGTCGAGATCACCTCGTAGCGCAGCCGGCTTTCGTCGAGTTCGTCACGACCGATCGTCTTCGCCCAGATATTGCCGCGCGTCCGTTCGATCAGATCGAGCGGCGCGCCCTCGAGCAGGATTCGTCCCGCCGCGAGCACAGCCATGCGCGGGCAGAGATCGGCGACGTCCTCGACGATGTGCGTCGACAGGATCACGACGACGTTCTCGCCGATCTCTGCCAGCAGGTTGAGGAAACGATTGCGCTCCTCCGGATCGAGGCCGGCGGTCGGTTCGTCGACGATGATCAGCGCGGGGTTGCCGATCAATGCCTGCGCGATGCCGAAGCGTTGACGCATGCCGCCCGAAAAACCCGCGATCGCCTTATTGCGTACGGTCCAGAGGTTGGTCTGGTTCAGCAGCGTCTCGACCGTCTCCTTGCGCTCGCGCGCCGAAGCAATGCCCTTCAGGACCGCCATGTGATCGAGCATGTCGTAGGCGGATACGCGGGGGTACACGCCGAAATCCTGCGGCAGGTAGCCGAGTGTTTCGCGCAGCGCCTCGGGATTGGCGATCACGTCGATGTCGCCGAACCGGATCGTGCCGGCGGTCGGCGTCTGCAACGTGGCGATGGTCCGCATCAACGTCGACTTGCCCGCGCCGTTGGGCCCGAGCAGCCCGAACATCCCGTTGGGCACGCTGAGCGTCACGTCATCGAGCGCGCGCGTGCCGTTGGCATATACATGCGTAACATTGGTAAGTTCGAGCATCGTTGATCCCCCCGCCGAGGAAGCAAGCTAACAGGTGTGTTGCTGATGTAAAGCAGCTAATCTTGTCGAGAATGCGCGGCTCTCCTTGGCCACCTGACGGCCAAGTGAAGCGTCATCGCGGCAGTATAGGTCGTTGCCTGACCGGACAATGCCGCGTTGTGTCTGTGATACCTCAACCTCAGCGAGCGACGTGAGGGCTGTGGCTCGCTTCGCGCATCGGGAGAAGAGATGTTCCGAGAAGAGCCCGTTGAACGGCGTCGGTAAACGTTTCTGTGACAGCTGGAGGCGTGGTCGGATTAGCCCTGGCCACGATCGCTATCGTGGCTGGTCTTGCTGCAGAGACAGCAACTGGTGACTCGGCCAAAACCGAACCTGCGGCTAAATGCGACAGGCTCCGGTGATTCAACTCTCCGATAGCGCACTGCTCACGGTGCGCTATCGCCGTGGGAAGCCCTCGCACTTGGTCCTGACCTTATTCCTACGAACTCACGAGTTTTCTACTTTGGCAAAGCATACGCGATGACGTGATCGCCGAGCTTTGTGCCGAGCGAACCATGGCCACCCGCCACAACGACAACAAACTGTCGACCGCTCGCGGTCGAGCGATACGACATCGGCGTTGCCTGACCACCAGCGGGCAGCCGGGCGCGCCATAAGACCTTACCCGTTCGCGTGTCGTAAGCCCGAACGTAGTTGTCGATTGCCGCAGCCATGAACGCGACACCGCCCGCGGTCGTGATAGGTCCGCCAAGCGATGGCACACCCATCTTGAACGGCAGCGGTAGGATCGTTTCGTCCCGGATCGTACCGTTCTTATGCTCCCAGACCTTCTTGCCCGTGGTCAGGTCGATGCCGGCGACATAGCCCCAGGGCGGCGCCTGACAGGGGAGGCCGGCAAACGACAGGAACGGGTTCATGTCGACCGCGAACGGCGCCCCTGTATTGGGGTTGTAGCCCTGTTCCTGCGATCCGCGCCGATCCGATCCGCCGGACGGCCCGCGTTCGTTAGGTCCGCCGCTATCGTCGCGACGTGGCACCAGCCGGTCGACGAAGGCCACGTAATTTGGATGTGCGAAGAGGATTTGCCGCACCGGGTCGATCGAGATGCCGCCCCAGTCCATGACACCGAAGTTTCCTGGAAAAACCAGAGAACCTTTCAGCGAAGGTGGTGTGAACGGCCCGCGATAATCGAGCGACTTGAAACGGATCCGACACCAGAGCTGGTCCAGCATCGTCGTGCCCCACATGTCCGTCTCACGCGCCGGTGATGGCATCAAAGATACCGAAGAGAAGGGCTGCGTCGGCGACGTGCGGTCGCCGGGTGCCGCACCGGCTGGCACTGCGCGTTCGGACGCTGGAAAGATCGGCTTGCCAGTGCGGCGATCAAGCACGAACAGATTGCCGGTCTTGGTCGACTGGACCAGCGCCGGCACTCTGCCGCGGCCAAGCAGTGTCAGGTCAACCAATGCTGGCTGCGCTGGCACGTCCATATCCCACAGATCGTGATGGACTGTCTGGTAGATCCAGCGCGGTCGGCCAGTCGTGATGTCGAGCGCGAGGACCGAGGTTGCAAATCGCTCGGTGGTAGCGGGACGGTTGCCGCCCCACTGATCGACCGCCCCCATGCCCATAGGCAGATAGACCAGCCCGAGCGCTTCATCGGCTGCTGGCGTGCTCCAGCTGTTGGGAGACGACGGCGTGTACTGTTTGCCGGTACCCAGCGGTGCGGTGTCGTTGGGGTTGCCGGGATCGAAGTTCCAGACGAGCTGGCCGGTTGCGGCATCGTAACCCCGGATGACGCCGGACGGTACCTTGGTGGCGATGTTATCGAAGACTGCGCCGCCAGTGATGATAAGCCCCTTTGCAATCAGCGGCGCTGATGTGACCTGATACCAGCCCTGGTTGTAGTGCGGCTGACCCGGTAGCAGGCTGACGGTACCGTTCTGACCAAAGCTGCGACACAATGCGCCCGTTCGCGGATCGAGCGCGATGAGCCGGCTGTCATTCGTGGCTAGGATGATGCGCTGTGGGCAATCGCCGACGCTCGTTGCAGTCTGTATGCCAGCTTTCGTACTATCCCAGTAGGAGACGCCGCGACAGGTCAGGTGCTGCATGTTCTTCTGCGATGTCGCGATCTTCGGATCGAAGCGCCAGCGCTCCTTGCCGGTCTCGGCGTCGACCGCGATGACCCAGTTATGCGGCGTGCACAGATACACCGTGTCCCCGATCTTGATCGGCGTCATCTCGTACGTCGTCTCACCCGGGTCGGTGTCGCGCTTCATGTCACCGGTACGCAGCTGCCAGGCAACTTTGAGATTGCCGACGTTGGCTGGCGTGATCTGCGTCAGCGGCGAGAATTTGTCGCCGTACCAGCTGCGCGCATAGGCCTGCCAATCGTCATCGGGCACGCCGTGCAGGTTCGCGGCAAGCGCGTTCCGCGGCCCCGGCAGGGTGCCATCCAAATTATGTACGTCGCGCGCCAGCGACACCGCGCCGAACACAACGGCTATGCCTAGCGCCACAGTCAGCGGACCGGCGCCGCGCGCCCATGGCACGCTCGGCGTCAGTCGGTTGACCGTCCAAGGCAGCGCCAGCAAAGCACCGAAGACGAAGATCAGGTCGCCGCGTGGCACGAGCGGCCACCAATCCGCACCGATCTCGGCCCAGGCCCATATTACAGTCCCCAGCACGAGCGCAGCAAACACATGCAATGCGACCACGCGCCTGCGCCAGAGTAGCACCGCCGACGCCAGCATCGCGAGCCCGGCGACGATGTAAAACAGGCTGCCGCCCAACGTTGCGAGCCACACGCCGCCGACAAGGTTGATAAGCCCCACGACGCCAATGATGACTGCCAGGATATGAGGCCATCGTGCAGGGTGACGGACATGGTTCATCAGGCGGCTCCGCGCACCATGCCTGCTCAGACAGCGGTATCTAGGCAGGCGGTGCAGCAGGCACCGTAAACCGGTCGCATCAGGTAAAACGAGACGTCTGAATTAAACTTTTGTCATGTTGGACGTGATACCGGTAGGGATTACGTCCCGCCCTTGGCGAAATCCCCGAGCGTGCCAGCCGAGTACGTTGAGGTTGCTCCGGCTCACCATATACAACCCGAAAGTTAACTCAGACTTCGAGAAACCTCGCAGGACGGGTTGCCCCTGACGTTCTGGTTCGTGGAAGCGGATCGGAGTGCGCTGAAATCAGGGTTTGATGTGGTACCGGCGCTGGAATGGCTCGATGGGAGCATCTCGGTCACTGCGCCGACGCAGTTGGCGGCGCCGATTAGGCCCTCACCGCCCAAATCATGCCTGGGGTACCGATGACGATGATGGCTTGCCCAAGAGTATGGGCAAGCGCGGTCGGGCTGAACTCGGCGCACGCATTCTCCAACCCACCTGGTACGATCACTGCATCCACCGAATGCCGCAACGACAACGGCAGATCCTTTGCAGTGTGTTGCCGGCAAGCACGAGGTCGCTCAGCGATCGATCCGATGCCTATCGGTGAGCAGGACGAGATCGACACCGGGGGGGCGGCCGCGGCCTTGATTAGCGTGTCGAGGTCTCTCGCGGGAACAGCCCCTAATGCATCGGATTATGACTGTTCGGGAGGCAATCGCTCCCTCCCAACCGATCTCAGCTCGAATAAATTCAGACATGCTTAGCGCAATATCGCCGCCGCAGAGGCGTTTCCACGCCGATCCACCGGCTAGCCGCACGCATAAGACATATGCATTGGACACGCTCGCGGTCCGTCAAACGCACGCCGTTCGAAAGACTTGCGCGCATCCTTAGCTTGATCGTGACAAAGCCGTTTTGTCGATAGCCTTGCTAGTTTGGCGATAACGATCCGGTATCGTCCACCCGGTTACACCCTGAGTAAGCGTTAAATAAATGTTTGTTAATGAGGCAGGCGGGTCCTTGAACGCATCGTCAGCGCTAAATTGAGAGGCGGCCAATTTGGAGCGGCGGTAAGCGAGAGAAGGCTTCCGCTAACAGGTTTGACGAAGAGAATCCGATATTATTCGTGGAGAGCCGACGGTATGTCCGCCACACCGGGGTCCGACCTTTGCTGCCGATCCTTAAAAGGTTCTATGTTTGCGGTCTGATTGGCCGGTATGGGCGTGCTAATTATTTGACACTCCCTCGACTGTACTTCCAGGGACCAAGTCCGAATGACGTCTGCGACGGCGCCATGTGGGGTACGTTCGCTCACGAGCGGCGAGCAGGCGAGGAGGCCGTTGGGGCAGTAGCGATCGTCGTCCCAGCCGGGATGATCGAGGATGGGGTAGAGGCAGACTCCCTCGATGGGTACGCCGAGCGACTGGGCGATCTTCACCTCGCGCAGGATCATGCGGAGCCAGGCGGGGCGGGCGCTGCCTTCGATGCCGGTTTCGGCGATGAAGATCGGGCGACCGTAGCGCGCGTAGGCGTCGGCGAGGATCGCGTGGAGCGGGCGGCTGAGGGGGTGGTCGTAGGCTAGCGGTGGGCCGCCGTGGATCCACTGGTTGTTGTGGTAGAAATTGACGCCAACGATATCCAGCAATGCCGCGCGGCCGCCGGTCTGGGGCCATGCCTTTCCCGCGATCATGTCCCATGCCTGGTATTGCGCGAGGCGGTGACCTTCGGCGGCGGGGGCGTCGTTGGGGCGGGCGGGGTCGGTGATGACGTTGATGACCGGGTCGGCGTGGACGAACCTTGCGGCGGGGTCGACCGCGAGGATCGCTTCCATCGCGGCGATCGAGGCGCGGGCGAGTTGCACCTTGAGTTCGTAGCCGCGGCCTCGGGCGAACGGGTTGAGATAGGCTGCATCGCCGCCGCCCCAGGCGAAAAACGAGATCTCGTTGACGGGGGCGTAGAAGCGGGTCTCGCCGAGGGCGGCGGGGCCGATGTGGCGGGCGGCGGCGGCGGCGAATGCCGCAAAGCGCGTGACGAAGGCAGGCGTCCAGATGTCGATATCGTCGGGCCAGCCGTAATGGAGCAGGTCCCAGATGACTTCGGTGCCGATCGCCTTGGCGGCTTCCAGCTGGCGGTCGAGGCTGGACCAGTCGTAGCGGCCGAGTTCGCGTTCGATCAGATGCCAGCGCAGCCCGTCGCGGACGGTGAGGATCCCGAGCTTGGCGAGCTCATTGTAATCATGCGCGGCGAGGGTATCGTGATGGCTGGCGGCGATGACGTCGACGCGCTTGCGGTCGTGGGCGCGGCGGTGGGTGGAGGATTCGAAGCCGCCTTGCAGGAAGCTCCGGAAGAGGTGGGGCGGGCGGGGTAGTGGCGGCCGATCGGACAGGACTTCGGCGAACAGGGCTTCCCAGCGGGGGACGACGGCGGCGACGGCGTACTCGCTGTCTACCTTGGCGCGAAGGGCGGTGCCGAAGTGGGTCCGGAGTGTCGAGTCTTCGAGCAGTTTGGTGATCGCGGCGGCAACTGAGGGCGGGTCTTCGTGGGGGACGAACAGGCCGCTGATCCCGTCGACGATCTGTTGTTCGGAGCCGTTGTCTCGGGTTGCTATGACGGGGAGGCGTGCGGCGCCGGCTTCGGCAATGACGTGCGGCATGCCTTCGCCGCGGGATAGCCAGACGAACATGTCGAGTGCGGCGAGCAGGTCGGGCACGTCGTCGCGGTCGCCGAGGAAGGCCAGGGCGGTGTCGAGGCCAAGCGCGTGCGCGCGGTTGCGGAGCGCGGCGGCGTATTCGGGGATGAAGGCGTCCGGTCCGCCGATGACCACGAAGCGCGCACGGGGGTGGCGGGCGTGGACGAGCGCGGCGGCTTCGATGAAGTCCTCGACGCGCTTCTTCGGGTCGAGCCGGCCCAGCCAGCCGATCAGCGGTACGTCGTCGGCGATCCCTAGCGTCGCACGGACCGGCGCGCGGCGGGCGGGGTCGAAGGCGCGCGTGTCGACCATCGACGGGATCTCGATCGCGTGGTGTTCGCGGCCGGGCATGCGGCCGGCGGCGGCGTCGCGGATCGAGGCGCAGACGCCGACATAGCGCGCGGTGAAATGCTTGGGGCCGGCGAGCGCTTCGGAGACGAGGCCGCCATGCTCGATCAACGGCGGGCGGAGGTGCATGCGCTCAAGCGCGGGATAGATGTCCGCGACGTTCTGGCACGAGACGACGACGTCGTACGCGGGCAGCTTGCTCGCGAGGTAGGCGACGGTCTCGTCGAAGCCGAGCGCGTAGGGCGTGCGGTCGACGGAGACGCCGATCGCTTCCAATTGCGCGTGCGTCTGCTCGGGCATGCCGTCTTTCCGGAAGCAGGCGACGACCTCGATCCGGTAGCGCGTCGGGTCGAGCGCCTGGGCGAGCAGGCGCACTTCCGTCTCCTCGCCGCCGACGACGAGCCAGGCGAAGACGAACAGGATGCGGATCGGGCGGGCGTCGGCAGCGAGTGCGGTGCTCAATCGCCGACCTTGAAGACGATCTGGAGGAATTCGGGCCGCTCGCCGACCAGCTTTGCGATGAAGGCGGGGGCGTCGTCATAGGGCACGACATGCGTGATCAGCTGCGCCCGGATCTCCGGGCCACGCGCGAGAAGGAGCTTGACCGTCTCGTTGGCGAGGCGGCGGCGGTCCCATTGGAAGCCGAGCCCGCGCGGGACGCGGTTGATCTGCGCGCAGCGTAAGGAGAGGCCGTTGTGATGGAACTCCTCGCCGAGCCGCAACCGGTCCGCGCCGCCCTGGTAGAAGGCGAGGTCGATCACCGTGCCCTGTGGTCTCAGCGCGCGCATCGCGGCGTGCAGGCTGGCGGCGTCGGCGCGAGTCTGGAACACGACGTCGGCGCCGCGATCGTCACCGCCGTGGAGCCAGCGTGCCTTGGCGTACGCCCAAGCCTGGTCCTCAGTCATCGCCGTGATGCCGAGGCATTCGGCGCGCAGGCGGCGGAAGGGGGAGGGGTCGGCGATCACGACTTCGCTCGCGCCCGCAGCCTGCGCGAACAGGGCCGTCAGCATCCCGACGATGCCTGCGCCGATCACCAGCGCGGGGCGGCCGAGGATGCCGTCACCGAGGTTGACGACGTTGGGGCCGAGCAGTTCGGCGTCCGCGTGGAGAATGCCGTTGGCGGCGATCGGACCCATCTGGCCGATATAGATGCCGAGGATCGGATCGAGCTCGGGCGGGAGCTTGGTCAGCAGGTCGTTGAACGGGTCTGCGGTGTGGCCGGTCTTGTGGCCGAAGACCGTGCCGACGACGTCGCCGTTGGCGAAATCGTCGACCCGGCTGTCGCTGACACGGGCGCATTCCATGTAGCCAAGGAACGGCACCGGATAGTGCGCGCTCGGTTCGCCGGGGACGAAGACGCCGCGGCCTGCGTCCCAGCGGGAGTGGAGATACGGGTTGCTGTTCTTGACGAAGGTGAGTTCGGTCCCGGCGGAAAACCCGGTGTAGAGCAGGTCGAGGCGGACCTGACCATCGCCCGGAGGTGCCTCGTCATAGCCGAAGAAATAGGCTTGGCCGGGACGTTCGACGCCGAGCGAGCGGACGTGGCGCCACTCAGACATGCGCCACCTCGCGCTCGCGGACGTCGATCGCGCGGCCTTCGACGGCGGAGCGTTCGATCGCCAGCGCGAGGCGGAGCGTTTCGAGCGCGGCGGGGTAGGGGCAGCGGATACGGTTCTCGCCCCCACGGACCGCGTCGATGAAGTCGCGATCCTCCAGCACGACCGGATCGCTGCCGGTGCCGCGGACCGGGCGACCGCGGCCGATGTCGATCATCACGTCGCGGTCGGTCAGCTCGATCGCGAGGCCCTCGCCGAAGAGGTGGAGGCCGACGCGGTGGTTCCAGTTGAGCAGGCAGGTCGAGGCGAGGTTGGCGATCGCACCGCTGGCGAAGGTGAGCATCGCGGTGCTGGTGGTGGCGACGTCGAGGCCGGGGAAGGCGGCGCGGTCGATATGGCCCGACTGGCCGTAGACGCGGACGACGTCGCCGACGAGATAGCGTGCGAGATCGACGAGATGCGTCGTCTGTTCGAGCATCTGGCCACCCGATGCGTCCTTCTTCCACCACCAGCGCGGCGGCGGGGTTGAGTCGAGCCAATAGCCGGAGAGGAGGCGGGCGGGGGTCGCCGAAAGCAGCGCCTTCACCTCGTCCACGGTGTCGAGATAGCGCCAGTGATAGCCGACCGCGGTGACGAGACCGAGCCGGTCTACTGCGGCTGCGATGTCCTCTGCGGTGCCGAGGTCGAGCGCGACAGGCTTCTCGACGAAGAACGGGAGCGTGTGCTCGATTGCGAGGCGTTCGGGTTCGCCGTGCGCGAAGGGGGGCACGCAGATGTAGAGCGCGTCGAGGTCGACCGCGGCCAGCATCGCCGCGGCATCGTCGAACGCGCGCGCGCCGAAGCGGCCGGCGGCTTCGGTCGCGCGCGCCATGTCGACGTCGGCGACCGCGACGATCGCGACGTCGTCGAACTGCTCCAGCACGCCGAAATGGCGGTTGGCGATGCCGCCTGCGCCGATGAACCCGATCCGTGTGCGCTCCACGCGGTCTCCCTTATGTTTGGTGTCTGTCTCGTCGTGCACGGCGGCGTAGACCGCGCGCGTGTCGGCGATCATGCGATCGGCCGAGAATAGGTCTTGCTGGCGTTCGATCGCGGCACTGGCCATCGTTTTCAGGCGGTCGCGGTCGGCTAGCAGTGTGACGATCGCATCGGCGAAACTGGCCGGGTCTGCGGCGGTCAGGCGACCGGTGACGCCGTCCTCGATCGCTTCGGCATTGCCGGGTGCGACGGTGGCGACGACGGGGAGGCCGGCGGCCATCGCTTCGAGCGCGACCAGCGGCAGGCCTTCGAATGCTGACGGGAGGACGAGCAGGTCGGCGAGCGTCATCAGGTCGGCGACATCGCTGCGGGTGCCGAGCATGCGGACGGTACCGGCCAGCCCCTTGGCGGCTACCGCGCGCGCGGTCTGCGTCAGCAGGGGGCCTTCGCCGGCGAGTAGTACGATCATATCCGGGTGCGCGGCGCGGATCGCGGGCAGCGCGTCGAGCAGGAGCGCGTGGCCCTTCTGCTCGGCAAGGCGCGCGACCATCAGCAATACCGGCGCGTCGCCGATACCCCATTCGCCGCGCAACGCCGCGCGCGACCGTGACGGCCGGTGCGGGCCGACACCGTTGTGGATCGTCTCGACCAGCGCGGGATCGACGCCGGCCGCGCGGTAGCTGTCACCGACCGCATCCGAGACGCAGATCAGCCGTGCCAGCGCCGTTGCCGTATCGCGGTGCTCGTCGCACTGCGCCGCGTCGGTCAACAGATAGGGCAAATGCTCGGTACGGACGACGGGTACGCCGGCGGCATGCGCGGCCCGGATCGCGGCATGGCCTTCCCAGCCGATCCCGGCATGGACATGGACGATATCCGGTGCCGACCGCTGCATCCAGCGCGTCAACGCTGCATCGTCGTCGAGCATCTTCACGGCAAAGCCCCTGGCGGCGGCGCGTTCGAGCAGTCCGGTGGCCGGACGTCCGGCGAAGACGATCTCGTCGCCGGCAAGGCCCTCCGCCAGCGTCATCATGTGCGCGCCGACGCCGGACGGGGCGAGGCTGTCGGTCAGCAGGCAGATACGGGTCATTCGGCGGCCATCACGGGCGTTTCGAGGACGGCGGACTTGGCGACCATGCGGCGATAGGTGGCGAGCGCCTGGCCGACGACCTGGTCCATATTGTAGTAGCGATACGTCGCGAGGCGGCCGACGAAGGTCACGCCTTCTTCTGTATCGGCGAGCGCCTCGTAACGTTTGAACAGCGCCTGGTTTTCGGGGCGGGGGATCGGGTAATACGGGTCACCCTCCGCGCTCGGGAATTCGTAGCTGATGCTGGTCCTCGCGTGGAGCTGGCCGGTCAGGTGCTTGTACTCGGTGATGCGCGTCTGCGGCACGGCTTCGTCGGGATAGTTGACGACCGCGACCGGCTGGAACTGCGCGACGTCGTGGGTCTCGTGGCGGAACTGGAGGCTGCGATAGGGCAGCTTGCCGAAGCGGAAGTCGAAATACTCGTCGATCGGGCCGGTGAAGACGACGTGGTCGACGTCGACGCGGTCGATCACGTCGCGATATTCCACGCCAAGATCGAGCGTGATGCCGGGGTGATCGAGCATCGCCTCGAACATCCGGGTATAGCCGTTCGCCGGCATCGCCTGGAATTTATCGGTGAAATAGCGGTCGTCGGTCGAGGTGCGGGTCGGCACGCGCGCGGTGACGGCGCGGTCGAGTTCGGACGGGTCGAGGCCCCATTGCTTCCGCGTGTAGCCGCGGAAGAACGTCTCGTAGAGATCGCGCCCGACTGCCGCGACGACGACGTCTTCCGATGTGCTGATGTCCTCGACCGATTCCGCGCGGCTGGCGAGGAAGGCGGCGGCTTCCGCGTCGTCCTTGAGCGACAGGCCGTAGAGTTTGTTGATCGTGGTGCGATTGATCGGCATCGGCACGAGCTTGTCGTCGACGCTGGCGAGGACGCGGTGTTCGTAGGGGCGCCAGTCGGTGAAGCGCGAGAGATAGTCGAACACGTCGGCGGAATTGGTGTGGAAGATGTGCGGGCCGTAGCGGTGGATCAGCACGCCAGCCGCGTCGTGTTCGTCATACGCGTTGCCGCCGATGTGCGGGCGGCGGTCGACGACAAGGACGCGCTGGCCGCTGTCTGCCGCGAGCCGTTCGGCTAGGACCGCGCCGGCGAATCCCGCGCCGACGATCAGCGTGTGGTAACGTTCGCGTTTTGGCGCGGGGCGGAAGGTGCGTTTCGCGTGGAGAACGCGATCGATCTCGGTGGCCATGGCGGTTTGCGTGCGGTCCCAGGATTGCGTTGCGAGCAGGCGGTCGGCTTCGTCGCGCCATGCGCCTTCGCGGGGGAGGGCGAGCGCGGCCTTGCACGCTGAGACGAACGCGGGCGCGTCGGCGGCGATCGCGACGGCTGCTGCGTCGCCGTAGTGGCGGATCACGTCGACGATCGGCGTCGAGACGACGGGCAGGCCGCCAGCGAGATATTCGGGGGTCTTGGTCGGGCTGATGAAGCGCGTCGCGGCGTTGATCGCGAACGGCATCAGCGCGACGTTCCAGCCGGAAAGGTATGCCGGGAGTTCGTTGTAACCGCGTCCGCCGAGCCAGTGGATGTTGGCGCGGCGCGGCAGGTGCGCGGGGTCGATCTTCACGACCGGGCCGATCATGATGAATGACCAGTCGGGTCGCTGAGCGGCGACCGCGTCGAGCAGCGCTAGGTCGATGCGCTCGTCGATGACGCCGAAGAAGCCGAGCTTCGGGCCGGGGATGTGGCGCTGGTCTTCGGGTTCGATGTTGCCGGTCCGCGCTTGTGCGAAGTGCGCGACGTCGACTGCCGAGGGGAAGGCGTGGACGTCGCGGTGACGGCCGCGCTTGGCTTCGTAGAGGCTGTAGCCGCCGGTGAAGACGAGGTCGGCGCGCGCGAGCAGTCGCGCTTCGCGGTCGAGCAGGGCGGGGTCGGCAAAGCGGAACGCGGACAGTTCGTCCATGCAGTCGTAGACAACCGCGGCGGCTTCGAGATGCTCGGCGAACGGGAGCATCATTGGGGTGTAGAACCAGAGGACGGGCTTGGCGCGAATGCTCGTCGCGACCAGCATGTCGAGGAGTTGCCGCAAGCCTGCCTCGACTTGATCGGCGTTCCACCAATGCGGGAGGCGCGGGCGCAGCGCGATCACGTTGTCGGCGGGAAACGGGTGGTGTTCGAGGAACGGCAGTGGGTGGTCGCAGGGGATGTGTTCTTCCCAGACGAATACGCTCTGCGTTTGCGCGAACCGCTTCATCAGATGCTGCGGGCGCTGCGTGACGAAATCCCAGCGGAGATGCGAGAAGCAGATCAGCGGCGGCGGCGGGCTCGTATCGTCGGTCGTGGCGAGGGTGGGAGTAGGTCCGATACCGTGCACGCTCTTCCAATCCGCGAATCCGCGGTCATCCGCGTTGTTGATCGAACCTAAGCCCACGCCTCAGACCTGACTATGCAAATGTAATTGCTTTGCATCATGTATTTGCTGGATAATCGCACCCAAACGCACAACGCTATGCTGCCAATTCCAACGCGCCAATACGGCGTCGCGGGGTCGGAATTCGGCGTAGGTTTCGCGCATTGTAAGAATTGCATCGGCAAACCCGTTCGTCGAAGCCGTCATGCCGGTCTCGGGCAGGATGAACTGCAATCCGCAGCGTAGTGCCGCGTTGGCGAGTACGGGCAGGCCGGCGAGCATGTATTCGGTCAGGATCGCGGGCGCGCCGTCGTCGATACCGCAGACGACGCCGAACCTGGCGCGGTTCATCAGGCGGTTGACCTCTTCGATCGGTACGCCTGGTGGCCCGACGAACTCGATCGAGAGGTTCTGCTCTTGCGCGCGTTGGCGGAGTGCGTCGGCATCCTCGCCATAGCCGAACACGCAGAGCGCGCGGACGTCGCGCGGGAGTTGCGCGAGAGCATCGAACAGGATGTCGTGGCGCTTGTACGGCTGCGCGGCGGCGACGTAGATCAGGTCGACGTCCTTGGGCGTGCCGAGCGCACGGAACTGGTCGACCGCCGCGAACTCGGGACCGACCGGCATGATCGCGGTGCGCATACCGGGGTGGCGCGCCTCGACTTCGTCCGACTGCCACTGCGCGCCGGTGATGACGAGATCGAATTGCTCGCTGACTTCGGGCGGCACGCGCAAAGAGGGCGCGTCGATCGAATTGTAGAGGATAATGCTGTTCGCACATAGCGCCAGCAATTCGGGCGCGACACCCAAGCCGAACACGACGAGGATATGCGGCGCGCCGAACGTTTCGACAAACGCATTCATCTGCGATGAGGCAAAGGGGGCATGCTCGTCGTCGATCCGGAATGCGCGGCGCGCCAGAACCGCGTTGTCCCTACGAAATGGGGGCTCGTCCTCGCCGCGCCAATGATGCCAGATCTCGGCCTGATCGACGATGCCGTCGGCGATCAACGCGAGGGGTAGCCGCTCGAGATATCCGCCCGCCACGTCCGCGGGTGCAAGATCGCCGGTCCATGGCTGGCTGGCCGGATCGATTGCGTGTGCTGGCAGCAGGGAGGATGACGGGCGGTCTTGCTCGGGATGCCGACCATCGACCCAGTCGCTGATGACGACGACCGATCGCCGAGCCGTCAACGCTGCCGCCATCTGTAATTTCCCCCTCATCGACGTGGTGCCCAGTCCTATCGAGGGCTGGGCACCACCGCGCATTGCAAGACCGTCTGACGAGCCGCCGATCAGTCCTTCGCGCTGCCGGGTTCAGCCATCTTCCGGTGCTGTTCGGCGAGTACCGACCCCGGGATGACGTTGGCGAGCACGCCCTGGACCTTCGTCATGAAGCCCGAAAAGACCGATGCCTTGCCGCTCATCAGCGCATCCCAGCCGTCCTTGGCGACGTCAGCGGGGTCCCGCTTGTTCGGGTCGGTGCCGACCGACGTGTCGTTCATGTCGGCACGGTCGAAGAATTCGGTATCGACCGGCCCAGGCATCAGCGTGGTCAGCGTCACGCCGTCCGCGTCCTTGATCTCGTTGCGCAGTGCCTCGGTAAAGCTGTCGATAAACGCCTTCGAGCCGTTGTAGACCGCCTGGAACGCGCCGGGGATGTAACCCGCGACAGACCCGGTCACGAGCACCTTGCCGTCGTTGCGCGCGACCATCGCCGGCAACACCTTCTGGATCAGGTACAGCGTGCCGGTGATGTTCGTGTCGACCACCAACCGCCAGTCGTCGACCTTCTGGTCGAGGAAGCCGTGGCCGAGACCGTGACCGGCATTGGCGCAGAGAACGTCGACTTTCCGCCCGTTGGTGGCAGCGAGCAACGCATCCACGCCCTCGATCGTCGAAAGGTCCGCCTCGACCGCGGCGACGTCGGTGCCGAACTGCTTGAAGTCGGCGGCGGCGGACTGGATCAGCGCTTCGTTGGCGACGACGAGGATGTCGTAGCCGTCCTTTGCCGCGAGCGTGGCGAGTTCGAAACCGATGCCCGTCGAGGCGCCGGTGATGATTGCGAATTTATCGGCCATGTTGTCAGATCCTCTCAATTGAGGCCGGGCTTGAGCACGACCTTGGTCACTTCGTTCTGGTTGTTCTTGAACATGTCGTAGCCCTTGGGGGCGTCCTCCAGGTCCATCCGGTGCGAGATCAGGAAGGTCGTGTCGATCTTGCCCTCCATAATCGCGTTGAGCAGCGCGGGCATGTAATGCTGGACATGCGTCTGGCCGGTCTTGAGCGTCAGCCCCTTCTCCATGAAGGCGCCGAGCGGGAACTTGTCGATGAACCCGCCATAGACCGCCGGCATCGACACGCGTCCGCCCTTGCGGCAGGCGATGATCGCCTGGCGGATCGAATGCGCTCGGTCGGTGCCGAGGAAGGTCGACGCCTTGATCTGGTCGAGCACGTTGTCGACGAAGAAGCCGTGTGCCTCCAGCCCGACGCTGTCGATCACCGCATCGGGACCGATCCCGCCGGTCATCACCATCAGCGCCTCGTAGACCGCCGACTGCTCGAAGTTGATCGTCTCCGCGCCGAACTTCTTGGCGAGTTCGAGGCGGTGCGGAAAATGGTCGATCGCGATGACGCGTTCGGCACCCATCAGGAATGCCGACTGCACCGCGAACAAGCCCACCGGACCGCAGCCCCACACCGCGACCGTATCGCCCGGTTCGATCTGCGCGTTCTCCGCCGCCATCCAGCCGGTCGGCAGGATGTCGGAGAGGAACAGGACCTTTTCGTCCTCAACGCCGTCGGGAATGACGATCGGACCGACGTCGCTGAACGGCACGCGGACATATTCCGCTTGGCCGCCCGCATAACCGCCAGTCATGTGGCTATAGCCGAACAGGCCCGACATCGGCTGGCCGTAGAGTTCCTGCGCGATGTCCTGGTTGTCGGCGGGAAGGCCGTTGTCGCACGCCGAATACTGGTGCTTGCCGCAGTGGTAGCAGCTGCCGCACGCGATCGTGAACGGGACGACGACCTTCTGCCCTTTCTTCAGCGTCGACTTCGCGCCGACCTCGACGACTTCGCCCATGAACTCGTGGCCGAGGATGTCGCCGGCCTGCATCGTCGGGATATAGCCGTCGTACAAATGCAGGTCGGAGCCACAGATCGCGGTCGCGGTTACCTTGATGATGCAATCGCGTGGATTGAGGATTTCGGGGTCGTCGACGGTGTCGACGCGGACGTCGTGCTTACCGTGCCATGCCAGAGCGCGCATCAGGCCATCTCCTCTTCGCGTTGCTTGCGGTTCATCGCCGCGGTCGCGATCTCGCCGGTTTCCATTAGTTGCTTGAAACGGCGCAGGTCGCGCCGTGCCTGGATCGCGGGCTCGCGCTGGAACATCTTGGCGATCAGCTTGCCGACGATGCCCGCGGGTGGATCATAGGTGATCGTTGCGGTGACGACCGTGCCGCGCGCGCCGGCATCGCGAAACTCGACCCGGCCGCTATTCGCGACGTCCGCGCCGGGCTCGGATGCCCAGGCGATGAGGCGGTCGGATGTCTCTTCGGTGACGACCGCGTCCCACTCGACCGTCTTGCCGGCGGGCGCCTTCACGACCCAGTGCGACCGCGTGTCGTCCAGAATGTCGATCCGTTCGAGATTTTCCATAAAAGTTGGCAAGTTGGCGAAGTCGCGGAAATACGCGAATACTTCACCGACCGGCCGGTTGATCGTGACGGCCCGCGCGACGATCGAGCCACCCTTGCCGTCGGGGATACCCGACTCTGCAAGGGCATCGCCCTTTTTCCACGTCGATGGCGGCGCATCGTCGCTGTGTGGCTTTGTATCATGCATATCGGACCTCCTGTCGTTTGCGAGCAGCGCCGCGTCTCGTCCCGTCGCGACGCTGGCCGGCGTGCGAGTGCAGGCGCCGGCCATTACGCAGTGTTCACATCGCGGAAAGTTCGCTGATGTGGCTCTGCACGACCGGCGCAATCGAGGCCGCGACCGTTTTGAGCGGCGCCGCTGTTCCGGACTGCGCGTAGCTGTGGTGAAGCGTCAGCGCGCGCTGATGCGCGGCCTTCTGCTGTTCGACGTACAAATGGTCGCGTGCGGTCCCGGTGGTCGCGCGCAAGGCCGCGACATTCTTCGTACCCATAGCGTCGAGCTTTGGCGGCGCCGGGTGCAGCCCAGCGCGCATCGCCGCAGCCTTCACATCCGCGGTCGATTTGGTGTGATCGGACACCATCATCGTTGCGAACGACCGCAGTTTGGCGTTCTTGGTCGATGTGAGCAGCAAACGGCTGGACTGGATTTCATACTGATCGCCGGCACCCGCCTTCATTACATAGGTCGCTGCGCCCATCGGTGCCTGCGCTACGGCCGCGACGGCGGGCAGTGCGATCATCGATGCGAGCGTAAGAAGCTTCGTCATGACATTCTCCTAGGAATGCTGCGGCGCATACGACCCACAGCTACACGTCGAACAGGCATGAGCGAGCAATGTTCCAGCCATCTGGATTATCTCAATCTGGATCAATTCATTTGATCACTCGACAGATACACCGTGCGAATATCGTGATCCGATCATCCGGGCCGCGTCGAGGTGTGGGACCGACTGTCCGCGCGAATCTGCTAGACTCCTCGGGACTTTGCCGCGTGAATCGTCTGGTTCAGTTACTGTCGAAGGCCCAGCGCAACGTTTTCGCCATTTGTCGCGTGCCGGACCGGACGGCGGGTTTCATGAGTAATGGCGAAGCATTCAGACCATGCATCCGACGTGCCCAGTCCGGAAGAAGGTCCACCGCCGCCTGCATAGCGATCCGTTGAAGCGGTATTGCCAAGGGATTGCTCGGTGTCTGATCGAGCACCAGCCGCGCGACCTCGTGCGTGCGACCGTCCGCCATTAGCGCCGGCTGCATCGTACGGAGCGCCTGATTTGTGTCCGCGCGGTTCCGCGGGAGCGCGTCGGCACCTAATGCCGAGCCTATGTTCGCAAACTCGGCATAGTAACGATCCTCCTGCGCAAGCGTGAGTGACCGGTCCCCATATTGCTGCCAGGCAGCCAGAAAGGACCATGCCTCGGATACGTGAACCCATGCCAATAAAGCTGGGTCGTCGGCCCGGTAGGGCGTACCGTCGGGAAGCGCGCCGCCGATATGCGCATGGACCGCGCGGACCCGCCTTATCGCTGTCTCGGCCTCGGTGCGCTCTCCATACGTGGTGGCGGCAATGAATCGGGCAGTGCGCCGTAGCCTGCCGAGCATATCGGTTCGGAAGTTCGAATGGTCCCAAACCCCCGCTAGGACTGCAGGATGCAGCATCTGGAGCAGCAGCGCGGACACGCCGCCCACCATCATACTGACGACGTCGCCATGCACCCGCCAGATCATCGAATCGGGCGGAAAAAGTGCATCTTCACTTCGCTGTACTGGCTCCTCGCCGCGTGCCTGATCATTGAACAGCGCCCGAACCTGTCGAACGATGCCGATTTTGGTCTGGTCGCGGATCGAGAGCAGCTTGTCGTTCATGCCGTCACGAACGCCCGAGCCCGTATTTAGCAACGGCGGATAGGTCACCGATATGCCCGGGTGTGGGCGAACGACCATCCGTCATCGTCGACGCCAAGGTCCCAGTCGATCCCTCGCTGCTGGACTCGAGAGCCGAGATCGACGGATTGGATCCGCGGGCTCGATCCTTCGTCGCAGTGACCTCAACCCACGGTGTTTTCTCCTCGTCGGTCGGTCGTCCAAGCTGCGTGCGCTCTTCGATCATAGGCGGGAGTGGCGTATCGTTGACTGACATCGCCACTCTCGCACCTCAGGCCGACATGCGTCGTCCGAGAAAGTCGTGCATCAGCGTCGCGATTTCAGCGTGGTGCGTCTCCAGCGCAAAATGCCCAGCGTCGAGCAGGTGGACCTCGGCATCGGGAAGATCCCGCCGATAGGCCAGTGCGCCCGCAGGTACGAACGCCGGATCGTGGCGCCCCCAAACGGCAAGCAGCGGCGGGCGGTACTCGCGGAAATACGCTTGGAAGGCCGGGTAGAGCGCGACGTTACTGCGATAGTCGAGGATCAGGTCGAGCTGGATGTCCTCGGCGCCGGGCCGTGCCATATAGGCGATGTCGAGCTCGTAGCCGTCGGGCGACAGGAGGCTCGGGTCCGCGCCGGTGCCATATTGCCAAGTCTTGATCGTGTCCGGCGCAAGCGAAGGACGGCAGGCGTTGCGGTTCCTGGCACTTGGCTCTCGCCAATAGGCTTCCCACGGACCCCATTGGTCGCTGAAGCCTTCGACATAGGCGTTGCCGTTCTGTGAGACGATCGCGGATACGCGCTCGGGGTGGCGCATCGCCAGGCGCAAGCCGACCGGTGCCCCATAGTCGAAGATGTAGAGCGCGTAACGGCTCAGGCCGAGCGCGTCGACAAAACCACCGATGACCTCGGCGAGCGCATCGAAGGTGTAATCGAAGTGGCCGCGCGGCGGAGCCTTCGTCTGGCCGAAACCGGGCAAGTCGGGCGCGATAACGCGGTAGCTGTTTGCCAGTTCGGGGAGCAGATCGCGAAACATGTGGCTCGACGTCGGGAAGCCGTGGAGCAGCAGGAGGACGGGCGCGTCAACCTGCCCGGCCTCGCGGTAGAAGATGTCGACTCCGCCTATGCGTTGCGTGCGGTATCGAACTGTCATTGCCTTGTCCTTCAATGGAGTTTGCGTGCGGTTCGCCTTGGCCATACCCGGCATGGCTAACGCGGCGGATCCAGCTGCCAAGCCGGTTAGAACGCCGCGGCGCGATGAAAGGGATAATCCGGCGTGCATGATGTCTTCCTTCTCGGAAGCCGGGAGATAAGCCTTGCCAATACCGGGTAGAATAGTCGCATTTCGGTTGGCTGGATTGCAGAAAGAGAAACGATGGATCGGTTGGAGGCGATGGCGCTGTTCGTAACGGCGGTAGACGAAGGATCGCTTGCGGCTGCGGCCCGGCATCATGGCCGATCTCCCGCCACCATCACGCGCGCTGTGGCCCTGCTCGAAGGCAACGCCGGCGAAACGCTGTTGCTGCGATCGACGCGCCGGTTGAGCCTGACGCCCGCCGGGGAACGGCACCTGGCAACCTGGCGCGACGTGCTGACGCAACTTGGTGCGATCGCGCCCTCAGGATCGGCCGGCCAGCTTCGCGGTAGCATCGTGGTGACCGCACCCGAACTCTTCGGCCGACTGAAGCTGATGCCCGTCCTCGAACCCTTTCTTCGCGCCTATCCGTTGGTGTCGGCGCGCGTGCTACTGGTCAACCGGCTGGTTGATATGGTCGGCGAGGGCGTGGACGTGGCCGTTCGGCTGGCACCGCTGACGGATTCGACGCTGACGGCGATCCGGTTGGGAGAGGTACGGATCCTCGTCTGCGCTTCGCCCGACTATCTCACGCGCGCCGGCGCGCCTGCCGATCCGCAGGACCTCGGACGTCACGACTGTATCGGGCTGAACGCAGAGGGCGACGGTGAACTCTGGCGGTTCGGCGCAAGGGATACGGGCGCGCGGGTACGATCCGTGCGCGTACCGACGCGGCTCAGCCTAAACGACGTGGGCGCCGCTATCGACGCCGCCCGGCGTGGGGGCGGGCTTGTGCGAACGCGGGCGTATCAGGTCGCGGACGACCTGGCAGCTGGTCGCCTCGTACAGGTTCTCGCATCGTTCGAACCGCCGCCGGCGCCAGCGCATCTCGTCTTTCATCCCGACCGTGGCATGCGCGCGCCGGTTCGCGCCTTTATCGATCATGCCGTGCCCGCATTGCGGGGGGAGCTAAGCCGGATCGCGTCGCTGCTGGAGGAATTATCCCAATAGCGTCACGCTCACGCGGCGAGCCATCTGGCGTCGCACAAGGCGGCTGCGAGATGGGCGAAGCCGCGACAGGCGCCAACCAGTTCCTCATAAGCCTCGCAAGAGGTCCGTGTAGCGCGAGCGTAGCAGTACCCGTAGGCAATATGTCGTTGGACGAAGTCGACTATCGCGTAGACACGCGGCGCGCGAGACGCGGTTCCGCTGAATAGGCGCCAAGCCTCTGTCGTCAGGCGGCCGGTGTCGCAGTAGCAACAATTAAATAGCTAGGTCGGTACCTTAGCCGTAAGTTCCTCGCCGCGCCGATGAACATTTGTACTGAAGGCCTGAGCAGTGGATCCAGTCCGAATGCGACATCGCGCAGTACGATGTGTGGGAGCGCAGACGCGCCCCCACCACCTCTTTAGATTTTCACGCAGAGACGGGTGTAGTAGAAGCCTCCGTTGAAGCCAAACGGACCGCCGTTACGCGCATAGACCTGGCCATCCGACGTGCCACCGGTGAGCGGATAGATTTGCACCGTCGAAGTGGGCGACAGCCTATCCGGGTGCTCGTCGGTAAAGTTCTGAGCACCAACGGACAGGGTGAAGTACCTGAAGGTGTAGCTCAGCTCGATATCGGTGGTAAACTTTCCGCCGAAGCGTTGATTGGCGTAGCCCTCGGCCGGGGTCGTAGGGGTTGCCGCCTTGGTTTCGGTTACGCCGTAATCCTGTGCGCTGGTCCACGAACTGTAGTAGTTTTCACGGACGTTGAAGCTTAGATTGTCCAGCGACCAATTCGCGTTCGCAACGATGCGATGTTTCGGTGCCAAATTCTCGGCATCGATCCGTTGCGCCAGCCCGATGACCCGCTGGTCGAAGGAGCGCAGTTTGGTGTCGTTGTAATTATACGCCAACGAGAAGTTGAGCAGTGCCTCGCTGACCTTCGCGCGATACGTGCCGACCACGTCGATGCCACGGGTGCGTGTTTTGAAGCCGTTGGTGAAATACTGCACCTGGCCGTCGACCCCAACGGCTTGCAGCGCAGGTTGCGCCGCGATCGCTGCTGCGTTGACGATGAACGGCGATGTCAGGCCGATGCGATTGCGCAGATCGATCTGATAGCCGTCGACCGTGACCGTCATGCCGCGAACTGGTTCGAGAATGACGCCCAGACCGTAGTTGGTCGACTTTTCGGGCGTCAGAGGTTCGGCGCCATAATATTGCGCCGGCGCGCTGTTGACCGGATAGGTGCCGGCCTGGAACGCGTTGCCGTTGTTGAACGAGGTCGTGACGATCGAGACGTTCGACTGGCCCGGTGACGGCGCATGAAAGCCGGTGCCGAAGCTTCCGCGGACCGAGAGCCCCTCGACGAGCTTGTAGAGCGCGTTGACCTTGCCGACCCAGGCGCTGCCGAACGTGTTGTAATGCTCGTATCGTCCCGCGGCGCCGACCGTCAACGCGTCGGTAAGATCGGTTTCGAGTCCGGCATAGACGGCATAGGCCTTCTGGTCGAACTTGCCTGCGGTGGCCGGGCTGGTGCCGGCATAGCCGCTGGCGCCGACGCCCTGCGGCGCACCCAGCGTGGTATTGGGGCTGGGGGGCGTGAAGAGCGTATACACGCCCGGTGCGGTCTGGTCGTAGAGCCGCTGTGCGACGGCGTAGGGACCGGCGGCATAGGATTGCAGATCACCCGCGGTCTGTTCGTAGGTTTCCTTGCGGAATTCGCCACCGGCCGAGATGGTGAGCGGCGCGGCGAGGCCGAGATCGGCGGCATAGGTGAAGTCGGCGTTGAAGTTCACTTCCTTCTGGATCAGGTCGCCGAAATCGAAGCTCGTCTGTGTCGCCGGTCCGTAGGAGAAGTTGGCCGAGTCATACATCGACAACGACAGCTTGTTGCGCGCCAGCGTGCCCGACAGGTCATAGCTGAAATCGCCACTAGTGCCCTTGTAGCCGAGTACGCCGTACAGTTCCTGCGACTTGCCGACGAAGCGCGGCGTGAAGCCGGCAGGATAGAGCGTGCCGAACTTGAAGGTGTTCCCGTCCCGCACGAAGCCACCAGCCTTGCAGGTCACGCTACCGGCAGGGCAGGGGGTAAGGAAGAACGTGTTGTTGAACGCGCCGTTGGCGCCCTGATTACGGACTACGCCGTTCGAATCGACCGCAGTGCTGCTGACCGGGGCGCGGTAGTTGAAGCTCTGGTTGCCCTTGCTCTGCGCGAAGTTGCCGAAGAAATAGAGCTTGCTGTCGGCGGTGACGTTGATCGCGGCATTCAGCACCGACTTGAAGCCGTGCGAGGGGGAGTTGCCCCAGATCTGCACCGGACCGGGATAGTTGGGTAGCTGCGATGCGAGCGCCGGAAAGTTCTGCGCGAAGTTCGCAGCCGATGGGCGGGTGCGACCGCGGCTGGTCTGTCCTTCGTCGACATATTCGCCGGTGGCGTTGATGAAGCCCCAATCGCCCTTTAGGCCGGCATTCCCGGCGATCTGATAGCTTTCCCCGTCCCCGGCATAATATTGGCCGGCACGACCGACCAGTTCGATACCCTGATCCTCGCGAAGACCGTAGTTGAGCACGCCGGCGATCGCGTCGGAGCCGTACTGGGCGGTTGCGCCTTCGCGCAGCACCTGCAGGTTGCCGATTGCGAGCGACGGGATTGCGGAGATGTCGGGGCCCTGCGCACCGCGGCCGAGACCGGTATCACTACCGCCATAGACCTGCACCAGTGCCGACCGGTTGTAGCGCTTGCCGTTTAACATCACGAGGACCTGATCGCCGGACAAGCCGCGAAGCGAGGGCGAGCGCACGAAGGTCGACGCATCCGAAATCGAGTTTTGACCCGCGTAGAAGGACGGAACGATGTTCTTGAGCGCATCGATCATGTTGGCAGCAGGTTGCGTCGTCAGATCGGCCGAACTGATGATGTCGACGGGCGAGGGAGAGTTGGCGAGCGTACGATCGGTACGGCGCGTGCCGAGTACAAGGATTTCGCTCGTTGGTTCGGCCTCTGCGGGTGCAATAGCTTGTGGCGTCGTATCCTGAGCAGAATCTGTAGTGGTGTCCTGTATGGTATCCCGTTCGGCTGCGAACGCGGCGGGGCACGATAGTAACGCAACCGCCAATGCAACGGTCGAGGTGGTATATCTGATCATCCTAAAGCCCCTTGAAAAACCTAGCTCTTCAGAAGTCTTCTCCAGATGTTCCCGTTTTCGATCGTCGATTGTGTTCGACGTATCGAAACGCTTTTTGATCAGCCCTGCGAATATCGTGACGGTGTCATTTCACTGCATCGTCATCGTGCAACAAACGGCCACAATGGACGCGTTCTAGCAATCAGAAAATTCCTCGACATTCACGCATATGCAACAATGTTGCAATTTTAGCGCACTTTGGTGAATTCAGCCGGGTTGCTCGGATCGTCAGCGTTTCGGTCCATCTCCAGTAGGCGGACATAATCCTGCTCTGGTTGGCCATATGTATCGCCCGCCAAGGCCATGAGCTTCGTCCGATCGTGGACCAGAACCTTTGCCCGGACGGCCCGGATCGCGTGCTCCTCCTCCAGCCGGTGGAGTGCGTCCGTAACGCTGCTGCGGCGAACGCCGAGCATCAAGCGAAACTCTTCGTGCGTCATGCAGATCTCGTCGGCCTGGACACGGTCGTGGTACAGCAGGATCCACCGGGCCATGCGGCGCTCGATCGAATGCGCGAGGGATGACACGACGGTCCGGCCCATCTGCAGCATGAATACGTGGGCGAAGCGGAGCAGTGTCAGGTGCAGCGTAGGGCTTTGGTCCACCGCTGCCAGCAACGCCTTGGCGGGCATGCGCAGCGCCTCGCCGCGCTCGGCGCGCATGGTGACGTCATAGGGCGAGCGATCGTCGCCCATCACCAGCGGCCAGCCGATGAACCCCTCGGCGCCGACCAGACCGACCGCGTAGCGACGATCATCGTCGAGCGAATCCAGCACTCCGGCAATACCCTGTTCCAGAAAACAGATGCTTTCGATCGGATCGCCGGCTCGCGTGATAAAATCCCCGACCGCGAACGATACCGGCTCGAGATGCGGCGCCAGCAAGCCGAAATCTTCCGGGGAGAGGCTGGCGAGCAGCCTATTGCCGACCATTCTTTCGACAGGGGCGTCATCGCGATCGACCGCGGCGCACGGCGTTGCGCCGGTAATGGAAACGATCGTCGACACCCAATTCTCCTTCTAACCTCAGGACTTTGCACGGTTCCGTACAGCAACGTTGGCCATCCTGCTTTGTTCATGAGCGATCAAACAGGAGGACAATATGGTTTCCATCTCGAAGCGCCCGGTCGCGCGCAGCCTTTTCGCGGCGGCGCTGCTGACCGCATCGGCAGGCGTACTCGCGCAATCGGCGCGTTCGCCAAGCGCCCCGCCACCCGCCGCCCCGCCGGCAAGCGCGACGCAGCCCCCCAAGGCGGCGCCCGACATGCAGAAGGTGCTCGACGCGCTGGCGGGTCTCGGTGGCAAGCCGATCGAGACGCTGACCCCGGCCGAGGCGCGGATGCAGCCTTCGGCCGCCGACGGCGCCAAGGCAGCGATTGCCCAGCAGGGCATGTCGACCGCGCCCGACGCTTCGGTAACGACGCAGGACGTGCCCTATGGCTCGGACGCCCAGCAGTTCGCGCGCATCTACAAGCCCGCCGCAGCGCCCGCGAATGGCAAACCGATGCCGGTCGTCGTCTATTATCACGGCGGTGGCTGGGTGATCGCGGACGTAAACACGTATGATTCGGCACCGCGTGCGATGGCCAAGGCGCTGAACGCGATCGTCGTGTCGGTCGAATACCGCCACGCGCCCGAGTTCAAGTTCCCGGCGCAGCATGACGACGCCGCATCGGCGTATCGCTGGACGTTGCAGAACGCGGCCAGCTGGGGCGGCGATCCTGCAAAGATCGCAGTCGCCGGTGAAAGCGCGGGCGGGAACCTTGCAGTCGCGACCGCGATCTATGCACGCGACAATCGCCTGACCGTGCCGCGCTACATCGTCTCGGTCTATCCGATCGCCAACAGCAGCATGACGCTGCCGTCGCGCAAGGATTCAGCGAATGCAAAGCCGCTGAATGCAGCGATGCTGAAGTGGTTCGGCTATTATTACCAGACCAGCGCCGCCGATGCGCAGGACCCGCGTCTGAACCTGGTCGCCGCCAATCTGCGCGGCCTGCCGCCCACGACGATCATCAACGCGCAGATCGATCCGCTGCGCTCGGACGGCGAGACTCTGGCCGCCGCGATGCGGACCGCCGGCGTGAAGGTCGAGCAGAAGACGTTTCCGGGCGTGACGCATGAGTTCTTCGGCATGGCGAAGGTCGTTCGCGGTGCGAAGGACGCCAACGAGCTGGCGGTCGCACGCCTGAAGGCAGCGTTCGCTGGGGCGCCCCGCCGCTGATCGGTTCGACGGGGTGGCCGGTGCCGCCCCGTCGATCAACGCGTGACCGGCATCCGGCCGGCGCGGCCTGACAATGGAGAGCAAGCGATGCGTACCCCACCTTATCCGCCCGCGGACATGCCAGCGGATCTGCGTCCGCTCCACGACGAGATGGACGCTTACATCACCGAGCATCTCAAGGGCTTCGTCTCGCATCGGGCGGATGGTGCGTTGGTCGGGCCGTTCGCGCCGATGCTACGCTTTCCCGCGTTCGGTCGCGCCGCCTGGACGTATACCAAGGCGTTGATCGACAACGCGACGCTGCCCAAAGCGGCGCACGAGGTCGCGATCCTCGCGACCGGCGCGGTCTTCAACTCGCGCTACGAACTTTACGCGCACGAGCGGGTCGGCGAGGCGGCGGGTCTTTCCCCCGAGAAGGTCGCGACGATCGCCGCCGGCCAGCGTCCCGCCGACCTGACCGAAGAGGAACAGGCTGCCTACGACGTCGCGGTCACGTTGGCGGGAGGACGGCAGCTGCCGGCCTCGACCTATAACCGTGCCGTGCGCGCGTTCGGCGAGGATCGGACCGCGGAGCTGGTCTATCTGGTCGGCGGCTATTGCCTCGTGTCGCTGCTGCTCAATGCCTACGACATGTCGGTCCCGGGCCGCGAGGAGGGCTTGCCCGACGATCCAAAGGAAGAGGGAGCGCGCGCATGAACGGCAAGCGGATGGCCGGCGCGATCGCTGGCGGGTTGGTGGCCGGGCTTGGCATCACCGCGATGATGATGGCGGGCGAGAAGAAGAGCGGGACGCCGTCCGAGCTCACCGATCTAGAACGGGCCGGTGCGCGGCAACTCGGCGTCCGCTCCGTACCGTTAAGCGACCTGCCGGATGCGACCGAACAGGTCGTCGTGCAGGGCAGCCACCTCCTGCTCTCCGCGGCGGCCGGCGCAGTCTATGCGGCGACCGTCGACGAAGATGCGGGCGTGCTGCCGTCGGGGATCGTGTTCGGCCTGGCGTTCTATGCGGCGATGCACTGGATCACCGGGCCATTGCTGGGGCTCAAGAAGCCCGAATGGCAGGCGGACGCGGCAACGATCGGGACGCACACGATGGTCCACCTCGTTTTCGGCGTCGCGACTGCGGCCGGCGCGAAGGCAGCGGCCAACGCCTGACCGTTCCGGAATACCGACGCCCCCAAAGCGCGAACCGCGCGTTACTGCGCTGAACCACAAGGATTTCCCATGTTGAAGACCCCGATCCGCTACAGCCCCGACGTCGAGACGATCGGTCCCGACGAGCAGGAAACGATCGACGGTCTCAACAAGACGTTCAGCTACATTGTCGAGAAGACGCACGAGGACCTCGGCCACGCGCAGCGCGGCGTCCATGCCAAGAGCCATGCGTTGCTCGAAGGCGAGATGGTGGTCCACGACGACCTTGCAGACGAGCAGGCGCAGGGCATTTTCGAGCGCGGGCGTCGCTACCCGGTCATCATCCGGATGTCGGCGATCCCCGGCGATCCGATCCGCGACAGCGTGTCGCTGCCGCGCGGCTTCTCGATCAAGATCATCGGCGTCGATGGCGATCGGCTGCCGGGTGCCGAGGACGAGGTGACGCAAGACTTCCTGATGGCGTCCGGGGTCGCCTTCTCGAACCCGACGCCGGTCGGGTTCCTGCGCAACACCAAGCTGCTCGCTGCGACCACCAATCGCGCGGAGTGGGCGAAGGCGGCGCTGTCGAAGGTGCTTCGACCGATCGAGCAGGCGCTCGAAGCGGTCGGCGGCGAGAGCGCGCTGCTGAAGGGCTTTGGCGGTTATCCGGACACCAATCCGATCGGCGATCGCTATGGCACGCAGGCGCCACTCCGCTTCGGCGACTATATCGCCAAGTTCGACGTCGTGCCGGAATCGCCCAACTTTCGCGCGCTGACCGACCAGAAGCTCGACGAGAGCAAGAGCCCCGACTCGATCCGCGAGGAACTCATGGCGATCTTTGCGAACGAGGGCGGTGCCTGGACTCTCCGCGCGCAGCTCTGCCGTGACCTCGAGGAGAACCCGATCGAGGATGCCGCGACGCCGTGGCCGGAGCAGGGCAATCCCTACATCCCGGTCGCGACCATCACGGTAAAGCCGCAGGAGAGCTGGTCCGAGGAGCGCGTGACCGTGCTCAACGAACAGACCGCATTTCGCCCGTGGCATGGCGTCGAGGCACACCGCCCGCTCGGGTCGGTCATGCGCGCACGCCGCGCGGTCTACCCGGTCATTCAGGAATTGCGCAGCCAGTTGAACGGCTGCCCGATGCACGAGCCGCGGTCGCTTCCCCCGCTCGACTGATCGGGTCTGCACGGAACCGTACCGAAACGCCGCAGGGCATTCGGGTGTTAACATCCTGATCCAACAGGAGCTTCCCATGCCCTATCTACCCTATCGCGACGACATCGAGACACCTGAGCCCGGCGAGCAGGAGAGTATCGACGGCATCATCAAGGGGATGACGCAGGAGAGCCAGACGGTCGAAAAGCGCGACGGCCATGCGGTGCGCGCCAGTCATGCCAAGAGTACGGCTTGCGTCATCGGCACGATGGTCGTCACCGCAGATTTACCGCCCGAACTGGCGCAAGGACTGTTCGCGAACCCGGGGGCGTTCGACGTCGCGGTTCGCTTTGCACAGGGGCCGGGCGAGAAGCTCGGAGACAGGGTGTCGACGCACCGTGGCATGGCGATCAAGGTCTTTGGTGTCGAAGGCGCCAAGCTGCCCGGTCATGATGCACCGACGCAGGACTTCGTACTGGCGAGCGGCACGACGTTCCCGGCCGGCACCGCTGCGGGGTTTCTCGCCCAGGCGAAGAAGATCGGCATGACCGTGCCGATGCCCGAAGGCGTCAAAAGCGCTGCCGCATCGATGGCGCGCAACATTAACAAGGTCCTCAACGCAGTGGGTGCCGAACCGAGCCCGACGCTGGACTTTTACGGCCACCCGTTCAGCCATCCGCTCGTCGAGACCTATTTCAGCCAGTGCCCGATCCGCTACGGCGATCATGTCGCGAAACTCGGCGTGTTTCCGGTCGCGCCTGAGCAACGCGCGCTCGACGATTGGCGGCTCGATCCGCATCAGGATGAGGATGGCTTCCGTCACGCCGCGATCGCGTATTTCGACGGCAACGACGCGGTGTTCGAACTGCGCGCGCAACTCTGGGCCGATGCCGAGACGCAGCCGATCGAAGATACGTCGGTCGACTGGCCGACGCGGGTCAGCGAATACCGCACGATCGCGACGATCCGCCTGCCGCGGCAAGCCGCCTATGGCCCGGATCGCGTCCGCTATTTCGACGAGGTCATGACGTTCCGGCCGGCGCACGCCCTGGAGGCGCATCGGCCGCTGGGCGGCGTGATGCGCGCGCGCATGCAGGTGTACCGCGCGCTCAGCGATTTCCGCCACCGCGAGACCGGCATCGCTGCCGCCAACACCGCGGCCATCGCCGATATCCCGGCCTGAGGCCGCTCACACCTAGTCAGATCTCGAAAGGACGATCATGAAGCTCCAAGGCAAGAAAATCGCAATTCTCCTCTCACCGCGCGGCACCGAGGAGCCCGAGTTCGCGCAGCCCAAGTCCGCCGTCGAACAGGCGGGCGGTGCAGTAACCGTCATCAGCCTGAAGACGGGCGACGCGCAGACGGTCAACAACGACCTCGACCCCGGCAAGACGTTCGCCGTCGACAAGGCGATCGGCGACGTGTCGGCGTCCGACTTCGATGGCCTGGTGATCCCGGGCGGGTGCGTCGGCGCGGATACGCTGCGGTCGTCGGACGAGGTCGTGGCGTTCGTCCGCGATTTCTTCGCCGCCGGGAAGCCGGTCGCGGCGATCTGCCATGCGCCATGGACCTTGATCGAGGCCGATCAGGTACGCGGTCGTACGCTCACCTCGTACCCGACGCTCGCCACGGACATCCGAAACGCGGGCGGGACCTGGGTCGATCAGGAAGTGGTCGTCGACCAGGGCCTCGTCACCAGCCGCGACCCAAACGATCTACCCGCATTCTGCGCGAAGCTCGTCGAGGAATTCTGCGAGGGCAAGCACGAGGCGCAGGCGGAGAACGCATGATGGCGCGCTTTGCTGACAAGGTCGTCGTGATCACCGGTGCCGCCTCGGGCATCGGTGAAGGCGCCGCGCGGCGTTTCGCCGAGGAAGGCGCGACGCTGGTGCTGGGTGACATCGACACCGGCGCGCTTGACAAGTTGGCGAGCGAACTGGGCGGCACCGTCGAGACGCGGGAAACCGACGTCACCGACCGTGCCGCGTGCGAGGCGCTGGTCGAGGCGGCGATCGATCGCTTCGGTCGGATCGACGTGCTCGTCAACGACGCTGGCGTCGACCATCTCGGCAAGCTGGACGAGGGCGATTTCTCCGCCTTCACCAAGGTGATCGAGACGGACCTGTACGGCGTCGTCCATATGAGCCGCGCGGCGATCGCACATCTGCGCGCGTCGAAGGGCTGCATCATCAACGTGTCGTCGGTGTCGGGGCTCGGCGGCGACTGGAACCACAGCTTCTATTGCGCGGCCAAGGGTGCGGTGAGCAATTTCACGCGCGCGCTGGCGATGGACGAGGCTAGGAACGGTGTACGCGTCAACGCGGTCAACCCGTCGCTGACCTATACCGCGCTGACTGCGGGGATGAAGGAACAGCCCGACCTGATCGCCAAGTTCGAGGAGCGGATCCCGATCGGACGGGGCGCCGAACCCGCCGACATCGCCGGTGCGATCGCGTTCCTGGCAAGCGATGACGCGCGCTTCGTGACGGGCGTCAACCTGCCCGTCGACGGCGGACTGACCGCGTCCAACGGCCAACCCCCGCTGTCCTGACATCGCGAGAGCGCAGGAACGCGCTTTCGGTCCTTTTCGGAGTGCATTCGGCAATGACGACCCCCGTGACCCTCCGCGCGCAGATCGGCGCCGTCGATGTCTGACGCGCCCAAGGTCGCTATCGTCACCGGTGCTTCGCAAGGCTTGGGTGAGGGGATCGCAGACGCGTATCGCGCACGCGGCTGGCGCGTCGTCGGCGTGTCGCGATCGATCGTACCTTCGCAGGCTGACGATTGGATCAGCGTTGCGGGGGACGTCGCAGATCCCGAGACCGCGAGGCGCGCCGTCATGGCCGCGCGCGACCGGTTCGGGCGTGTCGACACGCTCGTCAACAATGCCGGCGTCTTCATCGGTGAGCGCTTTACCGATTACTCGCCTGAGCAGTACCGCCAGATCACGCAGACGAACCTCGATGGCTTCTTCCACATGACGCAGGCGGCGCTGCCGCTGATGGTCGAGCAGGGCAGTGGCCATATCCTGCAGATCGTCACGACGTTGGCGGATCACGCCAATGTCGAATTTCCGTCGGTGCTGGCTTCGCTGACGAAGGGCGGGCTCGCTGCGGCGACGCGCAGCTTGGCGATCGAATATGCCGCCCGCGGCGTCCGCGCCAACGCGGTGTCGCCCGGCATCACCGAAACGCCGATGCATCCCCCCGAGACGCGCGCCGGGCTCGGAGCGTTTCACCCGCTCGGTCGGATGGGCACGGTCGCGGACGTGGTCGGCGCGGTGCTGTATCTCGAGGATGCCAGTTTCGTGACCGGCGAAATACTCCACGTCGACGGTGGGCAGGTCGCCGGACACTGAAGGGTAGGGCACGCGCCCACTCTACCTGTCCGCCGTCCCTGCACCCTTGATGCTACCGCAAGACGTGTTCGGCGCACTTGCCGACGAACGCAGCGCTGGCCTGGGGGTGTGCGACCGGGAGCATATGGCCTCCGTCGGTCATCTCCAGCGTCGCGCCTGGAATTGCGGCTACTGCCCGGTCGCCATCGATTGAGAGGGCGATCACCTGGTCGTCACGGCCGTATAGCAGCGCGACCGGAATCGTCAGTTCAGGATAGCGGCTGACGATCGCGGCAAGGTCGACGTCTGCGCTGGCCAGTTCGACCAGCGCGGCGTTAACCGAAACCGGGCGATCGCCGAGCCCACCGCCGCCGCGCGTGGCGAAATCGGTCGGGACAGCATCGGGCGCGAAGATCTTGCCCCAGCGCAGGCCATACGCCGCACGGCTGATCGGCGTGCCGAGCAGATTGGCGAATATCGAGCGCGCGCGCGGGCTGCCTTCGATCGCGTTTGCCACCGAGGCGGGCATCGATCCAGGCGGCTGCGTCATCGGCGCCAGCAGCGCGAGGCCGGCGACCGAATCAGGGTGGTGCGTGGCCACGCCGAGGGCGACCGCACCCGCCAGCGAATGACCGACGAGCAGCGGCGGGCGGTCGAGCGCGAGCTTGTCGATGAACCCTGCGATGATCGCCGACTGGCCCAGGATACCGGGCTGTTCACCGGTCGGCACCGAATAGCCCGAGCCGGGCCGGTCAACCAGGATGACATGGTACTTGTCGGCCAGCGCATCGGCGACGCCGTAGGAGAAGTTGCGCAGTTGCGCGCCCAGCCCGTGGATCAGGACGATCGGCGGTCCTTCACCGCGATCGACATAGTGGATCCGTGCACCCGCGACGTCGATGAAACGGCCGTCCGCGGGGACGTCCTGCTCGATGCGCTTGATCGCCACCCGAGTATAGACCGCAGCCGCTGCCAGCGTCGCAGCGATGATCCCAGCCGAGCGAAGTGCGATCGAGCGTTTTGGGGCGTCATCGAAAACCGATCTGGACGCGAAAAAGCGGCGCATGTCCGCGAGCAGCAACTCGGGTTGCTCCAGCGCGGCGAAGTGGCCGCCCGCTGGCATCTCGGTCCACTGGACGATGTCGTAGGTCTTCTGCGCCTGCGAGCGCGGCGGCGGCGGGAAGACCGGGTCGGGGAATACCGCGACCCCGGTCGGTACGGTAATCCGCGCTCCCGCGGCGAAAGTGCCCGACTCCTCCAGCACTCGGCCACGGTACATCCAGGTCGACGTCACGAACGATCCCTCGACCAGATACAGCATGATGTTGGTGAGGAGCAGGTCTTCGTCGAACGCCTGCCACAGGTCGGGGCGGCCGTGCGCGTCGCGCGGCACGTCGGCCCATGCGCCGAACTTCTCCAGGATCCACGCCGCGACGCCGACCGGGCTGTCCGACATCGCTACGCCGAGCGTCTGTGGGCGCGTGCCCTGTTCCTGCGAATAGCCGGTTTCTTCCTTGGCGAGCTTGGCGCGTTTCGCGGCCCAAGCAACCTCGTCGGGCTTTTTCGGCACCGCATCCTTGGCCTGGAGCAACACCATGTTCAGATGGAGTCCGGCGATCGCATCGGGATGCGCGTGCGCCATCCAACCACCGATTGCGGCACCCCAGTCGCCGCCCTGCACGAGATAGCGTCGCGTGCCGAACAGCTCGACCATCAGGCCGTGCATGAGTTCTGCGGTCTGCTTCGGTCCGATCGGAGACACGGGGCGGCCCGAAAATGCGTAGCCGGGCAGCGACGGAACGATGACGTCGTGACCGTCGGCGACGAGCGGCGCGACCAGCGCCTCGAATTCGATGAACGACCCTGGCCAGCCGTGCAGCAGAAGCAGCGGGGGACGTGAGCCATCGCCGCGCGCATGAATGAAATGGAGGCGCTGCCCCTGCACGTTGGTCGTAAACTGCGGCAGCATATTGAGCCGACGCTCCTGCGCGCGCCAATCGAAGCGCATGAGCCAATAGTCGACGAGCCGCTTGAGATCGGCGAGGCCGACGCCTGACTGCCACCCCCCCGCGTCGGGCATAATGCTCCAGTCGAACGCCTCGACCTTGGCGCGGATGGCGGCGAGCCGGTCGTCGGGTACCGCTATGATAAAGGGTTCTGCCATGTGTCGATCCTGCCGAAGGGGGGCAATCTTACGTCCCCGATTGAAAGCATAACGTCGAACGCGCGAACGTCGCCGAAAGGCGCTTCGAAGCGAGATGAACGAACGGCGGCTTTTGGGAAACAGGTACGGCGGTTTGAACGTGTGGAAGTGGGTTGTGCAGAACAGGGGCGCACTCGTGACATAAAGTCGAAAATGCCATGCGCGGGTCTCGCCCCCCGGAACAGGACCTCACACTCCAGCTCGAAACGTTGCATACGCCGGCGGCGAGCCAACTCTTTCAGACAAAACAAGCAGAGCGAAGGAGAACCGTGCCGATTTGGGAGAAAGCTCTGTCTCGCGCGCGCTGGCGACCTGTTGATCGTGTGGAAGCTTGATCGCCTCGGTCGAACGATGACGGGGCTGGTCGAATTTGCCGTCAGTTTGACCGATCGTGGTCTTGGACTTCGCTCGTTTATGGTGGGAATCGATACGGTCGGTACTGCTGGCAAGCTTGTCATTCACATTCTGCACCACTTCGGCGCTCGTGATCGGCTGCTGCGCTCGATGAATGGCCGCTGCGCAATCATGTGAACCCGGCCGTCCAGATGATGAACGGACGTTCGGTTTCGGGAAGTGGTAATTTAACCGTTAGTGGTCGTCTTACGCGAAGCATTCCAGGAGAGTAGCTTCCCCACAGCGGCATCGGCAAGCTTCACTGAACCGTCTAGGGCTTTCTCTTGAGATACGATCTACCGGACGTCAGTCGCAGGGTATCGGAGCCTTAATAGCCGCTCCTGTCGCACGGGCAACTGTCGCTGTGTTGCAACAGTGTGACACGAAAATAGACCCATAACCGGGGTGCAACTCTGGAACGGCTTGTTTGTGGTCCAATTGACTGATTGTTTCACGTTGTGATGCGTGCCGCAGATCTGCGGCCAAATGTTCAGGGGGACATATGATGCGCGAGACCAAGCTTCTTTATTCGGGGATCGCCGTTGCGGCGATGAGCATCGCCTTGGCGAGCGCGCCCGCCTTTGCGCAGGACGCGAACGGGCAGGGCAGTGGCATTCAGGATACCGGCGCGGTGTTGACGCAGGCGACCCAGCCCGGAGAGCCGGGCGAGGAGATCGTGGTCACCGGATCGCGCATCCGTCGCGACCCGCTCGAACAGACGTCGCCGGTTATCACCCTCGACGACGCAGCGATCCAGCGGACCGGCCTGACTTCGATCGCTGATGTCCTGCAGCGCCTGCCGAGCGCATCGGGCGGGCTCAACACCAAAGTCAACAACTCGGGCAATCTCGGCAACCCGCCCGACGGCGGTGGCGTCGGCGCGGGTGCGGCAGAGATCGACCTGCGCTACCTGAGCGCCAAGCGGACGCTCGTGCTGGTCGACGGCCTGCGCTACGTCAACGGCACGAGCGGCAGCGGCATCCCTTCGACGGTCGATCTTAACACCATCCCCGCCAGCATGATCGACCGGATCGAGGTACTCCAGGCCGGCGCGTCGCCGCTGTACGGGTCGGACGCCATCGCGGGCGTGGTCAACGTCATCACCAAGCAGCGGCAGGAGGGACTCCGACTGTCAGGCCAGTTCGGCACGTTCCGCGCGGGCGATGGCCATACCTACAACCTCGATGCGAGTTACGGCATCCAGAGCCGGGGCAGCGGCACCAGCGTGGTGTTCGGCGCGAGCTATGTAACCCAGAAGGCGGTGCGCTCGGGCGATCGCCGGATCTCGCAATTCCCCAACCCGGGGCAGACCGCCTGTACCGACCCGGTCGGCGGGTGCAGCAGCGCCGCGGTCAATGGCCGCTTCCTGACGAGCTTCGGCAACCAGACGATCAGTGGGCCGCCCGATGCGACCCCGACGCTTGCCGAGCTGCGGCCGTTCACTGCCGCGGACCGGTTCAACTTCGCGCCGTTCAATTACCTGCTTACGCCGTCCGAGCGTTACGGCGCTTGGATGAGCTTCCGACAGGAGCTTGGCGGCGGCACCAACCTGCGCGTGAAGACCTCGTACAACCGACGCAATTCGCAGAACCAGGCCGCCTTCGAACCGTTGTTCATCGGCCCCGATGCAGGGAACGGCGCGGGCAGCCTGTTCGACACGCTCAGCATCGACCGGACCAATCCGTTCAACCCCTACGGCGTGACGCTGGAGTCCGGGGTCAATTCGGACGGCACCCCCAATGGCCGCACCGCCAACTATTCGTTCATCGCCCGCCGTCTGGTCGAGGCGGGGCAGCGGACCTTCAACCAGCAGGTCGATACCTTCGCGGGCACGGCCACGCTCGACGGTTCGTTCAACGTCGGCGCCCGCAAATTCTACTGGGATGCCAATGCATCGCTGGGCGTCAACGATGCGCACCAGAGCTTCACCGGCAACGTGCGGGCCGATCTGGTCGCGCTGGCGATCGGGCCGGTAGCCAATTGCACCGGCGGGTGCGTGCCGTTGAACCTGTTCGGCGGGGCCGGTTCGATCACGCCCGCAATGCTGAACTACATCGGCTTCACCGAACGCGACAAGAGCGACCAGCATCTCTGGGACTATACGCTGAACGTCAGCGGGGAGCTGTTCGACTTGCCGGGTGGCGCGGTCGCGGTCGCTGTCGGTTACGAACATCGCATCCAGAGCGCGAGCTTCACGCCCGATCCGATCGTTGCCGCTGGTCTTGGCGCGGACATCCCCGCGCAGCCAGCCCGTGGTCGCTACAACTCGGACGAAGTCTATGCCGAACTCCGCGTCCCGTTGCTGAAGGACGTTCCGTTCTTCGCCTCGCTCGAGGTCGATGGCGCGGTGCGGCATGCGAACTATTCGCTGAGCGGCAGCAGCACGACCTATACGGGCACCGGCCTGTGGAAGCCGGTCGACGACCTCTTGCTCCGCGGGTCGTACACCACCGGCTTCCGCGCACCGAGCCTGGGCGAACTGTTCGGCGGCCGGTCGCGTTTCGATCTTCCAGTCACCGATCCGTGCTCGAGCGCATCGACCGGCCAGTTCCAGACCAACGCGACGGTCCGCGCCAACTGCATCGCGGACGGCGTACCCGCCAATGGCAGCTATGCCGAGGACCCGGGGCAGCTGCCTGTGCTGACGCAGGGCAACCGCAATCTCAATCCCGAAAAGTCGCGTAATATCACCGCGGGGATCGTCTATTCGCCGCAATGGGCCCGCAACGGCGGCTTCGCGAGCCTGTTCAACGTCGAGGCCAATTACTACGACATCCGCGTCCGCCACGCGATCGCCGCATTCGACCCCAATGTGACGCTCAACAACTGCGCGTTGCGCGGTGATGCGGCAAGCTGCGCACTGGTAGTGCGGACCGCGAACGGCTTCATCAACCAGATCACCGGTACGCTGCAGAACCTCGACAGCATTCACACCCGCGGCATCGATCTTACCGCGAACTTCCGTACGCCCGAGACGGGCATCGGCAGCTTCGGCGTGTCGCTCAACGCGACGCGGCTGCTGAAGTACGTGCTATCGGCGTCGAACGGCTTCGTCGTCCTAGACCGCAAGGGCACCGAACGGGGCAGCCCCGACCAGGCGTTCCCGAAGTACAAGGGCAACGCGACGATCGACTGGCAGTCCGGCTGGCTCGGTGCCTCGTTCACTGGCCGCTACATCGACGGCGTCGTCGAAAGCGGGGCCGACAACCGGCTAAACAGCCGCTTCTACGGCGATGTCCAGCTCCGCCTGACGCCGTTGTTCATGGGCAAGCGCTTCGGCATCTCCGCCGGTGTCAACAATGTGTTCAATTCCGATCCGCCGGCCTGCATCACCTGCAGCCTCAACAACTTCGATCCGACGACCTACGATGTCCCTGGACAGTTCGGCTATCTGAAGCTCACCGTCGGGCTATGACACGCAACGGGCCGGCCAAGCGCCGGCCCGGTTACGCCCCATGCTTGGCAACTCCGCCCGCAAAAGCGAGCCGCTTCTCGCGTCGGTTACCTATTCGCGCTGACAATTTCGGGAATGAACATCGGGAACAGTTTCGGGAAACCGGGTGCCCCGGACGGCTCTCGGCGCGACCGTCGCTCTACGGGTTCTTTTGTGGGAAAGTCGGCAAAGAACGGATGCACGAAGTAGCGGACACAGATGGCAAATGGTACCGCGGCAACGATATCTGGGAGGGCGGAATGACGAAAGCAGATCGCTTGTGCGTCAAGGTCGCCCTCTTGCCGGTTTTGACATTCGTCCTGAGCCTGCTCGGCTTCATGACCCTGCGAGCGGTGAACGGCGCTAGCCTTCTTCCCGTCGGCTCCAGTCGATACGTTCTTTTCGCAAGTCTTCTGGTAACGTTCGGTGCCATTGTCGCAGCCAATCTTCTGCGCGTCAGGCTCAGCCACCAAGCGCGTCTGCTTTCATAAAAAAAGCGGCCATTTCCGGGACTCGATCGGTTAGTGAGCACGCCAGCGTATTCTCAAAACTCGTCATACATGACTATATGAGAACAAGCCTTAGTCGTTCGCGAACGACAATTTCTGGCTGTCAGCTGCCGGTCCAACGCTGCTGATCCATCAGCTCTCGCAGCGTGCGTTGGCCGGTCCACAACGCCGCCGTCCACCCACAATCGCGCGCACCAGCGACGTTGAGGACCTTGTCGTCGATAAAGAAGATCGCCTCTAGTTCGAGGTCGACGGCTGCTTCCACGGATCGGTAAAAGGCCCGGTCTGGTTTGGAACAACCCAGCGCAGCGGCGTAATGCAGGCCATCGAATTTGCTGCGGAGGTCAAGCCGGTCCCACAGATAAGCCGCCCGCTCATGTTCCTGCACTGTTGCGAGATGGACCTCGATGCCTTCGCAACGCAGTGCCTGGAGTTCAGCAAGCAAGCGGTGATCGATGTGCGCGTCGTTGCTAAACTAGTAGTCAATGAAGGCGGCGCAAGAAACCGAAGGCGATATTCCCGCGAGCGCCGGCGCAAGACGGTCCCGCAGTGCGGCGCGTCCATGCACCACGTCATCCCAGTGCTGTTCAAAGAAAACCCGTTGCAGGGCCGGGACCGGGATACCCAGGTCGCGCTCCAAATTAGCGCTCCACCCTCGCTCATCCGGGTGCGCGATGAGAACGCCATCCACATCGACCATGATTGCCTTGCGCCGCATGCCGTGATCACACCACGCCGAGCGATCATCGGCAAGGTCCGCTAAGGGGCGCTAGCGGATCTTGCCTGACGCTGCGGCCTTTCCCGAAAAGGATGCTCGGGCGAGACTGCGAACGGCCTGCCAAAACTCGTCGTTCGCGCAGTGAATGAGACGCGATCGGCAACGACCGGACTTGGTAAAAACGGAACGGCAGATCTTGAGGTCGCTGCTCGTCGAGCTTATGCTCAGTTCAGCGGAGGCATTTTGAAATACGCCATCAATTGGCGCAGGTTGGTCATGCTATCGCGCGCGATCATTCGCTCGCTCCAGCTGCGTATCGATAAACGAGTGCTCGGCACCATCCCACCATAAGCCACAAACCAAACATATCCGAGAAAGGAGGTTATGTCGGCGACAGTAAGCCGGTCGCCTGTTACATAAGGCATATGATCAAGTTGGTCTGCAAAAACAGTTAGTGTTTGTTCCGCCTTGGGTAATAAGGTCGCTGCAAAATCGGGAAACTGTTTCATGCGTCCAGCGAACATTGGGTGAACCTGGTGGCCGTATTCAACGCCCGGGTTAAACAGGCCGGCCTCTCCTCTGCGTTCCCACATGGCAATCTGAAGGCGCTCGTCGGCGTTATTGCCGAAAAGAGACGGCGCTCCTGAAGCCTCATCAAGATATTGGCAAATCGTCAGAGACTCCGTGAGGATACGTTTGTCATCTAACTCTAGAGAAGGCACTTGGCGCAATGGGTTTATGGTATGGTAGGCGGTGTGGTCCGTCGATATATCGATGAACTCAAGTACAACACCCTGCTCGGCGGCAAATATCTGAACGCGGAGTACGTTCGGCGCAAATGGTACGATGAACAGTCGCATCAACATTGATTATCACCATGCCCGTGCAAAGCAATGCCCTCTTTCGGGCAACGTCGACCGATGCCCAAGGCGACCTACGGTGATAGCGAAGGATCTGGTTTACCGATTTTGGCGCAGATATCGGTGAACGATCGGCATATTTTTACAGGAGAGAGGTTGGTCGGCGAAGTACGGACTTGGGTTGTCGTGGTCTTCGCTTAACTAGCATGTCCCCGATCGAGCGCGTCGCCGGAGTTCATATTTTCCGACTCTCTCCATCCGCCGAACCTTGCGTAGAGCGTCGGCAGGACGAAGAGCGTTAAGAGCGTTGCCGAGATCAAGCCGCCGATGACGACGGTAGCCAGCGGCTTTTGCACTTCGGCACCGGCGCCGTGGCCGAGCGCCATCGGCACGAAGCCGAGGCTGGCGACGAGTGCGGTCATCGTGACGGGCCGCAATCGTGCGAGGGCACCGTCATGTGCCGCCCGGACGCGCTCCATACCTTGGGCCATCAGGTCGTGGATCGACGACACCATGACCAGACCGTTGAGTACGGCGATCCCCGATAGCGCGATGAAGCCGACCGCGGCCGAGACCGAGAACGGCATGCCGCGCAGCACGAGCGCGAGCACGCCGCCGACCAGCGCGAGCGGCACGCCGGTGAACACGATCACCGCATCGCGGACCGAGCCGAGCGCGCCGTACAGCAGCAGCATGATGACCGCGAAGCAGACCGGCACGACCAGAAGCAGCCGATCGCGCGCGGAGGCGAGGTTCTCGAACTGCCCGCCCCATTCGATATAGGTGCCGGGCGGCATCTTCACCTGCGCATCGATCGCGGCGCGCGCGTCGGCGACGACGCTGGCGACGTCGCGGTCGCGGACGTTCGCCTGGACGACGACACGCCGCTTGCCGTTCTCGCGGCTGATCTGGTTAGGGCCGTCGACGACCGCGATATCGGCGACGGTCGATAGCGGTACGAAACCGCCGGCGGACGTCGGCACGGGCACCTGCGCCACTTGGGTCAGGTTTGAGCGCGACGCGTCGGACAGGCGGATCACGACCGGGAAGCGGCGGTCGCCCTCGAAGATCAGGCCCGCCTCGCGCCCGCCGATCGCCGTTGCCACCGTATCCTGCACGTCGCCGGCCGTGACGCCGATTTGCGACATCGCCATGCGGTTCGGACGGATGTCGAGCATCGGCAGGCCCTCCGTCTGTTCGACGCGAACGTCGACGGCGCCCTTAGTCTTGCGCAGAATCACGGCGATGCTGTCGGCCGCGGCGTTCATGCCGCCGAAGTCGTCGCCGAAGACCTTGACGGCGATGTCGCCGCGCACGCCCGCGATCAGCTCGTTGAAGCGCATCTGGATCGGCTGGGTGATCTCGTACGCGTTGCCGGGCAGCGTCGAGAGCCGGTTTTCGATCCGTTCGACCAGCGCTGCCTTGGCGAGGCTAGGGTCGGGCCATTCGGCCCTGGGCTTTAGGATGACGAAGGTGTCGGTCGCGTTAGATGGCATCGGATCGCTGGCGATTTCGGAGGTGCCGGTGCGCGAGAAGGCGAAGCGGACCTCGGGCTGGCGCGCGAGCACCTTCTCGACCTGGAACTGCATCGCTTGGCTCTGGTCGACCGAGGTGCCGGGGATGCGGACCGCCTGGACGAGGATGTTGCCCTCGTCGAGCTGCGGCAGGAACTCCTGCCCGAGCGTGGTGAAGGCGAGGCCTGCGATCGCGAGCGCGCTGACCGCGATCCCGAGCGTGATGCTCGGGCGGCCCATCGCCTTGCCTAGCCCAGGCTCGTAGCGGCGACGCAGCCAGCCGATGATGCGGCTTTCCGTCTCGTCGACCGGCCTGCTCAGCCCGATCGCGATCGCCGCGGGGACGAACGTCATCGACAGGATGAAGGCGAAGACGAGCGCGATGATGACGGCCAGCGCCATCGGTTCGAACATCTTGCCCTCGACGCCAGTGAAGGTCAGCAGCGGCGCGTAGACGAGGATGATGATCGCCTGGCCGTAGACCGACGGTCGGATCATCTCACGCGCCGATGCGGCGACCAGGTCGAGCCTTTGCCGCAAAGGCAATGGTTCGCTGCGGCCATGCTGCGCGTCGCCCAGGCGGCGGAGCGCGTTCTCGACGATGATGACGGCGCCGTCGACGATCAGCCCGAAATCGAGCGCGCCGAGACTCATCAGGTTGGCGGACACGCTGGCCTTCAACATGCCGATGCTCGTCAGCAGCATCGTGATCGGGATCACCAGCGCGGCGATCAGCGCTGCGCGGAAATTGCCGAGCAGCACGAACAACACGACGATGACCAGCACCGCGCCTTCCGCCAGATTGCGGGCGACCGTCGCGATCGTCGAATTGACGAGCTCGGTGCGGTTAAGAACCGGCTTCACCACGACATCGACGGGGAGGGCGCGGCCGATCTCGTCCAGCCGCTTGCCCACGCCCGTCGAGACGGTACGGCTGTTCTCGCCGATCCGCATGACCGCGGTGCCGACGACGACTTCGTGGCCGTTCTCGGATGCGGACCCCATCCGCAGTGCCTGGCCGGTGCGGACCGTGGCGATCTGGCTGAGCAGGATCGGCACGCTTTCGCGCGTCGCGACGACGGTGCGCGCGAGGTCGTCGGCGTTGCGCACGCGGCCGTCGGCGCGGACGGCAAGACCCTCGCCGTTGCGATCGACAATCCCCGCACCTGCGCTCGTGTTGTTGCGTTCGAGCGCGTTGGCGAGGTCGTTCAGCGTGATCTTCATCGCCGCCATCCGCTGGATGTCGGGGACGACGAGATATTGCTTGGTGTAGCCGCCGAGGCTGTCGACGCCGGCGAGCCCTGCCGTGCTTTTTAGCTGCGGCGTGACGATCCAGTCCTGCACGGTGCGCAGGTAGGTCGCCTTGTCGGGTTCGCTGACGAGGTGGTCGCCCTCGGGCGTGATGTAGCTGCCGTCCTTCTGGAGGCCGGGCTCGCCGTTGCGGTGGTTCACCTGGTCGAGCTCGCGATACTCGACCGTCCACATGAAGATGTCGCCCAGGCCGGTGGCGATCGGGCCCATCTCGGGCGTCACGCCGTCGGGCAGGTCGGCCTCGGCGGTCCGCAGCCGTTCCGCCACCTGGACCCGTGCGAAATAGATGTCGGTCTTCTCGTCGAAGACGGCAGTGATCTGCGCGAACCCGTTGCGGCTGAGCGACCGGCTGTATTCGAGGCCGGGAATGCCGGCGAGCGCGGTCTCGACGGTAAAGGCGACCTGCTTCTCGATCTGGTCGGGAGAGAGTGCGGGCGCGACGACGTTGATCTGGACCTGGTTGTTGGTGATGTCGGGAACGGCGTCGATCGGCAGCCGCTGGATGGCGAAAACGCCGGCGAGTGCCGCCGCGAGCGTGAGCAGCAGGACGAGCCAGCGCTTTTCGACGGCAAAGGTTACGATGCGGGAAAGCATGGCCTAGTCCTCGTCCTTCGCAGCGCTTTTGCCGAGTTCGGCCTTGAGCGTGAACGAGTTGGTGGAGGCGATGCGCTCTTCGCCGGTCAGGCCGGCGGTCACGGTGACCGCACCGCCATTGGTGCGGCCGAGCGTTACCGGCGTCGCCCGAAAGCCGGTCGCGGTGCGGACGAACACGTGTGGCTTGTCGCCGATCATCTGCACGGCGGCCGAAGGCACCGCGACGCTGCGGTCACCGCTGGCCGGTAGCAGGACCGAGACGCCGACATTCTCGCCGACACGCCACGTGCCGCCCGCATTGTCGATCGCGGCGATGACGGGAACCAGGCGCGTCGTCTCGTCGAGGATCGGCGAGACGAAGGTGACGCGTCCGTCCTGACGGCGACCGGCGGAGGTCACCTCGACGCGTGCGCCAGGCTTTACGCGTCCGGCGTCGGCGGGCACGAGCGACATCGTCACCGATACCTTGGCGAGGTTGGCGACGCGGAAAAGCTCGGCATCGGCGGCGATCTGCTGACCCAACGTAGCGGAGCGGGCGATCACCTGACCGGCAATGGGCGAGCGCACTGCGATGCGATTGAGCGCACCGCCGCCGCCGCCGGTGGCCGACACCTGCTGCCGAGCGAGACGCAGCGCAATGCTGGCCTCGATCGCGGACGTTCGAGCAGCGATAAGGTCCTGCTCGGGCGACACGCGCTCGGCGAAGAGCCGCTGTTCGCGACGGAGGTTCGACTGGGCGAGCGCGGACCGTGCAGCCGCAGCCTCCACCTCGGCATTCAGCGATGCCGCCTCGCGGCTTTCGATGATCGCCAGCGTCTCGCCGCGGCCGATCGACTGACCGAAATTTCTGGTGAGCGAAACCAGCCTGCCGCCGATCGGGGCAGACACGACCTGCACACCCTGCGGGTCGCCTTCGATCGTCGCCGGAAGCTCGATCGCGCCAGCCACGCCACCCACGGTCGGGCGGGTCACCTCAATGCCGGCGTCCGCGATCTGCTGTCCCGACAGAGTGGCGACGGCAGGATCGCCCGCACTATCGTCTTTTTCGGCACCTGCTTCGGCGCTGGCATTGGTTATCTGTTCGGGCGAGCGTCCGCAGCCGGCGACAGCCAGGACGATGGCGACGGGCGCGATCGCCCGTATGATGCGGCTGTTCATCGGTCGGTGTCCTTGGGCGAAGGTGCGGCGGCGGTGAGCCGCTCGAGACGCGCCTGTGCGTCATGATAGGCGGCCAGCGCGTCGATCGCCGCCGTCCGGGTTTCGAGAAGCGTCCGTTCGGCGTCGAGCAGATCGAGCTGGCCGAACTTGCCTTCGCGGTAGCCGATGCGTGCGATCCGGGCAGCTTCCTGTGCGGCTGCGAGGGCAGGGCCGGCGGCATTGCGCGCCGTCGTGGCGGCGTTCGCCGCATCGGCCTGCGCGTCGGCGATGCCCTGTTCGGCGTCAAGCAGCGCCACGCGGCGCAGCGCCGCCGATTGGTCGCGCTGGGCGTCCGCGACGGCGACGGAAGAACGGCCGCCGTTGAAGACGGCGAGCGGGATCGAAACGCCGAAGACCGCGGCTACGTCGTTGGTCTGTTCGAGCCTGCGCGCGCTGGCACTGAGCGTGAGGTCCGGCACGCGCTGGCTCCGCGCGAGACGGACCTGCGCCGTGGCGGTATCCAGATCGGCGCGGGCGGCGGCGGCGGTCAGCGTGCTCGCGGTGCCGGGAGCAGGCGCCTCGCGGATCGCATCGACGCGCTGGAACCATGCCTCGTCGAGCATTCCGACGGGTATGCCGAGAAGCCGGGCGAGGTTCGCCGATGCGACCGCGGCCGAACGCTCCGCACGCTCCACGGCGCCATCGGCGGCTACGCGCGCAACGTCGGCGCGCTGTTCCTCAAGCGGCGACGCCCGACCGGCCCGCACTCGCACGCTGGCGGCACGCAGGACCTCGGTGGCGATGCCCAGCTGATCGCGGGCGACCCCGATGCGGTGCTGCGCGGCGACGGCAACGATATAGGTCTGCGTGACGCGCAGGCGCAGGTCGGCGCGCGCGATGTCGGCCTGGAGGCCGGCGCGGCCGATCTGCGCGTCGGCGAGCGCGATCCGGGCGCCGCGCTTGCCCCCGCGTTCGAGCGGCAGGGCGAGGCCAACGGTCGTCTCGGACGAGCGCAGTCCCTGATAGATGCCGGTTCCGGCGACGTTCTCGGCCTCGGCGATGATCGACGGATTCGGACGCAACGCGGCGACGCGGCGCTGCGCCTCGGCGGCGCGGACCCCGGCGGATGTCGCATCCTGGAAGGCCGAGGATGCGCCGGCGCGGGCCAGCGCCTTGGCGAGCGTGAGGACCGGTTCCGCCAAGGTCGGCGGACGGGTCTGGGCCTGCAGCGACGATGCGCAGACCCCTGCGGCGATGACGGCCGCGATGATGCGATGCATTGGAATGCTCCTGACGACGGGGAGGCGGGCGCGCACGGCGCACCCGATCGACGTGTCAGGTCTGCGGCGGTCTCAGGGCGGCATCGGCATCGCGGCCGACGAGCGTCGCGCCCGCAACGGGCGCGAGCATCGAGCCGGCCGGACCGGCCGTACCGGCAAGCGTGTCGGCATCCGGCGCGCTCATGTGGTGCGCATGGCAGCTGCCATGATGATGCGGATAGCCCTTGTCGGCGTCGGCCGCGACCTGATCGCCGTCGCCATCGACGTGCGACGCGGTTTCGTACTGGCTGGTCTCGATGCACCCGCCGACTTCAGCCGCATGCGCCACCCCGACCCAGGCGGTCAGTATGAGCATCAGACAGGCAAGGAAGGGCAAGAGCCTACGCATCGATCGGGCAGTTAGCAGATATAAGCATCGCTGTAACCGGACCACGCGGAACAACCGGATCATCGCCAATTTCGTGATGGACAAGTAGAGTTCGGGAGTAGCGGAGGGGATCTTCACGGTATGCAGGTTCGTCGTAGCGCCTAGGTAGCTACAGGGCCGTGGTCAGCGCCCAACGCGATGATCGGCGTTGGTCTCTCAAGCTCGCTGACGATACCAGTGTGCCCTTTTGCCGGACTCGGGGGGTGGCTGAAATTCGCCGACGGATTGCGCAACGCCAATCCGACTTCATACCGTCTTTTCACGCCTGCCGCCTTGCTGATCACCAAAACGAGATCGGCGTTGGGGGATCAATATTGGGTAGCATATCGGTGAACGGGATGGTGCGTGTCGGCGAATAGCGAGCGTAGAGCGCAACTTTCATCACGTCATCTCCGTGTCGATGCGGGTGTGCTTGCCAACATGACTCCGGGCGATGTCGCGCGCAAATTGCAACTGTCTTGTTCTATTTTCCGGATCGTGGAGGGAGCGAGCCGGAGGTCGGATCAGCGTTCAACTCAGCGGGTCGAGAACCCCGGGAATCCCCGATTTCCAGCCAATAGCCATCGGGATCCTGCGCATAGATCTGGCGGACGCCGTCGAACCGGATCTGCATCGTGTGCGGCTTGCCCGCAAGGTCGGTCCAGACGAGACCGTGTCGGTCCAACCAGCGAGTGACGGTGGCGAGATCGTCGACGTGCAGCGCCAGATGCTCGTTCCGGTTCGACGGCTTCGGCGCGGTGCGGCCGTCGAGGATGTGGAGCGCCAGACCGTTGCCGAGGTCGAGCCAGCGGCGGTTCTTGAGCGGCGTCGGGATGATCCGCAAACCGAACGCCTCGTGGTAGAAGGCTGCGCTGCGATCGATGTCCGCCGCCTGGATCGCGACGTGCTCGGCTTTCGCAGGAGGTGCTACCGCCACCTGCGGTGCCGCCAGTATGAGCAGAACGGACTGAACGATCATGGGCGGTGATCCTCGAAACAAGTAGGAGTGGTACGATCTGATGTCCGGGGCGCGTCAACGGTGCTGCACGACGTCAGCCTGGCTTCGCGTCTTCCAGGTTTGGCAGCAGAAGGTGGACGATGGCGAGCGCGACGAAATAGGCGATGCCGGCCCAGATGAACACCGGGACGTAGCTGCCGACGGTTTCGAGCACGTGCCCGACATAGCGCGCCATGATCATCCCGCCGACCGCCCCTGCGGCGCCGCCGATCCCCATGACGGACGCGACCGAACTCTTGGGAAACGTATCGGAAACCATCGTGTACAGGTTCGACGACCAGCCCTGGTGCGCGGCGGCAGCGACGCCGATGATCGCGACAGCGGCGAACAGGCTGGAGACGGTGCTGGCGAGCATGATCGGCAGTACTAGTATCGCAGAGGCGAGCAGCGCGAGCTTGCGGCCGGCGTTGACGCTGTACCCGCGCTTGATCAGCGCCGACGACAACCAGCCGCCGCCAATGCTGCCGACGTCCGCGAGCAGGTAGACCGCGATCAGCGGCGGTCCGAAGGTCTTGAGGTCGAGGCCGTGGCGCTTGGCGAAGAAATCCGGCAGCCAGAACAGGAAGAGGTACCAGACCGGATCGGTCAGGAATTTCGCGACGACGAAGGCCCAGGTCCCGCGATAGCGGAACAGGCGGCGCCACGGGATCGGCGCGGTGCCCGCGTCATTGTCCTGATCGGCGCGGATATAGGCAAGCTCCTGCGCCGAGACCCGGGGGTGATGTTCGGGTGCTCGGTAGAAGATCAGCCACGCCGCGAGCCAGACGAACCCTAGCATCCCCGTCACGATGAACGCCGCGCGCCAGCCATAAGCGAGCGTGATGATCGGTACGACGATCGGCGTGGCGATCGCGCCGACATTGGCGCCGGCGTTCAGGATGCCCGCAGCGAGCGCGCGTTCCTTCTTCGGAAACCATTCGGCGACCGACTTGATCGCGGCGGGGAAGTTCGCGGACTCGCCGAGCCCTAATGCGAAGCGGGCGACCGAGAAACCTCCGGGGCTGCGGACGAAGGCATGGAACAGCGCGGCGAGGCTCCATACCGTGATCGCCGCGGCATAGCCCATCTTCGACCCGATCTTGTCGATGATCGGCCCGCAGGCGAGCAGGCCGATCGCATAGGCCGCCTGGAACCAGAACACGATCATGCCGTAGTCGACTTCGGACCAGCCCAGTTCGCCCTGCAGCGTGGGCTTGAGGATACCGATGACCTGACGATCGATGTAATTGATGGTCGTCGCGAAGAACAGCAGCGCGCAGATGACCCAGCGGACATTGCCGCCGGCCTTTTGCGAGCGGGGATCCGTAGCCTGTGTTGAACCGTCCACGCTCGCTCTCCCTTGGCGGTTTGTCCGCTTTTATCGTCTGTCGAATGCCGCCAGTTTTCGGTTAGTATCGCGCGTTGCGGCGGACGGTCTCACACGCGGTAAGCTCGGCGCGCGAGCCCGACGGTCAGCTCATGCGCGAGGTCGGCCGCTTCCCAATCCGCCAACCGGTGCTCGGCGACGAGGCGCGCGAGAAATGCGCAATCGACGCGACGTGCGACGTCGTGGCGCGCGGGGATCGACAGGAACGCGCGCGTGTCGTCGTTGAACCCGACCGTATTGTAGAAGCCGGCGGTCTCGGTCGTCATTTCGCGGAAGCGGCGCATGCCTTCGGGGGAATCATGAAACCACCAGGCGGGGCCGAGACGCAGGCAGGAATAGTGGCCGGCGAGTGGCGCCAGTTCGCGCGCATAGGTCGACTCGTCGAGCGTGAAGAGGATGATCGTCAGGCACGGATCGTTGCCGACCTCGTCGAGCATCGGGCGCAGGCCGTTCACGAAATCGGCGCGCGCGGGGATGTCGGCGCCGCGGTCGCGTCCGTGGCTGGCGAACAGACGGGCGTTGTGATTGCGCACGCTGCCGGGATGGATCTGCATGACCATCCCGTCCTCGATCGACATGCGCGCCATCTCGGTCAGCATCTGCGCACGGAACAGCTCGGCATCGGCCGGTGTCGGGTCGGGACCGATCACGCGGGCGAACAACGCCGCGGCGGCGCCCGGATCGAGGTTTGCGGTCTGCGCGGTCGGGTGGCCGTGATCGGTCGCGGTCGCCCCCGCGGCGCGGAAGTCGGCGCGGCGCTTGCGGTGCGCGGCGAGATAGCCGGGCCAGGTCCAGACATCCTCCCCGGTCAACGCGGCGAACCGCTCCATCGTCGGCCGGAACGCCTCGTGCTCGACGTCGATGACGCCGTCGGGACGATAGGTCGTCACGACGCGGCCCGCCCAGCCGGAGTCGCGGATCGCACGATGCGCGTCGAGCGGGTCGTCGGCGCCCTCGGTGGTCGCGAGGAATTCGATCCCGAACCGCTCGAACAGCGCACGCGGGCGAAACGCATCGGTCGCGAGCCGCTCGGCGATGCCGTCGAAATACAGGTCGCTCGTCGAGGCATCCAGCGCCACCTCGAACCCGAGCACCTCGGCAAAGACGTGATCGAGCCACGCCTGCGACGGTGTCCCGCGGAACAGATGGTAATGGCTGGCGAGCGCGCGCCAGGCTTCGCGCGGCTCGGTATCGGGCACGCCCTCCCGCGACGGTACGCCGAGACGACCGAGCGCGATGCCCTGACTGTAGAGCATCCGGAACAGATAATGGTCGGGCGCCAGCAACAGGCTGGTCGCGTCGCGCCACGGTTCGTTGGTCGCGAACCAGCGCGGATCGGTATGCCCGTGCGGCGAGACGATCGGCAGCGTGGCGATCTCGGCATACAGCGCACGCGCGATCGACCGCTGGTCCGGATCGCTGGAGAATAGTCGATCGGGTGAGAGGCGAAGCGGGCGGCTCACGCTTTTGCCGTCATATAAGCGATCCCGCGCTCGAGACCGCGCAGTTCGGCAAGGCCACGCATCCTGCCGAGCAGCGAATAGCCGGGCAGCGTTTGTTTAGAGAGGTCGTCGAGCATCTGATGGCCATGATCGGGACGCATCGGGATCGAGCGGCCCTCGCGCATCTGCAAGGCATGAATGGCAGCGACCAGCGCGACCATGTCGGCATCACCGGCAAGATGCGCGGCCTCGTGGAAGGCGCCATTCGGCTCGCGCTGGACCGATCGCAGATGAAGAAAGCCGATCCGGTCGCCCAGCCGCTCGATCATCCCAGGCAGGTCGTTGTCGGCACGGGCGCCGAACGAGCCGGCGCAGAAGCACAACCCGTTGGAGGGGTTGGGCACTTTTGCGAACAGCGTCGTGACGTCGGCCTCGGTGCTGACCACGCGGGGCAGGCCGAACAATGCGAACGGTGGGTCGTCGGGATGCACCACCAGCCGCATGTCGAGTGCGTCGGCCAGCGGGCAGACCGCCTGAAGGAACGCGATGTGATTGGCGCGAAGTCCCTCGGCATCGATAGCGTCATACTGCGCCAAGGCGTCGCGGAAGCGATCGGCGGTAAACGTCTCCTCGCTGCCGGGGAGCCCTGCGATGATGGTTTTCTCGAGCAGGCGGCGCGCGTCCGTATCCATGGCAGCGAACCGGCGGCCGGCGCTTTCGACCAGCGCCGGGGAATAGTCCTGTTCGGCGCCCGAGCGTCGCAAAATATGGATATCGAAGACCGCAGCCGCTTCGAGTTCGAAGCGAAGCGCCCGCGCGCCGTCTGGCATCGTCCAGGCTAGGTCGGTGCGGGTCCAGTCGATGACCGGCATGAAGTTATAGGTGACCGTGCGGATACCGCATGCGGCGAGGTTGGTCAGGCTCTGTCGATAATTGTCGATCAGCATGTCCCGGTCGGCACCGCGCGTCTTGATCGCTTCGTGCACCGGCAGGCTCTCGACCACCGACCAGACGAGCCCGGCCGCCTCGATCTCGGCTAGGCGCGCGGCGATCGCGTCGTGCGGCCAGACGTCGCCGTTCGCGATCTCGTGCAGCGCCGTGACGATGCCGGTTGCACCGGCTTGGCGAATATCGCGCAACGTTACCGGGTCGGAGGGCCCGAACCAGCGCATCGTCTCGATCATTGGCACCTAGAATCCTCTCTCGATTGCGCGGACCTTTGGCCTCGCTGCGTTTCATGACTGTTTAGCGATCGCAAATCTATTAGGTCAGATGCAATCAAGTGGTCAGGCCATTTTGTAGGACGGGGACTGGGAGATGATGGCTCGCGCTCGACTAAAAAATGGATGCGCCACGATAGCGCGGCGCACCCTTAGTTTGGTCGACATCGGCAATGGGGAGCGCCGATGTCGACGGGGGAAGAAGACATTCAGAACTGGAAATTGACCGCCAACGCGTAGGTGCGACCGAAATAGGAGGTGTAGAGCGGATCCTTCCGAACCGTGTCGACGGTTAGGCGATTGGTCTCGTTGGTGACGTTCGATACTTCGGCAATCAGCTTGATATGCTCGTTGAGATTGTACGAGGCCGATGCGTCGACGAAGATCGAACTGGCGTTCGATGTCGAATCTGCGTCGACCGAGCCGCTCGGAACCGCCGTCAGGAACGCCGCGCGGTAGTTCACCGTCGAGCGAATGCTGAACTTGTCGTCCTCGTAATAGAGCGTCCCGCTTGCCGTTTCCGGCGACAGACCGACCAGCGGCGCCGTGCGGGAAAGCGTCGGCGATATGACGTAGTTGATGTTCGAGCGGACGCGCGTGAAGTTGCCGAGTGCGCCGAAGTTGCGCAGCACGCCGGGCAGGAAGGTGAAAGGCAGCTGGACGTTCACCTCGAACCCACGCAGCGGCCCGCCCTCGGTATTGTTGCTACGCTGGACCGTGAACACGTCGGTCGGGCGAAGCTGCGTACCGTTGAGCAGCGTCAGCGGTAGCCCGATGTCCTGGAACGCAACCGCCTGGCTCGTCGTCTGGATGTAGCTTTCGATATTCTTGTAGAAATAGGCGACCGAAATCAGCGAGCCCTTGGCGAAATACCATTCGAGCGCCGCATCGAACGTATTGGCGCGGATCGGTTCGAGGAAGGGATTGCTGAACGATGCGGTCTGGATGACGAGGTTCGCCGAGCCCGCGGGAATCAGCTGGCCGTAAGCTGGGCGCGACATGACACGCGCGACCGAGGCGCGCGCGATCAGATCCGGCGTGATGTCCAGCGCGAGGTTCGCCGATGGCAGCCAGTCGTCATAGCTGCGCCCGACTTGCGATATCACGAAACGCGACGGATAGAGCGACCCGGCGGGTGCCGCCGAGGTGATCGGACCATAGGTGTCCATGCTGGTGTGGACGTAGCGGACGCCGGCATCGCCGCGGAGCGCGAAGGGCAGGGAGTCGGCGGTGTTGAACTTCACCATCCCATAGCCCGAGCCGTATTTCTCGGAGACGCCGCCAAACGTGCCCTTTGCGCATTCGATGCTGCAATAGACGTAGCTGTCGAGACCGACCGCATCGCGGAACTTGTCGGGATCTATCGAGACGAAATCCTGCAACAAGCCGTCCAGGTTGCTGCCGACGCCCTTCGTCACGGTGGTGAGGCTCGCAAGCGTCACGCCGGCCGGCAGGGCGAGCGGCGTGTTGGTGGCAAGCTGCCGCTCCCGCGCGGTGTATTTGTTCGTCCGATACTGGCCGCCGACCTGGAGCGTGAAGCCCGGCGCCGCCTCCCATTCGCCGTTGAGTTCGAACGTCTTGCTGGTGATCGTGTTGCGGCGGATGAAGTTCGACAGCTGTCCGCGCTGGTCGCCGTTCGCAAGCGGCGGCCCGTACTGGAACAGCGCGGGATTGATCGTGTCGATCCCGTAGCCGATCTTCGGAATGTTCGGGTTGTCGCGAAAGTCGATTGAGAAGTTCCGGGTATCGTTCGAATCGATCGCCACCTGCAGGCGGTCGACGTCGAGCCGCGACTGGTTGATGCCCGCCAAGCCGTAGACCCGCACCGTGTCCGAGAAGCGCTGGTCGAAGTTCAGATTGACCTGGCGATAGGTCGACGTGAACTTCTCCTGCTGCATCTCCGATCGCACGTCGACGCCGTCGAAAAGGCCGTGGACCAGCGACCCGTTGTCGTCGACCTCGATCTCGCGGACCGACGTCAGAGGCTGGCCGTTGTTCGAGATTGCGCGCCCGAACGACCGTGCGTCGAACATCTGGTCGAGCCGGTCGACCTTGAAGCGCGAATACAGGCCGTCGAGCGATATGTCGGTATTGGCGCTGGGCTTCCATTGCAGCGTCAAGGTACCGGCGAGACGTTCCTGATCCTGGCTGCTCTTCACGGGGCGCGGCAGGCGCGGCAGATAGACGCCGCCCCCCGGGCGACCGTTCACCCCGGTACGGCTCATGATATAGTCATAGGCCGCGGCGTTGCCGGTACGCGGATTGCCGGTGCTGCAATTGTTGGCGTCGGCGCCGATCGGCGTGCCGTTGGGCTGCGTATAGCCGCCGACCGGGCTGTTCGTCGCGGCGCCGCGATACGTGTAGCCGACGGGCGTGCAGAACGGGAAGATCACGCCGGCGTTCGCGGTGCCGCCAGGCTGCGCCTGGCCGTAAACCGTGGTCGGCACGACATCGACTGCCGAATAGGCATATTCGTCGATATGGCGCTTCGAATAGGCGATGCTGCCGAGGATGCCGAACGTGTCGCCGAACTTCTTGGAGACGAGCGCGGACAGGCGCGGATCGGCCTTCTTGCTGATGTCGTTGTAGATACCGCGCGCGGTACCGGTAAGGACGAAATCCTTTTTCTGGTCGAACGGCTTCGGCGCGCGAAGATCGACCGTCGCGCCCAGCGAGCCTTCCTCGACGTCCGCCGACAGCGTCTTGCGGACCGAAAGCGCCGAGAAGATCTCGGTCGGGAAGGTCACGAAATCGAACGAGCGACCGGTCGCGACGCCGCCGCGGATGTCGCTGCCGCTGACCTGCGACACGCCTTCCATGCCGTTGATGCGGACACGCGTGAATTGCGAGCCTAGGCCGCGGACCGAGATGTTCCGACCCTCGCCGCCATCGCCGCGCGAGAGCGCTACGCCGGGAATACGCTGCATCGATTCCGCAAGGTTGGAATCGGGGAACTTGCCGATATCCTCCGCGACGATGCTGTCGATCGCGGCGGTTTCGTTGCGCTTCTGGTTCAGCGCGTTGTTTAACGCCGCACGAAACCCGGTGACGACGATATCTGCGTTTTCGGCATCCGGTGCGGCCTGGGACGAGGTAGCGGGATCGGGCGGGCTCGTCTGACTGTCCGCAGGCTGCGGCATCTGGCTGCCAGCAGTCTGCTGGGCCATGACAGGCGCGGCGATGAATAGGCTGACGATGCTCGTCGAGATAAGCAGTTTCCGCTTATCGAAGCTCTTACGGCTCAAAGACCCTCTCCCGATGGGCCGGGCGCGCTGAGTTGACGCTTCCCGACATTGTGCCGCCCTAGTTTCTAAGGTCGGCGTAGTTCGTCAGGTATCATCGCAATTTTGATATGACAATGCTGAATCATTTGGTCAGGCAGATTGTTTGGCCAGTATGTCCGAGCGCTACTGCTATCGTGCTGTGATAGGCTAAATACACCGGTGGCAGACGGCTTTTGGTGGTGGCGCGGTTGTCGTCAGGTCAGACGGAGCGCCGGGCGAGGGCGCGGCGGCGCTGGTCGGTAGCAGCCCGCGCGCGCTCGACCGCTTCGGTCTCGGTAACGTCGAGCAGATGATCGATGACACGTGCAAGATGATCGCGCATCGCGTTGCGTGCGTCGATCGGCGAGCGGGCCTCCAGCGCACTCAGGATCCGGCCATGTTCGATCATGCGGTTCTCGGTGCCGAGGCTTCCCGCCTTCGCCAGCACTTCGCGCGCCAGCGGTGAGCGGAACCGCATGTCCCAGAAGTCGGTGACGGCGGAGATGATGACGGCATTCCCCGTCGCCTCCGCGATCGCGATGTGAAAGCGACGATCCGCGTCCTCCGCCGCCAGGGTGTCGTCCTGATCCATCTGCCCCAGCAGACCGCGCAGTTCGACCAGCTGCTGCTCGGTTATCTCTGTCGCGGCGACGGCGGCAACCTCGCCTTCGAGCATGCGGCGCGCTTCGGTGATCTCGAACGCACCGATGTCGAGCTCTTTTTCCGAGTCGTTCGAAGAGGAGGCGAGCACGAACACGCCCGATCCCTTGCGAGCCTCGACCATGCCCTTCATCTCGAGCGCGATCATCGCCTCCCGGATGGTCGGGCGGCTGACCTGGAACCGCTCGGTCAGGTCGCGTTCGGCGGGCAGGCGCGCGCCGACCTGGTATACGCCGGCCGCGATGTCCGCGATGATCGCCTGCACGATCTTGCGATAGAGCTTACCGCCGCCTTCAGTACCTAGCATTGCATTCCTCGTTCGATGCGCGCCCGCCCGAGCGTTGGCGTCGCCTTGTACATCGCGTTGCGTAAAGCATCGTCAAGCCCAGTGCAGCGCAAAAGCGTGCGATGGCCTGATTAAAATGCCTTACAATCCTGTTGCATGTGGCCCGACCACAATTTAAGACGTGGCTCAGGAGAGTCCGTACGACAGCGACATGTCGGCGGTAAATGATGCGAGACGACCGGACCCGTCCGGATAGGGTTGCCCGACCCGCGCTCGCAGAAAAGAGAAAAGGGGAGGCGAATGGCTCGAGCGCTCGCAATTCTGACCTTGGCGGCCGTGCCGTTGATGGCACAGTCATCGGTCAATGCTGCACCGACGCAGCAATCCTCCACCCATCGGGCCCCCGCTCATCAGGTAAAGGCGCCGTGGCGTGATGTTACTCCGCGCGAAGGGTTGGCCGGCTGGCGTGCGACCGGCGGCAAGGCGAGCTACGCGTTCGAGAATGGCGAAGTGATCGGACGCGCCGAGCCGGGCAAGACCAATAGCTGGCTGGTATCCGAAGCGCAGTATGGCGACTTCATCATCGAATTCGATGCGAAGACCGATCCAGCGCTCAATTCGGGCATGATGATCCGCGGTCAGAGCCGACCCGACTATCGTGACGGCGTGGTGTACGGGTATCAGGCGGAGATCGATCCGTCGTCGCGCCGCTGGAGCGCCGGGCTGTACGACGAGCAGCGGCGGCAATGGCTCTATACGCTGGGGCGTAACGAGGCCGCGCGCCAGACCTTCCGCTCGGGCGACTGGAACCACTACCGTGTCGAGGCGATCGGCACCCGGCTCCGGACGTGGATCAACGGCGTGCCTGCCGCCGATGTGGTCGACGACCTCGACGCACGCGGCTTCATAGCCTTTCAGGTCCATGCAATCCCCGATGCAGAGGCTGCTCGGCATCCTGAAGTGCGGTTCCGCAACGTCCGGATGATCACGGATTCGCCGGCTCGGTTCGCGATGCCCGCGACGGCTCTCCCGGAGCAGGGGTGGCTCACCAATCGACTGTCCGCGGGTGAGCAGCGCGCCGGTTGGAAGCTGCTGTGGGACGGCAAGACCGGCGCCGGCTGGCGTAGCGTCAAGGGCCAGAAATTTCCGGCATCGGGCTGGTCGATGGCCGACGGTGCGTTACGCGTCGAGGGTGGTGGCGGCGATATCGCGACGACCCGCGACTACCGCGATTTCGAACTGTCGATCGATTTCAAGCTGACGCCCGGCGCCAATAGCGGGATCAAGTATTTCGTCGATGCTGGCCTGCTCAAAAAGGGCGAGTCGATCGGGCTCGAATACCAGTTGCTCGACGATGAGCGGCATCCCGACGCGAAGATGGGACGCGATGGCAACCGGACGCTCGGGTCGCTCTACGACCTGATCGCCGCGAAGAACCTCTCCGATCCCGATAGCCCGGGCAAGCGGATCAATCCGCCGGGCGCGTGGAACCGCGCGGTGATCGTCGTGCGGGGCACGCATGTCGAGCATTGGCTGAACGGCTTCAAGATGGTCGAGTATGACCGCGGCTCCCCGGCGTTCCGTGCGCTGGTGGCGCAGAGCAAATACGCCGGCGTGCCCGGCTTCGGCGAAGGCAAGCAGGGACCGATCCTGCTGCAGGATCACGGCGACCGGGTCGAATTCCGGTCGATCAAGCTGCGCGAACTCTGAGGGGGATGGATCGATGGACCGTCGGACGATGATCAAGGGTGCGAGCGCCACGGTAGGGCTGGGGCTCGGCATGGCGATGAGCGCGCGCAGCTATGCGCGGATCAAGGGCGCGAACGACCGGCTCAGCGTCGGGATAGTCGGCGTGAACGGGCGCGGGCAGGCGCATATGGGCGCGTTTACCAAGGTGCCGAACGTCGAGATCACGCATTTCTGCGACGTCGACTCGACCGTGCTGGCCAAGCGCGCGGGTGAGTTTGCGTCGCGCGGGAATCCGGCGCCGAAGACCGAAGGCGATTACCGCCGCCTGTTCGACAACAAGGCGCTGGACGTCATCACGATCGCGACGCCGGACCATTGGCACGCCAAGCTCGCGGTCGACGGGATGAAATCGGGGCATCACGTCTATTGCGAAAAGCCTATCGGCATCGCGCCCGCCGAGGGCGAGGCGATGATCGCCGCGCAGAAAAGCACCGGGCGCGTCTTGCAGGTCGGCAACCAGCAGCGATCGAGCCCTGAGACGCGGCAGCTGCTCGCGCTTGTCCAGGCCGGCGAGCTGGGCGACGTCTACGAGGCGCAGACCTGGTACGCGAACAATCGCAAGACGATCGGCAAGGGGCAGGTGACGACGCCGCCCGCCAATCTCAACTGGGACATGTGGCAGGGGCCCCGGCCGCGCGCGCCGTACCGGTCGAACCTGGTCCCCTATAACTGGCACTGGTTCTGGCAATACGGGACCGGCGAACTCTGCAACAACGCGATGCACGAACTCGACGTCGCGCGCTGGCTGATGGGGCTGACCTATCCGAAGACCGTTTCCGCGCAGGGGGCAAAGCGCTTCCACGCCGGCGACGACTGGGAGATGTACGATTCGCTCGCGCTGGACCTGAACTACGACAACGACCGGGTGATCCGCTGGAACGGCCAGAGCTGCAACGCGATGCTGACCTATGGGCGCGGACGCGGCGTCCTGCTGCTCGGCAGCAAGGGGTCGGCAGTGGTCGATCGCAACGGCTTCGAGCTGTACGATCTCGCAGGCAAGTCGATCCGGCAGGTGATGGCCAAGGCGACATCGGAGACGACCGGCACGGTCGGCGAAGGTATCCTCGACGTCTATCACGCCGGCAATTTCGTCGACGTGATCCGTGGCCGCGCGTCCGCGCTCAATTCACCGATCGCCGAGGGGCATATCAGCACAACGCTCTGCCATCTGGGCAACATGGCCTATCGCACCGACAGCGTGCTGACCGTCGATACGACGACCGGCAAGCCGAGCAGCGCCGAGGCGATGAAGCTGTGGTCGGTCGCGTATCAACCGGGCTGGGAGGTCAAGGCCTGACGTGAGCATCGCCGCGCAGGTCGAGCGCTTCGTTGCGATGGGAACGCGAGTCGAGCTGCACGTGTTCGGCGGCGGGTTTGCCGATGCGCTGGTCGCGGCGCGGCGCGCGATCGAGGACGTCGACGATGCGTTGACCATCCATCGACCGTCGCCGACGACTGCGGTCAACGAAGGCATGCTTGCCGGCCGGGAGGTCGCGATCGACGATCCGGTGCTGATCGAGGCGCTGATCGCGATCGAGGCGGTGCACGCGCTGACCGATGGGCTGTTCGATCCTGCCGTCGATAACCGGTTTGGCGGCGCAGGATGGGCCGACGTGGTGTTCGATCCGCGCACGGCACGGATCGCGGCGACGCGACCACTCGCGCTGGATTTCGGCGGCTTCGGCAAAGGGTTCGCGCTCGACCGGGCCTGCGCGGTGTTGCGCGACGCGGGCATCGTCTGCGCGTGTCTTTCGGCCGGCGAGAGCTCGCTGGCGGTGATCGGCGAGCATCCGCTCGGGGGCGGCTGGCCGTTCGCGATACCGCATCCGTTGGTCGGCGACGCGGTGCTGGTCGAGCTCGAACTTGTCGACGAGGCGCTGTCGATCTCGACGACGGTGGGCGCGGGTACGCACGCGCCCGAACGTGCGGCGATGATCCGGCCGAGCGACGGCGCGATCGTCACCGCGGCACGCTGTGCGGTGGCGATCGATCGCAGCGGTGGCAGGGCGGAGGCGCTGAGCACGGCGCTGCTCGTCGCCGATGACGACTGCGCACGACGGCTGCTCGGCGGTGGGCCGGCGCGGCGTTTCCTGTATGATCTTTCCCAAGAGGCGGCGCCGACCGTCGACGTAGCGAGGATGCACGCGGCATGACCGACAAGGATTTCGACCTCACGCGGCGATCGTTCATCGACCGCGTGATGATGGCAACCGCGGGTGCTGGGATGGCAGCGGCGGCGCCCTGGGCCGTGTCAGCAGCGTCGGCGGCGGGGGCCGATCCGGTAAAGACGAACCCGGTTCGGCTCGGCGTGATCGGCACGGGGGATCGCGGCCGTACGCTGATCCAGAACATCGCCAAGACGCGCAACTGCACGGTCGTGTCGATCTGCGATACCTATGCGCCGAACCTCGCCAAGGCGCGGCAATGGGTCGGCCCGACGACGCGCAGTTTCAGCGATCACCGCGCGATGCTCGACGCAGGTGGGATCGATGCGGTGGTGATCGCGACGCCGCTCAACATGCACGCGCGCCACACCTTCGACGCGTTCGACGCGGGACTGCACGTATGGTGCGAGAAGGCGATGGCGCGGACGATCGCGGATTGCGGCGCGATGGTGGCCCGCTCGAAGACCGCGAACAGGGTGCTGCAGATCGGCCACCAGCGGATGTTCCACCCGACCTATCTCAACGCCCTGATGCGCGCCAAGGCCGGCGAGATCGGGTCGCTGACCCAGATCCGGGCAAGCTGGCACCGCAACAATGCCTGGCGTCGCGCGGTCCCTGCCGACGCGACCGATCGCCAGATCAACTGGCGCCTGTACCGCGACAGCTCGGCGGGGTTGATGACCGAACTCGCGACGCACCAGCTTCAGGTTGGCAACTGGTTCTTCGACGCGGCGCCGACGCGGGTGATCGGCTCTGGGAGCATCTGCTTCTGGAAGGACGGTCGCGAGGTCTACGACCATGTCGCGCTGATCTACGAATATGCCGGCGGGCGGAAGCTCATCTACACCTCGCTGCTGAACAACGCGCGCTATGGCTGCGAGGAGCAGATCCAGGGTAGCAAGGGCACGATCGAGCCCGAACTCGGCCGCATCTATCAGGAGGTGCCGGCCAAGGTGCTGGCGCTGCAGCGGATGCAGAAGGACGTCGCGCGGGGGCACAAGCGCACCGTGCCGATCGGCGGAGCCACCTGGTTCCCCGAATTGCCCGTGACGACACCGGGCGAGTCGCTCGGCTGGGGCGAATATGACGAGACGATGCTCCAGTTCGAGGGGTTCGGTGCCGCGGTGCGTGCGGGCAAGCCGCTGCCCGGCCTGCTACGCCAGGCCTATCAGGCAAGCGTCGCCTCGCTGCTCGGCGAGCAGGCGATGGACCGCGGCGAGGCGATGACCTGGCCGACGAATCTGGTTGCGATCTGACAAGGGGAATACGCTGTGACCGATACCAACCGACGCGGGATCCTGGGACTGGGCCTGACCGCTGGCCTAGCCGCCGGGTTTGCCGCCGACGCGTTCGCGCAATCCTCCACGCGTGGCGACGCACCGACGGAGAGCGCTGTCGCGCGTCCGGTCCCCGAGGCGAAATACCGCGTGCCGTTCGCGGTGATCGGGATGGACCACAACCACATCTACGGCATCACAGACGCGATCATCCGCGGCGGCGGCGTGCTCACCACCTTTTACGCGACCGATCCGAAACAGATCGCGATGTTCAAGAAGCGCTACGGCGACGTGAAGCTCGCCCGGTCCGAACAGGAGATCCTCGACGACCGCGCGATCAAGCTGGTGTGCAGCGCGGCGATCCCGAGCCTGCGCGCCCCGCTGGGCATCCGGGTGATGCGCGCGGGCAAGGATTACCTCAGCGACAAGGCGGCGGTGACGACGCTCAAGCAACTCGCCGACGTCCGCCGTGCCATCAAGGAAACCGGGCGGAAATACGGGATCATGTATTCCGAACGGCTCGAGGTGCCGGCAGCGGTGATGGCGGGCCAGCTCGTCCATGACGGCGCGATCGGGCGCGTGATCCAGACGGTGAACCTCGCGCCGCACCGGCTGTCCGCCGCGAGCCGTCCCGACTGGTTCTGGGACCCGGCGCAGAACGGCGGTATCCTGACCGATGTCGGCAGTCATCAGGCCGACCAGTTCGTCTACCTGACCGGCACCAAGCGCGCCCAGGTGCTCGCGTCGCAGACCGGCAATTTCGGCAATCCCGCGCATCCCAAGTTCGAGGATTTCGGCGACATGATGCTGAGCGGCGATGGCGGCGCCGGCTATGTCCGGGTGGACTGGTTCACGCCTGCCGGCCTGCCGACCTGGGGCGACGGCCGGCTCTTCATCCTCGGCACGGAGGGCTATATCGAGCTCCGCAAATATGTGGACATTGCAGGGCGGCCGGGCGGCAACCACCTGTTGATCGCCGACAAGAAGGGGACGCGTTATCTCGATTGCTCGAAGGTGCCGCTGCCGTTCGGGCCGCAGTTCGTGACGGATATCGTCGAACACACGTCGGTCGCGCAGGATCAGGAGGGCGCGCTGCTCGCGGCCGAACTGGTGCTGACCGCGGAGGCACGCGCGACCCCGGCTAGACGTTGATTTGATTGTATTCCGGATTGGCGGGCGCACCGCGCAGCCGCCAAACGGAACTACAATCGCTACTAATCCCAGCTTCGGTATCGGAGGCTTCTGAACAACCGCATTGACCTGACGCACCGCCACCTGTTTTAACAAAGAAAATTGTCTTAAGGAGAGGGCAGTGGGTCATATCCGCTCCATGCTGTTAAGTATGGTTGCTTTGACGGCAGCGACGGCGGCGGCGCAAGACGTCGATCAGGCACACGATGCGGATGTGGCGGGAAGCGTGAATCCCTTCGTTGGTACGACGAATGGCGGCAACACCTTTCCGGGGGCCACAAGGCCATTTGGAATGGTCGCTTTCAGCCCGGAACAGACGCCGCTTGCCGGGAAGCGTCTGCCGATCGCAGCGCCTGGCGGATATGAGTGGCGCGCCAACGGCGTACGCGGATTCAGCCTTACCCATGTCTCCGGGACCGGTTGCGCAGGGGCCAGCGGCGACGTTCCGATCATGCCGGTAACAGTCCCCATCGAGCGGTCGCCCTCATCGGTCGAAGCGGGACTAAGTTACGCCAGCCTGCTGGATCACAAAGCTGAATCTGCCAGTCCCGGTGCCTATTCCGTAAAGCTGGACAATGGCGTCAAAGTCGACCTGGGCGCGACCGACCGGACCGCCGTCGGTCGCTTTGCATTTCCCGCCGGCAAGCCCGCCAATGTGTTGTTCAGAACCTCGGACAGCGAGGTGGGCAGCACCGCGTCGACGATCACGATCGACCCTTCGACCCGGACCGTGAGCGGAACGGTGACCAGCGGCAATTTCTGCGGCTACCTCGCCGAGGATCGCCGTGAAAGCTATTACACGCTGCACTTCGTTGCCGTGTTCGACCAGCAGTTCGAGGTCGGTGGAACATGGCGCGACGAAACCGTAAACAAGCGCGCTGTGACGGGGGCGGGCGGTACCGGCTATGGCACCCAAGGCCACCCGCCCGCAGGGAAGGGGAGTGGCGGCTGGATCAGTTTCGATAGCGACCACGGCGCTACCGTCACGGTCCGGATCGGAATCTCCTATGTGGATCAGGCCGGTGCGCGCGCGAACCTTCAACGCGAAAGTCCAGCGGGAACGAGTCTGGACGCCGTGCAGGCGGCCGGGCGGGCCGAGTGGAACCGTGCGCTCGGCACAATTAAAATAGAGGGCGGTGCTCGAGATGATCGATCCGTCTTCTATTCCGCGCTCTACCATTCTCTCCTGACGCCGAACCTGACCAGCGACGCCGACGGTCGCTACCGCGGGTTCGACGGCAAGGACCATCGCCTCTTCCGAGGGCAAGCCGCGCAATACGCGAATTATTCCGGGTGGGACGTTTATCGTTCCCAGTTGCAACTCGTGACCTTGCTCGATCCGCAACGCGGGTCCGATATCGCGCAGTCGCTGCTCAACCAGGCCGACCAGAATGGCGGGGTGTGGGACCGCTGGACACATTTGACGGGCGCGACCAGCGTGATGAACGGCGATCCTTCTCCGCCGTCGCTTGCCGCGATTTACGCGTTTGGCGGCCGTTCGTTCGACCTCAAGCGCGCCTACGCGTCACTCAAGCAGGCCGCGACCGTTCCGACCGCGAAGGACCTCAGCGGCAAAGGGTGTCCGGTGATGTGCGTAGGTCAGCGCCCGGGCCTCGATCAGTGGCTGCGGTTGCATTACATGCCGGTGGGCAGTCGGGGGTGGGGGAGTGCGTCCGACACGCTGGAAATGGCGTCAGCGGATTTCGGCCTGGCGCAACTCGCGCGCATGGCTGGCGATCGCGTGGGTGAACGACGCTTCCTGGATCGGTCCGGATGGTGGCGCAACCTGTTCAACCCGAACGCGACTGCGCAGGGCGGATATATTCAACCTCGCAAGGCGGATGGCAGCTGGCCACCCTTCGACCCCGCTGCAGACGACGAGTTCGTCGAGGGGAGCGGCGCTCAATATCTGTGGATGGTGCCGTTCGATCCAGCCGGCCTGATCGATGTTCTCGGCGGTCGCGACGCGTTTGCTCGTCGTCTCGATGCGTTCTTCCGTACATCGACGGGGGAATGGGCCGTGACGAAGGCCGGCCCGCTGCACGCAGAGCTGGACAACGAACCCTCGATCGCCTCGCCGTGGCTCTATCTGTTCGTCAACCAGCCCTGGAAGACGCAAGCGACGGTGCGCGCCTCGATGCGCCAGATCTGGACGAACACCCCCGAAGGCATCTCGGGCAATGACGATCTCGGCGAAATGTCGTCCTGGTACGTCTGGTCGGCGTTGGGCTTGTATCCGCTCTACCCCGGGCGGAGCGAGCTGGTGATCGGCAGTCCGCTGTTTCCGCGTGCGACCATAGACCGGCCCGGCGGTCGCATCTCGATCCGTGCAACCGGTGCTGAACCGGACGCGCCGTATGTCCGCTCGCTGCGGTTGAATGGACGAGCGCTCGACCAAGCCTGGCTCCCCGCGGACTTCGTCGCTCATGGCGGCACGCTCGACTTTACGCTGGCGAAGGACCCAGAACGGACCTGGGCGATAAAATCCCCGCCGCCCTCCTTCCACTGATCGGCAAGCAGCACCTTCACGGTGCGGACTCGGTACAAAGGAAACGCAATGCAGATCCGCTCGACCATGACGTTCGCACCGCTCCGCCGTCTTGCCATCGCGGTGCTGTCGACGGGGGCGTGCATGACGGGCGTGCACGCACAGGAGCCGGTCCTGACCCGTACGCCGGCGACCCCATTGGTCGCGCAGGATCCGTATTTCAGCATCTGGAGTTTCAGCGATGCGCTGAACGATCAGCCCACCCGCCACTGGACGGGATCCGAGCAGCAGATGAGCGGCTGGATCCGCGTCGACGGCAAGCTGATGCGATTCCTGGGAACGGGGCGAGGGGAAGCGATGCGGCAGGTTTCGCGCGCGCTGACGCCGACACGTACCATTTATGATTTCGAAGCGGGGGGCATCAGGCTTACGGCCACCTTCTTCACGCCGGCGTTGCCGCAGGATTTGGACGTGCTGTCACGGCCCGTAACCTATCTCAGTTGGACTGTGCAGGCGACGGACGGTGGCCGCCACAAGGTTCAGCTTCTGTTCGACGCCAGCGCGCAGCTCGCCGTGGACAACGATCAGCAGAGCATCGTGTGGGGAACCAGCCGGGTCGGCGACATGGCGGTGATGCGGGTCGGCACCGACACGCAGCAGGTGTTGCAGAAGGTCGGGGACAATCTGCGCATCGACTGGGGATGGGCGCAGCTCGCCGTGCCGCGTCAGGCCGGTACGACCACGGCGATCATCGGCGAGCGCGAACGTGGCATCATGCTCGACAAGGGCGTCGTGCCCCAGGCGGACGATCTGGCCATGCCGCGTCTCGCACACCAGAACCGCCCGCTGATGACCCTGCAGGTCGACTTCGGTGACGTCGGTGCACGTGCCGATACGCGGCGAGCGTTGCTGGCGTACGACGACATCGACTCGATCGAGTATTTCAAGCGCCGCCTACCGGCGTATTGGCGCCGCAACGGCATGACGATGGCAACGCTGTTGCAGACGGCGGAGAACGAGGAGAGTGCGCTGCGTCGGCGGGGCGAAGCGTTCGACCGGGAGCTGATCGGGGATCTGGAAAAGGCTGGCGGGCGAAAATATGCCGAATTGGCCGTGCTCGCCTTTCGTCAGACCTTGGCGGCGAACAAGCTGGTGGCCGATATCGACGGTCGACCGCTGTACTTCTCGAAGGAGAACTTCAGCAACGGGTGCATAGGGACGGTCGACATCACCTATCCCTCGTCGCCGTTCTTCCTGCTGTTAAACCCCGACCTGCTCGAGGCTCAACTGCGCCCGATCCTCGACTATGCGGCGATGCCGCGCTGGCGCTTTCCGTTCGCCCCTCACGATCTCGGGACCTATCCACAGGCGAACGGCCAGGTCTATGGCGGCGGCGAGACGTCCGAGGACGACCAGATGCCGGTCGAAGAGAGCGGCAACATGATCCTCATGCTCGACGCGCTTGCCAAGATAAGGGGCAACGCGGATTTCGCCGGTCGGTATTGGCCGCAGCTGCAGCGTTGGGCGAGCTATCTCCGCGAGAACGGGCTGAACCCCGAGAACCAGCTGAGCACCGATGATTTTGCGGGGCATCTCGCGCACAATGCCAACCTTTCGATCAAGGCCATCAGCGCTCTGGACGGCTATGCCGATCTCGCTCGGATGCTGGGCAAGAAGGACGAGGCGACGCGCTACCGAGCCACGGCGCATCAGATGGTCGGCAAATGGCTGGCGATGGCAAAGGACGGCGACCATACCAAGCTCGCCTTCGATGCTCCCGGCACATGGAGCCAGAAGTACAACCTCGCCTGGGACAAGGTGCTCGGCCACGACCTGTTCCCCAAGACGCTGCTTCGCGACGAGGTCCGCTTTTACCTCAAGCATCAGCAGACATACGGTCTCCCGCTCGACAGCCGCAAGACCTACACCAAGCTCGACTGGATCATCTGGAGCGCGACGCTCGCCGAGGACAAGGCAGCGTTCGAGGACCTGATCGCCCCCGTTCACCGCTACATGCAGGAATCGCCCAGCCGGGTGCCTTTGAGCGACTGGTACGAAACCACGGACGGAAAGCAGGTCGGTTTCCAGGCGCGATCCGTGGTCGGAGGCGTGTATATGAAGATGCTCGCGACACCTGGCATCTGGACCAAATGGGCCGGCGCTTCAGTCAAGACGAAATAGGCTTGGCAACGAGAAGCACGTCCTGCCGTTCCGCGACCGAGGGTCATTTTCCATTGGTCGGCGGTTCGGTAGTTCGACGGTCGAATGCGAGCTTGGCCCAAACGGGGAAATGGTCCGACGGGTAGGTCGCGTTTTTGTGGATTGTGCTCGTCTCGATCTCCGTGGCATGCATACCGCGCAGGAAGAGATAGTCGATCCTGCGGTCGGGCACGCCCGTGAAATCGTGGAAGGTGTTGTCGGGACCTCGCCGCCTGCCAGCCTGCTGGCGGGCATCCGTGAGCGCGGCCGAAAGCGTCGCGTAGGTGCTGCTGGACGGCCCTGCGTTCATGTCCCCGGCAAGTATCACCGGGAGGCCTTTCGCAATATGTTGCAAGCGAGTGAGGATAAGCTCCGCCGCCCGCCGGCGAGCGTCCTCGTCCTGGTCGCGGTGCGGTAGATGCGTATCGACGAACAGGAAGCGACGCGGTGATCGGGCGCGCGTTTCGAAGACCGCCCAGTTCGCCATCCGCGCCAGATCGGTCCCCCAACTCATGCTACCGACGACCTCGGGCGTGTCCGACAGCCAGAAGTCTCCCTGCTCGACGATGCGGAGGCGATCGGGCCGATAGAATATGCCCATATGCTCGTCGGTATGGCCGCCATGGCGGTCACGCCCGAACCAGCGGTATTGCGGCAGTCCGGCGACGAGATCGTCACCTTGGCGTTGCAGCAACTCCTGTGTGCCGATCAGGTCTGGGTGCACGTGCTTGATTAGGCCGATCATAACGGGCCGGCGTTCCGCCCACTGGTTCGGTGCTACGTCGGAGGCGTAGCGGACGTTGAACGTCATGACGCGCAGAGAAGGCGTACATCCCGCGAGGAGTGCCGCCAGCGGCAGGACGGCATGTCGCCAGAATGTGCTCGTCATGACCTTCTCCTCGAACGAATGTTTCATTTGATCGTCACCCGTCGGCGTTGGCGCGTTGCTACTAGGTCCGGCGCATAGTTGTTACCGGCTCTTGTTGATCCAGGTGGCGTAAGGGGGGCCGGAAAGACTTTCGGGCGTTGCCCCAGTATCTGTTTCCGCAGGCGTAGAGAACTTCGAGCGTCCAAGATCGACTTTCGCCTCGCGTGCAAATGTCGACCGCGACGGTGACCGGTCGAAGCCTGGTGTCATCGTGGGCTTGCCGCCATCGCAAGGGCGATCGATCCAAGCGGGCCTGCGAGATCGCCCAATGCAGGGGCGACGATGAAGGGTCGGACGGGGGGCAATGCCATGTATCCCGCCAAACTGGTCTCCAGCTCGGCTTCGATCTGTGCCAGCAGATGTGGCTGCCGCGTTACGACGCCGCCGCCGATCGCGATGCGAAACGGCCCTGTCGTTGCAACGAGTGTATGTGCCATCACCGCGAGAGCCGAGATCATCGGCTTCCAGACGGGATCATCGGCTGTCAGGCCGTCAACCTCCCGTCCGTCCAGCCGCAGGACCAGCGCCGACCCGGATGCCAGCCCCTCGACGCAATCGTCGTGGTAGCGACAGGAACTGGGGACCGTGTCGCCTGACGTGCGCGGGACACGAATGTGGCCGATCTCGCTGTGTCCGATCCCGCGGGTAGGCAGCCCATGAACGATCAGCCCCACGCCGATGCCCGTTCCCACCGTAACGTACGCGAAGTCCTGCAACCCCTGGGCGCACCCCCAGCGCATTTCGGCAAGAGCTGCGCCGTTGACGTCCGTGTCGAACGTGAATGGTCGCTCGAAGGGCCTCGCGATCGCTGAAACGATATCGCAGTCACGCCAGCCCGACTTGTTCGTTGCCAGGATCGATCCGTACCGGTCATCCGCGGGATCGAGGCAGATGGGACCGAAGGACGCGATGCCTATCGCGGCGAAGCCATATTCTTTGTCCCACTCGCGCAGCGTCGCAACGATTGCGGGCAGGGTGACCTCGGGTAAGGTCGTGGGAATGACGCGCTGCTGCACTATCGCGTCCGGCCCGTAGGCGAGCGTGCAGACGCATTTCGTTCCTCCGAGCTCGACCCCAACGAACGGTATATCTGCCGATGTGACTGCCGAAACTTTCACGGTTTTCGCCTTCTCCCCTCCGGCTCGCCTCTTCTCGGCTGCTCGTTCGCGATTTCGGGTACGCGATTATTACATCAATTTTCTTAATTCAATCGGCTTCTGCGCGGCCGGTCTCTCCGGGCTCGGCCAATCATGTGCGATTTTACGGAGATCTTGGCGCACCCCTGCCGTCGCATGTTCGTGGCATCGAGCAAACTGGTGGAGAGTTTTCCAGCGGGAACGCCTCTCTGCATCGGGCGCCCCTTCTGCATCAGGCGATTAGTCTGTCGCGCGTTCGACGCGTCGCTGCGACCATCGAGATATAGCAGACAATTTAATTGACAATTTGCTTTGTGTATTGGCAAAAGGTTAATGTTGCTGCGCTGATTGCTGCCCATTCGAGGTTGCTGGGTGCATGCTGACGAAGGGCATAAGGGGAAAGGGCCGTCCGGCATCTTGTCCCGTAAGGAGGAGGAATTCAGGATGGCTACATGCCTCGTAAATCGAACAGCCGCATCTTTGCGCAGTCGTACATTCGCTCGACTTTTCGTTTCAGTCAGCCTGTTGGCGGGTACAGTCAGCATCGCCCATGCTCAGGAAGCCGCGCCCGCTGGTAACGTTCAGAACGTTCCCACGCAGCCGACGGGTATCGAAAACGTACCTGCTCCCGCCGCAGACGGTTCTACCACCACCGCAGCGCAGGATACGGGCGGCGCCGACGATATCGTTGTGACCGGCTACCGTCAGTCGATCGAGAAAAGCCTCAGCCGCAAGCGCGAAGCCAATGCCTTCGTCGACGTGATCACCGCCGAGGATGTGGGTAAGTTCCCCGACAAGAACATCGCCGACTCGCTGCAGCGCGTTCCAGGCGTCGTCATCGAGCGCAGCGGTGGCGAAGGTAGCCGGGTCAGCATCCGCGGTCTCCAGTCCGACCTGACGCTGACCGAACTCAACGGCAACTTCATTGCGGGTGCCGACAGCGGCGATCCCTCGCGATCGTTCAACTACGTGCTGCTGCCCTCGAACATGATCGGCAGCGTCGAGGTGTTCAAATCGCCGGAAGCAAGGCTCGACGAGGGCGGCGTCGGCGGCACCGTCATCCTCCACACCCGTCGACCGCTGGATCTCAAGCCGTGGTCCGGCTTCGTCTCGATCGAGGGCACCGATTCCGACGTCACCAAGAAGGTCGAGCCGCAGGCGTCCGGCCAGCTTTCCTGGCACAATGAGGACAAGACCATCGGCCTGCTGGTCGGCGGCACGTATCAAAAGCGTACCAATCGCGAGATGGATGGCTCGACCGAGAGCTGGCAATGGTGGGCCGATGGCGGCCGGGGCGGGCCGAAGCCTGCAACGGATGTCAACGGCAAGCCCTTCGCCAACGATGATTCGGTATCCTACTGGTCGGAGGACAGGGCGCCCACGACCCAGTCGGGCCAGCATTATAATGGCTATTGGGCTCCTCAATCGGTCAACGAGACGATCGTCACGGAGAAGCGCGAACGTATCGGCCTCCAGGCGACGCTCGAACTGAAGCCGACCGACAATTTGCACATCACCGCAAACTATTTCCGGTTCCAGCTCAACAACGACCGTCAGACGAACTCGCTCAAGATTCCTGAGTGGGGCTACGGCAATTTCTACACCGGTGCGCAGTTCGACAAGAGCGGCACGATCATGCAGTCGGCAACGTTCCAGGTGCCAGCGCCCGGTACCGGATGCCTTACGCGCACGCCGATCTGCACGATGGAAACGCCGCAGATTTCCGGCAGTTATGCGCGGGAGAAGGACATTTCGAATACGTTCGACGTCCATGGCGATTGGACCAAGGATCGGCTCGACGTATCATTCGTGCTCGGCAAGACCCGTGCGACCGGCGGCCCGTCCCAGCAGTTCAGCGTCGCCGCCAAACCACGCCTGACGGGCGCGGTAACGGCGAACGGCAATAATCTCAGCAGCTGGGATTTCAGCAACGGTGGGCTCGCCATGGCGTTCTCGCCGGAGTTGCAGGCGAACCTCAACAACGGCATTGCGCAGATCGATACCGGTTCGACCGGTTCCGGCTTCACGAACAGCTCGATCGAGCAGCGTTACGCTCAGATCGATGTAACCCGGCATTTCGATAGCTTCATCGATTCGGTCCAGATCGGCGGCAAGTGGCGGGACGGAAAGATCCACCGTGAAACCGGCGAACTCAACTGGTATGTCGATGCCGCTACGAAACTGCGGTTTCAGGACACGCCCGGCGGCGCGGTCGCTCAGCCAAGCTTCTTCTATAGCGATGGGATCGGCAACATCCCCGGTGGCTTCAGTGCAACGTCGTTTCCTGGGATCAACCTCGATAAATATCTGGGCTATCTGAACGCCACGTACGGCGATGCGGTAACGGTGCCGCAGCCGCAGAACCGATACGATATCAACGAGAAGATCTGGGCAGGGTACGCTCAGGTCAACTACAAGACCGGGCCGATCCGCGGCAACGTCGGTCTTCGCGTGGCGAGCACCAAACAGTCCGGCCGATCGACCGACACGCTCTATTTCGAGAACGATTACTGCGTGAACGGGCCCGGCGGAGCGTTCGATCCGGCCGTGCCGCTCGGCTCCGACGGAAACTGTCAGGTCATTCCGCAAAGCCAGCGCGAAACGCGCGTCTTCGCGCCGGTTCTCGAGACCAAATCGTACACTGATTTCCTGCCGAGCTTTAACGTCGCCTGGGACGTCACGAGCAATATCCTGGTTCGCGGTGCGGTATCGAAGGTTGTCGCGCGCCCCGCGTTCAATGATCTCGCCTCATCCCGGTCGCTGACCTACCATTCGCCGGAATATACGTTCGATCGTGCGCAGTTCGGCGAGCGCGTGGGCTGGTTCGGCAATGGCGGCAATTTCGATCTCAAGCCCTTCTCCGCCTGGGCGTACGACCTGGGTGCGGAATGGTATTTCCATCGCGGCTCGGTGCTCGGCGCAGCGTTGTTCCGCAAGGACGTGAAGAACTTCGTGGTGCCGCTCGTGCTCGATCTGAGCCAGACGGTTCAGGGCCAGGAAGTGGTGGTCCAGCAATATTCGACACAGGCCAATGGCGGCAGCGCCGTGTCCGAGGGCATCGAACTTTACGCCCAGCATACGCTGGACTTCGGCTTGGGCGCACAGGTGAACTTCACCTACAACCACACGTCGACGGCTGACGTGACGCTGAACGGCGAGAATATCGGCACGTCGCCGCTGGTCGGCAGCGCGAAGACCCAGTGGAACGCCTCCGTGTTCTACGAGAAGCATGGCGTACTGCTGCGTGCGTCGTACAACCGCAAGGGCGAGCAGGTCGGTGGCATCGTGTCGGGCCTTAACGTCTATTCGGCACCGTACGAGCAGGTTGATCTAAACGGTCAGGTCAACATCACGCCGCAGTTCTCGCTTACGGCGTCGGTCATCAACCTCACGAAGTCCGAGCAGACCGCGCATCTGGGTAACGATACCGACCTTCGCTACTATTCCAGCCAGTACACCGGTCGCCGCTTCTATGCCGGTCTTCAGTACAACTTCTGACGTTCGTCTGCCTGAGGAGGTAGCTCATCGGAGTTACCTCCTCAGGCTTGTCGTTGGATCCGGAACGGGAAAGCTCATGAGATCGTGTTGAACAGAACCCGGGCAGCCTTCTTTGCAGGCTTCGCACTGCTCGCGGCGGGCGCCGCCTATGCCGTCAACCCGGCTTTTCCAGGCTGGTACGCCGATCCCGAGATCCGGATGTTCGGCAACCGCTACTGGATCTACCCGACCTATTCCGACGACGCCGGGAAGCCCGATGTCTCACTGCGCTTTTCGCCGACACAGGCAGAGTTGCGCAAACGGCATACGGTACGGCCGTCGTACACGAAACAGACCTTCTTCAACGCCTTCTCGTCCCCCGATCTGGTCCACTGGACCCGCCACGAGCATGTGCTCGACGTCGCCAACGTTGCCTGGGCCGGCTATGCCGTCTGGGCTCCGTCGGTGATCGAGGCGAAGGGGCGGTACTACATGTTCTTCGCTGCCAACGACATCCAGAGCGATGCAGAGACCGGCGGGATCGGTCTCGCCGTGAGCGACACGCCGGGCGGCCCGTTCAAGGACGCGCTCGGCAAGCCGCTGATCGGCGCGTTCCACAATGGCGCCCAGCCGATCGATCCGTTCGTCTACCGCGACGACGACGGACAGGTGTATCTCTATTACGGTGGCTGGAAGCACTGCAACGTCGTTCGCCTCAGTGCCGACCTGCGGTCCGTCGTGCCGTTCGCCGACGGCACGACCTACAAGGAGATCACGCCCCCCGGTTATGTCGAGGGCTCGTTCGTCATCAAGCGCAACGGCGTCTATTATCTGATGTGGTCGGAAGGCGGTTGGACCGATGCGGACTACCGTGTCGCCTACGCCACGGGCAAAACCCCGTTGGGGCCGTTCAAACCGATGGGCACGGTGCTTGCGCAGGACGAGCACATTGCGCGCGGCGCCGGGCACCATTCCGTGGTCAACGTGCCGGGGACCGATGATTGGTACATCGTCTACCATCGGCGCCCGCTGACCGACACCGTGGGCGAGCACCGCCAGGTCGCGATCGATCGGATGCGCTTTGCGCCGGATGGCACGATCCGCTCAGTCGTCATGACCCGGCAAGGCGTGCTGCCTGTACCGAACCGCGGGGGTTAGACGACGAGCGCGACTGTCGCGCCTTGCCGTTCCGCCGCGAAACTGAAAACGTCATTCCGTCTCCAGGGGAGAACTGCTTTGAAGACCCTCGTTCCCGCACTGCGCGGCGTCGTCGCGCTGTTTGCCAGCACCGCTCTGGTGGCACCGCCGATCGGCTCGGCAGCGCTCGCGCGTGAGACTGCCCCGGTCAAGGATGACGTGCCGCTCGTCGATCTGGTCAACCCGCTGATGGGTACGGATTCAAACCACGAGCTGTCGTACGGGAACACATATCCCGCCGTCGCGGTACCTTGGGGCATGAACTTCTGGACGCCGGTAACCGGCAAGCCCGGCAGCGGGTGGGGCTACATGTACCATGACCCCAAGATCAACGGCATCAAGCAGACCCACCAGCCCAGTCCCTGGATGAACGACTACGCCGCGTTCTCGTTGTTCGCGGAGACCGGCGAACTGAAGCTTAAGGAAGACGAGCGCGCGAGCTGGTACAGCCACAAGGCCGAGGAAAGCCACCCGTACGACTACAAGGTCTATCTGGCCGACTATGACGTGACCGCCGAAGTCACGCCGACCAATCGCGCAGCGCAGTTCCGCTTCACCTTTCCCAAGAGCGACGACGCACACATCCTGCTCGATGGCCTCGCCGGTGGATCGATGGTCAAGATCGACGCCGCCAATCGCCGGATCACGGGATACGTCCGCAACAACCATGGCGGCGTCCCGAGCAACTTCCACAATTACTTCGTCGCGCAGTTCGACCATGATTTCACCGTCAGCCGGACCTGGGACGACAATTGGCAGATGACCGCCGAGACGACCCGCGAAGGCGGGCATGTCGGCGCGGTCGTCAGCTTCAAGACGCGCGACGGCGAACAGGTCGGTGTGAAGGTCGCCTCATCGTTCATCAGCCCCGAACAGGCCGTGCGCAATCTCGACAGCGAGATCGGCAGCGACAGCTACGCGCAGACCCAGGCGAAGGCGAAAGCGGCGTGGGAGAAGGAACTGGGCCACATCCAGGTCAGCGACCCGAACCTCGACAACCGCCGGACCTTCTATTCGGCGATGTACCGCATGCTGCTGTTCCCGCGCATGTTCCACGAAGTGAATGCGACCGGCAAGACGGTGCATTACAGCCCCTATGACGGCAAGGTGCACGACGGCCCGCTGTTCACCGATAATGGGTTCTGGGATACGTGGCGCGCGGTGTTCCCGTATTTCGCACTCGTCCGGCCAGACCTCGACGGACAGATCATGCAAGGCTTAGCCAATGCCTATCAGGAGGGCGGCTGGCTGCCCGAATGGATGAGCCCGGGGCAGCGCGACGTGATGATCGGGTCCAATTCGGGCAACATCATTGCCGACGCCTATCTGAACGGCGTGCGCGGCTTCGACGTCGAGAAGCTCTACGAAGCGATGGTCAAGAACGCGACGACCTCCGAAGGGCGGCCCCGCGACGTGAAGGGCAACGTGATCAGCGCGGTCGGGCGCGAGGGCGTCGAATATTATAACAAATACGGCTATGTGCCTTACGACGTCGGCATCAATGAGAGTGCGGCACGTACGCTTGAATACGCCACCGCGGATTTCTCGCTGTCCCGCCTCGCTGCTGCGCTCGGCAAGACCGCGGACGCCGCCAAATATGCCGCGCAGGCGCAGAATTATCGCAAGCTCTACGACGCGCAGTCGGGCTGGATGCGCGGCCGCAACAAGGACGGCAGCTGGATGACGCCGTTCAATCCCTATGCCTGGGGCGATGCGTTCACCGAGGGCAATGCGATCCACTACAGCTTCTCAGCGATGCAGGACGTGCAGGGCCTGATCGACCTGAGTGGCGGCGACAAGGCGTTCACCGACAAGCTCGACTCCGTCTTCACCCGCCCGCCGCTGTTCGACGACAGCTATTACGGTTCGGTGATCCACGAGACGCGCGAGATGCAGATCGTCAACATGGGCCAGTATGCGCATGGCAACCAGCCGATCCAGCACATGATCTATCTCTACGACTGGGCGGGCCAGCCGTGGAAGACGCAGGCGCATTCGCGCGACGTGATGGCACGGCTGTATTCGCCGACGCCCGATGGCTATCCCGGCGACGAGGACAATGGACAGACCTCGGCCTGGTACGTGTTCTCGGCACTCGGCTTCTATCCGGTGACGCCGAGCGTCGGCCAGTACGCGATCGGCAGCCCGCTGTTCCGCTCGGTCCGCGTCACGATGCCGGGCGGCAAGGTGTTGACGATCGAGGCGCCGAACAACGGGCCGAAGAACGTCTACATCCAGTCGGTGAGCTTCAACGGCAAGGCCCATGACAAGCCATGGCTGTCCCGCGAGATGCTCCAGGGCGGCGGCACGTTGCGCTTCGTGATGGGGCCGACTCCTAACAAGAGCTGGGCGACGGCCAAGGCGAATGCGCCGTTCTCGATGAGCGCACCGCTCGCCCGGCCCTGAGCAGCGGTAGGAAAACACGGATTATGACCATGATAGATCGACGCGGCATGATGGCCGGAACCGCGGCCGCCGGGCTGACTGCGCTGCTCCCATCGGGCGCAACGGCCGCAGCCGTATTCCCCAGCAAGCGGCCGCCAAAGGCGCAACGGCGGTTTACGAGCCCGGCAGTGGAAGCCGAGATCAAGCGCGTGAAAGCCAAGATCGCGGATCCCGAACTCGCCTGGCTGTTCGAGAATTGCTACCCCTGCACGCTCGACACGACGGTGAAGCTCGGCGAAATCGACGGCAAGCCGGACGCCTTCGTGATCACCGGCGACATCAACGCGCTGTGGCTGCGCGACAGTTCGGCGCAGATGCAGACCTATGTCCACCTGGCGTCGAAGGATGCCGGGCTGCGGCGCGTGTTCCACGGGCTGATCCAGCGTCAGGCGCGGTGCATCCTGCTCGATTCCTACGCCAATGCGTACATGGAGGATCCTACCGCGAAGTCGAACCTGTCGGCGATCAACGACAAGACCGACATGAAGCCGGGCGTCGCGGAACGGAAATGGGAAATCGACTCGCTGTGCTACACGATGCGCCTCGCGCACGGATACTGGACTGCGACCCACGACAAGGCACCGTTCGATGCGCTCTGGGCGCAGGGGGCGGCTCGCGCCGTCGCGACCTTCCGCGAGCAGCAGCGCAAGGACGGGCCTGGACCGTATCATTTCCAGCGTGTCGATCCGTCGCCGACCGAGACGCTGATGCTCAAGGGCTATGGTGCGCCGACGCGCAAGGTCGGGCTGATCCATTCTGGCTTCCGACCCTCGGACGATGCCTGCGTGCTGCCCTTCCTGATCCCGTCGAACCTGTTCGCCGTATCCGCGCTGAAGATGCTCGCGCAGGTCCACCGCGAGGCGCGCGGCGACGCTGCTGCGGCGAAGGATTGCCTTGCGCTCGCCGCCGAGGTGCAGGCCGCACTCGATGCGCATGGCAAGATGGCGGACGGCAACGGCGGTGAGGTCTGGGCGTTCGAGGTCGACGGTTTCGGCAACGCCATCTTCATGGACGATGCGAACGTGCCGAGCCTCTCGGGACTGCCGCTGATCGGCGCCGCAGACCGTGCCGATCCGCTGTTCCGGCGGACTGCTGCGCTCGCCTGGAGCAATCGCAATCCTTATTACTTCGAGGGGACCGCAGCCCACGGGATCGGGGGGCCGCATATCGGCCTCGACCAGATCTGGCCGATGTCGATCCTGACGCACGCCATGAACAGCGATGACGACGCCGTGATCCGCCAATGCCTGCGCTGGTTGAAGACGACGCACGCGAACACCGGCTTCATGCACGAGTCCTTCGACAAGAACGACCCGATGACGTTCACCCGTACCTGGTTTGCCTGGGCCAACGGACTGTTCGGTGAATTGATGCTCGATCTGGAACGCCGCAAGCCGGCGTTGCTCGCCGAGCGCTACTGACATCTACCTTGAGGATATCCGCTCCATGACAATCGCCAATCGCCGGCAGCTGCTGGTCGGTACCGGACTTGCCTCGCTCGTCGGAGCTTTGCCCGGAGCAGGCTGGGCTGCCTCTGGCACGCGGCTTGAAGCAAGCAACCCCGACCTTTTCGTCGGTACCGGCGGACATGGCCACACGTATCCGGGGCCGTCGCTGCCGTTCGGCATGGTCCAGCTCGGGCCTGATACCGACAATGCGCGTTGGGACGCCTGCTCGGGTTATCACCGCGATGACGGCTCGATCATGGGCTTCTCGCACACGCATCTGTCCGGCACAGGCATCGGCGACATGCTCGACGTGCTGGTGGTGCCATCGCGCGGGCCCCTGAAGCTGGTTCCCGGCGCGCTCGACAAGCCGGACGAGGGGTACCGACAGCGCTTTTCGGACGAGCGCGCCGAGCCCGGCTATTACCGCGTCCGGCTGGAGTCCGGCGTGCTTGCCGAACTCACCGTGACCGAACGCACCGGCCAGCACCGCTACCATTTCCCCGCTGGGGAGGGGCACATCCTCATAGATTTCGCCCACATGATCCAGGACGTCTGGGACAAGGGTACTCTCATCGACGAAGCGTCCCTTCGCATCGATCCGGACGGTCTTCTCACGGGCAGCCGCCGAGTGCACCGTTGGGCCAAGGGACGACGTATCCACTTCGCGATGCGATTGTCGCGCCGCCCGGATCGCGTGCAGTTCTTTGGTGACGGCGATGTTCCGGCTGCCAAGGGCACGACCGGGATCAACGGCGCCCGCCTGAAGGTGGCACTCTTCTTCGACGACGCGGGAAGCGCACCCATCGAAATCAAGACCGGGATCTCGGCCGTCGACGTTGCGGGCGCAAAAGCGGCGCTGGCGGCAGAAGCGCCCGGTTGGGCATTCGATGCCACGCGCGCGGCTGCGGCACGTCGATGGGCGGGAGAACTTGACGCGGTTCGCGTGGAGGGGGGAACGTCCGAACAGCGGACGATCATGGCGAGCGCGCTGTATCATGCGTTCCTGTCGCCAACGCTCTTTACCGATCGAGACGGACGCTATGTCGGGCTCGACCGGCAGGTCCATACCGTGCCCGCTGGCGAGGCGGCATTCAGTGCCTATTCGCTATGGGACACGTATCGTGCGCTCCATCCGCTGCTGACGCTGGTTCGCCCCGATCACGCAGGGCTGCTCGTCCGCGATCTGGTCCGCCAGACGATCCAGAGTCCGGCAGGGCCGCCGGTATGGCCGCTGCAGGGTGTCGAGACCGCGTGCATGATCGGCTGGCACGGCGTGTCGGTGATGGCTGAGGCGTGCGCCAAGGGCATCAAGGCGGATTACGCCTCCGCCTGGCCGCAGATCCGGCGGCGGGCGTTCGATCGCACCTTCAAGGATATCGACAGCACGCTGGGCCGCGGCTTCTATTACGACCTCGGCTTTGTCCCAGCCGACAAGACCTGGGAGTCGGTCAGCCGCACGCAGGAATATGCCTATGACGACTGGGCAATGGCGGTGCTCGCCGACGCGGCAGGCGCGCATGACGATGCCACGGCGCTGCGCAAGCGCAGCCTCAACTATCGCAACGTCATAGACCCGACGATCGGCTTCGCGTGTCCTCGCTTCGCCGATGGGAGTTGGTGGAAGGATTATGATCCAATCCAGCTCGGCCATCAGCCGGACAAGCAGCGCGATTATACCGAGGCGAACGGCTGGCAGGCGACGTTCCTCAACCAGCACGACACCTACGGGCTGATCGCGATGTTCGGTGGCGATCAGGCGTTCGAGCGTAAGCTCGATGCGCTGTTCACCGCGCCATCGACGATGCCGCGGAACGCTCCGCCCGACATTTCGGGACTCGTCGGCCAATATGCGCATGGCAACGAACCCGATCAGCATGCGGCGTATCTTTACGCCTTTGCCGGCGCACCGTGGAAGACGCAGGCGATGGTCCGGCGGTTGCTCATGGAGATGTACAAGGCCGCACCCGACGGCGTGATTGGCAACGACGACTGTGGGCAGATGAGCGCATGGTTCGTGCTGTCGTCGCTGGGCTTCTATCCGGTCGATCCCGTCAGTGGCGTCTATGTATTCGGCTCGCCGCTGTTCGATGCGGCCGAGGTCCAGCTAGGCAAGAACAGAACACTCCGCGTTCGCGCGATCGGCAATGCGCCGGATCGGCCTTATGTCCAGTCGGTGCGTTGGAATGGCAAGCCGTGGACCAAGAACTGGATCGCGCACGCAGATCTCGTTCGCGGCGGCGAGCTCGTCTTCACGATGGGTGACAGGCCGTCGCGGTTCGGGACCGCCAAGCAGGATCGGCCGCCATCCTACGGCCACGGCGCGGTCTGACGCGCGGCGCACGTACGGTATCGCTGGCAGAGTCTAAATAGACGCTCCGGGACACGGTGTCCCGGAGCGTAAGACCGTGCGGCCCACAAGGGGGAGGCGAACCTCACGGCGCTCGGCCCGTCAGGGAGCGGGCAGAGTGGGGGACGTCGTCGAAAGCGAAGGGGGCGCATCGGTGATCGCGCTGCCCCAGGCGTGATTGGGCTTGGGACCCATCTGCAGCACCAGAGTGGCGCCGTCCTTGATATCGGCATGGCTGAACCACGGCTTGGTCCAGACGCGTCCGTTCATCGTCGCCGACTGAATATAGACGTTCGTCGGCGAGTTCCCGCGTGCCTGGATCTCCAACGTACGGCCGTTGCCAAGCCGCAGCTTCACGTCGTCGAATACCGGGCTGCCGAGCACATACACGTCGCTCGACGGATCGACCGGATAGAAGCCCATCGCGCTCATCGCATACCAGGACGACGTCGCGCCCTGATCGTCCATCCCGGGATAGCCATAGCCGGACGCATCGCTGCCATACAGCGTATCCAGAATCCGGCGTGTGATCGCCTGCGTCTTCCAGGGCTGCCCGCTCCACGCGTAAAGATAGGGCGCGTGCTGATCGGGCTGGTTGCCCTGGACGTATTGTCCGATCATGCCCGTACAGTCGCGGCAGATACCCTTTGGGGTATACGGCGTCGCGAAGAACCGATCGAGCTTCACGTTGAACTTGTCCCGCCCTCCCAGAGCCTGTTCAAGTCCCGCGACATCGTGCGGTACCAGCCAGAGGGTCGACCAGCCCGAGGCCTCCTTCATCATGAAGTTATAATAGGGCTCCTGTGGATCAAACGGCGCGATCCACTTGCCGTCGGCGGTACGTCCCCGGACGAAGCCGGTCGAGGGATCGAACACATTGCGGTAATTCAGGCTGCGCTGCCGAAACATGCGGGCATCGTCGCGTTTGCCCAGCTTGTCGGCATATTCCGCCATCGCCGCGTCGTCCCAGGCATATTCCAGCGTCGTCGCAGCGCCTGCCTTGCCGCCCGCATAAGGCGGACTCGGGTTGCCGGTCGGGATCTCGTCCGCGATCCATCCCTGCCGCTGATACTCGGCGAGGTAGCCCCGCGGGCCCTTCGGATCGGTCGCATTCCGGCGGAGGTATTCGTACACCGACGCATAGTCGAACGGAATGCCTCGCTTCCATGCGCCGAGGTACATGAACACCGCGTTGTCCCCGTGGAACGAGGTGTTCATGTAGCCGCGCTCACGCGCCATATCGAGTTCGGAACGCATCACGTTCTGGATCACGGCTGGCTCCATGAGTTCCATCAGCACGATCTGGTTGCGACCGGTATCCCAGAACGGCACCGGCCCATAACGATCGTAGGTCGCAGTTTGAACGCGACCCTTCGTATCCGTGAACGTTTCCCCCTTCGCCGCGATCAGCCTTGGGCTGGCGAACGACTGGAAGAGCGTCGAGTAGAAGAGCATCCGTTGTTTGGCGGTGCCCCCGGTCACCCTTGCCTTGTCGAGCAGCATCGCCCACGCCGCCTTTGCGTCCGCATGCACGCGGGCGAAATTCCAGTCCGGCAATTCCTTGTGCAGCCGCGCCGCTGCGTCGGCATAACTCGTGCCGTGCGCGATCCGCATCAGGACGCGGTCCCCCGCCTTCGTCGTGAAAGTGAGGTATCCGCCGGCGAATGCGCCCTTGATGATACGGCGGCCTGCTTCGACGTCTGCATCCCCGATGCCCCAACCCTTGCGGTCGGTAAGCCCCTGGAACGTGCCAAAGCGCGCGAACGGTTTTGAAAATTCGGCAACGAAATATTTGCCGCGGTCATGCTCGCGATCGCCGTCTTCGGCCGCGATCCCGCGGACCATGTTGTTGCCGACGATTTCGACCTCGCCGCCCGATCGGCGCAGGTTGACGATCAGATTTGACCGCTGGCTGGCGGGAAACGTGAACTGCATCAGGCTCGCCGACGCCGTCGCCGTCAGCTCCACCTCGGTATGGAAGGTATTGAGGTAAACCGAGTAATAGCCGGGCGACGCGATCTCACGAGCCTTGTCGTAATAGGACTGACTGTACGCGGGCGGCACGGTCCAGTCCCCTACGACCGGCATGATCATGGGCTGAGCACGGCCGCCATAGGACGGTCCTCCTCCACCCGTGAACCCGATCATGCTCGGGTTGGGGTAAATATAGGGAGCAGGGACGCCGTTCGGGTAGCTTAACTCCAGGTTGACGTTGACCGGCGCAGCCTCCGTGGCGCTGTGCGGCAAGCGTGCTCCAGCCGAAGTAATGCCGGAATACACCGGTTCGCCGGGTGGAGGCGCGTTACCGATCAGCTCAGGGATGTCGAGCGGGGCGGTGCCGACCAGAGGATTGGCCTCGTCAACTGGACTTCTGGCGACAGATGAACCCGTTTGCGCATCCGCCCAGGATGACACCGCCAAGACTGCTATTGCTGCAATGCAGCAATGTCGGGAAAGACGTGATCTTGGAGACAGGCGAGATTTCGCTAAAAAATCTGTCCGATAACGATCGCTGTCTGCAAAATGCGTCATCCGCCATCCATCCCGACGGCTGCTGATTACCTGCTCTCTAACGAAGCGGCAGCCGATCTGACCTTTTCTTTAATAAAAAAGTTTGTTTGTCAATTAAGCGTCTCTTCGGAGAATGTCTGGATCGTGGAATGCGAAAATCCCTTTTGTCACGCCGCCTCCAGCCGTAGCGACCGGCCGAACTACGACAACGCCGTACGACGCGGTCGATCCGTTCATCGGTACGGGCGGCGAGGGGCGTACCTTCCCAGGCGGCAGTGCGCCGTTTGGGATGGTCCCGCGCAGCTCCGATGCCTGATCGGACAGGGTCAAATGGAGCGATCTGCGCAATGTCACCGTTCGGAGGACCTTCTCCCCCGAGCGAACGGGAGCAGACCGGGCTTGGACAGATTGGTTGGGCGCTCGCGGAACGTGCGGAAAAGCTGCAGATATATGTCTAGTGATGGGGTCGCAGTACCAAGGTCTCTCCCTGTCGCCGAGCGAACACCCTGTTGGAACCCAGGCGACGCAGCGAGTATCGTGTCGAGGTTGCGAAGGCGCCAGCCCCCACGGACTGATCTCGAGAGCGGTTCTCGATGCCCTCGGTCTGGCTATCTAGTGAACATGACCGAGGGAACTTGCCGACGAGTGCGCTTTCAGCGAAACGCTGAAAGACAGGCGTATCGACAGAGCGGCGCGAGATATCTTGGAACACGAGCCGACCTTGGCCGACCGCTTTTCTGACGCCCCTATATCCGCGAAAACCATAGCTGCCGGGGATCGAATGATCGCGCACAGGCGGCATACGCTGTCGGCCTTCTTCTCTTGCCCATCGTCCGATCCCAGCCTGTGTGACGGTCGACACGTGTCGCGCAGATTGCTGAAATAGATCGCCGATCGCGATTTGCCGCGCGAGGCAGATTGATACGGGACACTGGAAAGACCCTGCATCCGATGTCGCTGGCTGCAGAGCAGACCATTAGTCGGCGCGGGGCCCTGATTGCTGCGCACTCGTCATGGCGATTTGCGGTCGTCGGCGGCTTGGAGATGCCTTACGCGGGGCTTCACGCCCATCTTATGGTTCGGTCTTCCCATGCATCGACTTCATGCTTTAGCCGCTGCGTTCTGTGTTGTGATGCTGTCCGCAAGCGCTTCGGCTGCGCCGGAGACGGTGTTCGAAGGCGTGGCCGGTACCGCGCGCATCGTCGTCGCGATGACGGAGGACAGGGGCGAGGTCGACGGTCACTATTTCTACCGGACGTCGCGGCTCGACATCGATCTGTCCGGCACGGCGACGGGGACAACGCTGACGCTGGAGTCGCGAACGACCGGCGATCATCTGCTTCTGAAGAGAATTGGACCGAAGCTTGTCGGCACGCTGACGACTGCCAAGGCCAGACGCCTCGCCGTAAGCCTGCATCCAGCCGCCGGGCCGGCAGGGCTTCCGGCCGACCTGCCGCCCAAACTCAGCGTTTATGAGCGTTGGCGTCTCGCTGGTCTCCACCTCACGCCGCAGCAAGCCGAGACGATCAACGGCAAGACGATCCGGTGGTATCGGGAACCGCTTTCCGGCATCCGGCTGTTCCGGATCGAAAGCGGCTATTCCACGGCGGTGGCGGCGGCGGTTAATCACGCTCTGGCCCGCAACCAATGGCAGAATGTTTCCGCGTGGTTCGCATGCACCGGATCGGACGGACAGCCCGGCACCGATGTTGCAGCGGCGGACAAGCCCTGGCTCGGGGTGAACCATATGAGCTATCTCTGGACGGGTAGCTGGAGCTGCGCGGGTACCGCACACCCGGACTTCGGTACCGAGGGCCATAGCTATGACATGGCTACCGGCGGGGAATTAATGCTGGATGCGGCGCTCCCCTTCGGATCGGAACCGGTTCCGGCGGAGGATAGCGACGCTTGGTACACATACCGCAGCAACCGCTTCGCGCCGGGCGTCGTCGCGTTGCTGAAGCGCTTTCATCCCGAGGAGATGGCGCCCCCGAGCAAGGGCGACGATGACGCATGCGACTATTCCGATCCCGAAGTCTGGGATTTTCCGGCATGGGCGCTTTCCGAAAAGGGCCTTTGGCTGGGCGCCTATTTCCCCAGAGCGCAGCGCCCGTGCGACGCGCCGGATTGGGCGGTCATCCCGTGGTCGTCGCTGCGTCTCCCGCGCGCTACTCGACCGTAGCGGTATCCTACGGATGCGCGTTGCAAAGCCCGACCCCTTCGGGCAGCGGATCGGCGCTCAGATATCCAAGACCGGAGGCCCATGATGTTAGCGATCTTTGCTTTGGCGTTAGCCCTTGCAGTGCCCGATGCTGGCCAATGCCCTGGATCGTCGACGCAAGAAATCGACGCTTGCCTCGCAGGTCGTTTTGACAAGGCCGATGCCGAACTGAACCGCTATTACAAAGCTGCGATAAAGCGCCTTCGACAAGAGCGCGAAATCAAAACGGAACAGACGCTTGTCCAAGCCGAGCGGTCCTGGGTGGCCTATCGAACCTCCGAATGCGGCGCCGTGTATGAAAACTGGATCGGCGGCAGCATTCGAGGAAGCATGGCACTGAATTGCCAGATCCGGCTTACGCGCATGCGGACATACACCATCTGGCGACACTGGTTGACCTATATGGACAGCACGCCGCCGCTATTGCCGCGGCCTGATGTCGAAAGCGTCCTCTCGGTCCGCTGAGTTGGTGGCAGGACCGGCTGAAATTAAACTTACAGAAGATTTGGATATCCGGATCGTTCTCCCTGGGGTCGCGGCTCAGGCGGAGAAGCTAAAACAGATGGCGGCAGACGATCCCGAGATGCAATGTGTCGGCGACCTGGATGGCGGTCCGGGTGACTAGGCGGTGCTGGCGCTTCTAGACTGCTGTGGCACAGGACGGAGACTTTCGATGACCATGGGAAAATCGCTGATGGCAGCCGTCCTGGTGCTCGCAGGATCGGGAGGACAGGCCGCGCCGGCTGCACCAGCCGAGGCACCGGTGGCAGCCCGCACTATCGACCTGGCACGGGGCTTCGGCACCCGCTCTCCCTGGACGTTCACGACGCCCCAGGGACCGGACATCATCGATCCCATTATGGATGAGCCGGACGCAAAGGTCCCGGGCGAGCTCCGCCTGTGCATCAGCAAGGATCATGGCAGGACCTGTTCGACCGTGCTGGACGACGCGCTGACGGTGAGGGGCCAGCCGGACACTTTCTCCGAAGCGCATTATCTGAACGACGCGCGGATCGTTTTCCCCGCCGCCAGCACCCCCATCCTGTTGCTTCAGGCGGGCAGCCTCCAGAGCGTGAACGGCGACCAGCGGATCGCGACGGTGGCGCTCGCCTATGATCGCACCAAGGATACGTTCTTCGTCGCGTACCAGCGGCGTACCGGGCACAACAATAATCAGGAAGTACGCTACATCGCCCAAGGCCCGTTACGCGGTGCCATCGTGTCGGCGGAACCGACCGAGGATGCGCCATTCGGCTTCTGGATGACGGTGAACCGCGTCAGCCCGGACAAGCGCTTTGCCGAGGTGCTGCGCTATCGAAGCGCGACGCGCTATGGTGACGGCAACACCCTGGCGGTGATCGATTCCGAGATGCCGAACCTCCTGCGACGGCTGGGGCTCTGGCATCCCGGGTCGCCGATCCCGCTTCCTGCTACACCCTGCCTCAAGCCGCATCTAATCAGCGGCGCGCTCTGGTGCCGGTGAGGTTGGTACCGTCGTAAAATAAAGCTTTGGCGATGAGGAACCGATGCGGCGCGCGTTCGGGCTCTCACCCCACGCAATGCGTCATCCCGAGCGGCGTGAGGCTAGTCGCGCCACGTCAGGCGACCAGCATGCCGGTAAGACACCTGAAGCGTAGGCTCATCACCCGTCGTTTGCCGAGGTGCAGTCCTGCTGGCGGGTATGTGCAAATCGAGCTACGCTTCGTCATAGTCGAGACTGGGGGCACCAAGGCTATGACGAGTCTAACCTTACCTAATGTGCGGCGAAAGGCGGTTGGTCGCCCATTCTACATGACGATGTCATTGGTGACGGCCGCTGTTATCATCGGTGGATTCTCGCAGACGGTGCCTGGCGACTTCACCCGAGAGCCCGGAATGCCGATTCTACTATCTGTCCATGGTACGGTGTTTACACTGTGGGTCTTGCTTTTTGTTGCGCAGCCGACGTTCATCGCGCGGGGTTCGATCGCGCTGCATCGCCGGGTAGGGTGGGCGGGGGCGGTGCTGGCCACCGCCATGCTGGTCATGGGCGTGGCCGCGACGCTGTTCGCGATCCGCTACAATTTCGTTCCTGGCTTCTTTCCGCGACCGATCTTCCTCGTCATGAACCTGATCGGGATTTCTGTCTTTGCGGGGCTCGTCGGGGCGGGCATTGCGCTGCGCAAGCGTGCCGAGTGGCATAAACGGCTGATGCTCTGCGCGACGATTTCGATCCTCGGCCCGGGTCTCGGGCGATTGCTGCCGATGGGATCGTTCGGCGCGGCGGCGCCGCTGGTGATGTTCGGCGCCATCGCGCTGTTCGCTTTTGCCGGCCCAGTGGTCGACGTGATCGTCAGGCGACGTGTTCACCCAGCGTATTATTGGGGCGTCTCGACGATCCTGCTGAGCATGATGATGGTCGGGCCCATCGCGTTTTCACCGCTCGGCACCGCCCTGCTCACGGTGGTCGGGAGAGCGGCCTAGGCGCCGACACCGCTGGCTTGCGCCAGCGGCGTGCAATTGTTGAACGTTGTTCAAAATAGTCCGACACGCCAGTTTTATGGTGGTTCTTCAGGTCGAAAATCAGATCGAAGGGGCTGCCTTTAGTCGGTAGGCGAAAGCCAGCGTGCCGAACAGCACGATCGTCCCCGCCAGGGCGAGCGGCGCGTAGAGGCCGATATGCACTAGCAGTCCCGCGCCCAGCGCTGCGCCTGCGAAGATCGCGATGACGGCGCCGACGCGTCGCCTCCAGTTCGTGCCCGTTCCACCGGCGGCGCGTGAGTCTGCGCTGAGCCCCGTCAGCGTCAGGGTTAGAACGGTCGTCGTGAGGTCCGCCACCTTGAGTTGCCGGATGGTGGCGTTGCGATACCCCATCGCGACGCCGGTGAGGCCGATGATCAGGTAGAGCCGTGCCTCGGGCGATTGGGTGGCTACGTCGAACCCAAGCGCCACTATCGCGGCCGCCCAGAGCAGCGCGGTTTCCACGACGGCCGATGTCAGAAGCCAACGTCGTTCCGATCCTCCTGCATGGGTCTTGCCGGTTCGTCCCCCGACGAGCGCGCCGATCATGAAGCTCGCCAGCGCGGCCACGAAGGGCAGGATCTTGAACCCCGGCGCGCCCGATGCCGCGAAGCCGAGGAACACGACGTTCCCGGTCATGTTGGCCGTGAAGACCTTGCCAAGACCGAGCACGCTGGCCGCGTCGACGAGGCCCGTCGTGACGGAAAGCAGGAGTAGCAGCGGCACGTGGGGGTCGGTGGGTGTAGTGGTGTCCATGACGATCTCCAGGATCCGTGTTCGTGCGAGGAAGAGGCGGTGTGGTCAGAATCGGAAATTGCTCTCGAGGCCGAACATGCCGATCGTCCGGCCGGAGCCCGTCTCCTCGAGGAAGCTTCCGGCGTCGAAGGCTGACAGCGACGTCGAAAGTTCGAGTTCCGGCGTTGCCTGCCAGGCCAGCGTCGCCTCGATCTCCTTGCCGATGAAGCGTGCCCTGGACGTGCCCGGCGCGCGCAGGAGATTGCCGGGAACGTCGTAGACGCCATCGACACGCGCGTATCGCCAGTAGGCCATGCCGCTGATGCTGGCGGAAACGCCCGGCGTTACGGTCATCGCCACGCGCGGGTTAACGCTGACGATGTTCGACGGGCCTACCGGCGACAGCTCGCCGAAATATTTGCCTTTTGGAAACAGGGCATTGAACGTGCCGAGCGCGTGGTCGCCGCGCCGGCGATCACCGCTGACGATATTGAACCGCAGGACGGCATCCGGCACAAATGGGGCGTTGGAGAAGGTCCGACCGACTTCGGTGCCGAGCGTCCATGCGCCGATCCGACTGCCGGCGAAGCGCCCGAACTGCGCGACGCCCTCGACGTTCCAGTGCCAGTCGCCGGCGGTTCCGAACGATCGCGCGCCGATGCCGTGACGCAGTTCGCGCCCAGTGCGTCCGCCGAACGCGGCGCGCGCATTGCGGTAACCGAGGTAATAAATGTCGAGGCCGGGGAGCGCGGCGTAGGCGCTCCAGAGCGACTTGTTGCGGGAGCGTGCGTCGTCGAACGACTTCGGACCCGGCTGTACCGGACGTACCGCCAGCAAGCTGACGGTTGCCGCCCCGATCCGGACGATGCCCCGCGCGCCGTCGAAGGCCAATGGTACGTTCGGGCCGTAGCGGGTGCCGACAAGGCGTTCGGTCCCGAGCGAAAGCATCTGCCGGCCGGCGCGTAACGTCACCGGACCAATTTCGATATCCGCAAAGCCCTGGAGCAGGTCCACACGCGTCTGATCGACCGGGCTGGCGGAGGGCGCGACGCCTGCCGCATAGGCGACGATCGGCTGGACGAACGCGCGTGCTTTTCCGACATGCAGGTCGGCGTAGGGGACGACGCGCGCCCAGAGATATCCGTCATCGGGCGCATCCGCATCGCCCCACAAGTTATCGTGGTACTTCTCGTTGCGCAGGCGGAGCTCGACTCCGGTGGAGAGATAGGCGTCCGCCGTAATCGGAATGAATTTGAACGGGCCCGTCCAATGCTCCGTCCGTTCAGCTGGATCCCCGAGCGTCGTCCAATCCTCGTCGTAGCGCGTAATGGTCAACGTCGGCGGCTGCCACGCCTCGGTCTGCGCTGCCGCCGGGGCAGGCCACGCCAACCCCAGCAGCAGGAGCCTACGCACGTCTCGCTTCCATCTCCGCGACCATGGCCGCGAGGACGAACCCGCCGATGAGGCCGAGATGCTCGAAGAAAGCGTTGGTGGCCATGAAACGCTCCTGACCGGCGGGCATCGCCCAGAGCGCATTGGCCGTGATGGCGGCGAACAGCGTGAAGACGCCGAGCATGCCGGCGCCGAGCCAGACGAGCCGACCGGACAGGATCAGCAGCGGGCCGACGATCTCGACCACGATCGTCAGCGCCGCCCACAGGGCGGGCGGAGACATGCCGAAATGCGCCTGCTCGGCGATCGCCGCGGTCCAGTCGCTCGCCTTTACAATCCCGCCGAGGAGATAGGCGCCGACGAGCGCGAGGCGGGCAAGGAAGCCGGTCCAACGCCAGTCGAGAATGGCTCCGACGAAACGCGGCGTGCGCGCCGCGGTCATCGTGCGATCGGCGAATGGATCTCGGCGATGTAGCCGCCGGGGAAGCGAACGATCGCCGACTGCCGGTCGCTTTCGGCATGCGGCTCGACCAGCGTTTCGACGCCGACTGCTTTCGCCTTGGCTAGCGTGGCTTGAAGGCTGCCCACCTCATAGCCGGTCACGTCGCGGCCATAGGGCCAGGGAAGCTGGTTGTCGGACACCATCACGGTCATCTTGCCGTAGCCAGATGCGACGCGGATACGGTGATAGCGCGTGCCGGGCCTGCCGATGTCGCTGCCATCCGCCGCCGTGTCATCGGACACGATCTTGCCGTGCGCGAAGCCGGTCCAGCTCTTCACGAAGGCGTTAGCGGCGTCGGGCGTGAGGTAGACACGGTTCTCGGGGATGGTCGCCAGCGCAGGGTAGTTCGGCTTGGCGGTGTGCCAGTAGATCTGCATGCCGACTCCGCCCGGCCACTGGACGACCGCATCGCGGCCGATCGGATCGGGGAAGGTCGTTATGGTGCGGGTCGCGCCGTGGCTGACCGCCGACGCGACGGCCGCGTCGATGTCGGTGACGAGATAGCCGTTGCGCTCGCTGCCGAACGGGAACGGGATCGGCGTGGTGAAGCCGAATACCGAGATCGATCCGGCGGGCGTAAGCACGAGTTGCGAGAAGGTCTTGCTGGTCGTCGGAGTGACCTGGAACGCGCCTTTCTTCGTGGCTGTCCCGCCGAACGTGGCGGTCAGGCTGGCGACGAAGCGGTCGAAGTCCTCCGGCGCAACGTAGACATGGGTCGTGTCGTATTGCGGCCCCACCGAATAGTCGGCGGTCGCCGGAGCGTCGCGGGCAAAGCCGGGCGCGGAAGGCGACAGGCCGATCAGGGCTACGGCGATAAGCAGGTTCGTTCGTTTCATTCTCAGTTTCCCCATCATGATCACACTGCCCAGCAGCCGCAGCCGAACGAACCCCAGAAGCTCTGGACGTCGGTGACGGGTACGTCGCGGCCGAGGGCGGCGGCATGGTCGTGGCCGTGGACCGAGCATCCGCTCGCGCATCCGCACGCGGCGGCAAGTTTCGCCGAGGCTTCGGGCGTGCGGTGGTAGCCGCCGAACGTCGCGACCGGCGACCAGTCGGGCATCGGTTTGGGCAGCGACGGCGCGAGCGCGGCATAGTCGCCCTCTCCGAACACCACTTTGCCGCCGAGCAGAGTCAGGACGGAGCGCAAGTGCGGGATGTCGCTCTCCGGGACGGTCAGGTAATCGCCCGACAGGACCGCGAGATCGGCGAGTTGGCCCACCTTGATGCGCCCTTTCTTGCCAACTTCGTTCGAGAACCAGGTGTTTTCGTGCGTCCACATCGCCAGCGCCTTCTCACGGCTGACGCGGTTCGCGCCCGGGTAGAGGCCGAGGCCGCCGACGGTCCTGCCGGTCACCAGCCAGTTGAGCGACACCCATGGATTGTAGCTCGCGACGCGCGTGGCGTCGGTGCCGGCGCCGACATGGATCCCGGCGGCGAGCATCTTGGCGATCGGCGGCGTCCGTTCGGCGGCCTTGGTGCCGTAGCGTTCGACGAAATACTCGCCCTGATACGCCATGCGGTGCTGGATCGCGATGCCACCGCCGAGCGCGGCGATCCGATCGATGTTGCGGTCGGTGATCGTTTCGGCGTGGTCGAAGAACCAGTTGATCCCGTCGAACGGAATGTCCTTCGCGACCTTCTCGTACACGTCGAGTGCGCGGCCGATCGTCTGATCGTAGGTCGCGTGCAGGCGCCACGGCCATTTATGTTCGGCAAGCAGCCGGATGACAGGCTCGAGGTCGCCCTCCATGCTCGGCGGCATGTCGGGGCGCTCGACGCGGAAATCCTCGAAATCGGCAGCGGAGTAGACCAGCATCTCGCCTGCACCGTTGTGGCGGTACGTGTCGTCGCCCTGGCCCGGTGTGACCTGCTTTACCCACCCTTGGAAGTCGGCGAGCTCCTCCTTCGGCTTCTGCGTGAACAGGTTGTAGCTGATGCGCAGCGTCAACTGGTCGTCGGCGTGCAGCTTCTCGATGATCGCATAGTCGTCGGGATAGTTCTGGAAGCCGCCGCCTGCATCGATCACGCCGGTGACGCCGAGCGAGTTCATCTCGCGCATAAAGTGGCGGGTGGAGTTCAGCTGGTATTCGGGCGGCAACTTCGGTCCCTTGGCGAGCGTCGAATAGAGGATCGTCGCGTTGGGATGCGCAAGCAGCAGCCCGGTCGGGTTGCCCGCCGCATCGCGGACGATCTCGCCGCCGGGCGGGTTGGGCGTGTCCTTGCCGTAACCGACGACGCGCAGCGCCGCGGCGTTCAGCAGTGCGCGATCGTAAAGATGGAGGATGAACACTGGCGTGTCGGGTGCCACCGCGTTGAGTTCGGCGATCGTCGGCAGGCGCTTTTCGGCGAACTGGTGCTCGGTGAAGCCGCCGACGACGCGCACCCATTGCGGGGCGGGGGTGTTGTCGACCTGCCGCTTGAGCATCGCCATCGCGTCGGCAAGGCTCGGCACGCCGTCCCAGCGGAGTTCGAGGTTATAGTTCAGCCCGCCGCGGATGATGTGCATGTGGCTGTCGATCAGGCCGGGAATGACCCGCCGTCCGCCCGCGTCGATGACGGTCGCTTGCGGCGCGGCGGCGCGCACCTCCAGTTCGGAGCCTACCGCGAGGAAGGTGCCGTCGCGGATCGCGATCGCCTGCGCTTCGGGGTTCTCGCGGTCGAGCGTCGTCACTTTCGCGTTGACGAGGATCAGGTCGGACATGGTCGGTCTCCGGTTTCCGGCAAGCAGCGGAGCCAGCGTCGCCGCTGCCCCGCCGAGGATGGTCGTGCGGCGATCAAGGATCACGGGGCGATCATGCCGCGTCGTCGTGGTGGTGGCCGGGCAGCATCCCAAACACATGGTCGGTACAGGCCGCCCGGATCGCGGCGGCCTTCTCGCGGCTCGCCCACAGGCTCTTCGCGAGCGGCACCGCCTGCTCGCCGAGCAATATGCCCGCGAGCCCGATCAGCGCGATCGTCGGCGGGGCTGGCGACCGGACCTTCAGCAGCGCATAGATCACGCCGACGAACAGGCCGGCGGCGAGCGAGATCAGGTACGGCCGCACCGGATCAATGCCCGCCTTCGGACGCGCCGAACATCGTCTTCGCGTAGGTGATGCCGAGCCCGTAGGCACCGGCGAATTTCCGCGCGACGCCGGTGACCGCGTCGTAGGTTCCGGTCCGCGCCCAGTCACGCTGCAACTCGAGCAGATACTGAACCGAGGTCATCGGCACCGCGCCCAACTGGATCATCCGCTGCACCGCGCGCTCATGCGCCTCGACCGAGACGTCGCCGCACGCGTCGCTGATGAAATACGCCTCGAAGCCCTGGTCGACCGCCGACGCCACCGGGCCGACGATGCAGACGCCCGTCCACAATCCGGCGAACACGATCCGGGTCTTGCCGATGCGGTTGACCTCGTCGATCACTGCGGCGTCTTCCCAGGTGTTCATCGAGGTGCGGTCGAGCAGCGGCTCGCCGGGGAACGCATCGGTGATCTCGCTGAACATCGGCCCTGAAAAGCTGTCGACCGCGACCGTCGTCAGGATCGTCGGCACGTCGAACACCGCTGCGGCATGGCTGATCAGGGCTGCATTGTTGCGCAGCAATTCGGTCGAGATCGACTTGGTCGCGAACGCCATCTGCGACTGGAAATCGATCAGTACCAGCGTGTGATCGGTCGGCGAGATCAGCGATGCGCCGGGCGTGGCGGTGGCAGTGATGGTCATGATAGTCTCCCGTTGGAAAAGGTCGGTCAGCGTGCCTGCCAGGTGCGGCGCCAGATCAGCGGGGTCGCACCGACCACGCGGCGGAACAGCCGGGTCAGATGCGCTTGGTCGGTCAGCCCGCAGGCGTAGGCGATGTGGCTGAGCGTATCGTCGGTCTGCAGCATCAGCGTCTGCGCGCGGCGGACGCGCTGCCGGATCAGGAAGGCGTGAGGCGTCTCGCCCGTCGTCACCTTGAACGCGCGACAGAAATGCCCGGTGCTGAGCCGCGCAACCTCGGCGAGCGCGTCGACCCCGATCGTCGCGCCCAGATACGCATCGATATGCTGGACGACGTTGCGCAATTGCCATGCGGCAAGCCCGCCCTTGACCGGCTTGGCCTTCGGCGGCGGGCCGCTGGTGCCATCGTCGGCGAACATCGCCGCGAGCCGCTCCAGATAATGCCGCGCGACCTGCGGATCGTGATCGAGTGTGCTGACCGCATTCGCGACCAGGCTGGCGGCAACGGACGGTGCGAACGCGTGGGGCAGGGCCATCGCCGTTGGGGCAGTGTGCAGCATCGTCTGTTCTCCCTCGCAACCTGTGCGGAGGACCATAACGGACGTGTATCGATCGGCTGCGCCCCGGCCGGGGTGGCTATCGCCCCCTCTTTAGTGGGGCGCGGTACAGCCCTGGATCAGAGTTCGATGATCCCGCGTTTGGCGGCGATCGTCACCGCGTGCGTGCGATCCGACGCGCCGAGTTTCGCGAAGATCAGCTTCATATGGCCCTTCACGGTTTCCTCGGAGACGGCGAGCTTTGCGGCGATCTGCTTGTTCGAATTGCCCGACGCGGCCAGCGATAGCACGCCGATCTCGCGCTCGGTCAGCGCATCCTCGATCACGTGGAAGGCGATGCTCGACGCCACCTGAGCATTCAGGTGCTTGCCGCCTGCGTGGACCGAGCGGATCGTGTCGAGCAACTCCTTGCGCAGTGTGTTCTTCAGCAGATAGCCGGCCGCCCCCGCGCGCAACGCGCGCAACGCCTGCGCATCGCCCGAATAGGTGGTCAGCACGACGATCCGCGCGTGCGGCCAGTTGCTCCGCATCGCCGCGATCGTGTCGACGCCGCCGATCCCCGGCATCTGCAAATCCATGAGCACGATATCGGGGAGATGCGTCGGGTAGAGCGCGAGCGCCTGTTCGCCGGACTCGGCCTCCGCGACCACCGCCAGATCCTCCTGCGTTTCGATCACCGCCTTTACCCCTTCGCGAAGGAAGGGATGATCGTCGACGATCATGATCCGGATCCGGGGGGAGGGCAACAATTCGGGCTTTCGGGCTGGCGGGAAGGAGAGCGGCGACCCTGCGCCGTGACTGGCGGGCATGGCAAGCGGCCGCTGCGTCAAGGCGCGGCGAGCCGGTCGAAGCCGGTACGGAAGACCTCGACCACCGTCTCGAACCGCCCCGCGCCGACGCAGAACACCCAACGCGACAGCGTCCGGGCGGGGGCGTCGGACAGTGCGTCGAACAGCCCGGCGAGCATCGCATCGGGCGTGCCTGCCAAGCCGTCCGGATCGAGGCCGCTATCGAGCAGGCTCGGCGCGAACGCCGCCGAAGTCGCCTCGATGCGGATCGTTTCGCGCGCCGCGGTCGCCACCGCCTGCCGCATCGTTGCGGGCGTCCATGCCGCAGGATCGCCGAGTCCGACTGCCAGCACGATGGTCGCGTGGATCGGTCGTGCGGGGGCCGACAAGGTCAGCACGTCGCCTGTTTCCGCGCGAAAAATGCCGTCGGCGCGCAAGCGGGTTATGGCGCCGCCGAGGGCTGCATCGAGATTGCCCAGTCCGCCGGCGGGGCGCGTCCGGCCGATCTCATGCGTGAAGACGCCCGCGCTGGCGACCATCACCTCGACGCTCACCGCATCGCGCGGCGCTACGTCGATGCGGACACCGCGCCACACGCCGATCGTCGCCGCGTCGTCGGTCCGACCGTCCATCGGCGGCATCCTGTTCTCCCGTCGATCCGGTGCGGAACTATGTCATTGATATCACGAGCCTGGCGCAGGATCGTGGACGGGGATGACCCAATTTGGACAATCGTGATATTTGCGTGCACGCGATTCAGCCAGCAGCGCGACCAATATCGCATGACCTGACGCAATGCGATCGAGCCTTGCATTTGTTCGTTCCGCGAGCGCAACGTCGGTCATCATCAGTTCTGCTTGGGTATCGTCCGCTTGATCGCGCAAACCAGTCTTCTACGCCTCGAGCGCGGCAGAACGATCGCCCGTGACCTGTTGCCCATGTTGTTCGGCATCCTGTGCTGCGTCATGGTGGCAGGCAGCGCCGCCGCACTCGAGCCGCCGCGGAACATCGCGCAGATGCGCCATTCGCGCTGGACGCTGGGCGACGGTGCCCCCGGCAACATTCGTGCGATCGTGCAGGGACGCGACGGTTATCTGTGGCTCGGGACCGCGACGGGTCTGTACCGGTTCGATGGCATCGTTTTCGAGCGGATCGTGCCCGTCGACCAGGATCGCTATCGTTCGCCGCAGGTCACCGCACTGCTTGCCGCGCGCAACGGCGACATCTGGGTAGGATACGATTTTGGCGGTATCTCCGTCGTTCGCGGCGGCGTGTTGAAGAATGCGAACCCTTGGGCGCCGACCGGCGGCGTCAACACTATCGTCGAGGGGCAGGACGGCGCGGTCTGGGTCGCGGGCGATTCGAGGGGAAAGCTGGTTCTCAGTCGGCTGCTGAGAGGGAAATGGACCGCGTTCGGCGCCGGACAGGGCGTTCCCGCCAGCGAGACGGGCGACATTCTAAGTACGCCCGGAGGCATCTACCTGTCGCTCATGCCGCGGATGCTTCGCCTCAAACCGGGTGGCAGTCGCTTCGAGGATACCGGGACAGCGATCACGGGCACGACTTCTCTCGCGCAGGACCGTCACGGCGTCGTTTGGCAGCGAAGCGGTACGCGGATTCTGCCGCTCGGTCGCACCGCTCGCGCGTATCGGATCGGCACGGCCACCACGCCCTATGTCGTCGAGCGCATGATCTTCGACCATGACGGCAATCTTTGGATCGCAGGTCAGGATTCGGGGCTCGGTCGACTGTCCGCGGCCGCGTTTCAACCCGCTTCGGCAACCGGCCGGGTCGAGTTGTTCACCGAAAAGCAGGGCCTGACCGCCGCCTTGACGACGGCGCTTCTGGAGGATCGCGAGGGCAATATCTGGGTCGGGACGGAATCCGGGCTCGACCGGTTCGCGCCGAGCAACATCGCCCAGCCTGCGCAGACCGAGGCGATCGTGTCCGGCTTCGTAGGCAGCGCGTCCTCGCGCAATCTGTTTGTTGCAGGGCTTTCCGGCATATACCGGATCGGCCGATCCGGGGGACCCGTGCTCGTCTTTCTGCAACCCGACATCGGCGTGTTGTGTGGCGACGATCGGCGGCTGCTGGTCGTCGGCACGCAGGGGAAATATCTCCTCGATCTGGATCCCGCGGGTAATCTCGCCAAGGTGACGCCGGTCCTCGGGCCGATGTCGATTACCTGCACGATGGATACCGCGCGTGTCTTCTGGACCGGTTTCGAACAGATCTACCGTCTGGTCGGGCGCCGGTTGCAGCCGGTCGCCAAGCCGAGCGGGACGCCCGCCGGATCGATCCACCGCGTACGCTCGGACGGGGCGGGGGGCGTCCTGTTCGGCCGGATCGGGCAAGGCGTGTCGCGCCTGCGCGATGGTGTCGAAACGCTGCTGTGGCGCAGCAAGGATCAGGTGACCGGCAGGACCGCGACCTGGGTGCCGACCGATCACGGACTGCTCATCGTCGGTGATCAGGGTCTGGCACGATATGACGGAAAACGTCTTCAGTCGCTGCGCGACCGGAGCTATCCGTTTCTCGCTGGACTGACCGGGTTGCTCCAGACGGCGGACGGATCGACTTGGACGATCGGCGCAGACGGCATCGTCCGGATGCCGACGTCGTCCGTGGAGGTCGCGTTCGCGCATCCCGGAATTCCGATCCCGTGCGAGCGGTTCGGGTATCAGGAAGACTTCCGCGCGCGCTCGAACATGGTCGAGGCGAACGACATCGCGCAGGATGCCGCAGGGCGGCTGTGGTTCGCGACCAACAAGGGGCTGGCGATGATCGACCCGCGGCATCTGTCGCGAAACCGGTTGCCGCCGAACGTGCAGATCCGATCGCTCGATGCCGGTAGCGCGGCGCAGACCCCCGGTGATCGGCCGATCGCGTTTCCGGCCGGCACCGATCATGTCCGGATCGCCTACACCGCGCTCAGCCTCACCAACGCGACCGCGAACCGGTTCCGCTACCGGATCGAGGGGATCGACCGCGACTGGATCGATGCCGGCACCGCGCGCGAGGCGCTGTATACCCACCTCGGCCCCGGCACATACCGGTTCCAGGTCATCGCCGCCAACAACGACGGCGTCTGGAACCGCGAGGGCGCCGCGCTGACGTTCACGATCGCGCCGCGGTTCTACCAGACCTATGCGTTCATGGCGGTGTGCATCGTGGGTGCACTGATCCTGATCTGGCTGCTGTATCGCCGCCGTGTCCGCGCGATCGCCGATCGCACGCGCGGGCGGTTCGAGGTCCAACTGGCGGAGCGCGAGCGGATCGCGCGCGAACTTCACGATACGTTGCTGCAAGGGTTTCAGGGGCTGATGCTGCGGTTCCAGTCGGTCGTCGAACTGCTGCCGCGTGGCGACCGTGCTCGCACGAGTCTCGAGACCGTGCTGGAGCGTGCCGACGACGTGCTGCTCGACGGCCGCGACCGGGTCCGCTCCCTGCGCGAAACCATGGAGCCGGTGGCGTTGCCCGCTTTGCTCACCGCGATCGCCGAGGACATCGTCCCGCCGCCGCTGACGTGGAATGTGGAGGTGGACGGCACCCAGCAACCGGTCTGCGCACCGGTCGCCGACGAGGTCGCGCAGATCGTCCGCGAAGCGCTCGCCAACGCAGTGCGTCATGCACGCGCGAGCCGGCTGATCGTCGCGATCCGATCGACCTCCGACAAGCTCGTCGTCAGCGTGTCGGACGACGGTATCGGTCTCCCGCCCGACGTTCGCGAGGCGGGGCATCGACCTGGCCATTATGGCTTGATCGGCATGCGCGAACGCGCCGTCGCGCTAGGCGGGACGCTGGCGATGCATGCCGAAACCGGTACCGAAATAAAAGTGACTATCCCGGCGCGCATCGCCTATCGCTGAGCGGGAGAGCGACGACCGCCACCCTCCCCCAGAGTCATCCTGCGATCAGCTCTTCACGAACGCGAGCAGGTCCGGATTGATGACGTCGGCGTGCGTCGTCAGCATGCCGTGCGGATAGCCCTTGTAGATCTTCAGCGTGGCGTTCTTCAGCAGCTTGGCCTGCAGCACCGCGGCGTTTTCGTACGGCACGATCTGGTCGTCGCCGCCCTGCAGGACGAGGGTCGGCACGGTGATCGCATTCAGGTCTGCAGTCTGGTCGGTCTCGGAGAACGCCTTGATCCCGTCGTAATGCGCGAGCGCGCCGCCCATCATGCCCTGGCGGCACCAATTGTCGACGACCCCCTGCGACAGCTTTTCGGTCGGGCGGTTGAAGCCGTAGAATGGCCCCGAGGCGAGATCGAGGTAGAATTGCGCGCGGTTGTCGGCGAGCGCCTTGCGCAAGCCATCGAACACCGACATCGGCAGGCCGCCCGGATTGCTCGCGGTCTTGAGCATCATCGGTGGTACCGCGCTGACCAGCACCATCTTGGCGACGCGACCCTGTGGCTGGCCGAATTTCGCGACGTAACGCGCGACTTCGCCACCGCCGGTCGAGTGACCGATATGCACTGCATTTCGCAGGTCGAGATGCTCGGCGACCGCAGAGGCATCGGCGGCATAATGGTCCATGTCGTTGCCGGTATCGGCCTGCGACGAGCGGCCATGCCCGCGGCGATCATGCGCGACGACGCGGTAGCCCTCGGCGAGGAAGTACAGCATCTGCGTGTCCCAGTCGTCCGACGACAGCGGCCAGCCATGGTGGAACACGATCGGCTGCGCGGCCTTCGGACCCCAGTCCTTGTAGAAGATGTCGACGCCGTCCTTGGTATTGATGAATCCGCTGCTCATTCTCGGTACTCCGTCTGGGTGGGGAAGGGGGGACGCGAACGCAGTGGTCGGCAGCAAGCTCGCCGCCGCCGCGGTTACGGAGGCGATGACGACGGCTCGCCGGGAGATCTCGCGCGTCGTGTCTGGCATGGGAATGTCCTGATTGTTTCCGGGTACGGCACCGACGCTATTGCGTGGCGGCGGCCTCTTCGATGAGCGCGGCGACAGCCTTCGGATTGGACGTCATCACGACATGCGAGGCGCCGGCGACGACGACGGTCTTCCTCGACCCCGCGCGCTTCGCCATGAAGGCCTGCACGGCTGGCGGAATGTTCAGGTCGGCGCTGCCGTAGATGAACCAGGACGGGATCGTCTTCCAGGACGGCGTCACCGCCTTCTCGTTCAGCGCCGCCTCGGCGACCGGGCGCTGCGTCGCGGCCATCAGCGCGGCCTGCGCAGCGGGCACGTCAGCGGCGAACTGGTGCGCGAACTTGTCGCGCTGGATGTAGAGATCCCTGGTCCCGTCGGGCAGCACCACAGGCGGCGCCAGCGCGGCGCCCAAGGTGGCGCCGGGAAACTTGCCGGTCAGTTCGATCGCGCTTTCGCCGGCATCCGGCGCGAACGCCGCGACATAGACCAGCGCCTTGACGTTGCCCGAGTGCGCTGCCGCCTCGGTAATAACGGGCCCGCCATAGGAATGCCCGACCAGCACCACCGGCGTCGCCACCGCATTGACTACGCCCGCGACCGACGCGGCATCGCTTGCCACGCCGCGCAACGGGTTCGACGCGGCGATCACGGTATAGCCGTCCGCGCGTAGCCGCTCGATCACCCCGTTCCACGACCCGGACTCCGCAAACGCGCCGTGGACGAGCACGATCGTCGGCCGCGGCGTTTGCTGCTGGGCGTCGGCGCTGGCCAGCGGCGTGAGCATCATCGTCACGGTCGCAAGGCAGGCTATCCAGATTTTCATGTGCGTAGCTTCCTGAAGCAGGCGTTCGCTCGTCAATGCGCGCCCATCGTGCACCATTATTGTCGAACCGAAACGAAATTTGCCGATAACCGACATATTCCGCTGCGGCCGACCACCGCCGCCGGGACTTCCGAGGATTGCGCGGCTACGCTTCCACCGACAATCACCAGTGGCACGGAGCGAGCATGAGCGGACGTCGAATGGGCTCGGAACGGGTCGCGGCTTTCACCGACGGGGTCGTTGCGATCATCATCACCATCATGGTGTTGGAACTGAAGGTGCCGGAGACCGGGGATCTCCACGGCTTGGCCGGAAGCGCCCCCGTCCTGCTCGCCTATCTCCTGAGCTTCGTGAACGTCGGGCTCTACTGGAACAATCACCACCACATGTTCCACGCGGTCGATCGGATCGACGGGCGGGTGTTGTGGGCCAACCTGTTCCTGCTGTTCTGGCTCAGCCTGGTGCCTTTCGTGATCCGCTGGCTCGATGAAAGCCAGTTCGCGGCGGGTGCGACTGCTGCCTACGGGATCGTCCTCGGGCTCGCCGCGATCGGCTATACGCTGACCGAACGCGCGATCATCGCCTGCAACGGAAAGACCTCCGCGGTCGCCCGCGCGATCGGTTCGGACTGGAAGGGTTGGGGGAGCATTGCGCTCTATACGCTGGCGGTGCCGCTCGCATTCGTCAGTCGCTGGATCGCGATCGCACTGTACGTCGCGGTCATCGGCCTCTGGCTGATCCCCGACCGGCGGATCAGCCGGGTGCTCGACGCGACCGACTGACGTGCCGGCTCATTCGTTCGCTGACTGTAAGGATGCCCGCAGGCGCGGGACCGCGAAATCGAGGAAGGCGCGCACCCGGCGCGGCAGTTCGCGCGCGCCGACCGACAGCGCGTGGACGCTTTCGCTGTCGCCGGCAGAAGGCCCGGGAAGGACTTCTATCAGGCGACCCTCGGCCAGGTCGGCGCGGACATGGAAGTCGGCGAGCCGTGCGAGCCCAACGCCGGCGATGGCCATGCGCCGGACCGTCTCGCCGTTGTTGGCGATCAGCGATCCCCGGACGGCGCGCTCGACGATCCGTCCCCCCTCCGCGATCGGCCACGACGTGATCGTCCGGCGGAAGTTGAAGCCCAAACAGTCGTGGTCGGCGAGATCCGCGAAATTGCCAGGAACACCGCGGCGTGCGAGATAGTCCGGCGATGCGACTATGACGCGGCGTGCGGTCCCGAGCTTGTGCGCCGTCAGCGACGAGTCGGGCAGGATGCCGATCCGGAAGGCGATGTCGGTCCGGTCGAGATAGAGGTCGACGATATCGTCCGACAATGAGAGATCGACGACGATATTGGGGTAGAGCCGCCAGAACGCAGGCAGCAACGGCTCGATCGCAAGCGTACCGAACCCGACCGATGCCGTGATCCGCACCGTGCCGCCGGGGCTTGCGGCCCCTTGCATCAACTGGCTGTCGAGGTCGTCCAGGTCCGCCAGCAGCATCTGGCTGCGCTCGTAGTAAAGCTGCCCCTCGGCGGTCAGCGACAGTCGCCGCGTCGATCGCTCGATCAGCCGCACCCCGATCCGCGCCTCGATCCGCGCGATCAGCTTGCTGACTGTCGACGGCGTCATCAGCAACGCCCGCGCAGCCTCGGAAAAGCTGCCGGTATCGACCACTCGCAGGAAGACCTGCATCTCGCCCGCGCGGTTGTCCATTGGTCACCTGTGAAATTGCTTCATGGGTAAAGCGCCAAAGCGCGCGATTATCAAGCGACTGGGGTGGCCCTACCTTAAGTTTCGACCGACCCTTCACCAACCTAGGACATTCGCATGGACCTGAAACTTCGCGGCAAAAGCGCGCTCGTCACCGGATCGACCGCCGGCATCGGACTTGAGATCGCCCGCCAGCTCGCCGCCGAGGGTGCCGACGTCATCATCTGCGGTCGTGACCAGGCCAAGCTAGATTCTGCCGTCGCCGATATCGGTGCAGCCCGCGCCATTCTCGCCGATGCAGCAACAGCCGAGGGCGCAGCGGTGCTCGTCGCGGCGGTGCCCGCGGTCGACATCCTCGTGAACAACCTCGGCATCTACGAATCCAAGCCATTCGCCGACATCACCGACGACGACTGGCGCCGCTTCTTCGAGGTCAACGTGTTGTCCGGCGCGCGGCTGGCACGGGCGTATTTCCCCGGCATGCTCGCGCGCGACTGGGGGCGGATCATCTTCATCTCGAGCGAATCCGCCGTGCTGATCCCGTCCGACATGATCCACTACGGCACGACCAAGACTGCGCAGCTTGCCATCTCGCGCGGTCTCGCAGCACTGACCAAGGGCACCAACGTCACGGTCAATACGGTGATGCCGGGCACGACGCGGTCCGAGGGTATCGTGAACTTCCTCAAGAGCGTGGCAAGCGATGCCTCGCAATCGGACGCCGAGATCGAACGCGAATTCTTCAGTCGGGACCGCCCGACCTCGCTGATCCAGCGGATGATCGAGCCGGAAGAGGTTGCCACCATGGTCGCCTATGTCGCGAGCCCGCTGGCTGCGGCGACGAACGGCGCCGCGTTGCGCGTCGATGGCGGGATAACGCCAACAATCGTCTAGTTGCTTAGGGTATCGCCAAGCGTGGTAAGCACAGGCCTTTGGAAAACGCGTGAAGCAATCGTTTGGCCTTCCGTCAAACAGTTCAGTCTAAATATGGAAGCTGAACGAATGGCGGAAGTTGGGCTGCTGGGACATGGTAACGAACGACCGAGTATGGGTGTCGCCGCAAGACTTGGTAATCTCGATACCGGCGGCCTGAAGCCGGCCTGCGCAGCGGGCTGGCGGACAGCGCGCCCTCGAAGCATACGAGCAACGACACGGCGGTTATCGCTGCGTGGTCCATGGTTCACGGCTACTTCAGCCTCCGCCTCGACACCGTCTTAGTCGCTGGAATGGACGAAGCGACCGGCCGTGCGCGCGCGGGTGCGATTATCGATGTCCTGATATCGGGACTGCTATGACCGTTTCCTGCTACAACCCTGCACGGTCTGCGTCCGGAAGGTCGGCTACGCGGCCACCGCCTTGGCGAATTCCCTGGGTGAGTGGCCGAACGTTCGCTTGAACGCCGCATTGAACGCGCTTTCGGACTCGTAGCCGACCGCTGGTGCTACGGATGCGATCGAGACACGCCCGCTCGCCAGCCGATCGGCCGCCACCATCATCCGCCAGCGTGTAAGATAGTCCATCGCCGACTGGCCTACCGTTTGCTTGAACCGCACGGCAAAGCTCGAGCGCGACATGCCGCCTGTCCGGGCGAGGTCGGCGAGCGTCCAGCGCCGGGCAGGGGCGGCGTGCATAGCCGAGATGACTGCACGCATCTGCGTGTCGGCCAGCGCGAACAGCCAGCCTGCGCTGTGCGGCGAGCGCTCGGCAAGATGTAACCGCAGCGCCTCGATCAGCAGCGCCTGCGCCAGATGCCTGGCCATAAGCGTCCCGCCCGGTTGCGGATCACGCAGCTCGCGCATCAGCCGCTCGATCAACCAGCCGAGTGCCGCCTTGGTTGCCTCTGCTCGGATGTGAACGATCGGGGGCAGGACGCCGAGCAGCAGGTCGGTGTGGAGCCCGGTGAAGTCGAAGAAGCCGCCTACGCCCGAGCAACTGCCGCCGCCGCCCAGGACGCCAGTCTCGCCGGCCGGGAACGACGGGAAGAAGGCAAAAGCGTCGGTCACCGGCGCGCTGATCGCGCTATAGAGGCTGAACGCGGACCGGCCCGGCAGCAGGATGAAGTCGCCCGCTTCAAGGATAATCGGCGCGTCCCCGCCTTCAAGCGCGATCCAACAGTTCCCGGTATGAATGGCGAAGCATTTGACGCCCTCGGCCGGGGGATAGGCAAGCGCCCAGTCTCCGCCCGCGTCGAGACCTCGAAAGCCGTAGCTGCTCGGCTTCAGCAGGGCGAGTACGTCCGACAAGGGATCCATAGCGGCAATTCCTGGACGCTGGCGATGAACTGGCGGACTTTGCAGCATGGGCCGTCCGGTGTCACGGGCCTATCCCGAATCCCAGCGATGCATCGTCACCTGGCACCGCGGGAGATAGATCATGACCGACAACACCGCCCTCTGGCTTTCCTCCAAGCGTGCCGCCTTCACCCTAGCGGCGGCGCCGTTTCCGAGTGCGCAGTCGGGCGAGGTCGTCATCCGTACCCGTGCGATTGCAGTGAACCCGATGGACCGGCTGGTGCAGACCTCGGGCGACTTGATGACCCCCTATCTGTACTACCCGGCCATCGTCGGTTCCGACGTTGCGGGCGATATTGTTGCCGTCGGAGCGGACGTGACACGGTTCAAGGTTGGTGACCGGGTCGTCGGCTTTGCCGCCAGCACCGACCAGACGCGTAACCGGGCTGCGGAGGGCGCATTCCAGACCTATGTCGTCTTGCTCGAGCATATGGCGGCGGCAATTCCGGATATGCTCGCGTTCGAAAATGCGAGCGCGCTGCCGCTCGGCATCTCGACGGCAGCTTGCGCGCTCTTCCAGCGCGATTTCCTCGCTCTGAATGCGCCCTGCAAGGGAGCGCCGGCAGCCGGTCAGACCGTCCTGGTGTGGGGAGGGTCGACCAGCGTCGGCGTTAATGCGGTGCAACTGGCTGTCGCCGCTGGCTACGAAGTGATCGCCACCGCCTCGCCGCGCAACTTCGACCTGCTCGAGCGGCTCGGCGCGATCGCCGCGTTCGACTATCGCAGCCCGACCGTCGTTGCCGACATTGCCGCGGCGTTGCGCGGGAAAACGGTCGCAGGCGCGGTCGCGATCGGCGCGGGGTCCGTGCAGCCGTGCATCGATATTCTGGGACCGTGCCAAGGCAATCGCTTCATCGCGATGGCGACGCCGCCCGCGTCGTTCGACGCAGTACCGGCAGGGCGCGGTCACTGGCGAAAGTTGATGGCTGCGATGGCCGGCACGGTCGCGGGCAATATCGCGCTCGCGCTGAGCGCACGCCGCAAGAAGGTGACCTTGAAAATGATCTGGGGCAGCACGCTGATCAACAACGAAGTGGGACCGATGATCTTCGAGACGTTCCTGCCCGAAGCGCTGGCCGATGGCCGCTACGTGGCGGCGCCGGCAGTCGAAATCGTAGGGCACGGGCTGGCGGCGATCCCAGGAGCACTCGAGCGCCAACGTCGCGGCGTGTCGGCGACCAAGCTGGTGGTGACGGTGTGAGCGACCGCTTCATCGTCAGCGTCACCCGCTTCCGCGTTCGCAGCCTGCGGTTCCTGCCTGTCTTCCTGATCCACGCGCAACGCTGCTTGGCGCAGATCAGGAGAAGCGATGGCTATATCGCCGGCGCGCTACGCCATGACCGCGATCGCGCCTATTGGACGATGAGCGTGTGGCGAAACGAGGCCGCACTGCTGGCCTATGTCACCGGTGGCGCCCACCGCACCGCGATGCCCGAGATGAGCGAGTGGGGCGACGAGGCTAGCACCGTTCGCTGGGTTCAGGACGGCGCCGACCTCCCGTCCTGGCCTGAGGCGATCGCGCGAATGCGCCGCGAGGGACGTCCCGTTCCGCTCCGCCACCCGGGGCCGGGGCATGCCGGTCTTGGCTTCGCGGCTAGCGACCCTGCGCAGATGGTGCGGATCTGAAGGCACGCAACTGTGAGAGGCTGCGTCAACAGCCTGTTCGCTTGCGGCGGTAGGAGTGCAGGGACCTGTCAGCCTTTATTTCCGTCCAGCAGCACGCGGAGGCGTTCAGCATCGTCTGATGACGCCGGGTTGTAGATGATCATGCCGAGTTCGGGGCGTCCCTCGACAGCGAACGACGAGAACTCCATCGCGAGCAGCCCCGCATCGGGATGATGGATGCGCTTCACCCCGTCGGCATGGGCGACCACGTCGTTGTCCTCCCACATCGCCGCGAATTCCGGGCTGAGCCGGGACAGTTCGGTGACCAGCTTCGTGACCTCGACGCTGGTGCTGGCGCCCGCGCGCGCCACATCGGCGCGAAAGGCGCCCACCACGAAGCGGGCGATGCTGTCGAAATCGGCGTTGCGGGCACGGACATGGTCGCTGCCGAACATCAGCCGCAGGATGTTGCGTCCCTCCCGCGGCAGCTTGGCATAATCGGTCAGCAGCACCGCGGCCGCTCGGTTCCAGCCCACCACGTCCCACATCGCCGTCTTGATGATCGCGGGGCTCAGCATCATCCCGTCGAGCACGCGCTGGAGCCGCGGGGAGATCCCGTCGACAGGCTGGTAGCGTGCCTCCGGCGGACGTCCGAGACCGAGCATGTAGATGTGCTCGCGCTCCGGTTCGGTGAGCATCAACCCTTTCGCGATGCGATCGAGGACGTCGGCCGATGGCGCGCCGCCGCGGCCCTGCTCGAGCCAGGTGTACCAGGTCGGGCTGATATTCGCGCGGCTCGCCACCTCCTCGCGGCGCAAACCGGGCGTGCGGCGCCGTCCGCCCGCAAACCCGAACGCCGCGGGGTCGAGCCGGGTACGGCGATCCCGCAGATAGGTCCCGAGCGGATTGGACACGTCGCTGGCCATGATCGATCCTGTTGAAGCTTATACCACGATAAGTTCACTACTTTAACACGTTGCCGAGGCGTTGAATATGGTCGCCAGGCAACAAGGAAATTTCCCATGCGTGTTTTTGTGACCGGTGCGACCGGCTTTATCGGCTCTCACGTCATCCCCGAGCTGCTCGGCCGCGGCCATCACGTGCTCGGGCTCACGCGGTCCGATGTCGGCGCCCAGCAGCTCGAGCGGGCCGGGGTCGAAGTTCATCGTGGCGACCTGGAACATCCGGAGACGCTCGCCAGCGGCGTGGCCGCGGCCGACGCGGTCATCCACTGCGCGTTCGACCACAATTTCGAAGCCTTCCTCGCGAATACGGCAAAGGACGAACGCAACATCATGGCGATGGGTGATGCGCTCGCGGGCACCGACAAGCCGATCCTGATCACCTCGGGGATCGGCATCGGCACGCCGCGGAACGGCGGTCCTGCGACCGAGGATGTACTCAACCCGCTCCACGCCAATCCGCGCATCGTCACCGAGCTCGCCGCCGCAGCGCTGATCGCCCGACGCATCGACGTGCGCACCATTCGGCTGCCACAGGTGCACGACACCACCAGGGCCGGGTTGATAACGCCGCTGATCGCCGAGGCGCGTCGTGCGGGAGCGATGGCGTATCTAGGCGAGGGCACGACGCGCTGGGCGGCCGCGCACGTCAGCGACGTCGCCAAGCTATATGTTCTGGCGCTCGAACGCGGCGAGCCAGGCGCGAGATACCACGCTTCGGCAGAAGAGGGCGTCGATGCGCGCACCATTGCCGAAGCAATCGGTAAAGGTACCGGACTGCCGGTCCGCTCAGTCGGAGACGACGAGGTCGAGCATTACTTCGGCTGGATGGCGCCCTTTGCTGCACTCGATATGATCGCATCGAGCACTTGGACGCAGGCGCGGCTGGGGTGGAAGCCCACTGGTCCCGATCTGCGTAGCGATCTCGCCGCAATGGACTATTCCGTCACGGTAGCCGGGTGATCGATTACCGTTGCACGGTGGTGAACGGGATCGTCCGCTACCGTGCAACGGGCTTGCCTCGCACGTCTTCCCGTTTTGATGGTGCTCGGAATAACTACCCGTGCGCGCACCTTATCATTCCCCTGGGCGAACCAGCATCTATTCCCGAGCGCGGCGAGCTCTTCCAGCACAGCGCGGCGGGCGGCGTGAGCCTTCAGGCCCACTTTCACGTCACCGCGCTAGGGGGCGCGGTGTGGAACGTCAGGCGCTCATCGGTCGGCCCAACGGATCAACCCACGACTGATCAAGAACCTGCACGAGCGTTGCGCCGGCAACCTGGTTCGCTAACGGGCTTGAGGTCCCGCGCAGAAGTCCGTTGAAGGTTTCCGCCCGACTTTATACCAGCACCGGATTGGTTACTTCAATCGCCTCGCGCTCGGCAACCGCCCCCGGCAGCACGACGAAGGTAGATTGTCAGGATTTTTAATTGCAATGAATTATCGTCATTCCTTCCATGCCAGCAACAGCGCCGATGTCGTCAAGCACAGCTTACTGATCGCCCTCGTGCGGGCCTTGCAGCAAAAACCCGGCGCACTGACGCTGATCGACACCCATGCCGGCTGCGGCCTGTACGATCTTGGCGGCGGGGACGCCCAACGCACGGGCGAGTCCGGGCAGGGCGTGCTGCGGGCTTTTGCCGATACGAACCCATTGCTGAACGACTATCGTGCCGCCGTGCGGGCGGTGAATGTCGGCGCCGAGCCGCACTTTTACCCCGGCTCGCCGCGGATCCTTGCGCAGCTTCTGCGCCCGCAGGATTTCCTGATCCTGAACGAAAAACATCCCGCGGACGCCTATACCCTGCGCGGCGCGATGCGCGACACGTCCGCTGCGGTACATGAGCGCGACGCGTATGAGCTTTGGCTGGCGGTGCTCCCGCCCCGAACCGCGCGCGGCGTGGTGGTTGTCGACCCGCCGTACGAGCAGACCGATGAGCGCGAACGTATCACAGCCACGCTCGCCGCCGCTCACCGTAAATGGGCGCATGGCGTGACGGTGATCTGGTATCCGCTGAAAGACCGCACCACGCATTGGCGGTGGAAGGAGCAGTTACGGAAGCTCGGCATCCCGAAATTTCTCGCGGTGGAGCATTGGCTGTACGATCAAGATCAGCCCGGCATCTATAATGGCGCAGGTCTTTACATCGTCAATCCGCCCTACGCCTTCACGCAGACGCTGCCGCCTATGCTGGAGGCACTGCGCGCCGTGTTGGCGCCGGAAGGGCATAGGGGCGCGATCACAACCGATTGGTTGGCCGGCTAACGTAAACCCTCATATGTTCCTTCGCGCAGATCAGGAAATCGCCGCGTTGCAGGCTTAAACAAAAGCGATCCGCGAGATTTGCCTGTTGTCATAGGTAGCTGGTGACCATCGCTATGATTGCCTATCCGTTCGCCGACTACCAGGCGACCGAACCGCCCAATCTGAACGTTCGGGGACGCAGTGGCGTATATTCGTTACGCGCCGCCAAGGCGAATGGGTTACCGCCGGCAAAACGATCGCCTTTCACGTCGAAGGCATTCTCGATAGTCGCCGTCAGTCGTAGATTCCTGTTCGTCCACGTGCCGGCCAGATGCGCGCTGCCATATTCGCCCTGCGAAATGTCGAGCGGCGACTGCGTACCGACGGTCGAGCGGCCAACATACCGCCATCCCGCATCGACGCTCGCGCGTGTATTGGCGTCGATCGCCCATTCATAGCCGACGCTGCCCGACGCTGCGAACGGCGGCGTATTCGGCAGTCGAGCGCCAACCTGGCGACGCAACGCCGGATCGGGATCGGGCTCGGTGACGCGGGTATCGTTGAGGAACATCGCCATGGCGATCTGCAATCCCGGCACCGGCACCCAGTCGGCGCTCATTTCGAGCCCCCGGATCCGACTGTTGCCAATATTGGTCGTGAACGGAAATCCGGAGCGATCGACGAGATCCGCCTGGATATGCTGCCAATCGGTCAGTGAAAGGCCGACCGAACCCGCGAGCCCGAGCGACCCGCGGCGTTCCTTGCGTAGGCCGACCTCCGCGACATGAACGGTATCGGAGAGAAGATCGACGACGCGACCGACGCCTGGCGCCACGGTGATGCCGCCGGTTCGGAAGCCGGACTGAAAGCGGCCATACGCAGCGAGGCTCGGCGTCAGCAGCCAGGACGCACCCAATGTCGGATCGAACCGGGTCGAACTACGCCCGCGGATAAAGGTCGTCGTGCGGAGGCTTGCGATGGGATCGCCATCGGTCCGTTGATGCGTGAGCCGGCCGCCGCCGGTGATCGTCAACGCCGGGCTGATCGCGATGCCGGCCTCGCCAAATACGGCTGCATCGAGCGTCCGATTGGTGACGCCGACGATGTCGTGCAACTGATCCGGTACGCCGTATCGACGAGCATAGGCGTCGCGTGCCTGGATCACCGCAACGCCGACCAGCCAGCCGGCGCCGTTCGGCTTGGCGCGAGACAGCCGCGTTTCGTGCGAGAACAGTCGGCTGCGCTCATCCGTGTCGTAAGCCAACGGCAGGGCAGGTCGGCCCGGTCGGCTCGGTCGGGTAGCGTCGAACCGGCTTTGGGCATCGCGGTGGACCAAGCCGGTCGCGGACACGAGGTGCAGACCGCCGTCCCAGTGCCGATCGACGACAACACGCCCGAGAAGATACTTCTGTTCGAACGGTTGGGCGAGAAAGGATGCGCGTGACAAGGAGCCCATGCCGCGTTCTGCATATTGTAAGTCGGGCGCGACGACATTGTGGACGACGATTCCCGCGTCGATGGTCCAGCCGCTCGCAGGGAGGACGCGGACGTCGAGCCGCCCCCCGGTCGTGCTCACGCGATTGACGTCGTGAAGGCCGCGACGCACATCGTCGATATAGCCACCATCGACGACGCGGTAGCCAACGGCGCGCAGCCCGGCGGTACCGCTCTCGATCGGGATGTTGACCATTCCCGCTAGATCGCTGCCCGAATTGCCCGATCTGGTAGCGCTGACCCCGCCCGAGATGTTCGCGGCCGCCCGCGACACGTCCACCGGGTGCGGCACCAACCTGACGATGCCGCCGATCGCGCCCGCACCGTACAACGTACCCTGCGGCCCCTCCAGCACCTCAACCTGATCGACGTCGTATAGGTTCAGTCCGGGATCCGCCCCGTTATAGGCAACCGGTACTTCACTGAAATAGACGTTAGCGGTCGATTGGGTGGGGCCGGTAAAGCTGCTGTCAGCGATCCCCCGTATGAACAGCTTGTTGCGCCCGGCGCCCAGCGCCGTGCTCTGGAGGATCGGTGACGCCGCGATCGCTTCGTCCATGCCATTCGCCGCATCGTTCTGCATGCTCGACCGGCTCGCCGGACGCAAAATCGTAAGCGCGCCGGGAAAGCGTAGTCGCGTCGTCGCGCGTTTGGTCGCGGTGACGATGATTTCGGACGGTATCTCGACGGGGGGCGATATCGGGTCGTGTGACGGTTTCGTGAGACCAACCGGCGTGACACGCTCGGAAACCACATGCCGACGAACGACCCTGAAGCTGTCGGGCCCCAGACGCTGCGCGACATAGGGCGTCCCAGCGAGCATTCGGTTCAGCGCTGCTGCGGCGGTCAACGTGCCCTGCACTCCGCGGGTCGTGGCATGCGATAAACCCGATTCCGCGCTGCCGATGTCGATTCCCGCCTGTTGCGCGAGGACGGCGATCGCACGGTCAAGCGGCCCCGCCGCCACGGCGATCGCGCGCCGGTCCGCGGCATGGGCGGGCGCAACGAGCGAGTGTGCAAGCAACGGTGCGAAGAGCAGCGAAACGGCGATGCGGAATTTACGGACCGGCATCGCCTCCGACCAACTGCCAGTGGCCGTCGACCTGCTTCGCACGGACCCCGATCAGTGCGGCGGCGCGGGGGATCATACGGTTCGGTCCGCCCGACAAGCGGATCGAGCCGGTGAACGGTGTTTCCGCCAGGCCAGGAGCAACGCTGATGACGGTCCCGGTGCTGCGTTCCAGGGCGGCGGCAACGAGGCGCACCGAAGTATGTTGGAACACCAGCCGTCCTTTGCGCCAGCTGCCGACGTCGTCGACCGCGATCCCCGACAGCCGCGGTGCCTCACCGTCGACATGGGAAAGCGCTGCGCCTGCGGTCAGCATGATCCGCTCCCGTTCGGGCTGGAACATGACCGCGCCCTCGGCCACCTGAACACCCAGATGCGGCCCGACGCGCGTCACGTTGAAGACCGTTCCGACGTCCTGCAACCGCATCGTACCCGATTGGACGACGAACGGATGCGCCGCATCGTGGGTGATGCGGAACGTGGCTTCGCCGCCTTCCAACGTCACGAGTCGAGAGGCGCCGTCGACGAGTGCCAGCCGCGTGCCACCGTTGAGGTCGATGCGGCTGCCATCCGCCAGTGTCACGCTCCTGCGGACTCCGGCCGGTGTCTCGATGACCCGTGCCGCGGTAATCGTCGGGGTCTCAAGCGGCAGCAGGACGCCGGCGATCCCGGCCACCGCCAGTCCGGCGAGGCCGCCGAGCATCCAGCGCCGCCCCGGCTTCGGGGGATCGTCGTTGGCGGCAACAGGCGGCGTGGCACGCGACCAATCGGGCGGCGAGAGCGAATCGGTCAGCTCGGCATCGGCGATGGCCAATGCTTCATAGGCGCGCGCGTGCTCGGGATCAGCCTCGAGCCAGTCGGTGAACGCGAGCCATGCGCCGACATCGGCACCGGGCAAGCGGAGATGCCACGCAACCGCCTGCGCCGCGGCATGCGATCCGTAACTACCGTCCTTGCTCCACTCATCGACCATCGCGCTGGTCCCCCTCATGAGTGAGACGTCCTGCTTTCGGTTCTTCCGCACCGGAATTGCTCCGTTGCATGTGAATTCGCAGATACGCGCGGTGCAGGAGCTTCTCGACCCCGCTGACGGTGATGCCCATCTGCGCGGCGATCGCCTTCTGCCCGAGATCCTCGAACCTGTAGAGGCGAAACGCGGTGGCGACCCGGTCGGGCAGGCCGGCTAGCGTCGCTTCGACCCGCGCGAGCCGTTCGCGAGCGAGCAGCGCGCGTTCGGCATCGGGGTGCTCGTCTGCCTTCGCCTGCGTTTCCAGCCATTCCGTATCGCGATCCGAACGCCGTGCGGCGCGGCGGCGGCGGTCGACCGCGATATTGTTCGCCATCCGGCAGATATAGCCGACGGGTTCGGCGATCGGACCGCCGGTGACAGTGTCCAGCCTCAGCCAGAGGTCCTGCAACGCATCTTCGGCCTCCTCGACGCTGCCAAGGCGAGCGACGAGCAGACGCAGGAGCATCGCCCGCTCCGACAGGAAGACTGCGCGGAGACCGCCAATCGTCATGCCGGCTTGGCCTTCGCGTCGCTGCGAAACATCAGCGCCAGTGCAACGATCGCGATGCCGTTCTGGAGCAGCGCGTGCCAGCCCGCTCCGTTGGCGCCGAACGCCCACAACATAGCGGGCAGGAGCGGGTAGAGCGCGAGACTGGTGACGAGCCCGACGGTCATCGAACGGCCCGGCAAGCCAAGAGCGGTCAATCCCGATGCGAGGGGTGCGCTGGCGAGCCCGGCGGCGCGGGCGGTGGCGATGAGGATCAGGAGCATGGTGCCGCCACCGAAGCTCGCGCCGCCGAGCGTCGTGAGCAGCCGATCGCCGGCGACCGCGAGGATGAGGACGATCGGCAGTGCTATCGCGAGTGCCAGTCCGGCGCTGCGCCAGACGGTATGCCTCAGCGCGGCGATATCGTTGCGCGCCGCCTGGGAGGCGAGTACCGCATAGCTTGCCTGGCTGAGCAACACCGTCGGCTGCGCGAGCAGCGACGTCGCGCGTTGGGTCAGCGCGAGCAAACCCGCCGCCGCCGGCCCGAGCAGCCAGCCGACCGTCAGCGGCGCGAGGTTGGGCGCGAGTTCGCGTACGGTGATGTCGAAGTTGGTGATGAGGATGAACCGCTTCAGACCTTCGGTATCACGGGCGGCGCTACGCCATGGACCCCGTACGGTTTCGCCAGCCGCGAGCTTGCGCCACGCCACCCAGCCGAAGCCCCACATCGCCAGCCCCTCCGCAATGGCGGCGACCAGCCAGACTGCGATGAATTCCGTCAGTCCACCGCCCGCGAACCACACCCCGAGCGCACCGATGAGGCGGATCGAAGGGGACACGGCCTGGTGGATACCGATCAGGTCGAACCGTCCGGCGATCTGGAGAAGCCCTTGTGGCGTCGCGCGGATGGTGGCGATCACGGCGAGCGAATACGGAATGGCGATCCGGATCGTGTCTTGCGACCAGCCGAGCCGTGGCGCGATCAGCGGAGCGAGCAAGGCGGCGACGATGACCGCCGCGACACCGCACGCCACTTCTATCACCGCCATGAACCGGACGATCCGCGCGAACCCCGCACGATCACCTGCTTCAAGCGCAAGCCCGCCATAGCGCACCACGCCGTGAAAGCCCGAGAATGCCAGGACGCTGCCGATGAGTACGGCATAAGCGTTGACCAGCACCAGAACGCCGTAGTCGGCCGCGCCCAGCCGGTGGGTCACGAGCACGAGATATACGAGGCTCATCACCCCCGCCGCGGCCTTGCCGCCGAGCAAATGTCCGAGGTTGGCCAAGACGAGCCACAGGCCCGACTGCGCATCGCCGGACGGTTCGGCTTTCACGCAATGCGCCGGTCGAAACGTCATACGGGTTAGAAACGAACGCATCGCGAGCGCTTAGACTTCCCTGGTTGCGTCGGCGAACGGAAAGTTCCGCGTTTCTGCAAAAATGACGAAATATTTAGTGAGGGTCGCCCCCGTCGGGAACGTCTACCGGGCATGAAGATCGGCTTTCTATTCAACCACGACCAGGTTCACCAGGTCGCGCATGCCCTCCCGACGGCGTTGGCAATGGCGCAGGGCTATCCGAATGCGGAGATCGTCGTCGCCACCACCAACGCCCGGCTCACCGACGAAGTGCGTCGGCTGTGCGCGCGACTGGGCGTCACCGTTTCGCTCATCGAACTCAGCCTGCGCCGCGCGTCGACGCGCGCGCTGGCGAGCACGTTCGAGTGGGCGCTGCCGGTGACCAAGATCGGCATCTACCGCGACAACCTCGATTTCTTCCGGTCGCTCGACGCGCTGGTCGTCGCCGAGAAGACCTCGCTATTGCTCAAGACCCGCTACGGCCTCGACGATCTCAAGATCATCCATACGCGCCACGGCGCCGGCGACCGGGCAATTGGCTTTAACAAGCAAAGCGCGACGTTCGATCACGTGCTGGTGTCGGGCAGCAAGATCCGCCAGCGCCTGCACCGCGATGCTGGCGTACCGTTGAACCGAATGAGCCTGATCGGCTATCCCAAGTTCGACCTGATGCCCGAACCAGCGCCGCGCCTGCCGTTCCAGGCGAACGGCAAGCCAACCGTGCTTTACAATCCCCATCCGTCGCCGCACCTGTCGTCCTGGTATGAACAAGGCCGTGCGGTGCTGGAGCATTTCCTGCGAGATGACCGGTACAACCTCATCTTTGCGCCTCACGTCATGCTGTTCCACCGCAAGTTCGTGCTGACGATCGACAAGTTTCGGGTCGATCGTGCCGGCCGGATCGACCAGCGCTTTCTCGATGCACCGAACATCCATGTCGATCTGGGCAGCGCGGCGTCGACCGACATGACCTATACCGCCGCTGCCGACATCTATCTGGGCGATGTCAGCAGCCAGGTGTACGAGTTCCTCCACACGCCGCGGCCCTGCCTGTTTCTCGACGCGCACGCGACAAAGTGGGAAGGCGATCCGAACTATGCGCACTGGCAGGCGGGTGAAGTCGTTACCGGCACCGAAGGACTGGGCGACGCACTCGATCGTGCAGTCGCGCGACATGATCGATATCGGCCGGTCCAGCGCGCGCTGTTCGAGCGCAGCTTCGAGTTGACAACCGAACGCTCCGCCGTTCGTGCTGCGCGCGCAGTGATGAGCGTCCTCGGCAATACGACCCCGAGCGTCTTCCCCGAGCGCGAACAGGAGACGATCACGGGAACGCAGGGGTTGCGCGTAGCCTGAACCGCCGCGAGAAGGCCGGCGCAGTGCCAATGCCTGGCGCGGCGTTTGGGATCGATCGACCACCGTGGCTCTACGCAAGGACATCTGGCGCCCCGCCATCGTAATGGCGACAGCCGAGGCCATTCTGGCGCGCGGATCGATCGCCGGCTTTCCGATGATGTGGTTGCCGCCGATGGGTAGCTTCCAGTTCTTGGCGGACCCGTTCGGGCTATGGCGCGACGGACGGCTATACGTGTTCGTCGAGACGTACGACTACCGCGTCCGGATCGGTTCGATCGACGTGCTGGTCTACGACGCCGACTTTCGTCTGGTGGATCGCCAGCCGGTCCTCAACGAGCCTTGGCATCTGTCCTACCCGCTGGTGTTCGAGGGGGAGGGCGAGACCTGGATGCTCCCCGAAGCGCATCGGTCCAACCGGCTGACCCTGTACCGCGCGGTCGACTTTCCGACCCGGTGGGAGCCGGCGCACGTGATCGAACTCGATCACGTCGCGGTGGATGCGACGCCGGTGTTCCATGACGGGCTATGGTGGCTGTTCTACACCTCGGCCGACCGCGAACCGGACAAGATGCGGGCATTGCACGTCGCCTATGCCAAGCGGTTGGCAGGCCCATGGGTGCCGCATCCCGCCAACCCGGTCCGCGTCGATGTCGGAAGTGCACGGCCGGGTGGGATGCCGGTGGCGATTGACGGTCGGATCGTGCTGCCCGTGCAGGACTGTAGTCGGACCTACGGGGGAGGGATCCGGCCCCTGACGATGACCGTTTTGAACAGCGAGCGGTTTGAGGCCGAGGTCGGGCCCTCGCTGATGCCGCCGGACTCGTGTGCGCCGTACGTCGAGGGTTTCCATACGTTGTCAGCAGCAGGGCCGGTAACGTTGGTCGATATGAAGCGGACCGAATTGTCGTTGCACGGGCTTTCGATCGAAGCCGTACGCGAGGTCAGGAAGTTCGGCCGGGCAGTCCGAAAGCGCGCATTCGATCGAGGATAGTTAGGCCGGTGGCGGCAAACCGCTCCGGTCCGAAATTCGCGAGAACGCGAGCCCGACCCGCTTGGCCCATCGCGGACAATTTCGCGGGATTGGCCAGGATGATCGATAGCGCCGCGGCGAGCGCAGCGGGATCGCCGGGTGGGACCGTGAAGCCGGTTTCGCCCTCGACTATACTGGACGGGAGTTCGCCGACTGCCGAAGCGACCACCGGCAATCCGGCCTGCATCGCCTCATGCGCCGCAACGCATAGCCCCTCGGATCGCGACGGCTGTACGTAGACGTGGCAATCCGTGAGAAACGCTGCCGGGTCTGCGACGTAACCGGCGAACCGCAGCGTCTCAAGCCCGAGCGTCCGGGCACGGGCGACGAGCGTGTCGCGTTCCGATCCATCGCCGGCGATCACGACTTCGTAGGGCGTGCTTGTTTCGATACGAGCGAGCGCCTCGATCAGGACGTCGTAGCCCTTGACGCGATGGAGGCGCCCGAGACTGCCTATCCGGACCGGCTGCCCCTCGCGTAGCGGTGTCGCCTGACGCGCGTCAGGATCGGCACGGAAGATCGACCATTGGACCAAGCGCTCAGGGAGGACGTGAAGACGTTCCGCGGTCAGCCGGGTCACCGCGGTAGAGTCGCCCACCCAAAGCCGCGACAAGCGCTGCATCGCGCGGAGCAGGACTTGGTTGGCCGGCTTGAGAAATGCGGCATGTTGCCAGCTGACGACGGGCCAGCCACGCCGCAGGCCGACAATCTGGCCTAACAGCGTTGCGCGGGTCAACGAGGTCCAGAGATGCGTCGGTTCCCAGTCTTTCAGCGTCGCATCGAGCCACCGCAGCGCTGCTACGTGATCGGTCTCGCCGCCGTCGCGTACATGCACCTCGAACTCGGCGGCGCGCATCGCCGCCTCGCCGCGCCGATCGCGAGCGGTAAGGGCGAACACCGCGACTTGCGCGCCGCCGTCGCGGAGCACGCCGAGTACGGCCGGGACCGGCGACGCGGCGCCGCCGCCCTCGACCGAATTGATGACATAGGCGATCCGCATCGGCTGTAAGGTCACGAGCGGACGCGCTCGAAAACATCGAGATACGCACGCGCGACCGAACCGATCCGGTGGTGGTCGACCAGTGCCGCCAGAGCCTCAGGGTCGGGCGGAGCTTGCGCAAGCATCGTCGCGATCGCGCGTGCGAGGGACTCGCTATCGTTCAGCGGCACAACCAGGCCCGCGCTAGGGGTGTCGAGCAGCCGCGTCGCCGGGGTGCAATCGGTCGCAACCACCGGCCTGCCTGCCGCCAGCGCCTCGACCAGTACTGCCGGATACCCCTCGAATTCCGATGCCAGCACGACCAGCCGCGCGGCATCAAGCCGAGGTCGAATATCGGTGACATACCCGGCGAGCTCTACCCGATCGGCGATGCCGAGCGACTCGCTTTGCCGAGCCAACGCCTCCGCTTCCGGGCCTTCGCCAACGATGACGAGCCGCGCCGTGTCTTGCGGCAATCGGGCAAACGCATCGATCAATCGTGCGAACCCCTTTTCGGGCACCAGTCGTCCCGCGGCGAGCACGATCGGCATCAGCGTGTCGGGGATCGGCATCGGCGGCGGTGCATCGTCGCCGAGGGCAGGCAACGCGATCGTCGTCGTCACGCGGCGTCGCAGTATCCGGTCGGCCTGATCACGTGCTATGTCCGAAAGCGCGACTACCGCTTGTACCCGTCGCAACAGGTATCGCATCCGGCGCTCGAACGCCCATTGCCGCAGCCGACCGCGTTGCGGCTTGTCGAGTGCGGCGCTGACCTGCGCGACGACCGGAATGTCCGTACCGGCCAATGCTGCGGCTACGGGCCAGTGGAAATTTCCGGGAATGAATACGACGTCGAACTTAGGCAATTCGACGAACCGGCGAACGGCTCGCGCCAGTTGAATGCGCGAGCCACGCACGCGTGGGATAGGCGGAGATGCGAGAACGATTTCGACCGCGTCGCCGGCCAAAGTCTGCAGTGGCCCCGCGTCGGAACCGGCGAAGATAGTGACTGCGACGCCGCGCCGAGCCCACGCTTCGGCAAGGCGCACGGCAATGCGCTCGGTGCCGCCGAGTGCGAAATCATGGAGGACGATGAGGATCGACAGGGTAGCCATGGCACGGCGGGTAGCGCCGAGATCGCGTCGACGGCAAGCTTTGTTCCCTCGGTGGATCCGGCCGAGCGTTATATCGACCATGCACGTGTCCGCCGAATGCGGAGACTGGACCGTCAACGTTGCATCGACGGATATCGACCTCGATCCGGAATGGTACTCGCGCTTTCAAGGTTGGCTTTGTCGAATGCTTAATGCCGCTTAACCGAACCTGGTAATTTCCACGGTCCGCGAAGCAGCTGGCGGTTACTGATGAGATGTAAGAATTATCGAGGCCCAATAATGAGCTTGCCATCAGAAGCGCCACGATTGTCGAGGCGTAGAGCCGCACATTCAGCGTTTGCAGCTGACGGGTATCGTGTCTGTCAGTAAATTGCTGGATGCTCCGCGACCACGTACGCCCGCGGACTATAGAGTAGTAAGTTCAGCTTAGTCTTCGTCAACCACTTAACGCAACATAGATTAGTTATGATATGCAAACATATGTGAGAACTTACATAATTCTACATAAGCTGTTGATAACAAACAATTGTTGTTTTGTACTAGATCATTTTAAGTATTAGTAATTTGACTTGGGTTATGATAAGTTAAGTTGAATAAATCATACCGCATTAATGCTGAACCAAGAGTGCATGCGATTTAGCCCTGCATTTGCAGGGATTTGATATTGAATATGTCCAGCATGAGCCCGCTCGTTCGCATGGTCGATAAACTCGCTCTCCATGCGACGATCTCGGCGCAAGATCGGGTTGGACTACTCGAACTGCCATACACGACGCGTTTCTTCGAAACCGGCAGCTATTTGCTGCGTGACGGGGATATGCCCGATCACTGCGGCATGTTGGTTTCCGGCGTCGCCTACCGGCATAAAACCAGCGTGGAAGGGCTGCGCCAGATCGTTGCGATCCATATTCCCGGCGAAATCTATAATCTGCAGCAGCTGCATCTCGCCACTGCAGACAATAATGTGCAGACCCTGACGCGGTGCGAGGTGGTGACGATATCCCATGCGGCACTCCACGAGTTGGCCGCGAAGTGCCCGTCCGCGGCGTACGCGCTTTTCGTCGCGACGATCGTCGAGCTATCGATGGCGCGGGAATGGATGCTCAATATCGGCCGTCGCGATGCGCGCACCCGCATCGCTCATCTGCTGTGCGAGTTTGCCTTCAGGTTGAACAACCATAGCCTACCACCCGGGCAGGCGTACGAACTGCCGATGACGCAGGAGCAACTGGCAGATGCGCTTGGCCTTACGGCCGTTCATATCAACAGGACCTTGAAAGGTCTCATCAGCGACGGCCTGATCACCCATAGCAAACGTGGTGTGACTATTCCGGACTGGGAAATGCTGGTGGCAGAAGCAGGCTTCAATAGCCGATATTTGCACATAAGCCCGCCTGAGACGGCGACGCAGAGTGCCCGCCATGCATAGGTGCTTCAGGGGTGGATATCAGGGGCTGCTCGTAGCAGTTAAGGACGGATCTTCGGGGAGTTTGCAGTGCCGTTGAAGAGCGCGCTGGACCTGAGCGCTCCGTTATCCCCTGAGCACCGTCATGCGAGAGGCAGGTGGTCACCACTCGAGATGGCGCTGCGCAGATCAGCGGATCTCGAGACGGCGGCAGCCGCGGTCTTGCTGAGCGTGCTGTGGAGTGCGGTGCTCGTCATCGACGGTGCGACCGGACCGCATATCTCTCTGAACCCTCTGTATCTGACGCCCCTGTGTTTTACCGTATGGTGCCTCGGCAGGATCGCCGGTCTCGTATCGGGCATCATGGCGATCGCAGTAACCCTGTATCTCAACGGCTTCGGCGATGGCCTTTCGGTGCAGGCGTCGTCCGTCCCTGTGTCGACAGCGGCCTGGAATGCAGCTGCGCGAGTCTTCGGCGTGGTGTTTATAATCCTGTTTGTTGGAGCCTTTCGCCGAACCTTCGATCAGGAGCGGGCAAACGCTCGGATCGATCCCCTGACCGGGCTAGGCAATCGTCGCGCGTTCAAGGCCGAGTGTAGCCGACTGGAGTTGGCCAGTGCGCGGAATGATCGGATCCTTTTGTGCGGGCTGATCGACGTCGACGACTTCAAGTCGGTCAACGATCGCCATGGCCATGCCGCAGGAGACGACGTTCTACGGATCGTGGCAGATGCCATTCTATCGGCCGTGCGGCCCTATGATGTGACGGCCCGTGTCGGCGGCGACGAGTTCGCATTCTGTCTCGCCGTTCGCGATAGAGGGTCCGCCGAAAGGAAGTGCGGTGAAATTCACGATGCCGTCATGACGGCGCTCAATCATACGAACTACGGAGCGACCTGCAGCCTGGGGGCGGCAACAGGGTCCGACATGGCGCAGACGTTGCGCGTTGCCGATCAAGCCTTGTACCGGGCCAAGGACGCCGGAAAAAGCGCATGGGCCTTTGACAATGAGCCCGCGCGGGACGGCGAACCCCGACAGCCGTAGCGCCACCAGATCGCGCCCACACCGCAACGGCCCGCAAATAAACTCCCCGCCGGTACCGATCATCGGGGTTTGACGGGCGGGAGCGTAGACTTCCCCGTACCCAACTTGGATGGTGCCACCACGACATACCCGACGCAGTACATTCATTCGACCGCGCGCGCAGGCGGCGGCCTCGGCGTGGCGCCTGCTTCTCCCCGCATTGGCTCAGGTACGTCACGTCAAAGGGTCGGCCGACCCTTTGAAAGCTCGGCTGTCTTATTGCGGTTCTGGCTGGCCCATCCCCGTGGCAGCAGCCTCCATGTCCATGAACATCGGTCCCCAGCCATGACCGTCGGGATCTTCGAACGCGCGGCTGTACATGAAGCCCAGATCCTCGGGTCCGTGCAACTCGCGCCCGCCCGCGGCGAGTGCCGCTTCGGTGATCGAGTCGACGTCCGCGCGGCTGTCTAGGGACAGCGCGAACAGCGCGCCGCTCGTCGTGTGCGCGTCGATGATCCGCTTGTCGGTAAAGGTGGCGTAGAAGCCATGGTCGAGCAGCATGACCGAGATCGCCGCGGACCATTCCATCGCAGCGGCCTGCGGCGTCGAGAACATCGCGTTGCGCGTAAAGCCGATCGCCTCGTAGAATGCCGCCGCCCTGGCGACGTCTGCAACCGGCAGGTTCACGAAGATCCTCTTGGCCATGTCCAAACACTCCTGTTCGACTCGCTGTTTGCATGGCATGGCCAGGATGGTTATTAAAAGCAACTATGAAGTTAGAAAAGATGACTGACGTGACCGAGGTCGTGTCGAAGCGATGGTATAATGATGCCTGTGGTACGGCTCATGCGCTGGAACTAATCGGTGAGCGGTGGTCGCTGTTGATCGTGCGCGAACTGATGTTCGGCCCGCGCCGTTTCGGCGAACTGCGCGCGGCGTTGCCAGGAATCAGCGCGAACGTCCTGACCCAGCGGCTCGACGGGTTGGCGGCTGCCGGCATCGCGCGTCGCGAGAAACTGCCGCCGCCCGCCAGCGTTCACGTCTATGGCCTGACACCCTGGGGATATGAGGCGGAGGAGGCGATCCAGGCGCTTGGCCGGTGGGCGGCGCGCTCGCCGGAGCATGATCCGACGCTGCCCATTTCGCCCGCATCGCTGATGCTGTCGTTCCGGACGATGTTCCGCGGTAGCGGCGGTTGGCGGGCGACGATCGGATTTCGCTTCGGTGTCGAATCGTTCGTCGTGTACGTAGGCGAGACGCTGAACGTCACACGCGAGGATACCCCGACCGCCGACGTTATACTTGCGACCGACCCGCCGATGATCGCCGCCTTCGTGTACGGTAAGGTGCCATTCGATCGGCTGCCGATCACCGTCACGGGTGACCCCGCCGTCGCGATTCGCTTCGCCGATCTCTTCGAACTGCCCCCCAAGGCGTCGGACGAATGATCAACTAGGCGGCCAACGATACTGTCGTGCGGACGAGTGAGACTACCGCTGCCGAGTCCGCTGCGGAGGCCCAGGAGAATGTTCAGCGTCGCCGGAAGTGGCGGGTTCGCAAGGCCGATTCCTCCGGTACCGGGAATAGATAAAGGGCTGACCATGACGGGTTGGATGCGACGACCGCTCGGTCGGGGGGGGGGGGGGCGCTGAGCTTCGGTGATCGTTCCAGCCCATACGCCACGTGCTGTCCGTTTTCAGTCCTGCGATTGCGCATCCGCTCGGGCGACGATTGCCTCGCAGATTTCATGTGTCGGCAGGATGTCCGCCTCGACGGTGGATCGTCTCTCACGCACGGCCAGCAGGAAATCTGCACACATCGCCTCGAAGCCGCGTTGATGGCCGACCGAAATCCAGTCTCCCCGTCGATGCCGACATTCCGTACCCGCCGAGCGGACCGTCTCGGCGATGTTTCGCACCGAGTGCCGCACGCCGTTACCGATCACGTCCAGCCGTTCCTCGTCGAGCCCGCTATCCCGGTGCATGGTACCGATGGCGGTATAGCCATCCCCCGCGAGCACCAGCGTCACCGCCTTCAACAGGCCCTGCTCGACGTGCGTTTCGATCGTGCGGCGCTGAATGGGGGCAGGCGCAAGGAATAGCAGCGTATCGACGACATGGATGAAGTCGTCGAATACCACTCGTCGCGGCGTGTCGGGTTGCCGATGACGATGCTTTTCCATGACGATCAAATCCGCACCGACCTCGCGAAGGCCAGCATAATCCGGGGCAAATCGACGATTGAACCCGACTTTCAACAGCGTGTCCCGACGCTCGGCAAGCGAGACGAGTTGTCGGACCCGATCGAGGGTATCGGCAAGAGGCTTGTCGACGAAGGTAGGGACACGATGTTCGAGCAATGTCCCGACCAGCGACGGATGAGCATCGGTCGACGCATGCACGAACGCTGCGTCGAACGTCACGGCAGCCAATGCCTGCTCGATACCGGCATGCAGATTAGGCACGCGGAAAGCGCGTCCGGCTTCGCGCAGCACGTCTTGATCGCGGGTCGCCAGATGAAGCTCCAAGTCCGGCACCGTCGATAGTACCGGCAGATACGCCTTGCGCGCGATGTCACCCAATCCCGTCACAAGCACGCGCATTGCAATGTCCCAATACCGTCTACAAAACTCATATCGCGCATCGGATTGCACCGTCACGCGTTCGACCGACAGCCGCTACGCCTTCGCCCGACGTACTCCGCACTTGCGCCGAATTCCGCAACGGCTCAATTCCTCGGCGAGGACTAACTCCAGGGGAGAAACCCGATGACCGAGACCGCCGATTACACGCCACCCAAGGTCTGGACCTGGAACAAGGAGAGTGGAGGCCGGTTCGCGAGCATCAACCGGCCGATCGCCGGCGCCACCCACGACAAGGATCTACCGGTCGGCAAGCATCCGCTCCAGCTCTATTCGCTGGCGACGCCAAACGGGGTGAAGGTGACGGTGATGCTCGAGGAGCTACTCGCGGCGGGGCACACCGGTGCCGAATACGACGCCTGGCTCATCAAGATCATGGACGGCGACCAGTTCGGCATCGGCTTCGTCGACGCCAATCCCAACTCGAAAATCCCGGCACTGGTCGATCGCAGCGGTGCAAGCCCGATCCGGGTTTTTGAATCCGGCTCGATCCTGGTCTATCTCGCCGAGAAATTCGGGGCGTTCCTGCCGACCGATGCCGCCAAGCGTGCGGAGGTGCTGTCGTGGTTGTTCTGGCAGATGGGGGCGGGGCCGATGCTCGGCGGCGGGTTCGGGCATTTCTACGCCTATGCGCCCGTCAAGATCGAATATGCGATCGACCGCTTCGCGATGGAGGTGAAACGACAGCTCGACGTTCTCGACCGGCGACTGGGTGAAAGCGAGTATCTCGGCGGCGACGACTATTCGATCGCCGACATGGCGGTGTGGCCCTGGTACGGCGCCCTGGTGCACGGGCTGGTCTATGATGCCGCCGAGTTCCTTCAGGTGGACGACTACAAGAACGTCCGGCGCTGGACGGACCTGATCGCCGCGCGGCCCGCGGTAGCGCGTGGACGGATGGTCAACCGCATAATGGGCGACCCGTCCAGTCAGCTCCCAGAGCGCCACGACGCGGGCGACTTCGATACGCGGACGCAGGACAAGCTCGACGCTGCGGCGTCCGGCAGCGCCGCGGAGTGACGTTTCGCCAAAGCGGTTGAGTATTCCTTTTGCCGGGTGAGCCGAGGTGCGCAGACGCCTAGATCGATTGCCCGATTCTTGCGTCCAGTGCTTCGTGGCTCACCCGTTCGGCGGTCTGGGGCAACGGTAGCGGTTCGGGCGGACGGCGGGAATCTGGCGCCATCGTCCCGCTGAATACAGCTATCGCTCGTCACCTCGATGCTGATAGTAACCTTCACAGGACGGCGACGGAAAGCTCCAGGGAATTGACGGTCACAAGGCGGCATATCGCCATCATCGCGCCGCCGACGGCGGGCCACATCAATCCGCTGGCAGCACTCGGCACGTCGCTCGTCGAAGCGGGCCACAGGGTCACGATCATCCACATGGCCGACGCTGCCTCGCTGGTACCTGATTGCAGCGTGGGTTTTGCGGCGCTCGATCACCCGGCGGACCGCCAGGGATTGCTGGCGGAGCATTTCCGTAAGCTGGCGCAGCCATCGGGCCCCGTCGGGCTCCCCAGGATGATCCGCAGCACCGGATCGTTGACGGAACTGCTTTTGAAGGCTCTTCCGGCGGCATTCTCCAGGCTCGGGGTCGATGCGGTACTGGCGGACTCCGTCGAGCCCGCCGGTGCGCTCGTCGCACGCCATCTCCGCCTGCCGTTCGTGACGGCGATAACGGGATTGCCGTTGCTCAGGGAGCCGATGATACCGCCGCCCTTTCTGGGGTGGGCGTATCGTCCGGATGCGATAGGACGAAACCGGAATACTGGCGGGTACGTGGTCAGTGATATGCTGATGCGCCCGATCACGAAGATAGTCTCGACCTATGCGCGTCGTTGGGGGCTCGATCCTGCCCCCCGGCATCAATGGTCGGACCGGCTACAGATCGCGCAATGCCCGGCAGGTCTGGATTTTCCGCGCAAAGCATTGCCGCCGAGTTTCCAATACGGCGCGCCTTGGCGACTGGACGAACCTGAGGAGAGACTGCCGGAAAACGACGGCCGACCCTTCATATTCTGTTCGCTGGGTTCGTTACAGGGTGCGCGTCGATCTCTGTTTGCCGCGATGACGGCTGCGTGCGCCGCGGTCGGTGCGCGTGCGGTGGTGGCGCATGGTGGGGGGCTGAGCGACCGCGAAGCCAACTCGCTCCCCGGAAACCCGCTGGTGCGGGCGTTCTGGCCTCAGGCTCGTATCCTGTCGCAGTGTTCCGCGGCGATCCTGCATTGTGGTTTCAACACAGTGCTGGATGCGCTGGCTGTTGGCGTTCCCATCGTCGCTGTGCCGTTGGCCTTCGAACAACCCGCAACGGCGGCGCGATTGATGAGGATTGGCGCTGGAGCCATCGTATCGGCGGATGAAGCAGGCAAAGGCGGGCTCGAACGCGCGTTGCGGCGTGTCCTGACGGACCCAGCCTACAGTTGTGCTGCACGGCGACTGGCGACAGATCTCGCGGGGGCAGGGGGTGCGGTCGAAGCGGCGGCGATCGTCTCTGCGGTGCTGTGTGATGGCGGTGGCGCTATGCCTGCAGGGCTTGGTCTACCAGACGAGCAGGCAGCCTGCGCCGCGTGAGGTGGTGCGCTGCAAGAATAGCAGGTGGCGCAAGGATTAGTCCCATGACGACGTCGACCCCGTAGTGGCCACCGAAGATCGGCGTTGCCCCGATCGTCAGTATCGCCCACGCCCTGCCGGGCAAGGCAAGACGCGGCACCGCGCCGAGCGCCCAGATAAATATGGCCGCGAGCGTTGCATGGAAACTGGGAAAGCTCACGATTCCCATGAGCATGGTGAGATCCAGGACCCGCAGCGACCCATCGCGTAGTCCGGATATCAGCCCCTGTTCCTGCCACGCCACGGATGGCCAGAGATGCGTGTAGTGGGATGGGTCGAACAGATTGCCCATCGCCGGGGTGAGGCCCGAAATGAGTATCGTGACGAAACCGGACAGGATCGCGGCGCAGACCATGGTTCTCAGCGTCTCGAACTTCCCCATGCCGCTCAGCGCCACGATGACGACGATCATCTGCAAGGTAAGGCTGTGATAGGCCACGCCGAATAGCCAGATCGCGGGCGGAAATTTGTCGAGCAGGGCAAGCATCACCGGCCACTCGAAGCCGATAGCGCGATCGGCGGCGGCGAGACGTGTGTCCCACAAAGGACCCGAGTTCGCCGCCAGTGCATATGCCAGAATGACGCCGAACACCGTAAAGAGCGTCATCTGGAGGAAGGCGGTCGCGCCAGCCATAAGGCGCGGTCGCGCCGTGTATTTGCCGATCGCAAGCGCGATACCGAGCGCCATTAGCGACACGATCACGGGGGCCGCGCGGATCGGATCCACCGTGAAGCGGTGATGATATTGGGCGGCGAGAAAACTCATCAGCATGGCTGCGATCAACAGCCATGAGGGCGTGTCTCTATGGTCGGCGCGGAGCACGGGAGCGATCATTGCGGTCGAACGCAGCTTGGCACCGTGCGGTGCCGCGATCGATCGCTTCCGTGCATTTTACCTGGAAATCCATCACAGATGACCGGCTTATTGCTCGACAGTACGCGACGAGGCGTTTTAGTTACTGCGTGGTCCGGGTGGCGGTACAGGCCCCGGATGAGGACGGCCGCAGCCGTCTCCGACCCAAGATTTTGTCGCTAAGCGCCCTCGCAACGGCCTCTGGTAGAGGTTATGTGTGTATCATGTTCAATTCGCAGCGCCCGTTCATCGTCAATCCGTGCGATCACGCTACGTGACTTGGTTCGAGAAACTCGCGATCGTCGTCTTCATGGTCCTGTTCATGGAGTGCTTCGCTTGGGCGGCGCATCGATACGTCATGCATGGATGGGGCTGGGGCTGGCACAAGTCGCATCACGAGGATCATGACGGCTGGTTCGAGAAGAACGACCTGTATGCGGTCGTCTTCGCGATCGTGCCGATCGTTCTGTTCATCGTCGGGCTCTGGTGGGAACCGCTATGGTGGGCAGCGCTCGGCATCACCGTGTACGGCGGAATCTACGCCTTCGTACATGACATGCTCGTGCATCAGCGCGGCGGCTTTCGATGGGTGCCCAAGCAGGGCTATTTCAAACGGCTGTTGCAAGCCCATCGCCTACATCACGCTGTCGAAGGCAAGGACGGTACCGTCAGCCACGGCTTCCTGTTCGCGCGCGCGCCAGCGGTGCTGAAGGCGCAATTGCGCGCCAACGCCGACCCGCAGCGGCGTGCGGTGCGTCCCGAAACCGCGGCGGAACGGATGGCGGCAGAAGGCGAGAAATGAGCGTCGCGCTTCCCCGACCCGAGGCCCTGAAGCGCCAGACGCGGATCGGCGTGTCGTTGGCCGCCGCGATCGTCACGGCGTGGCTTGCGATCCACGTGACCGGCATCTTTTTCTGGCGGTGGAGCTTGGATACGCTGCCGGTGGCGATCGTGATGGTCGTCATCCAAACGTGGCTGAGTACCGGACTGTTCATCGTCGCGCATGATTCGATGCACAGTGCGTTGGCACCTGATCGACCACGGCTAAACCGTGCAATCGGTGCGACCTGTCTTTCGCTGTACGCCTGCCTGTCCTATGCGACATTGCTGCCGCAGCATCATCTGCATCACAAGGAAACCGGAAGACCGGGCGATCCCGATTTTCATGGTGGCGATCCAAGTCTGTTCGGTTGGTTCCTGCAGTTTTTCAAGACCTACTATTCTCACGGGCAAATCATCCGGATAACCGTAGTAGCGCTGATCTACACGTTGCTGCTTGGAGCGCCACTCGGCAACATCGTCATTTTCTGGGCATTGCCGGCCTTGGGCGCGGTGGCGCAGTTGTTCGTGTTCGGGACGTGGTTGCCTCATCGAGAACGTGAGGCGCCCTTCGCGGATGCCCATCGCGCGCATAGCATCGACGTTGGGCCGGTATTGTCGCTGCTGACCTGCTTCCACTTCGGTGGCTATCATCACGAGCATCATGTGTCGCCAGGAACACCGTGGTGGGGGCTTCCATCGCGACGACGTGCTCTTTCCGTGCGAACTGCCGATCATGGAGTCGTCGGGGATCGAGCCTGACGCTAGCGATCGTCCTTTCCGCTGTCGCAATGACAGGCGCGTTCGCCTAGGTTTCGATATGCAAGCATCCAGGGCTGTATCTCTGCCTGGGTATGCAGGGCCGTCTCGACATTGATCAGCGCCGCGAACGGTTCGGTCGGCTCATGCGATCGGGGCCACTCAATTCAGTTTGGATACCGTGTCGGGTAAACGCGCTATCGAACCCAGCATGCGCTCCATTTTTGCCATTCCGTCATTCGTGAAGCTTACGTCTGCGTCGGGATCGCAGTTGCTCTCCAGGATGCCTATGCTGCACAAATGCGTTATCCAGCGCAGGGTTATCGAACCCGACACCGGCCCTCTATCCATCAACTCCGTCACCGTGATGATACGCCCTTCCGCTTCGGCCAGATAGAGTTCGAGAATGATGGCATCGACGCCGTCGTTGAACAGGCTGGCGCCGAACTCGACGCGACGAACCTGCTGCACGTGCCGGATACCGAGTGCCGTCTCCCAGAGGGCGATCGGCGGTAATTCCCTGCCTACGTCCGACCAGTATAGCGTACTGATCAACCGATCAGGGTTAGTGAACCGTGTCGTAAGGACATTGGCATGTACGATGGTGCCATCAGGGCGGACGTAGCGTTTTTGAAGTCGAACGGGTGGGGCCTTGGCGATGAGCGCCCGTAGCATTGCGGCGCTTCGGTCCAAATCCCGAAGATCCGTCAATTCTCGGTAGGACTTCCCAACAACGTCTAGTTCGGACCGCCCCATCAGCAGAAGAAAGTTCTGGTCGACGGAGACGATAACCCCGTCGACAGTCGATACGCAATGGGCCGAAGGCATGGAGATTCCGTAGGTCGTGAACCTCTTTTGTAGGCGATTATCGGTGAACCGTCCAGCGCCGGGGCTAGCTGGAGCGTGCTCAGCGGTCTTGTTCAGGTGCAGGTGATCACGGGAGCAGCGGGACCGTCGGCGCTGGCGAAGGCAGCGATGGTATGGTGATATCGAACTGCGCGAAGAGGTTGGTGCGGGTAGGGCGGTCCAAAATTCCCTGCGCCTTCGGCGAGACCGGCTGCGTTCAAAGCAGTCCAAAGGTTATGAAGGTTACGCCTATGAACGTGTGGCAGGACGATGTTCTGGGCGTGCGTGACGCGCAGTTCGTCGAAGCTGTAGCGCTCGGCGAGGTCGGCCATCAGGTCGATTTGGTCGGCCGAGGCGAGATGAGTTTCCGGCAGCCGCAAAGCGCTGACGCTGAAACCCAGGGTTCAATCTTAGGATATCAGGCCCGTAGCGAATAGTCCGTGCTGATTTGGAAGCTCGCTCCCAGACCAGCACGGACTATCCGCCGGTAACCCGCTTAGGTCGCCTGGTTGGACGATACAGGCTTGGCTGTGACGTCGAAACGATCGGCGTTCATGACCTTGACCCACGCTTTGACGAAGTCGCGAACGAACTTCTGCTCGTGGCCGTTCTCGGCATAGACTTCGGCCGTCGCGCGCAGCTGCGAGTTCGAGCCGAAGATCAGGTCGGTGCGGGTCGCCTGCCACTTCTTCTCGCGACCACCACGATCGTAGCCGATGAACTTCTCGTCGCTCGACGTGTCGACCAGATCCCAGAAGGTGTCGTTATCGAGCAGGTTGACGAAGAAGTCGTTAGTCAGCTGGCCCTTACGCTCGGTGAGCACGCCCTCTGGCGCATCGCCGAAGTTCGCACCCAGTACGCGCAGGCCACCGACCAGCACGGTCATCTCCGGCGCGGACAGGCCGAGCAGCGAAGCCTTGTCCAGCAGCAGCTCCTCGGTCTTCACCGGGTGACGCGTCTTCAGGTAGTTGCGGAAGCCATCGGCCTGCGGCTCCATCCACACGAAGCTCTCGACATCGGTCCACTCCTGCGTCGCATCGCCACGTCCACCGAGGAACGGCACCGACACGTCGTGACCGGCATCGCGCGCCGCCTTCTCGACCGCAGCCGAACCGGCCAGCACGATCGCATCGGCCAGCGACATGTCGCCGCGCAGTTCGTTGAGCTTGGCCAGGACCTTGCTCAGCTGCTCTGGCTCGTTGACCGGCCAGTCCTTCTGCGGGGCGAGCGCGATGCGCGCACCGTTCGCACCACCGCGGTGGTCCGACCGGCGATAGCTCGATGCCGATGCCCAGGCGGTCTTGACCAGCTGGCCGATCGTCAGCCCGCTCGACAGCACGGCGTCCTTGAACGCAGCGGCGTCGGCGTCAGACGGCGCGGTGCCCTCGGGAACCGGATCCTGCCAGATCAGCGTCTCTTCCGGAACCTCAGGCCCGAGGTAGCGGACGCGGGGACCCATGTCGCGGTGCGTCAGCTTGAACCAGGCGCGTGCGAACGCGTCGTCGAGTGCCGACTGATCATCGCGGAAGCGAAGTGCGATCTCGCGGAACTCGGGGTCCATCTTCAGCGCCATGTCGGCGGTGGTCATCATCGTCGGCACGCGCTTGTTGGGATCGCGTGCGTCGGGTGCCATGTCCTCGGGTGCCGGGTTGACCGGCTGCCACTGCTTCGCGCCGGCCGGGCTCTCGGTCAGCTCATAGTCGTACTTGAACAGCAGGCGCAGATAGTCGCCGGTCCACTTGGTCGGGTTGTTCGACCACGCGCCCTCGACGCCCGAGGTCGTGATATGGCCCTGGCCGATCTCCTCGCTGTCGGTCAGCCAGCCGAGGCCCTGCATATGCACGGACTCGGAAGAAGGCGCCTTGAAGTGCGGGGCTGGCTTGGCGCCGTGAGCCTTGCCGAACGCATGGCCGCCCGCGGTCAGCGCAACGGTTTCCTCGGAGTTCATCGCCATCCGCTGGAACGTCGCCTTCATGTCGCGCGCCGACAGCAGCGGGTTCGGGTCACCGCCCGGACCTTCCGGATTGACGTAGATGAGCCCCATCTGGATCGCGGCAAGCGGTCCTTCGAGCTCGGGCAGATCCTCGCTGATGCGCGTCTGCGCGCCCTCGTTGACCCACAGCTCCTCGGCGCCCCAGAATGTGTCGCCCTCGGAAGCGAAGACGTCCTTGCGGCCGCCTGCGAAGCCGAAGATCGGCCCACCCATGCTCTCGATCGCGACGTTGCCGGCGAGGATGAACAGATCGGCCCAGCTGATGTTCTTGCCGTACTTCTGCTTCAGCGGCCACAACAGGCGGCGTGCCTTGTCGAGGTTGCCGTTGTCCGGCCACGAGTTGAGCGGCTCGAAGCGCTGCTGACCCGACGACGACCCGCCGCGACCATCGGTCACGCGGTAGGTGCCGGCGGCGTGCCACGCCATGCGGATCATGAACGGGCCGTAGTGACCGTAATCAGCCGGCCACCAGGACTTGCTGTCGGTCATCAGCGCAGTCAGGTCCGCCTTCAATGCGGTATAGTCGAGCTGCTGGAACGACTCGGCATAGTCGAACTCTTCACCCATCGGGTCGGGGGAGACGCCGTGCTGATGCAGCATGTCGATCGGCAGCGCATCGGGCCACCAATCCTTGTTCGTGCGACCGAGCAGCGAGCGGGCCTTGACCTCGCCGCCACCGTTGGGGCCCATGGGGCAACCGCTGCTCTTGGGCTGTTCGTAATCGGCCATGTCGGCGTCCTCTCTCGATAGGTGTAACCGTGTTGCCCTAAAGTGCAGCATCGGGCAGACATTTGTCCAATCGATTATTCGGCGCCGATCGATCACTGGAGTCGATCAACGTCGACCGTCAACCGTGCGTGGAACTCAGGGTGTTCAACGCGCGGTGGCCTTCGCGGCCCAATGCGAAAAGTCGCGCAAGTTTTATGGCCAACCTGGGATCATGGCCGGTGCGGCATCGTTACACACATCGTTCCGAGCGTCGTGTGGCGCCATGCAGAGAGGCTCGACGCTGATGAACGCTGCCGATGTTTTCACGACGCTCGACGTCGAACTGAAGCCCGATCCGTCGCGCACCGTCATCAGGCCATTCAGCTTCGGCTATCCACCCGCCTTCGAGACGGATCACCCTCCGCGCATGCAGGTCGTCGTCGACCGCATTCAAGGCTTGGACGATGCGATGCGAGCGAGGATGCTCGAGCTGTTGCTGACTCCGATGCGGGACCGTCATCGCAACGCCGAGCAAGTCCTGCTCCGTCGCTTCGAAGAGGTGCGGCCGGACATAGGCGATGGCAATTTCAGTGATGACGAACGGCTCCTGATCGGCGCCTATTTCAGTCAGGAATATGCGTTTGAATCCGCTGCGTTGTTCAATCCCAGTATGGTTTCGCTGACGGATGAAGAGCCTACGATGCCCGGCGCGGTCCGCTTCGTCATGTCGCTGCGCGGTATCGGCGAGGGGCACATTTCGTCGATCACGTTTCGCACCGGCGAATGGGGCCCAGGCGATCGGCTGGTGATCGATCCGCCGAGCGCGCACGGCGTGCCCCCTTGTGTCGAACGTCATCAAGACGGTTGGGTCCGCCTGGTATGCGAGGACAGTCAGGATGCGTCCGAAACCGTAATTTTTCCGGTACTGCCCTCGCAGCGGCAAGGCATCGAAGATCTCCGCCTCGTCAACTTCACCGATCATGACGGGGTCCGCAGCATCATCGGCACGTACACCGCGTTCGATGGCAAGGACGCACGACAGGAGATCTTGCGTGGTGTCGACCTGCGCAGGGTCGAGATGAGACCGCTGACGGGTGCCATGACCGGGTATAAGGGGATGGCGCTGTTTCCCCGGCGTATCGACAATCGGTTCGTGATGCTGGGTCGCCAGGACAACGAAAACATCTGGCTGCTGCGGTCGGACGACCTCTACACATGGGAGGCAGGCGAGCGGATCATGGCGCCGAAATATCCGTGGGAGTTCGTGCAGTTGGGCAATTGCGGTTCGCCGATCGAGATCGACGAGGGCTGGCTGGTCTTCACGCACGGCGTGGGTATGGTTCGCGGGTATTGCATCGGTGCCTGCCTGCTCGACAAGGACGATCCGTCGAAGGTGCTGTCGCGGACCGCTTCGCCACTGTTGTTTCCCAGCGCGGAGCAACGCGGAGGCTATGTTCCGAACGTGACCTACAGTTGTGGCGCGTTGCTCCGGGATCGCCGCATTTTGCTGCCCTATGCGATCGCCGCAGCGCGGCATCGGGGGTGACAGTGTCAAACGGGTGTGAACTCGGACATGACCCACCCCGCGCAGCTTGCCTACAGCGCTACCGAGCCGTAGGGGCGATTTACCGGCGTACCGACCCGCCGTTGTCCGCAAATTCACAGGAATGCCTCACGAACTGTTCAGGCTTTCAGCGTATGATAACCACACCACCGAAGGGCAATATTCGAGGACGATCAATGCGCGCGACCTTTCTTTCTCGCCTGCTTCTTTCCAGTATCGCCGCAAGCATCCTCGTCCCGGCACCGGCGGCTGCAAGTTCCCCCGAACTCATCGGGCTCGAGCGTGCACTGAGCAAGCTGGTCGCCGAACGGTCCGGCGATTACGGCATTGCGGCGCTCGACCTGCGCGATGGTTCGATGGTGTCGATCAACGGAGATACCCCGTTCCCGATGGCCAGCACGGTAAAGCTGGCCATCGCGGCCGCCTACCTCGCCGAAGTCGACCAAGGGCGACGCAGCCTCGGCGACATGATCAGTGGCCGACCCGCGGCGAAAGTCATGGAGTTGATGATCATCCGCAGCGACAACCAGGCAACCGACCAGTTGCTTGCCGCGCTGGGCGGCCCTGTCGCGATCCAGCAGTGGTTGTGGTCGCAGAAGATACCCGGCATCCGAATGGACCGGACGATTGCCCAGTTGCTGCGAGAACGGGGCCACCTTGCGGACAGCAAGGATGTTGCCACGCCGGTTGCGATGGTCACGCTGCTGAACAAGCTCGACGACGGTACCGTCTTGACGGCGCAAAGCCGCGCCTTTTTGCTCGGACTGATGAGCCGATGCGCGACGGGCACCCGCCGGATCCGCGCTCTGCTCCCTGCGGGGACTCGGGTAGAGGACAAGACCGGCACGCTGGATGGCATCACCAACGACGTGGGGTTCATCACCATGCCCGATGGCCGCCGGGTGGCAGTCGCCGTCTTCGCGCGCGGTGGACGCGATCGCCAGCCCGTCATCGCCGAGGTCGCTCGCGTGATCTATGACCGGTTTGCAGATACGGTGCGCAACGCACTTGCGTTGTTCATGCAAATGCGGTGACCGGACTGGGCGGCGGCGGATTCCAGATTGCGGGTCAACCGCGCAATAGTCGGCGCGCGGATTGCCTAGTTGAGATATTGGCCGTTGAAGGCCTCGCGCCCAGACGCAAGATATTGGCAAATTTTCGGCCTTTGGGCGACCAGCCGTGACGGAAGTGGCCGTGCCGTGCATCCATGCTCTGGCCAAGGGGTGACATGACGCGTTTGAGTACCGAGCTTGTGACATGGGTCGCGCGGCAGATCCTGCCGCACGAACCTGCGTTGCGGCGGTGGCTCCGTACCGGCTTTCCCGGCGTCGACGTCGATGATGTCGTGCAGGAGTCCTATTGTCGATTGGCGGGGTTGGCCGATTTCGGGCGGGTGGAGGATCCTCGGCGGTACCTGTTCCAGACTGCGCGCAACGTCGTGCTCGCCGAATTGCGTCGTGCGCGGATTGTACGGATCGATGCCGTCGGGACCAGCGCCGATCTCGAAATGGCGTTGGCGGCCGACTATCTGTCGCCTGAGCGGATCGTCGCCGGGCGCGGGTTGCTGGCACGGGTCGAGCATCTGCTTGCCGATCTTCCCGAACGCAGCCGCACGATATTCCGCATGCGCAAGGTCGAGGGACTGTCGCAACGGGACATCGCAAGCAGGCTTGGGATCACCGAAACCATCGTCGAGAATGATTTGGCACGAGGATTGAAGACTATCTTGAACGGCCTTTCGGTGGAGGACCGCGCCGACCTGCCTGCCCGCACCAAGAGGAGCCGTCATGCACGATGAGCCTGACGCGATCGAAACGGCTGCGGCGCGGTGGGTCGCTCGCATGGACCGGACACCGGACGATCCGGTACTCGCGCGCGAGATCGAAGGCTGGTGCGCGGAACATCCGCGTCATGCGGGTGCGTTGTTGCGCGCGCGCGCGGTATGGAGCGGGATCGACGCGGATGACGTGGATGACGGATCGATCGACGGTGCGTTCGAGACTGGCCCCTCGTGGCCGCGCCGTCGCGTGCTGGCGGCCGGCGGGGGGCTGGCAGTTGCGGCGGCTGCGGTCGGTGCGGTGTGGCTTGGGACGCGAGGCGATACGGCGCTGGCCACCAAAGTCGGCGAACGGCGGATCGCCAGGCTCGACGATGGCTCGACGGTTGTTCTGAACACCGCGAGCCGGACGCATGTGCGGATGACGCCCGAGCAGCGGTCAGTCGCGCTCGACGACGGCGAGGCCTGGTTCGCGGTCGCGAAGGACCATGCGCGACCCTTCATCGTCTCGGCAGGCGATGTCCGCGTGCGGGCGGTCGGTACGGCGTTTGCGGTGCGGCGCCATTTCGGCCGCGCCGAAGTGACGGTGACCGAAGGGCGCGTCAGGGTCTGGTCGGTCGCCGCGCCCGAACGGTTCGTCACGCTCGATGCGGGCAAGCATGCGGTGGTAGCGGATGCATCCGGCACTGCCGAGACGGTCGTATCGGCGGCCAGGCCTGCGGAGACGCTGGCCTGGCGAAAGGGCGAGATCGTGCTCGACGGCATGACGCTGGGCGATGCCGCGGCCGAGTTCAACCGGTACAACACGCGGCAATTGTCGGTCGAGGCGCCGCTCGCGGACCGCCGGATCGTCGGCTGGTTCCGAACCGACGATATGGATGGGTTCGCGCGCTCGGCGGCGGCGATGACGGGCGCGCGGATCGAGCGCGATGGCAGCGACTTGCGCGTCGTCGAATAATTCCGCGATGTGCTGACGGAAACCCCTCGGCGACGCATCTCTATCCCCAGACGCGCTGAAGACGCGTTCGGGATAATCGCAGGGGAGGAATATCATGCGTTCACAGCTGTATACGGGTCTGGTGTTGGCCAGCGCCCTTGTCGTCGCGTCGCCCGCCGCAGCCTTTGGGCAGACCCGCAGCTTCGACGTTGCGGCGCAGCCTGCATCGACCGGCATCGTCGCCTTCGCGCGCCAGGCCGGTATCCAGATCATCGCACCTGAGGACGCTACGCGCGGTCGGCGGATCGTCGCGATCCGGGGTAATCTCGCGGTCACCGACGGGCTTCGTCGCATTGCCACCGCATCCGGCCTGAGGCTGGTGTCGTTCGATGGCCGCACCGCCGTCCTCGCGACCGGCGCCATCGCCGCGCCGCAGGTGTCGCAGACCGATCCCACGACGCCCGTCGGCGTCCAGCCAGAGACGCAGCAGGCCAGCAACGAACTCGACGAGATCGTCGTCACGGGCACGCGCGCACGCGGCCAGACCGTTTTGACCTCGTCGTCGGCGGTCACCGTCGCGACCCGCGAGGACCTGGACCGCAAGGCGCCGCGCTCGACCGCGCAGGCGCTCGAACTGATCCCGGGCGTGTTCGTCGAAGGATCGGGCGGCGAAGTCTCGAACAATTTCTCGGTCCGCGGCCTCGCCGGCGGTGGCCAGCAATTCGTGCAGTTGCAGGAGGACGGGCTGCCCGTCTTTTATATCAACGCGCTCAGCGACACGATCCTGAAGCAGGAAGTGTCGATCGACCGGCTCGAAGCGGTGCGCTCGGGCTCGTCGGGCATCCTGACCGTCAACGGCGCCGGCGCGACGGTCAACTTTATCACGCGCAAACCCGATTTCGACAAGTCCGGCGGCACGTTCCAGCTGACCACGTCGAGCTTCGGCACGGCGCGCGTCGATGCGTTCATGACCAAGCCGATCGCCGAGAACACCGCGATCTCGATCGGCGGGTTCTACCGCAAGGACGACGGCATTCGCGATCCAGGTTACGACGCGAACCATGGTTTTCTCTTTCGCGGTGCGATCGCGCAGCGCTGGACCGGCGGCAAGCTGACGCTGTCGGCAAAGGTCGTCGACGACAGCAACATCTTCTATGTCGGCATCCCGCTGACCGGCGTCGGCGATCCGAAGTCGATCCCCGGCTTGTCCGCCACCCACGGCCTGTTGCAAAGCCGCGATTTCTCGCTCGTCCGCACGCGCACCTCGCCGACCACCGGGCGATCGTTCCAGCCGATCGACCTCGAGGACGGCGTGCACACCAAGTCGCAATCCTACGGTTATGACCTGACGCAGGATATCGGTACCGACTTCAATTTCTTTGCGCGCGGTCGCTACACGAACTTCGGCACCGACTTCAATTCGATCTTCTCGTACGACAATTCCGGGTTGGGGCTCGCCTCTGACCGGCTGGCGAACAACCCGACCAGCGCGCAGACGCTCGCGCGGTTCGCGCCGCAGGGCGCCAACAAACTGGGTATCCGCTATGTCGATACCGGCCAGGTCATCACCGGCACCGCGGCACTCAACGCGATCAACGGCAACGGGCTACTCGCCGAGAGCGTGATCGGCCGCAACCGCGCGTCGGTGAAGGAGTTCACAAGCGATACCGGGATCACGTGGCAGACGCCGACCAACTCGCTGACGCTGGGCGGATTGTTCACAAGGTCGAGCCGTTACAACGACGCGATCGGCACCGCGACCTTCCTGACCGACGTACAGGATCGCGCGCGCCGGGTCGACGTAGTCGCGCTGAACGCCGCTAATAACGTCGTCGGATCGCTGACCGAGAACGGCTTCCTGACCTACGGCACGTTCGGCGAAGGCCCGAGCCGTGCCAAGTTTAGCTCGATCTCGGCCTATGCCACCGACCAGCTGACGCTCTGGGACAAGCTGCGGATCGATGGCGGTGCTCGTTTCGAGCATTTCGTATTCAACCGGCTCGCGGGCGACACGCTCAACCGCGCGCCCATCGCCGGATCGGGCACCTATGATGCCAACGGCAATCTGCTGGTCGACAATGACAACATCATCGCCAACAACTATATTAACAACAGCTTTGCCGGCACCTACACGGCGCAGCGCCGCGAGTTCAACAAGGTCGCGTGGACGCTCGGTGCGAATTATCTCATCACCCCGCGCCTCGCGGTCTATGGCCGCTATGCTACCGGGTTCCAGGCGCAGGAGCAGAACACGCCGACCAACCTCCGGTTCGCTGAAGGCGGCGTGCGCTATTCGAGCGGCTTCCTGCAGGCGTCGGTCACCGGCTTCTACACCAAGTTCCTCGATTACCCGCAGTCGCGCGACATCACCTCGACCGTCGGCGGCGTGGCGATCACGCAGCAGCTGACTGCCAATTCGGGGATCAAGGTATATGGCGGCGAGTTCGACATCACGTTGCGCCCGGCGACGTGGTTCCGACTCCAGGCAAGCGGCGTGATCCAGGATTCGAGCATCAGCATCGGCGAGCTCATCGCGCGACGCAACGGCGTGGTGGTCGATCTCAACACGATCGACCCGGCGCTGCGGGCGACCGTGCAGGGCTTTGGCGGCAACCGGCCGGAGCGGACGCCGGCGCTCAACATCAACGTCACCCCGGCGATCGTGCTGCCGAACAATCTGGGTGAGATCTATGGCAGCTGGAAGCGGATCGGGAAGATCTATGCCGACGTGTCGAACTCGCTCGAATTGCCGGCCTATTCGGTATTCTCGGCCGGCGTGCTGTTCCGGCTCGACGAGGCGGTGTCGTTGTCGGCTAGCGTCGAGAATATCGGCAACGTGATCGGGCTGACCGAAGGCAACCCCCGCGGCGGTTTCGTCGAGAATACCGGCCAGAACACGTATTTCGCGCGCCCGATCAATGGTCGTAATGCGGTGGCGAGCGTGCGTTTCGATTTCTAACTCCTCCCTTGGGCGCGGTTCACCCGAGCCGCGCTCCTTTTTCTTCGGAGACACCATGATCCGCTTCACCTCCGCGCTGGCGCTCGTCGTCGCGCTCGCCGGCGGTGTCGCCGGGTCCGCCCAGCGCCCGCCGATCGACAGCCGGGCCGAGCACGACACGGCGCCGCTCGCGTTCCGGATCGACGAAGGGCGCAACATCAACGCGTTCGTGCGCGATGGCCAGACCGCCGCCCATCTGCTGCTGCGGTCGGGCGACGTGCCGCGCATCCTGTCGGCGTTCCCGGCGGGCAACAGCGCAGTGGGACTGTGGTTCGACAAGATCGGCCGACCCGCAACCTGGACGCTCGATACGCCGCCGACACCCTCGCCGATGACGGATGCGAAGGGGCGGCCGTTGCATGCGGTGCAGGCGATCGCCAGCATCGATGCGCCGGTGCTGCGTTTCCGGCAGGCGGTGCTGTCGTCGATTCGCGTGCTGCGGGACTATGAGGCGCTTGGGAAGGCGCCTGCCGAAATCCTGGTCAAGGGGCGGTACGATCCGGATCTTCGCGGCGGACCCGGGATGGTCTGGGCGCGCGACCGGCTCGACGGGGCGCCTGGCTATGTGCTGTCGGTTCGCGGGCTCGACGGCACGGTGGTCGATAAGGACGGTATCCGCGCAGGGAAGGGCGGACGTATCCGGATCGCGATCGTCGCGGGTAGTGGCGATACGCCGCTGACCCCGCTTGGTGGCGATGCGTTGCTAACGGCCGACGCGCGGGCCGATCGGCGTGCGCGCAATGCGTTGTCGTACCTGTCGTACAAGGAGAAGTTCCTCGCGGGGTCGTGGCGGTTCGACACGTATTTCGGCCGCGATACGCTGATGTCGCTTCGGTTGCTAATGCCCGTTCTACAACCGGCCGCGGTGGAGGACGGTATCGGCGCGGTGCTGGCGCGGCTCGCTGGCAATGGCGAGGTCGCGCATGAGGAGGACATCGGCGAGTTCGCGGTCCTGCGTAACGCGAAGGAAGGCCGCGGGCGGATCGCGACGCCGATCTATGATTACGCGATGGTCGACGACGACTTCATGCTGGCACCGGTGGCGCGGGCGTGGCTGCTGGACGCACCGCGGGGTCGCGCGCGTGCCGCCGCGTTTCTGGCAGCACCGGCGGGGAAGGGGTTACGGCAGGGCGATCTGATCGCGCGGAACTTCGCCTGGGTCGTCGACCGCACCGCCGCGTTCGCCAGCCAGCCGGAATACAAGGCGCTGGTCGCGATCAAGGCGGGGCGGCTGACCGGGCAGTGGCGTGACAGCGAGGAAGGGTTGGGGCGGGGCCGGTACGCGTATGACGTGAACGCGGTGTGGGTGCCCGCCGCGCTGGCCGCGATCGAGCGGTTTGCCGCCAGTGGCCTGCTCGACCGCTACGGCACGCCTGAAGACCGCGCGGCGATGGCAAAGGCCGCGACGCAGGCGCAAGTCTGGCAGCGCACCGCGCCAAGGTTGTTCGCGATGACCGTACCGAATGCCGAAGCAGCTGCCGACATTGCCGCCTATGCGCGTAAAGTCGGCGTACCGTCCGCGCCTGCTTTGGCATCGCTCGGGACCGCACCGCTTGCGTTCAATGCATTGTCGCTCGACGATGCGGGAAAGCCGGTTCCGGTGGTGCATTCCGACGATGGGTTCGCGTTGCTGTTCGGTACGCCGTCGGTTGCCGATCTGGATCGGTCGGTCGACGCGATGATGCGGCCGTTCCCGGCGGGGCTCATGACCGATATCGGACTGCTTGTGGCCAACCCCGCCTTCGCGCCCGCGGACGTGCAGGGACGGTTCGGCGCGACCGCCTATCACGGTACGGTCGTGTGGTCGTGGCAGCAGGCGATCCTAGCGGCAGGACTCGACAGGCAGTTGGCGCGCCGCGATCTGCCGTCGGCAACGCGAGCCCGGCTGGTATCGGCGCGAGCGCGATTGTGGCGGGCGATCGACGCGGCGGGCGAGGTGCGGACGTCCGAACTCTGGTCCTGGGCGTATGCGAACGGGCGCTACACCGTCGCCCCGTTCGGTGCGTCGAGCGCGGACGTCGACGAGTCCAACGCGGCGCAGTTGTGGAGCACGGTGTTTCTCGCGCTACGTCCGCCCCCCGCGCCCCGATCACAAAAGTGACGATCGACCGTCGTGTGCTGCTGGTGCGGGGTGGGCTGCTAGCCGCTGCGGCTGCGGTGCCGGCACCGGTCGGTGCGGCCGCGCGGCGGATCGACGATCTGATCGCGGCGATGACGATCGAGGAGAAGGCCGGCCAGCTCAGTTGCTTCAACGACGAGGTCCGCCCGGTCGGCGCGGTGTTCAATCCGGTCGTCAATGCGAGCAGCGCGGACGCGATGCTGACGCGGGTCCGGGCCGGGCGCGTCGGGATGCTGTTCAACGGCTACGGCGTCGCCGGCGCGCGACGGTTGCAGGCGGCGGCGTTGCAGAGCCGGCTGAAGATCCCGCTCGTGCTGGCGGCCGACGTGATCCACGGCTGTCGCACGATCTTCCCGATCCCACTGGCCGAGGCCGCTGCCTTTAATCCCGATCTGTCCGAACGGGCCGCACGAGCGGTCGCGCGCGAGGCGACGGCGGGCGGGCTCCACTGGACCTTCGCACCCGTGGTCGACGTCGCGCGCGACCAGCGCTGGGGACGGGTTGCGGAGGGTGCGGGCGAGGATGTGTATCTCAACCGCCTGCTCGCCGTCGCACGGGTGCGTGGGTTTCAAGGCCCCGACCTCAAACGCGCCGACGCGATGCTCGCCACGCCCAAACATTTCGCGGGCTATTCGGCGGTGCGCGGCGGCATGGAATATGCCGCAGTCGACATGAGCGAGGCGGAACTGCGCGAGACCTATCTGCCGCCGTTCGCCGATGCGTTCGCGGCAGGCGCCGGCGCAACGATGGCCTCGTTCACGGATTTCGGCGGCATACCCGTGACCGCGAACCGTCATCTGCTGACGGACATCCTGCGCGGCGAACTCGGCTTCACCGGCGTCTGCGTGTCGGACTATGACGCCGACCGCGAACTGATCGCGCACGGCATTGCCACGGATGAAGCCGATGCCGCGCGGCTGGCGATCCTCGCCGGGATCGACGTGTCGATGCAGAGCGGGCTCTACAATCGGCATCTGCCCGCGTTGGTTGCGAGTGAAGCGGTGCCGATGGCGGCAGTCGATCGGGCCGTGCGCCGGGTGCTCGCGCTCAAGGAAGCACTCGGGCTGTTCGACGATCCGTATCGGTCGATGGACGCGCGGGCCGAACGCCGCGAAACGCGCAGCCCGGCGATCCGCAGACTGGCGCGCGAGGTGGCAACACGGTCGATCGTGCTGCTGAAGAACGAGCGCAACATCCTGCCACTGCCGCGGGTCGGCAAGCGGATCGCGTTGATCGGGCCGTTCGCGACCGATCGTGCCAATCTCTACGGACCGTGGTCGTTTGCGGGAGAACAGGGTGCGGGCATCGACCTTGCGACCGGGATCCGAGCACGCGTTGCCGACCCGACGGCGTTGGTTGTCGAACCAGGCTCCGGTATTCACGAGGCGCTGCCGAACGGCATTGTGCGCGCCGTCGCTGCGGCGAGGGCGGCGGACGTCGTGTTGCTGGCGGTGGGGGAAGCTGGCGAAATGTCGGGCGAAGGCAATAGCCGCGTCGAGATCCACGTCCCCGCCGTGCAACGCGAGCTTGCCGAGGCGGTCGCGGCGACCGGTACGCCGGTCGTCGTGGTGTTGCGCCACGGCCGCGCGCTGGCGCTGGAGGGCGCGATACGGGACGCGACCGCCATACTCGCGACGTGGTTTCTCGGTGAAGCAACCGGCGATGCGGTCGCCGACATACTCTTCGGGATCGAAGTTCCGTCAGGACATTTGCCGGTCAGCTTTCCACTGGCGAGCGGGCAACAGCCCTGGTCCTACGATCACCGCTCGACCGGCCGCCCCGCGACCGACGCGGATCCGCTGGAAGGGGGCCGCGCGCGCTGGCGCGACGCCCCGGACCGCGCGCTCTACGCCTTCGGTCATGGGCTGACGTACGGGCGCCTGGAACTCGAAGACCTCGTCGCGAGCCCGACGATGCCTTGGGACGGTGTGTTTACGATTGGCGGAACTGTCCGTAATTCGGGCGATCACGACGCCCTTGCGCTCGTCCAGCTGTATATTCACGACCGCGTTGCCAGCCGCACACGGCCTGTGCAGCAGCTCAAGCGGTTCGTGCATGTCGCCGTGCGCGCCGGCGATCGGCAGCGGTTCACCCTGTCGCTGACCCGCACCGATCTGGCCTTCGTCATGCAGGACGGCACGACGCGCGCCGAAGCCGGGGATTTCGACGTTAGAATTTCACTGAACGGACCCGATGAAGGACTGCCCCTGTCCTTTAGCCTGGTCCGGGACCTGTCTTGAATGCGCCCGGCGACTGAAGAAACCGCACAGGCTCCATGCTGGTGCCCCACAAAGCATCCTCGCCAACTGCGATCGGCAGGAACTTCATTCATGATAAAACCGTTTTGAACCATTAACATGGATGCGCGCGTGGCTTCTGCCGGGCGGAACGAATCCCGGTTGGCAGCAGTAGGAGCGAACGATGAGAGCACGGGTCTGGGCAATCGCATGTTTGACTGTGAGCCTTGCAGCGACAAGCGTCACCGCACAATCCGGGGGCGGAGCAGCTGCCTTTGCCGGTCAGTGGCGCGTGACGGGCGTTGCGGTTGCGGATAGCGGCGTGCAGGCTCTGAGCGACAATGATCCGAGCCTTATGGGAAAGCGCCTGACCTTCTCGCGCACGCGCCTGGCCTGGAATCAGCCGACTGCGACGCATGACAGCTGCATCAATCCCCGCTTTACACGGCTGGGAACGCCAGCCCCGGCTGACCTCCGCCCGCAGCTTCGCAAGCTTGGTCTGCCGCGACCGACGGCGTTTGCCATCCACTGCCAATCGGGCAGCTGGGGCCCGAGCGGCACTGCTGTCGTCTTTCGCGGTGCCGGTGGAACGCTAGCCTTGCCGTGGTATGACGGCGGCGTGCTAAAGCTGGCACGGCAGTGAGGAGAATCGCCAATTACTCGTGGTGACCGGAATGGACATCGTTTGGCCGGACGCTCGAACTGCGAACGCGTCGGAGCACATGCGTCGGATGCGACGTCGATCCGTGCGTTCGAGGCACTCGCGGATAAACGGAACGCGGTGCCAGTTACTCGTACAGTTGGGTCGGAGCGGTCCCGATCCGCTGTCCGGATGCGGTACGTCGGCGCGATCCTGCTGTTGGCGTCTTCGTCAGCATGCACACGGTTACCGCCACCGCTCCTGGAGACATGCCTGCCGACGTCGGCAGGGGATGTATCGTTCTCGGCAGATGGTGCGCGGGCCAGCAGGACATTCGATGTCCTGACATTCAATATCGAAGGTCTGGGATGGCCCGCTCGGGCCAATCGTGGACCGGCCTTGGCACGTATTTCGGCTGCGCTCAGACAGATGGAAAGACACGGCAACGCCCCTGACGTCGTCATGGTGCAGGAGATGTTCAGCAAGGCGGCGGTTCGGGCGGTCACCGGCATCGGGTATCCCAACATGGTTTTCGGACCGTCACGCACCCAGCGCAAGAGCTTGCCAGGCGCCGATCGCATGCCGGGGCCGTATCGGTGGAAGAAGGGCGAACTGGGCCTGCATATGGTCGGGTCGGGCCTCGCGATCCTGAGCCGGTATCCGATCGTCGAGACTCGCTCCGAACCGTTTGGACGTCGCCGTTGCGCAGGCCTCGACTGCCTCGGCAACAAGGGTGTATTGTACGCGCACCTAGCGATTCCGGGCGTTCCCGGTGCTATCAACCTTTTCAATACCCATCTCAACTCCCAGCGTTCGTCGCGCGTATCACCGCGACGTCACGCACGCGCGCACCGTCTTCAGGTCGACGAACTCGGCGCCTTCATCGCGGCGGTGGGCGATCAGGATGTTCCGACGATCCTCGGCGGTGACTTCAACATGAAGAATTCGGCGATCCGGTTCGAACGGTTCCGGAACGTGACCGAGCCTTTCGAGATCGTCCAGGAATGGTGCACGGCCAACCCGCTGCCGTGCGATACGCGCATATCCTGGGATGGCGATGAGCCATGGATGGATACGCAGGACCTTCAACTGTTCGAAAGCGGTTCCAGCGTTACCGTGACTCCCATCCGTGTCCAGGCGGTGTTCGATGGCTCGGCTGGCAGCCCAAGGTTGTCGGATCATGACGGGTTTCGAGTCACTTACAGGGTGAGTTGGCATGTGACTGTCTCATCGCGGACGGAGCGGGCGGGTGCCTTGCCACGCTGTGGCCGAGAAGGCGGGACCAACCGCGAAGACAGCGGTCTGGACGAAACTGCGCACGGCGTGCGGCGGGCTGGCCGGGGCGCCTGATCGATGATCCTGACTTCCGCTCCAAGGTCGTGTAACAAGATATCATTGACGATGTTACATCATATCTTTCATAGGCGACCGAACTAGCGGTGTGGCAACGCCCGCGAACCGAACTGCCGAAGGGGATATTGTTTTGCGTCTGTCCATGCGTGCCGCCTCGATGGCCGGCGCCATTCCGCTTGCCGTCGCGCTGTCCTACGCACCCGCCGTTGCCCAGTCCGACGAGGAAGGCCGGCCCGAGCGCGAACGCGAGGAAATCACGGTCACCGGTGTGCGACAGCCGTACCGTGGCAACTTCACGTTGCGTGAGATTCCGCAGGCGATCGCGACGATCGACGATACGGTGATCGCCGAGAACGCCATCACGCGCCTGACCGACGCGCTCGATCTGAACGCGTCTGTGGTGCGGCAGAACACGCTCGGCGGACTGTGGGACAGTTTCGCGGTGCGTGGCTTTGCGGGCGACGAGAACCTGCCCAGCGGCTATCTGGTCAACGGGTTCAACGCTGGACGCGGGTTCAGCGGGCAGCGCGACGTCGCAGGGATAGAGCGGGTCGAGGTGCTGAAGGGACCGGCCGCCGCGGTGCTGGGTCGTGGCGAACCCGGTGGTTCGATAAACCTGGTTACCAAGCAGGCGGAACTGGGCCGGACGTTTGGCACTGCATCGTTGCAATATCGCAGCTTCGACACCGTCCGGGCCGAGGGCGATGCGAACCTGGCGCTGACCGACACGCTGTCGGCGCGGCTGATCGGCTATGCCGAACGCGGTGATACGTTCCGCGATACGGTGGAGCAGAAGCGCTGGGGCTTCCTGCCCTCGATCGGCCTCAAGCTGGGCGACGCGACGCGTGTCACCTACGATTTTGAATGGACCCGGGTCGAGGTACCGTTCGATCGCGGCATCGTCGTGCTGAACGGGAATTTCGATACGGTGCCGCGCTCGCGTTTCCTGGGCGAACCGAGCGATGGCGACACCGTCGCTCGGGCGACCGGGCACCAGTTGCGTCTCCAGCACGATTTCAGTGACAGATGGTCGCTGTCGGTGGGCGCCAGCCGCCGTGACACGCGGCTGACCGGCGCGTCGTCGGACGCCGAGACGCTGCGATCGCGACAGAAGCTGTATGTCGATGGGCGATCGCTGTCGCGGCAGCGGCGCACCCGCCAATACAATTCCGAGCACAGCGTGCTGCGCGCCGAGCTGTCGGGGGAATTCACTATGGGGTCACTGCGTCACCGCGTCCTGCTCGGCGGGGATTTCGACTATTTCGATACCGACCAGCTGTTCACGCGCTTTCGCGGACCTGTAGTGACGGCGACCACGACCGACCGGGCGGGGTATGTGCTCGATCTGCAGAACCCGGTCTACGGCCGTTATCCGGTGCCTGCCACCGCCCCGATCACCAACCGGCACGATGTGCAGCGTACGATGGGTGCCTATGTGCAGGATCAGATCAGTCTGACCGATCGGCTGCAGGTACGCGTCGGCGGTCGCTACGACGACTTCCTGCTCCGCGTCGATAATCGGCTGACCAGCGTACTGGGTCGCCGCAAGCGCAGCCGCTTCAGCCCGCAAGCCGGGATCGTCTATGAACTCAGCACGCCGCTGTCGGTGTACGCGGCGTATGGCGAGGGCTACCGCGCCAACATCGGAGCGGATGCCACCGGCAACGTCTTCGAACCCGAGACGAGCAAGTCGATCGAGGCCGGCGTGAAGCTGACTGCGATGGGCGGCCGACTGACCGGCACGCTGGCGGCCTACCAGCTCGAGAAATCCAACGTCCTGGCCACCGACACGGCCAATCCCGGGTTCTCGATCGCGATCGGCAAGGCGCGTAGCCGTGGGATCGAGGCCGACCTGAACGGCCGGCTGCCGGGTGGGATCGAGCTGTTGTTGAGCTATGCCTATACCGATGCGGAGGCGCGGTCGCGCGTGCTGGACCCGAACTTCTCGTTCCAGATCGAGCCGGGCGATCCCCTGATCAACATCCCGAAGCACAATCTCAACATGCAGGCCGCCAAGCGCTTCAAGGCGGGCGGGCGTAACGCGCTGGTCGGCGCCGGTGTCCAGCATGTCGGCGCGCGCAACGGTGAGACCGGGACCGACTTCACGCTGCCGTCGCATTCGCTGTTCCGCGTGTTCGGGCAGGCAGATCTGATCGACGGCGTGCAGCTGTTCGGCTCGGTCGCCAACCTGTTCGACGACCATTGGTACGCGAACAGCTATTCGCCGGTCTGGGTACAGCCTGGTACGCCGCGCACCGCCACGATTGGCCTGCGTGCCAGCTTTTGAGTGATAACGATGCATCTAAAGCTTCTGGCGATCATCGCCCTGTTTTCTGCGTCGGCATCCCCGGGACAATCCGGCCGACCGGATCCTCCGCCCCAGCCGCAATTGCCGGGGTTGCCTGGCGCGGTCCTGCCACCGGTGCAGCCTTGGTCCGGCGCCAGCGAGCGCCTGATCGTGGCGGCGAACGATCCGTGGATCACCCCGGCCGAACGCGCCGACTTCGCGACGACGCCGCGCTATGCCGAAACACGCGCCTGGCTCGAACGGCTCGCCGCCGCATCGCCGTTGATCCGGATCGAGACGTTCGGTCGCACCGCGCAGGGGCGCGACATGCTGATGGTCCGCGCCAGCAAGGGGGGGAACAAGCCCGTCGTCCTGATCCAGGCGGGGATCCACGCGGGTGAGATCGACGGGAAGGACGCAGGCCTGATGCTGCTGCGCGACATTGCGCTCCGCGGAAAGGACAGACTGCTCGATTCGGTCGATCTGGTGTTCGTGCCGATCTACAATATCGATGGGCACGAGGCGATGAGCCGCTGGAACTTCCCAGCTCTGCGCGGACCGTCGGAAAAGGGGTATGTTGCCAACGCGCGGGGCATCAACCTGAACCGCGACTATGCCAAGGCCGATGCGCCGGAAACACGCGCGATGATCGGATTGCTGCGGCGGCTCGATCCGATCCTGTATGTCGATTGCCATGTCAGCGACGGCTTCGACATGCAGTACGACATCACCTTCACTTATGCCGGCTGGGGGCGTTACGCCTATCATCGCGCCACCGCCGACTGGCTGACGGCGCGATTTGGCCCGACGGTGACTGCCGCATTGAAACGCGCCGGTCATGTTCCGACACTCTATCCGAGCCCAATCGACACGCGCGAACCTGCCAAGGGCATCCGCCAGGCGCCCGAGGGCCCGCGCTATTCGACAGGCTATGGCGACTTTATCGGCGTGCCGACCGTGCTGGTCGAGAATCATATGCTGAAGCCTTATCGGCAGCGCGTGCTCGGCACCTATGTCCTGCTCGAAGCAGCACTGACACTGGCGGCGGCCGACCGCGATCGGATCGTCGCAGCGAAAGCGGCGGATCGCGCGATCCGGCCCGCAACGATGCTCACGCGCTGGCGACCCGCTGCGACCCCGATCGGCTGGATCGAGCGGTTCAAGGGTATCGGCTTCGAGACCTACCGGTCGCCGGCGAGCGGACGGATCGAACAGCGCTGGACGGGTAAGCCGATCACGTTCCGCATGCCGATAATCGGACAGGATCCGGTCGAGACCGTGACGCTGCCGACCGCATGGTGGGTGCCGTCTGAACAAACCGAGGTGCTCGACCGGCTGCGGCTTCACGGCATCCGATTCGACGCGATCACGACGCCGCGAACGCTGACGCTCGACCGCGTCCGGTTGCGCGATGCGGTGGTGCAACGCGCGCAGGACGGACGGTTGCCGCTAAAGGCATCGTTCGAACACGTCCCGCTGACCGAGACGCTACCCGCCGGAACGATCCGCGTCCCGTCCGACCAGCCGCTCGGCCTGCTCGCTGCGGCGTTGCTCGAGCCGGAAGCCCCGGACTCCTTGCTCGCCTGGGGCTTTTTTCCGGAAATGCTCTCGTCCCCGCCGAGCGCAGAGGACTTTGTCCGGGCGCCGCTGGCCGAAGCGTTGCTTGCGGAGGACCGGACAGTCAGGGATGCGTTCACCGCGAAACTGGCCAGCGACACCGCGTTCGCGAAAGACCCGGATGCACGGCTCGACTGGCTCTTGGAGCGGCTACCCGATCGAAAATCTGCATATCTGATCTACCCGATCCGACGGGAACGTTGACGATAAAACGGAATGGGGGGCCTCGATGACGACATGGCTGGTGCGGTCGCTGTCCAAGATCGAGCGAGACGCTGTATGGCAAGATAATAGTATGGACGGCACCGGCATGAGGATTTGCGGATGATCTTGCGTAGCGATGAAACCCAGGATGTCGCCGTGCCCGATAGCGGCCCGATGCGCATGCAACTGTTCCGGCCGGCGATCGAGGGGCGTTTCCCCGGCCTGCTGCTTTTCTCCGAGATCTATCAGGTAACCGCGCCGATCCGTCGGCTGGCGGCAATGCTCGCCGGGAACGGCTATGTCGTTGCCGTCCCGGACGTCTATCACGAGTATGAACCGGCCGGCACGGCCCTGAATTACGATCCGATCGGCACGGATCGGGGCAACGCACTCAAGATCACGAAATCTGTCGCGGCCTTCGACGCGGACGCCAAGGCTGGCCTGACCGGTCTTCTGGCGCACCCGGCCTGCAACGGTCGGCTTGGCACGTTCGGCGTATGTCTCGGCGGCCACCTCGCCTATCGCGCAGCCCTCGATCCGCGCGTCTACGCTTCCGCCTGCTTCTACCCCACCGACATCCATTCGGGGACGCTGGGTGAGGGGCGGTCGGACGATAGCCTGGCGCGCATGACCGAATTGCAGGCGGCCATCATGTTCGTCTGGGGACGGCAGGATCCACACGTCCCCTATGCGGGGCGAGAAACGATCCGCGCGCGGCTCGAACAGGTTGGCGCGGCGTATGAGTGGCACGAACTGAACGCACAGCATGCGTTCCTGCGGGACGAAGGACCGCGCTACGACCCTGCGCTGTTCCTGCAGGGGATGGACCTGACGCTGGCGTTCTACCGCCGGACCCTGGCGTGAGGCGGTAACGGCACGGCTTCGCCTGCCCCGATCTGCCGATCTGATCTTCGTCGGCTACGGGCGATTGCGTTGAATGGAGTAGCGCGCGACAAGCGGGCATTCGACAGGAGAATCCCATGCGCCTCGCCTTTGCCCTATTGCTGCTGCCGGCGCTGCCGATCGTCCAAGCCGCCACGCCGGTCCCGGTACAGGACCAGGGTATGGCGGCGCAGGACGCAGCGCTGCTCAAATTTCTCGACGCCGCGTATGATGAGCAACTCGATCTTAGCCCTGAGTCTCTCACCCAACTCGGGCTGAAGACGCATTACGACCGGCTCGACGATTACACCGACGCTGCGGCCCTTCGCGCGCAGGCGTTGTCGGAGCGGCAGCTGAAGGCGATGCGGTCGCGCTTTCGTCCCGACCAGCTCGGCGAAAGCGCGCGGGTCAGTTACCGGTTGTTCGAATACGAGGTCGAACGCGGCCGCCAGTCGCTTCAGTTCCGCAAGCTGCGCTTTCCGGTGTCGACCAATGGCAGCCCGGCGGGCGACATCCCGGTGCTGCTGATCAACACGCACAAGGTCGATACGCTCGCGGATGCCCAGGCCTATATCGCCCGTCTGCGCGCTACCGAGCGGGTCATGCGCGAGGTCTCCGCGACGATGCGCGCACAGGCTGCGGCGGGGATTATTCCGAACAAGGTGAATTTTGCCCCCGCCCGTGCCGATGCCCGCGCCGTCCTGGTCGGTGCGCCGTTCGACGGTGGTGCAGACTCGACGCTCATGGCGGACTTCCGCAAGAAGGTCGGCGCACTGGACGTGCCTGCCGCGACGAAGACGGCGCTGTTGCGCGATGCGAGCACGGCGCTGACCGGGCCGTTCCGCCGCGGCTACGACATGCTGTTTGCGACACTCGACGCGATCGAACCGCTATCGAAGGGCAATTTCGGTGCGTGGAGCCTGCCGAACGGGGCGGCCTATTATGCCGACCGGCTGAAGATCTCGACGACGACCGAACTGACCGCCGATCAGATTCATGATCTCGGGCTGAAGCAGGTCGCCGCGATCCGGCAGGAGATGGAGGCGATCAAGCGCGAGGTCGGGTTCCAGGGGACACTCGAGCAGTTCTTCGCCAAGATCCGTACCGATCCGCAGTTCAAATATCCCAATACGGCGGCTGGCCGCGAACAGTATCTCGGCGACGCCCGCGGCGTGATCGCGTCGGTCATGGCGGTCGCGCCCAAGTATTTCCGGACGTTGCCCAAGGCACCGCTGGAGGTCCGCGCGGTCGAGAAATGGCGCGAGGGCACCGCGTCGACCGCGTTCTACAACCCACCATCGGCGGACGGATCGCGACCCGGGATCTACTACGTCAACCTGGTCGACATGAACCAGACGCAGAAGGTTCAGGTCGCCGGCATCGCCGCGCATGAAGGCGCGCCCGGCCACCATTTCCAGATCGCGCGCCAGCAGGAACTGACCGGCCTTCCGAAGTTCCGCAAGTTCGGTGGTTACGGCGCCTATGTCGAGGGCTGGGGGCTATATTCGGAGCGGCTGGCGAACGAGATGGGGGTCTATAAGGACCCGTATAGCCGATTCGGGATGCTGTCGTTGCAGGTCTGGCGCGCGATCCGGCTGGTGCTCGATACCGGCATCCATTCCAAGCGGTGGACGCGCGAACAGGCGATCGCCTATTTCAAGGCGAACAGTTCTGTATCGGACACCGACATCGCGCGCGAAGTCGACCGGTATTTCAACTGGCCGGGGCAGGCGACGAGCTACATGGTCGGAGAGTTGAAGATCGCCGAACTGCGTGCCCGGGCGGAGCGCGAACTCGGGCCACGTTTCGACATTCGCGACTTCCACGAAGCAGTGTTGGATCAGGGCGCTCTGCCGTTGGACGTGCTCGACGAGCAGGTCGGCCGGTACATCGCCTCGCACCGCCGATAAGCTCATGCGTGATCGGCGTCGCGTTTTGGACCGGGCCTAGGTCGGCGAGATACCGATCTGGAGGAACGGCTGATCTGAAGCTCGCCTCCTGGAGGTGATCAGCCGGCTTGGAACGCCTTGTGCGTTTCGAGCAGGCGGCGAGCGCGGTCGACGACGGGTTTGTCGATCAGTTTGCCGTCGACCGCGACAGCCCCGAACGCGCCATCGATCGCGGCGATGACGCGGGTCGCCCAGTCGATATCGGCGTCCGAGGGGAGGAAGGCCGCGTTGACGATACCAACCTGCCGCGGGTGGACACAAAGTTTTCCGCCGAACCCGAAGCGCCGCGCGTGGTCGGTATCGCGCGCCAGCGCCACGTCGTCGGTGAGGTCGGTCGAGACGCCGTCCACCGGTGCGGCAAGCCCCGCGCTGCGCGAGTGAAGAACGATCTGCGTGCGGACATGGTCGATCTCCGCGCCATCGCCGTCGATCCCGGCGTCGGCCTGAAAATCCACCGTGCCGAACGACAGCCGTGCGAGGCCCGGCGCCGTGACGAGGTCGGCGAGGTTTAGGATCGCCGAGACGGTCTCGACCAGCGCATGGAGCGGCTTGGCGGCCGCGACCTCATGCATCGCGACGAAATCCGATGCGCGCTCGGCCTTGGGCAGCATGAGCCCCGCGACGCCCGGCAAGCACGCAAGCGCGCGGACGTCGTCGGCATGCCACGCGGTATCCAGACTGTTTACCCGCACGAAGAAGCGCGGTTCCGTCAGGGTCGCGAGCGCATCGTGGATCGTATCCCGCGCCGCGACTTTGCGATCGGGGAGGACCGCGTCTTCGAGATCGATCACCACCATGTCCGCGCCGCTCGCGCGCGCCTTTTCGAAACGCTCGGCGCGGTCACCGGGAACGAACAGGATGCTGCGGGCGGCAATGGTCATGGGAAATCCTCTACAGGCCGGATACGGGATCGCGGCGGAAGGTCTGGGAATAGGAATAGCGGTCGGCGGGATGGGTATTGATCGCCATCTCGACGATCTCGCCGCGCGCGTTGAGATAGTGCCGCGTCAGCCGGAGGCCCGGCGCGCCGGTCTTGGTTTCGAGCAACCCGGCGATCGGCGCGGGGATCGCCACCGCTTCGATATGCTGGCGGACCTCGGCGACGCGCTCGCCGAACTGTTCCTCGATCCGGCTGAAGATCGGCACGTCGCCGACATCGTCGTCCAGCTTCAGGCTCCGGAACGCGGGGTGGAGATAGATGTCCGAATAGGAGATCGGGCTGGTCCCGGCCGCGCGGCGCAGTGCCATGAGATGCAGCCAGGTCTGGCCCGATGTCGCGCCGACCTGTTCGGCGAGCGGTCCGTCCAGCGCGATCGTCTCACGCGCGATGATCGTGAGGCTGGTCTCGTTGGTATATTGCTGGAGGTCGGACAGCCCCTCCATCACCTGGCGGTACGCGGCCGGTCGCGATAGCCCGAGGACGCGCGTGCCGACCCCGGCCTGACGCGAGACCATGCCCGATTGCACGAGCCGCTTGATCGCCTCGCGCACGGTGAAGCGGCTCGCGCCGAACTGATCGCAGAGCTCGAATTCGGTCGGCAGCAGCGTGCCGATCGGATAGCGCCCATCCTCGATCTCGTTGATCAATGTCTGCGCGAGTTGCAGGTAACGCGGTTGCTGACGAAGCTGGGGCATCGGATATCCATCGGTCGCTTTGTCGGGTGATCCGGACAATAGCGTACCGTCCGATGCCTTGGCGTTCGATGCAAGCGCGGGTGTCACCGTACCGCGCCGCGGGTCCGCAGAGCCGCGACGTCGTCGTCGCTGTAACCGAGCGTCGCGAGGATCGCGCCGGTATCCGCACCGAGTGCTGGGGCAGCCTTGTCCGGATGCTCGACGCCGCCCGCGCGGATCGACGAGGCGATGCCGGGCAGGGGGCCGTGTTCGGGATGCTGGAAATCGATGATCCGCTTCGATTCCGCGAGAAACGGATTGTCGAGCGCCTTTTGGACGTCGAGCACGGGCGCGGCCGGTACGCGTCCTTCGAACAGCTGCATCCAGTCCGCCGTGGTGCGGGTCGACAGCACCGCATCGAGATCGGCGTTGAACACCGGCCGGTTTTCCAGCCGTGCGGCAAAGGTCGCATAGCGCGGATCGGTCGCCCATTCGGGACGCTCGATCAGCCCGCACAGGACCTCGAAGAACTTCTCCTTGTTGCACATCACGAAGATCCAGCCGTCGCTGGTCGTGTAGAGCTGGCTGGGGGTGAGCGAGGGATGGCTCGATCGCGACGTGCGTTCGACGGTCACGCCGCCGTTGAGATACCATTCGGCGACATAGTTGAGATTGCCGAGCGCGACGTCGAACAGGCTGACGTCGAGATCGCGCCCGATACCGCTAGCGCGCGCCGAAACCACGCCGGCCAGGATCGCGAGCGCGGCCGTGGTGCCGGTCATGAAGTCGACGATCGACAGACCGAAGCGCGCGGGGGGCGTCCCCGGCTCGCCGGTCAGCGACAGATAACCAGCCTCGGCCTGCATCAGATAGTCATAGCCGGGCCACGCCGCGCGGCTGCCGGTGCGGCCATAGGCGGAGAGGTGGACGCAGGCGATCGCCGGGTTGAACCGCGACAGCGCGGCGTAATCGAGGCCAAGCTTTGCCGGCAGGTCGCCGCGCAGGTTGTTGAACACCACGTCGGATTCCGCGACGAGCTTTTCCAGCACCGCGCGCCCGTCGGCGCTCTTCAGGTCGAGACCGATGCTGCGCTTGTTGCGGTTAAGCGATTCGTAGAAATGGCTGTCACCTGGCCCGAAGAAATACGGGCCGACATGGCGGCCGATATCGCCGCCGTCCTTGTGGTTCTCGATCTTGATGACCTCGGCGCCGAGATCGGCAAGCTGCTGCGTGCCGAACGGCCCGGCGCCATATTGTTCGACCGCGACGATGCGCAGGCCTGCGAGTGGCTGGCTCATGCCGGGTTCCGCGCGATGATCTGCTTGGCGATGATGATCCGCTGCAGTTCGTTGGTGCCTTCGCCGATCGTCAGCAAAGGTGCGTCGCGGTAGAGCCGCTCGACGTTGTATTCCTTCGAATAGCCGTAGCCGCCGAAGATCCGCATCGCCTCGATCGCATTTTCCAGCCCCGCTTCGGTCGCGAAATACTTGGCCATGCCGGCTTCCATGTCGCAACGCTCGCCGCGGTCATACGCCTTGGCGGCGGCTTCGGTGAGCAGGCGGGCGGCATAGGTGCGCGTCGTCATCTCGCCCAGTTTCAGCTGGATCGCCTGATGCTCGCAGATCGGCTTGCCAAAGGTCTTTCGTGTTTGCGAATAGGCGACCGCTTCATCCAGCGCCGCCTGTGCGATGCCGACGCCGCGCGCCGCGACGTTGATCCGGCCGAGTTCGAGCCCACCCAGCACCTGCTTCAGGCCGACGCCTTCGATCCCGCCGATCAGCCGATCGACCGGCACGCGGTACCCGTCGAACGTCAGCGCGTTGCTGTCGATGCCCTTGTAGCCGAGCTTCTCCAGCTTCTTCGACACGATGAAGCCGTCGCCCTTTTCGGCGATCAGCAGGCTCATGCCCTTGTGGCGTGGTTCGGCGGCCGTGTCGGTCTTGACGAGCAACAGGATGGTGTTGCCCGAGCCCGAATTGGTGATCCACATCTTGCTGCCGTTGACGACATAGTCGTCGCCGTCGCGCGCTGCGGTGGTGCGGATCGCCTGGAGGTCGGTGCCCGCGTCGGGCTCGGTCAGGCCGATGCCGCCGCGCAGTTCGCCGGTCGCGAACTTCGGCAGGTAATGATCCTTCTGCGCCTCGGTGCCGCAACGCTGCACCGTCATCGCCATGATCATGTGGCTGTTGATGATCCCCGCGACCGACATCCACACGGTCGAGATCTTCTCGATGATCCGCGCATAGGTCAGCGTCGAGATGCCGAACCCGCCGAATTCGGGCGCGATCATCAGGCCGAACAGGCCCATCTCCTTCATCGTGTCGACGATCTTCTGCGGGTATTCGTCGTCATGCTCAAGCTGGTGGACGAACGGCCGCACATCGGTTTCGAGGAACTTGTCGATCGAATCGAGGATCATGATCTCTTCGTCGGTCATGGCGCCATCGGCGGCGATCGCGTTTGCCAGGGTCATACGGATACTCCTTGAGGGTCAGTGGCGCTGGCGAGGATGTCGCCGAGCGCGGAAGCGGGGTGCCGGTCCATGTCGAGCACGGCGGCGCGGATGTGCGCGGCGCGGGTCGCGTCGACCGTGCGCGCGGCGTTCTCGAAATATTTGGTGTCGATGTCGGCGTTGCTGAGCGGCCGGTCGGCCGCACCGCGGTTGATCGCCTCGCGGTGGCGCAGCATGCGGCCATCGTGGGTTTCAACGATGACTTCGCCGGTGAAGTGCTTGGGATAATCGCTGTCCGGGTCGATCGCGTACTCGACGCGCGTCGCCAGATCGAGCACCGCCGGATCGTTCAGTGCCGCCGGATCGAGCGCGTCGAGCGTGAACTTGCCCGTCAGCAGCGCAGTCGCGACCGTATAGGGAATCGAGAATTGCGCGTCGTAGCCGGTGCGGGGCGTACGCTTGGGGGCGACTGGCTCGCAGACGATCGGGATGACCGCCTCGGGCACCAGCACGATGACCTTGGCGATGTCGGCGGCGGTCAAGTCGTATTCCGTGCGCAACGTGATCGCCGCATCGATCGCGGCATGCGTCATGTGGCACGCGGGCAGCGGCTTTACCGATACCGCCTCAATTTCCCAGATCTCGCCGAGCGCTGCGGTCGCCTGCGCAAGCAGGGCAGGGGCAGCGTCGCGCAGATACAGCGCATATAGACCGAACCGCCCTTCATACGCAGCAGGCGGTCCGACGAAGCCGTGCTTGGCGAGCGTGGCGGCGGTCAATGCCGAGCTTGCCGCCCAGCCGGGATGCAGGCGCTTGGTCCACGCACCGTCGGCCAGAAACTCCAGACTCCCGCCGGCCATCGACAGCACGATCCCCTGCGCCATCGCGATCTGCTGTGCGTCCAGCCCGAGCAACCTGCCGGCGGCGAGCGTCGATCCGAATGCGCCGATCAACCCGGTCGGGTGGAAACCGAAGCCGTGGAACCCGCCCGCACCGACGGCTGCGACCCGCGTCGAAACCTCCATCGCCGCAATATAGGCGACGAGCAGGTCGACGCCTGAGGCGCCCGCCTTGTCTGCTGCAACGAGTGCTGTCGGGAAGGCACTGACGGTCGCGTGGATGATCCCACGCGAATGCGTGTCGTCATAGTCGAGGCCGTGCGTGACGAGCCCGTTCATCAGCGCCGCGTCGCGCATCGCCAACGTGCGGCCATAGCCGAGCACCGGCGCCGTCCCGCTACCGAGATCCCCCGCTGCGGCGAAGCTCGCCTCGGCCCAAGGTGCACCGACCGCTGCGAGCCCCGTCCCGACCGAATCCAGGATCAGGTGGCGCGCACGCTCCTTGACCCGCTCGGGAATCGCATCGATCGTCAGGCCAGTCGCGAAATCGGCGAAGGTTTGCGAGAGCGTCACTTGGCAGCCCCCCCGGTGACGAGCGAGTCGTCGGCGACGTCGTCGAGCGACTGGCCGGTGGTCTCAATGTTCAGCAGACCGACCGCGGCGATCATGCAGGCGAGCACCACGCCGACCATGCCGAGCACGCCTTCCAGTGCGAAGCGCTCGAACAGCGCGACGGTGGCATAGGGCGTGACCATCGACGCGGCGCGCCCGCACATGCCCGCAAAACCGGTGCCGCGCAGCCGATAGGCGGTCGGGAACAGCTCGGGGATGTAGGCGAACAGCGCGAGTGTCACGAGCGTGTAGATGCTCGACACCAGCAGGAAGCCCGTCAGCGGCACCATCAGGTCGCCGTGCGCATTCGGATACAGGAAACCGAAGATCATGATCGCGACGGCAGTCGCGATCAGCGAGGCGCGGCGCGAAATGCGGTCGGCGATGCCGATCGCGACGATCGCACCGAACACGCTGCCGAACGACATCAATGTCGTGTACCAGAGCGAGGTGACGATGCCCGTGCCGTGGCTGACCAGGAAGGTCGGCAACCACGCGACGAAGCCATAGACCGAGACATTGACCGCGATCGCGGCGAGCGTCGCGGCAATCAGGCGGCGGCGCAGCGTCGACCCGAACAGCGCGCTGAGCGGCGCGTGGACCTTCGGCACCACGCGAACGGCTGGAACGGGGGCAAGCGGGCCCTTGTGCGCGACGACTTCGGCTTCGATTTCGCGCAGCGTGGCTTCGGCCTCGTCGTTGCGACCGACCGATTCCAGCCAGCGCGGTGACTCCGGCATCTTCTTGCGCATCACCCAGACGATGAGCGCAAGGATGCCGCCGATCGCGAACATGTAGCGCCAGCCGAGCGTCGGGATGACGATGTAGCCGACCGAGGTCGCGACCAGCAGGCCCGAGTTGACGACCATCCCCATGATCGACACCCAGCGACCGCGATAGGCGGGCGGGATGAACTCGCCGAGCGTACCCGCCGCGACCACCAGCTCGGCACCAAGGCCGATGCCCATGATGAATCGGCAGACGATCAGGAACGTCATGTTCGGCGAGAAGATCGCCGCGATCGATGCGACCCCGAACAGCGCAAGGTTGAACTGATAGGATGCGCGACGCCCGAAGCGATCGCCGACATAGCCGGCCATGCCTGCGCCGATCATCATCCCGAGGAACGTCATCGACATGAACACCGCAGCCTGCGCCAGCGTCGAGAAGCCCTCCGCCTTCAGCGCGGCGATGACGCCACCCGCAAGATAGACGTCGAACGCGTCGAGGAATGCGCCCGCGCTGATCAGCCCCAGGATACGCCAGTGGAATCGGGAGATGGGCAGACGGTCCAGCCTGGCTCCTGCGTTGACGGCGATGGTATCGGCCATGGGGCTACCTCTCTTCGGAATAACGACGGGCCGGGTCTTCTTTGGTCGAAGCTCTCGCAGGCCGCTTGGGGGACGTCCGGCCACCATCAGGGGCGGCCGGTTGGTCGATCGGTCGGGCTATTTGTCGTCCGGAGATTCACCGCGCTTGTAGACCAGCGAGTTGCGCGTGAACTCCATGATCTGCTTGGCGTTCTGGTTGAACGCGCGCGTGCGGGTCGTGACGATCCCCTGCGTCGGTCGCGACTTGGACTCGCGGATCTCGAGCACCTCGGTTTCCGCGGTCAGCGTGTCGCCGCCGAATACCGGATGCGTCAGCTTGATCTCGGTCCAGCCCAGATTGGCGGGCGACTTGCCGCTCACGTCGTTGACGGTCATGCCGAGCACGATCGCCAGCGTCAGTCCGCTATTGACCAGCAGCCGCCCGAACTCGCTCTTGGCGGCATATTGCGCGTCGCAGTGCATCGGGTGCGCGTTCATCGTCATCAGCGAGAACTGGATATTGTCCGCATCGGTGATCGTCCGCCCGGGACGATGCTCATAGATGTCGCCGACGACAAAATCCTCGAGATAGCGGCCATAGCTCGCGCGGTAGCGCTGCTCGCCAACCTTGATAGCCGAAAGGCTCATACATCCTCCTTATCGCTTTGTACGGACATTATCGAACTTATGGTTTGGCCGCAAGTGGAAGCTTTCGACACACCGTCTTTAGAACGCCACTTCGGCTCTTGCGGCAAACGTGTCGCCGGTATCCCGTCCGGTGAAACTGCCCGTGCGGTTGTCGGTACGGAAATGGATATAGTCGGCCATGAACCGGAAATTGTTGGTCAGCGACCAGTTCAGTCCCAGCGTTCCCGCGGTGCCGGTCCCGCCCAGCGGAAGATCCGAGCTGTCGAGATCCTCGTACCGGGCGACCGCCTCCAACGCACCCCAGCCGCCGTCGAGCACAGAGTGGAGCACGTTCGGTGCCACGTACGTGCCGCTGCGCGAGGCATAGGTCGGGGTCTCGCCGGTGATCCAGAAGCCACCGTTGATCGACAGCGCCTTGATCTTGGCGCTGCGGAAGGTCGAGGTCGGCCCTCCATGGACGGTGCGCTGGCCATATTCGCTGAACGCGTAGAACGGTCCGAGCGTGCCGCCCAGTTCCAGACCGAACGCCTTCGATCCATCCGCGCCCGTCAGCGCCGCAGATTCGACTCGAACGCTGTTGTTGATCGCCCCCGACATGTTCTGCGCAAAGGTCGTCGGCAGGGTCGTGTCGGGAATGTTCTCGCTATACGCCCAGCCGCCGACATGGATCAGGCCATGCTTGGTGAGGATCGGGTTCCAGTGCGCGCGGCCCAGCACCATCCGGTTGTCGCTGCGGGTAAAGTCATTGTCGATCGCGTCGCCGTGAACGCCGAGGCTGGCGTGCCAGTTCTCGCCACCGGCACGACCGACCACACCGAGCAGGTAAACGCGCCCGCCCTGCGTCGCCAGTGCGGTGGTGTTGATGTTGGTGGTGATGAACGGGTTGGCGGTTGCCGCGGTGCCGATATCGATACCGCGATCGGTGATCAGATTGCCGAAACGGATGTCGGTGTCGGTCTTCCCGAATTTCTGACGGTATCCGACGAAGGTCTGGACGACCTCCGTCGCATTGCGGCGAAAATCGGCCTCGAACTGGTAGAACAGGTGATCGCCGATCGTGCCGACCCCGCCGAAGCGGAACTGGCGCAGTGTCGAGACGGTGATGTTCCGACGATCGAAGTCCGACCCGCCGGTCGATGACAGATCGGCTAGGATGCGACCGCGCGGCTTGAAGGTGAACTTGCCATTGCGACTGCTGAACACCGGCGCACCGCGGCTCCAGTCGACCGCGAGATCGGCGGGCAGCGCTACCCCTCCGGCGCTCGTGGTCTGCGGATTGCCGACCGGGACGGGAGCGATCTTGGCGCCGGCGTCGGCCGCTTGCGTGGCGACCTGCACGCGCGTGGGCGGCGGTACCGGGGCGGGCGGGGGTGCAGCATTCGCCGCTAGGGCACGGCTCGCCTTGGCCTTGGCGTTTGCGATCAGCGTATCGGCGCGTTCGCGGCTGACCAGCTTGTTCTCGACCATCTCGTCGATCAGCGCCAGCATGGTCTGGTACGACGGATCGGTATCCAACGCCGACGGCGTTTGCGCCTCGGCTACCGAAGGAAGCACCGCAAGCAATGCGCACAGCGATACGGCGTACGAATGACGCATACAGACATCCTCTTGTGATCGGGATCGTCCGTCTCCAGCAGCGCGATATCCCGGGACCAGCTTCGCTAGTACCACATAATCTTAATGTCCGTACAAATGCGCTGTCAAGACCGTTTCGTGCGTCGAACACGTCACGGCATATGCGGGATCGTCGTGCGGGGTGCGAGATCCGGTCGCATCCGGATCAGTCCTTCCTGCGTCACATGCGCGATCGCCCGCCCGTCGCGGCTATGGAACACGCCGCGCGCGATACCACGACCATGCCCCGACCACGGGCTCTCGCTGCTATACAGCAGCCAGTCGTCGAGCGGCACGTCCTCGTGGAACCACATCGCGTGATCGAGGCTCGCGGTCTGCATGCTGTGCGCGAACATATTGACGCCGTGCGGGATCAACGACGCACTGAGCAGCGCATAATCCGACAGATAGGCGAGCACGCTCCGGCGCATCGCGGGATCGGTCGGTGCGCTGCCCCTGAACCGGATCCAGACATGGGATATGGGTGTGCCGGGTTCGGTCTGGAAGAACGCCGGCACGCCGCAGGGCCGGATATCGAACGCGGACGGCTGGCCGAGGAACGCTACGGCTTGCGCGGAGATATCCGCATAGTCGCCGGCGAGGACGTCGAGCGAGCGCAGCGCCTCCGGCGGCGGAAGATCGGGCATCGCGATCGCATGCTCCAGCCCGGCTTCCGGCCGCTGGAACGATGCAGCCAGCGTCAGGATCGTAGCGCCGTTCTGGCTTGCGGTGACGCGGCGGTTCGCGAACGATTTGCCGTCGAAGTCGCGTTCGACCCGCAAGATGATCGGTTGCGTCTCGGTGCCGGCGCGCAGGAAATAGGCGTGCATGCTGTGCGCCATTGCGGGGCCGTCGACCGACCGCTGCGCCGCCATCAGCGCCTGCGCGACGACCTGGCCCCCAAAGACGCGCGCGGTCGCGCCGGGCCTCTGCAGTCCGCGGAAGAGATCGGTATCGAGCTGTTCGATGTCGAGCAGCGCGACGAGTTCGGCGGCGAGGTCGGGCGTCGATAGGGGGTCTGTCATTGCCGCCCGTACCGCGCGCGCATTCAGCGTCAAAGCCGCGCGGTCAGCTTTGGTCGGCGGCCAGCATTTTGGTCGGCGCAATCTCGTCGACGCGACCGGCGAGGTCGAGCAGGTCGCGGTGCAGCCGGCCCGCGGCAAAGGCGAGCCCGAACACGCGCCCCGATGCGTCGAAATCCAGCGTCGCTGCGGCATCGCTCCGGCGGAACAGATCGAGCGCGGTACCGAACATGCGATAACAGGCTTCAACGTCGCCGCGATCTACTTTTCCGCGCGTGCGGAGCGCCTCCGAACACCGGGTTGTTAGCGCGGCATGCGCGGTCAGCATCGCCGCCGATGGCGTGGCGAGCGCTGCCATTGCCGCCGGGGGCAGCGGTTCGTCGAGTGCGCGACCGCTCAGCACCAGGTCGTTGCGGATCCGCCAGAGCGTGCGCGGGACCGCGGCGGGGATACCGTGATCGGCGAGCCGCGACGCCCGCTCACGGTCGGCATCCTTCATCGCCAGCTCGACCGCGGCCAGCGCATGACGCAGCGCGGCGTGTTCGGGGGACGAGGGCAGCGCGAGCCCGGCGGTCAGCGCGTCGGCCTGCGCGCGCAGCATCCGTTCGATATGGCTCAGCACCGCTAAGGTTCGCGCAATCACCACGCCGTGCGAGCGTGCCGGCAAAATCAGCATCGCCGCCAGCACGCCGATCAGGCCGCCAAGCCCGATCTCGATGATGCGGTCGCGGACGAAGATCCCTACCGAAGATCCGGGCGGCGCGCTGAGCAGCATGATCGCGGCGGTGACCGGCGCGATCCGCAACCGCGGCCGGACCGACGCGACGAGCGCGGCGATCCCGGTGACGGTAACGAGCACCAGCCCGAGTCCGAGCGTATCGGTCCGCCCGAGCGCCGCGCCGATCCCGCCGAGCACTGCGCCCAACAACGTCCCCAGCAACCGATCGGTCGCCGCGCCGAGCGTTCCCCCGATCGATGCCTGCATGACGATCAACACGGTGAATACTGCCCAATAGCCTTCGTGCAGGCCGAGCGACTTGTACGCCGCGAACGCCACCGCGGTCGCGACGATCACGCGGACCGTCTGGCGCAGGCTGTCCGCATTGGCCTTGATCAAGGCATCGGGCCGGAACTCGAATGTCAGCGCGCGTTCCTTCGGTCGTGGGCGACTAGTCCGAGTCCCGGTAGCGCCTGCGAGACTGACCGTAAATTCGTGCGCAGGTACGGGATCCGATCTTCTGCGCCCGGCGACGATCTGACGGGCGGTCGGATCCATTCCCGCGCGAGACCGCTCTGGTTCCGCAAACGAGGATGAGCGCGATGAACGACAACGACCTTCGGTACCTGCGCCGGTGCGTGGATCTGGCGAGTGAGGCCGTTGAGGCGGGCGACCAGCCGTTCGGCTCGGTCCTGGTGTCCGACGGCACGATCGTGTTCGAGGATCGCAACCGGACCGGCGGCGGCGATCCGACCAGACATCCCGAATTCGCGATCGCCCGCTGGGCCGCCGAAAACCTGACCGCGCAAGAACGGCGGTCGGCGGTCGTCTATACCTCGGGCGAACATTGCGCGATGTGCGCGGCGGCGCATGGTCTGGCAGGCCTGGGACGGATCGTCTACGCGACCTCGTCGATTCAGCTCGGCGAGTGGTTGCGCGACCTGGGCAAGCCGCAACTCGGCATCGCGCCGTTGCGGATCACCGACGTGGTGCCCGGAGCGATCGTCGAGGGCCCAGTCGTGACGTTCGCCGACGAAGTCCGCGCGCTCCAAGCGCGTGCTCGCGATTGACACGCAAGGGCCGGTCAGATGGCGAGCCCGTTTGTCTCGACATGCGCTGCGATGTCCCCGGCGGTCGTCCACCAGATGCGGGAATCGTCCGCTTTGCGCAACGCCGTCAGAACGCTTGCGAGGGCAGGGACGCGGTGTGCCTGCCCCATGATATAGGGATGGAGCGCGATGCCGAGGACGACCGGACGCCGGTCGCATTCGGACAGCAACTGGGTAACGGCTGCACGGATCATCGCCGCGAACGTTTCCGCTTCCTGCCGTCGCGCGATGATCGCGGGGATATCGTTGATCTCCTGGGAGTACGGTACGGACAGCAGGCTGCCGGTCTTGGTCCGCAGCCGCGTCGGCTGATCGTCATGCGCCCAATCCAGGACATAGCGATAGCCCTCCGCCGCGAGCAGGTCGGGCGTGTTCTCGCTTTCCGAAATCCACGGCCCGAGCCATCCCGTCGGCCGGGTCCCAAGCGTCGCCAGTCGCTCGGTGACGTCGGCAATCATCGCACGTTCGCGGTGGGCGGACAGATCGCCCTGCGCCGCAGCGTTGGTGCCGCCGTGCGCGGCGATCTCGTCGCCCCGGTCGCGGCAGGCTTCCGCCAATCCCGGACAGCGATCGATAACGTCGCCGTTCAGCAGCGCCGTGGTACGTAACTGGAGGCGGTCGAATAGATCGAACAGCCGCCAAGCGCCGACCCGATTGCCGTAGTCGCGCCAAGCATAGTTCATCACGTCGGGCTGGGTCTGCGACGGCGCAAGCTCGGCCCCAAGACCGCCCTTGAAGTCGAACACCTCGTAGTTCACGCCGAAGTAGATCGCCAAGCGCCTGCCGCCCGGCCAGTCGTAATCAGGCCGATCGTTGATGGCGGAATAGGCGTAACGGCCGTGGTGTTGCGTGCTCATCGCACCTGAACGGACTTCGTACCAAAGCGTTGCGTCGTGGATGGACACAGGTTCGGCGTCGCGAAAGCCCGCGGGATGGCGATCCGGCGACGGTCGCGTGCGACCGTTGCCATGGGCAAAGCATGCATACTCATTTGGTTTGATCGGTAGCGATCAAACCCGGCTCTCGATGCTGTCCTAATCCCCGTGAGCTTAAACGGCCCGTAACGGTCCGTCAGGCAGCCTTGGCGGCCATGCGCGCGGCCAGCTTCTCTTCCTCGGTCCAGATTTTCCGCTCGCGTGGTGCCTTGGCTGGCTTGATCTGCTTGACCGGCCCGCCGCCCAGCACGGGCGCGCGCTTGGTCGAATGGCGCGCCACTTCGCAGTGCCATTCGTGATCGTCCTGCACGGTCAGCGTGCGGCCGATCTCCCGCTCCACATCATGCAGCCAGGCGCGTTGCTCGGCGTCGCACAGCGTGACGGCGAAACCGCTGCGCCCGGCCCGACCGGTCCGGCCGATCCGGTGGACATAGCTTTCCGGCAGGCTCGGCAGGTCGTGGTTGAAGACGTGCGTCACCGTGTCGACATCGATTCCGCGTGCGGCGATATCGGTCGCGACGAGGACCTGCACGGTACCGGCGCGGAACGCGTCGAGCGCACGCTCGCGCTGGCCCTGCGACTTGTTGCCGTGCAGCGCCTCGGCGGTGATACCCGCTTCGCCGATGAACGCGCAGACGTCGTTGGCGATGTTCTTCTGCAGCGTGAAGACGACTGCCTGGCCCATGTTCGGCGTTTGCAACAGCGCGAGCAACGCCGCCTTCTTGTCGGCCGCGTCGAGGAACATCACCGACTGGTCGATCCGGTCGACCGTCGTCGACGGCGGCGCGATCTCGACCTTAGCCGGATCGCGCAACAGGCTCTCGGCCAGTGCCGCGATCGACTTTGGCATCGTCGCCGAGAACAGCAGTGTGTGGCGATCCTTGGGCAGCGTCGCGACGATCCGCTCGATCGGCTTGGCGAATCCCATATCGAGCATCTGGTCGGCCTCGTCGAGCACCAGCGCTTCGAGGTGCGACAGGTCACAGACGCCCTGTTCTACGAGATCGAGCAGGCGGCCCGGCGCGGCGACGATGATATCGACGCCGCCCTCGAGTGCCTTGACCTGATGGAACTGGCTGACCCCCCCGAAGATCGTCATCACGCTCGGCTTGATGTGCCGGCCGAAACTTTCGAAACCCGCGGCGATCTGCGACACCAGTTCGCGCGTCGGCGCCAGCACGAGCACGCGCGCGCCGCCCTTGGGCGCTGGACGCGGATCGGCGGCGAGACGATGGAGCAGCGGCAGCGCGAAGGCTGCGGTCTTGCCAGTACCGGTCTGCGCCATGCCGAGCATGTCACGGCCTTCCAGCAGCATCGGGATCGACTGCGCCTGGATCGGTGTCGGGTTGGTATAGCCTTCCTCGGCGAGCGCCTGCAGCAGAACGGGCGCGAGCGAGAGATCGGCGAAAGTCATGGTCATTGTCACGCGGCGCCTCCAGCGCTGAGCTAAAGCTGCGCCTGGTCGGGCTTAGCGTCTTGAGCGCGGGCAGTTAGATTTTATGCTGCACTGCGTCAATGCGGAAACCCCCTGCGGGGCTATTTGACGGTATTGTGCCTGTGTTCAGTCGCGCGTTGTGGATCGCCTCGGGTACGATCCGTATATCAAGCGACCAACAGCGTTGCAGGCGCCGGCTGCATCTTCAGCTAGGCGATAAAGTTTTCGGTTTCCATCGGGCGTGCGAACAAGAAGCCCTGCGCCTCCTCGCACGCGAGTTCCGTCAGGATTGCCGCCGCTTCGGCCGTCTCCACCCCTTCCGCGACCACCAGATAGCCAAGACGATGTGCGAGGCCGATCATCGTCTCGACAAGCACGAAATCGGGGCCGCTCGGTTCGATGAGGTTGCGGATGAACGCCTGATCGATCTTGAGGACCCGCGCCGGTAGCTGCTGGAGATACGCCAGGCTGCTATGACCTGTCCCGAAGTCGTCGATCGCAAGGCGGATCCCTGCGGCGTCCAGCGCGTGTAGGACTGCCATCGCCTTGTCCGGCTGGTCCATGATCGCGCTTTCCGTCAGCTCGATCTCCAATTGATCGGGGCGCAAACCGCGTTTCAACAGCCCCAGCTGAAGGCGCTCGACAAGATCGGCCTCGCCAAGATTGGCGGCGGAAATATTGACCGACAGCGTCACCGCGTCGCCGGTTTTCTCCCCGCTGGCGAGCTGGTCCATCGCTTCATCGATGACCCACTGGGTCGTCTGCCGCGCCAGCGAAGTCTGTTCGATGATCGGGATGAACTCGGCCGGGGATACGTCTCCAAGCCGGGGATGTCGCCAACGCAGGAGCGCTTCGGCCCCGACGCACTGGCCGGTCTCCAGGTCGATGCGCGGCTGATATACCAGTCGCAACTGGTCGCTTGCCTCAAGCGCCATGCCGAAGTCGCGCAGAAGGCTGTATTGGCGCTGATGCGCGGTATCGCTCGACGACGAGTACAGCGCGATCGCCCCGTCCGCACCGCGGGCGTCCTGCGCCGCGCTCGCGGCACCCCGCAGCACGTCGTCTGCCGGCATTTCGCCAAGAATGAACGGGCGGACGCCGATCGCGACGTTGGTCACGAACCGGACCGACGACGATGCCCTGATGACTTCGAATTCGGATTGAAGCGACTTCAGATAGGCGGTCTGTTCGATCCCGGGTGGCGACAGGAACGCCAACTGCGCCGGACCGACATGATAGGCCGACCGCGTCGGTTTGAGCACGTCGAGCAGCGACCGGGTGGCTTCGCGGATCATTTCGTCGACCCGGGCGCCGCCCAGGACCCGCGTGATCCTGCTGATCTGGTCGTCGCGCGCGAGATCCACGACGACGGCAAGTCGCTGTTCGCCCGGATGGTCTCGGGCAAGGTCGACGAGATCGTCGCGGAACTGACTGCGCGTGGGTAGCCCGCTGATCGGATTCACATGTCCGAATGCATGCTGCAGCTCAATTTGCGCCATGACCATCGCAGCCAGGTCGACAAGGGCGGCTAACTCGGCCGGAGTCGCATGTCGCGGTTCGGTCCCCAGGACGCACAGTGCGCCCAAGCCGTAACCGTTGCTGGTAATCAACGGCGCCCCGGCATAAAATCGGGTTCCTGCCCGACCCAGGACGCTGTCGGCGTAATAGGGATCGGCGTGCAGGTCTTCGATCACCAGAAGCGTGCTCGATTCGGCGACCTGGGCACAGGGTGCCCGATCCCGGGGAATGCTGGTATGGTCCACGCCGACGCGGGATTTGAACCATTGCCGGTCCCGGTCGGTAAGGGACACCGCGGCAACCGGCAGGCCGAAGATCTGGCTTGCCATCCGGGTGATCCGGTCGAAGCTCTCCAACGGTGAGGTGTCGAGCAGCTTGAGCTGGTACAGAGCGTCAAGCCTTGCTTCTTCCGGATAGTCGGGCACGCGGTACTCCTTGCGGCACCATGATAGAATTAAAACCTTAACGGTTTTATTCCGTCGCCATAATAGAGTCTTGCTGGGCACCGTGTCGCTTCGACAGGCCTGGTTCGACGGATCAAAGCCCGCCGGGACCACTTTGCTTTGACGCCGTAGAGAAACGTCCCCATCCTGGGCGCTTCGAGGAGAGCGGCGTGCGGCCAACGATCAATGACGTGTCGCGGCTTGCCGGGGTTTCCATCAAGACGGTCTCGCGCGTCCTGAACAACGAGCCGCGGGTTTCCGACGCTACGCGCGCACGCGTGACCGCGGCATTTGCGACGCTGAAATATCGGCCCAACATGGCCGCCAGGACCTTGGCCGGGCATCGCAGCTTCCAGATCGCGCTCGCCTGCGACAACCCCAGCCCGTATTACGTTTACGAGATGCAGTCCGGCATCCGCGATCGCTGCCTGCTCGACGGCGTGCGGATGATCGCGCAGCCCTATGACCACGATTCCGACCGGCTGATCGACGATATCGAGAGCCTGATCGACGGATCGGGTGTCGACGGACTGATCCTGACGCCGCCCGCGACCGACTATCCCGAAGTGCTGGCGCTGATGGCGCGTCGCAACGTCCGGTTCGTCCGGGTTTCGCCGGGCACCGATCTCGATCTCACCGCATCGGTGTTCATCGATAATATCGGCGCGGCGACCGTGATGACGCGGCATCTGCTGGCGCTGAGTCATCGCCGCATCGGCTTCGTCTCGGGGCATGCGAGCTATGCGACCAGCGTGCAGCGACTTGCGGGCTATCGCGCCGCGCTCGACGAAGCCGAGATCGCGTTCGATCCCGTCCTGGTCCGCCCCGGCGACTATGACTTCGCATCGGGCGCCGACGCGGCCGAGGCGCTGCTGGCGCTCCGCCTGCCGCCCACCGCGGTCTTCGCCTCAAACGACGACATGGCGGCAGGCGTGCTCAGCGTCGCGCATCGCCGCGGGCTGTCGGTGCCCGCCGACCTGTCGATCGCGGGCTTTGGCGACGATGCGATCTCGCGGTTCGTCTGGCCCGCGCTGACGACGATCCGCCAGCCGACGCGGACGCTCGGCTACACGGCGGCCGACCTGCTTCTCGCCGCCGAGTTCGCGGTGAAGCGGATCGAAGTCCCGTTCGAACTGATCCGCCGCGACTCTACCGGGCCGGTTCGATCCGCGGGATGAGCAACTGGATGAACCCCAGCGCCAGCAGATAGCTGACCGCACAGATCGCCAGCATCGGCGCATAGCCAAAGCCGTGGCCGAGCGACCAGGCGGATAGCTGGATCATGCCGATCGATCCCATGTTGCCACAGAACGCGGCGATCCCGATCGTCGACCCGACCGACCGCGCCGGCATGACGTCGGTCGTCAACGCGAAGACGTTGGTCGAAAACCCCTGATGCGCGAACAGCCCGAGCCCGAGCACCAACGCGGCGGTCCACGGGCTTTGCAGCGACAGCACGATCGGCACCGGCAGGATCAGCAGCGCGTACAGCAGCAGCGTCGATTTCCGCGCACGGTCGAGGCTCCAGCCGCGTGCCATCAGCCGGGTCGGTAGCCAGCCGCCGGTGAGCGCGCCGCAGGCCGCGAGCGCGTAGACGAGCGCGACGGGGAGTCCGACCTGACCCTGCGGCAGTCCGAACAGGCGGTGGAACAGATCGGGCAGCCATGACAGCATGAAGAACCAGACCTGATCCGACAGCACTTTGGCGACCGCGATGGCAAGCGTCCGGCGATCCTTGAACAGATCGATCCAGCGGATCGGCGCGGGGCCGCCGGTCTCGGCGATCGCGGCGGGCATCTTGAACGCGAACCAGGCGACCACCCAGACCAGTCCCAGGCCGCCCGCGACGAGGAACGCCGCGCGCCAGCCGAACGCGATCGCTAGCGCCGGGATGACGAGCGGTGTGATGACCGCACCAACATTGGGCGCGGTGTTGCCGATGCCCAGCGCGATCGATCGGTCCTTGGGCCCGAAATAGGTCGCGGCGGACTTGACCGCGGCGGGGGTGCCGATCGACTCCGCCGCGCCGAGCACGACGCGCGCGCCGATAAACCCCGTCACGCCCGACACGAACGCGTGTGCCATCCCGGCAAGGCTCCAGACGAAGACTCCCGCCGCGAAGCCGATCCTCAGGCCGACCCGATCGATGAACCAGCCGGTTCCGAGAAACGCGACCGCGGCAGCGAACTGGAACGCCGACGCCATGTTGCCGTAATCCTGATCGGACCACGCGAACTCCTGCTCGAGCGTCGGTTTCAGCAACGCCAGGATCTGCCGGTCGACGTAGTTCAGCATGATCGCGAAGAACACGAGCGCCACGACCACCCAGCGCGCCTTTGACTGGGCGGGCGAGGGGGCCGGAGAGGGGGTCTGTATCGTTTCCGTCAAAAGTTCAGCCTTGCGGTGATGCCGGCGTAGCGATCCGCCTCGCGCGGAATAATGTAGCGATAGGCGCCACCGGGCCCGCCACTGACGATCGACGAGGCGAAGCTGGTGTCGAGCACGTTCTTCACCTGGAGTATGATCCGGAAAGCGTCCTTCGCGTCGACGATACCGGCCGATAGATCGAGCAGGCCGTACGCCTTGATCGTGGTCGCGTTGCGGATCGCGGCGCTCGCGTCGAACTGTGAGATCTGGCTGGACTGGTAGGAGCCTTGCGCACCCAGTGTGAAATCGATGCTGCTGCCGGTGCGGATCCGGTAGTCGCCGCCGAGCGAGCCCTTCCACCGCGGTGCGTAGCCGAGTTGCGTACCCGCCGGCACGACGCCCGTGGTCGAGCCGTTGGTCGGGATCTTGAACTGGTCAACATGCGCGTCGGTATAGGCGAGCCCGCCCGAGATGTTGAGATCGCGGACGGGGCGGTAGAGGAGGTCGAGTTCGCCGCCGCGGGTCGAGATGTCGCCCGCATTGGTGAAGCGAGTGACGAGTACGCCGGCGACCACGTCGGGGTTGTTGGCCTGGAAATTGTGATATTTGGCGTAATAGGCGGCGACGTTGATCACCAGCTTGCCGCCGAACAGCGTGTTCTTCAGACCGACCTCGTAGCTGTCCGCGGTTTCCGGATCGATCACGTTGGTGCCGGTCGCGCCGAGATTGTAGAAGATGTTGAACGCTGGCCCCTTATAGCCGCGCGAATAGGTCGCGTAGCTCGTCGAGTGCGGCGTGACGTCAAACTGCAGCCCGCCCTTGCCCGACCAGTTGGTGTTGGTCGTCTTGCCGGCGAACGGGCCGAAGCTCGGGTTGATGCCCGGCCCCGCCAGCGTGGTGACGCGGCTGTGGAACACGTCGAGCTGGTCGCTGGTATAGCGGACGCCGGCGATCGCACGGAACCGGTCGGTGAGATTGAAGACGCCTTGGCCGAAGAATGCGAGGTTCTTGAAGGTCGAGCCGAACACCGCGGTGCCGGTCGGCCGGGTGACCGTCATGCCCGCGGTCGAGCAGGGGGTGAGCACGGTCGGCGTCGGCGTGGCGGTGCAGACGACATCGTCGCGGCGGAACGTCCGCTCGGTTTCCGCGCGCGAGTAGAATGCGCCGACGACATAGCTGAAGAACTGGTTCGACGGTGACGCGATCCGGACTTCCTGCGTGAACGTGTTGCTCGTCTGCGGCCCGAAATCGTGGAGCTGGTTGGCGCCGACATAGGCGGTCGGCAGCCAGTCGCCGTCGCGGATCTCGGTATTGTCGTATTCGCGGTATGAGCCGATGTACGTCACCGTCTGCGTACCGAGCGTCGCGTCGGCTTGCAGCGAGACGCCCCAGCTCTTCTCGTCGGTATGCGTGATCAGGTCCTGGTTGACGGTGCGCGACTTGTTGCCGTTGCGGTCGGGCAGGACGCTCGCGGTGAGCCCGGTGGTCGGCGTGGTGCCGATGACCTCGGCGCAGCAATCGTCGTTGCTCCGGCGATAGTCGCCGATCAGCGTGAAAGTCAGGTCGGGCGTGGCGTCGGCGACCACCATGCCCCGGAAACCGTAATGCTCGTACCCGTTCACGCGCCGGTTATCGTGCGCGACGTTGCGGATGTTACCTGCGTAATTGCCGTAGAATCCGGTGAATCGGCTCTTGATCGTCTCGTTCACCGGAATATCGAGCGCGGCGCGCGTGCGATATTCGTTGCCGTTGCCGGTAAAGAACGACCCTTCGACCGACCCGGCGAGCACGTTGCCGGGACGCTGGGTGACGATGTTGATCACGCCCGCGCTCGTGTTCTTGCCGAACAATGTGCCCTGCGGACCGCGCAAGACTTCGATCCGGTCGATGTCGATCAGGTCGCTGAACGCTTCGCCCGCGCGGCTGTAGACGACGCCGTCGACGACCGTGGAGATCGATGGCTCGCCTGCGACCGAGAAGGTCGAGGTGCCGACCCCGCGCAGGAACAGCGACTGGTTGATCGTCGTGCCCGATTTGCGGAAGTTCAGCGTCGGTACGAGGTACTGCGCACCTTCGAGGTTCACCGCACCTTGTGCAGCGATCTGCGCGCCCGAGATCACCGACACCGCAACCGGAACATCCTGCAGACGCTCCGAGCGCTTCTGCGCGGTCACGACGATCTCGCCCGGCACGGACGCATCGGGCGAGCTGGCGGCGGCTTGGTCGTTCGGTGCGTCCGATGCGGCCTGGATCGCTTGCGCATCCTGCGCCCAAGCCGGTGCGCTCAGCCCTGCGGCCAAGGCCACCCCCGTCAGCAACCAATGCGTTTTCATGCGCGTCCCCTCCACAATCCCTACTTCACGAGTAGGTTATACAGTGTCCTGCGCTGTCATACACCAATTCGACTTGGAGGGTGCAAAGTACCGCTTCATTCAAAACCCCAGTTCGGCCATCTCCACCACGCGCTTCGTCCGCGCGCTGATCTCGGCGGCGGTACCGATCGCCACTGCCATGAGCCCGTCACACGCGGTGACTTCCACACCGATCTCGCCGCGAACCGCAGCGATGAATTTCTGGTGCTGATAGAAGGTCGAGCCGTGATGGCTACCGACGTCGAGCGCGGTCTGGTCCACCGCGATCACCCGACGCTCGACCTGTTTGGGATTGAGGAAGCCGGTGCGCGGGCTGAACACCAACGCGCCTTCGGGGATCAGCACGTCGAGCCGAGCGGCGTCGCCGACCGCGGTGATCTCCTCCTGGTTCTCGGCGCCGTCCGCGAACATTGACAGGTCGAGCATCGCGCGGACGCCGTTGGCGAAATCCACCGTCGTGTAGCTGTTATCGATGATGTCGGGGCGTTCGCCATCATAGCGCTCGTCGACATGGTTCACATCCATCGCGCCCGAACAATAGACGCGGACCGGTTCCGACCGGATGATCAGCCGCATCAGGTCGAAGAAATGACAGCATTTCTCGACCATCGTCCCGCCGGTGTTGCGGCTTAAGCGGTTCCAGTCGCCGACCTTGGGCAGGAACGGGAAGCGGTGTTCGCGGATCGACAGCATCCGCAAGCGCCCGATCTGCCCGTCGTGCACCTGTTCGATGAACGCTGCGGCGGGCGGCATGTAGCGATATTCCATCGCGGTCCAGAACGGCCGTGTCATCTGCGCGGCGCGATCGACGACCCAGCGCGCGTCCTCCAGCGTCGTCGCCAACGGCTTTTCGCACAGGATCGCCACGTCCGCATCGAACAGCGGCTCGAGCACGTCGCGGTGCGTGTAGTTCGGGCTGGCGACGATCACCGCATCGACCAAGCCGCTGCGCGCGAGCGCCGCCGCATCGGCAAATTCCTGCACGCCGTCGCCGCGGGTACCCAGCGCATCGCGTGCCCAACCAAGCGACGTGCTCACCGGATCTGCGATCGCCGTCACCACCGCGCCGGGGGTGACCGCCAGGTTCTGGAGATGCTCGACCCCCATCATGCCGGTTCCGACCAAACCATAACGTACTTGCTCGACCAAGCCTATTACCCCTATCCGTGACAGCGATGTCGCAGCTTGATCCTACACCCAAAGCCATTCCCCTCGGCAAGAGCGGAATCCTTGTCAGCCCGATAGCCTGGGGCATGTGGCGGTTCGCCGGAGTCGGCGTCGCCGAAGGACGCGCGCTGATCGAGGCGGCGTTCGAGGCGGGCGTCACCCTGTTCGACACCGCCGACATCTATGGTTTCGACGGCGCTGGCGGGTTCGGCGATGCGGAAGTGCTGCTCGGCCGCATCTTCGCAGACTCGCCCGGCCTGCGCGAGCGGATGGTGCTGTCCACCAAGGGGGGCATCCTCCCGCCGCTGCCGTATGATTCCAGTCCGGCCTATCTCGCGAAGGCGCTCGATGCCTCGCTGACCCGGCTCGGCGTCGACCAGGTCGATCTCTACCAGATCCATCGCCCCGACATCCTCACGCACCCGCAGGAAGCGGCGCGCGCGCTCGAGGATATGGTCACGGCGGGGAAGGTGCGCGCGGTCGGCGTGTCGAACTACACGCCCGCGCAGGCGCAAGCACTGGCGTCGTTCCTGACCATCCCGCTCGTCAGCCATCAGCCGGAGTTCTCGCCACTCCACCTCGAACCGCTCGAAAACGGGCTGTTCGATCAGGCGATGGAGCACGGAATGGCGGTGCTCGCCTGGTCGCCGCTCGGCGGTGGCCGGCTCGGTGTGCCCGCCGACGCACATAGCGCAGCGATAGCAGCGGCGCTCGATCGCAAGGCGGCCGAGACGGGCGCGAGCCGGGCGGCGACCGCCTATAGCTGGATCATGGCGCATCCGGTGCGCGCGATCCCGATCGTCGGCACGCAGAACCCCGCGCGCATCGCCGAACTCGCGCAGGCGTTTGCAATCACCTGGACCCGGCAGGACTGGTACGATGTGCTGATCGCGGCGCGTGGCGAGGCACTACCATGACCAAATCCTGCGAAGTCAGCTGGTTCTCGGCGCTGTGCGACGACGACTACGAGTTTCTCGGCGTGCCCGATCCCCGGCTGCAGTCAACCTGGGAGCATTGCCGCGACATCGGCCTCCAGGCCGAGACCGGCGGCTACGACAACATCCTGCTCCCCTCGGGCTATGCGCTAGGCCTCGACACCACCGCCTTCGCCGCGGCGATCGCGCCGATGCTGCGGCGGCTGGCGCTGTTGATGGCGGTACGCGTCGGCGAAAGCTGGCCGCCGCAACTCGCGCGCCAGATCGCGACGATCGACCGGATGCTCGGCGGGCGGCTCAATATCAACATTATCTCGTCGGATATGCCCGGCGAGACGCTTGCGTCCGGCCCGCGCTACGCCCGCACGGTCGAACTGATGCGGATTATCAAGACGCTGCTGAACGGCGAGCCGCTCGATCACGACGGCGAGTTCTGGAAGCTGAAGCTCGATCCGCCGCGGATCGGCACCGTGTCGGGCAAGGCGCCGTTGCTGTATTTCGGCGGGCTGTCGCCGGACGCGCGCGAGGCGGCGGCGAAGGAATGCGACGTCTACCTGATGTGGCCGGACACGCGCGAGAAGGTCGCCGACATCATCGCCGACATGACCGCACGCGCCGCCCGCCACGGTCGCACGCTGCGGTTCGGCTACCGCGCGCACGTCATCGTCCGCGAGACCGAGGACGAGGCGCGGGTGTACGCCGATCGCTTGCTCTCGAAGCTGGATGCCGAACAGGGTGCGGCGATCCGCGCCAAGTCGCTCGATTCGGGGTCTGCCGGCGTTGCGGCGCAAGCGGCCCTGCGTGAAGGCGCATCGGCCGACGGCTATGCCGAAGCCAATCTGTGGACCGGCATCGGCCGCGCGCGCTCGGGCTGCGGCGCGGCGATCGTCGGCGATCCCGATCAGGTGCTCGCCAAGCTCGGCATGTACCAGGAGATGGGGATCGAGGCGTTCATCCTTTCGGGCTATCCCCACGCCGCGGAAGCCGACCTGTTCGCGCGGCATGTATTGCCACGGATGACGCACGCGCCGCTCTACGATCGCGACTGACAGCTCAGCGGTCTGCGGCGGGTCGACGAATTCGTGTCCGGCCAACCGCATTTCGCACGGAGCCGTTCACGAGATCCGTCGCCAGAGCTGCCAACCTATTGAGCGATCTGGTATATCAGGCGCCGGGACATGACTGTCCGGATGTGATCGATCGGAGACGTGGATGAAGGTTGCGATCGTGGGCGCGGGTATCGCGGGACTGTCGTGTGCGCTGCGCCTTCAGCAGGACGGATGTAGCGTGACGCTGTTCGACAAGGGGCGTGGTGCGGGTGGTCGCATGGCGACGCGACGGATCGAAACGCCCGCGGGCGAAGCCGCCTTCGATCACGGCGCGCAATATCTGACGATGCGCGATCCGGCCTTCGCTGCGGCAATGCAGGCGTGGGAAGCGGCCGGTGTCGTCGCACCTTGGGCCGCTGTGGGTGCCGATGCTTGGGTCGGCACACCGGGAATGAACGCGATCGTGAAGCACCTCGCCGCCAGCGCCGAGGTGCGCTGGAATTCCCTTGTGGTCCAGGTTTGCAAGACGGCTGCGGGATGGACGATCGATCCGGATGCGACGGGCGATCGGTTCGATGCCGTCGTCATCGCGACGCCCGCCGAACAAGCGTCGCCGTTACTGGCGCCGCACGATCAGGCCATGGCGAGCGAGGCGCTGGCCTGTCGGTCGGCACCGTGCTGGACGGCGATGTTCGCGTTCGACACGCCATTGGCGATCCGGCCAGACGTGATCAAGAATGCCGGAATCATCGGCTGGGCTGCGCGCAACAGTGCGAAGCCGGGACGGCATGGCCCGGAATCATGGGTTGTCCAGGCGACGCCGGATTGGTCGATCGAGCATCTGGAAGAGTCGGTCGACACGGTCGTCGATCGGTTGCAGGCCGCGTTGGCAGCGCAGAGTTCGGAAGATCTGCCGACGCCGATCGTGCGGGCCGGCCATCGCTGGCGTTATGCGCGGACGACGGGGGCGAAGATCGGGTCGCTCTGGAATGCGGAGGAGCGGATCGGGGCGGCCGGAGACTGGCTGCTGGCACCGCGGATCGAGAGTGCATGGCTGTCGGGCCGTCATTTGGCCGAGCAGATGCTGGCAGGCATCTGACCCGGTTTCGCCAAGCATCAGCCGCAAGCGGCTCGCCGTGTCAGTCGATGCGCAGGCCTTCCGCCAGGGCCTCGACGAACGCATCGACCTTCGGGTTGAGTTGACGACTTCGCGGCCAGACCAGATGCAACGGCAGGCCGGCGGTCGCACGGTCGGGAAGGATTTCGACCAGTTCGCCACGGCGGAGTTCGTCGCGGATCAACCATGTCGCGAGTTGGGCGATGCCGAAACCGGCCCGCACCGCGCCGACCTGTGCCTCGGCGCTGCCGAGCGTCATGCGACCCGCCATCCTCCGCTGCTCGACGGTCCCGCCCTCGTAACCGAAGCGCCAGTCGATCGTGCTACCGTCGCCGCGCCCGTACAGGATGCAATCATGGTCGGCTAGCGCATCGGCCGAGGCCGGCGTACCGCAGCGTGCAAGATAGTCCGGCGCGGCGCAGAACACGAGATGCTCGTGACCAAGCGCGCGGCGTCCCAGGCCGTTGCCGCCGACATCCGACGCGCTGATCCGGACGGCGACGTCGACGCCCTCCTCGATCACGTCGACGAACCGGTCGGTGAAGCTGATCTCGGGGCGCAGGTTCGGATGGCGACGGCAGAAATCGAGCAGCACCGGCATCACCTGGATCCGCCCGAATGCAACCGGCACGTTGATCTTCAACCGGCCGACCGGCTCCGTCTTGTGCGCGGCGAGCACTGCCTCCGCATCGCCCAGTTCGGCCAGCACGCGTACGCAGGTGGCATAGAAGGCGGCGCCTTGGTCGGTCAGCGAAAGACGGCGCGTGGTGCGTTCGAACAGGCGGCTGCCAAGCCGGGCCTCGAGCCGGGCGACTCCTTTGCTGACCGCCGAGCCGGTCAGGTTCAGGCGTTCCGCGGCGGCGGCGAAGCTGCCCGCATCGGCAGAGACGACGAACGCCTCGATGCCTTTAAATCGTTCGGATGGAATCATGAGTTCGTCGTATTGCGGAATTTCCGTCGCGCCAGTGCGGAATTAATGCCGCGGGCGAGAATTTGCATCGCTCTTATGTAGGCGAGCTTCAGCAGGAGTTTCGCCAATGCCAGTTTCCGTCCAGAATCCGCCGAGCCGACCGAGCGGGGTTACGGCGTCGGGCAATGGCCTGGCCGTCCTGTTGCTGGCGGTCTCCGCGTTCGTGATAGTCACGACCGAGTTCATCATCGTCGGACTGTTGCCGAGCCTGTCACGCGATCTGGGTATTTCGATATCCGCCGCCGGACAGCTGGTGACGCTGTTTGCCTTCACGGTGATGCTGTTCGGCCCGGTGCTGACCGCGATGCTCTCGCATTTCGAACGTAAGCGGTTGTTCGTCGTCATCCTGCTGATCTTCGCCGCGTCCAATGCGCTCGCCGCCGCCGCGCCTGATATCTGGGTGCTGGGGCTCGGGCGTTTCCTGCCCGCGCTTGCGCTGCCGGTGTTCTGGGGCACCGCGAGCGAGACTGCAGACGAGCTGGCCGGACCCGAGAAGGCCGGCAAGGCGGTCGCCAACGTCTATCTCGGGATTTCCGGCGCAATGGTGTTCGGCATTCCGCTCGGCACGCTCGCATCGAACGCGTTCGGCTGGCGCGGGACGTTCTGGGGACTGTCCGGCCTGTCGCTGGTGATGGCGGTGCTGCTGCTTGCAGTCATGCCGACGCTCGCACGGCCCAAGCGCGTCCGCCTCGCGGACCAGGCGCGGATTCTCAAGGATCCGTTCTTCCTCGGCAACGTCGTGCTGTCGGTGGTCGTGTTCACCGCGATGTTCACCGCCTACACCTATCTCGCCGATACGCTCGAGCATATCGCGCTGATTCCGGTAGGGCAGGTCGGCTGGTGGCTGATGGGCTTCGGGATCGTCGGTCTCGCGGGTAACTGGCTGGGCGGATATTTCGTCGCGCGCAACCCGCTGAACGTGACGCTGATCGCGCTGCTGGTGCTCGCACTCGGCATCGCCGCGACCACGCCGCTGGCGCTGCATCACGGCTGGCTGGTAGTCGCGCTGGCGGTCTGGGGCTTGGCGAATACCGCCCTGTATCCGATCTGACAGGTGCGCGTGATGCAGTCGGCGACGCACGCGCGGGCGCTCGCGGGCACGCTCAACGTCTCGATGGCGAATGCGGGGATCGGCCTTGGCGCGGTGATCGGCGGCGCGGTGATCCAGCATTGGGGGCTCGCCACGATCGGCTATGTTGCCGCCGCCATCGCGCTGGTCGGCGCGGCGATGATCCCGTTCGTCGCGCGCCTCAAGGCGAAGGGGGCGAACGCATGACCGCGCTTACAGCGATCGCCGCGGATCTGGCCGGGCATCCCGCCTATGCGCGGGTGTTCCAGCCGGGGCAGCTGACGATCGGCTTCATCGCCCCGCTGGAGGGGTATCCGACCGCACCCTGGCCGACGCTGGCGGGGCATGAAGAGATGGTCGCGCGGGTCGATACGGCCGGGTTCGCCGCGATCTGGTTGCGCGACGTACCGTTCTACGATCCCGGTTTCGGCGATGTCGGCCAGATCATCGATCCGATGGTGTATGCGGGCTGGCTCGCCGGCAAGACGCGCAACGTCGCGATCGGCACCGCGGGCATCGTCCTGCCGCTGCGCGATCCGCTGGCAGTCGCCAAGCAGGCGACGAGCATCGACCAGCTGTCCGGCGGGCGCTTTCTGCTCGGCCTGTCGACCGGCGATCGTCCGTCCGAGTTCAAGGCCTTCGGTCGCGATATTGATACCCGCGCCGAGCGTTACCGCGATGCGCTGGCGATCATCAGGGCGTCGACCGAACGCTCCTTCGCGACGCATCGCGCGACGCAGCACGGCGAACTCGACGGCTCGCTCGATCTCGTACCCAAGCCGGTCGGCCCGCGGCTGCCGATCCTTGCGATCGGCCGGGCCGGGCAGGCGCTCGACTGGATCGGGGAGAATACCGACGGCTGGGTCTGGCATTTGAGCGATCCCGCGCGGCTGCCCGACGTGCTGGCACGGTGGCGGCTGGCGAGCGCGACGCCGGCGTTCAAGCCGTACGGCTATGGCGCGATGTTCGATCTGCTGGCGGACCCGACCGCGCCGTTGCAGTTCGCGCGCGGCGGCATCCGCAGCGGCCGCAACGCGCTGATCGAGATGTGGAAACGCCAGCGCGACGAGGGCGTGAACCATGTCGCGCTCAATCCCAAGCCGTTGCAGCGGCCGTTCGCGGAGGTCGCCGATGAGCTCGCGACCCATGTTCTGCCGCATTTTCCCACGATCGCGCCGCCGAGGGCGACACCCTGACCCGCTTCGTGAACATCGCCCCGGCTTCGGCCGTTACCGATACGCCTCCAAGGATTATCCCATGCCCAAGATCTCCACGACCGACGATTATGCCGAGCGCGACGCCAGCATCGCGATCAATTCCTACACCACCGTCCTGCGCCGTCCGAGCGTGCCACATGAGGTGTTCGCGACCTATTGGCGCGACGTCCATGGCCCGCTCTGCTCGCGCATTCCGGGGCTCGGCTGGTACGTCCAGAATCATTTCGACCGCGCGCAGGACGCGCATCTCTGGCCCATGATCGACGGCATCGCGCCGTTCGACGACTATATCCTCGATGGCGGCGTGGAGATCGGTTTCGCATCGGCGGCCGATCAGGATGCGTTCAACGACGCATGCCCGATCCTGTTCGCCGACGAACAGAACATGTTTGCGGCGACCATCGCCTATGCCCTGCCCAAGGGCTCGGCCACGCTCGTCGACCGCGTCGCGGACCCGATCCCGAACGAGGATGACGGACTCGACCGCATCCATGTCCATTTCGGCGCGGGCAACGGCGACCCCGCAGAGTTCGCGACGTTCATGCGCGGGTTCGCCGAGACGCTAGCGGGCGATCCGGCAGTGCTCAAGGTCCGGCTCCACCAGCCCGATCGCTACGACAACGCCAACCCAGCGCCGCCCGCGCCCAATGTCGGCCACGACGTGCCGCCCGAACGCGCGCAGGTCGCTATCCTCGAACTCGCGTTCGAAACGCCGATGACGCGCCGGCAGTTCTTCGCGTCGGCGCTGTTCCAGAACACGATCGAGGATCAGAAGGCGCATATCGGTCACGTCGCGGCGTTCGCGGTCAGCGGTGTCTATACCTATGTCCGCGACAAGACGCTCACCACCGCCGGTTTGCGCGGCAGCCGCCCCGCGCAGCTGATCGAACGTCTTGGCGCCGCTAATCAGGTCGCAGACGACGTGAAAACCCTGTTGTTCACAGGCGCTCTCTAAGCGGGGCAGCTGAACGCGGCGCACCGGCCCAAGGTGCGCTGCGTCAGTCCCGACCCTTTAGTTTCCGTAGTCGAACCAGCTTTGATCCTCGACCGAACGATCGCGGCATACGAGCGACGGGGACACTCCCACTGCTCGGTGCGGCAAGTCGGATATCCCGTCCCGTCAACTATATGCGCACGCGCTCAACGGCGCTTCGTCTTCTGTAGCTACTCAATGACAGTGCCAAAACTGCCCTCGTCGCGCCCGTCAGTCAGACGCTTCTAAGCGAAGCCGCAGTCCGTCGAAACTTGACGAATATTGGTCATATCGATTCTTCCAAGATACCGGTACCGATATCCACGTTTCTGCCCTCAAGGCGCGATCCCACGCTACATTGGCCTAACCGAACCGTCTTGACTCGCTGACCAGCCATCGTAAGGTAGCGCTATCAACGAGCTGCTTTAGACAGACGTGATCGGGAGTAGGGTGATCGGGTACTGCAAATCTTCAGCTCAGATATCGGATCATGCGCCGCATTGGCCGCGCGCCGTCACGTCCCGAGCCATTCGATAACCAAAAAGACTATCGTGCCTCGCCGCAACGCCGGTGAGGTTCCAGAGAGGATCCTGAACTCATGACACCCTATAAAACGGTACCTCGTTTGACGCGCGCCGCGCTGCTGTGCGCCACGACGTTGGCGGCGCTATGTGCGACCATCGCGACGGCCCAGACGATACCGCCGACGCAGGATCCTTCGCCGCCGGTGACGCAGGAGGCCGTGCCGGGCACGGTAGCGCCTGCCGCGCCCGCCGCGTCGCCAGCCGCGAGCCTGTCCAGCTCTGATCAGGTTCCAGGCACGGTCGACGCGACGGATAGCGGCGACATCGTCGTTACCGGGTATCGCTCTAGTCTTGCCAAGTCGACCAATGCGAAGCGTGCCGCAACGGGGTTTACGGATTCAATCTTCGCCGAGGACATCGGCAAGTTTCCCGACACGAATATCGCCGAATCCTTCAACCGCATTCCCGGCATCACGATCACGCGCGACGTGACCGGCGAGGGCACGAACGTCGCGATCCGCGGGCTTGGTTCGAACTTTACCAACGTGACGCTCAACGGTGCGACGATCGCGGTGGCGTCGTCGGGCGGGACCGATGCGCAGGGTACCGATCGTTCTGTCGATCTGAGCTTCTTCCCGACCGACCTGTTCACCAAGCTTACGGTCAACAAGAGCTATACCGCCGACCTCCTCGAAGGCGGTGCGGCGGGTAATATCGATCTCCGCTCGGCACGGCCGTTCGACCGTGCGACCTCGTTTCTCGCCTATAACGTCCAGGGTACCAAGCAATCGCCCGAAGACAGGATCGGCGCGCGTGGCTCGCTGATCGGCAGCTGGCGGAACGACAAGTTCGGGATCCTTGCGGGTGTTTCCGCACAGCGCCTGTTCACCGACACGCGCGGGTTCGAGACGATTGGCTATACCAATCCGGCGCTGTCGACGCCCAACGGCATCGCCGGTACTACCAACGGCGTCCAAAACACACCAACCGCTGCACAAACGCTTGCCGCCCAGTGTCGTGCCAACAATTCGAGCTGCAATAGCACCGGCGGCGGCAACTGGACCATCCCCGGACTGGTGCCGGCCGGCGCTGGCGCCGGGTTGGTCGCCGGCACGGTGATCAACCAGGACTTCCTGCTCGCGAACAATCCCGGTGCGACGATCCAGCAGATCGACAATGCGCTGTTGCCGCGGCTCGGACGTTCGACCAGCATCCGCGGACCGCGCGACCGGCTCAACGCGATCGTCAGTGCCGAGTGGCAGCCGACCGATACGCTGCATTTTTACGTCGATGGGCTGTACGGGTATAAGAAGAACGAGCTGATCCGCGAGAATGTCGCGTGGATCGTCCGCAATGGCGCAGTCATCCCGACCAACCTGACGTTCGACAAAGCGGATTGCACGATTGGCTGCGTCGTCACCGGTGGCACGTTCGCCAATGCGCAGTTCTTCAACGAATTCCGCCCCTATACCGAGACTACCAAGCTCTTCAGCGTCAATCCGGGTGGCGAATGGGAGATTTCGGACAGGCTGAAGCTCAACCTTCAGGGCAATTACGCGCGGTCGACGTTCCATCGTGAAAGCCCGTCGGTGGGTCTGACGACGCCGCTGGGGGTCGGCAACACGGTCACCTATACGAATACCGGCGGCATCCCGACGATCCAGAGCGGGCTCGATCTCGACGATCCCGCCAACTTCGGCTGGAATGCGGGCAGCCGCGTGAACATTCAGGACGAGCGGCGGCTGAACACCAGCAAGGGTGGGCGCGGCGATCTCACCTGGGGCAGTAAGGCTCTTAATCTAAAGGTCGGCGGCGCGTTCGACGACGTGTTTCGTCGGATCCGCGGGTACGACAACAGTCAGGCATGGCAGAACGCGGTCTGCGGCAACAACCCGAGCGTATTCGTCGGCTCGCCCAACTCACAGCCGCCGTGCGAAGGCCGGAACGCGCCCGGTGCGGCGCCGGCGGGCTATCCGACCTATCCCGGCTACGGCACCGGATCGACGACCGGCATGGCGGGACCGGTGACTTATGGCGGCTCGTTGATCCCCAATTCGACCGTGCCGACCTACCTGAAGCCGGGTCCCGCAGGGTTCGTAACGGTCGACTGGCCAAAGTTCGCGGCCGCCAGCAATTATGACCAGTATCACGACACCGCGCCGGAGACGGGTGCTGCCAACACCGGCGCCAGCGGCGGCGCGATCCGCGAAGTCGTCAAATCGGCGTTCGCGACCGTGAACGGCGAACAGGAACTTGGCGGCAACATGCTGCGGTTCAACGTCGGCGTACGCTACGTCAACACGATCCAGACGATTACTGGCCGCGTGTCGCTGCCCGATCCGCGCAACACGACATCGACCGGCGCCGCGCTGCCAGATGGCAGCCGCTACCCGAACCTCGTCAGCAATGTGTCGACGCGCAACGTCTACGCGAAGTGGCTGCCCGCGGCGACGTTCGCCTACGACGTCAGCGAGCATGCCGTCGTTCGCGTCGCCGGCTCGCGGACGATGACCCGCCCCGATCCGTCCGCGCAGCTGCCGGGCGTCAACTTCGGTGCACCGTCGGCGGATCAGGCAACGATCGGCAATCCCGCGCTGAAGCCGTATCTCTCGACCAATCTCGATCTCGGGTTCGAATATTATACCGGCCGCGAGGGTGTCATTAGCTTCAACGCCTTCCGCAAGTCGATCGAGGGCTTCACCAACACGTTCGTCAGCACGGTGCCGTTCTCGAACCTCGCGCAGTACGGGATCACATACGACACGCTGAACCCGACGCAGCAGATCGCCCTGAATTCGCGCGGCGGACCGAGCGCCGCGCAGGTGCAGGTTACGTCGCAGGTCAACGTGCCCAACAAGCTGACGATCAACGGTCTCGAATTCCAGTGGGTCCAGCCGCTCGACTTCCTGACCAAGCACATTGGCGTCACCGGGTTCGGTTTCAACGCCAATGCGACCGTGGTCGACCAGCGCAGCGATGGGCCGGCGCAGGCGTTCGGCGTGGCGCCGTTCACCTACAACATCACCGGCTATTACGAGAAGCACGGCGTGATGCTGCGGGTCTCGACGACTTCGCGCGAGGGATCGCAGAACAGCGGTGCAGCGCAGAACGGTATCGCGGCGGCGGCGTTGTTCGGCACCGACTATACGACGTATGACTTCTCGTCGTCGTTCGATCTCGACAAGATCTTCGGCTTGAAGAACGCACCGCAGCTGACCGTCAACGTGGCGAACTTCACCAATGCGACGCTGCGCTCGTACTTCCAGTTCGAGAACGCGACCTTCACGCAGTACAAACCGGGACGTCAGTTCCTGGTTGGTTTGCGCGGCACCTTCTAGCCAGGCCAACGGGGTGGTCGTGATCCGGCCGCCCCGTCAGGGCTTTGGGGGAGCTTCGGTCGCTACCGGCAGGTCCTACCTTGATAGCTGGCACACGTCGAAGTCCGCCGCCGGCAACGACAAGCGAGGCGGGACCCACCGTGTGTCCGACGATACTGCGAAAGCGATAGTCGGGAAGCGTGGCAGCGTTCGTGCCGATGTCGTTCTCCGGGCATGGCGAAACAGGCGCATCGTCGTCGACACCTGTGGGATCGACTGCGGCGGCAAGCATCGAGGGGATACGACGGCCCATGAAATATTCGAATGGACCCGTTCCACTCGATAAAGCGTCGTTGTAGCGTGCGCACCCAGCATCAGATTGGTAATTCAGTGGTAAAGCCCGGGTTTCAGAACGCGTTATTCGGCGTTGGAAAGTACGACGCTCCCGCCAACGATCGCCTGTATCAGCGGTTGGCGCGTCGGCTGTTCGAGCAACTGGCCGGGGGCACCTATGCGATCGGCGATCGGCTTCCTGCGGAGCGCGAACTTGCGATCGACTACGGCGCCAGTCGTCCCGCGGTGCGCGAGGCGCTGATTGCCTTGGAGGTACAGGGGTTCATCGAGGTCCGGGTCGGCTCCGGCGCGTATGTGTGTCGATTGCCAGGGCAGGGGGAGGAGCCTGGTTTCGCCATCACCGCGTTCGAACTCACCGAAGCGCGGATCATGTTCGAGGGCGAAGCCGCGGCGCTGGCGGCGGTCCAGATCACCGATGCCGAGGTGGATCGGCTCGACGCGCTGGTCGAAGCGATGACCACGGAAAACCTGCTCGACGAGGTCACCGAAATCGCCGACCGTGATTTCCACATCGCGATCGCAAAGGCGACCCGGAACGCGGGGGTCGTCAGGACGATCGAGGACCTGTGGCACCTGCGTTCGACATCGCCGGAATGCGCGCTGCTTCATTCGAAGGCGCGCAACGCCAAGGTCCGACCGGTTGTTGCCGAACACGCGGCGATCGTCGACGCTCTGCGCGCGCGGGACGCCGCCGGAGCACGCACCGCGATGCGGGCGCATCTGACGTCTGTCATGGATCATCTCCTTTTCCGGACCGAGGAGATGGCGATGGAAGAGGCGCGGCGGGCGCTCGCAACCACGCGGCTGCGATATGGCGGTGTCGCAAACGCCTGAAGAGGCTAAGCGACATCGATCATTAAGTTGTCAGACCAATTTTGGCGCTGCTATCGAAGGTCTCGGCGCCACGTCGAGACGTGACGCCGACCCGAACGAGGATACCGAGCAGATGAAGATGACCCAGACCATGCGGTGGTTTGGCCCAAACGATCCGGTGCCGCTTCATGCCATCCGCCAAGCCGGCGCGACCGGCATCGTCACCGCACTGCACGAGGTCGCTAACGGCGACGTATGGGCCGCGGATCGTATAGCCGCACGCAGGGCTGTCATCGAAGACGCAGGCCTGGAATGGAAGGTGGTCGAGAGCCTTCCCGTTGCGGAAGCGGTGAAGACGCGCTCGGGCGACTGGGGGCGGCTGATCGAGGCCTATATCGCGAGCCTGCGAAACCTGGCCGCGCAAGGTATCGAGGTGGTCACGTATAATTTCATGCCGCTACTCGACTGGACGCGAACCGACCTGGCCTGGGCGTTGCCGGACGGCGCGCGGGCGCTTCGGTTCGAGCGGCATGCGCTCGCCACGTACGACATTCATATTCTGCGCCGTCCCCGCGCCGAACGCGATTACACGCCGAAGGTCGTTGCGATCGCGGCTGAACGGTTTGCGGCGATGGACGATGCGGCGCGCACGACGTTGGAGCGGACGATCATCGCAGGCCTGCCAGGCAGCGAAGAGAGTTTCAGTTCGCCGCAATTGCTCGGACGGATCGAAACCTACGCCGCTATCGACGCCGCGCAGTTACGCGCCAACCACGTGGCCTTCCTCGAGGCCGTGTGTCCCGTTGCCGAGGCCGAGGGCATCCGGCTGGTCGTGCATCCCGACGATCCACCGTTCGCGATCTTCGGCCTGCCGCGCGTGGTCAGCACGGAGGCTGATGTGCGCGCGCTGTTCGAGGTGGTACCCTCGGCGGCAAACGGCCTGTGCTTTTGCAGCGGCTCGTTCGGTGCGCGCGCCGACAATGACCTGCCCGGCATGGTTCGGCGGCTTGGCGACAGGATCGGCTTCGTGCATCTTCGATCGGTGGAACGCGAGCCCGACGGCGCGTTTCACGAGGCTGCGCATCTGCAGGGTGATGCGAACATGCCGGCAATCCTGACCGAACTTGCAACCGTGCAGGCGCGCTCCGGTCGTTCGCTGCCGATGCGGCCGGATCACGGTCACCAGATGGCGGACGATCTGACGAAGCGGACCAACCCAGGCTATTCGCTGATCGGGCGTCTGCGCGGGCTCGCCGAATTGCGCGGATTGGAACTGGGGCTGGCGTATGGACGGAACCCCGACTGACCGACCGGGCGAGCCGGCTATAGTCGCGAGGTCGGCGCCTGCTCCACCTGGATCATTCAGGCGGAGTGGGCGCCGACGTTTAGATCAGAAGCGAACACCCATGGCATAGGCTACCTGATGCCGCGTTGGCTTCAGGCTGGCGGTAGCGCCGCCCAGATCGGCGGATATCCGGCCATACTTGGTGTAGATATATTCCAGGCGTCCATAGATACCGCCCGAGATGGCGGCCTCGACACCGCCGCCGACGTGGAAACCGTCGAAGTTGCGATGTTCGTTCTCGTCGGCGAGGATCAGTTCATAGTCCTGATAGTCGACCGATACGCGACCGTTCGAATAGCCACCCTTGCCGTACAGCAGAAACGATTGGCCGAAGACGGCGCCGATGCGCGCGCCCGCCGTGATATTGCGACCCGCACGCACGCACAGGCGGTCTTCGCCGTACAGTTCGCCGCAGGCCTTGGTTGTCGAGCCGTCGATGCCGGCATAGGCGCCGATCACCAGATTGCCGTTCGTGCGGACGTCGTAGCCGACTTCGCCGCCATAGGTCACGCCGCTCTTGCCCGCGCTCCGGCTGATGCTGTCGACGCCATCGGACAGCGTTACGCGAACGTCCGGGTGATCCCAGCCGGCCCGCAGTTCGATCCGGGGACCGTCGAACGATGGTACGATGTCCTGAGCAAAGGCAGACGTAGAAATACAAGCCACCACGGCGGCAGCTGCGAACGCAACGATCTTCATGAATTCCTCCCGCAGCCGGCGCGATCGCCGGCTCGTCACCAAAGAGCGGAATTTCGTTAAGAAGCCTTTATAGTATCTCCAAACTCGATCTATTTCCCGGGTGCGAGGGGTATCGGAAGCCTGGACGATGCAGCTTCATCCAGGTGATCGTCCCTAGCGATACCAGGCGTAAGGGCCGACGACCGTGCCGACGAACCCGCCTGCCGACTTCGTACTCAGGAACCGAACGTCGACGTTCTCGATCAGCGTGCTCTTTCCTGCGGCAGTCTGGTAGTCGAACGCCATGCGGTCCTTGTCGGCACGGATCGTCAGCGTAACGGGGCCTTTGGTTGCAGGCGCAGATGCGATCATCCGCTCCACCCCCTTGTCGCTCGTGTAGAGCGCCAGCACCGGCTTGCCCGCGATCCGTGTGAGGCCGAAGAAGAGGTAGTTGCGGTCGCTCTGCATCGCGACGAGACCGGCGCGGTCGCCGTCGGTCTCGGGCGAGAATCGCAGCGTCGTCGACATGGTCGCGACAGGATGCTGCTGGCGCCGGCCAACGAACGCAGGGACGCCGTTCAGGTCGCCGATCGGCGTGCCGTGACCGAGCACGAGGTCACCGCGCTCGACGCTGTAGAAGGGCGTCTTGGGCGTGCGTACGCCGACCCATTGCATCGCCAGCGTGCTGCCGTCGAAGTCGTCGACATAGCCAAAGTCGCCGCTGGTCGGCAGCGGGCCGGGCGTTCCGGCGGGGAGCTGTGGCTTCGTCCCGACGAACGGGATCGCCTGACCCTTGGGCAGGATGATCGGCCAACCGTCCTTCCACGTGACGGGCAGGAGGAACGTCTCGCGGCCGATATTGTAATAGTCGCCGTCGTACGGACGTACCCCAAGGAAGGTGGCATACCAGTCGCCATGCTGTGTCTGCACGAGCGTGGCGTGGCCCGCCGAGGTAATCGGATTGGGACGAGCGGGGTCGAGATCGCGCTGCGTGAGGATCGGATTGCCTGCGAACGGCACGAATGGCCCCTGCAAAGACTTCGATCGCAGCACTACCTGCGAATGGTTGACGCTGGTACCGCCCTCGGCTGCGGTCAGGTAATAATAGCCGTCCTTGCGGAAGATGTGCGGGCCTTCGATCCACACCGGCTTCTTGGAGATGTCGACGCCGCCGTTGATCAGCTGCGTGCTGTCGCCGACCATTTTCCCCGCGCGCCAGTCATATTCCTGGATCCAGATCGCGCGGTGGCCGTCGTAACGCGGCGGCTCGGCGGGCGCGCGGTTGTTGACGATATACGCCTTCTCGCCTTCCCAGTAGATCGACGGGTCGATACCTTCGAACGGCAGCCATGTCGGGTTCGACCAAGGCCCTGCGGGGTCCTTCGCGGTGATGACGAAATTGCCTTTGCACTCGACGCACGTGTTGACGATGTAGAAGACGCCGTCGTGGTACGAGATGTCGGGTGCGAACACCGCCTGCGACGTGCGCATGCCGGTGAAGTCGAGCTGCTCCGGCCGGTCGATCGCGTTGCCGATCTGGGTCCAGTTCACCAAGTCCTTCGACTTGAAGATCGGCAGGCCGGGGTAATGCGCGAACGAGGATAGGACGAGGTAATAGTCGTCGCCGACGCGCGTCACCGACGGATCGGGATAATAGCCCGACAGGATCGGGTTGCGATATTGGCCGGGGCCGACGCTGACCTTCTCCTGCGTGTGGCCGTCATAGCTGAAGCTGTTGAACCGCGGCGCGTCGCTGGCGAAGGCGGGCGTTCCGAGCGCGAGACCGGCGAGCAGTGCGAATTTCTGGATTTTCATGGCGGTTCTCACTTGGTTGCGCTGGCTGTCTGGGCTGGCTTGGATGCAGTCCTCGCGGCCAGTTCCTGCGCGGCTTGGGCGAGTTCGATCCACATCGCGCCTTCGGGGATGACGTATTCGTTCTCGCCCCAGAAGAACGGCCAGTCCTCATGGTTCTCGGGGAAGTCCGGCTTGATGATCAGCACGCCCGGCACGACGCCGCCGGCGATGAACGAGAAGTCGGCGCGGTTGTTGCCGTAGGCGACCTCCTTCGAGACGGTGCCGACCGCGGAGACGAACGACACGTCGGACGCGGGGTGGTTGCCGACGAGGAACTCGAGCCCGCGGAACACGGCGTCGGCGGGCATGATCTCCGGGAACGCCTTGTGCAGCGTGTACGCGTTCATCGCATAGCCGAGCACGGTGCCGCTGCCCGCCCAGCCGCCGGTGGTGATCGGCACGCCGAACGGGTTGGCCTTGGCCGCGGTCTCGGCGGCGGCGGCATAGGCGCGCACCGCCGGGATCATCGCCGCGCGGTAAGCTGGCGGCATGAACGGGATCGCCGCCACCGCATCGCGCAGGGTGAAGGCGAACGTCTTTTCCATCGCCGGCCACAGCGACTGGACTGCGGCGGCATAGCGCGGATCGCGGGTCGTACGGAGCAGCTCGACCGCGGCGGAGAAGCGTTCCGCATCGAGCGGCCCGCCGGTGGTGTTGCCGTGCTGGTACAGATCGGGCGCGTGCGACTGCTCCTCCGCCCAGGTCCGCGTCGCGATCCCCAGCGCCTTTTTCGACAGCGCCGGATCGACCTCGGCAAGTGCGCGCGATGCGGCGGCGAGGCCTGCGATCGAGCCGTAGTTCAGCGCGGAAGCCTTGGTCGTGAACGCCCAGCGATCGTCGGGCGTCCCGCTGCGGCCGTTCTTTTCCTCGCCGAGTTTCAGCGCCGGATCGTAGACCAGCCCGTCGGTCTTGGTCGAGGCGTCGCCGAGGTGCGTGTATTGTGCGACGTCAGGCTCGACGATGCCGTGGATCGCATGGCCGACCGCGTCGAACTGCGCGACGAGTTGCAGCGTGCCGTGGCGGATCTGCTGGACGAGATCGGGCGTGCCGTCGGGAACGTGGATCTCGGTCTTGCGCCGCGTCCAGTCGATCGCGGTCGTGTCGCGCATCGGATGCCAGCGCTCCCAGCTGTCGACCAGCGAGCGGATCACCTGATATTGCGACTGGGTACGGATGTCGTAGTCGCCCGCGTCGAACCATCCTCCGACCGCGAGGCCGGGGATGTGTTCGCCCGACTTGAACTTGGTGTCGGTGGTCGGCCCCTGCGCGTAGAGGTCGATATGCTCGTGGCCGGTCGGCGCCTGGCGCGCATCGTCGCGGTGCGCGTCGCCGTGCCAGACGCGGTAGCCTTCGTTGACGAACATATGGTCCATCGCGACCGGGAAATAGACATCGAGCGTCGGGTGCCACGCGCTGGCATAGGCGTCGGCGGCGATCCGGAACGGCGCGGTGCGCGTGGAGCCGTAGTCGAGCACATAGGTGCCGGGCTGTCGGACTGCGCTGAAATCGAGTTGCAGATAGCTGTAGCGGAGATAGTCGCCCCAGCGCTTGGCGGGCGCGGTCGGCATTGGCGTCATGCTGCCGTCCTCGCCCACGCGGAGCAGGCGTGCGGGCAGCGTGCGGCGATCGTTGCGGTCAAGCTCGATCGTTGCGACCTTCCGCGCGTAGGGCGTATAGCCGAGCTGCGAATGCGCGATCACCGGCGCGCGGAGCCAGCCCGGTACGCTGTTCGGCTGGATCGTCCATTCGAGGACGGTGCCGGTGCGCCCGACCGGTAGCAGCGAGCGGAGTACGAACCAGCCATTCTGCGCCTGGTTGCGACCGTCGAACAACTGCACTTCGGCGGTCGAGCGGATCGTCACGCGGCGTGCCGGATCCTCGGGCGCCAGCACGAAGCGGTTGCCCCTGGCGATCGCGGTCGGTTCGGCGCCGGGACCTTCCGCGCGACCGCTCGCCGCGTTGCGCTGCGGCGTCTGGATCATCGCGTCGGCCGGATAGACCGGGAACGCGCCGCTCACCCCGTCGGCCATGTAGCTGTGGTGGAAATAGGCGGCGGGGAGGAATTCGAGGTTGAAACCGGCCTTGCCCGCGAGCGCGGCCGGCACCGGCTGGTCGAGGATCACCGACACGGCGACCGCGCTGCCGCGCTTTTCCGAGCGCACGCGGTAGCGCCATTTATAGTCGGGATATTCGAGCGTGACGGTGATCGCGCCGGTCGCGGCGTCGATCTTGCGGTCGACCAGACGTCCGATCGCGTCCCACTGGCCGGGCGTGGAGGACAGGCGGACGTCGCCGTTGGTGGCGATTCGTTCGCCCTGCTGGATGATCTCGACGCCGCTGATCTTCGAGTCCGCGAACAGGCCGTCATACCAGTTGGAGAAGACGAGCACGTTGGCGGCCGGCGCTTCGTAATAGCCGGCAGCGTTGAGCGTCAGGTCGGTCGGCGTGGCGCGCGGGCTTGTCTGAGCGATCGCGGGTGTGGCGCTCGCGAGCAGGGTCGCGATCAGGCAGAATGCGGATTTGGCCGCCATGTGTTTTCCTCTCCGGTATCGTCATGCGGCGTTGGATTCGCCTGCTATTCCCACGACTATAGCGCTAACAATCGCATACGCCAGCCGCTCTCGTCGTTCGCGTATGGACAGGGTAGCGGTATCACCTTAATACTCATACAAGGTTGCAAAGGGCACGCGACGGTTCCGGTTTCGGGACGTCGGAGAACAGCCTGCACGCACCCGATAGGGAGAAGAGGATGACCGGGCCAACCGTCGATCGTCGTCGTGCGATGCTTGCATCGATCGCCACAGGGGCAGGGCTGATGCTGCCAGCGATCGGTCGCGCGCGTGCTGCGCCCGGACCCTCCGCATCGCGCACCGGCTCCTGCTCGACGCCGCAATCGGCGATCGCGCGGACGCAATACGGTCCGATCCGCGGCTATGTCTCGGACGGCGTCTACACCTTCAAGGGCGTGCCTGACGGCGCGGATACCGGCGGCGAAAACCGCTGGCTGCCCGCCAAGCCGCCGCGGCGCTGGACCGAGATGCGCGACACGCTGTCCTACGGCGCGAACTGCCCGCAGACGTTGCACGATTTCAGCGCGGTCGAGCACACCTTCCTTCAGCAATGGACCGATGGGTTCGTCGGCGAGGATATGCTGAAGCTGAACGTCTGGACGCCGTCGCTGTCGGGCAAGCGACCGGTGATGGTGTATTTCCACGGCGGCGGGTTCGCGTTCGGATCGTCGTACGAACTCGCCTCGCACGACGGCGCGCAGATGGCGCGGCATCACGACGTCGTGCAGGTGTCGATCAATCACCGACTCAACGTGCTCGGGTTCCTCGATCTGACCGAAGTCGGCGGCGCGGCGTATGACGAGTCGGTCAACGTCAGCATGACCGATTGCGTCGCGGCGCTGCGCTGGGTGCGGGAGAACATCGCGCGGTTCGGCGGCGATCCCGACACGGTGATGATCTACGGCCAGTCTGGCGGCGGATCCAAGGTGACGACGTTGCTCGGCATGGCGACCGGCAAAGGCCTGATCCACCGTGCCGCGGTGCAGTCGGGCGGCGGCGGGTCGCTGCCGACCGCCGAACAGTCGCGCGATTTCTCGCGGCGCGTGCTGCGTGAACTGAACGTCGGGCCGAAGGATTTGGGCGCGCTCCAGCGGATCGCGTGGAAGCCGTTGTTCGACGCGGGCAACAAGGTCGCGACGGAGATCAACGGTCCGCGTGGACCGATGGGGCCTTCGCTGACGCCGCGCGTAGGCTGGAACCCGACGCTCGATGGCAAGGTGATCGACGTCCGCTCATATTCGGACATCGGGCCCGAGGTGTCGCGCGACGTGCCAGTGATGATCGGCAACGTCAGCGAGGAGGGGATGCGCTGGGGCTATAATCCGAGCGAGGCGCAGTGGCGGACCGATCTCACCACGCAGATGGGCGCCGACAAGGCGGGCCGGCTGATCGCGGCGATGAAGCAGGCGCACCCGGAAAAGGCGGTGCGGACCCTCGCATACGGCGTGCAGGGCCTTCAGAACCGCAACCGCGTGCAGGACATGGTGCGCCTGAAACACACGCAGCGCGGCGCGCCCGTGTACCAATATCTGTTCCAGTGGCAGTCGCCGCAGTTCGGTGGCGTCGCGGGCGCATGGCATACCGCCGACCTCGCCTTCTGCTTCGACAACACCGCGCTCTGCGACCAGGGGACCGGCAATACGCCCGAAGCACAGCGCGTCGCGCGGACCATGTCGACGGCGTGGGCGAGCTTCGCGCGGACCGGCAATCCGAGCCAGCCAGGCCTGGCCTGGACGCCGACCGATCCGCAGCGTTGCCAGACGATGGTGTTCGATACGACGAGCCGCATGGTCGACGATCCCGAGGGGGTCGCACGGCGTATCCTGCTGTCATGAGCGTGGTGACGGGCAATCTGGGGGAGAAGGCGATGCGTTGGTCGATCGGATTTGGGTTGTTGGCGAGCGCGCTGGCACTGGCGACGCCGGTGCTGGCGCAGGACGCGCGGATGACCGCGACGGCGGCTCCGGCCGAGCCGACTGCGATCCCGCTCAACACCGGCGGCGTGAAAGGGCAGGCCGCGCCCGAAGCCTGGTTCCAGCAGTACGGCGTGGCGATGACGCGCAACGTCACGTCCGCGACGCTGAGGCCGTTCCTGCCCGATCCGGCCAAGGCGACCGGAGCGGCGGTGATCGTCGCGCCGAGCGGCGGTTTCCTGATGCTGTCGATGGAGAATGAGGGCTGGCGCGTGGCGAAGGCGCTCGCCGACCGGGGCATCGCGGCGTTCGTGCTGAAATACCGGCTGAAGCCGACGCCGGCGGACATGGGCGGGTTCGAGCAGTCGGTCACGGCCATGTTCGCGGGCGCCGCGCAACCGCAGCGGCGGATGAGCCCGGACAAGGCGATCGCCGGGCTCGCCGACCAGATCGCCGATGCACGCGCTGCGGTTGCTTTGGTGAGGACGCGCGCGACCGAGTGGAAGGTCGACCCTGCCCGCGTCGGCATGGTCGGCTTCTCGGCGGGGGCGATGACGACGATGGCGACCGCACTGGCCGCGCCCGACACGCATCTGGCCTTCATCGCGCCGATCTATGGATCGATGGAGGCGGTGAAGGTGCCGGCCGACGCGCCGCCGTTGTTCGCGGTGCTCGCCGCCAACGACCCGCTGTTCGCCAACAAGGGATTCGGCCTGATCGAATCCTGGCAGAAGGCGGGGAAGCCAGTCGAGTTCCACCTGTATCAGGCGGGCGGTCACGGCTTCGGCCTCGGCAAGACGGGCACGACCAGTACCGGCTGGTTCGAGGATTTCATGCACTGGCTCGACGCCAATAAAATGCTGGCCCGTCGATGATCGCGCGCGTGGCGATGGGTAGGAGAAAATCGGTATGACGAGCGTCGCAGGAAGATTCCGCGTCGCACATCGGCCCACGCCGTTGCCTGCGCTGCCTATGCGAATGGAGCAGCTATCCAGCCGGTTCGGCGCGGTGCCGCTTGAAGGGCAAAAGGCCGAGGTCGCGATGCCGAGACGCCTGCTTATGCTCGACGTTGAACTGTTCGACATCGTCAAGGCGCTCGGTCAGTGAGGATTGCGGTGGCGGTCGCGCTGGGGCTGCTGGCGACCGCCGCGTCGGCGCAGGTGTGGCGATCGGACCAGGGCAACGGGAGCTTCCGCAATCCGGTCTTGTTCGCGGATTATCCCGATCCCGACATCATTCGCGTCGGCAGCGACTATTATTTCGCGACGACGACATTCGCGAACACGCCCGGCATCACGATCCTGCACAGTCGCGATCTGGTCAACTGGACGCTTGCCTCGCACCTTGTCGATCGGCTGGAGGGCAAGCCCGAATACGATTTGAAGGGCGGCAACGCGTACCGGCACGGGCTCTATGCCTCGTCCTTGCGCTATCACGCCGGCAATTATTATCTCGCCAACACGCCGGTCGGGCAGAAGACGCGGATCTGGTACGCGAAGGACGTGCGCGGGCCGTGGCGCTATCACGAACTGCAGCGCGAGGCATTCGATCCGGGGCTGTTCATCGAGCCGGACGGTCGCGCGTATCTGGCGAGCGCGAGCACCGCGGACGGCACGATCACGCTGCTGACGCTCGACAAGCAGCTGGCGCACGTCGTCGCGGCGCAGAAGGTGCATTACATCAAGGGCGCGGAAGGGTCGAAGATCATTCGGCGTGGTGCGTATTACTACCTCTTCAACGCGCTGCCGCCGCGGCTCGCGCTCAGCGTGTCGCGGTCGCGCAGCCTGTTCGGGCCGTGGGAAACACGCGACCAGATCGACGACAAGACCGGTGGGCATCAGGGCGCGCTGGTCGATCTGCCCGATGGACGCTGGTTCGGCTTCGTGATGGAGGATAGCGGCGCGATCGGGCGGGTGACGAACCTCAGCCCGGTATTCTGGCAGGACGACTGGCCGGTATGGGGCACGCGCGAGGCGCCCGGTCGCGTGCCGCGGCGGGCTGCGAAACCGATCCTGGGTGCGCCGTTCGCAGAGCCAGCGACCTCGGACGATTTCGGCAAACCGAAACTCGGGTTGCAGTGGCAGTGGAATCACAATCCCGAGCCTTCGCGCTGGTCGCTGAGCGAGCGTCCGGGTTGGTTACGGCTGAAGCCGACGATCGCGACCGGGTTCTGGAGCGCGCGCAATACGCTGGTGCAGAAGGGGCAGGGGCCTGCGAGCCGGAGCGAGGTGAAGCTCGATATTCGCCACCTCGCGCCGGGGGATCGCTGCGGGTTCGGGACGTTCGGGCAGTTCAGCGGGAACTTAACGGTCCAGGGCATGGCAGGGGGCAAGGCGACGCTCGCGATGGAGGTCACCGAAGACACGGTCGCCGGCGCGCGGACCGAGGTTCGCGCCACCGCGCCGTTACCGCGGACCGAGGCGCTGTGGTTGCGGACCGACATGGACTTTACGACCGATCGTGCCAGTATGGCGTACAGTCTGGATGGGCGGCGCTGGACTAGGCTAGGCGACGACGTTCCGCTTGCGTTCGCGTGGCGGACCGGGACGTTCCAGGGCGAGCAGCTCGCACTGTTCTGCTACGCGTCGGCGGCGAGCCAGGGATGGCTGGATATCGACCAGTTCACGATGTCTGCACTGCATCCGAGGGCGCCGCAGCGGATTCGCGACGACTAAACGATACCAGTGGGACTTATCGCGTCGGCAAGACTGGCACTTCGAACGTGCCTACGGGCAGCGGCGCGTCGTCGGCGAGGTTGGTCGCCGGAGCGTCGGCCCAGGCGTAGCGGACGCGTGTGACGGGTTGGCCGTCGCCCGGCAGCATCACCTCGGCCCCCGCGACCTTGCCGGGCGTGTAGCGGCAGGTGCCGGCGGCGGCACCGCACAGTTCGAAACCGATCGCCTGCGCGGAACTGCGGGCATGCAGCGCCCCCGTCACACCGCTGAATCTAACCATGACGCCGCCGTCCACCGTGCGCCGCGCCTCGGCGACGGCTGGGCCGGATGGCGCGATTGCTTCGCCGTACACCGCGGCGCGCATGACGCGTGCGAGGCGTTGTCCGACCTCGTGCTTCTCGCCGGGATGGATGTCGAGCGCATCGCCGAGGTCGAGCGCGACGGCGATGCCGGCATGCGGGTCCGCCGCTGCCACGCGCCGCTGCGCATCGCGGACGTCGCCCCAGCCGCTCTCGCTCGGCGCGATCGCTGGGCTGCCGTAATTGGCGAGCTGGACGATGGCGAAGCCGGTTTCGGGTTTACCGAAGCGGTGGCGCCAGTCGGCGATCAATGCCGTCATCCGCCGATCGTAACCGGGAATGCCGGTGTCGGACTCGCCCTGATACCAGGCCATCCCGGCGAATTTCGTGGCACCGAGCGGCGCGATCATCGCGTTGTAGAGCGTACCCGCACCGTTGATGTCGTCCCACGGCACGCGCGGCGCGGCGCCGGCAAGCCGCTTGGCGATTGCATAGCGCCATCCAGTGCCGAGCGGCACGCTGGTCCCGTCGGCGAACGACAGCCGCATTGCATCTGCGGGCCCGGTCATCCCGCCATAGGCATAGACGTCGTCGTCGTTGACCGTGATCACGTTGCGCCCGGCCTTCAGGCTGCCGGCGGGCAGCGCGTAGACGCGCGACTGCGATGCGAGGCTGCTGCCGCCGATGCCAACGCCGTTGACCCAGGTGCGATCGGCATCGTCGACCATGCCCAGCACCAGCGTCGCCGCACCGCGCGCCTGTTCGGCGGTGAGCTGCACCTCGTGCTGGTACCAGATCATGCCGTTATACGCGGCGAGCTCGGGTACGCCCCAAGTCTCGAAATTGGTCATAGCGGGCACGGGACGCCAGTCGAGCGCGGCATCCGGCTGCCACGGCTCGCGGCCGACGGAGTCAGCCGAGCCTGTCCGCCACCAATTTTCCCAGATCGTCGATGCGCGACGATTGGCCGCGGCGGGGTCGCGGGCATACAGCGCGAGCAGGTCCGCAGGGTCGCCTAGCCCGGCTTGGCGCAACGCAGCGTCGCTCATCCACGCGCTGATCCGTGACCCGCCCCAGCTCGAATGCACCGCACCGATCGGTACGCCCGACGTCCGGCGCAACGCCTGGACCATGTAGAAGCACGCCGCCGAAAAGCCGGGTGCCGTCGTCGGACCAGAGACCGCCCAGCGGGGTTGTTCGGCAAATCGCGCGACCGGCGCGGCGGCGGACACCTTGGCGATCGTCAGCAGCCGGAGCTTGTCGTCGACCTCCGGATGCGCGTCGGGAAACAGGCCTTGCCCCTGTTCGACGCGGAGTTCCATGTTGCTCTGGCCGGAACACAGGAACACGTCACCGACCAGGATATCGCGCAGGACCGCCGCACCGCTGGGGGCCGCGATCGTCAGATCGTACGGACCGCCGGCCGGGAGGGGCGGCAGGCTCGCTGAAAAGCTGCCGTCGCGCGCGACCTTGGCGGTAACGCTGCGACCCGCCATCGTCATCATCACGGTTTCGCCGGGCGAAGCCTGTCCGGTCAGGATGATGGGCTGGCCGCGCTGGATCACCGCGTGGTCGCCGACGACGCCGTCGAGGCGCGGGGCCGCCAACGCGGCGGTCGTGCCGGTGGCCAGGATCGCTCCGAAAACAAGCCGCGCTGTGACGCTCCGCATGTACCTGTTCTCCTGACGGCTGGATCGGTCGAAAGCCCTGGCGGCTGATACGGTCGAAGCTGGACAAGCTGCTCGCCTGCCTACGGATCGCCAGCTGGTCGCCGTAGTACGTGCGCTCACACCGTACAGCACCTGCCGATAGCTGGCCAACGGGAAACCTGCTCGGCACGAACGACTTCGTCATCAACCCGGCGACTGGAAGTGCACCGCTCACGCGAGCTCGTCAGACGGTCGGGAACGATGTCGATCCGGCACGACGAGCCTTCGCGTCCGGGCCAGATCGGAACTTGCCAGTGTCTGGTGCGATAGCGAAGATGATGAGAGCGCACACCGATGGCGGCGCTGATTGCCGGGAAAGGATTTGCTGGACCATGCCGACTGACTTGCTGCTTGCACCGCGCGAGGGCGTTGCCCGTTCGCGCTTCACGGTCGATTGTGGATTGCCCTTATGAGTGATGCCCCGACCGCACGGGCGGTAGCGATCGGCGAACGGGTCGAACGGTTCGTGCGCGAGATCGTCATACCCTTCGAACGAGACCCGCGACGCGGTCCTCACGGTCCATCAGACGATCTAGTTCACGACATGCGGGTACTGGCACGGGAAGCCGGCGTGCTGACGCCGCACATTCTGGAGAATGACGAGCACCTCACCCAGGCCGAGACCGCGCATGTGCTGATCCGCTCGGGTCTGTCGCCGCTCGGACCGCTGGCGTGCAACACGATGGCGCCCGACGAAGGCAATATGTACCTGATCGGCAAGGCGGGGACGGCGGCGCAGAAAGAGCGGTATCTGGCGCCGATGATCGCGGGGCGTGCGCGGTCGGCCTTCTTCATGACCGAGCCGGCAGCGGACGGCGGCGCGGGCTCGGATCCCTCGATGATGCAGACGACCGCACGGCTCGATGGTAACCACTGGGTGATCGATGGGCGCAAGGCGTTCATCACGGGGGCAGATGGCGCGCAGATCGGCATCGTCATGGCGCGGACCGATGCGGGCGACGGCAAGCACGCGGCGACGATGTTTCTCGTCGACCTGCCTGATCCGGCGATACGCATCGAACGCATATTGGATACGATCGACAGTTCGATGCCGGGCGGACATGCGGTCATCGCGATCGACGGTCTGCGCGTCGCGGCGGACGCGATCCTCGGCGCGCCGCATGAGGGGTTTCGGTATGCCCAGGTCCGGCTATCCCCGGCGCGATTGTCGCACTGCATGCGTTGGCTCGGCGGATGCATCCGAGCCAACGAGATCGCCACCGATTACGCCTGCCGTCGTCATGCGTTCGGCAAGCCGCTCGTCGACCACGAGGGTGTCGGTTTCATGCTGGCCGAGAATATGATCGACCTCCGTCAGGCCGAGCTGATGATCGACTGGTGCGCCAAGGTGCTCGATACCGGATCGCTGGGTACCGCGGAAAGTTCGATGGCGAAGGTCGCCGTGTCCGAAGCGCTCATGCGGATCGCCGATCGCTGCATCCAGATGATGGGTGGCACGGGCGTGACCGGCGATACGATCGTCGAGCAGATATTCCGCGAAGTACGCGCTTTCCGCATCTACGACGGGCCGACCGAAGTGCATAAATGGAGCCTGGCCAAGAAGATCAAGCGCGACTGGAAGGCGGCACAGGCCTGCGAGAGTTAAGATAGAAGCGTCGGCGGGCAGGATATGCCGATATCAACGCGGCCATCCTGACCGATGATTCATCCACTGCTGCACAACATCGCCGTCGGCATCCCGCTGGTTAATACATAGTAAGGTCAGCTAGACAGACGACACCTGCGCAGACCAGGCCGCCGCAACCTCCTTTAGCGGTATCGCAGGCGAGGCCAGATCGGTAGGGTCCGCCGGCAGCGCGGCGCCGATCAGTGCACGACCCTGCACATAGTCGCGGGTCGCGTTGACGCAGTCGAGCGCGACGATGCGACCGTCCTGGCTGTAGATCAGCGAAAACGAACGCGTTGCGGGATCGCCGCGCACGATCACGGCGTCGTGGCCGGCCGAGAGCCCGACGGTCTGCAGTTTCACGTCATACTGGTTCGACCAGAACCAGGGCACCGCGTGGTAGGGTTGGGGATCGCCGGTGATCGTCCGCGCCACTACGCCGGCCTGATCGGAGGCGTTCTGAACCGATTCGAGACGGATGACGGCGCCGCGGGCAAAAGCGTTGGCATGGGCAGCACAGTCGCCGATCGCAAAGACGTCGGGCAGGCTGGTGCGGCACACCGCGTCGACCAGCACGCCGTTGCCGCCGTCGGCGCCTGCCGCCAGAAGCGGCTCGACTGCCGGGTCGATACCGATGCCGACGATCACCATCTCGCACGCCAGTGTTTCGCCGCCGACCAGGCGTACGCCACTTGCTGCGCCGTCGCGTTCCTCAACGCAGGCGACCTTGGCCCCGAGCCGGATATCCACGCCGTGCGCTCGATGCTCGGCTTCCATAAATCGCGATAGGTGCTCGCCCGCCACCCGCGCCAAGACCCGATCGAGCGCTTCGACAACGGTGACGTGCTTGCCGAGCGTTCTGAGGATGGCTGCGGCTTCAAGTCCGATATATCCGCCGCCGACCACGACGACGCGTGAAACGCCTGGCAGTTCGGCGATCATGCGGTCGACGTCCGCTCGGTTGCGGACCGCGTGGACGCCGCGCAGCGAATGTCCCGTGCAGGACAGCCGCCGCGGCGATCCGCCTGTCGCCCAGATCAACGTTCCGTAGCCGATCGTCGCGCCGTCGCCGAACGTCACGGTCTTCGTAACCGGATCGACGTACGTGGCGTGGAGCCCGCGCAACACCGTGATCCCGCGCTCTTCCCAAAAAGCCGGCGGACGAATCAGCATGCGATCGAACGACTTGTCACCCGACAGATAGTCCTTGGACAGCGGTGGCCGTTCGTAAGGATAGTCGGGTTCGTCGCCGACCAGCGCTACGGTCCCGTCATATTTGCGTTGGCGTAGCGCGATAGCGGCCTGTGCGCCGGCATGGCCTGCACCGATGATCAGAACGTCATGAGAATTAGTCTGCGTCATCCGTACCTCGTCGCTACGCGGTTTTGTCGCCGATGATATCCGTAGCGTCCGCGTACGTCACGTTCCCGCTATCCGGAAGGTGAAGCACCCCGCGTGAGCCAGAAGATGTCGATCACGCGCGCCGAGCCAGCGCGCTGGCGCCGACGTCACATGCTCAATGCCGTCCCGGCAACTGGCGACGCGGGCGAGCGCTAGAAAACTTCAGCAGCTCTGGCGGAACGCGCAGCCTGCGACTATACCGATCGGTACTAAACTCGATAGCGGTCAAAACGGTATCGCGAGGGCAGCAGGAGAGTAGCGATGTCGATATCTATCAATGGGTCAGCGGTCGCGCTGCCTGACGATCCCCGTGTCTCGCTACTCGACCTGCTGCGCGAGGGCCTTCATCTCGCCGGCACGAAGAAGGGGTGTAATCAAGGCGCGTGCGGCGCGTGCACGGTGCTCGTCGATGGCGAGCGGATCGTGTCCTGCCTCGCGCTCGCGGTGCAGTATGACGGGCGCCAGGTCACGACGATCGAAGGGTTGAGCGACGGCGATGCGCTGCATCCGTTGCAACAGGCGTTCATCGATCATGACGGGTTCCAGTGCGGCTATTGCACCCCAGGCCAGATCTGCTCGGCGATCGGGATGGCAGCAGAGGCGAAGCGCGGCGTGCCGAGCCATGTCAGCGCCGATCTCACCGCCGACGTGACGCTGACCCGCGAGGAACTGCAGGAGCGGATGAGCGGCAATCTGTGCCGTTGCGGCGCGCATAACGGGATCATCGACGCGATCCGCGAAACCGTTGCAGCGGAGATGGCGGTATGACCCCCTTCACCTACGCGCGGGCGGAGGACGCGGCCGACGCTCTCCGGCTCGGACAGTCGAATGCAACTGCATATCTTGGCGGGGGCACCAATCTAGTGGACCTGATCCGCGAGACGGTCGCACGACCGGCGTCCTTGGTCGACGTGACAGGGCTGTCGAACACAATCGAGGAGACCGAGGACGGCGGGCTGATGATCGGTGCGGCGGTCCGCAACACCGCGCTTGCCGAGCATCTGTCGGTGCGGACGCGCTACCCGGTGTTGTCGCGCGCGATTCTCGCGGGCGCGTCGGCGCAGATCCGTAACATGGCGACGGTCGGCGGCAACCTACTCCAGCGAACTCGGTGTACCTATTTCTACGACACCGACGGTTCGCGCTGCAACAAGCGCACGCCGGGATCGGGCTGCGACGCGATCGAGGGGTTCACGCGGGGACATGCCATTCTCGGCGCATCGTCGGCGTGCGTCGCGACGCATCCCTCGGACATGTGCGTAGCGCTCGCCGCCCTCGATGCGACGGTGCATCTGCAAGGGCGGGACGGAGAGCGGAAACTGCCGTTCGTCGATCTTCACCGCCTGCCGGGCGATCATCCCGAGTTCGATACCGTGTTGGAGCCCGGCGAGTTGATCACGGCGATCGAACTGCCGCCGCTGCGTTTCGCGGCCAACTCGACCTATCGCAAGGTGCGCGACCGGGCGAGTTACGCGTTCGCACTGGTCTCGATCGCAGCCGCGCTGGAGATCGAGGGCGGTATCGTCAAGGACGTGCGGATCGCGCTCGGCGGGGTCGCGCACAAGCCGTGGCGCGCGTCGAAGGCGGAGGCGGCATTGCGAGGCGGTCCCGCGACCGAGGAGGCCTTCCGCGCCGCTGCCGTCGCGGAGATGGCGGACGCCGTGCCGCTCCGCGACAACGGCTTCAAGATCGAACTGACCAAGCGCACCCTCGTCGCCGTTCTTGGCGACCTCGCCGGAGCAGCAGCATGAGCATCGTCGATACGGTCAAGGAAACCGCGCAGGGCCTGGTGCAGGGCGCGATGAGCAAGCTCGTGCCGCTCGCCCCCGACAGCTGGATTCCGGGCGGGGTGCCCGATCCGCTGATCCGGCAGCAGCACGGATTGATCGGCACGTCGGTGTCGCGGCTCGATGGTCCGCTCAAGGTGCGCGGCGCGGCGCCGTTCGCGGCCGAGTTCCCGCTGGAGGGCATGGTCTATGCCGCGCTCGCCTATGCGACGATTCCGCGCGGGCGGATCGCGGCGATCGATACCGCGGCCGCCGAGTCTGCGCCGGGCGTGGTGTTGGTAATGACGCATCGGAACGCGCCGCGGATGAACAAGCCGGCTGTGTTCGGCTCGTCGCCGACCGCGGCGGGCCCGGCGGACTTGCCGGTGATGCAGGACGACCGCATCCACTGGAACGGCCAGCCGATCGCCGTGGTGCTCGCGGAAACGCAGGAGCAGGCGGATCACGCGAAATCGCTGATCGTCGCGACCTTTGCCGCCGAACCGTCGACGACGTCGTTCGCCGAGGCGAAGGCCGCCGGTCCGCAGCCGGGGCTGTTCATGGGCCAGCCGCTGCTGAACGAGATCGGTGACGCGGACGCGATGCTGGCGGCGGCACCGCACAAGGTCGATAACGTCTATCGCACGCCCCCGCATACGCATAACGCGATCGAACCGCATGCCGCGACGATCGCGTGGGTCGGCGACGACCTGGTCGTCCACGACGCCAGCCAGCTCGTCACCGCTGCCGCCCAGACGATCGCCGACGTGTTCGACCTGAAGGCGGGGCAGGTGCGTCTCACCTCGCCGTTCGTCGGGGGCGGGTTCGGCGGCAAATGCCTGTGGGATCATCAGATACTCGGGGCCGCCGCGGCCAAACTGGCTGAGCGCCCGGTACGCATCACGCTGTCGCGTGAGGGCGTCTACCGGCTTGTCGGCGGGCGGACGCTGACCGAGCAGCGCGTGGCGATCGGCGCCGACGCCGATGGTCGCTTCAGGGCACTGGTCCACACCGGCATCGCTGCGATGACGCCGCACAACAACATGCCCGAGCCGTTTATCCTCGGCACGCGCGGTGGCTATGCCGCGGACAGCTTCAAGCTGTCGGTCGAAACCGTGACGATGAACATGCTCGCCAACACCTTCATGCGTGCGCCGGGGGAATCCGTCGGCACCTTCGCGCTCGAATCGGCCATCGATGAACTCGCCATCGAACTGGAAATGGACCCGATCGCGCTGCGTATCCGTAACGAGCCGGACAAGGATCCGACCTCCGGCTTGCCGTTCTCGTCGCGGCATATTGTCGAGGCATGGCGCAGCGGCGCGGAACGGTTCGGCTGGAGCGAGCGCAGCACGACGCCGGGAACGCGTCGCGAAGGCGAGTGGCTGATCGGCACGGGATGCGCGACCGGAACCTATCCCTATTACCGGATGCCCGGCGCCGCCGCGCGGATCACGCTTGGCCGCGACGGACATGCGCTGGTCGAGGTTGCCGCGCAGGAGATGGGGATGGGCACCGCGACGACGACCGCGATGGTCGCCGCCGATCGGTTGGGACTGCCGCTCGACCATGTGTCGGTCGGTTATGGCGATTCGATCATCCCCGGCGCGATCCTGGCCGGCGGATCGCAGCAGACCGCCGCGATCGGCGCTGCGGTGATCGCCGCGCACCATGCGCTGGTCGCCGAACTGCTGAAACTCGCAGGCAATGACTCGCCGCTCGCGGGTCTTTCGCCGGACGAGGTCGGCAGCGAGGATAGCGGGCTCACCAAGCTCGACGACCCGACCCGACGCGAGAGCTATGTCTCGATCCTCGAACGGGCACAGCGCGAGAGTGTCGTCGTCAGCGAAGAGGCGTCGCAGCCGCTCGAACTGATGCACTGGTCGATGCATTCGCACAGCGCGCTGTTCTGCGAGGTGCGCGTCAACGCGGTCACCGGCGAGACGCGTGTCAGCCGCTTCCTGGGTGCGTTCGATTGCGGGCGGATTCTCAACCCAAAGACCGCGCGCAGCCAGTTCCGTGGCGGGATCATCATGGGCCTCGGCATGGCGCTGATGGAGGAGACGCAGTTCGACGAGCGCAACGGGCGCATCATGAACCCGAGCCTCGCCGAATATCACGTCCCCGTGCACCTCGACGTGCCCGAGATCGACGTGATCTGGACCGACATCGCCGATCCGCACACCCCGATGGGGGCGCACGGCGTAGGCGAGATCGGCATCACCGGCGTCGCGGCGGCGGTGGCGAACGCGATCTATAACGCCACCGGCAAGCGCGTACGCGATCTGCCGATCACGCTGGACAAGATACTGATCTGATCGGACAGCGTCGCGGCTTCGCCCGGTATCGCCTCGGCGTTACGGGCCCACCGATCTGGCAGGGAAAAGTTGCGCGATGGCCTTTCGTTTCGTCTCGGTGGGCAGTCTCGTCGCGCTGCTTTCCTTGGCAACGCCCGTTGCGATCTCGGCGCGGGACGCGCCTGCTAAGCGCCTGGTCCTGATCGATGACGATGTCGTCGGACTGAACGGCGCGCCTGCACTGCTGCTTCAGGCACAGGATGTCGAGGTGCTGGGCATCACCACGACCAGTGGTTCGGTATGGCGCGATACCGCCACGGCCTATGCGCTGCGGACCGTCGAGATCCTCGGGCGGACCGACGTGCCGGTGGTGCCGGGCGCGACCTATTCGCTACTCAACACAGAGGAGTCGACCAGGCGGTGGGAAGGGCTGTACGGACGGCTCGAGTTCAAGGGACCGTGGACCGAGCCCGTGGCCGGTGGTTCGCCCGGTACGCCCGGTACGCCGTCGCCTTCGGTCGTGCCCAGCCTGCCGATCGGCGATCCGGTTACCAAACCGTCCGGCGAGATCGCCGCGGCGTTCCTCGTCCGGATGGTCCGCGCGCACCCGCATCAGATCACGCTGTTCGCCACCGGCCCGATGACCAACATCGCGATAGCCCAGAGCCTCGACCCGAGCTTCGCCGCGAATGTGAAGGAGCTGGTCTACATGGGCGGCAGTCTCAATCCGCAGCAGGCGATCGACACGCCGGCCGCTGCTGCGTTTGCGCGCGAGTTCGTCGCTACGCCGCGCCGCGAGTTCAACATCCGCTGGGATCCCGAAGCGGCGCGGATCATGGCGCACGGCGCGTGGCCGGGGGTGACGATGGTGCCGATCGACCCGTCGACGGGCACGCAGTGGACGCGCGATTTCCTCGACAGCTTGCGGTCCGCCCATACCGCGCTCACTGACGCGCTCCAGACCGGGCTCGAACCGGGGTTTCCGATGTGGGACGAGATCGCCGCGATGGTCTGGCTGGAGCCGTCGATCATCACGCGCGCCGAGACGCTCTACATCGATTTCGACACGAGCCAGACCGCGGGATACGGCGATACGCTGTCGTGGCACGATGCGTACCGGCCGCATCTCGGCGAACGCGCGCAGACCGTCGTGCTTCGCGTCGACCGCGCGAAGATGGAGACGGCGATGCGTGCGCTCTACAGACGACCGCCGAAGCGCTGATCGTCGTCGCGGCGCCCGCGCCGACTGGGGCAAAGATGTCGCGGTGCCCGGCAAAAATGCACCGGGCTTAATCCCGCCTATTGCCGCGCGTTACAGCGGTGTTACCGATCGGTGACGGATCCGGGGCACACGGATCGACCCAGGAGGATGCGCGAAACCCAAGGGGGGACCATCCATGATTCGCTTGCCCGTTCGTACATCTGCCCTCGCCCGCTTGCTCGCCACCAGCGTGCCGCTGCTCGTTTTCGCTGCACCCGCCGTCGCGCAGGAGCAAGCGACAGTTGGCCAGACTGCCAACGATTCCGCTGGCGATCAGGGGCTGGGCGAGATCGTCGTTACGGCGACCCGCCGCCAGGAATCGTCGAAGGACGTGCCGCTTGCAGTCACCGCGATCAGCGGCGAGAAGCTCGACGTGCTCAATTCGAGCGGCCTCGACATCCGCTTCCTTGCCGGTCGTACCCCGAGCCTCCAGGTCGAATCGTCGTTCGGTCGGACCTTCCCCCGCTTCTACATTCGCGGTCTCGGCAACACCGATTTCGATCCCAACGCCGCACAGCCGGTGTCGGTAGTCTATGACGACGTCGCGCTCGAGAACCCGATGTTGAAGTCGTTCCCGGTCTTCGATCTGCAAAGCGTCGAAGTGCTGCGTGGTCCGCAGGGCACGCTGTTCGGGCGCAACACGCCGGCGGGCGTCGTGAAGATCGATTCCGCCAAGCCGAACCCCGACAAGGTCTCGGGCTATGCGACCGGATCCTGGGCAACCTACAACACGATCAACGGCGAGGCGGCGCTCAACCTGCCGATCGGCAACGGCTTCGCATTCCGCGCATCGGGCTTGATTCAGTCGCGCGACGATTGGGTGACCAACGATTCCACGACGGGCAACGCCGACCGCAAACTCGAAGGCTATCGCGACGTCGCCGGCCGCTTCCAGCTCGGCTATACCGGCAGCGACTTCAACGCGTTGCTGAACGTCCATGTCCGCGACCTGACGGGCTCGCCGCGCATCTTCCGCGCCGGACTGTTCAAGCCGGGTACCAACGACTTCAACACCGGCTTCGACCCCAAGCACGTCGCACTCGACGGCTATACCAGCCAGAGCCTGACGCAGTGGGGGACCAACCTGCGGCTCGACTACCATCTCGACGGCATCGGCACCTTCTACTCGGTCACCGGATACGAGCAGGCCAAGGTCGAGAGCACCGGCGATGTCGATGGCGGCAACAACTACACGTTCCTCGGCGGCACGATCGGCGCGATTGGCGTCGGGCTGTTCCCGTCGAACACCGGCGGCCTGACCAAGCCCAAGGAATTCAGCCAGGAGTTCCGCTACGCCAGCGAGGACATGAACGGCATCCGCCTCCAGGGCGGACTGTATTATTTCCACCAGACGCTGCGCTACAATCAGTACGACTATGCGTTCGGCGGCACCGGATCGCGCGCGACCGATCTGACGCTGGACATCGCTCACGACAACCGCAACGAGAATTACGGCGCGTTCGCATCGATCGAGGCGAAGCCGACCGACCTGCTGACGCTGCGCGCCGGCGTCCGCTACTCCCACGACTATCGCAACGACCTCGTCACTGCGCCGATCCCCGGCACCGGGATCAGCGATACGCTGCCGGCCCGTGCGGTCGTCCGTGGCTCGAACGTGACCTGGGACGCGAGCGCGACCTATGAACTGACGCCCGCGATCAACGTCTATTCGCGGCTCGCGACCGGCTATCAGGGCCCGGCGATCCAGGACCGCGTGACGTTCGGCAGCGTCCAGAGCACCGCGCCGAAGCAGACCACGTTCTCGGGCGAAAGCGGCTTCAAGGGGACGCTGCTCGACCGGAAGGTGAACTTCTCGCTCGATGCCTATTGGTACAGCACCAAGGACCTGCAGATCACCGCGGTCGGCGGCAGCAGCAATTCGGCACGGCTGATCAGCGCGAACAAGGCGATCGGTTACGGGGTCGAGGGCGAGTTCGAGGCGCGGCCATTGCCCGAACTGACGCTAACCGCGAGCGGCAGCTACAACTTCACCGAAATCCGCGATCGTGGCATCGGCGTCGGCGTGTGCGCGACCTGCACCGTGCTCGATCCGATCGTCAACGGGTTCGCGGTGATCGACGGCAACGATCTTCCCCAGGCGCCGCGCTGGATCGCCAACTGGACCGCGCGCTACGGGATCCCGCTCGGTAACGGCGGGGAAGTCTATGCCTATACCGACTGGGTCTACCGCAGCCGCATCAACTTCTTCCTGTACGAAGCCGTCGAATTCACCGGCAAGTCGTCGCTCGAAGGCGGTCTCAAGGTCGGCTACAAGTCGCCGCAGGGGTATGAGGTCGGTGCATTCGTCCGCAACATCACCAACCAGTATCGCAGCATCAGCGCGATCGACTTCAACAACCTGACCGGCATGATCAACGAACCACGGATCATCGGCGGCCAGTTCAAGGTCGCGTTCTGACCGGTCGCGGCTGATCGATCGCGGCGCCGCTGGTCGAGGCGAGCGGCGCAGCGAGACGGTTATTTGCGGCAGGCGCCCGCTACGTGCGTCGCGGTCTGATTGATCGTGATCGCTAGCGGACCCTTTGGGGCTTGCCCGGTCATCTTCAGTCGTCCGGTAAATCCGTTGGCGGCATAGGTGCCGGCGCGCGTGATCTGCATCGGACCGCCCTTTTTCTGTGGGCAGGTGAGCGTCTGCGCGTAACGACCCCCGGCGATCTGCACGGTGTCGACCCGGCATTGCGCTTTTGGATCGGGCACCAGCAGCGCGGCGACGCCGGTTTCGGCCGATACGGGCGTCACGCACTTGTGTTCCGTCTTGGAGCGGCCCTTCATCATCTTCAACAGGAAGCCCGGTGCACCGGGTATGACGAGATCGACCGCGGTGGAGACGATGTCCCAACGGCCCGGTGCGATGCTCTGAGCCGAGGCTGCAGCCGGTGTGACGAGTAGAATAAGACCGAGATATTTGCGCATGTCGCCACAGTGACGCAGGATCGGACGGGGTGCAACCGGCTTCACTTGTCCTTGCAGCCAAGGAAGAAAGCGCCCAATCATCGGTACTTACGGCATTTACGCTGCGCATGTCGTCGTTCGGCCATCTGTCGACGGTCGGCGTCGAAGGGTCCGGCAACGGCAAGATCGTCGCGCCCCGACCCGCAATGATTTGCGTGAAACGTCCGCCGTCGCTTAGGAAGAGCCATGGAAAACACCACACCGTCGCTCGACCTGTTCACCCGTCTCGAAATCGCGCTGGAGGAGCGCAACGAGGCCGCCGAGGCGTTCGATATCTTCAAGCAGGATGCCGTGATGGCGCATGCACCGGAAGCCGGACACGAACCAGCCGTGACGAGCGAAGACGCGGCAGAGGCAGCGGCCGAGGAAGTCGACGGCTTCAGCGCGGAAGTCAGCGGGTTGCTCAATGCCGCATCGGACGAGGAGCTGTCGTCTGCCTATCGGCAATCTGGCGGTGAGGTCGGCAACCCAGTTGCCGAGGCATTGCTTGGCGAGATCAAGCGTCGCAACCTGAGTATCTGATTTCAGTCATCGGCCAGGGCGGAAACGCGTTCCACATGACCCTTCAATTCGTCGGGATGGAAATAGACCGGGCGTTGCTCGCCGCGAGCGTACCGCGTGATCTGGTCGGCGAAATGGGGTGAGGCGATACCCCCACTCTGTCCGCCGGCCATGATCGCGGACGCCTTCACCCGCGGGCCGAACTCGACGACCGCGACGAAGCTGTTCCCGCTGGCGCCATAATAGCGCTTCGTTCCCGGGCATGGCTTGGCGCCGAACGACGCCAGGCTATCCCATTGGGCCGATGTGAACGGCACCAAGATCGATGGTCGCGTATCTATCTCAGGTATCCGACGGAGCCCGCGATCGTGCCCGCCTTAGCCAGATGAGCAGGAACGGCCGCTCCGCCACCGAGACGCCGTTGGGCGTCCGGATATCGATCTTCCGCCGGTGGAACTGCCAATAGAGCATCACGCTGAGGATCGCCGCGTAGAAGCACCAGACCGAGGCGAACGCATAGCCCTTGACCAGATAGACGATCGTCAGCCCGATCACGTTGACGACGCCGTAAGTCCTGACGACGCGGTGGCTCGACAGCAGCAGCGCGCCACAGGTCGCCAGGATGTAGAAGACCGACATCACGAGGTTGCTGGTCATCGCGTTCCGATACGCGATCGAATGCTGTTCGATGAAGGCCTGGGTCGGAAACAGCACGAGCCCGGCGATGTCCCACAGGCAGACGAGCGCGCCGGTGATCGTCAGACCGACGATCGCGGTACGGCGCCAGCCGGGCGGCTCCATCAAGGCCACCGCGGCCGGCATCAGCACAGGCAGGATACCGAGCGCGTAGACCGTGAACAGCAGCACGGCATGATCGAGCGCGACCGTGCCCAGTTCGCCGTGCAGCGCCAGCCACACCAGTCCCTCGCTGAATTGATGGACCGCGAACAACAGGGGCACGGATGCGAAGAGCAGCGCGCGGGGTTCGCGGACATGGCGCAACGTGGCCACACCGATCGTGGCTAGCACGCCGGAGGCAGCGAAGCTTGCAGTCGCCGAAAAGCACATGCGCGGTCGTCCAGGCTGTTGGCGGTCCGGCAGGGCGTGGCGTGTTTCCCGCCACATAGCCAGCGGCGCTCGTGCGTATCGTCCTTAGCTATCGCGACGCGAGACGCAGGCGATGACGCTTTCCAACCGCCGGTCGAGCGCCTAAGCGACGGAAATCCCCGGGGGGCCGCTGATGCGCGGCTGAGAGGTGGGCAGCAGCCCATGACCCGCTGAACCTGATCCGGCTTATACCGGCGTAGGGAGGGTCTGCGGCTGGCCCGTCGTCCCTCCGATTGGAGTGGACGTGACGTTTTTCAGTGCTGGTTTCCGTGTATTACCCGCCGAGCGCAAGCGCAGGCTCTTGGGCCAGGTCGCCCTGACCCTTTCCGCGAGCCTCGCCGCATCATCGGCCGGGGCGCAAGCGTCCGATCCGGTCGAACCCGCCGAGATCCGGGTGGTCGGCAAGCAGGATCCAGCCGGTCTGCTGCCCGACCAGAAGGTGCCGCGCGCGCAGAGTGCGATCTCCGCCGACTTCATCGTCAAGCAGGCGCCGACGCTCAACGCGTTTCAGTTGGTGACGCTGCTGCCCGGCGCCAACGTCGCGTCGAGCGATCCCTACGGCCTGTCGACCAGTTCGAGCCTGACGTTGCGCGGCCTCGGCCAGGACGAAATCGGCGTGCTTATGGAGGGCGCACCGCAGAACGACATCGGCTATTATTACGCCTACCCGTCGCAGTTCGCGGACCCCGAGAATTTGAAGCGTATCTCGCTCGCGCAAGGCTCGGTCGATATCGATTCGCCGACGCTCGGCGGCGCGGGCGGGCTGCTGTCGCTGTCGCTCGACGATCCGAAGGCGCGGCCCGGTGCACTCGTCGACCTGTCGCTCGGCAGCTACGCGGCGCGGCGTGGGTTCTTCCGCGTCGATAGCGGGACGATCGGCAACACTGGGCTGAAGGCGTTCCTGTCCTATTCGAACACCCGCGCCGACAATTGGCGGGGTGCCGGTTTCGACACGCGCCAGCATATCGACGCGAAGATCCTGGGCGAATGGGGCGCCGGCAACCGCGCCAGCCTCGCGCTGTCGTACAACGACGCGAACTCGTCGAGCTATCCGAGCCCGACGCTCGCCGAATGGAACGCGCAAGGTCGCGGCTTCAACTACGACAAGCGCTACACGCAGGGGAATACGAATTACTGGCGCCTGTACCGCGCGCCGTTCCGCAACCTCTACGCCTCCGCGCCGGTGCATCTTGTGCTGACCGATCGGCTGGCGCTCGACAGCACCACCTACCTCCAGTTCGGCTACGGCAACTCGCCTTACGGCACGCAGCTGACCACCGAAGGCAATTTCCTTGGCACCGAGGAACTGGCACAGCCGATCGCGCTGCCCGGTGCAGTCGACGGCGTCGCGACCGTGCTCGGCAATTATACCGGCGACCAGATGCGAACCGGGAACGTCAGCAAGCTCACCTTCAGGACCGGCGCGCACATGCTCACCGCCGGGCTCTGGTTCGACTACGGCACCGACCGCGTCACGCAGTCGTACACCTCGATCGACGCCGCTGGGCAGCCGTTCGACCGCTGGGGCTATCGTTCAAAGGCCATCCGCACCGCCGACGGCCGCCTGCTCGCCTATGAGAACCAGCGCACCGTCACTGTGACGAAGGGCTTCTTCCTCGCCGACAGCATAGCACTGAACTCGCGGCTGACGATCGATGCCGGGTTCAAGGGCGTCAACGTCCTGCGCAACGGCCGCAATTACCTCCCCGGCCCGCAGGACAAGGTCCGCAACGACAGCTTCGCGGCGTTGCCGCGCGCCGCGATCCATTACCGGCTCGACGATCGCCAACAGCTGTTCGCCAACATCACCACCAATTTCCGCACGCCCAACGAGTTCACGCTCTACAACAGCTATGCGGGTGGCGCGGTCGTCGTGCAGGGCACCAACGCGCTCAAGAACGAATATTCGGTCTCGCAGGAAGTGGGCTATCGCTTCATCGGCGAACAGGTCTCCGCCTCTGTGACCGGCTTCCACTACAAGTTCCGCAACCGCCAACTCGCGACCGTGCTCGATCAGGGCGGCGCGCAGGTCAACGCGACGCTCAACGCGGGCGGCCAGACCTCGTACGGCGTCGATGCGGAGATCGATTATCGCCCGGTCGCCGGGGTCAGCCTGTATCTTTCCGGCGAGTATCTACGCGCCCGGATCGACGACGACCTCCCGGTCGGCACGGACTTCCTGCCGACCAGGGGCAAGCACGCGGTGTCCAGCCCGACCGTCCAGTTCGGCGCCGGCGGGATCTATGACGACGGGCGTTTCTTCGGCAGCGTCGCGTCGAAATATATCGGCCGGCAATATGCGAGCTTCATGAACGACGAGCGCATCAAGGGCTATGCGACGCTCGATCTGTCTGTCGGCATGCACCTCGCAGACTGGCTTGACGGCAAGCGCACCGACCTGCGCGTCAACGCGATCAACGTCACCGATCCGCATGTCCTTGCCGGCGTGCAGTCGGTCAGCACCAATGCGCAGGACACGATCGGCCGCAACGGCACGGTCATCGCCGGCGCGCCGCCCGCCTATTACATCGGCAGCGGTGCGGCGGTCATGGCGACGATCTCGCGGGCGTTCTGAGATGGCGACGCAGCCCGCGCACCTGGTCCACGGCATGGGCACCGCGATGGAGTCGCCGACTTGGCCCGCGATAACTGCGGACGAGGCCGAGGCGGTGCTCGCCCGCTTCCCGGCGGCAGGACGGATGACCGGGCTGCACTGGCATTCCCCGCGTCCCTTTTCCGCCGCGACGTTGGCACATACGACCGGGGGCACGTTCCTAGTGAAGCGCCATCATCGCAGCGTCCGCTCGCTCGAAGGACTGGTCGAGGAACACGCGTTCATCGCTCACCTTGCCGGCAAGGGCGTGTCGGTACCCGAGGTCATGACGACGTCGGACGGCGCGACGGCGGTGGAAAGCGGTGCCTGGTCATACGAACTGCACCGCGAGGCGCCGGGTGCGGACCTGTACCGCGACAGCCTGTCGTGGACGCCGTTCGCCTCGTACGCGCATGCCCATGCCGCCGGTGTGGCGCTTGAGAAGTTGCACGAGGCCACGCGCAGTTTCACCGCCCCGGCGCGCCGACCGCAACCGCTGGTCGCCAGCTTCACCATCCTCCCCGCCGCCGATCCGCTCGTCGCTGCCGAGGCCTATGTCACGGCCCGTCCCGCGCTGGCCGCGTTCCTGGCATCCCGGCCTTGGCGCCACGAACTCGGCCATCTGTTCGAAGCATTAGGGCAGGGACTCGCGCCTTTGCTTGCCGAGCAACCTACATTGTGGACGCACAACGACTGGCATCCCTCCAACCTGCTCTGGGCGAGCGACGGCAGTGTTCGAACCGTGTTCGACTTCGGGCTCGCCGACCGCACCTGCGCCGTCCACGACATCGCCACTGCGATCGAGCGCACGGCGGTCCGCTGGCTCGACCTGGGGCAGGGGACGGACGACATCGCCGATCCAAAGGCGGCACTGGCGCTGCTCGCGGGCTATGCCACGGTCACGCCGCTCGGCCACGCGGATGTTGCGGCGGTCGTGCACTTGCTTCCGCTGGTCCACCTCGAGTTCGCGCTGTCGGAGATCGACTATTTCACCGCGGTGGTCGAAGATCCGGCATCGGCCGAGCTGGCCTGGGATGGCTATCTGATCGGCCATGCCGAATGGTTCTTGTCCGATCCGGGTCTAGGTTTTCTCCGTGCGATCGAAGCGGGGGCTGGCCCGCGATGACAGCGTTCGAGATCGTCGCGGTCGCGGTGAGCGTCACGGGCATCTGGCTGACCGCAACGCGCCGCATGCTGTGCTGGCCGGTCAACCTCCTCGCCTGCGCGCTCTATTTCAAGCTGTTCCTGGACGTCCGGCTCTACGCCGACATGATACTCCAAGCGCTGTTCGGGCTCGCGATCCTCTACGGCTGGGTTGCCTGGACCCGTGGCAAGGACGCGACCGGCGACGTCGTCGTGATGCCGCTCCGCCCCGCGCACGCCCTCGCAAGTCTCGCCGCGGGCGCAGCGGGCGCGGTCGCGATCGGCTGGTTCATGAGCCGCTTCACCAACGCTGCGCTGCCTTGGATGGACGCCGCGCTCAGCAGTTTCAGCCTCGTCGCGCAATATTGGACCGCTCGCCGCCATACCGCCAACTGGCTGCTCTGGATCGTCGTCGACACCCTCTATGTCGGCATGTTCCTCGTCAAAGGCCTGACGCTGACGGCAGGGCTCTACGCCGCGATGATCGTGCTCGCGGCGATCGGCTACCGGCAGTGGCGCAAGGCCGAGGCGACAGCCTGACGACCGGACCGGTGGACCCGAGCGCACCGCCGATCCTGTGCTAGGGAGCATCCTCGGACAGCGAACAACGGAGCGCCATCATCGTCGGGCCAAGTGTCATCTTCGCGATCCTTGCCTATGGCATCCTGCTGTTCGGGATTGCCTGGGTGGTGGACCGGCGGGGCCTGTCGCAACGGCTCGGACGGATCGCGTATCCGCTGTCGCTGGCGGTGTATTGCAGCAGCTGGACATTCTTTGGCGGCGTCGGCACCGCAGCGACGCGGGGATGGGATTACCTCGCCATCTATCTCGGCCCCGCGCTGGTGTTCCTGCTCGCACCGAAATTTCTCGCGCGGCTGGTGCGGCTGGCGCGCGAGGAGGGATCGAGTTCGATCTCGGACTTCATTTCCGCGCGTTACGGGCGAAGTCGAGGCACGGCGGCAATCGTCGCGGGGACGGCGTTGCTCGCGTCGGTACCGTACATCGCGCTCCAGCTGCGATCGGTCACGCTCAGCTTCGGCGCGATCGCCGGCGTAAGGAGTTCTGCGGAGGTCGGCACGCTCGTCGCGCTGCTGCTGGCGGTGTTCGCGATCGTTTTCGGCGCGCGGCGGTATGAGGTCGCGGGGCGCAACCCCGGCGTGGTGGCGGCGATCGCAGCGGAGTCGCTGATCAAGCTCTTGTGTTTCGTCGTGCTCGGGGTGGTGACGGTCGCGTTGCTCGCCGACGTACCGGCGGAAACGCTGGCGGCACCGATGGCCCGGCTTCGGTCGGGCTTCACCTGGGGGGCGCTGTCGTCGGATTTCTGCGTGCGGACGTTGCTGTCGGCGTCGGCGATCCTGTGCCTGCCGCGGCAATTCTACGTCGGCGTGATCGAGGCGCGGGGACCTGACGTGATCGCCCGGGCGCGTGGCCCTTTCATTGCCTACATGGTGGTGATCTCGCTCCTCGTCCTGCCGCTGGCGCTCGCGGGGATGACGCTGTTGCCAGGCGATGCCGAGCCCGACCTGTACGTGCTCGCGGTGCCGTTGCAGCAGGGGCAGCATCTCGTCGCGCTGATTGCGTTTCTCGGTGGCTTCTCAGCGGCGACGGCGATGGTGGTGGTCGAGACGATCGCGCTGTCGACGATGGCGACCAACGACCTGCTCGCGCCGTTGCTGCTCCGTCGCCACGGTGAGGCGGGCGAGGGCGAGCTGGGCCGGCGGATGCTGCGCGTTCGGCGCCTCATCATCGCCGCGATCGTCGCGGTCGCGCTGGTCTATGGACGGAGCCTCGGCGCGGACCTGCCGCTCGCGTCGATCGGGCTGATCGCGTTCGCCGGCGTCGCGCAGTTCGCGCCTGCGCTGATCGCGACGGTCGGGTGGAACTTCGCCAACCACACCGCCGCGCGCGCGGGACTGGTCGGCGGCGTGATCGTCTGGATCTACTGCCTGTTGCTGCCGTCGATCGGCGAGGGTGTTGGGCCAGCCTTGGCACAGTTCACGCGGGGTTGGCTCGATCCGGACGCGTTGCTCGGCTGGCGGATCGGTTCGCCGCTGGTCAATGGCACGGTGTGGAGCCTCGGCGTCAACGTCGCGTTGATGACCGGGCTGCACATGCGCGAGCGGCATCGTGGGAATGCCGCGCTCGATCACGTCACGACGTTGGGCGAGTTGCGGATGCTGGTCGCGCGGTTCGTTGGCGATGGCGAGGCGGAGGCGATCGGCGTGGCGTCGGTGGATCTCCGCGCGCCGATCGACGGCCCCGCCGCGCGCACCGCCGAGCGGCTGATCGCAGGCGTGATCGGCGCTCCATCGGCGCGCAAGATCGTCGCGTCGAGCATCGCCGGTTCGGCGATCGACGTCAGCGACGTGGTCCGGCTGCTCGACCAGCGCGGGCGATCGCTGCGGTTCTCGCGCACGCTCTTGTCCGCGACGCTTGAGACGATCGACCCGGGCGTCAGCGTGATCGACGCGGACCTGCGGCTGGTCGCGTGGAATCCGCGCTATGTCGAGATGTTCGACTATCCAGAGGGCTATGTCGTGGTCGGGCGCTCGATCGCCGACCTGATCCGCTACAATGCCGAGCGCGAAGGTATCGCGGGCGATATCGCGGCGCATGTCGGTCGGCGGGTGGCGCATCTCGCGCGCGGCACGCCGCATAGTTTCGAGCGGCAGCGGCCGTCGGGGCGGTGGATCAAGATGGTCGGGCGGCCGATGCCGGGCGGCGGGTACGTCCAGAGCTTCACCGACATCACCGCGGAGAAGGAGGCGCAGGCCGATCTCGAGGCGCGGGTCGTCGCGCGGACGCAGGATCTCGCGCAGTCGAACCACATGCTGGACGAGGCGCGCGCAGCGGCGGAGACCGCGACGCGCGACAAGACGCGGTTTCTGGCGGCGGCGAGCCATGATTTGCTTCAGCCGTTGCATGCGGCGCGGTTGTTCTGCGCGGCGCTCGACGAGGGGAAGGCACCGCATCAGGGCGAGCTGGTACGCGCGATCGATGGCGCAATCGGCTCGGCGGACACGTTGCTGCGGGCGCTGCTCGACGTGTCGCGACTCGATGCGGGGGGTGTGGTGCCGAAGGTCGAGCGGTTTGCGCTGGGGGCGTTGATCGACGAGTTGACGGTGCAGTTCGCGCCGTTGGCGGGCGAGCGCGGGCTGGTGCTGGCGGCGCATCCCGGCGCGTTCAGCGTGGCGACGGACCGGTCGTTGCTGCGGTCGATCCTGCAGAATTTCCTGTCGAATGCGGTGCGCTATTCGGCGGATGGGCGGATCTGGATTGGGGCGCGGCGGAGGGGCGACGATGTGCTGATCGAGGTGCGCGACAACGGGCCGGGCATTGCTGCGGGTGACCGCGAGCGGATCTTCGAGGAATTCGAGCGGCTGGAGAGCAAGGGGAGCGCGGGCGGCGGCGTCGGGCTGGGCTTGGCGATCGTCCGCCGGATTGCGCGGTTGCTTGGGGTGGCAGTGGAGTTGCGGTCGGAATTGGGGCGGGGGACGACGTTTGCGGTGCGCGTGCCGCTTGCGCCGGCCGGGCTGGATGTTGTGTTGCCAACGCCTCTGGCGAGCCGTGCGCTGGTGCCGGGGTTGCGGGTGCTGTGTCTCGACAACGACGCGACGATCCTCGCGGCGCTCGATGCGGCGTTGCGCGCGCGGCGGTGCGTGCCGTTGCTGGCTGCGACGATCGCCGAGGCGATGGAGCTGGCGGCGGACGAGGAGCCGGACGTGGCGCTGGTCGACTTCCATCTGGACGAGGTGGCGGACGGACTGGATGTGGTTGCGCGGTTGCGGGCGATGGTGCCGGCGCCGGCGATTGCACTAGTGACGGCGGATCGCGCGGTTGCTGACGATGTGCGGTGTGTGGGGCTCGTGGTGCTGACGAAGCCGGTGGTGCCGGCGGATTTGTGGCGGTTTATCGAGGATGCGTCTGCGGCTGCGGCGCTGGGGGTTGAGCCTGCTTGATCCTCCCCCTGGCGGGGGAGGATTGGGGGCACGGGCACACTTCGTCATCCTGACGAAAGTCAGGATCCAGAGCCAAAATCGGGGTGGGTGGTATCCTGGGTCCTGACTTTCGTCAGGATGACGGTGGGGGAGGGGCAGGCCGTGCGCGGCTAATCGGCGAAGTGGATGTCCATTGCCCGTGCCGCAAGGACGGCTTGCGTGCGGTTCTGGACGCCGAGTTTGCGAAGGATGGCGGTCATGTGGCCTTTCACCGTGCCTTCGGAGATGCCGAGGTCGAAGGCGACTTGCTTGTTGAGGCGACCGGCTAGGACACCGAGCAGGACTTTGAGTTCGGTCGGCGTCAGGCTTGCGACGCGCGTGGCCATGGCGTCGACGGGAACGCACTCGATCGGCGCGTCGCGTTCGCCGACGAGGGCTCGGGCTACGGCGTTTTCCAACGTCGCGAGGTCGGCGGTTTTGGAGACGAAGCCGATCGCGCCATACGCCCGCGCGCGGGGGGCGGCCTCGGCTTCGTCCGCCGACGATATCACCATGATCGGCGTGTCGGGGCGCTCGGCGTGGAGCAGCGCGACGCCCGCGAACCCTTCCGAGCCCGGCATGCGCAGGTCCAGCAGGATCAGGTCGAGCCGCTCTGCCCCCCGAGCCGCATCGACCGCCTCGCAGAGCTGCCCCGCCTCGATCACCACCGCGTCGGGCGCGGCGCGGCTGACCGCCAGTTTGAGCGCCTGGCGGAACAGCGGGTGGTCGTCGGCGATGAGGATCGTGCGCGTCATGCCGGTACGGGGATAGCCTCCTCGCGGCCGGCGATCAGCGCGTCGACCACCGCGGGATCGGCGAGCGTCGACGTGTCGCCGAGCTGGTCGAGCTGGTTCTCGGCGATCTTGCGCAGGATGCGGCGCATGATTTTCCCCGAGCGCGTCTTGGGCAGGGCCGGTGCGAACTGGAGGATGTCGGGGGTCGCGATCGGCCCGATCTCGCGGCGGACCCACTGGACGAGTTCCTTGCGCAGATCCTCGCTCGGCTCGGCGTTCGCGTTGAGCGTGACGTAGGCGTAGATGCCCTGGCCCTTCACGTCGTGCGGCATGCCGACGACCGCCGCTTCGGCGACCTTCGAATGCGCGACGAGCGCGCTCTCGACTTCGGCGGTGCCCATGCGGTGGCCGCTGACATTGATAACGTCGTCGACGCGGCCGGTGATCCAGTAATAGCCGTCCTCGTCGCGGCGGCAGCCGTCGCCGGTGAAATACTTGCCGGGATAGGTCGAGAAGTACGTCTGGAAGAAGCGTTCGTGATCGTTCCACACGGTGCGCATTTGGCCGGGCCAGCTGTCGGCGATGACGAGGTTGCCCTCGACCGCGCCCTCCAGCACCTTGCCGTCCGCGTCGACAAGTTCGGGTATCACGCCGAACAGGGGTTTGGTCGCGCTGCCGGGCTTGAGTGCGGTTGCGCCGGGCAAAGGTGAGATCATATGACCCCCCGTTTCGGTCTGCCACCAGGTGTCGACGATCGGGCAGCGGCCGTCACCGACGACGTTATGATACCAGTTCCACGCCTCGGGATTGATCGGTTCGCCGACCGAGCCGAGCAGGCGGAGCGACTTGCGGCTGGTGCGCGTGACCCAGTCGTCGCCCTCGCGCATCAGCGAGCGCAGGGCGGTCGGTGCGGTGTAGAGGATGTTGACCTGATACTTATCGACGATCTGCCAGAAACGACTGTGATCGGGATAGTTCGGCACGCCCTCGAACATCACGGTGGTCGCGCCGTTGGCGAGCGCGCCGTACAGCGAATAGGTGTGACCGGTGACCCAGCCGACATCGGCGGCGCACCAGAAGATCTCGCCGGGGCGGTAGTTGAAGACGTATTCGTGAGTCATCGACGCCCACACCAGATAGCCGCCAGTCGAGTGGAGCACGCCCTTGGGCTGGCCGGTCGATCCGCTGGTGTAGAGGATGAACAGCGGATCCTCGGCGTTCATCGGCTCGGGCGCGCAGTCGGTCGACTGGCCCTCGACGCACTCCGCATACCAGCAGTCGCGGCCTTCGGTCATCGTCACCTTGCCGCCGGTGCGGCGGACGACGATGACGGTCTCGACCGCGAGATCGCCGTGGTCGAGCGCGGCATCGACATTGGCCTTCAACGGGACGGTCTTGCCGCCACGCAGACCCTCGTCGGCGGTGATGACGATACGGCTGTCGCAGTCGTGGATGCGGTTGCACAGGCTCTCGGGCGAGAAGCCGCCGAACACCACCGAATGGATCGCGCCGATCCGCGCGCAGGCGAGCATCGCGAACGCCGCCTCGGGGATCATCGGCAGGTAGATCGTGACGCGGTCGCCCTTCCTGACGCCCTTCGCCTTCAGCGCGTTGCCGAGCTTCGACACCTCGTCGCGCAGTTCGGCGTAGCTGATCTTGCGGTCGTCGGCAGGGTCATCGCCTTCCCACAGGATCGCGGTCGCGTCGGGGCGCGCGTCGGCGTGGCGATCGACGCAGTTGGCGGCGACGTTGAGCTGGCCGTCCTCGAACCAGCGGATGCGGAAATCGCTCTCGTCGAACGAGGTGTCCTTGATCTTGGTCGGGGCGACGATCCAGTCGAGGCGCTTGGCCTCCTTCGCCCAGAACGCGTCGGGATCGGTCGCGGCCTCGGCATACATCCGGTCATAGGCGGCGGCGTCGATCAGGGCGTCCTTCGCCCATTCCGCGGGGACGGGATAGCTGGCCTCGGTCATCTGGCTCTCCTTTTGCCGCGCTGTACGCGGTCGCTTGCGGGCGATCATCCCGCACCAAAGTAAGGGATGGACGCAGGTTCGCAATGCGGCATGATGAGGTCGCTGCTATCCACGCGTCAGATCAGTGGAAGAGGACAGAGACGGGGATGACACGTATGGCGTTTACGAAACGGCTGGTCTTGACGGCGTTGCTCGCGGGCACTGCGCTGGTGCCGGGCTTGGCACAGGCGCAGACCGCGCGTGAAGTCGAGCTCGAGATGCGGTTGAAGGCGCTCGAAGCGGCAGTGCAGGATCTGCGCGGCGAGCTGAACGCTGCGCGAGCGACGGCGGCGACCGCTCCTCAGCCGGCTGGCCCTGCGACATCGGCCGCTCCGCCTACCGCGGTCGCGTCCACGCCGAACGAGCTTCATCCGACCGCGCCGATGGGTCCGACCGCGCCGACCGCGCTTGCCGAAGCGAAGGCACCGGGCGCAGCGCCATCGACCGATGGGTTCAAGGTCGCCGGGACGACGGTCAAGTTGAACGGCTTCATCAAGACCTGGGCGTCGGTCAGCCGCTACAGCGGCGGCAACATCGCGCCGGAATCGGTCGGTCGTGACTTTTATTTCCCGAGCATGACTCCGGTCGGCGGCCGCAACGAAGGCAATAGCGTCGAGGCGCATGCCAAGCAGACGCGGATCGTGCTGGGCACGGAAACGCCGATCGCCGGGCATACGCTGAAGGGCCTGCTCGAAGTCGATTTCCAGGTCGTGCCGGGGACTCAAGGCAACCAGCGTGTCGTCAACGGCTACAACCCCGGTCTGCGTCGGGCATTCTTCACGTTCGACAACTGGCTGTTCGGGCAGGAATGGACCAACTTCCAGTATACCGCGGCGCTGCCCGAGACGACCGACTTCATCGGCCCGTCGGAAGGCACCGTGTTCGTCCGCCAGGCGCAGATCCGCTATACGCGCAAGCTGAACGATACGCTGACGCTCTCGGTCGCGGCCGAAAATCCGGAGACCGCGTCGACCAGCCTGGCGTCCGCAACGATCGTGGAGAATGCCGACGATCGGCTGCCCGACGTCACCGCACGGTTGAACTACAAGACCGCGTTCGGCGAGTTCTCGCTGGCGGGGCTCGCACGCAAGCTGACGATCGACACGGGCACGCTGAAGGACAGCGCCGATGCGTGGGGCGTGTCGTTCGCGGGCAAGGTGCCGCTCGATGCCAAGGGCCGCTCGGATATCCGCTTCATGGTCACGCATGGCGACGGGATCGGCCGCTATGTCGGTCTCGATCTCGCCCCCGATGCGGTATTCATGCCGGTGGTCGGTGCGCGGCTGTATACGCCGACGCTGACCGCCGGCTTTGCGGCGTTGAAGCTCGGCTGGACCGACAAGCTGCGCTCGACCTTCATCGGCAGCGTCCAGTCGATCGACTATCCGCGCGGTGGCGAACCGATCGGCGCGAGCGAGTCGGCCTGGAGTGCGTCCGCCAACCTGTTCTACTCGCCGGTCAAGGCGATCGATCTCGGTGTCGAATTCCGTCACGCGGAGCGCGCGCTGGTCGACGGCCAGGTTGGCAAGATGGACCGCGGCGAGCTTGCGGCACGGTACTCGTTCTAGAGCATGATTTCACGATCCTCCCCCGCAAGGGGGAGGTGTCGCCGAAGGTGACGGAGGGGGAGGATGCGGAACCAATGTTTTCCTTACCGCCCCTTCCGTCTGGCAAGTGCCAGCCACCTCCCCCTTGCGGGGGAGGATCGCGCGGGCGCCACCATCGTCATCCCCGCGAACGCCGGGACCCAGAGCCAAGGACGACGATACTCGTGGTTCTGGATCCTGAGTCGAGCCCAGGATGACGCAGACGGCAAGTTTTTTCAAAAAGCCGGCGGAGATCGGCTGTTCCCCCCAACCCATCTGAGAGGATACCGCCATGGCGACGACAACAGGGGACGCATCGCCCCTTGGGCACGTGAAGCAGAGCCAGCCGCTGATCATCATCGCATCCTCGCTGGGTGCGGTATTCGAATGGTATGATTTCTACCTCTACGGCCTGCTGGCGACGATCATCACCGCGCAGTTCTTCTCGGGCGTCAACGAGACCACCGGGTTCATCTTCGCGCTCGCGGCGTTCGCGGCGGGGTTCGCGGTGCGGCCGTTCGGTGCGCTGGTGTTCGGACGGATCGGCGATGTCGTCGGCCGCAAGAACACGTTCCTCGTCACGATGGCGATCATGGGCCTGTCGACGTTCCTGGTCGGCCTGCTCCCGAGCTATGCCTCGGTCGGCGTCGCCGCGCCGATCGCGCTGGTCGTGCTGCGCCTGTTGCAAGGGCTCGCGCTAGGCGGCGAATATGGCGGCGCTGCGACCTATGTTGCCGAGCATGCGCCCGACAAGAAGCGTGGGCTGTTCACCAGCTTCATCCAGACCACCGCTTCGCTCGGGCTGTTCGCGGCGCTGCTGATCGTCATCGGTGTCCGCACGCTCGTCGGCGAAGAGGCGTTCGCGGCATGGGGCTGGCGTATCCCGTTCATCGTCTCGATCGCGTTGCTCGCGGTATCACTCTGGATCCGCATGCAGCTCGAAGAGAGCCCGGTGTTCCAGAAGATGAAGGACGAGGGCAAGACCTCGAAGGCGCCGCTGACCGAAGCGTTCGGGCAGTGGAGCAACCTCAAGGTCGTGCTGATCGCGCTGTTCGGTGCAGTCGTCGGGCAGGGCGTCGTGTTTTACACCAGCCAGTTCTACGCGTTGTTCTTCCTCGAGAAGAACCTGCGCGTCGACGGGCCGACCACCAACATCCTGATCGCGATCGCGCTGTTGATCGCGACGCCGGCGTTCATCTTCTTCGGCTGGCTGTCGGACAAGATCGGGCGGAAATACATCATCCTGACCGGGTGCGCGCTTGCGGCCCTCACTTACATGCCGCTGTTCCATGCGCTGTCGAAGGCCGCCAACCCCGCGCTTTATGCGGCACAGGCCAATTCGCCGGTGACGGTGGTAGCCAACCCCGACGAGTGCTCGGTGCAGTTCGATCCGGTCGGCAAGAACAAGTTCGACAGCAGCTCGTGCGACATTGCCAAGGCGTATCTGGCGAAGGCGGGTATCTCCTACGCCAACGTGATAGCCCCCGCCGGCACGGTCGCGCAGATCAAGATCGGCGGCACGACCATCCCGGTCGTCAATCCGGCTGTAGTCTCCGGGCCTGAAAAGGCCGCGGCGATCAAGGCGTTCGGTGCCGAGGTGAAGAGCGCACTGACTGCGGTCGGCTACCCTGAAAAGGCGGACCCGGCGCAGATCAACAAGCCGATGGTCGTCGCCATCCTCGTCCTGCTCGTGCTGTACGTGACGATGGTCTACGGCCCGATCGCCGCGCTGCTGGTCGAGCTGTTCCCGACGCGGATCCGCTACACCTCGATGTCGCTGCCCTATCATATCGGCAATGGCTGGTTCGGCGGGTTCCTGCCGACCGCGGCGTTCGCGATGGTCGCGGCGACCGGGGACATCTATTACGGGCTCTGGTACCCGATCCTCGCCTGCGCGGTGACGGCGGTTGTCGGTCTCGTGTTCCTGCCGGAGACGTTCCGCCGGTCGCTGCACGGCTAAGCAAACGGCGCACTGAAACGAACGACGGCGCCGCTCCGGATACGTCCGGAGCGGCGCCGATTGCGATGTTCTGGCTCAGCGTCGCGCCCGTGAGCGTGACCGCTGGCCCATGCCCTGCAGATCGATCGCCGTGTGACGTCAGTCCCGATAGCCGGGATTGACGCGATCGAGCTTGCGCAGCAGCGCAGGCCACGCAAGGCCGTCGGCAAGCATGCGCATGCCGGGACCGCCCGACTGGCCTTCGACCTTTTCGGCAACGCCCTGGTTCGGGCTGTTCAGATTGTCCCGGCCGGCACTCAGCATCAGCACCTGCGCCTCGCACGCGCGCTCCAGGAAATACATGCGCAGAAAGGCCTGCGGCACGGACTCGCCGACGGTCAGCGTCCCGTGATTGCGCAGGATCATCGAATTCTTCGTGCCGAGGTCCTCGACGAGCCGCTCGCGCTCCTCGAGCTCGGTCGCGATGCCCTCGAAGTCGTGATACGCGACGTCATGCCCGGCGATCATCGCGGTCTGGGTATGCGGAAGCAGGCCCTCCGCCATTGCCGACACCGCCTGGCCGTGGGGGGTGTGGAGATGCAGCACCGCGACCGCATCGTCGCGCCCGGCGTGAATCGCGGAGTGGATCACGAACCCTGCGCGGTTGACCGGCGCTGGCGTGTCCATGACCTTGTTGCCGTCGACGTCGATCTTGACCAGCGACGACGCGGTGATCTCCTCGAACATGTGCGTGTACGGGTTGATCAGGAAATGATGATCGGGCCCGGGCACGCGCGCCGAAAGATGCGTGAAGATCAGATCGTCCCAGCCGTAGAGCGCGACCAGCCGATACGCCGCCGCGAGGTCGACGCGCAGCGCCCATTCCTCGGCGGACACCTGATCGCGTACCGTCGTCATCGCCTTCAATGCCGTAGCCATCATCCGCCTCCTTATCGTTTCCCCGACAATACGGCAGTCGCCACGATAAAAATGTCGCGATGGTGACAATCTCGCCGAACCGCGTAAAAATGGTCGGATGCACCAAGCGGACATCGATACGCTAATGGCCGATCCGTGGTTCGCGGCGATGGCGATCGGGCGTCGCGACGGACTTCTGCGCGAGGCGCGGACCGAGGTGCTGGCAGCTGGCGCACGGATTTATGGTCTGGGCGATCCCCCGAACGGTCTTTGGGCGGTGGTAGAGGGCCAGGTTCGGCTGAAGGGCCTTTCCGTGAACGGCGCGGAGTTGCTCGCGCTGATCGTCCGGCCAGGCACATGGTTCGGCGAGCTGTCGACGCTCGACGGGCTGCCACGTCCTCACGAGGCGACGTCGTTCGGGCCCGCCCGCCTGCTCCACGTGCCGATGCCCGCCTTTGCCCGCGCTGCCGCTCTTCAACCGGAACTGTACCGCGATCTCGGGCTGCTGGTCTGCGCGCATCAACGCACCGCACTGCGGTTCATCGCCAACAGCATCGGCCAGAGTATCCGCGTGCGACTGGCCGTTGCACTTCTGCGCGCCTCGGTCGCCGGCGATGGCAGCGTCACCATCCGGCAGGACGAACTTGCGGCAATCGTCGGTATCGCTCGCCAGACCCTGAACCGCCACCTGAAGACGCTGGAGCGCGAGGGTATCGTCGAGGTCGCCTATGGGAGGATACGGATACTTGATCTAGCAGGGTTGCAGGCCGTCGCCACGGAATAACGATGCCGAACTCCCCCCGCGTCATATGTCACGACGCGGGGGAGGGGTAATCAGACCATCTTGCCGATCACCTTGTCGAGCGTCAGCGGGTATTCGCGGACGCGGACGCCGCACGCGTTGTAGACCGCGTTGGCGATGGCCGCGCCGACGCCGCACAGGCCGAGTTCGCCGATACCCTTGGCCTTCATCGGCGAGGACTTCTCGTCGAGTTCGTCCATGAAGAACACGTCCTGCATCGGAATGTCGGCGTGCGCGGGCACGTGATATTCGGCGAGATCGTGGTTGACGAAATAGCCGAACCGCGTGTCGACGATCGCGTCTTCCATCAGCGCCGCGCCGACGCCCATCGTCATCGCGCCGATCACCTGGCTGCGGGCCGATTTCGGGTTGAGGATACGACCGGCGGCGAACGCACCACTCATCCGGCGGACGCGGATCTCACCGGTCGCCGAGTCGACGCCGACCTCGACGAAATGCGCGCCGAACGTGGCCTGCGCATACGTCTTGGTCAGGTCGCCGAACTCGATCGAATCCTCGGCGGAGATGCCGGCATCGCCTGCGGCTTCCGACAGCGAGACGCTGCGGTTGCCCGACTTTACCTTGCCGTCCTCGAACACGACGTCGGTCGAGTTGAACCCGAGCTTCTGCGCGACTCGCTCGCGCAACGCCATGCACGCCGCGTAGACGCCCGCGGTCGAGCTGTTGCCGCCCCATTGGCCGCCCGAACCCGACGAGGCCGGGAAGCTGCTGTCGCCGAGCAGGACGATGACCTTCTCCATCGGCACGCCCATCATTTCGGCGACCGTCTGGCCGATGATCGTGTAGCTGCCGGTGCCGATATCGGTCATGTCGGTGGCGACGGTGACGACGCCCTTCTTGTCGATCCCGACGCGCGCACCCGACTTCATCGTGACGTTGTCGCGGAACGCTGACGCCATCCCCATGCCGACCAGCCAGCGCCCATCGCGGACTTGGCCCGGGACGGGGTTGCGCTTGTTCCAGCCAAAGCGTTCGGCGCCGGTCTTCAGGCAGCCGATCAGATCACGCTGCGAGAACTGGCGCGTTGGCTTTTCCGGATCGACCTGCGTGTCGTTGATAATGCGCAGCTGGACCGGATCCATCTTCAGCTTCTCGGCCAGCTCGTCCATCGCGGCTTCGAGCGCGAGCAGGCCGACCGCCTCGCCCGGCGCGCGCATCGCGTTGCCCTCGGGGAGGTCGAGCACGGCGAGACGCGTCGCTGTCATCCGGTTGGCGCCGGCGTAGAGCAGGCGGGTCGCATTAGGCGCGGTCTCGGGACCACCGCCGGGGAGATCGCCCGACCAGCTCTCATGCGCGATCGCTGTGATCTTGCCGTCCTTCTGCGCACCGATACGAAGGCGCTGGATCGTCGCGGGGCGATGCGTCGTATTGTTCATCACCTGCGGGCGGGCGAGCGCGAGCTTCACCGGACGTCCGCCGATCGCGCGCGAGCCGAGCGCGGCCATCACCGCGTCGCTGCGGACCCACAGCTTCGAGCCAAAACCGCCGCCGACATAGGGTGACATCACGTGGATGCTTTCCTTCGGCAGCAGCAGCGTCTCGCTCATGTCGCCAACCGCCCAGTTGATCATCTGGTTCGACGTCCAGAGAGTCAGCTTGCCGTCTTTCCACGCCGCAGTGGTGGAGTGTGGCTCCATCATCATGTGGCTCTGGTCGGGCGTCGTGTAGCGCTCGTCGACCTTCACCGCTGCCTTGGCGAACGCACCGGCGAAGTCGCCGATCGCGGTGTCGGGCGTGCCGCTCTTCGGCTTGGTCGCCGACCCCTTCGATGCGGCAAGATCGAACCGGCCGGCCGTGCGCGCATAGTTGACGCGGAGTAGCTTGGTGGCGGCGCGCGCCTGTTCGAACGTCTCCGCGACGACGACAGCCACGGCCTGGTCGTAGTGCTGAACTTCCGGGCCGGCGAGCATCCGCGCGGTGTGGTTCTTCGCCTTGCCGAGCTTGCCGGCGTTCTCATACGTGACGACGGCGAGCACGCCCGGCGCTGCCTTCGCATCAGCCGTGTCGATGCTCTCGATGCGGCCCTTGGCGATCGCCGCACCGAGAATATACCCATAGGCGGCGTTGGGCGCGGCGTCGTTGCGTTCATAGGCGTAATGCGCGGTGCCGGTGGTCTTCAGCTTGCCGTCGATGCGATCGAGCGGCTGGCCGAGCACCTTCATGCGGTCGGTCGGGTTCGCCGTAGCGGGGGTATCGAACTTCATGGCGATCAGGCCTTCGCTTCTTCGAACACGGCGCCGATGGTGCGTTCGACCAACGGCAGCTTGAACGCGTTCTGTGATGTGGTGCGGGCGCCGGCGAGGACAGCCGACGCGGTCGCCTTGGCGCCGTTGGGCATCTGAGCCTCGGCGGCTTCGACACGCCACGGCTTGTGCGCGAGACCACCGAAAGCGAGACGCCCACGGCCACCGGGCTGGATCACGGCCGCTACCGAGATCAGCGCGAAGGCGTAGGACGCACGGTCACGCACCTTCTGGTAGATGTGCGTTCCGCCAATCGGCTTCGGCAACGTGACGGCCGTGATGAGTTCGCCGGGTGCGAGCGAGTTCTCGATGTTCGGTGTAGCACCGGGGAGCCGGTGGAAGTCCGCAATCGAGATCGCACGCGTCTGGCCAGCGGCGTTCACCGTCTCGACCGTCGCATCCAGAACGCGCATCGCAACCGCCATGTCGCTCGGGTGCGTCGCGATGCACGCCTCGCTCGTACCCATCACCGCGAGATTGCGATTGAATCCGCCGATTGCCGCGCAGCCGCTGCCGGGCTGACGCTTGTTGCAGGGCTTGGTCGTGTCGTAGAAATACGGACAGCGCGTCCGTTGGAGCAGATTGCCTGCGGTGGTCGCCTTGTTGCGGAGCTGGCCCGAAGCGCCAGATACCAGCGCACGGCTCAGTACTCCGTAATCCTTGCGCACGCGCGCATCGGCGGCGAGATCGGTATTACGGACGAGCGCGCCGACGCGGAGCCCGCCCTCAGACGTCGGCGTGATCTTGTCGAGACCGAGGCCGTTGACGTCGATCAGATGCTGCGGCGTCTCGATCTGCAGCTTCATCAGGTCGAGCAGGTTGGTACCGCCCGCGATGAACTTGGCGCCCGGCGTGCGAACCGCAGCGCTGGCGGCTTCCTTGGCCGAGGTGGCGCGCTCGTAGGTAAAGGCCTTCATGCGCTGCGCTCCGTACCGGCGACATCGTGGATCGCGTCGATGATGTTCGCATAGGCACCGCAGCGGCAGATGTTGCCGCTCATCCGCTCGCGCAGTTCGTCGGTGGTCACGGTTGGCTGTGCCGAGATGTCGCCAGTGACATGGCTGGGGATGCCCGCCTTGATCTCGCCGAGCGTCGCAACCGCCGAGCAGATCTGGCCGGGCGTGCAATAGCCGCACTGGTACCCGTCATGCTTCACGAAGGCCGCCTGCATCGCGTGCAGCTTCTCGGGCGTGCCAAGACCTTCGATCGTCGTGATCTCCTCGCCTTCGTGCATGACTGCGAGCGTCAGGCAGCTGTTGATGCGCCGACCCTCGACGATCACCGTGCACGCGCCGCACTGGCCGTGATCGCAGCCCTTCTTCGTGCCGGTAAGCTTCAAATTCTCACGCAGCGCGTCGAGCAACGTAGTGCGCGTGTCGACGTTGAGCTTGGTGGTGCGGCCGTTGACCTTTAGCGTCACTGGCATGGTCGGCGGTGCCGATTGCTGGGTGCCCTGCGTCTGAGCCTGCGCAACGGGTGCCGCTGCCAACGTAGCCGATGCGACACCGCCGGCGATCACGCCACGGCGCGACACCGGAAAACCTTCATCCTGATGCATATCAAATCCCTGTATCTGCTAGCGTAACGGGCGAGAGCGGGCAAAGTTGCGCTGCTTCGCAATTGGTTCCGTGAATTTTGCGTCATAAAGATCTGCGATAGGGTATTGAAATGCGGACAGTTTCTTCCAGCGTGTCGGTGCGACTGTATCACCTCGATGACAGCGGCGAGGGCGGGGCTGCGACGACGCTGTTCTATGGTCCACTCGGGGAGGCGCTGGCGATCGCAGCGCAGCAGGAAGAGGATGTGCAGGCGGGGTTGTATCTTGCCACGGAGAACGACGTCGTCGCGTATCTGGATCTGGAGGAGTAGCGCTCACCCTGCGATCCTCCCCCTTCAGGGGGAGTTGGCTGGCGCTTGCCAGACGGAGGGGGAGGTAAGGGACAACCTCTGCTCTGTGTCCTCCCCCTCCGTCACCTTCGGCGCCACCTCCCTTTGGCGGGGGAGGATCGAGGCCGGGGTCCAGTTGGGGAACATTCGTAAAGCAGGTCGCGCATCGTTACCGCGACCTTTGCAACTGGATCCTGGCCGTCTCCGGGGCGGTGTAATGTTAAGGCGCAGGTCGGTCCTGGGTGATCGACTCTACTGACCGAAACCCGAAGCCTTCGCTCGGCTGACAGCCTCGCGCGCGGCGGCGAGGATCGCGCCGGCCTTGGCTTCGCATTCGCGTTGTTCGTATTCGGGGATGCTGTCGGCGACGATGCCCGCGCCAGCCTGAACGTGGATCGTGCCGTCTTTCACCACCGCCGTCCGCAGTACGATGCACGAGTCCATCGAGCCGTCGGGGGAGAAATATCCGACCCCGCCCGCATACGCACCGCGGCGTTCGGGTTCGAGTTCGGCGATGATCTGGCAGGCGCGGACTTTCGGTGCGCCGCTGACCGTGCCGGCGGGGAAGCCCGCGAACAGCGCGTCGAGCGCGTCCTTGTCGGGGGAGAGCGTGCCGACGACGTTCGAGACGATGTGCATGACGTGGCTGTAGAATTCCACGCCGTAGCTGGCCGTTACCTTCACGGATCCCGGTGCCGCGGCACGGCCGACGTCGTTGCGGCCGAGATCGAGCAGCATCAGATGTTCCGCGCGCTCCTTGGGGTCGGCGAGCAGGCTGACGCGGTTCGCCTCGTCCTCGGCGGCGGTCTTGCCGCGTGGCCTCGTGCCGGCGATCGGGCGGATCGTTACTTCGTCGTCGCGGACGCGAACGAGGATTTCGGGGCTGGAGCCGATCAGCGCGAAGCCGGGGAGGTCTAGGTGGTACAGGAACGGCGATGGATTGATGCGGCGTAGCGAGCGGTAGAGTTCGAACGGCGGCAGCGCGAACGGCGTGCTGAAGCGCTGCGCGAGCACAACCTGGAAGATGTCGCCGGCGAGGATGTAGTCCTTTGCCGCGGCGACCATCTCGCCGTAGCGGCCTTCGGGGAGCGCTGGCGTGTAGGTCGGTTCGGCGACGTCGGCGTGGATCGGTGCGGGGACGGGCGTACTCGCGAGCTTGGCGGCGACCGCGTCGAGACGCTCTTCGGCTTCGGTCACGATCGAGTCGGCATCGCGGGCCGGATCGGGCCAAGCCGGCGCGACCAAGTAGAGCGCGTCGGTCAGGCGATCGAACACGAGGATGACGGTCGGCCGCACGAAGATCATGTCGGGCAGGCCGAGCGGATCGACCGGCGGCTGCGGCAGGGTCTCGACCAGGCCGATCGTCTCATAGCCGAAATAGCCGACCAGACAGGCGAGCGCGCGGGGCAGTTCGGGCGGAACCTCCGCGCGGCATTCGGCGACCAGTGCGCGCAACGCATCGAGCGTAGGCACCTGGCACGGCGCGAACGTCTCGCGATCGGTGGCCCAGTGACGGTTGATCTCGGCGCTATGCCCATGCGCGCGGAACAGCAGGTCGGGGGCTAGGCCGATCAGGCTGTGGCGACCGCGGATCGCGCCGCCCTCGACCGATTCGAGGAGGAAGTCGCCACGCCCCGGCTCGATCAGCTTCAGCGCGGCGGCGACCGGTGTCTCGGTATCGGCGACCTGACGACGCCAGACGAGCGCGGGACGCCCTTCGGCCAGAGCTTCGCGCGCGCTCGTCATACGATCAGTTCCCGGCGGGGCCCTGGCCGAGCAGGTCGGCACGGACGCGGGCGATCGAGGTTGCGTTGGTCTTCACGCCGACGTCGGCGCGGACCGCTTTGGCGAACTGCTCGACATATTCGCGACCGACCGAGCGGGCGATGTTGCCGCGCGCGGCCTTGATCGCAGCCTGGTTGCCGGCCGCATTGCCGCTGGCGATGCTGTCGAGCTTGATGATGAACCAGCCGCTGTCGTCTGGCGCCGCCAGCGTCTTGGCGGTGTTCGGCGCCATGCTGAACATCAGCGCGAGCGCTGGTGGTGCACCGCGCGGATCGGCGGCGATCTGCGCACGCGATGCGGTCAGCGGACGCGCGGCAGGAAGTGGCAGCTTGGTCTGCGCCAGCGACTGCTGGATCGGCATGCCCTTGTTGATGCGCGCGAGCACGTCGGCGGCGACCTTCCGCGCAGCCTGGCGCGAACGATCCGCGGTCACGTCACGGAGCACGTCGGCGCGAACCTGTGCCAGCGGCCGCGGGGTGGCGGGAACGACGCGGCCGAGCGCGACGACCGCGAAGCCGCCATCGGTGCCGAGCTGGACGAGCTGCGGCCCGTCGCCATCGGCGGCCTGGAACGCGGCGGCGACAAGCGGCGCGATCGCGGGATCGGGCTTGCTGGCGGCATCGTCGGGGTTGACGCCGTTGGCGATCAGCGCCGGCGTGGTGACGGCAGCGAGCTTCTGGTCGGCGATCACTTCGTCGAACGTCGCGTTCTTCGAGAGCGAGTCGTCGATCTTGTCGTGAACGTCGGACAGCGCAGCTGCGGCCTTCTGGATGCCGAGTGCAGCGGCGATCTCGCCGCGGACCTGGTCAAGCGAGCGACCGGCGACGTTCTCGATCTTGTCGACCTTGGCGACCGTCCAGCCAAGCTGCGTGCGGACCGGGCCGATCACCGCGCCATTGGCGGCGGCGAACACGGCATCGGCGACCTGCGCGGAGGCGGTGCCGGCATAGGCAGCCTTCTCGACGCCGGCCTGGGTCGAGGCTTCGAGGCCGGCAGCGCGGGCTGCGTCGGCGAGGCTGGTACCGGCCTTCACCTTGGCGGCGAGCGCGATGGCGCCGGCCTGATCGGCGACGACGACCTGCGTGATCGTGCGCTTCTCGGTCGCGGCGTAGCGGGCGCGGTCCTGCTGATAGGTCTTGGCGATCTCGGCGTCGGTCGGGACGGCCTGTGCCTTGACCCGGTCGGGCGAGACGATCGCGTAGCGGACGATGCGGCGCTCGGGCACGGTGTAGCGCGCGATGTTGCGCTTGTAGAAAGTGTTCAGGTCGGCGTCGCTCGGCGCCGGGCCAGCGGGGACGACTGCGGCGGGGATGAAGCCGATCGTGCCGGTGCGCTTCTCGAGCAGAAGCGAGGCGTAGGGGAGCGCGAGTGCACTGGCGACCTGAGTCGCGCCGGTGCTCGGAATAGTGAGCTGCTGTGCGAACGTGTCGCGGACGATGTCGCTGCGGATCTGCGCGTCGGTCAGCTTCCGCTGGGCGAGCACCTGGCGATACAAATTCTCGTCGAACTTGCCGGTCGGCCCCTGCAACGCGGGGATGCTGGCGATCTGGCCGTCGACCGCGCGCTTGCTGACGACCATGCCCTGCGCACGGCCGAACTGCTCGAGCGCCATGCTGGAGACGATCCGGTCGAGCGTGCCTTCGAGCCCGCCCTGGTTGACGAAGGTCGCCATGTCGAGCGTCGGCTGTTCCTGGCGGAAGCCTTCGAGCTGTGTCTGCGCCTGCGTCTTGAGTTCGTTGACGGTGACCTCGGCCTTGCCGACCTTGGCGACGTCGCCACCGGTGATCCCTGCGCCGCCGGTCATCGAGCTGAGCCCCGTGATGTCGCCTGCCGCGAACGCGAGCGCGATGACGCCGAGCACGATGAAGGTGATGACCACGCCGACCTTCGAATGGGTAAGGCGACGAAAGAAAGCGAGCATGGACAGCCGATCGACAGGGATGGGAACGCGGTTGCTTTACGGGGCCAAGGGCGGCTCTTCAAGTCGGGCGGTTGCACAGGCGTTGGGGGCGTGTCGTCCCGTGCGGGGTTGTGCAGGGCGGTCGCGTCGCTATCGCTGGGCAAAACATGCGGGAGATCGTGATGCGGCGGAAGCTTGTAGCCGGAAACTGGAAGATGAACGGGTCGCGGGCGATGCTTGTCGAACTCGAGACGATCGCGGCGGCGGCGCAGGCGGCGCCGGGGATCGACGTGTCGGTCGCGGTGCCATTCACGCTGATCGATGCGGCGTCGCAGCGTGTGCCGGGGTTGGCGATCGGTGCGGAGGACGTGCACGAGGCGGATTCGGGCGCGCATACCGGCTGCGTCTCGGCGGCGATGGTCAAGGAAGTCGGCGCATCGTTCACGATCGTCGGTCATTCGGAGCGACGCGCTGATCAGCACGAGACGAGCCACGACGCGTGGGCGAAGGCGGCGGCGGCGCGGCGACAGGGGCTTCACGTGATCCTGTGCTGCGGCGAGACTGAGGCGGAGCGTGATGCGGATCGCGCCGAGCGGGTGGTGCAAGCGCAGATCGAGAAGTCGGTGCCCGACAACGCGGACGGGAGCTGGTTCACGCTCGCCTACGAGCCGCGCTGGGCGATCGGCACGGGCCGCACGCCGACGCTCGACGAGATCGCGGCGATCCATGCGATCGCGCGCTCCAAGTTGCGGATGCTGATCGGCGATGCGGCGGCGGGTGTGCGGATCTTGTATGGTGGATCGGTGACGGGGTCTAACGCGGCGTCGATTCTCGATACGCCGAACGTCGATGGTGCACTGGTCGGTGGTGCGAGCCTGACCGCGGATAAGTTCGTGCCCATCATCGAGGCCGCGGCAACACTCTGAGGGCTTGCGCAAACGTCCGTTAAGTCCCGATAAACGTTATCGACTTATGATTAACGGACGATTCGGTGGTCGAATTGGCGTGACGTTGCTTTCGTGCGAGGTTGTATGACCAGATGGTATTCCGGTTGCGTAGGAGCCTCGTTGGCGATCTGTGCCGTCCTGTGCGCGACGCCGGTCCAGGCGGAAACGCCACGCGAGTTGCTGACGCAGGCTGGATTCGTCGACCGCGATCGCAGCGTCGCGCTGGCGCGGATCGACCGGGCGGCGGCGGCGGCCGGGCAGGCGCTGAGCCGCTCGCCGAACGATGCCGAGGCCGCGATCATGCAGGCGATGGCGAACGGGTATCGCGCCAAGCTGCTCGGTAACCGGGGTCAGGCGATCGCCGCGCGGAAACAATATGAGGCGCTGGTTGTCCGTTATCCGCGCAATGCCGAGGCGCAGGCGGCGTTGGGGGCCTGGCATGTCGGGGTTATCGCGAAGCTCGGGCGGTTCGTCGGGCGCGCGGTGGCGGGCGCGCAGAAAGCGGTTGGGTTCGAGGCTTTGGACAAGTCGGTGGCGTTGGGTGGTAACCGCGCGATGTTTGCCGGGCTGGCCGGGTTGTTGCGGTTGGAGCTGGATCCGAACGATGCGCGGGGACGCGCGCTGGTCGAGACCGCGAGCAGGGCACCGACGCCGACTGCGATCGACGGGTATGTGCGCAAGGCTGCGGTGGCGGTGCTGGTGCCGTTGCGGGCTGGCGATGCGAATGCGACGAAGGCACTGGCGGACAAGTTGCTGCCGTTCGGGCAGTTCGCGACGGGGTGATCCAGTTACGCCATCACAGCCGTCATTCCCGCGGAGGCGGGAACCCATACTGGCTATCGTATCGGCGTGATCACTGACACCTGAGATTATGGATCCCCGCCTGCGCGGGGATGACGGGGTGTTTGGCGTTCCCTTTATTTAGCGCGAGTACCGCTTCGCCAACATCGCGAAGGCGGCGCGCAGGGCATAGGCTTCGCCGCCCTTCGGTCGCCCCGGCTTGGCGGACGGGCGCCATGCGAACACGTCGAGATGCGCCCACGCCGCGGACTTCGGCACGAACCGGCGTAGGAACAGCGCGGCCGTGATCGCGCCGGCGAACCCGCCATCGGGCGCGTTGACCATGTCGGCGATGTCCGACTTGAGCATCTCGTCATAGCCGTTCCACAGCGGCAGCCGCCACATCTGGTCGTTCTGTTCCAAGCCCGACGCGAGCAGGTCCGCCGCGAGCGACTCATCGTCGGTGAACATCGGCGGCAGGTCCGGACCGAGCGCGACGCGCGCCGCTCCCGTCAACGTGGCGAAGTCGAGGATCAGTTCGGGATTGCTCTCTCCCGCCTTGGTCAGCGCGTCGCCGAGCACGAGACGCCCTTCGGCGTCGGTGTTGGTGTTCTCGACCGTCAACCCCTTGCGCGTGGCGAGCACGTCGCCTGGACGGAAGGCGTTGCCGGCGATCGAGTTCTCGACCGCAGGGATCAGGAGGTGGAGACGGACCGGGAGTTTGGCCGCCATCACCAAGCCCGCCAGCGCCAGCGCATGCGCCGCGCCGCCCATGTCCTTCTTCATCAGTCGCATGCCCGCGGACGGCTTGATGTCGAGCCCGCCGGTATCGAAGGTGACGCCCTTGCCGACCAGAGCGATCCGGGGATGCGACGGGTCGCCCCATTCGAGTTCGATCAGGCGCGGTGCGCGGTCCTTGCTCGCGGCTTGGCCGACCGCGTGGATCATCGGGTAGCCGGTCGCGAGCGCATCGCCGCGCGTGGTCGTGACGGTCGCGCCGTGGCGTTTGGCGAGCGTCTCGGCAGCGGCCTCCAGGTCGGCGGGGCCCATGTCGGAGGCGCCGGTGTTGACGAGATCGCGGACGAGCGCGGTGGCTTCGGCGAGGCGAACCGTCTCGTCGATATGCGCGGCGTCGGCGGTCAGGAGGACGCGGGGACCGATCGCGTCGGGCTTCACGTACCGCGTGAACTGGTGCTGGGCGAGCATCCAGCCGAGCCCGGCCGCGCCGACCGGACCTTCCGCGAGACGGTAGGTGCCCTCGGGTAGCGACGCGCCGAGCGAGGCGATCCGCCAAGGGGACGTTACCGCTTCGTTGCAGACCAGCAGCATCGACCAGTCGTCCGCGGTATCGCTTGGCAGCACCGCGCGGTCGCCGGGCTTGCCGGTCAGGCGGTGCGCGGCGATCGTCGTGCGGATGCGCTGCGACTGCTTGGTGAGCCAGCCTTCATACGTATCGGGGTGTACGACGTGGATCGTCCGTGCGGGCTGGCCGCGGTCGGGTTGGAGCATCGAAGCGAGGTCGGTCATTGTGCCGGCGCCACCAGGAGTTGTTCGTATCGACCGTTCGCGCCGGGCTCGGCATAGGTGCTGAGCGACAGCGTGCGGTCGGGATAGGTGATGCGGTAGGTGCGGTTGACGAAGCCGCCGCGCAAGCGGGTCTTGCCGGTTTGTGCGAATGCGGTGGGCTCGCCGAGTGCGCTTAGACTCGTCTTGTAGTCGGCGAGCGCGACCGGCTTGAAGTAATAGTTGGCGTCTTCCGTGAGCCCCTTGCGGTCGAGCGTGCCGGTGCGGAGCTGATCGTAGACCGCGCGGGCTCGGGCGAGTGCGGCGGTGTCTTCGGCATTGGCAGGTGCGGGCGGCAGAACGATTTTGGCGACGCCCGCGGCGATGCGACCCGTTGCGTCGCTGAACCAGCTGTTGGTGAGGACGACAATGGCCGCCTTGTCGTCGGGATAGACGGTGTTCTCGGACAGGAAGCCGACCGCTTCGCCGCTATGCTCGACGTAGCGGCGACCGTTCGCGCTGCCGGTGAAGACGCCGAGGCCGTAACCGTTGCTCGATCCGTCGGCGAGCTTGACCGGGGTTTCCTGTGCGGCCCAGTCGTCGGCGGGGAGCGTGGTGCGGTTCAGCCGCGCGACGTCCCATTTGGCGAGGTCTTCGGCGCTCATCGACAGTTCGCCGGCGGCGTAGAGCCAGCCGTCTGCGCTGGGCGTCTCGGGGCGGACGGGGCCTAGCGCGAATCGGCCATAGCCTTGCGGATAGGCCTTGCCGATCGCCTTGTCCTGGTCGAGCGCGCGAATGTCGAGTGGTTTGAAGATGCGCTGCTGGAGGAAGCTCAACAGCGGCTGGTGTGCGACCTTCTCCACGATCATACCGGCGACGACATAGCCGGTGTTGGAATATTGCCACTGCGTGCCGGGCTGGAAATCGAGCGGCTTCTTGGCCCAGCGATCGAGGATCTGCTGCGGCGTGACGGGCTTGGCCATCGCCGCGAAGCTGTAGTCCTGCGGCCAGTAATCCTGAAGGCCCGAGGTATGGCTGAGCAGCTGACGGATGGTGATGCGGTCGCCGCCGGTGATGCCGGGGATGTATTTCGCGACGGTGTCGTCGAGGCTGAGCTTGCCCTCGTCCTCGAGCAGCAGGATCGCGGCGGCCGTAAATTGCTTCGAGATGGACGCGATCTGGTAGGGGAGTTTCGGGTCGGCCACGGCGATCGCCTCGGACGGTTTGCCGTACGCCTTGGCGAACACTATCCGCCCGCCGCGAACCACCGCGATCGAGGCGGACGGCACGCCGGTATCGCCGAGCGCACCGGTGACCAGCGTGTCGATCTGCGCGGTCTCGGCGGGGGTGAGCGACTGCGCGATGGCGGGGGCCGGGAGCAGCGCGGCGACGGCGAGGAGGCGGAGGATCATGACGCGCAACGAAGCAGAACCGGCCGGCGTGCGCAACGCTCGCAATTTTAATTCCGCGCCGGTTGAGGGGGTTAGCCTAGGGCAGAAATGTTGACGGAACACGCCGTGTTACACGCACGTTTCATCGTCCGACCGGGAGCCTTTTCACGTCTTAGGGGACACAACCATGCTGTATACCATCGCCGTCATCCTGCTAATCCTCTGGCTGGCGGGCTTCGCCTTCCATGTCGCAGGCGGACTGATCCACATTCTGCTCGTGATCGCGGTCATCGTCGTTCTGGTGAAGCTGTTCACCGGCCGCAACGTCGTCTGACGGACTCGCGAACTTAGCCGTTCTCCCGCGGACGCGGGAGTCTAGGATCACCAACGGTATCGTTCGAGATTCCTGGACCCCCGCTTTCGCGGGGGACCAGCTAATTAGACGGGCACGCCGTAGAGGTCGTGATCGTCGGCGTCTTCGATCGTGACCGGGACGATGTCGCCTACCGTCAGGTGGCCGGCATCGCGGAGGAAGACTTCGCCGTCGATCTCGGGTGCATCCGCCTGTGAACGGCCGGTTGCGCCTTCCTCGTCGACCGCATCGATGATCACGTCGAGAGTGCGGCCGATCTTGGCCTGCAACTTCGCCGCGGAGATTGCCGCGGTCTTTTCCATGATGCGGGCGTAGCGCTCTTCCTTGAGCTCTTCTGGCACGTGGTCGGGGAGCAGGTTCGCCGCCGCCCCTTCGACCGGCTCGAAGCGGAATGCGCCGACGCGGTCGAGCTGCGCCTCGTCGAGCCAGTCGAGCAGATACTGGAAATCCTCCTCGGTCTCGCCGGGGAAGCCGACGACGAAGGTCGAGCGGATCGTGATGTCGGGCGCGATCGTCCGCCAGTTGTGGATGCGCTGGAGCACTTTCGCGTCGTTGCCGGGACGCTTCATGCGGCGCAGCACCGACGGCGCGGCGTGCTGGAATGGGATGTCGAGATACGGCAGCACGAGGCCCTCCGCCATCAGCGGGATGACGTGGTCGACGTGGGGGTATGGGTAGACGTAGTGGAGTCGGACCCAGGGCGCGATCTTGCCGAGTTCGCGCGAGAGGTCGGTCATGTGTGCGCGGACGTCTCGGGCTTCGTTGCGGGACATCGGGCCACCGGTTTTCACCGGCCAGCTGGCGTGGCGCAGGTCGACGCCGTACGCCGAGGTGTCCTGGCTGATGACCAGCAGTTCCTTGGTGCCGGCTTCGACGAGTTTTTCCGCCTCGCGCAGGATCGCGTCGGGGCGGCGGCTGACGAGGTCGCCGCGCAACGACGGGATGATGCAGAACGAGCAGCGGTGGTTGCAGCCTTCCGAGATCTTCAGATAGCTGTAGTGGCGCGGGGTCAGCTTCAGGCCGGCGTCGGGGATCAGGTTGAGGAACGCCGACGGCGGCATCGGCGCGGCCTCGTGGACCGCGCCAACGACCTGCTCGTATTCGTGCGCACCGGTGATCGCGAGGACCTGCGGGAAGCGTGCGCGGATCGCGTCGGCTTCCTTGCCCATGCAGCCGGTGACGATGACGCGGCCGTTCTCGGCGATGGCCTCGCCGATCGCCTCGAGGCTCTCCTCCTTGGCGGAATCGAGGAAGCCGCAGGTGTTGACGAGGACGATGTCGGCGCCGGCATAGTCCGGAGACATCTGGTAGCCGTCGCCGCGGAGCTGCGTGAGGATCCGCTCGCTATCGACGAGGTTTTTCGGACAGCCGAGCGAGACCATGCCGATCTTCGGCGGGGAGGGGAGTGTTGTTGCCATGAAGCCCGCGCACATAGGCGCAAAGTTCGGTTTTTTCTAGGCGGGGGAAAATGCATCCTGCATGGGTGGGCGGATTGCGCGGGAAGGAACCGATATGCTGGCGATTGGACTGATGTCGGGGACGTCGCTCGACGGGATCGACGCCGCATTGATCGAGACCGACGGCGAAGCGTTCGTGCGGCCGATCGCGTTTCGCGGCGAGCCCTATTCGGATGCCGCTCGGGCGCAGCTGGCGGAGGCGACGCGGATGGCGCTGACGTTCGACAAGCCGCGCGCCAGTCCGCCGGTGGTCGCGGCGGGGGAGCTGATCACGCGCGCGCACGTGTTTGCGGTGCACAAGCTGCTGGCGGATGCGGGGGTTGCGGCGGCGGAGGTCGATGTGATCGGCTTTCACGGCCAGACGATCGCGCATCGGCCGGATCGGCGCTGGACGTGGCAGATCGGCGACGGGGCGGCGGTCGCGCGCGCTACCGGGATCACGACGGTGTCGGATTTCCGCTCGGCGGATGTGGCGGCGGGCGGGCAGGGGGCGCCGTTGTTGCCGGTGTATCATGCGGCGTTGGCGGCGGGGCTCGAGGGACCGGTCGCGGTGCTGAACCTTGGCGGGGTGGGGAACATCACCTTTATTCCTGGCGGGCGCGACATGCATGATTCGCGCGAGATGTCGCCGGAGCGGGCGCAGATGACGGACCGCGATGGGCTGGTGGCGTTCGATACCGGGCCGGCGAACGGGTTGATCGATAGCTGGGTCGAGGCGGAGACGGGTGCGCGGTATGATGCCGGGGGGGCGTTGGCGGCCTCTGGACGGGTGGACGAGACGGTGCTGACGGCGATGCTCGATCATCCGTTTTTCGATGCGCCTCCGCCGAAGTCGTTGGACCGGAATGATTTCACGATCCAGCCGGCGCGGGGGTTGTCCGCTGCTGATGGGGCGGCGACTTTGACGGCGTTTACGGCCGCTACCGTGGCTGAGGCTTTGCGGCATTTGCCGGCTCGGCCGGTTCGGTTGCTGGTTGCGGGGGGTGGTCGGCATAATCCGACGATGCTGGCGATGATCGCCGCGCGGACCGGGCTGGTTGTGGAGCCTACCGATGTGCTCGGGTGGAACGGCGATGCGCTGGAGGCCGAGGGGTTTGCGTATATGGCGGTGCGGACGCTGAAGGGGCTGGCGATCAGTTTTCCGGGGACGACTGGGGTTCCGGTGGCGATGGTTGGTGGGGTTGTGAATCGGGTTTGAGGGGTGCGCTCACGCTTGTCCCGCGTGACCAGTAAGTTTGTTCTCCCGCGAAGGCGGGAGCCCAGACTGGGCTCCCGCCTTCGCGGGAGAACAAGGAGAGGCATTGCTCGGTTTATTGATCGCCTGCGCGCTGGTCCGTCCCAAGTTTCCACCCCGGCGGAGGCCGGGGCCAAATTGGAAAGGTTGCGGTAACGAAGCGCGCGCTCAGTTAGCCGCGTCTCCCAAATGGGCTCCGGCCTTCGCCGGGGTGGTGCTCAGTGGGGTGACCGGGCGGGCTTGTATCAGTGGGGCTTCTTCGCCTTTGCTGGCTTCTTCGGCTCGAGCTTCTTCGGCGGTGCCTTCTTCTCCGCCGCATCCTTCGCGCGCAACGCAGGCGCCGCGATCGCCGCTGCGATCCCGGCGATTACCGTCGCGCCGACCGCGATCGCGGTTTTCGGATGCGACTTCACCGCATCCGTAGCCGTTGCGAGGCCAGCCTTTGCCGCATCGGTCGCGTCCTCAACCCAGTCGCTGGTCGCCGCGGTCTTCTTCGCGTCGGGCTTCGGCTTGTGGTCGTCGTCGTGATGGACCTTGGCGTGCGGCATGGCGGAGTTGGGGATCGACGACATAGGGCTTGTCCTTCGGTAAGGGATGATGTCCGATAAACCGATCGCCACCGTGACGGTTCCGTTACGGTTCGCTGCTTACCGCGCCGACCTCACCGTTTTCGGGTCAACTCGCGCATCGCGTCGTCGAGCCCGGCGAGGCTCAGCGGGTACATCCGGTCGGTCATCAGCTCGCGGATGATCCGCACCGACTGCGAATAGCCCCATTGCGCCTCGGGCACCGGGTTCAGCCACGCCGCCGCCGGATAGGTGTTGGTCAGCCGCTGCATCCACACCGCGCCGGGCTCCTCGTTGAAATGCTCGACCGAGCCGCCGGGGTGGGTGATTTCGTACGGGCTCATCGACGCGTCGCCGACGAAGATCAGCTTGTAGTCGTGACCGTATTTGTGGAGCAGGTCCCACATCGGCGTACGCTCCGCGAAGCGCCGCGTGTTGTCCTTCCACACGCCTTCGTACGGGCAATTGTGGAAGTAGAAGAATTCGAGGTTCTTGAACTCGGTCGTCGCCGCCGAGAACAGCTCCTCGCAGAGCTTGACGAACGGGTCCATCGAGCCGCCGACGTCGAGGAACAGCAGCAGTTTGACCGCATTGCGGCGTTCGGCGCGCATGACGATGTCGAGATAGCCCTGCCGCGCGGTACCGGCGATCGTGCCGTCGATGTCGAGTTCGTCAGCGGCACCGTCGCGCGCGAAGCGGCGCAGGCGGCGCAGTGCGACCTTGATGTTGCGGGTGCCGAGTTCCTTGGTGTTGTCGAGGTTGCGGAACTCGCGTTGGTCCCAGACTTTCAGCGCGCGCTTGTGCGTGCTCTCGCCGCCGATGCGGACGCCTTCGGGGTTGTAGCCGCCGTTGCCATACGGGCTCGTGCCGCCGGTGCCGACCCATTTGTTGCCGCCCTGGTGGCGTTCCTTCTGCTCTTCGAGGCGCTTCTTGAGCGTCTCCATGATCTCGTCCCACGAGCCGAGCGATTTGATCGCCGCCATCTCCTCGGGGGTCAGGAATTTCTCGGCGACCGCCTTCAGCCAGTCCTCGGGCACTTCGCCAGCGGGCGTGCCGTAGCTGGTGGCGAGGCCGCGGAAGACCTTGGCGAAGACCTGATCAAACTTGTCGAGCAGCCCCTCGTCCTTCACGTACACCGCGCGGGAGAGGTAGTAGAAATCCTCGGGCGTCCGCTCGATCACCTCGGCGTCGAGCGCCTCGAGCAGGATGAGGTGCTCCTTCAGGCTGGCGGGGATACCGGCGCTGCGGAGTTCGTCGAGGAAGTTCAGGAACATGGGCTCACGTCCTCACTTTGTAGCCGCGATCGGCAGTTCGATGGCGCTGGGCTGCGAGGCCGAGTGGAAGACGCTGATCGTCGCCTTCCGGTAGTCGGCGGGCTTCGCGTCGAAGATGTTGGCGACGTAGGTCTGCGGGTTGCGGTCGTAGAGCGGGAACCAGCTCGACTGGACCTGGACCATGATGCGGTGGCCGGGGAGGAAGACGTGACTGGCGTTGGGTAGCACGACGCGGAAATGCGTGGGCTGGCCGGCGACGATGGGGGTCGGCTTCTCGAAGCTATCTCGGTAGCGGCCGCGGAGAATGTCCATCGAGACGGCGAGCTGATAGCCGCCCATCTCGGGCTTGTCCGAATATTCCGCCGGGTAGACGTCGATCAGCTTCACCACGAAATCGCCGTCGGTGCCGGTGGTGCTGGCGATCAGGTCCGCAACGGGCGCGCCGGCGATCGCGACCGGACTGGTGAGTGGCGGCGTCTGGTAGGTTAGGACGTCGGTGCGATCGGAGAACGGGCGCTGGTCGTCGACGAGCCATTGCCGCCACGTCGAGCCGGTCGCGTAGGTCGGGCGGATCGGGCGGAGGCGGTAGGGGATCGGCTTGGCGGGATCGGAGATATAGTCGTCGTGGCCGTCCTGTGCGGGGGCGGTGGCGCCGAGGCCGTTGGCGGGCTGGAAATAGAGTTTCTGCGTGGCGCTCGAGTTCGGCCATCCCGCGAGCGTTTGCCACTGGTTGGTGCCAGTCTGGAACGCGGTGACGGGAGCGAGCGCGGGCGGTGTCGCGCCGGTCTTCAGCGCGCCGTTCAGGAATGGGAGAAGCACGTTCTTGCGGAACCAGAGTGCGGTGTCGGCATCGAAACGGATCGCGCCGAGCGTCGAGCCGTCACCGTTCGCGCCGCCATGCGCCCAGGGGCCAAGCGCGAGGTGGTTGACGTGGTTCGGATCGACCTTCGACACGGCTTCATACGCCGCGACCGCGCCGTAGATATCCTCCTGATCCCATTGGCTGGCGACCCAGAGCGTTTGCACCGTCTGCGGCTGCTTGGGCAGGATCGTCTCGAGCGCCTGGCCCTGCCAGAATGCGTCGTAGGTCGGGTGATCGTGGAGGCGGTTGACGAAGGGCAACTGTTCGAGCCCTCGGCTCTTCACGAACGCGCTGGCGGATCCGGCGCGGAGGAACGTGTCGTAATCGTCGTACGCGTCGCGCCAGAGGTCGCCCGCTTCGCCCTTCGCGGCGTCCTGCGTGTAGTAATAGTCGTAACCGATCTGCCGGAACGCGCCGCCGTGGAAGTCATCGTCGCCCTTCCAGGTGTTGATCACCGGGTTCATCGGGACGGCGGCCTTCAGCGCGGGGTGCGGGTTCACCAGCGCCATCGCGGCCATCATGCCGTCATAGCTGCCGCCGATGATGCCGACCCGGCCGTTGCTGTTCTTCAGGTTCTTAACGAGCCAGTCGATCGTGTCGTAGGCGTCGGTGGAGTGATCGACCTTGGTCTTGTTGAGCGGACCGATCAACGGGCGTTCGTTGATGTACGCGCCGTTCGAGCCGTTCTTGCCGCGGACGTCCTCGAACACGCGGATGTAGCCGGCGTCGAAGAACATCGCGTCGGCGGCGCGCAGATTCATCGCGCCGCTGGAACTGGAGGAGCGGCTGGCAGCGCTCTCGGCGTTATATGGGGTGCGCTGGAGCAGGATCGGCGCGTCGGTGACGCCCTTGCGCTGGACGATGACCGCGTGGAGCGTGACGCCGTCGCGCATCGGGATGTCGACCTCGCGGCGGTCGAAATCGAAGCTGGCATTGGCGGGGACGAACTTGGTGGGAATGTCGCCACCGGGGGGCGGAGACTTTTCCTTCTGCGCGCCGACGACCGAGGGCGCGGACGTGGTGAGCAGCACGAGCGTGATCGTCGTCAAGGTCTTGAGCCGCATCGTCATCCTCACCGTCTTTGCGCAATGGTGGTGGCATGGTTCTAAGGGTGGCGGCAATCCCTCTCTCCTGCGCAAGCCTGACGAAAGTCAGGACCCAGAGCCACGCAAGGCAGCGTTCGTAACCCTGGGTACTGATTTTCGTCAGGATGACGGAAAGTAGGGGCGTCGCGATACCGGGACGGTGTTCAGCGCGCGATCGGTTCGCCGCTGACCGGCACATACGCATCAATCAGCGCACCGACATAATCGGGGTTGCGGCTCGTCAGTTCGGCGGCGGCGTGCGCGTGGCCGTAGATGAAGCCGTACACCGGGTAGATCCCGCCGCCGAGGCCATCGACGTCCTTGTACCAGACCTTGACGTCGCTCCAGTCGTTGTTGCGCGACACGTCGAACAGCGTGACGTCCTGCTCGGCATGGCCGCGCTCGCCGTTCTGGCGCGACCAGTTGGCGTGGGTGAGCATGACGACGCGCTTCTCGACGACGCGGCTGACGACCGCGACATGACCCATCGGCAGGCGCGCGGTCTTGGCGAAGACGATGACCGCACCTTCCTTGGGCTTGTGCGTGCGTTCGTACTTGCCGTCGGCCTGGCTCCACCAGGTCCAGGCATTGCCGTAGATCTGGATGCCCGACGCGGCGCGCGCGAACGGCACGCATTCGCCGACATAATTGAGCAGCGAACTGGCATTGGCGCTGGCTGCCGCGGTAGAGGCAAGGGCGAGGCTGAGGAGCGTTCGGGGGATTCGCTTCATGCCATGGAGGATAGACTGCGGTCGGTGACCGGTCGGTTTCGCGTTCTGGTTAACGCAGGGTTTCGGCGCGTTTTTCGGGCAGATCGGCGCGTGCGTACAGCGCCCAGTCTAGACCGGAAAGCGCAAGATGGCGGCCGGTCTGCAAGAGCCGGTACCGATCATTGCAGCGAGCAATCATGCTGGCGGGGGCCGTTGGCGGATCCAGATCGATGAACACGAAGCCGGCCGCGGGGCAACTCTGACGGATCGCGAGCGGATACCCGTTGCTGCGCGCGGCGACGTCGAGCACCGAGATCGGGCGGATCGTATCGACCAGGACTGTCGCGCCGCGCGGCAAGCGGGTGCGCATCGTCGCGATTGCCCGCGCCGGATCGCCGCGCGCTGCAGCGGCGAGCGCATAGTCGCGATGCAGGCACGCCCATACCAGCAGCACCGTCAGGACGATCGCGACGCCCTTGCGCCAGCCACCGCGATGGATCGCGACACTCGCGGAGTCGGCCAGCAACAAGAGCAACCCGACGACCGCGACCAGATAATAGCGTGCGAAGCCCGCGTTGCCGATCCGCCAGAGCGCGACACCGAGGACCAAGGGGAAGGCGATCGTCGCGAAGAGGTAGAACCGGCGGCGATCGGGATGCGCGCGCACCAGCAGCGCGGCGATCGCGAGCAGCGCCACGCCGATCGTCGCGCTCGAGGCGAGTAGCGCGAACCCGGTGGTGTAGGCGATCGTCTCCGCCAGCACGTCCACGAATGCGGCTCGCGTGAAACCGGGATAGCCACCCGCCTGAAATCCGGTCGTGCTGGCCGAGGCGGCTGCAACGACGAAGGCGACGACAAGAGCGAGCACGGCAACCGAAGGACCGAGCGCGCGCGCGGTCGTGGCGACGGCGGAATCGATCGAACCGCGTCGGCCGCGCGCCGTGACGATCCAGCCCGCGAATGCGGCGAGTGCGAACAGGTAGGTGAGTTGCGCGAGCAGTCCTGCCAGCGTCAGCGCGGCGAGAGTCCAGGCGGGCGGAGCGTCGTTGCGGTTGGAGGCGCGGTCGAGCCAGCGGTCGATCAGCAGCACCGATCCGAGCATAGCGAGCAGCATCGGACCATAGCCGCGCGCTTCAGCCCCATAGGCGACGAGAATCGGTGAGACCGCGAACAGAAGTGCGGCGATCAATCCGGTCGCTGCGTCGCGCCGCCAGCCGATCGCGCCGGCGACCGCGATCGCGAGCGTACCAGTCACAATCGAGAACGCGCGGATCAGCAGCGGCGGCGCGTAGGGGCCGACTAGCAGGATCCACAGGCTGTTGAGATAGTGGTTGTTGTCGTGGTTGATCCGCCAGAAGATTCCCCAGGCCGAGCCGGACTGTGCGACAAACTGCGCGGACCAGGCCTCGTCGACCCATAGGCCGCCGCGGGCGCTCCACAGGCGCAGCGCGAAGCCGAGCAGGATGATTGTCGCGAGTGCGGCCGTCTCTTGCCGCGATCGGGTCGAGGGCTTTTGCGGTGTCAGCATCGTGATGTCGCGGCGATACGTGCAGATGCGTCGGGACCGAGCGATCCTCCCCCGCCAGGGGGCGGTGGCAGGCGTAGCCTGACGGAGAGGGCGGTAAGGGATACCATCAGTTCCGTGTCCTCCCCCTCGGTCACCTGCGGCGCCACCTCCCCCTTGCGGGGGAGGAGCAAAAATGCGCGTCACGTCGCGCGCAGGCTATGGGGCGAGGTGGTTAAGGGCGTCCTTACCCCTGGTTCTTCTGCCGCTTCGCCATGAACGCCAGGCGTTCGAACAGCATGACGTCCTGCTCGTTCTTGAGCAGCGCGCCGTGCAGCGGCGGGATCGCCTTGGTCGGGTCGCGGTTCTGGAGGATGTCGAGCGGCATGTCCTCGTGGAGCAGCAGCTTCAGCCAGTCGAGGAGTTCGCTGGTGCTCGGCTTCTTCTTCAAGCCCGGCACGTCGCGGACATCGTAGAACAGGTCCATCGCCTTCGACACGAGAATCTTCTGGATGCCGGGGAAGTGAACGTCGACGATCGCCTGCATCGTGCCGCGATCGGGAAACTTGATGTAGTGGAAGAAACACCGGCGCAGGAACGCGTCGGGCAGTTCCTTCTCGTTGTTGCTGGTGATGATCACGATCGGGCGCTCGACCGCGCGCACCGTTTCCTTGGTCTCGTAGACGTGGAACTCCATCCGATCGAGTTCCTGCAACAGGTCGTTGGGAAACTCGATATCCGCCTTGTCGATCTCGTCGATCAACAGGACCGGCGGGGCGGGTTGCGTGAACGCCTCCCATAATTTGCCCTTGCGGATATAGTTGCCGATGTCGTGAACGCGCGCATCGCCGAGCTGGCCATCGCGCAGGCGGGCGACCGCGTCATATTCGTAGAGCCCTTGCTGCGCCTTGGTGGTCGACTTGATGTTCCACTCGATCAGCGGCGCGCCGAGCGCCTTGGCGATCTCGTAGGCGAGCACGGTCTTGCCGGTGCCGGGTTCGCCCTTGATCAGCAGCGGGCGGCGCAGCGTCACGGCGGCGTTGACCGCGACCTTCAAATCGTCGGTCGCTACGTAGCTCTGGGTGCCCTCGAAGCGCTTCATGCGATGTCCCGTCCGGTTCTGAATACCGGGTATGGATAGAGGGTTTCCGCGCGCTGATGCAAGCCGGTTACAGGTCGCCGCGCGCACTCGATCGGGCTTCGAGCAGCGACCACAGGCCGCGATGCTGCGCGAACAGTTGCTGCGCGCCGAACAGGATCGCGCGCTGGACGCCGGGCGATGTGCCGAGGCGGTTGACGATCGCGGCGGTATCGGTGTCCGACGGAAAAGTTGGCACGGGTATCGTTACGCCAAACCGGCCTGCGGCAGTGTCGAGTACCAGGCGGATCGTGCCCCAGTCTTGCAACAGCGCCGCAACGGCGCCGGTCGCGCATCCGCGGCGTTCGGACCTCGCAAGCATTTCGAGCGCGTGGCGTTCGCCGACGAGCGCGGATTCGGTTTCCGCCTGGCCGGGCGTCGAGGGCAACGGGCCGACCGCCGCAGTAAGCTGGGCGAGATAGGTACGCTCGGCACTGAATCCCTCGGTAGCGGATGCCAGCCAATCCCGGGCTTCGGGCTGGACGGCGTGCGCGAGGACTTCGGCGATCATGCCCGGATGGTGGCCATGGACCGAGCACAGCGCGTGAACCGCGTCCGACAGGTTGCGCGGCGCCAGGCTACCGGTGAGCAGACGACGGCAATGCGGGTGCGCGGCGCTGGCATCGGCCTCCCCGAGCCGGACGAGCGCCTGCCATGCGCTGCGTTCGCCAGCCTCGGTGTCCTGCGGTACCGTGGTCGAAACCATCATACTCCGGTCGTGCTGCGCTATGGACGAGGGTCCACGGCAAGGGTCTCGTCGGTTCGTATAAACGACGCGCGTAAAGACGCGGTTTACGACACAGTCATTATCTTGTGGTCGTCGGCCGCCGACCAGCCGCACGAAATCGGCGCAACGATGCGCCCTTTACGTCGTCGCGTGCCGCCGCGATAACGCGCGACCGAACATTTTCGGGTCTGCCGGGCGGTATCCGGCGGGATGATCCCACGGAGACTACAGGATGCGCACATGGTTGCTCGGGCTTGCACTTGCTTCGGTCGGAACCGCCGCGATGGCCGCTGATCAGGTGACGCCGCCGGCATCGCCTGCCGCGCCGGCACCCGCGCCGGCTCGGCCAGTCGAAGCCGCCAAGCCGGGCGATCTGACGATGGCGCGCGTGTTCGGCAATCCGGACCTGTCGGGATCGCAGCCGCGCGCAGTGCGACTGTCGCCGGACGGCACGCTTCTGACGAGCTTGCGCAACCGCGACGACGAGAAGGAGCGGTTCGATCTCTGGGCGGTCGATACCGCGTCGGGCCAAGCGCGGATGCTAGTCGATTCGAAGACCGTGGGCAGCGGCGCCGAACTGACCGAGGCCGAGAAGATGCAACGCGAGCGAGCGCGGATCGGTGGCCAGAAGGGGATCGTCGCGTATGACTGGGCCCCCGACGGCAAGTCGATCCTCGTCCCGCTCGACGGCGACCTGTATCTCGCCGGGCTCGACGGCAAGGTTAAGCGGCTGACCAATACCCCCGGCGGCGAACTGAACCCGGTGGTCAGTCCCAAAGGCAGCTTCGTCTCGTTCGTCCGCGACCAGAACGTGTTCGTCCAACCGCTCGCCGGCGGCAGCGCGCGCGCGGTGACGACCGGCGGCGGCGGCACGGTCCATTTCGGCGAGGCGGAGTTCGTCGCGCAGGAGGAAATGGATCGTCGCACCGGCTATTGGTGGTCACCCGACGAGCAACATGTCGCCGTCGAGCGGTTCGACGAGGCGCCGGTCCATACCGCGACGCGCGCGTCGATCGGCGCGACCGGGACCAAGGTCTACGAGCAGCGCTATCCGGCTGCCGGCACGCCGAACGTGCTGGTCGACCTCTATATCATGAAGCCCGATGGCTCGGGGCAGGTGAAGGTCGATCTCGGCACCAACCCCGACATCTATCTCGCCCGCGTCGACTGGACGCCGGATGGCCGGATGCTGCTGGTCCAGCGCCAGAGCCGCGACCAGAAGCTGCTGGAGATGCTCCGCGTCGATCCGGCGACGGGCAAGTCCACCGTGCTGTTCACCGAGAAGTCGGGCGTGAAGAGCTGGCTCAACCTGTCCGATGCGTATCGCGTGCTCAAGGACGGGAGCCTGATCTGGCGGTCGGAGCGGAGCGGTTACGGCCAGCTCTACCGGTTCGCGTCGGGCAAGTGGACGCAGCTGACCAAGGGCGATTGGGTCGTCACCGATCTAGTTGGGGTGGATGAAGCCAAGGGGCGTCTGTTCTTCCTCGGCAACAAGGACGATGTGCTCGAGCAGCAGCTCTATTCGGTTGACGTCGCCAAGCCGAACGTCATCACCAAACTGACCGAAGCGGGCTGGTGGAACAGCGCGACGATGGATGCCGCCGCGAGCCGCTTCATCATCTCGCGCTCGAACCCGAAGCAGCCGACGCAGGTGTACCTGGCGGACGCGACGGGCAAGCGGCTCTCGTGGATCAACGAGAATGCGGTGGTCGAAGGGCATCCTTACTACCCCTATCTGTCGAGCCACCGGGAAACCAAGTTCGGGACGCTGAAGGCCAAGAACGGCATGACTCTCTATTACGAGATGATCACGCCGCCGCTGGAGCCCGGCAAGAAATACCCGGTGTTCTTCGAACATTACGGCGGCCCCGGCACCGGCCAGCAGGTCACGCGCGGATGGCAGGGCGGATTGCCGCAGTATCTGGTCGATCGCGGCTGGATCTATTTCAAGATCGACAATCGCGGCTCGTATAACCGCGGCAAGGCGTTCGAGGATCAGATCTATCACGCGATGGGCACGGTCGAGGTCGAGGACCAGCTGTCGGGTGCGAACTACCTGAAGTCGCTGCCGTTCGTCGAGCCGAGCAAGATCGCGACCTATGGCTGGTCGTACGGCGGCTATATGTCGCTGAAGATGCTGGAAAAGACGCCGGGCGTGTATGCGGCCGCTGTTTCCGGCGCGCCGGTCACCGACTGGCAGCTGTACGACACGCATTATACCGAGCGCTATCTGGGCGATCCGGCGAAGGACCCGGCGAGCTATGCGACGTCGGCGGCGGTAGAGGAGGCGAACCGCATCGTCGATCCGTTGCTGCTGATCCACGGCATGGCGGACGACAATGTGTTCCTCGACAATTCAACCAAGGTGGCCGCGCGTATGCAGGCGACCGCGACGCCGTTCGAGATGATGTTCTACCCGGGCTACACGCACCGCGTGTCGGGGCCGGGGATCAGCGAGCATGTCTGGGGGACGATCCTGAATTTCCTCGACCGGACGGTGAAGGACAAGCCGGTGCCCGAGGCGGCTGCGGTCCCGGTGAAGTAATTTCCGATGCGGTTCGTCGAGACGTTTCACCTGTGGCCGTTCCTCGACACGCTGGTGAGCTATATCGCCGCGTTCGTGTTCGGGACGCTGATCGGGGCGGAGCGGCAATATCGCCAGCGGACCGCGGGGTTGCGCACCAACACTCTGGTCGCACTGGGGTCGGCGGCGTTCGTCGATCTCGGGCAGCGGCTGGGCGGCGACGTCGAGTCGATCCGGATCATCGCGTACGTCGTGTCGGGGATCGGCTTCCTCGGCGCGGGCGTGATCATGAAGGAGGGCATGAACGTCCGCGGCCTCAACACCGCGGCGACGCTCTGGTGCTCGGCGGCGGTCGGGTCGTGCGCGGGCAGCGACATGATCGCGGAGGCGGGGTTGTTGACGTTCGTCGTGCTGCTGGCGAACACCGCGCTGCGGCCGCTGGTCGACGGGATCAACCGGATCCCGACCGAGGGGCGGACGATCGAGGCCACCTATAGCGTGATGGTGACGGTTGCGGCGGGGGGTGCGGGGCCGATCGGCGACTTGGTAGTCGAGCATCTCGAGGCGGCACAGTTGCAGGTGGCGGAGCTGGACGTGACCGAGCGGGGCGAGGATCGGGTGGAGATCGCGGCGACCTTGGTGGCGACGAATGTGCCGTCGGAGGAGCTGGATGCGATTACCGATCACCTCGCGAAGGTGCACGGGATCGAGCATGCGACCTGGCAGGCGCGGACGCACGACTGAGGGTCGCACTTTCCGCCAACACACCACCCCGGCGAAGGCCGGGGCCCAGGTGGAAAGCTCGCAGTAATGGACCGCAGCGCTTAATTAGCAACGTCTCCCAACTGGGCCCCGGCCTCCGCCGGGGTGGTGCTACTGCTGGGGCAGGTGCTGATCCATATCACTGAGCGCTAGCTTGTTCCCCCGCGAAGGCGGGGGCCCAGTCTGGGCCCCCGCCTTCGCGGGGGAACAAGGGTGCGGGCGGTACGGTGGCGTATACCCAGGAGCGCCCAAACTCCCCCTATCCGCGCAACAAGTCGAAAGCCGTTGGACCTCGCCGCGCAACGTCGGTACTGCGCGCCCAAGTCCAATCGGAGTGACAACATGGGTTATCGGGTGGTGGTCGCAGGGGCGACCGGCAATGTCGGGCGTGAGATCCTCAACATTCTGGCGGAACGCGAGTTTCCGGCGGACGAGATCGCCTGCGTCGCGTCGTCGCGCAGCCAGGGGTTGATGGTCGATTACGGCGACACCGGCAAGCAGATCAAATGCACGAACATCGAGCATTTCGACTGGAACGGCTGGGACATGGCGCTGTTCGCGATCGGCTCCGAGGGCTCGTCGATCTACGCACCGATCGCCGCGGCTGCGGGCTGCGTCGTGATCGACAATTCGTCGCTCTACCGCATGGACCCCGACGTGCCGCTGATAGTGCCCGAGGTGAACCCCGAGGCGATCGACGGCTACAAGGTCCGCAACATCATCGCCAACCCGAACTGCTCGACCGCGCAGATGGTCGTCGCGCTGAAGCCGCTGCACGATGCGGCGAAGATTCTCCGCGTGGTCGTCTCGACCTATCAGTCGGTCTCCGGCGCGGGCAAGGCGGGCATGGACGAGCTGTTCGAGCAGAGCCGCAACATCTTCGTCGGCGATCCCGCCGAGCCCAAGCTGTTCACCAAGCAGATCGCGTTCAACGTGATCCCGCACATCGACAGCTTCCTTGACGACGGCTCGACCAAGGAAGAGTGGAAGATGGTCGTCGAGACCAAGAAGATCCTCGACAAGAAGATCAAGGTCACCGCGACCTGCGTCCGCGTACCGGTGTTCGTCGGCCATTCGGAAGCGATCAACATCGAGTTCGAGAACGAGATCACGGCTGAAGAGGCGCAGAACATCCTCCGCGAGGCGCCCGGGATCATGCTGGTCGATAAGCGCGAGGACGGCGGCTACATCACGCCGATCGAGTGCGTCGGCGACTTCGCGACGTACATCAGCCGCGTGCGCGAGGATCCGACCGTGGAGAACGGCCTCAACCTGTGGTGCGTCAGCGACAACCTCCGCAAGGGTGCTGCGCTCAACGCGGTGCAGATCGCGGAACTGCTCGGGCGGCGGCACCTGCAAAAAGCATAAACCGCCCGGGGTGATTCGCCCGGTTTCGAAGACCTCCTGTCCTGAAGACCGCGTCGCCAGCGAGAAAGGCGGCGCGGTTTTTCTCGTGCGTCGTGGTTATCAAGAATATTTGCCGGCGCGAAATGCCGCCGATCCGCCCATTTCGACAATAGGTCCGGTTTGGTAACTTACATCGCTTCGGCGTGTTTTTCGTGGAGCGGGGTCCTGTGGATGTCTGGGGTAGGCACTGCTCGAATTCCATTTACCTTCCACTTTGGGGCAAATAACAAACTATATCGGCTAATAGGAGGAGCGTTGGTACACAATAGTGCAGCCTAATCCTGTTCTAATACAGCACCCTCAAGTAACTTACTGTTAGCGAAACAGCCCCGAAAACTAGGACGTTCCGGGATAGAGGTCGGTATTCGACCCTTTGCCGGTGACGTTCAGACTGCTGTTGCGGTCGTTAGTGGAGGTTATTGGCATGTCTACCGCGTCGGCTCACCGCAATGCTTTAAAAACGCTTGATCCGCAGGCCGCGAAGGCGATCATCGCCAGTTCAGGTCGACGTGATCACGGTACGAAAATCCTGCGCCAGTTGCGCACCGGCGCCTCGCTTCTGGGTCTTGCCGCGGCCTCGCTGTTCGTAGCGCAGTCGGCGACGGCGCAAACCGGGGCTCCATCGGACGTCGTCGGCGCTTGCTCCGGCGTTAGCCTGCCGCCGTCGGTCATCACGCAATTACTGACCCCGGTCGTTACCGGTATCGCAGTCCCGCTTCAGAGCACGATCAATCCACTCATCAGTAACGTGGGCAATCTCGGCTCGTCACTGACGTCGATCAGGATTGGAGGAATACAGCTCGTCACCAATCTGCAGACGGTGCCGACGCCGGCGCCCACCATCGACCTTGCAGGGATCCTGTCCGACGCGATAGGCAGCAAGCCGATCACCCTGTCGGTGCTCAACGCCAACGGTAATATCGTGGGGGCAAACGACGCCTGTGTAACCCAGGCGGACGGCTTCACCTTGCGTAATCAGGCGGGCATCGCGATCGGCGGCAACCGTATCACGGGGCTGGGCCTGAACGGACAGGAAGCCTCCGCAGCCGATTTGAATGCGGTCGCGTTCGGCAATGGCGCCACGACCGAAGCGGGCGCCGTCGGCGCGATCGCGTTTGGTAACGCATCGCTGGTCGGTGCCAACGCTGCGGGCGCGATTGCGCTCGGTAATGAATCGGCGGTGGGAGCCAATGCTACCGGCGCGGTCGCGCTGGGCACGGGCGCCACAGCAAGCGCGGCGAACGGTGTCGCGCTTGGCGCGAACAGCGTCGCCGCACGCGGACCGACCGGGCCTTACACAGCAATCGGGCTCGCCGTGCCGCAGTCCGCGGCAGGCGAGGTTTCGGTCGGATCTGTCGGTGCCGAACGTCAGATCACCAATGTCGCCGCCGGCTTCGCTACGACCGATGCGGTCAATGTCGGCCAGCTTGCCGGTGTGGCGGCACAGGTTGGCGCGCTGCAGACCGACGCGGTCCAGTATGACACGGCGGCGCAGGACCGGGTGACGCTCGCCGGCCCGGCGGGCACGACCATCGCCGGCGTCGCGGCGGGAACGGTCGCCGCCGGATCGACCGAAGCGGTCAACGGTGGCCAACTGTTCACGACCAACGGCAATGTCTCGACGCTGACCACCAACATCGGCAATGGCGCGATCGGCACGGTCCAATATTCGAACGCGACGACCCCCGCCGCCCCGAATGGCGGCGTACGCTCGAACGATCTCGCGCTGGTCGGCGCCGCCGCCGGGCCGGTCGGCCTGCACAATGTCGCCGCCGGTGTCGTCGCGGTTGGCTCGACCGACGCGGTGAACGGCGAGCAGCTCGCGGGTGTGAGCGGACAGCTTGGAACGCTGGCCGGGCTTACGGTGCAGTATGACGATGCGACGCGGGTCCGCGCGACACTGGGCGGGGCCGGCAGCGGCGCGGCACCGGTGGCACTGGGCAACGTCGCGGCGGGTACGCTCGGCGCGACCTCGACCGACGCGGTCAACGGTAGCCAGCTGTTCACGACCAACGCCAATGTGACCAACACGAATACAGCGCTGACCAACCTGACGACCAATATCGCCAATGGCGGGATCGGCGCGGTGCGATATTCGAACGCCGCGACGCCGACCACGCCCAATGGTGGCGTGCCGAGCAACGACGTCGCGCTTGTCGGTGCGGCTGCCGGCCCGGTCGGACTGCACAACGTCGCCGCCGGCGTGGTCGCGACGGGCTCGACCGACGCAATCAATGGCGGACAGCTTGCGACCGTCTCCGGGCAGGTCAGCGGACTGTCGGCCCTTGCCGTGCAGTATGACGATCTCGCCCGGACCCGCGTGACGCTTGGCGGTGTCGGCACCGGCGCGGCGCCCGTCGCGATCGGCAACGTCGCAGCCGGTACGCTGGGGGCAACCTCGACCGACGCGGTCAATGGCAGCCAGTTGTTCACGACCAACACCAACGTCACGAACCTGACGACGAACATCGCCAACGGTGCGATCGGCGCGCTGCAATATTCGAGCGTAGGTGCACCGACCACGCCCAATGGTGGCGTGCCGTCGAACGACGTGACCCTGGTCGGCGGTGCGGCGGGCGCGGTTGCGCTGCACAATGTAGGTAACGGTGTCGTCGCCGCGGGCTCGACCGATGCGGTCAACGGTGATCAGCTTGCTTCGGTGTCGGGCCAGTTGGGCACGCTGAACGGATTGGCGGTGCAATATGACGATGCAACGCGCAGCCGGGTCAGCTTCGGCGGGGTCGGAACCGCACCGGTGGTGCTGGGCAACGTCGCCGCAGGCACGCTCGGTGCGACCTCGACCGAGGCGGTCAACGGTAGCCAGCTGTTCACGACCAACGCCAATGTGACCAACACGAACACGGCGCTGACCAACCTGACAACCAATATCGCCAATGGCGGGATCGGCGCGGTGCAATATTCGAACGCCGCGACGCCGACCACGCCCAATGGCGGCGTGCCGAGCAACGACGTCGCGCTCGTCGGTGCGGCTGCCGGCCCGGTCGGGCTGCATAACGTCGCGGATGGCAATGTCGCGGCGGGATCCACCGACGCGGTCAACGGTGGACAGCTCGCCAGCGTCTCCGGGCAGGTCAGCGGCCTCTCGGCACTGGCAGTGCAGTATGACGATGTCGGCCGGTCGCGGATCACGCTGGGCGGCGTCGGCACGGGTGGAGCTCCCGTCGTGCTCGGCAACGTCGCGGCAGGCACGCTCGGCGCGACCTCGACCGAGGCGGTCAACGGCAGCCAGCTGTTCGCGACCAACACCAACGTCTCGAACCTGACGACGAGCATCGCGAACGGCGCGATCGGTGCGCTGCAGTATTCGAACGCAGGCGCACCGACGACTCCTAACGGTGGCGTACCCTCCAACCACGTCACGCTGGTCGGCGGTGCTGCCGGTGCGGTCGCGTTGCACAATGTCGGCGACGGCGTGGTCGCGGCGGGATCGACCGATGCGGTCAATGGCGGCCAGCTGGCCACGGTGTCCGGACAGGTCGGCAATCTCGCTGCGCTATCCGTGCAATATGACGATCCGAGCCGATCACGCGTCACCTTCGGTGGGGCCGGCAGCGCGCCGGTGGTCCTCGGCAACGTTGCCGCGGGAACGCTGGCAGCGGGCTCGACCGATGCGGTGAACGGCGGACAACTCGTCGGGCTCGGCACCTCGGTCGCGGCCGGTCTGGGTGGGCTGTCGCGCTACGACGCGGCTACCAACAGCGTACTCGCCTCGATCGCCTTCGGCGGCACCCAATATGGCAACGTCCAGTCGGTGTTCGACGCGGTCGACGGCGCGATCAACGGCGGTGCGGGAATCCGGTATTTCCGGGTCCTCTCCACCCGCGGCGACAGCAGCGTGACGGGCACCGACAGCCTCGCGATCGGGCCGGAAGCATTGGTCTCGGCGAACAACAGTGTCGCGATCGGCACCGGCGCCGTAGCCGTGCGGGGTGGCACGCTCGGCTATGCCGCGCTCGGCCTTGCCGGGTTGCAGACCTCGGTCGGCGAGGTGTCGGTCGGCTCGGTCGGTGCCGAGCGACAGATCACCAATGTCGCGGCAGGCACCGCGGCGACCGATGCCGCCAATGTCGGCCAGGTCGCCGGGGTCGCAGCGCAGGTCGCCGCGCTCGGCAACAGCACGGTGCAGTATGACAACGCCACCAAGACCACGCTGACGCTCGGCGGTGCCGGCGGAACGAAGATCACCAACGTCGCGGCAGGCAGTGTCGCGGCCGGATCGACCGACGCGGTCAACGGTTCGCAGCTGAACGCAACCAACGTCCAGGTCGCCAATAACACCACCGCGATCACCAATCTCGGCAATCAGGTCTCGAATGGCGGCACCGGTCCCGTACAATATTCGAACCCGGGAAGTGCCACGACGCCGAACGGCGGCACCAGGACCAACGATCTGACCCTGGTCGGTGCGGCGGCGGGGCCGGTCGGTCTGCACAACGTCGCGGGTGGTTCGATCGCCGCGGGCTCGACCGACGCGGTCAACGGCGGACAGGTGTACGCGCTGGCCCTGACCACCGTGAACGCGGTATCGTACACGACCGATGCCAACGGCGCACGAACCAACACCGTGACGCTGGCGGGCGGCAATGCTGCGGCACCGGTAAAGGTGGCCAACGTCGCCGCTGCAACACTCGCGGCGGGATCGACCGACGCGGTGAATGGTGGCCAGCTCTACACCACGAACCAGGCCGTCGCGACGGCGCAGGGTACGGCGGACAGTGCCTTGGCGCTGGGTGGCAACTCGGTCCAGTATGGTGCCGGACGGACAAACGTGACGTTCAACGCAGGCGGAGCGGCAACCGTGCTCAGCAACGTCGCAGCCGGCGTCTCGACCACTGACGCGGTCAATGTCGGGCAGCTGAACTCGGGCATCAATTCTGCAGTGACGCAGGCGAACAGCTACACCGACGGGCGGATCGCGGCGCTCGACTTCGACATCCGCTCGGTCCGTCGCGACAGCTATGCGGGCACGTCGAGCGCACTCGCCGCCGCCGGGCTGCCGCAGGCCTACGAAGCCGGCAAGGGCATGCTCGCAATTGGCGGTGGCACGTATGCCGGGCAGTCGGCCGTCGCGGTCGGCATGTCGAAGGCGTTCAACGACGGCCACACCGTGGTCAAGCTCAGCGGCACGTACGACTCGCAGGGCCGGGCCGGTGGCTCGGGCGGGATCGGCTACCAGTTCTGATCTGTAAAAACTGATGAGCGGAACGGGCGGCCTTCGGGTCGCCCGTTTTCGTTTGGGCTCGACGGTTGACAGTGCGGGTCGAGGCCACGAACTGGCAGCCGCATAGTTTACAGGATGAGATTGTGGCCAGCACCCCCAGCGAGACCCGGTTTTTCGAGAGCTTCGACGGCACGCGGATCGCGTGGCGGGAGGTCGGCGAGGGACGGCCGGTAGTCCTGATCCACGGCTATTTCTCCGACGCGAAGACCAACTGGATCCGCTACGGCCATGCCGCGAAGATCGCCGCGAAGGGGTTCCGCGTAATCATGCCGGACCTGCGCGCGCACGGCGATAGCGACAAGCCGCATGGGCTTGAAGCGTATCCCGCGGACGCGTTGACGCAAGATGGCCATGCCCTGATCGCGCATCTCGGACTGACTCAATATGATCTCGGCGGCTATTCTTTGGGTGCGCGGACGACGTCCCGGATGCTCGCCACCGGTGCGACGCCGCGGCGCGTGATCTTCTCCGGGATGGGTCTCGAAGGACTGACGCAGACGTCGCGTCGCGCCGGACATTTCCGCAATATCCTGACCAAGCTCGGCCAGCATGTACAGGGTACGCCCGAGTGGCTGGCCGAGGCGTTCCTGAAGACCACCGGCGGCGATCCGGTCGCGTTGCTTGGCATCCTCGAGACGTTCGTCGATACGCCGCTCGAGTCCGTGAAGGCGATTCAGCAGCCGACTTTGGTCGTCTGCGGTGGGGAGGATCAGGACAATGGTTCGGCACCCGATCTGGCCGCGGTGCTGCCGGATGGCGAGTATGTCGAGACCCCCGGCGGCCACATGAGCGCTGTCGTGAAACCCGAACTCGGTCAGGCGATCGCCGACTTCCTCGCGCGCTGACGCCCTGTCCTCGATCCTCCCCCGCAAGGGGGAGGTGGCTGGCTCATGCCAGACGGAGGGGGAGGTAAGAGACCACCTCCGTTTCGCGTTCCTCCCCCTCCGCCGCCTTCGGCGCCACGCCCCCCTGGCGGGGGAGGATCGCAAGGTCGGCCAGAGACAGTTGACCGGGCGGCGGCTGACCATCACTCTGGGGGCATAATCTAGGGGGAATCCATGATCCGTACCGTTTCTCTGATCGCGCTGGCGTGCGCGATCGCCACGCCCGTCGTGGCGCAGGCGCAAACCACCGTACCCGTCGCGACCGGCAAGGCGACCGTCGCGCAGGCGGACGCCTTCGTTGCCGAGGCGGAGCAGGTGTTCGCCGCGAAATCAGTCGATGCGTCGCGCGTGGCGTGGGTCAACGCCACCTACATCACCGACGATACCGATGCGCTGGCGGCGAAGTCGGGCGCGGAGATGACAGATCTCGGGGTGAAGTATGCGCTCGGTGCTGCGCGTTATGCGTCGCTGCCAGGGCTGTCGTTCGACACGAAGCGTAAGCTCGACCTGCTCCGCGGTGGCCTCACGCTGCCGGCACCGACGCGGGCAGGGGCTTCCGAAGAACTGTCGACGCTGACCACGAAGATGTCGTCGTCCTACGGCAAGGGCATGGGGACGCTCGACGGTAAGCCGATCAACGGCTCGGATATCGAGGCGGCGATGGGCTCGACGCGCGATCCTGCCAAGCTGACCGAGATGTGGACGAGCTGGAACGACAAAGTCGGTGCGCCGATGCGTGGCGACTATGCGAAGATGACCGCGATCTCGAACGAAGGCGCACGCGAGCTCGGCTACAAGGACGTCGGCGCGCTGTGGCGCTCGGGCTATGACATGACGCCCGAGCAGTTCGCGGCGCTCACCGACACGATCTGGAAGCAGGTCGAGCCGCTTTACATGGCGCTCCACACCTACACCCGGTGGAAGCTCAACGAGAAATACGGCGACGTGGTGCAGGCGAAGACCGGGCCGATCCGCAGCGACCTGCTCGGCAACATGTGGGCGCAGGAATGGGGTAACATCTACGACATCGTCGCGCCGAAGGGGGCGGGGGATGTCGGGTACGACACCGGCGAGCTGCTCAAGGCCAAGGGCTATGATCCGCTCAAGATGGTGAAGCAGGGCGAGGGCTTCTATTCGTCGCTCGGCTTCGCGCCGCTGCCGGACACGTTCTGGAAGCGCTCGCAGATCACCAAGCCCGCGGACCGCGACGTGATCTGTCATGCGTCGGCATGGGACCTCGACAACCAGGACGATATCCGGATCAAGATGTGCACGAAGGTGAATGCGGACGACTTCGTCACGATCCACCACGAGCTTGGCCACAACTACTATCAGCGTGCGTACAAGGCGCAGCCGATGCTCTACAAGAACGGCGCGAACGACGGCTTTCACGAGGCGATCGGTGATACCGTCGCGCTGTCGATCACGCCGGATTACCTGGTCAAGATCGGCCTGCTCGACCAGGCGAAGGTGCCGAGCGCGGACAAGGACATCGGGCTGTTGCTGCGCCAGGCAATGGACAAGGTCGCATTCCTGCCGTTCGGGCTGCTGATCGACAAGTGGCGCTGGGGCGTGTTCTCGGGACAGATCCCGGCGACCGGCTATCAGGCGGCGTGGGACCAGTTGCGGCTCCAGTATCAGGGCATCAAGCCACCGGTCGCGCGCGACGAGACCAAGTTCGATGCGGGCGCCAAATACCACATCCCGGCGGCGGTGCCGTACACGCGGTATTTCCTGGCGCGGGTGTTGCAGTTCCAGTTCTACAAGGCGGCGTGCGACCAGTCCGGCTGGAAGGGACCGCTGCATCGCTGCTCGTTCTATGGCGACAAGGCGGTGGGCACGAAGCTGAACGCGATGCTCAGCATGGGGCAGTCGAAGCCTTGGCCGGATGCGTTGCAGGTGTTCACCGGCAGCCGCGAGATGTCGGGCGCGGCGCTGGTGGAGTATTTCGCGCCGTTGAAGGCCTGGCTGGACGTGCAGAACAAGGGGAAGCCGACTGGGTGGTGAGGGGGCGTTGGCTTATCGCCAGCTGACCTTCGCCCGCTAATTCCTGGTTCCCCCGCGGAGGCGGGGGCCCAGGGTTACGAACGCTACCGTGGTTTTGGGGCCCCCGCCTCCGCGGGGGAACCAAGGCGGCGTGGGGCGACACCTATAACGCACCACCCCGGCGAAGGCCGGGGTCCAGTTGGGAAACGTCGCTAACGGAGCGATGAGCTTAGTTGCTTAAGACGTTCTAACTGGGCCCCGGCCTTCGCCGGGGTGGTGTTTCCATATGGGGAATGCGGTGCGTTATCTTACTCCGGAACCGTCCCCGGATCGGCGATGCCGGCGTCGAACGACTTCGACGAGTCCTCCCCGTCAGCCTGATGCGCGTGCGTGCCCTTCGGCTTGGGCGCTGGCTGAGCCTTGGGCGTGCTCCCACGCAAGGTCAGCAACGCGCCAACCGCCGCTCCAGCAACCGCAACGCCACTGAAGATGGCAGCCGCACCCCATTTGCCGCGGGTCTTTTCCGCGGGCTTGGCGACCGGCACCGGCGCTACTGCGTTGCGCGCGGGGACCGAGCGCGGCGTGCTGCGCTTGGTCGAGCGTGGCTTCGGCGCAGGCTTGGCTGCAGGCTTCGAAGGCACGGCAGCCACAGGCTTGTCCGCAACCGGCTTCGCGACCGGTACCGGCTTGGACGCGACCGGCTTGGCGGAGGACGTAGCCGCCGGAGCCGCCTTGGGCGCGCTCGCCCTACGCGGCGCGCGGCGGCGGGTGACGGGCTTCTTTGCTTCCGTATCGGGCGTGTCGGTGTCGGCCACGGTTATATTCCCTCAGCAATGATTCCGGATGCGTAACCCATTCTCGCGCGATCCGCTCCGATTTTTACCGGAAAGGCGGCTCGTCGAACGCGCGGAGCTTGCGGCTGTGGAGCTTGGCGCCCTCCAAGCGGAGTTGTTCGCACGTCTCGATCCCGATCCGCAGATGCTCGCTGATCGCACGTTCGTAGAAGCGGTTGGCCTGGCCCGGCAGCTTCAGCTCGCCGTGGAGCGGCTTGTCAGAAACGCAGAGCAACGTGCCGTAGGGAACGCGGAACCGATAGCCCTGCGCGGCGATCGTCGCGGATTCCATGTCGATGCCAACCGCGCGGCTGAGCGAGAAGCGGAGCGCGGACTTCGAGTAACGAAGCTCCCAGTTACGGTCGTCGGTGGTGACGATCGTGCCGGTGCGGAGGCGGCGCTTGAGCTCCTCGCCCGACTGGCCCGAGACGATCTCGGCCGCCTTGGCCATTGCGAGCTGGACTTCCGCGATCGCGGGGATCGGGATTTCAGGGGGCAGGACGTCGTCGAGGACATGATCGTCGCGCAGATACGCATGCGCCAGGACATAGTCGCCGATTCGCTGGCTGGGGCGCAGCCCGCCACAATGGCCGATCATCAGCCACGCCTCGGGGCGCAACACCGCTAGATGGTCGCAGATCGTCTTGGCGTTCGACGGGCCGACGCCGATGTTGACGAGCGTGATGCCGGTGCGGTCGTCCGCCATCAAGTGATAGGCGGGCATCTGGTGGCGCCGCCAGGCGCTGTCGGAGATGATCTTGTCGATGTCGTCGCCCGACGAGATCGTGATCCCGCCCGCGCCGGAGAGGCTTGTGAAGCGCGAGCCTTCGCCCAATTGCGTGCCGGCCCAGCGAACGAACTCGTCGACGTAACGGTGATAGTTCGTGAACAACACGAACCGCTGCGCGTGTTCCGCCGGCGTGCCCATGTAATGGCGCAGGCGGGCGAGGCTGAAATCGGTGCGCAGGCCGTCGAACAGCGCGAGCGGACGCGTCTCGTCGTTGGCGACCCAGAGGCCGTCGGCGATTTCGTCGCCGATATGCGCGAGCTCGGTCGCGGGGAAATGGCGCGACAATTCGGTCGCCGACACCTCGTCGAGGCTCAACGCGTGGCCAGGCTCAATGACGTACGGAAATGGGATTTCCTGGCGACCTTCGACGGCTTCGACGGTGACGTCGTAATCCTCGATCAGCAGCGTAAGCTGTTCGGTCAGGTATTCGGCGAAGATCGCGGGCTTGGTGACGCTGATGCGGTATTCGCCCGCGTTGACCAGACGACCGAACGACCGCAGCGGGGTAGGGCGATCGACGCCGCCCTTATAGGTCAGCCGGATCTCGGGATAGGCGAACGAACCGTCGGTGCGGCTGGCCGGATCCGGCGTCGTGCCGTCGGCGATATAGGCGCTCATGGCGGCTTGGAGGCGCTCGACGGAAGCGCGGTAGAGGCGGTCGAGGTCGGCGACGAGGTCGGATGCGATTGTCATCGGGCAGTGTTAGGTGGCGGACGTTACGGTGGCAAGACCACCTAAGGGGTTGGGTGAAACCTCGCCGATAAAGCCATTCCCCTCCCTGGAAGGGAGGGGTTAGGGGTGGGTCGCTCTCGAGGGAACGCTGGCACGCGCCCCAGGCCGACCCACCCCCGGCCCCTCCCTTCCAGGGAGGGGGGCAGATAGCGTGCCCTGCCGGGGAGGATCAGATCTCGCTGAGGAGGTGCTCGGCCGAGCTCACCTTGAACTCGCCGGGGGCCTCGACGTTCAGCTGCTCGACCACGCCGTCGTTGACCAGCATCGAGTAACGCTGGCTGCGGATGCCCATGCCGAAACCCGAGCCGTCCATCGTCAGCCCGATAGCCTTCGCGAAATCACCATTGCCGTCCGCGAGCAAAGTGACGTCGCCGGCACCCGCCGACTTGCCCCACGCGCCCATCACGAACGCGTCGTTAACCGACACGCACGCGATCTCATCGATACCCTTGGCCTTAAGCTCGGCTTCCTTCTCGACGAAACCGGGCAGGTGCTTTGCCGAGCAGGTCGGCGTGAACGCGCCGGGAACGGCGAACAGCGCGACTTTCCGCCCTTTGAAGAAGCTGTCGGTATCGACCTGATCGGGGCCGTCTGCGGTTGCCTTGACGAGATTGGTGGTGGGAAGCCGGTCGCCGACGCTGATCGTCATCTGAAATCTCCTGTCGCCGCGCGTTGGTCGCGGGCGAGGCGTACCTTGGACGCGGGCGCGGTTATTTCAAGCGTGGCGGGCGATCATCCGCGTCGCTATGGTCCAACGCATGGACAAGACGCCCTTTCTTTCCGGACAATTCCTCCTCGCGATGCCGGGGATGAGCGACCCGCGGTTCGCGCGCGCGGTGATCGCGATGTGCAGCCATGACGAGAATGGCGCGATCGGCATCGGTATCGGCGCGACGATCGACGGTCTGGGCTTCCACGATCTGCTCGAACAGTTCGGGATCGAGCCGGGCGACGCGCCGAACGCGCCGGTGCATTTCGGCGGGCCTGTCGAGCCGCGGCGCGGGTTCGTGGTGCATTCGTCCGACTGGGGCGGTCAGGACTCGGTCGATGTCGCCGGGCGGTGGAAGCTGTCGAGCACGGTCGACGTGCTCCGCGCGATTGCCGAGGGGAAGGGCCCGTCGGAGTGGGTGGTGGCGCTCGGCTATGCCGGTTGGGATGGCGGACAGCTCGAGGGCGAGCTGTCGCGGCCGGGGTGGTTCAACGTGGCCGGGGATGCCGAACTGCTGTTCGAGACCGTGGCGGAGGATCGCTGGACGCTGGCGTTCGCGCAGGCCGGCGTGGATCCGCGGTTGCTCGTCGCTGAGACGGGGCGGGCCTAATCTTCCCCCATCCCTGGAAGGGAGGGGCCGGGGGTGGGTCGGCCGGTTGGCTAGCCGTGCGCCCGCCTCGAACCGACCCACCCCCAACCCCTCACTTCCAGGGAGGGGAGCCGAAGAAGGGCAACGCGGCTTACACAGTGTGCATCCCCGAGCGTCATATAAAGATATCTTTATATTTGATTTGGAGCTCCCGATCCCCTAAGTGGCACGGCATCCGGCACGGGCATGAGGCTCGCCGATCACAGAATTTCCAGGAGACCCATCGTGGCCACCACCCTCGCCCCCGCGAAGACCGATTACGTCGTCGCCGACATCAGCCTCGCCGATTTCGGCCGCGCCGAGATCAACATCGCCGAGACCGAAATGCCCGGCCTGATGTCGCTGCGCACCGAATTCGGCGCAGCACAGCCGCTCAAGGGCGCGCGCATCACCGGCTCGCTGCACATGACGATCCAGACCGCGGTGCTGATCGAGACGCTGACCGCGCTCGGCGCCGACGTCCGCTGGGCGACGTGCAACATCTTCTCGACGCAGGACCATGCCGCCGCCGCGATCGCCGCGACCGGCGTTCCCGTGTTCGCAATCAAGGGCGAGAGCCTCGCGGATTACTGGAACTATGTCGGCGACATCTTCTCGTGGGATCGCGACGTAGAGGGCCAGACCGCCAACATCATCCTCGACGATGGCGGCGACGCGACGATGTTCGCGCTCTGGGGCGCCAAGCTCGAAGCCGGTCACACGATGCCAGAGCCCGAGAACGAGGAAGAGGTCGAGATGCAGCGTGCGCTCAAGGCGTATGTCGCGAAGAACCCCGGCTATCTGACCGAAACCGTCAAGAACCTGAAGGGCGTCTCGGAAGAGACCACCACGGGTGTTCACCGCCTGTACGAAATCGCCAAGAAGGGCGAGCTGCCGTTCCCCGCGATCAACGTCAACGACTCGGTCACCAAGTCGAAGTTCGACAATCTCTACGGCTGCAAGGAATCGCTGGTCGACGCGATCCGTCGCGCGACCGACGTCATGCTCGCCGGCAAGGTCGCCTGCGTCGCCGGCTTCGGTGACGTCGGCAAGGGTTCGGCCCAGTCGCTCCGCAACGGCGGCGCGCGCGTGATGGTCACCGAAGTCGATCCGATCTGCGCGCTGCAGGCGGCGATGGAAGGCTTCGAGGTCGTCACGATGGAAGAGGCCGTGTCGCGCGCCGACATCTTCTGCACCGCGACCGGCAACGCCGACGTCATCACCGCCGATCACATGAAGGCGATGAAGCCGATGTCGATCGTCTGCAACATCGGTCACTTCGACTCGGAGATCCAGATCGCCGCGCTGTCGAACTACGACTGGACCGAAGTGAAGCCCGGCACCGACCTGGTGAAGTTCCCGGACGGCAAGCAGATCATCATCCTGGCGAAGGGTCGCCTGGTGAACCTGGGTTGCGCCACCGGCCACCCGTCGTTCGTGATGTCGGCCAGCTTCACCAACCAGACGCTCGCGCAGATCGAGCTCTGGACCAAGGGCGAGAACTACAAGAACGAAGTCTACGTCCTGCCGAAGCACCTCGACGAGAAGGTCGCGATGCTCCATCTCGAGAAGCTCGGCGTGAAGCTGTCGAAGCTGTCGGACAAGCAGGCCGGTTACATCGGCGTGCCGGTCGAAGGCCCGTTCAAGCCGGATCACTACCGCTACTGATCGTTCTGACGATCGCTGCGTAAAGGGCCGCGTCCACCATAAGGTGGGCGCGGCCTTTTGCTGTCGGGCGGCGGCGGTTAGGGAACGACGCGAAAGCGGAAACGGTACGAATTGGAGGCATTGCCGCCGCCACCGCCATCGCGGACCTGACCCAGCAGGACGCTTGCCGACCCGGTGCGTGGCGCACGCAGGCGGATGACCGCGACCTGACGCGTGTCCGCTGCTCCCCAGGGTGTCAGGGGGTTATCCCTGGTCTTGATCGGCGCGACTAGGGCAACGTGCTTCTGCAACAGTATCTGCCACGTATAGTTCGACCCGATCGGGTTCGGGAGTGCGATCCTGATCTCTTCGCCGGGTTTGACCGCAATCAACCGCCCGACATCGCTCACGCCCAAGGTCTGGTTAGTATCTGGGGCTGGTTGGGCGGCAATCGCACTTGAAGCCGCTAGCGCTATCGTTGCAAATCCCACGATCCAGGTCATCCGCACTGTTCCTTACCGCTGTTTCGATTCCATCGAACAATACCGGTATCAACGCGCCAGACAAAAAAGGGGAGCCGTTGCCGGCTCCCCTTCGAAAATAGTGCGTGATCGGATCAGAAGTTGACCCGGACACCTGCATAGTAGCGACGGCCGAGCGCGTCGTAGGTGCCCGAATCCGTATCCTGGCCAGCCGATGCGCCGATGTCGGCGAGATACGGCGGCTTGTTGTTCAGAAGGTTCGAACCGCCGACGTAGAATTCGAAGCCGTCGGTCGTCTTGAAGCGGATCTGTGAGTCCAGGTAGAATTGCGGACGCACACGATACGCCGGGTTCGTGCCAGGGCGCGCACCCGTCAGCTGATCGTCCAGGCTGGCCTGGCTGATCCACGTGCCGGTCATCGTCAGGCCAACGCCGTCGATGTCGTACGACGCGTTGGTCGTGAACCGATCACGCGACGCGCCGATCTCGCCTGCGAAATAGTCGCGGTCCGCATCTGGCAGCGGGATGGTGTAGCCCGAGATCAGGTGCGTGTACGATCCGGTCAGGCCGAGCATGCCGTCCAGGCCCCAATTGGCGAGATCCTGGCGATAGGTGATCGTCGTATCGATGCCCGACGTCTTCGTCCCGCCGCTGTTGAGGAACGTCGTCGTCAGACGATCGATCGAGCCGGCGCTGTTGGCACCGGAGACGCCAGCGCGGCGGATGATCTGGCTGCAATAGTCCTGGTTGCTCTGCTCGTAGCACTGGTTGAGGATGTACTGCAGCGGCGTCTGGACGATCGCGTCCTTGATCCGGATGTTGAAGTAATCGACCGTGACCGTCAGGTTGCGCAGTGCGCGGACCGAACGCGGATTGATGACGACACCCGCGGTGAACGAATCGCCCTTCTCTTCCTGAAGGTTCGGGTTGCCCGGCTCGAAGCTGGTGATTCCCTGGACATCCGCCTGGTTGAGCGTGAACGTCCCGCCGTTCGCCGCGATGTTGGCCCCGACACCCGTAGCAGCCCGGCAATTCACGGCCAGTGCACCGGCCTGAGCGGCCGTTACGCCGTTACAAGGATCCTGGAGGCCGCTTGGGAAGTTCTGCAGATTGGGTGCGAACAGTTCGTTGATGTTCGGTGCGCGGACCGAACGCGCCTTCATCACGCGGAAACGAATGTCCTCGGAGGGCGCCCATTCGCCGCCGTAATTGTAGCTGAAGGTCGTGCCGACGGTCGAATAGTTCGATACGCGAACCGCACCGCGGACGCTGAGCGAGCGGATGAACGGCTTGTCCTGGATCAGCGGGACGATGGCTTCGCCGAACCCTTCGATCAGGTCGAAGCTGCCGCGCGTGATCGGTAGCGCATTGTTGCCGTTCAGGCCCTGCTGGGTGAGCAGATCGAACACGTTGCTGCTCGTCTCGCGACGATATTCGGTGCCGATGCTGACGCCGATCGGGTCGGCGCCGAACAGCGAGAACAGCTTGCCCGAGACGTTGGCGCCGGCCACCGTCTGCGTGACCTTCGTTGCCAGCGTCGTCGGCACCGCGAGATACGCCGCCGCCGGAGCGAGCGTGCCTGCGCCGTAGATGTTGGCCGGGATGCAGCCTGCCGCCCGCGCAGCCGGATCGGCACAGACGATCTGGCCGGTAGCCGGATCACGGTACGAGTTCAGCGCCTGAATGAAGTTGGCGGTGTTGAACTGCCCCGTGCCGGACTGCTTCTCGACGGTCTGGCCGTACACGCCGTAGACTTCGTAGTTGAACCGATCCTCGAGGAACTTGCCGTTCGCACCGCCCGCGATGCGGAACATGTCGCGGCTGGCCTGGCTGGTGCGGGTCCCGAAATCGCTGAGACGGCGATCGAACGCGATGTCCTTCAGCCCGTCACCGACACCGGTGTTGCCGATCGGCGTATCGACGGCACTGTTGTAGATCGCGTCCGGCACGAACGGGTTGCGATAGCGTACGCCGCCGACGATCGTCTCGATCGGGATATTGCCCGAATACAGGACCGGGTTGCCGAACTTCGAATCGAGCGGGAACGGCTCGATGACCGTGTTGACCTTGGTCTTGGCGTAATTGCCTTCGAGGAACAGGTTGAACGCGTTCGAAACTTCGAAATTGGCGCGACCGGCGGCGACATAGCGCTCGACCGGAACAGCGAGATACCGGAAGTCGGAACGATTGAAGCCGTCGGGGCCTGCGACCGAGCCATCGGCGTTGATGCAGCCGCCCGTGCCATTGGCGGATGCGCAGTTACGCAACGCGCCATCCTGGCCATAGGTAAAGGTCTGACGTCCCGCGCCGACGCCTGCAATGCCGGTATAATAGCGGCCCTGCGGTGCGAAGCCCGAGAGGAACGGACGAGCCGGCGTAAAGAGATCGGCGTCTTCGCCGGTCACGCTGCCGCCAAGGCTGGTCGAATCGACCGCGCTCGACCCGGCTTCGGTGTAGCGATCGCGCTTCAGGACGGTGCCCTGCTTCGAATAGCCGCCGAACAGCATGATATTGCCGCGACCGTCGGCGAAGTTCTTGCCGACCAGCGCATTGGCCTGGCGATCGAAGCCGTCACCATAGGGCGAGATGCCGACCTGGCCATCGAGCTGAACGCCGTCGAACTTGGTCTTGTAGATCATGTTGACGACGCCCGCGACCGCGTCCGAGCCATAGACTGCCGATGCGCCGCCGGTCAGCACGTCGACGCGCTCGAGGAACTGGGTCGGGATGACGTTGAGATCGACCGCGCTGCTACCGGGCAAGCCGGCGACGAAACGGCGGCCGTTGACCAGGACCAGCGTGCGATCGTCGCCAAGATTGCGAAGGTTGACGGTGGCGACGCCAGCACCCTGCGTGGCGAAGCTCGAATTGGTGCGGCTTACGCCCGGCGAACCGAACACCGGGTTCTGCAGCAGAACGTCCTGGACGTTGATCGCGCCGGCCTGCTGGATCTGCGTGATGCCAACGCTCTGCAACGGCGACGCGGCAGTGGCCGACGGCGAAGAGATGCGCGAACCGGTGACGACGATATCGTCGGCGGGCGCCTCGGCTTGCGGTGCAGCTTGCGGTGCGACGGTGGCTTGATCTACGGGAGGCTGCGACGCAGTCGGGTCGGTGGCAGGTGCCTCGGCAGGGGCAACCTGCGCGGCTGCAGGAACGGCTAGGGCAACGGCACCCACGAACAACGTCGTGGCGAGCAAACGGCGGCGATAGGTCTGCATTCTGTAGGTCCTGGCATAGCGTTCGGGCGAAACGACAAGGAGTCTGTCGTTCGTCAATGCGGCGCTGCCTAAAGCTGGGACACAAGGTCTGCCATTATCTTGCGGCGAACCGCGACCGATTATTGCGCAGTGTTTCTTCCTTGCAACACTCTGACAACGTTGCAGACATATCTGGTCGTAACGGACAGTCGTCGGCGGGAACGGTTCGGGAGACAACCGGCAGCGGTTTTTCGCGTCCGTCTTCCCCATTGGCATCGGGGCGCTTAAACGGGTCTCGATGATTTCGTCCCATCTCCCGTCCGCTTCACGATGATCACGCTCGGCCTTGGGATGGCGGTGCTGGCAGGTGCGCTTCTGCTCGTGCTGGTCGTATCGGGCAGCGTGCTGCTGTTCCTCGGGATCCGTGCCCGCAATGCGGCGACCGAGACAATCGAGGCGAATGGGCAGTTGCGCACCGTGCTCGATGGGTCGCCGGCGATCGTGACGGTGGTCCGTTCGGGTGGGCGGATCGAGATGACGCAGCGCATGGCGGACTGGCTGGGGCTGGAGGCGCCGCCGCGCTCGATCGCCGAACTCGCGACCGGAGGAACCGGGCTGTCCGCCGACGACGCGGCGCGGCTGATTGCGGACGTTACCGCCGCGCAGCGGTCCGGGCGGGCCTTCGTACGGTCGGTGCGGCTGCAGGGATCGGCGCGCGCGATCACGTTCCGCGGCGGCCGTGCGCCGGGCGAGATGGGGGTAAGCGGGGCCGTCCTGCTCTGGGCGTTCGATGCGACCGACAGCGAGGCGGAGATCGCCCGGCTCGGGGCGGAGACCGCGCGGCTCGGCGAGGCGTATGAGTCGCTGACCGGGCTGATCGAAGCCGCGCCGATGCCGATGTGGTACCGCGCGACCGATCTGCGGCTGGCGATGGTGAACACGGCCTATGTCGATGCGGTCGAAGGGCGCGATGCCGCCGACGTCGTCGCGCGCGGGCTCGAGCTGGTCGAGGGGTCGGGGCGCGGCGGGCCGCTCGCCGGGGCCGCGGTCGCACGCGAGCAGGGGCGGCCGCACCGCCAGGTCCTGCCCGCGACGATCGACGGCGCGCGGCGGTCGTTGCAGATCTACGACGTGCCGTTGCCGAGCGGCGGTGTCGCCGGGTTCGCGATCGATATCGAGGAGCTGGAACAGGCGCGGTCCGGTGCGAAACGCTTTGCCGAAGCCCAGCGCGCGATGCTCGACCGGTTGTCGGCGGGCGTCGCGCAGTTTGGCGGCGATCGCTCGCTCGTCTTCTGCAACCAGCCGTTCCGGCGAATGTTCGCGATGCGCAGCGAATGGCTCGCCGATCGCCCCGAATTCGACCGCGTGCTCGAGCGGATGCGCGAGGCGAACCGGTTGCCCGAGGTGCGGGATTTCCCGAGCTGGAAGGCGGAGCGGCGCGACTGGTTCATGCAGACGAACAGCTCCCCCGGCGGCGGCGCGATGGAGGAAAACTGGCATCTGCGCGGTGGCACGCATCTCCGTGTCGTCGCGCAGCCGCTGCCCGATGGCGGCCTGTTGCTGATCTTCGAGGATCGCACCGAACAGGTCCAGCTCGCCAGCGCGCGCGACACGCTGTTGAGGGTGAGGACCGCAACGTTCGACAATCTCTTCGAAGCGCTTGGTGTGTTCGCGGCGGATGGCCGGCTGCAACTCTGGAACAACCGATTCCGCGCGCTGTGGGGCCTGGAGGAGGAGTTCCTGGCCTCGCACCCCCGCGTCGACGCCTTTGCCGAGGCCGCCGGGGCCAAGCTCGCAACGCCCGGCCGTTCCGCGTTGATCCCGGACCTCGTGCGGTCGGCGACGGTCGGGCGCCAGCAGCGCGGCGGGCGCGTGGCGTTTGCCGATGGACGGCATTTCGAGTTCGCTGGCGTGCCGTTGCCTGACGGCAATGCACTGTTCACGATGCTCGACATAACGGACAGCCGTCGGGCAGAGCAGGCGTTGCGCGACCGGGCAGACGCACTCGAGGCTACCGACAAGGTGAAGACCGCGTTCGTCGCGAACATGAGCTACGAACTGCGCACGCCGCTGACCTCAATCAGCGGGTTCGCGGAAATGCTGCATGGCGGATACGCCGGCGCGCTGACGCCGCAGGCCGAGGGCTATGTCGGGGCGATCCTCGAGTCCGTCGAGCGGCTGGGGTTGCTGGTCGACGACGTGCTCGACCTGACGCGCGCGGAGAGCGATCGTGCGGAAACCGATCGCAGCGACGTCGATCTGGCGACCACCGTGCGCGCGGCGGCGGAGACGATCCTGCCATCAGCCAAGCGACGCAAACTCGATTTCGCGATCGAGGTGGCGCGCTCGACCGGGCGCGTGAACGGCAATCCGAAACGGCTGAAGGAGGTCGTCGAGCATCTGCTGCGGCATGCGGTCGCGGCTACGCCCGATGGCGGGCGCGTGCTGCTGCATACCGACGGCAACGCTACGACCGCGCGGATCGTGGTATCGGATGACGGCATCGGAATGGACGCGGACGCGGTCGCGCATGCGTTCGACCGGTTTGCGGAGTCGAAGCCGATGGGGGATCGCGCGCTTGGTTTGGGTTTGCCATTGGCGAAGCAGTTCGTGGAAGCGCATGGCGGCACGATCGAACTTGTGTCCGAACCCGGCGCCGGCACGCTGATTACCGTAGAATTGCCGCGTCGATGAGCGCCAATCTTCTGCTCCCTCTCCCCTCCGGGGGGAGGGTCGGGGTCAGGGGCAGCCAAGCAGCGCATCGCCCGGAACAGCCCCTCACCCAACCCACTCCCCGAGGGGGAGAGGGCTAATGCACACTATCCACTTATCCGATCCGCAAGCGACCGAAGCGTTCGGGGCGCTATTGGCCGACCGCGTCCGCCCGGGCGACGTCATCACCCTCGAAGGCACGCTAGGCGCGGGCAAGACCAGCGTCGCCCGCGGAGTCCTCGCCGCACTCGGCCTCGCCGGCGAAGCGCCATCGCCCAGCTTCGCGATCGTCCAGCCCTACGAGCCGCCCGAAGTGCGCTTCCCCGTCCTCCACGTCGACCTCTACCGCATCGACGACCCCGCCGAAATCGAGGAACTAGCGCTCGACGATGCGCGCTACGATTCGCTGCTGCTCGTCGAATGGCCCGAGCGCGCAGGCCCCGACTACTGGCCGGATGCGCTTCGGCTCAGCCTGACGATCGAGCCAGATGGCACGCGCAGCTTGACAGTGGGAGTCCCGGAAGCTTGGAGGTCGCGATGGCCGACATGACCCCGCCGCCCGGCGCCGCCGCTTTTCTCGACGCTCATGGCTGGGGTGGGGCGCAGATCCTCCCGGTCGCCGGCGACGCCTCGTTCCGCCGCTATTTCCGCGCGATCGAAGCAGGGCGGCAAGCGATCCTCATGGACGCGCCACCGCCGCACGAAGATCCCCGTCCGTTCATCACGGTCGCCGAGTGGCTCGTCGAACGCGACTTCGCGGCACCAGCTATTCTGGCATGCGACCTCGACCAGGGGCTCGTGCTGATCGAGGATTTCGGCGACGATCGGCTGCGCGAGGCGGTCGATGCTTCACCGGACGAAGAACTGTCGCTGTATGCGCCCGCGATCGACTTGTTGGTGCGGCTGCGCGCCGAACCCGCTGGACCGGTCCCCCCCTATGATCGCGCCGTGCTGAAGCGCGAGGCAGGGCTATTCGTCGAATGGTACTGCCCGGCGGTTGGAATCGAGGCAGATCTTGCTGGGTGGGACGCGGCTTGGGAGTCGGTATTCGACCACGCCATCGCCGAGACGCCGGTCACGGTTTTGCGCGATTATCATGCCGAAAACCTGATGCTCGTCGGGCCGGAGCGATCGCTTGGCCTGCTCGATTTCCAGGACGCGCTCGCGGGGCATCCGGCCTATGATCTCGTGTCGTTGTTGCAGGACGCGCGGCGGACGGTCGATTCTACCGTCGAGGCGGCGATGCTCGCGCGCTATCGCGCGGCTACCGATGCGGGAGAAGGTTTCATGAACGCGTATCACGTGCTCGGCGCGCAGCGGAATGCGAAGATCCTCGGCATCTTCACGCGCCTCTGGAAGCGCGACGGCAAGCCGCATTACGCGACGATGTGCCCGCGTGTCTGGGCCTATCTGGAGCGCGATCTGGCACAGCCGGTAATGGCACCGGTCGCGGCATGGTTCGCGGCGAATGTGCCGTCAGAGTTGCGCGGCGATCCGCTGGCCTTGAGCGCGTGAGCCGCCAGCAGACGATCCGCCCTGTCCCTCGTGGAATCGTGCCCGAAACGGCGATGGTGATGGCGGCCGGACTGGGCAAGCGGATGCGCCCGCTGACCGCGACGCGACCCAAGCCACTGGTGCAGGTCGCAGGGAAACCACTGATCGATCACGTCTTCGAACGCTTGCAGGCGGCAGGGATCAAGCGCGCGGTCGTCAACGTGCATTACCTCGCGGACACGCTGGAGGCGCACGTCACCGACCGGTTCGCGGGGATCAACGTGGTGATCTCCGACGAGCGGAAAATGCTGATGGAGACGGGCGGCGGGCTCGTTCAGGCGCGGCATCTGCTCGGCGACGCGCCGGTGCTGGTGGTCAACAGCGACAACCTCTGGATCGACGGCCCGGTCGACGCGATCAGGCTGCTTGCGTCGCGTTGGGACGACGCCAAGATGGACGCGCTGCTGCTGATGGTGCCGCTCGCGCGTGCCAACAACCACCGCGGGCCGGGCGATTTCTATCTCGCCGCCGATGGCCAGATCAGCGGACGTCGCAAGTCCGGTCGGCTCGCGCCTTTCGCCTATACCGGCATCCAGATGATCCATCCGCGATTGATCGCCGACTGGCCCGAGGGACCGTTCTCGACCAACATCTTCTGGGACCGCGCGATCGCCGCCGGGCGCGCCTATGGTCAGGTCCACCAGGGCTTGTGGTTCGACGTCGGGACGCCCGCCGCGATCCCGAAGACCGAGGCGATCCTCGCGGATGGCTGACGTCGCCACGGCGGATCGCTCGACGCTCTACACGATCCCCGCGCACCGCGCGTTTGCGGACGCGCTGGTCGCCGGACTGACCCGGCGGGCGGGGCGCGATCCGCTGGCGCTCGCCCGCGCGCTGGTCGTACTTCCGAACAACCGCGCGGTAAAGGCTGTCACCGAGGCGTTCGTACGCGCGAGCGGCGGCGGGCTCGTCCTCCCGCGGCTTGTGGCGTTGGGCGATCCGGAGATGGGCGAAGCGGTTGGCGCCGCGCTCGATCCGGCGGACGACATCGATCCGCCGCTGCCCGCGGTACCGCCCTATCAGCGACGCATGATCCTCGCCCGACTGGTGTCGGAACAGCGCGCCCGCGAAGGTCATCCGGTCGATGCCGCCGAAGCGGTGCGCCTCGCGGGCGAACTCGCACGGACGCTCGATCAGTTGCTGGTCGAGGAAGTGCCGCCGATCAAGCTGCGCGATATCGAGCTTGGGCCCGAACTGACCGAACACTGGCGTCGCGCCCTGGCGACGTTCGAGATCGTCCTGCAACGCTGGCCGGGTGAACTCGCACGGCTTGATCGGATCGATGCGGCGACAAGGCGTTCGGCGTTGCTCGACCGGCTTGCCCAGCGCTGGCGGAATGCGCCTCCGGCTGGGATCGTCTGCGCGGCAGGCGTGACCGATTCCGCGCCCGCGGTCGCGCGCCTGCTCCGCTGCATCGCCGACATGCCGCAGGGCATGGTAGTGTTCGCCGGCCTCGACCTCGCGCTGCCGGACGAGGAATGGGACGCGCTCGGCCCGCATGATCCGCATCCGGTCACCGGCCTCACGCGTCGTTCGATCGAGACGCATCCGCAGTTCGATGCCAAGCTGATGCTCCTGCGCATGGGCGTCGCCCGAGGCGAGGTGCAGACTTGGCGCGAGGGCGGCGGGCATGACGCCGACCCCGCGCGTGGCCGCGCGATCGCCAACGCGCTGGCGCCCGCGGACTTCACCGGCAAATGGACGCAGATCGCCGCGGAGGATCGCCGCTTGAAGGGCGTGACCGCCGCCGAACTCGCAACGCCCGCCGAGGAAGCGCAAGCGATCGCGCTCGTCCTACGCGAGGCGTTGGAAGTGCGCGAGCGGACCGCCGCGCTCGTCACGCCGGATCGAGCCTTGGCGCGACGAGTAGCCGCGCATCTCGGGCGCTGGAACATCGGCATCGACGACAGCGCGGGAAGGCCTTTGTCGATTCTGCCGCCGGGGACGTTGCTGCTGGCGCTGGCTGAGGCGGCAGCGCAACGCTTTTCCCCGCTCGCTCTGCTGGCATTGCTGAAGCATCCGCTCGTTCGCGCGGGCGAGGACCGCCTGCTGTGGCTCGATGGTGCGCGAGCGCTCGACAGACGGCTGCGAGGACCACGGCCAGCGGCAGGGCTCGACGGGATTGCCGGACATCTGGAGGAGCGTAAAGGCACGGCGGCGACATGGTGGACCGACGTCCAGCCTCTGCTGACGCCGCTGGCGAACGCGTTCGATCAGGGGCCGCAGCCCTTGGCGTCGGTGCTCGCCTGCCTGCGAGAGACGGCGCAGACCTTGTGCGGCGACAATCTCTGGTCGGGGCTTGCAGGGCGTGCGGCGGCGGAGTTCCTTGCCGATCTTGAAGCCGAAGCCCCAGCCGGACCGCCGCAGATCGATCCGCGGGAACTGCCGCAGTTGTTGCGAACGCTGCTCGACGAGGTCGCGGTGCGGCCGGCGCCGGGAGGCCACCCACGGCTCGCGATCTACGGCCTGATCGAGGCGCGGTTGCAGACCGCCGACGTCATGGTGCTAGGCGGGCTGAACGAAGGCGTGTGGCCGGGGAGGCCTGCGCCAGATCCTTGGCTGGCGCCGCGTATCCGGATGGAGCTAGGGCTGCCGGGGTTGGAACGGCGTGTCGGTACAGCTGCGCATGATTTTGCGCAGGCGTTAGGCGCACCGCGCGCGGTAGTCACGCGGACACGCAGGGATGCGAAGTCACCCGCTTTGGCCTCGCGTCTCTGGTTGCGGTTGCAGGCGCTCGCAGGCGATCGGTTCGAACGCGCGTCGGCGCTGGAAGGCTGGACGCGCGCGCTCGACGATCCGGGCGAGCATCTGCCCGCCGACCGCCCCGCGCCGTCGCCGCCAGCGCTGCTCCGCCCGAAAGCCATTTCCGTCACCGAGGTGGATCGCCTGAAGGCCGATCCCTACGCCTTCTATGCGCGCCGTGTGCTGGGGCTGATGCCGCTCGATCCGGTCGACGCAGACCCCAGCGCCGCGTGGCGCGGGACGGCGGTGCACGACATTCTCGAGCAATGGTGGAAGCAGGACAACTGCACCGTCGATACGCTGCGGCTGCGCGCGAAAGCGATGCTCGACGACGAGCGGACGCATCCGATGATGCGCGCGCTGTGGCAGCCGCGCCTGCTCGAGGCGATCGACTGGATTGCCGGCGCCATAGTCGCGCAGGGTGAGGACGGCCGGACGGTTGCCAGCGCCGAGGGCAAGGGCAAGATCGAGATCGCCGGCGTGACCTTGTCAGGTCGCTACGACCGCATCGACAAGCTGCCCGACGGGCGCCTCGCGGTGATCGACTACAAGACCGGCAAACCCCCTTCGCCCACCGCTGTTCGCGCAGGCTACAGCCTCCAACTCGGGCTGCTCGGCCTGATCGCCGAACGCGGCGGGTTCAAGGATGTCCGCGGCACCGCGGGCGCGTTCGAATACTGGTCGCTCGGCAAGAAGCGCGACGCGTTCGGCTATATCGAGAGCCCTGTCGATCCCGATGGCAAGCGCGACAAGATCCCGACCACCGAATTCACCGCGATCGCCGCGCACAACTTCACCGAAGTCGTCCGCGAATGGCTGACCGGCAGCGCCGCGTTCACCGCGAAACTCGTGCCCGAATACGCCCCCTATGCCGAGTACGACCAGCTGATGCGACGCGACGAATGGTATGGCCGTGAGCGGTGACGCGCTCGCCACGCTCCCCCGGCTGAGGGGCGCGCAGGCCGATGCGAGCAACCCCGCCTCGCACGTCTGGCTGTCGGCGTCAGCCGGCACCGGCAAGACGCAGGTGCTGGCCGCCCGCGTGTTCCGACTGCTATTGCGCGGCGTAGATCCCGGCGCGATCCTTTGCCTCACCTTCACCAAAGCGGGCGCGGCGGAGATGGCGCAGCGCATCAACGGGCGGCTCGCCGCATGGGTGCGCATGCCCGCGCCGGCGCTGGCGGCGGACCTGATCGCGCTAGGCGAGAGCCCGGTGCAGGCATTGCAGGACCGTGCCCGCACCCTGTTTGCCAAGGTGCTCGACGCGCCGGGCGGGGGCTTGCGTATCCAGACGATCCACGGGTTTTGCCAGGGGTTGCTTGCCGCGTTCCCGGTAGAGGCCGGGCTGACGCCGGGTTTCCGACCGCTGGAAGCGCGCGAAGAGGCGGGGCTCGCGCGTGAAGCTCTGGCGTCGATGCTGTCGGACGCCGAGCGCGAAGGACGCGAGCGCCCGGTCGAGATCGTCGGGCGGCTGTCGCTGCGAATGGGCGAGGGCGGCGCGGAGGCGTTCCTGCTCGCCTGCGCGCGCGCGCTGCCCGCGCTGGAGGCCCTCCCAGTCGGCATCCAGCCCCGGCTGCGACGTGAACTCGGGCTTCCGTCAGGAGATATCGACGAGGCGATCGCGGAATGGTGCGACGCGCTCGATCTGGATGCGATTGCGCGGATCGCGGCGGCCAATCGCGCCTGGGGGACCGCTACCGGCCAGGCCGCGGCGGCAACCGTGCAGCGCTGGCTCGACTCCGAGGATCGCGCGGCGACCCTGGACGAGCTCGCCAGCGTCGTGCTGACCGGCACGGGCACGCAGCGCAAAGCCTCGAAGAAACTGATCGATGCCGAGCCCGACTATGAAGTCCTTGCGCGTGACCTGGGTGAGGCGTGCACCGACGTACTGTCGATGGTCCAGCGCGCGACGTACTGCGACCTGCTCGCCGACGGGCTGGAGGTCGGGCGCGATTACGCTCGCGGCTATGCGCTGGCCAAGCGCCGCGCAGGAGCGGTCGATTTCGACGACCTGATCGCGACGACGGTGGCGCTGCTCGACCAGCCCGGGATCGGCGAGTGGGTCCGCTACAAGCTGGACCAGGCGACCGAACACCTGCTTATCGACGAGGCGCAGGACACCAACGGGCATCAGTGGCGGATCGTCCGCGCGCTGGCGGACGAGTTCTTCGTCGGCCGCGGCATCTATGCGCCGTCGACGCGGACGCTGTTCACGGTCGGTGATTACAAGCAGGCGATCTTCGGGTTCCAGGGCACCGATCCGCTCAACTTCCAGGCGGCCGAACAGTATTTCGGCCGCCGTGCGAGCGAGGCCGAGGGCGACGACGACTGGCCCGAGGAGGAGCGCGGGCTCCCCTTGGCACGACTGTCGCTCCGCCACTCGTTCCGGTCGACGCGAACCGTGCTGGAGTTCGTCGATGCGGCGATCGATGCGATCGGCGAGCCGGGGCTCGGGATCGCAGGCGAGGTCGAACAGCACGCCAGCGAGGTCGCCGGGCCTGGCACCGTGACCTTGTGGCCGCCGGTCTCGGCTGGCGGTAGCGATGACGACGAAGAAGGCTGGGTCGACGACGCGGTGCGCAAACTCGCGAGCGATATCGCGCGCGCGGTAAAGGGCTGGCTCGCGCCCGAGACCGGGCTGATGCTGGAGAGCAAGGGGCGGCGGCTGCGGCCCGAGGACGTCATGATCCTGGTGAAGCGACGCGGCGACCTCGCCTCGCTGATCGTCGCGCGGCTCTATGCCGAGGGCGTGCCGGTGGCGGGCGTCGATCGCTTGAGGCTGAACGCGCCGCTCGCGGTGCAGGATCTGCTCGCGACGATCCGCTTCGTGTTGCAGCCCGAGGACGACCTCAGCGTCGCCGCGCTGCTCGTGTCGCCGCTGATCGGCTGGACGCAGGACGAATTGATGGCGGCGGCTCCGCGCGAGGCCGGGCCGCTATGGCGCCACCTGCAACGCACGCAACCCGCCACGCGGCTCGCCCCGTTGCTGGCGATGCTTGCGCGAGCCGACATCGCCACGCCGTACCAGTTCCTGGAGGAGTTGCTCTCCGGCCCGCTCGACGGTCGCCGAAAACTCATCCGCCGGCTCGGGACCGAGGCGCGCGATCCGATCGAGGAACTGCTCAACGCCGCCCTGACGTTCGAGAGCACGACGACGCCGTCATTGCAGCGCTTCCTCGACTGGTTCGACCGCGGCGATGTCGAGATCGTCCGCGATCCGTCGGCCCCGCTCGACGCGGTCCGGGTGATGACCGCACATGGCGCCAAGGGGTTGCAGGCGCCGCTGGTGATCCTCGCGGATGCGACGGCGGATCCGTCGGCGGCGCCACGCTCGATCCTGAAATGGGCGCCCGAGCCGGGGGCCGCGCCGATCCCGGTGTTCCGGCCGCGGTCGAGCGAGCGGGGCGGGCCGCTGGATGCCGTCGTGTCGGCCGCCGAGCAGCGCGAACTGGAGGAGCATTGGCGGCTGTTCTACGTCGCCGCCACGCGCGCCGAGGAGCGGCTGGTGATCGCCGGTGCGCTCGGGCCTCGCGCGAAGGGGGTGCCGCCGGAGAACAGCTGGTACGCTGCGTCCGATCGGGCACTGACGGCACTCGAAGTGCCGATGGGCGAGGGCGCGCGGACGTTCGCCGGGGTCGAGCCTCAGCCCGCGGTGATCGCCAAGGCTTCGGCTTCGGTCGAGATTGCCGCTAATGCGCATTTGCCGGCTTGGGCGCACGAACCCGCACCGCAAGAAGCACGTCCGCCTCGTCCGCTGTCACCGTCTGCGCTGGGTGACGACGCGGTGTCCGATCCACCGCCGACGCCAGCGATGCGCGTCGCGGCGGAGCGCGGCCGGTTGATCCATGCGCTGTTCGAGCGCCTGCCGGCGGTTGCTGCCGCTGAGCGCGAGACGGCAGCCGATCGCTGGCTGGCGAAAGCAGGCGGCGTCGACGATCCCGCCGCACGGTCCGAAATCGTGCAGAGCGTGGTCGCCGTGCTCGACGACCCGCGCTTTGCCGGGCTTTTCAGCGCGGATACGTTGGCCGAAGCGCCGATCGCCGCGACCCTCGCGAACGGCATGGTCGTATCGGGGACGGTCGATCGGCTGCTGATCGAGGCAGACCGCATCCGTGTCGTCGACTTCAAGACCGGCCGCCGCGCACCGCGCGGCCTCGACGACGTCCCGGAATACCATCTGAGGCAGATGGCGGCCTATGCCGAAGCCTTGAGCGTGATCTTCCCCGGCCGATCGGTCGAGGCGGCCTTGCTGTACACGGCCGGACCGCGGTTGATCGTGCTGGACGACGAGACGCTGGCCGCGAACAAGCCGCACTATCGGCCAACGGAGCAAAGCTAGCCCCCCGGTGGTTGAGCGCACACGCGAGCGACCTTAGATACGTCTCAACCAAGGAGAATTCACGATGGCGACCAAGCAGATCACCGATGCCAGCTTCGATGCGGACGTACTGAACGCCGACGGCCCCGTGCTCGTCGATTTCTGGGCGGAATGGTGCGGCCCGTGCAAGATGATCGGGCCGTCGCTCGAGGAAATCTCGGAGGAACTCGGCGAGAAGGTGACGATCGCCAAGCTCAACATCGACGAGAACCCCGACGCGCCCGGCAAGTACGGTGTCCGAGGCATCCCGACGATGATCCTGTTCAAGGGCGGTGCACCGGCGGCGACCAAGGTCGGCGCGGAGCCCAAGGGTCGATTGAAGGCGTGGCTTGAAGGCGAACTGGCCTAAGCTAAACTCCCGCTGTCATCCCCGCGAAAGCTGGGGTGGCGGCGTAAGGTGTTTCAGCTCCTATAGTCGGCGTTGATCGAGATATAACCGTGTGTCAGGTCGCAGGTCCAAACGGTGGCCCGGCCTTCGCCTAGCGAAAGATCGACGCCGATTTCGATTTCGTGGCCCTTGAGGTGCTCGGCGACCGGCGCCTCGTCGTAGCCGCTCAGCGCTAAGCCACCTTCGGCAACCTGCGTATTCCCGAACCGGATCGACAGCGTGTCGCGATCGGCTGGTTCGCCGGCCTTGCCGACCGCCATGACCACGCGCCCCCAGTTTGCATCCTCACCCGCGATCGCGGTCTTGACCAGCGGCGAGTTGGCGATGCTCATCGCAATGCGGTGCGCGCTGCGGTCGCTGTCCGCGCCAGTTACCTGGATCTCGATCAGCTTCTGGGCACCTTCGCCGTCACGAACCACGAGCAGGGCGAGTTGATGGCACAGGTCCGCCAACGCCGCGCAAAATGCATCCGCTCCCACGCTGTCATCGTCCGCCAGCGCGACGTTACCGGCCTTGCCTGTCGCGAACGCCAGCACGGTGTCGCTGGTCGATGTATCGCTGTCGACGGTGATGCACGAGAAGCTCGGCGCGTTCGCCTTCGACAACGCGGCTTGCAGGAATTCCGGCTCGACCGCGGCGTCGGTGAAGATGAACCCCAGCATCGTGGCCATGTCCGGCGCGATCATCCCCGAACCCTTGATAATCCCGACCAGCGTGACCGTGCGATCGCCGATCACCGCGGTCGTCACCGCGCCCTTGGTGAAGGTGTCGGTGGTCATGATCGTCGCGGCGGCGTCTTCCCAGCCGCACGGCGCGGCGGCGAACGCGGCGTCCAACCCGGCTTCGGCCTTGTCGATCGGCAACGGCACCCCGATCACCCCGGTCGACGACACGAACACGTCCGAAGGCTGGCACCCGAGATGCGCCGCCGTCCGCGCCGCGATCGCCTCGACCGCTGCCCGGCCGCGCGAGCCTGTAAACGCGTTCGAGTTTCCTGCGTTCACGACAAGCGCGCGCGCTTGGCCAAGCGTCAGCGCCGCACGGCACCACTCCACCTCGGGCGACGGACACTTGCTCGTCGTCAGCACACCCGCAACCACCGTGCCGGGCTCCAGCGTCACGAACGTCAGGTCGCAACGATCCCAGGTCTTGTATCGCGCCCGCGCGATATGCAGCGCGACGCCGTCGATCGCGGGCGCGGCGGGGAAGGGTAGGGCGAGGGGGGATGTGGACTCGGTCATGCCTGCCATTTGCCGCTTGTGTCGGGCGGCCGCAACGGCTTGGTTGCGGACCGGATCATTTCTGGGGGAATTTGTCTGTGAGGCTGTACGGAGTTGTCGCGGGCCTGGCGTTGCTCGCGCATGGACCGGCTGGCGCGGCTGGCGATCCGGTCGCGCCGAAGCCACCTGCCGAACTGGCGACGCTGTTCGGGTCCGACTCGTATCCGCCGCTAGCCGCCACCGCGCGGGAAGACGGGACGGTGATCGCCGAGTTGGCGATCGATCCGCTGGGTGCAGTGACTGGATGCCGGATCGTGACGTCCTCGAATTCGACCTCGCTCGATACGGGGACGTGTCGGATCATCATGGGTCGCAGGACGTCGTTCGCACCGGCACGCGATGCGGCGGGCAAGCCGGTTGCCGGGACGTATGAGCTCAAGGTTCGCTGGATCCTGCCGGAGCCGCCGCCCAGCCCGCTGGAGAGTGCCGGGCAGCGGTTGACGCTGCTGATTTCCAACAAGGCCATGATCAAACGCTGCGAACTTCGCACGGTGCCCGGTAACGTTGGGATCGAAGCCACGACGATGTGCGCGGGGTTTCGGGAGCTGTTCGCATCGATGTTCGGCGGCAATCCCGAGATTTCGCCTCCGGGCGACGTCGAGGCCCTGGTGCTGATCGATCGGATCGTCGGGCAGAGCGCCCCCCTGACAGGACCGATGCCGACCGGAATGACATCGGTCCAGGACGTCGGCAGCGAGTTCGTCGTCCAGCCCGATGGCCTGCGTACAAATTGCACGCCGGTCTCGACGCTGGTCGCCGCGACGACAGAGGACGACGATGCCAAAGCCGCGGATCTCTGCGACGGCGCCGAGCGGTTCGTCAAGCATCAGGGCGCGCCCATCAAGGTGCAGGATCGGCTGCGCATCGCCTATCGGCTCCTCGGGAAATGATCGCCGGACGACGGATGGACCTTGACGACGTGTTCGCATAAAGTCGGTTCCGCATGAACCTGCTGCTACTCCTCTCTGCCCTGCTCTCCGCGCTGACCGGTGCGGTGCCGGGTATGCGTGGGCAGTCCGCCCAGGCAGTGGTGCAGGGCAACGTTTGCTCGCAGTCGATAGCAGCAACGCCTGCCAAGGTCTTAATAAGGCCCGTATCTGGCCTTCCTGCCCTTCTTCAAGTTGCGGTCGCTACCACGCTGCGCACCATTGCCGTCGTCTCGCTTCCGCTATGGGCAGAGCGCCGCCGCGAATAGCGTCTTGGTGTGACCTTATCGTAACCTTTGGATCCGAGCGATCCGCTTCCGCGTGCGCCCACCGTGTGCCGCCGCGTCTCAACTTCAGGAAATCAGCCCATGTTCGGTGGCCTCGCCAAATCCTTGTTCGGTTCGTCCAACGACCGCTACGTTAAGTCGCTCAACCCGATCCTCGCCAAGATCGCCTCGTTCGAGCCGTCGCTCCAGGCGATGTCCGACGAGGAACTCTCGGCGCAGACCGTCAAGTTCCGCGCGCGCCTTGCAGAGGGCGAAAAGCTCGACGACCTCCTTCCCGAGGCGTTCGCGACCGTCCGTGAAGCGGCCCACCGCGTGCTCGGCCAGCGCCATTACGACGTCCAGATGGTCGGCGGCATCGTCCTTCACTGTGGCGAGATCGCCGAGATGCGCACGGGCGAGGGCAAGACGCTCGTCGCCACGCTCGCCACCTATCTGAACGCGCTGCCCGGCGATGGCGTCCACGTCGTCACCGTCAACGATTACCTCGCGGCGCGCGACGCGGAGTGGATGGGGCAGGTCTACACCTTCCTCGGCATGACGATCGGCGTCATCATCCCGAACCTGTCCGACGAGGAGCGCCGTGCCGCCTACGCCGCCGACATCACCTACGGCACCAACAACGAGTTCGGGTTCGACTATCTCCGCGACAACATGAAGTACGAACGCAGCGCGATGACGCAGCGCGCGTTCAACTTCGCGGTGGTCGACGAGGTCGATTCGGTGCTGATCGACGAAGCCCGCACGCCGCTGATCATCTCGGGTCCGACCGACGACAAGTCCGAACTGTACATGCAGGTCGATGCGGTCGTGAAGCAGCTCGATCCGATCGACTACGACAAGGACGAGAAGCAGAAGACGATCATCCTGACCGAGGACGGCACCGAGAAGGTCGAGCGGATGCTCGAGGCGGCGGGGCTGCTCGAGGGGCAGAACCTGTACGACTTCGAGAACACGCAGGTCGTGCATCACCTCAACCAGGCGCTGCGCGCGATCGTGATGTTCAAGTCGGACATCGACTACATCGTCAAGGACGGCAAGGTCATCATCATCGACGAGTTCACCGGTCGCATGATGGACGGCCGGCGCTGGTCGGACGGCCTGCATCAGGCGGTCGAGGCGAAGGAGGGCGTCCAGATCGAGCCCGAGAACCAGACGATGGCCTCGATCACGTTCCAGAACTATTTCCGCATGTACCCCAAGATCGGCGGCATGACCGGCACCGCGGCGACCGAGGCGGCCGAATTCTACGACATCTACAAGATCAACGTCGTCAGCATCCCGACCAATGTCGAGGTGAAGCGTGTCGACGAGGAAGACGAGTTCTACAAGGACACCAAGGACAAGTTCGCGGCGATCGCCAAGAAGATCAAGCATCACGCCGAGCTCGGCCAGCCGGTGCTGGTCGGCACGGTGTCGATCGAGAAGTCCGAGATGCTGAGCGAGTTCCTGGTCGGCGAGAACGTCGATCACAAGGTCCTCAACGCGCGCTTCCACGAGATGGAGGCGCACATCGTCGCGCAGGCCGGGCGCAAGTCCGCGGTGACGATCGCGACCAACATGGCGGGCCGCGGCACCGACATCAAACTCGGCGGCAACCTCGAATTCCGCATGCTCGACGAGCATCCGGAGCTGGTCGAGGGCACGCCCGAATATGACGAGGCGGCGGCGCGGATCACGATCGAGATCGAGGCCGAGAAGCAGGCGGTGCTCGCCGCGGGCGGCCTGTTCGTGCTCGGCACCGAGCGGCACGAGAGCCGGCGCATCGACAACCAGCTGCGCGGGCGCTCGGGGCGTCAGGGCGATCCGGGCCTGTCGCGTTTCTATCTCAGCCTCGACGACGATCTGCTGCGCATCTTCGGGCCGGACACGCTGTTCGCCAAGATGATGCGCAACAATATCGAGGACGGCGAGGCGATCGGCAGCAAGTGGCTGAGCAAGGCGATCGAGACTGCGCAGAAGAAGGTCGAGGCGCGCAACTACGACATCCGCAAGCAGGTCGTCGAATATGACGACGTCATGAACGAGCAGCGCAAGGTGATCTACGAGCAGCGTGCGGACATCATGGATGCGGATACGGTCGGCGATGTGGTGACCGATATGCGCGCGGAGACGGTCAACGTGATCGTCGGCGATGCGTGCCCGCCCAATTCGTATCCCGAGCAGTGGGATGTCGCGGGGATGAAGACTCGGCTCGCCGAGGTGATGAACCTCGAGCCGCAGATCGAGGCGTGGCTACTGGAGGAGTCGGTCGACCCCGAGGTGATCGAGGAGCGCGTCCGCGCGATGGCGGACGAGGCGATCGCGCAGAAGTCGGCGGATCTCGATGCGGAGACGTGGACGTCGGTCGAGAAGTCGATCCTGTTGCAGAATCTTGACCATCACTGGAAGGAGCATCTCGCGACGCTCGATGCGCTGCGCCAGGTCGTCCATCTGCGCGCGTACGCGCAGAAGACGCCGATCAACGAGTATAAGCAGGAGGCGTTCTCGCTGTTCCAGCGGATGCTCGAGACGATCCGCGAGGACGTGACCAAGACGATCGCGCATGCCCAGTTCCAGATGCAGGCGCCGGTCGGGCTGCCTGAGTTGCCGGACTTCATCACGACGCATTTCGACCCGTTCACGGGCGAGGATGATACGAACGATTTCGATGCGGGTACGCGTGGCCACATCACGTCGACGATGCCGCCGTTGCAGATCCCGCAGCCGCAGGAGGCCGATATCGGCGAGGATCCCGCCAACTGGGAGGGCGTGGTCAGCCGTAATGCGCCGTGCCCGTGCGGGTCGGGGCGTAAGTACAAGCAGTGCCACGGGGCTGTTTGAGGGGCTGACAGACTGACGCTGCGACCTCCTGACTTGTACCACCCCGGCGGAGGCCGGGACTTAGTTGGAAAGGTCGCAGTAACGGGGCGTCCCCGTAGTTAGCGACGTCCCTTAACTGGGCCCCGGCCTCCGCCGGGGTGGTTAAGACATATACTGCCCCCTCCGGTTCTCCCGCGAAGGCGGGAGTCCAGCCTACCGGCGATGGCCTATGGAACTCCTGGACCCCCGCCTTCGCGGGGGAACGGCAACCCCCGGGGAAAGGGACACGGAGCAACTCTTCCTACCGATCGTTACCCACCCATGCGCCAAGCCACCACGACCCTAACCATCGACACCACCCGCCAAGGCCTCGTCGACGTCACCGACAAGATCGTCCGCTGGACCCGCGAACAACGCCTCGTCGAAGGCCTCCTCACGATCTTCTGTCGCCACACCTCCGCCTCCCTCCTGATCCAGGAAAATGCCGCCCCCGAGGTCCGCACCGACCTCGAAGCCTATTTCGCCCGCATCGCCCCCGAATCGCGTGACTATGAACACGACGACGAAGGCCCCGACGACATGCCTGCCCACCTCCGCACCGCGCTCACCCAGGTCCAGCTCTCGATCCCGCTGATCGACGCGCGACTCGCGCTCGGGACGTGGCAGGGCATCTACCTGTTCGAGCACCGCCGTCGCCCACATCGCCGCACGCTCGCGCTTCACGTCATCGGCGACTGACCCAGATCATGAAAAATGAGTCAGCAAGGTGGCGCATTGGAGCGATCCCGTTCATCAACCGTTCCACCATTGACGGCTAATAAGCGGCGTTTCGCCGCATTCGCCGCGAACGGAGACGACACCATGTTCAAGACACCGGGTCGCAAGGTCGCATTCGCAGCGCTCGCAACGGGCGCGCTGCTGCTGGCCGGATGCGCGACCGAGACCGCTTATCGCCCCGCGACGGGGCAGGGGTTCAACCGCACCGGCTATAGCGACCGCCAGGTCGAGCCCGGCCGCTTCCTCGTCAGCTTCGCCGGCAACAGCGTCACGTCGCGCGATACCGTCGAGCGCTACCTCTTCTTCCGCGCGGCCGAGCTGACGTTGCAGAACGGCTACGACTATTACCTGATGGCCGACCGCGACACCAACCTCCAGTCGCGGACCTACTCGACACCGGGAATCGGCGGCGGGTTCGGCTATGGCGGTTTCGGCGGCTATTGGGGTCCATCGTGGCGCTATTACGGCCGCGGCTTCGGATGGCGCAACTGGAGCCCGTACGGCGGCTTCGGTGGTGGTTTCGGCGGTGGCTATGGCGGTTTCGGTGGCGGCCCGTGGGGCAACGACTTCGATGTCCGCACGATCGATCGGTATGAAGCGACCGCCGAGATCGTGATGCGCAAGGGCCCGATCCCGCGCGACAACATCCGCGCGTTCGATGCGCGGAAGGTTGTCGACAGCATCGGACCGAGCGTCGTGTTGCCGAAGTAAGCGGTACCTTCGAGATGTCAAAACGGCCGGGCTACCCAGGGTAGTCCGGCCTTTTTCGTAGCGCTGCTCCCTCTCCCCTTCGGGGAGAGGGTGGGGTGAGGGGCTGTTATAGAGGGCATCGCGCGCGGCGCCCCTCACCCAACCCTCTCCCCGAAGGGGAGAGGGCTAAGAACTCATCCCGCAGCCTTCGCCAGCCCCTTCGACAGCTGTAGCGCCCCGTGCAGCCGCGCTTTCGGATCGCCCCACGCCCGTTGCAGCACCAGCTTGCTGTCCGGCCGCAACCGCGCGACCCCGTTCAGCCGCTCGACATACGCGAGCAGCTTGTCGATGTTCGGCGGCTTGTCGTCGTGGAACGAGACCAGCACGCCCTTCGGCCCGACGTCGATCTTTGACACGCACGCGCGTTTCGCGTTCAGCTTGATCTCGATGACCTTGATCAGATTCTCGGTGGCATCCGGCAGCGGGCCGAAGCGATCGATCATCTCGGCGGCGAACGCCTCGATCTCCTGGCCCTCGTCGAGATCGTTGAGGCGGCGATACAGCCCCATCCGCAGGTCGAGATCGGGCACATAATCCTCGGGTATGAGGATCGGCGCATCCACCGTGATCTGCGGCGAGAAATCGCGCGGCCGCGATGAGGTCATGCCGCCGGCCTTGGCGTCCATGATAGCCTCCTCGAGCATCGCCTGGTAGAGTTCGAACCCGACCTCCTTGATGTGCCCGGTCTGTTCGTCGCCGAGCATGTTGCCCGCGCCGCGGATATCCAGATCGTGGCTCGCCAGCTGGAAGCCCGCCCCCAGCGAATCGAGGTCGGACAGCACCTTGAGGCGCTTCTCCGCCGTCACCGTCATCTGCCGCTCGGGCGGCGTCACGAGATACGCATACGCGCGCGTCTTCGACCGTCCGACGCGTCCGCGCAACTGGTACAGCTGCGCGAGGCCGAAGCGGTCGGCACGGTGGACGATCATCGTGTTGGCGGAGGCGATGTCGATCCCGCTCTCGATGATCGTGGTCGAGACGAGCACCTCGAACTTCTTGTCGTAGAACGCCGACATGCGTTCCTCGACCTCGGTCGGCGACATTTGGCCGTGCGCGACGACGAAGCGGATCTCGGGCACCTGTTCGCGCAGGAAATCCTCGATCTCGGGCAGGTCCGCGACGCGCGGCGTGACGACGAAGCTCTGCCCGCCGCGGTAATGCTCGCGGAGTAATGCCTCGCGCAGCACGACCGGGTCGAACGGCATGATGTACGTCCGCACGGCGAGGCGATCGACCGGCGGGGTCTGGATCACCGACAGCTCGCGGATCCCCGACATCGCCATCTGCAGCGTGCGCGGGATCGGCGTCGCGGTCAGCGTCAGCATGTGGACGTCCGCCCGCAGCGCCTTCAGCCGCTCCTTGTGCGTCACGCCGAAGCGCTGCTCTTCGTCGACCACCACCAGCCCGAGCCGCTTGAAGTCGATATTCTTCGCGAGCAGCGCATGCGTGCCGATGACGACGTCGATCGTGCCGTTTGCGAGCCCCTCCTTGGTCGCCTTCGCCTCGCTCGCGGTGACGAGGCGCGACAGCCGGCCCATGTTCATCGGGAAGCCTTCGAAGCGGGCGACGAAATTGTTGTAATGCTGGCGCGCAAGCAGCGTCGTCGGGCAGACGATCGCGACCTGCTTGCCACCCATCGCTGCGACGAATGCGGCGCGGAGCGCGACCTCGGTCTTGCCGAAGCCGACGTCGCCGACCACCAGTCGGTCCATCGGTTTGCCCGCGGCGAGATCGCCGAGCACGTCCTCGATCGCGCGGTCCTGATCCTCGGTTTCCTCGTACGGGAAGCGGTCGACGAAGCTCGGATAGCCGCTCGCATCGGGTTCGAGCACGTCGCCCGGATGCAGCGCCCGCTCGGCGGCGGTCGCGATGAGTTCGCCGGCGATCTCGCGGATCCGCTCCTTCATCTTCGACTTGCGGCGCTGCCAGCCTTCGCCGCCGAGACGGTCGAGCGTCGCGCCTTCTTCGGACGAACCGTAGCGCGAGAGGACGTCGATATTCTCGACCGGCACGTACAGCTTGTCGCCGCCGGCATAGCTGAGCGCGACACAGTCGTGCGGGCTCTGGCCGACCGGGATCGAGGTCAGTCCCTCGTACCGCCCGATGCCGTGCTCGGTGTGGACGACCAGATCGCCCGGCGTCAGCGTCGCGAGTTCGGCGAGGAACGCGTCGGCGGATTTCTTGCGCTTCTTGCGGTGCACGAGACGGTCGCCGAGCATGTCCTGCTCGGTGAGCACCGCGATCCCCGGCGCGGTGAAGCCGTGATCGAGCGGCAGGACGATCAGCGCGACGCCGAAGCTCTTGGCGGTATCGGCGATGCCGAGCGCCTCCTGCCAGGTCTCGGCGTGCTTGCCGCCTTTCATCCCGTGATCGGCAAGCAGGCTCCCCAGGCGTTCGCGTGCACCGATCGAGTAGCTGGCGAGGATCGGCTTGCGGCCTTGTTTCCTGAGCTTCTCGACGTGGTCGGCGACGGCTTCGTAGATGTTCGCTTGCGCCGCGCGCTCGGGTCCGAAGTCGCGTGGGCCGTCGACATCGAAGTCGAGCACGGTGTCGCTCGGCGGTTCGTGGAACGGCGAGGTGATGTGCGCCGCGAACGCCTCGACCCCGCCGGACCATTCCTGCGCGTCGAGATAGAGCGCCTTGGCGGGCATCGGGCGGTAGCTGCCGGGCTGCGCGGCCTCGGCGCGCTTGCGGTTCTCGTAATAGTCGGCGATCGATTCGAGCCGGCTTTCGACCGCCGCCGCGACGCCGTTATCGCGGACCACCACGTCGTCGGCGCCGAGATGGTCGAACAGCGTCGCCATCTTCTCCTCGAACAGCGGCAGCCAATGCTCCATGCCCGCGATCCGCCGGCCTTCGGAAATCGCCTGGTACATCGGATCGCCGGTCGCGGTCGCACCGAACGCGTCGCGGTAGCGCGTGCGGAAACGCTTGATCGAGTCCTCGTCGAGCAGCGCCTCGGAGGCGGGGAGCAGGACGAAGCCGTCGATCCGGCCGGTGGTGCGTTGGTCCGCCGCGTCGAACGTGCGGACGCTCTCGATCTCATCGCCGAAGAAATCGAGGCGGAGCGCGTGGTCTTCGCCCGACGGGTAGAGATCGACGATCCCGCCGCGCACCGCGTACTCACCCTGATCGTGGACGGTGTCGGTGCGGACATAGCCGTTCGCCTGGAGCAGCATCGCGAGCTTGTCGCGACCAATCCGTTCGCCGGGGGCGAGCCTCGCGACGAGTTGGCGGATGCGGAACGGGGTGAGGACGCGTTGGGTCGCGGCGTTGGCGGTGGTGAGTAGAAGCTGCGGCCCCTTGGGTTTGCCTTGCAGGCGTTGGAGCGCGGCGACACGCTCGGCCATGATGCGGAGCGTGGGTGAGGCGCGGTCGTAAGGGAGGCAGTCCCAGGCGGGGAAGCTCAGCACTTCGAGATCGGGCGCGAAATACGCCGCGGTCGAGGCGACCGCACGCATCGCCGCATCGTCCGGCGCGATGAACACCGCGCGAGTTTTCGCGGCGCGCGCGAGATCGGCGAGCAGCGAAGGCTGGAAGCCGGAGGGCACGCCCGAGAGGATCAGCGGGCTCGTCGCGGAAAGGATCGTCTTGAGGTCTGGCATTCGAACTCCCCCCTCCCTGGAAGGGAGGGGCTGGGGGTGGGTTGGTATGAGGCGCGTGTCACGACCGCCAAGCGGCCGACCCACCCCCGACCCCTCCCTTCCAGGGAGGGGCGCAGAAGATTACTTCACGACGGTCACGTAATTAATGTCACGCATCGCCTGCATCATCGGGCCGTCCCACTCGGGCGGGCAGACGATCGAGCCGATCGCCCAGCCCATGATGTCGACGTCCTGTTCCTCCAGCAGCGTTTCGAACCAGTCGAGCTCTTCCGGCGTCCACGTCCGGCCATAGGTTTCGAAGAAGCCGCCGATCATCATGTCGGCCTCGCGCGTGCCGCGGTGCGAGCTGCGAAAGCCCAGGCGCTTGAGGCGGGTCTCGTGGTCCATTTCGAACTCCAAACACGAACAGCCGGCGACCGCTGGCGGGACCCCGGCAAAACACTTGCAGGGACCCGTAGCAGCGGCCGTCGGCTAGGCTATAGAGGCCAGATAGTCATGCGACCCGAAATCCTCAATCCGCTGTTCGCCGAAACCCTCGTCTTGAAGGGGGTCGGGCCCGCGCTCGCCAAGCCGCTCGACCGGCTCGGGCTCGCGCGCGTCGTCGACGTCGCCTTCCATCTGCCGACGGGGTACGTCGATCGTTTGCCACGCACCGAGCTGATGTCGAGCGATGCCGGGCGGATCATCACGATCACGCTGACGCCGCGCGACTACAGGATCAGCGCGGGCCGCGGCCCGACTCGGGTGCAGGCGACCGACGGGCACGGCAATGACGTCAGCCTCGTCTTCTTCGGCGGCAGCTCTGGCTGGGCGAAGAAGCTCCTCCCGATCGGCGAGGCCAAGCGCGTCTCCGGGCGGCTGGACGAATACGGGCAGGAATTGCAGATCGTCCATCCCGACATCGTCGAGCCGGACGAGGAGTTGCGCGAGCGCGAGCCGATCTATCCGCTGTCGGAAGGCCTCACGTCGCGGCGGCTGGCAGCGCTGACAACACAAGCGGTCGCGCGCGCGCCGGACCTGCCCGAGTGGATCGAACCCGGTTTGAAGGCGAAACGCGAATGGCCCGGCTGGCACGAGTCGCTGGAGCGCATCCACGCCGACCCCTCGGACGCGAAGGCACGCGAGCGGCTGGCGTATGACGAGGTGTTCGCGAATCAGTTGGCGATGACATTGGTCCGTGCCGACACGCGGAAACGGCGGGGGCGGGCGTTGCAAGGCGACGGGCGGCTGCGCGACATGCTGAAACTGCCCTACACGCTGACCGGCGCGCAATCACGGACGGTCGGCGAGATCGAGGGCGATCTCGCGCAGACCGCGCCAATGCTGCGGCTGCTGCAAGGCGATGTCGGTTCGGGCAAAACACTCGTCTCGGCGATGGCGATGCTGATCGCGGTCGAGGCGGGCGCGCAGGCGGCGATGCTCGCGCCGACCGAAATTCTCGCCCGCCAGCATTACGAGACGCTGCGAAAGACGCTCGCCGGCCTGCCGATCGAGATCGGCGTGCTCACCGGTCGCGACAAGGGCCGTGTGCGCGAGGCGACGCTGATGGCGCTGGCGAGCGGGGAGATCGACATCCTCGTCGGCACGCACGCGATCTTCCAGGACGCGGTCGGCTACAAGGACCTCGGCCTCGTCGTGGTCGACGAGCAGCACCGTTTCGGCGTCGCGCAAAGGATGACGTTGCAGGCCAAGGGTGTCGCGCCGCCGCATCTGCTGGCGATGACTGCGACGCCAATTCCCCGGACGTTGACGCTCGCGCAGTATGGCGAGATGGACGTCAGCCGCCTCGACGAGATGCCACCGGGCCGCCAGCCGATCGAGACGCGCGTGATCTCCGAAGACCGGCTCGACGACGTGGTCAATGCGCTCGGTCGGCATCTGGCGGACGGTGGGCAGGCGTATTGGGTCTGCCCGTTGGTCGAGGAGAGCGAGAAGAGCGACCTCGCCGCCGCCGAGATGCGCGCGGAAACGCTGCGCGCCCGGTTCGGCGACAAGGTGGCACTTGTCCACGGTCGCATGAAGCCGGCGGAGAAAGACGCGGTGATGGCCGAGTTCTCCGCCGCCCGCACGTCCGTCCTCGTCGCGACCACCGTGATCGAGGTCGGCGTCGACGTGCCCAACGCGACGCTGATCGTGATCGAGCACGCCGACCGCTTCGGCCTCGCACAGCTCCACCAGCTCCGCGGGCGGGTAGGGCGCGGCACCGGGCGATCGATCTGCCTGCTGATGCGCGGGTCGTCGCTGAGCGAAACATCCCGCGCGCGTCTCGCGCTGATGCGCGAGACCAACGATGGTTTCCGCATCGCCGAGGAGGATCTCCGCCTCCGCGGTGCCGGCGAACTGCTCGGCACCAAGCAATCGGGCGAGATGGCGTTCCGGCTCGCGACCCCCGACATGATGGCCGACCTCCTACAAGGCGCGCACGACGACGCGCGCCTGCTGATCGATCGCGACGGTGGCTTGGAGGGGCCAAGGGGGCAGGCGGCGCGCACCGCGCTGTACCTGTTCGATCGAGACGCGGGCGTGGCGCTGCTGCGCTCGGGTTGACCTGTACGGGGCAAGCGCTCACGGACCCGCCATGGTTGCCCTGCTCCCAATTTTCGTCGTTCTTCTCGCGGGTATCGGGCTTGCGATCCAGCCACCGACCAACGCCGCACTGGTCAAAGCGTCCGGCTCGCTGTGGCTCGGGTCGCTGGTGTCGTTCGCGGTCGGGACGATCGCGCTGTTGGGCGTCTGGGCGGCAACCGATCGGACGATGCCGGCGGCATTGAAGGGCGCGCCGGGCTGGGCATGGCTGGGCGGTCTGTACGGTGCGTGTTTCGTCGCCGCGCTCGCCTATGCGACGCCTCGGTTGGGCCTCGCATCGGCTCTGACGCTGGCGGTCGCGAGCCAACTCGTCACAGCGCTGATCCTGGACCGGTTCGGGCTGCTCGGGCTCAGCCAGCAGCCGATCAGCGTGGCGCGGTTGGCGGGGGTTGCGCTGGTGATAGGTGGCGTGGTGCTGGTCCGCGCCGGCTGATCCGTCAGCTGTTGCGGGTCATCACCGCCAGCATGCCGTAATACTCGGAAAGCGGGATCGTCCGGTCCAGTTCGCAGCCGATTCGGCCGCCAAGCGACCAGCGTACCACCGCGTCGACGCTACCGAGGATCGGCAGATGGATTTGCAAGACATCGCCCGCAACGGCATTGCCTTCGCAGCGCGCCATCAGGCCGTTCGCCGACATGTTCACCAGCACCAGCTTGATGCTGTTCCTCGCCGCGTCGATCGCTCGCGTGCGATGCATTACCTCGTCGCGGGGCGCGCCCCGTGCGTCTCGAACGGCCGTTGCAGAGCCTGGCATCGATCGTTCCCCGGTTGTGACCATCAACGTTAACTTATGCCGGATGGCGTGAACCGGGTGCGAACGGTCATGCTTAACGCGGCGTTCTTCGAAATGAGAATGCGTCTATTACGAAGGGGTTAGCATCCCGTGCCGTTTTTTGCCGAGGCTGAGGCGAACGGGCGAGCTGACGTCGATGGTTGCCGTCGTTTCGCGGACGGCCTCTCCATCGACGCGAACCGCGCCCTCCGCGATCTTTCTGCGGGCCTCACCGTTCGACGCTACGAAGCCCAATCCGACGAGCGCCTCGACGATGCCGATCGTGCCGCCGCTCACCGCAAAGCTCGGGAGCGAGTCGCCCGACGCGCCTTCCTCGAACGTCTTACGCGCTGTCTCCGCGGCCTGTTCGGCGGCGTCCCGACCACGGCACATGGCAGTCGCTTCGTTGGCGAGGACGATCTTGGCGGCGTTGATCTCCGCGCCTTCGAGCGCCTCGAGACGCGCGATCTCGTCGAGCGGGAGGTCGGTGAACAGCTTCAGGAAGCGGCCGACGTCGCGGTCGTCGGTGTTGCGCCAGAACTGCCAGTAATCGAAATTCGGCAACTGGTCCTCGTGCAGCCAGACCGCACCCGACATCGTCTTGCCCATCTTGCCGCCATCCGCGGTCGTGATCAGCGGGGTGGTGACACCGTAGACCTCGGTCGAGTCCATCCGGCGTGCGAGTTCAATGCCGTTGACGATGTTGCCCCACTGATCCGAGCCGCCCATCTGCAACCGGCAGTCGGCGCGGCGCGACAGTTCGAGGAAGTCGTACGCCTGGAGGATCATGTAGTTGAATTCGAGGAAGCTCAGCGACTGTTCGCGGTCGAGGCGGAGCTTGACCGAATCGAAGGCGAGCATCCGGTTGACCGAGAAGTGCTGGCCGACATCGCGCAGGAACGGGATATATTCGAGCGCGTCGAGCCACTCGGCATTGTCGAGCATCACCGCGTCGGTGGGCCCGTCGCCGAAGGTCAGGAAGCGTTCGAAGATGCGCCGGATCGAGGCGACGTTGGCCTTGATCCCGTCCTCGCCGAGCAGCTTGCGCGCTTCGTCCTTGAAGCTGGGGTCGCCGATCTTGCCGGTGCCGCCGCCCATCAGGACGATCGGCTTGTGGCCGGTCTGCTGGAGCCGACGGAGCAGCATGATCTGGACGAGGCTGCCGACGTGGAGCGACGGCGCGGTCGGATCGAAGCCGATATAGCCGGGTACCACTTGTTTGCCGGCGAGCGCATCGAGCGCGGCGGCATCGGTCATCTGGTGGACATAGCCGCGCGAGGTCAGCGTGGTGAGCAGGTCGGACTGGTAGGTCATGGTGCGTCTCGTTCCCCTTCCGCGTGCGGGAGGGGTTAGGGGAGGGGCTTGCCAGCCCCCATGCCCTCCCCCGACCCCTCCCGCAAGCGGGAGGGGAGAATCACGTTCGTGGCAACTGCGACGTTGGATCCACCGGGGTGCGCCCCTTGCGCAGTTCAAAGTGCAGTTCGGGGCGATCCGCAAACCCAGTGTCGCCCGACAGCGCGATCGTCTGGCCCCGCTTGACGCTCTGCCCGCGTTGCACGAGCAGCTTCGACGCGTGGCCGTAAACGCTCGTCCAGCCGCCGCCGTGCTTGATGATGACTAGTCCGCCGAGCGCAGCGATGCCGTCGCCGACATACGCGACGACGCCGTCCGCGGCCGCATGGATCGGGGTCGAGACCGGTACGGCGATCTTGATGCCGTCGTTGCGTTCGCCGCTGGCACCGTGGCCGAAGCGCTTCACGACCTTGCCGTCTACCGGCCAGAGGAACCCGCCGCTCGCGAGACGCGCCGGCGCGGTGACGACGGCGTTCGACGGCAGCACGCGCCGCGGGGTCGCGATCGGTCGTGCAGGCGCCTGGTTGCTGGCCAGCGCGGGTTCGCCCCCGGTCAGGATGTCGTCGATGTCGAGCGTGAAAGCGCGCGCGCGTTCCGACGCGCTCGCAGTGCCGCCGCTCGGCTCGCCAGGGATCTGGATACGCTGGTCGGCACGTAGCACGTAGGGCTCGACGAGCGCGTTGGCGGCTACGATCCGCGACCATTCGACGCCGTACGCACGCGCGATCGCGATCCCGGTCTCGCCGCGGCGAACCTGATGATAGCGGCCGCCAGGGATCTGCAATCGCTGGCCGGCTTGGATCGAATAGGGCGATTCGAGGTCGTTCGCGCGCGCAATCGCTTCGAGGCTCGCACCGCTGCGATCGACCACGCGGCTCAACGTATCGCCGGGCCGGACGACGTAGGTCGCGTCGGGAATCGTCTTCGCATCGGCGCTGACCGGCCGCGCCTCCCAGGCGGGGCGCGGGGCGGGCAGGGTGGTGACCTCGCCGGTGTCGCGTCCGGGAATGTCCTGCGGCGGCCTGTCGTCCCGCGGCGTATCCTCTCGCGGCATATTCTCACGCGGGCGGGGCGGATCGTCGCGGCGGGGCGGGGACCGGTACGGACGCTGTAGCGGGTTACCGTAGCCGGCGGGGCGATCGACGTGCGGAATGCACGCGGTCAGCGCGAACGTCGCCAGTGGAACCAGGACGCCCGCACGCCGCATCAACGATAGGCCTGCGTCAGCATGTCCATCGACTCGAAATGCGTCAGGTCGAGATGCAGCGGCGTGACCGAAACGTACCCCGCTGCCGTAGCTTCGAGGTCGGTCCCGTGCGCCGGCGTTTCGACGGTCCGGCCTAGCGCGAACCAGTGATACTCGTAGCCACGCGGATCGGTGTTGCTGACGATCTGCAACCGGCCATAGTCGCGGAAACCCTGGCCGACGACGCGAACCCCCTTCACCGCATCGGCGGGGACAGCGGGAAAGTTGACGTTGACCAGCGTGCGCGGGGCTAATGGTGCGTCGACCAGCGGCCGCAGGACGCGCTCGCCCCACGCCGCGGCGGCCTCGAACGGGACGCTGTCGCCCATGCCCTCGCGGCTGTAGATCTGGCTCAGCGCGATCGACCGGATGCCGCCCAGCGCGCCCTCCATCGCCGCCGAGACGGTGCCCGAATAGGTCACGTCCTCGGCGAGGTTCGCGCCCCGGTTGACGCCGGACAGGATCAGGTCGGGCGGGCAATCCTTCATGATCTTGGCGAGCGCCATCATCACCGCGTCGGTCGGCGTGCCCGCGACGGCATACCGCTTCTCGCCGTGCTTCCGCACCCGGATCGGCCGCGAGAGCGTGAGCGAATGCCCAGCGCCCGACTGTTCCTCGGCGGGCGCGACGATCCAGACGTCGTCGGACAGCGTACGTGCGATCGTCTCCAGCACCTTGAGCCCAGGCGCGTGATAGCCATCGTCGTTTGTCAGTAGGATCCGCATCAGCGCTTAGGCTCCAACAGCGTCAGCCCGCCAAGATACGGCTGAAGGACCGCCGGTACCGCGACCGAGCCGTCCTCCTGCTGGTAGTTTTCCAGCACCGCAACGAGCGTCCGCCCGACCGCGAGCGCCGAACCGTTGAGCGTATGGACGAACCTCGTGCCCTTCTCGCCCTCGGGCCGATAGCGTGCGTTCATCCGCCGCGCCTGGAAATCGGTGCAGGTCGAGACGCTGCTGATCTCGCGGTAGCGCGCCTGGCCTGGCAGCCAGACTTCGAGATCGTAGGTGCGTGCCGCGGTGAAACCCATATCGCCGGTGCATAGCAGCATCCGCCTGAACGGTAGCTGCAACGCATCGAGCACGCCCTCAGCGCACGCCGTCATGCGCTCATGCTCGGCCTCGGACATGTCAGGGGTGACGATCGAGACCATCTCTACCTTGTCGAACTGATGCTGGCGGATGTAGCCGCGCGTATCGCGACCCGCAGCGCCCGCCTCGGAGCGGAAGCACGGCGTCAGCGCGGTGAAGCGCAGCGGCAGTTCGGTCTCGGCGAGGATCTGTTCGCGGATGATGTTGGTAAGGCTCACCTCCGCGGTAGGAATCAGCCAGCGGCCGTCGGTGGTCCGGAACAAGTCTTCGGAGAATTTCGGGAGCTGGCCGGTGCCGAATACGGCCTCGTCACGGACGAGAAGCGGCGGCGAGACCTGCTCAAAGCCAGCGTCGGCGACGTGATCGAGCATGAACTGGCCAAGCGCGCGTTGCAGCTTGGCGGCGGGACCGCGGACCAGCGTGAAGCGCGCGCCCGACATCGCCGCACCGGTCTCGAAATCGAGGCCGATCGCAGGACCGATCGCGTCATGCTCGCGCGCCGCGAAGGCGAACGTCGTCGGCGTGCCCCGCGTGTGAACGAGCGCGTTGTCGTCCTCGCTACCGCCCTCGGGCACGTCAGCCGCGGGAAGGTTCGGGATCGCAGTAAGCATTGCCTGGAGTTCGCCACCAAGCCGCGCCTCATCGGCTTCCAGAGCGGGCAGCGCCTCCTTGAGGCTCGCGACCTCGGCCATCAGCGCCTGCGCTTTGGCCTCGTCCTTTTGGGCCTTGGCCTGGCCGATCGCCTTCGACAGTTCGTTGCGGCGGGTCTGCGCGGTCTGCGAGTCCGCGATCGTCGCGCGGCGCTGTTCGTCGAGCGCCACCAGCGACGCGGACTGCGGTGCAACACCCCGCTTGGCAAGGGCGGCGTCGAAGGCGGCGGGATCGTCGCGGATCAGGCGTATGTCGTGCATGGCCGGGCTATGCCGACCAGCGGGGGCGTACGCAAGGCGGCGCAACCTCCCCGGTAGGCGGCGCGTTCACCCCGCATACGCATAGCGAAAAGGAGAGACACGCATGCATCTTCCCCACAACTCCGTCGTGCTCGTCGCGGACGGCCGGAAAATGCTGTTCCTGCGCAACGAGGGCGACGCCGAGTTTTCCAGTCTCGTCGTCGAAAAGGCGCAGGAGCAGGACAATCCGGCGACGCGCGACCAGGCGACCGATTCAGCAGGCCGCGCCTCGTCGCCGCAGGGCGGTGTGCAGAGTTCGGTTGAGCCGACCGATTTCCACCAGATCGAGGAAGATCGCTTCGCGGCTGACGCTGCCGACTTCCTCAAGACCGGCGCTCTAAAGAACAAGTATGACTCGCTGATCGTGGTCGCACCGCCGAAGACGCTCGGCGAGCTCCGCAAGCATTATCACAAGGAAGTCAGTAGCCGCCTCAAGGGCGAACTCGCCAAGGACCTGACCGGGCATCCGATCGAGGACATCGAAAAGGCGCTACAGAGCGCCTGATTGCAGATACAAAAAAAGGCCCCGTCGGAGTATATCCGGCGGGGCCTTTTGGTAATGTCGGACGCCTAAACGGCAATAGCCTTCGGTTGAGCGAAACGCTTCCGCGCTACCAGCGCTGCCGCTGCAGCACCGAACAGCAATACCATCGGCGGCGCGGGAACTGGCGCCGGAGGGCCTCCGCTCGATCCAGTGCTACCACTCGAACTGGCGCTGCTCGCGCTGCTGGCACTACTCGCACTGCTGGCACTCGATCCACTCGAACTTGCCGACGATCCACTGCTACCCGACGCGGAACTGCCCGACGAGCCGTTCGAACTCCAGCCGCCGGTCGAATTCCACCCCCCGCTAGACCCCCAACCCTTGCTGCTGGAGCCATAGCCCGACGAACTGGCGCTGCTCGCCGATGAGGCAGAGGATGCGGATGATGCGCTGCTCGACGACGACGAGACGTCGCCGCTCGAGCCGCCGGAAGCCGACGAAATGTTGCCGCTCGATCCACCGGAAGCGGAAGAGATGTTCCCGCTCGATCCTCCGGTCGATGAGGTACTTGAAACTTCGGCGCCACCGGTGCTGCTCGATGATCCGCCTGTCGAGGTCGATCCCCCGCTCGACGTGGATGAGATGACGATACTCCCACTCGATCCGCCGCTCCCGCCGAAGCCGCCGCCGAACCCGCCACCGAGTCCCCCACCGAAAAACCCGCCGCTGCCGCCAACCAGGATCGGCGCGCTACCGGCACCGCCGCCGCCAATGAACCCTTCGCCGACGGGGGCAGGGACAGGCGTTGCACCTGCCACCGTCACGACCGTGGGCGCGCAGGTGGTACGCGTCGTGGTGGTAACGCGGCGAACACGGGCGCGCACCGCAGCAACCTGAGGGCGAGCGACTCGCTTGACCAGCACGCGCTTGGCGTTGGCAGTTCGCGTCGGGCGTTCGGCGACGTGCACAGCACCACCACCGATCAGGGCACCTCCACACGCACACGCGCATAATTTGGCCAAAGCCATCCGCACTGACATATCGTCATTCTTTCGTTGCCGGCACTCTCGTGTTGCCGGATCCCCGCCCACGGCTTTCGTTTACCGCTATCCGACTAACTGCAAAACAAACCGTTAAGCGCAAGTCGATTAACCATATCCAAAACGGTAAATGAACCTTTTACGTGTTGGTCGATACCCGAACCAAGATTAACGTGCCGGGCTGGGACATAAGTGGGTCGGATATGGACCATAAGGCCGGCTATCGCCCGAATGCGGTATGCTGCAACTCCGTGAAACCATCAGCCGCGATCATATTATAAAATGTCGTAATCGATGATCGATGCGCAAGTCCGGTCGCTTGTGGTCCCGGTAACGTACGACTATAGGCGCTTTCACCATTTGGGGGCGGCTTCTGGAGATCGGCGAGGTCGATCCGACGGAGCCAGAGGGAGAGTGGTATGGCGACCGTGATGAATCGTATGGACGATATCGGCAATTTCAATCGCGACCCGGCGAACGACGGCGGGCTTGACGGGTATCGGCCCGAACCCGACGAACCGTTCATGAGCCTGAGGCAGCAGGCCTATTTCCGCCGCAAGCTGCAGGTCTGGAAGGATGCGATCTTACGCGAATCGCAGGAAACGCTGTCGCAACTTCAGGTCGACTCGCTGCGCGAAGCCGATCTTACCGACCGCGCCTCAAGTGAGACCGACTGGTCTATCGAACTGCGTACGCGTGATCGGCAACGAAAGCTTGTTTCCAAGATCGAGGCAGCCATCCGTCGAATCGATGAAGGCGAGTACGGGTATTGCGAAGTAACCGGCGAGCCGATCAGCCTTGCCCGGCTCGAAGCCAGGCCAATTGCGACGATGACGGTGGAAGCGCAGGAACGTCACGAACGCAACGAGAAGGTCTCGCGCGAAGACTGATAACTGCGACTGCCTTGCACTGTTTGCTGTTGTGGACTTGTATGTCGCCGGCCAACCTATACGGCTTGCCATGATGACGAACGGACAAAGTAGCGGAATGGCCAGCATCGACCAATGTGCGAACGTTCGTGATCGGTCGTCAGACACCACGGGGCACGGCAGGGTATGATGCGACCGGACGATGTTTCCAACGGTGCCGATTTCGAGGGTGGCAAGCGGCGGCGTCCACGCGACAGTTTGGTCCTGACGGCGCAAATCCGTCTCGATAACGAAACCGTTCTTCGGGAAGTGCGAGTCCGCAATCTGTCGGCTGGCGGCCTGATGATTGAACTGGACCAAGTCGCCGATGTCGGAACGCCGGTCACGATCACCCTGCGCGGCATTGGAGACGTCCAGGGCAAGGTAGCGTGGTGCACCGAAGGTCGTATCGGGATCGCGCTAGATCCGCTGATCGATCCTGAAAAAGTGACTAAGCCGCGGGTGTCGGAAATTCCGCCGACCGCTTAGCGACAGATCGTTCGAAACGCGTGAACGCTAAACCGAATTGTTCGCGATATTCTACGGAAATCGCCCCTCGGCAGATAGCCGGGGGGCGTTGCCTATCCTCGCTTACAGACTGACGATCTCTTCCTTCAGACGCAGTTTCTGTTTCTTGAGACCTGCAACCAATGCTGTGTCAGGCATGGGGCGATGAATTTCCTCGGCAATGCGCCGATCCAGCACGGCGTGCTTGTTCTCCAAAGCTGTCTGATGCGTCGTCTGCACGGTGGGATACCTCCTGCATTCGGGTTGGGACAACGAGTAAACCACCGAGTCACGAAAATGTCTTCATCGGAAATGGATCATATCGACGACTACGCCTTTTCCAGCGACGACTCGTTTTGCTCCCTACCGCGACGATTCAGACGCGCCTGCGACGTTTAGCACTCGCACGAGGCGCTGCATTCGTTAAGGACGACTTCAGGTTAGCGGCATCAACCGGGGGACAAGGTGGACGACGCAAAGGCCAGGGTACGACTTGACGGACTGCGGACCGAGCACCGCGATCTGGACGATGCGATCGCCGCACTGGCGATGACCGCCGTCCCCGATCAACTGCAGATGGCGCGCTTGAAAAAGCGCAAGCTGCGTCTGCGCGATGAGATCGCCATGATCGAGGATCAAATGATTCCCGACATCATCGCCTGACGAATGCCGTCGGCAATCGGCAAAACTGACGCATTCCGGGACACTGCGCAGTTATCGCGCCACTAACCTCGCTGTTGGACATGGAGTCCGTGTGGCATCGCTGATGACGATGACCCGGACCAGCCATGAACTGCTTTTGCAGCACCGTCTGATCGATGCGCTATATAACGAGGCTATGCTGCTGGCAGACGAGGCGCGGGATTATTTCGACGAGGCAGGGAGGGCGGATCGCGATGCGCTGGATCCGCCGGTCCGTGTGAGTTTTAGTTGCGAGTCGCTCAAAGTCACGACTCGGCTCATGCACGTGATCGCCTGGTTCCTGACGCAGCGTGCCGTGCGGTCAGGGGAACTACATGCAAGCGATGCCCTCGATCCGCGACGGCGATTGGGCGATGCGCCGCCAACGGATCAGACGATAACCGACAGCCTGCCGGACCAAGCTCGCCGCTTGGTCGAGGCGAGCATCGACCTGCATCGGCGTGTGGCACGGCTGGATCTGGCACAGGATACGCCAGGGCCGATCGTCAGCCCCGCGCTATCGATGCAGACCCGTCTCGCCACCGCATTCTAGGTGTAGGCGACGCCGATCATGGACGGCGCGAAGGCATGCCCTTTCGGCCCTACAGCGCCAGTCGCGCTCTCGCTGCGCTATATTCGCGTTCGAGGCGGTCAACGCGCAGGGCTACGGTTTCGATCTCGGTGACTGCGCCGATTCCCTGGCCTGAACCCCAGATATCGCGCCACGCCTTGGCCTTGGATCCGTTGCCACCCCCGAAGTCCATCGTCTTCAGATCGCCCTCGGGCAGCGCGTCCGGGTCCATCCCGGCGGCGACGATCGAGGCCCGCAGGTAATTGCCGTGCACGCCGGTGAACAGGTTCGAATAAACGATGTCCGATGCGCGGCCCGCGACGATGCCGTCCTTGTATGCCTGGTCCGCGTTCGCTTCGGTGGTCGCGATGAACGGCGATCCGATATAGCCGAAATCGGCGCCCATCGCCTGTGCCGCGAGCACTGCATCGCCGGTCGCGATCGAGCCCGACAGAGCGAGCGGACCGTCGAACCACTGGCGAATTTCCTGGACGATCGCGAATGGCGACAGGCGACCGGCATGCCCACCGGCGCCGGCCGCAACCGCGATCAGTCCATCGGCGCCTTTTTCAATCGCCTTCCGCGCGAAGCGATCGTCGATGACGTCGTGCAGCGTGATGCCGCCCCAGCCGTGTACGGCGGTGTTGAGGTCTTCGCGCGCGCCGAGCGATGTAATGACGATCGGCACCTGCCATTTTGCGCAGGTTTCCAGATCGCTATTGAGCCGGTCGTTCGACTTGTGCACGATCTGGTTCACGGCGAACGGCGCGGCCGGGCGATCAGGGTTCGCGCGGTTGAATGCGCTCAACTCTTCGGTGATCTGGTGTAGCCATTCGTCGAGCTTTGCCTGGGGCCGCGCGTTCAGCGCCGGGAACGACCCGACAATCCCCGCCTTGCACTGGGCGATCACCAGTTCGGGACCCGAGATGATGAAAAGCGGCGACCCGATTACAGGCAGGCGCAGGTTTTTTAGAATAGCGGGTACGGTCATGCACGTTTGCTAGCGCAACTCCGCGACGCGAGCTAGATGTATCGTCGTAGACCACGTGACCAGAGTTGAGCGATGTCCCGCATGCGAGGATGTCGCTTTCTAGGGTCGTTCTGTCTTGCGTCGAAGCTGGTCTGCCGCCGTTCCCAAATTGCATCCCGTGCATCCCGATCGCACCGAAATGCGTTTGCCCTACGTCCCCCTCGCTGGTCGAGCGGACCATTCCTCACGTGCGGAGCCATTCCATGCCCAAAACTCTGATCGCCGACCTGTTCGCCGAAACGCTGCACTTCGCAGGTGTCGAGCGGATCTACGGCGTCGTCGGCGACAGTCTCAACGGGCTGACGGACAGCTTGCGGCGGCAAGGCAAGATCGAATGGATCCACGTCCGCAACGAGGAAGCCGCCGCGTTCGCCGCGGGCGCCGAGGCGCAACTAACCGGTAAGCTCGCGGTCTGTGCCGGTTCGTGCGGACCCGGCAACATGCATCTGATCAACGGCCTGTACGATTGCCACCGCACGCGCGTACCGGTTTTGGCGATCGCCGCGCAGGTACCGAGCGGAGAGGTGGGGTCGAACTATTTCCAAGAAACGCGGCCCGAGGCATTGTTTCGAGAGTGCAGCGTGTATTGCGAGACGATCTCCGACGCCGCTCAGATGCCGCGGACGCTGGAAACGGCGATCCGCGCCGCGGTCGGTCACCGCGGCGTGTCGGTCGTAGCGATGCCGGGCGATGTCGCGCTTCGATCGACCACCGGCACGCTCGCCCGTTCGGTTGGGGCGCTGCTGCCACCGAGGTCGGTGACGGTCCCCGAAGAGATGCAGATCGCCGAACTCGCGACGTTGCTCAACGGTGCACCGAAAGTGACGATTTTGGCGGGGCGCGGATGCCGCACCGCGCATGCCGAAGTCGTGAAACTCGCCGAAGTCTTGCAGGCGCCGGTCGTACACGCGCTAGGTGGCAAGGAGTTCGTAGAGTACGACAATCCCTATGACGTCGGCATGACCGGGCTGATCGGCTTTTCGAGCGGCTACGACGCGATGATGGCCTGCGACATGCTGCTGATGCTGGGCACCGACTTTCCGTATCGCCAGTTTTACCCCGAAAAAGCGAAGGTCGCGCAGATCGACTTGCTACCGGAGAACCTCGGTCGACGCACGGCGATCGATATCGGTCTGGTCGGCGATGTCGGTGCGACGATCGTCGCGCTCCTGCCAAAGCTGACCGGCGCGCGCGACGGGACCTTCTTGCATTCGGCACGCGAGAATTACGCGGACGCGCGCAAAGGTCTCGACGAGCTGGCCGATGGGACTCCCGGCAGCGGCATCATTCATCCGCAGCATGTCGCCCGCGTCCTGAGCGAACAGGCGGCGGACGATGCGGTCTTTGCCTGCGACGTCGGCACGCCGACAGTATGGGCGGCGCGCTATCTGAAGATGAACGGACGTCGCCGCTTGATCGGATCGTTCAATCACGGCTCGATGGCAAACGCCCTGCCTCAGGTGATCGGCGTACAGGCGGCGTACCCGACGCGGCAGGTCGTGACGCTGTCGGGTGACGGCGGCCTTGCGATGCTGATGGGTGAATTGCTGACCGTCCGCCAGCTCGGACTGCCGGTGAAGATCATCGTCTTCAACAACGGTACGCTGGGCTTCGTCGAAATGGAGATGAAGGCTGAAGGATTGGTCGAGACGGGCGTCGCACTCGACAATCCGGATTTCGCCGCAATGGCACGCGCGATCGGGTTGCATGGCGTCCGGGTGACCGATCCGGGCCAGGTTGAGACTGGCATTCGCGATGTGTTGGCGCATCCTGGTCCGGCACTGCTCGACGCGGTCACCGCTCGAACCGAGCTCTCGATGCCACCCAAGATCACGCTGGAGCAGATGAAGGGCTTCACGCTTTACATGGCAAAGGCGATCATCAGCGGTCGCGGCGATGAGGTGGTCGAGCTCGGCCAAACGAATGTCGGGCTGCTCAAGCGCTTGTTCTGAGGAGCGGGTACTTAAACCAATATCGGCAGGCGGGGCCGGACGCGACGCACTCGAGCGGACGTCCGACCCACGAATCGCATTTGCGTTCACGTTGCCCTGTGCGATCGCGCGTACCGACTGGCGGGTCGAATGATGCGCTGGGTACAGCGAGACAAATCGAACGTCGAAAACCTGCCCGACAATGAGCCGTCAGACAGCGCGGGCGCGCTCCTCGACGATCCGCTCGAGCATCGACAGCGGCATCGCACCGGCCTCCAGTACATCGTGGAAGTGTTTCAGGTCGAAGCGATCACCGGCGATTGCCTTGGCCTTCTCCCGCGCGCGCAGCCAGGCCGCGTGGCCGATCTTGTAGCTGCACGCCTGCCCCGGCGACACGCAATAGCGTTCGACCTCGCGCTGCGAGCGGCCTGGAGCGAACCCGACCGTATCGACGAGGTACTTGGTCGCCTGATCATGCGTCCACTGCTTGGTATGGATACCGGTGTCGACGACCAGTCGTGCGGCGCGGAACAAGAACGATTGCAGATAGCCGGCGCGTTCGACGGGCGAGGCATAGCCCCCGAGTTCGTCGGCGAGTTGTTCCGCATAGAGCGCCCAGCCCTCCAGATAGGCGTTGAAGAAGGCGATCTTGCGCAACGGATGGGTGGGCGCGCGTTGCGCGGTCGATATCTGCAGATGATGCCCGGGCACGCCTTCGTGATAGGTAAGGCTCGGCAGCGTGTATTTCGGCCAGTCGTGCACGTTCTTGAGGTTGATCCAGTAGATCGCGGCGCGCGAGCCATCGAGCGGCGCGCGGAAGTAATAGCCGTTGGGTGCGCCGTCCTGGATCTCGGGCGCGACGCGACGGATTTCGAGCGCCGCGTTGGGCGGGTTGCTGAACGCCTTCGGCAACCGCGCCTGCATCGCCTGGACGCCGGCGTTGAGGCTGGCGAGAAGTTCGGCACGACCAGCATCGGTATTCGCGAACAATTGCGTGGGCAGGCGGTTGAGCTGGTCGAGCCGGGCCCCGACGCTGCCTTGCGTCAAACCTTGGCCCCGCAGGATCGGATCGAGCTGCGCGGTGAGTTCGGCGACCTGTTGCAGCCCCATGCGATGGACCTCATCGGGCGACAGGTTGGTGGTGGTCGCCTGCGCCAACGCGGCAGCGTAGATCGCCTCTCCGTTCGGGATCGCCCAGATGCCGGCGGCGCTGCGCGCCGAGGGCCGCAACGAGCGCAGCAACGCGATCTGGCGGTCAAGCGCGGGATAGACCTGCGTCGCGACGATACGGGTGGCGCGCACCTGCCAATCCCCTGCGATGTTCGCCGCGCCGGTGCGGCTGGTCAGCGCCTGTACGAGCTGGCTATCGGCGGGGCTAGGTGACCGCAACTTTGCGATCTGGCCGAGCGCCAGATCGAGCGAAAAGTCGGGCGCCAGCCGGCCCTTGGCGGCTTCGCGACGTTGAACCTCGGTTTCGTTATCGAGCTGGCGCCCCATCATCGCCAGTCGATCCAGATAGGCACTGGCGTCGTCCGCGGTCTTGACCGGGTGGGTCGAAGCGAGGAAGTCCGGCAGCGAGAAGTAGACGCCGTCCTGCTGCGAGATCGGATAGGGTCCCTGCGGCGAAGACAGGCCGAACCGCTCCGGCCCGACCATGTTCGATTCGATATTGTAGAGGACGACTTCGCGGTCGATGCGCGCCTGTGGCGACAGCGAGGCGGGGTTCACGGCGGTGACGAGCGCTCGCGCCTTGCGGTTCCGGGCGAGATCCTTTGCGATGGCGGCGTAGCTGTTGTCACCCAGCATATGACGCAGATCGGCATCCTTGCCCGTATCGAGTCCGAGCGAAGTGGCGAATTCCGGCGATTGACGCACGGTGTCGTGCATGACCTGATCGAACGCGGCGTTCAGCCGTGCGTCGCCCGGCGATGGTGCCGCTGCTTTGGCTGCTGGCGTCTGCGCAAACGCGGACCGTACGGGTAGGACATTCAGCCCGGCGGTAGCGGCACTGGACATAATGAAAGCGCGACGATCCATGCCGATGTTCCTGACTATGAGGCTATTTGCGTCACGCTAGGCGACAGTAGGGTAACTACGCAAGGTCGCCCGGTCGGTGCAGCCGACATCCTATGTAGTTGAGCGAAGGCGCAGCGAAGCAACGTCCGCTCCGGGGTGCGGCGTTGCTCTCCGGCTCTGGCGTGGCAGAAGGAGGGCGGACTGGAGGACTATGAACGCGCTTTCTCTGCCGCGATCCACGTCGTCATCTCGGCGTCCATTACCGGTAACGGGACCGAGCCCATGTTGAGCAAGGTGTCGTGAAAGCGACGCTGGTCGAAGCGGTCGCCAAGTTCCGCCTCCGCCTTTGAGCGCAGCGCGCGAATCTTCATCTCACCCAGCTTGTACGCAAGCGCCTGACCGGGCCAGCTGATATATCGATCGACCTCGATCTCGATGTCCAGTTTGGCGAGAGCCGTGTGACCGGCAAGATAGTCGATCGCCTGCTGCCGGCTCCATCCCATCGCGTGGATACCGGTATCGATGACGAGGCGGGCGGCGCGCCACATCTCGAAGGTCTCGCGGCCGAATTCCTCATAGGGCGTGCGGTACATGCCGAGCTTGGTGCCGAGCCACTCCGAATAGAGCCCCCAACCTTCACCATAGCCCGAGAAATACGTCTCGCGGCGGAACGCGGGCCGGTCGGGCGCCTCCAGTGCCATCGCGGCTTGGTGGCTGTGACCGGGGACGCATTCGTGCAGGGTCAACGCGACGATGTTGTAAAGCGGGCGCGATTTGAGATCATAGGTGTTCATGAGGCACGCGCTGAGTCCGCCGCGGCCTGAGGTGTAGACGGGCGCGATCGCGTCGGGGACCGGCTGTATGGTGAAGCGGTAGCGGGGCAGGGTGGTGAAGACGTCCTTCAGCCGTCCGTCCATCCGCTTCGCCACATAGGCCGAGAAGCCCAGCAGTTCGTCGGGCGTTCGAGCGTAGAATTGCGGGTCGCTGCGGAGGAAGGCGAGAAAGTCGGCGAAGCTGCCCTTGAAGCCGGTGGCGGCGATCGTCGCCTTCATGTCGGCGTCGATCCGCGCCACTTCCTTCAGGCCGATCTGATGGATCGCCGCAGGCGTGAGTTCGAGGGTCGTGTATTCGCGGACCTGGCTTTTATAGAACGCGGCGCCGTCGGGCAGTGCGGCGGCACTGATCGCGGTGCGCGTGCCGGGCAGGTAGGTGTCGCGGTAAAAGACCAGGAGCTTCGCATAGGCAGGCGCCGCAGCGGCATCGATTGCGGCCAGTCCCTCGGTGCGTAGCGCGACCTGCTGGCTCGTCGGGATCGAAGCCGGCATCGTCTTGAACGGTTCGGCGAGCGGATTGTCGCCGCTTGGTTTGGTGAAGGCGGCGATGGTCGCGTCGCGTCCGGCGAGCGACACGCGCGGGGGCGTGAAACCGCGCTGCAGTCCGGCGCGCATGTTGGCGATGTTCTGGTCGAACCAACGCGGCACGTCCTTCAGCCGACCGATGTAGCGGCGATAGTCGTCGGCGGTCTCGAGCGGGGCATAGGGCTTAACCTCGCCCCAGAAATAGGAGTCGCTGCTGAGTGGCGCCTCGTAGGTACGGAAGTCGATATTCGCGAGCTCGGCGCGGAGCGATTCCGTTAGGACTGCGGCGTTCAGTCGTTCCTCAGACGAAAGTTGCGCCGCAGGAATACGCGCGATGCGGTTCAGAACGATGGTCCAGTAGGCGCGCCGGCGTGCCCAGTCCGCGGGCGTGACGGCCGGGAAATGATCGTCGGACGCGCTGCGCAAGCCGTCCGAGATCCGCGCGAACTCCGTCTGTCGCCATGCCCATTCCGTATTGTAGATTGCCTGAAGCTGTGCATCTGCGGTGCTTGGCCGTGCCCATGCCGTTGCTGGAGTCAGTGCGAGCAGCACCGCTGTCATGTATCCGAACCGCATCTCGCCCCTTTTCCCTTTTGTTGCGCCAGTCGTATCGGTCTGCACAGGCAGGACAAGAAGAACCGCCGCGATCGTCACCTCAGCGGGTTGGGCACGCCGAGACCGGTCCATCGGCATGTGCCAGACGAACGTCTGAGATCGAGAGCGTCAGTTTCCCAGCGGTCGATATAACGAACGGCTCGGTGATTTTGTGCGGATCGACTCCGGCGGCGATGAAGCACTTGAGCGGAATCGCTATCGACTTCCACTCGCCGATCGGTGCCGCTTGCAAGATGCCGGTGATCGGGATCGCAGCGGTCTTGTCGGAACTTCCCATCGAAAGGGAAACGGCGGCCACGGGCTTTGCGTCCAGCCGGAACTGGACGATCATGCTCAGCTCGCCATTGGCCTCGCGGGCGATGTCGAGCGGCGCGTTGGCTTCAATCCTCACGTCCGCGTCGCGCGTGCCCGTCCAGGTAAAGCGTCGGGCGTCCTCTTGCGCGTTGCGATCGATACCGGCGATCGTCAGCTCGCCGCCTGGGCTTCGGCCGCTGTTGCCGACTATGCGGGTCGATCCCCCGTTTCCTTCGCCGAGTGACAGGCTCCACGCTTCGGGTACGCGCCCCTTCGTGAAGAAGACGCCGCCTGTGTCGATCGCCATGCCCGCGGGACGGGTCTCGTCCAGCGTGCCGACCACGGCGCGATCCGCGTAGGTGAGACCGTAGCCGAACTTGAACAGCGGGTCGTAATTCGGATCGCGGGCATTCAAGACATACTGGTCGGGACGCTTCGGCCACGAAAAGGACAGCTTGCCGCGGAAGTCATGAACGGGTTTGCCGTCCTTACCGGCAAACAGCACGTCGGCAACGCCTGCGCCTTCGCTACCCGGCAAAAACGCCGCGACGAAGGCATCCGAAGCGTTAAGTTCGGCATTCACCCACATCGGGCGGCCCGACAGGAAAACCGCGACGACGGGGATGCCCGCCGCTTTCAGTTTGCGGAGCAGCGCGACATCGCTCTTGTCGCCCGGCGCGTATTCCAGGGTCGGTCGGTCGCCAATGAATTCGGCATAGGGGGGTTCGCCGAACACGACGATCGCAGCGTCGGGTTTCGCGGAATACGCGCCCGTCTGCGAGTAGGTGGCGGTACCGCCGCCGGCGCGCACGGCTTGGTCGATGCCGCTCCAGATCGACGTCGCATTGGGGAAGCCGCGCTTCGGCACGTCCGTCCCCTGCCAGGTGATCGACCAGCCGCCGGCCTGCTGCGCGACATCGTCGGCAGCGATACCCGCGACAAGGATATTCGCCTTGAGCTTGAGCGGCAGAACACCCCCGTTATTCTTGAGCAGCACCAGCGATTCCTGAACTGCCTGACGGCCGATGGCAAGGCCTTCAGGGGATCCGATCAGGCCGAACTGTCCGGCATAGCGTCGCGTCGAGGGCTTGCCGGCGGTGAAGGTACCGGCGAGGATCTTCACGCGCAGGATACGACGAACAGCGTCGTCGAGACGCCCAGGCACGATTTCGCCCGACTTGGCCTGTGCCAGCGTGTTGCGGTACAGCGCCTTCCAATCGCCCGACATCATGAACATGTCGAGGCCGGCGTTGATCGCCGCGGCGCAGCTTTCGTTGGTACATCCGGCGATCTGGCCATGTGCGTTCCAATCGCCGACCACGAACCCGTTAAAGCCCATCCGGCCCTTCAGCACGTCCGTCAGCAATGTCTTGTTGCCGTGCATCTTCTCGCCGTTCCAGCTCGAAAAGCTGGCCATCACGGTCAAGGTGCCAGCTTCGATCGCGGGCGGATATCCCGCCGCATGAACGTCGCGCAGCACGACCTCCGACACTTTGGTGTCGCCCTGATCCCGTCCGCCCGTGCCGCCGTCCCCGACGAAATGCTTGGTGGTAGCGATGACATGGCCGGGCGTCATGAAATCGCGCGAACCCACCTTGCCCTGGATGCCGGTAACGACTGGGCCCGCATAACTGGCCACCACGGAGGGCTCTTCGGAATAGCTTTCGTACGTGCGTCCCCACCGATCGTCCTGCACGACCGCCAGCGTCGGTGCGAAGCTCCAGTCGAGACCGGCGGCGGCGGTCTCGCGTGCCGTAATGCGGCCGATCTTCTCCATCAGCGCGGGGTCACGTGCCGCACCTAGCCCGATATTGTGTGGAAACAGGGTCGCCCCGACGATGTTGTTGTTGCCGTGGACCGCGTCGGTGCCCCAGATCGTCGGGATCTTCGGCCGACCATCATTGCGCTGCATCGAGGCGTCGTAGAACGCGTCGGCCAGCTTCAGCCATTCCGCCGGCGGTGCCAATTCATCGTTGTTAGGCGCCGAATTTCCGCCGTTTAGAACCGAGCCAAGCTTGTATGTCTTGAGGTCTTCGGGCTTCACGGTCGCGATATCGGCCTGGATGATTTGCCCGACCTTGTCCTCGACCGACATGGCAGCAAGGATCTTGCCAATTCTGGCTTCCAGCGTCGAATCCAGCGCCGGCTTCGCCGCCACCTTCGGCCATATCTCGGGATGCGCGACGGGGAAGAGCGAGGTCGGCGCGGTCTGCGCCATCGCCGTGGCGCCACCCAGCAACGCCAAGACGCTGGCGACCGAAAGCTTCGTCTTCATCATTCTCTCCCCGTTTCCCGTGTTGCGGGATTGGCAGCGTTTCAAACCACCCGGGAGGCGTCGTCAATCAATATTGATTTTGATTTTCACAAGATACAGCCAATTGCGACCGACGTTCATAACAATAGGGTCCGAGGACAGCATCAACTCGCTGAACGGTAACAGTGTTGCCCTAACGCTAGTGCGTTGGCGGCCATGGTAAAAGGCCTGATCGGCAACCGACTGCATGTCCGCGGCATGCTCGGCGCGTGCGTTCGTCAACGGCACGACCAAGGCATCGATTAGCGGTTCGGGCAAGCGCCCTCCGACTAAAAATCTGCGTAATGGTCAGCTTCCGGCCAGGCTAAGGCGGCTGGCAACCTTAACTGATCGTCAAGCACTAGTCACAATGTCGCACCAGATCGAGCGTGCTCGCTTTAGGCTCGTGCGACACCGTCGGCGCTGACCAGTTCGACGCCGACGAGTGTGCCGATCAACCTTACTCGCTTCTCGACCAGGTCCACGGGCGTGCGCTGTAGCTGAAGCTGATAGCGTCCGCCCGAGTCCCGGTACAAGTAGAAGGCACCACCATCTCGCGACAACGTGCCTGTCTCGTCGATTGGGGTTCCGACTTCGGTCAAGAGCTTTTCGATCAGCGGTCGCGTTCCTCGCGCTTGCGATCGGCTTTGCGCGCGCGGCTGACTGCGGCTGCGTGCTCGCGGGCGCGCTTCTCAGACGGCTTTTCATAATGGCGTCGCAGCTTCATCTCGCGATAAACGCCCTCTCGCTGAAGCTTCTTCTTCAGCGCGCGCAACGCCTGATCGACATTATTGTCGCGAACGGTAATCAGCATGCGTGCGTATCCCAGGTGTGTCGGTGATCTTCAGGCGGTCGTTACCGGCGAGCGCGGCGGCTGCCAAGAGTGACGCGGCATGTAAAGGGTAAAAAATGTCGCGGCGGCGGCGATCTGAATGAAACGCGCGGCGCGAAACCAGAAGCGCCACTTCAAAATATCGCCGATGGAGACGAATTACGCATAGTATTAGGTGGACCAGGGCTCCCGTGGGCGCGACTTGTCAAAACTCGCTCGCCAGGCCAACGGGTTGGATATGACGGAGAAGCCGGCGATGTCCGATGAATACGCTCGCGGTCGACGGGACGGCCTGCGCTTGGCGCTGTCGATCCTGGAGGCAGAGGAGGCCAAGTGGGAAGCGTTGCTCGGCGAGAGTCCGTCTTGGCGGACCAATGCGACACGTGCGATCCGCCACAAGGCCTATCAGGTGGCGCGCAAGCGAATACAGACTGCGCTTAACCGGTTCCTGCCTAAGTCGGCGTCCGCATTGCCAGCAGAGATCGCGTCGATGATCGATCGAGCCGGACTGTAGCTGAGGCATCTAGGCAAGCTCGGTCGTTGCGGCTTACGCTCAATGGGAGATGCCCATTACGCGCAGCTACCAGCCGCATTCATGAGCCGAAACATACCTTAATCTTCGTGGGAATAGTCCCGTTCGGCATCGGTTGCTCTCGACAATCTCGCTAAAATCCATAGGCCGCTGACTGCAGCTACGGCCGCGGCTACAAGTTTTGGGCGCGTTCGGAGTGCGGTATCGGTGCTTGGTCGCGGATGATGACCATGCGTGTCGCCGTGTGTCGCTGCCGGCATACTCGGCTCGTACAGATTGTCGGGTCGTCTGGTTGGCGGCTGAGCCGTCTTGAAGATACGTTGCGCAAACGAAACGGCACCTGCATCGGCAATTGAAGGCAGAATCTGGCCAAAAATACTGCCAATCCGCGCGGTTCCACCGACGAAAAGGTCTCTGACGGGATGCTCGGCAGCGTAGAGGATGGTTCGCGCGACATCCTCCGGCCGATAGAAGGGCGGCGGCATCGTCGCCTGCCGATCGAGCAGGTTGCGCTGATGCTGAAGAACCGGGGTCGCGATCGGTGCTGGCTTGATGAGCGTGATCGAGACAGGACGACGATCCATCCCCACCTCGATACGCAACGCGTCGGTGTAGCCTTTGATCGCCTGCTTGGAGGCGGAGTACATGCCCATGTAGGGCGCAGCGACATCCGAGGTGAAACTACCAAGATTGATGAGGGCACCGCCTTGCTTATCGAGATGGGGCAGCGCGGCCAGGCTACCGTTCACGACACCCCAGAAGTTCACGTCGAACAACCGGCGCGCATCGTCGAGCGGCAGGTCTTCAACGCGGGGGTGGCGATGGCCACCCCCGCGTTGTTAATCCAAGTGTCGATCCGTCCGCAGCGCGAAATGACCGTGTCCGCCAGATGCCGGATCGACGCTGGATCCGAGACATCGCAAGAGATCACGATTGCCCGTCCGCCTGACGTGGCGATTTCGTCTGCAAGTGCATTCAGTGCGGCTTCACCCCGCGCGGCAACGACGACCGTCGCGCCACGGGACGCTGCCATAATGGCAGTGGCTCGCCCGATACCGCTCGACGCACCAGTGATCACGATTACCTGATCGGCAACAGGTTTCAATTTCATACGTATCGCAAATGCCTATTCGGAATGCATGGACTAAAGCGGGTCGCACAAGCAGGTATCGCATCAGTCCATACGAAACCCGCCCAGCTGAAAGATGGGGACACGTTCTGCTCATGCCAGTGTGGAAATGCGTCGGTCAGCCCTTGGCGCTGCCGCGCTCGGCTATTTTAGGATGTTGCTCGGCAAGTTACTGCCGACCGGCGGTGACAGGCGGGCTGCAAGTTAATGACGCGGGCGCCGCCCCTGCTTATGGTGGGCGGGGCGAGAAGAGGGGACGGGTAACCATGCGGTTCAGGCGAGGGATGACGCGTCTATCGCTACTGCCGATCTGCATTGGTCTGGGTGGATGCACGGCGCTGTCGCACGGGTTCCTCAATCCGCAGGGGCCGGTTGCCGGACATGAGCGTGACCTGTTTGTCACCGTGTCGATCGTGCTGTTGTTCGTTGCGGGGCCGGTGCTGCTGCTGACACCGCTGTTCGCGTGGCATTACAGGCTGTCCAACCGCGGCGACGCGTACCGGCCTAAGTGGAACTTCTCGTGGTGGGTGGAAGGGCTGATCTGGATCCCGCCCGCCGGGATCGTCATCGGACTCGCCGTGCTGCTGTGGCACTGGACGCAGATCGACGATCCGTATCGGCGGCTGCCGGGCGCCGCGCCGGTCGAGGTGCAGGCGATCGCGCTCGATTGGAAATGGGTGTTCGTCTATCCCGACCTCGGCGTCGCGTCGGTCGATCGGCTAACCATCCCCGCCGGGCGGCCGGTGCATATCCGGCTCACCAGCGGCACCGTGATGCAGTCGATGCTGATCCCGCAGCTCGCCGGGCAGATCTATGCGATGGGCGGGATGACGACCGAGCTGAACATACAGGCGCACCGGCCGGGACGGTTCCGCGGCGAGAACACGCAGTATAACGGTGCCGGCTTCCAGCAGCAGAAGTTCGAGGTCGTTGCGGTGTCGCCGGCGGAATACAATCGCTGGGCGGCGGCTGCACGAAGCGGCAAACGCACGCTCGATGCGCAGACGTGGCGGCGGCTGTCCGCGCGGTCGATCATCACGCACCCCGTCGAGTTCGCGCATGTCACGCCGAACCTGTTCGACCACGTTGTCGCCGCGACCGGCGGTATGACCCATTCTCCCCAGAAAGCCGTTCGATGACCGTTTCCGTTCCCCTCTGGCCCGCCGTGCTCGGCCGGTTCGGCTGGCAGGACCTGCCGTTCGTGCGCGCGTGGGAGAACCCGACGATCAGCGAGATCATCGGCGCGTTCGCCGGTGCGCTGGTGGTGGTCGGCGCGGTCGTCGTCGCCGCGCTGCTGACGCGTTATGGCAAGTGGCGGTATCTGTGGACCGAGTGGCTCACCAGCCTCGACCACAAGAAGATCGGCATCATGTATATCGTCGTCGCGTTCGTGATGCTGTCACGCGCGCTGGTCGAGGCGGTGCTGATGCGAATGCAACAGGCGGTCGCGATCGAGAATCCTGGCTTCCTGTCGCCCGATCATTTCGGCCAGCTGTTCTCGACGCATGGCTCGATCATGATCTTCTTCATGGCGATGCCGTTCCTGACGGGGATGATCAACTACGTCCTGCCGCTCCAGATCGGCGCGCGCGACATGGCGTTTCCCTGGGCCAATTCGATCGCGCTGTGGCTCACCATCGGCGCTGCCGGCCTGATGATGGCGAGCCTCGTCGTCGGTGAGTTCTCGACCGGTGGATGGAGCGGCTATCCGCCCTATACCGAGCGCGCGTTCAGTCCCGGCGTGGGTGTCGATTACTGGATCTGGGCGGTGACGCTGGGGTCGATCGGCTCGACGATGGCGGGGATCAACATCGCCTGCACCGTCTACAAGCTGCGCGCGCCGGGAATGCGCTTCATGCGGATGCAGATGTTCGCATGGACCAGCCTGTGCACGTCGATCCTGATGATCTTCGCGATGCCGCCGCTGACCGTCGCGACGCTGCTGCTTGCGCTCGATCGCTATCTGGGGTTCCATTTCTTCACCAACGACCTCGGCGGCAACATGATGAACTATGCCAACATGTTCTGGCTGTTCGGTCATCCCGAGGTCTACATCCTGATCCTGCCCGCGTTCGGCGTGTATTCGGAGGTCGTGTCGACCTTCTCGACCAAGGACCTGTACGGCTATACCTCGCTGGTGATCGCGACGATGGCGATCGCGGTGCTGAGCTTCACCGTGTGGGTCCATCATTTCTTCACGATGGGGCAGTCGGCCAACGTCAATGCGGCGTTCGGGATCGCGACGATGACGATCGGCGTGCCCACGGGGGTGAAGATCTACGACTGGATCTGGACGATGTTTCGCGGCGAGGTGCGGTTTACCGTGCCGATGCTCTACGCGATCGCGTTCATGATGACATTCGTGCTGGGCGGCTTCACCGGGATCATCCTGGCGATGCCGCCGCTCGATTACCTCGTCCACAACACGCTGTTCCTGGTCGCGCATTTCCACAACATGCTGATCCCGGGGCTGCTCTACGGGATGCTCGCGGGCTATCATTACTGGTTCCCCAAGGCGTTCGGGTTCCGCCTCGACGAGCGCTGGGGGCGGATCGCGTTCACCTGCTGGGTGATCGGCTTCTACCTCGCCTTCTTCCCGCTCTACGTCCTCGGCGCGAGCGGGATGGCGCGGCGGACGCAGGCGATCTTCGAACCGTCGTTCCGGCCGTGGCTGTACGTCGCCGGCGTCGGCGCGTTCGTCCTGCTGGCGGCGCTGACGTCGCTTGGCATCCAGCTGTGGGTGAGCATCCGCGATCGTGCCACGACGCGGGTCGAAGCGGGCGACCCCTGGGATGGCCGCGGGCTCGAATGGTCGGTCAGCGCACCGCCGCCCGAATATAACTTCGCAGTCCTGCCGCTGATCGACGGGCGCAACCCGTTCTACGATCACAAGCATGACGAGGGGCAACCCGACCCGTACGGCTCACCGGCCGCTTACGAGGACATCGTCGTGCCGCGGGGCAGTGCGACCAGCGTCGTGATCGGGCTCACCGCGGCGGTCGCGGCGTTCGGCCTGATCTGGGAGATCTGGGGGCTGACCATCGTCGCGCTCCAGGTGATCGTCGCGGCGGTCGTGCTGCGCAGCTTTGGTCGCGACCAGCACCGGATCATTCCCGCCGCGGAGGTCGCTCGCGAGCATGGGGCCTGGCTCACGCGCGTCCGGGCGACGCCCGCAATTCCGCGCCAGCTGGAGACTGCGGCAGTCAATCGCGGCCTTGCGGAGATCGTGGCGTGAGCGAACCCGAACTGGCGCATGCCGGCCTCAACCTCGGCGACACCGGCGCGCTGACGCAGGATCAGGCTGAGAACGCGATCTTCGGCTTCTGGATATTCCTGATGAGCGACGCGGTGATCTTCGCGCTGCTGTTCGCGACCTACGGCACGATGATCGCCAGCACCGTCGGCGGCCCGACGCCTGCCTCCGAGTTCAAGCTGCTGCCCGCGTTCGTCGAGACGCTGTTGTTGCTGACGAGCAGCGCGACGTTCGGCCGCGCGACGATCGCCATGAAGTACGACGAACCGCGCAGCGTGCTGTTCGGCTGGCTCAGCGCGACGCTCGGCCTCGGCCTCGTCTTCCTCGCGCTCGAAGCGAACGACTTCGCGACTATGTTTGCGCACGGCGCCTATCCGATGCGCAGCGGCTTCCTGTCATCGTTCTTCGCGCTGGTCGGGCTGCACGGACTCCACGTCGCGGTCGCGTGCTTCTGGCTGGTCGTGATGGTCGCCCAGGTCTGTGCGTACGGCCTCGATGCGCGGGTGAGGATCAACCTGTTGCGGCTAGGGCTGTTCTGGCACCTGCTCGACATCGTCTGGATCGCAATTTTCTCGGTCGTCTATCTGCAAGGGAACATCGGATGAGCGACCGGACCCGCGAACTCAGAACCTCTGCGATCGGCTACGGCCTGTCGCTCGCGCTGACGGCGGCGGCCTTCGCGATGGTCCGCTGGCCGTCGTTCGGTGCGCGCGCGATCTTCGGCACCGTGCTGGCGCTAGGGCTCGTCCAGATGGCGGTGCAGTTCCGCTGTTTCCTCCACATCAGCCTGAAGCGATCCTCGCGCCACGACCTGCAGCTGATCCTCTTCTCCACGCTGATCATCGCACTGATGGTGTCGGGGACGCTGGTGATCCTGTTCAACCTGCGCGGACGGATGATGGGCTGAGCCGCGCTTGCGGTCCGTTACAAACCGATCGCTAGCCTCAGCGTGATCGCGCGCGGGCGGATCGGGACGGCCTGCGTGGTCGTGGCCAGCGTGAACGGATTGCCAAAACCAAAGCTGTTGCCGCGCCCGTCGAGCAGATTATCGATATCGATCGACCAGTGGCGCAATCCGTCGTCGACCGTCGCGCCGGCGCCGATCGTCGCGTAACCGCCGGCGGGGCGGTCGAGCCCCGGGTCGAAGCTCAGGCGGGTCTGGCCGATATAGCGCGCGGTCACATAGCCGCTTGCAGGCCGTCCGATCAGCGCGAAGCGTCGGGTCAGCCCGAGCCGCGCGGAATAGTCGGGGACGACCGGCAGGCGACGATCGTCCGGGTCGGCCCGGTCGTCGGCGGGTGAGGTGAGCCGCGCGCGCTGAATCGTGGTGCCGAAGTCGATCGTCGCGCGCCCGGCCTCGTAGCGCCCGCCAAACTCGACCCCGTAATTGGTCGCGTTGCCGGCATCGACTGTCCCGAACAGCCCGTCCGACCCGACCACGTCGCTGCGCAGATGCTCCCAGTACGACCCGAAGATCGCACCGCTGAGACTGAGACGATCGTTGAGGCCGCGGACACGCCAGCCCAGTTCGAGGCTCTGCAATTCGTCGCCAGGAATACGTCGCTCGGTGGCGGCAATGGCCCGCGTGACGCCGGCTGGCCGAATCGCGCTGGCATAACGCAGCCAGAGCAGCCCGGTATCGTCGCGGTGCCAGCTAAGCGTGGCGCTCGGGGTAACGCCCAGCTTAGTGGTGCTTTGCTCGTCCGGGCCCTGTTGCTCGATGTCGCTGACCGTGACGAAGCCGCGCAGGCCGAGCTTGAAATCGAGCGTGGAGGACAGGCGTTGCGTGCCCTCTGCGAAGACCGCGGCTTCGAATACCGCCTCCTTGTCGTCGCGTGCGAGGATGTCCGTGCCGTCGGAATCGAAGCGTCCCTTGAGACGAGTAGTCGCATCGAGCATGGATACGCCGACGATCCAGGGATGGCGTGCGGTCGGATCGCTGAAGCGAATTTCCTGCGTGACCAGTCGGATCGAACGGTCCTCGACATAGGCAATCGGGGCGGTAGTGCCGAGCGATGCCGCCATGCTGCTGGCGTCGTAGGTGCTCCCGAAATCATGCGAGACGATCGCGGTGGTCGATTGCGCGTCGAGGCTGCCAATCGAGCCGTGGATGTCGAGCGTGCCCGATACGAAATCATTGTCCTGCGGTTCGGGAATTGAAGTCGCTCGCGACAGGCCCTTCGTCGCATATTGGCTATCGCGCGCGTCGATCCACTGGCCGATGCCGCTGGCGGTCGCGGTCCAGCCATTGCCGATCGCCCAGCGCAGTGCGGCTCGGCCGCCACTGCGCGCGGTACGGTTGACGTCGCGCTTGCCGCGTCCGGTGTCGTCGATCCAGCCGGGCATCGTCTCGGTCCAGGCGGATGCCCTGAGCGCGAGCCGTCCGGCGACGATCGGCACGTTGACGGTGCCGTCGAGCGCACCGCCGAGCGCACCGTTGTTGATCTCGGTCGCCTCGCTTGCGACATTGCCCGAGACACGATCGAGGTCGGGCGCGGTGGTAACGATCCGGATGACGCCGCCGAGCGCGCCGGTGCCGTACAGCGTGCCCTGCGGCCCGCGCAGGATCTCGATGCGATCGATGTCGACCATGCGGAGATCGGGATCGGGTGACGAATAGCCGATCCGCGCATCGTCGATATACAGGCTGACGAGAGACTGGCTGGTGCCGTTGAAGGCGCTGTCGGCGACGCCGCGCAAGAACACGCGGTCGCGGCCGGGCCCCAGATTGGTCGAGAACGCGCCATCGGTGGTCGCGAGCAGGTCGACGAGACCGCGCTTGCCGGCGAGGCGGTCGAGCGCCGGGGCACCCACGACCGTGATCGACACCGGTAGGTCGGACAGGCGTTCGTCGCGTTTGCTGGCGGTGACGATGATGTCGGCGCCTTCCACGGTCGGCGGCGGTGTGGTGCGTGAACCGGCGGCCGGCGATCGAGCGGCGCGACGCGGCTCGGGTTCGATCCGCCAGGTCGTCGCATCGACGCGGACCGCGCGGAGACGGGTTCCGGACAACAGGCGTTTCAGCGCCTGCCCGACATCGGATGCGGCGATCTTCCGTGTCTGCGTAGCGGGCAGAATGCCGGCCATGCCAATCGAGATGCCGGTCTGTTGCGCGAGCGCATCGAGCGCGGTGCGGAGCGATCCCGCGGCGATGACGATGTCGGCGGGCTTAGCGCTGCCCGGAGCGCTCCAGATGCACGACGCCATCAGCGCGACGCAGGCGTAGCGGCAATACCGCGCGAAGCTGATCGAGGAGCCGCGAGCCGTCGCCAATCGTCAAAACCCCGGAGAAACGCAGGCCGGCGGCGGACGGATCGACCACCAGCGGGGCATTCGCATACCGCGATATGTCGGCAACGACCAGCGGCAACGGCGCGCCGTCGTAGCTCAGCCGTCCATCGCTCCAGTCGGCGACGGCGGCGGGGGCGACGATACGGCGTTGCGCGATCCCGGCGGAAGGGTCGATGTCGAGGCGCTGGCCCGCGACCAGCGTGGTCGGCACGCTGCCATCGGGATCATGTGGCGCAACACTGACGCTGCCCTCCGCCACGGCGACCGATATCTGTCCCCGCGCGTTGGTCACCGCGAAACGCGTGCCGACGTCGCGGATGTCGTAGCCGCCGGCGCGGACGATCAAAATGCGCGACGGATCGTGGCGGACCGAGAAGCTTGCCGCGCCGTCCGTAAGTTCGATCAACGGGGTCTTGCCGCCGGACACCAATACGCGAGATCCACGATCGAGCTGCATCGCGCTGCCGTCCGCGAGCGTCACCGCACGCGTATCGCCGGCGCTGGTCGCGTAGGTCTGCGCCGTGTCGGTGACGGTCGGTGCGACGAGCAGCAAGGCGAGACCCGCGGCGAGGGCACCGCCGGTCCCCGCCGCGGCCCAGCGCCAGCGGGTCGGGCGAGCCACGGGTGGAGCGTCGGTCGAGTAATCGTCGTTGGCGGGCAGAAGTGCTGCAATCGCAGGCGCCGCAGCGCCGATCTCGGCGTCGAGCAGCGCAACCGAATCATAGGCGGTGCGGTGCGACGGATCGGCTGCCAGCCAGTCGCCAAAGCCCGCCCAGTCCATGTCGGACGCATCGATCCGGGCATGCCAGGCGGCCGCGGCGTCGATCGCGTCCTGCGTCGTTGCGTCCATCATCGCGCCCTCGTTCCGAGCGAATGCCCCCCGCTCATGTCATAGACGCCACCGACCACGCGGTACCGCAGTTCCCCTACATGTTTCGTTCCGTAACATTCAGTCATCGAGCGCCTTTCGCAGATGGCGCAGCGCGACCGCGATGTGCTTTTCGACCGCGCTCCGGCTGATGGCGAATTCGGCGGCGACCTCGGCATGCGACAGGCCGTCGATCTTGTGGCGGCGGAACACGCGCATCGCGCCCTCCGGCGGTCCGGCAAGGGCTGCTGCGAGTTGCGCGACGCGTTGCCGGCCGTCGACCGTTTCGAAAGCCGAGGGCGCATCGTCGACCGCCTCGGACCCTGCGACCGATATCGTCGCGTCGACATAGCCCGTGTCGCGACGGACGCGGCGGCCGTTTGCGCGGACTCGGTCGAGCACGATGTTCATGCCGATCCGGTGCAGATAGGCGAGGGGGTTGGCGATCGGTGCTGCGACAGGATCAGCGATATGCAGCCAGATCTCCTGTACGACATCTTCGGCTTCCGCCACGCTGCCGGTTCGTCCGGCGAAAAACCGGACGAGTTGCGGGCGGTTCGCCGCGAGCACTGCCGAGAGCCCGGCAGGCGGAGGACTGTCGATGTCGGCTACGGCGAGGCTCCACAACGCAGGGGCCGCAGCAGATACCGGGTCAAGCCGTCCTTGTCGTTATCAAATCCCAACCTCGGTGCAGGAGGCGCCAACCGAGGATCACGCCGATGGCGATGAGCAGGAGCGCGCCAGCCATGAATGACAGATAGAATAAAGGTTCGCTCCACGGAGATTGGGCGGTCTCGGATCGGGGCGTCTCGATGACGTGTGCAATCGCAATCATCGGCCGGTCCCCACTCGACGCATCGGCGTCGGCAGGCCGCCTTGGTAGAGCGCCAGCAATGCGTCGAAATGATCATCCATCGTTCGGACCGGTCGGTCCGGTCGGTCGCCACGCTGCACGTCGACCGCCCTAGCGACGCCGAGGATCGCGTCGGCAGCGGCTTGCGCATCGCCCGACGCGTACAGAGCACCGTCGTTCGCGCGGGCTAGGTCGGCCGCACCACCGCGATCCGGTGCGATCAGCGTCAGCCCGGATGCGATCGCCTCGGCAGCGACGAAGCAGAACGTTTCCGCCTCGCAGCCATGGATGAGCGCATCGGCGCTCGCCATCAGCCGCGCGAGGGCGCCTCGCTCCCGGATCGGATCGAGCAGGCGGACGTGCGGGTTGTCGCCGATCGCATCGATCACCCGACGCTGGCGTCCGCCGCCGCCGATGATCAGCAACCCGACCGGCGCCTGCGTACCCGCGATCGCCGCGGCCTGCGCGACCATGTCCCAGCGCTTCTCGGGCGCATGGCGGCCAACGCCGATCAGCAGCAACGCATCCTCGCCGAGGCCGCATAGCGCCAGCATCTCGCGCCGCAGGTCGGCATCGCGCAGATGCCGCGAGAACTGGCCGGGTTCGACCCCCATCGGATCGGTCATCACTTTCCGCAGACCGCCCTCGCGCAACCGCTGCGTCAGGCTGTCGCTCGCGCTGACGATATGATCGAACTGTGCGTCGAGCCGGCGGAGGTGACGCCAATACCAATCGAACGCGCGGTCGATAACCTGCGTCGAGGCGACATTGCCGAACCAGCGATAGGCATAGGCGGAGAGGGGATCGGCATGCGCGATCAGCGAGAGCCGCGCGCGCGATCCCGAGCGCGTCCGCCAGTCCGCGACCATCGAGGCGCTGCGCCACGGCGAGGAGACCTCGACGACGTCGGCGTCCTCTTGGTCGAGCATCGTGTGAAGCGCCTCGCGGTCGGCGAAATAGCGGTAGGACCGGTCTAGCGGGAAGCGTGGCGAGCGTAGCCAGCGCACACGGGCGTTGGGACCGCGCTGTTCCTCCCAATCCTCATCGCCCGGCGCGATGACGACGATCTCGTGGCCGCGTCCGGCGAGCGCGACCAGCTTGCGGTCAATATAGGTGCGTACACCGCCACCGGTCGGTGTGTAGAACGCGCAGACGTCGACGATCTTCATGCGGCCACCTGCTCGGTCACCCGGTCGCCTACCAGGTCGTCATAGCGCGAGACGGTGCGGCGTTCGGCCAGCGTCCGCAGCGTGCGATCGATGCTGGTCAGCAGCGAATCCTTGGTGACGTCGCCCGGATGGACCGCGACGCGCATCGTCGGCATCCAGTCGGGCAGCGTGCGCGCCACCGCGGCGACTGCCAGCGAACTTGCGGTGCGCGCAGGTGAGCGGCTCGCCCAGGTGACGACTGGGCCGCGCGCGACGATCGCGCCGGTGCGGGGCTGCCAGACGCGAAAATGATCTTCGGCAAGCGCGAAGTCGCAGGCTTTCAGCGCGGTATGCGCGCCAGGACCATAGAGCCAGGCAGGGGCGATGAACCCCGCGACCTCACGCCCGATCGCCTGCTCGACCATGTCGCGGCCGGCGCGCATGCGGTGCTCCGCCTCGTCCGCGTCGAGCCCGAGGAACTCGCCTTCGCCGGCGGTCATGTATTTGGCTTTCAAAGCATTCGCAGCGCCGCGATGGTCGCTTGCATCGCGGTGAAACCAGCCGTGCAGGAACATCTCGACCCCGGCATCGGCCCATTCGCGCAGACGGCGGATGAAGGCGGGATGGTGATCGACCCGCGCCGCGCCCCAGTGATCGGGGACGACCAGCATCGCGAATCGCGGACCGCCGAGGATCGCCTCGAGCCGTTCGGTCAACATTGCGATCGGCATGGCAAAGGCCGGCGAGACGTCGTGGATAGAGACGATCAGCCGCTTCTCGGGTGCAACACTGGCTCGCATGGGGTCGGATCTCACCATTCGTTTCGCTCTCGTCATGGGCTCGCTGATGATGGGACGGCGCCGTATTGGCCGCGCCGCAGTCCGCCCCGGTTACTGGATCAAAATTATTTCAGGACCGCGTCGGCAGGGGGCTGCGGTTCGCTGCGGGGGGCGGCGTCCTCTCGACATGACGACCTCCAGCCAACCCGTCCGGCCCAGTTCCAGCAGTACCGAGAGGATCATCGCATGACCCAGCCGTTGGCGCTGACGCGTGCCGAGATATTCCCGCCATTGACCCCGACGGTCGTCCGCAAGACCTTCCTCGCGCGCTGGATGGCACCTGTGCTGTCCGCGGCGATCCTGATCGCGGCCCTGTGGCAACTCCGCAGCCTCGACGTGGCCGCCACGCTGCACCTCGTGCCGCGTTCGCCTTTGTTCTGGACGATCTTTGCGGCGGGCTATCTGGTGACGCCGTTCAGCGAATGGGTAATCTACCGGCGGCTATGGCAGCTTCCCGCGAGCGGCATCCTCGCACTGCTGCGTAAGCGGATCAGCAACGAGATCGTGCTCGGCTATTCGGGCGAGCTGTATTTCTACGGCTGGGCACGGAAACACGCGACGATGGTGGGCACGCCGTTCGGCGCGATCAAGGACGTCTCGATCCTGTCCGCGGTGGTCGCCAACGTCTGCACGCTCGCGCTTGCGCTTGTCAGCAGGCGGGCGCTCGGCGCGCTGCACCTCGGCACCGACGCCAAGGTGATGACCGTGTCGGCCGCCAGCATGGCGATCCCCTCGATCGTCGCGTTGGTCATGCGCAAGACGCTGCTGACGTTGCCGCGGCCCGAGCTGAGCCGGATCGCGGTCATCCATTTCCTCCGGATCGTCGCCACCACGCTGTTTGCCGCGCTATTGTGGGCGGCGGTTATGCCGGCCGCGCCGCTCGCGTGGTGGCTGGCGCTGGCGACGCTGCGGCTGCTCGTGTCGCGGCTGCCGCTGCTCCCCAACAAGGACATCGTGTTCGCGGGGCTGGTCGCGTTCACCGTCGGCCGGACGTCCGAGGTGACCGCGGTGCTGACGATGATCGCCGGACTTTGGCTGGTCATGCATCTGCTGCTCGGCGCCGCGCTGACCGCCGTCGAACTCGCTACCATGGAGCGTACCAAATGATTCTGCTGGCCTTAGCCCTTGCCACCACCCCATCCGTCATGCCGCCCTCGACCCCGCGGTTGGGAACGGTCGAAGCCCGCTGCCGTCCGAACGAACCGGGGCCGGCGCTGATCGTCGATGTCGACGGGCTGAAGGACCGCGCCGGCGTGCTGCGCGCCGAACTCTATCCCGCGCGAGACGGTGATTTCCTTGCCGACGACAACGTCCTGATCGGCCAGGGCAAGACGTTCCGGCGCAGCGTCGTCACGGTACCCGCGACCGGCGCGGTTTTGCTGTGCCTGCGCGTTCCGGGACCCGGCATTTACGCGCTCAGCGTCGTTCATGCGCGGGACGGCGGGCACGGATTCAGCCTGCTCCACGACGGCATCGGCTTTGCGAGCAATCCCAGGCTCGGCCACTCCAAACCGCGCGCGGCGCAGGCGATGGTGGCGGTGGGGGCAGGCCTTACCACCACGCACGTCGTAATGAACTATCGCAGCGGGCTTTTCTCGTTCGCACCGCTCAAGCCATAAAAGTTCCGCGTTCGATAAAAAGACTGCGGCTTTTAGCTTTTCGCGGCGTCTGCGCTGTAAGAACACAGGAATATCAGCATGATGATACGACACATCGGCGTGGCGCTGGCCTCCGTTGCCTTGCTCAACACGCCTGCACTGGCCGACTCGTCAGCCCGTCCGGCAGCGCGCGACGTGTCGCTGATGACCTATAACGTGCACGGCTTGCCTTGGCCGATCGCGGAGGATCGCTCCGCCGACCTGGCGGCGATCGGTACGCGGCTGAAGGCGATGCGGGCAATCGGCGCCCAACCGGGTATCGTCGTCCTACAGGAAGCGTTCATCGCCAACGCCAAGGCGATCGGCCAGACCGCAGGCTATCGCTATTCGGCGTTCGGTCCCGGCGAGGACGCAGCCCCGGTGCCACGCGCCGACGACGATTTCGTATCGGACGGGAGTCGTATGGTCGGCGAACGGCTCGGCAAGCATGTCGACAGCGGCCTTGCGATCTTCTCCGACTATCCGATCTTGGCGGTGCGGCGGATGGCGTATCCGGTATGCGCAGGCTATGATTGCCTTGCCAACAAGGGTGCGGTCGCCGCGTTGATCGCGGTGCCGGGCATCGCCACGCCAATCGTTGTGGTCGACACGCATCTGAACAGCAACGGCGCATCGGGGGCGGGATCGCCGCGCGCGAGTTACGCCTATCGCCGGCAGCTCGATCTGCTCGCCAATTTCGTCGCATCGCTTGAAGCCGGGGACCGACCGATCCTGGTCGCAGGGGATTTCAACGTCGGTCAGGATTTGCGGCGCCGGACGCATTTCGATGTCCGCATGCTGGGTGGCGGAGCAGGTCTGCAAGCCGCCATCGTATCTTGCCGGACGGCCAGATGCGCGATCGCCGAGCCGTCCGACATGGCATTCTCGATCGGTCGCGCGAAGGACTGGATGATGTACCGTCCGTCCTCGACGGTCGCGATTCGCCCGGTCGCGCTGGCCGCGCCGTTCGGCCATGCTGCGAACGGCGCGATGCTGTCGGATCATGTCGGTATCTCGGTGCGTTACCGGATCGACACGCTCGCGACGCCTGTTTCGCCGACGACCATGATAGCTAGTCGATAAGAGCGCTTATCACAGGCACTTCGCCAGCGTCTTGTCGCGCCGTTGGACGAGGTCGGGCAGCGTCACCGCGGACATATCGAAGCGGAGTTCGTGCATATCCATGCCCGAGCGGTAGCCGCTGGGCCAGACGCTGATCAGTTCGAAGCCGCAATGCTGGAAGAACGGCGAAACCTGCGGCGAGGTGTCGACGGTGACGTAGCGGGTGGGCGGTTCGGCTGAGGTGGCGACGTGGAGCAGGCGTTCGAACAGCAGCAGCTTGCCGAGGCCGGTGCCGTGATAGGCGCGCGCGGCCATGCCCCAGAAGAGCAGCGCCTTGTTGTAATGCTCCCAGATCTCGTAGCCGCCGAATGCGCCGGGGACGCCGTCGACGTCGACCACGAACGCCGGGCCGTCGGGCTGGTCGAGCGTCTCCTCCAGCCATTCGCGGTCGCCGTCACCGAAATACTCGGGGAGGTTCGAATCGAAGATCGCGAGGACGGCGGCACGGTCCTTGTCTTCGTAGCGGCGGGTCAGGATTCTGGTCATGGCTGGCTCCACTGCGCGACGGTTTCGATCGCGTCGGGGGTGGAACGGCTCCAGCAGCGCGAAGTGCCTTCGAAGGTTGCGGTCGCCTGGGTTGGGTCGGTCACGACGGTTTCGATCGATTCGGAGCGGATGCGGCGGGGTTCGCCGATGAGTTTCGCGTGCGCTTCCTTGATCGTCCAGCGTCGGAGCCATGCTTGGGGCTGGGCGAGGGCGGGCAGGTGACGGAGCGCGTCGGCTTCGGTCTCGGTGAGCATGTCCCAGAGGGGCGGGTGGTCGTCGATGACCTCGCGGTCGACCGCGATCGGTGCGCGCGCAACGCCGATCAGGGCGCGTGCACCGCGACTGGAGAGGCTGAGATGCCAGCCGCCGGGAGCGGAAACGATCGGCGCGCCAGCCGGGCTGCGTGTCAGTCGAACATCGTCTGAGTCGCGGGCGAGTTTGCGGATCAAGGCGGCGGACAGACCCTGCCGGATCGCGCGCGCATCGCCTTGCAGGCCAGCGGCGCACGGTCCGGTCTCGGCAACACTCCATGCGACTGGCGACTGACCGTCCCAGACGAGCGCGTCGAGCGGACCGTCGTGCCAGACCGGCGTCACGTCGCGACGGCGATCCGCGCCGGGCTCCCGTCCCAGCTCGTGCCGTCGGGCAAGGTCTCGCCCTTCATCACCACCGACAGGTCGCCGAGCTGCGCGTCGGCACCGATCTCGGCGTCGTACAGGACGATCGCGAGCGAGCCGATCGTCGCGCGGTCGCCGACGCGGATCGCGCCGACTTTCATCACGCGGTCCTCGAACAGGTGCGTCTGCAAGCCGGCGAAGTCGTTGAGCGCGACGTCGTCACCGATATCGACGAGGTCGTGCTCGGTCAGGTCGGTGGTGTCGATGTAGCAGCGCTTGCCGATCCGCGCGCCCATCAAGCGGAGGTACACGCCGATCCACGGCGTGCCGCGGAGTGGTTCGAGCAAATTGGCGACCGCGAGGTTCTCGTAGGTCGCGGTGACGAGTTCGGTGCGCCAGACGAACGTGCTCCAGAGCGGCGCGGTCGTGATCTTGTAGCGGCCGACGACGAGCCATTTGAGCGCGAGGACGAAGATCCCGCAGGCCAGGCAGAAGCCGACGTACAGGAACGGGAAGGTCGCCGCGACGACCAGCGCACCGTTATCGAGATCGTCGAGGTCGCCGACCACCGAAAGCAGCAGGCTGAAGAACACCAGGAACGCGGTCAGCGACAAGGTGGTGCGAACCGCCTCGATCGACAGCCGCGTGAAGATCAGCGCGCGCGACGGGTTGAACCGCGCGCCTTCGTCGAACATCGTGTTGACCTGTCGCACAGGCAGCTTGATCGCGGGCGAGCCGAACCACGTGCTGCCCGCCTCGGTGGCGAGTGCGGGGTCGCTCGGCGGCTTCGAGAGCACGCCGACGAGCACCTCGTCGCCGATCTGCGTGCCGCTCGGCAGCAGCGCGGAGTTGCCAATGAAGCTGCGCCGGCCGATCTTGGTATGCGCGAGTTCGATCGTGCCGTGGCCGATCCGCGCGGCGCCGAAGATCACCGAATCGGCGATGAAACTCTCCTCGCCGATCTCGACGAGGTCCGGCACGATCGCGCTGGCGGTCGAGATTTCCGCGCGACGGCCGACCTTCACGCCGAGCGCACGGTACCACGGCACCACGTACAGCGTCGCGAAGATCGGGTGGAGCAGGCGCAGCGCGAGGTCGTTGATCTGCTGAACGAACCAGTAGCGGACGTAGAATCCGCTGTTGAGTGCATAGACCGCGGGCGCGACGCGGCCGAGGATCAGGCGCTTGGCCGCCACCGTCAGCACGCACATCATCACGACATAGGTGACCGCGAGCAGCGGCGCGACCGCGACATAGGCATAGCCGCTGGTCGCCCAGTCGAGCTCGATCAACGCGATCAGCCCAGGCGCGATCGGCAGGATCGCGACCAGCGGCAGGATCAGCGCGCACAGGAACAGGCCGATCGCCGGGCCGGCGCTGCGCGGCGCTGCGGTGGCCGGGCGGCGGGGCGCATCGCCATCATGCGCGGCGGGCGAACCCGCCCAGCGCTGGCCGGCGGGGATCGTCGTATCGGCGGGCAGCGCGGACAGGTCGTCGAGCATCGCATCGTCTCCGAGCGCAGCGTTGCGGCCGACCACCGCCATCGATCCGACGAACGCGCCCTTGCCGAGCTTTACCGTCCCCAGTCGGAGCAGTCCCCGCTCGACCGAACTGGTCGACAGCACCGACTGATCGCTGATGATCGCATCGTCGTCGGCGTGGAGCAGGTCGGCGGTGTCGATGATCCCGGTGCCGATATGGACTCGCTCGCCGATTGTCGCGCCCATCATCCGGTAATAACCGCGGATCATCGGCGTGCCCGCGAGATACGGCGTCGCGGTGACGCCGATGATCCGGCGGACCAGCCACCAGCGGAAATAATAGCTGCCCCAGAGCGGGTAATCGCCCGCCTTGAAGCGCCCGACGATCAGCCATTTCAGCGCGATCGACAGGAACATCGACGCGATCGGCACGACCGTGAAGAACAGCCCGCTGAGGATCAGCGCATCGACCCGCGACATGTCGCCGGCGAGATGCGTGTAGGCGAGATAGGGTGAGAACCACTGGAGGCCCGCCAGCGTGTAGATCGGCAGCAAAGCGAGCGTCTGCGCGGCGACGCACAGCCGACGCTTCCACGGCGCAATGTGGTGGAAGCTGGTCTCGTCGAGGATCGCGACAGGCGTGGTGCCACCGATCCGTAGCGCGAGTGCGCGGATCGTCGGCGCGGCGTAGACGTCCTCGAGCGACAGCCCTTCGAGCCCGCGCACCTTTCGCGCCGCCGAAACGAGCCGTGCGGCCTTCAGCGAATGGCCGCCGAGATCCTCGAACAGGTCGTCGAGCACCGATACCGGCTGTGGCGCGAACGCGTCGGCCCAGACGCGGTGCAGGCTTTCCTCCAGCGGCGTGGCGGGCGCGACCATCTCGCGGTCCGACGTCACGGTGATCTCGGGCTTGACCAGCGCCTTGCGGTCGACCTTCCCCGAGGCGGGGAGCGTCGGCATGTGCGACAGCAACTGGTAGCCCGCGGGGCGCATGTAATTGGGGAGCCGCTCGGCGACGCGGGCCTTGAGTCCGACCATGTCGATCTCCTCTGCCGGACGCGCGATCAGGAACGCCGCGAGGAACTCGGAGCCATCGCCGTCGGTGAAGAGCTGGACGACGGTCTGCGCGACGCCGGGCCATTCGCCGATCACCGCCTCGATCTCGGCGAGTTCGACGCGGAAGCCGCGGATCTTCACCTGCGTATCGATGCGTCCGACGAAATCGATGTCACCCGCCGCGTCGAGCTTCACGAGGTCGCCCGACCGGTAGATCCGCTCCGGCGTTCCCGACGGCCCGTCGAACGGCGTCATGATGAACTTTTCGGCGGTCAGGTCGGGGCGGTTAACGTAGCCGACGCCGACGCCAGGACCGCCGATCACGAGTTCGCCCTCCTGGCCGTCGGGGACCGGCTGCATATGCTCGTCGACCACCCAGGCGGTGTAGCCGGGAAGGGGTTTGCCGATCGTGATGCGCTGGCCGGGGAACACCTCGGTCCAGGTCGCGGTCACCGATGTCTCGGTCGGGCCATAGGTGTTGAGCAGGCGGAGGCCCGGTCGCGCGAGCCGGCGCGGCAGATCGGCGGGGCACGCTTCGCCGCCCATGTTGAGCAGGCGCAGCGTCGGCACCGGATGCTCGACCAGCGCGATCAGCGAGGGGACGACGTGCCAGATCGTCGTGTTCGCCTCGGCCAGCGCGATCGCCACGTCAGGGCCGCTGGTCGCCAGCGCCTCGGTCGCGACGAGCACGACCGCACCGACGAAGAATGCGCTCCACATCGTCTCGACAGACATGTCGAACGCGAGGCTGAACCCGCCGAACACCACGTCGGCAGGGGTGAGGTCGAGGATCGCGCTTTCGGAGCGGACCAGGTGGCAGGCGTTGCCGTGCGAGATCATCACGCCCTTGGGCCGGCCGGTCGTGCCCGAGGTGTAGATGATGTAGGCGAGGTCCTGCGGATCGCTGAGCGTCACGTCGCGACCGATCGGTTCGGATGGCTCAGCCGCGAGATCGCCCAACGCGGAGTCTAGCGCGAGCGTTTTCCCCTTGAGGTTGGCGACGCGGCTGGCGACGGTGATCGTCAGCGCGGCTTCGCTGTCCTCGACGATGAAGTCGATGCGGTCCTGCGGATAGCCCCAGTCGACCGGCACATAGGCGGCACCTGCGCGCAGCACGCCGAGGATCGCCATATACTGGTCGAGCCCGCGCGGCAGGCACAGCACGACGCGGTCGCCGCGGCCGATCCCCATCGCGCGCAGGCGGTGCGCGAGCGCGAGGCTGCGCGTGGCGAGGTCGGTATAGGTCCAGGCGGTCCTGCGGTCGTATTCCTCGTCCGCGCCGATCAGCCGCAGCGCGGTCGCGTCGGGATGCGCCGCGCGCGTTGCGTCGAACAACTCGTGCAACAGTTCGTCACGCGCATACGGCTCGGCCGCCTGCAGCGCCGGCGCGGGGGCGATCGATGCGACGCCTCGCCGCGGCAAAATAGCATGATCCGAGGGGGTTACCGAAGTGTCGTGCTGCATCCGGCGTGCTTAGCCGAACTGTCGCGTGGTTTGCTACCTGCGTCGCGGCGTAATCGATTCTAACGCGATCTCGTCTAACGCGATCTCGAAGCACAGTCCCTTGCCGCCGGGGCCAGATGCAACGTCGAGGACGCCGTGATGCGCCCGCGCCACGCGATCGACGATCGACAGGCCGATCCCCGAGCCTTCCGACCGAGTTCCGTCGCCGCGCCAGAAACGGTGCTTGAGCCGGGCGAGATGCTCGGGCGCCACGCCGTCGCCGTCGTCGACGACGCGGAGCCGCGCGCCGGGGCCGACCCTCACGACGATCGCGGCGCCGGGCGGCGTGTGGCGAACCGCATTGTCGACGAGATTCTCCAGCGCAAGGAGGATTGCGCCAGGATATCCAATGCTCGCGACGTCTGTCGACAGGTTCTCTAGGGCGATCGTTCGGCCGCCTGCGAGGATGCCGGGTGCGCGATTGGCGACAACTGCTTCCGCCAAAACGGCAAGGTCGAGTGGTTCGCTGGAATCCTCGACCGGGCGTTCGAGATCGGCGAGCGCGAGGAGTTGCGCGACGACGCGCGCGGCGCGGTCCACCGATGCGAGCAGTGCGTCCTTCACCGCTGCATCGTCGACCGCGTCGGCGCGCAGGCGGATCACCGCGAGCGGGGTGCGGAGTTCGTGCGCGATGTCGGCAGCGAATGCGGCCTGTGTTCGGAAGCCGTCCTCGAGCCGATCCAGCGCTTCGTTGGTCGCGGCAGCGAGCGGCTCGACTTCGGACGGCAGCGTGCCACGCGGCAACCGCGTGTCGAGCGTGCGCGGGCCGATCGCGGCGGCGGTCGCCGACACCGCCTGCATCCGCCGCGTCAGGCGCCGGGTGAGCAGAGCGCCGATCAGCGGCACCAGCGCGGCGATCGGCAGCACGAGCAGTGCAAAGCGTTTGAGGAAGGCGCTGACGATGTCGTCGGTGATGACTTCGGGGGCGGCGCTGTCCTGCGACGCGACGATCCAGCGGCCGCCGGATATCGGCACGCTGTACGCCTCGATCACGCCGCGGCGGAAAAAGTGCGCGCCGTGGTCCATAGGTACGGCTGCGATGATCCGCGGCCGGGCGGGGCCCTTCGTCATCAGGACGGCGCGGCGGCGGTCGATGATCGCGACCGCCATGCCGTCGGTCAGCACGTCGCTGGGTAGCGTGATCAGCGGCAGGGCATTCGCGACGATGGCGGCCTGCTGGCGGAGCAGGCGGCGCTGGTAGTGATCCGCGGTGCTGTGGAGCAGCGCAGCGACGCCGAGCGACAGCGCGATCGTGGCGATCAGCGCCATCACGATGTGGAGCGCAACGAACTGCCCCAAAAGCGAACGCGGCAGACGCAGCCTCATGGCTTGGGGACGATGATGTAGCCGACGCCGCGCACCGTCTCGATCCGCGCGCTGCTCGATGCGTCGTCGAGTTTCTTGCGCAGGCGGTGGACATAGACCTCGACCGCGTTCGAGCCGAGCTCGCCGCCAAGTCCGAACAGGTGATCCTCCGCAATCCGCTTCGGCACGACGTTGCCCGCGCGCCGCAGCAGCAATTCGAGCAGTTCGGTCTCGCGGACCGACAGCGCGATCGTCGTACCCTCGACATGCGCGACGCGGATTTCAAGGTCGAACGTGAGGCGACCACAGGTCAGCGAGCGTCCGAGATATCCCCCTTGGCGACGCAGCACCGCGAGCAGGCGTGCGTGCAATTCGTCGACATCGAAAGGCTTCACGAGATAATCATCGGCGCCTTCGTTGAGGCCGCGAATGCGAGCGTCGATCGTGCCGCGCGCGGTGAGGATCAGTACTGGGCGGGTGTCGCCGCGACCGCGCATACGGTGGAGCAGTGCCAGTCCGTCCTCGTCCGGCAACCCGAGATCGAGCAGGATCGCGGCGTAATCGCCGTCCTTCAGATACGCCTCGGCCTCGTCGCCGGTGCGCGCGAGATCGGCCGCGAACCCGCGCGGGGCCAGCGCTGCGGTCAGCGCCTGTGCCAGATCGCGGTCGTCCTCGATCAACAGCACCCGCATCCGACATCGATCCCCTATTGCCGCCATATTGCCGCGGCGCAGCATCCGTAAGCGCGCTGTAAGCCAGCGGCGCTACCGGCTCCAGTCTAATCCCCAAGGGGCTGATTATGCACGCATCGACGACACTCGAAACGCTCCCTCCTGCCGCCACGCTCTCGCGATCCGCGCAGATGCGCTGGCTCGGGATCGCGGCGGCCGTGATCGTCGGGCTGGTGCTGATCGTCGTGATGATCGGCAAGCTCACGCATCATGAGCCCGCGCCTGTGCCGGTGACGCCGCCGGGTACGTTCCGGCCGACCAAGGACCAGATGGCCGGGCTGACGACGATGCGCGTCGGCTATGGTGCGTCCGATGCGCGGACGCTGGCGAGCGGCGCGATCACGGTCGATGGCGACCGCAGCACGCCGGTATTGATGCCCTATTCGGGGCAAGTCGTGCGCGTGCTCGCGGATGCGGGGCAGCGCGTGACCGAGGGCCAGCCGCTGATGCTGGTGAAGACGAGCGATTTCGTCGATGCGCGCAGCGGCCTGTTCGCGGCACGCGCGGGTCTGCAGAACGCACAGGCGCAGCTCGCTACCGCGGAGCGGACCGCGGAACGCCAGCGGTTGATCTACGAAACGGCCGGCGGCGCGCTGAAGGATTATCAGCAGGCCAAGACCGATCTGGCCGCGGCACAGGCGACGGCGCGGACCGCGGCGGCTTCGCTCGGTGCGTCTCGCGACAAGATGGCAATCCTCGGCAAGTCGCAGGGTGAGATTTCACGGCTCGAAAGCGTCGGCGAGGTGTCGGGCATCCACGACGTGACGACGCTGCACGCGCCGATTTCGGGGCTGATCGCGACGCGCGACGTGTCGGCGGGGCAGTATCTTTCGCAGGGCGGTGACAAGCCGGTGATGACGATCACCGATCCGTCGCGCGTCTGGTTGATCGCGCAGCTCGCCGAGAACGACGCGAGCGCAGTGCATCGCGGCGACAGCGTCACGGTGACCACGCCCGCGCTGCCGGGCCGCAGTTTCCACGCGACGATCGACCTGGTCGGCGCCGCGCTTGATCCGCAGAGCCGTCGCCTGCCGGTCCGCGCGACCATCGCCAACCCCGACGGCGCGCTGAAGCCGCAGATGTTCGCGAGCTTCTCGATCCAGCGCCCGCACAGCGGCGACGCGCTGAGCGTGCCGGCTGCCGCCGTCATCCACGAGGGGGACGACGCGCGCGTGTGGGTGGTGCGCCCCGATGGCCTGCTGGTCGCGCGGAAAGTCACCGCGGGCGAGGAGCAGGACGGGAAGGTCGCGATCACCGCCGGGCTCCAACCGGGCGAGCGGATCGTCACCACGGGCGCGCTGTTCGTCAACGAAGCCGGTCTCGGCGAATGAACCGCATCGTCGAATTCGCGCTGCGGCAGCGGCTGCTGATCGTCGGCATCTTCGTCGCCATGCTGGTGGCGGGGGGCGTCGGCTTCTACAATCTCAACATCGAGGCGTATCCCGACCCGGTCCCGCCGATGGTCGAGATCATCACCCAGACCCAGGGTCTGTCGGCCGAGGAGATGGAACGCAACGTCACCATCCCGATCGAAGTCGGCATGGCGGGCATCCCGCACCTGACCGCGATCCGCGCGATCTCGCTGTTCGGGCTGTCGGACATCAAGATCCAGTTCAGCTACGACCTGACCAACGATCAGGCCAAGCAACAGGTCATCAACCGCTTGTCGCAGCTCCCCCCACTCCAGGGTGGCGCACAGCCGACATTGTCTCCGACCAGCCCGGTCGGCGAGATTTTCCGCTACAAGATCACTGCGCCGAAGGGCTATTCGGTGATGGACCTCAAGACGTTGCAGGACTGGGTCCTCCAGCGCCGGTTCAAGCGGATCCCGGGCGTGATCGACGTCACCGGCTGGGGCGGCAAGCTGCGCACCTACGACGTGGTGATCGACAACGACCGCCTCGCCGCGCACAACGTGACCGTGTCGCAGGTGCTGGCGGCGCTCGCCAAGAGCGACGGCAATGTCGGCGGCCAGACGATCAATTTCGGCGCGCAGGCGGCGATCGTCCGCGGCATCGGCCTGATCCAGTCGGTCGGCGGCATCGAGAACGTGCTGGTCGGCACCGGCGGTGGTCAGCCAGTCCTGCTGAAGGACGTCGCGCACGTCCGCATCGGCAACGCGCCACGGCTCGGCATCGCCGGCTACAATGACCAGGACGACATCGTCCAGGGTATCGTCCTGATGCAGCGCGGCGCTCAGTCGATGCCTACGATCCTCGCGGTGCAGAAAGAAGTTGCCGACATCAACGCGTCGGGCATCCTGCCGCCGGGCGTGCATCTCGACCGGATCTACGATCGCTCCGACCTGATCCACCTGACGATCCACACCGTGCTGGAGAACATGGTGGTCGGCATCCTGCTGATCTTCGCGCTTCAGTGGATTTTCCTCGGCAATCTGCGCAGCGCGATCATCGTCTCGGCGACGATCCCGTTCGCGCTCGCCTTCGCGATCCTGATCCTCGTCTTGCAGGGGGAAAGCGCGAACCTGCTGTCGGTCGGCGCGCTCGATTTCGGGCTCGTGGTCGATGCCTGCGTGATCATGGTCGAGAACATCTTCCGCCACATGGTCGAGCGGTCCGCGCATGTCGAAAGCGGGAAGGGGCACTATACGCTCGCCAACCGCTTCTCGGCGGTGCTCGGCGCGAGTTCGGAGGTCAGCCGCGGCATCTTCTTCGCCGCCGCGATCATCATCGCGAGCTTCCTGCCGCTGTTCACGCTCACCGGTGTCGAGGGCCACATCTTCGGGCCGATGGCGAAGACCTATGCCTATGCGATCACCGGTGGGCTGATCGCGACCTTCACGGTCGCGCCGGTGCTGGCGACGATGCTGCTGCCCGACAAATTGTCGGAAGTGGAGACGTGGATCGTCGGCAAGCTGCGCCGGGTCTACGAGCCGGCGGCGGCGTTCGCGCTCGGCAACCGGGTCGTCGCGATCGGTGGCGCGCTTCTGCTGATGGCGGTCGCTCTGGTCGGCGTGCGCTCGCTCGGGATCGAGTTCCTGCCGCATCTCGAAGAGGGCAACATGTATATCCGCGCGACGCTGCCCGCGTCGGTCAGCCTCGAGGCGGGGCAGCCGGTGGTCAACGGCGTCCGCCGCATCCTGATGCAATATCCCGAAGTGCAGGCGGTGTTGTCGGCACACGGCCGTCCCGACGACGGGACCGACTCGACGGGCTTCTTCAACGCCGAATATTTCGTGCCGCTGAAGCCGTTCGACACCTGGCCGAGCGGCGTCACCAAGGAGACGCTGACCGAGGAACTGTCGAAGCGGCTGTCCGCGAAATATCCCGGCGTCGACTTCTCGTTCTCTCAGATCATCGAGGATAACGTCGAGGAGGCCGCCTCGGGCGTGAAGGGCGCGAACTCGATCAAGCTGTTCGGCCCCGATCTCGCGACGCTCGAGAAATACGCCGACCAGATCAAGGCGCAGATGGGCGAGGTCCGCGGGATCGAGGATCTGGGCGTGTTCCAGTCGCTCGGTCAGCCGACGGTGCGGATCGACGTCGATCGCGCGCGGGCCTCACGCTACGGCCTGACCCCCGACGACATCAACGCGACCGTCGCCGCGGCGATCGGCGGGCAATCGAACGTCGACCTGTACGAGAAGGGCACCGATCGCCACTTCCCGATCGTCGTCCGGCTGAAACCCGAACAGCGCGACACGATCGATGCGATCCGCCGCATCACGATCGGTGCACCGTCGCCCGATGGCGCGGGCCCGATCCAGGTGCCGCTGTCGGAGGTCGCCGACGTCAAGCTCACCAGCGGCGCATCGTTCATCTACCGCGAGCATCAGGAGCGCTATATCCCGATCAAGTTCTCGGTCCGCGGCCGCGATCTTGGCGGGGCGGTCGACGAAGCGCATGCGCGGATCGAGCGGACCGTGCATCTGCCACCCGGCTATCACCTCGAATGGGCGGGCGAGCTCGACAACCTCAACAACGCCGTCGCGCGCCTTGAAGTGGTGGTACCGATCAGCCTGCTGGTGATCCTGCTGCTCCTCTACGCGAACTTCGGCTCGATCCGCGACAGCCTGCTCGCCTTCTCGGCGATCCCGATGGCGATCATCGGCGGTGTGCTCGCACTCGCGCTGACCGGGACCGCGTTCAGCATCTCGTCGGCGATCGGCTTCGTCGCGCTGTTCGGGATCGCGGTGATGGACGGTATCCTCGTGGTCACGACCTACAACCACGCGGTCGACGAAGGTGCGCGGCGGGAGAATGCGCTCGCGACTACAGTCCGCCATAGCCTCAGGCCGGTCGTGATGACCTGCCTCGTCGCGGCGATCGGCCTGCTGCCTGCCGCGCTGTCGAGCGGGATCGGCAGCCAGGTGCAGAAGCCACTCGCGCTGGTCGTGGTCGGCGGGATGACGCTCGCGCCGATCCTGATCCTGCTGGTCCTGCCCGTGCTGATCGACCGCTTCTCGAAGCGCGTACCGCCCGAGGACCGCGGCGCACACGGACGCGACGTCGGCCATCATCCGCATCCGGAGGCTCAAGCATGAAGCGTCTCGCCATCCTCCTGCTCGCCGGCGTTACGAGCGCCTGCACGATGGGCTCTCACAATCTGGACGCACACGCCAGCCTGCCGCCCGCGCCCGCGGTGCAGACGTTTGCGCCTGCGAGCGCCGTCGCCCGATCCACCACGCTTCCGGCAGTACCGGCGGAGTGGTGGCGGACTTTCGGCAGCACACAGCTCGATACGCTGGTGAGCGAGGCGCAGGCGCACGCGACCGATATCGCCGTCGCCGAGGCAACGCTGCGGCAATATCTCGAGCAGGGTTCCGCCACGGCCGGCTCGGCGCTGCCGCAGGCCGACGTGAACTATCACGCGGAGCGCACGCGAATCTCGAACGCGCTGTCGCCCGCGGTCGCGGACCAGAACCAGCAGCTCTACACGCTCCACACCGCGCAGGTGACGGTCAGCTATGCGCCCGACCTGTTCGGCGGCACCCGCTCGAAGATCCGCTCTGCCCGCGCCGCGACCGAGACGCAGCGCCAGCGTCTCGCGGCGGCGAAGACGACGGTGATCGCCAATCTGGTCGAGGCGGTGATCCAGCGCGCCTCGCTCGCCGAGCAGATCGTCGCGGCGAAGACCGCGATCGCGGTCAACCGCGACATCCTGCAGACATTGGTCAAGCGCCAGCAACTCGGCGCAGTCGGCGCTGCCGATGTGTCGACGCAGCAGGCGGCACTCGCGACAGCGGAAGGCGCACTCCCCCCGCTGGTCCGCGCCGAAGCCCATGAGCGCGTGGTCATCGGAACGTTGATCGGACGCTCGGCGGGCTCGGAAATGCCGCCGCTGCCGACGCTCGCGTCGCTGACCCTTCCACGCGATCTGCCGCTGATAGTCCCCTCGAATCTGGTCGCAAGACGCCCCGACGTGCTGGCCGCGCAAGCGCAACTCGAGGGCGCAGGGGCCGACGTCGGCACCGCGATCGCCGCGCGGCTCCCCGCGATCTCGCTCAGCGGATCGGCGGGCGGGATGTCCGAACGGTTCGGCGACATGTTCAAGAGCGGGAACCCGTTCTGGACGCTGATCGGCGGGATCACGCAGCCGATCTTTCATGCGGGCGCGCTTCGTCATCAACAGCGTGCTGCCGAAGCGGCGCTGGAGGGGGCGAAGGCGCAGTATCGCGCCGCCGTGCTCGCTGCGTTCGGCGACGTATCGGAGGCGCTGACCGGGCTGCGGACCGATGCCGACGCGCTCGACTCCGCGACGCGCGCGACCGACGCGTCCGGCCGCGCGCTCACCTTCGTCCGTCGCCAGCTTGCGCTCGGCGACGTGGGCACGCCCGCGCTGCTCAACGCCACCGCGACCGACGCACAGGCACGGGGGCAGGCGGTGCAGGCTCGCGCGGCACGGCTGTCGGACACGGTCGCATTGTTCCAGGCCGCTGGCGGCGGCGTTTCAGGAGGATGACTGATGGACGGAATCACAGGCGCAACGAGCGGCAAGTTCATTCTGATGGCGGCAACCCTGCTGTTCCACGGCCGGGTCGACAATGCGCGCTCCACGATCGCGATCGTGCCCGGCGCACCGCATTCGGCGATCAGCGAAACGCTCGCCAAACGAGTGAGGCAGGGCGCGCCGGTCAAGATCGGTATTCGCGGGGAATATCTCCGCGCGTCGATCGCGGGGGTCGAGCACGATCCGGGACAAGGCGCAGACGTCCGGATCGGACAGGACATCCTCGATGCCAATCCGATCGAGATCGACTTCGCGCATCATCAATTGCGACTGTTGCTGGCCGGAGATGCGAAGCGGGCCGAACATGGCATGACCGCGATTTCCGTTTCGCGACAACCCGATGGTACGATGACGGTCCCACTCAAGCTCGATGATGCTGCGCCGATTGTCGCCGTGCTCAATCTCGCGAGTGCGACTGGTATTGTGGCGGCCAACGCGAGTGCCAAGACAGTCGCGTTGGGGTCTGTTGCGCTCAAGACCGCGGACGTTTCGGGCGGGACGGCGCCATTGGTAGGTCTCGGCACATTCGCAAAGACCCGCGTGATCTTCGATTTTGGCCACGATCGTATCTGGGTCGCGACGTAATCGTATCAGCTTTTCGGAAAGGGCCGGATCGGCGAACACTCATGCATCGTTGACGCATGACGGTTCGCCAACAGGTCAACCATGCGCGCGCGCTGCGGCTTTCTGCGCGCGTGCCTGTTTGGCGTAGTGATGGTGCGCGACGATGCAGCCTGCCGCAGCGCCCATCACGGCATGTCCCTTGCCAACGAAATGTCCTCCGACGCCACCAGCCGCAGCACCGCGGATGCAACCCTTGGCCAGCGCGGGCGATACCGACATCATCAACAGGGGCAGCGCGAAAAGGGGCACAAAGCGCATAGCGACTTCCTCGATCAGGGGTTCAGACCTGCAAGATACCGACGACACGCGCGCGGTGTTCCGTGAGAAATCGTTCATGTTTCCGGCCAGTTCGGCTGGTGCTGCCGGGCGTTCCTGATCCTGCAGCGTGCGACCGGTCAGAGCCATCTCCGCGGCGAAACACGCCAGGCTGCAGTGGACACGCGGCGCCGCCGGAATTGTTGGACCTTCACCGTTGCGGCAGGGAGCCGCCCTCGACAGCTGCCTGGCCGCGCACCACATTGATCGCATGAACAGCTATGCCAAGACCGACGAAGCCGTCGCCGCCCTGACGCCCGAGCAGTTCCGGGTCACCCAGCAGAACGGAACGGAGCGTCCCGGCACTGGCCCATTGCTGAAGAACAGAGACGCGGGTATCTATGTCGACATCGTCTCGGGCGAGCCGCTGTTCGCCAGCGCCGACAAGTACGAGTCCGGCTGCGGATGGCCCAGCTTCACCAGGCCGATCGACGCAGGACACGTGAAATCGACACGGGACTGGTCGATGCTGATCCCCCGTACCGAGGTGCGCTCGGCGCAGGGCGATAGCCATCTCGGCCACGTCTTCAAGGATGGACCGCGTGACCGGGGCGGCTTGCGCTACTGCATCAACTCGGCGGCGCTGCGCTTCGTGCCGCGCGCGGAGATGGCCGAGCAGGGCTATGGCGACTATCTGGACCAGATCGCGGCGCCGCCCACGGCCACGCAGCGTGCGGTCCTGGCCGGCGGCTGCTTCTGGGGCATGCAGGACCTCATCCGGAAGCTGCCCGGAATCGTCTCAACGCGGGTCGGCTATTCGGGCGGCGACGTCGCGAACGCCACGTACCGCAGACACGGCAGCCATGCCGAGGCGATCGAGATCGTCTTCGACCCCACCCGCACGGATTTTCGAACGCTGCTCGAGTTCTTCTTTCAAATCCACGATCCGACCACGGTCAACCGCCAGGGAAACGATCGCGGCGCAAGTTACCGGTCTGCCATCTTCTATACCGACGACACGCAGAAGGCGGTCGCCGAGGATACCATTGCTGACGTCGAGACGTCCGGGCTCTGGCCCGGGAAGGTCGTTACCGAACTAGCTCCGGTAGGCGCGTTCTGGGAAGCCGAGCCTGAGCATCAGGACTATCTGGAGCGCCGGCCCAAGGGCTACACCTGTCACTTCGCGAGGCCGAACTGGAAGCTGCCGAGGCGGGTGCCGGTGCCCGGCAGCGAGAGTGTGGCGGCCTGATCCCGATACTCGGTACTTCCTATCGACTCATGGGCAGCCGTTCGGCGTGATCTCCTGATCGATGGCCTACCGATCTGATCTTGCCCGATGCGTTAACTGCCAGCGCAGAGCGAAGGGATAGCGGCACAGCAACGCCGGTCGCCATGATCTTTCTGCCTAGCCGGTGATAGCTGCCACTGCGCCGCTTGAGGTGCGACAATCCGAATTCGTCGCCCCCCCAAAGGGTACGGCGACGGGTAGTATCGTCGATGCGACCATTCCCGATCGCCATGTTGGCGATGAGACATCGATCCCTCAGCTAGTGATGGTCGGGGAGACAGGATTCGAACCTGCGACCCCCTGGTCCCAAACCAGGTGCGCTACCAGCCTGCGCCACTCCCCGACTGCGACGGCCCTTAGCCGCTGCTTTCGCCGGATGGCAAGCGGCTTCGTGCTGGCGGGGGCGAAAGACCGTAAAGGAGGGCGGGGAAGTACGGTACGGTCATGCGTGCGTCCGGTACGACGATGCGAGGTTCCGATCGCGGCACGTCTGTGGCAGAGCCTTCGGATGGGTGGGACATCGAAAACCGTGCGGCTGCGCAATCTCGTGATCGGCGTCGTCGCCATGCTGGCTGGAACCAGCCCGGCGCTGGCGCAGGACGATGCGGGGTTTCAGGCGTATATGGTCGCGCTCCGGCAGCAGGCGCTTGCCGAGGGGGTCAGCACGCGGACCGCGGATGCGGTGTTTCCCGGCCTGACGCTTAACCAGCGAGTGATCGATCTCGATCGCCAGCAGCCAGGGGCTTCCAACCCCAGCGCGGTGCCGGCGTTTGCGCCCTATCGGACGCAGCATGTCGACACGGCGCGGATCGCGCGCGGCCGCCAGACCTATCAGGCGCAACGCTATCGCCTGCAGCGGATCGAGCAGACGACGGGTGTGCCCGAATCGATCATGGTCGCGATCTGGGGGCACGAGACGAATTACGGCAGCTACACCGGCAATTTCGATCTGCTCCGTTCGCTTGCCAGCCTTGCCTATGAGGGCCGACGGAGGTCGCTGTTCGCGGGCGAGTTCATCGCCGGGCTGAAGATGCTCGATCGCGGCGTCACGCGCGACCAGTTGAAGGGGAGCTGGGCAGGGGCCACCGGCAACCCGCAATTCCTGCCGTCGATCTATCTGCGTCTGGCGCGCGACGGCGATGGCGATGGCCGTGCGGATATCTGGAACAGCCCGGCGGATACGCTGGCGTCGATCGGCAATTACTTCGTCGATGCGGGCTGGCGTGCGGGTCAGCCCTGGGGTGTCGCGGTCAACGTGCCTGCCGGGTTCGACCGGTCGCAGGTCCGCAACCGGCTGGTCTCGCCGCGCTGCCCGCGCGTGTTCGAGCGGCATAGCGGCTGGCGGACGATCGCCGAATGGCGCGCGCTCGGGATTTCGCCGCAGGGTCGCAGCCTGCCCGCCGACAGCGTTATGGCGACCTTGCTCGAGCCGGACGGGCAGGGGGCGACCGCGTATCTGCTGACCAGCAACTACCGCGTGATCCTCGATTACAACTGCTCGAATTTCTACGCGCTGTCGGTCGGGCTGCTCGCCGACGCGGTCGAACGCTAGGAATTTGCGCGCAACGGATACGTGACGCGGTCGCCGGGCGCGGCTATGACCTGCATCACATCCTGCCCACGGACCGCCCCTTTTGCTCACGGAATACCCCATGAAGAAGCTGATCGTCGCACCGCTCGTTGCCATTGCGCTCGCGCACCCGTCCATCGCCGCCGCGCCGCAGTTCCAGACCGCCGCGCCGATCGCCTATATGGAGGACCTGTCGTCGGGCGCGGTGCTGTTCGAGCGCGATGCGAACCGCCGCATGCCGCCAGCCTCGCTTGCGAAGATGATGACCGTGTATGTCGCGTTCGATATGGTCAAGAAGGGTGAGTTGAAGCTCGACCAGATGATGCCGGTGCGCCCCGAGACCTGGGCGAAATGGCATGGTCCGTCAGCGGGTTCGACGATGTTCCTGTCATCGGGCGAGAACGTCAGCGTCGCCAATCTGCTGTACGGGATCGTCACGCTGTCGGGCAACGATGCGTGCATCGTGCTCGCCGAGGGCATCTCCGGGGCGGAGCAGGCGTTCACCGAGCGGATGAACCGCAAGGCCGCCGAACTGGGGCTCAAGGATAGCCATTTCGGCACCGCGAATGGCTGGCCCGACAACGGCGTCACCTATGTCACCGCGCATGATCTGGCGCAGCTCGCCGCGGCGACGATCACCAACTATCCCGATCTCTACAAGCAATTCTATTCGAAGCGCGATTTCACCTGGGGCAAGACGATGGGCGGCAGCGCCATCACCCAGGCGAACCGCGATCCGATCCTCGGTCGCGTCGCTGGTGCCGATGGCCTGAAGACCGGCCACACCGAGGAAGCCGGTTACGGCTTCACCGGGTCCGCGATCCAGAACGGCCGCCGCCTCGTAATGGTCGTCGCCGGCCTGACCAGCGCCGGCCAGCGCGCGGAAGAGTCCGTTCGCTTCATGGAATGGGGCTTTCGCGCATGGCAGTCGAAGCCGATCGTCGCGAAGGGCAAGAAGATCGAGACCGCCGCGGTTCAGCTCGGCGACGCATCGTCGGTTGGCCTCGTCGCTCCCAAGGCGCTGACCGTAACGCTGCCCGCCGGCACCTCGCCGACGATGACCGCCAAAGTGGTCTATGAAGGTCCGATCAAGGCGCCAATTAAGGCCGGCCAGCACATCGCCGACCTCGTCGTGACGACGTCCGACGGTCTCCAGCAGACGATGCCGCTGGTCGCCGAGAAGGATGTCGCGGTTGCGGGTTTCTTCGGTCGCGCATGGGCAGGGCTGACCGGCTTCTTCGGCTGATGATCCCGGCGCCGACGGCGTTGCCGGCATGACGCCCATCATCGGCAACACCGCCGCGCAGGCTGCCTTCATGGCGGCGATGCGCGGCGGTTCGCTGCATCATGCCTGGCTGATCGCCGGACCGCAGGGCGTCGGCAAGGCGAGTTTCGCACGCGCCGCCGCTATGCGCATGCTGGCGGCTGCGGCCGACCCGCATGGCGGCTTGACCGACCTTGCGGTTCCCGAGGGAAACAGGACGCGGTCGCTCATGGAGGCCGGGTCGCATCCCGACTTCCGTGTGCTGGCGCGCCTGCCGAAGGATCCCGAGAAGCCCGACCAGGATCTCGCCCGTAGCATCACGATCGCGCAGGTCCGCACGCTGCAACCGTTGTTCGCGACCACGCCGTCGATGAGCCCCCGTCGCGTGGTCGTAATCGATGCGATCGACGATCTGGAGCGGGGCGGGGCGAATGCGTTGCTCAAGAACCTCGAGGAACCACCGGCGGGAACGATCTTCTTGCTCGTCAGCCATGCGCCGGGCCGGTTGCTCCCCACGATCCGCTCGCGCTGTCGTCTGCTGCGGTTCGAGGCGCTCTCGGACGGCGAGGTCGCGACCGCGATCCGGACGTTGCAGCCCGATGCGGACGAGAGCGAGGTCGCGGCGCTGGTTCATGCCAGCGACGGCGCACCCGGTCGCGCGCTCCGCTATGCCGGGCTCGACATCGCCGCGATCGACGATGCCATCGCCGCGATCGCGCAGGACGGCGACCGCGACAATGGACGCCGGCTGAAGCTCGCCAAGGCTCTGGGGCTCAAGGCCGCGCAACCCCGCTACGAGGCGTTCCTCGACCGGGCGCCCGCATTTATCGCCGACGCCGCCCGGACCCGGTCGGGGCCAGCACTGCGATCCGCACTCGACGCGCACGCCGCGGCGCGCGAACTCGCCGGCGCTGCGATTGGCCTGTCGCTCGATGCGCAGGCCACCGTGTTCGAGATGGCGGGGATCGTCGCGACATTGCGCCATTGATCCGCCCGCGCAGGCTTCACCTGCTCGGAGCGATGCTCTAGGAGCGCGGCATGGCCGACCCTTTCTATATCACCACCGCGATCCACTATCCCAATGGCCGTCCGCATATCGGCCATGCGTACGAGATGATTGCCGCCGACGCGATCGCGCGCTTCCAGCGTCAGGCGGGGCGTGACGTCCTGTTCCAGACCGGCACCGACGAACACGGTCTGAAGATGGTCCAGGCCGCGCGTGACCGCGATATGCCCGTGCGCGAACTTGCCAACGAAATGTCGTCGTATTTCCACGAGATGGCCGACCGTCTTGGCATCTCGTATGACCGTTTTATCCGCACCGTCGACGAGGATCACTACGCCGCGAGCGCCGCGATCTGGCAGGCGATGGCGGACGCAGGCGATCTGTATCTCGACCGCTATGAAGGCTGGTATTCGGTCCGCGACGAAGCGTTCTACGACGAGTCAGAGCTGACCGGGGAGGGCGATGATCGCCGCTCGCCGCAAGGCACGCCGGTCGAATGGACCGCGGAGGAGACCTGGTTCTTCCGCCTGTCGAAATATCAGCAGCCCTTGCTCGATCTCTTCGCCGCCAATCCCGATTTTATCCGTCCCGAAAGCCGTCGCAACGAGGTGATGCGCTTCGTCGAGGGTGGCCTGAAGGATCTGTCCGTCTCGCGTACCAGCTTCGACTGGGGCGTGCCGGTGCCGGGCAGCCCCGGCCACGTCATGTACGTGTGGGTCGATGCGCTCACCAATTACCTGACCGGGATCGGCTATCCCGACATGACCGGCGACAAGGCGAAATACTGGCCGGCGGATATCCATCTGATCGGCAAGGACATCGTCCGCTTCCACGCGGTCTATTGGCCCGCGTTCCTGCTCTCGGCGGGTATCCCGCTGCCCAAGAGCGTGTTCGGCCATGGCTTCCTGCTGACCCGCGGCGAGAAGATGTCGAAGTCGGTCGGCAACGTCGTCGATCCGATGGCGCTCGCGGATGCCTTCGGCGTCGATGCGTTGCGCTATTTCTTCCTTCGCGACGTAAGCTTCGGCCAGGATGGCAGCTACTCGCCCGAGGCGATCGTGACCCGCGTCAACGCCGAGCTGGCGAACAGCTTCGGCAACCTTGCGCAGCGGACATTGTCGTTCATCGCCAAGAACTTGGGCGGCGAGTTTCCCACGGCTGGTACGGTCCAGGATGCCGACGGGATACTGATCGAAGAGGTCGTTGTCGCCTGTGCAGGGTTCAAGTCCGCCTTCACCGATCTCGCGCTGTCGCAAGGCATCGAGGCGTGGATGCGCGGCGTGTTCGCGTGCAACCAGTATATCGACGCGCAGGCACCCTGGGCGCTGCGCAAGACCGATCCCGAGCGGATGAACGCGGTTCTCCGTACGCTGGTCCGCGCGATCCGCATGCTCGCGATCGCGATCCTGCCGGTAGTACCGGACTCCGCTGGGAAGGTGCTCGAGCAGATCGGCGCGACCGAGCGCGACCATGCCGCGATAGACGACGACGGCTGGTATGATCGTGTGGCCGCTTCCGACTTCCGGATCGCACCGCCGGCGCCCGTATTCCCGCGTCTCGAACTGCCTGCGGAGGCCTGATGCTCGCCGACAGCCATTGCCACCTGAACTACAAGGGCCTCGTCGAGGACCAGCAGGCGGTGCTCGCACGGGCTAGGGCGCGCGGCGTCACGGCGATGCTGAACATCTCGACGCGCGAAAGCGAATGGGACGATATCGTCGCCACCGCCGAGCGCGAGCCTGACGTGTGGGCGACGATCGGCATCCATCCGAACGAGGCTGACGTGTATCCCGACGTGGACGCCGCCAAGCTGATCGAGCGCGCACGGCATCCACGCGTGGTAGGGCTCGGCGAAAGCGGCCTCGACTATTTCCGCGACACCTCGGACCGCGCCCGCCAGCAGGCGAGCTTCCGCGCGCACATCGTCGCGTCGCGCGAGACCGGCCTGCCGATCGTCGTCCATACCCGCGATGCCGAGGACGATACCGCGGCGATCATGGCCGAGGAGATGGGGAAGGGGGCCTATCCCGGGGTCATCCACTGCTTCACGGCGAGCGGAGCTTTCGCCGACAAGGCGTTGAATATGGGGCTTTATATCTCCATTTCGGGGATCGTGACGTTCAAGAACGCGCGTGATCTGCAGGAAACTGCCGCACGGCTGCCGATCGAGCGCTTGCTGATCGAGACCGATGCGCCATTCCTCGCGCCGGTGCCGCATCGGGGCAAGACCGGGGAGCCCGGCTTCGTCGCCGACACGGCGCAGTTCTTGGCCGACCTGCGCGGAGAAAATGTCGAAGAGTTATCGCGTCGTACGGCCGAAAACTTCCACACGCTGTTCGGCAAAACGCGGGCATGAAGATCACGATTCTCGGCTCCGGCACATCCTCCGGCGTGCCGAGGATCGGCAACGACTGGGGCGAATGCGACCCGACCGAACCACGCAACCGCCGCACCCGTGCCTCCGCAATCGTCGAACATGACGGCACGCGGATCCTGATCGATACCAGCCCCGACATGCGTGAGCAGTTGCTGGCGGTCGACGTCGACCGGGTCGACGCGGTGATCTGGACGCATGATCACGCCGACCACTGCCACGGCATCGACGATCTGCGGCAGCTCTTCCATGCGACTGGCGCGCCCGTGCGAGGGTATGCGCGACCGTTCACGCTGGCAGCGTTGGATGCACGGTTCACCTATGCCTTCCACGGCCGAACTGGCTATCCGCCGACGATCGCGGCCGAGGTGCTGCCGGATCGGCTGACGATCGGCGGAATCGACATTCATGTGACCGACCAACCGCATGGCAACATTCACGCCGCGGGCCTCCGGTTCGAAGCGGACGGCGTTGCTGTGGGATATGCGACGGATTTCCACGTGATGACCGACGACATGGCCAGCATCTACCGGGATCTGGACATATGGGTCGTCGATGCTTTGCGCCGGCGCCCGCATCCAACGCATATGGAATTGCCAGCCGTACTCAACTGGGTCGAACGACTGGGACCGAAGCGGACCGCGTTGATCCATATGGACAATTCGATGGATTACGCGACATTGCTTCGAGAACTGCCGGCTGGGGTCGAACCGGGCTATGACGGGCTCGTGCTGACCGCATGACCGGTGACCGCGCCGCCCAGTTCGCGCTGTACGCGGTAATGCTGATCCTGCCGCTGTCTGCGCTGGTAGCACGCCGGTTGCCGCTTAAACCCGTGCTGAAGATGACATTGGCGTGGGTCGCGATCTTTATCGTCGGTTTGCTCATCGCAAGCCAGCGGGACCGATTTTCCGGGCTGAAGACCATGTTTGCGGACCAGCAGGTCAGCGGCACGGAAACGCGGATCCGGATGGCGGAGGACGGCCATTTCTGGGCCAATGTCGATATCGATGGCGTGCGGCGTCGGATGCTGATCGATAGCGGCGCGACGACGACCGCGCTGTCGGCGTCCACCGCGAAGGCTGCGGGACTCGATAGCAATGAAAGTCCGTTCCCGGTTATGATCTCGACCGCCAATGGCGATGTATCGGCCCGGACCGCAACCGCCAGGCGCGTGACGGTCGGCACGATCACCGCGACCGATCTCGGGATCGTTACGTCACCGTCGTTCGGAGACACGGACGTGATCGGCATGAACTTCCTGTCGAAGCTGGGTTCGTGGCGGGTGGAGAATATGACCCTCATTCTCACGCCGATATCAACGTAGATTTAACATAATGTATATTATCGATCTGAACAATGGGGTTGGATCGAACGGTAGTTATGGGTGCCCCTTATGATCGAACGGCTAACTTCAATCATGGCGCGGTTGCGTGATCCAGTCGACGGATGCGAATGGGACCGCGTTCAGACCTGGTCGACGATCGCGCCGTACACGATCGAGGAAGCGTACGAAGTTGCGGACGCGATCACGCGCAACGATCCCACCGATCTCAAGGACGAGCTTGGCGACCTGTTGCTTCAGGTCGTGTTCCACAGTCGTATCGCCGAGGAGTCCGGCGCGTTCACGCTTGCGGACGTCGTCACCGCGATCAGCGACAAGATGGAACGCCGCCATCCGCACATCTTCGGCGACGCCGCGCGCGCGACGGGTTGGGAAACGATCAAGGCAGCCGAGCGCGCGGAGAAGTCCGACCCGAGCGCACTGGCCGGGGTCGCGATCAATCTGCCCGCCCTGTCCCGCGCCGAAAAACTCCAAAAACGTGCCGCACGCGTCGGGTTCGATTGGCCCGATGCCGCAGGGCCCCTTAGTAAAGTTATCGAGGAAACCGAAGAGGTTCGTGAGGCGAGCTCAGACACCGTGGCAGAAGAAATCGGTGACCTCCTATTCGCGGTGACGAACTGGGCGCGCCATCTCGGCGTAGATCCGGAGGCTGCCCTGCGCGCCGGCAATGCCAAGTTCGAGGCACGCTTCAGGGCGATCGAGGCCGATGGCGGCGACGCCTTCGCCGCCATGACGCTCGATCAGAAAGAGGCCCTGTGGCAGGCGGTCAAACGTCGCGGCGGATAAACCGGTCATAGTCGGTTTCCGACAACCTGACATCGTAGGTCGTGTCGAGGTCGTCGTTCACGCTGCCCAGGACCTCACCATGCGCGTGCAGCCACGCCGCGCCGGCGCCATCGCTGGCCTCGATCGTGATGCTGTAGCGTCGGTGGGCACCGGTCAGATTGGCCGCCACCTGTTCGACGAGATGCTGCACCCCTTCCCCGCTCAGCGCTGAGATCGCAACGACGTCGGTCCGGTGCGCCGCCTGCGCGGCAACCTCGTCATGCGTATCGGCATCGAGCAGATCGAGCTTGTTCCAGACCTCAAACCGCGGCGTGTTGTCATCGACGCCGATTTCAGCGAGCACCGCCTCGACATCGGTGCGCTGTGCCTCCGTGTCCGGGTGCGCGATGTCGCGGATGTGTATGAGAAGATCCGCCGATACGACCTCTTCCAGCGTTGCCTTGAACGCCGCAACCAATTGGGTCGGCAGGTCGGACACGAAGCCGACCGTGTCGGACAGGATCGCCTTGTCGATCCCCGGCAGCTGGATCTGCCGCAACGTGGGATCGAGCGTCGCAAACAGCAGATCCTCTGCCATGACGTCGGCACCGGTCAGTCTGTTGAAGAGCGTGGACTTTCCGGCGTTGGTGTAGCCGACAAGTGCAATCACCGGCCACGGTGCGCGTTGACGGCGTTCGCGATGAAGGCCGCGGGTGCGACTGACCTGCTCGAGTTCACGCTTCAGTCGCGCCATCCGGTCGCGGATCAGGCGGCGATCGGCCTCGATCTGCGTTTCACCCGGACCGCCGAGGAAGCCGAAGCCGCCACGCTGACGTTCGAGATGGGTCCAGCTCCGGACCAGCCGGCCCGCCTGATAATCGAGATGCGCCAGTTCGACCTGCAACCGACCTTCGGCGGTCGCCGCGCGCTCGCCGAAAATCTCGAGGATCAGGCCAGTACGATCGATGACCTTGGTTTCCAGCGCTTTCTCAAGGTTACGCTGCTGGATCGGGGTAAGGCTGGCATCGAATACGACGAGCCCCGCCTCCTCCATCCGCACCTGCGTCGCCAGCAGCTCGACCTGACCGCTGCCGATCAGCGTTGCCGGTTTGGGCTGTCGTACGCGGTAGGCTATCCGCTCGACGACCTCGACGCCGATGGCGGCGGCGAGACCTGCGGTTTCCTCCAGGCGTGCATCGACGTCGCGCGACGCATTGCCATGATCGGGCAATACGACGATCGCGCGCGTACCACGGGTGAACTCATCCCGATCGCGTTCGAAACCGCTACTCAATCGTCATCGTCCGCGTCATCCGTGTCGGTGGGCTCTTCGGCAAGGTTCAGCGGGCGCGCCGGCTGGATCGTCGAGACGGCGTGCTTGTAGACGAGTTGCGCCATGTCCTCGCGCTGAAGCAACATGCAGAACAGGTCGAAACCGGCGATCTGGCCCTGCAGCATGACGCCGTTGATCAGGAACATCGTCACGCTGTCTTCGGACTTCCGCACTGCGTTGAGGAAGATATCCTGCAACAACGGGTGCTTCTTCTGGTTCTCTCCGACCGCGTCGACGATCGTCGACACGTCCATCGGCCCGGCGGGCATGATCGTCGAGATCGCATGCTTGTAGATCAGCTGCGACTGACCATCGCGACGGAGCAGCACGGAGAAATTATCGAACCACGTGACGATGCCCTGAAGCTTCACGCCTTTGACGAGGAACATCGTGACTGGCGTCTTGGAGCGCCGGAGTGCGTTCAGGAAGAGGTCCTGAAGCGAGCCTGGTTTATCGGCCAATGGGATAACCCTTTGTTTTTGGCGGGACTTTGCCCGCAAGGCGCTGTTTCCCAGCGTCGGAGATGCACACGGTTACCGTGCGCCATGTGTGATCTATGATCGATGCGCCCGTAGTTCCAGAGGGCGCAGGGATTGCGGGCCGTTATTCGTCGCGCGTTTCCGTGATCCCGAGCAGCTTGAGTTTGCGATGGAGCGCCGACCGCTCCATGCCGATAAAGCTGGCAGTGCGGGAGATGTTGCCCGAAAAGCGCCGGATCTGGACCCGCAGATATTCGCGTTCGAACGTCTCGCGAGCCTCTCTCAGCGGCGATCCCATTATGGCCGTGCCGCCCGCCGCGCCCATGTCGCCCTGCTCGCCGAGCACTTCGGCAGGCAGCAGGTCGATGTCGATCCGGCCGATGCGATCGCCAGGCGCGAGGATGATCGTCCGCTCGACGACGTTCCGCAACTGACGGACATTGCCAGGCCAGTCGTAGGATTGCAGCGCGACCATCGCATCGGGTGCGATTTCCGGCGTCGGCACGCGGCGCTCCGAGGCGTAATGCGCGATGAAGTGCTGGACGAGCGCGGGAATGTCCTCGCGGCGATCGGACAGCGGCGGGATCGTCACGGGCACGACATTGAGACGATAATACAGGTCCTCGCGGAACCGGCCCTCGGCGATTTCGAACACCAGGTCGCGCGCCGTCGCCGAGACGACGCGAACGTCGACCTTCACCACCCGCGTGCCACCAACCCGCGTGAAGCTCTGGTCGGTCAGCGCGCGGAGAATCCGCGCCTGCGTCGTGATCGGCATGTCGGCGATCTCGTCGAGGAACAATGTGCCGCCATGCGCCTGCTCGAACAGGCCGGGCCGGACCAGATCGCCTGCCTCCTCGACACCGAACAATTCCTCGTCGACCCGCTCGGGTGTCATCCGCGCGGCGCTGACGACGATGAACGGCGCATCGGTGCGCTGGCTCCAGCCGTGCAGCAATCGCGCAGCCACTTCCTTGCCGACGCCCGCGCCGCCCATGACGAGGACGCGACTACCCGTCGCCGCAACCCGCTTCAGCGTCGCGCGAACGCCGTTGATCGCACCCGAACTGCCGGTGAGATCAGTCTCTCGACCAACTGTAGCGCGCAACGTCGCCACTTCGCGCCGAAGCCGTTCCGTTTCGGTCGCGCGTGCCACCATGAGTAGCAGGCGCTCGGCCTCGAACGGCTTTTCGATGAAGTCGGACGCGCCACGCCGGATCGCAGCAACTGCGGTGTCGAGGTTGCCGTGGCCGGAGATGACCAGCACCGGGATCGACGGATCGCGGCGCTTGATTTCATCGAGCAGTTCGAGCCCGTCGAGCCGCGAGCCTTGCAGCCAGACGTCGAGCAGCACGAGCGACGGACGCCGCGCAGCGATCGCCTCCAGCGCGGAATCACTGTCGCCAGCGTCGCGCGTGTCATACCCTTCGTCCTCCAGGACGCCGGCAACCAGTTCGCGAATGTCACGTTCGTCGTCCACGACGAGAATATCGAGCGCCATCAAATCATGTCCGGTTGCGAGTCATGGTGGCGAGTTGGCCGTCCCCTACCCCTTGGGGTATCGGCCCTCTTGCGTCGAGCCCCCCTTGGTCCAGGTCTCCCTGGCCGAGTACGGCCAAGGCCCTGGTGTCGAAGATCATGGTGACGAGCGTACCGCCACCCGGCCGATCGGAGAAGCCGATCGTGCCACAATGTTCCTCGATGATCTTCTTGACGATGGCAAGCCCGAGGCCGGTGCCGCGCGCGCGCGTCGTCACATAAGGCTCCATGATCCGATCACGATCGGCGGGCAGACCGATCCCGGTATCCGCGACGGCTATGGTCACGCTCCGACCTGGTTCCTGGCTGAGCGTCATCGTCACCGATCCGTTGGGTTCGCCACGCGATTCAACAGCTTCGACCGCGTTCTTGACAATGTTCGTGAGCGCCTGGCCGATCTGGCGACGATCGCAGAAGAGTGCGAGCCCGGGGTCGTCGTTGACGAGGTGGAAACCGATCGCCGGATGCGCCACCTCATGAAGGAACAGCGCCTGGCGGGCGGCGTCGACCAAGGATTCCTCCCGGAAGACGGGCTTGGGCATGCGCGCGAACGACGAAAATTCGTCGACCATCCGGCGCAGGTCACCGACCTGGCGAATGATCGTGTCGGTCAGCCGTGAAAACGTGCCGTCCTGCATCTCTGTCTTTGCGCCGTAGCGCCGTTGCAGGCGTTCTGCGGCAAGCTGGATCGGCGTCAGCGGGTTCTTGATCTCGTGAGCGATCCGCCGAGCGACGTCGGACCATGCGGCGCGGCGCTGGTCGAGCAGTTGCTGGGTGATATCGTCGAACGTAAGGATCGGACCGGTCGCCGGGCGCGCGATGCGGACCGCCAGCGTGCGGACATCGCCACCCTGCCCGACCTCGACAATCGCTTCGCGGTCGCCACCGTCGAGCATGGCGTCGAGCTCGGGGGCGACATCGACCAGCTTGCGTCCAACGAGACCGCCGGCATCCGCGCCGAGCAATGTGACCGCGGAATCATTGGCGATCGTGATCGTGCGTTCGCGCCCGGTTGCAACGACGCCTGCCGACACGCCGGCCATCACCGCTTCGATCAGCGCGCGGCGGTTTTCAAGTTGGCCGTTGGCGGTGACGAGTGCGGTATTCTGCTCTTCGAGTTGCCCCGTCATCTGGTTGAACGCGTTAGCGAGCGTGCCGACCTCATCGCGACTGCGCGAGTCCGGTACGCGGGCAGTGAGGTCGCCCCCAGCGACACGTCGCGCGGCATCGACCAGTTCGCCGACCGGGCGGACAAGGCGATCGGCCACCGCGAGCGCGATCCAGACCGCGATGCCGACGATCAGCAGCGAGATAACCAGCAGAGCGGCGTTGAAGCGCAACTGAAGGCTCCGCGATCGCGCCAGCAGCGAGCGATAGCTGGTCAGCACCTCGTTCGCGCGGATCGTCTGGCCGGAGAGAAGCTTCGTGTCTTCGACGCGTCCGGCATACAGAAACAGCTCGTCGGAGCCGGGTAATAGCGTAATCGTCTGGATCCGGTCACCGGTGACCGCGACGACCGCCGACTTGCCGGCGCGCAACTGGGCGAGCGCCTGGGGAGTCACCTGGCGCGCAAAGTCTATCTTGTACGGATCGACCACCGCGAAGGTCTGAATCTCGTTCTGCGGGGTGACCTTGAACAAGGCTGCTTCGGACAGGCTGCGATAATAGACCTGCTGCAAAAAATATCCCGAGAAATCGGGGCTCTGCAGCGACTTCGCATCAAGATACCCGGACATGTCGGCCGCCATCGTCACGGTGGCCTCTTCCCAGCGGCTCAGCTGACGCGCGTAGGAGGATTGTGCGAGCGCAGTCGCGTTCTCGAGCATTCCGCGCGCCTGGTCCGAGTACCAGAACTGGACGCCGTACTGGAAAAGCAACGACGCGAAGATCGTCACCAACAGCATCGGCACCGCGGCAACCACCGAGAACAACGCGACGAGGCGAACGTGCAGCCGCCCGCCGCCGCCGACCGGCGAGCGCGCCGCACGCCGCATCGCAACGCGACGCCCGAGCAGCATCAGCAGCGCGATCCCCGGAACGAGGTTGGCAACCAACAGCAGAGCGACCAGCGGCGGAGGGATTAGGCGCTGCGGGGCGTCGGTCCCGGTAATCACGAAGTAGCTTGCAACACCGATCGCTATGGCAACGGCGAGAACGAGCGCCTCGACCACAGGCGTCACCGCGAACCGGCGTGCGGGCCCGTCATCATCCATCGGTAGCGTCGCGGAAGCGATCATCGTTGCCCCAATACAACGTCAACCGTTGCCGGGAAACCACATAATGATAAAGTCAGCGACGTTCCGCCTCGTCGCCGCGCTGCGTATCTACACCGTTGTCGATGTCGATCCCCAGCGTGTCGAGCCGTTTGCGTAGCGTATTGCGGTTGATGCCTAGCGCGCGGGCCGCGCGGAGCTGATTCTGGCCGTGGCGCGCGAGCATCACCTCGATCAGCGGCCGTTCGACCTCGCCGATGACCCGATCGTACAAGGTGCCATCATCGAGCGCAGCGGGGTCCTGGCGCGCGATCCGCTCGATCATCGCGCGGACCGCCTGCGCGATGTCGATATCGGGCGCCTCGCTCGCATCGACCTGCGTGCCGAGCATCGTCCGGATCGCCTCGGCGTCGATCACCTCGTCGCGTGCAAGAACCGCGAGCCGGCGCATGAGGTTCTCGAGCTCGCGAACGTTGCCGGGCCATGCGTGTGCGCCGAGTGCTGTGATCGCATCGGTGGCAAGCTGGCGGCGCGGCAAGCCCTGGATCGCGGCGTGATCGAGGAAGTGGCGCGCGAGCAAGGCAATATCCTGGCGGCGTTCGCGCAGCACGGGCAGCGCAATCGGCACGACGTTCAGGCGGTAGAACAGGTCTTCGCGAAACTGGCCGGTGGCGACCTGCGCGGACAGGTCGCGATTGGTGGCGGCAACGATGCGGACGTCGACGCGGATCGTCCGGGCGCCACCGACGCTGGTGAACTCGCCCGACTGGAGCACGCGGAGCAGGCGGGTCTGCGCCTCCATCGGCATGTCGCCGATCTCGTCGAGGAACAGCGTGCCACCCGACGCCTGCTCGAACCGGCCCGCATTGCGCGTCGCGGCGCCGGTGAAGGCACCGCGTTCGTGCCCGAACAGCTCGGCCTCGATCAAATCACGCGGGATCGCCGCCATGTTGATCGCGACGAACGGGGCTGCGCTACGCGGGCCCAGATCGTGGATAGCGCGCGCGACCAGTTCCTTACCGGTGCCCGATTCGCCCGAGATCAGTACGGTCAGGTCGTTCGAGACGACGCGCGCGATGATCCGGTACACGTCCTGCATCGCCGCCGAGCGACCGATCAGCGGGAGCGCGCGGTCCTCGTCGTGGAGCGCCTCGTCCGACACCATGCCGCCGCGCGCGAGGGCGCCGGTCACCGCGCTGGTCAGCACGTCGAGATCGAACGGCTTCGGCAGATATTCGTACGCGCCGACTTCCGCCGCGCGGACCGCGGTAGTCAGCGTATTCTGCGCCGATAGGACGATGATCGGCAGCAGGGGGAAGCGCGAGGCGACGCTGCGGACATGATCGATGCCGTCGCCGTCGGGAAGTATCACGTCGGTGATCAGCACGTCGGGGACCGACAAGGCGAGCGCGCGTTCGAGCTGGGCGAGACTGTCGGCGACGGTAACATCATGCCCCGCCCGGCGAAGCGCCTGCGCGACGACGGTGCGGATCGCGGCATCGTCATCGACGACCAGGACGGTGCTCATGATGCCGCTCTCGGAAGTAACAGGCGGAGGACGGTCATTTCCGGCGTACCTTCCCGGGCGTATTGGACGATGCCGCCCATGTCTCGGGTGAGCTTGTCGACGAGCGCGAGACCAAGCCCCTGCCCTTCGCGACGACCCGACACGAACGGATCGAACAGGTGATCGGCGATGTCGGCAGGCGCGCCGGGGCCGTTGTCGAAGATGCAGATCTCGATCGGCAGCGGTACGCGGGGCTTGCCCGGTGCGGCGCTGACGGTGATGCCGTGACGGTAAGCGGTCGTCATCACGAGCCGCGGTTCGCGTTCGTTTCTAACGGCTTCGCGCGCGTTCTTGAGCAGGTTTATGACGATCTGAAGCAGCGCATCGCGGTTGATCTGCGCCGGCGGGAGTGAAGGATCGAAGCGTTCCTCGATCGCGATGCCGCGTGCGAACCCGGCAAGCGCGAGACGGCGGGCATGACCCAGGAGCGGATAGATGTTCTCGCTGGCGAGCGGCAGGGGCCGGGTGTCGCTGAAGTCCTGCATGCGGTCGATCAGCGCGGCAATGCGGTCGACCTCCGTGACGATCAGCGTCGTCAGTTCGCCCGCGCCGAGCAACTGCGCGGCACCGCGGATGCCGGATAGCGGGTTCTTGATCTCGTGGGCGAGCATCGCGGCCGCACCAACCGCCGCTCTCGCCCCGGCAGCACGATCTGCTGAATGCCCCAGTCGCCGAGACGTCGCCGCGGCGTGGAGCGTGATAGCTCGCCAGCCGGGATAGTCGGCGATCTGCGTCTCGGCGAAATCGACGCGGAACTTCACGCCGCGTGCAGTCGATATCTCGGTGTCGTAGACCGCCAGACCGTGACCGTCGCGGTTACGCGGATCGTCGGGCGGCGGGATGATCGCATCGAGCGGTTGGCCGATCATCAACCGCTCGGAGAGGTTCAGCAATTGCTCGGCGAGCGCGTTGGCATGCGCGACGCGGTGGCCTGGATCGACGACGACGACCGCGACCGGGAGTGCGGCGAACAGCTCCGCAAAGCCTGGCCGCCCCCGGGATTGCGTATCAGGCCGCTGCAAGTTCGCGCCAGGGAGCGTAGAACTCGGCCAGCATCGCCTTGACCTGCTTGGGATCGGGGACCTGGTTGACCTTGTTGCGGAACTCGGCCGAGCCGGGGAGGCCCTTGGTGTACCAGCCGATGTGCTTTCGCGCCATGTTGACGCCGGTCTCGATCCCGTAATGTTCGAGCATAGCCTCGTAATGCCCTGCGATCGCGTCATATTGCTCGGTGATCGACGGGTCTTCGATGCGACGGCCGGTGGCGAACCATTCCATCACTTGGCCAAGCACCCACGGGCGGCCATAGCTACCGCGACCGATCATCAGGCCATCGGCGCCGGACTGGTCCATCGCCGCTTCGGCGTCCTCGATCGTGCAGATGTCGCCGTTGACGATCACCGGCACGCCCACCGCGTCCTTGACCTTCCGGACGAAGCCCCAGTCGGCGCTGCCCTTGTACATCTGGTTGCGCGTGCGGCCGTGGACGGTGATCAGCTTGATGCCGAGGTCTTCGGCGATGCGCGCGAGGTCGGGGGCGTTGAGGCTGTCGTGGCACCAGCCCATCCGCATCTTGAGCGTCACCGGCACGTCGACCGCCTTGACCGTCGCCTCGATGATCGCGCTGGCGAGCTTGGTGTCGCGCATCAGCGCCGAGCCCGCATCGCCGTTGACGACTTTGCGTACCGGACAGCCCATGTTGATGTCGATGATCGCCGCGCCGCGATCCTGGCTGAGCTTGGCGGCTTCGCCCATCTCGTACGGCGTGCAGCCGATCAGCTGCATCGACACCGGCTCCTCGAGCCGGTCCCATGCCGCCTTCTGCAACGACTGGCGCGTCTCGCGGATTGCGGCCTGGCTCGCCACCATCTCGGTGACGTTGAGGCCCGAGCCATAGCGTCGCACGAGCGTGCGGAACGGCATGTCGGTGACGCCGGTCATCGGCGCGAGCACGACGGGGCTTTCGATCCGGACGGGACCGATCTGGATGGGGGATAGATTACGCATGAATGTGCCTGAAAAAGAGGCATCCTCCTACCCTGCCCCGCCGATTCAGGCAAGGCTGGCGAGCGCACGGGCGACGCGCTAGGTGGCAGGCATGGCATCAGCACAGCGCATCGTCGCGATCATCGTCGCCGCCGGAACTGGCGCGCGCGCGGGTGGATCGGTTCCGAAGCAGTTCGCGCGGATCGCTGGTCAGCCGATGATCGCCTATTCGCACGACGCGTTCGTGACGCATCCGGCGATCGCCGAAACGATCGTTGTCGTCGCCGAGGGCCAGCAGGGTTTGGCGACCGCAGCATTGGGGCACGCGGCGATCGTGGTTGGCGGTGCGACGCGCCGCGAGTCGGTTACCAACGGCCTCGCGGCGGTCGGTGATGCGACGCATGTGCTGATCCACGACGCCGCCCGCCCCTTCCTGTCGCATGCCGTCATCGATTCGCTCGTCGCCGCCTTGAAGACCAGGGACGCGGCCATTCCGGTGCTGCCGGTGATCGATACGTTGGCGCGGGGCAGCGTCCTGCTCGGCGACATCGTGCCTCGCGCGGACCTCAACCGGGTGCAGACCCCCCAGGCATTTGCGGTGGAGGCCCTGCGCGCCGCGCATGCGGTCTGGCCTGCCGATGAAGAGGCGACTGACGATGCGCAGATGGTGCGACGGCTTGGCGTCGGCGTCGCGTTGGTGCAGGGCTCGGCGATGCTCGAGAAAGTCACGCACCCAGAAGATTTCGCGGCCGCCGAAGCGCGTGTCGCGTACGAAACCCGCACCGCGATGGGCTTCGACGTCCACCGCCTCGAAGTCGGCGAGGAGCTCTGGCTGGGCGGCGTGCTGATCCCGCACGACAAGGGGTTGTCGGGGCATAGCGACGCCGACGTCGCGCTCCACGCGCTGACCGACGCGTTGCTCGGGACGATCGCAGCGGGCGATATCGGCACGCATTTCCCGCCGAGCGACCCGCAGTGGAAGGGCGCCGACTCCGCGCAGTTCCTCCAGCATGCCGCCAAGCTGATCGCCGACAAGCGCGGCCGGATCGATTTTGTCGACCTGACGATCATGTGCGAGGTGCCGAAGATCGGCCCGCATCGCGCGGCGATGACCGCGCGGATCGCCGACCTGCTCGGGCTCACGCTCGACCGGGTCAGCGTCAAGGCGACGACGACCGAGCGTCTCGGCTTCACCGGCCGCGGCGAAGGCATTGCTGCGCAGGCGGTCGCGACTATTCGGCTGCCCGGATCGCCGCTTTGAAGATCGCGGCAGCGCTTGCCGGGATCGCCCTCCTCGCCAGCCCGGCAGTGGCGCAACCGCGCTGCATCACCGGGCCCGAGGCCGAATCGCTGACGCTCGTCGCGATGCCCGACATCCTGCGCGAAACCGGGCGCGTCTGTGCGGCGCAGCTTCCCGCTGCCAGCCTGATCCGGCGCCAGTCGAGTGCGCTGATCGACCGGTATCAGGTCGAGTCCGACCGGGCCTGGCCGGCGGCGCGCGCGGCGATCGTCAAGCTCAGCGATCCCGCCGTGGACGCGCTGCTCGATTCGGAGTTTGCGCGACCGTTGCTGACGACGCTGCTCGTGCCGCAGATCGTCGGGCGGATCGCCACGCGCGATTGCGGGACGATCGACCGGATGGTGACGCTGCTCCAGCCCTTGCCACCGCGCAACACGGCGGGCATCGTCGTCGAGACGTTGCGGTACCTGAAATCCCAGAAGTCGCGCAGCGGTGATATCGCCGCGGTGCCGATGCTGCTCTGCCCGGTGGAGACTCGCTGATGGATACGATCCTTCCCGCCGAACTGGTCGACGCCGCACGCAAAGTGGTCGAGCAGAACCGGGCGATCGGCCGCCGTGTCGCGGTCGCCGAGAGCTGCACCGGCGGACTTGTCGCTGCCGCATTGACCGAGATTCCCGGTTCGTCGGACGTGTTCGAGGTTGGTTTCGTCACCTACTCGAACGCCGCCAAGCTCGGCGTGCTAAAGATCAGTTCGGATGTGCTGGAGACGTTCGGCGCAGTCTCGATCGCGGTCGCCTGGAGCATGGCGCAGGCCGCGCTGAAGCAGTCGGGTGCGGATATCGCGGTTGCAATCACTGGCGTCGCCGGGCCGGGAGGCGGTTCGCTCAAGAAGCCGGTCGGCACCGTGGTGTTCGGTCGCGCTGAGAAGGGTCGCGACCCTTCTGACGTCCACGCTGATCGCAAGGATTTCGGCGATCTCGGCCGCGGCGGGATACGGCTTCAGGCCGCGTTATGCGCGCTCGAACTCTTGTTGCCGGACGCTTCGGCCCCGTAAAGCTCGGCGGCACGGGTCTCGAACGCACCGATCATCTTCCGCAGTGCAGCGCCGAATACCTGCCCGGCGATCATCTCGAACATCCGGTTCTTGAACGCGAAATCGACGGTGAAGTCGACCGCGCAGCCCTGCGGCTCTGGGCGGAAGTGCCATTCGTTGCGCAGATACTTGAGCGGACCATCGACGTAATCGACGGTGAGTTCGCTCGGGCGCACCTTCTCAACCCGCGACGTGAACGTCTCGCGCAGGCCCTTGAAGCCGACGATCATGTCGGCGAGCGTCTCCGTCTCGCTGTTCGAGCGCACGCGCATCGCACTGACCCAGGGCAGGAACTCGGCGTAGCGACCGACATCGGCGACCAGGTCGAACATCTGCTCAGGCGTGTAGGGCAAATGGCGCGTTTCCGAATGCTTCGGCATCAGATGCGCGCGACGCCCAGCTTGGCATCGCGGTTTTCGCGCAACCGCTCGAAGTCATCCCCAGCATGATAACTCGACCGCGTCAGCGGCGACGATGCGACCAGCAGGAACCCCTTCGCGCGCGCGATCGAGGCATAGGCATCGAACGCCTTGGGCGGCACGAACTCGGCAACCTTGGCATGGCGCGGCGTCGGCTGCAGATACTGGCCCATCGTCAGGAAATCGATGTCGGCGCAGCGCATGTCGTCCATCACCTGATGGATCTCGAGACGCTCCTCGCCGAGCCCGAGCATAACGCCCGACTTGGTGAAGATCGACGGATCGTGGCGCTTGACGCTCTCCAGCAATCGCAGCGACGCGTAGTAGCGCGCACCTGGGCGGATCGTCGGATACAGCCGCGGCACCGTCTCGAGATTGTGATTGTAGACGTCGGGACGCGCCTCGACGATCGACTCGATCGCAGCCTGCGCCTTGTTGCGGAAGTCGGGCGTGAGGATCTCGATCGTCGTCGTCGGGTTCGACGCGCGGATCGCCTGGATGACCTTTACGAATTGCGACGCGCCGCCATCGGGGAGATCGTCGCGATCGACCGAGGTGATGACGATGTGGTTGAGGCCCATCTGCGCGGCCGCATCGGCCACGTTCTGCGGCTCCATCCGATCGACCGCGCGTGGCATGCCGGTCTTGACGTTGCAGAACGCGCACGCCCGCGTGCAGGTGTCGCCGAGGATCATGACCGTCGCGTGCTTCTTCGACCAGCATTCGCCGATGTTGGGGCATGCCGCCTCTTCGCAGACGGTGGTGAGGCTTTTCGAGCGCATCAGTTCCCGCGTTTTCGCGAAGCCAGCGGAGGTCGGCGCCTTGACGCGGATCCAGTCGGGCTTGCGCGCACGGACCGGCGCAGCCATCGGGGTCATGTCGTTCATGCACGCCAGATAGCCCCGCCCTGCGGTTGAGACAATGGCGGCGCATGCCATCTGCGGGTTGGAACAGCCGGAAGAACCGGATAAAATCATGGAACCAGTTTAAACATGACAAGTTTGTCATGTTGCATCGCAAACTGATATGGAAGGCTAACCGTGCCAACTCACTTTCCGGAAATGATCGAAGGCTATTACCGCTTCAAGGACGGTCCCTGGGAGGAGCAGCGCGAGCGCTGGAAGGAATTGCAGGATGGCCAGAGCCCGAAAGTGATGATCATCGCCTGTTCGGACAGCCGCGTCGAACCCGCGCAGATTTTCGACACGCTGCCGGGCGAAGTGTTCGTCGTCCGCAACGTCGCCAACCTAGTGCCGCCCTACGAGACCGGTGGCGGCCATCACGGCGTGTCGGCGGCGATCGAGTTCGCCGTCACGCAGCTGAAGGTCGAAGAGATCGTCGTGATGGGCCATGAGAAGTGCGGCGGCTGCAAGGCCGCGCTGACCCAGGCCTTTGCCGACGCAGACCATGGCGCAGGTGGGTTCGTGTCCGACTGGGTCAGCCTGCTCGACGGCGCGCGCGAGAAGGTCGTTGCGAAATACGGCGACAGCGAAGAGGCTGGTCGCGAGATGGAGCTCGAGTCCGTCCGCACCTCGATCGCCAATCTGCGCACCTTCCCGTTCGTCAGAAGGGCCGAGGCCGCCGGTACGCTGGCGCTGCGCGGTGCCTATTTCGGCATCGACAAGGGCCAGATGCTGCTGCTCAACGAGGATGACGAGTTCATCCAGGCCGAGGCAGCAGAAGCCAAATCCGCGAAGGCCTAACGGGTCAGCGAAGGCCTAACGCCTTCTCCGCCACGCGCTTGACCTTCGGGTCGAGCGGTGGCGGCACCATCGATACGCCGGATTCGAGGCGGTCCGCGATCAGAGTCAGCGCTGCGATCCGGGCCGCCTTCTTGTCGTTGCCGTCGATCACGGTCCAAGGTGCAGTCGCGGTGTCGGTGCGCGCGAACATCTCGGCCATCGCCTCCAGATACTCCTCGCGCCGCGACCGGTTGTGGAAATCGTCGAGCCCGGTCTTCCAGTGCTTCCACGGATCGTCCAGCCGCGCCTTCAATCGCCGGTCCTGCTCCTTCTGCGTGGTGTGGATGAACAGCTTGATCAGCGTCGTGCCGCTCTCGACCTGCTGCGCCTCGAACGCGTTGATCTCGTCGTAACCGTGACGCCATTCGGTCTCACTGGCGAACCCCTCGACGCGCTCGACCAGGACACGACCGTACCAGCTGCGGTCGAACACCGCGATGTTGCCGTTCGCGGGCAGACGGTTCCAGAAGCGCCAGAGGAAATGATGCGCCTTCTCGTCCGCGGTCGGCGCCGAGATCGGCCAGACCTTGTAGTTGCGCGGGTCCCATTCGGCCGACAGGCGCTGAATGATGCCGCCCTTCCCCGCTGCGTCCCAGCCTTCGAACATCACGATCGCGCGCGTACCGCCGACGATGTGCGCGACCTGGATATGCTCGAGGCGCTTTTGCAGCGCGGCGAGGTCGTGCTTGTACTTGCCGTCGTATTCGTCGCCGTCTTCGTAGTCGGCCAGGTGTATCGTCATGCATCGCGCTCCGTCGCAAGGGTCGGGATCTGAACGTTCCAGGCGCCCCGTCGGCGCAGGATGAACCAATAATAGGCGATCGACAGCAGGATCTGCGCAGCCGTCATGATCAAACCGGGGCGGCCCTCCTCGAGATCGAGCCAACTCGTCCAGCAGACATAGCCGAGCGCGAGCAACGTTACGATGGGGGCGAGGGGGTAGAGCGGCATCTGGTAGGGTGCGTGGGCGGTCTTGCCGGTACGTCTGCCGACCATCGCCGCGACGCAGATGCCCGCATAGATCGCGACGAGTCCCGTGCCGCTGAGCACGAGCAGTAACTGGAGCGGCAGGAAGCACGCGATGATGCCGAACCCGCCGACCAGCAGCGTGCCGACCCAGGGCGAGCCGAACTTCGGGTGGACCTGCATCATCCATCGGTCGAGCGGGCGGCCCCAGCTTCCGTCGCGCGCGGTGCCGTAGAAGAAGCGCGCGCAGGCGAGAATGCAGGCGATCACCGCGTTGACGATCGCGACGACGACGCCGATCGAGATCCAGTTTGCCATCGTGGTGCCGCTGCGGAGGGTGACGAGGAGGCCGAACGGATCGTCGGCGGTAAGCGTGGCGTGGAGATCCGGCGCGCCGACCAGAACCGCGACGATCGGAATACCCTCGAACAGCAACGTCAGCGCGAGCGACGCCATGATCGCGCGCGCGATCAGCCGGGGGGCGTCGAGCATCTCCTCACCGAAATAGACAGCGGCGCCGTAGCCGTTGAGCGCGAAGATCGCGATCGAGGTGGCGAGGCCGATCGAGGCGGCGGACGCGGGGACGAGATTGGCGGCTTGCGGCATTACCGGGTGGAGGAGCAGGTCGCCGATCGGGCGGACGGTATCGGCGAACCCGAGCCAGACGACCGCGACGATCGCCAGCATCTCGACCAGCAGGAAGAGGCCGGTGAGCCAGGCGTTCACCTTGATCTGGAGGATCGCGACGAGCGTCGACGCTGCGACCACGGCGATCGCGACGGGGATTTGCGGCAGGCCAGGGACCAAAGTGCCGAGCACTGCGCTGACGCCGAGACCTGCGACCGGCGGGAAGAGCAGGTTGTTGAAGACGTTGACGCCGAGCATGACGAATCCCGCCATCGGCCCGAGCGTGTGTGCGACCGCGACATACTCGCCGCCCGCGACCGGCCATGCGGAGGAGAGCTCGGCATAGACGAATGCGGTGGCGACGCACACGAGTCCGGCGAGCAGCGTTGCCCACACCGCACCGGTACCGGCGACCTGGAGCATGCCGGGAACGATGACGAACACCGACGATGCCGGGGTAGCGACGGAGAGGGTGAGGAACAGGACGCCCATTACGCCGAGGCTGCGGACGAGGCTTGGCGCCGGTGTCATCTGATCGTCGCGCATGCCAACCCCTTATCGTGCAGAGGTATTTACATGGTTGAGGGGGTTGAGGAAGCGTGGGACGTCTTTCCCTCGCCCCTTCGGGGAGAGGGAGGGGCCCGTTCGCGCTTGCGGGCGGGATGGTGAGGGGACGTTGGCGCAAACCAACCTCCCCTCACCCTCCCGTCGCCAAGCGGCTCCTCCTTCCCTCTCCCCGTAGGGGCGAGGGACAGAGAGAAGTCATCCAGCGCTCGGCGCGACCATTTTCGTCGCGTCCTTAGGACCATCGACCGTCAGGCGGATGTTGAGTTCCCTCAACTGCTTGGCGCTGACCGGGCTCGGTGCGCCCATCATCAGATCCTCAGCCTTCTGGTTCATCGGGAACAGCACGACCTCGCGGATGTTCGGTTCGCCCGCGAGCAGCATCACCATCCGGTCGATCCCCGGTGCCGAGCCACCATGCGGCGGTGCGCCGACCTTGAACGCGTTGATCATGCCTGCGAAGTTCGTGTCGACGTCGGCCTGCGTGTAGCCGGCGATCTCGAACGCCTTGTACATGATCTCCGGACGATGGTTCCGGATCGCGCCCGACGACAGCTCGACGCCGTTGCAGACGATATCATACTGATAGGCGAGGATATCGAGCGGGTCCTTGTTTTCCAGCGCATCCATCTCGCCCTGCGGCATCGAGAATGGGTTGTGGCTGAAATCGACCTTCTTCGCGTCCTCGTCATATTCGAACATCGGGAAGTCGACGATCCAGCAGAACTCGAACCGGTTGTCGTCGATCAGGCCGAGGTCGGCGCCGATCCGCGCCCGCGCGGCGCCCGCCAGCTTCGAGGCGGGCAGTTCCTTACCGGCGGCGAAGAAGATGCCGTCGTTCGGGCCGAGGCCCATCTCGGCGATCAGCTTCCGGGTCGCCTCCTCGCCGTGGTTCTTGGCGATCGGGCCGCCGAGTTCGCCGTTCTTCTGCGTGATGTAGCCGAGCCCGGCATGACCCTCGGCGCGCGCCCAGTCGTTCATGTCGGTGAAGAACTTGCGGCTCTTGTCGGCGGTGTTCGGCGCGGGGATCGCACGGACCACGTCACCCCCGGCGACGATGCCGGCGAACAGGCCGAAGCCCGAGTCGACGAAGTGATGGCCGACGTCGTGGATCAGGATCGGGTTGCGCAGGTCGGGCTTGTCGCTGCCGTACTTAAGCATCGATTCGCGGTAGGGAATGCGCTTGAACGGAAGCGCCGATACCTGGCGACCCTTACCCTGCCAGTCGGCGAACTCCTCGAACACGCCGTGCAGGACGGGCTCGATCGCATTGAACACGTCGTCCTGCGTGACGAAGCTCATCTCGAAATCGAGCTGGTAGAATTCGCCCGGCGAGCGATCGGCGCGTGCGTCCTCGTCGCGGAAGCACGGCGCGATCTGGAAATAGCGGTCAAAGCCGGCGACCATCAGCAGCTGCTTGAACATCTGCGGTGCCTGCGGGAGCGCGTAGAACTTGCCCGGATGGACGCGGCTCGGGACCAGATAATCGCGCGCGCCCTCGGGTGACGACGCGGTGAGGATCGGCGTCTGGAATTCGGTGAAGCCCTGCGAATTCATGCGGTTGCGCAGCGACGTGATCACCTGGCTGCGGAGCATGATGTTCGCGTGGAGCCGCTCGCGACGCAGATCGAGATAGCGGTACCGAAGCCGGATATCCTCGGGATACTCGGCCTCACCCGCGACCGGCATAGGCAGCTCGCCTGCCATCGACTGGACGGTGGCGGCGGTCGCACGGATCTCGATCCCGCCGGTCGGCAGGTTCGGGTTCACGGCTTCGGGCGCACGTGCGGTCACCTTGCCGGTGATCGTCACCACGCTCTCGCTCTTCAGGCCTTCGATGACCTTGAACACCGGGCCGCTGACGTCGGTGACGATCTGCGTGATGCCGTAGTGATCGCGCAGATCGATGAAGACGAGGTCGCCGTGATCGCGCTTCTTGTGGACCCAGCCGGAGACGCGAACCTCTTCGCCGACCTGTTCGGGGCGGAGGGCGGCGCAGTTGTGGGTGCGATAGGCGTGCATGATGGGTCTTCTCGGACGATAAACAGGTGGTCCGCGCTTCCCTTCCCTTCCGGGCTTTGTCAACCCGAACGAGGCTCGCTATGGACGGGCGATGCATATCCACCCGCTTATCTCCGACAGTGCCACGCTCGCCAATCTGTGTGCGCGCATGGCCGACGCCGACTATGTGTGCGTCGACACCGAATTCATGCGCGAGAGCACCTATTACCCGGAACTCTGCCTGATCCAGATCGCCGACGACAAGGAAGCCGCGGCGATCGACCCGATGGCGCCGGGGATCGACCTCAAGCCGCTGCTCGACCTGCTCGTCGAGAATCACGACGTGCTGAAGGTCGTCCACGCCGGCGGGCAGGACATCGAGATCGTCTACAACCTGACCGGCAAGACCCCCTTCCCGCTGTTCGACACGCAGGTCGCGGCGATGGCGCTCGGTCAGGGCGAGCAGATCGGCTATTCGAACTTGGTCGACAGCTGGCTCGGCATCGCGGTCGACAAGGGTGCTAGGTTTACCGACTGGGCGCGCCGGCCGCTGGACGCGCGGCAGATCGAATACGCGATCGGCGACGTGACGCATCTGTCGAAGATCTTCCCGAAGATGCTGGAGCGGTTGCGGAAAACCGGGCGCGGCGTTTGGCTCGACCAGGAGATGGAGCGACTCGGCGATACCGCCAATTACGCGAACGATCCCGATCTGGCGTGGAAGCGCGTGCGGATTTCGGGGCGCAAGCCTGACGTGTTGGGGCGACTGAAGGCGCTCGCGCGGTGGCGTGAACTGGAAGCGCAGGCGAAGGATTTGCCGCGCGGGCGGATCGTCAAGGACGAGACGCTGGGTGATATGGCGGGACACCCACCGAAGAAGCAGGCGGACTTGGCGCGCGTGCGTGGGCTTTCGGCGACCTGGGCTGGGAATGACATCGGCGGCCGCTTGATGGCGGCGATCGAGGGGGCGCAACCGCTTGGCGACGACGAACTGCCACCGCGGGACGATCGCAAGCCGGGGCTTGGCAAGGAGGGTTCGCTGGTGGCTGACCTCCTCAAGCTGCTTCTGAAGATCCGCTCGCGAGACATTGATGTCGCTTCGAAATTGCTGGCGCGCACCGATGAACTCGAAGCGCTGGCGGCGGGTGTGCGAACCGGACTGCCGATGCTCGAAGGCTGGCGGTTCGATCAGTTCGGCCGCGACGCGCTCGATCTGGTCGAGGGGCGGCTGGCGTTTGCGGTGTTCGGCGGAAAGCTGAAGATGACGCGTACGGAGGATGCCGCATGAGGATCGTCTTGGTTGCAGCCTTGCTCGGGTCGGCGGCATGTACGCCGGTCGAGATGCGCGGCGAGGCTCCTGCCGCTTCGCCAGTCGCTGCGGCGTGCAATGCCGACTCGCTCGGCGATCTGGTCGGCAAGCGGGCTAGCGACGCTCGGGCTGACGTGATGCAGACCCGGTCGGGCGCGCGCACGCTCCGCTGGATCGCACCGAATACCGGGGTGACGATGGATTTTCGGCCCGATCGGCTGAATGTGTACGTCGACGCCAAGGGCAGGATCGAACGCTTTACCTGCGCCTGACACGCTCGTCTTCCTTCGTCTCGCTCCCGATCGAGAGCGGGACGAGTGAGGACGGGATCAGCTCAACGCCAACTGGGGTTTTCGTCCCAGCGCGGCGGCAAGTGCGTTGTGGCGACGTTCTACCGCTTCACCGTATAGCCCGCGATCATCCGGGCGCAGCGTCAGCGTGAGGGAAACGCCATCGTCGGCAAGGCGCGAGCGTTTCAACGGTCCGGCAAGCCCGCCACTCATCCGCTGGCCCAAGCGCATGGCCAGGCCCCAGGCGGTCGCACTCTTCACTGCCGCTGGAGACGCCAATCGTCCGACGGTATCGCCGGCGGACAGATCGCCGCCCAAGCTCGTGTAGAGCGCCTGCGCCAGCATCCCCCTGCCCGGCGCGTCGATCGCCACCCAGTTGCCGTGCAGCGCGACCTCTACGCCGCGTTCGGCGCGGAATTCGGGGTTGGCGCGCCAGCCTACGTCGGCGAGCAGGCACGCCGTGTGGCGAATGCGGGCCGTAGCCGGCGGCTCGGTGGTGAACAGCGGTGCGATCCAGCGATCGAGCAGGTCACCGTGTTCGGGGAAGCGTCCTAGCAAACGCCCTTCCTCGCGGGCGGCAACGATCAGCGGATCGAGCGCGCGGTCTGCGGGCTTCAGGTCCTCATAGAGAAGACCTTCGCGCAGGCCGTATGCGGACACCACGGTGGTTCGGCTGCCGAGTTGCCGCATCAGCAGCCCCAGCAACGCCGCCGCATCCGCCAGCGTCGCCGTGCGGCCAGAGGAGAGACCGGGGATAGCTTTCAGACGCGGCTTGGAGAGCTGCGGGATCGTTCGGCTGAGCCGTGTGATCGTTGCGGCGGTCATCGAATATTGGTGAATGATCGGCAGCGGGTAATCCGACAGCTCCATGTCGAGCCGCGCGAGCGCCCGCCACGAACCACCGACGAGGTACAGGGGAAGGCCCTGCCCGCGCGCGGTCCAGCCGGCTTCGCGGACCAGGCGGGCGACATGGCGTTCGAGGACCTTGCCGCGCTTGGCCCGGATCGGGCCGATGCGCAGGACGCCGAGCGGGAACGAGACGCGGTCCTCGATCTTGCCGCGGCGAACGCGGACGAGTTCGAGACTGCCGCCGCCGAGATCGCCGACGATGCCATCCGCTTCGGGGATTGCGGAGAGGACACCGTAGCCGGCCGCGCTGGCCTCCTGTTCGCCCGACAGCGTCTCGACGGTAAGGCCGAGTTGTTCAGCCGCGGTAATGAGTTCGCCGCCGTTCTTCGCATCGCGTACAGCCGCCGTCGCGACCGTGCGGAGCGTCGAGCATTCCATTTCCTTCGCCACCGCCGCGAACCGCGCCAGCGCGACGCGTGCCGTCTTCAGCGCGGACTTCTCGATCGCGCCAGTCGCGGCGAGGCCACGACCGAGCCCGGCCAACACCTTCTCGTTGAACCGGATCGCGGGCAGCCGCGGTGGCCCCTGATACACCACCAGCCGGATCGAGTTCGAGCCGATATCGATGATCCCGGTGCGTGGGTGGTCGTCGGTCTCGGCCTTGGGCGGGGAATTGCCGAACAGGATATTCGTGACGCTCATCGTTTTCGACGGAGCGACAGCGTTGGCACGGCATTGCTGGTCGCGAGCGAAGCGCCGCGGCCGGAGAGCGAAGGATTCGTCATGAAATACCGATGCAGGTTGAACGGGCGGTCGCCGGGATCGACGCGGCTGTATTCGCCGTCGGGGCCTAGCTCCCAACTCTGCTCGTTGTCGATCAGGTTCGCGACCATCACCTGATCGAGGATCTGGTCGTGGACGGTCGGGTTCAAGATCGGCAGCATGTACTCGACGCGGCGGTCGAAGTTGCGCGGCATCCAGTCGGCCGACGAGATGAACAGCTTGGCACCGTCGTTGGGCAGCGCCTTGCCGTTGCCGAACGCCCAGATCCGGCTGTGCTCCAGGAACCGCCCGATCACCGACTTCACGCGGATCGTCTCGGACAACCCAGGTACGCCGGGACGAAGGCAGCAGATGCCGCGGATAATGAGGTCGATTTCGACCCCCGCACCGCTCGCCTCGTACAGCTTCTCGATCACCGCAGGGTCGACCAGCGAGTTCATCTTCGCCCAGACGCCGGCAGGTTTGCCGGCACGCGCGTTGGCGATCTCGACGTCGATCAGGTTCATCAAATTCTGGCGGAGGTCACGCGGGCTCAGGCTGACGCGCGCCATGTCGGTCGGTTCGACATAGCCGGTGATGTAGTTGAACATCTGCGCTGCATCGCGCCCGACGGCGGCGTCGGCGGTGAAGAAGCTGATGTCGGTATAGATCTTCGCAGTGACCGGGTGATAATTACCGGTGCCGAAATGGCAGTAGGTGCGGAATGCCTGGCCTTCGCGGCGGACGACCAGCGAGACCTTCGCGTGCGTCTTCCAGTCGATGAAGCCGTAGACGACTTGGACGCCCGCGCGCTCCAGCGCGGAGGCCCATACCATGTTCTGCTCCTCGTCGAACCGCGCCTTCAGCTCGACGACCGCGGTGACGGACTTGCCCGCCTCGGCCGCGGTGATCAGCGCGTTGATGACCGCGGGCTGCTTGCCGGCGCGGTAAAGCGTTTGCTTGATCGCCACCACATCCGGGTCGTTCGCCGCCTGTTTCAGGAAGGCGAGTACCACTTCGAACGTCTCGTACGGGTGGTGGACGACGATGTCCTTGGCCTTGATCGCCGCGAAGCAATCGCCGCCGAATTCGCGGATCCGCTCGGGAAAGCGCGGCGTGAAGGGCGGGAACTTTAGGTCCGGGCGATCCTCGTCGACCAGCCCGTCGAGGTCGACGATGCCGAGCAGATTGCCGCTCTCGGTGATGATCGCGTCGGCGCCACCGAGTTCGTCCTTGAGCACGGCCGCCAGCACGTCCGGGATGCCAGTTTCGAGTTCCAGGCGAATGACGCGGCCACGGCGGCGGCGTTTGATCGCGTTGGCGAAGTAGCGGACGAGATCCTCGGCCTCTTCCTCGATTTCCATGTCGCTGTCGCGCAAGACCCGGAAGCTGGCGGCGGCCAGCACTTCGTAGCCTGGGAACAGAACGGGGGCGAAGCGCTTGAGGAGCGTCTCAATCGCGATGTAGCGCGCTGGCTCGCCGGGGAGACGGATGAAGCGCGTCATCGTGTGCGGAAGCATGACCAGTTCGCGCACCGGCTCGTTATCCGAGCGGCGTACAAGGTCGAAGATCACCGACAAGCCACGGTTCGGGATGAACGGGAACGGATGCGCGGGGTCGAGCGCCTGCGGGGTCAGGATCGGGAAGATCTGGTCGCGGAAATGCGTTTCGAGCCACTCGTCCGCCTCGCCGTCGATCGCCTCGCGGCGAAGCGCGAACAGCCCCGCCTCGTCGAGCAGCACGCGGAGGTCGCCCCAGACCGCCTGCTGACTCGCCATCAGCGCATCGGCCTCACGGATGATCGCGGTAAGCTGTTGCCCCGCGGTAAGACCGTCCGCCGAGCGCCGGTCGACGTCCTGCGTCTGCTGGCCCTTCAGGCCGGCGACACGGACCATGAAGAACTCGTCGAGGTTCGACCCCGAGATCGACAGGAAGCGGAGCCGCTCGAGCAGCGGATGCGCGGGGTTGCATGCCTCCTCCAGCACGCGGCGATTGAACGCCAGCCAAGAGAGCTCGCGGTTGAAAAACCGGTCGTTCGGCTCTGCGCCGATGGGATCGTCGTCGTCTTCCGATTGGCGGACGATATGCGCTGGACGGTTCATCGGGCCTCTTGGGGGCTTATGGTGGCGTGAAGAGCGGGAGGTCGAGAGCGAGTTGCGGCCGGAGGATCAGCCCGGCCTCGGTGAGTGTGGTTCGTGCAAGAGGAATGGACAAGCGCTTGCGACGTTCCATCGCCTCCTGATCGAGCGCATCGACGGTTCGCGTTACGGTAATATGACTGCGCTCGATTCTGGTCGCGAGCCAGTCGATCAGATCGGGCCGTGCATCGAGGCTGCGACGCTCGAACAGGTGCGCCAGCAATAGCCGCATGAGCTCGTCGTCGGGCGCGCCGATCGCGGCGATCGGGCTTGCGGCGAGGCGCGAGCGCAGGTCGGGGAGCTTCACCTTCCATTCGGGCGGCGCGGCGTCGGCGACGATCAGCAGCGGCCTGTGCTCCTCCTGCGCGCGGTTCCAGGCGTGGAACAGCTGTGCTTCGGGCACGCGCTCGGCATCGTCGATGATCGTGCCACCGCTCTTCGCCGCGAAGATGCGTGCGAGCAGGCTGCGGCCCGATTTGCGTGGGCCGGTGAGGATGGCAGTCATGACCGGCCAGGTGGCCGTATGCTCCAGCGTATGGACGGCCCGCGAGTTGGAGGGGGTAACGAGGAAGGCGTCGTCGCGAGGGTCCGCCGGCCACCCGAGTGGCAGCGCAATTTGAGTCATCTTGGTCGCGCTCACCCTGTCGTCGCATTGTCCGCGGGCAGATCCGGCGGAAGAAGTTGGGCGACCCGGCGAATGCGGATCGTCTGGCCGGAGCCGAATACCTGGTAGCCGCGGGCTTCGAGCGCGGTCTTGAGGGCGGCCGGGTCTCCGTCATAGGCGACGCGCATCAGCGAGACGCCGCCGAGCGCGAGGCTGGTCGTTGCCGCCGAGCGAACGCCGGGGATCGCGCGGAGTGCGGCTTCGGTCGAGGATACGGCCGTGGCGGCAGGCGTGTCGAACTGGACGATGACCGAGATGCCCGCGCCACCTGTCAGGACGGCGGTGTTGGCGTCCGCGGTCTCGTCGGTGGGCAGGTCGTCAATCACCGCGGCTTCGGGCGGCGGCGGTGGCGATAGGCTGTAGTCGACGCGGAGTGAGCCGTTGCGACGTGCCTGCTGATACAGGTCGTCGATCCGCTTCACGCCGGTATCGAGCAATTGCGCGATGCCGTCGGGCGTCCCGACTCGCAACGTGAAGCTGCCGATCAGGTCGTTGTCGGGGCCGTGGCGCGCTTCGAACACGCCGATCACCGGGCCACCGGGCCATTGGCGATAGAGCTTCACGACTGGGGTGAGCACGTCGCTCGCGCCATATTGGTCGAGGATCGTCCGCCACCAGCCGCGGCCAGGACGCTGCGTCTGGCCGACGTTGAGCAGGAGCGCGTCGGGGCCGGAACCGGAGGGCCGAACGTAATCGATGCTGCTGTTGCCGGTGCGATAGCGTGCCCAGGCCTGTTGCCACTGCGTGCTCTGCTCGAACGCCTGGCCGACGCCGCCCGAATATTGGATCGGGATGGTCAGCATCGGTTGCGAGCGATCGGCATAGGTCGAGATGCCGAGGATCGATCCGGCGCGACCGCGATCGAACAGCACGCCGAGCTTGGCGATGTAGCGCTGCGGGCCGATCTGTTCGTTCTCGACGACGATCCCGGAAACCAGCGAATCGAGCGTGCCATCGGAGACGAGGCCGCCACCACCGCCGAGCCGGTTCGACAATTGCACCCACGCCTTGCGCTGAGCGAGCCGCCAGCCGCTATAGCGCGCAGCGTCGGCGGTCTTGCCCGCAACGTCGACCGTGACGCCGCTCACCTCGTAAGCGCTGCCGCTGTCGACCGGGGCGGCGCCTCGGCTGCCGCCCTCGATCTGCGCGAGCACGGCTCCGCCGCTCAACAATAGGGCGGCGCCGGCCAGGGCGGCGGGAAGGGTACGGATACGCATTAAGCGGGCCTTTTGGCGAAGCAGACGTGGAAATCCAAGCGCGATGTGGCTAGCAGCACCGATCATGACCGATACGCCAGACTCCGCCACTCCCGCTTCGGGCCCTTACACCTACGCTCAGGCGGGCGTTTCGATCGCCGCGGGCAATGCGCTGGTGCGGGCGATCGCTCCGCTCGCGCGCTCGACGCGGCGGCCGGGCGCGGATGCCGATCTTGGTGGGTTCGGGGGGATGTTCGACCTAAAGGCAGCGGGGTTCGTCGATCCTCTGCTGGTCGCGGCGAACGATGGCGTCGGCACCAAGCTGAAGCTGGCGATCGAATGGGACCGGCATGAAGGCGTTGGCGTCGATCTCGTCGCGATGTGCGTCAACGACCTGATCGTGCAGGGTGCCGAGCCGCTGTTCTTCCTCGATTATTATGCGAGCGGGAAGCTCGATGCGGCGGTTGCAGAGCGCGTCGTCGCCTCGATCGCGGAAGGGTGCAAGACGGCCGGCTGCGCGCTGATCGGGGGCGAGACCGCCGAGATGCCGGGCATGTATGCGGACGGCGATTACGACCTCGCGGGTTTCTGCGTCGGTGCGGTCGAGCGGACCAACATGCTGACGGGACGCGAGATCGCCGCGGGCGACGTAATGCTGGGGCTGGCGTCGTCGGGCGTGCATTCGAACGGGTTCTCGCTGGTTCGCCGCCTTGCCGCCGATCGCGGGTGGAAGCTCGATCGCCCTGCGTTGTTCGATCAGGACAAGTTGCTGATCGATCACCTGATGGCGCCGACTCGCATCTACGTCGCCAGCCTGCTGCCGCTGCTGCGCGAGCGGCGGATCAAGGGACTGGCGCATATCACCGGTGGTGGCCTGCTCGAGAACATCCCGCGCGTGCTGCCCGACGGCGTGCATGCGGTGGTCGATGCGGATGCATGGGAGCAGTCGCGGTTGATGGCGTTCCTGCAGGCGCAGGGCGCGATCGAGCCGGAGGAGATGGCGCGGACGTTCAACTGCGGGATCGGCATGGTCGTGATCGTGAGTGCCGACGAGGCCGACGCGGTGACCGCGGCGCTCGAAGCAGCGCACGAGACCGTGTTCACGATCGGGCGGATCGACGCCGGGTCGCATGGCTGCACGGTGCGCGGATCGGCGGGCACCTGGAGCGCGCGCGAGGACTGGACCGCGACGCATGGCTGACAAGACGCGCGTCGGCGTGCTGATCTCGGGGCGCGGATCGAATATGATGGCGCTGGTCGGCGCGTCGCGTGCGCCCGAGTGTCCGTATGAGATCGCTCTGGTCGCTTCGGACAAGCCGGACGCGGCGGGGCTCGAATGGGCTCGGTCGGAGGGCTTGGCGACGTTCGCGCTCTCGCCGAAAGGTTTGGGGAAACCGGCCTATGAGGCGGCGATCGATGCGGCGTTGCACGAGGCTGGTGTCGAGGTCGTTGCACTGGCGGGCTATATGCGACTGCTGTCGGACGGGTTCGTCGCGACGTGGCGGGACCGGATTGTCAATATCCATCCGTCGCTGCTGCCCAAGTACAAGGGACTGGACACGCACGCGCGGGCGATCGCGGCGGGCGATGCCGCCGGCGGGTGCTCGGTGCATGTCGTGACCGAGGAGCTCGATGGGGGCGTGGTGCTGGGGCAGGCCGAGGTGCCGATCCTTGCCGGCGACGATGCCAAGGCGCTTGCGGATCGCGTGCTGGCGGCGGAGCATGTCTTGTACCCGAAGACCTTGGCGGAGTTCGTGACGCGATGACCGATCTGTCCCCCCTCGACCGCGTTCGCGCGGCGGCGCTGGCGTTGCCCGAAACCGAAGAGACCGTGTCGCATGGTCAGCCGACGTTCTTTGTCGCCGACAAGCAGTTCGCACAGTTCCGGGCGGATCATCACGGCGATGGACTGACCACGGTGTGCGTGAAGACCGGCGGGAGCGACGAGCAGGCGATGCTGATCGAGGCGAATCCGGCCGTGTATTCTCGCCCTGCGTATCTCGGCGCGACGGGTTGGGTCGGCATGAATGTCGCGGGCGATCCCGACTGGGCGCTGGTCGAGGACCGGATCGCGCGGAGCTGGGAACTGGCGGCCCCCGCCCGCCTGCTGGAGGCTGGCGGACGATGAGCATCGAGACACCGACCGAACGCCGCGAGGCCGCGGCGACGCGGCGGCGTTGGGTGACGTTGGCCGAGGTCGTGGCCGTTGCGGGCGTGCTCATTGCCGCGCTGACGCTGTGGACCAACTGGTCGGATCACCGCGCTAACGAGGCCGACAAGATCGCGGCGCAGTCGAGTGCGGCGCGCGAGCGGACGAAGATCGATCTCTCGGCGATCGTGCAGGATGGCGGCAACACGCTGTTGCTGAAGGATGCGCGGCATGACCTGCAGGACGTGACGATCACGTTTCCGCGGGCGCTCGGGGTTTCAGCGCAGCGGCCGCCGGCCGAGCCGGTGATCGACGGGTCGTGGTTCTCGGCGCCGTTGCTGAAGCTTACCGATGGTGGGCCGGACGATCGGGCTGGACGGCTGCCGGTGCTGGTCAGCGTGCAGTATTTCGATGGCGACGCGACGCGGTCTGCCAGCGGAATCTACGACGTGATCTGGAAGACCGAGGGGCGGGTGTTGCGCGGTCGCGCGCTGAAGCTGGAGGGTCTGCGGGTCCGTCAGCGTGGCGGCGATCAGGCGAAGCTCGATGCGATCTGGGCGAAAGAGAAGCCGGCGGCGTAAGTCGCGCCCCCAGAAAAAGTACAGCTTGTTCCCCCGCGAAGGCGGGGGTCCAGACTGGGCTCCCGCCTTCGCGGGAGAACAAGGAGGCGGTAGTTGCCTTCGCCCAGCTCAGACTGCTCGCGCGTAGACCGGGTCGTCGTGGAGCGTGGTACCGACCATGAACTGGCGCGCGCCGATTACCTCGAAACCCTGGCGTTCGTAGAAGGCCCGGGCGCGGGTGTTCTGGTCCCATACGCCTAACAGGACGCGGGTTCGGCCTGCCGCCGCGGCGTCTTCGAGTGCGCGGGCCATTAGCGCGGCACCCAGCCCAGAGCCCTGAGCCTGCTTCATGAGATAGATGCGGCGGAGTTCGATATCGACGGGGCCGGGCTCGATCGGGAAGTCCGGCGCGGTCAACACCGTGTAGCCGATCGGCGCGTGGCCGGGCTCGTACTCGGCCAGCGTCACGATCGTCGCGGGATCGGACAGCCAGGTCTCGAACGTGGCGATGCTGTTCTTCATCGTGCAGTGGGCGACGATGTCCGCCCCCGACAGCACGGTCGCATAAGTATCGAGGAACGTGGCGGATGCGACGAGCGATAGCGCGGGCGCATCGCCCGGCTCAGCCCGTCGCAGCCGCCAGGTCATCAGCCGACGATCTCTTCGGGCTTGAAGAAGTACGCGATCTCGATCTCGGCGTTCTCGTCCGAATCCGAACCGTGCACCGAGTTGGCTTCGATCGACTCGGCGAGTTCCTTGCGGATCGTGCCGGCATCGGCGTTGGCGGGGTTGGTGGCGCCCATGATGTCGCGGTTGCGCTGCATCGCGTTCTCGCCTTCGAGAACCTGGACGACGACCGGGCCCGAGATCATGAACGAGACGAGCTCACCGAAGAACGGACGCTCCTTGTGGACCGCGTAGAAGCCCTCGGCCTGCTCGCGGGTCATCTGGATGCGCTTCGAGGCGACGACGCGCAGGCCAGCTTCCTCGAGCATCTTGGTGACCGCACCAGTCAGGTTGCGGCGGGTTGCGTCGGGCTTGATGATCGAAAAGGTACGGTTCGCGGCCATGATGGTCACGGGCTCCTGTGTTGACGGTAATCGGATGCGCGGCGCTTAGGCGGGGGACGGCCGTAAAGCAACCTATGCGGCCTGTTCCCAGCGGCCCGACTCATTCTGCTTCCAGTACCGACGCTCGACGTCGTCGCGGTCGGCGAGTCCTTTCCAGGCGAGGCGGGCTTCGCGGATCGCTTCGTCGTCGAAGATGTGGAAGGCTCGGTCAAAGGTTAGGATAAGGTCACGCCAACGTCCGTCTACCACTGCGACGTTGCGGGCGGCGTTGGCGGGCGCGGTTTCCTGGATGTCTTGAGCGATTAGAATGGGTTGGGCGGTATCGTCGTTGCTGCCGGCCTGGGCGTGGGGGAGGAAGCTCTCGGGGGCGTAGGACCATAGCAGGCGGTCCAGCGCGACGCGTTGCTCTTCGGGTTCGGCGACGATGAGGAGGCGGCCGCCGGTCTGGACTACTCGCTGAGCGATGCGCGGAAGGACGCGGTCGAGGGGGCTGGTTAGGTGGTAGAAATCGACCTGCATAGTTTCCGTCCCCCTGCTCAAACCACGCCGTCATCCTGACGAAAGTCAGGACCCAGAGTTATTGAGCGCATCGCGTGGTATCCTGGGTCCTGACTTTCGTCAGGATGACGGGGGGAGTGCGAGTCCCCCGTCATCCGTAATTAGCCCTCGAAATTGTCGGCGACGAACTGGTCGAGCAGGCGCACGCCGTAGCCGGTCGCGCCCTTGTCGTGGTTCGTGCCCGGCTTGTCCGACCAGACCATGCCGGCGATATCCAGATGTGCCCACTTCACGCCTTCGTCGACGAACCGCTTGATGAACTGCGCCGCTGTGATCGAGCCGGCACCGCGCGGCCCCACGTTCTTCATGTCGGCGATCGGCGAGTCGATCAGCTTGTCGTACGCGGGCGACAGCGGAAAGCGCCAGAGCGTGTCGCCGGTGGTCTTGCCCGCCGCGATCAGCTGGTCGGCGAGTGCGTCGTCGTTCGCGAAGATGCCGCCATTCTCGGTGCCGAGCGCGACGATCATGGCGCCGGTCAGCGTGGCGAGATCGACGATCGTCGTCGGCTTGTGCGCCTGCTGCACCCAGGTGACGCAATCGCAGAGCACGAGACGACCCTCGGCGTCGGTGTTGAGCACTTCGATCGTCTGGCCCGACATCGAGGTGATGACGTCGCTCGGACGCAGCGCCGCACCATCGGGCATGTTCTCGACCAGCCCCATCACGCCGACGACGTTCGCCTTCGCCTTGCGGCTGGCCAGCGCCTTCATCGCCCCGGCGACCGCACCCGCGCCACCCATGTCCCACTTCATGTCTTCCATGCCCGCGCCGGGCTTGATCGAGATGCCGCCCGAATCGAACGTCACGCCCTTGCCGACGAACGCGAGGGTGGGTGCGTCGGCCCCTGCCCCGTTCCACTTGAGCGCGAGGATGCGTGCTTCACGGCGCGAGCCCTGGCTGACGCCGAGCAGCGAACCCATGCCGAGCTCGGTCATCTGCGCTTCGTCGAGCACCGTGATCTCGAGCCCGAGACCCTCGACGTCCTTCGTCACCTTCTCGACGAAGCTCTCGGGATAGACGACGTTCGGCGGCGAGGTGACGAGCCAGCGTGTAAGGTCGAGCCCACCGGTAACCGCCAGCTGCTCGGCCCAGGCTGAATCGGTACCTTCGGGCGCGCCCGCGATGGTGATCTCGGTCAGCGTCGGCTTCGACTTCTCGGCCAGCTTCGTGCGGTACGTGTCGTAGCGCCATGCGCGCTGGGCGGCTGCGGCGGCGAAGTGTGCGGCGGCCTTAGGCGTCGGCGTGGCGCCGGCCGAGAGGTCGGCGACGACCGAGGTTGCGCCCGAAGTCAGCAGGCGTGCGGTGATCGCACCGCCGGCCTTCTCCCAATCGGCAGTTTCGCCGGCCCCGACTCCGACAAGCAGAACCTGGCGAACCGCGCCGTCGACCGGCACGAACAGCTCGACCACCGAGCCTGCCTCGCCCGCAAAGCGTGCCGCAGTCGCCGCGCTGGTCGCCACTGCCTCGACATCGCCGCCGATCGCGCTCCACGTGATCTGCGCGACGCCGTCCTTTGCAACGGGGACAGCAAGGATTGGAGCGTTGGCGGGAACGGTCGGGGCGAAGACGATCTGCATGAAGAAACCTCGGGAAGCGTTTGAACGGATGTGCGTACGCCATAAGTTGATGCCGCGGGTACGGCAAAGCAAGGTGGTCCCCCTAACGCACGATGATTGCAGCGATACGCTGGAGTGCGATTGCGGGATGCGATTGCAGCGAAGCGCCGGTGGTGCGATAGGCGGGCGATATGGCGGCAAACGGCTGCTCAGTGCCAAAGGGGTTGGTTCGGATCGTGTTGCGTATCGACCTTTTGGCGGGTTGCGCCCTTTCGCTCGCGCTGGCGACCGGACAGGCTGCGACTTCAGCTCAAGCCCAGGACTTCCAGAACCGCTCGGTCGCGCCGCCGGTGCAGGACCCGCCAGTCGCCAACGCGGCGACGGCGGCGCCGGGCGACGATCAAGTACAGTTCAGCTCGACCGCGCTGGAATACAACACCAACACCGATATCGTCACCGCGACCGGTGAAGTCCGGATGTTCCGCCAGGGCAGCCGGTTGCGCGCCGACAAGGTCGTGTGGAACCGCAAGACCGGCAAGGTCGTCGCGACCGGCAACATCGCGGTCACCAACCCCGAAGGCGACATCGCGTACGGCGACGAGATCAACCTGACCGATTCGCTGAAAGACGGCGTGGTCGACAACATGCTCGTCGTGCTCGAACAAGGCGGGCGCCTTGCCGCGCAGCAAGGCACGCGCGACGCCGACGGCACGGTCAATTTGAAGACGGCGGCCTACACGCCATGCAGCGTCACCAACACCGCCGGTTGCCCCAAGGAACCGACGTGGAAGATCACCGCGGTCCGCGTTACCTATCGCCCCGAGCGAAAGCGCATCTTCTACAAGGGCGCACGGTTGCATCTGTTCGGGCTGCCGAGCCTGCCGCTGCCCGAATTCTCGAACCCGGTCGGCGGCGGCAGCGACAGCGGCCTGCTCTCGCCCAACGGCGGCTATAGCCGCGTCAACGGCGTCGAAGTCAGCGTCCCCTATTACTGGAAGCTCGCCCCGAACCAGGGGCTGGTCGTCACGCCGCACATCTACAGTAGCGTGCTGCCGATGGCGCAGGTCGATTATTCCGCGCTTAATTCGAAGGGTGCGTTCAAGATACGCGCCTATGCGACCGAAAGCCGGCGCAGCGATGATCTGGCGACCGCGAACACGACCGATACCAGCATGGCGTTCCGTGGCTATATCGACGGGATGGCGCGCTATCAGTTGACGCCGAACTGGACCGCGAGCGGTTCGCTGCGCCTGACGACCGACCGGACGTTCCTGCGCCGCTACGACATCTCGCGCGACGACCGGTTGCGCACCACGGCGAGCCTGGAGCGGATCGACGACAGCAGCTATTTCTCGCTGAGCGGCTGGTACGCGCAGACGTTGCGCGTCGCCGACAGCCAGGGACAGCAGCCGATCGCGCTGCCCGAGATCGATTATCGCAAGCGGTTCGACGACGGTCTGGTCGGCGGCCGTTTCCAGCTTCAGCTCAACACGCTGGCGCTGACCCGCACCGATGGCCAGGACACGCAGCGCGCGTTTGCCAGCCTGCAATGGGACCTGCGCCGCTTCACGAACTGGGGCCAGGAGGTCACGTTCACCGCGTTCGCACGCGGCGATCTCTACAATACCAGCGACAACGAACTGACGATTCCCACCTATCGCGGACTCGAAGGCTTTCACCAGCGCGTCATCGGGGCGGCTGCGGTGGACGTGAAATGGCCATTCATCGGCACATTCCTGGGCGGCACGCAGCGCCTTACGCCGCGCGTCCAGTTCGTCGCGGCGCCAAAGGTCGCCAATATCTCGTTGCCGAACGAGGATTCACGCGCTGTCGATCTCGACGACACCAACCTGTTCTCGCTCAACCGTTTCGCCGGCTACGACCGGTTCGAGGATTCGTCGCGTGTCACCTATGGTGGCGAATGGGCGCTCGACCTGCCGGGTATCGCGTTCACCACCAACGTCGGACAGAGCTACCGCGTGGATACGCGGCCGACGATCCTCCCCGACGGCACCGGGCTCAGCGACCGCTTCTCCGACATCGTCGGGCGTAGCGAACTCCGGTTCCGCGACTTCGTCTCGATCGTCCATCGCTACCGGCTCGACAAGGACGGCTTCGCGATCCGCCGCAACGAGGTGGACGCGACAATCGGCTCGCGCGCGACCTACGTCCTGGTCGGCTACCTCAAGCTCAACCGCAACATCGATGCGTCGATCGAGGATCTGCGCGATCGCGAGGAAGTCCGTGTCGCGGGCCGGGTTCAGTTCGCGCGGTTCTGGTCGGCATTCGGCTCCGGCGTGGTCGACCTGACCAACGCGTCGGAGGATCCGTTGTCGCGCAGCGATGGCTTTACGCCGATCCGCCACCGCCTCGGCATACAATATGAGGACGACTGCCTGCGTCTCGGCGGGACTTGGCGGCGGACGTACAACGACACCGGCGACGCGCGTAAGGGCAACAGCTTCCTGTTGACGCTGGCCTTCACCAACCTCGGCCGCTAAGCCCGCGTTCAGCTACTTTGGGGCAAGCCGCGCCGGATATGCGTCGTCATGGCAGTGACGGTGCGGATTACGGCGTGCGATGATGGGATACCGACACTTGAAGCATGATGTTCGACTGGCGGCGCGTGGCGGCCGTGTGATCGGTTCGGTGGTTCTGGCCGCACTGGCAGCGGGCGCGATCGCGCAGGCTGTGCCACCCAAGAGCGCGCAGGGCCGACGCGGATCGCGACCCGCGCCGACCCAGCCGACGTCCGCGCCGGCTCCGCAGGCGTCGGCGCAATCGGCTCCGGGGGCGCAATCGGCTCCGGGGCAGACGGTGCAGGATCAGAGCGTGCCGGACAATACCGGTCTCGATATCCCGACCAACCTCCAGATCTTCGGCAAGGTCGATCCCAACGTCCGCAAGCCGACCGCGATCGTCAACGACACGGTCATCACCGGCACCGACGTCGACCAGCGGGTTTCGCTGGTGGCGATGGCGAACGAAGCCAAGCTGTCGTCGGAAGACCGCGAGCGGCTGAAGCTCCAGGTCCTGCGCCAGTTGATCGACGAGACGCTGCAGATCCAGGAGGCGAAGACCGCCGACGTCGTGATCACGCCCGCCGAACTGACACAGAGCTACGACGCGGTGTCGAAGCGCTTCAACCGTACGCCGGCGGCGATGCGGACGTATCTGCGCGAATCTGGATCGTCGGAGCGATCGCTCAAGCGCCAGATCGAGGGCGAGCTCGCCTGGCAGCGCTATCTGCGCAAGCGTGTCGAACCGTTCGTCAACGTCGGCGATGAGGAAGTGAAGTCGATCATCGATCGTCTCCAGGCGGCGAAGGGCACCGACGAGTTCAACCTCAAGGAAATCTATCTCGCGGCGACGCCGGCGAACAGCCAGCAGGTCTATGCCAACGCCAAGCAGATCCTGCAGGAAATTCAGAAGGGCGCGCAGCCGTTCGATTATTACGCGCGTCAATTCTCGGAAGCGTCGACGCGCGCGGTCGGTGGCGATCTTGGCTGGATCCGGACCGCGACGCTGCCGTCGCAGCTGGCCGAAGCCGCGACTTCGATGCAGGTCGGCCAGGTTGCCGGTCCGATCGAGGTCTCGGGCGGGTATTCGATCCTGTATCTGACCGACAAGCGCCAGGTGCTGACCGCCGATCCGCGCGATGCCAAGCTTAGCCTGAAGCAGCTGACGCTGCGCTTCCCGCCGAACACCGATCAGGCGCAGGCGACGGCGCGAGCGCAGGCATTCGCCAAGGCGACCCAGGAGCTGCGTGGCTGTGGTACGGTCGAGAAGGTCGCAGCCGGGATCGGTGCGGACGTCGTCGACAACGATACGGTCCGGATCCGCGACCTGCCACCGCAGCTTCAGGAAGTGATGCTGAAGCTTCAGGTCGGCGAATCGAGCCCGCCCTTCGGATCCGCCGAGCAGGGCGTGCGCGCGCTGGTATTGTGCGGGCGAGACGAAGCGGCTGGCGGTTCGGTGCCGAATTCGCAGCAGATCCAAGGGCAGCTCGAACAGCAGCGCGTCAATCTGCGCGCCCAGCAGAAGCTGCGCGATCTGCGGCGCGACGCCGTGGTCGAATATCGGTGATCGGATCGTGAGCCGCGTCTCGCCGCTGGCGGTGTCGATGGGCGATCCTGCCGGGATCGGGCCCGAGATCATCGCCAAGGCCTGGGATGCGCGCGATACGTATCGCTTGCCGCCGTTCGTCGCGGTGGGTGACGCGCGTGCGATCGAACGTGTCTGGACGGGGCCGATCGCCCGCGTTGCCGACATGACGGCCGCAGCCGATGCGTTCGCCACTGCCTTGCCCGTGCTCACCGTCGGCGATGCGGGCGCGATCGTGCCGGGAGAGCCAGACGCGGACGGGGCACGGTGCGCACTGCATTCGCTCGAACTCGCCGTCGGCCTCGTCCGCACGGGCGCGGCGCGCGCGCTGGTCACTGGCCCTGTGTCGAAGTCGCAGCTCTACGCGATCGGTTTCAGTCATCCGGGGCAGACCGAATTCGTCGCCGAACGCTACGGTGTGGCGGGCGATAATGCGGTGATGATGCTCGCCAGCCCGTCGCTGAAGGTGGTGCCGATCACAACTCACGTACCGTTGAAGGACGTATCCGCGCTGCTGACTGTGGATCTGATCGTTGCCAAGGCTCGCGCGACCGCCCGCGGCCTATTGCGGAACTTCGGGATCGAGAACCCGCGGCTCGCCTTTGCCGGCTTCAACCCGCATGCCGGCGAACAGGGTGCGTTAGGGCGCGAAGAGATCGAGATCATCGCGCCGGCGATCGCGATCCTTCGTGAGGAGGGGATCGATGCGACCGGGCCGTTCGCGGCTGACACGATGTTCCACCCGCGGGCGCGCGAGACGTACGATGTCGTGATGTGTTGCTACCATGACCAAGCGCTGGTGCCGTTGAAGACGATCCATTTCGACGAGGGCGTGAACATGACGCTGGGCCTGCCGATCGTGCGGACCTCACCCGATCATGGCACCGCGTTCGCGATCGCCGGCAAGAACCTTGCCGAGCCTGGCGCGATGATCGCGGCGATCGCGATGGCGGGTGAAGCGGCGGACCTACGCGCGCAGACCGCTGCCCAGTCGTGAGCGAGGCTGCATTGACGGAGCTTCCCCCGCTGCGCGAGGTGATCGCGCGTTATGGGCTGAACGCAAGCAAGGCGCTTGGGCAGAACTTCCTGTTCGACGGGCAGTTGCTCAAGCGGATCGCAGCAGTGCCGGGCGATCTTCAGAATGCCGAGGTGCTCGAAGTTGGCCCCGGTCCTGGTGGCCTGACGCGCGCATTGCTCGCGGCGGGTGCTCGGGTGACGGCGATCGAGCGTGACCGGCGGTGCATCCCGGCGCTGGCAGAGCTGGGCGAGGCGTATCCGGGGCGGTTGCGGGTGATCGAGGGCGACGCGATGGAAGTCGACGCGCCGGCGCTGTTCGAGGGCAAGCCGCATATCGTGTCGAACCTGCCGTACAACATCGGCACGGCGTTGCTGGTCGGGTGGCTGTCGACGTCGTGGTTGCCGTGGTGGCAGTCGTGCACGCTGATGTTCCAGAAGGAAGTTGCCGAGCGGATCGTCGCGAAGACCAATGACGATCATTACGGGCGTCTCGCGGTGCTGGCGCAGTGGCGCTCGACGGCGCGCATCGCGATGCCGGTGCACAGGTCGGCGTTCACACCGCCGCCCAAGGTCATGTCCGCGGTCGTACATCTGGTGCCGGTCGAGGCGCCGGAGGGGGTGAACTTTGCTGTTCTGGAGCGACTGACGGGCGCTGCGTTCGGGCAGCGGCGCAAGATGCTCCGGCAGAGTTTGAAGGGTGTGCCGGGCGCGCTCGATGCGCTGGAGCTGATCGGGGTAGAGGCGACACGCCGGGCTGAGACGCTGTCGGTTGCCGACTTTGTGGCATTGGCGAAAGCCGTCAGCTGACATCGTCTGCCAAGACAATTTCGTCATCCTGACGAAAGTCAGGATCCAGAGTTACTGAATACGACGATCGTCGCTCTGGATCCTGGATCAAGTCCAGAATGACGAAAATGGATGATCAGTCCTTGGCCGCTACTGGGGTCTTCTCGACCTGCGCCGTCGCGATCGGTGGGCCCTTTGCGATCACCGCCGCGAGTTGCGTTGCTTCTGGGCAGACACTCTTGCAGAGCGTGCGGATTTTCACGAGGTTGTCCTTCGCGCGGACCACGGCGCCCTTTGCGACTAGCGCCTCGCCCTGCCCCTTGAGCGCCGCGACGTCGTTCGGTTCCAGCAGCAAGGCCTCGCGGTACAGGCGGATTGCCTTGCCTGGCAGGTCACGCGTTTCGGCGACGCGCGCCAGCAGGAGGAACGCCGCACGATTGCGCGGATCGACCGCGACCGACGTTTCGAGCACATCCGTCGCGCCGTCGAGGTTGCCGGCCGTCATCAGCGAACGCCCCTGCGCCAACAACTGCATCGAGCGCGCGTCGATCTGAGCATCGGGGCGTTGCCCGCTGAGCGAAGTCGACACACATACGACGGTCAGCGCGGCGGCAAGGGCAGCGGACGAAAAACGCATCATCGTCTCCAGGCGGGATACAGGTTTGGCCGTGAGTTGAGCCATAGATCGGCTGGCTAGCACGCAGCCCGGAGGCGCGCGACAAAAAAGCCGTCGGTGCCGTCGCGGCCGGGTTCGAGGCGGACGCCGTGGCCGTGCTTCGCGCCGGCGGGGAGAGTCAGGGGCTCGGTCGTCCAGCCGGGATGCGCGTTCAGGAACCAGGTGACCTGATCCGTTCCCTCGGCGTCGAGCAGCGAGCAGACGATGTAGACGAGCGCGCCGCCGGGCTTGACCAGCGTAGCGGCCACGGAGAGCACCTGCTGCTGCGTCGATTGCAACCGCGAGACGCGGTCGGGGGTGAGCCGCCAGCGCGCCTCGGGATTGCGCCGCCATGTGCCGGTGCCCGAACAGGGGGCGTCGACCAGCACGCCGTCGGCGCGACCGGCCCACTCGCTCAGCGCTTCGATCTCGCGCGTCGGGTTGAGCAGGCGGCTCTCGACGATCGTCGCGCCGGCTCTAGTTGCGCGCGGGGCGAGGCGTGCGAGGCGGTTGCGGTCGGTGTCGCAGGCGAGGATCACGCCTTCGTTCTTCATTGTAGCGGCCAACGCGAGCGTCTTGCCGCCGGCGCCGGCGCAGAGATCGACGATCCGCTCGCCAGGTTTCGCCTGCATCGCGAGGCCGACGAGCTGGCTACCTTCGTCCTGCACTTCGAGCGCGCCTTCGTTGAAGAGCGGGAGTGCTTCGACGTTGGTGCCGGTCGGGAGGCGGATGCCGTCCGGGGCGTGGGGGGTGGCTTCGGCGTCGGGAAGCGCGGCGAGAACGGTCGCGCGGTCGGCGATCAGCGTGTTGACGCGGAGATCGAGCGTGGCGCGGCCGGCTAGGTCGGTCAGTGCGGCGCCATCTAGGCCCGATGCGCGGAGAGCCTTGCTTAGCCACTGAGGGGCAACACCGGCGCGGGCGCGGGGTTCGTCCTTGGCGATCGGGACCGGGGCGTGGGTGGAGCCGTCGAAGGTTGTGGCGACTTCGGGGTCTGCGTCGGCGACGAGGAGCATCGCGGTGCGACCGTTTTCGGGGCGGTCTCCGGCCTTGCGGATCGCGGCGTAGACGAGCTCGCGGACCGCGCGGCGGTCCTTGGAGCCGGCGTAACGGCGGGTGGCGAAATAGCGGGCGATCAGCGTGTCTGCGGCGGCGCCGGACTCGCGGGCGGCGGCGATGATCTGGTCGAGGAGTTCGATCGCGGCCTGCGTGCGTGCTGGGGGAGTCACTTCTGGGCTCCCGACTTCGCGTGGGTTCGGGGGGAGGCTTGGTACGGAGTGTTCGTCATCATCCCCTCCCCTAGCCCCTCCCGCGCGCGGGAGGGGAATAATTTCGGAACCCCGCCTCCAGCCCAGTCGCGAGCGGGGGCTCGGCCCTTCCCCCCGTCATCCCGGCAAACGCCGGGACCCATGGACACGGTGGACCCGGCGATAGCGTGCAACCACCACCCGGCGCGCAACCATGGGTCCCGGCGTTCGCCGGGATGACGGATGGGGGCGGTGGGACGACGGAGGGGGCGGCGGTCTGTGAGTTAGCCTGCGGCCTGTGGAGCACTGCCCAGGCAAATATAGTTCGTCATTCCCGCGCAGGCGGGGATCCATATTCTCGAACGGTTACGATCTTACTGCGCCGTTAGCCAGTATGGGTTCCCGCCTTCGCGGGAATGACGGGAGCGTGGGAGCGAGCATCTACCTGCTCCCCTCCCTGGAAGGGAGGGGTTGGGGGCGGGTCGGCTCGTTTTAGTCACCGGCGGGCGAGCTTGCGGAAACCGACCCACCCCCTGCCCCTCCCTTTCAGGGAGGGGGGAAGTGCCACTTACCGCGTTGGGTAGTTTGGCGCTTCCCGCGTAATCGTCACGTCGTGGACATGGCTCTCCATTAGCCCGGCGCCAGTAATCTGCACGAACTCAGCCCGCGCTTGGAGGTCCGGGATCGTCGCCGAGCCGGTATAGCCCATCGCCGCCTTGATACCGCCGACGAGCTGGTGAACGACATCCCTTGCCGGGCCCTTATACGCGACCTGGCCCTCGATACCTTCGGGGACGAGCTTCAGCTGGTCCTTGATGTCGCCTTGGAAATAGCGATCCGCCGAGCCGCGGCCCATCGCCCCGACCGAACCCATGCCGCGATACGACTTGTACGCGCGCCCCTGGTACAGGAACGTCTCGCCCGGTGCTTCGTCGGTGCCCGCGAGCAGCGAGCCGATCATTACGGTCGAGGCACCGGCGGCGAGCGCCTTGGCCATGTCGCCCGAGGTGCGAATGCCGCCATCGGCGATCACCGGCACGCCGGCCTTGTGGCCTGCCTCCGCGCAATCCATGACCGCAGTCAGCTGCGGCACGCCGACGCCGGCGACGACGCGGGTGGTGCAGATCGAACCGGGACCGATGCCGACCTTGATCCCGTCCGCGCCCGCGCCGATCAGCGCGCGCGTCGCTTCGCCGGTCGCGACGTTGCCCGCCACCACCTGGACCGAGTTCGACAGCTTCTTTACGCGCTCGACCGCGCGGCCGACATCGCGGTTGTGGCCGTGCGCGGTGTCGATCACGATCAGGTCGCAGCCAGCGTCGACCAGCTGTTCGGTCCGGTCGAAGCCCTTGTCGCCGACCGTCGTCGCCGCCGCCACGCGCAGGCGGCCCGCCTCGTCCTTGGTCGCATCCGGGAACATCACCGCCTTCTCGATGTCCTTGACGGTGATCAGCCCGACGCAACGGTACTGCGCATCGACCACCAGCAGCTTCTCGATGCGGCGGGCGTGGAGCAGGCGGCGCGCCTCTTCCTTGCCGACCTCGGTCGAGACGGTGGCGAGGTTCTCGTGCGTCATCAGTTCGCTGACGGGCTGTTTTGGATCGCCCGCGAACCGCACGTCGCGGTTGGTGAGGATGCCGACGAGCTTGCCGTCCGCCTCGACCACCGGGATGCCGCTGATGCGGTGGCCCGACATGAGCGCCTGCGCCTCGCCGAGAGTCGCGGTCGGCCTGATCGTGATCGGGTTGACCACCATGCCCGATTCGAACCGCTTCACCTGACGTACCGCGACCACCTGCTCCTCGACCGTCAGGTTGCGGTGGAGCACGCCGATGCCGCCGAGCTGCGCCATCACAATGGCCATGTCGGCTTCGGTCACGGTGTCCATCGCGGACGAGAGAATCGGAATGTTGAGCGCGATGCCGCGCGTCAGCTGCGTGCGGGTATCGGCCTGGCTTGGCAGCACGTCCGATTCCCCCGGATACAGGAGGACGTCGTCGAAAGTGAGGCCGAGGCGGATATCCATGAGAGCTGCCGTTCCTGGGGGTGGGGTGGCGCGCCATGTAACCAAAGCGGGCGCATCCGGCTAGGCCCTCTCGTTCGCGACGTGCTATAGCGGGGCGATACACGGATGGGGATGTTCGATGGGCTTGACCGTTGCCGCACTCTTATTGGCGCTGGTGCTGCTGTACCTCTTCACCAGCATCAAGATCGTCCACCAAGGCTATCAATACACGATCGAGCATTTCGGCCGCTTCACCACGGTCGCGCGGCCCGGTTTCAATTTCTATCCCGCGTTCTTCTACCGCGTCGGGCGGAAGGTGAACATGATGGAGCAGGTGATCGACATCCCCGGGCAGGAGATCATCACCAAGGACAATGCGATGATCTCGACCGACGGGGTCGTGTTCTTCCAGGTGCTCGACTCGGCCAAGGCGGCGTACGAGGTGTCGGACCTGTACCAGGCGTTGTTGCAGCTCACGACGACGAACCTGCGCACGGTGATGGGGTCGATGGACCTCGACGAGACGCTGTCGAAACGCGACGAGATCAATGCGCGGCTGCTCAACGTGGTCGATCATGCGACGACGCCGTGGGGCGTGAAGATCACGCGGGTCGAGATCAAGGACATCCGTCCGCCGGCCGACATCGTCAACGCGATGGGGCGGCAGATGAAGGCCGAGCGCGAGAAGCGGGCTAACATCCTGGATGCGGAGGGTTCGCGGGCTTCGGAAATCCTGCGCGCCGAGGGGCAGAAGCAGGCGCGGATCCTCGAGTCCGAAGGGCGCAAGGAGTCGGCGTTCCGCGATGCCGAGGCGCGCGAGCGGGCGGCGGTGGCGGAGGCGTCGGCAACGCGTGCGGTGTCCCAGGCGATCGAGGAAGGTGGCGCGCAGGCGATCAATTACTTCATCGCGCAGAAATACGTCGAGGCGATCGGAAAGTTCGCGACCTCACCCAATGCGAAGACGATCCTGTTCCCGGTCGAGGCTACGCAGTTGATGGGGACGCTTGGGGGGATCGGAGAACTGGCGAAGGATGCGCTGCGCGATGCGACTGCTTCGCCGCCGGCTAAGCCAACGCCACGCGGGCCGTTCGAGTTGTCGAAGTCGACCGAGGTTCCGAAAAGCTGATGGACGCGATCGGGGCGGCTGGCGCTTGGTTGATCGCGGCACTGGTTCTGGGGATCGCCGAACTGGCGGTGCCGGGCGTGTTCCTGGTGTTCCTCGCGATCGCTGCGGCGGCGACAGGTGCGGCGGTATTTGTGTTGCCGGACTTGCCGCTGGCGGCGCAACTGGCTGCATTCGGCGTTTGGAGCGCGGTTACCGTGTTGATCGGGAAGCGCTGGTACCGGGATTATCCGGTCGAGGGCGGGGATCCGATGTTGAACGATCGGTCTGCTCGGCTGGTAGGCCAGGTTGTTATGGTGGAGACGGCGCTGATTGGCGGACGCGGTCGGGTGCTGGTCGGCGATGGGAGTTGGCCGGCTCGTGGTGAGGATGCCGCGGTTGGAGCGCGCGTCCGCATCACTGCGGTTGTCGATGGCGAAGTCGTGGTGGAGCCCCTCGACTCGTCATCCTGACGAAAGTCAGGACCCAGAGCCATGACACGCGACGCCTGGTACTCTGGGTCCTGACTTTCGTCAGGATGACGGGTGGGGACACGGGACGCCATATCACGTGCCCTCACCTTCCCACCCGACTTCGTCATGCGGGCCCCTTCCTCTCCCCGAGGGGAGAGGAGTTTTAGGCCGCCTCCCGCACCTTTGGCGCCGCCTGACGGACACCTTCGTCGACATGCTCGGCGAACTGGGCGAAGTTCTCAACGAACAGGTCGACCAGCTTGGCCGCCGTTGCGTCGTACGCGTCCTTGTCTGCCCAGGTCGTGCGCGGGTCGAGGATCGCGCTGTCGACGCCCGGCACGCTCACCGGCACCTGGAACCCGAAGTTCGGATCCGTCCGGAACTCGGCATCGTTGAGGCTGCCGTCTAGCGCCGCGTTCAGCAACGCCCGCGTCGCCTTGATCGGCATGCGGTTGCCGACGCCGTATTTGCCGCCGGTCCAGCCGGTGTTGACCAGCCAGCAATCGACGCCGCCCTTCGCGATCCGTTCCTTCAGCAGGTTACCGTACACCGACGGATGCCGCGGCATGAACGGTGCGCCGAAGCAGGTCGAGAAGGTCGCGTCGGGCTCGGTCACGCCGATCTCGGTCCCGGCCACGCGCGCGGTGTAGCCCGAGAGGAAGTGGTACATCGCCTGGTCGGGCGTGAGCTTGGCGATCGGCGGCAGCACGCCGTACGCGTCCGCGGTCAGCATCACGATGTTGCGCGGCACCGGCCCCATGTTCTCGGCCGACGCATTCGGGATGAAGTCGATCGGGTACGCGCCGCGGCTGTTCTCGGCGAGCGTGTGGTCGTCGAGATCGAGCAACCGCGTCGCCGGGTCCATCACGACGTTCTCCAGCACCGTGCCGAACCGCTTGGTGGTCGCGAAGATCTCCGGTTCGGCGTCGGCGGAAAGGCGGATCATCTTGGCATAGCACCCGCCTTCGAAGTTGAAGACGGCGGTGTCGGACCAGCCATGCTCGTCGTCGCCGATCAGCGTCCGGCTCGCATCGGCCGACAGCGTCGTCTTGCCGGTGCCCGACAGCCCGAAGAACACCGCGGTGTCGCCGTTCGCACCCATGTTGGCGGAGCAATGCATCGGCATTACCCCGGTCGGCGGGAGGAGGTAATTGAGGAGGCCGAACACCGACTTCTTCATCTCGCCGGCGTATTTGGTGCCGCCGATCAGGATCAGCTTGTCGGTGAAGTTCACCGCGATCACCGTTTCGCTGCGGCAGCCATGGCGCGCGGGATCGGCGCGGAAGCTCGGCAGGTCGACGATCGTGTAGTCGGCGATGAAGTTCTTCAGCGCCGCCTGCTCGGGCCGAACCAGCATCGTGCGGATAAAGAGGTTATGCCACGCGAGTTCGGTGGCGACGCGGACGTTGACGCGGTGGTCGGCCTGCGATCCGCCGTGCAGATCCTGGACGAACAGCTCGTCCTTGGCAGCCAGCGCGGCGAAGAAATCTTCCTTCAGCGCAGCGAAATGCGCGGGCTCCATTGCCTTGTTGCTCTTGCCCCACCAGACCGTCGACTCGGTCTCGGCATCGCGGACGATGAACTTGTCCTGCGCCGAGCGGCCGGTATGCGCGCCGGTTTCGACGACCAGCGGGCCGTCGGCAGACAGCGTCCCCTCGCCGCGCGCCAGCGCCGCCTCGACGAGTTGGGCTGTGACGAGGTTCCAATGCAGTGTGGCGCGGGTCTCTATCCCCTGCGCGGCTAGGCCGCCGGCCGGAATACGTTCGTTGGACAAGGCATCTCTCCAGATGGTTTCGCATACGTATGTATGTCGTTGCGCCGGCATGTAGGCGGCGCCCCTGCACCGGTCAAATACGCTATCCGGCACGCTCGTCCCGATACGGCCACGGTTGAGTGACGGCGCGGATTAGCCTACGCCGACACGCCAACGACCAAGGCAGACGACCCCAAGATGACGGCAACGATCGCGCTGGTCGACGACGACCGCAACATCCTGACCTCCGTGTCGATCGCACTGCAAACCGAAGGCTTCGTCACGCGCGTCTATTCGGACGGCGAGACGGCGTTGAAGGCGCTGACCGACAACCCGCCCGATCTTGCGGTGTTCGACATCAAGATGCCGCGGATGGACGGCCTCGAACTGCTCCGCCGGTTCCGCGAGAAGAGCCAGGTCCCGGTGATCTTCCTCACCAGCAAGGACGACGAGCTCGACGAAGCCCTCGGCCTCGCGATGGGCGCGGACGACTATATCGCCAAGCCGTTCTCGCAGCGGCTGTTGATCGCCCGTATCCGCGCGATCCTGCGGCGTACCGAGCTGACGCAATCGCCGGGTACCGAAACCGAGGCGGAAGCCGCCGGGCCGCTCGATCGCGGGCGGCTGAGCATGGATCCGGCGCGACATCGCACCCTATGGGGTGGCGAACCGGTGACGCTCACCGTTACCGAGTTCATGATCCTCGAGACGCTCGCGCAGCGCCCCGGCATCGTGAAGACGCGCAACCAGTTAATGGATGCGGCGTATCAGGACGATATCTATGTCGACGACCGGACCATCGACAGCCACATAAAGCGACTCCGCCGCAAATTCAGGCAGGTCGACCCCGCCTTCGACGCTATCGAGACATTATATGGTGCCGGGTATCGATTTTCTGAGGAATGAGCTGGGCGTCGACGGGCGCGATCTCACGCTGCGCTGGTCGGGACAGATCTCGCTCACCAGGCGCATCCTGGCGGTCAACATCTTCGCGCTGCTGCTGCTCGCCGGTGGATTCTTCTATCTCGACTCGTACCGCACCCGGGTCGTCGACAACCGCGTTGCGCAGACGGCGCGTGAAGCACGACTGATCGGCGAAGCGATCGCTGCGGTCGATCCGGCGTTGCGCGATCCACTGGTGCTGCGGCTCGCGCGCGATACGGGCGCGCGGATCCGGTTGTTCGATGCGGCAGGGCGGGCGATCGTCGACAGTCGCGCACTGGGCCTGCGCAACTTCGTGCTGATGGATCCCGACAAGGAAGACTGGGACCAGACGATCGCCCGCTTTCTCGACGCGGCGATCGATGTCGTGGTGATGGCCCCTCGCCCTCCGCTCTACCGCGAGCGTAGTGGCGCCCAGCAATGGCCCGACGTGGCGGCAGTGCGCGGGCGCAGTGCCGTTTCGACGACGGTCTGGCGCGCACCCGATCGCACGCCGGTACTGACCGCCGCCGCGTCGCTGCCGGTCGGCGGGGTCGTGATGACGACGGTGAACGCGCGTGACATCACGAAGACCGTGCGGATCGAGCGGTTTCGGCTCAGCATGGTACTGCTCGGCGTGTCGATCGTCTCGATCCTGCTGTCGCTCTTTCTCGCGCGCACGATCGTCCGGCCCCTTCGCCGCCTTGCCCGGGCAGCGGTCCGCGTCAGGTTGGGTAGAGCACGCGAAGTGGTCGTACCGCGGCTGCCCTCGCGTCGCGACGAACTCGGCATGCTCGCGCGCGCGCTGTCCGACATGAGCCTGGCGCTTAGGGCGCGGATCGACGCGACCGAAGCGTTCGCCGCCGACGTCACGCACGAGATGAAGAACCCGCTCGCCTCGCTTCGATCGGCAGTGGAGGGGCTGTCGCGCGTCAAGGACCCGGCGTTGCAGGCACAACTGCTGGCGATCGTCCGCGACGACGTCCACCGGCTCGACCGGTTGCTCTCGGACATTTCCGAGGCGTCGCGCCTCGATGCGCAACTCAGCCGGGCGAAGTTCGAGCCGATCGACATAGCCGCCATGATCGACGGACTGGTCGTCCAACGTGAGGCCCGCGGGATCGAGCGCGGCATACGGCTCAGGTTCGATCGCAACGCCGACGAGCGCACGATCGTACTTGGCGAAGGCGCAAGGCTGGAACGCGTGTTCGAGAACCTGATCGACAACGCGCTGTCCTTCTCGCCTGATGCCGGCTTGATCGCGATCTCCGCCATCGGGCAAGGCGAGGATCTGGTCGTCCGCGTCGAGGACGAGGGCCCCGGCGTTCCCGAGGACGCGCGCGAGGACGTCTTCAAACGCTTTCACTCCGTCCGCCCCGACAGCGAGACGTTCGGCCAGCATTCCGGATTGGGCCTCGCGATCGCGCGAACGATCGTCGATGGCCATCAGGGAGCGATCTTTGTCGAACCGCGTGAAGACCGGCTCGATGGCGCGCGCTTCGTCGTAAGGCTACCGCTCGCCGAATTGCCGTTGTAAGGACCGCACGTGGTTGTCCCCTCCTCCGATCGGCTCCACGCCACCACGGTCGCGATCGACGGCCTTGCCGTGCTGATCGAGGGCGCGTCGGGATCGGGGAAGTCCGACCTCGCGCTGCGCCTGATCGATCGCGGCGCGATCCTCGTCAGTGACGATCAGACGCTCGTGGTACGCGCCGGCAAGATCCTTCGCGCACGGACGCCGTCGACCATCGCTGGACGAATCGAGGTTCGCGGAATCGGCATCGTCGCCATGCCGTATCTCGAGGACGTTCCCGTTGGGCTGCTCGTCCGCGTCGATGGCGCAATTGAACGCATGCCCGAACGCCGCGCGCGGAAAATCGCCGGGATCGACGTTCGCCAGTTCGCAGTCGATCCCTTCGAAGCCTCTGCCCCGATCAAGGTCGAACTCGCATTACGCAATCCGGAGCCCTTAGAATGACGCGTTCAGTATGACCCGGCCGAAGGACATCCTGCTCGTCACCGGCATGTCGGGTGCCGGCAAGTCGACTGTGCTCAAGACGTTGGAGGATCTCGGCTGGGAGGTCGTCGACAACCTTCCGCTGCTTCTGCTCGACCGCTTGCTCGACGCGCCGCTGCCGGAAGGGTCGACTAACGATTCGCAGCCGCTCGCGATCGGTATCGGTGCCCGGACGCGCGACTTCGATCCCGAACGCATCGTCAGCCGCATCCGGGACCTGCGCGATCGGCACGGGCTCGAGATCGGCATGTTGTTCCTCGACTGCTCGGGGGCGGAACTCGAACGGCGGTATTCCGAGACCCGCCGGCGTCATCCGCTGGCGCTCGATCGTCCGGCCAACGACGGGATCAGCCGCGAGCGTGAATTGCTCGCACCGCTGCGCGATTGGGCGAACCGGTTGATCGATACGACCGACATGGCCGCCAATGAGCTTTCGCAGCAGATCCGCGCGAGCTTTGCGGGCGGGCAACTCGGCGAACCGACCTTGTCGATCCGCTCGTTCGGGTTCGCACGCGGCCTGCCGCGCAACGCCGACCTCGTGTTCGACATGCGGTTCCTGCGCAACCCGCACTGGGATGCGCTCTTGCGCCCCGGCACCGGGCTAGACGCAGACGTGTCCGCGTACATCATGGACGACCCCGCGTATGAAGCCGCAGTGAGTCGGATCGAGGACCTGCTGATGCTGTTGCTTCCGCGCTACCGGGCGGAAGGCAAGTCGTACGTCACGGTCGCGTTCGGGTGTACCGGAGGGAGACACCGGTCGGTCCACGTCGCTGAACGGGTGGCGCGACGGTTGCGCGACGCGGGATTTTCGCCCAGTATCGCACACCGCGACCTGGGGGCCGCTCCACAAGATGCGCTCGAAGGATCACCGGTCGTCTTATGAGTATGAAACGCTGACATGATCGGCCTTGTTCTAGTAACGCACGGTCGATTGGCCGAGGAATTCGTTCGCGCGATGATCCACGTCGTCGGCCCGCAGGAACGCGTCGCGCCGATCGCGATCGGTCCCGATGACGACATGGAGGAGCGCCGCGCGGACATTGCCGCCGCGATCCAGGCGGTCGATGTCGGGCGGGGCGTCATAGTGCTGACCGACCTGTTCGGCGGCACACCCTCCAATCTCGCCATTTCGCTCATGGAGCGCGGGCGGATCGAAGTGATCGCGGGAATGAACCTGCCGATGCTGATCCGGCTGGGGTCTGCGCGCAAGTCGATGACCGTCGTGGCTGCGGTCGCGGCGGCGCGTGAAGCCGGGCGCAAATATATCTCGGTAGCCTCCGAGGTTCTCGGCGAGGCGGCGGCGTGAGCGCGGTCTCTCGCACCGTCCAGATCACCAACCGCCGCGGGCTGCATGCGCGGGCGAGCGCCAAGTTCGTCACGCTCGCCTCCTCGCATCCGGTCGAGGTCAGCGTGACCAAGGACGGCTCGGATCACGTCACCGGCACCTCGATCATGGGGCTGATGATGCTCGGCGCGGCAATGGGCGACGCGATCACGATCAGCGCGAGCGGCGACGGCGCGGAGCATACGGTCACGGCGCTCGCCGAACTGGTCGAGGCGAAATTCGGCGAGGATTGACCGTCTTTCTTCCCTCCCGCAGGCGGGGGGATGGGGTTGGGCGCTCGCTCACCATAATCGAAACACATGCTGAGGCCGGGAGCCCACCCCCGGCCCCTCCCGCTTACGGGAAGGGAGGACAACAATGCCCCGCGAGATAACCGCCTTTTCGAACCCGCTGATCAAGTACGTCCGCGACCTGCGCGACAAACGGCATCGGCGTGCGGCCAAGCAGTTCCTCGCCGAGGGCCTCCGCATCCTCACCGAAGCGCGAGAAACCGGTCGCCTGCCCCGCACGCTGTTCTACGCGGCAGCTAGCGCGAACCATCCGCTGGTCCACGCGCTGTCGATGGACGTCGAGGATGCCGGCGGCGATTCGATCCAGACCACGCCCGACATTCTCTCGAAGCTGTCGGGCAAGGATAACCCGCAGGCCGTGGTCGGCGTGTTCGACGAGTTCGACGCGACGCTCGAAGACCTCGATCGCACGACGTCGGGCATCTGGCTGGTCGCGGAACGTCTCCGTGATCCCGGCAATCTCGGCACGATCCTGCGCACCGGCGATGCGGTCGGCGCAGGCGGGCTGATCCTGATCGGCGAGTCGGTCGATCCGTTCTCGGTCGAGGCGGTCCGCGCGAGCATGGGGGCGCTGTTCACGATCCCGGTCGTGAAAACAGAGTGGGAGCATTTCCACACTTGGCTTCGGGCGGGCCCAGGCCAGCTGGTCGGGCTCAGCCTCGATACCGACACCGATTATCGGTCCGCGCCATACACAGGTCCGACGTTCCTGCTGACCGGCAACGAGGCGCAGGGCATGCCGCCTGAAATGGCCGAGGCGTGCGACGTGCTCGTCAAGATCCCGATGCTGGGCAAGGCGGACAGCCTCAACGCAGCCGTCGCGACTGCGGTGATGGCGTATGAAGTGCTCGCCCGACAGGAAAAATCGCCCCGTTCGCCTGAACCGACGAAATCAGCCCGATTGGCGATGCTTAGCGAGTCCGGTTCAGCTAAGGGAGAACTACGTCGTGCGAAAGCATCGACCAGATACAAGACAGGATGAGTATGGCGCGCGGTTTGGATGATGGACGAGTGAACACCGGCATGATCCGGTCGGTGATCGCGGTTGCTGCCGCGACGCCGCTGCTTATGGCAACTCCGCTGTTCGCTCAACAGGTTACGCCCCCGTCGGTGGCCCCGACAGTGCCGATGACCGCGCCGATGCTCGCGCCGCCGGTGATCACCGTGCCGACGCTGAGCGACACGCAGGCAGCGCAACTCGACAAGCTGCTCAACGGTGACATCGTCGCGCAGGGACTGAAGTCCGCCGCCACCGCGACGACGATCGCGCCGAGCAAGGACGAACTGGTGCGCGCCGCGCTCGATCATGCGCGCGCGGTCCATGCCGGCCGGCTAAGCGAAGCCGATTTCCAAAGGGATTGGGGCCTGCGCCCGCCGGCCTATGATCCGACGCCAGCGTTCGCCGACGCGGTGCGGCAGGACCGGATCGGCGCGTGGTTCGCCTCGCTGCCGCCGCCCTATGCCGGCTATGACGGCCTGCGAAAGGGACTTCAGAATTACCGGTCGATCGCCTCGGCGGGTGGCTGGCAGACGCTGGCCTCCGGTCCCGACTTTACGATTGGTGCGAGCGGGCCGCGTGTGATCGCGCTGCGCAAGCGGCTCGCAGTGGAGGACAAGGACGTCGATGCCAACGGCGACAAGTTCGATGCGTCGCTGCTCGAGGCGGTGCGTCGCGCGCAGCGTCGCTACGGCCTGAACCCGAGCGGGATCGTCTCGACCCAGACGCTCGCCGCGCTGAACGTGTCGGCGGGCGATCGCGTCCATCAGATCATGGCGAACATGGAGCGCTGGCGCTGGCTGCCACAGAACCTGCCGCGCGACCGGATCCAGGTGAACATCGCCGCCGCCGTGCTGACGGTGTTCGACGGCGATGTCCCGGTGCAGTCGATGCGCGCGGTGACCGGTCGTCCGGGCGACGAGACGCCAATGCTGTCATCGACGATCCACAGCATCGTCATCAACCCGCCCTGGAACGTACCGACCTCGATCGCGACCAAGGAGCTATGGCCGAAGGAGAAGGCAAACCCCGGCTATTTCAAGCGCAACGGCTTCAAGGTGATCGGCGGGACGCGGCTTCAGCAGCAGGCCGGCGACCAGAGCGCGCTCGGCCGGTTCAAGTTCGACTTCCCCAACGACTATTCGGTCTATCTCCACGATACGCCGAGCCGCGCCAAGTTCGCCAGCTTCAGTCGGCTTTCGAGCCATGGCTGCGTACGCCTTGAAAAGCCTGCCGAACTTGCCGACCTGTTGCTGAAGGGCGACCCGACCTGGACGCCCGAGAAGGTCGATGCCACGGTCGCGAAGGGCGATACCGTCCGCGCGCCGCTGCTCAAGCCGGTCTCGGTCTATCTCCTCTACTGGACCGCGTTCGCCAGCGGCAACGGCCAGATGAACTTCCGCGCCGATCCCTATGACTGGGACGGCATCCTCGCTTCCAAGATCGAGGCGCGCACCGCACGCCAGACGATCGCCGCTCGCTGAGAGACACGCCATGACGATATCCCGCACCCGTACCGCCATCGCCGGTGGCCTGCTCGCCGCGATGGCGATGGCCGGCTGCTCGCGCTCCGAGCCCGAGCAGCCGCCGACGGATACCAACATGGTCGAGGACACCGGCGTGACCGAGACCGAGGCGGCACCCGCCCCGGTCGAGGCCACGCCGGTCGAAGCGGCTCCGCCGGCGCCGGCGGTGGTTGAACCGCCACGCGAAAAGCCGATCACCCCCGACGAGCAGATGCAGGACGACGCGGATGCCACTGGGATGACCGCACGCGTAAACCGCGATGAGGCGCCCGCAACCAACGAAGCCGAACCGCAACAGTAACGGGCACCCTTATGATCCTCCCCCGCCAGGGGGGGGGGTGGCAGGCGCAGCCTGACGGAGGGGGAGGACACGCAACGGCGGTTTCCCTGACCTCCCCCTCCGTCGCTTCACGACACCTCCCCCTTGCGGGGGAGGATCGGGAATCGAGCTACGCCTTCATCGCCGCCATCACCCGGTCCCGTAGCGCGACGGGACAGATCAGCAGGTCGGGCATGTAGACATCCCGACAATTATACACGAGTTGAGAGCCGTCGATTCGGCTGCAATGCAGACCGAACGCTGCCGCCACTGCGACCGGTGCGGCTGAATCCCACTCATACTGCCCGCCCGAGTGGAGGTAGATGTCCGCCTCGCCGCGGACCACCGCCATCGCCTTTGCGCCCGCCGAGCCCATCGGGATCAGCGTTGCCCCCAGCACCTCGGCGACCTTCACCGCCTCGGGCGCAGGCCGGGTCCGACTGACGACCATCCGTAGCGGATCGCTCGGCGCTGGCACCGGCTCAGGCTGGTCGGAGCGCAGCACCAGCCCCAACCCCGGCAACGCGACAGCACCGACCGTCGCGACGCCATCGATCGCGAGCGCGACGTGCACCGCCCAGTCGTCGCGCGCCTCGCCATATTCGCGCGTGCCGTCGACCGGATCTACGATCCACACGCGCGACATTGCCGTCCGCGTGCCGTCGCAGCGGCGTTCCTCCGACAACAGGCCGTCGTGCGGTCGCGCATCCTGCAACGCATGGACGAGGAACGCGTTGGCCGTCTCGTCCCCCGCCTTGCCGAGTGCGCCAGGCGAGAACACGCCGGACCGCCGTACTTCGAGAAGCAGGCGCCCCGCCGTCTCCGCTAGATGCGCAGCAAGTTCACCGTCGGTCATCGCGTCGCTCATGGGATCAGCATCGCGACGATCGCATCGGCCGCCTCGTCAGGCGTCATCCCCGTCGTATCGATCCGGATTTCAGGGTTCGCCGGCGCTTCGTAGGGCGAGTCGATCCCCGTGAAGTTGGCCAGCTTGCCCGCGCGCGCCTTCGCATAGAGCCCCTTCACATCGCGGCGCTCGGCCTCCGCGAGCGGCGTATCGATATGCACTTCGATGAACTCGCCCGGCGCGATCATCTGCCGCACCATCTCGCGCTCGGCGCGGAACGGCGAGATGAACGCGGTGATCACGATCAGCCCGGCGTCGGTCATCAGCTTGGCGACCTCGCCGACGCGCCGGATATTCTCCACGCGGTCGGCATCGGTGAAGCCAAGATCGCGGTTCAGCCCGTGGCGGACATTGTCGCCATCCAGCAGGAAGGTGTGGCGGTTCATCCGGGCGAGCTTCATCTCGACCAGATTGGCGATCGTGGACTTACCCGCGCCCGACAGCCCGGTGAACCACAGCACCGCCGCCTTCTGGTTCTTCAGGCTAGCATGCGCCTCACGGCCAATGTCCGTCGCCTGCCAGTGCACGTTCTGCGCGCGCCGCAGCGAGAAGTGCAGCATCCCCGCCGCGACCGTCGCGTTGGTGATCTTGTCGACCAGGATGAACCCGCCGAGCTGACGATTGTCGGCATAGGGCTCGAACACCAGCGGTCGGTCGGTCGACAGGTTCGCGACGCCGATCGCGTTCAGTTCCAGCGTCTTCGCAGCAAGCCGTTCCATCGTGTTGACATTGATCGCGTATTTCGGTTGCTGGATCGTCGCCGTCACGGTCTGCGTTGCGAGCTTCAGCCAATAGGAACGCCCCGGCAGCATTTCCTCGTCGGCCATCCACACGACAGTCGCCTCGAACTGATCGGATGCCTCGGGGGGAGAGTCCGCTGCGACGATCACGTCCCCGCGCGAACAATCGATCTCGTCCGCCAAGGTCAGCGTCACCGACTGACCGGCGACCGCCCTCGGCAAGTCCCCGCCGAACGCGACTACGCGAGCGATCGTCGAGGTCCGCCCGCTCGGCAGCACGCGCACGGCGTCGCCCGGCGCGATCGATCCGCTTGCGACCAGCCCGGAAAACCCGCGGAAATCGAGATTTGGCCGGTTGACCCACTGCACTGGCATCCGGAATGCGCCGGCCTGATCCTCGCTGACATCGAGCGTCACCGTGTCGAGATGGTCGATCAGTGTCGGTCCGTCATACCAGGGCGTGTTCGCACTCGGGGCAGTGATGTTGTCGCCCTTGAAGCCCGAAATCGGCATCGGCGTGAAGCCGGCAATCCCGATCGACTCCGCGAACGCCGCATAGTCCGCGACGATCCGGTCGTAGGTCGCCTGATCGTAGCTGACGAGGTCCATCTTGTTGACCGCGAGCACGAGGTGACGAATGCCTATCAGGTGCGCCAGATAGCTGTGGCGCTTGGTCTGCGTGAGGATACCCTTGCGCGCATCGACCAGGATCACCGCGAGATCGGCGGTCGACGCGCCGGTGATCATGTTGCGCGTATATTGCTCATGCCCCGGCGTATCCGCGACGATGAACTTGCGCTTCTCGGTCGAGAAATAGCGATAGGCGACGTCGATCGTGATGCCCTGCTCGCGCTCGGCGGCAAGCCCATCGACTAGCAGCGCGAAGTCGATCTCGCCACCCTGCGTGCCGACCTTCTTCGAATCGCTCTCCAACGCGGCGAGCTGATCCTCGAAGATCATCTTAGAATCGTACAGCAACCGCCCGATAAGCGTCGACTTTCCGTCGTCGACCGACCCGCAGGTGATGAAGCGGAGCAGGCTCTTGTGCTGGTGCTGGAGCAGATAGGCGTCGATATCCTCGGCGATGATGTCCTGCACCTGATAGGCGGACTCCTGCGTGCGCGTAGCCATCAGAAATAGCCCTCCTGCTTCTTCTTCTCCATGCTCGCCGAGCCTGCGTCGCGGTCGATCGCGCGGCCCTGGCGTTCGCTGGTGGTGGTCAGCAGCATCTCCTGGATGACCGCGGACAGGCTCGCCGCCTCGCTCTCGACCGCGCCCGTCAGCGGGTAGCAGCCGAGCGTGCGGAAGCGGATCGAGCGCTCGACCGGCACTTCGCCTGGCTCTAGCCGAAAGCGATCGTCGTCGACCATCAGCAGCATCCCGTCGCGCTCGACGGTCGGGCGCGGGGCGGCGAAATAGAGCGGGACGATCGGGATGTTTTCGAGCTGGATGTACTGCCAGACGTCGAGCTCGGTCCAGTTCGAGATCGGGAAGACGCGGATGCTCTCGCCCTTCGCCTTCCGCGCATTGTAGAGGTTCCACAGTTCGGGGCGCTGCTGCTTGGGATCCCAGCGATGATGCGCCGCACGGAACGAGAAGACACGCTCCTTAGCGCGGCTTTTCTCCTCGTCTCGCCGGGCGCCGCCGAACGCCGCATCGAAGCCGTGGAGATCGAGCGCCTGCTTCAGCCCCTCGGTCTTCCACATGTCGGTGTGGAGCGCGCCGTGATCAAACGGGTTGATCCCGCGCGCCGCGGCCTCCGGGTTCTTGTAGACGAGCAGGTCCATGCCGCTCTCGGCCGCCATCCGGTCGCGCAGATCGTACATCGCCTTGAACTTCCACGTCGTATCGACGTGCAGCAGCGGGAATGGCGGTGGCGACGGATAAAAGGCCTTCCGCGCGAGGTGCAGCATCACCGCGGAATCCTTACCGACGCTGTAGAGCATCACCGGACGCTCGCACTCGGCCACCACCTCGCGCAAAATATGGATGCTCTCCGCCTCGAGCCGCTGGAGATGCGTGAGCGACACGGGGCCGGTATCTGAAGTTTCAGTCATCTCCTCAGACGTAGGGCGTCGGGGCGGCGCGTACAGCATCGTATTTCTCGCCCGCCCCAAAGATCGAGCATTACCCCTCGGCCGGATCCAGCATCAGCGGCGCATGGCGATCGACCAGCGTGGCGCTTGCAGTGTTGAGCCCGATCACCTCGACCTGGCGGCCGTGGCGGCGCAGTTTGCCGACGACATCTTCGAGCGCCGCGACTGCGGTGACGTCCCAGAGATGCGCGTTGGTCAGGTCGATGCGGACGGCCTGGGCCGTTTCGCGGAGGTCGAAGCGGTCGGCGAAGATATCGGCGCTGGCGAAGAAGATCTGCCCGCTTACCCGGTAGATACGCGTGTCGGTTGCGACGTCGTGATCGATCGCGACGTCCATCAGCCGCGTGACTTTCCATGCGAAAAACACGCCGCTGAGCAGCACGCCGACCCCGACGCCGAGCGACAGGTCGTGCGTCGCGACGGTGACGACGACGGTCGCGACCATCACTACGCTCGACATCTTGGGATGCCGCGCGAGGTCGCGGAGCGAGCCCCAGGAGAAGGTGCTGATCGACACCATGATCATGATCGCGACCAGCGCCGCGACCGGCACCTGCGCGACCCACGGCCGCAGCGGGACCATGACGATCAGCAGGAACACGCCCGCGACCATCGTCGAGAGTCGCCCGGTGCCGCCGTAGCGGACGTTGCCGACGGTCTGGCCGATCATCCCGCACCCGGCGATGCCACCGAACGCGCCCGCGGCGATGTTGGCGAGGCCGAGCCCGGTGCACTCGCGCGCCTTCGAGCTAGTCGTCTCGGTCAGCTCGTCGACCACGCTGGCGGTCATCATCGATTCGAGCAGGCCGACCGCGGCCATCGCGAACGCATAGGGGGCGACGATCCGCAGCGTGTCCCAGGTGAGCGGCACGTGGGGAAGGCCGAACGACGGCAGCGATTCCGGCAGGCGACCGAGATCGCCGACTGTCTTGAGCGGCATCGGGAACCACATCGCAATCGCGGTCAGCACGACGATGCAGATCAGCGGCGACGGGATCGCGCTGGATATCCGCGGCACCAGGTAGATGATCGCGAGGCCGCCGGCGATCATCGCATAGGCCTGCCAGCTGACGCCGACCATCTGCGGGGCCTGCGCGGAAAAGATCAAGATCGCGAGCGCGTTGACGAAACCGGCATGGACCGATTTCGAGACGAACCGCATCAGGATGTCGAGCTTGGCGAGCCCGAACGCGATCTGGAGTGCGCCGGCCAGCATCGTCGCGACGAGCAGATACTGCAGGCCGTATGCGTGGACCAGTGCGGCGGCGACCAGCGCGACCGAGCCCGCCGCGCCGGAGATCATCGCGGGGCGTCCGCCGGCGAACGCGATGACGATGCCGATGACGAACGAGGCGAACAGGCCGACTTCGGGATCGATGCCGGCGACGAACGAGAAAGCGATGACCTCGGGGATCAGCGCGAAGGTGCCGACCATGCCGGCGAGAACGTCGCGGCGCGCAGTCGTCGGGCCGCTGAACCATTCGGCCCGGTAACGAGAGAGTGATGTCATGTGTGTATCCGCAAAGGACGCGAGAACCGCGGCGATTGCGCGGGCGGTTCATTGCAAAGGCGTCGGTGCGTTGTCCGGCGGATCGGCGGCCGGAATAGCCACCCGGAATTGCACCGGGTCCAGGGCGAATTGGGGGTCGTTAGCGGCGCGCGAGCCTCAATGCAACATTCGGCCTATAAACCCTGCCCGTCATCCTGACGAAAGTCAGGATCCAGAGTTATGAAGCGTGCCTTGTGTGGCTCTGGGTCCTGACTTTCGTCAGGATGACGGAGAAAACAGGTGCGGATCAGGTAAACAAATCCACCACCTCAGCCCCCTCGCCCACCGCCTGCAACAACAGCGTACGGTGGCAATGACACGGGTCCCGCTCGTAGCAGAGCAGCGCGCTAGGCTTTTCCGCCGCCAGACCGAGCATGATCGCTGCCGCGGCCTGAGCCTCGGGCAATTCGAGTTGCTCGTCATACACCGCGGTCAGTGTTGCGACGTCGCCCTTCTTCGCCGCATCCCGCCCGCGCTTCGGCGTTCCGAGCGCCTTCAGATGCACGTAATCGATCTCGACCTCACGCAACGCCGCGGCAAGCGAGGTCTTCGAGAACCCCGGCCGCCGCGATAGCGGGAGTGCCCGGACGTCGATCACGCGCTCCACCCCCGCCGCCTTCAGCGCGTTGAGGAAATCGGCCATCGTCGTGGCTTCGTAGCCGATCGTGAAGATCTTCGTGGGGTGGGTCATCCAGGCGAAGTGGGATTGCACCGCTGGCACGACAACCGCTGACACGACGGGCGTCCCGCGCTATCTGGCCAGGATGACCCACGATATTCACGTCATCGGCGGCGGCCTCGCCGGTTCCGAAGCCGCCTGGCAACTCGCCGAAGCCGGCCTAAAGGTCCGCCTCTCCGAAATGCGCGGCAGCGGCGAGGAAACGCCTGCGCACCAGACCGACGGCCTTGCCGAACTCGTCTGCTCGAACAGCTTCCGCTCGGACGATGCGGAGAGCAACGCAGTCGGCCTGCTGCATCAGGAACTCCGCACGCTCGGTTCGCTGATCATGCGGCAGGCGGACATCCACCGCGTTCCCGCGGGCTCCGCGCTCGCGGTCGACCGAGACAATTTCTCGGCCAGCGTAACGGAGGCGATCGACCAGCATCCGAACATCACGCTGGTGCGCGAACGCATCGACGCACTGCCCGACGGTCCGACGATCATCGCCACCGGCCCGCTCACCGCCGCGTCGCTCGCGGCCGGGATCGGTGCCGAGACTGGCCGCGAGGCGCTCGCCTTTTTCGACGCGCTCGCGCCGATCGTTCACCGCGATTCGATCGACATGGACACCGCCTGGTTCGCGTCGCGCTGGGACAAGGGTGAGGGCAAGGACTACATCAACTGCCCGATGGACAAGGACCAGTATCTCGCCTTCCACCAGGGCCTGATCGATGGCGAGAAGACGCCGTTCAAGGACTGGGAGAAGGACACGCCGTATTTCGACGGCTGCATGCCGATCGAGGTGATGGCGGAGCGCGGCGTCGATACGCTGCGCTATGGCCCGATGAAGCCGGTCGGGCTCGACAATCCAAAGACCGGGCGCTGGCCGCACGCCGTCGTCCAGCTTCGGCAGGACAATGCGCAGGGCACGCTGTGGAACATCGTCGGCTTCCAGACCAAGATGAAGCACGCCGACCAGGTCCGCCTGTTCCGGACGATCCCCGGCCTGGAGAACGCCGAGTTCGCGCGGCTGGGCGGACTGCACCGCAACACGTTCATTCGCTCGCCGGAACTGCTCGACGAAACGCTGCGGCTCAAATCGCGCCCGAACATCCGCTTCGCCGGCCAGATCACCGGTTGCGAAGGCTATATCGAGAGTTGCGGGATCGGCATGCTCGCGGGGCTGTTCGCCGCGGCCGAACTCAGGGGCAAGACTCTGACGCCGCCGCCGTATGCGACCGCGCTCGGCGCGCTGCTCGGCCACATCACTGGAGGGGCCGAGGTCGAGACGTATCAGCCGATGAACGTGAACTTTGGGCTGTTCCCGCCGATCCCCGGCCGGACCAAGAAGACCGATCGCAAGCGGATGTACACCGATCGCGGTCGCGCGGCGCTCGCGGAGTGGCTCAACTCTCCTCCGCAGCAGCCTGAGCCGGTGGACAGTTCACCCGAGCTGGCCCCTTCCGCTTGACCGCAGTCGTGGCAAATTCGGGTGCGGTCATCGCGCCCGATTTGTCATGGTCGGCTTCGGCGAACTTGGTCGTCGCCTTCACCGCCCACTCGTCGAACGACAGCTTGCCGTCGCCATCGACGTCAAGCCGGGCGTAAGCCTTGCGCCGCTGGACGAGATATTCCTCGCGCGTGATCTTCGCATCGCGATCCTTGTCGTAGCGATCGAAGCGCTTCTGCTCGCGCGTCTTTTCGGTAGCTTCGGGGGCGACGTCGGGTAGCGGATCGGTTCCGACGGGCGCCGCGCCGACTTGCAAGACCGGTTGCGCTGGCAGAAATGGACCAGGCCGCGCGTTCCCGCTGAAAAACATGAACCCCGCAACGATCAATGCGATCACCGCCGTGCCCCCTGCTACATACCGCCACATCGCCGTCGCCTCCGCTGCCCTGACAGTACGCTAGGCCTAGTGAGCGACGATCCCCGTGCGATTGATCAGTATCCGGTCAATCTATGCCAGGCCAACCGCCCTACCCGCTTCGGACTACCCGGCGCCAGTGGCGAAGCGGAAACATTGAACCGCGCCGACAGCGCCATTGCCCCGAGCGCGCGAGCCCTGCCCGGCCAACGCCCGCGCAACGCGGCATCGAGCGCCTCCACGGCCCGGGTGTGCGCCAACGTGCGACTGGGCGCGTCGGTCAATCTCTGCAACAGGTCGGCCAGCGCCCAGCCTTCGCCCGCCAGCCCGATCCGGGCGTCGCTCACCGACAGCATCGTGCCGGCCATCTCGAACAATCGCCGCCCCCGATCGCGCGCGAACCGTTCGAGGGCTGCAGCGTCGAGCACCGGCTCCAGCAGAACCTCCCAACCATCGGTCATGCCTGCCAGCATCGCCCCCGACACACCCGCCGGCAACACGTGCGACTGAAGCGCCGTCAGTACCGGTTCGGCCGGCGCCGTTGCGCTATCGAGCCGTCCCAGCGCCTCATACCACCACGTCAGGCGCATCTGTCCGACCAAAGGCTCGCGCGTCGTCCGCAGGATCGCGGCCAAGGTATCGTCGAGCGCGAACAGCGATTGCAGAGCAAGGCGCGTGGCTGGCGACGCGTAAAGGATCACGAGCCGCCGTTCCGCTGATCGCGCGTGCTCACCCGAGCCCGGAACCGTTTCATCCGTCTTAACCATATCGCTTGTACTGCCTTTATCGGTCGCGGGCGCAGGTAGGGCCATTAGCGAGTATCGGTGGGGTCCGCGGTGTCCAGTAGAGCGAAACGGCAAAGGAGCAACGGCAAGCCAAATCCGACGTGGCTTGCCTTTCTTTGCCGGTTCCTGCGGCATACCGGCGGCAACGCGCTGATGATCACCGCCGCCGCTTTGATCCCTCTCGCCGGCATGGTCGGCGGCGGCCTCGACATGGCAAGATTGTACATCGCCAAGACGAGACTGCAGCACGCATGCGACGCCGGTGCGCTGGCCGGACGCAAGTCGATGGGGGCGGGCACGTGGGCGCAGAACAACGGTGCTGCCAACGCGGCTGCGCTCCAGTTCTTCAAGGGCAATTTCACGCCGGGCCAATATGGCAGCACCGGTGCGACGCAGTCCTTCACGGAAAACGCCGGCAAGGTCTCCGGCACTGCATCGGTCGACATGTCCATGACGCTGATGAAGATCTTCGGCTACACCACCCAGACGCTGACCGTGACCTGCGACGCCGAAATGCGCCTGCCGAATACCGATGTGATGTTCGTGCTCGATACGACGGGGTCGATGGCGAATCCAGCCGTGTCGACCGACACGGATACCAAGATCCAGGCGCTGAAGACCGCCGTCAAATGCTTCTACGAAATCGTCGCCCGCCTCGATACGAACGCCGTCTGCACGACCGGCGTACCGAGTGGCGGCACGGGCGATCAGGTGCAGATCCGGTTCGGGTTCATGCCGTATTCGACGAACGTGAACGTCGGCAAATTGCTGCCGACCGCCTATTTCGCCGATAGCTGGAAATATCAGACGCGCACGCCGGTATGGACGACGACGACGACCACGACGTGGAGTCCTATCGTGGAGACCACCGCTCCGCCGGTCTCGGTTAACGGCTCATATTCCGCGTGGAGCCCTACGACGTACATACTGTTCTGCGGTAGAAACTCGGGAGACTCGACAGCGATATCGACGTCGACGGTCAACACTGCCGAGCAGACCGTGGGCCTGGTCAGAACGTCGACGTCTACGACGACCGTCACCACGACGACAACACAGACCGACGTCACGGCCGCGTTTCTCGGATGTAACGTCCGGACGCGGACCAAAGTCGATACGGTAACGACGGTGGTTACCCGCACCTCGATCGGTACACCGACGACGACGAAGACGTTCTTGCAATGGCGCTACGGGCAGTTGTCCGCCCCTACCGCTTTGCTCAAAAACGGCACGGCATGGAACGACAGCATGACGTTGCCGATCGGTGCGAACGGTACGGACAAGTCGGTCGGTTGGGACGGTTGCATCGAAGAACGAAAGACCGTGAAACAATCCAGCTATGCCACCATCCCGTCCGACGCCAAGGACATGGACATCGATCTGGTACCGACGGCGTCGGATCCGGACTCCCTGTGGGGCCAGGCGTTGCCGAACGCGACCTACCTTCGCAAGATCGCGCAAGCATCCGGTCGAAATATGAACCAGGGTAGCCGCGACGAAGAGTTGACGACCAACGACTATTGGAACGGCGTATCGTATTTCTGCCCGACAGAGGCAAAGAAGCTGCAGCAATGGCCGGACGCGGTTGCCTTCCAGAACTATGTCGACGGCCTGGTGCCGTCCGGCAATACCTATCACGATATCGGCATGATCTGGGGCGCGCGGTTCATGTCGCCGACCGGTATCTTCGCATCGGAGAACGCCACGACCCCGCGCGGTGGCGAAATCCAGCGCAACATGATCTACATGACCGACGGCGATGCGGTCGCGCAACCCTGTGATTACACCGCTTATGGCGTGGCATGGTGGGATCGTCGCACCACCGACGATGTCGGCACGCAGTCCAATTGCAACGGCGTGAACAACGGCTTGGCCTCGCTGAACGCGCAAGTAAACGCGCGGCTGGACGGGCTTTGCACGGCGGTCAAGAACAAGGAGATAACCTTGTGGGTGATTTCGTTCGGTGATGGCTCCAACGCTGCTACCGAGGACCGTCTTCGTGCCTGCGCGAGCAACGGTCGCTTCTTCACCGCGCGCAACTCGGCGACGCTCCAGGCGACGTTCAAAGCGATTGCCGATCAGATCTCGCAGTTGCGACTGACCTCATGACGCTGCGCCCGGCGAGAGAACGCCTCGTCACAACGGGTGTTCGATCATGCCTGCGTGAACAGCGAGCCGTAACCGTGGTCGAATTCGCGTTCGTCGCGCCGGTACTGCTGCTGCTGCTGCTGGGCGGCTTCGATACGGCGCACACGCTCTATATGCGCGGCGTGTTGCAGGGCGCGGTCCAGAAGAGCGCACGCGACTCCGCGCTTGAATCGGGGCTGAGCAGCGCCAATCAAACGGCGATCGACGATCGTGTCCGGGCCTCGGTCCTCGCGCTGGCGAACAATGCGGACATCAAGATCACGCGCCGCTTCTATCGGACCTTCGCGCAGGCGGCGGCAGCGAAGGCCGAGCCGTTTCCCGGTGGCAACGACACCAATCACAACGGTAAATGCGATAACAACGAGATATTCGAGGATCTGAACCGCAACGGCATCCGCGACCTCGACGGCGGAGACGGCGGACAAGGCGCGGCCGTCGACCGTACCGTCTACACCGTGACGGCGACCTATCCGCGCATGTTTCCGGTCATGAAGATGATCGGCGGGTCCGGGACGACTGTGGTCACTGCGACCACCGTGCTGGAAAACCAGCCCTATGCGAACCAGGCGACCTATACCGGTTCGACGGTCGGGCATTGCAATCCATGACGTCGCGCCCGTCCTTACGCACATCGCTTCGCACGGTTCGCCAGGATCGTCGCGGTCTGGCGCTGGTCGAGTTCGCCTTCGCCCTCCCTATACTTATGCTATTGTGTCTGACCGGCGCGGAGATCGTCAACTACATCACCACGCGGATGCGGATCAGCCAGCTTGCGCTTCATATCGCCGACAACGCGGCGCGGATGGGGACCGGCCCCGCCATCACCGCCAAATCCGTATCGGAAACGGATATCAACGACGTCCTCACCGGTGGCGGCCTGCAGGCAGGGGACCTCAATCTCTATGCCAATGGCCGGGTCGTGTTGACCGACCTCGAGCCGGTCGCCAACCCTAATACGACCGACAAATACAAAGTTGGCTGGATACGGTGCCGGGGAGCCAAGAGCTACACCTCGCCGTACGCGCGCGTCGGGCAGACGAACATGGTGGGGATCGGGCCCGCGGATACGCAGGTCAAGGCACAGGATTTCAATGCGACGATGTTCGTCGAGGTGACGTTCACCTACACACCGCTGGTGCTCGCCTCGCTGGCGCCATCGACTACGATCACCGAAATCGCATCGATGGCGGTGCGCGATCGACGCGATCTGACCCAGATCTACAACCTCGAAGGGGCGGCGGTATCGACCTGCTGAGGTCGATACCGCAACCAGCCGATTACTTGTAGGTAACCTTCTTCACGGCCTTCACGACCTTCGCGACATCGACCAGCATCAGCTTTTCGAGGTTTGCCGCGTAGGGCATCGGCACGTCTTCGTTCGTCACGCGCAGCACCGGCGCGTCGAGGTCGTCGAAGCCGTGCTCCATCACCACCGACACGATCTCCGAGGCGATCGAGCAGGTTGCCCAATTTTCCTCGACGATGATCATGCGGTTGGTCTTGGCGAGGCTCTTCAGCACCGTCTCGGTGTCGAGCGGGCGCAGCGTGCGCAGGTCGATGACCTCCGCGTCGATGCCCTCTTCGGCAAGCTTCTCGGCGGCTTCGAGCGAAATGCCGACGCCGATCGAGTAGCTGACGATCGTCACGTCCTTGCCCTCGCGGACGATCCGCGCCTTGCCGATCGGCAGGACGTGGTTGTCGAGCTTGGGGACGTCGAAGCTGCGGCCGTACATCAGTTCGTTCTCAAGGAACACGACGGGATCCTCGGTGCGGATCGCGGCCTTGAGCAGGCCCTTCGCGTCCGCCGCGTCATACGGCGCGATCACGATCAGGCCGGGGACGCTCGCATACCACGCCGCGAAGTTATGCGAATGCTGCGCACCCACGCGCGACGCCGCGCCGTTGGGACCACGGAACACGATCGGGCAGCGCATCTGCCCACCCGACATGTAGTTGGTCTTGGCGGCCGAGTTGATGATGTGGTCGATCGCCTGCAACGCGAAGTTGAAGGTCATGAACTCGACGATCGGGCGAAGACCACCCATCGCCGCACCTGCACCGATGCCGGCAAAGCCGTATTCGGTGATCGGCGTGTCGATCACGCGACGATCGCCGAACTCGTCGAGCAGCCCCTGCGTGACCTTGTACGCACCCTGATACTGCGCGACTTCCTCGCCCATCACGAAGACGCGGTCGTCCTCGCGCATTTCCTCGGCCATCGCGTCGCGCAGGGCTTCGCGAACGGTCGTCTTGACCATCTCGGTGCCCTCGGGGATCGCCGGGTCGGAGATGCCGACCTTCTCCGCCGACGCGACGAGCTGCTGCGTGCCGCTCTCGGCCTTGGCGGGCGACGCACCTTCGGGAACCGGCGGTGCCTTGTCGTCCGACGGCGTTTCCTTCGGCGCGGCGTTGGCCGCATCGCCGGCGCGCGTCTCGGCCGGCTTGGCGTCGCTCGCGCTCTCGCCCTCTTCGAGGATCGTTGCGATGACGGTGCCGACCTTCACATTGTCGGTGCCCTCAGGCACGCTGATCGAGCCGATCGTGCCTTCGTCGATCGCCTCGAACTCCATCGTCGCCTTGTCGGTCTCGATCTCGGCGAGGATGTCGCCCGACTTGACGCTGTCGCCTTCCTTGACGAGCCACTTGGCCAGCGTGCCCTCTTCCATCGTCGGGGAGAGCGCGGGCATCTTGATCTCGATCGCCATCAGTACTTCTCCACCAGAACGTCGGTGTAGAGCTCGGCAGCATCCGGCTCCGGAGTCTGCTCGGCGAAATCGGCGGCTTCGTTCACGATTTTCCTGATTTCCTGTTCAAGGGACTTGAGGTCCGCCTCGGTCACGCCCTGCGCGTCGAGCAGCTTCTTCATGTGATCGATCGGATCGGACTTGTCGCGGACCGCCTGGACCTCGTCACGCGTGCGGTACTTGGCCGGATCGGACATCGAGTGGCCGCGGTAACGGTACGTCTTCATTTCGAGGATGACCGGACCCTTGCCCGCGCGGACCCACGCCAGCGCTTCCTCGGCGGCACCGCGACAGGCGAGCACGTCCATGCCGTCGACCTGGATGCCGGGGATGCGGAAGCTCTCGCCGCGGCGATACAGCTGGTCCTCGGCGGAGGCGCGATTGACGCTCGTGCCCATCGCATACTGGTTGTTCTCGATCACGAAGATGATCGGGAGCTTCCACAGCTCGGCCATGTTGAAGCTCTCGTACACCTGGCCCTGGTTCGCGGCGCCATCGCCGAAATAGGCCATGCAGATGCCGCCGTCGTTCGAGTATTTATGCTTGAACGCGAGGCCGGTGCCAAGCGACACCTGCGCACCGACGATGCCGTGGCCGCCGTAGAATTTATGCTCGGTCGAGAACATGTGCATCGACCCGCCCTTGCCCTTCGAGATCCCCGAATTGCGGCCGGTCAGCTCGGCCATGATCACCTTCGGATCGATACCGTAGGCGAGCATGTGGCCGTGATCGCGGTAGCCGGTGATCACCGAATCGGTCTCGCCGTTCAGCGCGGACTGAAGGCCGACAGCGACCGCTTCCTGGCCGATATAGAGATGGCAAAAGCCACCGATCAGGCCCAAGCCATAGAGCTGGCCCGCTTTTTCCTCGAAACGGCGGATCAGCAGCATCTGCCGATACATTTCGAGCAGTTCGTCCTTGTTGGCTTCGTACGGCTTTGGTTCTGCCGGTCGTTCGCGATTCGTAACCGGCGGTTCGGCGATTGCGCGTGCTGGGGGGGCTTTGGCCACGATGTGGGAAACCTCGTTTTCCGTAGGGGAGTTGAGGCAGCCTATAGGCGCGGACGGGGCGGAACATCAATTCCCGTCTGGGGTATGTCGGTTTGGGAGGTGTGGGATGGGGTCGGAGGGTCTGAGTTTCGCTCCCCGTTCGTTATCACTCCCCTTCCGTCATCCTGACGAAAGTCAGGACCCAGGATTACTAAGGGCAGCGTTTCGTTACCCTGGGTCCTGACTTTCGTCAGGATGACGGCGTGAAGGTGGGGACGGTTCCGCCAGTCCTCTATCCTCACCCCAAGCAAAGCTCCGGTTGCCCTGCCCGTTCACCCAAGCCTAAAGCCAACCGCAATGGCTCCCATCACAGACCCCCACCAGCATCCCTTACGGATCGCCAATTTCCGCGCCTATTGGCTGTCCCGCTTCACCGGCACGATCGCCGTCAGCGCGATGTCGATCGTGATCGGGTGGCAGGTCTACAACATCGCCCGCGAGACGATGGACATCCGCCAGGCCGCCTTCATGCTCGGGATGATCGGGTTCGCGCAGTTCGTGCCGTTGTTCCTGCTCACCCCTATTACCGGCCTCGTCGCAGACAGCTTCGACCGCCGCTGGATCGTCCGCGGTACGACGGCTCTGCTGGTACTCACCGCCGCGACCCTGTGGCTGCTGACCTGGACCGGCCACCTCACGCTCGGCGTGCTATTCGTGGCCGCAGTGGCGTTCGGCGTCGCCCGAGCCTTCTCCGGCCCAGCCTATTCCGCGCTCGCCCCCAACCTCGTCCCCCGCGCCGTCCTCCCGACCGCGATCGCGATCAGTTCGATCGCCTGGCAGGTCGGCACGATCGCGGGCCCCAGCGTCGGTGGCCTTCTCTACGCGATCCATCCGGAGGTCGCCTACGGAGTCGCGACGATCCTCTTCGTCGTCGCGCTCTTCTTCATGTTCCTGATCGGCCCGGTGCCGCAGCCCGCCGCGCAGACCGATCACCGCCCCCTCGCCCGGATCATCGAGGGTTTCACCTATGTCCGGCGCAACCGGCTCGTCCTCGCGACCATCACGCTCGACCTGTTCGCGGTGCTGTTGGCCGGCGCGACATCGCTGCTCCCGGTCTATTCGCGCGACATTCTACACGTCGGCTCGCAAGGGCTCGGCGTGCTCGCCGCGGGCATGGGCATCGGCGCGGCCGTGACCGCGATCTGGTTCTCGTTCCGCCCGATGAGCACCAATGTCGGCGTGAAGATGCTGATCGCCGTCGTCGTGTTCGGCCTCGCGATTCTCACCTTCGGCGTCGCCACGCCGATCGTGACCCTGCTCGGCATCGCGCCCGGCACCATCGCCGGCATCCCCGTCCAGCCCGCCTTCGTCCTCAGCCTCGTCGCGCTAATCGTCGCGGGTGGCGCGGACATGATCTCGGTCTATGTCCGCCAGTCGCTGATCCAGCTGCACACCCCTGACGCGATGCGCGGCCGCGTCAGTGCGGTGTCGCAGCTCACCATCTCGGCCTCGAACGAACTCGGTGAATTCGAGAGCGGCGTGATGGCCTCACTCCTCGGTCCCGTCGGCGCAGTGGTGTTCGGCGGCGTCGGTGCTATTGCGATCACGATCGGCTGGGCGCGGCTGTTCCCGGAACTTGGGCGCGCGAAAACCTTTGATCCCCCAGAAATTCTCGAGACCGAACCTCAGCACGGAGAAGCCAAGCCATGAAGGCCAACTCGATCCTCGATACGATCGGCAACACGCCGCACGTCCGCCTGTCGAAGCTGTTCCCCGAATCCGAAGTCTGGGTGAAGTCCGAGCGCTCGAACCCAGGCGGCTCGATCAAGGACCGCATCGCGCTTGCGATGATCGAGGCGGCCGAGAAGGACGGCCATCTCCAGCCCGGCGGCACGATCATCGAGCCGACCAGCGGCAACACCGGCATCGGCCTCGCGCTGGTCGCCGCGGTGAAGGGGTACAAGATCGTCCTCGTCATGCCCGAGAGCATGTCGATCGAACGCCGCCGCCTGATGCTCGCATACGGGGCGACGTTCGACCTGACTCCGCGCGAGAAGGGCATGAAGGGCGCGATCGAGCGTGCGAAGGAACTGGTCGAGCAGACGCCCGGCTCGTGGATGCCGCAGCAGTTCGAAAACCCTGCGAACATCGCCGTGCATGTCGCTACGACCGCGCAGGAAATCCTCGCCGACTTCCGTGACACGCCGATCGACGTGATCATCACCGGCGTCGGCACCGGCGGCCACATTACCGGCGTCGCCGAGGCGCTGAAGAAGGAATGGCCGTCGCTCAAGGTCTACGCGGTTGAGCCCGCCGCCTCTCCGGTCATCGCCGGCGGCCAGCCCGGCCCGCACCCGATCCAGGGCATCGGCGCCGGCTTCATCCCGGTCAACCTGCACACCCAGGCGCTCGACGGCGTGATCGAGGTCGACGCCGCGGTAGCGAAGGACATGGCGCGTCGATCGGCGACCGAAGAGGGCATGCTGGTCGGCATCAGCTCGGGCGCGACGCTTGCAGCGATCCTTCAGAAGCTTCCCGATCTGCCTGACAACGTTCGGGTTCTCGGGTTCAACTACGACACCGGCGAGCGCTATCTGTCGGTCCCGGACTTCCTGCCCGAACAGTGAAGACCGATCTCTCCGCGCGCGGCACCAACGTGCTGCGCGCCACCCTCGTCGGCATTTCCGCGCTGGCGATCGTCGGGCCTGCGCTGGTCGTCGCCAACGCGCCGACGATTGTCCACGTATCGAAGCGGGTGAAGCTCCCGCCCGGTCGGGTCGTGCCGCAAGCCGAAGTGCCCGAGGTCGAGCCGGTCAAGTTCGTCGATCTCAGCCCCGAAGACGCCCGCGCGTTCAACGCGACCGTGCCGTTCTCGACCGATCCCAACCCGGCGGCGCGGCCGTTTCGCTTTGCTGGCGGCCCGGACGATCTGGCGCGCGCGACCGACTGCATGGCGGCGGGTATCCTCTACGAGGCCGGCGACGACACGCTCGGCGAGCGCGCAGTTGCGCAGGTCGTGCTCAACCGCCTGCGCCACCCGGCCTTCCCGAAGACGGTGTGCGGAGTCGTGTTCGAAGGGCAGGACCGTTCGACTGGCTGCCAGTTCAGCTTCAGCTGCGACGGCGCGCTCACGCGCTGGCATCCGACCGACGACGCCTGGCGCCGCGCACGCGAAGTCGCCGCCGCGTCGCTATCCGGGGCGGTGTTCGCGCAGGTCGGCTATGCCACGCATTACCATACCGACTGGGTCGTGCCCTATTGGCAGTCGAGCCTGGACAAGATCACCGCGGTCAACACGCATCTATTCTTCCGGTGGTCCGGTTGGTGGGGCACGCCTCCCGCGTTCGGGCGTCATCCCGAAACCGTCGAACCGGTGGTCGCGCAACTTGCGGACCTGTCCGACGCGCACAAGACGGGCGCGGCGATGGAAGAGGCGGACGCGGCATTGGCGGAGGCATCGATCGCCCTCGGGTTCGGAATGGCGACTGAAGCTACATCAGCGCCGGCAACGCCGATCGATGGCGATACCATCTTCGTGACGTTGCCGCGCAACCAGAGCGCCGACGGCCTGACGACGCTCGCGGCACAGGCGTGCGGCGACAAGCCCTTCTGCCGCTACATGGCGTGGACCGACGGCACGAAGATGGCGACCGCGATCCCGCTGGAACCGGCCCAGACCGCCGCGCTGAGCTTTAGTTACCTGCGCGATCGATCGAGCAACTACGAACGGTCGCTGTGGAACTGCCGCCAGTTCAAGCGCGCCGATCCGACCCAGTGCATGGTAGCGCGAGCGACGATGACCGCCGTGCCGCCGCCAGCCGCTGTCGCGCCGAACGCGCCTGCCGCGGCGGTTGAACTAAACGGTGTTCGGCGGAAACCGATCCCCGCTCCGCCGCCCGTGACGGCAACCCCCGCGTCGGCCGCACCGATCACGAAGTAGCGCATCTCTTCCCCTCCTCCACAGAGGGGAAGAGATGGAGTCCAACGCCAATCAGGCGGCCATGAACATCTCGGGCGGCAGCGCCATCAGCGACTCTGCCCCACCCTCGATCTTGCGACGCAGCGCGCCCGCATCCGGCAGGATCCGCTCGGCATAGAAGCGCGCGGTCACCAGCTTGGCGTCGAGGAACGCAGCCTCGCCCTCGCCCGCCGCCTTCAACTTCGTCGCAGCGACCGCCATCCGCAGCCACATCGTACCGACCGCGACGATGCCCATCAGGTGCATGTAGCTGACCGCGCCCGCGCCGACGTTCTCGGGGTTCTTCATGCCGTTCGCCATGAACCACATCGTCGCCGCCTGAAGCTGGCCGTTGGCCTTCTCAAGCGCCTCGGCAAACGTCGCGGTTGCCGGATCGCCCTTAGCCGCAGCGACGTCGTCCGCCACCAGCTTGAAGAATGCCTGGATGCCGCGCCCGCCATTCTGCGCGAGCTTGCGCCCGACCAGATCCATCGCCTGCACGCCGTTGGTGCCCTCGTAGATCATCGCGATCCGGGCATCGCGGACATACTGCTCCATGCCCCATTCGGCGATGTAGCCGTGGCCGCCATAGACCTGCTGCGCGTTGGTCGCGATCGCATAGCCCATGTCGGTGCCATAGCCCTTGATGACCGGGGTCAGCAGGCTGATGATGTCGCCTGCGAGCTGGCGCTCTTCCTCGGTCTCGGCATGATGCTCGAGATCGGCCTGGAGCGCAGTCCAGAGGATCAGCGCGCGCAGGCCCTCGGTCAGCGACTTGCCCTCCATCAGCATGCGGCGGATGTCGGGATGGACGAACAGCGTGTCCGCCTTCTCCTGCGGCTCCTTCGGCCCGGTCAGCGCGCGACCCTGGCGACGGTCCTGCGCGTACTGGACGGCGTTCTGGTAGGCGACTTCCGCCACGCCAAGCCCCTGGAGGCCGACGCCGAGACGCGCGGCGTTCATCATGATGAACATCGCCGCGAGGCCCTTCATCTCCTCGCCGACGAGCCAGCCGGTCGCCGAATCATAGTTCATCACGCAGGTCGAGTTCGCGTGGATGCCCATCTTGTGCTCGATCGAGCCACAGGTGACGCCGTTGCGCGCGCCCAGCGAACCGTCTTCCTCGACGAGGAACTTCGGCACGACGAACAGCGATATGCCCTTCGAGCTGTCCGGCGCGCCCGGCGTCTTGGCCAGCACGAGGTGAATGATGTTCTCGGTCAGGTCATGCTCGCCCGAGGAGATGAAGATCTTCGTACCGGTGATCGCGTACGAACCGTCCGCCTGCGGCTCGGCCTTGGTGCGGATCAGACCCAGATCGGTGCCGCACTGCGGCTCGGTCAGGTTCATCGTCCCGCCCCATTCGCCCGACACCATCTTCGGCACGTACATCGCCTTCTGCGCGTCGGAGCCCTTGGCGATCAGCGCGGCGATCGCGCCGTGCGTCAGGCCGGGATACATTGCGAACGCCATGTTCGACGAGATCATGTATTCCTGAAACGCAGTCGACACGACGTGCGGCATCCCCTGCCCGCCATATTCAGGCTGGTTGCCGAGCGTCGCCCAGCCGCTCTCGACATACTGCTTATACGCTTCCTTGAAGCCGTCCGGCGTCGTCACCGAGCCGTCCTCGTGCCGCGTGCAGCCCTGCTGGTCGCCCGACAGGTTGAGCGGGAACAGCACTTCGGCGACGAACTTTCCGCCTTCCTCAAGCACTGCGTCGACGACGTCGGGCGAGGCCGCATCGAAGCCGGGGAGGTTATTGTAGCGATCGAGACCGACGACATGCTCGAGGACGAAACGCGTGTCGCGGACGGGGGGCGTATACTGGGGCATGGTTTATCCTTGGTTGTCCTGGGCGCGGCTCACTTCGAGGAGGGCCACGAAACTGGTGAGTTCGTCGATAGCGAGATCGATGTCGCGCTTCTGCGCGGTCAGCAGTGCGATCCGGGCCTGGCTGCGCTCGATCACGACCTGGCGCTGCGCGCGGCGGCCATCGCCGAGATCGTAGAGGTCGATCATTTCGCGGATCTCGCCTAGGCTGAACCCGACGCGCTTGCCGCGCAGGATCCAGGCGAGACGCGCGCGGTCGCGGTGCGAATAGATGCGCTGCGTGCCGCGACGCTCGGGCGCGATCAGGCCCTCGTCCTCGTAGAAACGGAGCGCTCGCGCGGTGACGTCGAACTCGGCGGAGAGGTCGGAGATCGTGAAGCTCTCGCGATCATGCCGCGGCTCGATCACCGCGTAGGATTGCGGGGTCGCCTGCAATCGAGGGGATGCTTGTGTCGCCATCCCCGGAGAAATAACTCTCGTTTACGTCAACGTCAATTGCCGCAAAGCAACTTTCCCTTCGTCGACCGTAGCGTCGCCGCCTCCGATCGCGATTCGCTCAAGCGGTCGACGGTCAGTGCCGCGAGCGAGGCGCGACCTGTGCAGAGCGTCTCGCAGGCTTCCGGGACTTCGGCGGGAAACACGATCCGATCGCCGTCGAAGCGCGCGTCGAACTTGCAGGCGCCGAACGCGAGTTTCAGCGCATCGCCCGAGCGCTCCACGGTCCCCGATCCGGCGCACGCCTGATCCTCGCCATAGTCGACGCTGACGCCGATCAGTGCGGTCTTCTCAGTGCCGACAACGCAGACCCGGTCTGTATCGCGCGCCCATGATCCTTCTAGCGGCGCATTCGGGTCGGGCACGATCCCCGCCGTCTCCGCCGCAGACTCGAGCCGAGCTCCCGCGCTGTCCGCCACCGCAGTCGTCGGCTCCCGCCCACACCCGCCGAGCATGAGCGCGAGCAACAGCACCCGCTTCATTCGGCCGGCACCAACTTGCCCCCTTCGATCCGCCGGAAGAAGCAGGTACGCTCGCCGGTATGGCACGCTGGCCCCGCCGGGTCCGCGATCACCCACACCGCATCCTGATCGCAATCGATCCGAAGCTCGGCGACGCGCAGGACGTTCCCCGACGTCTCGCCCTTCTTCCAGAGCTTCTCTCGACTGCGCGACCAGAAATGCGCCTCGCCGGTCGCCTGAGTTTCCGCCAGCGCCTCGGCGTTCATGTGCGCGACCATCAGCACGTCGCCCGATACGCGATCGGTGACGACCGCGGTCAGGAGCCCGGCGGAATCGAATTTCGGATCGAGCGTCAGGCCCGTGTCGCGGCTGTGTGTCATGGCCTGGATATACCCAAAAGCCGGCCCGATGCGACCAGCAGCGCGCAATGTTATTACAAACAGGCGACAAGCCGGCGATCCGCTCGTATAGGGCAGCTTCCGCACGACGTGAGAACCGGCATGCTGACGACAAACCCTTATGATGACGACAAACTCCGCGAAGAATGCGGGGTGTTTGGCGTTTCGGCCACCGATGGCGCAGCCGCGCTCGTAGCCCTTGGGCTGCACGCGTTGCAGCACCGCGGCCAGGAAGCCGCCGGCATCACGACCTTCGACGGCGCGCATTTCCACACGCATCGCGCGATGGGCCATGTCGCCGGGAACTTCGACCGCGACGACGTTATCCGCTCGCTGCCGGGCACCGTCGCCTGCGGCCATGTCCGCTATTCGACGACCGGCGAGACCGCGCTGCGCAACGTCCAGCCGCTCTATGCCGAGCTGTCGACCGGCGGCTTCGCGATCGCGCATAACGGCAACATCTCGAACGCCATGCGCTTGCGTCGCGAGCTCGTCCGGCGCGGGTCGATCTTCCAGTCGACCAGCGATACCGAGACGATCATTCACCTCGTCGCGACGTCGAACTACCGCACGCTGCTCGATCGCTTCATCGATGCGCTGAAGCAGATCGAGGGCGCGTATTCGCTGATCGTGATGACGCCAGAGGGCATGATCGCCTGCCGCGATCCGCTCGGCATCCGGCCGCTCGTCATGGGCAAGCTCGGCGACGCGGTGATCTTCGCGTCCGAGACGGTCGCGCTCGACGTCGTCGGTGCCACCTTCGTCCGCGCGATCGAGCCGGGCGAGCTGGTCATCGTCCAGGGCTCCGAGATCCGCTCGATTCGCCCGTTCGCACCGATGGCGGCGCGGCCGTGCATCTTCGAATGGGTGTATTTCTCGCGCCCCGATTCGATCGTCGACGATCACTCGATCTATTCGGTGCGGAAGGCGATCGGCGCGCAGCTCGCGATCGAATCGCCGGTCGATGCCGACCTCGTCATCCCGGTTCCCGATTCGGGCACGCCCGCGGCGATCGGCTATGCGCAGCAGTCGGGCATCCCGTTCGAGCTTGGCATCATCCGCTCGCACTATGTCGGCCGTACATTCATCTCGCCGGGCGACAAGGTCCGCCACCTCGGCGTGAAGCTGAAGCACAACGCCAACCGCGCGCTGATCAAGGGCAAGCGGGTCATCCTCGTCGACGATTCGATCGTCCGCGGCACCACCTCGCTCAAGATCGTCGAGATGATGCGCGAGGCAGGCGCTGCCGAAGTGCACATGCGGATCGCCAGCCCACCGACGCGGCACTCGTGCTTCTACGGCGTCGACACGCCCGAGCGCGAGAAGCTGCTCGCGGCCAAGCTCGATCTGGGCGGCATGACCGGCTTCATTCACGCCGACAGCCTCAACTTCATCTCGATCGACGGGCTCTACAAGGCACTCGGCGAGGCGAAGCGCGCGGATGTCCGCCCAAAATATTGCGACGCGTGCTTCACCGGCGACTATCCGACGACGCTGACCGACCATGACGAAGGCTCGGAAGTCGACCAGTTCGCGATGCTCGCCGAACGCGTCATCTGATACTCGCGGAGCTGATATGACGGACAAGCCTCTCGAAGGCCGGCTGGCGCTGGTCACCGGTGCCAGCCGCGGCATCGGCGCTGCAACCGCGATCGCACTGGCGGCGAAGGGCGCGCACGTCGTCCTGACGGCGCGAACGCCCGGCGGTCTCGAAGAGGTCGAGGCGACGATCCACGCGGCTGGTGGCTCGGCGACGATCGCCCCCCTCGATCTTGCCGAGAGCGAAGCCATCGCGCGCTTGGCGACCGCGATCGGCGACCGCTGGGACGCGCTCGACATCCTGGTGCTCAACGCCGGCATGCTCGGCTCGCTGTCGTCGGTCCCGGCAATCGATCCGAAGGAAATGGCGCAGGTCCTCACGCTCAACGTCAGCGCACAGGCGGCCATGATCGCTGCGTTCGACACGATGCTGAAGAAGGCCAAATCGGCCAGAGTGATCGGCGTGACCTCCAGCGTCGGCCGCAAGCCCCGCGCGTATTGGGGCCTCTACGGCGCTTCGAAGGCTGCATTCGAGACGCTACTCGGTGCGTATGGCGACGAGATGGCCGAGATCAGCGCAATCCGCACCGCGATCGTCGATCCTGGCGCGACGCGGACCAAGATGCGTGCACGCGCCTATCCGGGCGAAGATCCAAACTCGGTCAAGGACCCCACAGTCGTGGCCGATCGCATCGTCGCGCTGGCGATCGAAGGCTTTGAAGCCGGTCACTTCGAGCGAGTCGGCTAACCGTTCTCCTGCGCAAGCAGGAGCCCAGGATACCAAGCTCGACCCTTGTTACCCTGAATTTCTACGTGCGTAGGAAAACGTCAGCGCTTAACCAGCGTAACCTGCGCGACGTCGATTCCACCACCAAGAAACCCGCCCTCGCAATACATCAGATAATAACGCCACAACGCCACGAACCGCGCGTCGAACCGCGCCGGCAACCGCCCCTCCGCGACCGCCGCATCGAACGCGACCCGCCACCGCCGCAACGTCTCGGCATAGTGCAGTCCGAACCCGTGCCTGTCCTCCCACGCCAAACCGCGCGTCTCGGCCAACGCGCGAAACCGTGGTTCGGACAAGAGCATCCCGCCCGGAAACACGTAGCGCTGGATGAAGTCGACACTCCGCGAATAGGAGTCGAAGATCGCATCGTCGATCGAGATATACTGCAACGCAGCCCGCCCGCCCGGCTTCAACGCACGCGCGATCGCGTCGAGATAAACCGGCCAATATTCCTCGCCGACCGCCTCCACCATCTCGATGCTCGCGACCGCATCATAGGTACCGGTGACGTCGCGGTAATCGGTCAGCGCCACCTGCACCCCGTCGAGCCCCGCCGCCGCGATCCGCTCGTCGACCTGGCGCTTCTGCTCGACCGACAGCGTCAGCGCATGCACGCCTACCCCCGCGCGCGCCGCCATCTCGGCGAACGAACCCCAGCCGCATCCGATCTCCAGGATCGTATCGCCCGCCCCCGCCCCAGTCCGGTCGAGAATCGCCCGCAGCTTGGTCGCCTGCGCCGCCTCATGGGGTTCGGCATCGTCCACCGGCTCGGCGAAAATCGCGCTCGAATAGGTCAGGCTAGGATCGAGCCACTTGTCGTAGAAGTCGTTGCCGAGGTCGTAATGCGCGGCAATGTTCTTGCGCGAGCCGGTCGGATTGTTACGCCGCATCCGGTGCCACGTGCGCGCCGCCAGCCGCACTACACCGCCTGACCGTGCCGAACTCCCGAGCGAGCGGCGGTTGCGCATGAACAGGTCGAATAGCGGGACGGGATCGGGGCTCGACCAGTCGCCTGCCGCCCAGCCCTCGTACCAGCCGACCGATCCCGCCGTTGCGAGCCGCACCAACGCGCGCCAGCGGTGCACGGTCACGATGGGCAAAGGTCCCGGAGCCCGTCCGCCGATCAGCCGCCGCGTACCGTCGGGCAAGTGCGCGTCTATGCCGCCGCTCTCCAGCCCTGCATCTATCCGGTCGAGCAAACGGTGAAACACCGGCGCGACGAGGCGCGCGACCGTGGAACCTTGCGCGGTGGGCACATCATCGAATGCGGGAACGGCAGTCATCGCGGCGCTCCATGCAACACGGGCGGCGGCTAGGAAAGAGGCTGGCGTCAAACACCCGGATATGGGGCTAGCCGCTCCCCCCTACCAAACCGTCATCCTGACGAAAGTCAGGACCCAGCGCCACAAACGTCACCCTAGGTTACCCTGGGTCCTGACTTTCGTCAGGATGACGGGGGTTGTGACGGCGGCAACGGCTTACCGCGCGTCCCGCCCCGCTTCGAGCGCCCGCTCCCGCCCTTCGCGGTGGCCGACGATCTTTGCCGGATACGCCTTCGGCCGGCAGCCGGACTCGTCCGGATCATGGATCGCTTCGCCGGTCACCTTCGCCAGTTCCGGCACCCACTCGCGAATATAGTCGCCTGCATCGAACTTTTCCGACTGCGTCAGCGGCGCCATGATCCGCCCGAACATGTTCGAATCCACGCCGGTCCCGGCAACCCACTGCCAGTTCACCGAATTATTCCCGTAATCCGCATCGACGAGACAGTCCCAGAACCAGCGCTCGCCCTCGCGCCAGTCGATCAGCAGATGCTTCACCAGGAAGCTCGCCGTGATCATCCGGACGCGGTTGTGCATCCACCCGGTCGCCCAGAGCTGGCGCATCCCGGCATCGACGATCGGATAGCCAGTCTTCCCCTCCTGCCACGCCTTCAGGTCCGCCTCGGCGTCCTCGCCCGCCCGCCAGAGGAGCTTGTCGAATTTGGGCCGACCGTTCGTATCGCCGTAATCCGGCATCGTCAGCACGACACCATCGGTGAAGTCGCGCCACGCGAGTTCCTTGCGGAACGTAGTCGCGTCGCCGTGACCATCGACCGCATGCCACACCGCACGCGGCGAAATTTCGCCGAAATGCAGATGCGGGGACAGGCGCGAGGTGCCCTCGATCGACGGCATGTTGCGGTCGACGTCATACGCCTCGACGATCGGCGCCATCGCCTTCGCGTTCTTCAACGCCTGCGCCTCGCCCGGCGTCCAGTCGCCGAACCCGATCGACCAGTCCGGCTTGGTCGGCAGCAGATCCCACTCCGCGAGCGTCTCGCTCTTCGGCCATTTAGACGGTGCCGGGATCGTCCGCGGCGCAGGCTCGGGGTCGCCCGGCGGCATCATCTGGTTCAGCGCCTTCCAGAACGACGAATATACCTTGAACTGACCGCCCGATCCCGTCTTCACATCCTCGACACGCGCAAGGTGGTTGCCGTCATGCAGGCACAAACGATCACCGAGCGCTGCCTCGGCCTTGCGCCACCACGGCTCGTAATGCCGGATCGCGTGTACCTGCTCGGCATCGGTTTCTTCCATCAGCGCCATCAGTACCTCGACCGCATCCCCGCGTCGCAGGACCAGCTTAGAGCCCCTGTCCGCCAGCGACTTGCCAAACGAGTTGAGCGTGTGGTGCAGCCACCAGCGCTGAGCGCCGCCCATCTTCCACTTTCCCGGCGCGTCGTCGTCGAGCACGTATACCGGGATCACCGGCCCAGCATGCGCGGCGGCGATCAGCGCGGGGTGATCGTGAAGGCGGAGGTCCTGGCGCAGCCAGAGAAGCGTGGGAGTCGTCATCGCATCCCCAACGCAGCAAGCCGCGATCCAGCATCACGCCGCTGCGAAAGTTTCCCCCAGCGTCATGATCGCCGCCACGTGCCGCTCGGCGATCGCGAGTGCATCCTCGCCGTAACCACCACCCACGGTGCTCGCGAGCGGCACGCCGCGTGCAATCGCAAGGCTAGCGACAAGCCGTTCTCGTCGGGCCAAGCCATCCAAGGTCAGCGCCAACCGCCCGAGCCGATCGCCCTCGAACGGATCCACCCCAGCCTGATACAGGATCAACTCCGGCCGGAACTCGTCGAGCAACGGCACAAGGGTCGACTCCAACGTCTCCAGATACGCATCGTCGCCGACCTTGTCCGGCAATGGCACGTCGAGCGTCGAGCGCGCCTTCCGCACCGGAAAATTCTTCTCCGCATGGATCGAGTAGGTCGCGATTTCCGGCCGCCCAGCCAGCAGCGCCGCGGTCCCGTCGCCCTGATGCACATCGCAATCGACGACGAGGACGCGCGCCACCCGCCTTTCGTCGATCAGCCGCGCCGCTGCCACTGCGAGGTCGTTGAACACGCAGAACCCCGCGCCGGTATTGGCCAGCGCATGATGACTACCACCCGCGGTATTCGCCGCAAACCCGTGTTCTAACGCGAGGCACGCCGCGAGCCACGTCCCGTGCGGCACGATCGCCGCACGCGATGCCACCGCCGCGGTCACCGGGAAGCCGATCCGCCGCTCCTTCTCCTTCGGCACGTCCGCTTGGAGCACCTCGGCGACGTAGTCCTCGTCATGCACCGCCTCCAGCCAAGCAGTCGGCGTAGTCTCGGCGCGGTGCCACGCCACCGCGTCGCCCTTTTCGAGCAGCAGGTCGCGGATCAGCCCGTTCTTGTTCCAGCGATAGGTCGAGCGCGCCGGCGCCGGGGTGACATAGTCAGGATGGTGGACGACATGGATCATGCTCCGTAGGTAGGAGCGCGCCTGCCGACCCCCAAGCTGCCCGAGCCCCAAGCCCCTGCGTTGCGGAGATTATTTTGATTGACGTTTCGACCCTGCCCTACCGTCCCTGCGCCGGCATCATGCTCATGAACGCCGAGGGGAAGATCTTCGTCGGCCAGCGCAACGATTCGCCGCTGGAGGCGTGGCAGATGCCGCAGGGTGGGATCGACCCCGGCGAGGACGCCGAAGCCGCCGCACTGCGCGAGCTTGGCGAGGAAACCGGCGTCATGCCCGAGAAGGTCGAACTGATCGCCGAAGCGCCCGGCGAATTCGTCTACGACCTCCCCCCTGAGTTGCTGGGGAAAGTGTGGAAGGGCAAATGGCGCGGCCAGACGCAGCGCTGGTTCCTGTACCGCTTCCTCGGCACCGACGCCGACGTGAACATCGCCACCGACCACGAGGAATTCCGCGCATGGCGCTGGAGCGATCCCGCCGACCTTCCGCGGCTGATCGTCCCGTTCAAGAAGGCGCTCTACGAACAGGTACTCGCCGCCTTCGCGCCACATCTCGGCGCAACCGAGCCACGCTGAACGGTTCCCAATTCGCTACGCTGCCGTTACGGAACGGCTGTGCGCCGCTTAGCCCCTCTCCTCCTCGCCCCGCTGCTGCTGGCGAACGCGCCCGATCCGCAATCGGTGATGATCCCCGAGACGATCCGCGCAATGCTCGACGCGGCGCTGGAGGCGGGCAACGAGGCGGACGTCAACACGATCGCCAAGTATGCGCGCGCCGCCGATCCGCTCAGCGGCGATGCGGTGCTGGCGATCGCCGAGAAGTGGAAGGCCGACCGCGCCGAACAACGTACGCAGGTCATCCGCCAGGCCAGCTTCCTCGACCTGTGGAGCGGCAAGGCCGAGATCGGCGGGTACCTGACGACGGGGAATTCCGATACCGCGGGAGGCACCGCGGTGCTCGATCTGAACCGCGAAGGTCTTCGCTGGCGCCACAAGTTCCACGCACAGGCCGACTATCAGTCGAACCTCAACATCACGACGCGCGAACATTACCTCGCGTCGTACGAACCCAACTACAAGGTCGACGATCGCGCCTATATCTACGGCGTCGGACAGTATGAAGGCGACCGGTTCCTGGGCTATTACAACCGCTATTCGACATCCGTCGGTGCGGGGTACAGCGTGATCAAGACCGCGGGTGCCAAGCTAGATCTCGAACTCGGGCCAGCGTATCGTCATACCGAATTCACCGACGATACCGAGCAAAGCAGCATCGCCGCGCGTGGCACCGCGAACTTCAGCATCCGCATCCTCAGCGGATTGTCCGTCAGCCAGGTCGCATCGGCCTATATTCAGCGATACAACAGTACGTTGAGCGGCACGACGTCGCTCAACGCAAAGCTGATCGGGCCGCTCTCCGCTGCGCTGTCGTACAGTGTCCAGTACGAAAGCGAACCTCCGATTGGCTCGGTCTCGACCGATACGACCAGTCGCGCGTCGCTGGTCTACAGCTTCTGACGCTGTTCCCTAGCGCGTCCGGCCACGCTAGGGTTGCCCGATGAGGGGACTTTCAACTGCAGAGCGCCATGCCGTGGACACGGCAGGCGCCGCACCGATGCTGACACAGGTCGAAGCCTGGGCCGCCGTAAACAGCGGGACACGCAACCTGACCGGGCTTGCGACGATGGCCGGACTGCTCGGCGATGCGTTCGCTACCCTGCCGGGCCGGATCACGCTGGTCGAGCCGACCCCGGTCGACAGCGTCAGCGCGGACGGCGTGGTCGCGGCGATCGAGCACGGCAAGCACCTGCACCTCGTCGTGCGTCCCGATGCGCCGGTTCGCATGCTGTTCACGGGCCATATGGACACGGTCTACCCGGTCGATCACGCGTTCCAGTCACTGCAATGGCTCGACGATGGCCGGCTGAACGGCCCCGGCGTCGCGGACATGAAGGGCGGGCTGGCGGTGATGCTCGCCGCACTTCAGGCGGTCGAGGCCAGCCCCCTCGCCGCGCGGATCGGCTATGACGTCGTCATCAACTCGGACGAGGAAACCGGCTCCTTCTCGTCGGCCGCGCTGCTCAATAGCACTGCGCAGGGCAAGGTCGCTGCGCTGACCTACGAACCCGCGCTCGCCGACGGTACGCTTGCCGGCGCACGCGGTGGCACGGGAAACTTCTCGATCATCGTCCACGGCCGCAGCGCGCATGCTGGCCGCAATCCCGAAGACGGCCGCAACGCGCTCGTCGCGGCGGCCGACATCGCAGTGCGACTGTCAAAGGTCCGCGGTCCACGCCTGGCGGTCAACCCGGCACGGATCGAGGGCGGTGGTCCCAACAACGTCGTCCCCGACCTCGCGATCCTCCGCATCAACTTTCGCCCGGCGACGCTCGATGAAATCACGCGCGCGCAATCGCACATCGATTCGGCGGTCGCGATGGTCGCTGCCGAACACGACGTCCGCATCGAAGTCCATGGCAGCTTCAACCGCCCCCCCAAGCCGATCGATGCGGGCGCCGCGCGCCTGTTCGATCTGGTCAAGGCATCCGGCGCAGATCTAGGTCTGAATATCGCCTGGCAAGCCACCGGCGGCGTCTGCGATGGCAACAACATCGCGGCCGCCGGCGTGCCGGTCGTCGATACGATGGGGGTCCGCGGCGGCGCGATCCATTCGGCGGACGAGTTCATGATTCCCGACAGCCTTGCCGAGCGTGCAGCGCTGTCGACGGTCACCATATTGCGTATCGCGGAGGGCCGCTTGTGAGCTTCAGGATCCGGGCCGCGGTCGACGACGACCTCCAGCACCTCTACGAGATGGCCAAGCTCACCGGCGGCGGCTTCACCAACCTGCCGCCCGACCGCCGCGCGCTCACCGCCAAGCTCGAACGCAGCCACGCCGCCTTCGCGCGCACCGACGGTCCGGTCCGCGACGAACTGTTCGTGCTGATCCTCGAGAATACCGAGACCGGCGAAGTCCGCGGCACCTGCCAAATCTTCACGCAGGTCGGGCAGAGCTACCCGTTCTACAGCTACCGGATCGGCCAGCTCACTCAGCACAGCCGCGAGTTGAACCGTACGTTCCGCGCCGACATGCTCTCGCTCGCCACCGATCTCGAGGGCGCGAGCGAAGTCGGCGGGCTCTTCCTCCACCCCGGCGAACGCGCTGGCGGCCTTGGCCTGCTGCTCGCCCGCAGTCGCTACCTGTTCATCAAGATGCACCGCGCCCGGTTCGCCGACCGCATCCTTGCCGAACTGCGCGGCGTTATCGACGAAGCCGGCGGCTCGCCGTTCTGGGATGGTCTCGCGGGCCGCTTCTTTGGGATGAATTTTCAGGACGCGGATCAGTTCAACGCGATCAACGGTCACCAGTTCATCGCCGATCTGATGCCCAAGCACCCGATTTATACCGCGATGCTGACCGAGAGCGCGCGCGCGGCGATCGGCCTGCCGCATCCCTCGGGCCGTGCGGCGATGCGGATGCTCGAGAACGAGGGCTTCGCGTTCGAGAATTACGTCGACATCTTCGACGGCGGTCCAACGATGACCGCCCGTACCGATCAGGTCCGCTCGATCGCCGATGCGCGTGAAGGCACGGTCGTGAAGATCGACGGTGACGGGGGCCAGGACGCGCTTGTCGCGACCGGTCAGCTCGCCGATTTCCGTGCGGCCTTCGGAAAGCTCCGCGAAACGGCCGATGGTGTCGTTCTATCCGATGACTGCGCACGTGTTTTGGACATACGCGAAGCCGGCCGTGTCACCCACGTGCCGCGCTTTTGATCCCGGTACATCAACGCGCATCCGTCGGGTTAATTTACAGTTAACCACTTCGGCGTGGGGCGAAACCGCGGATAACGGCCACTGGTACGTATCTTGCTCACATGCCAACCATGTGGACCCGCTTTACTCGCCTGTTCGTCATCAAGACCAAGTTCGAGGCCTTCCTCGTGATCTACGGCCTCGGGCTCGGCGCGGTGGAGCGCGGGATGCACTATCTTCAGCAATACCCCGGATACGGCGGCTGGCTCCTGTTCGCGGCCTGCCCGATCGCCGTTTTCATGGCGGGCGGGCGGATCATCGATTCGGTTTCGCATGCACGCGACGGCTAAGTTCGGCCGTTACGTCTTCTGTTGAGATAGATGCAGATACCGGCTCGAAAAATCGGCCAACTCGCGTAGCGCGTCCCATCGAGGGAAGCTGATCCTGCGGCGGTTTCGACTAATGAGACCATCGGCTTCAAGCGACTTGATCGTTCTGTTCACGTGTACCGCGGTCAGCCCGAGCGCATCGCCGAGTTGTTCCTGGCTCATCGGCAGTTCGTAATCATCCGCCCCGGTCAGCCCCTGCATGTCGAGGCGGATGGCAAATTCGCACAGGAAATGTGCGAGTCGAGACCGGGCATCCCGGCGCCCGATGTTCAGGATCCATTCGCGGAAGATCGACCCCTCGACCAAAGTATTGACGAAGATCGCGTTGCCGATCGAGGCCCGCTTGCGTGCCAGTTCGCGCAACGCCGTCCGAGGGATCGTCGCGACCTCCGCGCGGGTCAATGTCTGGACGTTGTGGTCTGCGACATCGAGGAACAGATGCTGAAAATCGAGCGCTTCGCCGGGGATATGCAGCGAGACGATCTGCCGCATTCCCGAGCCTGTCAGCTTTTGGCGATAGGCGAAACCGGACAGTAACACCGCGCATTGCTCCGGCGCGTCGCCTTCGCGGACCAGGTAGGACGACGGCTCATAGGTTCGCAGCGTATAGGGTAGCGCGAGGAGTGCCGCACGGTCGTCCGCATTCAGCGTTGCATGCGTCTCGAGCTTGCGCACCATCAGGGCCAGGGGACTGGACGTCGAGATCATAGCGTATTCCCGCAATTATCGGGGCGGGAGCACATGCATCTCTCGGTCGTCAGGGCCCAAAAAACGGCTGACGATGAGGTGCAATAACATAGTCCGAACGAGTCTATCTAAACATGCATCAGTACGCAGACGTAAACGTAAATTAGTATAAAAGTGTAACCGACACATTGGTCATGCCTACAGCGATAATATCGGCAGTTTAGCCACGTAAACGACGTCTCGCTAAAGACTTGGCCGTTATATAACGAGTGACGTTGATACCAAGGGTAAAGGCACCTTGATGGCGCGGTGCCCCAGATCAACCTGTGACCCGATCTTCGCCAACGAACCTTCAAGACAGTCGATGCAGTCACTGAGCTTTGCGCCCAGTAACGCGTTATCGCCCTCATCCGCGATCCGCAACGCTTCTTCGAGAAGAAAAACCATTGATTTCAATCGCGCGATCGTTTGCACCTTGCTTTGCATAACGCTCCCCAATATTGTCGTGCGGTGTATATGCTCGCGTTTATCGCGAAAGCCAATTGCAATCGACCACAGGCGGATGCTTCGCGTATAGTCGCTATGGTCGCGGCGGCGATTTCCAGCGCTGGATCAATCCGGCCATCACCATATCGACAGAATCGACCTCGGCGGCGATGCGCTGGTGCAAGGACCCTGCCGCGTCCCGGAAGCGGCGGGCGAGTGCGTTGTCCGGCACGATCCCGAGCCCGACCTCGTTCGATACGATGATGATCCGCGCTTCGAGCCGACCAATTGCTCCCACCAGCGCGTCGGTTCGCGCTGCGATCAGCGCGTCGTCGAGAAGGAGGTTGGATACCCACAAAGTCAGACAATCGACGAGCAGGACGGTATTGGCCGCGTCGGCGGCGAGGAGGGCTTCGGGTAGCGCGAGCGGTGCCTCGACGGTCCGCCACCGATCGTCGCGGTCGGCGCGATGACGAGCAATCCGGTCCGTCATCTCCCCGTCGAACGCCTGCGCCGTCGCAACATAGACCAGCGTGCTCCGCTCGGTTGCGGCGATCGTCTCGGCCGTCTCTTGTGCATGACGGCTCTTGCCCGAGCGCGCTCCACCGAGCACGAACAGACTCTTGCCGAACGAAGCCCCAAATGATTGCATCATGTCGCGTCCTTCGTGCTTGCGGCCGATACGCGGAATGACGATGACGCGGCGAAGATCAAGTAAAAGCCATAGGACTGACCGACGGAATGAAGGCGCTGCGCATCCACGGTGGACGGATCGATCTCGCCGCCACCTGCTATCCGGATGCGCCGCCGCCGTGGCTCGATCTCTCGACGGGTATCAACCCATGCCCGTGGTCCACCCATCCCGTACCCACGGTCGATCTGCAAAGACTGCCGTCCCCGGACGCCATTCGCGATCTGGAAGCAGCGGCCGCGGCCATGTTCGGCGCCGACGCGGATCGGGTCGTCGCGTTGCCCGGTAGCGAGATCGGCCTCCGTGCACTCGATATTCTAGACCTCCCCTCACCGGTCCGGTTCGTCACGCCCAGCTATTCCACGCACGCGGACGCGATCGCGGGAGCAGTGCCGATCCCGCGCGATGCGATCGATACGATCCGCGATGGCACACTTCTGCTGGCCAACCCGAACAATCCCGACGGCGACCTCGACGCTCCCGAACGGCTGTTGCGGATCGTGCGTCGCGGCACGTGGCTCGTCGTCGACGAAGCCTTTGCCGATATCGCCCCGGAGTTTAGCCTGGTCCCCCATCTCGCCGGGGACGACCGAGCGATCGTTTTCCGATCTTTCGGTAAATTCTTCGGGCTGGCGGGCGTACGACTAGGCTTCATGATCGCGCCCTTGGCACAAGCCGAAGCGTTGCGTCGCCGGCTTGGCAGTTGGCCCGTCTCTGCGCTTGCGGTCGCCTATGGCACTGCGGCCTACCGGGACACCGCGTGGATCGCACACGCGCGTCGGTCGATTATCGCGCGTGCCGATCGGCTCGACGCCTTGCTCGAACGTCACGGGCTGCAGGGACGTGGCGCGTGCGCATTGTTCCGGCTCGTGGAGAGCGACGATGCGCCAGCGATATTCGAACGCCTCGCGCGCGCGGGTATCCTCACGCGGCAGTTCGATCACGCGCCGCGCTGGCTTCGCTTCGGCGTGCCAGGCGAGGATAGCGCGTTCGAGCGCCTCGACCGAGCGCTTGGCGATGGCTGAGCCGATCGCAGCGCTGGCGATCCTGGTAGACGCGGTAGTCGGCTGGCCGCCATCGCTCTATGCGCGGATCGGTCATCCGGTCGGCGGCTTCGCGCGCGTCATCGGCTGGGTGGAGGTGCGCTGGAACACGCCCGCTAGATCGAGCGCAGCGCGCCGCTTCGCCGGCGTAGTGACACTGGCCCTGGTCGTTGCGATCGCGGCCGGAATCGCGGGAACGGCTACGCTGGTCGCTCGTCAAACACTTGGCTCGGCAGCGTGGATCGCGATCGGCCTGATGGCGGCACCGGGGGTCGCGGTTCGAAGCCTGTACGATCATGTCGTTCCCGTGGCGCGTGCGCTGCGTGAGAATGATATCGAAGCCGCCCGCAGCCAAGTCGCGATGATCGTCGGACGTGACGTGGCGTCGCTCGACGAAGCCGGCGTCGCCCGCGCCGCCATCGAGAGCCTTGCCGAAAGCGTCTGCGACGGCGTTGTCGCACCGCTGTTCTGGTTGCTCGTCGCAGGGCTGCCGGGACTATGGGCATACAAGGCGATCAACACGGCCGACAGCTTGATCGGGCACCGTGAGGACCGTTGGCGCGCGTTCGGCTGGGCCGCAGCGCGGACCGACGATGTAGCGAACCTGATCCCCGCGCGGATGAGCGGCGTGCTGCTATGCATCGCGGGCGCCGGCGGATGGCGGACGATGCTCCGCGACGCAGCGAACCATGCCTCGCCGAACGCCGGCTGGCCGGAAGCCGCCATGGCCGGCGCGCTGGGTATGAAGCTTGCGGGCCCGATCGCGTATGACGGAGTGCGCGTCGCCAAGCCGTACATTGGCGACGGCCGCGCGGACGCCACCGCAGCTGACCTATATGCCGCGCTCCGAATCTACCGCCGGGCGTGCGTGCTGCTGTTACTCATCGCTGGAGGAATTGCATGGGCGCACTGATGCTCCAGGGTACCGGCTCCGACGTCGGCAAGTCGGTGCTAGTCGCCGGACTGTGTCGCGCCTTCGCCAATCGTGGGTTGTCGGTGCGGCCGTTCAAGCCGCAGAACATGTCCAACAACGCCGCCGTCACTGCCGAAGGTGGCGAGATCGGCCGCGCGCAGGCTACCCAGGCGATCGCCTGTCGGGTCGAGCCGAGCGTCGACATGAACCCGGTGCTGCTGAAGCCGCAGGGCGACCGCACCTCGCAGTTGATCGTCCGCGGGCAGGTCCGCGGCACACTCGCCGCAGCACGCTGGCGCGAGGGGCGCGAAGGATTGCTGGTCGACGTGCTCGACAGCTTCGAACGACTGTCGGCCGGCTGCGATCTCGTCGTCGTCGAAGGTGCGGGCAGCCCGGCGGAGATCAACCTGCGCGCCGGCGACATCGCCAACATGGGGTTCGCACGCGCCGCCGACGTGCCCGTTGTACTTGTCGGCGACATCGACCGCGGCGGCGTGATAGCGGCGATCGTCGGCACGCGCGCGGTGATCGATCCGGCCGACGCGGCGATGATCCACGGCTTCCTAATCAACAAGTTCCGCGGTGACCCTGCGCTGTTCGATGACGGCTATCGTGCGATCGAAGCGCGGAGCGGATGGCGCGGGTACGGTGTCGTGCCGTGGCTGGCCAACGCGGTACGGTTGCCGAGCGAGGACGCGGTGATTCTCGAACGCCCGGTCGCCAGTTTGCAGCGTCGCGTGACGATCGCCTGCCCGATCACACCGCGGATCGCCAATTTCGACGACCTCGATCCGCTGCGACTGGAACCCGGCGTCGCTTTGGTCATGGTGCCGCCGGGTACCCCGATTCCTGACGTGGACATGATCGTACTCGCCGGATCGAAGGCGACGATCCCCGATCTCGCCTTCCTCCGCGCCCAAGGGTGGGACATCGACATCCGTGCGCATTATCGTCGCGGCAAACCGGTGCTCGGGCTCTGCGGAGGCTACCAGATGCTCGGTCGCAGCATCGCCGATCCGGACGGGATCGAAGGGCCGGCGGGGCGCGTCGAGGGGCTCGGACTGCTCGACGTCGACACGGTTCTCACCGGCAGCAAGACACTCGACCGAGTGCACGGACTGGCGCAGGGCGCGGCGTTCGAGGGGTATGAGATGCACATGGGCGCAACCACCGGACCAGCCACCGCGCGCCCTGTCGGCCACCGCGCCGATGGTAGTCCCGAAGGGGCGACGAGTGCGGACGGATTGGTGTCCGGCAGCTATGTCCACGGCCTGCTCGCGCGCTCGGAGCAGCGTGCGGCGTGGCTTGCGCGGCTCGGCGTCGCGGCGAGCGGACCCGATCACGTCGCCTCGATCGATGCCGCGCTCGACGCCATCGCCGCGACGCTAGAACGCCATGTCGATCTCGACGCCCTGCTCGCGCTAAGCGAGCGCGCCGGCCACCGCGAGCGCGAGTAGCAGCCCGGTCTCGACGATCTCGATCCCGGCGCCATGCGCGTCGCCGGTCACCCCGCCGAGTGTCCGCCGCAACCATGCCGCGACGCCTAGTACAAGCAACGGGAGGGCGACAAGCGCAGGCACCGCGACGGCTGCCAGCGCGAGCAAAAGCCCCCACCCCAGCAGGTCGCGCGTTCGGACTGCACCGGCAACGGCCGCGCCAAGCCCGCCAGGTCGCAGCGGCGGCAACAGTTTCGCCCAGACGAGCGGCCCCATCCTCGCCGCGAACGGCACGAGGACAAGCCAGCAGCCGACGCCGACGGCGTGAAGCAATACGAGCTTGGCGAGCATCTGACAGGCAATCGCGACGACACCGAAGCTGCCGATATGCGGATCGGCCATCACTGCGAGCAACCGCGTCCGATCGCCATGCGCCGCGCCCAGCCCATCCGCGAGGTCGGCAATCCCGTCGAGATGCAGAGCCCCCGTCACCGCGATCCAGGCTAGCAGCGCGGCACACGCTCCCGTCCAAGGATCGACCAGTGTGCCCAGCCATCCGGTCGCTACGACGATCAGGCCGATCACGAGACCAACGACAGGGTAGAACCGGATCGCGGCGGCAAAATCCTCAGACCCGACTTCGACGCGCGGCATCGGCAGGCGGGTCAGGAACCCGAACGCGACGATCAGCCGCTTCACGTCGCCAGTCCGACGATCTGCACGGTCCGCGTCGGGCCCGGCCAGATCCGCAGAGATACCAGCGCGGCATAGGGCAGATCGAACGCCCAGATCTGCCGCCGATCGAATCCGCACAGTTCCGCGAGCGCCGCGCGGATCGCGCCGCCATGCGTTACGATTAATGTCGAGACCGGCGGCATTGCGGCCAATGCCTGCGCAACCCGGTCCTGCAACGCCGACCAGCGTTCGCCATTCGGCGGTGGTGACGCATCGGGATCGTCGTAGAAGGCGGCGAGTTCGGCACAGTCGATCGCCGCCGGCGCTAACCCGTCCCATGTCCCGAAATCGAGCTCCCGCCAGCGTGGGTCGATCTCGACCGCAACGCCTCGCGGTTCACCGATCGCCGCGGCGCAGGCACGCGCGCGGATCAGATCGGAGGCCTCGATCCGGTCGATCGCAAGTCCCTCTGCCCGTGCCAGACAGGCGGCGATCCCCGCTTGGGTCGCCGGGTCGTCGGTCCGCCCCAGCATTCGTCCCGTCACGTCGGGCGCACCATGCCGCATCAGATACAGCATGCGCGCGGTCACGCCACCGATACGCCCGCCTCGGCGAATGTCGCCATCTCGGCATGTGCGGCCAATGCCGCCCGGACGATCAAGGTCGCAGTCGCCGCACCGCTGCCCTCCCCCAGCCGCATCCCGAGCGAAAGCAGCGGATCGAGCCTCATAAGATCAAGCAGGCGCCGATGCCCCGGTTCGGCGGAGACATGCCCGGCCAGGCAATGCGCAAGGATGTCGGGACAGGCCGCTGCCAATGGCGCGACGGCGGCGCAGCAGATGAACCCATCGAGCATCACCGGTACACCCGCCAGTCGCGCCGCTACTACCGCGCCCGCAATCGCTGCCAGTTCACGCCCGCCGAGCCTGCGCAAGATCTCGAACGGCGTTCTGAAAGCTTCCCGGTGCAGCGCGATTCCTGCCTCGACGACGGCGATCTTCCGGGCGATGCCTTGATCGTCGACCCCGGTGCCCGGCCCGACCCAGTCGCTCGCCGACCCGCCGAAGCTCGCCAGACACAGCGCCGCAGCGGTGGTGGAGTTACCGATCCCCATCTCGCCGAGTACGATGAGATCAGGCGCATCCGCGACCGCCGCCGCGCCCGTGTTGATCGCGGCAAGGCACTCGTCCTCGGACATCGCCGGGGCTTGCGTGAAATCCGCCGTCGGCCGGTCGAGGTTGAGCGACACGATATTCAGATCGAGACCGGCGGCTCGCGAAAGTGCGTTGATCGCCGCGCCGCCATGCTCGAAATTGGCGACCATCTGCGAGGTGACCGAGGCCGGAAACGCGCTGACTCCGCGCGCGACGATGCCGTGGTTGCCCGCGAACACGACCGCGCTGCCGCGATCGAGCCGGGGCAGCGGGTTGCCCTGCCAGCCGGCCATGAAGACCGCGATATCCTCCAGGCGACCGAGCGATCCCAGCGGCTTGGTCAGATCCCCCTGTCGCGCAACCGCAGCGGACCGCGCCGCAGCGTCCGCCTGGGGTAGACCGCGCAAGGCCGCGAGAAATGCGGCAGGCGTTGCGAAGGCGGTCATTCGACGAGGAACCCGGCGGGCGGCGTGCGGGTGATGAAATGCCCCTTCACGCCCTGCGGCCATTGCTTGAATGGCACCTGCCCGAACGCGCTCTCGCCATAGAGCCGCGCGTAATCAAGGATTGCGCGCGCGGCGTCCTCCGTGGGTTCGAACCGCCCGAGTACATAGCCGACCTTGGCCGGTGCGCGAAGATGGATCGTGCAGAAATCCTGACATGCGAACAGGCACGGCATCTCCTGTACCGCGACCTCGGCATAGGCCGGATCGCTCGTCTGCACCGCCTTCAATGCCTGCACGAGACGCGCGCCGCCGCGAACGCCTTCGCTGTCATCGCGGGCATCGGTGGAATGACGACATGTGTTGCACGCGATCACGGCAACGCCGTCTTCGGCCGGCTTCAGCATGCCGAATCTCGGCGGCCTGGAACATAGTAGGAACTTGGCATCATTACCCCTTCGGACAGTCGGACCCGCACCGCACACAGGACGAAGGCGCACGCCTCCAGCCTCCGCGCGACGCGAAGCGATGTCGTCGCTCGGGGTGTTACCCGTCCGTTCGGCGCACCCTGGCCGGACGAAAGACGACCGCGACGGGCAGGTCTCCTGGCTCGCGGGTCAACGCCGCCCGCGCCGCCTTCTCGGGACCATCCCAATGGCATGAGGCACGATGGCTCGCCGCGTACAGTTGCAGGGGCAGCCGGGTGTTTCCCGTTCCCATTTTCATCCCCCTCGGCGTGAGCGTCGGGGGAACCTGTCGCGGAGGGAGCGATAGGCGGGAGGCTTGGGGGACGCAAGACGGCGATGCCGCTGCTGGGCGGCGTTGCCAGAAGTTCAACCGCCCGCCCGTCATCCTGACGAAAGTCAGGACCCAGGGTATCGGGCGGCAGCCTTCGTGGCTCTGAGTCCTGACTTTCGTCAGGATGACGGAACTTTAAGTCAGCAGCGCGACCGACCCAACCGCCGTCTGAAACGCGCCTAGAACTCCACGCCCGCCTGCGCCTTCACGCCCGACCGGAACGGATGCTTCACCTGCGTCATCTCCGTCACCAAGTCCGCCACCTCGATCAACGCATCCGGTGCGTTCCGCCCGGTCACCACGACATGCGTCATCTCGGGTTTCGCCGCGAGCACCGCCAAGACCTCGTCGACCGGCAAATACTCGTACCGCAACACGATGTTCAGTTCGTCCGCCACGACCATCGCGTAGGAGGGATCGGCGATCATCCGCTTGACCTCGTCCCACGCCTCGCGCGCGACTGCGATGTCGCGTGCGCGATCCTGCGTGTCCCAGGTGAACCCCTCCCCCATCGGCTTGAACTCGCACAGCTCCGGGAACGCATCGAACACCGCCTTCTCGCCGGTCGCCATCGCGCCCTTGACGAACTGCACCACGCCGACCTTCCGCCCATGCCCGATCATCCGCACCGCCATCCCGAACGCGGCGGTCGACTTGCCCTTGCCCTTGCCGGTGTGGACGATGACCAGCCCCTTCTCGATCGTCTTGCTCGCGACGATCTTGTCGTGGACCTCCTTGCGCTTGGCGCTCTTGGCATTCTGCTCGTCGTCGGTCCGCATGATCATGTCCTCTCCTGCACCCGATGGCGGATCGCGCCGCGCGGCGCTAGAGCGACCGACATGCTCCGCATCACCGACCTCAAGCTGCCGCTCAACCACGCCGACGAAGCGCTCCCCGCCGCGATCCGCGATCGTCTTCGCGTCACCCCGCGCGACCTGATCCGCTACACCATCGCCAGGCGCGCGCACGATGCCCGCGACAAGATGGACATCCAGCTCGTCTATTCGGTCGACGTCACGCTGAAGAACGAGGACACCGTCCTCGCGCGTTTCCGCAAGGATCGCCACGTCCAGCGTACCCCCGACACCGGCTACCGCTTCGTCACCAAGGGCGGCCCAAGCTACACCGGCCCACGTCCAGTGGTCGTCGGCGCAGGACCGTGCGGGTTGTTTGCCGGGCTCATCCTCGCGCAGATGGGGTTCCGCCCGATCATCCTAGACCGCGGCAAAGTCGTCCGCGAGCGCACCAAGGACACCTGGGGTCTTTGGCGGAAAAGCGTACTCAACCCCGAATCGAACGTCCAGTTCGGCGAGGGCGGCGCCGGCACCTTCTCCGACGGCAAGCTGTGGAGCCAGATCAAGGATCCGCGTCATCTTGGGCGCAAAGTCCTGACCGAATTCGTGAAAGCTGGCGCACCGCCTGAAATCCTTACCGAAGCGCACCCGCATATCGGCACCTTCCGCCTCGTCACGATGGTCGAGAGCATGCGCGAGACGATCAAGGCACTTGGTGGCGAGTACCGCTTTTCGACCCGCGTCGACGGTCTCGACATCGTCGAGGAGGCTGGTACGCGCCAACTGCGCGGTCTCCATCTCAGCACCGGCGACTATCTCGAAGCCAACCACGTCGTCTTCGCGGTCGGCCACAGCGCGCGCGACACGTTCGAGATGCTGCATGCGAAGGGCGTATACGTCGAAGCCAAGCCGTTCTCGATAGGCGTCCGCATCGAGCATCCGCAGTCGTGGATCGACGAAGCCCGGTTCGGACCCTGCGCAGGCCATCCCGATCTCGGCGCGGCCGCGTACAGCCTGTCGCACCACTGCAAGAACGGGCGGACCGTTTACAGCTTCTGCATGTGCCCAGGCGGCACCGTCGTCGCCGCGACGTCCGAGGAAGGCCGCGTCGCGACCAACGGCATGAGCCAATATTCGCGCAACGAACGCAACGCGAACTCGGGCATCGTCATCGGCATCGACCCGGAGCGCGACTATCCCGGCCACCCGCTCGCCGGGATCGAACTGCAGCGCCACTGGGAATCGCGCGCCTATGTCGCGGGCGGATCGAACTACAAGGCACCCGCGCAGCGCATCGGCGACCTGCTCGCCGGCCGCGCGTCGACCGCGCTCGGCTCGGTGATCCCGTCGTACAAGCCCGGCGTCCACATGACCGACCTGTCCGAATGCCTGCCCGACTTCGCTATCACTGCGTTGCGGGAAGCATTGCCCGCGTTTGGCCGCGAGATTCCCGGCTATGACCACCCGGATGCAGTGCTCACAGGTGTCGAGACGCGCACGTCCTCGCCGGTGAGGATTACGCGGGGCGATGATTTCGTGAGCCTCAACACGGCCGGGCTGTTCCCGGCGGGCGAGGGCGCGGGCTATGCAGGGGGCATCCTGTCCGCGGCGGTCGATGGGATCAAGGTTGCGGAGGCTGTCGCGCTCAGCCTGACTGCCTGATCGCCTCCGCCATGCCGGACTGATTCCGGCATCCACGGCTCTCCATTATCGACCGCGATCGAATTCGCGGGACCGTGGTTCCCGGACCAGTTCGCATCTGTGCCTGTCGATCAAGCAAGACGTGCTTCCCCGCAAAGGCGGGGATCCAGACTGGGCTCCCGCCTTCGCGGGAGAACAAGGAAGGCCGTAGTGACACATAACTGCGGACTCGTACGTGGTCGAAGGAGACAGGTACCAGGCAAGGCCAAGGTTACGGCTCGCTTACTTCCCCCGATCGGGCCGCGTCCTGATCAGCCAGGCTCGCGGCAACCCCGTCGGCTTCGCCACCCCGTCCAACCGTCGCGCACTCACCAACGCGACTCGCTTCAGGATCATCTGGTCCTTGAACGCATCCATCCCGCCGCCGGTCGGCTTGGCGAGGATCCGCTTCACCACGTCCATGCCCCCGACGACGTGCCCGAACGCTGCATACCCCGGATAGCCGGCGCGCGCGTCCATCGCCGGCGCGGGGCCGACCGTGATGAAGAAATTGCCGCCCGCCGACGCAGGGTTCATGCCCCGTGCCATCGAGATCGTCGCGTCGAGATGCTTGATCCCGGTCTTCGCGGTCGTCTCGAGCGGAAACGGCGGCAGGATGCGACGCGCGTCGGTGCGGATCCCGGCCTGGATAAAGCCCAGTTTCGGCGACGATTTCTGCCGGCTCGCGCGGTAGAAGTCGGTCCCGTCAAAGCGCCCATCATCGACATACGCCAGGAAATTCGCGGTCGTCTGCGGTGCATGGCGCGTGTCGAGCGCGAGCAGGATCGGGCCCTCGGAGGTCACGAGACGGACGCGGACGATTCCTGGCCTGGGACCCGTTTGAGTCGTCCGCTGCGCCGACCCTGCCGTGGCAAGCGTAGCCAGGGCCAGCAGCCCGATCGTCCAATGCCGCATCTTTGGTTACTCACGCCTTTATCGATGCAGGCCGGCTAGCGGTCGGTTTGCAACGACGCAAGCGGGCGTCTCAAGCGAGGACCAAATGCGGGCTGCACCCTGTTTCCACCGCGCGATACCACCCCGGCGGAGGCCGGGGCCGAATTGGGTACCGGCAATAACGAAGGACCGCCTGCCGTTACTCCGACCTTTCCAATTGGGCCCCGGCCTTCGCCGGGGTGGAAGGAAGCGGAGCGACACTGGCAAGTCCCCCCTCAGACATAGCGCGGGATCGGCCCCGATTGCGGTGTCTGGTCCGGCAGGTCGACCATCGTCTCGTCGACGAAACACCAACCCCAGCCCTCTGGCGGATCATAGCCTTCGATGATCGGATGCCGCGTCGCCTGATGATGCGCGGTCGCGTGGCGGTGCGGCGAATCATCGCAGCAGCCGACATGCCCGCAGGCCCGGCACAGTCGCAGATGCACCCACTCGCTGCCGATCCGCAGGCACTCCTCGCACCCCTTCGCGCTCGGCGTGACCTCCCGGATCGTATCCATATGCGTGCAACCGTAACTCATGACACTTCCCGTTCGGCCAGGTCGGCAAGCGCGACATGGACCTGCGCGACCACCGCCGCTCCCTCGCCGACCGCCGCCGCGACGCGCTTGGTCGAGCCCGCCCGCACGTCGCCGATCGCGAAGACGCGCGGGCGGCTCGTCTGTAACGAAAGCGTCGCGTTGCCGGTCACGATGAACCCCTTGTCGTCGGTATCGACACAGCCTTGCAACCAGCCGGCGTTGGGATCGGCGCCGATGAACAGGAACAGGTGACGCATCGCGCACTGCTTCATCGAGTCATCGGCCTGGCGAAACGTCGCTCCCGTCAAACCCGTCGCGCGGTCGCCGTCCAAACCGACGATTTCCGTCCCGATATGCATCGTGACGTTGGGTAGCGCCGCGATCCAGTCGATCAGGTATTTCGACATCGTCGCGGCCAGCGGTCGTCGTACGATCAGGTGCAGATGGTTCACGCGCGGCGCGAGGAAGACCACCGCCTGCCCCGCCGAATTGCCGCCGCCAACCAGCGCGACGTCTTCGCCCTCGCACAACCGCGCTTCGATCGGTGATGCCCAATAGGACACGCCTGCCCCCTCGAACATCGCCAGATCGGGGATTTCGGGTCGACGATAGCGTGCCCCCGACGCGACGATCACGGTCCGCGACCGGACACGCGCGTCACCGGGCAACACGAGCATCAGCGGATCGTCCGCGGGCCATGCATCGTCGCACGCGAGCCGCGCGACTTCCAGCGGCACGGCGATCTCTGCCCCGAACTTCAACGCCTGGTTGAACGCACGGCCCGCCAACGCCTGCCCGGAGATCCCCGTCGGGAAACCCAGATAATTCTCGATCCGCGCCGACGCTCCCGCCTGTCCGCCGATCGCCCGTTCGTCGAGTACGACCACCGACAACCCTTCGGACGCTGCATAGACGGCCGCGGCCAGGCCCGCCGGCCCTGCGCCGACGATCGCGACGTCATACACCGTATCCGGATCGAGATCGGGCGTGATCCCCAGGCACGCGGCAACCTCGACATCCGTCGGCCGCTTCAGGATCGTGCCGTTCGGGCAGACCACCAGCGGCAGATCGCCACGCAGCACGCCGATGCGCTCGACCAGCGCCCGTCCTTCGTCGTCGGAGGCCGCATCGAGGACGATGTTGGGATAGCCCGATCGCGTAAGAAAACCCTGTAACCGGACGATGTCGGGGCTGCCCGGCACGCCGACGATGACCGTACCGCCACTCCCCTGCTCGATCAGCCCGACGCGGCGGAGGATCAGCGCGCGCATCACGATCTCGCCGACGTCTGCCGAACCGACCATCAGCGCGCGGAGATGCGCCGGATCGAACGGCAGCGCGGTGCACCCATCGGGACCCGCTCGCCCCCCGGCGATCGACGGACGACCGGCGAGCTGGTTCACCTCGCCGGTAATCTGACCGACGCCGTGCGCGGTTATCGGTGCCTCGTGAGTCAATCCGTCGCGGCGAACCACCTCGATCGCGCCTGCAAGCACCAGCCATGCCGGCGCCCCCAGTTGACCGATCGCATAAACCTGTTCTCCGGCGGCAAAGGTCCTGGCCGGACCACTGGCGAACCGCTTGGCCGTCTCGATTTGCCCGGCGTCGAGCACGGGAAACATCTGATGCTCGCGCGATCCGACACCGTCGCCCGGGTTCATTGCGCTGCCACCGGTTCGAGGCCCAGCAACACCGTCGGGATCAACTCGGACACGGTCGGATGGATCGGCACCGCCCAACGCAGCGCCGACACCGGCTGGTCCACGTTCATCATGTCGAGGATCCCGTGGATCGCTTCGTCGCCGCCCGTTCCGAGGATCGCCGCACCGAGGATCCGCTGCGTTGCCGCGTCCGCGACGATCTTCATGAAACCCTTGGTCTCGCCCTTCTCGATCGCGCGACCGACCCGTGTCATCGGCCGTTTCGAGACGAGGATGGGGCGCCCTGTCTTCTCCGCTTCCGCCTGCGTGATGCCGACCCTCCCAAGCGGCGGATCGATGTAGAGCGCATAGCCGAGCAGCCTCTGGCTCAGCGTTCGATCGTCGCCGTCGAGCAGGTTGGCCGCGACGATCTCGAAGTCGTTATACGCGGTGTGCGTGAACGCGCCGCGCCCATTGCAGTCGCCCAGCGCCCAAATGCCCGGCACATTGGTCTGGAGCAGGTCGTCGACGATAACGTAGCCCTTCGCATCGTTCGCGATTCCGGCGAGGTCGAGCCCGAGATCGTCGGTATTCGGTCGCCGACCGACCGCGAGCAGCACGTGACTGCCGACCACGACTGGTTCCCCCGCCGAGCAATCGACCGAAACCGCGACGCCGGTTTCCTGCGGCGCGAAGGCTATGCAGGTCGCGCCGGTCCGCACTGTGATGCCTTCGTCCTCCAAGATCGCGCGCACCGCTTCGGACACGTCGGCATCCTCATGCGCGATCAGCCGCTCGCTGCGTTCGACCACCGTCACCGCAGCGCCAAATCGGCGATACATTTGCGCGAACTCCAGCCCGACATAGCTCCCGCCGACGATGACCAGATGCTCGGGCACCACGTCCAGCGCGACCATGTCGGTGTTGTCGAGATGCGGGACATCATCGACGCCGGGCATGTCGGGGACGCTCGCCCGTCCGCCGACGTTGAGGAAGATGCGCGGCGCAGACAGTTCCTCGCCGCCGACCGCGATCGTTCCCGGCCCGGTAAAGCGCGCATGGCCACGCAGCAGCGTCAGCCCCGCCATTCCTTCGAGCCATGTTTCGTCCCCGGTCCGCGCGTCCAACACGACGCTTCGCGCACGCGCCGCTACCGCTGGCATGTCGATCACGACGTCACCGGTCCGCACGCCGAACTCGGCGGCGCGCCGGGCAAGATGCGCGGCGTACGCGCTGGCGACGAGCGTCTTGGTCGGCATGCAGCCGGTATTGACGCAGGTGCCGCCGACGAGCTTGCGCTCGATCAACGCGACGGTCATCCCCGCTGCGGTCAGCCGCCCGGCGAGCGGTGGTCCGGCTTGCCCTGCGCCGACGATGATCGCATCGAACCGACGCATCAAAGCGACAACACCACCAGTACCGCCCCGAGGATCGCCACCGCATCCTCGATCAGTGCCGCCGGACGGTCGTTACCGAACGCGGCGGCCAGTCGCGCACGCACCGCCGCGCCGCCATAGGTCCCGATCACCGCGCCGACCACGCCCAGTAGCAGCCCGAGCAGCGGCGCGGCGACCGCGTAGCCGACCGCAGCACCCGACAGTCCGCCGGTCACGATGCGTGCGGCAACCTGGGGCGGGACCTTGCGGCTGGGCGTCGATGGCAGTTGATCGGTGACGAGTTCGGCGGCCGCAAGCAAGGTGAAGACCCACGGCGTGAACCGCCATCCAAGGAACGCCAACCACGTTCCCTGCAATGGCAGCGCACCGCGGCTTGCGGCCCACGCGATTGCGGCCGGCGCCATCATCGCGCGCAACCCTGCGACGATACCGATGACCAAGGCGAGGAAGAGTCCGTGGACGAGTGATGGAACGAGCATGGCGATCTCCGATCCGATGTGGACACATAGCGTCCCACGCGCCGCCAGAGAGGTCAAATCGTTACGCGCCCGATATGGGTATGAAATCGCCGCGCTCTGCCGGCTTTGCAACGCTCGCTCCGTTCCAAGGAGCCATTTCGCAGTGGTGGCCTCGATCTCGACCCGCTTGCTGGGGATCGCGGCTGCGTCAAAGCTCGGCCCTTGAATTTCAATGCGCCTCCGGCCAACTCTCGCACCAATCGTTTCAGCAAGAGACCTGCCGCATCTTATGACTACCGAAACCACGCCCGACGTCGAAACTTCCGCCACGGATACACCCGCTCCTGCGACCCACGCGTTCGAGGCGGACGTCGCCCGCCTGCTGCACATGATGGTACACTCGGTCTATTCGGATAAGACCGTGTTTCTGCGCGAGCTGATCTCGAATGCGGCCGATGCCTGCGAGAAGCTGCGCTACGAAGCGCTGAGCGCACCCGAATTGCTCGGCGACGAAGCTCGCACGCAGATCGCCATCACGCTCGATCCCGATGCCAAGACGCTGACGATCGAAGACAACGGCATCGGCATGACTGCCGAGGACATGGGCGAGGCGCTCGGCACGATCGCCCGTTCGGGCACCAAGGCGTTCATGGACCGTATCGCCGCCTCGACCGGCTCGGACGGTGCGCAGTTGATCGGCCAGTTCGGCGTCGGCTTCTACTCCGCGTTCATGGTCGCATCGAAGGTCGACGTGATATCGCACCGCGCTGGCGCCGACACCGCGTCGGTCTGGTCGTCGGACGGCCTTGGCACCTACACGATCGCGCCCATCGACACCGCCGAAGCGCCCGCGCGCGGGACACGCGTCGTGTTGCATCTTCTCGAAGATGCGACGTCCTTCACCGAGCGCTATACCGTTGAACGGCTGATCAAGGACCAGTCGGGCCACGTCCCCGTGCCCATCACGCTCCGCGAAGCGCCCGACGCCGAGCCGGTCGAGATCGCCGACGGCGCCGCGCTCTGGACCAAGCCGAAGTCCGAGATCAGCACGGAGGATTACGCCGATTTCTATCGCAGCGTCTCCGGCCAGTTCGACGAACCCGCGCTGACGCTGCATTACCGCGCGGAGGGGCTGCACGAATATTCGGTGCTGGCGTATGTCCCCGGCGCAAAGCCGTTCGACCTGTTCGATCCCGACCGCAACGGCCGCATGAAGCTGTACGTGAAGCGCGTCTTCATCACCGACGACGCCGAGGTTTTGCCGCGCTACCTCCGCTTCACGCGCGGGCTGGTGGATTCGTCGGACCTGCCGCTGAACGTCTCGCGCGAGATGATCCAAGAGAGCCCGATGCTCGCCGCGATCCGCAAGGGCGTCACCGGGCGCGTCCTCGGCGAACTCGACAAGCTCGCGACCCGCGATGCCGATGCCTATGCGAAGATCTGGGAGAATTTCGGCGCGGTCCTGAAGGAAGGGCTGTACGAGGATTTCGAACGGCGCGAGGCGCTGCTCAAGCTCGCGCGCTTCAAGACCACGACGTCGGCCGGCGCATGGCGCTCGGTTGCCGACTATGTCGCCGCCATGAAGGACAACCAGACCGCGATCTACTACGCAGTCGGTACCGATCTCGACCGGCTCGAAGCCTCGCCACAGCTCGAAGGGTTCCGCGCGCGCGGGATCGAAGTGCTGTTGCTGCCGGACTCGGTCGACGGCTTCTGGGTGACGGCGGGTATCGATCACGACGGCAAGCCGTTCAAGTCAGTGACGCAGGGCGCTGCCGATCTCGGCCTGATCCCGCTGGTCGACGGCGCCGAAGCACCGACGGCCGACACCACGCCGCAAGTCGCGGACTTCATCGCGTTCGTGAAGACGACGCTCGGCGATGCGGTCTCGGAGGTCCGCGCGTCGGAGCGTCTGACCGACAGCGCGGTCTGCCTCGTCGCGGCCGATAGCGGCATGGACCGCCAGCTCGAGCGGATCCTGGCCGCAAGCGGTCAGGCGATGCCAGCCGCCAAGCCGGTGCTGGAGATCAACCCACGCTCCGCGCTGATCGCCAAGCTGGCCGCGCTCGGCGAGGACGAGACGGCGCTGCGAGAGGATGCCGCGCACCTGCTGTTCGACGAAGCGCAGATCGCCGATGGCGAGCGCCCGCTCGATGCCCGCGCTTTCTCCGCCCGCCTGTCGCGGCTGTTCACGCGCGCGTTGGGCTGAGCGACCTTGACCACGGTTCCGCAGATTTGCGGAACCGTGGTCCACCGACTACCCCGCTTCCGAGACGAAGGAGCAGGACATGTCGCCCATTCTAGATCGCCGCCAGATACTGATCGGCGGCGCGGCCATCGCTGGCCTCTCGCTCGGCTCGACCGCCGCATTCGCGCAGAACGACCGGATCGAGAGCCTGATCGCGAAGATGACCCCGGCCGAAAAGGCTGGCCAACTCAGCTGCTTCTCCGATCAGATCCGCCCGATCGGCGTGCCGTTCAATCCGGGCCTGGCCACCGGCGGTGCGGCCGAACAGCTTGCCCGGATCAAGACCGGCCAGATCGGCATGTTGTTCAACGGCGTCGGCTACGCGGGCGCCAAGGCCGCACAGGATGCGGCGATGGCCACACGGCTCAAGATCCCGCTGATCTTCGCCGGCGACGTGATCCACGGCCTGCGCACCGCCTACCCGCTACCGATCGCAGAGGCGTGCGCGTTCGATCCCGACCTCGCCGAGCGAACCGCGCGCGCTGCGGCACTGGAAACCACCGCGCTCGGCATCCACTGGACCTTCGCGCCGATGGTCGATGTCGCGCGCGACCAGCGTTGGGGCCGCGTCGCGGAAGGATCCGGCGAAGACCCGTATCTGGGCATCCAGCTGGCCAAGGCGCGCATACGCGGTTTTCAGGGGGACGACCTGCGCGATCCGACCCGCGTTGCGGCCTGCGCCAAGCATTTCGCCGCATACGGTGCTGTCTCGGGCGGCCAGGATTACAACTTCACCGAGATCTCGCCCGCCACGCTGCACGAGGTCCATCTCGCGCCGTTCAAGGCGGCGGTCGATGCAGGCGTCGCGACGTTGATGAGCGCCTTCAACGATATCGACGGCGTTCCTTGCAGCGGCAATCACTGGCTGATGACCGACCTCCTGCGCGGCGAGTGGCGGTTCCGCGGCATGGTCGTCGGCGACTATACCGCGGACGAGGAACTGATCGCGCACGGCTATGCCAAGGACGGCCGCGACGCCGCGAAGAAGGCGTTCATGGCGGGCATGGACATGGCCATGCAGTCGAACCTGTTCAATCTGTGGCTACCCGACCTCGTCAAGAAGGGCGAAGTCCCGCTCGCGCGGCTCGACGAAGGCGTTCGTCGCGTGCTCCACCTGAAGAATGCGATCGGGTTGTTCGACAACCCCTATCGCTCGGTAAGCCGGAAGGCCGAACGTACCAGCGTCTCGACGCCCGCCATGCTCAAGCTCAGCCGGGAGGCCGGCGCGCGGTCGATCGTGCTGCTGAAGAACGACGGCGACCTGTTGCCGTTGAAGAAGAACCCGGGTCGGATCGCCCTGATTGGCCCGTTCGCAGAGGACCGCAAGAACGTCGTCGGCACCTGGGCGTTCATGGCCGACGAAAAGCTCAACGTCTCGATCGCGCAAGGGCTTCGCGCACGCGGGCTAACCGTGACGACGGCGCAGGGTTCCGAGATCGAAGCCCCCCTGCCCGGCGGAATCGCCACAGCGGTCGCCGTCGCGAACGCTGCGGATATCGTCCTGCTCGCGGTCGGCGAATCGCAGCTCATGTCGGGCGAAGCGCAATCGCGCACCGAAATCACGATCCCAGCCCCGCAGATGGCGCTCGCCGAAGCCATCGCGGCGACGGGCAAGCCGGTCATCGTCCTGCTCCGCCACGGCCGCGCACTTGCCTTGCACGGAGCCGTCAAGAACGCGCCCGCCATCCTATCGACGTGGTTTCTCGGGTCCGAAAGCGGCAACGCGATCGCCGACGTGCTGTTCGGCGACGTCAACCCGTCCGCAAAGCTGTCCGCAAGCTTCCCCAACGAGAGCGGCCAGGAACCCTATTTCTACAACCACAAGAACACCGGTCGCCCGGCCCCGGATACGGGCAGCCAGGAATACAAATCGCGCTACCGCGAGACGAAGAACGAAGCGCTCTACCCGTTCGGGCACGGCCTGAGCTACACCAGCTTCTCGGTCTCGAACGTCGTCGTGCCGGCGCAAATGACCGATACGCTCGCGGTCACCGCCACCGTCACCAACACCGGCGCGCTGGCCGGCGACGAGGTCGTGCAGCTCTACATCCACGACCGCGTCGCCAGCCGCACGCGGCCGGTCCGCGAACTCAAGGGATTCGCGCGCGTCTCGCTGGCACCGGGCGCATCGAAACGCGTGACGTTGACCTTGAAGCGCGAAGACCTCCGCTTCTGGGGCGATGGCGACTGGGTGATCGAGCCGGGTACTTTCGATCTCTGGGTCGCGACAAGCTCGATCGACGGCGAGAAACAAAGCTTCGAGCTCGTGTAGCCATGTTCCCCCGCCTCGGCGGGGGCCATGCTACATCCGCACGACCCGGTTTCCGATCCGCTCCGCTTCCTCGGGGTCGTGCGTGACCATCAGGATCGGCAGCTTGAGCACGTCGCGGACATGCTCGATCGCTAGCATGATCTCTTCCCGCCGCGCGCGATCGAGCGACGACAGCGGCTCGTCGAGCAGCAGGAAGCGCGGCTGGCTGAGCAGCGCCCGGCCGATAGCTACCCGCTGCGCCTCGCCGCCTGACAAGGTGCGCGGCCAGCGGTCGAGCAGATGGCCGATGCCGAGAAAGCCGATGATGTCCTCGAACCGCTCGGCCTCGCCGCGTACGCCATAGAGCAGGTTCGCGCGGACGCGCATGTGCGGGAACAGCCGCGCTTCCTGGAAGACATAGCCGGCGCGGCGGCGTTCGGGGGGCACGTCGGTGCCGTCGCCGAACAGCGTCTCGCCGTCGATCGCGATCCGCCCGCGATCGGGCCGGAGCAGTCCGGCGACCATGTTCAGGACACTCGACTTGCCGACGCCCGAGGGACCGAACAGCACGGTCGCGCCCTCGCCTGCGTCGAGCGTCAGCGATACCCGCGTATCGCCGAGCCGCTTCTCGACGTCGATCTCAAAGGACATGGAGCCCCCGTCCCGCGCGCCGCGTCAGCAGTTCCGAGGCGATCAGAGCAACGAGCGACAAGCCCACGGACACGCATGATAATCGCCATACCATCGCGTCCGCCCCCGGCTGTTGCAACGCGGAGTAGATCGCCAGCGGCAAGGTCTGCGTTTCGCCCGGGACGTTGGACACGAACGTAATCGTCGCGCCGAACTCGCCGATCGATCGCGCGAAGCCAAGCACCGCGCCGGCCAGCACGCCGGGGATGCTGAGCGGCAGCGTCAGCGTCCAGAACACGCGCCAGGGCCCCGCGCCCAGCGTTCGCGCGGCATTCTCCAGCCGCCGGTCGACCGCCTCGATCGAGATCCGCATCGCGCGTACCATCAGCGGCAACGCCATCACTCCCGCCGCGATCGCCGCGCCGGTCCAGCGGAACAGCACGGTGATCCCGAACCAGTCCTGAAGCCACGCGCCGATCGGGCCATTGGGTCCGAACGCGAGCAGCAACAACCATCCAGTCACCACCGGCGGCACCACCAGCGGCAGATGGATCGCCGCATCGACGACAACCTTGCCCGGGAAGCGGACGCGCGCGAGCAGCCAGGCCAACGCGAAAGCGACCGGCAGGGTCACCAGCATCGCCACGCCGCCAACCTTAAGCGACAGCGCGACGATTCCCCATTCGGCCGCGTCAAGCATTTAGCGCGCGGAGAATCCGTAGCGCACGAAGATCGCCTTGCCCTCGCGCGAAACGAGGAATCGCCGGAAGGCCTCAGCATCGGGATTGGTCGATGCCTTCAATCGCGCGACCGGGTAGGTGATCGCGGGATGCGTGTTTTCGGGGAAGACGCCCGCGATGCGGACCTTGGCGGACGCCTTAGCATCGGTCGCATAGACGATCCCGAGCGGCGCCGCGCCGCGCTCGACCAGTGCCAGCGTCGCCCGAACATTCTCAGCGCGCACCACCTTCGGCGAGACCTGCGCCCAAACGCCGAGCTTCTCCAGCGACGCCTGCCCATATTTACCCGCGGGCACCGCTGTATCCGCCATCGCCAGAGGGCCAGCAGTCAGCACGCGCGCAAGTGCCGCAGGAGGGCGCACCGGGATCCGCACCTTGCTGCCGGCGGGGGCGGCGACGACGAGGCGATTGCCGAGAAACGTCACGCGCGTCGATGCGACGATCAGGTTTTTCGTCGCAAGCTCGTTCATCCAGTCCTCATCGGCGGAGACGAACAGATCGGCGGGCGCACCGGATTCGACTTGCCGGGCCAAAGCCGACGATGCGGCGAACGAGATGGTCGGCTTGATATGGCCTTTCTCGGCCCAGGCATCGGCGGCGGCGGTCAGAGATTCCTGCAACGACGCGGCAGCGAGCACCAACGGCGGACGCTGCGCCTGCGCGCCACTCGCGACAAGGCTTGCCGATAGTGCCGTGAAGACGATCAGATACCGCATACGCTTTCCTCGATTAGACGCCCAATGATATACGCCGATATACAGAGCTCGATCATAACGCCACCGGCACCGATATGTTGCGCGAGGCCCGGTTCGAAAGACGCACGGATAGGTCTAGCGTTAATTCGATCCTCCCCCGCCAGGGGGAGGTGGCAGGCATCAGCCTGACGGAGGGGGAGGCAGACGAAACGCCGGTTGCGCATCCTCCCCCTCCGTCGCCTTCGGCGCCACCTCCCCCTGGCGGGGAAGGATCGTTGACCGGCGTCACCCGTCAGTTCGCGGTCACGCGTCCCGTCCGCGCCAGCTTGCCCCAGCCGACCAAGGGCCCGCGCAGTGCTTGTGCGATCGCCTTCAGCACGACGTAATACATTACCTGGCGATACCCGATCCGCTGCGGGATCAGCAGCCAGAGCAACCGCCAGCGTTCCTGGCGCTCCAGCGCGAACGCGATCGTCGCGGCGAGCAGGTCGATCGCGGTGAAGATCAGCCAGTATGCGAGCATCGTATAGACGTCGTGGCTGGTCTGCTCCCAACCATGCGCCTGCACCGCGACATAGGTCGAGGCGAAGCTCACTAGCAGCGCGAGATCGATGATCGGCGAGATTGACGCGAGGATGATCTGGAACACGATCGCCTGCGGCAACCCGACCCAGCCGAGCCCGCGCGGATGCGACCGACCGATCGCCGAGCGGTGCTTGTAGAGGCACTGTAACGTCCCGAACGCCCAGCGGAACCGCTGCTTAGCGAGCGCGCGCATCGTCTCGGGCGCCTCGGTCCAGGCGATCGCGAACTGGTCGTACTGGACGGTCCAGCCATGCCGCTGGATCGCGATCGTTAGATCCTGGTCCTCGGCGAGCGTATCGTCGGGATAGCCGCCGACGCTGCGAATCGCCTCAAGCCGCCACGCGCCGACCGCGCCTGGCACGACGGTCATCGCGTTCAGCCGCGCGAGCGCACGCCGTTCGAGATTCTGCGCGGTGATGTATTCGAGCGCCTGCCATTTGGTGATCAGATTGACGCGGTTGCCGACCTTCGCGTTGCCCGCGACCGCGCCGAGCTTCGGATCGTCGAACCAGCGCGCCAGACGTGCGATCGTCATCGGTTCGAACTGCGTATCGGCGTCGAGCGCGATCACGATCTCTCCACGCGCGAGTTCGAGACCGCGGTTGAGCGCGCGCGCCTTGCCGCCGTTCTCCAGCGTCAGAAGGCGGACGCGGTCGTCGCCGGCGAACGCCTCAGCGACGACGCGGCTGGTGCCGTCGCTCGATCCGTCGTCGATCACGATGACCTCGATCACGACATCGTTCGACGCCAGCACGCCTTCGACAGCGCGGACGATCACGCGCTCTTCGTTGAAGGCGGGGATCATCACCGTGACGAACCGCGACGGATCGATCGCCGGGAATACTGTCTTCAACTCGCGCCGCGCCTGGATCAGTGCGAGCGCCGACAGTGCCAGCGCGCGGATGATGCCGATCGTGATCGCGATGCCGAAGATCCAGCGGAGCGCGACGACGATGCCGCCGAGCGTGCTGAACAGCGCGAGATCCGCGACCGCCGCGACGCGGTCGCTCGACGAGATCACCGGCATCGACTGATTGCGCGACAGCCCGGCGAGCGTCGACACGGGGACGAAGCTGTAGCCCATCGCCCGCAGCCGCTCGATGATGATCGGCAGCGCGGCGACGGTTTCGGCGCGGTTGCCGCCAGCGTCGTGCAGCAGAATGACGTTGCCGCTGCGCTCGGGATTGCCCGCCTCGACGCCGGCGATCGTGCGGTCGATGATCGCCTGGACGCCCGGCCGCTTCCAGTCGTCGGGATCGACGTGGAGACCGACCGAGATATAGCCGCGCTGCTGCGCCTCGAGAGCGGGCAGGATCTCGTCCGCGGTGCTCGGCTCGGCATCGCCGAAATAGGGTGCGCGGAACAGCCGGAGCGAGCGCCCGGTGAACGCCTGGAACAGCCGCTGCGTGGTGTTCAGCTCGTATTTTACCTGCCGCTGCGAGACATTGGCGAGGTTCGGATGCGTATAGGTGTGGCTGCCGATCTCGTGGCCTTCGTCGACCATTCGCTGGAGAAGCGGCCGCTCGGTCAGCGCATTCTCGCCGATCACGAAGAACGTCGCGGGCGCGTGCTCGCGCTTGAGCACGTCAAGGATCTGCGGCGTCCATTCGGGATCGGGGCCATCGTCGAACGTCAGCGCGAGCTGCTTCGGGCGATACCCGGTCCGCACCACGACATAGGGCGACGGCATCCGCTTGAAGACGACGTCGGCAAGCGTGCCGTCCTTCGCCGGCACTGCGTCGCGGATGCCTGTGACGGGCTCGGCGGCGATCTTGAGGATCTCGCCGCTGCCCTCGATATCGACATTGGTGCCGGCGGGCATGTTGTCGATGGCATCGGGGATCGGCAGTTTGCGATGATCGCGACCCCAGATCGACCAGAGCCCGGGGTCCTCGGAGCCGAGACGCCAGAGCGCCACGCTGCCGAGGCCAGCCTTTTGCAGGAACGCGATCTGATTATAGGCGGACGCCGCGTCGAGCAGCCAGACCTGATGCTGCACCCCGCCCTCCGAATAGGCGAAGCTGCTATTGCCGCTGGTCTTGTCGAAGGTCGGCATCGTGCCCGAGTCCGCGGCGTTCTGCCATGCTTCTTCGACGTCGAGCGCATCGCCGTTGCCGCTGTCCGCGCCGGCGTGCCAGTCATAGGCATAGGAGCCGATCGCGACGACCAGCTTGGCGGGGGGGATACCGCGCGCGGCGTCGGCGACCATCCGCGCGAACCAGCGTTGCGAGGCGATCGGTCCCGGTGCGCCGCTCGTCTCATGCTCGTCATAGGCCATCAGGAAGACCTTGTCGGTCACCTTGGCGTAGGCCGGCAGGTCCCAGTCGGGGTTGGCGACCGGCGCCGCGATGGCGACGACCCAGCCGCGGGGGGCGAACCGCGCGCGCGTCTCGGCGAGGAACGCGCGGTAATTCGGCTGCGCGGATGCGGGCAGGTCCTCGAAATCATAGAACACGCCGCCGGCATGGTTCGCGCTGAGGAACGGTACGAGCTTGTCGAGGAACGCCCCGCGTGCCTTCGGATCGGCGAACAGCGCGGCGCTGCCCGCGCCGTCCCAGTTCCCCTCGACCGCGTTCTGCACCATCGGCAGGATCATCGGCCGGTGGACCGCCTTGTTGAGGATATCGCGCCCGGCCTGGTCGCGGAACACGGTGATGTGGTGATCCTTGCCAGTGATCGAGACCCAGCCGGGGATCAGCCAGTCGAGCTGCTCGACGTGCCGCCCCAGGCTGGCGACGCTCGACTCGTCCCATGGCGCGTGGAAGGCGATCGCGAGCGGCGGGTTGGCGCCATTGCCGACACCCGGCTTGGCCGCGCTCGTCCCGAACAGCTGCCTGGCGTAGTAATTCAGGTCGCGTCGGGTTTCGCGGAGGATGCCGCCGCGTGGTGCGGGCAGCTTGTGGAGCGCAGGGTGCTCGGGCTCGATCGGCAGCAGCGGCGCGGTCGGCACCGCGCCGATCGACACGGCGAACATCGCGATCGACAGCAGCAGCAGGACGATGAACGCGGCGACGCCAAAGGTGAACCGCCGACGACGTCGGCCGCTTGCATCATAGAATACGGGATTGAGCGACATGGAGCGAGTATCAACCGGCCGAAGGAAAACGGCAACTCGCCGCAGTGTTTCGCTACTATGTCGTTCGCGCGGGCGCTGCTGAAAAATGCTTCACGCGTGGTTTAGGGATGGGCCGATAAATCTCCTGCATCCCCTCCCGCGTGCGGGAGGGGACCGAGGGGTGGGCGCCCGGCCCGAACACATGCTGCGCTCAACGATAGCGCGAGCCCACCCCCGGCCCCTCCCGCTCGCGGGAGGGGGGAAAGGTCAGATCAGCGGAACTTGCCGCTGAGCGACACGCCGATGATCCGCGGTTCGTTGAAGACGGCCGCCATGTAGTTCTCGATCACACCCTTGAGGTTCTTCTCGCCGGTGATGTTGCGCGCGAATACCGCCAGTTCGTACGCATCGTCGGGCGCGGCATAGCCGATCTTCAGGCCACCTTCGAAGTTGCCGTTCGCGGTGAACTCCTTGGTCTTATAGAGTACGAACTGCGTGTAGCCCTGGATGTTGAAGTCGCCCGCGATGAACGCGCGACCGCCATTACCGAGCGGCTGGTCGTACCGCGCGGTAAGGTCGACGTTATACTCGGGCGCGTTCGGCAGCGGCTCGCCGTCGATCTTGACCAGATACGTAGTTCCGAACGGACCGACGACCGCGCGGGGCGTTCTCGATGGCGTGCAGACTACGATGTTGTTGAGCGCGCAGATCTGTACCTCCGTCGTCTTGTCGCGGATCGCGCTGTGCAGCAGGCTGAGCCCTGCCCCGAGCGTCAGGTTCGGCACCGGCTTCCAATTGGCTTCGGCTTCCATACCGTAGGCCTCGGCCTTGTTCCCGTTGAACAGGATTCCGTTGCCGTTGAGGTCGTTGCCGTTCAGCTGGATGTCGTTGACTCGGTAGCCGAACACCGTGGCGTTCAGGGTCAGCGTGTTGTCGAGCAGGCGCGTCTTGATCCCCGTCTCCCACGACAGGATCGTCTCCGAGTTCGCGGTCGAGAAGTCGCTGTTGAACACCGCCGAACGACCCTGGATCGTCGGTCCGCGGAAGCCCTGGGCTACGCGCGAATACAGGCTGATGTCGGGGTTAGCCTGGTACAGGATGCTCGCATCCCAGCTTGGCTTGGTCGATTTGAGCGTGACATCGCGGCGCCCGGTATAGGTTACACGACCATTTACCATATCCGCCGTCTTCAGCAACTCGGTCCGCTTCTTGTCTTCGGTGATCCGGCCGCCAAGCGTTACGGTCAGCTTGTCCATCAGCTCGTAGCTGACCTGACCAAAGCCCGCCCATGAGGTGTTCACATCATGCAGCCGGACCCAGTTGTTCGGATTAGGGGCGACGCCATTTGGATCGTTCGCCGTGAGGAAGAAGGCGCGCTGGTAGAAGTCGGTGATGTCGCGGCTGTCGAAATACAGTCCGCCGATCTGCCAGTTGAACTTGCCACCCGGCGTGCCGGCCAATCGCACTTCCTGCGACCATTGGTCGAGGTCGCGGATCTGTCCCTGGCTCTGACCATATTGCAAACGCCCGGTGTAATTGACCGCAGCACCGCCGTCGGTGTCGCCGCGGCTGAAGCCGGACGTCGTCTCGTACGCGGTGATCGACGTCAGCGTGGCCGGACCGAAGTCGTAAGCCGCGCGGACCGAGCCGCCATAGGTGTTGTAGCTCTGCGGGTTGTCGTTCGCTTCGTCGTACGAGACCACGTTGCGCGGCTCAGCCGAGACGTCGTTCGAACCCTTCTTCAGCGCACCGCGGTGGAACAGCGTCGAGGTGCCGTCATACCAGCGCGCATGGCCCGACAGGTCGAGCGTGAAGCGTTCGCCCGGGGTCAGCGCAAGCTGCACACGGACGTTGCGGTCGTCGAAACCACCCATTGCGTCCTTGCGCGGCGTCGCGGTGTTGTCGAGGCTCCTGCCCGCAAAGATGTTGTCGACATAGTTTTCGCGGTGCTGGATCAGCGTCGACAGGCGGATCGACAGCAGGTCCTTGATCAGCGGGCCACCGACACCGGCGTCGAGGCTGACGCTGTTGTACGAACCGACTGACGCCGAGGCGCGGCTCTCGAAGTCGTTGGTCGGCTTGTTGGTGTCGAACTTGATGATGCCGGCGGTGGTGTTGCGTCCGAACAGCGAGCCCTGCGGACCGCGCAGCACTTCGACCTGGCGGACGTCGTAGACCGGGTTCGACTTCAGCACGACATGCTCGAGGATCACGTCGTCCTGGATGATCGTGACCGGCTGCGAGGCGCCGAGGTAGAAATCGATGTTGCCGAGGCCACGGATATAGAAGCGCGGGAAGATGCGGCCGGTCGTCGATTCGACGTACAGGCCGGGAACGCGACCCGACAGCGCGAGCAGCGTGTCGTCGCCGCCGGCGGTGTAGGCGCGCAGTGCATCGCCCGACGCGACGCCGACCGACAGCGGCACCTTCTGGAGGTTTTCCGAACGGCGCTCAGCGGTAACGACGATATCGCCGAGCCCTTCCTCGGGAGCGGCCTGCTCCTGGACCGGCGCTGCCTGCGCGAACGCGGCCGAGCCACCTACAACCGACCCAAACGCGACGCCAAGCATCAGCGCCGACTTAACGACCGAAATCTTCACGATGATATTCCCCAATCGTGCGCCGCCGTCCCCGAAGACCCGCCGCACATCCCACAATACAACGTCGTTGATCATCCTCGACCGCCCTATCCGGACGGCTCGACGACGCCGCGCGACGCTCACTCCCCGAGCCGGCGGTTAGGCGGGGATTGTGTTAGGATGATGACAGTTGGCGACAGCGATAGGGAAAGCTCCAGCATCCGCGTCCCATGTCACGCTTGTCATTGGCTATTGATCGGGTCGCCATGATAAACGGCGCGCATGGAACGGCTGACGAGATTTTGGCTTACCATCCGTCGCTCGGGCTGGTTCACCCCAGGCGCGCCCGGCAGCCTGTTTCCGTTCCCCTTCGCCTGGCAGGCATGGGCGATCTTCGCAGCGTTCATTATCGCGATCGCGGCGAGCGTCGTGCTGCACGGCGAAGCGGCGTGGCTAACGCGAATTATCCTGTGCGTCGGCTACATCGGGTTTGGGATGGCAACATACGAGTGACGGCGCGATAGAGAGATGCGCCATTCAAGCATGGGCAGGCGTTCAGGGTTTGGCTCGCGACAGTTGCAAAGCCCGACCACCGCGGACTGGTTTGACGCTTATTCCGTGAAGACAAGATTAGCGTGTTTCCCCGCGAAGGCGGGGATCCAAACTGGGCTCCCGCCTTCGCGGGAGAACAAGGAAGGGCGGATGGTCGTTTGAACGCGGGCTCAGCCGCGCCGCGGCAAAGCCGCGTCGTCGGACGACACGACCGAGGACGAGCTCGGTCGGTCGCCGTCCGGCTTGGCGCTAGCCTCGGCTAAGCCGCTACGCCGCTTAGCCTTGGGCGCCTACGCGTCGTCGCCCATCCTAAGCGCGGCGATAAACGCCTCCTGCGGGATGCTGACCGAGCCGTATTCGCGCATCTTCAGCTTGCCCTTCTTCTGCTTCTCCAGAAGCTTCTTCTTGCGGCTCGCATCGCCGCCATAGCATTTGGCGGTGACGTCCTTGCGCATCGCGCTGATCGTCTCGCGCGCGATCACCTTGCCGCCGATCGCCGCCTGGATCGGGATCTTGAACAGGTGGCGCGGGATCAGCTCCTTCAGGCGCTCGACCATGCCACGGCCGCGCACTTCGGCGGTGCCGCGGTGGACGATCATGCTGAGCGCGTCGACCGGTTCCTCGTTGACGAGGATGCCCATCTTGACGAGGTCGCCTTCGCGGTAGCCGATCTGGTGGTAATCGAAGCTGGCATAGCCCTTCGACATCGACTTGAGCCGATCATAGAAATCGAACACGACCTCGTTCAGCGGCAGCTCGTAGGTCGCCTGCGCGCGACCGCCGACATAGGTGAGGTTCTTCTGGATGCCGCGGCGGTCCTGGCACAGCTTCAGGACGCTACCGAGATACTCGTCGGGGACGTAGATCGTCGCCTCGATCCACGGCTCGCTGATCGTCGCGATCTTGTTGGGCTCGGGCATGTCGGCGGGATTGTGCAGCTCGATATGCGTCGTGCCGGACGGATCGGGGTGGGTCAGCTCGATCTCATACACGACGGACGGCGCGGTGGTGATCAGGTCCAGATCATATTCGCGCGTCAGCCGCTCCTGGATGATTTCCAGATGCAGTAGCCCGAGGAACCCGCAGCGGAAGCCGAAGCCCAATGCCGCCGACGTCTCCATCTCGAACGAGAAGCTCGCATCGTTCAGTCGCAGCTTCGAGATGCTCTCGCGCAGCTTCTCGAACTCGGCGGCATCGACCGGGAACATCCCGCAGAACACAACCGGCTGGACTTCCTTGAAGCCCGCGAGCGCTTCGAGCGCAGGCCGCTTTGCATCGGTGATCGTGTCGCCGACGCGCGTCTGCGCGACCTCTTTGATCTGCGCGGTGATGAAGCCCATCTCACCCGTGCCGAGTTCGGTCAGCTGCTCGATCTTCGGGCGGAAACAGCCGACCCGGTCGACCAGATGCATCGTGCCGGTCTGCATGAACTTGATCTGCTGGCCCTTTTTCAGGACGCCGTCGATCACGCGCACCAGGATGACGACGCCGAGATACGGATCGTACCAGCTGTCGACCAGCATCGCCTTCAGCGGCGCCTCCGGGTCGCCGCTGGGCGGCGGGATCTTGGTGACGATCGCCTCGAGGATCTCGACGATGCCGATCCCGGACTTCGCGGACGCGAGTACCGCCTCGGATGCATCGATGCCGATCACGTCCTCGATTTCCTTGCGGACCTTCTCGGGCTCGGCGGCTGGAAGGTCGATCTTGTTGATCACCGGCACGATCTCGTGGTCGTGCTCAATCGACTGGTAGACGTTGGCGAGCGTCTGCGCCTCGACGCCCTGCGCGGCATCGACCACCAGCAGCGCGCCTTCGCACGCGGCCAGGCTGCGGCTCACTTCATAGGCGAAGTCGACATGGCCCGGCGTGTCCATCAGGTTGAGGACGTAATCGAGGCCGTCCTTCGCGTGATACGCAAGTCGCACGGTCTGCGCCTTGATCGTGATCCCGCGTTCCTTCTCGATGTCCATATTGTCGAGCACCTGCTCGGACATTTCGCGCGCGGTCAGGCCACCAGTTTCCTGGATCAGCCGATCGGCGAGCGTCGACTTGCCATGGTCGATATGGGCGATGATGGAGAAATTGCGGATGCGATCGAGCGGAGTCATGGCGCGCTCCTAGCAGCGACGCCGCGCGGGGGATAGACGGCCGACCTAAAGCTTGCGCGCGATCAGATGATAGCAGCGCGCGACCTGCCGATACGGGTCCAGCCGGCCCGCCAGCCATTCGGCGCGCAACACGTCCTCGGAATCGTCCGCCAAGATCGGGCCAGTATGGTGATCGGTAAAGATGCCGATACCCGACCATTCGACGATCCCGGCGCCCGCCTTGGTCAGCATCGCCTCGACCGTTTCGCGCGCGTGATTGCGGCTCGCAGCGTAAGGACCATGCGCGTCGCTCCCCGTCTCCAGCGCGACGCGCGCCTCGGCCCACCGCCCCGCCAGCCCGGATCGCATCGCCGCCGCTGCCGGGTTGATCGCGACGATCGACACGAGCCCGCCCGGCTTGCACAGCGTGACCGCGGTGCGGACCAGCGGCGCGGGATCGTCCTCGTACATCAGCACGCTATGGCAGCAGACGAGATCGGCCACCTCAGCCTGGTCAGCCGCCATCGTCGCACCATCCGCGCAGATCAACCGGACCCGGTCTCGGATCGCGCCAGGGCAGCGCGCCAGCCGCTGCTCGCCGAGCGCGATCATCTGCGGGTCGATATCCTGGACCACCACCTCATGCCCCGCCATCGCCAGTCGAACCGCCAGCGCCGCATCGCCACCGCCGAGATCGACCACGCGCAACGGCTGCTCGGGCACCACCGCGGTCAGCGTACGCAGCGTCAGTTCGAGCGGGATGCTGGTGCCCTCATCCCCGCCCGGTCGCACGAACGCGTCGACAAGGTCGGGCGATGCGGTCCAGTAATTCATGCTGCGACCAGCGGCGCCGGGCACGGCGTCAGCACGCCGTCCGACAACAGCCCGCAGCAGTCGCCGTCCTCGATCTGCAACGTGTCTGGCGAAAACACGTCCTCGTCGCGCGTGCTCTCGGGATGCGGCGCGTCCGACGGCGCCAGATGTTCGAGGTCGATGACATCGAGTCCGCCATCGACCTCGACGATCCCGCCGCGTGCGATCAGGTCGAGGTGGATCGCGCATTGATAGCCGACCACGCCCGGATCCTGATTGTGCTGGCCGAGCCCGAGATGCACGCCTGGCCGACGCTCGTTGATGTGCGAGTTCATCGCGATCGGCTCGCCGATGCCAAAATTGGTGCCAAACCCGAGTTCGCCGACATTATAGGCGCAATGCGTGGTCAGTGCGGAATCCAGGAACCGCAGCGTCCGTGCATCTTCACAGCGATGCGCGACGACCCGCCCGCCCTCGATCTCGATCGTTACCGGGAACGTCTCCAGCCGCACGTCGTCGTCGGTGATCGCGTTCACGTTGTACGCGAAGTCCGCGACGTGGATGCCGGAGATATCGGCCGGGAACGTCGCGACCTCGCCGGCGGGAAGGATCACGGTTCCGCCATTGCGTGCGCGGCCGCGGTTGCTGATCCAGCGATGCTTCGAATCGAGCGTGACGTCCAGGTCGGTGCCGCCCCGTGTCGTGATCCGCAGCTTCGACGCCCGCGTCAGCCGTTCGAGAATCGCGACGTTGCGCCGGGAGAGTTCGTCGGGAGTCGCGAGCAACGCATCCGCAAACAGGCTGTCGCTGGCGCTGATCGAGCGGAATATCCGCAGGCGCTCGGTGGGATAGATCGCCAGCGCGCGCGTCAGCGCGCCGGTATGCGAGAAGGTGTCGCGCTCGAACGACAACAGGACCAGTCGCCCCTCGAATGCATCGGCAGCGGGTAAGGCTGCAACAAGCCTCTCCTCGAACGTCTCGTCGACGAGTGGCGCCATCCACACGCGTATCGTGGGGATGGCACGCATCTCGAGCGCGGCGCAGACGAGGGCGGCGGACCGCTGGCTATCGCTCGTATAAAGGATAACCGCAGTGTCGCCGCCGGCGATCCGGACATAGGCGTCCAGCAGGGACTGAACCCCGCGCCAGATCTTCCCGTCCATCGCCCTAGTTCTTCACATCGATGCCGCGCTCGGTGAGCGCCGCCTTCGACGTGCTGTAGCTGATCGTCCATGCCAGCTGATCGAGCGGGCGGATGCGGCTTGCATCGCCGAGCTGGGCCGCGGCGGTGCTGTAGGTAACGGTCCACGCCGCTTCGCCGCCCTTGCCGAGATCGATCACGTGGGTGCTGAGGTCGCCGATCCGGAACACCTGCTCGCTGCTTTTCGCTTCGCGCAACACCTGCGCCGAAACGCGCGCGACGATGTCGTTGATTTCCTGTTCGTTAGGCATGTCTGCTCTCCTGAAGTTTCGAGAAACGCGGCGCCTTTTCGTGGTGGCAACCTGCGTTCCACGGACGCTGCGCCCCTGCGATACCGCGAACAATCGCTGCCCAATCCGTTTCGGAGGCAAAACGAGTTATGCGACCACAGTCTTGATCCAGGTTGCTGGCGCGGCATGATTAAAGAACCACCAACCCGGTGCAACTTCCCGACGCCGGCCAATTGATCGGCCGCGGGCGGGATATTTGTCTTGATCGAACCGCGACCCGCGGCTAGGGCGCTCACCGGCAATGTTGTCGGGGCGTGGCGCAGTCTGGTAGCGCACTGGTCTCGGGGTCCAGGGGTCGTAGGTTCGAATCCTATCGCCCCGACCATTGCCGACTTTCCTGGGGCGGATGCCCTATCCCCGATCTTCGACCCCGAGCGGCCCGGGGCTGCCTGAGACGGCGGCCGACCACTGGCAAGCACGATGGACAGGAAGCGATACGGTGATCGAGGTCAATTTCGACGGGATTATCGGACCCACGCATAATTATGCGGGTCTCTCGATCGGCAACATCGCCTCCGCGACCAATGCCGGCGATGTTTCCGCACCAAGGCTCGCTGCGCTACAGGGCATCGGCAAGATGCGTCGGACGATGGCGCTCGGTTTGCGCCAGGGCATCTTCCTCCCGCACGTCCGCCCCAATACCGATTGGCTCAGGACGCTGGGGTTCGTCGGCGACGATGCCGAAGTCCTCGCCTCGGCATGGGCGTCCGACCGCGCGCTGATCGCCAACGCCATGTCTGCCTCGGCGATGTGGACCGCCAATGCCGGGACGGTGTCGCCAAGCAGCGATACCGCGGACGGCCTGTGCCATATCTCGGTCGCAAACCTGTCGACGATGCCGCACCGCGCGAGCGAAGCCGCTCAGACCGAGCGCCAACTCCGTCTCGCCTTTGCCGATCCGCGGTTCTTCCGTATCCATTCCCCCGTCCCGGCCCCCTTTGGCGACGAAGGCGCGGCGAATTTCATGCGGCTCACCTCGCAGGCCGGACACGGCGCGGTCGAGATGTTCGTCTACGGCGAGGGCAATGCGGGCGGCTTCCCATCGCGCCAGCACCGCACTGCCAGCGAGGCAGTCGCGCGACGCCACGGTATCGATCCCGCCCGCACGCTTCTGGTCCGCCAGAGCGACGCCGCCATCGCCGCCGGCGCCTTCCACAACGACGTAGTCGCGGTCAGCAACGGTCATGTCCTGTTCGCGCACGAACATGCGTTTGCCAACCCCGCCGCGCTCCGCTCGGCCGTGCAGGCGCTCATCCCCGACGCCGTGATGATCGAGGTGCCTGCGGACCGCGTCAGCCTGCACACGGCGATCCGAACCTACCTGTTCAACTCGCAGCTGGTGACGCTGCCCGACGGCGGCATGGCCCTTATTCTGCCCGCTGAGGCCCGTGACGATGAGACGGTGTGGATGTGGCTGGGCGAACTCGTCGCCTGCAACGGCCCAATCCGGCAGCTTGAGGTCGCCGACGTTCGCGAATCGATGCGCAACGGTGGTGGCCCGGCCTGCCTGCGGCTTCGCGTACAGGTCGACCCCGACGCACTGGCCGCGATCGATCCACGCTTCCTCCTCGACGAAACCGTCTGCGCGCGGATCGAGAGGGTCATCGCACGCGAATGGCCCGAGACGATCGCGCCCGATGATCTCGGCGATCCACGGCTTTGGGAACGCTGTACGGCGGCACGTCAGGCGCTCGTCGCCGCGCTGGGGTTCGGCCCCGACGAGATCTGACAGACGACGGCGCCTAGCCTGGGCGCGGACCATCGACGATCACGCACCACGCGAAAGGCGGGTGCCGCTACGCCGCCAATCGCTGCGCGTCGCATCCAGTCATCAGCGGCGGACGTCGAGCCCGCCCGCCAAATACGCATCGATGTCGGCTTGGCGGAACAGGCTCGCATCGCCAGGCAGCGAGTGCTTCAATGCAGCGAGCGCAAGACCAATCTTGGCAACGGCGGCAAGATCCTCGCCCGAGCGCATACCGTGAAGTACGCCCGCCGCGAACGCGTCACCGCCGCCGATCCGATCGACGATCCCTGCGAGCACGACCTCGTCCGTCTGGACATGCGTCGCTCTCGTGTCGATCCGCGCGGACAGACGATGGAGATCGACGTGTTCGACGTGCCGCGCCGTCGAGGCGATCGTTTGCAACCGCGGAAACGCCTCGAACGCCGCCTCAGCCGCCTCACGCCGCCGATCCCCCGCGTTCCCTGAAAAGTCGCGGTCGAGCAATAGCGCGATATCGCGGTGGTTGCCGAACATCATGTCGGCGTGCGCAACAAGCTGCGTCAGGATCGCGCGTGGATCCGAATCCCAGCGTTCCCACAGCTTGCCGCGCCAGTTGCCGTCGAACGAGACCGGGATGCCGCGCTGGGTAGCTGCGTGGACTGCAGCGAGCGCGCTTTCGGCCGGGACTGGACCTAGCGCGGGCGTGATGCCCGAGAGATGGAAGCGGTCGACACCGACGAGCAGCGTGTCCCAGTCCCACGCATCAACCGGCGCCTCGGCGAACGACGACCCGAAGCGATCGTAGATCACCTCGGTTGCACGCAGGCCGGCGCCCGACGTGACGAAATACAGCCCCATCCGCTCGCCACCGAGCAAGGTTTTCGCCATGTCCACGCCATGTCCGCGCAACGTCGTCATTGCCGCGCGACCGAGATCGTTGTCCGGCACCATCGTCACGAGGCCGACATCGTGTCCCAGTCGTGCGAGCTGCGTGACGACGTTCGCCTCTGCACCGGCGACCCACACGTCGAGCTTCGGCGTCTGCAACAGCAGTTCGCGGCCCGGAGGAGACAGCCGGAGCATGATTTCGCCGAACGCCAGAAACTTAGCCATATCGTCCCTTCATCTGATCTTCCCGGCACGGGGAGGCAGAGCGCCAACTCGAAGCGGCCCCGCGGTTACGCGAGCGAAATCCCATGCCGGTTCTTTGCGAGAAGATCAAAGGACGCGCGATGCGAGCTTCGATCTCGCGAGGCGTTGCAACATCGTGGTCGAAAGGGCGATCCCGCCGGGCGCAAATGCGACACGACCGATGGACGTCGAAGCCGTCAATGCATCTTAGAGGTCGAACTGCCCAATATAGAAAAGCGCCCCGCCTGCCCGTGTGACTGAAACCGGCGGGGCACCAAGGTACGCGATACTACGGCGATGCCTCTGCGCTCGCTATGCAGAACCAGGGTGAATTTGGGGTTAACGAGGCACCCCGCCCGTCCGTGCGACACTCTCGTATCCGGGCGGGGCGCCGAGGACGCTGCGACCGTCGAGCCGCGCATCGCTGACACCAAGCTAGCAGCTGATTTCATTGTGAAAAGTGCGATCCACCACGCCTGTGGCTCGGTTGGTCGGATATTCGACGGCAATCGATCGGAAACCCCGATGCGCCCTGTCAGCGCGGCGGGGTTATGGCTCGATCAGTCGACAGTTTGACCTTCCGCAGCGAGGCTATCATCGCGCGCGCTCCGGGCGGCGCGACCTGCAGGAACAGCTCGAACAGGTCCCGATCGGTCAGTACGTCAGTGTCCGTGCCGATCGGCAATGCAATCGCCTGACGGGTCCTCGCCCCCGGCTGCGCTTCCAGCACGATCGTCCGCCATGCCATGCCGACCGGTGGCAGGCCGTCGACATCGTCGAATTCACTCGGGATCATGTTTCGGATCCTCAAGCGTCGGTCCAGGTGCGTCTCGAACCAGGCGGCGTCCCCGGTGGTCGCGATCTCGACGGCCATTGCCTTGTGGTTCTTCACGCGCATTCCACTCCCGCCTATCAAAAAGCGATACCTGTTGCCGGATTGCCGCAGACGCAAGCCTTCCGATCCCGCACTGCAAAGATACTATTGATAATAGTTATCATAAACATTAGCGGGTCCGCATAACGTAAAGGGTATCGCATGACATATCGCCTCGGCATCGCCGTTCTGCTAGGTTCGGCTGCCATCGTCGTATCGCCGGCCTATGCGCAGACTGCGCAAACGGATGCCGACACCGATTCCGGAATCATCGTCGTGACCGGTCAGCATGCACGGACCCAGGCGTCGTCGGGTACGAAGACCGACACGCCACTCGCCGAGACGCCGCAGTCGATCACCGTCATTACCGCCGACGACATCGCTGGCCGCAGCCTGCAGAACCTCAACCAGGCGCTGCGTTTCGTCGCGGGTGTGACACCCGAAACACGCGGATCGAGCGGCGAAGTCTACGACCAGTTCAAGCTGCGCGGTTTCGATGCGCCGGTCTATCTCGACGGCCTGAAGCAGTTCGGCAGCCCGTCGGGCTATGCCGTGCCACAGGTCGACGTCTCGCGGCTCGACCGGATCGAGGTCATCAAGGGGCCAGCATCGGTATTGTACGGTCAGTCGAGCCCCGGCGGCCTCGTCGCGGAATCGAGCAAGCTTCCGCTCGACCAGGCGCTCTACGGCGCGATCAGCGGCACCTACGGCAACTACGATCTGTACCGCGTCGATGCCGACATCGGTGGGCGAGCGGGCGAAGGCGTGCTCTGGCGGATCAACGGCAGCGCGAACGGTGCCGACACGCAGCAGAAGTTCGGCAAGCGCGAACGCCAGACGATCTCGGGCGCAGTGACCGCCGGTGCGGGCAGCTCGACCAGCTTCACACTGCTCGGTGCCTATTCGCATGATCCGTACAACGGAGACTATAGCGTGTTCCCCGCGAGCGGGACGCTGCTCGCCAATCCGAACGGCAAGCTGCCGACCAGCTTCGACGGAGGTGAGGCGGGCAACCGCTTCAGCCGCGAGCAGGCCGCCCTCACCTATATCTTCCGACACGATTTCGGCGGCGGCTGGGCGTTCCGCTCGTCGGGCCGCTATCAATATGTAAAATCGGCGCTGGGGCTGATCTATACTGCAGGTGGGCTCGACGGGAGCGACCCGACGCAGCAGACCTATAGCCGCGCGTCCTATGCGACCCGCGAGCAGCTCAACAACTGGACGTTCGACAACCAGCTGACCGGCACCGTTCAGACCGGCCCGATCAAGCATACGCTGCTGTTCGGTGTCGATCGCCAGGTCGCGCACTCGCGGGAAGTTGCCGCATTCGGCGTCGTTGCGCCGCTGAACGGCTTTGCCCCGGTTTACGGCACGGTGACGGTTCCAACGACGCCGGAACAGGTCGGTCGACCGTTCCCGACCAACGTCCAGCAGCGTCAGCAGGGCGTCTATGCACAGGACCAGATGGCGCTCGGCAACCTTCGCGTGGTCCTGAGCGGGCGGCAGGATTGGGCGCGTGCGCATCAGGAAGGGCGTGACGTCAAGCACGACGAGAAGTTCACGTATCGCGCCGCTGCGCTCTACACGCTTCCGTTCGGTCTCGCGCCGTACGTCAGCTATTCGACGTCGTTCGAACAGCAGGCCAGCTTGATCACGCGAAGCAACGGCCTGCCGGGGCTCGCCGACCCATCGCTCGGCAAGCAGATCGAGGCCGGTGCGAAGTTCAGCATTCCCGGAACGCAGATCCTGCTGTCCGGCGCGTGGTTCCGTATCGACCAGACCAACGTCCTGACGTCCACGCCTGATTTCAGCGTGTCGCGGCAGACCGGCGGCGTCCGTTCGCAGGGCGTCGAGTTCGAGGGCAGTGCGCCGCTACCCTATGGTTTCAACGCCCGCGTCGCGTTCAGCCGGCAGCGCGTCAAGGTCACCAGCGATGCCGATGCTCCCGACCGCGTCGGCCGCGGGCTCGAAACCGTCGGACGGGGCGGAACATCCGCCTATCTCGACTGGACACCCCGTAGCGGTGGTCTCGAAGGCCTGACGATCGGCGGCTCGGTGCGTCATGTCGACGAGGTCTATGCAGGCGTCACGCCGCTCGAAACCGTCGGCCGCAACAGCCCGTCCTACACGGTGTATGACGCGCTGATCCGTTATGACCTGGAAAAGTTCGCGCCGTCGCTGCGCGGGCTGAGCCTTGCGGTCAACGGCGCCAACATCTTCGACAAGAAGTATCTGACGTCGTGCTTCGCCAACTATAACTGGTGCTGGTACGGCAACCGCCGGACCGTGCAGGCGACGATCGGGTATCGGTTCTAAGCCACTGCACGTGCCGCGATCGATGCCGTTTACCGGTATCGATCGCGGTGGTGCGCACGTACGCCACGGAGTTGGCGACCTGCGTGAACGACCGCGGTATGCGTCCTGCCATGATACCGATCCTCTACAGCTTCCGCCGCTGCCCCTATGCGATGCGCGCGCGTCTCGCGATCGCGGCGAACGACCGGCGTGTCGAGCTTCGCGAGATCGTGTTGCGCGACAAGCCGGCGGCGATGCTGGCGGCCTCGCTCAAGGCAACCGTGCCCGTACTCGTGCTGGCGGACGGGACGGTGATCGACGAGAGCCTCGACATCATGCGCTGGGCTTGCGCCGATAGGGACGATGCCGAGTGGCCAACCGGTAGCAACGCTGCGTTGATCGCGACGAACGACGGCGATTTCAAACACCACCTCGATCGCTACAAATATGCCGTCCGCTACGACGTCGATCCGATCGCGCACCGTCATGCGGCGACGGTCTTGCTCGGCGCGCTGGACGAGAAGCTCCGTGCTGCCGGCAGTCTCGGCACCAGCCCACAGGCGATGACTGATCTCGCGATCATGCCGTTCGTCCGCCAGTTCGCGCAGACGGATCGTTCCTATTTCGACGGTCTGCCGTTCGAGCGGCTACAGGCGTGGTTGGCGATGTACCTCGCATCGGTGCTGTTCGCTCGCGTCATGATACGCCCAGCGCCGTGGCAACCGGGCGATCCACCGATGCTATTCCCGATCCAGTAGGAGGCCCCGGCAAAACCGAGGCCCCCTGCCCGCGTCAGAAGCCGACGCTGATCGTCCCGAACACCTGGCGCGGTGCGACCGGGAACTGGTTGAACGTCCCGCTGGCCGCGCCGATGCTGAGCGTCGAGGCCGCACGCTTGTTGGTGATGTTGGTGACGTTGAGGCTGACCGTCGCCGTCTTGACGACCTGCCCCTCCGACAACGGCACGCGCGCGGCGATGCGACCGGACAGCGTGAAGTAGGACGGCACCGACAGGTCGTTGGTATAGGTCGCGAACCGCTTGCCGATATAGTCGCCGACGAGTTGCGCGTCGAAGATGTCGTAATTGGCCGAGGCGGTGAACTTGTTGAGCCAGTCGGGGCTGCCCGGCACCTTCTTGCCGGCGGTCGCGACGGTGCTCGTCCCGCTGATGTAGTTCTCCTCATAGCGCGAGTTGTTGTACGACAGCGCATCGTAGAACGAGAAGTGCGAGCCGAACCGGAACGTGCCGGCGATGTCGAACCCGTCGGTCTTCACCGCACCGACATTCTGCAGGATCGCCGCGCCGCTGACGACCGCGGTCACCACCGGGGTCGGGCTGATCCCGAGCAGGCGGTTGCTGAAGTCGACATGATAGACGCTGATCTGGCCTTCGAAGCCGGTGAGCGGCCCGAGGTTGAGCGCGTGATGCGAGCGGAGCCCGGCTTCGTAGGTCCAGCTGGTCTCGGGCTCGACGTCCTGCTTGAACAGGTCGAACGCCGCCTGGCTGCCGAGCGCGAACGGCGACAAGCCGGCCGCAGCGCTGGTCTGGAACTGGCGGATGTTCTTCTGGACGTTGACGAACACCTGCTCGTTATCCGTCGCGTCCCACAGCCCGCCAAGCTGCGGCAGGAAGTATTTATGCGTGTCGATCTTGCCGACCGGCAGCGCGACCGAACCGGTGAACGAGCCCGGGATCGGCTGCGTCGGCACGCGCTGCGACGCGTTCTGGAACGTGCTCTTGACGCCGCCCTGGATCGTGAGCGTCGGCAAGACCTTCCAGCTGTCCTGGATATGCGCCTGATATTCGTCGACGCGGACTTCGCTGTGATATTGCGTGATCAGCGGAGTCAGTTCCTCACGCGGGCGCTGGTACGGCGTGCTCGGATCGTTGACCGGGAACGGATACCAGCGACGATAGGCGGACGAGCTCTGATGCTCGTACCATGCGCCGAACTCGACATGATGCGCGCCGAGATCGAGCGCGACGGTTGAGACGAGACCGCCCCGGTCGATCCGGTATTCGGTGGTACGCGTGGCTAGGCCTGAGCCACCGAACACCTGGGTGAGGTTCTGGCCGGGATAATAGAACGAGAACAGCTTGGGCAGGCCGGCGACGTCGATCGGCCCGCCGATGACACCGACACCGTCATTGTGATGATAATAGGCCTGGTTCGAGAAAGTCACCCGGTCGCTGACGTTCCAGTCGTATTTGACGTAGCCCAGATAGTCGGTGCGCGCGGCGACGCCGTAGTAGTTGCGGTAGTTCGACCCATCCGCCTTGTACGCGCCGGAGTTGAGATAGGTCAGCATCTCGTTAAAATTGGGGTAGACGAACGGGCGGACATACGGCGCGGTTGCCTGCGTCGCGGTCGTGATGACGGTCGAATCCTCGTTCGGCTCGGTCTTGTCCGAGAACGCGCCGTAGAGCGTCAGCTTGCCGTTGGAGTCGTCGTGGACGAACTTTGCGTTGGCCTGATATCCGCCCTGGATACCGTTGAAATCCCACGCCTTCGCCTTTTGGCGCGAGCCCGAGATGTAGAACGCGTTGCCGTTGCCCAGATCGCCGCTGTCGATCCGCGCGAACAGTCGCGAAGTCGAGTGGCTGCCGAGCGTCTGGTCGACCTGGACGCCCATGTCTTTTCGTGGATCGCTCGAGAAAGTATCGATCGTACCGCCCAGATTGCTGGTCGATGCAGTACCGAGATCGCCTGCGCCGCTGGCGAGGGTTACGCGCGAGACGTTCTCCGAGATGATCGCACGCTGTGGCGAGAGGCCATTGTAATTGCCGTAGTTCTGGTCGCCGAGCGGCAGGCCGTCGAGCGTGTAGCCGAGCTGCTGCGCGTTGAAGCCGTGGACGAATAGCGAGATGTTCTGCTCGTTGTTGCCCCACGGATCGGCGGTCAGGAAGGTGACGCCCGGCAGCGTCTGCAACGCCTTTAACGGGCTGACGCCGGGCAGGATCTTCTGCATGTCGACGCCGGTGACCTGCGTCACCGATCGCGTATTGGCGCCGGTGACGACGATCGTCTCATCCTGCCCGGCGGGCGGGGTTGCTGGATCGGCTGGATCGGCGACCGGAGCGGGCGAACCCGGCTCCGCGTCCTTGGCAACCAGCGCCTGCGCCGTTGCGGTGACTGGCACGCCGACCACGACAAAACCGATAGCGCCGCACAACAGCCGCGCGGCCGTACGAGAAAACATCGTCATTCTTGAAAACCCCTAGCGAGATCGATCGATCGTCACTCCCGGGGCTGCGCCTATTGGCACGGCGAGACAGTCGGATGACCGTTCCGCTACAGATTTAATATGGTGCGGTGCAGCGGTCTAAACGACCGCCGCACCGCCTGCCGTCCTACTTGGCGCCCGCCGCCAGGCCGCGGTCTTCGAGCATCGGACCGATATCGGGGTCTTTGCCGTAGAACGCCTTGAACATCGGACCGTAATCCTCGGTATGGCCCTTCGACAGGATCATGTCGCGGAAGCGCTGGCCGTTCGCGCGCGTCAGCCCGCCATGCGCCATGAACCAGGCATACGCGTCGTTATCGAGCATCTGCGTCCACAGATATGCATAGTAGCCGGCCGCATAGCCACCCGCCCAGATGTGCGCGAAATAGCTCGTGCGATAGCGCGGCGGCACGTCCTTCGTGTCGAGGCCCATCGAATTGAGCGCCTTGGTCTCGAACGCGTCGACGTCCTGCGGCCCGGCGGACGCGGGCAGCGAATGCCAGTCCTGGTCGAGCGTCGCCGCCGCCACCAGTTCGCCCAGCTCATACCCCTGGTTGAACTTCGCCGCGCTCTTGATCTTGGTGACGAGCGCCTGCGGCATCACCGCGCCGGTGCGGTAATCCTTGGCATAGTTCGCGAACACCTTGGGATCGAGCGCCCAATGCTCGTTGAACTGCGACGGGAACTCGACCCAGTCGCGCGCGGTGTTGGTGCCCGAGACCAAAGGATAGGTCTGGTTCGCGAACAGGCCGTGCAGCGCATGGCCGAACTCGTGGAACATCGTCGTCACGTCGTCGAACGTGATCAGCGCAGGCTGGCCCGGCGCGGGCTTGGTGAAGTTGCCGACGTTGTAGACGACCGGCTTGGTCTTCAGCAGCTTCGACTGGCCGACGAAGTTCGACATCCACGCGCCGCCAGCCTTGTTGTCGCGCTTCCAGTAGTCGAAATACATCAGGCCGAGTTCGGAGCCGTCCTTGTCATAGACAGTGAAGACGCGAATATCCGGCTGGTAGGTCGGGATGTCGCGGCGTTCCTTGAAGGTGACGCCGTAGAGCTGGTTCGCGGCGAAGAACACGCCATCGGTCAGCACGCGGCTTATCTCGAAATACGGCTTCAGCTCGTTCTGGTCGAGGTCGTACTTGGCTTTGCGCACCTTGTCCGAATAGAAATCCCAGTCGGACGGCGCGAGCGGGAACGAGGCGCCGGTCGCGTTTATGGTCTTCTGCAACTCGGCCGCCTCACGACGCTGTTCCGCGGCGGTCGCGGGGACGAGCTGCGTCATGAAGCCCTTTGCCGCCGCCGGGGTCTTCGCCATCTGGTCGTACAGCGAATAGGCGGCATAGTTCGGATAGCCGAGCAACTGCGCCTTCTGCGCGCGCAATTGCGCGATCTTCTGGATCAGCGCCCGCGTATCGTTGGCATCGCCACGCTGCGACCGGTTCCAGCTTTTGTCGAACAGCGCGGCGCGCGTTGCGCGATCGGAGAGTGAGGCGAGCGCCGGCTGCTGCGTCGTGTTCTGCAGCGACAGGACGTATTTGCCGGGTATCCCCCGCTCTTTCGCGCCCTCGCCAGCGGCTGCGATCTCCGCATCGCTCAACCCGGCGAGCTTGGCCTTGTCGTCGACCACCAGGGCCCCCGCCTTGGTGCCGGCGAGCAGCTTCTGCTGGAAATCGGTCGTCGCGGACGAGATCTGCGTGTTGAGCAACCGCAGCTTGGCCTTGTCGGCATCGTTCAGCTGCGCGCCGGCATGGAGGAAATCGCTGTGATAAATTTCGAGGACCTGCTTCTGCTCGGCATCGAGACCGAGCGAGTCCTTCTTTGCGTAGAGCGCCTGAACGCGGGCGAAGAGTTTCGGGTCGAGATAGATCGCGTCGCCGTGCTGCGCCATCTTTGGCGCCATCGCGCTACGGACCGCGTCGAGCGCGTCGTTGGTGTTCGCCTGCGACACGCCGAAGAACGCCTGGCTCGCGCGGTCGAGCGTGCGGCCCGAGCGCTCCATCGCCTCGATCGTGTTGGCGAAGGTCGGTGCTGCCGGGTTGTTGGCGATCGCCTTCACCTCGGCGATCTGCTCGGCCATCCCCTGCTCAAGCGCGGGCTGGTAATCGGTGTCCTTGATCTGGTCGAAGCGCGGCGCTTGGAACGGCAGCGTGCTGGGAACGGTCAGCGGATTGACGCGTGACGATTTAGTGGGGGTTTGCGCAGAGGCGGCGCTGGCGATGCAGCACAGGAGGGCGGCGGAACGAAGCAGGCTGGAACGCGACATTGGCGACTCACAATGGCAGGAGTGATGCCCCTATCCTTGCCCTGCCTCAGCCCTTGTTACAATCGGTTAGCAAACCACCGGGTTGAGCGCTTGCGCTGTCGCCCGCTCGCAGGCAGTAGGCGGTCAAACCCCAGGAGTTCCGACATGGCAAATACCCTCGAAATCGATCAGGCAAGCGTCGTCGACAACGACATCCAGAAGCAGATCGAATTTTCCGGCGAGTTCGACGGCGACGAGTATGAGTTCGCGGTCAAGTACGCGGTTCTGAAGGAGCTCAGCGGCGACGAGCCCGAGGACGACGGCATCGAACTGTTCAACCGCTTCAACGACGATATCGTCGATGCATGCCTCGCCGCAATCGAGCGCAAGCCCAACGCGACGACGATCATCGTCGACGAAGACGACCTCGAATAATGCGATAGCGCCGGCGTGGATGGCGGCTGCGCTTCGGCGTCGTCATCCACCCTGGTTTGCCAGCGACGAACTGGCGCGCGCGTCAGTCTCCGGACACGAATCGGCGTATGCGCGTCGAGTAGCGACTGCCGACGAGCAGCGTTACCCCGAACAGCATCGATGCTCCCCATATCGCCGCAAAGGCGATGATGACGATATTCAGCATGGTCGGACTCCGACGTTGTTTCGATCGGGGCGACTAGGCCGTGCAATGCGGATATTGGCTGAACGGGACGGCAATCCTGTGTTCAGGTTGAGCTGAACTGTTCTACCCGCTCTGGGGATCGCGGCGCAGCAGATAGATATCCATGATCCAGCCATGCCGCTCACGAAGAGCGGCGCGCGTCCGGACGATCTGGGTCGCGACCACGTCCAGAGGGCCGGCGATCAGCGCCTGATGATCCATGCCCAGATACGCACCCCACCAGATCGTAACACCGGCGGTGTCGAGCGTCTGGAACGCGCAATCGCCGTCGAGCATCACGGCGACCGTATCGATATCGGCCGGCCACTCCCCTGCCCTCAGTCTCCGGCCGGTCGTCACGAGAACCGGCGCGCCGACGGTGTTCAGCGGTATGGCGTGCGCAGCGGTCAGCACCTGCAGGCTGGTGATGCCGGGTTCGACGGTGACGGTCATCGTCATGCCGTCCGCACGGAGCCGATCGGCGATCCGGAGCGTGCTGTCGTACAGCGACGGGTCACCCCATACGAGCAGCGCGAGACGGCCGCCGTTCGGCAAATGCTCGGTGATCTGGGCGTTCCAGGCCGCTGCGATGGCGTAATGCCATTGATCGACCCCGCGCAGATAGGGCGCGGTCGTGTCCCGTACGGGAAGATCGAACTCGGCAACGCGCGTGCCACCGGTCAGGACGTCGGCGCAGATCGTGCGACGCAGGTCGATCAGGTCGGACTTTGCATCGCCCTTGCGCGGCAGGAGGATCAGGTCGGCCGCGTTCATCGCGGCGATCGCGGCACGGGTGAGATGATCGGGATTGCCGGTGCCGATGCCGATGAGGTGAAGGTCGATCATGCCTCGACCTCGGGGTCCATCAGCGGCCCGTAGAGGATCAGTGCGGGTCTGTTCGAAAAGCCTGCCTCCAGTTGGACCGCGAGGTCTGCGATCGTCGAGCGGGTCAGCAACTGATCGGGATGCCCGACATTTTCGGCGATCAGCGCCGGCGTATCCGGCGAAAGGCCGTGCTCGACCAGCGACCGGACCAGCGCCGGGAACGTGCGCTTGGGCATGAACACCACCGTCGTCGCGTCGGGATCGGCGAGCGCGGCCATGTTGCGCTGTTCGGGCAGGTCGCCTGTGACGTCGTGACCGGTGACGAACTGGACGCGGCGCGCGCTGAGCCGGCGGGTGAGCGGGATCTGCGCGGCGGCGGCTGCAGCGCTGGCGGCGCTGATGCCGGGAATGATCTCGAACGCGATGCCGGCTGCCCGTAGCGCCACGACCTCCTCCTCGAGGCGGCCGAACATGCCCGGATCGCCGGACTTCAGGCGGACGATGCGTTTGCCGGTTTGGGCGTAGTCTACCAGCAACTGCGAGACGTGGGCCTGGCTAGGCGACGGACGGCCGGCGCGCTTGCCGACCGCGACGAGGTCCGCGCCGGCCCTTGCATGGCCGAGCACCGCCGACGACAGGTCGTCGAACAGCACGGCGTCTGCCGCCTGCAACCGCGCCACCGCCTTCAACGTCAGGAGTTCGGGATCGCCGGGACCGGAGCCGACGAACGAGACGAAACCGGTCATGCGTTGGCGGCGATCATGTGGAAGAAACTGCCGGAAACTTGCCCGCGATACGAGCCGGTTTCCGGGACGGCAGCGCCTTCGGCATCCGTGACGTCGGCGAGACACGCGTCGGGTTGATCGAGGATCGTCGAGTAATGGAACTCGTGACCGGTAAGCGCAGCGCCGGCCACGACGCCGCCCATCGGGGCGAGCAACGTCGCACGGCGATAGCCGAGATGCATCTTCCGCTGGGCATAGCTGGTGACGAGGCCGAGCAGCCCCGCCATCCGGTGGCGAACGCCGTCCGCATCGATCAATGCCTCGCCCAACGCCATATAGCCCCCGCACTCGCCGTGGACCGGGCGGCTCTGCGCGAAAGCGCGCAAGCCCGCCTGGAAGTTTCGCGCGCCGGCGAGCTTGCCTGCGTGCAGCTCGGGATAACCGCCGGGGAGCCAGACGAGGTCGGCATCGGCGGCCGGGGGCTGATCGGCAAGCGGAGAGAAGGGCAGGATTTCAGCACCGGCCCGACGCCACCCTTCGAGGACGTGCGCATAGGTGAACGAGAACGCGGCATCCTGCGCGAGCGCAATGCGCTGTGCCGGGGGCCGTATCCAGCTGGGCATGCTGGCGGACCTGGCGACGGCGCTCGCGGCGTCGCGGAGCGCGGGGATATCGACATGCGCGCGCAGGAAGTCCGCATATTCGGCGATCCGCGCGTCGAGATCGGGATGCTCGACAGCCTGTACCAGGCCAAGATGACGTTCGGGCAGCTTCAGGTCCCCGCGACGGGGCAACGCACCAAACACACGGATCCCGACCGCGTCCATGCCGCTCCGCGCGAGGCGTTCGTGGCGCGGGCTGGCGACCCGGTTCAGGATCACGCCGGCGATCCGCACGCTGGGGTCGTAGCGGCTGAACCCGAGTGCGGTGGCGGCGGCGGACTGGGCCTGCCCGGACACGTCGATCACCAGCACGACCGGCCAGCCCATCCGGCGAGCGATGTCGGCGCTGGCGCCGTTCCCGGTCGCGCCCGGCTTCGCAACGCCGTCGAACAGACCCATCGAGCCTTCCGCGAGCGCGAAATCCGCATCGTCGGCTTTGGCGGCCAACGTGTCGAGAATCGCAGCGGGCATCGACCAGCTGTCGAGGTTGAACGACGCGCGACCGCTGGCGGCACGGTGGAAGGCGGGGTCGATATAGTCAGGGCCGCTCTTGAACGGTTGCACCGCGAGGCCGTCGTCCCGAAGCGCGCGGAGCAGGCCGAGCATGACAGTGGTCTTGCCGGTACCCGACGCAGGAGCCGCCACGAGAAGACCGGGGGTCATGCCACGTCTCCCGCGTACTTCGAGTCCGCCGATTGTGGGCGGAAGCGACGGTCATAGCCTTGCGCGTAGAGGCTGCTTTCCGCGAAATCCTGCGCGGCAAGGGCCTGGCCGACTAGGATCAAGGCGGTGCGATCGGGTTTGCCCGCTACAGCATCGGCGATCGTCGCGAGCGTGGCGCAGACGATCTGCTGGTCGGGCCAGCTCGCGCGCCAGACGATCGCAACCGGGCAGTCGGCACCATAGAACGGCGTGAGGTCCGCGATCACCTGCGGGAGATTGTGCACCGACAGATGGATCGCGAGCGTCGCGCCGGTCGCAGCGAACGCGGTCAGCGTCTCGGCGGGCGGCATCGTGCTTGCGCGACCCGGCGTACGCGTGAGTATCACCGACTGCGCGAGTTCGGGCAGCGTCAGTTCGACCTCCAGCGCCGCGGCGGCGGCGGCGAAGGCGGGTACGCCTGGCGTAATCGTGAACGGAATGTCGCACGCGCGCAGGCGGCGGAGTTGCTCGCCCATCGCCGACCAGATCGACAGATCGCCGGAATGAAGGCGCGCGACGTCCTGCCCGGCATCGTGTGCGGTCTGGATCTCGGCGATGATCGCATCGAGCGACAAGGGTGCGGTGTTGACGATCCTCGCACCGGGCGGACAGTGATCGAGCATCGCTGCGGGGATCAGCGACCCCGCATAGAGGCAGACCGGCGACCCGGCGATCCGGTCGCGGCCACGCAAGGTCAGCAGATCCGGCGCACCGGGTCCTGCGCCGATGAAGTGGACGGTCATATGGCAGGTCCTTGAGCGTCCGATTGCGCAATGGCACAGGTGGCCATGCGGTCGGGCGAGATGTGGCGGGTGGTAAGAAGCTTTGCTCCGGAACCGGCTGCCGCGAGAGCCGAGGCCTCGGCGACGCTGCCGGTTTGGCGCGATCCTAGACTGGCGATCGACTGTGTCGGCGTTTGCGGAATCTGCAACGCGTCCGGCGATACGGCGATCACGCGCAAACCCAGCGTCTTTGCCAGGTCCGATACGAGGGCCAGCTTGTCGTGCGGTGCTGCCAGTGCCGTTACAGGGGGATGTCCGTGCTGCGCCCCGGCGAGCGCGGTGCTTAGCGCAACGATGTCCGCGCCGGTGCGGAATCCGAAGCCGGCGACGATCACAGCGTTACGCTCCACTGTACGACGGGATAGCTCGCTCGCCAGCCGCGACGCGTGCCGAGCGGGACGGCGTCGGACAGGTCTATCCTCATGAGCACGCCGCCTTTCGATGCGTGCCAGCTGGCCAGAAGCGCTTCGGATTCCAGCGTCACCGCGTTGGCAACGAGGCGGGTGCCGGCCGGTAGTGTTTGCCAAAGCGCGTCCAGCATCACTTGCGACAGTCCTCCGCCGATGAACACGGCGGCCGGCGCCGGTTGGCGTTCAAGCGCGGCGGGCGCGCGCCCTTCGACGACCTGCATGCGGTCGACACCCAGGGCGGCGGCGTTGCTGCGGATGCGGTCGGCGCGGACCGGATCGGCTTCGAACGCGATCGCTGTGTTGGAGGGATGCGTAAGCAGCCACTCGATCCCGATCGAGCCCGACCCCGCGCCGACGTCCCACAGCGTCTCGCCGGGTTTCGGCGCGAGCGCGGAAAGGGTCAGTGCGCGGACCGGGCGTTTGGTGATCTGCCCATCATGCTCGAACCACGCGTCGGGCAAGCCGCAGCTACGCGGTACCACCATGCCATCTCCGGCAAAGGCGATGCCGATGGCGACGGGGTGAACGATGTCGTCGAAGGCGAGCGCCGACGCGCGTGCTTCGCGAACGCGTTCGCGCGGACCGCCCAGTGCCTCGAGGATGTGGATATGGGACGAGCCGAAGCCCAGTGCCTCCAGATACCTGGCCAGTTTCGTCACGGCTTCGCCATCACGGACCAGAACGAGGGCACGACGGCCTGGTGCGATGTGCGGACGGAGACGTGCCAGCGGCGCGGCGTGCAGACCGAGGCAGGCAGTATCCTCAAGCGGCCAGCCAAGACGCGCGGCGGCCAAACCGAACGTTGAGGGCCCGGGGTGGGCGACCCACTCGGTCGATGCGAGGTGGCGCGTGATCGAGGTGCCTGCGCCGAACCAGAACGGATCGCCGGACACGAGCATCGCTACCCGGCGGCCGCGCTGGTCCAGAAGGCGAGGAATGCCCGCCTCGAACGGGACTGGCCAGGGCATGACCTCGCTCTTAAGGTCCGGCAGGAGCGCAAGGTGGCGGGTTGCGCCGGTCACCAGGTCCGCCTCGGCAAGTGCTGCCGTCGCGGACGCGAACAGGCCGGCTTCGCCGTTTTCGCCCAACCCGATGATCGTCAGCCAGGGAATGTCAGCCATGTCGAACATCCTGGTGCTGGGCGGCACGACCGAGGCCAGCGCGCTGGCTGCATCGCTGGCCGAGCGCAAGGAAGCGGCCGTGTTGAGTTACGCCGGACGCGTGGCGAACCCCAGAGCGCAGCCGATCCCGGTGCGGATCGGTGGCTTCGGCGGCATCGACGGGCTGGCGGAATATCTGCGGTATAACGGCGTAACCCATCTGATCGACGCGACGCATCCGTTCGCCTCGCGGATGAGCGCGAACGCGGTCGTCGCCGCAGCGCGCGCGGGCGTGGCGCACATCGCCTTGACGCGTCCCGCCTGGGTAGCAGTCGAGGGTGACCGCTGGACCCGCGTGCCCGATATCGAGGCGGCTGTCGCGGCCTTGAGCGGACCTGCGCGGCGCGTGATGCTGGCGCTGGGGCGGATGCATGTCGATGCGTTCGGAGCGCAGCCGCAGCATGAGTATCTGTTGCGGTTCGTCGATGCACCCGAGCATGTGCCGGGGTTGCCGCGGCATCATCTGGTGGTCGATCGCGGGCCGTTCGATGTCGAGGGCGACCTGGCGTTGATGGATACGCGTCGTATCGAAATGGTGGTCTGCAAGAACGCCGGCGGCTCCGGCGCCCAGGCGAAGCTGCATGCCGCGCGCATACTCAGGCTGCCCGTGATCATGATCGAGCGGCCGGTCCTCCCGGCGCGACTGGAGGCGCACAGGGTGGAGGACGTGCTCGGCTGGCTCGCTCATCGTGCCGACCGGGGTGTGTAGAGGATCGGTCCGGCCGCGCGGTCGATGACCCGAGTCAGGCTGGAACCGACGATGATCATCGTCCGCATGTCGGCCATGTCCGCGCGGGCTTCGGAAAGCGGGACGATGCGAAGGGTTTCCTCGGGGGTCGAGACGGCGCGGGCGAACAGCACCGAGCGATCATCGCCGCAGGTGTCGCAGAGGATCTCGAAGATGCGGATCAGGGCGTCGGGGCGCGCCTTCGAGCGGGGATTGTAGAAGGCGATTGCGAAATCCGCCTCCGCGGCAAGGCGTACGCGGCGTTCGATCAGCGGCCAGGGTTTGAGATTGTCCGACAGGTTGATCGCGCAGAAATCATGGCCCAGCGGCGCGCCGGCCCGCGCGCTCGCGGCGAGCATCGCGGTGATGCCGGGCAGGACGCGGATGTCGAGATCGCGCCATTCGAGCGGGCCTGCTTCGAGCGCCTCGAACACGGCCGCCGCCATCGCGAACACGCCAGGATCGCCAGACGAGACTACCACGACGCGGTGGCCTTGCGCAGCCAGCTGGAGTGCGTGCGTGGCGCGGTCGAGTTCGACGCGGTTGTCGGTCGGGTGCAGCGTCAGGCCTTCACGCGGCGCAACCCGCGCGACGTAGGGAATGTAGCCGATCACATCGGTTGCGTCGGCGAGTGCGGCGGTGACTTCCGGCGTCACGAGCGCTTCGCTGCCGGGGCCAAGCCCGGCGATGGCGAGCCACCCGGTCACGGGCGACGTCCTTGCCCGTGGATCAGCAGGATCGCAAAATAGGGCGTGACGGCGTTCGCTTCGGATAGCCGCGTGACGCGCTGGTCGGCCATCGCGGCGTATTCGACGAGCCACGCCTCGCTCTCGCGGCCGGCGGCGGCGACCGCGCGGCGGAGCTTGTCGAGGTGGCGGCCGATCTTCATCACGACCAGCGCGTCGGTGTCGCGGATACGACGAACCAGGTCCTCCTCGGGAAGCGTACCCATCAGGACCGTCAGCACGTCGTCGCCCCAGGTGATCGGCGCGCCGCTGGCGGTCCAGGCGCCGGACATGCCGGTGATGCCCGGGACGACCTGCACGGGGGCAATGGTCTGGAGGCGGGTATAGAGGTGCATGAACGAGCCGTAGAAGAACGGGTCGCCTTCGCAGAGGACCACGACGTCTTCGCCCGCGCGGGCCAGCGCCGCCAAATGATCGATGCAGCCTTCATAGAACATCGACAGGCAGTCGTTGTAACGGGGGTCGGAGACGGAAATTTCGGTGGTGACGGGATATTCCATCGGAAATTCGATCACGTCGGCCCGGAGCATGCCCTCGACGATCTTCCGCGCCTGACCCGGCCGGCCGGCCTTGCGGAAATACGCGACATGGCGCGCGCCGCGGACGAGGCGATCGGAGCGAACGCTCATCAGGTCCTGCGCGCCAGGGCCGAGGCCGACGCCGTGGATCGTTCCGCCAGTTCGCGCGAAGGTCATTCGGTGCCGCTCGCGAGCGCGTTGATCGCGGCGACGGTGATCGCGCTGCCGCCCATCCGGCCTTCGACGACGACGCAGGGCACCGGCTGGTCGGCCCATAGCGCCGCCTTCGATTCGACCGCGCCGACGAAGCCGACCGGGCAGCCGATGATCGCGGCGGGACGCGGGCAATCGGGATCCTCGAGCATATTGAGCAGGTGGAACAGCGCGGTCGGCGCGTTGCCGATCGCGACGACGGCGCCAGCGAGATGCGGGCGCCACAGTTCGAGAGCGGCGGCGGATCGGGTGTTGCCCATCGTACGGGCCAGGTCTGGCGTCTCTGGCGCGTGGAGCGTGCAGACGATGCGGTTGTCCGCAGGCAGCCTGGCACGCGTGATGCCTTCGGTGACCATGCGTGCATCGCAAAGGATCGGAGCGCCGGCTCGCAGCGCGCGACGCGCCTCGACGGCGAAGGTCGGCGAGAAACGGATGTGCTGCGCGAGGCCGACCAGTCCGGCGGCATGGATCATGCGGACGGCGACCGGTTCTTGGTCGGACGAAAAGCGGTCAAGATCGGCTTCGGCGCGGATCATCGCGAAGGATTGGCGGTAGATCGCCGCACCGTCGGTCTCATAGGCGTACGGCATTCAGGCTGCTCCAAAATGGGCAAGAATCTGCGCGGCGTCGAGGCCGGCGCTGGAAGGCGATGCGCCGGCGCGCGCATCGAAGGCGAGGTCGTAGCGGCCTTCGCGACCGGTCAGCGTGACAGCGGCCGGCGCGGCTCGGGCGCATCCTTTGCCGCATCCCGAAACATGCAGGCTGCCCGCGACATATGGCGCGAGGCGACGCGCAAGAGTCCGCGTTTCGATCGTCGCTTGCGGGCAAGCCGGTGCGCCGACGCAGGCGTCTGCGCGGAGCAACGGCGAGGATGGGTCGGCTATGAAGTCGGCCTCGGGCAGACTGGCGAGCGGCGTGTCCGCTTCGCAGATCACGATATGCCACGGAGTCAGGCGGATCGCTTCGACGGCAGTTTCACCATCGACCAGGCGGATCAGCGCGGTCGCTGCAACGCGACCGAATGGCAGGCCTAGCGCAATGCCGAATGGGTGTTCGCCGACTTTAAGCCGTTGCGCGGATACCGCTGGAAGCGTTGTCGCGGCGGCCCACTCGGGAAGCGACGCGTCGTGACGTGCCATACGGCCGCTCGCTGCACCGCCGCTTTCGCCGAACCAGTGGGCGAGCGCGATCACATGGTCGGTCTCGGTGCCCCGCACCAGCGGGGTGCCGCGGTGTCGGCCGTCTGCGCGGAGGATCAATTGACCCGTTGCGGCGCGTTCGATGCGGAAATCGGCAGGAGCGTCCCGAAGTGTCGGCGCGACGCCAGCGTCGATTGCGAAGCCGACCTTGCCCGGAAGGCTTGGCAGTTCGGAAAGGCGCGCGCGCAATTCTTCGGCGATCAGGTGGGTAGCATCCCCTGCCCGCCATTCCGGCGCAACGAGGATGTTGGCGCGCCCCTCTAGCGTTGGGTCGGGGTCGATCAGGCCGAGGTCGAGCAGCGCGTCGATCAGCGGGCGCCAGCTGTCCTCGCGGACGCCGCGGATCTGCAGATTGGCGCGCGTGGTGGTGTCGAGCTGGCCATTACCGAACCGCGCCGACGCCTCGCATAAACCGAGGATATGGGTCCGTGTCAGGCGGCCTAGCGGGGGGCGGACGCGCACCAGCAGGCCGTCGCCGGCCATCATCGGGCGCCACGCGTCGGGACACCAGCCCTTGACGACGCCATTGGTGACAGGCGCGCTCATGCCGGCAGGTCCAGAGCGGCTAGGATCGAGTTGCGGCGGGTCGGCCAGAGGTCGGCGGCGTGGAGCGCTGCGAAGCGCGCCCGCATTGCGGCGAGCGCGCCGGGGTTGGCTTCGGCAAGGAAGGCCTGGACCTCGTCGCGGCCCAGTGTCGCGTCGTAATAAAGGTCTATCAGCTCGGGGCGGACCACGCTGGCGAGATGCGCGAAGGCACCGAGGTGGTCGAGCGTGGAGGCGATCTCGGCACCGCCGCGGAAGCCGTGGCGCATCATGCCGTCGACCCAGGCCGGATTTGCGGCGCGGGCGTGGACGACGCGGGCGATCTCCTCGTCGAGCGAGCGGGCCTTGGCTCGCGTCGGGTCTCGCGCGTCGAGATGGTAGAGCGTGGCGCTGCCCCCCGCGACCGACTGCGCGGCGGCGAACCCCGCTTCGTGCGCGGCATAATCTGCGGCGAGGAGCAGGTCGGTTTCGGGCAAGTCCTGAACATGGACGAAGGCATCGGCGGCGGCGACACGGTCGCGGATGCCGCTGGGGTCGAAGCTGTCTTTACCGTCGTCAAGGGCATGGCTGGAGGCGGACAACCAAGCTTGCCCCGCGCTCAGCCGGGCCGCCAGCGTGTAGGTTTCGGCGGCGTCGCCGATGCTCAGGCCGTAGCGGCCGGGTTCGGGGCCGTAGACGCGCGCCGTGACAGGCTTGCCGACGAACGGGTTCCAGTCCTGCGGTTCGTCGCGCGAGGCCAGGGCGCGGACGGCTTGTCCGAACATCGAGCAGAGCGTTGGAAAGGCGTCGCGAAACAGGCCGGAGACACGCAGCGTGACGTCGATGCGGGGACGGTCGAAATGGGCGAGCGGGAGTATTTCGATGCCGGTCACGCGGTCCGATTGCATGTCCCAGACGGGTTCCGCGCCGAGCAGATGGAGCGCCATCGCGAACTCCTCGCCGGCGGTTCGCATCGTCGCAGACGCCCATAGATCGACCACTAGGTTGCGGGGGTAGTCGCCATGATCCTGTAGGTGGCGTCGGACGAGTTCGTCGGCGAGCTTCACGCCTTGGGTGTGGGCGGCGCGCGACGGGACCGCGCGTGGATCGGTGGTGTAGAGGTTGCGGCCGGTCGGGAGGACGTCGGCGCGCCCTCGCCACGGCGATCCCGACGGACCGGCTGGGACGCGTTGGCCTCGAAGCGCGGACAAGAGCCCTGCGCGCTCCGCGGCGCCGTGCTCGCCGCGCCCGTAGATGTGAAGGCCATCACCGTATTGGCTTTCCTTCACGTCGCAGACGAACGTGTCGATGCGCGTGATCGCTTCCGATTGGGATTGTGCGTCGTCGAGGCCCAGCGTGGCCGCCAAGCCGGTGGCGGTGGCTTCGTCGCGGATGTCGCGTTGCAGCCGGTTTCGGCGCGCCGGGTCGAGGCCGTCGGCGTTGGAGAATTCGTCGAGCAGCGCTTCGAGGCGGCCAAGGCCGGCGCCGGTCCGCGTGCGCTCCAGCGGCGGCGGGACGTGACCGAGCGTGACCGCACCGATGCGGCGTTTGGCTTGCGCCGCTTCGCCGGGATCGTTGACGATGAACGGGTAGATGACGGGCATCGCGCCGGTGAGCGCTTCGGGCCAGCAGGCATCGGACAGCGCGACCGACTTGCCGGGGAGCCATTCGAGCGTACCGTGCGCGCCGACATGGACCAGCGCAGCGGTGCCGCGCGCGCGGAGCCACAGATAGAACGCGACATAGGCGTGGCAGGGGCAGCGCGAGAGGTCATGATATTCTTCTGCGCGGACCTCGCTTCGGCCGCGTTCGGGTTGCAGCGCGACGAGCGCGCCGCCGTGATCGATCGCGGTGAAGGTGAAGTCTTCGGTCGGGTCGCCCCAGCTATCCTGAAGGTCCTTGCGGAGGATTTCGGGAAGACGCTCCAGCGCCTTGAGATAGTCGGCGAGCGGCCAGTGCATCCGGGACGTGACGAGGTCGATCGCTTGAGGCAAAATCGCGTAGCCAGCGTCCGTGAGGTCGGCGAGGATGGCGTCCGTCGAAGCCAGCGCGTCGAGACCGACTGCGTGCGCCATCTGGTACGCCTTGCCCGGGTAGGTCGAGAGGACGATCGCAACGCGGTGCTCGGCGACGGGCTTGCTGGCGAGCGTCGTCCAGGCTTCGATCCGTGCGGCGATGGCAGCGATGCGAGCGGGGTCGGCGCGGTGTTCAAGGCGCGTGTATTCGAGGTCGCTGTCACGGGCGGCGGTGTCCTTGAAGCTGGCGACGCCGGCGAAGAGGCGACCGTCCACTTCGGGGAGGACGACGTGCATGGCGAGGTCGGCGGGCGATAGGCCCCGAGTTGCGCCCACCCACGCTGCACGGTCGGAGGTGGCGAGTGCGATCTGGAAGACGGGGACGTTGGCGCCGTCTAGCGGCGTCGTGTCGGCTGCGCCGCGCGCGGAGAAGGCTGTCGCGTTGACGATCGCGGCGGGCTTCAGCGCCTCGACCCAGCGGGTCAGCCAGCCGGCTGCGTCGGGGGCTTTGAGCGAGGGCGCGAACAGGCCGATGACGTCGAAGCCTCGTGCGGTCAGTTCGGCGTGCAGGGCTTCGATCGGGTGGACGTCCGCGGCGGTCAGGTAGGAGCGGTAGAAGACGATCACTATGCGAGGGCGGTGCGCGTTGAGCGCGAACGCAGCGGGGCACGTCACGCCGTCCTGCGGTTGCCAGCCGCCGACATCGGCGATTGCGCGAACGCCGGTTACGGGACCAGCGTAACAGCCAGCAGCCAGCGCGAACTGGGCCAGTGTCGCATGAGCCGCAACCGCGCCGCCGGTGTCGCAGAGATGCGCCAGGCGGCGCAGCGTCGAGAGCGGGATCGTCGACGCGGCATCGAGGCGCGTGTCGATGCGACCGTCCGCCGCAAGGACGGCCACCGCGATCCCCTTCTGACGCGCGAGATTTTCGACCTGTTGTAGGCCGTAGCTCCAGTAGGACCGCCCGCCGATCAGCCGGATCAGGATGCCCTTCGCGCCCGCCAGCGTCTGCTCGACATAGGTGTCGACCGAGAGCGGGTGCTGGAGCGCGGTCAGGTTGGCGAGGCGTAGCGAGGGCAATCGGCTTCCAGCCGCATCCGCACGTCTCCAGCCCGCGGCGAATGCGCCGAGGTCGCCGTCGGAGAAGGACAGGACGACGAGGTCCGCGGGCGATTGGGCGAGGTCCTGTGGGACCGCGCTTTCCTCCAGCCCGTGGGTCTCGCGGAAGACGACGTGCATCGTGCGCCTCAGCCGTCCAGCGCGGCCTTGATGCGGGCCTCGTCGATCCGGTCGTGCTCGGCGATCACCACCAGTTGCGTGCGGCGCTGTTCGCCTGCGCGCCACGGACGGTCGTATTGCGTGCGGACTCGGGCGCCGACGGCTTGGACGAGCAGACGCATCGGTTTGCCGGTGACAGCCGCGTAGCCTTTCACGCGGAGGATGTCGGCGCTGCGGGCGAGCGCTTCGATCTTCGCGGTGAGATCAGCGGGGTCGGCGATCTCACCAAGCTCGACGACGACGCTGTCGAAATCGTCATGCTCGTGGTCGTCCTCGCCGTCGTGATGCGAGGGGCGGCTGGCGATGTCGTCTTCGGCTGCGGCGTTCAGGCCGAGGATCAGGCGCGGATCGATGATGCCGTCGGTCAGGTCGATCACCGGGAGCGGCCGTGCGGACTCCGCGGCGATGACGGCGCGTGCCTTGGCGACGCCCTCGGGGCCGGCGAGATCGACTTTGGTCAGCAGAACGAGATCGGCGCAGGCGAGCTGGTCCTCGAACACCTCCGACAACGGCGTCTCGTGATCGACGCTCGGGTCGGCGGCGCGTTGTGCGTCGAGTGCAGCCACGTCCGGCGCGAACCGCCCGGCGGCGACCGCCTCGGCATCGGCGAGCGCGAGCACGCCATCGACAGTGATACGCGACCGGATCGCCGGCCACTCGAACGCCTTCAGCAGCGGCTTGGGCAGCGCGAGGCCGGACGTCTCTATCAGGATGTGATCGGGGCGCGGGTCGAGCGCGAGCAGCGTCTCGACGGTCGGGATGAAATCGTCCGCGACGGTGCAGCAGATGCAGCCGTTCGCCAGCTCGATCACGTTCTCCGCCGGGCAATCGGGGATCGCACAGCCCTTCAGAATGTCGCCGTCGATGCCGAGCGTGCCGAATTCGTTGACGACGACGGCGAGACGGCGGCCGTTCGCGTTGCGGATCAGGTGGCTGATGAGCGTGGTCTTGCCGGCGCCCAGAAAGCCGGTGACGATGGTGACGGGGACCTTTGAAAGATCGGGCATTGGTATTCTCCTGCGAGCACACGCACGCACGACCATAGGGCCGCACGCGTTCGTCGCTCAAACGGAGTACCGTGCCGCGACCATCCCCTGGATCGTAGCAAGAGCGACCGTTGCGCTGGCAGGTCTCCTGGCTCGCGGGTCGAGGCTCGACGTACGCCTTCCCAGGTTTCCCCAGTGGCTGCCCTTGCATAAAGGGCGTGTGCGTCTCGCTCACCGCTTACAGTTGCAGGGACAGCCGCGGCATTGGGAGAAACTCCCGCACCGCATTCCCATTCAAGCCCCGAAGGGCACCGGCGCGATCTGTGAGGTTCGGTGAAACCGAGCCTCGGGGTGGGTTAGAGTAATTCAGAGAGCGTGCCAATTCGCATATCGCTAGTTTTCGATCCTCCCCCGCCAGGGGGGGTGGCACCGGAGGTGACGGAGGGGGCGGATACGGAACAAACGTGATCGTCGTCCTCCCCCTCCGTCTGGCTAGTGCCAGCCACCTCCCCCTGGCGGGGGAGGATCGAGAGCGCGTCCAACTCAGTTATGACGCCAGCTATCCGTGCACGACTTCGATCTCGTCGAAGCGTTTCCAGCGGTAGATCGCGAAGCTCAGCACCCAGCAGAGCACGAACAGGCCGATGATCGCGAAGCCGAGGCCGTTGAAGTTCTCGCCGAGCGCCGTTGCGATGTCCCATATGCCGCCGGTGAAGCCGAGCTTCGATCCGAGCAGGGCGAGCGTCTCGATCCCACCGATCGCGATCGCGACGATCGCCGAGATCAAGGTGATCGTGATGTTGTAGTAGAGCTTGCGGATCGGCTTCACGAACGCCCATTCATAGGCGCCGAGCATGACGACGCCGTCCGCAGTATCGACGAGCGCCATGCCGGTCGCGAACAGTACCGGGAGGACGAGGACGACACCGATCGAGAGACCGTCGGCGGCCTGGCTTGCTGAGAGGCCAAGGATCGCGACCTCCGTCGCCGTGTCGAAGCCCAGGCCAAACAGGAAGCCGAGTGGCGCCATGTGCCAGCTCCGCGTGACCAGTCGGAACATCGGGCGGAACAGACGTGCGAGCAGGCCGCGGTTGCCGAGGAGGAGGTCGAGGTCCTCCTCGACATAGGTGCCGCCGCCGCGGACATGGCCGAAGGTGCGCCACACCGAGCGGAGGATGATTAGGTTCATCGCGGCGATCGTGAACAGGAACACAGCGGAGATGACGGTCGCGACCACCCCGCCGACTTGCTTGAACGCCTCGAACTGCGACAGCGCATTGGCGGTCAGTGCGATCGCGACGGCCGCGATGAGCACGATGCCGGAATGCCCGATCGCGAACCAGAAGCCGACCGCGATCGGGCGCTGGCCGTCCTGCATCAGCTTGCGCGTCACGTTGTCGATCGCCGCGATATGATCCGCATCGACCGCGTGGCGCAGGCCGAGGCCCCAGGCCAGCAAAGCCGTGCCGAGCATCAGCGGTTGCGCGTGGAAAAGCGAAAACGCCCAGCACCATGCGGCGATGTTGGCCGCGACCAGGCCTGCGAACATCCAGCCGATGCGCTTTCGGGTCGAACCCCGTGTCGGTCGTTCCATCGTCAAAGTCGTCATGCACAAACCCCGCAGCGTCCGACGAGGACCGGGGCCTGCCGCGAACGGCCGGGCCATGCGACGACCGGACGCCATGAGCGACCGACGCACGACGCCGATGCGGCCCCCGCCACATGGTCGTCGCTCAGCCAGTGTCACGCAGGCGGCGTTCACCGTGCCTCGGCCACCCCCTGGACCGGGACAAGAGCGACCAGACGCCGGCAGGTCTCCTGGCTCGCGGGTCAAAGCTCCTCGCCACGCCTTCCCAGGTCGTCGACCCAGTGGCTGCCCTCGCGAAAAGGGCTCGTGCGTCTCGCTCACCGCTTACAGTTGCAGGGACAGCCGCGGCATGGGACGGCGAACCGTCCGCACCGCATTCCCAATCAAGCCCTTCCGGGCACCGACGCGATCACGGGAAACGGCTGCAAGCCGCGTCCCGCATGATCGGTACCCTGCTTTGGGTCGCGTGCCAACGGTCGCGCTATTTCGCGAGGCCAAGCTGTTGCAGCATGAACGCCTGCCATTCCGAATTCTGGCGATAGCGCTCGAAGCGGCCCGACTTGCCGCCATGCCCGGCCTCCATATTGACGCGGAACAGCAGCGGGTTCTTGTCGGTCTTGAGTTCGCGGAGTTTCGCTACCCACTTGGTCGGCTCGTAATATTGCACCTGGCTGTCCCATAGCCCGGTGCCGACATACAGCGCGGGATACGCCTTCGCCTTGACGTTGTCGTACGGCGAATAGCTCAGCATATAGTCGTACGACGCTTTCTGCGCGGGGTTGCCCCACTCGTCATACTCGAACGTCGTCAGCGGGATCGACGCGTCGAGCATCGTCGTCACCACGTCGACGAACGGCACCTGCGCGATGATCAGCTTGTAGTCCGCGGGCGCCATGTTCGCGACGCTGCCCATCAGCAGCCCGCCCGCGCTGCCGCCCATCGCTGCGACACGGTCTTTGGCCGCGTATTTTTGCGCGACGAGATAGCGGGTGACGTCGATGAAGTCGGTGAAACTGTTCTTCTTGTTGAGCAGATGCCCGTCGTCATACCAGCCGCGGCCCATCTCCTGCCCGCCGCGGATATGCGCGATCGCGTAGATCACGCCGCGATCGAGCAGGCCGATGCGACCGGGGTCGACGCCCGGATCGCTCGAGATTCCGTAGCTACCATAGGCGTATTGGAAGAGCGGCGCGGTGCCGTCGCGCTTGGTGCCCTTGGCGTAGACCAGCGACACGGGGATGCGCGTGCCGTCACGCGCGGGTGCCCAGACGCGTTCGGTGACGTATTTCGCGGGATCGTAGCCCGGCATTGGTGCGACCTTCAGCACGCGACGCTCGCCGGTTTTCGCGTTGACCTCGTAGGTCGTGGTCGGCGTCACGAGCGAGCCGTAAGTGTAGCGCACCCACGGCGTCGCGGTCTCTTCGTTGACGTCGAGCGACATGCGATAGGCGGGCTCGTCGGCGGTCACCGCGGTCGACTTGCCCGCATCGTTCAGGACGCGGATGATGCGGTTGCCGCCCTCGCGTTGGTCGATCGCGACGAAGCCGTCGAACGGTCTGAAGCCTTCGATGAAGACGGTGTCGCTGGCCGGCGTCAGGTCGCGCCATGCCGTCGTTCCTTTCGCCAGATCGGTGTCGACGACGGTGACGAGCTTGTAGTTCTTCGCGGCCTTGTTGGTGCGGATGATCCAGCGGTTGCCGATGTGATCCGCGCTGTAGCGGAACTCGCGCGCGCGTGGTGCGACAATCGTAAAACTGGTCGGTGCCGCGGCCGGCGCGCAGCGTTGCTCGTCGCTGACCGTGCTGCTCACGCCGATGCAGACGAACTTGTCGTCGGCGGTGCGCGAGACGCCCATCGAATAGGTGTCGTCCTTTTCCTCGTACAACAGCCGATCGCTGGCGACCGGCGTGCCGAGGACGTGCGCCTTCACTCGGTAGCCGCGCAGCGTGACCGGGTCCTTCTCGACGTAGAGCAACGTCTTGTTGTCATCCGCCCAGACGACGTTCGGCTCTATGTTCGAGAGCGTGTCGGCGATCGTTGCGCCGGTCGCGAGGTCCTTCACCTTGAGGACATACTGGCGACGGCCGACGGTGTCTTCGGCCCAGGCGACGCGGCGGTTGTCGGGGCTTACTGCCCAGTCGCTCAGCGCGAAGAAGCTGTGGCCCTTCGCCATCGCCGGCTGGTCGAACAGCGTTTCGGCAGGCGCGGTGCGGCTGCCCTTGCGGCGTTCGAGGATCGGATAATCCGCCCCGGTCTGGAACCGCGATCCGTAATAATAGCCGTTCTTCGCGTACGGGACCGAGCTGTCGTCCTGCTTGATATGTGAGACGGTCTCTTCGTAGAGCTTGGCCTGGAGCGGTTTCAGCGACGCGAGTTGCGCATCGGCATAGGCGTTCTCCGCGGCGAGATAGGTGAGCATCTCGGGGTTCTTCCGCGTGTCGTCGCGCAGCCAGTAATAATCGTCCTCGCGCGCGCCGTTGGGCGACGTCACCTGGAACGGCTTCTTCGCGACGCGCGGCGGCTGGACCTGCGCAACCGCCGCGGTCGAGACCAGCGCTACGCCGGCCAGCATCATGTACCGCGCCGTCACTGTGCTGCTCCGGTCGCGACTGCCGGCTTCCGATAGCGATCGAACCAGGCGATGATCGCCGACGCTTTTGCGGCCGATTGCGACGGGCGAGCGGCGAGGCCACCGTGGCTTGCGCCCGGCACCTTCACCAGCGCGGTCGGTACGCCGCGGATCTGGAGCGCCGCGTAATATTGCTCGGACTCGCTGACCGGCGTCCGGTAATCGTCGCCCCCGACCACGACCAGGGTCGGCGTCTTGACGTTGCCGACCAGGCTCAGCGGCGAGCGGTTCCAATAGCTCATCGGATCCTCCCACGGCAGCTTGGTGAACCAATAGCGCGAGGTGAACAGCGTGTTGTCCATCGTCAGCGCCTCGCTGATCCAGTTGATCACCGGCTTCTGCGTCGCCGCGGCCTTGAACCGGTCGGTCTTGCCGACGATCCACGCGGTCAGCAGCCCGCCGCCCGAGCCGCCGGTCACGAACAGATTGTCCGGATCGGCGGTCCCTTCCTTGATCGCCGCGTCGACCGAGGCGATCAGGTCGTCATAATCGGCGGCGGGATAGGTCTTGTCGATCAGGTTTGCGAACTCGGCCCCGTAAGAGGTCGACCCGCGCGGGTTGGTCCAGAGCACCGCGTAACCGGCAGCGGCGTAGAGCTGCATGTCGGTGGCGAAACCGGGGCCGTACGCGGCGTTCGGCCCGCCGTGGATTTCGAGGATCAGCGGCACGCGCTGGCCTGCGGCACGGCCCGGCGGGGTCGCGAGCCATGCGTCGATCGGGCGACCGTCGGGCGCGGTCACTGCGATCTTGCGGACCGGTGCGAGCGCCTTCGATCCGGTCAGCACCGCGTTGAGCGTCGTCAGGCGGCGCGGCTTCCCGCCCGCCAGCACCCAGACGTCGGCGGGGGCGCTCGCGTCGCCGCCGGTATAGGCGATCGTGCCGCCCTTCGAGACCGAGAACTCGCCGCCGGTATAGGGCCGGTCTAGCCCGCCGCCCGCAACGTTGTCGATCAGCGGCGTGACGCGGCCATCAACACTGACACGTGCAACGCGGCGCTGGCCGTGGTCGTCATAGCTCGCATACAGGCTGCGGCCATCGGCGGACCACACCGCGTCCTCGATCGCGCGGTCGAGCGTGGCGGTGAGCGAGCGCGGCGAGGCGGCGTCGCGGTCGCCGACATAGAGCTGCGTGTTCTCGTAGCTGCGGCGCTTGTCGTCGAAGCCGAGCCACGCGATCTTTGAGCCGTCCGGGGAGACGCGTGGCTGCGCATCGGGACCGTCACGCGTGGTCAGCGTCCGCATCGTGCCGCTCGCCGCATCGACCGCGATCACGTCGGAGTTCATCACCTGGCGATCGGCGGCTGGTCCGCGGATCGCGGCGAAGACGATGCTGCGGCCGTCTGGCGTCCACGAAAGCGGGCCGCCATCGTCGAACTTGCCGTAGGTCAGTTGTCGCGCGGCGCCGCCGTCCGCGCCGACCACGAACATATGGTCGTAGCCCGGCTTCACATAGCCCGGCCCGTCGTTGCGGTAATTGACCCGGTCGATGATGGTCAACGGCTCAGCCCATTTCGCGCCCTCCGGCTTGGGCGGCTGCGTGCCGAGCTTGGTTCCCTCGCCCGCCACCGTCGCGATGTAGGCGAGCTTGGTCCCGTCCGGCGACCAGGCGAGCGCCTGTGGATCGCCGGGGAAGCTTGTCACGCGCGCGCTTTGCGCACCGCCGATCCAGCGGACGAACAGCTGCGATCCCTCGCCGTCGCGCGCGGCATAGGCGATTCTTGCCCCGTCGGGCGACCAGCGCGGGCTGCCGCCGTCGGTGGCGAACGGCGTCTGGCGACCGCTCGCGACGTCGATCAGCCAGAGCGACGATTGCATCTTGTCGGTCATCACGTCGCCGGTGCGGCGGACATAGACGATCGTCTTGCCGTCCGGGCTGATCTGCGGATCGGCCGCGATCGTCAGGCCGAACAAGTCGCTCCCGGTGAAGCTGCGCGTCGGTCCGTCCGCTACCGGTGCGGCCGGTTGTTGCTGGGCATAGGCCGGCGTTGCCGCGAGCAGGAGGAGGGCAAGGGTCAAGCGCAACGAACGGCTCCTTCGATTGAACCGCGTTACGATGACACATTATTACGTGGAGGCAAGCGGTACGAACGTGACCGGCAAACCATCCTTCGGGCGCGGGATCGGAAACACCTGCCACGCGTCACCGCTGCCCGCCGCCGCCTCGATCCGGTAGCGCGTGAGCAGATGCGCGATCAGCAGCCGCATCTGCATCGTCGCGAAGTGCAGCCCGATGCACATGTGGGCGCCGCCGCCGAACGGCACCCAGGCGAACCGGTGGCGACCCTTCGATGCCTCGGGCGTGAAGCGGAGCGGGTCGAACTTGTCGGGATCAGGCCAATGCTCGGCCATGCGGTGCGTATAGGTGATGCCCGTGCCGACGCTCGTCCCGGCGGGAATGTCATACCCGCCGAAGCTGAAATCCTTGAGCGCGCGCCGCGGGATCGACGGGACGGGCGGCATCATCCGCAGCGATTCCTTGAACGCATATTCGGTGAGTACGAGACGATCGAGCTGCTCGGTCAGCGGCAGCGCCGTATCCAGCGCGGCGACCTCCTCGCGCAGCCGCTCCTGCCAGTCCGGGTTGCGCGCGAGCAGCATGACGAGACTCGTCGCGGACGAGGTGATCGTGTCGTGCGCGGCCATCATCAGGAAGTTCATGTGGTCGGCGATCGCCAGCGCGGTCAGCGGCGCGCCGTCGTCGTCGGTCGCGCGGCAGAATTGCGAGAAGAAATCCTGGCCGTTTCCGGTGCGTCGTGCGGGGATTTCGCGCTCGAAGAAGTCGACCAGATACGCGCGGGCACGCACACCCTTGCGCATCTGCGTGCCGGGCCAGGGTTTGCGGATCGGCGAGACGCTCGCCTGGACCTCGTCGACGAACGCCTGGTTGATCCGGTCCGCCTCCGCGCCGAGCGGCACGCCGAGAAAGCTGGTCGCGGCGAGATCGAGCGTGAGCTTTTTCACCACATCGTAGAAGCGCAAGGTCTGCCCGGCCCAGCCACCGATTGCCGCCTCGATTCCCGCATCGAGCTCGGTCGCATAATGCCGCATCGGCTCGGGCTTGAAGGCAATCGACAGCGCCTTCCGGTCGGCGCGGTGCTTGTCGAAATCCATCAGCATCAAGCCGCGCGGGAACAGCAGGTTGAGGAGCGGGCCCCAGCCCTGTTCGGACGAGAAGATCTTGTCGCGGTCGAATAGCACTAGCTCGTTCGCGTCTGGACCGAGCAGGTTGACGCCGGTCCCGCCAAGCGCGCGGTTGCGATAGATCGGGCCGTAGCGCGCCGCCATGCCCTCCGAAAACGCGATCGGATCGGCGAGCAATTTGAAGGTGTTGCCGACGAACGGCAGGCCGTTGCTGCCCGGAATATGATCGAGCGCGCCTTTAGGCTGGCGCGGGAGCCAGTGCGGACTGGCGTTCTGCAACATGGCGTGGCTCATCGACGGATCCTCAGCGACATGCCGGCTTGGCAAGTCCCGGATACCGGCATAACTATTGTTCTGCAACCGGGGCGCGGATCCCGGGGCTTTGATAGGAGAGATGCATGGACCTCGCAAACAGTGCCGCCGTGGTGACCGGCGGCGCGTCGGGATTGGGCGCGGCAACCGCGCGCGCGCTGGCCGCCAAGGGTGTGAAGGTGGCGATCTTCGACCTCCAGGCGGACAAGGGCGAAGCGCTCGCGGACGAGATCGGCGGCGTGTTCTGCAAGGTCGATGTCACGTCCGACGACAGCGTCGATGCGGGGTTCGCAGCGGCGCGCGCCGCGCACGGCCAGGAGCGAATCCTGGTCAATTGCGCGGGCACGGGGAATGCGGCGAAGACGGCGGGGCGATCGAAGCAGGATGGCTCAATCAAGCATTTCCCGCTCGATGCGTTCGACCGGATCATCCAGATCAACCTCGTCGGCACGTTCCGTTGTCTCGCGAAGTCGGCGGCGGGGATGCTGACGTTGGAGCCTGGCGAGGACGGCGAGCGTGGGGCGATCGTTAATACCGCGAGTGCGGCTGCGGAGGACGGCCAGATGGGGCAAGCCGCGTATTCCGCGTCGAAGGCAGGCGTGGTTGGGATGACTTTGCCGATCGCGCGCGACCTGATGAGCGAAGGGATCCGGGTGAATACGATCCTGCCGGGGATCTTCGACACGCCGTTGCTGGCCGCCGCCCCGCAGCAGGTGCGTGATGCGCTGGCGGCTTCTGTGCCGTTTCCGAAGAGGCTCGGCCGGCCGGAGGAGTTTGCGGCGCTGGCGCTGACGATGATCGAATGTGGGTATTTCAATGGGGAGGATGTGCGACTGGATGGCGCGATCCGGATGGCACCGCGGTAACGGGATGAACGTTGGCTCATAAAAAACATCCCCCCGGCGGAAGCCGGGGCCCAGTTGGGGAACGTTGCTAACGAGGAACTGCGCTCAGTTACTACGACCTTTCCAACTGGGCCCCGGCCTCCGCCGGGATGGTGCCTCGTCGCCAAGGTGGTGCCTCGTCGCCGAGGTGGTGCTTGGTAGCGGCCCTTATGCTGCCCGCGCCAGTTGCCGCCCCTTGATCATATCCGCCGCCTTTTCCGCGATCATGATCGTCGGCGCGTTGGTGTTGGACCCGATCAGCGTCGGCATCACAGAGGCGTCCACCACCCGGAGCCCCTGCAAACCGCGGACAGCCAAGGTTGCATCGACCACCGCCAGCTTATCGTCCGCGGTCCCCATCTTGCACGTCCCCACCGGGTGGTAGATCGTCTCAGCCGTCCGCCTTACCCAGGCGTCGATCTCGTCGTCGGTCCGCACATCCTCGCCCGGCGACAGTTCCCCAGCGCGGTACGGATCGAGCGCAGCTTGGCGTGCCACGTCGCGCCCGATCCCGACGCACGCGCGCATCACTCGACGATCTTCTGCGGTCGCCAGATAGTTCGCAGCTATCACCGGATCGGCGAACGGATCGGCCGAGCGCAGCCCGATCCGCCCCCGGCTTTCGGGGCGCAATTGGCAGAGATGCAGCGTGAAGCCGTCCTCGGTCGCCTTTACCTTGCCGTGATCCCGCATGATCGCGAGCACCGCGTGGATCTGTACGTCGGGCCGCGACAGACCCTCGCGCGACGACACGAACGCACCCGCTTCGAGGAACTGCTGCCGCCCCGCGCCCTTGCCGCGCAACAGGTAATTGAGCCCGACGCCGATCATCCCGACGCCTTTGGTCATCGCGTACCCGGTTCGCAGCCCGCGCGATTTCCAGTTCATCACGACGTCGAGATGATCCTGAAGGTTCTCCCCGACACCCGGCAGCGCATGCACCACGCCCATACCCGCCGCGGTCAGCCGATCCGGATCGCCGATCCCCGAAAGCTGTAGAATATGCGGCGACTGCACCGCCCCCGCGCACAGCAAGACCTCGCGCGTCGCCGTCACGCTTTCAGCCCGCGCCCCCTTGTCGAGGACGTAGTCGACACCGACCGCGTGCCCCTTGTCGATCCGGATCCGCGTCGTCCGCGCGCCGGTCACGCAGGTCAGGTTACGCCGCGACAATACCGGGCGAAGATACGCCGCCGCGGTGCTCCAGCGTTTCCCGTCCGCCACCGTCAGGTCGTAGCGGCCGAACCCCTCCTGGCTCGCGCCGTTGAAGTCTTCGGTCACCGGATAGCCTGCCTGCCGCCCTGCTTCGATCAGCGCCTCATAAAACGGGCTGTCGGACTCACCGCCCGAGATCGTCAGCGGACCGCCACCACCGTGCAGGGCGCACTCGCCGCGATGATGCCCCTCAAGCCGTTTGAAATACGGCAGCACGTCGTCGAACGACCAACCGGGCAAGCCCATCTGTCGCCACTCGTCATAATCCTGTGGATGTCCCCGCGTATAGACCATGCCATTAATCGACGAGCTGCCGCCCAGCCCCTTGCCGCGCGGCCACCACAGACGCCGGTCGTCGAGATGCGGCTCGGGCTCGGTCGAGAAGCCCCAGTTGCTCGCATTCTTGCTCTTGATGAGTTCGCCGACCCCTGCGGGCATCCGCACCAGCACGCCGTCGTTGCGCCCGCCCGCTTCGAGCAGCAGCACGCTCACGTCGGGGTCCTCGGTCAGTCGCGCGGCGAGCACACAGCCGGCCGAGCCCGCGCCGATAATCACGTAGTCATACGTCTGCATGCCCGCATCCTCTTGTTCGCGCTCCGCTTTTTACGGAGTCGCGTCAGTCCGTCACGCTAGCGCTCGCACAGCAAGGTCAGCAATCCCTCACGAACGACGCTGCGCTCAATCCCTTCGGCAGCATGGACCTGACTGAGGCCGATCGCCAACAGCGCATAGCTGCGGATCCCCGCCTCGGCAGGCTCGAACCCATGCGCCCCGAGCTGCTCAACGAGGAAGGCCATCACCTTGTCGTCATGATCGCGGATCGCCGCCGCTACCCGCGCGTCGCTTTTCGCCCAAGCCCGCATCGCCAAGGCCAGCTGTGCCATGTCGTGATCGCGAACATGATCCGCGAACGCACGGATCCGCTCGACTGGCGGAAGTCCCGACGCAGAGAGCGTGGTGATCAGCGGATCGATATGCGCTTCGACGAAATACCCGGCAAGCGCCGCGTGATACCCGTCGAAGTCCTTGAAATGATGGTAGAAACTTCCCGTCGATGCGCCGAGAGTCTGCGCCAGGCCGCGAAGCTTGAGCGCGCGCAGGCCGCCATCCTTCAACAACTGCAGCCCGATCTCCAGCCAATCACGCGGGGCCAGATCGCCGCGCGGTACCGTCGCCTCTTCCACCAATACCCTGCTTGACAAGCCATTCCCCATAACGAATGTTACGTCGTACCGAAGCCGGACGCAATCCGGCATCAGGCACCACGATCGGATCGAACCGGCGGGTGCAACAGGAGAGCGATGTGGCCGAGGCACTGATCATCGACGCCGTCCGTACCCCACGCGGGATCGGCAAGACCGGCAAGGGCGCGCTTGCGCACATGCACCCCCAACATCTCGCCGCGACCGTCCTGAAGGCGATTGCCGAGCGAAACAAGCTGGATACCGCCGATGTCGACGACATCATCTGGTCGACCTCGACGCAGCGCGGCGAGCAGAGCGGCGATCTCGGGCGGATGGCGGCGCTCGATGCGGGGTATGACGTCAAGGCGAGCGGGACGACGCTCGACCGGTTCTGCGGCGGCGGGATCACCGCGGTAAACTTCGCCGCGGCGCAGATCATGAGCGGGATGGAAGACCTCGTCATCGCCGGCGGTACCGAGATGATGTCGCTGACCACGACGATGATGCAGGACGACATGGCGGCGGGGAAGCGGCCGCTCGGGATCGGCTCGGGCAACGCCAGGCTAGATGCGGCGCATCCGCAATCGAACCAGGGCATCTGCGCCGACGCGATCGCCAGTATCGAAGGGATCGACCGCGAAACGCTCGAAGCGCTTGGGCTGGAAAGCCAGCGCCGTGCCGCGGTAGCGATCGCCGAAGGGCGGTTCGATCGCAGCCTCGTGCCTGTCACCGACGATACTGGTGCGCTGGTGCTCGAAAAGGACGAATATCCGCGGCCCGATACGACCGCCGAGGGCCTCGCGGCGTTGCGCCCTTCGTTTGCCGGGATCGCCGACATTCCGCTCGACGAGAAGGGCACGACGTATCGCAAGCAGATCAACCGCCGCTATCCCGGCCTGGAGATCGCGCATGTCCATCACGCCGGCAATTCGTCGGGCGTGGTCGATGGCGCCGCCGCGGTGCTGCTCGCGAGCGCCGATTACGCCGCCAAGCATGGGCTGAAACCGCGCGCGCGGATCGTCGCGATGGCGAACATGGGCGACGACCCGACGCTGATGCTCAACGCCCCCGTCCCCGCCGCGCGGAAAGTGCTCGCAAAGGCCGGGCTGACGGTCGACGATATCGATCTGTGGGAGATCAACGAGGCGTTCGCCGTGGTCGCCGAGAAGTTCATCCGCGACCTGAAGCTCGACCGCGACAAGGTGAACGTCAACGGTGGCTCGATCGCGCTCGGCCATCCGATCGGCGCGACCGGGGCGATCCTGGTCGGCACGATATTGGACGAACTCGAACGCCGCGACTTGAAACGCGGGCTCGTGACGATGTGCGCGGGCGGCGGGATGGCCCCGGCGATCATCATCGAGCGCGTCTGATGCACCCCGTCGCGCACGCGCTGACGGCGCCCGACAAACCCGCCTATATCATGGCGGCAACGGGCGAGACGGTGACGTATCGCGATCTCGACGAACGGGCGAACCAAGGTGCGCATCTGCTCCGCTCGCTCGGGCTGAACCGTGGCGACGGTATCGCGGTGCTGATGGACAATTCTCCGCGCTATCTGGAGGTGATGTGGGCGGCCGAACGCACCGGCGTCTATTGCACCTGCTTGTCGTCGAAACTGACCGCGAGTGAGGCGGCGTACATCATCCGCGATGGCGACTGCCGGGTGCTGATCGTGAGCAAAGGATGCGCAGAAGTGGCCGCCGCGCTAGTGTCGATGGTCGATGACGTGCGCCGTTACGTCATCGACGGCGCGATCGACGGGTATGCGGCCTACGAAGCCGCGCGCGACGCGAAGCCCGCCACGCCGATCGCCGACCCGTCGCCCGGCGGGATCCTGCTCTATTCGTCGGGCACCACCGGCAAGCCTAAGGGCGTCAAGCACGCGCTATCGGACGAGGCGTTCGGGACCAACGTCTCGCCGCTCGTGATGCTCGGCAAGGGGCTGTACGGGTTCACGCCCGAGATGGTCTATCTCTCGCCCGCGCCGCTCTATCACGCCGCGCCCTTGCGTTGGTCGATGGCGGTGCACCAGGTCGGCGGCACCGTCGTCGTGATGGAGCATTTCGACCCCGAGGCCGCGCTCGCCGCGATCGAGAGGTTCCACGTCACGCACGCGCAATGGGTGCCGACGCACTTCATCCGCCTGCTGAAACTCCCGCCCGAAGTCCGCGCCCGTTACGACGTGTCGTCGCTGAAGGCAGTCTGGCACGCCGCCGCCCCCTGCCCGCTGCCGGTCAAGCAGGCGATGATCGACTGGTGGGGCCCGATCGTCGGCGAATATTACGCGGGTACCGAAGGCAACGGGTTCTGCGCGATCTCCAGCGCGGAGTGGCTGACGCACAGGGGCTCGGTTGGCCGCAACCTGACCGCGCAGACGATGATCTGCGACGACGAAGGCAACGTATTGCCGCCGCGCGCGGAAGGTGACGTGTATTTCGCGGGCGGCGGGGCGTTCGAATACCACAACGATCCCGCCAAGACCGCGGAGGCCGCCAACGCGCACGGCTGGACCACGCTCGGCGATGTCGGCTGGCTCGACGAGGAGGGCTATCTCTACCTCACGGACCGCAAGAGCTTCATGATCATCTCGGGCGGCGTGAACATCTATCCGGCCGAGATCGAGAATCTCCTCGTCACGCACCCGAAGGTCGCCGACGTCGCGGTGATCGGCGCGCCCGACGATGAGATGGGGGAACAGGTGGTGGCGATCGTCTGCCCCGCCAACCCGTCCGAAGACCGCGCGCAACTAGCAGCCGAACTTAGCGCCTTCGCCCGCGCGAACCTCAGCCATGTGAAAGCGCCGCGCCGGATCGACTTCCGCGAGACATTGCCGCGGCACGAGACGGGGAAGCTCTACAAGCGGCTGCTCCGCGACGAATATTGGGCGCAAGCCAAGGAGTCCGCATGAACTTCGATTATTCCGACGATCAGAAATTCCTGAAGGACGAAGCGCGCAAGTTCCTGGCGGCGCATTGCGGCATCGACCGTGTCCGCGCAGTGCTCGACGATCCCGCCAAAGCGTATGATGCGGACCTGTGGAAAGCAGTCGGCGCACAAGGCTGGCTCGGCGCGGCGATCCCCGAGGAATTTGGCGGACTAGGCCTCGGCCACATCGAACTTTGCGCGATCGCTGAGGAACTTGGCCGGGCCTGCGCGCCGATCCCGTTCGCCTCGACCGTCTATTTCGTTGCGGAAGCGCTGATGCTGTACGGCAGCGACACGCAGAAGGTCCGATGGCTGCCGAGGATCGCGGCGGGCGACGTCATCGGTGCTTTCGCCACCTCGGAAGGCGCCGGCCCGGTCACTGCACGATCGGTCCGCACCACCGTCTCCGGTGGCAAACTCACGGGCGAAAAGATCCCGGTCACCGATGGCAACGTCGCCGACCTGATCGTCGTCCTAGCCCGCGACGGCCTCTACCTCGTCGAGAAGGGCGCGACCATCACCGCAGAAGTCCTTGAAACGCTGGACCCGACGCGTAGTGCGGCGCGGCTCACCTTCAATGGCGTGTCTTGCGAGAAACTTGGCAGCGACGACGGAATCGCGGCGATGCAGGCGGTGTTCGACCGTGCCGCCGTCCTGCTCGCGTTCGAGCAGCTTGGCGGCGCGGATCGCTGTCTCGAGATGGCGAAGGGCTACGCGCTCGATCGCTACGCCTTCGGACGGCAGATCGGCGGCTACCAGTCGATCAAGCACAAGCTCGCCGACATGTACGTAAAGAACGAACTCGCGCGCTCGAACGCCTATTACGGCGCGTGGGCGCTCAACGTAGGCGCCGCCGAACTCCCGCTCGCCGCCGCTACCGCGCGCGTCGCCGCCTCCGACGCCTACTGGTTCGCGTCGAAGGAGAACATCCAGACGCATGGCGGGATGGGCTTCACCTGGGAGTCCGATTGCCACCTCTATTACCGCCGCTCGCGCCAGCTCGCGCTCGTCGCCGGCAGCCCCGCCGCGTGGCGCGAACGCCTCGTCGGCCAACTCGAAATGCGCAACGCCGCCTGATCGGAGCAGCACATGGACTTCAAGGACAGCGACGCCGAAGCCACCTACCGCGCCGGCGCGCGCGCCTGGCTCGACGCGAACATCGCCGAACACGATACGGGCCATTACGACGATGACATGGCCAAGGCAAAGGCGTGGCAGGCGCGGAAAGCAGGGGGCGGCTACGCGTGCATCACCTGGCCGCAGGAATGGGGTGGTGGCGGTGGCACGCCGATCGAAAGCGTCATCTTCGGCCAGGAAGAGGGGAAACACGCGGTCGACGGCAGCTATTTCACGATCGGGCTCGGCATGTGCGTGCCGACCGTGATGGCCTATGCCGACGACGCGACCAAGCACCGCTTCGTCGGCCCCGCGGTGCGCGGCGACGAGATCTGGTCGCAGCTGTTCTCCGAACCCGCCGGCGGCTCGGACGTCGCCGCGATCCGCACGCGCGCGGTGAGAGACGGCGACGACTGGGTCATCAACGGCCAGAAGGTCTGGACCTCGGGCGCGCATTACAGCGACTATGGCATCGTCCTGGTCCGCACCAACCCCGGCGTGCCCAAGCACCAGGGCCTGACGATGTTCTGGCTCGACCTCAACGCGCCGGGGATCAAGATTCGCCCGATCCACCAGATGTCCGGCGGGTCAAGCTTCAACGAAGTCTGGTTCGAGAACGTCCGGATATCCGACGCGCAACGCCTCGGACCCGTAGACGGCGGCTGGAAAGTCGCGCTGTTCACGCTGATGAACGAACGCCTCGCGATCGGCACGAGCGGCGGGGTCGGTCCGGAGGACATCCTCGCCTTCGCAGCCCAGGCCAACGGCGCGGACGGCCCGCTGCTGAAGGACGCCGCGTTCCGCCAGACGCTTGCCGACTGGTGGGTACAATCCGAAGGCCTGCGCAACACCCGGATGCGGACGATTACCGCGCTGTCGAAGGGGCAGGTCCCCGGCCCCGAAAGCTCGATCGGCAAGATCGTCGCCGCCAACCAGTTGCAGGCGATCGGCAACACCGCGGTCGAGGCGGGCGATCAATACGGCATCATATCCGACCCCGCGCTCACCCCGCTCAAAGGCGCGTTCCACGCCGCGACGATGTGGGCGCCGGGCCTGCGCATCGCTGGGGGTACCGATGAGATCCTCAAGAACATCATCGCCGAACGCGTCCTCGGCCTCCCCGGCGAAATCCGCGTCGACAAGGACCAGGCGTTCCGGGATCTGCCGGTGGGGGCATGAGGAAGGGCGCCACCAAGCGCGCAATGTTCGTCGACACCGGAAACACCGGCAGGGGCGAACGGGTAAGGTGGGATAGCAAGATGAGATTCGGGGTACTGGGCCTCCTGGTGATCGCGTCGATGGCTGCGACGCCGGTGCTTGCGAAGACCATACTTACGCCCGGTCCGAAACCGACCGTCATCGACCCGGGTCGCAGGCCCTTCGCCTTTGAGCAGCCACCGACGATCAAGACCGATGTCGGACGCGACGAACCGTTCCTCGAAGGCGAGATCGCCTATGGCTATAGTGGCCGCGTCATCACGCCGATCCAGCGCGGAAGCGATATCGTAGCCACGGCAGGCAGCCCCGCTTACGGCGTACCCATGCGGGTACGTGACCGCGACAACCTCGCACAGATGACCGACCAACCTCAGTTCGGTGGCAAGTCTTGGGCAACCGAGGCAGGTCCGCCAGAACTTGTCTGGTGCGCCGTGACGCACAAGCCTGGAACCGCAAAGGTTGGAACAGTGTGCCTTTTCAATGAGGGACTGAGCTTTGGCGGCAATGACAGCCTGATGACCACCGCCAATTATCTCCTCGACCGGGATCAATATGGAGGCGGCGAGATCGCTCCCGCGCCGTTCGAACTCGGCGCACCAGTGCGTGTCCGCTATTACGTCCAGAATCTTGGCAAGATTGCGCGTATCAAGGGTCAGATCTGGGTCGGGGATCAGATGGTCAACCAATGGGGCTATATCTTTGGCGACATCGGACGGGGCAGCCAGCCCGATGAGCGATTGTTTTCGATTGGCGGCGGCGTCGTCGGCATCAAGCCCGATCCGGCCAGCAAAGGTCGCTTTACACTGCGGATCGCGTCACCTTTGATGCCCGGCGGCAGTGCACGACTTGTCGAGGTGCGGAACGACTCACGTATGACAGCACGGCAACCATGATAGGATAAAGTGAAACGGCAACTCACAGCCTGTTGTGGTTCAGGCTCCTTGGTTGTCCAGCGTGTCGCAAGAAGCGCTTTCGGTTTGCGTATTACGTCCCCCATTTCGAGGCCCTTTAATGACCGATATGCAGACCATCCTCACGGCTCAGCGCGAAGCGTTCATGGCGGAGCTTCCCGTCACCAAAGCCGTCCGCCTCGACCGGCTGAAGCGCGCGACGGCGATGGTGCGGGATAATGCGGCACGGTTTTGCGATGCGGTGTCGGAGGATTTCGGGCATCGCAGCCGCGAGCAGACGATGATCACCGATATCGGCGCCTCGCTCGCGCCGATCGCGCATGCCGCCAAGCATCTCGATCGCTGGATGAAGCGTGACCGCCGCCCGGTGCAGTTTCCGCTAGGGCTGCTCGGTGCGAAGGCGTGGGTCGAATATCAGCCGAAGGGCGTGATCGGCATCATCGCGCCGTGGAATTTCCCCGTGAACCTGCTGGTCGGGCCGCTCGCGGGCGTGTTCGCGGCAGGCAATCGGGCGATGGCGAAGACGAGCGAATACACCCCCGCCACCGCCGCGCTGTTCGAGGAGATCGCGCCGAAGTATTTCGCGCAGGACGAACTCGCGATCGTCTCGGGCGATGCGGAGGTCGGCAAGGCGTTCTCCGCACTCCCGTTCGACCACCTCATCTTCACCGGCGCGACCGCGATCGGCCGGCACATCCTCCACGCCGCCGCCAACAATCTGACGCCGGTCACGCTCGAACTCGGCGGCAAGTCGCCCGTCATCCTCGGTGCCTCGGCGGATATCGCGAAGGCCACCGAACGCGTCACGCTTGGCAAGATGATGAACGCCGGGCAGATCTGCCTCGCCCCAGACTATATGCTCGTTCCCTCGGCCGACGAAGCCAAGGTCGTCGACGGCATCAAGGCCGCCGCCAGCGCGATGTATCCCACGCTGCTCGCCAACGCCGACTACACGTCGGTGGTCAACGATCGCCATCACCAGCGACTTACCGATTGGATCGCCGACGCCCGCGCGAAGGGAGCGACGGTCGAGGTCGTGAACCCCGCCAACGAGGATTTCGGCGCCGCCAATTCACGAAAGATGCCGCTGCACATCGTCCGCGACGCGACCGACGACATGATCGTGATGCAAGGGGAGATCTTCGGCCCGGTGCTGCCGATCCGCCGCTACGACGGCATCGACGACGCGATCGCGCAGGTGAACCGCCGCGACCGGCCGCTCGGGCTCTATTATTTCGGCAACGACGAGTCCGAGCGTCGCCGCGTGATGGACCGGACGATATCGGGCGGGGTGACGCTCGACGACGTGATCTTCCATGTCTCGATGGAGGACCTCCCGTTCGGCGGGAGCGGCCCGTCGGGGATGGGCGCGTATCACGGGATCGATGGCTTCCGGACGTTCAGTCATGCGCGCGCGGTCTTCAAACAGTCCAAGCTCGACGTCGCGAAGCTCGCTGGGCTGAAGCCGCCTTATGGCGCAGCAGCCGCGAAGACGATCGCGCGGATGATGCGGGGGTGATGGAATGGGTGAGTGCTCACGCGTGCGCTCACCCATTCCCTCCGCGGGGTAGCCGCGGGCCCCTTCCCTCTTTCCGAAGTAGAGGGCGTTTGGGCCGCTACCGTAACAATTTCGCCGTCGTCTCGAAATCGTCTTCGATCTGTCGCCGACGCGTCACGCGGATCGGCAATGGGCCGCTGAGCGCCGTCGCGCTTCAGGGGACATCATGCAGACCATATCGTCGCTCTTCGCCGGTGTCGCACTCGCGGCGCTCGCCACGCCTGCCGCCTTCGCCCAAGCCGCACCCGAGTCCGCGCCGGAAACCCCGGTAGCCGCGCCGGCAAAGGTTCAAGCCGATCCGGCACCCGAGACTTCGTCCGACATCGTCGTGCTCGGTTTCGGCCAGAGCCGCCAGGTCCAGAGCGTCAGCGCCGTCGACCTCGCGCGTCTCACCCCCGGTTCGAGCCCGTTGAAGGCGATCGAGAAACTCCCCGGCGTCAACTTCCAGGCATCCGATCCGTTCGGCGCGTATGAATGGGCGGTCCGCATCTCGCTGCGCGGGTTCAACCAGAACCAGCTCGGCTTCACGCTCGACGGTGTGCCGCTCGGCGACATGAGCTACGGCAACGTCAACGGCCTGCACATCAGCCGCGCGATCATCTCCGAGAACGTTGCCCGCACGGAGGTCGCGCAGGGCGCCGGCGCGCTCGGCACCGCCTCGACCAGCAATCTCGGCGGCACGATCCAGTTCTTCAGCGACAAGCCCCGCGACACCGCCAACGTCACTGGCGGAGGCACCTATGGCTCGGACAGCACGTACCGAGGCTATGCGCGGATCGACAGCGGCGATCTCGGCGGCGGGCTGAAGGGCTATCTCAGCTATGGCTACCTCACCACCGACAAGTGGAAGGGCGACGGCGTCCAGCGCCAGCATCAGGCGAACGGCAAGATCGTCAAGGACCTGGGCGCGTTCGGTAGCCTGTCCGCGTTCGTGAACTTCTCCGATCGTCGCGAGCAGGATTATCAGGATCTCAGCTACGACATCATTCGCCGTCGCGGCCTGCGCAACGACAACATCGCCGACAACTATCCGCTCGCGCTGCAGATCGGCAAGACCTACCAGAACCAGGTGGCGCTCGCGACGTACACCAAGGCGAACAACGGCTCGTCGGTCGGCTTCGTCGCGCCGTGGGCCGGCGTCGGCACGATCTTCCCGACCGGGTTCGGTACGGTCGACGATGCCTATTTCGATGCCGGCGGCGTGCGGCAGGATTATCTTGGCGGGGTCACGCTCGACGCGAACCTGACGCCCGAACTGACGATGACTACGACTGGCTATTACCACAATAACAAGGGGCAAGGGTCGTGGATCACGCCCTATTCCCCGACCCTGGCCGGCGCGCTGAACCAGGACGGCAGCGCGATCACCGCGCCAAGCCCGCTCGGCTTCCGCACGACCGAATACAGCATCAAGCGCGGCGGTGCGCTCAGCAACATCGCCTATGAGACGGGGGCGAACACTGTCGAGGTCGGTGGCTGGCTGGAGACCAACACCTTCACGCAGGCGCGACGCTTCTATGGCATGACCGACAGCGCGACGCCCAACCGCGACGTGCTGAAGTTCCAGAAGAATGCGTACGCGACGCAGTGGGACGGCAAATACGGCACCGATACGATGCAGTATCACGTCGAGGATACGTTGAAGCTGGCGGGCGACCGGCTGATCGTCAACGCCGGGTGGAAGGGCGCCTATGTCGTCAACAGCGCGACGATGCTGCCCGACACGACCTCGCCGCTTTCGGTCGGTCGCATCTCGGCCAAGGACTGGTTCCAGCCGCAGGCCGGCATCCTGTTCAAGCTGACCCCGGCGGCGGAAGTGTTCGCGGATTATACCGAGAACATGCGCGCGTTCGTGTCGTCGGCGACGACCGGGCCGTTCGCGGCGACGCAGGCCGGCTTCAACGCGGTGCGCGGGCGCCTGAAGCCCGAGCGCTCGAAGACCGCAGAAGGCGGCGTCCGCTTGCATAGCGGACCGTTCCAGGCGTCGGCGGTCGGCTATTATGTCGACTTCTCGAACCGCCTGCTCGCCTTTGCCAACGGCGTCGGCATCCTCGGCAACGCCCCGACGCTCAACAACGCGGGCAGCGTGCGTACGTATGGCGCCGAAGTCTCGGCTAATTACCGCATCTTCCGGCCGCTCTCGCTGTTCGCGAGCTATTCGTACACCAACGCGGAATATCAGGACACGGTCACCGACGCGTCCGGTTCGGTCCAGGTCCGCAAGGGTGACACCGTCGTCGACACGCCCAAGCACATGGTCAAGGGCGAGCTCGTGCTCGAACAGTCGGGCTTTACCGGCCGGGTCGGCGCGGATTACATGAGCAAGCGTTACTTCACCTATCTCAACGACCAGTCGGTGCCGAGCCGCGTGCTGGTCGATGCGAGCATCGGCTACCGGTTCGAAGGTGACGGTGCGCTGCACGGCGTCGCGATCGAGGGTAGCGTCACCAACCTGACCGACAAGAAGTATATCGCGACGATCGGCTCGAACGGCTTCACCGCGAGTGGCGACAACCAGACGTTGCTGGCCGGCGCGCCACGCCAGTTCTTCGTTTCGCTGAAGAAAGGCTTCTGACCTTCGGAATGACGCCCGACCTGGCGAGGTTCGCCCGGTCGGGCGTCATTCCACCACGCGCAACCTGGGGCGGCCCGTCGCTGGCGACTGCCGCAGCAGCTCGTCGACACGGGCCGCCAGGTCGGTCTGTCGGAACGGCTTGGTCAGGCGGATGACTCCCTCGGGCACGTCCTCGCCCGCCGCGACATAGCCAGTCACGAGAAGCGCCGGAATACGGTTGCCTGCCGCCCACAATTCGGTGATCAGTTGGCCGCCGGTCATGCCAGGCATCAGATAATCGCTGACCAGCACATCCGCATCGACACCAGACCGGATCGCCGACAGCGCCTGGCTGGCGGATGACACTTCGACCACGACATAGCCGATGTCGCGCAGCATGTCGGCGGTGGCCGTGCGCACCAGATCCTCGTCGTCGACCAGCAATACCTTGGCCGCGCGCCGCGCGATGACGGGCTCAGCGGTGTTCTCGACGGTATCCATCGCCGCTTCATCCGTCGCAGGCAGCCACAACTCGACCGTGGTTCCCGATCCCGGTTCGCTCGTCAGGCGAAGCGTACCGCCCGATTGCGCGGCGAGGCCGTGGACCATCGACAGCCCCAGCCCCGTGCCCTTGCCGACACCCTTGGTGGAAAAGAACGGCTCGGTCGCGCGCGCGAGCGTCGCGCGGTCCATGCCCACGCCGGTATCGATCGCAACGATCCGGACATAGCGATCTGCCACCAAGCCGACCGTGTTGCGCTCGTCGACGATGATTTCGCTGACCGTCAACGTCAGCTTGCCGCCACCGGGCATGGCGTCGCGCGCGTTGATCGCCAGGTTCAGCAGCGCGAGTTCGAGCTGGTTCGGATCGACCCGCGCCGACGACAAATGCCGGGGAATCTCGGTCGTCACGGCGATGGAAGGACCAAGAGACCGACGCATCAGGTCGACCAGCCCGTCGATCAGCGCACCGATATCCACGGCCCGCGGTTGCAAGGCCTGCCGCCGCGCGAACGCCAGCAACCGCTGCGTCAGCGTCGCAGCCCGTTCCGCTGCCTGCAACGCGCCGCCGATCATCCGCTGCGTACGTTCGTCATCTTTGTGCCGCCGTCGCAGGAGATCGAGGCTGCCGACGATCGGGGTAAGGAGATTGTTGAAATCATGCGCGACGCCGCCGGTCAGCTGGCCGATCGCGTCCATCTTCTGTGCCTGCGCGAGTTGCGCGTCGGCCTCCTTGCGATCGGTGACGTCGGACACCACGCCGGTCATCCGTGCCGCCTTGCCGGCCTCGTCATACTGAACGCGCCCTTTGGCGACGAGCCACCGCGAGGCACCATCGGCCGCATCGATACGGTATTCGACGTCGATCACGCCGGTCCGCGTAGCCTCGGTCATCGCCCGCGCGACCGTGCCGCGCTGCTTGATATCGACGTGGCTCAGGAAGGTTTCCAGATTCCAGTCGGGCCTGCCCTCGGGATATCCGTAGATCGTATCGTGCCGCAGCGTGCGACGTGACTCCCCAGTCGTCAGATCGATGTCCCAGCTGCCCATGCCGGCGGCCTCGAGCGCGATCTCCAAGCTCTCTCGCGCAGTCCGCAACTCGCTGGTCCGGTCGAGCACGGCGCGTTCGAGCGTCACCGCGACATCGCGCAACTCATATTGCCGACGTCGTGCCGTGATCGCCGAACGGATCGCTCCCAGCATCGCCTCGGCATGCAGGGGCCTCTCCAACAGCAGGACGTTCCCCAGATCGGCGAGCCGCTGGGTCGCGAGCGCAGTGCGCGGCGTCCGGGTCCCGTTGGCGAGCACCACGAACTGGATATCCGCCCAATTGGGTTGAGCCGCGACCCATTCCGCCAGCGGCGTAACCTCTGCGGTGGTCAACGCTTCCTCGGTCAGCATCACTGCGGCGGCGCCCTTGGACAACTCCAGAAGCAGACCGGCCTGATCGCGACACACGAACGCGACGATGGCGTTCCGGGTCAGCAGATCCGCAGCAATCGCCGCATCACGCCCGCGCGGCGCCAGAATCAGGACACGATCGTCCATGTCAGTCGCGCGAGTCCCGCATATCGAAGCGACTGGCCATCAACGTCTTTCCTTCGCCGGAGAATGTCGGAACGCCGGTCAGCACGCCCTGGAATTCGCGAAGGGGCTCGCCGACCAGCAATCCGTTGCTACCGATCTGGAACTCCCGGATCGTGCGTTCGTGCCGTGCGGTTCGTGTCTTGATGACCGAAATCGCCTGCCGCACCTCGCCATATGCCTCGAAATAGCGGAGCTGGACGATGGTATCGGACAGATAGCTGAGGTCGACATCGGAACGAACGTCGCCAGTGATCCCGTGCAGGCCGAGGATCAGCAGGCTGACGATCCCCTTCTGGCCGAGATACGTCAGCATCTCGTGCATTTGGAGGATCAGGAACTGCTCGTTGGGCATCGCCTGGAGGTAGGCGTTGAGGCTGTCGATCACGACGATCTTCGCGCCGTGCTGTTCGACCGCCGCACGCACCGCGCCGGAGAACTCGCCCGGTGACATTTCGGCCGGATCGATCGCGCGCAACTCGAGTTGACCGTTCTCGACGAACGGCAGCAGGTCCATGCCGAGTGACGCGCTCCGCTTCAGGAGTGTCGGCAACCGCTCGTCGAACAGGAAATACGCCGCCCGCTCGCCACGCTTGAGCGCTGCGATCATCGATTGGACCGATGCTGTCGTCTTGCCGACGCCCGCTGGCCCCGTCAGCAACGTGGCGGTACCGGGGATCAGGCCACCACCGAGCAAGGTGTCGAGTTCGGCCGAGCCGGTCGAAACGGGCTCGTCGGAATATTTCATCACGTGCTCGGATGCGATGAGTCGCGGATAGACGCGGAGCCCGCCGCGTTCGATCTCGAAGTCATGATAGCCACCACGATACCGCACGCCGCGCATCTTCACGACATGGAGACGCCGACGCTGCGCGCCGAACCCCGACAGCGTCTGTTCGAGCGAGACGACGCCGTGCGCGATGCTGTGCAACTGCAGATCGCTGCCCGAACCACTTTTGTCATCGAGGAACAGAACGGTGCAGGCACGTGTCGAGAAGAAGTGCTTGAGCGCCAGGATCTGCCGACGATAGCGGATCGGACTCTGCGCGAGCAGGCGAAGTTCGGACAGGCTGTCGATCACGACCCGCTTGGGACGAAGCTCATCGACCTTGGCCATCACATCGCGAATGGTTTCGCCGAGTTCGACTTCGCTCGGGTGCAGCAACGTCTGTTCGTGATCCTCGCCAAAACCATCGACCGGCACCATCTCGAAAAGCGTGAGCGAGTCCAGCGACCAGCCATGCGTCGTCGCCACCGCGCGAAGTTCGACTTCGGTCTCCGCGAGCGTGATATAGAGCCCTGGTTCCCCCGCCGACGCACCGGTCAGCAGGAAGCCGAGTCCGAGCGTAGTCTTGCCTGTGCCGGGGGTGCCCTCGACGAGATACATCCGATCGGGCGTCAATCCGCCGTTTAGGATATCATCGAGACCCGCAATTCCAGTCCGAGCGAGCGCCGGCAATTGTCCGTCTTTTGCCAACGCGGCCATCCTTCTCATCCCCCCGAGCGCACCCCCCTCGGGATACGACCTGTTCTCTGCGTCTTAAGGGAGAAGTCTTCGATCGCATAGCCTCGCACCACTCCGCAGGCCATCGACCTTGCAGAGGCGCTGTCAATCATGACACAGCGCGACGTCGTCACGATCGAGGATTCCATGTCGATCAAGCATTCGTTCCCGCCGGTCGTCGATGACGATGCGCGTATACTGGTCTTGGGGAGCCTGCCGGGCGACCGATCACTCGCGGCGCAGCGATATTATGCGCATCCGCAGAACCAGTTCTGGCAGCTGATGTCGCCGGTCGTCGGCCATGACTTGGTCGCGCTCGACTATGACGTTCGGCTCGCAGCACTGCGGTCGAGTGGCGTCGCATTGTGGGACGTGGTAGGTTCAGCGCGTCGCGTCGGCAGCAGCGATGCCGCGATCGTCGATATTGCCGGGAACGACATTGCCGCGCTGGCCGCACGACTGCCTCGGTTGCGCGCGATCGCTTTCAACGGCGGGACTGCGCTGAAACAGGGGCTCAGGCTACTTGGGCGGGATGCCGTGGGCGAGGACAGCGATGGTCCGGCGATCGTCGCATTGCCGTCGAGCAGCCCGCTTCACACGATCGGGTTGGCGGCCAAACAACCGGCGTGGAACCAGCTCGCGGCGTTCTTGACCGATCTTCACCGCTGACAGGCTGACGGGCGTCGAAGAACGACGGACGCTCGCATACGAGGCTGGCGAAGTTTGACGTGCTGCGGCAAGGGCGGCGGATGTCGATCGAAACGCTTATCGCGCAATACGGCCTCGCCGCAATCTTCGTCGGCGCAGGTCTGGAGGGAGAGACCTCGGTCGTCACCGGGGGCCTGCTCGCGCATGAAGGCCTGCTATCCTTGAGCGGCACCGCGCTGGCAGCCGTGGTCGGATCGTTCGCCGCCGATCAGCTCTTCTTCTTCGTGGGACGGCGCTACCGCGATACCGCACGGGTCCGCAGGATCGCCGCGAAACCTGCCTTCGCCAAGGCGCTCGACACGCTGGACCGGCATCCGACGGTCTTCATCCTCAGCTTCCGTTTTCTGTACGGACTGCGCACGATCAGCCCGATCGCGATCGGCACGTCGCACGTCCCCGCGCGGACCTTCGTCGTGCTCAACGCGATCTCGGCGGCGCTGTGGGGCGTGCTGTTCACCGGCATCGGCTATCTGTTCGGGCATAGCCTGATCGAGGCGATCGATGCGGTGATGCCGAAGCACAAACTGCTCGGCATCGTCGCGATCATCGCGCTGGTCGCCCTGGTCATGACCACGATCCGCTATTGGCGTCGGCGTCGATCGAACGCCGCCCGCCAACCCGAGGCGGGCGAGCGGCGTTCGGTGGAGTCGACCGACGCCTCGAACCAAACCTGAGGCTCAGCCGATTTTTTCGAGCGGCTGGTCCGGACGATCGGCATGCGTGCGGAACCGCGCGGCAGTGGCCTGCGTGTACGGCTTCGCCATCACCGTCGAGACGGTGATAGAGTCCGCGGTTGCGTGCTCCGGCGTCAGCGTCAGCAGCGTGAAGCCCTTGCCGACCTGATCGCAGAACCGCACCTCGCCTTTGTTGGCATTGGCGATCAACGTGCCGATATCGGGCAGCAGCGAGCCGTAGGACGGGCTGGTGATCGCGGTGCAGCCGAACTCGGCGGCAACCAGCTTGCCCGACGTGTCGTGCAGGTCGTTGGCCCATGCCGCGTGACTGTCGCCCGACAGCACGATCGGGCGTGACTTCGCGCGCTGGAACGCCGCATACAGCCGTTCGCGCGCCGCCGGATAGCCATCCCAGCTGTCGAACCCGAACGGTAGGCCAGCGCGGTACGACGCGATGCTGGCGGTCAGCCGCTCGCGCCACATCGCCGGGAGCTTCGCCATCGTCTCGGCGAACTTCACCGGACCGAGCTGGCGCTCCATGTCGGGGCCTGCGACCTTGGCCATCACCACCTGGTTGCCCAGCACCTGCCATGTCTTGCCCGCCGCGACCGAGGTCGCCATCGTCTTCTCGACCCACGCCAACTGCGCGGGCCCGAGCAGTTCGCGATCGGTCCGCGCGCGCTCGGCCAGCATCGGCGCGTATTCGGCCTGCGTGATCTCCTCGCCTTTCGACACCACCTGATGGCTACGCGCGAGCAGTCGCGTCTCGACCATCACCAGCGTCGCGAGATCGCCGAAATCGAAGCTGCGGTTGATCGCCGCCCAGGGCTGGCCGGGCCTGGGGTCGCGGATCGGCATCCACTCGAAATAGGCCTGCATCGCCGCGGCTTTCCGCGCGTCCCAGTCACCCTCGGTCTTGGGATCGTGGTTCTCGGCGCCGTGCATCCAGTCGTCGTTGGCGACCTCGTGATCGTCCCACACGCAGATGAACGCGGTGCGGGCGTGCGCGGCCTGCATGTCGATGTCGCGCTTCACCTGCGCGTGGCGCATGCGGTAGTCGGCGAGGCTGACGATCTCGTGGCGTGGCTCGACGAACCGGCCGATCTTCCTGGCGATGTCCGCGCCATACCCGTCGACGCCGTATTCGTAGATATAGTCGCCGAGGTGGAGCACCGTATCGACGCGGTCGAGCTTGGCGATCGCGTCATAGGCGTTGAACAGGCCGCCGGCGTAGAGCTGGCATGAGACGACCGCCATCACGACGTCGGCGACCTTGCCTTTCGGCAGCGTGCGGAACCGACCGACCGGCGAGCGGGTGCCGTCCGCGGCGTCGAACCAGTATCGATACTCGCGGCCCGGCTGGAGCCCGGTCGCCTCGACCTTGGCGGTGAAGTCGCGCGCCGCACGCGCCTTGACGCTGCCCGAGCGGAGCGGCTTGCCGTTCTCGGTTTCGGCCACGTGCCATGTCAGCGCGATATCGCCGGCGTTGGTTGCCTCGACCGGGGTCGCGCGCGTCCAGAGGATCGCGCCGTCGACCGACGGATCGCCGCTCGCGACACCGTGATCGAAGCGTGCCTTTGCCGCCCCCGCCGCCTGCGATGCGACGGCGGGCAGCGCGAGCGTCGCGCCGGAGCCGGCGAGTTTCAGGGCGTTCTTCAAAGCATCGCGGCGGTTCATCGTCATCGGTTCGGGCTTTCGCATCGGGTGTCGGCCGCCTGCTACCCGCTCTCCAAGACAGCGTAGTGAAAGGGATGTGACAGCGTCGTTACGCGACCGTCATCTTCGTTTCATCATTGCGACGTCGAAACGTCACGGAGCCCCCGTAGTGCGTCCCCAACGACACAGGGGACTTCATGACACGCATCTTCACGCGGCTCGCACTTGCGACGCTCGCCACGACCTGCTCGACCGCCGCACTTGCGCAGGCGTCCACCCAGGCCGACGTTCAGGACGGCACGCCAACCGACGAGATCGTCGTCACCGCGCAGAAGCGCGAACAGCGGATCGCCGACGTTCCCGTCACTGTAACCGCGATCACCGGCGCGAAGATGGCGTCGATCGGGGTCAATTCGCTGAGCGAGGTCGCAGCTTACATCCCCGGTCTGCAGATCCAGGAGCAGAGCGCGAACAACCCAGGCTTCGTGATCCGCGGCATCACCTCGGACAATGGCTCGTCGCAGCAGGGCGCGCGCGTCACGCTGTATTATAACGGCATCGACATCAGCCGGTCGCGCGGCGCGTATCAGGACCTGTACGATCTGGAGCGGATCGAGGTCGTGAAGGGCCCGCAGGCGACCTTGTTCGGCACCGCCGCTGCAGTCGGCGCGATCAGCGTCATCTCGGCCAGGCCGCAGCCCGGCGTATCGGGCGCGATCAACGGCTCGTACGGCAATTTCAACCGCACGCAGGTGTCGGGCTTCCTCAATGCCGGCAACGATGTGCTCGCCGGGCGGATCGCGTTCGCCTACAAATACCGCGACGGCTATGTCCGCAACATCGCCGGCGACGCGAACGTGCCCAACCAGAATCAGGGCGGCGTCGACCAGGACGATCTGAACGGCCAGGACCAGCGCGGTATCCGCGGATCGCTGCGCTATCGCCCGAGCGACAGCATCACCGCCGACCTCGTCCTCACCTATGACGGCCAGCGCAACCCCGGCACCGCGTTCAAGAGCCGCGCCCACGCCCCAACCGGCGGCCAGACCGGCGATTACGGCTATGCCGAACTGTCGGGCTCGCCGTACAGCGCGGCGGTGCTCGGCGCACGCAAACTCGGGCTCGATCGCAACGTCTACGACGCCAATCTGACGATCACCGCGGATCTGTCGCCGGGGATCACCTTCACGACCGTCAACGGCTATCGCCGGTTCGACGCGCTGGAGGTCTTCGACGCGGACGGCGGCCCCGCCGCGTATCTGGAGTTCGCCGAGGATGCGAAGGGCGACCAGTGGAGCCATGAGAGCCGCTTCGCCTTCGAAGGGCCGAAGTATCGCGCCTCCGTCGGCTGGAACGCATTCTTCGAGAACGGCTTCCAGCGCGTTCCGTTCGCGACCGAAGAGGGCACGTATCTCGCCTGTTCGGTTGCGGCGGCGTACCAGCCGATCCGCACCGCGCTGAACCGCGCGGGCATTCCGACCGAGACGGGCTGCGTCGCCGCCAACGGCACGATCCCGGCCACCCGCGCGACGTCGATCCTGACCGGCGGCCGTGCGACCGCAATACCTTACGCAGCAGAGTTCACGAACTACGGCAGGAACAACACCTACTCGGTATTCGCCGACGCGACCTATATCCCGATCCCCGCGCTCGAACTGACCGCCGGTGCGCGCATCCTGATCGAGGATCGCCAGTCGGGCTATTCGTCGATCCAGCCGAACTCGGTAATTCTCGCGAGCCTCAATATCCAGACCAGCCTGCTCGGGACGGCCAACACCAACGGCAACAAGTTCGTCGCCGAAAAGAGCTTCACCGCGATCCTGCCGCGCTTCAATGCGCTGCTGAAGCTCAGCGACGCGGTCAACGTCTACGGAACGATCAGCAAGGGCCGTCGCTCGCCGGTGGTCCAGCTTGCCGCACAGCGCACCGCGTTCGGCGTCGGTCCCAATCTCCAGATCATTCCGGAAGAGAAGGTCTGGAATTACGAAGGCGGCATCAAGGGAAGCATCGGCCCGTTCAGCGGCGCCGCCTCGGTGTTCTACCAGACGTATGACGGCTTCCAGTTCTCGGTGACGAGCAACGGCGTGACGACGGTGCGCAGCGCGGATTCGGCGAACAGCGTTGGCGTCGAGCTCGAAGGCAATCTCAAGCTCGCGTCGTATCTGTCTGCATTCGCGACGTTTGCCTATATCGACGGCGGTATCGGCGACGACGTGGCGAACGGCCCTTACGCCGGCAACCAGTTCCGTCTTCAGCCCAAGACTACCGCATCGGGCGGGCTGATCCTGCGCGCACCGATCGGCGGGGCAACGCTCTACGCCACGCCGAGCGTCACCTATAAGTCGAAGGTGTTCTTCGAGCTGCCGAACACCGAGGCGATCAGTCAGAAGGGCTACACGCTGGTCAATTTGCGCGCCGGGCTCGAGTTCGCGCAGGGCCGCTACAGCGTCGGCGGGTTCGTCCGGAACGCGACCAACAAGCGCTACCTGATCGACGCGGGCAACACCGGCGGGGGCTTCGGGATCCCGACCTACATCGCTGGCGAGCCGCGCTTCTACGGCGTGGAGCTGGGCGCAAAATTCTAATCCTCACGCATCGTTACACCACCACGCAACCATCCCCGGGGGGACCAAGCATGACGTTCGAGACCATCTATACCGACGGCGATATCGACACCAATCCGACCGCCAATCCGCATCTGAACGACCTGATCGAGGTGCGCTATTCGCGGCGCCAGACCCTGATGGGCGGCATGTCGGCGACCGCCGCGGCAGTGTTCGGCGGCATGCTGCTGACCGGGTGCGATGACGACAATGACGGCAACGGGTCTAGCCCGGTCACGGTAACCGCGACCGCCGGTGGCAGCTCGACCGCCGGCCGCGTCGCGACGCTCACCGGCGCAGCGATCGGGCAGGTCGACAGCGTGACCTGGACGCAGACCGCCGGCCCCGCCGTCACGCTCGCTGGCGCCATGACCGCCACCGCGACGTTCGTCGTTCCCGGCGCCGTGGCTGGCACGGTGCTGAGCTTCCTCTTCACCGCGGTATCGGCAAGCGGCTCGGTCACGGCGACCACCAGCGTAACGGTCGGCGCGGCCTCGCTCGGCTTCACGGCGGTTGCGAAGAGTCTCGCGGATGTCGTTGCGGTGCCATCGGGCTATGCGGTGACGGTGTTGTACCGGCTTGGCGATCCGATCGGCAACGGCGTTAGCGCCTACGCCAATGACGGCACCGACGCGACTTTCTCGAAGCGTGCCGGCGATCACCATGACGGCATGAGCTATTTCGGGCTCTCCGCTACCGGGACGCCGGATGCGAACGGCAATACGCGCGGTCTGCTCGTGCTCAATCACGAAAACATCACGCAGGCGTATCTGCACCCGAACGGCCCGACCAACACCGGTGGCGTCCGTCCTGAGGCCGAGGCGCTGAAGGAAATGGAATGTCACGGCGTCTCGGTGATCGAGATCAACCGCGCTGCCGCCTGGAGCTATACGACCGCGTCGTCGTTCAATCGTCGGATCACGCCGCTGACGCCGATGAGCTTCTCGGGGCCTGTGCGTGGCGCCGACAGCCTCAAGACGCGCTATTCGCCCGACGCCACCACGGGCCGCGGCACGATCAACAATTGTGCAAACGGCACAATGCCTTGGAACACGTACCTCACGAACGAAGAGAACTGGGTCGGGTATTTTCGCCGCGAAGTCGGCGACGGCGCACGCCGTGCGGCCAGCGGCCCCGCTGGCGTCAAAGCCAACACCTCGCTCGCACGCTATGGCAAGACCGAGAGCAGCAGCAGCACGGCTGGCAATTATGGCTGGTGGTCCGTCACGCCGACGGACACGGCGAGCACGCTCTATTCGCGCTGGAACATCACCGCGCAGGCTGACGCGCCCGCCGATGGCACGGGCGATTTCCGCAACGAGATCTTCCAGTACGGCTGGGTGGTCGAGATCGATCCGTTCGACGCCACCTCCACGCCGCGCAAGCGGACTGCGCTGGGTCGCATGAACCATGAGGGCTGCCAGATCGGCCGGACGATCGCGGGCGTGAAGCCGGCGTTCTACATGGGCGACGATGCGCAGAACGAATATATCTACAAGTTCGTGTCGGCCACACCGTGGTCGGCGAGCGATGCCACGGCTGCGAACCGTCTGGCGATCGGCGACAAGTATCTCGATACCGGAACGCTTTACGTCGCGAAGTTCGCGGCCGATGGCACCGGCCAGTGGCTGCCGCTGACCTATAATGTGGGTCCGCTGACCTCGGCCAATGCCGCCTATCCGTTCTCGAGCCAGGTCGATGTGTTGATCAATACGCGCCTTGCCGCGGATGCGCTGGGCGCGACGCGGATGGATCGGCCGGAGTGGACCGCGGTCAACCCTGCGACCGGCGAGATGTACTGCACGCTGACCAATAACGCGTCGCGCACCGTCGCGACGGTCGATGCGCCCAACCCACGCGCCTATGTCGATGCGCCGTCGACCGCGGTCGGCAATCGCAACGGCCACATCATCCGCATTCGCGAAAAGGACGATACGTCTGAGGCGCTGACCTTCGGGTGGGATATTTACGCCTTCGGTGCGGGTAGCGATCTCGATCCGACCAACATCAATTTGTCCGGCCTTGACGCAACCAACGACTTCTCGTCGCCCGACGGCCTCTGGTTCGGGTTGCCGAGCAACGCCTCGGGGACGATCGCACCGGTGATGTGGATCGAGACCGACGACGGCGCGTACACCGACGTCACCAACTGCATGCTGCTCGCCTCGGTGCCGGGAATCGTCGGCGACGGCGGTACGCGATCGGTTACCAGTTCCGCGGGCGGCGTGAGCAACACCGTCACGACGCGGATCGGCAAGGCACCGGGCGCGGCGCTGCGTCGCTTCCTGGTCGGGCCGAAGGAGTGCGAGATCACCGGCATCCATACGACGCCGGACGGCCGGTCGCTGTTCGTGAACATCCAGCATCCGGGCGAGAATGGTGGGCCGACGAACATTACGAGCAGCTGGCCGGCCAACCAGACGGGGACGGTGACGGCTCCGTCACGGCCGCGGTCGGCGACGATCGTGATCACGAAGAACGATGGGGGTGTAGTGGGGCTTTAAGCTTCGCGGTGGACTAGCGGTCCTCCCCCGCAAGGGGGGGCGCCGCCGGTGACGAAGGGGGAGGACGCGGAACGGCTGTTCCTCTTACCTCCCCCTCCGTCTGGCAAGTGCCAGCCACCTCCCCCTGGCGGGGGAGGATTTTACGGGCTCCTCGATCTGCGCCGTGTGCCCTGCCCCGGCGGAGGCCGGGGTAGGGCAGTTTCGAGGGTGGTGCAGTTTCGGGGGGGGGGGGACGACCTCCCGTCTTACTTAGACCGTTCCCGCCGGGATCCGCGCGAGTGCCTCCTGCTCGATCTTCTCCAGCTCATCGCGGGTCTGGACGATCGCCTCGCGTTGCGCATCGAGCAGGTCGATCCGCTGGCGACAGCGTTCGGCGAGCGCGCGCATCTGCTCCACATGCTGCGGGTCGGCGTCGTAGAGGTCGAGGAACTCCTCGATATCGCGCAGCGTGAAGCCGAGACGTTTGCCACGCAGGATCAGCTGCATCCGGGCGACTTCGCGCCGCGTGTAGACACGCGTCGTACCGATCCGGCAGGGCTCGATCAGCCCCTTGTCCTCGTAGAACCGCAACGTGCGCGCGCTCACGCCGAGCATGCGCGAGACTTCCTGTATGCCGGTCAAATCATCCTGTCGGTCGTTCACGCGTCCACTCCCCTCGCCTCCGACGCCGCCGCCTTTGCGGTCTCTTCAGCGACAAGTTCCTTTTTGGATAGCTTGCCGATCAGCGTCTTGGGCAGACTGTCGCGGATTTCGACCTCGCGGGGAAGCTCGATCTTGCTGATCTTGTCACGGAGAAAATCGCGCAGTTCGAGCGGGGTAGCGACCGCACCTTCGGCCAGCACGACGAACGCTTTCGGCGCTTGGCCGCGATACTTGTCGGGTACGCCGATCACCACCGCTTCGAGCACCGCGGGGTGTTCGTACAGCGCCTCCTCGATCACGCGCGGGTAAACGTTGTAGCCGCCGGCGAGGATCAGGTCCTTGATCCGGTCGACGATGAACAAATAGCCGTCCGCGTCGAGATGCCCGACATCGCCGGTGCGCAGCGCGCCGTCCGCGAACAGGTCTGCGGTGGCGGCGGGCTTGTGCCAATAGCCTTGCGTGATCTGGGGACCGCGGGCGCAGATCTCGCCATTCTCGCCGATCGGCAGCAGCCGGGTCGGATCCTCGCGATCGCGGATCTCGATCGTCGTGCCGGGAAACGGCAAGCCCGCCGAGCCTGGCTTGTTGAGGCCATCGATCGGGTTGCAGGTGATGATCGGCGAGGCTTCCGACAGACCATACCCCTCGCACAGCTTCGCGCCCGTCGCCGCCTCGAACGCGATCCGCACCTCCGCTGGCAGCGGCGCGCCGCCCGAGATGCAGGCGTGGATCGAGGACAGGTCGATCTTTTGCGTCTCGGCGGCCGTGGTGATCGCCGCATAGATCGTTGGCACCGCGGGGAAATAGCTCGGCTTGGTCCGCTCGATCGTCTTGAGCAGTTGCTGTAGCTCGAAGCGCGGCAGCAGGATCATCTCCGCGCCGGTGCGGATGGAATAGGTCAGCACGGTGGTCAGCGCGAAGACGTGGAACAGCGGGAGTGCGCCAAGCACGCGGTCCTGGTGCGGCTGCTCGCCACCGACGAACACGACCATCGCATCGGCGTTCGCGACGAGGTTCGCATGGCTCAGCATCGCCGCCTTGGGCTCGCCGGTCGTCCCGCCGGTATATTGCAGCACCGCGACCTCGTCAGGGGACACAGGTACCGGGGACGGCGCGCCCTTCACCTTGAGCAGCGCATCGAACGTCGAATGGCGCGCATCGCTGGGCGCATGGCCAATCTCGGCGCGCTTGAAGATGCGGTAGGCGATCGACTTCAGCGTCGGCAGAGCGCCTGCGATCGGACAGGTGATGACGTGCTTCACGCCCATCTGCCCCGCGACCTTCAGAACACGCGCGTGGATCTCGGTAATGTCGCAGGTGGCGATGATCGTCGCGCCGGAATCTTCGAGCAGATGCGCCAGCTCGCGCTCGACATAGAGCGGGTTGACGTTGACGACGACGCCGCCGGCCTTGAGGATCGCGAAGAACAGGATCGGATAATAGGGCGTGTTCGGCAGGCAGAGCGCGACGCGCGTGCCCTTCACGACGCCCATGTCCTGGAGCCCCCGCGACGCCCGATCGACCGACTCGCCGAGCGCGGCATAGGTCAGCGTCCGGCCCATGAAGTCGAGCACGTTGCGCGACCCGAACCGCTGCACCGACAGGTCGAGCATGTCGCCCAGCAGCCGCGGCTCGCCCAGCAACGGTACGCCGATCGCCTTGCCCCCGGAAGTGTCCTGCATCTCGCTCTCCATAACATGGTGTGCGTAAGCCATATTGTCGGCCGCTTCACCTTGACGTAAAGGTGAGGTATCGCACCTTAAGGGTAACCCGCAAGCGTTAACCGGGTCGACCGCAATATGAGAGGATCATCGTGACCAACGTCGTCATCGCCGGGTACGCCCGTTCGCCGTTCCACCTCGCCGGCAAGGGCGAGCTCGCCCGCGTCCGTCCGGACGATCTCGCCGCGCAGACGATTCGCGGGTTGCTCGACAAGACCGGCGTCGATCCGGCCGAGATCGAGGACATCATCCTCGGCTGCGCGTTCCCCGAGGGCGAGCAGGGCCTCAACGTCGCCAAGCTGATCGCGCAGATCGCCGACCTGCCGATTTCGGTCGGCGGTATGACGGTCAACCGGTTCTGCGGCTCGTCGATGAGCGCGATCCACATCGCTTACGGCCAGATCGCGGTCGGCGCGGGCGAGGCGTTCATCTGCGCCGGCCTCGAATCGATGAGCCGCGTGCCGATGGGCGGCTACAACCCCCTGCCCAACCCCGAGCTCGCGAAGAAGAGCGCCGGCGCGTACATGGGCATGGGCGAGACCGCCGAGAACGTCGCGCGCAACTACCAGATCACGCGCGCCGAGCAGGATGCGTTCGCGGTGAAGAGCCAGGACAAGGCTGCCGCGGCGCGTGCCGATGGCCGCTTGTCCGACGAGATCGTGACGATCCAGACCAAGGCGGGCCCGGTCAGCCAGGACGGCACGATCCGCGCCGGCACCACTACCGAAGCGCTTGCCGGCCTGAAGCCTGCGTTCAGCGCGGACGGCTCGGTGACCGCTGGTACGTCGTCGCCGCTGACCGATGGTGCGTCGGCAGTGCTGGTGACCTCGGAAGAGTTCGCCAAGAAGCACGGGCTGACGATCCTCGCGCGTATCAAGTCGATCGGCGTGTCGGGTTGCGCGCCCGAGACGATGGGGCTTGGCCCGATCGGCGCGTCGAAGAAGGCGCTGGAGCGTGCCGGGATCACCGTCGCCGACCTCGACGTGGTCGAGATCAACGAGGCGTTTGCGAGCCAGGCGATCGCCTGCATCCGCGACCTTGGCCTGAAGGACGAGACGATCAACCTCGATGGCGGCGCGATCGCGATCGGTCATCCGCTCGGCGCGACCGGTGCGCGGATCGTCGGCAAAGCAGCGTCGCTCTTGTCGCGCGAAGGTGGCCGTTATGCGCTCGCTACCCAGTGTATAGGCGGTGGTCAGGGCATCGCGACGGTGCTGGAGCGCGCATGATGGTCGACTCTGTGAAGAAGGTCTGCGTCATTGGCGCAGGCGTCATGGGCGCAGGCATCGCGGCGCAGGTCGCCAATGCCGGCATCCCGGTACTGTTGCTCGACATCGTGCCGCGCGACCTGCCCCAGGGTGGCGACCGTGACGCGGTGGCCAAGGGCGCGGTCGCCAAGATGCTCAAGACCGACCCCGCCCCCTTCATGTCGAAGCGTGCGGCCAAGCTGGTCGAGACGGGCAACATCGACGATCATCTCGACCGCGTTGCGGAGTGCGACTGGATCGTCGAGGCGATCGTCGAGCGGCTCGACATCAAGCAGGCGCTCTACGCCAAGCTCGAAGCCTTAAAGCGTCCCGGCACCGCGGTGTCGTCGAACACCTCGACGATCCCGCTCGGCAACCTCGTCGAGGGACGCTCGGACCAGTTCAAGGCCGACTTCCTCATCACGCACTTCTTCAACCCGCCGCGTTACATGCGCCTGGTCGAAATCGTCCGTGGTGAGCATACCGACGTCGCGGTCGCCGAGAAGGTCGAGGATTTCGTCGATCGTTTCATGGGCAAGCGCATCGTCCGCGCGAAGGATACGCCGGGCTTCATCGCCAACCGCATCGGCACCTATTGGCTGGCGATCGCGATCAACGCGGCGATGGATCAGGGGCTGACCGTCGAGGAAGCTGATCAAATCGGCGGCCGCCCTATGGGCGTGCCGAAGACCGGGATCTTCGGGCTAGTCGACCTCGTCGGTGTCGACCTGATGCCGCTGTTGTCGAAGAGTCTGTCGTCCACGCTGCCGGCTGGCGATCCGTATTTCGACACGGTGCGCGAACTGCCGCTGGTCGACAAGATGATCGCCGAAGGGTTCACCGGCCGCAAGGGCAAGGGTGGGTTCTATCGCTTCGACAAGGCGACCCGGACAAAGCTGTCGCTCGACCTCGCGACCGGCGACTATCGTCCCGAAGCCAAGCCCGGGGACTTGCCCGGCAAGACCGGCAAGGACCTTGCCGCGCTGATCGCCGAGCCGGGTAAGATCGGCACCTATGCCTGGACCATTCTCGGCAGCGTGCTCTCCTACGCGGCGATGCTCGTCGGTGAGGCTGCGGACGATGTCGTCGCGATCGATGACGCGATGAAGCTCGGCTATAACTGGAAATACGGGCCATTCGAGTTGATCGACCGGATGGGGCCGGGTGTGCTTGCCTCGCGCCTTGCCGAAGAAGGTCGCGACGTTCCTGCGATCCTGACGACCGCGGGCGATCGTCCATTCTACCGCGTCGAGAACGGCCAGCGCCAGTATCTTACCGCGACCGGTGAGTATGCCGACGTACCGCGCGCGGACGGTGTCGAACTGCTGGAGGACATCAAGCTCCGCTCGCAGCCGATCCTCACGAACCTGTCGGCGTCGCTCTGGGATGTCGGCGACGGCGTCGCGGCGCTTGAATTCCACACCAAGATGAACGCGCTCGACGATCAGGTCGTGGCGCTCATCAACGAGGCGATCCCAGTCGTCCGCGAGCGCTTCAAGGCGCTGGTGGTGTATAACGAGGCGTCGAACTTCTCGGCGGGCGCAAACCTCGGCGCGGCGATGTTCGCGGTCGGGGCGGGCATGTGGGACATGGTCGAGGCAAGCGTCTCCGGCGGGCAGCAGGCGTACAAGGCGCTCAAATATGCGCCCTTCCCGGTCGTCAGCGCACCGGCCGGGCTCGCACTCGGCGGTGGGTGCGAGATCCTGCTCCACTCGGACGCGGTGCAGGCGCATGCGGAGACCTATGCCGGCCTCGTCGAATGCGGCGTCGGGCTCGTCCCCGGCTGGGGCGGCAATGGCGAGATGCTCGACCGCTGGACCAAGTCGCGCACGCTGCCGAACGGGCCGATGCCGGTGCTGACCAAGGTGTTCCAGGCGGTCTCCACCGCTCAGGTCGCCAAGTCGGCGGCGGAGGCGAAGGAGATGATGATCCTGCGCAAGGCGGACGGCATCACGATGAACCGCGACCGGTTGCTGGCGGATGCGAAGGCCAAGGCGCTGTCGCTGGTCGACGGCTATGTCGCGCCGGAGAAGCCGACCTTCCGCCTGGCGGGGGCGAGCGGCCGGACGGGGCTGAACATGGCGGTGGCGGACTTCCACAAGAAGGGGATGGCAACCGACTACGACCTCGTCGTCGCGGATCGTCTGGCCGAGGTGCTGACCGGTGGCGACGCCGATCTGGTCGACACGGTGACCGAGGACCAACTGCTCGACCTGGAGTGCGCGGCGTTCATGGCGAGCGTCAAGGATCCTCGGACTCAGGCGCGAGTCGTGCATATGCTGCAAACCGGCAAGCCGCTGCGGAACTAACCGGTCGTCATCCCCGCGCAGGCGTGGGCCCATATCGGCTGACTTTGCGGCATGATCGCGAGATTAGCCCCTATGCGTTCCCGCCTCCGCGGGAATGACGGCACATGCCACGTGAACACTTTTTCACTGGCCAGAATCAGTAAGAAGACTTGACTTGTCTTCGTACAAAACTAGGGCGGGACCTTGCATGCCGTATACGGCAACAAGGTCGCGATAACGTCGGCGACCTGACGAGTTTTTAACGACCGTACACATACGGCGTCCCCACAATTCTAGGAGAGGATAGAAGATGTCCCTGTTTCTTATCGCCGCGATGCTCGCCGGCGCACCTGCCACCGCCGAGACCGTGATCGGCCGCTGGAAGACCGAAACGCACAACGCCATCGTCGAGATCGCTCGCTGCGGCCCGTCGATTTGCGGCAAGATCCTCACCTCCGACGCGTTGCGCGCCAACCCTTCGATGAAGGACGCGAACAACTCGAACACCGCGCTCCGCAATCGCCCGATCCAGGGCATGCAGATGCTCAGCGGGTTCAAGCCGGACTCGGACGGTGTCTGGAGCAGTGGTCAGGTCTACAATGCCGAAGACGGCAAGACCTACAGCGGCAAGATCACCCCGCTCGGCGCCAACCAGCTGAAGCTCCGCGGTTGCGTGTTCTTCCCGCTTTGCAAGACGCAGACCTGGACGCGCGTGCGCTGACGCGCGGCGCTGCCCCTCCGATACCTCCCGTCTCATCAGTATAGCTTTCAGGATCTCGTCCATGACTCTGCGTACCAAAGCCCCGCTTCTCGCGGTTTCCGCGCTCGTGTCCGCCTTCGGGTTTGCCAGCACCGCGTATGCCGATGCGTTCTATCTAGAGGCGCAGTCGGCGCGTGGCGCAGGGCGCGCCTTTTCCGGTGAGGGCGCCGATACCGGCCCTTCGTCGCTGTGGTGGAACCCCGCCGCGATCGCCGGCATCCGCGATGGCAGTGCGGCGATCAGCGCTACCGCAATCCTTCCCAAGGGGGACGTGATCGACAACGGCACGCTGATCCGCCGTCCAGGGCAGGCCTTCGCACCCGTCGGCGGCAACGGCACATCGCGCGATCCGATCAACAACGGTGTCGTGCCATCGGGCGCGGTCGCCTATCCGCTGACCGACCGGATCGCGATCGGCGTGTCCGTGACGTCGCCCTTCAGCTTCACCACGAACTACGAGGCGAACAGCTGGGCGCGGTACAGCGCGGACAAGACCCGGTTGCGCACGATCGACATCCAGCCGTCGATCGGCGTCGCGGTGACCGACTGGCTGCGCGTCGGTGGTGCACTGAACGTCGAGTATACCGACGCCACCCTCAACAATGCGTTGCCCAACGTGTCGGCGGCGCTGCCGGACGGCTTCCAGCAGCTCAAGGGCGATGGTTGGGATTTCGGTTGGACGGCCGGCGTACAGCTGCATAACGACTTCGCCACCGTCGGCATCAGCTACAAGTCGAGCATCCGCCACAATTTGAAGGGGAGCCTCGACATCTCCGGGCTGGTCGGTCCGCTGGCGGGTTCGAACGTGTCGCTCGACGGCGCGAAAGCGAGCTTCAACACGCCGGGCCAGATCATCGTCGCCGGTCGCGTTCGCGCCACCAACGCGCTGACGCTGAACGCCCAGGTCGTCGCGTACAACTGGAGCAAGTTCGACACGATCGATCTGGGCGCGCCGCTGAACACCGCGATCCCGGAGAACTATCGCGACAGCTGGAGCCTGGCGGGCGGTTTCGATTATGACGTCACCCCCAAGGCGACGATTCGCGCTGGCGTGCAGCGGACCAAGACGCCGACGCAGAATGGTCTGCGCGACGCGCGCGTACCCGACGCCAATCGCTGGACCTACGCCGCGGGTGGTTCGTATCAGCTGACCTCGCACATCGCGCTCGACGCGGCGGCGAGCTATGTGGACTTCTCGGATACGACGATCGACCGGGTAACCGCAGCCTATGCGGGAACCGCAGCCCAGACGCCGATCATCACCAACGGCTTCCTCCAGAATGCGCACGCGGTCGTGCTGTCGCTGGGTGGCCGGGTCACCTTCTGATAGCGTCCGCCTTCACGATCCTCCCCCTGGCGGGGGAGGATCTTATACTTCGATCAGTCTTAGGCCCTCGGCATAGATGCGCTGCTTGGCCGCGTACGCCGAAGCCGACGTCTTAAGCGCGGCAATCGCTTCAGGTGACAATTCCCGCACCGCCTTGGCTGGCGCGCCGACGATCAGGCTGCCGGCCGGGAAGACCTTCCCCTCCGTCACCAGCGCGTTCGCACCGATCAGGCAATTCTCGCCGATCACCGCGTTGTTGAGGATCGTCGCGCCCATCCCGACCAGCACGTTGTCGCCGACCGTGCAGCCATGCAGGATCGCGTGATGGCCGATCGTGCAGCCTTCGCCGATGGTCAGCGGCGCGCCGGGATCGGAGTGCAGCATCGCGCCTTCCTGGATGTTGGTCCTGGCGCCGACCAGGATCGGCGTGTTGTCCGCGCGGATCACCGCCCCGAACCAGACACTCGCCCCCTCCCCCAGCCGTGCGTCGCCGATCACGTCGGCGGACGGCGCGACCCACACGTCGTCGGCCAGCGTCGGGCGTTTACCCTCGATCGCGTAGAGTGGCATCAGGCAGCGTCCCTTTCCTTTGCCCGCGCGCGGAACGCGTGGAGCAGCGGTTCGGTATACCCACTCGGCTGCGTCAGACCATCGAACACGAGCGCGCTGGCGGCCTGAAACGCGAGGCTGTCGCCCTCATGCCCTGCCATCGGCCGGTACAGCGGATCGCCCGCATTCTGCGCATCGACTTTCGCCGCCATTCGTCGCAGCGCTGCATCCGCCTCGTCGGGGGTGGCGATGCCGTGGAGCAGCCAGTTCGCCATGTGCTGCGAACTGATCCGCAGCGTCGCGCGGTCCTCCATCAGGCCGATGTCGTGGATGTCGGGCACCTTCGAGCAGCCGACGCCCTGGTCGACCCAGCGCACGACATAGCCGAGGATACCCTGCGCGTTGTTCTCCAGTTCCTCGCGAACTTCGTCGGGCTGCCAGTTATGTCCAGTCGCGACCGGGATCGTTAGCAGTGCGTCGAGCGAGGCGATCGGCTCGGCCTTGCGTTCCGCCTGCCGCGCGAAGACGTCGACGCGGTGGTAATGCGTCGCGTGCAGCGTTGCGGCGGTCGGCGACGGTACCCAGGCAGTGTTCGCGCCGGTCATCGGATGCGCGATCTTCTGCTCGAGCATGTCCGCCATCCGGTCGGGCGCGGCCCACATGCCCTTGCCGATCTGCGCCTTGCCGCTGAGCCCGCAGGCAAGCCCGATCTGGACGTTGCGATCCTCATACGCCTTGATCCACGACGACGCCTTCATCTCGCCCTTGCGGATCATCGGGCCGGCGCGCATCGAGGTGTGCATCTCGTCGCCGGTGCGGTCGAGGAAGCCGGTGTTGATGAACACGACGCGGTCCTTTACCGCGGCGATGCAGGCGGCGAGGTTGGCGGAGGTGCGGCGCTCCTCGTCCATTACGCCGACCTTGATCGTGTGGCGCGCGAGACCGAGCAGGTCTTCGATCGCATCGAACAGCTGGTTGGTGAACGCAGCTTCGTCGGGGCCGTGCATCTTCGGCTTGACGATGTAGATCGAGCCTGCGCGGCTGTTGCGGATCGGGCCGGTACCCCTCAGGTCGTGCAGGCCGATCAGCGACGTGACGATGCCGTCCAGGATGCCTTCGGGAGCCTCGCTGCCGTTAACGAGCAGGATCGCTGGCGTCGTCATCAGGTGGCCGACATTGCGCACGAACATCAGGCTGCGGCCGGGGAGCGTGAACGCGCTGCCATTGGGGGCGGTGTACTGCCGGTCCGGTTCGAGCGCGCGCGTGACCGTGCGGCCGTACTTGTCGAAGCTAGCCGTCAGGTCGCCCTTCATCAGCCCCAGCCAGTTGGCGTAGGCGGAGACCTTGTCCTCGGCATCGACCGCGGCGATCGAATCCTCGAGATCGGCAATCGTGCTGAGTGCGGATTCAAGGACGACGTCGGCGAGGTTCGCGGGGTCGTCACGACCGATCGGATGCTCAGAGTCGATCACGAGTTCGATGTGCAGGCCGTTGTGACGCAACAGGACATTGTCGCCCGCATGCCCGACGAGCTCGCTTGGCTCGGCGAGCTCAGGAGGGCCACCGGTCCAGCCGGTCCACGATCCGTTCGCCAACGGCACCGCATCGTCGAGAAAAGCCTTCGCCCAAGCGATCACCTGCGCGCCACGTGCCGCGTCATAGCCCTTGCCGGACGCCGCGCCGGGGATCGCGTCGGTGCCGTAGAGCGCATCGTACAGGCTCCCCCACCGCGCGTTCGCCGCGTTCAGTAGGAAGCGCGCGTTGAGGATAGGCACCACCAACTGCGCGCCGGCGAGCAAGGCAACCTCCGCATCGACGTTGGTCGGGGCGACCGCGAACGGCGCAGGCTCGTCGACAAGATAGCCGATCCCTCGCAGGAACGCCTGGTACGCGGACTGATCGATCGGTTTGCCCGCGTGGACCTCGTGCCACGCATCGATCTTCATCTGAAGGTCGTCGCGCACTGCCAACAGTGCGGCATTCTCTGGCGCAAACTTGGCGTAGATGTCGGACACGCCCTGCCAGAAGGCTGCGGCTTCAAGCCCCGTCCCCGGCAACGCCTGCGTTTCGATGAAGTCCACCAGCGATGCGGCGATCTTCAGACCTGCCTTTTCGATCATCTCGGCCATGCTGCTCTCCTATGCTCTGCCGCGACGATAGACGCCCGCCACCTTCGCCACTAGACATCATAAACCGAAAGCTGTTGATCGCCTGGAGAACGAATGGATCCCGACATCGTCCTCTTCGCCGAGGTCGTCCGCACCGCCAGCCTCAGCGCGGCGGGGCGTTCGATGGGTATCTCGCCGGCGATGGTGTCGAAGCGCATCGCGCGGCTGGAGGCCCGGCTCGGCGTGCGGTTGCTCAACCGGACGACGCGCCACCTCGACCTCACCGCGCGCGGCGCCGCCTATCACAGCGACATGGTGGAGATCCTCGCAGCGATCCGCGACGCCGAGGCTCGGGTGTCGGACCGCACGGATACGCCGGCCGGACCATTGCGGGTCAGCGCACCCACGTCGTTCGGCCGCCTCCACATCGCGCCGCACCTCAAGCCGTTCCTCGACGCATATCCGGGGATCGAACTCGATCTAGATCTATCGGACGGCTTCTCGGACGTGATCGGCGACCGGCTCGACCTCGCGATCCGGATCGCCCCGACCGTACCGCCAAGCCTGACCGGCCATCGCCTCGCCAACAGCCGTCGCGTCCTCTGCGCCGCACCGAGCTACAGTGCGCCGTGCGACGCGGCCGATCTTACGGAACACCGCCTTCTCGCCGCCAAAGGCCAGATGCCGTGGCGCCTAGCCGGACCCGATGGCGACGTCACGATCGACCGCCCGAGCTATGTCGCGACCAACTCCAGCGAAGTCGTGCGCGAACTCACGCTGGCCGGCGTCGGCATCGCGCTGCGCTCGCTATGGGATGTCAGCGCGGATCTGGCGAGCGGCAGGCTCGTGCGTGTGCTCCCGGAACTGGCTGGTTCGGCGGACGTCGGGATTTATGCAGTCCATGCGCGCGGCCCCGTGTCGTCGGGCACCGCTGCGCTGCTCGATTACCTGCGCGGTCTCTGGTCGCCGATGCCGCCGTGGGAGTCCTGAACGAGGTCGATCGTCACCGCATCGATCCGCCGCAGCATCGCGACGAACTGCTCGACCTCTGCCCCTGAGAACCCGGCGAAGATGCGCTGCTCCAGATCGAGCGCCTTCGGTGCGACTGACGCATAGAGCGTGCGGCCGTCGTCGGTCAGCTTCAACAGATGCGATCGCCGATCCTCCGGGTTCGCATGTCGCTGCATCAGCCCCCGCTCGACTAGCGCGATCGCCGCGCGACTGACGGTGACCTTGTCCATCCGGGTCTGCTGGCCGACCTGCTGCTGCGTGATCCCGTCGGCTTCGGCGACCACCGCGACCAGCCGCCACTCTGGGATGGTCAGCCCGAACAGCGCCTCATACGTGTCCGCCACCGCCTCGCTGACGAGGTTCGACGTGATCGACAGGCGATACGGGATGAAATCGTCCAGGACGAGTGCGCGGGTGGCATCAGGGTTGGGCATATCAAAATCGTAACGATTGACACCAGTTGTTCAACCCGCCAGATTGGTAACAACGGATACCAACTGTCAGGATGTGATCATGGACCATATGGACGTAAACCCGATGGGTCTCGACGGGTTCGAGTTCGCCGAATTCACCTCGCCCGATCCCGACCGGATGGCCGCGCAGTTCGAGCAGTTCGGCTTCGTCGCCGCCTCGACCCACCCGACCAAGGCGGTCACCCGCTACAAGCAGGGCCGCATCAACCTGCTCCTCAACCGTGAGGACGGTGGTCATGCGGCGGCGTTCCGCGCGGATCACGGCCCGTCGGCGAGCGGCATGGCGTTCCGCGTTCATGACGCCAAGGAAGCATTCGACGCCGCGCTCGCACGCGGCGCCAAGGCGGCCGATGCCAGCACGGGCGCGCTCGGCGAGGGCAGCTATGTGCTCGAAGGAATCGGCGGTTCGCTGCTGTATCTGGTCGAAAAGCATGGTGCCGCCGGCAGCTTGTACGACGACTGGAACGCGGTTCCGGGCGCGGCCGAAGCGGAAGCCGAGAACAATGTCGGGCTCGACCTGCTCGATCACCTCACGCACAATGTGAAGCGTGGCCAGATGCGGACCTGGGCCGAGTTCTACGGCCAGATCTTCGGCTTCGAGGAGCAGAAGTATTTCGACATCAAGGGCAAGGCGACCGGCCTGTTCAGCCAGGCGATGATCGCGCCCGATCGCGCAATCCGCATCCCGCTCAACGAGAGCCAGGACGACAAGAGCCAGATCGAGGAATTCATCAAGGATTACAACGGCGAGGGCATCCAGCATCTGGCGCTGACCACCGATGATATCTTCGAGACGGTCGAGAAGCTGCGCGCGCGCGGCGTCAAGCTGCAGGACACGATCGAGACCTATTACGAACTGGTCGACAAGCGCGTGCCGAACCACGGCCACGACCTCGAACGCCTGCGCCGCAACCGCATCCTGATCGACGGCAATGTCGGCGAGGAGGGATTGTTGTTGCAGATCTTTACCGAGAACATGTTCGGGCCGATCTTCTTCGAGATCATCCAGCGCAAGGGGAACGAGGGTTTTGGCAACGGCAATTTCCAGGCGTTGTATGAGAGCATTGAGCTCGACCAGATCCGCCGCGGGGTCATAACGGTCGACGCGTAAGTTCTAAGCCCTCTCCCTCGGGGAGAGGGAAAGGCGCGCCAGCGCCGAGGGTGAGGGCACGCGCGACGCCAGCACGTGCCCTCACCCTTCCGCCGCGCAAGCGCGCGTCTCCCTCCCTCTCCCCGTCGGGGAGAGGGATTAGAAAAGAGTTTGAACGGCCGGCGGTTCGGGCGTTGATCGGAACAGGTGACGGAGAGGAAGCCATGACAATCCACCAGCCGACCAATGCCGCAGGCGAGACCGCCGGCCAGACCGAAGACACGGCGTATCAGCCAGGCTTCGGCAACCACGTATCGACCGAGGCGATCCCCGGCGCGCTCCCGATCGGCCGCAATTCGCCGCAGCGCCCTGCGTTCGGCCTCTATACCGAGCAGCTCTCCGGTACCGCCTTCACCGCGCCGCGCCACGAGAACCGCCGCAGTTGGCTCTACCGGATGCGCCCGACCGCAGAGCATCCACCGTTCGAGCGCTACGCCGGCGCCAAGCGGTTTGCGCCCGGCACCACCGATGCGCCGCTCGCGCCCAACCGCCTGCGCTGGGACCCGATCGAGGCGCCTGCTCCGAATACCGACCTGATCGACGGCATGACGACGATGCTCGCCAACCGCGATCCCGCCGATCTCGAAGGCGTCGCGCTCCATGTCTACGCGGCCAATACCGACATGACCGACCGCGTTTTCATGGATGCGGACGGCGAGCTGCTGTTCGTGCCACAGGCCGGACGGATCCGGTTGCTCACCGAACTCGGTCGGATTAATGTTGCCCCCGGCCAGATTGCGCTGATCCCACGCGGTGTCCGCTTCCGCGCCGAACTGCCCGATGGCGAAGCGCGCGGCTATGTCGCGGAGAACCACGGCGCGCTGTTCCGGCTGCCCGATCTCGGGCCGATCGGCGCCAACGGGCTCGCCAACCCGCGCGATTTCGAGACGCCGGTCGCGTGGTTCGAAGACCGCGACGAGCCGGTCGAGGTCGTCCAGAAGTTCATGGGATCGCTCTGGACTACGACGCTCGATCACTCGCCGCTCGACGTCGTCGCGTGGCACGGCAATCTCGCGCCGTGGCGGTACGACCTGTCGCGGTTCAACACGATCAACACGGTCAGCTTCGATCATCCCGATCCGTCAATCTTCACGCTGCTGACCTCGCCCAGCGACGTGCCTGGCCGCGCGAACGCCGATTTCGTGATCTTCCCGCCGCGCTGGATGGTCGCCGAGGGGACGTTCCGCCCGCCCTGGTTCCACCGCAACGTCATGTCCGAGGCTATGGGGCTGATCACCGGCGCGTATGACGCGAAGGCGGAGGGGTTCGCGCCGGGCGGTATCTCGCTGCACAACCTCATGTCGGGCCACGGGCCGGATCTGGCGAGCTGGCAGGGTGCGAGCGCGGCCGACCTGAAGCCGCACAAGATCGACGGGACGATGGCCTTCATGCTGGAGAGCTGTTGGCCGTACAAGCCGACCGCCTATGCGCTCGAGCATTCGCAACTCGATTATGATGCGGTCTGGTCGGATTTCCCCAAGGCGGTGCTGCCGAAGTGAGCCTGACGCTGCACGGCTATTGGCGCTCGACCACCGCCTACCGCGTCCGCATCGCACTTGCCCTGAAAGGCGTGGCGTATGCACAGGTCACGCACGACCTTCGCAAAGGTGAGCAATGCGAAGCGGGGTATCGCGCGCTCAATCCGCAGGGGCTCGTGCCGTCGCTGGAGACCGAAGACGCGATCCTGACACAAAGCCCCGCGATCCTCGAATGGATTGATGAGACCTATCCCGACCCGCCGCTGCTACCTGCCGCCGCGAACCACCGGGCGATCGTCCGTGCGATGGCCGCAACGATCGCCTGCGACATCCACCCGGTAAACAATCTTCGTATCCTGAACGCTTTGCGCACGGAGTTCGGGGCTGACGAGGCTGCGGTGAACCGCTGGATCGCACGCTGGATCGGCGACGGTTTCGCCGCGCTGGAAACGCTGATCGGGTACCACGACGGCGGCTTTGCGTTTGGCGCGACGCCGACGATCGCTGACTGCCATCTGGTGCCACAGGTCTACTCGGCCGAGCGGTTCGCGGTCGATCTTTCGCCCTACCCCCGCCTCATGGCCGCTGCCGAAAAGGCCCGCGCTCTCACCGCCTTTGCCGCCGCCCATCCGGCCCGGCAACCGGACGCCGATCACGCATGAGCGACAGCGAACGGCTGACCGCGACGCCGGGCGGGATCAAACTCGCGCCGCTCGATGCGATCATCGACGGCAAGGCACGGAACTTCGTCCTCCAGATGCGCGCCGGCCGCTTCCACGGATTTGTCGTGCGCAAGGGCGACGTGGTGTTCGGCTATGTCGATCGCTGCCCCCACATGGGACTTCCGCTCGCGCAGGTGCTCGACGACTATCTCACGCCGCGTGGCGATCTGATCGCGTGTAGTTGGCACTCCGCGCTGTTCGAGATCGACAGCGGCGCGTGCGTCGGCGGACCGTGCGGGGGCACGCGACTGACGCCCTGGCCGGTCGCGGTGGTCGACGGGATGATCGTCACCGCAGGCTGACGCAGCGGGCGACTTGCGCTAAGGGGGCGTACCTCCTCCCCTGCACGATGAACCGATGACCGAAACCCTGCCCATCCGCGTCGTGGCGCTGTACCGCTTCACGCCGTTCGCCGACATTGCCGCGATCCAGCCGCCGCTCGCGCTTGTGTGCTGTTCGAACGGGGTGAAGGGGACTTTGCTGCTCGCCGCGGAGGGCATCAACGGGACGATCGCCGGGTCCGAGGAGGGCATCGATGCGGTGCTCGCGCATATCCGTGCGCTGCCTGGGTGTGCCGATCTCGACGTCAAGGAGTCGCGCGCCGCGGTGATGCCGTTTCACCGGATGAAGGTGCGGCTGAAGCGCGAGATCGTCACGATGGGCGAGCCTGCGATCGATCCGCTGGAGGGCGTCGGGCATTATGTCGAGCCCGAGGACTGGAACGCGCTGATCGCCGAGCCGGGGACGATCGTGATCGACACGCGCAACGATTACGAGGTCGCGGTCGGAACGTTCGCGGGTGCGGTCGATCCGCAGACGCGGACGTTCCGGGACTTTCCCGCGTGGTTTCGCGAGCATCGCGACGAACTGGTCGGCGACGGCCCGCCGCCGAAAATCGCGATGTTCTGCACCGGCGGGATACGCTGCGAGAAGTCGACCGCGTTCCTGAAGGCCGAGGGGCTCGACGAGGTGTATCACCTCAAGGGCGGCATCCTGAAGTATCTGGAGACGGTGCCCGAGGCGGAGAGCCTTTGGGAGGGGGAGTGTTTCGTGTTCGATCAGCGGGTTGCGGTCGGACATGGACTAGCGTTGGGAAGTCATGTCCTGTGCCATGCGTGCCGGATGCCGGTGAGTGTCGCGGACCGTTCGTCGCCGTTCTATGTCGAGGGGGTGAGTTGCCCGGCTTGCCATGACGCGCGGGACGAGGTGCAGCGGGCGGGCTATGCGGAGCGCGAGCGGCAGGTGCGGCTGGCGGAGGCTCGGGGCGAGGCGCATGTCGGGGCGGTGTTGCCGACGACGCATGAAGCGGACGAACGACGTAGCACCTTCAATGATCCGTCATCCTGACGAAAGTCAGGACCCAGAGCCACAAGGGTGCCGTCCGTAACCCTGGGTCCTGACTTTCGTCAGGATGACGGATTAGACCGTGGACACGGGGTCGTATCAACCCCGAGCGAACCGCGCCGCTAGCGCCGAGTTCCCCTGCGATATCGCCAGCGAATGCACGCTGTTCCCCGCCGCATCGACGATCGCCGGGTCCGCGCCGTGCTCCAGCAACAGATCGATGATCGCGGTCTTGTTCACCAGCGCCGCCAGCATCAGCGCGGTCTGGCCGACGCCGTTACGCCGGTTCACGTCGGCCCCGGCATCGAGCAGGATCTGCGCGATCTCGGTATAGCCTTTGAAGCAGACGCCCATCAGCGCGGTGTTGCCGCGCGCGTCCGCCGCGCCATCAACCTTCGCGCCTGCCGCAAGGAGGGCCGCGGTGGCTTCGGCTTGGCCGTTGTAGCTGGCGATCACCAGCGGCGTGTAGCCCTTTGCGTCGGTTACCTCGATATCGACGCCCGCCTGCAACAATGCCGGGATCATCTCGTCCCGCCCCGTCCGGGCCGCATCGAACATCAGTTCGACCAACCGCTCCATCGGCGGCAACGGGGGCAGGTCTCGCGCGTCAGTCATCATTCGCCTCGATGATATGCGGCACGAACCGCGCGAGATTGCGCGTCACGACCGTTTCATCTTCCCGAACGCCGATCCCCGCGGCTTCGTTGCCGACCATCCACGCGCCGATCACCGGATGGCGGCCGTCGAATGTCGGCGGTGGTGCATAGGCCTGGCGGATCGCGCCCTCGGCACCATAGCCCTGGTCGAGCACAGTGTGGCCGCTCTCGCCGATCACCTCGACGTTCGCGCCCTCGCGCGAGAACAAAGGCTTGCGGACATACTTGGGCCCGAGGATCTTCGCGGCGGGATCGTTGTCGAAGAACGCGGGCAGCAGGTTCGGATGCTCGGGATGCCGCTGCCACAGCAGCGGCAGGATGCCCTTGTTCGACAGGATCGACTTCCACGCCGGCTCGATCCAGCGCACGTCGGCGCGCGACAGGTTGGGCGCATAGGGTTCGCGGAGCATGAACTCCCACGGATACAGCTTGAACGCGGCTTGCACCTCGAAGCCGTCGGTGTCGACGAAGCGCCCGTCGGCGGCGAGACCGATGTCCTTCATCTCGACGAACTTCGGCTCGATCCCGACCTGCGACGCCAGATCCTCGAAGAACCGCACCGTCTGGCGATCCTCGATCGCCGACGCATCCGCGGCGAAATGGACGAAGCCGCCGCTCGGGAACAGCGCGCGAAACCGCTCGCGCAGCTTGTCGAACAGGCTGTTGAACTGGTCCGTTCCAGCCGGCAACGCGCCGCTCGCAAGCAGATCCTCCAGCCACATCCACTGGAACGTCGCGCATTCGAACACCGACGTCGGCGTGTCGGCGTTATACTCGTAGAGCTTGGCGGGGCCGGTGCCGTCATAGGCGAAATCGAACCGCCCGTAGAGCGACGGCTGACGAGTCCGCCATGTCTCAGCAACGTAATTCCACTGCTCGCGCGGGATCGCGAGGCGTTCCATCAGTTGCTGGTCGCGGACCACCTCGTCGACCAGATCGAGACACATCGCGTGCAACTGTTCCGCGGCGGGTTCGAGGTCGTCCTCGATCTCTGCCAGCGTGAAGCTGTAGGCCGCGCCCTCGTCCCAATAGGGTTCGCCATCCGTGTCGTGATAGACGAACCCGATCGCGTCGGCCCGCTCGCGCCAGTCGCCGCGCGGGTCGACCGCGATCCGGCGCATCAGGAGTCCGACGTCTTGGAGTCGTCGCGCTGCCCGATCTGCAACGTCTGGCCGACTTGCGGAGTCTGCGGTGCCGTCAGGCGCGCGAGCACGTCGTCCGCCGACGACTGCCCCGGTCCGATGCCTGCCAGCCGGAGCTTCTCGTCGAGATCGGCGCCGGTGCGGCGGTCCTCGAGTTCACCCGCAGCCTTGATCCGCTCGCCGCGGATCGCCTGGCGTTCACGAATACGCGCGAGGCTGTCCGCCGCCGAGCCGAGCTTGTTGCCCGCACCCATGCTGCCCGACGCGACCGAGGCCTGCGCCTTCTGCACCGACTCGTTGACCTTGACGACCTCGACCTCGCGACGGAGCTGCTCGATTTTCCGATCGGTCTGCGCGACGGCGGTGTGGATCTGCTCCTCGGCGGCGCGCATGTCCTCTACCTGCGGCGATTTCAGCGCGATGTCCTGTTCGAGATCGGCGATCCGCTGCGCCACCTGGCGCGCGAGATCCATGTTGCCCTTCTCGACCGCGATCCGCGCGGAGGCCTCGTACTTGGTCGCCTGGGCGCGGAAGCTCTCGACCTCGGTTTCGAGGATGCGGCGACGCGCTACCAGCCCCGCGAGATCGTCGCGCGCCTTGCCCTGCGCCTTGTCAGCATCGCGGATTTCCTGGTCGAGGATACGCAGCGCGTTCGCGTCGACGACCGCCGCGCCCGCTTCGTGCGCGCCAGCGCGACCGAGGGTGAAAAGCTTGCTCCAGATGGCCATGCCAGTCTCTCCGTTTGTATCTAAATCAGGCGATGATGTCAGGCAGCGGGAATCTGCGCGTGGCGCAGGTCGGTGGCCGCATCGATCGCATTCTCGGCAAGCGTGCGCAGTTCGATGATCACGGTATCGAGCCGGCTCGACGTCGCGAGTTCGCCGAACAACTCGTAATAATCGCGGCCATCGACCGTGCCGATCCCGAAGTTCGACAACGGCACCAGCTTCTGCGACTTCAGCAGGAAGGTATTGAACGCCAGTTGGTCCTCCTGCTCGTCGCACGGCCACAGCAAAGTCGAGCACGCGATCTGCGCCTCGCTGACGTTGACGAACAGTTCGAGATCGCCGTGATGGTGCATCGTCACCAGCAGCACCGGGTCCGCGCCCTCCAGGATCCGTGCGGAAAACTCGCCGGCTTTCGCGGGCTCGGACGTGTCGAGCGCGGCCTTCAGGCTGCGGACGGTCCAGATGTCGGTCAATGCAAGAACTCCCGTGCTTGTCGCTCGACCGCACACATAGGCTTTTCGCAAGCGCCTGCCACCCTCCCCACTTCCGTCATTCTGCTCTTCCTTCCGTCATCCTGACGAAAGTCAGGACCCAGGGTAACCAAGCGCGGCGTTTACGGCTCTGGGTCCTGACTTTCGTCAGGATGACGAGAGTGTTTCGTCAGGATGACAGGGTTGCGCTTTGCGAGCCCGCCCGCTTTGGCCTAAGAGGCACGCCAACCACAGAGACGCGAGGATTGCATGTTCGATCGCCTGTTCGGCCGCAAGCCAGCGCTTGACGGCAACGCCCTGCCCGTCGTCCGCAACGTCACGCTGGGGCGCACGGTGACGGTCGATCCCCTCGCATGGCGCCGGTTCGGGTCCGAACTCCTGTTCCCGTTCGACCGCGATACGCTGGTGATCGTCGCTCAGGGGCTGATCGACCTCAACGAAGGCGGGTTCGTCCACCGGTTCTACACCGACGACGACATCATGTTCCAGGCGGTGTCTAACGACCGCGATGGGCAGGACGTGACGGATGTCACGCTGTTCGCGCCATGGGACAGCAGCTATCCGTCATCGGCCGCCGAGCGCCCGGCGTGGAAGAGCCGGCTCAAGGCACGCACCTTCACCGCGGAAGGACTGCCCGAATACAGCCGCGCATGGTTCGGCCCCGAAGCCAGAGAGCAGGAGCCGGTGACGTTCTGGGAGGAACTGCACGACGACCGCGACGGGATCGTCGATCGCCGCATCTTCCAGACCTGCATGCTGTTCAGCCGCGACCTGCCGGGCGACGACGGGCGCGAATTGCTGCTCGCGATCGACATGGAGACGGAGTCCGGCGACGTCTCGTTCGAGATCATGCTGGGCGTGGCACTGGAACTCGGCGAGTTCAGGGCCTAGCGTCGCGCGCAGACGGCTGCGGGGGAAATGCCATGATCGACCAATACAGCTTCGGCGCCAGCGCGCTCGCCTTCCTGATCGCGTTCGTCGCGGCGGGGGCGTTCACAATCGTCTTCAAGATCGTCTATCAGGTCGCGACGCCGTATCACGAGAAGTCGCTGATCCGCGAAGGCAACACCGCCGCGGCGATCACGCTTGGCGCGGCACTGCTCGGCTATGTCCTGCCACTGGCGTCCGCGCTGACGCATACCGTCTCGTTGCTCGAGTTCGCGGTGTGGGCGTTGCTGGCGGGCGTGATCCAGATCGTGACGTTCCTGGTGGTCCAGCATTTCGTGATGCGCGACTTCAACGACCGGATCGTCCGCGGCGAAATCGCGGCGGCGACCTATATGGGCAGCATCTCGTTGTGCGTCGGCATCCTCAACGCCGCCTGCATGACGAACTGAAGGGCATAGCGATGAAGCGTTCCAGATCGATCGTCCTCACCAGCCTGATCGCAGGATCGGGCATCTCGCTGACCGCGTGCGACGGCGATGTCGGCGGCAAGCCCGTCGAGGCGCAGAGCTATGCGTCGGTCGCGGAATGCCGCGCGGCGGGTGCGCTGTCGGCGGTGCAGTGCGACACCGCGTTCGAGCAGGCGAAGGCCGATGCCGCCAAGACCGCGCCACGGTTTCAGGACCGGCAGACCTGCGAAGAGCAATATGGCGCCGCGCAGTGCGAGCCGCGCAACAACGGCAGCGGCGGGAGCTTCTTCACGCCGCTGTTGACGGGCTTCCTCGTCGGGCAGGCGCTCAACGGCGGCTTCGGCAACCGCGGCGCGCCGATGTACCGGGATCGCGACGGCAATTATTACGGTGGTGCCGGCGGCCGGATCAACCGGGACTATGTGACCGGCCGGACCCGCGTAGGCTCCGACGCCTTCACGCCAACCACCGCCAGAGCCCCTGCCCGCGTCCAGTCGCGCAGTTCGGTGATCTCGCGCGGCGGCTTCGGCGGCGGCTTCGGTGGACGCAGCTTCGGGGGGTAACGCAGCCGCTACCCCCTTCCGTCGTGTTTAGCGGCGGGCCGGCATCAGCGGGCCACCGATTTCAGTTGCGGCGATGAACGCGGGACGGGCGCGCAGGCGATCCAGATACGCCGCGACGTCGGGATGCTCCTTGAGCAATCCGGCGCTCTCGGCGATCGCGAGGATGTAGCACATCTGGATATCGGCCAGCATCAGCTGCTCGCCCATCAGATACGGGCCATCGCCAACCCCCGCGCCGATATAGTCGAGCGTCTTGGTCACTTCGGGCCCGGTGAACTTGGCAAGGCCGTCGGGCAGGCCACCCATCCGCTTGCCGAGCGACGTCATCATGATCGGCAACGACGCCGAGCTTTCGACATATTGCAGCCACTCGTCGTGCACGGCGGCCGCATCGCTGTCGATCGGTGGCGAAAAGCGACGGTCGCCGTAACGCTCGTCGATATACGACAGGATCGGCGCGCTTTCGGCGAGCGTCAGCGCGTCGTCGACCAGCACCGGCGCCTTGCCGAGCGGATGGATCGCCTTGAGCGCGGGCGGTGCGCGGAAGTTCTCGTCACGCTCGTATTTGACGAGATCGTATTCGATGCCGAGCTCTTCGAGGAGCCAGATGACGCGGATCGAGCGCGAGTAGTTCAGGTGGTGGAGGGTTAACATAAGCGTCCTTCGTCAGGTAATGTGCTGCACTGCGGAACGGCTGGGCGGCGTCGAAGGTTTCGTCGAGCGTGGCTCCGGAATTCTCCGGCAACGGAGAGACTTATGACGAAGCTGACCTGCGACGTGGCGATCATCGGTGCCGGAACCGCGGGCCTTGCCGCCGAGCGCAGCGCGCGACGCAACGGCGCCAAGACGCTGCTGATCGACGAAGGCTTCGGCGGCACGACCTGCGCGAGCGTGGGATGCATGCCTTCGAAGCTGTTGATCGCGGCGGGAAATGCGATGCACGCTGTCGAGCACGCGTCCGTCTTTGGGATCGAGGCGTCGGGCAAGGTCGACGGCGTCGCGGTGATGGCGCGGGTCCGTAAGGAGCGCGATGCGTTCGTCGCGGGTGTCGAGAATTCGATCGGCAAGCTGCCCGAGGAGGTGAAGATCGAAGCACGCGCGAAATTTGCGGGTGCGACGATCCTGTCGCTGAGCGATGGCCGCGAGGTCCATGCGAAGTCCGTGGTGATCGCGACCGGATCGAGCCCTGCGATCCCCGAGATGTTCGACGCGGTGCGCGACCGCGTGCTGACCAACGAGAGCATCTTCGACCTAAAAGACCTTCCGAAGTCGCTCGGTGTTATCGGCGCGGGCGCGCTAGGACTGGAACTGGCGCAGGCAATGGCACGGCTTGGGGTCGAGACGATGGTGTTCGACATGGGCGAGACGATCGGCGGGCTGAAGGACCGCCATGTCGGCGAGGCGTATCATGCGATCCTTTCGCGCGCGATGCCGATCCTGCTCGGTGTCGAGTTGACGGTCGAACCGGACGCCGATGGCGTCAAGCTGGCCTGGAGTGGTTCCGCATCGGGCGAGCAGCGCTTCGACTATCTGCTCGTCGCGACCGGGCGTCCGCCACGGATCAAGGGCATCGGACTCGAGACGACCGGCCTCACGCTCGATGAGCATGGCATGCCGGACTATGATTGCGAGACGATGCAGTGCGGCACAGCACCGATCTTCATCGCGGGCGATGCCGATCACGATCGCGCGGTGCTGCACGAGGCGTCTTCCGAGGGGACGATCGCGGGGCGCAACGCGGCGAGTTATCCAGAGGTGACGCCGGGCAAACGGAGCGTGCCGTTCGCGATCACCTTCACGCATCCCAACGTTGCGGTGATCGGCAAGATCGCCAAGGACGACGACAAGGACAGCGTGATCGGGACGGCATCGTACGACGATCAGGGACGTGCGAAGGTCGAGGCGTGCAATGCCGGGCTGGTACGGTTCTATGCCGATCGTCGCGATGGTCGGCTGACCGGCGCGACGATGGCGGGGCCGGCCGTCGAGCATAGTGCGCATCTGATCGCGTGGGCGATCCAGAGCGGCTGGACCGCGACCGAGGTGCTCGATCTGCCGATCTATCATCCGACCTTCGAGGAAGGGATGAAGGACGCGCTCCGATCGATCTGCAGCGAGGTGCATGCGCCTACCCCGCCGGATCGGGATGACGGGTTCACGCCGGGAACGTAATACCTCGCCGGGAAGTCATTCGAGGTTACGGAGTAACCTCAACGACAAACGCTTACGGCTGCGGGTTCGACTCGGTAGCGGACGCGCGACGCTCCGCCGCATACGCCTGGTTGCGCTGCATGAAGCAGCCCGACTGACCACCTGTCCCGACCGCCGAACACGTATCCGGTAACCCGCCAGCGACACGCCCGACCTGATCCAGCGCCGCCGCACGGTTGACCCAGCTCTGGTTCTGCGCGGCGATCGGCTTGTCATCGCGCAGCGATTTCGGGATGCGATAAGGCTGGTCGAGCGTCGAGCACACGACGATCTCGCCACCGCTCGACTTCGGACATTTCTGGTCGCCGGTCAGCGTCACGCTGCGGATACGCTGCGGCGGCGTGTCGACTTGCGCGTCCTGGGCATACGCCATGCCGGGAAGTGCGATCAGTGCAGCGAGGACGGCGGTACGAAACATCGGTTAAGCTCCTTTGAAAGGATAACGTCCAGCACGCGGCATTGCTCCGCCCTGAATGATAGCGTTCATATAGGAGCGGTGCCCGGCTCTCGCGACTGCAGCACGACAGAAATGCGACGGCCCGCCCAACCGCCTCGGTTTGCGGCAACACCGTTGCGCGGCGTGACGCATCAGCTATGGCGGCGCCATGATCCTCGTCGTCGACAATTACGACAGCTTCACCTGGAACCTCGTCCATTACCTGATGGAACTGGGTGTCGAGGTCGAAGTCGTCCGCAACGATGCGATCTCCGCCGGGCGGGCTCTGTCGTCGGGCGCGGACGCGTTCCTCATTTCCCCCGGTCCCTGCACGCCGACCGAGGCGGGCGTAAGCCTCGACCTGGTTGCCGCCTGCGCGGATGCCGGCAAGCCGCTGCTTGGCGTGTGCCTCGGCCACCAGGCGATCGGCCAGCATTTCGGCGGCAAGGTCGAGCGCGGCGGCCTGATGCACGGCAAGACCTCGCCCGTCGTCCACGACGACACCGGGCTGTACGCTGGGTTGCCCTCGCCGTTCATCGCCACGCGCTATCACTCGCTGATCGTCAACGCGGTCCCCGACACGCTGGTCGTCAACGCGACCGCGCAGGACGGCACCGTGATGGGCTTCCGCCACGCCACGCTGCCGATCCACGGCGTGCAGTTCCACCCGGAAAGCATCGCAACGGAGCACGGGCATGCGATGCTGGCCAACTTCCTGAAAATGGCCGGGATCCCGGTGATACCGCGCGAAGGCCTGGAGCTGTGACCACCACCACGCTCCTGCCAGACCCCAGCTCCCCCCTCTCCCGCGAATCCGCCCGAGAGGCGTTCGCCGACATCCTCGACGCCCGCGCTAGCGACGACGCGATCGCCAGCTTTCTCGCCGATCTGGCGACCCGCGGCGAGACCAGCATCGAGATCGCCGAAGCCGCGCGCGCACTCCGCAACCGGATGATCCCGATCGACGCCCCCGCCGGCGCGATCGACGTCTGCGGCACCGGTGGCGACGGCCACCACACCCTGAACGTCTCGACCGCCGTCGCGCTGGTCGTCGCAGCATGCGGCGTCCCCGTCGCCAAACACGGCAACCGCGCCGCCTCGAGCAAGGCCGGCGCCGCCGACACGCTGGAAGTCCTCGGCCTCGACATGGACCGCGCCGGCGCCACTGCCGAGGCGAGCCTCAACGAGATCGGCATCGCCTTCCTCTTCGCCGCCAACCACCACCCGGCGATGAAGCGCATCACCCCGATCCGCCAACGCATCGGCCGGCGGACGATCTTCAACCTGATGGGCCCGCTCGCCAACCCGGCCGGCACCACCCGCCAGCTCATCGGCATCGCCCGCCCCGACTACGTCACGCTCTACGCCGAAGCCCTCGAACAGCTCGGCACCGAAGCCGCGCTCGTCGTCTCCGGCGAAGAAGGCCTCGACGAACTGTCGGGTGCCGGCCCCAGCATCGTCGCCTCGGTCGGCACCGTCACGCTGCCGCGCAAAGTCGCCCCCGAAGACGCAGGCCTTACCCGCCACGCCATCACCGACATCCGCGGCGGCGACGCACACCACAACGCGGACGCACTCCGCCGCCTGCTCAAGGGCGAGGCCGGCGCCTACCGCGACGCCGTCCTGCTCAACGCCGCCGCCGCCTTGATGGTCGCCGGCACCGTCCCCACTCTCGTCGACGGCGCAGCCAAAGCCGCCGCCGCCCTCGACACCGGCAGCGCCGACGCGCTGCTCGACCGCTGGATCGCCTACTGACATGACCATGCTCGACCGTATTCTCGAGACCAAGCGCGCCGAAGTTGCCGCGCGCAAGGCAACGACCTCGCTCGCCGACATCGACGCCGGCATCGCCCGCATGTCGAAGCCCCGCGGCTTCCGCGCCGCGCTCGACGCGAAGACCGGCTACGCGCTGGTCGCCGAGGTCAAGAAGGCCAGTCCGTCGAAAGGCCTCATCCGCGCCGATTTCGATCCCGTAGCCCACGCTCGCGCCTACGAAGCCGGCGGCGCCGCGTGCCTCTCGGTGCTGACCGACGAAAAGTGGTTCCAGGGCTCCGACGCCTACCTGACCGCGGCGCGCGATGCCGTCTCGATCCCCGTCCTGCGCAAGGACTTCATGGTCGACCCCTGGCAGTCGACCGAAGCACGCGCGATCGGCGCCGACTGCATCCTGATCATCGTCGCCGCGCTCGACGACATCCAGATGGCCGAGATCGAGGCTTCCGCGCTCGAATGCGGCATGGACGTGCTGGTCGAGGTCCACGACGCGCACGAGATGGAGCGCGCGCTGCGGCTCAAGTCGCGCCTGATCGGCGTCAACAACCGCGACCTGCACGACTTCTCGGTCGACTTCCAGCGCACCTACGACCTCGTCGGCAAAGCCCCCAAGGACTGCACCTTCGTCGCCGAAAGCGGCCTGACGACTCGCGCCGAACTCGACGCGATGGCCGAGCACGACATCCACTGCTTCCTGATCGGCGAAGCGCTCATGCGCCAGGACGACGTCGAAGCCGCCACCCGGGCGCTCGTCGGATGACCGGCCTCACCCACATCGACGAAGCTGGCGCGGCCCGCATGGTCGACGTCGGCGGCAAGGCGGTCACCGCCCGCGAAGCTGTCGCCTCCGGCCGCATCACCATGTCCGCCGAAGCCGCCGCGGCGATCGGCGCCGGAACCGCGAAAAAGGGCGACGTCCTCGCGGTGGCCCGCGTCGCCGGCATCATGGCCGCCAAGCGCACCAGCGACCTCATCCCCCTCTGCCACCCGCTTCCGCTCACCAAGGTGGAAATCGACCTCGTCGTCGACGAAACCGGCGTAACCGCCACCGCCACCGCCTCGACCGAAGGCAAGACCGGCGTCGAAATGGAAGCCCTGACGGCTGCCACGGTAACGCTCCTGACGATCTACGACATGGCCAAAGCGATCGACAAGACGATGGTCCTCACCGACATCCGCGTCCGCGCAAAGTCCGGCGGCAAATCCGGCAACTGGACCGCGTAAACAAAACCCTCTTCCCAACGGGGAGAGAGAAAGACGCTAAAGGCGGCGAGGGTGAGGGCACGCCAAGCAGAACGCGCTCAGCTGAACTCAATCCTCACCCATAGCCCACTCGTGATCCTCCACGATCGTAGACTCCACCGGCCGCCCCGCCGCATCGAGCGAGGGATCATACCGAAACCGCTCCTCGATCAACCGGCACGTCAGCGCATCCAGCTCCCGGCTCCCGCTAGACCGGGTCACCCGGCACCGCGACACCCGTCCATCGGCCTGGACCAGATACCGCACCGAAACCCGACCCCGGATACCCGTCTCCGCCGCCTCGCGCGGATAGTCGGAGTCCTTCAACCGCCCCTTACGCCACCGCGGCGGCATCTCCTCGCCCCCGCCACCGTCACCATCGCCATATCCGCCGCTGCCGGAGCCATTACCAATCCCCCCACTTCCCGTCCCCGGCCCGCGCACATCCGACGCTCCGGCGGTCGCCCGCGCACCCACTCCAGCCTTCTCCGCGACTACGACAGGCGGCGGCACCACAACCGGCACTGCCGGCGGCGGCGCCACCACTTCGGTAGCCTTCGATTTCAGATTAGGCGGCGACGCTGCTCCCTCGGGTTGCCGGCTAGGCGAAGGCCGAGGCCGCACCTTCTCCTCGGGCGGCGGTGGCGGAGGCGGCGCCGCATCGAACACCTTCAACGCATCGCTCACCGCCGCCGGCATCGGCACCACCAGCCCATTGAGCAGCGCATAACCCAGCACCCCTGGCAACAGCACAGCGCCCACCGCCGCCCCGATCCTGTCTCTCGCTCGAGGCTGATTGCGTGTCATCATGCTGATCTGGTGTCTCTTTCCCCCAAACAAAGCCCCGCAAGCGATGAACCCGCGCTGGCCGAGCGTCGAGGAACGCTATCGAGGACCCATCCGCACTCGGCAGTCACCGCCGGAGAAGCCCGCGACCAAATCAAAACACCACCCCGGCGAAGGCCGGGGCCCAGTTGGGAAGGCCAAGGTAATAACGAACGCCATCGGCCAAATCCGTGTTTTCCCGCGAAGGCGGGGACCCAGTCTGGGCTCCCGCCTTCGCGGGAGAACAAGGAAGTGGGAACGACGTTCGATGTTACGCAGCCTAGTCAGTCACAAAGCCGTCGCACCTCGGCCAACAACACCTGTCCTACACCCCAAACCCATGCCAAACACGGAACCTACCCCACGCCCCGCGCTTCCCCATACAACACCCCAAAAGCGCCAACCGCGAAAACGCTCCCAGCGTCTACACTTCCTATACTTCACTTTCCCAAACCGCCCAAAAACAGAGCCTTAGCATGACCCTAGTCCCCGTCGCCGAAGCCCAGTCCCGCCTCTTCACCATGGCCCCCCGCGTCGGCCACGAGACCGTGACGTTGCGCGAAGCCGCCGGCCGCTGGGCCGCCGAGGACATCCTCGCCCGCCGCACGCAGCCCGCCGCAGACCTCTCCGCGATGGACGGCTACGCGATCCGCTACGCCGACCTCCCGGGCCCCTGGAAAGTCATCGGCGAAAGCGCCGCCGGCCGCCCCTTCGCAGGCCAGGTCGCCCCCGGAGAAGCCACTCGCATCTTTACCGGCGCCGCCATGCCTGACGGCGCCGACACGGTCATGGTCCAGGAAGAAGCCGAGCGTGACGGCGAAACCCTGATCCTTGCCGGCGAAGGCCCGCCCACGCTCGGCCGGAACACCCGTCGCAAGGGCCTCGATTTCTCCACCGGCACCCGCCTGATCGCTGCCGGAGATCGCCTCAGCCCCGCCCGCATTGCCGTCGCCGCGACCGGCGGCCACGGCAGCCTCACCGTCAACCGCCGCGTCCGCGTCGCCGTCGCCGCCACCGGCGACGAACTCGTCCCCCCGGGGTCGACCACGGACGGCGTCGCGCTCCCCGAATCGAACGGCATCATGCTCGCGGCGATGCTCGCCGACATGCCCGTCGACATCATCGATCTCGGCATCCTGCCCGACAATCTCGACGTACTCCGCGACGCCTTCGCCAGCGTGCAGGCCGACCTGCTCGTCACCACCGGCGGCGCATCGGTAGGCGACCACGACCTCGTCCGCCCGGCGATCGAAGCCGCCGGCGGCACCATCGATTTCTGGCGGATTGCGCTGCGCCCCGGCAAGCCGATGATGGCCGGCCGGATCGGCGAGATGATGGTGCTCGGCCTCCCCGGCAATCCGGTCTCCGCGTTCGTCACCGCGACGTTGTTCGTCAAACCCGTCGTCGCGCACATGGCCGGCGCGCGCGACCCGCTCCCCCAGTCGACCCACGCGCTGCTCGGCGAAGACCTGCCTGCGAACAACGCCCGCACCGACTACCTCCGCGCCGAACTGCGCGACGGAAAAGCCTATGCCTCGACGATCCAGGACAGCTCGATGCTGCTGACGCTCGCCCGCTCGACCTGCCTGATCGTCCGCCCTGGCAACGCGCCCGTAGCAAAGACAGGCGAATCGGCGGAAATCCTTGTGATCGCGTGATACGGACGCTTGACGCCGTTAATTATGTTCCATAGAAGTTCCCAGTCTGTTCCGGACGGAGAACCGCCATGCTCACGCGCAAGCAGCACGAACTCGTCTGCTTCATCAACGATCGCCTCAACGATACCGGCGTCTCGCCGTCGTTCGAGGAGATGAAGGACGCACTCGATCTCAAGTCGAAGTCGGGCGTCCACCGTCTGATCAGTGCGCTCGAGGAGCGCAACTTCATCCGCCGCCTGCCGAACCGCGCGCGCGCGCTCGAAGTGCTGCGTATGCCCGAGCGCCCGGAAAAGAAGACGCCGTCCAAGCCGTCGAACGTCAAGGCCGCCCCCGCCGCCGCGACGCCGCAACCGGCCAACGACGTCATCGAGATCCCCCTCCACGGCCGCATCGCCGCTGGCGTCCCGATCGAAGCGTTCGAGGGCAGCACGATGCTCGCCGTCCCCGCCGCACTCCTCGGCACCGGCGAACACTACGCACTCGAAGTCTCGGGCGACTCGATGGTCGAAGCCGGCATCCTAGACGGCGACTACGCCCTGATCCGCCGCACCGAAACCGCACGAGACGGCGAGATCGTAGTCGCGCTGATCGAGGACAGCGAAGCCACCCTAAAATACTTCCGCCGCGAAGGCGCGATGGTCCGCCTCGACCCGGCGAACCGAGCCTACGACCCCCAACGCTACGCCCCCGCCCAAGTCCGCGTGCAGGGCAAACTCTCCGGCATCCTCCGCCGCTACGACTGAATTGCCGAGGCCGACCTGCCCCATCGCGACGCAGGCCGGTCTCAGTTTGGTTGCTAAGGAAAAGCGACAGTCAAGCCGATAAGCCAAGTCGCTCTATCCTACCGGCAACAGCGGCCGGGCCTCTTCGACAAACTAAGCGTTGTGCTGGGAGTTGTCGAAAAAGCGGCCAGTTCTTCGACACGCCCAAGAAAACACCGCCAAGCATCCGGAAGACCTTCTCACACTCCGATGCATAAGCGCGACCTCGACTCGAACGCCTAATCTCCGCGCCTCTGCGCCTCTGCGCCTCTGCGCCTCTGCGCGAACATATCGCCGCCAAGCGCCCGCGCAGCCAAAGAATTGGATCGCGCGGAGGCGCGGAGGTATTGCGTTCGGGGAGGGATGAAGCTGTTCCAATGTCTTCGGCAGTAAGACCGAACAATAGCCAGTTCGGTTCACCTATCGTAAAACTTCTCCACGGCTCCGCGTGAACCAACTCTTCGCACTGAGATCGCTTGCGACGACGGATGATTTTGTTCACGCGAAGGCGCGAAGATGTAGTGCTTAGATCGGCGTCTATTTCCCTTGGCAGACCACCGAAAAACCGACGTCGGCTTATCGTTTATGAAGGTGTTAAGGTCTCCCCAATCGCATCACCTTCGCGTCTTTGCGCCTTCGCGTGAGCATTTCTACTTTCGACCACCTCGGGTGGCGCGAAACGCCGACGCGGCGTCGTGAAACCGGTCATGTCGCGGCCCGAGCGATTGCGCGGTACGTTCGAGGAGAGGAGGGTCGCGCCAGGGGTGGCGATCGCCTGCGTTCAGGATCGTCACAATCGTCCCACTCCCTAAGGTCAGGGCAACACCGCCAGTTCGCCGGAGTACACGACGATCCAGTTTCAGCCACCGCGGCGCACAGCGTTTCGGCAGGCCGCGTTCGCTGACGACGACGTCGGCGCTGCGGCAGGCGGCAATGAACTCGGTAATCGGCACCATATACGCGCTGCGGGTCGCGAGGATGCGCCACATTCGACCCCGTGCGGCGATGTCGGTGACGCACAGATCGCGGCTGCACCGGGCATCGGGTTGGTCCGCCAGCAACAGCGGCTCGCCATCAACCCCGCCATTCTCGGCCAGCGTGTCGCGCGTATAGTCGCCCGCCCGATCGCGCAGCATCGCCAGCCCCGCCGAGGTGCGCACCGCGACGTGGCGACCGTCTCCCGTCACCAGAACGTCAGGCGCTGGCGTGGTTAGCGCCCAGATCGCTCCGACCATCAGCGGCGCCAGCCCGAGGCGTCGCCACTGCGTCCGCCAAAGCGCAATCCAGATTCCCCCGACGATCATCAGTGCGAACGCTGCCGTCGGCATCGCGGGCAACGACCGCACCGAGCCAGGCGCGCTGGCAACGATGTGCGCCAGCCACAGTAGCGCATCGAGCGAGCGCTGGACCAGCCACCAGATCGGCGCACCCAGGCCCCCGGCATCGAGCAGCAACGCCAACGCTTCCAGCGGCATCACCACGAACGTCGTCAGAGGTATCGCAATGATGTTGGCGAACGCGCCGTACAGCCCGGCCCTGTGGAAATGATACACCGCGATCGGCATCAGCGCGAGTTCGACCAGCAGCCCGGTCAGCAACAGCGACGCGACACTCCGCGCCAACTTGCGTCCCGGCCCCTCCTCATGCGGCCCGAAGAATGCGTGGATTACCGGATGCTCATGCAACGCCATGATAGCGGTGATTGCCGCAAACGAGAGCTGAAAGCTCGGCCCCGCCGCCGATTCGGGGAGGACGAGCATGACACACGCCGCCCCCGCCGCGACGAGGCGCAAGGTCATCGCCTCGCGCCCCATCGCCAGCGCCGCGAGCACCAGCAACGCGGCGACGCACGACCGGATCGTCGGCACCTGGCTCCCGGTCAGCAACGTATAGCCGATCGCTGCCGCGGCACCCGCCAGCGCGGCAATCAACGGCAGGCGCGCGTGCAATGCCAGCCACGGACTGAGCGCCAATAGACGCAACACGATCAACATCGTTGCCGCCACCGCTGCGGTGATATGCAATCCGCTCACCGACAGCAGATGTGCGAGCCCAGCGCGGCGCATCGCCTCCGAATCTTCCTCGCTGATCGCACCGACGTCGCCGGTTGCGAGCGCTGCGGCGATACCGCCGGCACTCCCCTCGAGTCGCGATACGATGTGGTGCGACAGCGCGACGCGGATGCCGGCGCCCGCGTCGCTTGCTGTCGTCACGACTACCGGTGCAAAGCCTCGCCCGGTCGCACCGATACCGCCGAACCAAGCGACGCGTGCGAAGTCGTACGCTCCCGGCACCGCGGGCAGCGGCGGCGGCATCAGCCGGGCCCGCAAATGCACGAGGGCCCCGGTCCCGAGCAGCTTCGGCGCATCCGCCTCAGCCAGATTGACGCGGACTCGATACGGCAAGGCGACTGGTTGCCCATCGGTCTCAACCCCCTTCCCGACCGGCAGCAGCGTCAGCCGGACCAGCTTACGCGCCACCAGCGGCTCGATCGCCTCGACCTTCCCCGAGAAGCTAGCGATCGTCGGCCCGCCCAGCACGGGCCGCGCCACCGACTCGGATCGCGCCCAGATCAACCCAAGCCCTAGTCCCGTCGCCAGCAATCCGATCGCCAAAGACCGCGCCGCACGGCCACCCTGCCCCAGCGCCAGACACGCGAGCCCACTCGCCACCAGCAACAGGATCGTCACGCTCCATGCCGCCGGGTCCGGCAACGCGAACCATAGAGCTATCCCGCCGCCCAGAATCACCGGCAGCCACAGTACCAGCTGGTCGCGCTCCGCCTCCAGCCAGCGCTCGACCGCTAGCCCCCCTCGCTCCACGGCAAGCCCAACGACAGCCCCCCATCGCGGCACGCCCATTTGTCGCCGCCAAGGACGCATGCTAGGGGCGGCGACGGCTGTCATGGCCATCGTTTCTCCATCGTTTCATCAGTCTGGGAGCACCCGCGGTTGGGCGCAATATCTGATACGGGCACCGCCGCTTCGGCCGCACCCGTGGTTACCCGTTTCGCTCCGTCGCCGACGGGGTTCCTGCATCTGGGCGGCGCGCGCACCGCGCTGTTCAACTGGCTGTTCGCCAAGGCGAACGGGGGCAAATTCCTGCTGCGGATCGAGGATACCGACCGGGTCCGCTCGACCCAGCCGGCGATCGACGCGATCATCGACGGGATGCGCTGGCTCGGGCTCGACTGGGACGGCGACGTCGTCATGCAGTTCGCCGGCGCCGAACGCCACGCGCAGGTCGCGCACGAAATGGTCGCGAAGGGCCACGCGTATCGCTGCTACATGACCAACGACGAGATCGCAGCGATGCGCGCCGAGGCGCAGGCCGCGAAGAAGCCGCTTCGCATCCGCAGCCCGTGGCGTGATCGCCCCGAGAGCGAAGCGCCGAACCTTCCCCATGTCGTCCGCCTGCGCGCGCCGCAGGAAGGCGCCGTCACGATCGAGGACCGCGTCCAGGGCGCCGTCACGGTCAAGAACGAAGAGATCGACGACCTCGTGCTCCTCCGCTCGGACGGTACGCCGACCTACATGCTCGCGGTCGTCGTCGACGATCACGACATGGGCGTCACGCACGTCATTCGCGGCGACGATCACCTCAATAACGCATTCCGCCAACTGCCGATCTACCGCGCGATGGGCTGGCCCGAGCCGATCTACGCGCACATCCCGCTGATCCACGGCCCCGATGGCGCCAAGCTGTCGAAGCGTCACGGCGCGGTCGGTATCGAAGCGTACCGCGACGAGATGGGTATCCTGCCCGAAGCGTTCGACAACTACCTGCTCCGCCTCGGCTGGGGTCACGGCGACGACGAGATCATCAGCCGCGAACAGGCGGTCGAATGGTTCGACCTGTCGGGCGTCGGCAAGTCGCCGTCGCGTTTCGACCTGAAGAAGCTCGAGAACCTCAACGGCCACTACATCCGCGAAGCCGATGACGCGCGCCTCGCACAGCTTGCCGCTGATCGCCTCGGCCACGACCTGCCGAGCGGCGGACTCGATCTTCTGACTCGCGCGATGCCCGTCCTGAAGCCGCGTGCCGCAAACCTGAACGAACTGGCCGAAGGCTCGAACTTCCTGTTCAGCCAGCGCCCTCTGGCGATGGACGACGCCGCAGCGAGCCTTTTACAAGGTGAAGCGAGTGCAATTTTGGTCAATGCCCATGCCGAACTTGACGCGCTCGCCGAGTGGGATACGGAAGCGCTCGAAGGCGCGGTACGGCGCGTGGCCGAAGCGCGGGGCGTCAAGCTCGGCCAGGTCGCACAGCCGCTTCGCGCCGCGCTGACGGGACGCAAGACGTCGCCGGGGATCTTCGATGTGCTCGACCTGCTCGGGCGCGACGAGAGCCTGGGACGGATCGCCGACCGGATGGCTAGCTGATAAGATTTCGAGGAAGGATACAAGCATGAGCGAGACCGCAACCCTCAAGGTCGACGGCAAGGATTTCGAGTATCCGGTGATGTCCGGTACGGTCGGACCCGATGTCATCGATATCCGCAAGCTGTACGCGCAGACGGACAATTTCACCTATGATCCGGGCTTCACCTCGACGGCGTCGTGCCAGTCGAAGCTGACCTATATCGATGGTGACGCGGGCACGCTGCTGCACCGCGGTTACACGATCGGCGAGCTGGCCGAACAGTCGAACTTCATGGAGGTCGCGTACCTCCTGCTCAACGGCGAACTGCCGAGCGAAGACGAGCTGGCGAACTTTTCCAACACGATCACGCGCCACACGATGGTGCATGAGCAGCTCGCGCAGTTCTTCCGTGGCTTTCGCCGCGACGCGCATCCGATGGCGATCCTGTGCGGCGTCGTCGGCGCGCTCTCGGCGTTCTATCACGATTCGACCGACATCCACGATCCGGCACAGCGCGTCATCGCGTCGCACCGCCTGATCGCCAAGATGCCGACGATCGCCGCGATGGCGTACAAGTACAGCGTCGGCCAGCCGTTCGTCTATCCGGACAACACGCTGAGCTACACCGGAAATTTCCTGCGCATGACGTTTGGCGTCCCGGCGGAGAAGTATGTCGTGAACCCGATCGTCGAAAAGGCGATGGACCGCATCTTCATCCTCCACGCCGATCATGAGCAGAACGCGTCGACCTCGACCGTCCGTCTCGCCGGCTCGTCGGGTGCCAACCCGTTCGCGTGCATCGCGGCCGGCATCGCCTGCCTGTGGGGCCCCGCGCACGGCGGCGCGAACGAAGCCGCGCTCAACATGCTGCATGAGATCGGCACGGTCGACCGCATCCCCGAATATATCGCCCGCGCCAAGGACAAGAACGATCCGTTCCGCCTGATGGGCTTCGGCCACCGCGTCTACAAAAACTACGATCCGCGTGCGGCCGTCATGCAGACCACCGTCAAGGAAGTGCTCGGCGAGCTGGGCGTCTCCGACCCCGTGTTCGACGTCGCTATCGAGCTCGAGCGTCTGGCGCTCAACGATCCGTACTTCATCGAAAAGAAGCTGTTCCCGAACGTCGATTTCTACTCGGGCGTGATCCTCTCGGCGATCGGTTTCCCGACGTCGATGTTCACCGTCCTCTTCGCGCTCGCCCGCACCGTCGGCTGGGTCGCGCAGTGGAACGAGATGATCACCGATCCCGACCAGAAGATCGGCCGTCCGCGCCAGCTCTACAGCGGCCCGACTGCGCGTGACTACGTCCCGATGGCGTCACGCTGATGAAGACGCTCCGGCCGATCCTGATGGTCGTCGGCGTGCTCTGCGCGCTGATGGGTCTGCTCTGGATCGGCCAGGGGCTCGGATACGTCCATTGGCCGCAGTCGAGCTTCATGCTCGATCAGCGGCCTTGGGCGGATCGCGGCGCATTCCTCGCCGCGTTCGGCCTCGCGCTGATCCTAGTGGCGCGCCGGATCCGCCGGTAACGTCAGCACGAACCGCGCACCTTCACCGGGCGCGCTTTCTACCGTCAGATCCCCCTGCATCGCCCGCGCCAAGCGCCGTGCGATATACAGGCCGAGCCCGTTGCCGCCGGCCTCCGACGGATCGACCCGCTCGAACTTCTCGAAAATCCGCACCTGATCCTCGGGCGCAACGCCCTTGCCCTTGTCCGCGACCACGACGACGGCGTGGCTTTCTGTACGCGTTACGGTGACGATCACCTGCGCACCACGCGGCGAATAGCGCACCGCATTGCCGACCAGATTGACGAGAATCTGCAGCACGCGACGGAAATCGCCCAGCGCCGCGACGCGAACGTCGACGGCCGGTCGCGTGATCGTGACATCGGCATTGGCGGCGCGCACCGACAACAGCCCCGCCGCACGTCGTGCGACATCGGCAAGATCGATCGGCTCGGACAATAGCTTGAAATCGGGACGTTCGACCGCCTGCAGATCGACGAGGTCATCGACCAGTTCGAGCAGATGCCGCCCGGCACTGGCGATATCCGCGGCATAATCGGCATAGTCGTGCTGCACCGGACCATCGGCCTGTGCATTGATACTGTCGGCGTTGGCGACGATCCGCGCGAGCGGGATCCGCAATGCCTTGTCGAGCCCGGTCGTGAATGTCGGCGACAGCGTCGCGGTTTCTGCAGGCGGTGCGACGTCCTCGACGACCATCCGGGCCGTGCCGACGAACCCTGCAAAATCTCCCGAGGCGTCGTGGCGGACGTTCGCGGTAAGCGTCAACGCCCGCCCGGAACTCCGCAGCCGCGCCGGTTGCGCCGTCATCGCACGGCGCCGTGCCAGCGCATCGAGGATCGGCAGCGTCCCGTCCGATCCGGTATCGAGCGAAAACATCGCGGTCAGCGGCTGGCCGAGCAGCGCGAACGCATCGAAGCCGTGCTTCGGCCCCGCGTCGAGCGTCACGAACGTCAGCCGCAGCGCGGAATCCGTCTCCCATCGCCAGTCGGTATCGCTGCCGAGGAAATCATCCGCCGCGTCGAGCGCTGGCCGGGTCGGACGCCACGCCGCGATCTCACGCCAGCCGCTGACCGTCAGCCGCACATTCTCACCGTCCGGCTGAGCCCGTACCCACAGATCGACATCGGCCTCGTCATCCGCGACCACCACGCCGCGCGACACGACGATCCCGAGCCGCCGTGCCAGCCGCGCGATCGTCGCGAGTTGCGGCACCGCCAGCGGCGCGCCGCGCATCCCGCCCGCGCGCTGGTTGAGGGCGATCAACGCAGGATCGGCGAACGACAGCGAGCCATCGGGTGCGACGATCGCGTGGGCGATCGGGCTTTCGATCGAAGGGTCGAACACGCTCATCGCCGATCCGTACGCGCCAGCGCACGCAACGCCATCCGAAAATCGCGGTTCAGTGCCAATGGTGCGATCGATGCCCGCGCATCCTCGACTCCGATCGACACGATCGCATCCAGCGCGTCCGCAAATCCCTCGATATCGCGTCGCGGATCGGCTTCCGACAATGCGAGCCCGACCCTGGCGATGGTCGGCCGATCCATGTCGAGCGCGCGCAGCGCCAGCCACAGTCGATCGCCATCCGGCTCGAGCGTGATCGACCGCGCCTGATCGAACGCGATGCCGAGCGCATGCGCGAGTACCGCGACGAACAGCGACAGCCGTCGATCGCCGATCGATTCGACCAACACCGCGGCGAGTTCGTTGGGTCGCGCATCGAGCGCCTTGGCCAGCCGCATCGCGACGGCGTCGGGTCGCTCGCCTTCGTCATGCGCGGCCAGGCTACGCTCGGCCGCATCGGTGATCGCCCGGTCGCTCTCGCGCGTGGTTTTGAGGCTATCGCGGATCGCTGCGGCCACCCACCAGACCAGCCGGTGATGCAGTTCGGCGGGGAGTTCGCTCCCGCCCGCCGACCCCAGTTCGTTCGCGACCCGTCGTCGGCTTTCTGCCGCCAACAGCGCCGAAGCTGCGGCGGCCACGATGCTGTCCGGCACGCCCGCCAGCCGCACCAGCAGGCTCGCCTCGTCGGGCTCGGCCACCTCGACGGGCAGCGACGCCGCGATCAGGTCATGGCGAACGCGCGCGATAAGTTCTTCCATCAGCTCTTCGTCACGGAGCAAACCGGCGCGCGTGAGCCGCTCGACCACGCTCCCTACCCCCGCCTTGAGGATGGCCTCGCCCGCCCGGGTCGCGCCGTCACCCGCCAGCAACCGCGCGGCATGACGACGGATGTCCCATTCGATCGCCCCGATGATCGCGCCGAGCACATGCGCCAGCATCAGCCGCGTCCGGTCGTCGAGCCGCGCATCCGCATCGAGGAAGAAGTCGGCAATGGTGCCCGCCAACCGCGTTTCCGCCCGCAGGCGTGCAGTTTCCGCCCGCGTCACGGGGTCATAGGACGGCACAGCGTCATGCATCGTTGGGCCGACCGACATGATCCCGTGCTTAGCCCCCGGTCGTTAAGGTCCGCCTAAGGCGTACGACGCAATCGCTCGACTGCTGCCGCCAGCGTAGCGGTCGCGTAAGCGGCCGTCAGCCCCAGGCCGGCAACCGGAAAACCGATCAGCGCAAACAGCGCGACGACCAGCAGATAGGCCGTCGGACTTCCCCACCAGAGCTGCCTTTCGCGTTCGACGATGGCACGCTCCGCAATCCCGCCGATCGCGACCAGCGCAGTGCCGATCGCCAGGGCCGTGTTATCGCCGGCATAGCCGCTGACGAAAAATGCGAAGACGAGGATGGTAGCGGCGACGACACCGGCGATCGCCAGCGTCTGGCCATGCGCCATCGGCTCCTCGTCGCGCAGTCCGCTCAGGACAGAGCCCAGCGCCAGTGCGATACATCCGATCAGCGCGATGACGAGGCCGACCGACGACAGCCCGAAGCCGATCGTCACGAGGCCAGCCGCACCGAGCGCAAGCCCGGCCGCGCCGACCGTCGTTCCGGCAGCACCGCGATCGACCAGCAACGGGAGCGCTAGCCGCGCGATCGGCGCGAGCACGAACCGGTCGAACCAACCTCGCCGGCCCGACACGATCGTCATCAGTACCGCGCGACCGCGCTCCTCCAGCGTGCGCGCCTGACGCTCGATCCCGTGCCCGCCGCGCACCGCATCGGTCGGCAGCAGCACGTGGATCGCGCGCGACTGCACCGCCAGCCGGAGCAAAGAAGACTGGAGATCGTAATCCTGCGGCAACGCCGCGACCTCGGCGATCCGGCTCGAACTCAGCCGCGCGACGCCGGCCCATGCCATCTGCCCGCCGACGCGTTCGAACCCCGGACCCGCGTCGCTTTCGGGCACGACGAGCAGGCAATCGCCCTCCTCGCCCGCCATCGCCTTGACGATCGCCTCGGTCGTGACCAGCCCGTCGCCAAGCATCAGCACGCGCGCGAGAGGATGAAGCTTCTCGACCGCCTCGGTCGCCGAGCGCACCGTATCGACCGAAACCCCGCGCCGCCCGATCCGGTTGATCGATCCCAAAAGCTCGGGTGTCATGCGCGCGACGACGACGATCACCTGCGACACGCCAGCCGCGATCAGCAACCGCGCCTGGTATTCGATGAGCGTGACGCCGCTGAACGGCAGCGTCGCGGCCAGACGATCGGGACGATCGTCGGCGTCGTGAATTGCAAATAAGAGGCCGGCAAGCATGCGCGGCTGTTAGGCGGTACGCGCCGTCCTGCAAAGCCCGCGTTCGGCCGAACCGCCCTGCGCTATGGTCGGAACCACGTCACGAGCGCGATTCGCAGCGCGGCGATCGATGAAGGATGGTCGCATGCCGCCGCCGCAAACGTCGGGTCGATAGCTTGGGCATCATACGCCATCCCGCCCTGCTTACCGGATGGATACTCGTGCAACGCGTGCACTATGCATTTTGTCTGCCTGCGTTTCGTGATACTTCCGCTCTTCATGAACGGGGGTTCGTCAATGATCGGGTTTCGTGCGGCGGCAGGCAATGCCCATCCCATTCGCGCGGATATCGTGATGGATCCGGTGATAGAAGACATGTCCGACACCGTGCCCACGACAGACTTCGACGAGGTTTATCAAGAGCCTGCGACCGAGCGCGGACGTCTCTACGCAGGTATCGCGGTCGCGGCGGTGGTTGTCTGGCTCGCTGCCATGCTGTGGCTTGCGCGCGGGTCGCTGGCGACCATCGAGCCGGTCGCGCTCGTTCAATTCATCGCCGCGCTCTGCGTCGTCCCCGCGCTCGTCGGCATCGTCTGGTTGCTGGCAATGCGGACCAGCCGGACCGAGGCGCACCGTTTCGGCATCACCGCGCAGGCGATGCGCGACGAGGCTGCAAGCCTCGAACGTACCGTTGCCGCACTGTCGAACACGATCGACGCGAATCGTCTGCACCTTGCCGAGCAATTGCACGCGCTCACGACGCTGGGCGCCGGCGCGACCGAACAGCTCGCAGCGATCGGCCGCGGCATGGTTTCCGAAATCGACCAGGCAGCGGCCCATGCACGCAACCTGGCCACCTCGACGGCGGGCGCGCAAACCAGCCTCGGGGTGTTGATCGCAACCCTCCCGCGCGCTCAAGCCGACATCGATGACGTCGCCAAGCGGCTTGAACGCACCGGCTTGTCGGCAAGCGAACATGCGGCAGCCCTCGATGCACAGGTCGTCGCGCTGGCCGAACGCGGTCGTGACGCGGACACCATGGCGAGCGGTGCCGCACAGCGTCTCGCAGCGCATATCGTCCGTATGGAGGCGACCAGCCAGACAGCGGGCACGCATCTCGAATCGGTCACCGACGGCATGTCCGCCGCCGTCGACGCGCTGCTTAACCGCACCGCTGACGCGGTCGACGACGCGCGCAAGGGCATTGCCGCGCAGGGCGACGCGATGCTGGCGATGGTCGGCGCGAACCAGGCTGCGCTCGACAGCGCCGCCCGCGACAGCGCCGACGCGCTCGCCAAGCGCATTGCCACGGTAGAGGACGCGATCGAACGCGTCGCGATCCGCCTCGACCTGCAACGCAGCGCCGGCGACCGGATCGTCGACGACCTCCACACCGGGCTCGGCGAAGTCGAAGCGCGGATCGAATTGCTGCACCGCCACGGCACAGAACGCACCCAGGGCCTCGCCGCATCGATCAGCGCGCTTGGCGGTTCGGCTGATGCGATGACCGAAGCGCTGCGCGCTGGCGACGATATGGCGCACCGGACGATCACGACCACCGAAACCTTGCTCGTGGCGCTCGACTCGGCGGCGCGCGAGATCGACGAGACCATGCCGGAAGCACTCGCCCGGCTTGATTCGCAAGTGTTGGCGAGCAAGAGCATCGTCGTCTCAGCGCGCCCCGAACTGCTCGCGCTCGTCACCGCTGCGGAGAGCACGCATGACGCGATCGAGGCAATCGCCGGCGTGATCGGCGAACAGCGTTTGGTGCTCGACACGCTCTCGACCGACCTGCTCAACACGCTCAACACCGGCCGCGCCAAGGCCGATGCGCTTGGTCAGATGGTCGACGAAGCGATCGGCCGCACGCAGCATTTCGCCGAAGATGCCGCCCCGCAGTTGATCGAGGCGCTCCACCGCGTGCGCGAAACCGCCGCGGTCGCTGCCGACAAGGCGCGCGAGACGCTGTCGAAGGTCATACCCGAAGCCGCAGCCGCGCTCGAAGCCGCCAGTGCTGACGCGATGCGCCGCGCGACCAACGACACGGTGGAACGTCAGGTCAGGGCACTAGCCGACGCGACCGGCGTTGCGGTTGATGCCGCCACTGGCGCGACCGAACGTCTCGCGCGCGAAGTTCAGGCGATCGTCGACCAGACCGCCGTCGTCGAAACGCGGATCCAGGAAGCGCGGACCGAACGCGAGGACGCTGACCAGGACACCTTCGCGCGCCGTGTCTCTCTGCTGATCGAATCGCTCAACTCGGCGTCGATCGACATCACCAAGGCGATCGCGCCGGAAATCTCCGACAGTGCCTGGGGCGCCTATCTCAAGGGCGACCGCGGCGTCTTCACGCGTCGCGCCGTCCGCATCCTCGACGCCAGCGAAGTCCGCGAGATCGCGGGTCTGTACGACGATGACGAGACCTTCCGCGAGATGGTCAACCGCTACATCCACGACTTCGAAGCAATGCTCCGCACGATCCTGACGCAACGCGACGGCTCGCCGCTCGGCGTGACGCTTCTGTCGTCCGACATGGGCAAGCTGTACGTGGCACTGGCACAGGCGATCGAGCGCCTGCGCTAAACTGAACGGGAGTTTTCGAAATGATCCAGCGTCACCGCTAACGCGGCCCTCGCCAGCGGAGCAATCCGCCGACCGGACTCAAATTCGAGGCTTACATGCCCAGACTGAACACCAAGATCTGCGTCGTCACCGGCGCAGCACGCGGCATCGGCCGCGCGATCGCCGAGCGCTTCCATGACGAGGGCGCTATCGTCATCGTCACCGATATCGACGAAACCGCCGGAGCGGAGACTGCTGCGGCGATCGGCTGCCGGTTCGAAAAGCTGGACGTCCGCGAAGAGGCGGATTGGCAGCGACTGGCAGAGATCGTCCCGGTCGCCGACGTGGTCGTCAACAATGCCGGCGTGACGGGCTTCGAACACGGCATGGTCGCGCATGATCCCGAACATGCGAGTTTGGCGGACTGGCGAGCAGTCCATGCGGTCAACCTCGACGGCACGTTCCTGGGTTGCCGTTATGCGATCGGCGCGATGAAGGTCGCGGGAACCGGCTCGATCATCAACATCTCGTCGCGATCGGGGCTAGTCGGGATTCCGCTCGCTGCGGCGTATGCGTCGTCTAAAGCAGCGATCCGCAATCACAGCAAGACGGTGGCGCTGTATTGCGCGCAGCAGGGGTGGAAGATCCGCTGCAACTCGGTGCATCCCGCGGCGATCCTGACGCCGATCTGGGAGCCGATGCTCGGGGATGGAGCGGACCGGGAGGCGCGGATGGCGGCGCTGGTGGCGGATACGCCGTTGAAGCGGTTTGGGATGCCGGACGAGGTGGCCACGGTCGCGGTGATGCTCGCGTCGGACGAGGCGACCTACATCACCGGGACGGAGATCAATATCGATGGCGGCTTGCTGGCAGGCTCTGCCGCGTCGCCGGGGTAACGATCCTCCCCCGCAAGGGGGAGGTGTCGCCGAAGGTGACGGAGGGGGAGGATACGGAGCAGAGGTTTGCGCATCCCTCCCCCTCCGTCTGGCAAGAGCCAGCCCCCCCCCCTCGCGGGGGAGGATCGTGGGGTCGCCCGTTAGCGCGTGACCATGTTCCCGCGGTCGAACAGGTCGACCGTCTGCGGCGTGATCCACCCGTATGAATAATTGAGCTGGAACAGTACGAACAGCACCGTCGCCACGACCGTCACGCGCCACGCCGTACGCCCCGAGCGAAACTCATGCGGCGCGCTTTCGGCTTGGCCGGGGACGGGTTCGCCCCCGACCTCGCGCGTCGTCTTCACGCCGAATGGCAGGACCAGGAACACCGAGAACGACCAGAACAGGACGTAGATCGCGAGTGCCGAGGTCCAGCGCACCCGATCAGCCCTCGATCAGCAGGACGTCGACGATCGGCTGCTTGCCGGTCCAGCGCTTGGCGACCTTGCGCACCGCAAGCCGAATCTGCTCGCGCATCTTCTCACTGTCGCGCTTGCCGCCGCGAACCGTGTCGGCAGCCGCCTGGACCGCATCGGCGATGAATGCCGCGCGGTCTTCCTCGACCGGCACGCCCTGTACGCGAACCTGCGGCTGGCCGACCATCCGGCCGTCCTTGCCAAGCGCGACACCGACCGAGATCTGGCCGTTGATCGCCAGCTTCCGCCGCTCGCTCAGCGTCGCGCCGTCCGCCGGCAGGATCACGTCGCCGTCGAGCACGAGACGCCCGACCGTCGCGTTGCCGATCTTCGCCGGACCCTTGGGCGCCAGACGAATGATGTCGCCGTTGCTCTGCACGATCGCGCGCGGAATGCCCTGCTCCAGACCGAAGCGCGCATGCTCCATCATATGGCGCATCTCGCCGTGCGTCGGCACAAGCACGTCGGGCCGCAGCCAGTCGTACATCTGCGCGAGCTCGGGCTGACCCGGGTGACCCGACACATGGACGTGCGCCTGACGCTCGGTGATCATGCGGATGCCCTTGGCCGCCAGCGTGTTCTGGATGCGACCGATCTGGACCTCGTTGCCCGGGATCTGCTTCGACGAGAAGATCACGGTGTCGTCGGCCTCAAGCGTGATCGTGTGCTGGCCATTGGCGACACGCGCCAGCGCCGCGCGCTCCTCGCCCTGGCCGCCGGTAGCGATGATCAGCAGCTTGTTCTTGGGCAGGCGCATAGCCTCGTCGGGGCTGATCGTGTCGGGGAAATCCTTCAGATAGCCCGTCGCGCGCGCCACCTTGATGATCCGGTCGAGCGAACGCCCGGTCACGCACAGCTTGCGCCCGGTTTCCTTCGCGACTTCGCCGAACGTGTGCAACCGCGCCGCGTTCGACGCGAAGCTGGTGATCATCACGCGGCCCTTGGCCTTGCTGACCTCCTCGAACAGACCCTTTCGGACGGTGCTCTCGCTACCCGACGCGGTGGTGTTGAAGATGTTAGTCGAATCGCAGACGAGGACGTCGACGCCCTTGTCGCCGATCGCCATGAAGCCCTCCGGCGTGGTCGGATTGCCGATCACCGGGTTCTTGTCGAGCTTCCAGTCGCCGGTGTGGAACACGCGACCATAAGGCGTGTCGATCAGCAGCGCGTTCGCTTCCGGAATCGAATGCGACATCTCGACGAAGGTGAAGCCGAACGGCCCGAGCTGGAAATTGCCGCCCATCGGGATCATCTTGAGCTTCACGCGATTGGCGATGCCCTCTTCCTCGAGCTTGCCGCGGATCAAGCCCATCGTGAACGGGGTCGCGTAGATCGGCACGCCGAGGTCTTCGGCGAGGTACGGCAGCGAGCCGATGTGATCCTCATGGCCGTGCGTGATCACGATCCCGAGCAGGTCGTCGATCCGGTCCTCGATGAAGGACAGGTCGGGCAGGATCACGTCGACGCCGGGATATTGCGGATCGGCGAAGGTGATGCCGAGATCGACCATCACCCACTTGCCCTGGCAGCCGTACAGGTTGACGTTCATGCCGATTTCGCCGGAGCCGCCAAGGCCACAGAAAAGGAGTTCGTTCTTCGGAGTCATTGATTACTTTCAGGATTATACAGGAATATGGCCCGCAGGCCGGTCGGCGCGAGCCCAATGGCCCTAGATATGGTGACGATCCCACATCATCGCCAGCCCCTGGATCGTCAGGTCGGCTTCGATGACGTCGAACACGTCGGTCTGTTTCTCGAATAATGTGGCAAGCCCGCCGGTAGCGACGACCTTCACGGGACGGCCGATCTCGCGCTTCATCCGCGCGACCAGCCCCTCGATCATCGCGACATAGCCCCAATAGATGCCGATGTGCATCTGCGAGACGGTGTTGCGCCCGATGACGCTGGTATCCGTCGGTGCCTCGATCGCGATCCGCGGCAGTTTCGCCGCGGCGGTTACCAGCGCGTCGAGCGACAGGTTGATTCCCGGCGCAATGATCCCGCCCTTGTACGCGCCGCTATAGTCGACGACGTCGAACGTGGTCGCGGTGCCGAAATCGATCACGATCAGGTCGCCCGGATGCAGCGCATGCGCGGCGATCGTGTTGACCGCACGGTCGGCGCCGAGCGAGGCAGGCTCGTCGACGTCGATCGCGATGCCCCATTCGACCGGTGCATGGCCGGCGATCAGCGCGTCGGTATTGAAGTATTTCGACGCGAGCACCTGGAGATTGTGCAGCGCGCGCGGCACGACGGTGGCGACGATGACGCCCTCGACCGCGTTACGATCATGCCCGCCAAGCTGCATCAACTGGCTCAGCCACACCGCATACTCGTCCGCCGTCCGCCGCGGATCGGTCGCGATCCGCCAGCGCGCGACGATCTCCCCGTTCTCGACGAGCGCGAACACGACATTGGTATTGCCGGCATCGATCGCGAGCAGCATCAGCGGGGCCTCAAAGCAGGAAGACGTCGGCAGCGTGAATGACACGCCGTTCGCCAGACGCCAAGCGGAGGATCAGCGCACCGTCGGTGTCGAGCCCGACGAACAGGCCGTCGATGCCGCTGCCATCGGGAAGCCGAGCGGTCAGAGCGGTGCCGGCGGGATGGGCGCAATCGACCCAACGCTCGCGAACCGGTGCGATACCCTCGGTCCGCCAGCGACCGATCCAACGTGCGAAACTATCGGCGAGGATGTCGAGAAACATCGCCGGCTCGACCACCACGCCGTGCGCGGCGAGATCGGTCGTCGCACGGTCGGGCAGATCGGGATGATGCGCGATGTTGACGCCGTAGCCGACGATCACCGCATTGTCCGCGCGTTCGAGCAGGATGCCCGACAGCTTGGCATCCGCGAGCAGCAGGTCGTTGGGCCATTTCAGGACCAGCGTCTCGCTCGCATCGGTCGTGCCCTGGCAGATCCCAGCGACGAGGAACGTCGACACGGTCTCCTGCAAGGCGACCGCGGCGACCAGCGCGAGGCTGGCGGCCGGCGGATCGTTCGGCCGCAACCGGACAAGCGTGCTCGCGTAGAGGTTACCCTCGGGCGACGACCATTCGCGCCCGAGCCGCCCCCGCCCCGCCGTTTGCCGGATCGCGCGCAACCAGAGACCGTCCTCGGCACCACCGCGTGCAAGCTCCAGCAGGTCGGCGTTGGTCGATCCTGTTTTCGCGACGGTGCGGATGATGCTCAGAACAACGCCCGTGCGGCCGTCATCGTCCACGCGCCGAGCACGGGGATGAGGAGGTAGCCGGCTGGCGACACGAACACCGCGGCGATGGCGATCAGGCCACCCTCGACCTTGCTCTCCATCGGCGCGAACGCGGGGGCCGGATCATCGAAGTACATCGTCTTGACGACGCGCAGGTAATAATACGCGCCGATCACCGAAGCGGCGATGCCGACCACCGCGAGTGGGAACAGCCCGGCGTCGACCGCCGCGCTGAACACCGCGAACTTCGCGTAGAAGCCGAACAGCGGCGGGATGCCGGCGAGGCTGAACATGAAGATCGCGAGCGCCGCTGCCAGCGCAGGCCGCGTTCGCGACATTCCGGCGAGGCTGTCGATCGTCTCGACCGGCTGCCCGTCGTCGCCGCGCATCTGCAACACGATCAGGAACGATCCCAGCGTCATCGCGACGTAGATGGTCAGATACATCAGCACGCCCGACACGCCTTCCGGCGTTCCGGCCGCAAGACCGATCAGCGCGAAGCCGACGTTATTGATCGACGAGTAGGCGAGCAGGCGCTTGATGTTGGTCTGGCCGATCGCCGCAACCGCACCGAGGATGATCGAGGCGAGTGCCGCGAAGATCACGATCTGGCGCCACTGGTCGGTCGCCGGGCCCATCGCATCGACCGCCACGCGGACGCTGAGCGCAAGCGCCGCGACCTTGGGGGCGGACGCGAAGAACGCGGTGACCGGGGTCGGTGCGCCCTCGTACACGTCGGGCGTCCACATGTGGAACGGCACAGCGCTGATCTTGAACGCAAGGCCGGCGAACACGAACACCAGACCGAACAGCAGGCCGAGCGACTTGGTGCCCGCATAGGCTTCCGAGATGCCCGAGAACAACGTCGTGCCACTGAACCCGTAGACCAGCGAGATGCCGTACAGCAGGATGCCGCTGGCGAGCGCGCCGAGCACGAAATACTTGAGACCCGCTTCCGCCGAACGCCCGTCACGCCGCATGAAGCTGGCGAGGACGTAGGCCGCAAGGCTCTGGAGTTCTAGACCGACATACAGCGTCAGCATGTCGGTGGCCGAGACCATGATCCCCATGCCGCATGCCGACAGCAGGATCAGCACCGGATATTCCGGACGCAGATCGTCGCCGTGCGTGCGTGCGAAGAAGCTCGGCGCCATGACGATCGCGACCGCCGAAGCGATGTAGATCAGAACCTTGGCGAACGCGCCGAACGCGTCTGCGCGGTACAGGCCGTCGAACGCATAGCCGCCCGACGAAGCCGGACCGACCAACGCGATCCCTGCCCCGACCAGCACGAACACGGCCGCGATCGACACGGCTCGCGTGGACTTGTCCCCGCCCCAGGCCGCGACGAGCATCAGGGCGATCGCACCCAACGCTAGCACCAGTTCGGGCAGCGTCATTGCGATGTTAGCGGCGTAATCCATCAGTGTGCCTCCCCGTGCGCGGCACTATGGACGGTTGCGGCGGGCTTCCCCGCGGTTGGGTTTGAATCGCTGGCTGGCTTGGCGCGATCGACACGAGCGAGAAGCACGCTCACGTCCTTGCGCATCGGTGCCAGGAAGCTCTCGGGATACACGCCCATCCACAGCACGACGGCTGCGATCGGTGCGAGCAGCCACATCTCGCGGCCCGACAGGTCGACCATCGCACGGACGTCGTCCGACTTGATCTCGCCGAACACGACGCGGCGGTACAGGAACAGCATGTATGCGGCGCCGAGGATGATGCTCGTCGTGCAGAGCAGCGCGGTCCAGGTCGAGACCTGATACGTGCCCATCAGCGACAGGAACTCGGCGACGAAGCCGCTGGTGCCCGGCAGGCCGATCGATGCCATCGTAAAGAACAGGAAGAAGATCGCGTATTTGGGCATGTTGATCGCGAGGCCGCCATAGCGCGAGATCTCGCGGGTATGGAGCTGGTCGTAGATCACGCCGACGCACAGGAACAACGCGCCCGATACCAGGCCGTGGCTCAGCATCATGATCATCGCGCCTTCGATGCCCTGCCGGTTGAACGCGAACAGGCCGATCGTGACGATCGCCATGTGCGCGACCGACGAATAGGCGATCAGCTTCTTCATGTCCGACTGCACGAGCGCGACGAGCGACGTATAGATCACCGCGACCGCCGACAGACCGAAGATCAGCCAGGTCAACTGGCCCGAAGCTTCGGGGAACATGGGCAGCAGGAACCGCAGGAAGCCGTAACCGCCGAGCTTCAGCAGCACGCCCGCCAGGATCACCGAGCCTGCGGTCGGCGCCTGGACGTGCGCGTCGGGCAACCAGGTGTGGACCGGCCACATCGGCATCTTGACCGCGAACGACGCGAAGAATGCCAGCCACAGCCAGATCTGCACATGCACCGGGAAGTCGTAGTTCATCAGCGCCGGGATGCTGGTCGTGCCCCCGGTCTTCGCCATGTAGAGCATCGCGATGAACATCAGGACAGAGCCGAGCAGCGTGTACAGGAAGAACTTGTACGACGCGTAGATCCGGTTCGCGCCGCCCCAGATGCCGATGATCAGGTACATCGGGATCAGGCCGGCTTCGAAGAACACGTAGAACAGGAACAGATCCTGCGCCGCGAACGTGCCGATCATCAGCACTTCGGTGAACAGGAACGCCGCCATGTATTCCGGCACGCGCGTCGTGATCGAGCGCCAGCTGGCGCCAATGCAGATCGGCATCAGGAACACGCTGAGCATGATCAGCATCAGCGCGAAGCCGTCGATGCCGAGCGACCAGCCGAACGGGCCGAAGATGCCAGGGGCATGCTCGACGAACTGCCACTGCGCGCCGCCGATATCGTAGTTGATCCACAGCATGATGCCGAGAACGAAGTCGACGAGCGTCGCCGCCAGCGCCAGCATCCGAGCCGTGTTCGCCGAGACGAACAGGCACGCGACAGCCGCGATCATCGGGACCGCGATCAGGACGGAGAGGATAGGAAAGCCGGTCATTACAGTCCGATCGCCCAGGTTACGGCTGCGGTCAGCCCGATCAGCATGACGAAGGCATAGGTGTAGAGGTATCCCGTCTGGAAGCGGTTGGCGACGCGGCTGCCGATCTGGACGACCCAGGCCGAACCGTCTGGCCCGAACCGGTTGATCGTCTTCTCGTCACCGCGGTGCCACAGGAAGCGGCCGATCGCGAACGCCGGACGGACGAAGATCAGGTCGTACAGCTCGTCGAAATACCACTTATGCAGCAGGAAGTCGTAGAGCACGCCGAACTGTTCGACGACCTTGGCCGGGAACGTGGGCGCCTTGATATAGGCATACCAGGCGGTCAGCAGGCCGAGCAGCATCGCGATCGTTGCCGACAGTTTGATCAGCAACGGCACGCCGTGCATCTCGTGCATCAGATGTTCGCGGAACGCGAGTGCGCCCTTCCAGAACTCTTCGCCTGCGGTCGGCTCGATGAAGAAGCCGTGGAACACGAAGCCGGCGAGAACCGCACCGATCGACAGGACGATCAGCGGGATCAGCATCGGCAACGGGCTCTCATGCGGGTGATAGCCACCATCGCCTTCGGCTGGCGCATGCACTGCGTCGTGATGACCGTGCGGCGCATGACCTGCGTCCTCGGCCTGAGCCGGGTTCGCGTGATGGTCATCCGCGTGATGCGCGTCATGCGCGTGGTCATCGTGACCGTGTGCGTCGTGGAGCGCATGCTGAATGTGCTCAGATGCGGCCCAGCGCGGCTTGCCCCAGAAGGTCAGAAACATCACGCGCCACGAATAGAAGCTGGTCAGCAACGCGACGAGCACGCCGACGAACCATACGCCCGGCTGACCCGCAGCCCAACTCGCCTCGATGATCGCATCCTTCGAATGGAAGCCTGCGAAACCGATCGCGGTGTTGCCGAAGATGCCGGGGATACCAACGCCGGTGATCGCGAGCGTACCCGCCATCATCGCCCAGAACGTCACCGGGATCTTCTTACGCAGGCCGCCATAATAGCGCATGTCCTGCTCGTGGTGCATCGCATGGATGACCGAACCGGCGCCGAGGAACAGCAGCGCCTTGAAGAACGCGTGCGTGAAGAGGTGGAACATCGCCGCGCCGTACGCGCCGACACCGGCCGCGAAGAACATGTAGCCGAGCTGCGAACAGGTCGAATACGCGATCACGCGCTTGATGTCGGTCTGCACGAGACCGCAGGTCGCCGCGAACAGACAGGTCGCGGCACCGACCGAGGTGACCACGGTCAGCGCGACCGGGCTCATCTCGAACATCGGCGACAGGCGGCAGACCATGAACACGCCAGCGGTGACCATCGTCGCTGCGTGGATCAGCGCCGACACCGGGGTCGGACCTTCCATCGCGTCCGGCAACCAGGTGTGCAAGCCGAGCTGCGCCGACTTGCCCATCGCGCCGACGAACAGCAGCAGGCAGAGCACCGTCATCGTGTCGAAGCGGTAGCCGAGGAAGCCTAGCGTCGAGCCCGCCATGCCGGGGGCCGCGGCGAGAATCTCGGGGATCGAGACCGTGCCGAACACTAGGAACGTGCCGAAGATACCGAGCATGAAGCCGAGATCGCCGACGCGGTTGACGACGAACGCCTTGATCGCGGCTGCACTTGCCGACGGCTTGCGGAACCAGAAGCCGATCAGGAGGTAGGATGCGAGACCCACGCCTTCCCAGCCGAAGAACATCTGGACGAGATTGTTCGCCGTCACGAGCATCAGCATCGCGAAGGTGAACAGCGACAGGTACGCGAAGAAGCGCGGCTGGTCGGGATCCTCGTCCATATAGCCCCAGCTATACAGATGGACGAGCGCCGAGACCGACGTGACGACGACGAGCATCACCGCAGTCAGCGCATCGACGCGCAGCGACCACGCGACGTTCATGTCGCCGGAGTGGATGAAGTCGAGCAGCGGCGCAACGGTGGCCGTGCTGGTGCCCGACAGGAAGCCGATGAAGATCGGCCAGGATAACAGGCATGACGCGAACAGCGCAGCCGTGGTGACGATTTTCGCCGGCACGTTGCCGATCGCGCGATTGCCGAACCCGGCAACGATCGCGGCCAGTAACGGCAGGAAGACGATAAGCTGGATCAACCGTATTACCCCTTCATCCGGTTGACGTCGTCGACCGCGATGGTGCCGCGACCGCGGAAATAGATCACGAGAATGGCGAGGCCGATCGCGGCTTCACCCGCGGCGACCGTCAGCACGAACATCGCGAACACCTGTCCAACGAGATCGTGGAGGAACGCCGAGAACGCGACCAGATTGATGTTCACCGCCAACAGGATCAGCTCGATCGCCATCAGGATGACGATGAGGTTCTTGCGGTTCAGGAAGATGCCGAGCACCCCCATCGTGAACAGGATCGCCGCGACGACCAGATAATGGACGAGACCGATCGTCACAGTTCGACTCCCTGCCCGACGACCGGGCTCGTGTTGCGCGTGGCGTCCTGCGGACGGCGCGCGTTCTGGCGGCTGATATTCTGCGCCTTGACGCCGCCACGCTGGCGGTGGGTCAGCACGATCGCCCCGATCATCGCGACCAGCAGCACCAGCCCGGCACCCTCGAACACGAACAGATAGCGCGTGTAGAGCAGGTTACCGATCGCCTGGATGTTGGGCACGGTATCGTCGATCGGTGCGGCACGCCGCGCAAGCTGGATCGGGCCGGTGCTCCATGCGCCGATCGCGATCATCACCTCGGCGGCGAGTGCGACGGCAAGCGCGAGACCGATCCCGAAATACCGGGCGACGCCTGCGCGCAACTCGGTGAAGTCGATGTCGAGCATCATGACCACGAACAGGAACAGCACCGCGACCGCCCCCACATAGACGATGACGAGCAGCATCGCGATGAACTCGGCACCGACCAGGATCATGAGACCGGCTGCGTTGAAGAACGCGAGGATCAGCCACATTACCGAGTGGACCGGGTTGCGCGACGCGATCGTCAGCGCGCCCGACAGGACGACGACGAAGGCGAAGAGGTAGAAGGCTAAGGCCTGAATCACGATTGCGGCCCCTTAGACGCCCACGAGAAGAATGAGCGCGCCATTAACGGTACGGCGCATCGGCGGCAAGGTTCGCCGCGATCGCGCTTTCCCAACGGTCGCCGTTATCGAGCAGCTTCGACTTGTCGTAGATCAGCTCTTCGCGCGTTTCGGTGGCGAACTCGTAGTTCGGCCCCTCGACGATCGCATCGACCGGGCACGCCTCCGCGCACAGGCCGCAGTAAATGCACTTGGTCATGTCGATGTCGTAACGCGTGGTGCGGCGCGAACCGTCGTCACGCGGCTCGGCTTCGATCGTGATCGCCTGTGCAGGGCACACGGCCTCGCACAGCTTGCACGCGATGCAGCGCTCTTCGCCGTTGGGATAACGACGCAGCGCATGCTCGCCACGGAACCGGGGCGACACCGGATTACGCTCGTACGGATAGTTGATCGTCGCCTTTTCCTTGAAGAAATAGCGAAGCGTCAACGCGTGCGCCTTCACGAATTCCCACAGGGTAAACGACTTGATGATCTGCGCGACGCTCATTTGTTATATCCTGCGGGGGGCGGCGGAGAAACTGGCATGCAATCGAACGCCAGCGGAGCAGCGCCATCGCGTTTCAGTGTGAAGCCTACTTTCATAGGCTTTTTGTTCTCGATCGGCAGAATCGTCAGCGCCATGACTGCAGGCTTACCCTCAGCCTTGCCAGCCACGTCAACGGTCAGGTGCCTATCACCGGACCGTACGAGGTTGGCCTTCACGATTTTTCCACTGTCGAACAGTGGCTTCTCGCCAGCGCGCTTGAGTACGATGTTTGGTAGATTTTCACCACCTGCCAAATCGAGAAACACTGTTTGCCCAGATGCATTACACATCCGAGAAAACTCAAGCTGACGCCGTGCATCACTGGGATCCATGACCTGCGAGCTCGCGGCAACCTCGGCCAACAAAAGCAATGTAGCCATCATGCCGGTAAGCCAACCCGCATCAACATCAACACGCCCGACACGAGAAAAACCCAGAACAGCGAGACGGGGAGGAAGACCTTCCAGCCAAGCCGCATCAGCTGATCGTAGCGATAGCGCGGCACGGTCGCCTTCACCCAGCTGAACAGGAAGAAGAAGAACAGGATCTTGGCGAACAGCCAGATGATCCCCGGCACGTAATATAGCGGCGCCCAGTCGACCGGTGGCAGCCACCCGCCCCAGAACAGCGTCGCGTTGAGCGCACACATCAGCAGCACGTTGGCGTACTCGCCGAGCCAGAACAGCGCGAACGACATCGACGAATATTCGGTCTGGTACCCGGCAACGAGCTCGCTCTCCGCCTCGGTCAGATCGAACGGCGCGCGCTGAGTCTCCGCCAGCGACGAGATGAAGAACATCACCGCCATCGGGAACATCAGCGGGTTCAGGATGTACCCGTTGAAGAACCAGACGTGCGACTTTTGCGCCATCACGATCGCCGACAGGTTGAAGCTGCCGGTCCACAGCACGACGGAAATCAGGATGAAGCCGATCGCTACTTCGTACGACACCATCTGCGCGGCCGCTCGAAGCGCCGAGTAGAACGGGTATTTCGAGTTCGACGCCCACCCCGACAGGATGATCCCGTACACGCCGAGCGACGAGGCCGCGAGCACGTAGAGCAGCCCGACGTTGATGTCCGCGAGCACGATGCCGACCCCGAACGGTACCACCGCCCAGACGATCAGCGCGACCGTGAAGGTGATGATCGGGGCCAGCAGGAACAGCGTCCGGTTGGCGGCTGCGGGGACGATCGTCTCCTGCAGGAACACCTTCAGGCCGTCGGCAAAGCTCTGCAGCAAGCCGAACGGCCCGACGACGTTCGGACCACGCCGCAACGCCATCGCCGCCCAAATCTTGCGGTCGGCATAGATGATCATCGCCACCGCCAGCATTAGCGGCAGTGCGATCACGAGGATATCGATGATCGTCGCGAGGAAGAACGCCCAGTCGTAACCGAGCGAGGATTCGAACCAGGAGATCATTCGGCTGCCTCCGCGTAATCTTCTCCGTGGAGAAGTTCGGCCGAGCAGCGCTGCATCGTCGGCGACGCACGGCAGATCGCGTTGGTCAGGTAGAAATCCTTGATCGGATAGCCGGCGAGAACGCCCTGCCCTTCACCCTGAAGCGAAGGAGGGTTCCACTCGAACGTCGCGAGCGCCTGATGACGCAACGCAGGCACGTCCGCGTACATTTCCTCGCGCAGCCCCTCGAAACTGTCGAACGGCAGCGTGTGGCCGAGCGTGTCGGACAGCGCGCGGAAGATCGACCAGTCGTCACGCGCATCGCCCGGTGCGAACACCGCCCGCTCGCCGCGCTGGACGCGGCCCTCGAGATTGACCCACGTCCCCGACTTCTCGGCATAGGTAACGCCCGGCAGGATGACGTCGGCAGCCGCCGCACCCTTGTCGCCGTGATGGCCGACGAACACCTTGAAGCCGGCAAACTGCGAGTAATCGACCTCGTCGGCGCCGAGGAAGAAGCCGAGCTTCGCCCCCATCACGTCGGCGATACCGCCCTTCTGCGCATAGCCGAGCATCAGCCCGCCCATCCGCGAGGCTGCCATGTGGACGACGTTGAAGCCGTTCCAGTCCGCCTTCACGAGACCCAGCGTATCGACGAGCTTCAGCGCAGCCGCATGGCCACCCTTCAACGCGCCGCCACCGACGATCACCATCGAACGTTCTGCTTTAGCGAAAGCTTCAGTCACCGCGGAGGGCAGATTGCCGAGCAACGCCAGATCGTCGCCGAGCCACTCGACCTTGTACGTCAGGTCCGTCTCCGGCCCGATCGCAAAGACCTTCGCGCCCTTCTTGATCGCCTTGCGCACCCGCGTGTTCACCAGCGGGGCTTCCCAGCGCAGGTTGGTGCCCACGAGCAGGATCGCGTCGGCACGCTCGGTGCCGGCGATCGTCGTGTTGAAATTGACCGCGGCAATGCTCGTCGCGTCATAATCCATGCCGGTCTGACGGCCTTCGAGCAGGCTCGAACCCATCTTCGCAAGCAGCGCCTTGGCGGCGTACATCGTCTCGCAATCGACCAGATCGCCAGCGACGGCCGCAACGCTCGACCCGGCGTTGACCGCCTTGATCGCTGCGAATGCCTCGTCCCACGTTGCGGGCTGGAGCTTACCGTTTACCCGGACATAGGGCTTATCAAGACGACGACGCACGAGGCCGTCGATCGCGTGGCGCGTCTTGTCGGTCGCCCACTCCTCGTTCACGTCCTCGTTGATCCGCGGCACGCAGCGCAGCACCTGGCGACCACGGCTGTCGAGCCGGATGTTGGTGCCGACCGCGTCCATCACGTCGATCGTCAGTGTCTTGCGCAATTCCCAAGGGCGCGCCTCGAACGCATACGGCTTCGACGTCAGCGCACCGACCGGGCACAGATCGACGACGTTGCCGGAGAGCTCGCTCTTGACCGCATTCTCGAGATACGAGGTGATCTGCATGTCCTCGCCGCGGAAGATCGCACCGATCTCCTCGACGCCGGACACTTCCTCGGCGAACCGGATGCAGCGCGTGCACTGGATGCAGCGGGTCATGACCGTCTTGACGATCGGACCCATATACTTCTCGGTGACCGCGCGCTTGTTCTCGTCATAGCGCGAATGACCACGGCCATAGGCGACCGACTGGTCCTGCAAATCGCACTCGCCGCCCTGATCGCAGATCGGGCAGTCGAGCGGATGGTTGATCAGCAGGAATTCCATGATGCCCTCGCGGGCATTCTTGACCATCGGCGAGTTGGTGAAGATCTCCTGCTTGTCCGCCGCCGGCAGCGCGCACGACGCCTGCGGCTTGGGCGGACCAGGCTTCACCTCAACCAGGCACATCCGGCAATTGCCGGCGATGCTCAGCCGCTCATGATAACAGAAACGCGGGATCTCCTTGCCGGCAAGCTCGCACGCCTGCAGCACGGTGGCGCCCTGCGGCACCTCGATCTCTACGCCATCGACTTTGACTAAGGGCATTACTCTGCGGCTTCCATCATCGGCGCGGTGTCGCCACCACGTTCGCGGATACGGCGTTCCATCTCGGGGCGGAAATGCTTGATCAGGCCCTGGATTGGCCATGCGGCTGCGTCACCGAGCGCGCAGATCGAGTGACCCTCGACCTGCTTGGTGACCTGCTGGAGCATGTCGATCTCGGACAGCTCGGCGTCGCCGGTCCGCATCCGCTCCATCACGCGCCACATCCAACCGGTGCCCTCGCGGCACGGCGTGCACTGGCCGCAGCTCTCGTGCTTGTAGAAATACGAGATGCGGCTGATCGCGCGGACGATGTCGGTCGACTTGTCCATGACGATGATCGCCGCAGTGCCGAGGCCCGAACCGACCGCCTTCAGGCCGTCGAAGTCCATCGCGCAGTCCATGATCTGCGCGGCGGGCACAAGCGGCACCGAAGAGCCACCCGGAATCACGGCGAGCAGATTGTCCCAGCCGCCACGGATGCCACCGCAATGCGTCTCGATCAGGTCGCGGAACGAGATGCTCATCTCCTCCTCGACCACGCACGGCTTGTTCACATGGCCGCTGATCTGGAACAGCTTGGTGCCGCGGTTGTTCTCTGCGCCGAAGCTGGAAAACCACGCAGCGCCACGTCGCAGGATGGTCGGCGCTACTGCGATCGATTCGACGTTGTTCACCGTCGTCGGGCAGCCATAAAGACCGGCACCCGCCGGGAATGGAGGCTTCAGCCGCGGCTGGCCCTTCTTCCCCTCGAGGCTCTCCAACATCGCGGTCTCTTCGCCGCAGATGTACGCGCCCGCGCCACGATGCACGAACACGTCGAAATCGTAACCCGACCCGCACGCGTTCTTGCCGATAAAGCCGCGGTTATATGCCTCGGCGACGGCCGCGAAAAGCGTCTCGGCCTCGCGGATATACTCGCCGCGGATGTAGATGTACGCGGCGCGCGCGCGCATTGCGAACCCGGCGATCAGCGCGCCTTCGATCAGCTTGTGCGGATCGTGGCGGATGATCTCGCGATCCTTGCAGCTGCCCGGCTCGGACTCATCGGCGTTGATGACGAGGAAGTTCGGCCGATCAGGCTTCGGCTCCTTCGGCATGAACGACCATTTAGTGCCGGTCGGGAAGCCCGCACCGCCACGGCCGCGCAGCCCAGACGCCTTCATAACGTCGATGATCGCGTCCTGGCCGAGCGCCATCAGGTCCTTGGTATTGTCCCAATCGCCGCGCATGATCGCCGCGTCGATGTTCCACGGCTGGAAGCCGTAGACGTTGGTGAAGATGCGGTCCTTGTCGGCGAGCATCAGGCCCACTCCCCCCGGTAATCGTGGTTCGCGTCGACCATCGCCTTCAGCGAGGTCGGGCCGCCTTCGGGGCAGCTTGCGCGGCGACCGAATTGCGGCCCCGGCGTCGGCTGCCCGCCATTGGCCAGCGCCTCGAGGATCTCGGTCGTCTTGTCGTAATCGAGATCTTCGAAGTTATCGTCGTTGATCTGCACCATCGGCGCGTTCGCGCACGTGCCCAGGCACTCGACCTCGGTCAGCGTGAACATGCCGTCCGGCGTCGTGCCGCCCTTGACCAGGCCACGGTTCTTGCACGCGGCCAGAACGTCGTCCGACCCGCGCAGCATGCACGGCGTCGTACCGCACACTTGGACGTGGAAGCGGCCGACCGGCGCCAAGTTGAACATCGTGTAGAAGGTTACGACCTCATACACGCGCATGTACGGCACGCTGATCTGACGCGCGACGAACTCGATCACCGGCACCGGCAACCAGCCCTGCGTCTGCGTTTCCGCGCCGACCTGGCGCTGCGCCAGATCGAGCAACGGGATCGACGCCGACTGCTCGCGGCCCTTGGGATAGCGCCCGAGGATCTCGTTCGCCTTCACCTGGTTCTCGTCCGTCCAAGCGAACGAACCCCAGCGAGCGCGGGTCTCGGCCTCGTCGGGAATTTTGGGTGCTTCAGCCATCAGCCGTGATCCGTAAGTTCTAGGCGACGCTCGATCCGCTCGACCCGGTCGGACATTCGATCGAGCCGCGAATTGACGCCGGAAATCGCGATGATCGAACTGCCGAGATGCTCCTCGACCATCGTCATCCGCGTCTTGAGATCGCGGACGTCGAATTTCATCTCGGACATGTCGCCCTGCATCTTCTGCAGAACCGAATAGATCAGTTCGTTGGTCACTGCGCCGTTCTGTGCAGGGGTCATCGGTCGCACTCGCCGAACACGATATCCATCGCGCCGAGGATCGCGGTCGTATCCGCCAGCATGTGGCCCTTCGCCATGAAGTCCATGGCTTGCAGATGCGAGAACGCGGTCGGGCGGATCTTGCAGCGGTACGGCTTGTTCGAGCCATCGGCGACCAGATACACGCCGAACTCGCCCTTAGGGCTTTCGGTCGCGACATAGACGTCGCCGGCGGGCACGTGGAAGCCCTCGGTGTAAAGCTTGAAGTGATGGATCAGCGCTTCCATCGACTGCTTCATCTCAGCCCGCTTCGGCGGCACGACCTTGCGGTCGAGCGACGCGATCGGCCCGTCGGGCATTTCGCGCAGGCACTGCTTCATGATCCGCGCGGACTGACGCACTTCCTCGACGCGTACCATGAACCGGTCATAGCAATCGCCACGCGTGCCGACCGGCACCTCGAAGTCCATCTTGGCATACGCGTCGTAAGGCTGCGACTTGCGCAGATCCCAGGCGATCCCCGAGCCGCGGATCATCGGGCCCGAAAAGCCCCACTTGATCGCGTCGTCGCGGCTGACCACGGCGATGTCGACGTTGCGCTGCTTGAAGATGCGGTTGTCCGCGACGAGCGAGATCGCATCCTCGAACAGTCGCGGCAGGCGCGTGTCGAGCCAGTCGCCGATGTCGGCGAGCAGCTTCAACGGCGCGTCCTGGTGCACGCCACCGGGACGGAAATAGTTCGAATGCATGCGCGCGCCGGAAACACGCTCGAAGAAGTTCATGCAGTCTTCGCGAATCTCGAACAGCCAGAGGTTCGGCGTCATCGCGCCGACGTCCATGACGTGGCTACCGAGGTTCAACATGTGGTTCGAGATACGCGTCAGCTCGGCGAAAAACACGCGCAGATACTGCGCACGCTCCGGCACTTCGAGGTCGAGCAGCTTCTCGACCGCCAGCACCCAGCTATGCTCCATGCACAGCGGCGAGCAATAATCGAGACGATCGAAATACGGCAGCGCCTGCGTGTAGGTCTTGTACTCGATCAGCTTCTCGGTGCCGCGGTGAAGCAGACCGACATGCGGGTCGACGCGCTCGACGATCTCGCCGTCGAGCTCCATAACAAGACGGAGCACGCCGTGCGCAGCCGGATGCTGCGGACCGAAGTTGATCGTGTAGTTCTGAATCGTGACGTCGCCGGTCGTGGGATCGGCTGCGTCGGCTTCACCCAGAAGCTCTTCGACATACAGACTCACTGGTTCTGTCCCCCGGTTCCGTTGACACCCTTGCTCGGAATCACATCCGACTCCACGGGCTTGTCCTGCTTCTGGTTGCCCGGATCAGGCTCGCCAGCACCACTCTGACCGGAATGCTTGACGTCCTTCTTACCGTAGGGCTCGCTCGGCGCGGCAGGCGCCTGGGTCGGCGACTGCGCAGCATCCGCCTTGACGATCGTATCGGCCTTGAGCGGCGTCGGCGCACCCTTGGCCTCGGGCAATGCGCCCTTCTCGTCACCGGGGAGCACGTAGTTCGCACCCTCCCACGGGCTCATGAAATCGAACGTGCGGAAATCCTGCGCCAGCTGAACGGGCTCGTACACGACGCGCTTAGACTCTTCCGAATAGCGCAACTCGACATACCCGGTCAGCGGGAAGTCCTTGCGCTGCGGATGACCGCGGAAACCATAGTCGGTCAGGATGCGGCGCAGGTCCGGATTGCCGCTGAACAGCACGCCGTACATGTCGTACACTTCGCGCTCGAGCCAGCCGGCGACCGGCCAGATGTCCGTCACCGATGGCACCGGCTTTTCCTCGTCGGTCGCGACATGCACGCGCAGGCGGTGATTCCGCGTCAGCGACAGCATGCAATAGACGACCTCGAACCGCTCAGGCCGATCCGGATAGTCGACGCCGGCGATCTCCATGAGCTGCTGATAGGCAAGCCCCGGCGTATCGCGCAACGCGATCATCGCGCCATACAGGTCTTCGCGCCGAACGTGCAGCGCGACTTCGCCGACATGGTCGACCGCGTCGAGCAGCATGCCGCCGAGCGCCGCGCGGGCGCTGTCGATCACGCCGTCGTTCGACGCGTAAGCTGGTGCGGGAGCCCTCAACGCTCGATGCTCCCGGACCGCCGGATCTTCCGCTGCAACTGCATGATGCCGTAGAGCAGCGCCTCAGCCGTCGGCGGGCACCCGGGGACGTAGATGTCCACGGGCACGATCCGATCGCAGCCACGCACGACGCTGTAGCTGTAATGATAATAGCCGCCGCCGTTCGCGCACGATCCCATCGAGATCACGTACTTAGGCTCGGACATCTGATCGTAGACCTTGCGCAACGCAGGGGCCATCTTGTTGCACAGCGTACCAGCAACGATCATCACGTCCGACTGACGCGGCGACGCGCGCGGTGCGGCACCGAAGCGCTCCAGATCGTAGCGCGGCATGTTGACGTGGATCATCTCGACTGCGCAGCACGCGAGCCCGAACGTCATCCACCACAGCGAGCCGGTACGCGCCCACTGGAACAGCTCCTCAGTCGACGTGACAAGGAAACCCTTATCCGTCAGCTCACCGTTCAAACCGTCGAAAAAGCCCTGATCGGGTGGCACCAGCGAACTGGGCGAACCGGGTGCGGGCTGAAGCTCTACTCCCAATCGAGTGCTCCCTTCTTCCATGCGTAGACGAGGCCAAGGGCCAATTCGCCGATAAAGATCATCATCGAAATCCACGCGGTCCAGCCGAGCGTGAAGACCGAGACGGCCCAGGGATACAGGAACGCGGCCTCGAGATCGAAGATGATGAAGAGGATGGCGATCAGGTAGAAGCGTACGTCGAACTGGCTCCGCGGATCCTCGAATGCGGGGAAGCCGCACTCGTATTCGCTGAGCTTCTCGGGCGTAGGCTTATGCGATCCCGTGAGGCGCGAGACAGCCATCGGCAGGAACACGAACGTGCTCGACAATGCGATGGCGATCCCGAGGAACAGGAGGATCGGAAGATAGTGCGACAGGTCGACCAAATTGCTTCTCGCAAGTGCGAACGGAACGGGGCCGCTTTAGGCCGATGGGGGGTTCGGGGCAAGGCTCGGGGGGTGTGAGAATCACTCGCAAGTGGAGGGGCGTGGGTGGCGGGAAACATGCGTTACTTGGCGTGCCGGGATCCAGACGAGGGTGCTGCGAAATAGCGGCAACATCACCAAACCGACTCCGTCACCCCGGACGGGTTCCGGGGTCCACGGCGCCGCAAACCAACGGTCTGCGAGAATGCGGAACGGTGGATGCCGGAACGAGCCCGGCATGACGGGCTGGGGTAGAGTCCGCGCCTTTGGATTAGGCTCTTAGAACTTTCGCGGCCACCGCCTTCATCCGTCACCCCAGCGAAAGCTGGGGTATCATGGTTGGCGAGCGCGCCGGCTATCACGGGGATACCCCAGCTTTCGCTGGGGTGACGGATAGGACGTGAGTATCACCTTCACCAGCGTGAACGGATTGCTCTCCGACCTCACGATCCTCCCCCGCCAGGGGGAGGTGTCGCCGAAGGTGACGGAGGGGGAGGACACGGAACAACCGTCGCCCTTTCCTCCCCCTCCGTCAGGCAAACGCCTGCCACCTCCCCCTCGCGGGGGAGGATCGTTCGCAAGGCTTAGCGCAGCGCGCCGGCCACCAGCTTATGCAGCCGCGAATGCAGCGCGTCGTTCGCCGCAAGAAACTCGTTGCGCTCCATCGCACGGTCGCCACCGCGGAAGTCGGTGACGAAGCCGCCGGCTTCCTTCACCAGCAACATGCCCGCAGCAACATCCCAAGGCTTCAGGTTCGATTCCCAGAAGCCATCGAAACGCCCCGCCGCAAGCCAAGCCAGATCCAACGCCGCTGCCCCAAGGCGACGAATACCCGCGACCTCAGGCGCAACCGCCCCGAAGATGCGGCTCCACTGCGCGAAGTCGCCATGCCCCAGGAACGGAATCCCCGTCGCAATCAGCGATTCGGACAGATCGCGCCGCGACGACACGCGCAAACGTTGGTCCGTGAGCCAAGCCCCCCGACCCTTCTCGGCCCAGAAGCTCTCGTCAGTCAGCGGCTGATACACCAATGCGGTGGTAACCTCGCGCTTGCCGTTCGGCATCGGCTCCTCGACCGCGATCGAGATGCAGAAATGTGGGATGCCGTGGAGGAAGTTCGACGTGCCATCCAAGGGATCGACGATGAACCGCGGCTTATTGGGATCGCCGGCGACCTCGCCGCGCTCTTCCATAAGCATGCCCCAGTCGGGACGGGCGTGGCTGAGCTCTTCGAAGATCGTCTGCTCGGCGCGCTGGTCGGCCTGGCTGACGAAGTCGGCCGGACCCTTGCGGCTCACCTGGAGCTGCTGGACCTCGTTGAAGTCGCGGCGCAGGCGCGGCGCGGCCTTGCGGGCGGCGCGCTCGATGACGGTCATGATGCCGGAATGGCTGGGCATGGTATTCTATCTCCCCCCTCCCGCAAGCGGGAGGGGCCGGGGGTGGGCTCGCGCTATCAGCGTCGCGCGGCATCGAAATCGTTCGCACCAGTATCGTCGCGTAACATGGAGGGCGGGTGCCCACCCCCCGGCCCCCTCCCGCTTGCGGGAGGGGGAGCAGATTTTAGTCCGCGCGCCTTACGTAGGTCTGCTCGTATACGTCGACGACGATCCGCGTGCCCGCGCCGATATGCGGCGGCACCATCACGCGCACGCCGTTCTCGAGCACCGCAGGCTTGTAGCTCGACGAGGCAGTCTGCCCCTTCACGACGGCATCCGCCTCGACGATCAGCGCCTCGATCGTGTCGGGCAGCTGGACCGAGATCGGCCGCTCTTCCCAGAGCTCCATCACCACGTCCATGCCGTCCTGCAGGAACGCCGCGGCGTCGCCCAGAATGTCGGCATCGAGCGAGATCTGCTCGTAATTGATCTTGTCCATGAAGGTGAGCATGTCACCTTCGCGGAACAGGAACTGGAAGTCGACGGTCTCGAGCCGCACCTTCTCGACGCTCTCGGCGGAGCGGAAGCGGATGTTGTTCTTGCGGCCGTCGATGAGGTTCTTCATCTCGACCTGCATATAGGCACCGCCCTTGCCGGGCTGGGTGTGCTGAATCTTGACGGCGCGCCAGATGCCGCCCTCATATTCAAGAATGTTGCCGGGACGAATCTCGACCGCGTTGATCTTCATGACCGATTCCTGCTGGAAAGAGCTAGGGGCCGTCCGCGAAGCATGGCCCTAAGGCGTGGCTCTGCGGAAACCCGAAGCGGCGGGCTTTAGCGGGACGACCCGGTTCCGGCAAGCATCGGGTACGGGTTCACGTTCTCGCCCTGATACCAACGCTCCCCCGGCTGCATCTTCGTCAGCCCGAAATGCAGGTGGTAATTGCCCGCCCCAGCGTCGCCGGTATCGCCGACATAGCCGAGCGTATCGCCCGCCTTGACCGCCATGCCCTCACGTATCCCCGCGGCGTAGCCGGCAAGGTGCGCGTAATAATAGGTCCAGCGTCGATCGGGCGAGCGGACGTAAAGTGTGATCCCGCCAAGCCCGCTCTGGAACAGCTTCTCGACTCGTCCCGGTGCGGCGGCAACGACGGCGGTGCCACCCGGCGCCATGATGTCCGTGCCATGATGGCCGCGCAGACCGCCGCCCCGCGCATCGTTCCAGCTATTCGCGATCGCTTTCCGCGGAACGCCTGCTACCGGGACAGCCAATGCCCCGGGCGTGACGGCGACGGCAGCGACCTCGGTGGGCGGCGCCTGCTTTCGCCAAGGCACCCGCCGCTCGATGCCACTGCCATTGCTGCCGAACGACATCATCGATGCGAACCCACCGACCACGATGACGATCAACCCAAGAATGATCCAGAACGTCCGCGTCATCGTCTCAGGCCTGGAACACGGCCTTGGTCCCCGGCTTGATCATCATCGACAATCGCGCCGCATCCCAGTTGGTCAGGCGGATGCAGCCATGACTCTCGGCACGCCCGATCGTCTCGGGGTTCGGCGTGCCGTGAATGCCGTAATGCTCCTTCGACAGGTCCATCCAGACGACGCCGACCGGACCGTTCGGCCCCGGCGGCAGCATCTCCTTCTGCTGGCCCTTCTTGGCATCCCAGAACAGTGCCGGATTGAAGTGGAACTTCGGATTGTAATCGGAGCCCTTGATCGTCCACGTGCCAAGCGGCAGCGGATCGTGGCTCGATCCCATCGTCGCGGAGAATTGCGCGATCAGCTTGTCGTTCGCATCGAGGACACGCAGCACGCCATCCGACTTGTCGACGACGACATGATCCGCCTTTGGCTGGTTCGCGTCGACGTTCAGCATCGTGAGCGTCGCGATCCAGTCCGGCTTCAGCTTCGGATCATACGCGCGCGACGTCGGCAGCGCGTTGGGGAACACGACCTTGGTGCCCGGCGCCAGCTTCGTGGTCGGAAAATTCAGCGCAACGATCACCGCCGGCGTCGTGTGGAACATCTCGCCGAGCTTCTCCATGACATTCTTGTAGCCGAGCGATGGGAGTTCGGCCTGCTTGGCCGGGTCCGTCGGGAACGGATTGACGAACGGTCCCGCCAGCATCTCGGGGGTCAGCGCGACCGTTACCGTCGGCCGCGCAGCGCGGTACGGATACAGCGCCTGCAACGTCCGTGCATCGGGCTTGCCGGTGATCGGCAGCCCCTTCGCCTCCTGGAACCCCTTCAGCGCCGCGACCAGCGACTGCCCGCCGCGACCGTCGAGCACGCCCGGCCCGAAGCCGAGATGGTCGAGGATCACCTGCACGTGCAGGATGTTGCGATCGATCGGTACGGGTTTGGCGGGCGCGGTCTGCGCTACAGCTGGCGACGCGACCCCGAACAGGCACGCCGCAAGAACCGAAACTTTCGTCACAAATGCCGTCATGCCAATCATCCCAAACCGTTACGCTTCAGCATCAAACGGTCAGGACGACGGTTGTTTCCGTTGCATGATGGCGTTCCCCGACTTCGCCATCCGTCATCCTGACGAAAGTCAGGACCCAGGATCACGAATGCCGCGCTGCTTTGCTCTGGGTCCTGGCGTGCGTCAGGATGACGGAATGGGTGCGAGACTCAACGCGCCTTCAACACCTCGCCGAATGCCTTGATAGCCGCGACCTCGTCGCCACCCCAGACGGCGCCCGACACAGCAATGAAATCCGCCCCCGCAGCAACCAGCGGCGCGGCGTTTTCCGGCGTAATGCCGCCGATCGCGACGCAGGGCATCTCGAACAGCGTCGACCACCATGAGAGGATCACCGGCTCGGCGGTATGCGTCGCGACCTTCGTCGTGGTCGGATAGAACGCGCCGAACGCAACGTAGTCGGCCCCGGCTTCGCCAGCTTCCATCGCCAGATGACGGCTGCCGTGACAGCTCACGCCGATCTGCGCATTGGGTCCGAGCTGCGCCCGCGCCTCACGCGGGTCGCCATCGTCCTGCCCGAGGTGTACGCCGTCCGCATCGAGCCGCTTCGCCAGCCCGATATCGTCGTTGACGATGAACGCGACATCGCGCTCCGCACAGATCGCGCGCAAAGGCTCGCCCAGTGCGGCAGCCGCGTGCTGGTCGATATCCTTCACACGGAACTGGAAGGCCGCCACCGGCCCGGCGTCAAGAGCGCGCGCGAGACGCTCGGGGAAGTCGCCTCCACAGTCGAGCGGCGACACCAAGTAAAGCTGGCAAGCCGGCCGACGCATATCGCGGCGGAAATTCTCGGCGAAATTGGGATCGAGCGGGCCCAGCGGATCTTCGAATTCGGTCATGTCCGCCCCCTAGCCGCTCGTAACCGCCACGTCACCCCGGCGCATGACCGAGGCGACGTGAAGGCAAACCGAGGCTTATTCCTCGTTCTTGTAGATCCGGATGATCCGGTCGAGCATCGCCAGCGCTTCGTCGCGTGGGCGCTGGAAGGTGTTGCGGCCGATGATCGAGCCGTTGCCGCCGCCGTCGCGGATGTCGCGTGCATCCTGGAAGATCGCGTCCTCGCCCTTCGACGCGCCGCCCGAGAAGACGTTGATGCGACGCCCGGCAAAGCTCGACTGGACGACATGCTTCACGCGGTCCGACTGCTTCGACCAGTCGGTGTTCGCGTAGAGCGGCTTGGCTTCCTTCTGCTCGATATGCGCGGTCGGCAACTTGGTCTTGATGATGTGCGCGCCGAGCAGCGCCGCCATGTGCGCGGCATAGGCACCGACGTCGAGCGCGAGTTCGCCGTCCTTGGTCAGCTCGCCGCCGCGCGGATACGACCAGATCACCGTCGCGATGCCGACCGACTTCGCCTCTTCGCTCAGCTCGCGGATTTCCTCGACGAGGTCGAAGAACTGGTCCGCGCCCGGATAGATCGTGAAGCCGATCGCCGCCGAGCCGAGCCGTACCGCGTCGGAAACGGTCGCCGTTACCGCCTGGTCGATCGTCGTCGCCCAGCTGTTCGAACTGTTGCACTTCAGGATCGTCGGGATCTGCCCGGCGAACGTATCCGCCCCCGCTTCGAGCATCCCGAGCGGCGCGGCATAGGCGCTGAGCCCGGCGTCGATCGCCAGCTGGTAATGGTAATGCGGGTCGTACGCCGCCGGATTGACCGAGAAGCTGCGCGCCGGGCCATGCTCGAAGCCCTGGTCGACTGGCAGGATCACGAGCTTGCCGGTGCCGCCAAGCTTGCCCTGCATCAGGATGCGCGCGAGGTTCGCCTTCACCGCCGAACTGGTGGCTTCATACTTGTCGAGAATGGTTTTGACTTGCGGAGTGATCGTGGATGTCATGGGTAAATCCTCTTTCAGTATTTTAAAGTTCCAGCCATCGGCGCAGTGCCTGATCGACCGCAAACATGGTTTCGTTGGAAGCAGCACCGACCCGTCGACCGATCCGATGCCGCCAGACTGACTGCACCTTGTCGATACTGACCTCGCTCGGCTTAAAGAGCCCCGTGTCGGGGTTTGCCGCAATCGGAATGCGGAACATGCCGAGGCCGGCAAGCTGGCTGGTAATCAAACACACCGTAACGCTATCGTGGTCCCGCAGGAACGCGTCAGTCTGAACGACGAGCGCCGGGCGCGGCTTTCTGGCAAAATCCCCCGCGTCAGCGTCGGCAATAGTAACGATATCACCGCGTTTCATTCGGCGGCATCACGGCGATTGCCGGCAAGCTCTGGATCATCCCAGGCAACACCCAACCGCTCCCACGCGTCGTCTTCTTCGGTCCAGCCTAGTGCCGCCGCCGCGAGCGACTGCCGCTTCGCCTCCGCCAAGAAAGCCTCGTCGTGGCGCTCGACATAGCGTCGCACGGCTTCGCGTGCGATATCGCTCTTGCTGCGCCCTTGGGTGCGCGCAACTGCCGCGAGTCGCTCTTCGAGTTCGCTATCGAGCCTGACGCCGAGCATCCGAGTCTCCGTTTAACATGTTAAACATAGGCGTGCGAATCGCTGGGATCAATCCCCCGCCCGTTCGGTTGGTCGCGTGATTGACGAAAGGTCGTCCGCCGTCGACACTGGCCAAAAGGGGGACACAGGTGTTGACGATTTTCCGCGGGATCATGACGTGTGCGGCGCTGCTGGCGGCATCCGCGGCATCGGAACCAGCAACTGCCGCTGCGGTAAAGATCGGCGAGCGTGCGCCCGACTTCGAACTGACGCTGATCGACGGCAGCAAGGTCCGCAGCGCCGACCTTCGCGGGCAGGTCGTCATTCTGAATTTCTGGGCGACGTGGTGTGGGCCTTGCAAGGCGGAACTGCCGCTGCTCGACAATTACTATCGGCTTCGCAAGGATCATGGGCTGCGCGTGTTTGCGGTGGCGACGGAGGATTCGCTCCCCGCGTTCAAGCTGAAACCGCTGTTCGCGGCCATGGCGATCAGTTCCGCGCGGCGGATCAAAGGACCGTTCGGGGTGATGGGCGCGCTGCCGACCAACTACATCATCGATCGCGCCGGCATCGTCCGCTATGCGAAAACCGGCGCGTTTAGCCTAGATGACCTGAATGGTCTGCTGATCCCCCTGCTGAAAGAGCCGGCGCCTTAACGCGTGAGCGCTGCAACGCCGGGAAGGTCCTTGCCTTCCATCCATTCGAGGAACGCGCCGCCTGCGGTCGAGACGAAAGTAAATGCGTCCGCGACGCCGGCGTGGTTGAGCGCGGCAACCGTATCGCCACCTCCGGCTACCGAGACGAGCGAGCCGCCCTCGGTCAATGCCGCTGCAGTCTTCGCGAGCGCCACGGTCGCCTTGTCGAACGGCGACGTCTCCAACGCGCCGAGCGGCCCGTTCCAGACCAGCGTGCGGCAGTTCTTCAGCACGTCGCCGAGCGACTCGACTGCGGCCGGCCCGACATCGAGGATCATCTCGTCAGCCGCGACTTCATGGACGTTGACGGTGCGCGTGGCGGGGTTCGGCTTGAACTCCTTCGCGACCACGACGTCGTACGGCAGGTGGACGGTGCAGTTCGCCTTGTCCGCCGCTTCCATGATCTGTTCGCAAACGCTCGCAAGCTCGTGCTCGCAAAGGCTTTTACCGACATCGACACCGCGTGCCGCGAGGAAGGTGTTCGCCATGCCGCCGCCGATGATCAGGTGATCTACCTTGGTGACAAGATGCCGCAGCACGTCGAGCTTCGACGACACCTTGGCGCCACCGACGACCGCCGCGACCGGATGCTCGGGCTCGCCGAGCGCCTTCTGGAGCGCATCGAGTTCGGCTTCCATCGCGCGACCGGCGAAGGCGGGTAGGACGTGCGCGAGACCCTCGGTCGAGGCATGCGCGCGGTGCGCTGCTGAGAAGGCATCGTTGACGTAGAGATCGCCAAGGCTTGCAAACCGCTGGACGACAGCCGCGTCGTTGGTCTCCTCGCCGCCAAAGAAGCGCGTGTTCTCCAGCACCGCGATGTCGCCGGGTTGCAGCGTCGCGACAGCGTCATCCGCCCCTTCCCAGTCGATGTAGCGGACTTCACGGCCGAGCACTTCGCTATACGGCTTCACGACCTGCGACAGCGAGAATTCGGGGCTCGGTACGCCCTTGGGACGGCCGAAATGCGCGAGGACGAGGACGATCGCGCCCTTGTCGGCAAGCTCGCCAACCGTCGCGACGGTGGCGCGCAGGCGGGTGTCGTCGGTGACGTGCCCCTCGGCCATCGGCACGTTGAGGTCTTCGCGGACGAGCACGCGCTTGCCCTGGATGTCGCCCATATCATCGAGCGTCTTGAATGGCTTGGTCATGGTTCTTCGATCCTGATCTCATCACCGACGGCAATCTTGCCGTCCATCAAAACTCGGGCGCACGCCCCGCCACGCCAGTCGGGCGTCAGCGCGGCGAACAATCCTGGCGCCAGCGCTTCCATGCGTTCGCACGGATCGGTATGGCGCGTCACCTCCAGCACGACGTCCGCGCCGATACGGAGCCGGGTGCCGGGTATCTGGGGTAGGTCGAAGCCGTCGACCAGCAGGTTCGCCCGGCGTTCGTACCACGGGATGTCCCGGCCGACCTCGGCCATCGCCGCCGCCCAGTCGCTGCGTTCCAGCAACGTGACCTGACGCCGGCCCTTGCCGCCGGGTTTCACATAGCCGCGGAAATCGCCGTGCAGGCCAGCCTCGACGGTGATCTCGACATGGTCGATGACCTCCATCGGGCTCTTGGCGCGGGCGTGGCGCGCGATGCCGGCGATCGAGCCAACCGTCGTTGAGGCCGGGGCCTGAGCCACCGCCCCGTCCCCGTTCGTGTCGAGCGCAGTCGGGACACCATATGTCACGGGAGACGACTTCTCGACTGCGCTCGAAGCGAACGGAACAGGGGACGCATAGATCGCGGGCTTAGATGAACTTCGCCATCGCGGTCGCCGTATCGACCATGCGGTTCGAGAAGCCCCACTCGTTATCGTACCAGCTGACGACGCGGACGAGCTTGCCGTCGATCACCGCGGTCTCTAGGCTATCGATCGTCGACGATGCCGGAGTATGCTGGAGATCGATCGAGACGAGTGGCTCGTCCGACCAGTCGAGTACGCCGACCAGCGGGCCGCTCTCGGAGGCCGCCTTCAGCACCGCATTCACCTCTTCACGCGTCGTATCGCGCGATGGCGTGAAGGTCAGGTCGATCAGCGACACATCCGGCACCGGAACGCGGATCGCCGAACCGTCGAGCTTGCCCTTCAACTCCGGCAGCACTTCAGCGACGGCGCGCGCAGCCCCCGTCGTGGTCGGGATCATCGACATCGCCGCAGCACGGGCGCGACGCAGGTCCGGGTGGATCTGGTCGAGGATCTTCTGGTCGTTGGTATAGGCGTGGATCGTCGTCATCAGGCCGCGCTCGATGCCGATCGCATCGTTCAGCACCTTGGCGACGGGCGCGAGGCAGTTGGTCGTGCACGACGCGTTCGAGACGATCGTATGCTCGGCGGTCAGCTTGTCGTGGTTGACGCCGTAGACCACGGTCAGGTCGACGTTCTTGCCCGGTGCCGAGATCAGTACCTTCTTCGCGCCGGCATCGAGATGCTTCTGGCAGCTCGCTTTGTCGGTGAAGAAGCCGGTGCATTCCAGCACGATATCGACGCCCAGTTCGGCATGCGGCAGGTTGGCAGGGTCGCGCTCGGCGGTCACGCGGATGCGCTTGCCGTCGACGACCAGTTCGTTGCCTTCGGCCGAAACCTCACCCGGATACTTGCCGTGGACGCTGTCGCGCTTGAACAGCCAGGCGTTCGACTTGGCATCGCCGAGATCGTTGATCGCGACGAGTTCGAGTGCGCCGTTCGACTGTTCGAGTACCGCACGGGCGACGAGACGGCCGATGCGCCCGAAACCGTTGATCGCAACCTTGACCGTCATTGCCGTATCTCCGCTAACGCCCGCGAGTCCGTTCCGGGCGCGCAGCCTTTGCGGGGCGGTGGGGCGCCCTGTCAACACCGTGGATGGTGATGGGTTTCGCCTAAACCGACTTGTCGCACCCCCCGTCCATGCTATCTCGCATGGCATGTCAGAAACACTTCCCGACGGACCAACTGCCGTCGAACGGATCGACGCCGCGATCGCACGGATCGAATCCGCCATTGTAGCCCGCACCGAAGCCGGCGACGCGCTCGCCAAGCGCCACGCCGCCCTCAAGGCGCGGATGGCCGAAGCCGTCGCCGCGCTCGACGACGTCATCACCCGCGGGAGCCCCAACTGATGGCCCAGGTCATGCTCGATATCGGTGGCCGCCCGCACGCCGTCGCCTGCCGTGACGGCGAAGAGTCGCGCGTGCGCCTGCTGGGTGCGATGGTCGCCGAACGCTGGGCCACCGCGGACCGGGCGGCGGGCGGTCTTAGCGCCGAGCGCGCGATGCTGTTCGTCGCGCTGATGCTCGCCGACGACCTCGACGAAGCCGCGCATCGCCCGCCCGAAGGCTCGGCGGTCAGCGAGATCGCGCTGACGCGGATCGCAGATCGTCTCGAAGGGCTTGCCGAAGCTCTCGAACACACGCCCCTTGAGCTTAGCCCGCCCAACGCCTAGATTGGCTGTGGCGGGTTCTGCCCGGTACGAGCCTTTATTATCCCTGAGGCTATTCATCATCCATAGGGGGCTGTCCCTGTTAGGATCCTGGTCCGAAGCACATGGTCCCCACCTGACGTACCGTGCGTCAGTGGATAACCCGGCACACGGCCATGGTGGGCCCGCCACACCACCATCTCCCCCCTATCTCAGGGTCGCAAGCGCATGACCGACAAGAGCGCGCTGAGAGCCTCGCTCCGCGCCGCGCGGGAAGCGCACCCGTCGGTCGAACTTCCGGTGCCCTCGGCGTTTCTGGCACGGCTGAAACCCGGATTGACGGTCGCCTCCTACGTCCCGTTCGGCGGCGAGGCCGATCCTTCTCCCTTCGCGCGCGCCGCGGTCGATGCCGGATGCATCATCGCACTGCCCCATATCGTCCGCCGCTCGCTGCCGATGCGCTTCCTGTCCTGGGCGACCGAGGCAGCGCTGATCGCCGGACCGTTCGGGCTGCACCAGCCCGCCGAAGATGCGGCCGAACTCGAACCCGACATCATCCTGACCCCGCTCGTCGGCTTCGATCGCAGCGGCAACCGGATCGGCCAGGGCGCCGGCTATTACGACCGCGCCTTCCTCGCGCACCCGAACGCCTGGCGTGTCGGCATTGCGCTATCGGTGCAGCAGGTCGATAGCCTCACCCCAGACCCGTGGGACGTCCCGCTCCACGCCATCGCCACCGAACTAGAATGGATCACGCCATGACGCCCACCTGGCGCAAACCCGTCGGGATGCTTGGCATCCTGCTGCTGATCCTGGTGTGGTGCGTAGCCATCGTCAGCTTGTCGAACATCGTCGGCAGCTGGCACTGGCTGGGGCAGTTGGTGTTCTACCTGTTCACCGGCCTGATCTGGATCGCTCCGTTGAAGCCGGTCCTGCGCTGGATGGAGCTCGGGCGGTAGAGCCTGCCAGCTCCCGCTCTGCTCGACACGCTGCTGTCCCCTGCGGGGCTCGCGAGACACGCCCCTCCACCGTTAGTCCTGAGTAGCCATCGAGTAGTCGCCGTAGGCGGCGTATCGAGAGGGCGTATCGAAGGACAGTTGGGGCGCGGAGCACATGCTTCGATACGAGCCCTCGATGCGCTTCTTACGAAGCTACTGGGTCTCTACCCGGTACAAACGGTATGTAGGGTTATCCTGGCTTCGGCGGCAGGACGGAATGCTCTCGGCATCCAAAACTTTGAAGGGTCTCGGCCACCCATTAGGGTGGCGCGAGTGACGGGACTCGAACCCGCGACCTCCGGCGTGACAGGCCGGCGCTCTAACCAACTGAGCTACACCCGCATTCCCAATGACGAACCCTAGCGCCCCAAGGACACGCGGGAAGGCTCGTCAAAACCTCAACACAATCTCGAACCATCTACCCGGTCAGGGCAAACGATGGCGCGAGTGACGGGACTCGAACCCGCGACCTCCGGCGTGACAGGCCGGCGCTCTAACCAACTGAGCTACACCCGCTGAAACAGCGTGGAGGCGGCAACTAGGCGAGGGTTCGGACACCGTCAACCCAAATTATCCGCCAGTTTCACGTTGTGCCTCGGGCGGATCGCCACGACGACGGTTTCGCCCGGTCTTGGGCTGCACCAGCGTCCCGTGCTCGAACAGGAAACCGGCGATATCGGGCTTCCCAGCGGCCTTCACGATCGTCTGGATGATGATCAGCAGCGGCACCGCAAGCAACGCCCCCGACGTGCCCCACACCCATCCCCAGAAGCTTAGCGAGATCAGGATCAGCAACGGGCTGATCGTCAGCCGGTGCCCGACCACGAACGGCGTGATCGCGTTCGCCTCTACCAGATGCAGTCCGTACATCAGCGCCGGCGGCAGCATCGCCATCCAGATGTCAGAGAACGTCATCAGCCCGCCCAGTGCGAGCAAGAACGCACCGATCACCGGCCCGAAATACGGGATGTAATTGAGCAGCGCGACGATCCCGCCCCACATTGCCGGATACGGCATGCCGATGAACCACAACGCCGTCCCCGTGACGATCCCGAGCACGATGTTGATCAGCGTGATCGTGCCTAGATACGCGGACACGTCGTCGACGATATCCTGGATTACGCGAGCGGTCGCCATCGCTCCGTCGAAGCTGGTCCGCCCGGTGATCGTCTGCCGCCGCATCCGCGTCCATCCCGAGAGGAAGAAGAACACGATCAGGACACCGAACAGGAATTGCACGATGACGGCCGGCGCCGACGTCGCGGCGAGTTCGAGGATCGACCCTGGTGCCGCAACCCCCGCGGTCGCAGGCTGCTTGATCGGCGTCGACGCGACCTGACGCAGCGTCTTGTTCACGTATTTCTCGAGGCTCGAATACAGGTCGAGCAGCGGTGCGAGGTTGCTCTGGATCCGGTCCAACCGGGTCGGCAGCAGGCGGAAGAAGTCGGTCGCGGGCACAAGGATCGCGGCGATCGCGATGTTCGCCGCAATCAGGAACACCAGCAGACACAATATCGCGGCCAGCGGCGACGGTACGTGACGCCGCTCGAGCCATTCCAGCACCGGCACCAGCGCGACGGAGATCACCAGCGCGATGGTCAGTGGCAGAAAGAACTCCGCGCCCGCTTTCAGCGCGAACGGTGTAGCGAGGATCAGCCCGACGCCGGCAGTCAGCGTCAACGCCGCGAGCAATCGATCGCGCCGCTGCGCGATCCGCATCGCATCCTCGACCCCGACCGCGATCGGCAGCCCGAACGCACTCTCGGCCGGCGGACCTTCCGCAACGACGCCGTCCCCGCCCCCCGGCTGGTGCGTTTCCTGGCGAAGACCCTCGTCCGTCATGGCAATTCCTTTGCCACTCCCATTCCGTAATCCCGGCCGGCATTCAAGCGGCGCGCGGTGCCAGCGCGATGGAATTCCTCGAAAAGACCGTGTTATGTCCGATCATACCTTGCTCCGGAGACACTCGATCTCCGTCATCCTGACGAAAGTCAGGACCTAGAGCCAAAAAGTGCGGCCCTCCGTTACCCTGGGTCCTGACGTTCGTCAGGATGACGGAGCAGTATCAGGGATGGCCTCCTACGCCGACACCCCCACCCGGTCCTCGAACAGCACCTGCAGATCTTTCTTCAAGATCTTCCCGTTCGCATTCCGCGGCAACGTCTCGTGGACGAAGCGTATCGCGACCGGCGTCTTGAACGCCGCCAGATGTTGCCGCACCCAGCCCTGCAACTCCGCCTCGGTCGTCACCGCCCCCGGTGCGAGATGGACCACCGCCGCCGGCTCCTCGCCGAGGATCCGGTGCGGAATGCCGATCAGCGCCGCGTCGGTCACCGCGGGGTGCGCGTAGAGGACATTCTCGACCTCGCTGGAGTAGATGTTCTCGCCGCCGCGGATGATCATGTCCTTGGCCCGGTCGACGATGTAGCAGAACCCCTCTTCGTCGAGGCGAGCGAGATCGCCGGTTCGGACCCAGCCGTCGACGAAGGTCGCGGCGGTCGCGGCGGGCTTGTTCCAGTATCCCTTCACGATCATCGGGCCGCGTGCCCAGAGCTCGCCGACTTCGCCCGGAGGCATCTCCGTCACGCCGTCGTCCGCCATGATCTTCAGGTCGGCCGCCGCGACCGGAGGCCCCGCGCTGGTCGGGCGGTTGAGATAGTCCTCGCCGCCGTGATGCGTGACGGTCGCCATCGTCTCGGTCATGCCCCAGCCATTGCCGGGCATCGCGCCGAACTCGGCGTAGATGCGCTTCACCAGTTCGGGCGCAGCGGGCGCGCCGCCATAAGCGATCGATTCGAGCGACGAGAGATCGTAGCGGCCACGGTCGGGGTGCTCCAGCAGCTGCCAGGCGATCGTCGGCACGCCGCCGGTGATGTTGACCTTCTCGCGCTCGATGATCTCCATCGCGCGGATCGTGTCCCATTTCCGCATGAAGATCATCGTGCTGCCCGTCGCGATGACCCCCATCATCCCCGCCGAGCAGGCGGTGACGTGAAACAGCGGGATCACCGTCAATGTCACACGCGGCGTCGGCTCGGGTGGCGCCTCGCCGCGGCGCAGGAACGAGCGCGCCGACGAATAGCCGCCCGACAGGATGTTCGACATCATGTTGCGGTGCGTGCCGAGCGCCCCCTTCGGCGCGCCGGTGGTGCCGCTGGTGTAGAAGATCGTCGCGTCGTCGTCGGGCGCGATAGTCGCTTCGGGCAGGCCGATATCGGGCAATGCCGCCCAGTCGTGTGGGATGCCGATCACGTCCTCCAGCCGCGTCACGATCCCGGTCAGCGGCTCCGCGGCGCGTGCGACGAACACGTGCTCCAGCGCCGGCAACGTCGCGTAGGCCGCCTCCAGCCGGTGATGCCGCTCGTCGTCGGTGATCAGCACGCGAGCGCCCGAATCGGCTAAGCCGTATTCCATCTCCGCGCCGGTCCACCACGCGTTGAGCGGCACCATGATCGCGCCGATGCTCGCGCCTGCGAAGAACGCGACCGGCCATTCGGGCAAATTGCGCATCGCCAGCGCGACGCGGTCGCCGGGACCGATCCCCATTTCGCGCAACCGGTGCGCGAGCACCGCGATCGCCCGAAAGTTCGCCTCGTAGGTGACGCGCTCGTCCTCATACGCCGTGAAGACCCGTTCGCCATGCGCCCGCGCCGCCTCGGCCAGCCAGCGCAGCGACGGCGGCGCGTTCTTCCAGATGCGCGTCTCGATGCCGCCGATCGTCAGCATCTCCATTTCGAACTTCGCGCCTGGGGCGGTCAGCAGTCGCTCGGCATCGGCGAGCGACATCGCCGGCCAGGAGGGATCGAGTGCGATGATCGGTTCGCTTGCCAAGACCGGTTGACTCCAGAGTTGAATTTCGGGTTTGGCTTATCGCCTGTTCGAAGACAGGTTATAGTTGATTCCTGCCGCACTCAAGGCAATAGAGGCACCAAGTTCGAACTAGGGGTATGGAGCGGATCATGGCACGGACGGCCAAATCGTGAAAATCGCTGAACCTGCCGCGCACGGCTTCGATGCGAGCCGATTGGCGGCGATCGATACGCTGCTCCAGACGCGCTACATCGATTCGGGCAAGCTGCCGAACGCGCAATTGCTGATCGCGCGTGACGGCGAGATCGTCCATTTTTCGAACGCGGGCGCGGCGCGTGAGGGCGGCAAGAGCGTCGACGAAGGATCGCTGTTCCGGATCGCGTCGATGACCAAGCCGATCACCTCGGTCGCGTTCATGATGCTGGTCGAGCAGGGCCTCGTCGCGGTCGATACGCCGGTCCACCACGTGCTGCCCGAGTTCAAAGATATCGGCGTCTATGACGGCGGTGGCGGCGGCGTGCCGTTCATGACCAGGCCGACCGCCGAACCGATGCGGATGATCGACCTGCTCCGCCACACCTCGGGGCTGACGTATAGCTTCCAGAACCGCTCGAACGTCGACGCCGCTTACCGCGAGGGCAAGATCGAAGGTTGGCATGGCGGGTATGACCTCGACGGGTTCATCGGCGCGCTGGCGAAGATCCCGCTTGAATTCTCGCCCGGCACCGCGTGGAATTATTCGGTCGCGACCGACGTCCTGGGCGCGGTAGTGCAGCGCGTGTCGGGCCTGCCGCTCGACCAGTTCTTCAAAGAACGCATCTTCGCGCCGCTGAAGATGGACGACACCTTCTTCAAGGTTCCCTCCGAGAAGCTCGATCGTCTCACCGATTGCTACTCGCTCGCGCCGGGCAAGGGTCGCGTGATGTACGATCGTGGTGCGGAAAGCGCATGGAGCCGGCAGCCGAAGCTCGTTTCCGGCGGCGGCGGGCTGGTCTCGACGGCGCTCGATTACCACCGCTTCAACACGATGCTGCTCAACGGCGGCGAACTCGACGGCGCGCGCATCCTCGGACGCAAGACGCTCGACCTGATAACGCAGAACCACCTGCCCGGAAAATCCGATCTCGCGGCGATGTCGAAGTCGCTGTTCAGCGAGGCCTCGAACGCCGGTACCGGCTTCGGGCTCGGGTTCGCGATCACGGACGACGTCGCGAAGACGATGGTGCCGGGGTCGAAGGGCGAATTCTACTGGGGCGGGATGTTCTCGACCGCGTTCTTCGTCGATCCCGTCGAACGCCTGTCGATGGTGTTCATGACGCAGCTTTCGCCGAGCAGTTTCTATCCCATCCGCCGCGAACTGAAGACGATGATCTACGCGGCGATGACCTGATCCCCCAACGGCCGTCATCCCGGCGGACGCCGGGACCCAGGGCCGCACGCACACCGAATTTGGCTCTGGGTCCCGGCGTTCGCCGGGATGACGGGGCCGGCACCAGGAGACAAGAATGACCAGCCCGATCCGCACCGAACGCCATGACGACGTGCTCGTCATCATCTCGAACAACCCGCCGGTTAACGCGCTCGGCGCCGCGGTGCGGCAGGGTCTCGAAGCCGCGATCAAGGAGGGCGTGAACGACGACAGCATCACCGCGATGGTGATCCGCTGCGACGGCCGCACGTTCTTCGCAGGCGCGGACATAACCGAGTTCGGCAAGGAAATGGTCGAGCCCGGCCTGCCGACCGTCGTCGACATGATCGAGGCGTCGTCGAAGCCCGTCGTCGCGGCGATCCACGGCACCGCACTCGGCGGTGGCTGCGAAGTGACGCTCGGCTGCCATTACCGCGTCGCCGTTCCCTCGGCGAAGATCGGTACGCCCGAGGTGAAGCTCGGTCTGCTCCCCGGCGCGGGTGGCACGCAGCGTATCCCGCGGATCGCCGGCGTGAAGCTCGCGCTGGAGATGACCGCGAAGGGCGATCCGATCTCGGCGAAGAAGGCGCTCGATGCTGGCCTGATCGACAAGATCGTCGGCGAGGACTCGCTCGAAGCCGATGCCGTCGCGTTTGCGCGCGAGATCGCGACCAAGCGCCCCCTGCCCCGCGCGTCCGAGAAGACCGCGCAGGCCGATCCGGATGCCGTGGCTGCGTTCAAGAAGGAGAACGCCCGTCGTTTCCGTAACTTCGACGCGCCGGCCGCCAACATCGCCTGCGTCGAGAAGGCCACCGATGGCTCCAGCTTCGAAGAGGGCATCGCCTTCGAACGCCAGGAATTCATGAAGCTCATGATGGGCGTGCAGTCGGCCGCACAGCGCCACATCTTCTTTGCCGAGCGTCAGGCGGCCAAGATCGACGACGTCCCCGCCGACACCAAGCTGCGCAAGATCAAGCGCGTCGGCGTGATCGGTGCGGGCACGATGGGCGGCGGCATCTCGATGAACTTCCTGTCCGCGGGCATCCCCGTGACGATCGTCGAGATGCAGCAGGACGCGCTCAACCGCGGCACCGGCGTCGTGCGCAAGAATTACGAGGCGACCGCCGCGAAGGGCCGGATGAAGCCCGAACAGGTCGAACAGGCGATGGGTGCGCTGAAGCCGACGCTCGACTTCGCCGATCTGGCGGAATGCGACCTGATCATCGAGGCGGTGTACGAGACGATGGAGGTGAAGAAGGAGATCTTCACCAAGCTCGACGCGATCGCAAAGCCGGGCGCGATCCTGGCGTCGAACACCTCGTATCTCGACATCGATGCGATCGCGGCCTGCACCAAGCGGCCCGAGGACGTGGTCGGGATGCACTTCTTCTCGCCGGCCAACGTAATGAAATTGCTTGAGGTCGTGCGCGGCGACAAGACCGCGGACGACGTGCTGGCGACCGTCATGGCGCTCGCGAAGAAGATCAAGAAGGTCGCCGTGGTGGCGGGCGTCACCTACGGGTTCATCGGCAACCGCATGCTGATGCCGCGTCAGGTCGAGGCGACCAAGCTGCTGCTGGAAGGCGCGAGCCCGGAGCAGATCGACAAGGTCCATGTCGCGTTCGGGATGCCGATGGGGCCGTTCCAGATGAGCGACCTGGCGGGCGTCGACATCGGCTGGCACCGCGACCCGAGCCGGATCGAGAACATCCGCGATGCGCTGGCGGCGGAGAACCGCTGGGGCCAGAAGACCAAGGCGGGCTTCTACGATTACGACGAGAAGCGGACGCCGTCGAACTCGCCGCGCGTGACCGAGATCATCGACGATTTCCGCAAGAAGTCGGGCGTGACGCCGCGCGAGATCAGCGACGAGGAGATCGTCGTGCGGACGCTCTACACGATGGTCAACGAAGGCGCGCTGATCCTCGAAGAGGGCAAGGCACAGCGCGCGTCGGACGTCGATGTGGTCTGGATCTACGGATATGGCTGGCCGGTGTACCGTGGCGGGCCGATGTTCTGGGCGCAGTCGGAGGGGTTGGCGAAGGTCGTCGCGGGGCTCGAGAAATACGGGTTCCCGGTGGCGAAGTCGCTGAAGGATGCCGCGGCATCGGGTGGTCGACTGAAGTGATCGGTCGCGGTCGTTCCTTTCGGGCAACCGCACGCTGATGGAGCGGTCCGCGCTCCAGACGGCAGCGGCGATCCGTGCAGGCGAGACGACCGCGCTCGCGGAGTGCGATGCGGCGATCGCGCGGATCGAGGCGCGCGACGGTGCGATCAACGCCGTCGTCGTGCGCGATTTCGTGCGGGCGCGAGAGGCGGCGCGGGCGCTCGATGCGGAGGGTCCCGACGATCGGCCGCTGTTCGGCGTGCCGATGACGGTGAAGGAATCGTTCGACGTCGCCGGGCTGCCGACCAGCTGGGGCGTCGGGGTCCACCGCGACAATATCGTCGACTGCGATGCCGTGGCCGTAACCCGGCTGAAGGCAGCGGGCGCGGTGATCCTCGGCAAGACCAACGTGCCGGTGCTGTTGAGCGACTGGCAGGCGGACAATCCGATCCATGGCCGGACGAACCATCCGCTCGACCCGACGCTGACACCCGGCGGATCGTCGGGTGGTGCCGCGGCGGCGCTCGCGTCGGGGATGGTACCGCTCGAGCTCGGCTCCGATATCGGCGGCTCGATCCGTGTGCCAGCCGCGTTCTGCGGCGTTTGGGGGCATAAGCCGACTTATGGCGCCTTGTCCGATCTCGGCCACCGCGTGCCCGGCACCGACGGGGCAAGCGCGGCTCTCGGCGTGATCGGACCGCTCGCGCGCAATCCCGAGGATCTGGCCGTTGCGCTGGACATCCTCGCCGACATCCCCTTGCCGCGCGCGACCGTCGACTTAGCCCGACCACGCATCCTGCTGCTCACCGCGCATCCCTCGGCACGCGTCGATTCGTCGATCGTCGGCGCGATCGGGCGCGTCGGTGAAGCCCTCGCTGCGGCCGGCGCCATCATTTCAAGCGCACCCCCGCCGATCGACCTCGCTGCTCAGCATGCCGACTATATGCGGATGCTCGGCATCGCGATGACCCGCGGCGGGCCTGCACGCGACGGCAAGGTCGCGACGCTGTCGCACTGGTTCGACCTGCTCGACTCGCAGGCGCGGCTGCAACGCGCATGGGGCGCGCTGTTCGAAGAGTTCGACGCGGTGATCGCGCCCGCCAGCGGCGTGAACGCCTTCGCGCACATCGCCGAACGCAACGTCGCGCGGCGGACGCTGTCGATAGACGGCGAGGACACCCCGTTCGGCGTCCAGTTCGCCTGGGCGGGCATCGCCACCTTCCCCAATCTGCCCGCGACCAGCGTGCCCGTCGGGACCGACCCGCGCGGCCTGCCGATCGGCGTGCAGGTCATCACCAACCGTTACCGCGACCACGACGCGATCGCCGTCGCCGCGCTGTGCAATCGACTAAGCAGGAGCTGATCCGATGTCCGACCTCGATACTTTCCGGTCCGAAACGCGTGCGTGGCTCGCGGAGAATTGCCCGCCCGAGATGCGCAAGCCGGTGCGCTCGGAGGACGACGTCTGCTGGGGGGGACGTCAGTTCAAGCCGTCGAGCCCTGCGCAAAAGGAGTGGCTCGACAAGATGGCGGCCAAGGGCTGGACCGTGCCTGATTGGCCCAAGGCCTATGGCGGTGGCGGCCTTTCACCCGCCGAAACCAAGATCCTGCGCGAAGAGATGGCGGCAATAAAGGCGCGCAACCCGCTGAACTCGTTCGGGATATCGATGCTCGGGCCGGCATTGCTCAAATATGGGACAGAGGAGCAGAAGCTCGATCACCTGACGAAGATCGCGCGGGGGGAAATCCGTTGGTGCCAGGGGTATTCGGAGCCCAATGCGGGGTCCGACCTTGCCGGGCTCGCCACCTCGGCGGAGGACAAGGGCGACCATTACCTCGTCAACGGGCAGAAGGTGTGGACCTCCTACGCTGACAAGGCCGACTGGATTTTCTGCCTCGTTCGGACCGACAAGACCTCGAAGCAGGGCGGGATCAGCTTCGTGCTGTTCGACATGGCCTCGCCGGGCGTGTCGACCAAGCCGATCCTGCTGATCAGCGGCAATTCGCCGTTCTGCGAGACGTTCTTCGACAATGTCGAGGTGCCCAAGGTCAACCGCGTCTACAAGGAGAACAAGGGCTGGGACGTCGCAAAATACCTGCTCGGGCATGAGCGCGAGATGATTTCCGGCATGGGCCTCGCTTCCAGCGGCGGCAATCCGTTGATCGACGGGGCGATCGCGACCGTTGGGCTCGGTCATGACGGGCGGCTGGCGGATCCGTTGCTGCGCGCGTCGATCGCGTTGTTCGAGGTGCGCGCGAAGGCGTTCGGGGCAATGTCCGAGCGGTTCATCGACGAGTTGAAGGCGGGCAAGGCGCACCCGGCCCAGCCGAGCATGATGAAATATTACGGGACCGAGCTGAACAAGGGTCGGTACGAATTGATGATGGCGGCGGGCGGATCGGATGCGCTCGAATGGGACAGCGAGCGGTCGCGCGGCGGGGCGATCCCGCGGTCGTGGCTGCGCACCAAGGCCAACTCGATCGAGGGCGGGACGAGCGAGATCCAGCTCAACATCGTCGCCAAGCGGATTTTGGAATTGCCGGCGTAACTCCCTCGCCCCTTCGGGGAGAGGGTGCCGCAGCGAAGCGAAGGCGGGAGAGGGGCAGTGAGGCTCGGGCGATCCGACCCAACAGCCCCTCTCCCCGACCCTCTCCCCGAAGGGGCGAGGGAGCAGAAGGACGAAGACATGCCATTGTATCTAGACGACGACCAGACCGTCCTTCAGGACACCATCCGCGACTTCGTCGCGGAACACGCGCCGGTCAGCCACATGCGCGCATTGCGCGATGCCGACGACAAGACCGGCTTCTCGCGCGACCTGTGGAAGCAGTTCGCGGAGATGGGCTTCACCGGCATCCTGATCGGCGAGGACCAGGGCGGGCTCGGGCTCGGCCATGTCGAGGCGGGCGTGGTGCTGGAGGAAATCGGCCGCAATTTGTCGCCCTCTCCGTTCCTATCCACTGCGGTCGCGGCGGTCGAGGCCTTGAAGGGCACGGGGCAGGCCGAACGCTGGTTCCCCGGGATCATCGCCGGCGAGACCGTCGCTGCACTGGCAATCGACGAGGGCGCCAAGCACCGCGACACGGTGGCGATGACCGCCGAACGCTCGGGCAACGGCTTCAAGCTGACCGGCGCCAAGCGGTTCGTCACGCACGGCCACACCGCCGACCTGATCATCGTCGCGGCGCGGACCGGCGGTAGCGCCGACGACACGGACGGCATCACGTTGTTCGCGGTGCCGAAAGACGCCGCCGGGCTGACCGCGAACGCTGAACGCCTCGCGGATTCGAGCTTGGCCGCGCGGCTTGAGTTCGAGGGCGTCGAGGTCGATGCGGATGCGGTGATTGGTGAGGTCGATGCGGGGCGGACGCCGCTCGACCGCCTGTTGCGCGCGGGGCGGACCGGGGCTTCGGCGGAGCTGCTCGGTGTCGGCGGCGGGGCGATGGACATGACGATCGGCTATATGAAGGAGCGCAAGCAGTTCGGAACGCTGATCGGCAGCTTCCAGGCGCTCCAGCATCGTGCCGCGCATCTGTATTCGGAAATGGAGGTGGCGCGGGCCGCCGTGCTTAAGGCGCAGCAGTTGCTTGATCAGGGCAGCGACCGGGCGGACGAGGCGGTGTCGGTGGCGAAGGCGATGACCGCGCTGGCGACGACGCTTAGCGTGCAGGAGGGCGTGCAGATGCATGGCGGGATCGGCATGACCGACGAATACGATATCGGCTTCTACATGAAGCGCGCGCGGGTACTGGCCGAGATGTTCGGCGATGCGAACTTCCACGCGGACCGGCTGGCGGTAGCGGCGGGGTATTGACCCGAACCTGTACCCCCGCGAAGGCGGGGGCCCAGTCTGGGCACCCGCCTTCGCGGGTGAACACGGAGGTCAGATGAGCTTGGATACTGCCGATACGTCGCCCGAAGCTCTCGCCCAGGGTCTCGTCGACCTGCTCGAAATCGAGGAAGTCGACACCGATCTCTATGTCGGGAAGCGCCAGCCCGGCGGGGTCGGCCGCGTGTTCGGCGGGCAGGTGATCGCGCAGGCGCTTCAGGCCGCACAACGCTCGACCGACGGCCCCAAGGCCGCGCACTCGCTGCACGCGTATTTCATGCGGCCGGGCAACGAGGACTATCCGATCGTCTACCGCGTCGTCCGCGATTTCGAGGGTCGGAGTTTCGCTACCCGGCGCGTCATCGCGATGCAGAAGGGGCAACCGATCCTCAACATGGCGGCGTCTTTCCAGACGCCCGAGGATGGACTCCATCATCAGGACGTGATGCCCGATGTCGCGCCGCCCGAAGACCTGCGCTCCGATCGCGAACTGCGCCTGGAAAGCATCGACGGCATCCCCGAGAAGTTCCGCGCTCACATGCTGCGCCAGCGGCCGATCGAGATCCGTCCCGTCAACCCGCGCAGTTGGATCGAGCCCGTTCCGCAACCCGCGGCCCATGCCAACTGGTTCCGCCTGGTCGCACCGATCGGCGACGACCCGGCGATGCACCGCGCGATCCTGGCCTATGCGTCGGACATGGCGCTGCTCGGCACCGCGCTTCTTCCGCACGGCGTCAACTGGATCACACCGGGGCTGCAGACCGCCAGCCTCGACCATTCGCTGTGGCTGCACGAGGATTTCCGCGCCGACGACTGGCTGCTCTATGCCTGCGACAGCCCGTGGTCGGGCCACGCGCGCGGCTTCAACCGCGGCAAGATCTTCGCGCGAGACGGCCGCCTCGTCGCCAGCGTCGCGCAGGAGGGCCTGATCCGGATGCGCCAGTAACCCTGCAGGCTATTGGCGCGTCCACACCTTCTCGCCACCGATCCACGTCTCGCCGACCTTGGTCGCGCGCAGATCGGTCGGCGACGCGATCGTCGGATCCTTGTCGACGACGATGAAGTCCGCGCGCTGGCCCGGCGCTAGCGCACCGAACTGCTTCTCGGCAAACCCGGCATAGGCGGCCGCACCCGTCATCGCCCACCAGGCCTGTTCGCGGGTGACCAGTTCCTGCGGCTGCCAACCACCCTGCGGTTGCCCGTCGGCATCCTGCCGCGTGAACGCTGCTGCCCAGGTCGCGAACGGATCGGGCTTCTCGACCGGGAAGTCGGTCCCGAACGCGAGCTTCGCGCCGTTGGTCAGCATCGACTTCCACGCATAGGCGCCCGCGAGACGGTTCGGCCCGAGCCGTGCCTCGGCCATCGTCCGGTCGCTGGTTTCGTGCGTCGGTTGCATCGAGGCGATCGTGCCGAACTTGCCGAACCGTGGCAGGTCGGTTGGATCGACGACCTGCGCATGCTCGATCCGCCAGCGGCGATCGCCGGTGTACGTCTCGCTCTCGACCTGGATCGCGTCGAGCACCATCTGGTTGGCCTTGTCGCCGATCGCGTGGACCGCGACCTGGTAGCCGTCCATCGCCGCGCGGCTCATCTGGTTCTGGAGCTGGTCGTCGGTGAGGAAACCAATCCCCGACTGGCCGGGCGCGTCGGCATAGGGCTTCAGCAACCACGCGCCGCGCGAGCCGAGCGCGCCATCGGCGTACAGCTTCACGCCGCCCATCCGCAGGCGATCGTTGTACAGCCACGGCGTCGGCCCCTTGCCGCCGATCCGGCTCGCGGTCTCGACACCCATCGCATAGCTCATGATCCGGACGCGAAGCCCGCCGATGTCCGCCATCCGCCGATAGGTCAGCCAGTCGTCGAGCGTCGTGCCCATGTCAGCGACCGCGGTGACGCCGTAACCAAGCAGGATGCGTTGCGCGGTCAGGAACGCGGCGTCGCGCTCCTTGGGCAGCGGCTGCGGGACGACCTTCTCAACCAGCGCCTGCGCGCCATCGACGAACACGCCCGCGGGCGCGCCACCGATCTTCTCGATCCGGCCACCCGGCGGCGATACGGTCGAGCCGGTGACTCCAGCCTCGCGCATTGCCTCGCGGTTCGCCCAGCTGGCATGGCCATCGGCGCGCGACAGCCAGATCGGGTGGCCGCCCGACACCGACTCGAGGTCGGCGGCGGTCGGGAAGCGACCCAGCCCCCATGCCTCCTGGTTCCAGCCGCGGCCGATCACCCACTTCCGGTCTGGATTACCGGCGATGTAGGCGGCGATCCGCGATTTCGCCTCGTCGAGCGACTTGGTCATCGACAGGTCGAGCGACAGCGCGCCGAAACCCATCTCGATCACATGGCCATGCGCATCGATAAAGCCCGGCAGCACGGTCTTGCCGCCCATGTCGATCCGCCAGTCATATAGCGGCTTGCCGGCGTTCTTCTTCAATTCCTTGCGGCTGAGCTTGGGCGCTTCCTCGCCGGGGGGGACGAGCCGCGTGACCTTGCCATCCTTGTCGATCAGGATCGCCTTGAAGTGGATCACGCGGCCGCCATCCGCGACGGTAATGCCGTTGACGTTGTCGACGATCCCATCGGCAACAGCGGGGGTCGAGAGCAGCGCGATCGCGGCTGCGGAAACCATCAGACGCATCACTTCGGCAGTCTCCGTACCAGCGCGCTCGTATCCTGACGAGCCCCACCCATCGCCTGAACATCCGCGTAGAATTGATCGACCAACGCCGCGACCGGCAGCACCGCGCCGTTGCGCCGCGCTTCGTCGAGCGCGAGACCCAGATCCTTGCGCATCCAGTCGACCGCGAAGCCGAAGTCGAACTCGTCTTTCGCCATCGTCGGCCAGCGATTGACCATCTGCCAGCTCTGCGCCGCGCCGCCCGAGATTGCCTCGAACACCTTGTCGAGATCGAGCCCGGAATTTTGCGCGAACCGCAGCGATTCGGCGACACCCTGGATCACGCCGGCGATCGCGATCTGGTTGCACATCTTGGTGGTCTGGCCCGCGCCTGCTTCGCCGACATGGACGATGCGTGCGGCATAGGCCTGCATGAAGGGTTCGGCCTTCGCCATCGCTTCGGCCGAGCCGCCGCACATGATCGAGAGCTTGCCGTTCTCCGCGCCCGCCTGCCCGCCCGATACGGGCGCGTCGACCCCCAGCGCACGCTCGCCCGCGAGCCGCCTTGCGATGGAGGCGGAGACCGTCGTGTGATCGACGAAGACCGCATCGTCGCGCATCGCGGCGAACGCGCCATCGTCGCCCAGAGTGACCGAGGCGAGATCATCATCGTTGCCGACGCACGTGAACACTGCGTCGGCATCCTTCGCCGCCGCGGCCGGCGTGTCGGCAACCTTGCCGCCATATTTATCAGCCCATGCCAACGCCTTGGCCTGAGTCCGATTATAGACGGTGACGTCGTGTCCTGCCGCGACGAGATGCCCCGCCATCGGCGCGCCCATGACGCCGGTTCCGATGAATGCCAGTTTTGCCATAGCCTCCGCGCATAAGCGGTGTTTCCCATGCGCGCCAGATGGTCTAGCGGGTCGGACATGGCTACCCACGCTGCCGTAGCGGCACCCACCCTCCCCGTCTCGATCGACGACGTCCGCGTCGCGCATGACCGAATCCGCGACTCGATCGTCCGCACGCCGACGCTGATCAGCAAGACGCTGAGCAAGATGACCGGCGCGACGGTGTATCTGAAGTTCGAGAACCTGCAGTTCACCGCGGCGTACAAGGAGCGCGGAGCGCTCAACACGCTGTTGCAGCTGTCGGCCGAAGCGCGCGCCAAGGGCGTCATCGCCGCGTCGGCGGGCAATCACGCGCAGGGCCTCGCCTATCACGCCAACCGGCTCGGCATCCCGACGACGATCGTGATGCCGACCAACACGCCGACGGTGAAGGTCATGCAGACCGAAGGCCACGGCGCCAACGTCGTGCTGCACGGCGAGACGTTCGACGCGGCCTATGCGCACGCCCGCATCCTGGAGGGCGAGTGCGGCTTCACCTTCGTCCACCCGTTCGACGATCCGCGCGTCATCGCGGGCCAGGGGACGGTGGCGGTCGAGATGCTGGAGGACGTGCCGCAGATCGACACTTTGGTCATTCCGATCGGCGGCGGCGGGCTTATCTCGGGCATGTCGACGGTCGCACGGGCGATCAGCCAGCAGGCCGGCGGTCACCCGATCGAGATCGTCGGCGTGCAGGCCGAGCTGTTCCCGTCGATGTACAACCGCATCAACGGCACCGATATGGCGTGCGCCGGCGATACGCTGGCCGAGGGCATCGCGGTCAAGGAGCCGGGCGCGATCACCTCGAAGATCGTCGCCGAACTGGTCGATGACATCGTATTGGTCAGCGAACGCAGCCTGGAAGAGTCCGTCAGCCTCTTGCTGCAGATCGAGAAGACCGTGGTCGAAGGTGCGGGCGCCGCCGGACTCGCCGCGCTGCTGTCGCATCCTAAGCGGTTCGCGGGAAAGACCGTGGGCATCGTGCTGTGCGGCGGCAATATCGATACGCGACTGCTCGCCAACGTGCTGTTGCGCGATCTGGCGCGGTCGGGGCGGCTCGCGCGGTTGCGCATCCGGTTGCAGGACAAGCCCGGTGCGCTGTTCCATGTCGCGCGGATCTTCGACCAGGAACGCGTCAACATCATCGAGATCTATCACCAGCGAGTCTTCACAACGTTGCCGGCGAAGGGGCTCATCACCGACATCGAATGCGAACTGCGCGACCGTGCGCATCTGGATCGGCTGGTGGGTGCGCTGCGGGCTGGCGGGTACGAGACGTCGACCGTCGAACTGGCGTGATCCCATTCTGATACGGTGATTTACCGCGTTAACCGACATTCGTGGTAAACCGATTGCACGTTGGCGCAGGGCGGCCATATACGAGGCGACGCGGCTGATCGCGCCTGCCTGAAGGACTTTCCGCTCGGTGACCGCGCCCTTTCGTTTCCCGCGCTTCTTCGTCACCAGCCCTGCGCCGTGCCCGTATCTGCCGGATCGTCAGGAGCGCAAGGTGTTCACCGAGCTGACCGGTCCGAATGCGAACGAGCTGAACGATGCGCTCGGGCGGATCGGCTTTCGTCGCAGTCAGGGCGTGGCGTATCGGCCGTCGTGCGCGGGCTGCACGGCATGCGTCTCGGTCCGCGTGGTGACCGACGAGTTCGTGCCCAACGCGACGCAGCGCAAATTGCTCAGGCGGCTCGGCGATATCGAAGTGACCGCGTGCAAGGCGTGGGCGACCGACGAGCAGTTCCAGTTGCTGCGCCGTTACCTCGGGACGCGCCATCCCGGTGGCGGCATGGCGGGGATGGACGAGGACGACTACGCCGACATGATCGAGCATTCGCCGGTCAATTCGGTGATCGTCGAGTACCGCGAGCCGTCGGTTAACGGCGTGCAAGGCGCGCTGATCGGTGCATGCCTGACCGATCGGCAGGCTGACGGGTTGTCGATGGTCTACAGCTTTTTCGCGGCCAACGACACGGCGCGACCGGGGCTCGGCAATTTCATCATCATGGATCACATCCTGCGCGCCCGCGATGCCGGGCTGCCTTACGTGTATCTCGGATACTGGGTGAAGGGCTCGCCGCGGATGGAATACAAGACGCGGTACCGACCGCTTGAGGTGCTGGGGCCGGCGGGGTGGCGGCGGCTGGAGGATGTGTATGTGGCGACGCCGCCGGCGCGGGTTGCTGCGTTGGTTTAGAACTTGTCCGCAATGGAAGAAGTACGCTGTTCCCCAACGCCACCACCCCGGCGGAGGCCGGGGTCCAATTGGCAAACGTTGCTAATTGAGCGCAGCGCTCCGTTACGACGACTTTGCCAATTGGGCCCCGGCCTTCACCGGGGTGGTGCATCGGCGAAAAATCCGCCGCCTCTTTGTTCGCCCGTGACGACGGGAGCTTGTCTGGGTCCCCGTCTTCGCGAGGAAACAAATCTTAGTCCTCGCGCTGCACCACGACGTCGACGTCGAGTTCCTCGCCACCCTCACCCAATCGGGAGCCCGCTACCGGCGCTGCCCCCGCCGCATCAAGCGCCATCGCGACGCGGACGTAATGCTCCTCGGGCGACATCCCCGTGCACGGATCGAACCCGACCCAGCCGAGCCCGTCGACGAACGCCTCGGCCCAACCGTGTGGCGTCGGCAGATGCACGACCTCGTGATCGTTGTGATGATACCCCGACACATACCGCGCCGGCGCCCCGAGCGACCGCGCGGCAACGGCGAACATCTGGGCCATGTCGCGCGGCGTGGCGCTGTCCATGCGAAACGCGGCGGCGGCCGTCCGACCGGGTTCGGGACGTCCTGCGTCGAACGCGAACCGCTTGTGGAATGCCCGGTTCAGCCGATGCAGTGCGCCGATCCGGTCACGGGCGCCTTCGGCCGCATTTGCAGCGAACTTCGCAATCGCCGGATCGAGGACAGTCGCCTCAGTGGATCGGAGGAACAGCGCGGGCGGAAGCGTTTCGTGCACGCCGTGCAGGACGCCGTCCGAATGGCTGGTCAGCACCTCGCCCTTGACGGTGATCTCAATCCCGTCGACCGGCCCTTCGGCATACAACATCGTCACCGCGTTGCCGAAGCCATCGCGGCCGGGCCGCAGCCGCGCATCGCAATCGACATCGATCCGCCACGACGCCACCGTCTGGTCATGCGTGTTCTCGGGTGTCAGCCGGAGCATCTGTACCAGCCGGCCCTGCGGCTGCGCGAAGCGGTATATCGTGTGATGATCGATCGAGAGCCGCATCAGAGGAACTTGAACTGACGGCCGATCGCGCCGTGCAGCAACGCGTTCTCAGCGATGAACGCCTGGAGATACTGGTGCAGACCGGAGGCGATGACCTCGCCCGATCGCGTCTTCGCCATCCGCGACGCGCGCATTCGGGCCATGCGGTCGGCCTCGCCGTGGTTGCCGGTGCGCTTGGCAAGCAGGTTGAGCACGTCGACCGTCTCCTCGACCGACGCAGCGAGACTGCGCGGCAGTTCGGACCGGGCAAGGAGCAGGTCGATCACGTCGGCGGGACGAAGCCCGTCATTGTAGAGCCAGCGATAGGCGGTGACGGCGGACACCGTCTGAAGGATCGTCGTCCACTGGTCACGGTCGATCGCGCCGCCGAGCCGTTCGCCCTCGGGCAGCAGGATGTGATATTTGACGTCGAGCAAACGCGCGGTGTTGTCCGCGCGCTCGACCGCCTGGCCGAGCCGGATGAACCACGTCGTCTGGTTGCGGAGCATGCGGTGGACCGCGCCTTCGAAGCCGCGGGTCTCGTTCTTGACCGCCTCGACGAGGTTCAGCTGCGAGGTCGTGCTGCCGGGCGTCGCACGGTTCTCGAACAGCAGCCATGCGCGGTTGATCGCGGTCCAGGCCTCGCGGGTCAGCGCGGTGCGGACCGCCTTGGCATTGTTACGCGCCATGTCGAGACAGCGGACGATCGATCCCGGATGGCTCGAATCGAGCGTCAGAAACCGCACGACGTCGCGTTGACCGATCTCGACGCCGGTCGCTGCGAAGGCCTCGTCGGTTTCTGTCACGGCCAGGGCGGATGCCCAGGCAGCATCGCCCGAGGGTTGCGACGAGAGCACGTCGAGGCGGACGGTGGCTTCGACCAGCCGGGCGATGAAGTCGGCGCGCTCGAAATAACGGCCGAGCCAGTAGAGCGAGGATGCGGTGCGCGACAGCATCAGGAATTCCCGCCGGACGTCTGGGCGCCCAATGACTGAGAGGCCAGCGTCTGCGTCATGCCGCCCATCGTCTGCGTCATCCCGCCGGCGTTCATCCGCTGCGACTGGTCGGCCATGAGGACGAAGCTGTCCTTGGTGCCGCCGCCCTGGCTGGAATTGACCACCAGCGATCCTTCCTTGAGCGCGACACGGGTGAGGCCGCCGGGGACGACCTGCACGCCCTTCGCGCCGCTCAGGACGAAGGGGCGGAAGTCGACGTGTCGTGGACTTAGGCCGCCTTTCGCCATTGTCGGGACGGTCGACAGAGCGAGCGTCGGTTGCGCGATGTAGCGATGTGGCTCGGCAATGAGCGCGGCGCGAAAATCCTCGATCTCCTGTTTCGAGGCGGTCGGGCCGACGAGCATGCCGTAACCACCCGAGCCGTCGACCAGCTTCACGACGACATCTTCGAGGTTGTCGAGGACGTACTTCAGCGCCTGCGGCTCGCGGCAGCGCCAGGTTTCGACGTTGCGCAGCTTGCACTCGCCGCCCGAGTAGAACTTCACGATGTCGGGCATGTAGCTGTAGATCGCCTTGTCGTCGGCGATGCCGTTGCCCGGCGCATTCATGATCGCGACGTTGCCGGCGGCGTAGGCTGCGATCAGACCCGGCACGCCAAGCGCGGAGTCCGGACGGAACACCAGCGGGTCGAGATAATCATCGTCGATCCGGCGGTAGATCACGTCGACCTTCACCCGCCCCGCGATCGTCCGCATCCAAACCACATCGTCGTCCACGACAAGATCGGCCGCCTCGACGAGTTCGATACCCATCGAATCCGCGAGGAAGCTGTGTTCGTAATAGGCCGAGTTATAGTGGCCCGGGGTCAGCAGCACGCAGGTCGGGTTGGAGCCCGTGCCGTGCGGCGCGACCGACTTCATCGTCTCGAGCAGCAGGTCGGGATAGCTGTCGACCGCCGCGACGCGGAATTCGCGGAACAGTTCGGGGCAGAGGCGGAGCATCGCCTCGCGATTTTCCAGCATGTAGCTGACGCCGGACGGCGTGCGCGCATTATCCTCCAGGACGAAGAAGTCGTCGGGGCCGGTGCGGACGAGATCGATACCGCAGATATGCGCCCATACGCCGTGCGGGGGGCGGATGCCTGCAATCTCGGGCCGGAACTGTGCGTTGCCGAGCACCAGGTCCTCGGGAAGGATGCCCTCCTTGAGGATGCGGCGCTCGCCGTAGATATCGTTGAGGAACGCGTTGATCGCCTCGACGCGCTGGACGAGACCTTCGGAGAGCCGGGTCCACTCGTCATGCAGGAACACGCGCGGAACGATATCGAACGGGATGATCCGCTCGGCCGCCTCATTCTCGCCGTAGACCGCGAAGGTGATGCCGAGCTGCCGGAACGTCGTCTCGGCGGCTTCCTGCCGGCGTCGCAGCTCGGCGTTAGGCGTATCCTCGATCCACTTGCCGAGAGCCGCCAGTTCGGGCCGGGCGGTCGTATCGCCCGGTGTCCCCATGATCTCGTCGAACGCTTGTTTCCCCATCGAAACGGTCAATTCCCCATCAAGCGTTGCGGTTCCATGCTGCAATGCTTTGTTGCGACGCACAAGCGCGGAGTACGGCTCTACCGCCGCTTGCGCCCGTCATCCTGACGAAAGTCAGGGTCCAAGGTCATCGAGCGTATTCCCTGGTACTCTGGATCCTGACTTTCGTCAGGATGACGGCATCGAGAGGGCGTCCGCGAGACTCAGGCGCCCAGCCCTTCGAGCAAGCCCGGCGTCAGGACTTGCGGCAACACGGTGGGTTCGGCCGCACCTGGAGCGTAGTATAGGTATAGCGGCACGCCGGCGCGGTTGTGGGCCTGGATGAAGCGGCCCATGACCGGATCGCCGTCGGTCCAGTCGCCGATCAAGGCGGCCACCTTGTGCTGCGCGAAGGCATCGCGGACACCGGTGGTGTCGATCGCGGCCTTTTCGTTGACCTTGCATGTCAGGCACCAGTCGGCGGTGAAGTACACGAACACCGGGCGCTTTTCCGCGCGCAAGGCGGCGAGCTTGGTTTCGGTGAACGGCTCATCGCCGGTGGTCGCGGTCTTTGCGGAAACGGGCGGCGTTTGCGCAATCAACGCCGCGCTACCTACGAACACCGCCAGCAACAGGATTTGCGCCACGATGCCGAACGACTTACCCTTGCGCTGGCGCGAGCCGCCGATCCAGAGGACGACGCCGACGGCCAGTACCGCGGTCAGTGCGAGGGTCAGCGCTTCGACGCCAGTCTGGCGGCCGAGCACCCAGCCGAGCGCGATTGCGGTCAGGAACATCGGCACCGACAGGATGTGGCGGAACGTCTCCATCCAGACGCCGGGCCTCGGCAGCCACCGTCGCCACGACGGGATGAAGCCGATCGCGAGGAACGGGAGCGACAGGCCGATGCCGAGCCCGCCGAACACGGCGAGCGCCGCCGGCCATGGCAGCACCAGCGCCGCGCCGAGCGCCGCGCCCATGAACGGCCCGGTGCACGGCGTCGCGATGAACGCCGCCAGCGCGCCGGTCGCGAACGCACCGCTTGCGCCACTCTCGCCGGCAAAGCGCGGAGTCGGGACCTCGAACAGCCCGGCAAGGTTGAACGCGATCGCGGTGCTCAGCAGCAGCAGCGCGACAATCGCGCCGGGATGCTGCAACTGGAACGCCCAGCCGACCGCAGACCCGCCTGCGCGCAACGCCAGGATCGCGCCACCGAGACCGAGGCAGACCAGCACGACGCCCGCGGTGTAGGCCAACGCCTCGCCGCGCGCGTCCTTCTCGCTCGCACCACCGCGGGCGAGGCTAAGCGCCTTGAGGCTGAGGATCGGGAAGACGCACGGCATGATGTTTAGGATCAAGCCGCCGAGCACGGCTCCGGCGAACGCGATCAGCGCGGTCAGCCAGAGGCTCTCGCCGCTCGCGCTCGTCGAGCCATCGCCGGCCGCATCGCCGACGGCACCTGGGGTCGCCTTGACGCCGAGCCCCTGCCCGTCGCCAATCCGGAGCACGCCCTCGATCGGTCCGCCAACCTTGGCGTTCGCCGCGACCTTGGTGCTGATCGTCAGCCGGTCGCCGTCGCGCGTGACCGTCTGCGCCGCGCCATTCTCGATCGCGCCGGTGGTGACCGGGAAGAAATACGCCTTGTCGATCTTTGCGCCCGCGGGGAACGGCACCGCGATCCGCATCGTCCCGTTGCTCGCGGCGTAGGTCGCGCCGGCATCGAGCGGCTTGGGGATCGCCTGACGCCAGCCCGCGAACGCGGCGGCCTGCGATGGCGCGCCGTCGCCGATCGTGAGATCGAGCGAGAGCGCCTTCTCTTCGGGTACGCAGATCGTCGCCGAGCAGACGAGATAGCTCGTCTTCAGGCGGATCGGGAATTTGGTCCCTACAGCCAGTCCCGCCGGAACCCGGATCGTCACGAGCGGCGCGTACGGCGCCTCGTAGACATAGTTCATCAGGCCAGCGATCAGCAGCGTCGTCGGCACCGGCCATTCGGGTTCGCCTGCCTTCGCGCCCGTCGGCAGCGTCCAGTCGAAGGTCGCCGGAAAACCAGCATCGCCTGGGTTGCGCCAATAGCCATGCCAGCCGGTTTCCGGCGTCGTCGCCAGCGCGATCGTCAGCGGCGCGCCGGCTTTCGGGTGATCGCTCTCAGCGACCAGCTTCATCATGAGATGCTGGCTGGAGCCGTTCAGCGATTCCGCAAGCGCGGGCGTGCTTGCCAGCCCACACACGGCCAGCAAGACCGTCATCACGGCGCAACGTATTCCGCGCATGGCCATCCTTGTTTCGTTCATCGCACAAAGCCATAGCGGTGACCTTGTCGTATTGCACTTCAAAGCGACGGCCTCGCTCGATGGTCGTCGCTGGCTAAAGGACTGTTCGTGAAAGCACTTATCGCCGCGCTCCTGCTGACCTCGGCCGCATCGGTCTCTGCCCAGACGGCACCGCCCCCGTCGGCGACTCCGACGACCCCGCCAAAGTTGATCGTCGCGATCTCGGTCGACCAGTTCGCCGCCGACCTGTTCCAGCAATATCGCAACCATTACACCGGCGGCTTCACGCGACTGCTGAACGGCGCGGTGTTCCCGAGCGGGTATCAGAGCCATGCGGCGACCGAGACGTGCCCCGGCCACTCGACGATCCTGACCGGCATGCGGCCCGCGCATACTGGGATCATCGCCAATAACTGGATCGACCAGCGCGCCGGACGGCCCGACAAGACCGTCTATTGTTCGGAGGACGAGCGCGTCACGGGCAGCACGCATGACAGCTACACCGTGTCCGACATGCACCTGAAGGTGCCGACGCTCGGCGAAATGATGAAGGCACGCGATCCGCGGACGCGGTCGGTGTCGGTCGCGGGGAAGGATCGCGCGGCGGTGATGATGGGTGGCCACAAGGTCGACGAGCTCTGGTGGTGGGACGGCAAGACGTACGTTTCCTACGCCGGTCGCGCGGTACCGCCAGCGGTGCAGCGGACGCGCGACGCGGTCGCCGCGCTGATCGCCAAGCCGCAGGCGGCGCTGCCGCTGCCCGGCTATTGCGCGGGCGTGAATCATCCGATCGTGATAGCGGGCAAGACGTACGGCCAGGGTCGCTTCGAGCGCGAGGCGGGCGACGCGAAGGGCTTCCGGGTGTCGCCGGCCTCCGACGCCGCAGTGTTCGCGATGGCAGCGGCGCTGGTGCAGGACATGAAGCTAGGCAAGGGGCCGCAGACCGACATCATCGATATCGGCGCATCGGCGACCGATTATATCGGGCATACCTACGGCACGCAGGGGTCTGAGATGTGCATCCAGATGGCGCAGCTCGACAAGACGCTCGGCGATTTCTTCGCCGTGATGGACGAGACCGGGGTGGACTACGAAGTCGTGCTGACCGCCGATCACGGCGCACACGACGCGACCGAGCGCCAGCAGCAGCGGGCGATGCCGATGGAGGCGCACATGGACGAGAACGTCCTCGCCAAGCAGGTCGGTACCGCGATCGCCAAGGACATGGGCTTGCCGGGCAGCGTGCTGCTAGGGACCGAGGGCGACGTGTATATCGACGGCACCTTGCCTGAGAAGACGCGCGCGAAAGTGCTGACCGAGGCGCTGCGTCGCTACCGCGCGCTGCCGCAGGTGGCGGCTGCGTTCTCGGCCGCCGAGATCATGGCGACACCCATGGCGAAGAGCCCGCCCGAGACCTGGACGCTGATCGAGCGCGCGCGTGCGTCGTTCTATCCGGAGCGGTCGGGACAATTGGTCGCGTTGCTCAAGCCGCGCGTGACGACGATCGTCTCGCCCGCGGGCGGCTATGTCGAAACGCATGGGTCGCCGTGGGATTACGACCGCCGCGTGCCGATCCTGTTCTGGCGCAAGAGGATGACCGGGTTCGAGCAGCCGCTGTCGGTCGAGACGGTGGATATCGTGCCGACGCTGGCGGCGACGATCGGGTTGCCGGTGAGCGGATTGGACGGGCGGTGCCTCGATCTCGATCCAGGGGCTGCGAGCACGTGTCCGAGCTGAAGCAGGGCTCGCTTGCCTGATATGGTCCTCCCGTCATCCTGGATTTCGTCAGGATGGCGGGGCGACGTCAGGCAATGCTTGTCACCGCGTCTCGAACGCCCGCAACCCGGCCCCTAGCCGGTTCGCGCCGATCGCCAGCTTGTCGTGGCTGTAATCCGCGACGAATGCGGGGCTGGTCGCGTCGCCGGGCGACAATCGCGCGTCGTTCCCCTCGATCCGCAAGCCGGTCGCGCTGTACGTTTTGGCTTCAGCTGACACGACGATCAGCCCGCCATGATTCTCCTTGTGCGTCCCCTGCACGAACGTGTTGCGCGCAATCAGGCCGGTGCCGCCATCGGACAGGTCGATCATGTAGTTGGTCTTGCGCCCGCCGGTATCGTCGAAGCTGTTGTCGGTGATCGTCACCGTCGGGCTGCGCAACTTGACGTAATGCCCGCCGGTGCCGCGTTCGAACCGAGAGTTGGTCACCGTCACGCTGCCGTCGTTGGCGAGGTAGATCGCGTGCGAACAGCCCGGCGACACGTCGCACTGGCCGAGCCCGGAGAAGGTGGAGCGATCGACCGTGATCCGCTTGGTCGTGGGTCCGCCGCCCAATATGCCTTCCTGGCTGTTGAGGAACATCGAGTTCGTGACCGCGAGATTGCCCATCTCGATCCGGATACCCGCGCCATTGCCGTCGCCGACGCTGTAGCCACGAAACACGATGCCATCGACCGCCGACCCGAGCCCGCGGAGGACGAACGCTGCCTTGCCCTCGCATGTGACGCTGTCGAAGATGGCGGTCCCGGGCTGCACGGCCTTGAAGGTGATGTGCCCGCCCGCCTGCACCGCGCACTGCCGGTACGTGCCGGGCGCGATCAGGATCGTCGCCGTGCCCTGCTGGATCGACGAGACCGCGTCCTGCAGCGAGGTGAACCCGCGGCCATTGACGGTGAACGGCGCGTTGGTCTGCGCCAGCGCCGGAACGGAAAGCAGCGCAAGCGCCAGCAACGATCGTTTCATAGGACGTCCTTCACGGTCACGGTGCGCATACCAGCCGAGGCGGTACGATACGGCTCTAGGCTATCACCGGCGATCGATCGGCCCAACACCCGGCAGCGCGCTGCGTGTCCCGGAATGGCGCACCCCGGAATGGCGCGCAAGGTTCGGTTCAATCCCGTCGCAACGGCGTGTTGCCGCTGCCGGCCGATCCGCATAATACCGCTACCGTAACAAAGCCGGCGGGGGGAACCGATCGGCGCCGGGGATCCACATGCACGCCATGACGCCGACGGAGGTCTTCCTCCTCGCGATACTCATCATCTTTACCGTGCCGTATCTGGTGTGGCGGCTCGGGCGGACCGACTACTGGACGCCGCTGGTGGTGGTGCAGATCTTCGGCGGCATCCTGCTCGGGCCGGGCGTACTCGGCGCGGCGTATCCCGACTATTACGCGACGATCTTCACGCCAGCGACCCTGGGCTCGCTCAACGGCATCGCGTGGTGGGCGGTGATGATGTTCGTGTGGGTCGCCGGCATCGAACTTGACCTTGGCGAGGCCTGGAAACGGCGCGGCGAGACCGGCGTGACGGCAGGCCTCGCGCTTGCGGTGCCGCTGGTCACCGGCAGCATCGCGGCGGTGCTGATGCTGCGCTACCCTGGCTGGCGCGGACCGGACGGCGCGACATGGCAAGTGGTGCTCGGGATCGGCATGGCCTGCGCGGTCACCGCCCTCCCCATCCTCGTCCTCTTCCTCGAAAAGCTTGAGATCCTGCGAGAGCCGATCGGCCAGCGGATCCTGCGTTATGCGAGCCTCGACGATATCGCGATCTGGGGTGTGCTCGCGCTGATCCTGCTCGATTGGGAGCGCGTCGGGCGGCAGGGCGGCTTCCTGGTCGGGTTCGCCGTGGCGACGGTGATCGTGCGCAAACTGATGGCGCGGATCGAGGAGCGCGATCGCTGGTATGTCAGCCTGATCTGGCTGGCCGGGTGCGGATTCGCGGCGGACTGGGCTGGGCTGCACTTCATGGTCGGCGCGTTCCTGTCGGGGGCGGTGCTCGATTCGAAATGGTTCACGACCGCGAAGATGGACCAGTTCCGCCATTTCGTGCTGCTCGCGGTGATGCCGGTGTTCTTTCTGTCCACGGGCCTGAAGACGCAGTGGGCGGTCGGCGGCTATGCGGTGTTCGGCGCGGCGGCGTTGCTGCTGGTCGCGTCGGTCGGCGGCAAGCTGGCAGGCGTTCACGCAGCGGGGCGAATCCTGAAATGGCGGCCGGGCGAGGCTTCGGCGATCGGCTGGCTGCTGCAGACCAAGGCGCTGATCATGATCATCTTCGTCAACATCCTGCTGGATAAGAAGATCATCACCAACGAGACCTTCACCGCACTGCTGCTGATGGCGCTGGCGAGCACGATGCTGACCGTGCCGGTGGTTGCGCCGAAGTTGAAGAAGCTGGCGGGACTGGTGGGGAAGAGCGTCTAGCAACGCCATGTCGTCCTCCTGACGAAAGTCAGGACCCAGGGTTACGAACGCCGTCCAGCCTGGCTCTGGGTCCTGACTTTCGTCAGGATGACGGGTGGTTGGCGGCTCAGCCCCCCGCGTTGAGGAGGTCGTGGCGTTTCAAGGCGTGGCGGAGTTGGTCGTAGCTCAGGCCTAAGGCCTCCGCGGTGGCGCGTTGGTTGAAGCGGTGTTCCGAGAGCGCGCGCGAAAGCAAGTCGCGTTCGAAGCGGGATACGCGGGACTTGAAGTCCGACGGGCCTTCCTCGCACGCGACGACCGGGTCTTCGCCTTCGTCCGGTTCGGTTTCGCGTGGGGTTACAACCATAGGCTTCGGAGCAGTCGACGCGCCGGGGCGATGCGGCGACTGGAACGGATCGATCTCGATCGCGTCGATCGGCCCGGCCTGCTCCCAGCGATACACCGCGCGCTCGACGACGTTGCGCAGTTCGCGGACGTTGCCGGGCCAGCGGTAGGCGATCAGTGCATCCATTGCCGCCGGACCGAATCCCTCCCAGCGTTCGCGACCCAGTTCCGACGCCATGCGCCGGCCGAAATGCTCGGCGAGGACCACCACGTCGCCGGTGCGCGCGCGCAAAGGCGGCAACGTCACCACCTCGAACGACAACCGGTCGAGCAGATCTGCGCGAAACTCGTGTCGGTCGACCTTGTCGGGGAGATGCTCGTTGGTCGCCGCGACGATGCGGACGTCGACGCGCATCGGTCGCGACGAGCCTATCCGCGTGATCTCGCCATACTCGACCGCGCGCAACAGCCGGTCCTGCGCCGCCATCGACAGCGTACCGAGTTCGTCGAGGAACAGCGTCCCGCCATCGGCCTCCTCGAACCGCCCTACCCGCGCCTTGGTCGCGCCGGTGAACGCGCCAGCCTCATGCCCGAACAATTCCGCCTCGATCAGCGTCTCGGGCAACGCCGCGCAGTTCATGATCACCAGCGGCTGATCCCATCGCGGCGACAGGCGGTGGAGGCGTTCGGCGACCAGTTCCTTACCCGTGCCCCGCTCGCCGATCACCAGCACCGGGCGATCCAACGCCGCCGCACGCGACGCGCGTTCGAGTGCCGCCATGAACGTGCCGGACTCACCGATGACCTGGGTTGTTCGCTCCATGACGAAGATGTGGCGCGATTTCCCAACTCTTGGCAAGCTTGCGGTGCCCGCCGCACCTTCGAAATCGCGCAAACCCCTGCAATTCCGCCATTTTCGAAACTGGCACGACAGATGCAATGCTTCAGGCAACCCGCCGAATAGCGGAACCAACCATCCTTAAAGGGGACCCACCATGTTCAACACCACCATCGCCCGCACCGTCGCCGCAACGCTCTGCACCATCGTCGTCAGCGCAACCTGCGTGCTCGGCGCGGTCGGCCCCGCCATCGCAACCAATGCAGCCCCCCTCGCGGCAACCACCGCAATCGTGGCATAAGACCCCGAAGGCTTAGAGCCTCGGGCCGACCCCTGGAGTAGGATTTACATGGGCATCTTTTCCCGCACCCGCGACATCGTCGCCGCCAACTTCGCCGATCTCATCGAGAAGGCCGAAGATCCGTCGAAGATGATCCGCATGATCATCCTCGAGATGGAGGAAACGCTGGTCGAGGTTCGCGCCTCCGCCGCACGCACCATCGCCGACCAGAAGGAGATGCGCCGCCATATCTCGAAGCTGGAGCAGCTCCAGGACAACTGGACCGAGAAGGCCGAGCTGGCGCTGAGCAAGGACCGCGAGGACCTTGCCAAGGCAGCCCTGGTCGAGCGTCAGAAGGCGTTCGACATGGCCGAGCAGTTGAAGGCCGAGGTCGGCGTGCTCGACGATGCGCTGCGCGCGTCCGAAGAGGACATCGCCAAGCTCCAGACCAAGCTCCGCGAGGCGCGCACGAAGCAGAACGCGGTGCAGACCCGGCTCGAGAGTGCGAACAACCGCACCCGGCTGCGCGAGATGTATAACGGTCCGAAGACGCACGAGGCGTTCAGCCGCTTCGACATTCTCGACCGCCGCGTCGACGAAGCCGAGGGCCGCGCGGACGCGATGGGGCTCGGGGTCGTCAAGACGCTCGAAGAGGAAATCGCCGAACTGCGCAGCGACGACAAGGTCAACGCCCAGCTCGCCGCGCTGAAAGCGCGCTTGAAGAAGGACGATTGAGATGGACACCGTACTCGTATGCGCCACGCTCTTCGTCGGGTTGCCCTGGGTGATCCTCCACTATGTCACCAAGTGGAAGACCGCGCCCAAGATCACCGACGAGGACGAGCGGCTGCTCGATGAGATGCAGATGCTCGCGCGTCGCCTCGAAGACCGGGTGATGACCGTCGAACGGATCATCGCCGCCGACAACCCCGACTGGAAGCCAGGCCTCGGCACCACCCAGTCCGACTCACCCTATCGGCTCGAGCGCGACAGCGACCGCCAGGCCGACCGCCCATTCGAACGGAGAAACTGACATGTCCGGTAGCCGCACCCAGTTTTACCTCGACAAGCAGAATGCCAAGTTCAAGGGCGTCTGCTCAGGGATCGCCGATTACACGGGCGTGGACATCACGCTCATCCGGGTCGCCATGGTCGTGCTGGCGGTCGCCACCAGCGGCTGGGTCATTCTCGGCTATTTCGCCACCGCATGGTTAGCGCCCAAGAAGCCAACCGGCCTGTACGAGACACCCGACGACGCGAAGTTCTGGCAGGGTGTCCGCTCCAACCCGAAGCGTTCGACCGCCGAGGTCCGCAGCAAGTTCCGCGACATCGACCGCCGCCTCGCCGACATCGAGACGCACTATACCAGCCGCAACAGCACCAGCCTCGCGGCAGAGATCGATAGCCTGCGCTGAGACGCGGCGTTGATTAAAAAGGGGGAAATACCATGCCACCGGAAGTTGGATTCATACTCGGCACAATGTTCGGCACGTTCGCCACGTTGGTGATCCAGGCGTTCGGCCGCCGCAAGGCTCGGATCGCGGTCAAGGCCGCCAACCTGGACGCGGAACGCAGCATCAAGCTGCTCGACAGCGAGAACGAGCGCCGCACCGGCCAGATCGATCGCCTGCAGGAGCGCATCCAAGTGCTCGAACGGATCACCACCGATCCCGCCGAGCGCACCGCCCGCGAAATCGAGGCGCTTCGCCTCCACGCGAACTGAGGGGATACCGAGATGAATTGGGCAGGACCTGGGTTCGTGATCGCGATCATCGCCATCTCGACCGGTGGATGGATCATCAACAACTGGATCCGTACCAAGCACGGCTACCCGCCGAGCGACGATTGGGGCAACACGATGAGCTGGGGCGGTTCAAACAAACGGGTCGCCGACGGAGATCGCAAGGTCGAACTGCTCAGCAACGAAAACGAGCGTCTGACCGGGCAGGTCTCCCGTCTCGAAGAGCGGATCGCCGTCCTCGAACGCATCGCCACCGATCCCGCCGAGCGCACCGCTCGCGAGATCGACGCGCTCCGCGATCGCTGAGAGCAAGGATCATGAACAACTTCACGATCTTCCTGCTGGTCTTCATCGTGATCGGCCTGCCGGTCATCCTCGGGATCGGCAGCAGCGTCTTCAAGGACTGGATCAAGCACAAGGAGCGCATGGCAACCGCGCTCAATGCGCAGACCGCCGAGAAATCCGCGCAATATGCGGCGCACTCCGAACGCCTCGAACAGCGGGTACGGGTGCTGGAGCGGATCGTCACCGATCGCGGGATCGAACTGTCGAACGAGATCGACCTGCTCCGCGACCAGCGCCTACTCAATCTAACTACACCGCAGGAGACAAGATCATGAATGGTGGACAGGTGATGGTCGTGATGATCGTCCTGATCGTGATGATCGCCGGTATCTTCAAATCGCGGCACAAGAGCGCGCGCCACGCAGAAGGCACCTCGCTGATGAACGACCCCGAAGCGGCGCGACTGCGCGACGAGGTGCAACAGATGAAGGCGCGCATCCAGGTGCTGGAGCGCGTGATCACCGACAACCACAAGAGCGTCGATCTCGACCGAGAGATCGAGCGGCTCCGCGACCGCTAGGAGGCGGACATGATCGAACCGAACGTCTATATCACCCTCGCGCTGGCGAGCCTTGCGGGGCTGGCGATGATCGTCGCCGGTGGGTTGGCCGGATGGCGCGGCTGGCTCTCGCTGCGGCGGATGGAGCTGGATCACGCGCAGGACGGTGGCCACTTGCCGGTCGCGGTATCGACCGGATCGCGGATCGAGATCGCCGATCTGAAGGAGCGCATCAAGAAGCTCGAGGCGATCGCGGCCGGCGTGGATCTTTAGGCCCTCTTGACTAGAGGCGGACCACCCCGGCGGAGGCCGGGGCCCAGTTGGAGACGTCGCAATAACGAAGGACCGCACCTCACCATTGCCGTCCCCCAACTGGGCCCCGGCCTTCGCCGGGGTGGTGGACTTCAAATGCTGGCGGTTGGTCGTACCACGCAGTTGATGCGCTACCTTCGACCCGCTACCGACCCGTCTATGGCCACCCTCACCGACATCCGCGAGGAATACGACTTCCTCGAACCCGACGACCGCTACCGCCTGCTGATCGACCTCGGAAAAGAGCTCGAACCGATGCCCGATGCGCTCAAGACCGATGCGACGCTGGTGCGCGGGTGTTCGGCGTCGGTGTGGGTCTATCCGACCAAAACCGAGGATGGCCGGTTACATTTCCTGGCGGATTCGAATGCTGCGATCACCAAGGGGATCATCGCGCTGGTGTTGCTGACGGTGCAGGATCAGGCGCCGGCCGACATTGTCGCGACGGATATCACAGCAGAACTGGCGTCGTTCGACCTGAGCAAGCAGTTGAGTTCGAACCGGACGCAGGGGATCCCGAACATGATCGCACTGATCCGGGAAACGGCGGAGCGGTACGCGGGCTGAACCTTTCGATCCTCCCCCGCAAGGGGGAGGTGGCGCCGAAGGTGACGGAGGGGGAGGACACGGAACAGGGGTTACCCCTTGCCCCCCCTCCGGTTGGCAAGCGCCAGCCACCTCCCCCTGGCGGGGGAGGATCGTTCAGGTCGATGTGATCAGTGTTTCGAGAATTTCGTCGGCATCGGCACCCGCCGGGACCAGCATCCACCGATCCGGCCGGGCCCCGTCCACCATCACGACCGCGTTCTTCGGACACACGCCGAGGCACTTGACCTCGACCACGCCGCGCTCCGCCTTGCGGCCCTTCTTCACGCCGAGCGACTGACGCAACAGCTTCACGAGTGGCGTCCGACCCTTCTCACCAAACCCGCCATCGAGCTTCTTCGAACATTTCCCGCAGACCAGAACGCTACCCTGCCAGCGACTGGCAAGAACGCGGATCACGCCGGTTTCCACGTCCGCTGGTCTTCAGCCACCTTCAGAACCTCGTACGCAGCCTGCACGCCCTGGAACCGCTTTGCCGCGTCCTTGTCGTTAGGACGCACATCCGGATGGTTGGCCTTGGCCATCCGCCGCCACGCCGCGCGGACATCCTCGAACGTCGCGTCGGGCTCCAGGTCGAGCACCTCCAACGCGCGCATCTCATCGCGCGACCGACTGCCGTCGCCAGAGCCAGCCCAAGCATAATGTTTCGGATCGGTGTAGCCGTCCGCGGTACGCGTTTCCGCCGCCTCGCGCTCCGCGGCCTCCTCCGCGCTCAAGCCTTCGAAGTAATTCCAGCCGCGATTATATTCGCCCGCGTGGTTCATGCAGAAATACCAGCGGTCGGGGCTGTTGGGCGATTTAGGCGCCGGGCAGTTGCCGGGCTCGTTGCAGCCATGCCGGTCGCACAGCCGGACGGTCACCGCCTCGGTGCTCGCGCCGTACTTGCGCCAGCGCGGGAAACCCCAGTCGGAAGATCGTGTCGTGCTTCGAGCCATAGCGGCCGAGATAAGCGTCCCTGCGGACAACGCAACCGCGCGCAGTGATCACGACCGAAACTCCCCCGAACCGACAATCTTCCGCGCCGCAACATTCCGCCTTGAGTCAGCCACCGTTCATCGCCTACTTAACATGAACTATTTGTCATGTGGCATGGATAGACGCGTCCGGTGCGGACGTATTCCCAGCCGACACCGTAGCGACAGGAGCCCTGGTGCCGACTCTCATTCCAAAGCTTACCACATGGCGCGCGGATCTTCCCGCCTCCATCGTCGTCGCGCTCGTCGCACTGCCGCTCTGTCTTGGCGTAGCGCTCGCCTCCGGCGCGCCGCTTTTCGCCGGCATCATTTCCGGCATCGTCGGTGGCATCGCGGTCGGCCTGTTCTCAAAGTCGCCGCTGTCGGTCAGCGGCCCCGCCGCCGGCCTAACCGTGATCGTGCTGACCGCGATCGAGAGTATGCCGAGCTACCAGATGTTCCTGATGGCGGTCGTGCTCGCGGGCGTTCTCCAGATCTGCTTCTCGCTGACCCGCGCCGGCATCCTCAGCGAGTTCGTGCCGTCGTCCGTGATCACCGGCATGCTCGCGGCGATCGGCCTGATCCTGATCCTCAAGCAGATCCCCCACGCGGTCGGTTTCGACCGCGAGGCCGAGGGCATCTTCGAATTCACCACCGCGAACGGCATCAACACGTTCTCGCGGATCCTCGACAGCCTCAGTGCAGCCGTGACTCCCGGCGCGATCCTGATCGCCTCGGTCAGCCTCGCCTTCCTGTTCTGGTGGGATGGCGCCAAGCCGAAGGACGGTCCGCTGCGCTTCGTCCCCGGCCCGCTGGTCGTCGTGCTGATCGGCATCTTCGGCAACATGCTGCTCGGCGCGGTGAAGCCCGACTGGCAGCTCCAGGCGACGCATCTCGTGCAGGTTCCGATCACGCAGACGTTGTCGCAGTTCCCGTCGCTGTTCACCTTTCCCGATTTCTCCGGGGTCACGATGGGCATCGTCTGGAGTAGCGCCGTCACGCTCGCGATCGTCGCCAGCCTCGAATCGCTGCTGAGCGTCAAGGCGGTCGATGAGATCGATCCGCGCCGTCGCTCGACCGACAAGAACTGGGAATTGATGGCGCAGGGCGGCGGCAACATCCTGTCCGGCCTGATCGGCGGCTTGCCCGTCACCTCGGTGATCGTGCGCTCGTCCGCCAACGTCGATGCCAAGGCCGAGAGCAAGCTGTCGACAATGCTGCACGGCTTCTGGCTGCTGGTCAGCGTCGCGCTAATCCCCGCGATACTGAACCTGATCCCCCTGTCCGCACTCGCCGCAGTGCTGATCGCCACCGGCTACAAGCTAACCAAGCCCAAGCTCTACACCGAACGCTTCAAGCAGGGCTGGACGCAGTTCATCCCGTTCGTCGTCACGGTGGCTGCGATCCTGTTCACCGACCTGCTCGAAGGCATCGTCATCGGCTTGGCGGTCGGCTTCGTGTTCGTCGTCGCGCGCAACTTCCGCACCGCGATCACCTTTGCCTGCGACGACGAGGATTGCCTCGTCCGCGCCCGCCGTAACCTGTACTTCATCCATAAGTACGAACTGCAGAAGTCGCTCGCCAAGGTGCCCGACAACGCGAACCTGCTGATCGACTTGTCGTCGACCAGCTATGTCGATCTCGACAACGTCGACATCATCAACGCGTTCATCAAGGGTGCGGAATATCGCGGTATTACCGTACTCATCCGCGGCGATCTCGCGCTGCGCACGGTCAAGCTGATCAACGCCCCCCAGACCGAGGTCCGTTTCGCATGAGGCAGTACAAGCAGCTCCTGCTCGCCAACAAGGCGTGGGCGGCCGAGATCATCGAGGAGAGCGCCGACTTCTTCCAGCGCCAGCTGGTCGGCCAGAACCCGGAGTTCCTGTGGATCGGTTGTTCGGACAGCCGCGTCGGCCCCGAGCAGATGACGATGACGCCGCCCGGCAACATGTTCATCCACCGCAACATCGCCAACCTGGTCAAGGATGACGACACGAACCTGATGTCGGTGCTGCAATATGCGGTCGACGTGCTCGGCGTGCGGCACATCATCATCTGCGGCCATTATGCATGCGGCGGGATCCGCGCGACGCTCGACGGCGGCACCACCGGTCCGGTCGACTACTGGCTGAAGACCGCGCGCTGCGTGCTGCACGACCATGCCGACGAGATCGACGCGCAGCCCGACCGCGAACAGAAGGTCAACCGCTTGGTCGAGGTCAACGTTCGCGACCAGCTGATCAGGCTCGCCCGCACCGCCACGATCCAGGGCGCATTCGCGCGCGGCCAGGAAGTGCTGCTCCACGGCTGGGTCTACGACATCCGCGACGGGCTGATCAAACCGATGATGGAGATCGATTCGACGACCGTGCTCGAGGAGGTCGGGCGGCCGGACAAGGTGCTGATGTAGGCTAGCGGAATTACGCGTCTTGCCGATACCCCTTTGCGGGAGAGGATCGGCAAGACGCCCACTCATCCCGCCATCTTGAACCGCACTTGATGCGAAAGGCCGCCGCAACCGACGCCGCCATCGGGGCGGAAGGTCTTGCTCCAACGCGCGCCGGCAACAGTCTGCACACCAGCTTGGGTGAATACGAACGGCGGATAGCTGAGCACCGCACGCTGGTTCAGTACCCTGCCGTTGGCATCGACGTCGAACTGCGTCTTGGTCCAGCCTTCGAAGCCCCAAGCCAATGCTTCGTTCGGGAAAACGCCGCCCGACGACAGGAACCGCGGCGGCGCATCGAGGATCGCGCACTGGTTCGCCGCCAGCCCCGATCGCTCGAACGTCGTGCGCGCGGTGGCGGTCTCGCCCGCCTGCTGCTGGAGCGAGGCAAGCCGAATCAGCGCGCCCACGCGGAGCGGATCGTTCACGGCAAGCCCCTTGTCGTCGGCGACCTGCTGCAACAGCACCGCGCGGCGGCTGCGCGAATCGGTCCGCTCGGCGATCAGCAACAGGATCGCCGAGCGCGCCTTGGGATCGTTCGCGTAGATGGGCATCGACAGCAAGGGGGTGACGGCACGTGCGTAGGCGCCATCCTTCCAGCTGTCCGCGCTGTCGGTTTCCCGGACGATGATGTCGAGCGGCAGCCGTGCGGTCGATGGCGCGCCCTGGGCTTCGGCGATCGCGAGCGCACGACGTGCAAGGACGTTGGTTTCCTCGCGTCCTACGACGGCATTGTTCACGAGCTGATAGAGTGGTGGTAGCATGGCGAGCGAATTGGCGCCGGCCTTTGCTTCCGCCGCGGTGAGCGCCGCGCGCTGGCGCACGACCGCGACCGCGTCTGCTCCGCGCTCCTCGGTCGGCAGCGCGAGGCCCTTCGTTTCGAGCCATGTCGCCATGTCGGCGTCGAGGAACTTCGTGATCGACGGCCGCTCGAATGCAGTCGAACAGCGCATCTCGATCCGGACGTTGTAGCGGAAGAACGCCGGCAACGCCTTGACCTGCTCGGGCGTCCACGACCAGTCGCGGACCGCTCGCGCGAACTCAAGCGCCACCGCACCGCCGCCGGCCGCGTAGATCGGCGCGACGTTCCGCACCACACCGTCGTCGCCGATCGTGAATTCGACCACCGCCATGTCCGCCGGACGCAGATCGGCTTCACCGCCACAGGGCGGCACGTCCATCTGCACCGCCGGGTCGAACTCGCCGTTGGTCAGCCGCCCCGCCCCGGTCATCGCCATGTAGCGCCGCGCCTCGTCCGCCTTGCCCGCCAGCAGCGAAGCGATCGCCGCATCCGATCGCGCGGACACGTCGTTGACGTCGGTCTTCTCGGTCAGGCCGCCAAGTTGTTTGACCGCATCGATCGCGTAGACGCGCGCTGGTTCATAGGCACCGCGGTTGAGTAGCAGAATGGCGTGACGACGCGCGACCAGCGCCTTCAGCTTGCCGTCGGCCTTGAGTGGCTTCAACAGCGCATCGGCGCGCGCGAGTGCGCCATCCGCCGCGGCGGGGTCGGTGAAGGTCTTGGTGTTCGCCAACGCCAGCATCGATGCCGCCTTCAAGTCCGGCGTATCCGCAGCCGTCTCGGCGCTAGCATAGGAGTCACTCGCACCGGCATAGTCGAGCGCGTTCTCTGCAATGGAGCCAAGATCGTAATAGGCACGCCAGCGATCCTCCGCGAGCGTAGCGTCGCTCGCAGGCAGCAGCGCTAGCCCGGCGCGCGCCGCCACCACGGCGTCGTCGGAGCGATCGAGCTTGAACAGCGCGGCGCTCTTGCGAATCAGCGCGACGCCGCGACTGCGTGAGCCGGGCTTGGTGCGCCCCTCGAGCTTTTGCCACGCGGCGAGCGCGGCGGTCTTGTCGTCCTTCGTATCAAGTGCAGCGGCTGCGTCGAAATCCTGTTGCAGCGTGGTTGCGGGCGTTTGCGCCGTCACCGGCGCCGCCACCTGAACCGTCGCGGCGGCGACCGCCATCATGCCCGCGCCGAAGACGCCAACCCTGTCGATACGCATTACTTCCCCCGACGTTATTTCGTCGCAGTCTGCAATGGTTCGGAAGAGGATGCCAGAGGGTCTGTAAGCCGGGTTCTGTCCATTTCCGATCCTTCGATACGGAAGTTAGGCGACCATTCCTCTAGGACGACGGTTGCCCGCCGCCTCAAGCAATCAACCCGGGTGACGAGCTGAAACGAAGCCCATGTGCCACCCCTATTCGATCTTGCTCCCGGTGGGGTTTGCCGTGCCGCCCCTGTTACCAGGCGCGCGGTGCGCTCTTACCGCACCCTTTCACTCTGACCGCCCCGGCTTGCGCCGAGGGTTGGCCGTCTGCTCTCTGTGGCACTTTCCCTGAGGTCACCCTCGCCGGGCGTTACCCGGCACCGTCGTTTCGCGGAGCCCGGACTTTCCTCGCGTGTCCGAAAACACCCGCGGCCGCCCGACCCTCTGGCAAGGCGAGCCCTAGCGCGGGTGGGCGCGATGCACCACCGTTTTTAGAGATCGCTAAATCCCCCCCGCAAGGGGGAGGTGGCGCCGTAGGGGACGGAGGGGGGAGGACACGGAGCAGAGGTTGCCCTTACCTCCCCCTCCGTCTGGCAAGTGCCAGCCACCTCCCCCTGGCGGGGAAGGATTAGTCGTCACCCATTGGCTTCGGTAGCAACAGCGCCAGTAGGATACACCGGCACTCGGCATCGACCTCGCCATCGACCAGTTCCGGGCGGAACCGCCGCTGGAATGCCATCGTCGCTGCCATCCGGTTCTCGACGTCGTAGCCGAAGCGTTCGAGCGCGAGGCAAAAGCCGCCTTCGGTCCAGCCAGGGTCCATCAGATTCTTGGTCGGCCGCGGCAGCGCCAACCGTCGCCGCGCCAGTTCGTGCCACGGAAACAGCTCGCCCGGATCGCGTTTGCGTGTCGGCGCGATGTCCGAATGGCCGACGATGTTACCGCGGGTAATCTCGTGACGGTCCTTGATCTCGGCGACCAACTGCACGACCGATGCGACCTGCTCGGCCGGGAACGGGCGATAGCCGAACTCGTGGCCAGGATTGACGATCTCGATGCCGATGCTTGCCGAGTTGACGTCGTCGACATCGCGCCAGTGCGACTTGCCCGCGTGCCAGGCGCGCTTGTCCTCCGCGACCATCCGCAGGACCGTGCCGTCTTCCTCGACCAGATAATGCGACGACACCTTCGCTTCGGGACTTCGCAGCCGGGCGATCGCCGATGCACCGTCCTGCATCCCGGTATAATGCAGCACGATCATCGTGATGGGCAGCGAACGATCGTCGAAATTGGGTGACGGGGTCTCGATGAACTTCAAGCCAGCTTCCCTTTTAGCCGTCGGGCCAGCACCGACGGCGCAGTCTCGATCGCGGCGATCGTGACATCGCATTGTGACGTCACCGCTCGACCGCATCAATAGCCAACGCACTTGCGGACAACCGTCATGCGGACTCGTGGACCGGGCTACACGTGATTCGGCGCGTCCCTCTTGCCGTGAGCCGGCATCCGGGCGAAAGCCGCTCCCGAAAAGGGAGTTGCCATGTCCGTGATGTCCGACCGCTGGATCCGCGAGCGCGCGCTGAGCGATGCGATGATCGAACCGTTCCACGAAGCGCAGCGCCGCGACGGCTGCATCTCGTATGGGCTGTCTTCTTACGGCTACGACGCACGCGTTGCCGACGAATTCAAGATCTTCACCAACGTCGATAGCGCGATCGTCGATCCGAAGGACTTCGCCGCGAACAGCTTCGTCGATCGCAAGACCGACGTCTGCATCATCCCGCCGAACAGCTTCGCGCTCGCCCGCACGGTCGAATATTTCCGCGTACCGCGTGACGTGCTGGTGATCTGTCTCGGCAAGTCAACCTATGCGCGCTGCGGGATCATCGTCAACGTGACGCCGCTCGAGCCGGAATGGGAGGGGCATGTGACGCTGGAATTCTCGAACACCACGCCGCTGCCCGCCAAGATCTATGCCAACGAAGGCGCGTGCCAGTTCCTGTTCCTCAAGGGAAACGAGCCGTGCGAGGTGAGCTACGCGGACCGCGCCGGGAAATACATGGGGCAACGCGGAGTGACGTTGCCGCGGCTTTAGAGGTCCGGGGCAGACTGAGGTGCCCAATTGAGCCCGGACCTCCGGCGGGGGAGCTTGTCGTAGTAGACGAAGTTTCTGAATTCCGAGGACGGTACGATCGCCCGTGGATCGAATCTACCGCGCTCTCGAGTGCCACCCAGTCGCAGACAGTTCCATCTCGCGGCATTGGCGGTACAACCACACGGCCTAGTTCTTCACCGAACGATGGCCGTCCGCCGCTCGATTGATACGACAGCAAATCCTCCGCCCATTCGCGCAAACCCACCGCACGCCACCTTCGTTCCTCGCGAGGGCGCGGACCCAGCCTGGACTCCCGCCTTCGCCGGAGAGCAAGCGGGTGCGCCCTCTCCCCGGTCACGACTGCAAACTCACGCTCTAGCGAATAGCGATCTGCGGAGATTGCTTCGCTAACGCACGGCTTGCCAGATCATGTGACGACACTACCGCGCCCGATGGCAGGTCCATCGCGACTACAGGTCGCTCCAGAACCGCGGCATACAGCGCCCGTGCTTCCGACTCACGGCCGGTCCGATGATAGACCGAGGCCAGGTTGAGCATCAGTTCAGGACGCTGCGGAAAGATCTTTCGCTCGGCGACGATCCGCTGTTCAGCGGTCGAAAGATCGCCGGCCGCGATCGCCGTGTAGCCGGTGCGATCGACGGTTGCGGACGGTACCGCCAGCGCCGGCGTCGCTGCGCCGAGGGTTGCGAGAACGAACAGGACGGTCTTGCGCATCATCCATCTCCAATGCCCTTCGCCTATCGGAAGGTTTCATTTTTGTGACAACGGTGTGTCACTTCGATGACTGTCATACAAGGACATTGATCAAGGCCGTTCAGACATGTCCACGCGCTCTATCGCCCCGGTCGAGTCGTCGTTCCCGATCACGCAACAAAAAAAGGGCGGCCCCGGAGGACCGCCCTTTGGACGTTCGATACTGTACGCAGAGGACTTAGAAGTCGTTGCGATACTGCTCGTTACCGATGAAGCCGAGCTTCGTGATCGCAGACCGCTTGATGACGGCCAGCGTGCGATCGACCACTTCGTACTTCGACTGCGGATCGGGCTGGAAGTGCAGTTCGGGTTCCGGGGTCATACCAGCCGACTGATCCAGATACTGGCGCAGCGTGACTTCGTCGACCGGCGAACCGTTCCACGCGACAACACCAGCGGCGTCGATCGAGATCTTGTTCTTCTGGGGATCGACCGGGTTCTGCGGCTGGTTCTTGCTGTTGACGGGAAGGTCGACCTTCACCGCGTGCGTCTGGATGGGGATCGTGATGATGAACATGATGAGGAGAACGAGCAGGACGTCGATCAACGGCGTCATGTTCATTTCCATCATCGGCGCGCCGTCTTCTTTGCCGCCGCTCATTGCCATTTTATGCTACTCCTAAATACGTCCGAGCGACCGTCAGCGTTCGGCATCAGCGTTCGGTGGTGCCGCCGGGAGGCGGTTCGGAGATGAAGCCGACGCGGGCAAAGCCGGCCTGCTGCATCGTGTAGATCGTGGCGCCGATGCAGCGATACGGTGCGTTCACGTCGCCGCGGATGTGCGCCTCGGGCAATTCGAGACCGGCCGCATTGACACCGCCCTGACGCGCGATCTCCGCTTTCAGCTTGTCGACGGCCCGCTGCAGCAACTCTTCGTGAGTCACCGGCGCAAGGCCCCAGTACACCTGGCACTGGTTGTTGGCCGACGTCACCGACAGAGAAACGTTTTCGGGCTTGGTCATCGTCGGATCGAAGCGAACATCCGGCAGCTTCAGCTGCACTGCCTGCACCGCCACGGTGGTCGTCACCAGGAAGATGATCAGGAGCACGAGCATGACGTCGACCAGCGGCGTCGTATTGATGTCCGATATCGAACTCTCGGTGGAATCGCCACCAACACTCATCGCCATGTGCGAACTATCCTATCCATATAATCGCCACCGGAACCGCCGGCGGCAATGAAGCGGGGCGGCTGCGAACAGCAGCCCCGCCCTTTGCGCGTCTTAGTTGGCGCGCGGTACGCCACCGGTCTGACCGGCGGTCGTGGTCGTCGTGGCAGGCTTCGTGACCGGCTTGGCAGGACCAGCGATCGACGGGCGAACCGCGCCGTTCGAAGCCAGGAAGCCGAGCACGTCGTTCGAGAAGGCCGACAGGTCCTCTGCGATCGACTTGTTGCGACGCTGCAGCCAGTTGTACGACAGCACGGCAGGAACCGCGACGACCAGACCAAGCGCGGTCATGATCAGGGCTTCACCGACCGGTCCTGCGACCTTGTCGATCGACGCCTGACCCGATGCGCCGATCTTCACGAGTGCGCGGTAGATGCCGATAACCGTACCGAACAGACCGATGAACGGCGAAACCGAACCGACGGTCGCGAGGAAGGCGAGACCGCCACCCAGCTTCGAGTTGATTGCGGCTTCCGAACGCGCCAGCGAACCGTGCAGCCAGTCATGTGCCTCGACCGGATCGGTCAGCTTCGAATGCTGCTCCTGAGCGGCCAAACCGTCGTCGACGATCTGCTTGTACGCCGAGTTCTTGTCGAGCTTGGCCGAACCTTCGCGAAGGCTGTTCGACGACCAGAAGGCCTGACGAACGCGCTTGCCCTGGCCGATGATCTTCTGCTGCTCGAACAGCTTCGAGAACAGGATGTAGAACGACACGACCGACATCAGCACGAGGATGCCGAACACGGTCTGCGAGATCAGACCGCCTTCACGGAGTGCGGCCTGCAGGCCGTACGGGTTTGCGTCAGCAGCAGCGGTCCCGGCCGCCGCAAGAATGGTGGTGATCATGATCGGTTAGTCCTCTGACTATAGTCTATGTCTGAAACGAAAGGTGCAGCGCTTGAACTGACCCGATTACTGAGGCGGAATCTTCCACGTCACGCGACGCGAAGAGCTCGACCGGATCGGGTTGCCCGCCGTGTCCACCGCGGGCGAATACCGGCCACGCCGTGTGATCGCGGCGCAAGCGGCCCGATCCAGCGCGGACGATCCGCTCGACGACGTGACGCGGCAATTCTCGACGCGGCCTGCCACGTTGATATCCCACGCGATCCCGACCGTGCCTTCTTCCTCGGCGCGGAGCGAGCTCGGCGGATAATCGTCCGTCGACACCCACTGTGCGGGATCACCCTTTGCACCCGCCGCCTTCGAGACGACTGGGGGAGCCGGTGGCGCCGGCGCAGTCACAGGGGCCGGCGGCGACGGCGGCGCCGTCGGCTGGAACCGTGGGATGATGCTCGACGTCGTCAGCGCGGGGGCGGGCTGCGGGGTCACAACCACCGGCGGCGGCGTCACGACCGTGGTCGGTGGCGGCGGCAGGTTTGGCTGGTCAGGCGGCGGCGGCGGGGGCTCGTCGGGTGGAGGCGGCGGCGGTGGCGGCTCCACGTCGAACGTATTAAGCTTTTCTTGGGCCTTTTTCACGTACTGGTACGCGAGGCCGGTGACGAAAGCATAGCCCAAGGCCGCATGAATCAGCGCGACGATAACGATCGCGACGATTTTGCCTCCGGACATCTTCTGGTCAACATAGGCCATTCAGCAACGACACTCCCTTAATCTGCCTGCTCCGTACGCAGGTACCCGCACTGGGTGCGCGGCACATACGTCTGCCGTTGGCCGGAATAACCACGGGGCAGTCGCCAAGTCCTATCGCCACGTAATGCGACACGCAAACGCTTTGTCAGACGCAACAAACTTACAACCGCTAGATGGCAGAATTATTTCTGTATCGTTCAGGTCGGGTCGCGTAGCTTGAGCGGATGAATCCACTGTCTCACGTTACGGCTTCGGCCCTGTCGATCGCGCTCGTCGCGCTTCCCGCCTACGCCGGTCAAGCGCCAGCAGCACCGCAGGTTTCCCGTGGTACAGCGCCCATTTCAGCAGGCACGCCGCAACAGAATGTCGCTGGTGGGATCAGCTATGCCGACGTCGCCGACCTCGTGCTGTCGGCACCGGTGATCGCCGACGCTACGGTACGATCGACCGCCAAGATCAAGGCGGCCGAGGCGCCAAATCTCGCGCCGGGGTTTGTCAGACTATATGTCGAGGTCGATGTCACGGCGCTGATCCGGGGCGCCGACGGGTTGCCGCCGCGAATCGGCTACCTCCTTGACGTCGCGCCCGATTCGGCGGGTCGCGTACCGAAGTTCAAAAAGGCGCGGGTCCTGATCTTCGCGCGGCCGGTGCCCGGGGCGGTCAACCAGGTCCAGTTGGTCGCGCCGGACGCTCAGATCGACTGGACGCCAACCACCGACGCACGGGCGCGAAAAATCGCCAAGGACGCACTGTCGGGTGACGCGCCCCCCGTCATCACCGGGATCGGCAATGCGTTCCACGTCGCGGGTGCCCTGCCCGGCGAAGGCGAGACGCAGGTCTTTCTGACCACCGCGGATCAGCGCCCGGTATCGCTGTCGGTCCTGCGACGGCCGGGCGAACAGCCTCGCTGGGCGGTCGCGTTGAGCGAGATCGTCGACGAATCGGCAGCGCCCCCGCCCCCCGAGACGTTGCTGTGGTACCGGATGGCCTGTGCATTGCCGCCGGCGTTGCCCGAGCGCAGCACCGCGTCGTTGGAAGCAGCCGACGCGACGATCGCACGCGAGGACTATGCCTATGTGATAGCCGCCCTCGGGCCGTGTGGCCGGACGCGAACGCTCTAGGTCGGGCGGCCACTCCTTGCGTCAGCCGAAGACGGGGCCGTTAAGAGCCAGGGAGGCGGCGAACCCTACTTCCCTGTCAGGCTGACGGCAGCAATCTCTTGGCAGATCGAGATCGCTTAAAGATCGCGCTTGTGGATCTGAAGCAACTGGCCCGTGGTCGATGGCGCGTTTTCGAGGAAAGCGACCGCCGCATCCACGTCAACGGGATCGCAGTCTTCTGCTGGAACGACTGCATTCACTCGAGTCGCCGGGGCCAACTCCACCGCGAGCGGTCCGATTATCGCCCTCGCCTGCGCCATCGCGAGCGCATCCAGCGTCAATGGGATCACGACCACCAGCGACTCGCCAACCGCGCCGCGCACCAACGCGGCGAGATCATTATCCGGTTCGAGATCGCGCCGCATGCCGTCAGCGGCGATGGCGGACGAGGGTCACACCGATCGCCTCGTCGGCCTCGGCAATCGCCAGCTTCACGATCTTCACTTTGACGCGCAAGACGCGAGCATCCTGCAGGAACAGCGTCTCGCAGATATGATCCGCGACGCCCTCGATCAGCGTGAAGTGCACGCCCGGCGGCAGCGCGGTGGTCGCCGCGTTCTTCAGGTCCAGGTAGTTCTTCGAGGCCGACAACGGCGTGTCGGGATCGAACCGCCTGGGGCAGACCATATCGACGGTCAGCGATATCCTCAGCGGTTGCGGCAGATGCGTCTCCTCCGAATAGATGCCGGTCAGGACCTGCACTTCGAGATCGTGGACTTCGAGTTGGAGACTGTCTTCCATCGTCGCGCCTCTAGCAGACGTGCGCGGAGATGAAAGTCGGTCGTCGGATGCGTCTCGGGAGGATCGATCGAGTTACCGATGCAGAGAAGCACGCAGTCAATCACCGCCGGCGGCCCCGCCCCGCAGCACGCCCCCTTCGGTTAGCCTTGCGTTCAGCGTCGCCAACGCTAAAGCGCGCTGCCCTCGCCGTTCATGCTCGAACGCCTACGGGGCAGGAGATGCCGGTGATCACGCTCGTCCCCCTTGATACGATCAATCCGACCGCAGTCGAGATGTTGCTCGATGCCGCGTTCGGTCCCGATCGGTTCACGCGGACGGCCTACAAGATCCGTGGCCCCGGCACGCCTATCGCCGCGCTGAGCTTCGCTGCAGTCGAGGACGGCGCCTTGATCGGCTCGATCCAGTGCTGGCCGATCGCGCTGATCGACGACGGCCGCGAGAGTCCGCTGGTGATGGTCGGTCCGGTCGCCGTCGCCCCCACCCGGCAGGGCGACGGCATCGGCCGCAGCCTCGTCGCGCACGTGCTAGACACCGCCGCTACCGAAGGTCTCGACGATGCGCTCATGCTGATCGGCGACCCCGACTATTATGGCCGCTTCTTCGGGTTCACTGCGGACCGCACCGCACGCTGGAACGCGCCCGGCGCGGTCGAGCGCCACCGCCTGCTCGCCCGCGGCGACGCGGTGCCCGACACGTCCGGGATGCTCGGTCCCCGCACGCCGGTCACCGCATCCGCATAAGCCACCGCTTTACCTGCGCCCCCCGCCCGCCTAGTCCGCCGCCATGCCCATGGATCCCATCCCCGATATCGCCTCTCTAAGTCTCGCCGAGATTGCCAAGCTCGTCGAGGAAGCCAAACTGCCGCCAGTCGAGAAATGGAACCCGACGCATTGCGGCGACAGCGAGATGCGGATCGCGCGCGACGGGACCTGGTATCATCAGGGCTCGCCAATCGGCCGCCCGGCGATGGTCCGACTGTTCTCGACGATTCTGCGCCGCGAACCCGATGGCAGCCATGTGCTCGTCACGCCGGTCGAAAAGCTCGATATCGAAGTCGAGGACGCACCGTTTATCGCCGTCGAGATGAAGGCCGAGGGCAGCGGTCGCGACTCGAAGTTCGCCTTCAGGCTCAACACCGGCGATCTCGTCACCGCAGGTCCCGAGCATCCGTTGCGCTTCGTCGAGGATACCGACGGCCCGCGCCCTTACCTCGCGGTGCGCGGCGGGATGGAGGCGTTGGTCGTCCGCTCGGTCTATTACGAACTCGCCGAGCGCGCGATCGCCGACGACGCGACTCCCGCTGGGCTGTGGAGCGATGGCGCCTTCTTCCCACTGGAGCCGGCTGCATGAGCCTGGCGGAACGGCTGACCGCAGCGCTGGCGAAGGGCGCCGGGGCGCACATGATCCTGCTCACCGGCGACCAGCATGACGGCGACCTCGCCGCCACCGATACATTGCTACCCGCTGCGGTGCTGATCGCGGTGACCGATCGCGCCGATCCCGGCGTGATCCTGACCCAGCGCACCGACACGATGACTCGCCACCCCGGCCAGATCGCGTTCCCTGGCGGTCGGATCGATCCGGGCGAGGACGTCATCACCGCCGCGCTGCGTGAGGCCGAGGAAGAGATCGCTCTACCCCGCAACCAGGTCCGCGTGATCGGCGAGGCCGACAGCTACCGCACGATCACCGGGTTCCAGGTGACGCCTGTGATCGGCGTCATTCCGCCCGACCTGATTTTCACGCCCAGCGAAGCGGAAGTCGCCAGCGTGTTCGAAGTGCCGCTCGCGTTCCTGCTCGACGAGGCGAACCATGTCGAGGCGACGCTCGAATGGCAGGGGCGTGACCGCCATTATTACGAGATCCTGTGGAACGAGCGCCGCATCTGGGGCGCGACGGCAGCGATGATCGTCAACCTCGCGCGCCGCCTGAGGTGGTCTTGATACTCCCTGCCGCGGCATGGCGCGACCGTGACGGTCTCGATACCCTGGCGAGGGTCCTCGGTGCTGCAGACGGGGACTCCCGCTATGTCGGCGGGGCCGTGCGTGACACACTGCTCGGGATCGACGTCGCCGATGTCGATATCGCCACCCGCCTGCCGCCGCAGGAAGTGATCGCGCGACTCGAGGATGCGCGGATCAAGGCGGTTCCGACCGGTCTCACGCATGGCACGATCACCGCCGTCACCCCGGCCGGTCCGATCGAAGTGACGACGCTGCGCCGCGACGTCTCAACCGACGGCCGCCACGCGATCATCGCCTATACCGACGACTGGCGCGAGGACGCGGCGCGGCGCGACTTCACGATCAACGCGCTCTACGCCGATCCGGCAACGGGCAAGATCTTCGATTACTTCGGCGGGCTCGACGATCTCGCGGCACGCCGCGTACGCTTCATCGGCGACCCGTTGAAGCGGATCGCCGAGGATCATTTGCGTATCCTCCGCTTCTTCCGCTTCCACGCGCGGTTCGGCACTGCGATCGACGACGCCGGGCTCGACGCATGCACCGCGCGTGCGAACGACCTGATGGCACTGTCCCGCGAACGCGTGGCGAGCGAAGTGCTGAAGCTGCTGATCGCCGCCAATGCGGTACCGGTCGTGACACTCATGGTCGAGCGCGGGATTTTTCGGGCTGTCCTGCCGGAGATCGATGCAGACGGTGCGGCGCGTCTCGCGCTTCTCGCCGAGCGCGAGAGGGCGGCCGGCATTGCGCCCGACCCGATCCGCCGCCTCGCCATGACGATCGCCTCCGGTGAGGCCGAAGCCGTAGGCGCACGCCTGAAGCTCTCCAATACCGACCGCAAACGCCTGATGGCCGCCACCGCCGGCCCCGGAACCGAAGGGCCGCAAGCCCTCGCCTACCGAGTCGGCATTACCGTCGCGACCGACCGGTTGCTGATAGCGGGCGAGACGGTTGCTCCGATTAAGGACTGGACGCCCCCCTCCTTCCCGTTTTCCGGTGGTGCTCTGGTCGAACGCGGTCTGCGCAAGGGTCCCGATGTCGCGGCGATGCTGCGACAGGTCGAGACCCGGTGGATCGCCGAGGGATTCCCGGCCGCGGCGCGTGTGGCAGTAATCGCAGATGAATTGGTGGCTGGCGCGCTGAACTCTTGATCGCGCGATGATCGCCAAGCGAGCACCGAAACATGACGACCTAAACGCTCGCTCCCGCGCCGATCATCGCGTACGCCGCATCCGCCTCCAGCGGCTTGGCATAATAATACCCTTGCCCGAACGTACACCCGAGCGCCGCCAGCGTCTGCGCCAGTTCGTTGGTCTCGATACCCTCGGCCGTCGTCTTCATGCCTAGGGCCTGCGCCAGGCTCAGGATCGCGCGGACGATCGACACCTTGTCGCGGTCCGCCAGCATTTCGGTCACGAAACTGCGGTCGATCTTCAGCACGTCGATCGGCAATTTCTGGAGATAGGCAAGGTTCGAATAGCCGGTCCCGAAATCGTCCATCGCCAGCGTCGTTCCCAGCGCCTTCAGCGCATGCATCGTACCAGCGATCCGGTCGGGATCGGTCACGATCGCACTCTCGGTCAACTCAAGCGTGAACCGGTCACCAGTCAGCCCGGTCGACGCCAGAGCCGCCTCCAGCACGGGAGCGATGTCGTCACGCTGCAACTGGATCGCGGACAGATTGACCGCGAATTTAACCCCGCAAGGCGCACCCTGCCGCGCATCCCATGCGGCAAGCGTTCGCGCAGCTTCGTCGATCGCCCAGCGTCCCAACGGCACGATCAGCCCGGATTCCTCGGCGACCGGAATGAACTCGGTCGGACAATGCCGACGCCCCTGATCGTCGGTCCACCGCGCCAGTGCCTCGAACGACACGATCCGACCCGTGGCCAAGTCGCAAATGGGCTGATACGCCAGGCGCAACTCGCGATTTTCAATCGCGCGACGCAGCGCAGTCTCCATACCGAACTGAGCACGGGCAATCGCGAAATCCTGCGGCATATAGCTTTCGGCCACGCCGCTCGCCTTTGCGCGCTTCACCGCGAACTGCGCGTGACGGATCAGCTCGGCGACATTGCTCGCTTCGTCACCACCATAAGCGATACCGACCGAGCATTCGACGCTGATCTCGTAATCGGTCAGTCGAAACGGCGCCATCAGCGTCCGCTGGATCCTCTCGGCCAGCGCATGTGCTTCTTCCCGATCGGTCTCGATCGTCATCAAGATGCCGAACTGGTCGCCGCCGATCCGCGCGAGCGTATCTCGCGTGCGCAACGCCCCCTTGAGGCGTCGAGCCACGGTGATCAGCAGCTCGTCGCCAGCAAGCGAGCCGAGGCAGGAATTCAACCGCCCGAACCGATCGAGATCGACCGCGAGGACCGCGCTGGCGCCGCGATCCTCGACGTCCTCGATCAATTCCTCGAACCCTTCGCGGTTGGGCAAACCCGTCAGGCTGTCGGTGGTCATCTCCCGACGCAGGCTGCGCTCGGTCTGGACCTGCGACGTCTGGTCGATGAAGCTGATCGTGCAGCGGTCGCGCAACGATGCGAACGTCCGGGCTATCGTCACTCGGTAATAGCGGCAATCGATGACATCGCCCAAGGTCCATTCGAAATCCAGCCGAAGGCTAGCCGACTCCAGAAAAGCCAGGATACGCGGACCAAGATCGGCGATCATCGGCGATCGCTCGGCAACCACACCAAGGCCGGCCAGGCGATACGCGCGGTTCATCGCGAACAGGTCGAACACGCCCCCGTTGACGACGACATGCGCGGCCGGGATGGGGACAAGTTCCAACGCCCGCGCGACCAATTCCGTCGCGACGATCGATTGCGTAATCGCATCCGGGGCTATCGATGCCATCCGCCTGTTGTAGCGACGCTTCCTTAAGACGTCCTAAAGGAACCGAAACGGCTCAAAACTGTCGTTTATTACCAATCTTTTGGTTTTACAGGCTGCTACGGGGGCAGCTACGCAAACCGATTGTCGCGCGGGAACCCCGTTGGCGGCATTCTTCCTGCTGCTCCGCGTGCCGCGCGCCATGGCCCGAGGTCCGATTCGGTTCGGGTCCGTCCAGTGCCGCCGCCCATTGCCCAGCTCAGCCCATCGGCAAACACGAACGTGATCGCGTCCGCCAGTCCGCCATCACGATACCGTTGTAACTGAAGCCCCTGCCCGCGGGTCATCTCGACCAGTTCGGCGAGCGGAAACACCAGCATCTTGCGGTTGTCGCCGATCGCCGCGACGTAATCGTCGTTCGGGCCGATCGGTCGGACGATCTTCAACTGTGCACCCGGCCTCGGCGTCATCACGGTCTTGCCCTTGCGGGTCTCGGCAACGACCTCCGCCGAACTGACCGAGAAGCCGCGGCCGTCGGTAGCAACGACAAGCAGTTTGGGATGCTTGCTCGCGGGGAGCAACGCGACGATCCCGACGCTGCCGTCGAGGTCGATCATCGCGCGCACCGGCTCGCCGAACCCGCGCCCGCCCGGCAGCTTGTCCGCCGCCAGCGTGTAGAACCGCCCGTTCTCCGCGGCGAGCAACAGCTTGTCGGTGGTCTGCGCATGGAACGCATAGGCCGGGCCGTCGCCCTCCTTGAACTTCAGCGCCTCCGGGCTCGCCAGATCATTGTGGCCCTTCATCGCCCGGATCCAGCCACGCTGCGACAGGATCACGGTGATCGGCTCGCGCTCGATCATCGCCTCGAGCGGAATGTCGCGAGTCGGCGCATGTTCCTCGATCGTCGTACGGCGTTTGCCGAGAGGAGTCTCGAGGCCATAGCGGTCGCGGATCTTCGCCATGTCGCGCTTCATCCGCGCGCGCTGCTTCTTCGGATCGGCGAGCAACGCGGCGAGCGTCGCCTGCTCCTTGTCGAGCTTGTCGCGCTCGGTCTTGATCTCGAACTCTTCCAGGCGCCGCAAGCTACGCAGCCGCATGTTGAGGATCGCCTCGGCCTGACGATCGGTCAGCTCGAATTCGGCGATCATCACCTTTTTCGGCTCGTCCTCGGTGCGGATGATCTCGATCACGCGGTCGAGGTTGAGGTACGCGATCAGATAGCCGTCGAGCAGTTCGACGCGGTCGGCGATCTTGCTCAGCCGGTGCTCGGTCCGCCGGCGCAATACGACGAACTGGTGATCGACCCACGCCGCCAGCGCCTCGCGCAAGCTCATCACGCGCGGCGTGCGATCCTTGTCGAGCACGTTGAGGTTGAGACTGATACGCGTCTCGAGATCGGTCAGCCGGAACAGCCCGTCCATCAGGATTTGCGGATCGACCGTGCGGCTGCGCGGTTCGAGCACGATGCGAATCTCGGTATCCGATTCGTCGCGCACGTCGGCGAGGATCGGCAGCCGCTTGGCGTTGATCAGATCGGCGATCTGCTCGATCAGCTTGCCCTTCTGCACGCCGTACGGAATCTCGGTGACGATAAGCTGCCAGCCGCCGCCCTTCTCGCGCTCGGTCTCCCAGCGCGCACGGACGCGGAAACCGCCACGCCCGGTTGCATAGGATTCGCGGATCACGGCAGGCGGATCGACGACCAAGCCACCCGTGGGGAAATCGGGCCCCTTCACATGTTCCAGGATCGCGGCATCGTCCGCGTCGGGCGTATCGATCAGGACAATCGCCGCCTCCAGCAACTCGGCGGCGTTGTGCGGCGGAATGCTCGTCGCCATGCCGACCGCGATCCCGCTCGCGCCGTTCGCCAGCAGGTTCGGGAACAGTCCTGGGAACAGCTCGGGCTCGTGATCTTCGCCGTTGTAGGTCGGGCGATACGCGACCGCGTCCTCGTCGAGCCCGTCCATCAGGTCGATCGCGACTTGGGTCAGCCGCGCCTCGGTGTAGCGGTAGGCGGCAGCGTTATCGCCGTCGATGTTGCCGAAATTGCCCTGCCCGTCGACCAGCGGGTAGCGCATCGCGAACGACTGCGCCAAGCGGACCATCGCGTCGTAGACCGACTGGTCGCCGTGCGGATGGTATTTGCCGATCACGTCGCCGACGACCCGCGCGCACTTCTTGTACCCTTGCGCCGGATCAAGTTTCAGCAGCCGCATCGCCCAGAGGAGACGCCGATGCACCGGCTTCATTCCGTCGCGGACGTCGGGCAGCGATCGGGCGGTGATCGTCGACAACGCATAGACCAGATACCGCTCGGAGAGCGCGCTATCGAACGGGGCGTCGACGATGCTGTCGAAGGGATCTTTGAAGTCGCTGGTGGCCATTGCCGACAGCGGTAGCAGTTGAAATCGAAACGATCAAAGCATGAACGTACCCCACGCTTCGTCCGCGTACAGAACGCTAGATCCCCGCATGACGCGGCGGATCGAGCCCGCTACACCAACGCCATGATCCGCTTTGCCTTTCTCGCGCTCGCCGCGATGTCCACGTCCGTCTTGGCGCAGACGCCCGCTCCACCACCGACGAAGTTGTTGACCTGGCCCGACCTGACCAAGCGGCCGAAACCCGCCCCGGATGCGACGGTCGCCTATGGCACCGACCAGATGCAGAAGGTCGACGTCTGGCTCCCGCACGGCAAGGGACCGTTCCCCGTCGTCGTGATGGTCCATGGCGGCTGCTGGACCACGAGCATCGCCGATCGCAGCCTCATGAACTGGATCGCCGACGATCTTCGCAACACCGGCGTCGCGGTCTGGAACATCGACTATCGCGGCGTCGACCGCACCGGCGGCGGCTATCCCGGCACCTTTGCGGATGCGGCGACGGCGGCGGATCAACTTACAGTCAATGCGAAGAAGTATAACCTCGACATGCGGCGTGTGCTGGCGATCGGCCACTCGGCTGGTGGCCACCTCGCGCTCTGGCTCGCCGCCCGCCCGAAGCTTCCAACGACGAGCCCGCTCCATACCGCGAACCCGCTCCACATCCGCCACGTCATCAGCCTCGGAGGTCTGCCCGATCTCGAAGTAACGGCGGCCAACGCCGACAATGGTTGCGGCACGGAGGTCGTTGCGAAACTGGTCGGCACACCCACCGCGCAGCACCCGGACGTCTACGCCGACACCTCGGTCCCGCGCGTTCTCCCGCTCGGCGTGAAGCAGGACCTGATCAACGGCCGCGAGGACCGGATCATACCCTTCGTCATGGCTACCGACTACATCGCTAAGGCAAACGCTGCCGGCGACACCGCCACGCTCCACACCATCCCAGCGACCGGTCATGTCGAACTAATCGCGCCGGAAACACCCGCCTGGGCCGAAGCCAGACGCCTGATCCTAGCCTATTTTGGGAAGATGAAGTGACTCTCGAAGACGCCCGAGCGCTTGACGCGACCGACCCGCTCGCCGCGTACCGCGACAAGTTCGCTCTCCCTGAAGGCGTGATCTATCTCGACGGCAACTCGCTCGGCGCATTGCCAAAGGCCACGCCGGCCGCGCTCGCCGACGTCGCCACCCGGCAATGGGGCGACCGCCTGATCCGCAGCTGGAACGAAGGGTGGATTGAGGCCCCCCAGCGGATTGGCGCAAAGATCGCCCCGCTGATCGGCGCGGCCGCGGACGAGGTGATCGTCGGTGACACGACGTCAACACACCTCTTCAAGGCGTTGGTCGCAGCTCTGCGCAGCAACCCCGACCGACACACGGTCTTAAGCGAAGCCGGCAACTTCCCCACCGACCTGCATATCGCAGAGGGTGCAGTCGCCTGCGTCCCCGGGGCGCGGTTGAAGGTCGTCGCGCGTGAAGATATCGCCGCGGCCCTCGACGGCGACACCGCGGTGCTGCTGCTCACCCACGTGCACTACAAGACGAGCGACCGCTTCGACATGACCGCCTGGACCGCGCGCGCGCACGACGCCGGCGCGCTCATGCTCTGGGACCTCAGCCACAGCGTCGGCGCGGTCCCGGTCAACCTCGACGGCGCGAACGCCGACCTCGCTGTCGGGTGCACGTACAAATACCTCAACGGCGGTCCCGGCGCGCCTGCGTTCCTCTACGTCGCCAAGCGCTGGCAGGACACGCTCGCCAGCCCGCTATCCGGCTGGATGGGCCACGCCGCGCCGTTCGCGTTCGAGGACGCCTACCGCCCCGCCCCCGGCATGAAACGCTGGCTTGCCGGCACCCCCGCGATGCTCTCGACCGCCGCACTGGAAACCGCGCTCGACCTCTGGGCAGACATCGACCAGCACGCCGTCGCCACCAAGAGCGCGCAACTGTTCGACATCCTCGCCGCTGCTGGCGATGCGCTAGGCCTCGACTGCGTCAGTCCCCGAGACTCCGCCAAACGCGGCAGCCACATCAGCTTCCGCCACCTGCACGCCTATGAGCTGACCCAGGCACTCATAGCACGCGGCGTAATCGGCGATTTTCGAGACCCCGACATCCTTCGCCTTGGCCTGACGCCCTTGTACCTCAGCTACGAGCACGTCTGGCGCGCGGGAGAGATTTTGCGGGAAATCGTCGAGACCGAAAGCTGGCGCGACCCCGTGTATTTCCAACGGCTCGCCGTGACGTGAGCACGCTTGACGCCATATCCCAGTCAATCGAAAGTGTTTCAATCGGTTGCGGGAGACTGTCCATGAAGTGGGTTGTGATTGGCGTGGCCGCATTATCCATGGCCGGGTGCAGCAAGGCTCCCGACAGTAGTGCCGGGGAACCCGATATCGCTGGCAATTCCATCGCCGGAGTGGCGTTCGACTATAGCTATGACCTGGCACTTCCTTCGTCCCGGATCTCGGATCTTCAGGAGGAGCATGCGCGTGCCTGCGAACGGCTTGGCGCCACACGCTGCCGGATAACGGGATTGCGCTACACGGTCGGGCAGCAGGGCAACGTCAGCGCAAGCCTGTCGGTCAAGATCGCCGCCCCTCTTGCGCGTGCCTTTGGCCGGGCCGGGGTCAAGCAAGCGGAGCGCGCGGGCGCGACCTTGACGGGGGCCAATATCAGCGGAACCGATGTCGCCACGGCCGCCGCGGCGATCGCGACCGAACGGACCGACGTCGCCGCCGAACGCGCCCGGATCGACCGCGAACTGGCCCGTGTCGATCTGTCCCCGCGCGAACGTGCCGAACTCCGTCAACAACAGGCGGCCGCGCAAAGCCAGGCAACCGCAGCGGCCGCAACGGCATCAGAACAGCGCGAAAGTCTCGCCAATACGCCAATGTCGTTCGACTATGCGACTGGCCGCGGGACTGACCTGGTCGATCGCCTGCAGGACGCTGGTGACACCGCGCTCGGCTCGATCGGATTGACCGTCACGGCGCTGCTATGGGTATTGGCGGCTCTCGGCCCGCCGCTGCTGGTGATCTTGCTGGCGTTCCTGGTTTGGCGACGCTGGATCCAGCGTTGGTGGACCGAGTTGATGACCCGCATCGATCGTCGAACCGGCCGACCGCTCGCGACTGCCCGCGACACGCCGTCCCCGCCCTCGCGATGACGTCGGGCAGTTTTCCCGGGGCAGTCATGCGCCGCGATTGCACCCCCTGCCCCCTTCGCCTATAGGCGCGGCCTATTCCGGCCTCGGCTTCGCGAAGCGTTTCGCGTAGGCTGGGGCCGCTCGATTTTTCGCCGCTAATTTCCAGGGGACCGCGCATGGCTCGCCGCCGCCAGATCTACGAAGGCAAGGCCAAGATCCTCTACGAGGGTCCCGAGCCAGGCACGCTGATCCAGTATTTCAAGGACGACGCGACCGCGTTCAATGCCCAGAAAAAGGGCACGATCAACGGCAAGGGCGTGCTCAACAACCGGATTTCCGAGCACATCTTCACGCTGCTCGATCATATCGGCGTGCCGACGCACTTCATCCGCCGCCTCAACATGCGCGAGCAGTTGATCCGCCAGGTCGAGATCGTCCCGATCGAAGTCGTCGTGCGCAACGTCGCCGCGGGCTCGATCTCGACGCGTCTCGGAATCGAGGAGGGCACCAAGCTGCCCCGTACGATCATCGAATATTACTACAAAGACGATGCGCTCGGCGATCCGATGATCTCCGACGAACACATCGCCGCGTTCGGCTGGGCGAGCCAGGAGGAGATGCACGACATCGCCGACCTCGCGATCCGCGTGAACGATTTCCTGTGCGGGCTGTTCGCCGGCGTCGGCATCCGCCTGGTCGACTTCAAGCTCGAATTCGGTCGCATCTTCGACAACGACTTTGGTCGGATCATTCTCGCCGACGAGATCAGCCCCGATGGCTGCCGCCTGTGGGACATGGAAACCAACGAGAAGATGGACAAGGATCGCTTCCGTCGCGATCTCGGTGGTGAAGTCGAGGCCTATCAAGAGGTTGCACGCCGTCTCGGCCTGTTGCCCGAGGGTGCGGACAACGCCGTCCTCGACCTCGAAAAGCATCGCAAGAACCGGGGCAAGTAAATGAAACTCAAGGTTTTCGTGACATTGAAGCCCGGCGTGCTCGATCCGCAGGGCCGGGCGATCCATCACGCGCTCGGCAGCCTCGGCTTCGACGGCGTACAGGACGTCCGCCAAGGCAAGCTGATCGAACTGGAGGTCACCGACGATACCGACGACGCGACGATCGACGGCATGTGCCGCAAGCTGCTCGCCAACACGGTGATCGAAAACTACCGGGTCGAGCGCGCATGAAAACAGCGGTCATCGTCTTCCCCGGCTCCAACTGCGACCGCGACATTGCCGTCGCGCTGGAGGCGGTGACCGGCGTCAAGCCGCTGATGGTCTGGCACGGTGATGCGGACTTGCCGGCGGACGTCGGCCTGGTCGCGGTGCCCGGTGGGTTCTCGTACGGCGACTACCTACGCTCGGGTGCGATCGCGGCACGCTCGCCGATCATGCGCGCGGTCGTCGAGCAGGCAGGCAAGGGCTTGCCCGTGCTCGGTATCTGCAACGGCTTCCAGGTGTTGACCGAAGCGGGGCTCCTGCCCGGTGCGCTGATGCGCAACGAGGGGCTGAACTTCGTCTGCCGCGATGTCGCGCTGACGGTCGAGACGGCGAGCTCGACGTTCACCTCGGGCTACTCAGCCGGTGAACGCGTCTCCTTTCCGGTCGCGCACCACGACGGCAACTACTTTGCCGACACCGAAACGCTCGACCGCCTCGAAGGCGAAGGCCGCGTGGCGTTCCGGTATGCGGAGAGCGTCAACGGTTCGGCGCGCAACATCGCCGGGTTGCTGAACGACAAGGGCAACGTGCTGGGCATGATGCCACACCCGGAACGTCGTCTCGAAGCGGCACATGGCGGCACCGATGGCCGTCGGCTGTTCGAAGGCCTGCTCGAAGCCGTCAGCGCCTAACCCCTCCGTCATCCTGGGCTCGACCCAGGATCTAGAGCCACGAGCGCATCCGCCTTTGGCTCTGGATCCCAGCTTTCGCTAGGATGACGGACGGCCTCAAACCCGCGTTCGGAACGGCGAGAAGTCCGTCCCCCGATCATACACATCGACACCCTCGCGGCGCTTGAGCCAGCCCACTGCGCCATACGTCAGCGGCGTCAGCAGCACCTCCCACGAGACCTTCAGCAAAAACTGGCTGACCATCACCATCAGCATCGCCTCCACCGGCCAGTCCGGCGCGCCGTAGAAGGCGAGCGGGTAGAAGATCAGGCTGTCGAACGCCTGCCCCACGATCGTACTGCCGATCGTCCGCGTCCACAGCATCCGCCCTTGCGTCCAGATCTTCATGCGCGCGAGCACGAAGCTGTTGGCGAACTCGCCCACCCAGAACGCGCAGATCGACGCGAACACGATCCGCGGCACCTGCCCGAACACCGATTCGTATGCCGCCTGCCCCGTCCACCCCTTGTCGGGCGGCAGCGCAACGACGACCGCCGACATGAACACCATGAACAGCATCGCGCCGAACCCCGCCCAAATGCAGCGCCGCGCCCGCGCGTAGCCATAGACTTCGGTCAGCACGTCGCCGATCACATAGCTCACCGGAAAGAACAGGATGCCCGCGCCGAACGGCCATGCGCCGATGAACGGCAGGTCGATCACCGCGCGCTTGCCCGCGCCGATCACGTTCGACAGCAGCAGGATCGTGACGAACGCCGCCATCACGAAGTCGAAATAACGAAACTGCGCACCGCCGACCGCATTCGCGTCGACCGGTTCGAGCCCCCGCACCGCATCCGTTCCAATTTCCATCAGCGCGTTATGATCGAGGTTCCAAGCCCGCACAATCCGCGCTAGTCGTCGCCGCAGCGCGCGCCCGTAGCTCAGCTGGATAGAGCAAGGAGCTTCTACCTCCTCGGTCGGGGGTTCGAACCCCTCCGGGCGCGCCAATTGCCCTTCCCTGTGCGATCAGCCTGCACCGAGGTGACATAGGCGGTAGGAAACAGGATCGACATTCGCTGCTGGACCGCCGTTCTTTCGCCCGCCCTGTCTCAACAGATTCAAGCGGATGCGAAACAGGCGGCGACCCAGATAACGCAATCGGGCCTAGCCATCACTCGAACGCAAGATCCTTGATCCGTTCAGCGTAGGGCGGACAGTAAAGCCCGTGTGCCTCGGTAGATTTGGCAACCACCGATCCCGCGTTAATGACGCACCCCTCGCGCACGATGACGCCTGGGTAGATGGTGACGTTGGCGCCTACCCAGCAACCGCGCTCTATCAAGACAGGACGAAGCCGGTCGCCATCGACGCCCCGCCGCCAGACCGAGCGCGTGATGTGATGGGTCAGCGAGATGATCGTGCACCGGTAGCTGATTCGCACCGCCTCGCCGACCTCGACACCACCGCCGGCATCGATCAGTCCTTCCGGGCCGACGAACGCGCCTTTGCGCAGCGTCAGGCGGTGTGGATCGACGACGGTGCAGCTGGGATCGATAAACGCCCCTTCTTCCATCGTAATGAGGCTCAGCATGTCTTTGGTCAGCACGGCGTCGTTTTCTCGTTTCGGCAATCAGGCGTCCGTCGTCGAGGCATCACCCGACGTCAACGCCCGAACGCTTCAATACCGAACCTTCGCGCCAGCATAGAAGTACCGGCCGACCGGTGAGATCGGGACGTTGGTCTCGAAACCGATATCGGGCTTCTGATCGGCGAGGTTGTTGACACCGCCGTAGAACGAGAACCGCGTGTCGACCGCGACCTCCGCCTGCACGTCGTGCTGCCACAGTTCCTTGTACCGGAGATAGCGCGGATCGACGAGACTCGGGTTCGCATCGGTATCGACCTTGGCGAAACGGCGGACGCCGTCCTGCCAGCGCAGATTGTAGCTCAGTGTCAGTGCCCCCGCGGTCCAGCTCGGCGAGAAGGTAAAGGTGTATTTCGGACGGAACGGTTGGTCGACATTGTCCTCCGTCACCGCGCCCGGCGTCGCGACCTGTTCGAGCTTGTCGAGGTAGCCGCCGACCAGCCGGATATCGAATGCCCCGGCATGCGCCGTCCGGAAGCGATAGGCGATGTTGAGTTCGGCGCCGGCGGTGCGGAACGCCGCGACGTTCTGCGGCTGGACGACATAGCCGTTGATGAACCCGGTACCGCGCTCGCGACTGATCGCGTTGCAATAGGCGTTGTCGAGCGTCGGCTGGTCGACGCAGAGCGACGCGATCGTGTTCGCATCGGGCGTGTTGATCGCATCGCGCAACCGGATATCGTACCAGTCGAGCCCGATCGACAGGCCCGAGATCGGTCGCACCACGACGCCCGCGGTCCAGGTGCGGGCGACTTCGGCGCGCAGGTCCGAGTTGCCCTGCTGCGTGCCGGGAATGAAGATCGTCGCGTTCGGGTTGTTCTGCGCGGTGAAATTGGCCGGATTGCCCCCTGCCCCGGTGATCAGCGTCTGGCAATTCGCGGCGCGGAACTGCGTCCCGAGCGTGCGGTTGCCGAGGTAGCACGGGTCGGAGAAGAAGTTACTGCTGCCGGTCTGCGGACGGAAGATTTCGCCGATGTTGGGCGCGCGGACCGAGCGGCCGTACGAGCCGCGGAAGCTGATCTCGCGGATCGGCGCGTAGATGCCGTTGAACTGGTACGCGCGAGTCGAGCCAACCGTGGAGTAATCGGAATAGCGTCCTGCTGCCCCGATCGAGAGCAGGCTGGCGAACGGCACGTCCTTCAGGATCGGCGCGTTGAGCTCGCCGAACGCTTCCCAGACATCGAAATGGCCGCTCGACGGGGTCGGCAGGATGTATTCGTCATATTGGTAGAACGCATTGTCGGTGATCGCCTGCGCGGGGCGGAAGCTGCTCGACTCGCGGCGATATTCGCCACCGACCGCGAACGCGATCGGGCCGCCCGGCAACGTAAAGAACTGCCCGAAGTCGCCGTTGAGCGAGGCGTTGGCGACGTGTTGGGTAAGACGCGCATTGCTCGCCGGGTTGCTCAGGAAATAGCCGAACGAGGCCGGGTCCACGGTGTTGCCGCCGAACGTGTTGACCGGAACGCAGCCAGCGGCGCGGGCATCGGCCGAACGGCAGACGATCGTTCCCCCCGGCCCGCGCACCGCGTCGAGCGCGTTCAGGAATCGATCGTTCAGGCGGTCGTTGAGCTTGGTCGCACGGACGTCGGTCTGGCCATAGGTGTAGGACACGTCGTAGCTGGCATGCTCCGAGATGCGGCCGGTGACGTCGACGACGCCGCGGTAGGTGCGGCGGCGGTCTTCTTCGCCCCGGCGCGGGATGTCGAAATTGTTGCGATTGACGTCGACCGAGGACAGCCCGGCCGCGGTCGCCGCGGCCAGGATGCTTGCCGGGATGTACGGATTGTCGAGCGCGATGGTCGCCGGATAATTGCCGCCATAACCGCCGAAGCTGGTCACCGTCGACTGGACGAACTTGCCCTCCAGGCTGATCTTGAACGCGTCCGAGGCGTCGTAATGCGTCAGCGCGTTGACCGCATGGCGGCGGGTGCGCGGGAAGATGTCGCCGATATACCCGGCGACCGGCGTGTCATCGCCGCCCACCGAATAGCCGTCGTTCTGCAGGAAGCGGCCGGGCGTGTAGAGCGCGCCGTCGCCGCGGAAAGTCTGGTCGCCGATATACACGATGCTTTGGTTCGAGCTGTACGGATAGCGCAGGTCGCCGACCGGTCCGATCTTGTAGCTGCCGGCGCGCGTCGGATCGTAATTGTCGAGGTTGACGAAATACTGGCGGTCGCCCTGAGCGAGATACCGGCGGTCGTCGTTCGCGAGCGGCTGATCGGCATTATACTCGTAGGCGAGCGTCAGATTGCCGCGGCCATCGGCGAAGTTGCGGCCCGCGATAAGTGAGGCGAAGCGGTTGGCGGCGTCGCCCCGTTCCGAGATGCCGAACTGGCTGCGCGCTGCCACACCGTCGAAATCGCGCTTCAGGACGAAGTTGACGACCCCCGATACACCGTCCGCGCCGTACACTGCGGAGGCGGCGCCGGTGAGCACGTCGACCCGCTCGATCAAATCGGTCGGGATCGCGTTGATGTCGACCGCCGCGGTGTCGGGCTGGCCGGCGACGTGGCGGCGGCCGTTGACGAGCACCAACGTCCGGTTGGGGCCAAGCCCGCGCAGGTCGAGCAGGTTGAGCCCGACCTGCCCGAAGCTGCCGTCCGCCTGCGCGTTGCCCGCGGTCCGCGTGCTGTCCCGCGAGTTGGTGAGCGCCGGCACGCGCTGGAGGAAGGTGGTGACGTTGGTGTTGCCCGACTTCTGGAGGTCGGCGGCACTGAACGAGACGATCGGGTTGGGCGCTTCGTAATCCGGGCGCGCGATGCGTGACCCGGTGACGACGATCTCGGTAGCAGGGTCCGCGGCCGGATCGGCGGCAGCGGGTGCCGGCGTATCGGTGGCCGGCGGGGCGACCTGTGCCTGTACCGAAGTTGCGGCAAGCAGCGCGACGCCTGACAGCAGATGACGGCGGCGAAGGATACGCATGACTCTCTCCCTGTTCGCCGGCATTGGCCCCGCCAGCGTTGCGTCCGACTTAGGCGCATCGCCGACTACCGAGCAAGCATATCGCCTGTGCAAACCCCGCCAAGGCATTAACCTAGCGCAATAATTCCCCGATTATCGGCTCGCGCGGGGGGTGGCGTAGCACGCCGCGATGCGCCACGATCCCACGATGGGGGAGCAGGCGCAGGACTGGACGCGGAGGGCCGCATTGCGGCTCTTGCCGACGCTGGGTCTGGCGGCCTGTGCCGGCACGCGCGGCGCCGAACCACTGAAGTTCTGGGCGATGAGCTACGAGGGCGACTATTCGCCGATGCTGATGCCCGCCTTCACCGCGGCCACGGGAATCGCGGTGGATGTGCAATCCCTACCGGCGACCGCCAGCCACGAGAAGCTGCTGACCGCACAGGCCGGCGGGGCGATGCCCGACGTGCTGATGCTCTACAATGGCTGGGTGCCGGAGTTCGCGACGATCGGCGCGATCGCCCCCGTCCCGGCGGCCATGCTGGTCGCCGACATGTTTCCCGGCGTGCTCAATGCCACGAGAGTCGGCGGGCGCGACTTTGCTGTGCCGTGGTCGGTAGCGCCTCCGGTCCAGTTCTACCGCCGGGATATCCTCGCCAAGGCCGGCTATGCCGAGCCTGCGAAAGACTGGGACGGCTGGCTTCGCATGGGTCGCGCGATCAAGCGACAACGGCCCGACGATTTCGTGTTCATGCTGCTGCTCAACTGGCCGGATACGCTCATGACGATGCTCGGCCAGACCGGCGCGACGATGCTGCGCGATCACGATACGCGCGGCAATTTCCAGACGCCGGAGGCACGAATGGCATTTACCTATTACGCGCAGATCTTCGCCGAAGGGCTCGCACCGAAAGCACTCTCGACCGAAATCCAGGATCCGGTCGCGGCCTTTGCACAGGGCTATTTTGCGATCTGGCCGACCGGTCCGACGACGTTGCTCGACCTCCATCGTCGTGCCTCGGAGATCCCCGCCAAGCGTTGGGGGACGGCACGGCTTGCCGGTCCGCACGGCGTCGGTGCGGTGTCGGGGCTGAGCACCAGCCTGTGCGTCTCCGCGTCGACGCCGCGCCTGCCCGAAGCCTGGGCGCTGGTCCGCCACCTCAGTTCACCCGCGAGCGAACTCCGCTACCAGCGGCTGATCGGCAATCTCCCCGCTCGCCTGAGCGCCTGGTCCTCACCGCAACTCCGCGCGCCGATACTTGCGCCGTTCAAGGACCAGATGCGCTTCCCCGCCGCCGCACCGAAGGTGATCGAGTGGGAGCGGATCAAGCTGGAGATCCAGTTCGCCGCCGAGCGCGTCGTGCGCGACGTTCAGACCATATCTGAAGCGTTGGCGGGTCTCGATACGCGTGTCGACCAGTTACTCGCGAAACGCCGCGCGCTGGTCGAGGCGGGGACGCTGGCATGACCCATCAGGAACGCGCCGCCTGGCTATTCTCCGCGCCGGTCCTCGCCATCATCGCGCTGGTCTTCGTCCTGCCGACCGCGCTCGCCATGGCGTTGTCGGTCACCGACTACTCGATCTACGCGCTCGCCGACTGGGCGAACTTGCGGTTCGTCGGGCTCGGCAATTTCATCGACCTGTTCTCGACGCCGCTGTTCTGGCGGGCGATCGGCAACACCGCGCTGTTCGCGGTGCTCGGCGTACCGATGGCGATCGGTGCGTCGTTAGCGGTCGCGCTGCTGCTGAACGATGCGACCGTGCGGTGGAAGCCGCTGTGGCGCGTGCTGTTGTTCGCGCCCTACGTCACCAGCATCGTCGCGACCGCGGTGGTGTGGCGGTTCCTGTTCAACGAGCGCTCGGGCCTTATTAACCGCGCACTGGCGCTAGTCGGCCTGGCGCCGGTCGACTGGCTCGGCAACCCGCATACATCGATTCCGGCGATCCTGATCTTCGTCACGTGGAAGATTTTCGGCTACAACATGATCGTCTTCACCGCGGCACTCTCCGCGGTGCCGCAGGACCTGATGGAGGCCGCGCGGCTCGATGGCGCCGGTCGCTGGGGCCGCTTCCGCCACGTCACCCTCCCCGCGATCGGCCCGACTTTGCTGCTCGCCGCGGTGATGAGCGTCGCGGGCTTCCTCCAGATCTTCGCCGAGCCCTATGTGATGACGCTCGGCGGGCCGGCGCAAAGCACCACGACGATCCTGTATTTCATGTTCGACGAAGGCTTCAAATGGTGGAATCTGGGGCAAGCGAGTGCGGTCGCGTTCGTCCTGTTCCTGATGATCCTCGCGCTGACGATGGTCCAGACGCGGATCGGGAGGCGCTACGAATGGCTTTAAAACCCCGCGCGATCCTCGCCAACGCGGCGGTCGTGACGCTGGCCGCGCTGACGATCGCGCCGTTGCTCTACATGGTGATCGTCTCGTTCATGCCGCGCGGCGAGTCGAGCAATCTCCCCACGCCGCTCTGGCCATCGCACTGGTCGCTGGAGAATTACCACGAACTACTCGTCCGGCGGCTGATCGACGGCGCGTGGTTCGACTACCGGATCGTCCCCGCATTGTTCAACAGCGTCGCCATCGCTACGATCTCGACGTTGCTAGGCCTGCTACTCACGGTGCCGGCCGGCTATGCGTTCGCCAAGCTGCGCTTCCGCGGGCGCGAGCGGCTGTTGAAGATCCTGATCGCCTCGCTGGTGGTGCCGGGGCAGGTCGCGATGCTGCCGCTGTTCCTGATCTTCAAGCAACTCGGCCTCGTCAACAGCTATGCCGGCGTAATCCTGCCGAGCCTTGCGGGCATCTTCGCGATCCTTTTCGTGCGACAGGCGACGCTCGCGATTCCCGACGAGATGATCGACGCGGCGCGGATCGACGGCGCAAGCGAGACGCGGATCTTCGTGACGATCGTCCTGCCGTTGCTCACGCCAATCGTTGTCACGCTGGCGCTGTTCATGTTCCTCGGCTCGTGGAACGACTTCCTCTGGCCGCTGATCGTGCTCGCCGACCAGCATCTCTATACGCTGCCGGTCGCGGTCGCGGCGATCGCGCGCGAGCATTCGGCGGACGGTGAGTTGATGATGGCGGCGGCAGTCGTCACGACGATGCCGGTGCTGCTGCTATTCCTCGCGATGCAGCGTTACTATCTGACCGGACTGCTCGGCGGCAGCGTGAAGGGATAGGCGCGGCCATCGGCACCGAATACATGCGCGTCCCCGGGGGCAACGCCTACGCGGAGGACTTCGCCGAACGTGACCGACCGATCCCCCGGCAACTGCGCGATGATCGTATCTGCAGCGCCGCGTGCACCGAGATGCGCGAACGACAGCGGCCCGAGCCGCTCAAACAGCTCGACCGCGCCGACGAAAGGCCCCGCGTCATCGACGTGCAGATGTTCGGGCCGGACCCCGAGCGTGACGGCCGCGCCAACCGCTTCCGCGGGGACGATCGCGCCGGTCCTCACCGTCTCGCCTCCCGACAACCTTACGGTCGTACCGTCAGCGCCGACCGACGCGATCGTCGCCGCAAGCAGGTTCATCCCTGGCGACCCGATCGCCGCCGCAACGGCCAAGCTCGCCGGTCGCCGGTACACCTCGATCGGCGGTCCTACCTGCTCGACATGCCCATGGCTCATCACGACGATGCGGTTGGCAAGCGTCATCGCTTCGAGCTGGTCGTGCGTGACATAGATCATCGTCGCGCCAAGCTGCTGATGCAGCCGCGCGAACTCGTGCCGCATACGCGCGCGCAGATTGGCGTCGAGGTTCGACAGCGGCTCGTCGAGCAATAACACCTTCGGCCGCCGCACCACCGCGCGAGCGATCGACACCCGCTGGCGCTGCCCCCCCGACAAGGCACGCGGCCGCCGGTCGAGCAATTCCGACAGATCGAGCATCGCCGCGACCTCAGCGACCCGCTCGGCGATCTCGCGCTTGGCGACCTTCGCGACCTTCAGCGGAAACGCGATATTCTCGGCGACCGTCAGATGCGGGTAGAGCGCGTAGGACTGGAACACCATCGCCAGGCCACGATCCGACGGCGCCGCGTCGGTAACGTCGCGCCCGCCGATCGACACCCGCCCCGCGCTCGGTACCTCGAGCCCGGCGATCATCCGCAACAGCGTCGACTTGCCGCACCCCGATGGCCCGACCAGCACGACGAACTCGCCCTCCTCGATCGTCAGGTCGGTCGGCTGGAGCACCGTCGTGTCGCCGAAGCGCTTGGAAAGTCCGCTGATTTCGACGCTCGCCACCGCATGTCCTTTTCCAATTTTGTCCTCGCCACGATCGCTCAGTTGGCAATCATCTCCCCAACGCGCCGCTCCAGTTCAAGGATATTGAAGGGCTTGGTCAGGACCTCCATCCCCTTGTCCAGATGGCCCGCACCCACCGCGGCGTTGGCGGCATACCCCGTGACGAACAGCACCTTCAGCGCAGGCCGGACGATCCGGCCCGCATCGGCGACCTGACGGCCGTTCAGCCCCCCGGGCAGCCCGACATCGGTGACGAGCAGATCGATGCGCTCGTTCGACTGCAGGAGAGCGATGCCCATCGGCCCGTTATTGGCCGTCAGAACGCGGTACCCGGCATCACCCAGGATCTCGCTGACGAGTTCGCGGATCGAGATTTCGTCCTCGACCAGCAACACGGTCTGCCCGTGCTCGGCGCGGTGCCGGACTGTCGGCACCTGGGTCGGATCAGCGGGATCGTGCGACCCGAGCAGCCGCGGCAGATAGAGGCACATCGTCGTGCCCTGCCCGACCTCCGAATAGACCCGGACCTGCCCCCCCGACTGCCGGACGAAACCGTAGATCATCGACAAACCGAGCCCCGTGCCTTCGCCGATCGGCTTGGTCGTGAAGAACGGGTCGAACACGCGCTCGATGATTTCTGCCGCCATGCCGGTGCCGGTGTCGGTCACACAGAGCGACACATAGTCGCCCGGAGGCAGGTCCTGGGCCGCCGCAGCGCGTGCATCGAGCGCCTTGTTGCCGGTTTCGATCGTCAGTCGACCGCCTTCGGGCATCGCATCGCGCGCATTGATGCAGAGGTTGAGCAACGCGTTTTCCAGCTGCGGCGCATCGACCAGGATCGGCCACAGACCGTTTGCGGAAACGACGTTGACCTCGATCGTGGGCCCCAGCGTACGATCGATGATCTCTTCCATTTCGGCGATCAGCCGATCGACATCGGTCGGCTTGGGCGCGAGCGTCTGTCGACGCGAAAACGCGAGCAGGCGCTGGGTCAACGCGGCCGCACGATTGGCGCCGGTCTGCGCCATCGTGATGTAGCGATCGACCTTGTCATACTCGCCTTTCGCCAGCTTGGCGGCAAGCAGTTCGAGCCCGCCCGTCACGGCGGTCAGCAGATTGTTGAAGTCGTGCGCCAGTCCGCCGGTCAACTGCCCGACCGCTTCCATCTTCTGCGCCTGGCGAAGTTGCTCTTCCGTCTGCGCCAGCGCTTCGGCCTGCTCCTTCTCGGCAGTGACATCGCGGCCAGTGGCATAGGTCATGTCCTCCGCCGGCGCCGCAACCCACGATATCCAGCGCACCGATCCGTCCTTGTGACGATAGCGCACCTCGATACTCGGTCGTTTGCCATCGGCGGTAAGCGGCAACGCTTCCTCGGTATGATAATGGTCTTCGGGCAGAACGAACTCGTTGACGTGATGCCCGACCAGCTCCGCGGCATCATAGCCGAGCATCGTCGTCCATGCCGGATTGACGCGACGAAACACGCCGGCCAAATCGGTGACCAGCATGAGATCGGGTGAGGTTTCCCACATCCGGTCACGTTCCGCCGTACGCTCAATGACCACGTCTTCGAGCGTCTCGTTCAAATGCAAAAGCGCCTCTTCGGCGCGTTTGCGTTCGCTGATATCGATCGACGATCCTACCAGGCCGACCACCATGCCGTCGGCGTCGCGAAACGGGGCCTTGGTCGACAGCCAGGTCGCGCACGTCCCATCGGGCAGGCTGACCTTCTCCTCCAGAACCTCGACGTCGTTCTTGGCCATGATCCGCCGGTCGTTGACCTCGACGGCGGCGGCCTGTGCGGGGTCATCGAGGAACTCGCGGTCGGTTCTTCCGATAATCTCCAACAATGGCTTGCCGACCAAGTCGGCCGTTCCGCGATTGGCGGCGAGCATGCGTCCGGCGCGATCCTTGGCGTAGACGACGCCGGGCACCGCCTCCATCACGGCGGCCAGCAGCGCGTTCGCGTGGCGAAGCGAGTCCTCTGCGGTGCGGCGCTCGTCGATATCGATGACCGAGCCGATATAGCCCAGGAACGCGCCGTCGTGACCGAACCGTGGCGACGCCGCGTCGATCGCCCAACGATATGACCCATCGGCGCACCGCAGCCGGTATTCGAGACGAAACGGCACCGCCGCGGCATTGGCCTTCAGAAAGATGCGTCCCGCTTCGGCCATGTCGTCCGGGTGGGTCGCATCGAGCCAGCCCAATCCCTCCGCCTCTTCCCGCGTTTGCCCGGTGAATGCGTACCATTGCCGATTGAGATAGGTGCAGTTGCCCTGCGGGTCGGTGACCCACATCATCACCGGAGCGTGGTCCGCCATATTGCGGAACCGGTCTTCGCTCTCGCGAACCTCGTCGTATCGGCGGTCGCGGTCCTTGACCGTCCGCCGCAGATCTAGTTGCGCCATCACCTGCTGCGCCAGCACACACAGCGTTTCCTGATGCAGCGCGGTCCACGCCCGCGGGCGATGGTCCAGCACGCATAGCGTCCCGATCGGCAGCCCGTCCGCAGTCTTCAACAGTGCACCGGCATAAGACCGGATATGCGGGTCACCGGTCACCAGCGGATTGCACGCGAACCGCTGATCCGAGGGCAGATCGGGGATAAGAAGGAAATCGTCCTCGAGAAGCGCCTTCGCGCAGAACGAACTCTCCAGGGGTGTGGAGCGCACCCCCAGCCCCACCTCGGCCTTGAAGAATTGCCGGCCGTCACCGATCAGGTTGACCACCGCGATCGGCGCGTCGAGCAGCTTCGCAGTCAGCGCCGCCAGATCGTCGAACGACGCCTCGCGCGGTGTGTCCAGCACCTGGTAGCGCTCCAGTGCCGCAAGCCGCATCGCCTCCCGATCGTGTAAATTTTCCGGACTTGCCAATGATATGCCTTTAGGACCGATGCACATTCTAGTCCGATGGATTAGTGAATGCCGGGCAATCTGCAACTGGCGTTTGTCGGATCGTGAAACGAACGCCGAGACGGCGTGTTGAGCGAGACAGACCTTGCCGTGAGATGCCCATGCGCCTGATCGCAATCGAAGAGCACATCCTTCCAGCAATCGTTCGCGATGCCTGGAACGCCGCCCCGCCGCCGCATGATCCGGTGTCGGCCTTTGCCGATGTTGGCGAAAACGGGCAACGGCTCGCCGATCTCGGCGACGGCCGGATCGCGCTGATGGATGAACAGGGTGTCGACGTCCAGGTTCTCTCGCTCACCACGCCGGGGCTGCACAATCTGGGTCCGTCGGAGTCCGTCGATGTGGCGCAGCGTGTCAACGACCTGATCGCCGAGACATGCGCCCGGCATCCGGACCGGTTCCAGGGGTTCGCGGCCATACCGACCCCTTCGGCCGACGCGGCACCAATCGAACTGGAACGCGCCGTCCGAGACCTGGGGTTGAAGGGTGCGTTGCTCTGCGGTCGGACGCGGGAACGCCATCTCGATCATCCCGCGCTGCGTCCCCTGCTCGCCAAGGCGGCTGAGCTGCGTGTTCCGCTTTTCATTCATCCGCAAACGCCGCTCGCCGCAGTCCGTCATGCGAACTATTCGGGGATCAGCGAAAAGGCGGACCTCGCATTGGCGGCTTTCGGGCTGGGGTGGCACTACGAGGCAGGCTTGCAATGGGTGCGCTTGGCTGCAGCCGGCGTATTCGATGAGCTCCCCGACCTGCAGATCATCCTGGGACATTGGGGCGAGGTCGTACTTTTCTACTTGGAACGGACCTCCGCCGTATTCGAACGCGCGCTCGAGCTAACCCGATCATTGTCCGACTATGCCCGCAACAACCTGTATGTGACCGGTAGCGGCATGTGGAGCCAAGCCTATCTCCAGCGCTGTCTCGAGATCGTCGGTCCGGAGCGGCTGCTTTTCTCCACCGACTTCCCCTACCAGTATAAGCCTGGCGGTGCTCCACGCCGCTTTCTCGACGAGGCGTCGCTCGATAATGCTGAGCGGGAAGCGCTCGCGCATGGCAACTGGGATCGCCTGACGGCCGCTATCGGGTAGGGCGACAGGACCTCGGTGAGTTGACGCTCCGGGCGGCAACGCGGGATTTCGCCCGCGTCTGGATCGCACGTCAAACATGGACATAAGTTTATCATTCGTGGTGCAATCTACATCAAGGCACAGCGTGTTGGTTTTATACAATAGCCGGCGTGAACGGGATCGTCCCGCCGGCATTTCGTGAAGACAGACAATACGCCATCCCCTTGAAACCTGGCTGTCCAGGCTCGACGCACACACCATCCTGGATCCCGTGGACCGGTCGAGCCTTCTTGCCGTGCCGATGTCGATGCGCACATACGACGCGCCGGGTGATGTCTTCAGGCAAGGCGACAGGCCCGAAGTCGTGGCGTTCCTCACGCGCGGCTACGCGGCGGCCCACACCATGGACAATGACGGGAATGGCCAGATCCTGTCACTCGGCATCCCAGGTGATGCGTTGGGTTTGGAGCATCTCTACCTGAGCGAAGCCGATTACGGCACGCGTGTGCTCGGCCCAGCGGAGATTGCGCTGGCATCGCGGCGAGACCTGACGGATCTCGCATCGCGACGGCCGGCGATCGCGCAGGCCTTTGCAGTCAGCCAGGCGATCGATGCCGCGATCACGCGGGAATGGCTGCGCAACCTCGGCAGCCGCGATGGTTTGCGCCGAGTCACGCATTTCCTGTGCGAGTTTGCATGCCGGATCGATGCCCGCGGACTGAAGACCGGCGAGTGTTACGAATTGCCCTTGTCTCAGCAACAGATTGGTCGGGCGACGGGGTTGACTGCCGTGCACGTCAACCGGATGCTCAAGACGCTTCATAACGCTGGCTTGATCGAACGGAGTTGGCGTCACGTCCGATTCCCGCGTTGGGATGGGTTGCGCGATATCGCGCACTTTTCGGATGCCTATCTTCACGCAAGCGCGTCGATGGGCGGTGGTCCCGCGCTGGCCTAGCCGCCGAGCGGTACCAGCCGCGCGTGCAGATAGGCACTGTCGAACCGGGCCGCCGTCTTCAACCCCTCGAAGTCGAGCATCAGCAATCGGTTTCTTGTGGCATCAACCAGGCCGCTCCGCTTGAGCGCCTTGAGCGTGCGGTTGACGTGCACGGAGGTCAGGCCGAGCGCCTCGCCCACATCGGTCTGGGTAAGCGGCATGAAGAAATCGCCATTCCCCTCCCGCGCGACTGCTCCAGCGCGGATGTAGAGTTCGCAGAACAGATGCGCGATACGGCTATACGCTTCGCGCGCGCCGATATTTACCAGCCATTCGCGCAGGATGCCCTCGTCGACCAGCGTACACCACCAAAGCGCCTGCGCGATTCGGGGGTGGTCCTCGATGATCGCCAACATGTCGTTCGCCGGGATTGAGACGACCTTTCCCTCTGACATCATCGAAATGCTGTGGTCCATCTTCTCGAGAATGAACACGTGCGTGTCGCACAAATCCCCCGGCATCAGGAACGCGACGATCTGCCGCTTGCCGTCGGGCAGGATCTTGTAGCGTTGCGCCCAGCCGTCGAGGATCAGAAAGACATGCGTCGGGTCGTCACCCTCGCGGATGAGATGCTGGCCGCGCACGACGGGGCGGGTCACCATGGTCAGGCGCTCGAGTGCAACGCGGTCCTGGTCATCGAATTTCGCCCAGCGACGCAATTTGCGGGTGAGGATATCGGTCATTCGTTACTCATGACCAGGCGCTATCATGGATTAAGGCAAACACGAATTGTCACGGCGTCACAGTCGCGCTGTCGATCATCCTGCCGCTCAGTTCACAGATAGTATCAAATGATACGCAACTTCGAGGCCTTGTGGACGGTCGAACGCCTAGTACACCATCCCCGCGCTTCAAATGTCGATTAACGGCGACAAGAATCCAGATGCGTCCGCGGTGTGTCATGACCTCGTCTCTTCCGCGCGCTGGCTTTCAAATTCTTCCAGAACCTCTTGAAAATCAGTTGGCAAAGATGATTGTAAGTTTCTGACAGTCTTATCATATATTTAGTTTGCCAAAGTGTATTTTGACATACATAGGTTAAGGACGCTCTGGAGTAAGCCATACCTCGCGACGCTCGCGACCGACGACGCTTCGAGAACGCCGCACATCAGGTTCGATTCCAACGCGCTTGCTGTCGTGATCAAGGCTTCGTCCTCGCTTCGGGCGCTCTACCCCTTCCTCGAACGGCTCCCGCTGCTGCGGATGGGAGACCCGTGCCTTCCATCCGCGGTGACTTTCGAGGTGTTCATGTACAAGTCGACCCTTTGGGCGGCCGCGCTTGCGGCTGTGAGCCCGGCTGCCTTGCTGATTTCGACGCAATCGGCGCAGGCGCAGGTTCCCGTGGGGGCCGGTGGACAGCTCCAGCAGATCCCGCCCGTACCGTTGAACGAGACGCCCGCCCCAGACTTCGGGTTCGAGCGCAAGACCCCAGTCGTCGTTGCCGCCACGGGCGGCCCGAAGACGCTCGTCCGGTCGCTGCGCGTAACCGGGGCGACGCTGTTCCCGGAGGCCGACCTGATCGCGGCGTCGGGGTTCACGCCCAATAGCGTGCTCGACCTGTCGGACCTGAAGACGCTCGGCGCGCGGATCACCGCATATTACACCAGCCGCGGCTATTTCGTGGCGAACGCCTACCTCCCCGAGCAGGACGTCCAGAGCGGCGCAGTCACGATCGCGGTGCTCGAAGGGCGCTTCGGCGCGGTCGGCGTCAAGAACGAGTCACGTCTGTCGGATAGCGTCGCGAACGGCATCCTCGCAGGGCTCGACATCGGCGATCCGGTCGCGGTCGCGCCGCTCGAACGCCGCCTGCTGATGCTGTCGGACCTGCCCGGCGTCCGCGTATCCTCGACGCTCAGCCCCGGCATTGCGGTCGGCACGTCGGACCTGCTGGTAGCGATCACCCCCGGCCAGAGCATCACCGGCAGCGTCGAGGCCGACAATGCCGGCAACCGCTACACCGGCGCCTACCGCGTCGGCGGCGTGGTCAACTGGAACAACCCGACCGGCTCGGGCGACGTGCTGAGCCTGCGCGCACTGACCTCGTTCTCCGGCCTCGCCTACGGCCGCGCGTCGTACCAGGCACCGGTTGGACAGGTCACGCTGGGCGTAGCCTTTGCGCATCTCGACTATTCGCTCGGCAAGGAATTCGACAGCCTCGACGGCAGCGGCAACGCCGACGTCGCCAGCGTCTATGCCAGCTATCCGCTGATCCGATCGCGCGACAACAACCTGTACCTGACGGTCGGTGGCGACCTGAAATGGTTCGAGGACAAGATCGGTGTCGTCGATACCGTCAGCTATCGCCGTGCGCAGGTCGTCAACATCGGGCTGAGCGGCGACGAGCACGACACGCTGCTCGGCGGCGGCTGGACCGCCTATTCGCTGAGCTATTCGGTCGGCAATCTCGACATCCGCGGTGCCTATGAGCGTTCGGTCGACGCGCTCACCGCACGCACCGACGGCAGCTACGGGAAAGTACAGTTCAGCGTCGCGCGGTTGCAGACGGTCGCCGGGCCGCTGTCGCTGTTCGCCTCCGCGCGCGGACAGATCGCGTTCAGCAACCTCGACATTTCGGAGAAGATGGAGCTGGGCGGCGCTTATGCCGTCCGCGCCTACCCCGAGGGCGAGGCTTACGGCGACCAGGGTTACGTCGCCACCGCCGAGGCGCGGCTGGCGTTGCCGCAGGTCGTGCCGGGCGCGCTGCAGCTGTTCGGGTTCGTCGACGTCGGCGAGGTCGATTACGTCAAGCACCCGTATTTCAACGGATCGAACCACGCGAAGCGCAGCGCGTACGGCGCCGGGCTGAGCTGGGCGGGACCGTACGGGATCGCCGCCAAGGCGACCTATGCGCGCAAACTCGGCGATGCCGACGCGACGTCCGCCCCCGACAAGTCCGGCCGCGCCTGGTTCCAGCTCTCGAAGACCTTCTGAGCGCGCCAGCACCCCAAAATTTTGCGGCCATCCGCCGCCACCGAGGATACCGCACATGACCCCCATCCCTTCGTCGATCAGAAACACCAGTCGCCCCGCTCCCACCGTCACGCGCATCAAGCGCGGCGGCTTGTTCGGCACGACCGGCCTCGCGCGGTTCGCGTGGCTGATCGGATTCAGCCTCGCGGGCACGGTGGTGGCGCGTCCGGTCGAGGCGCAGACCCTCCCGACCGGCGGTGAGGTCGTCGCGGGCCAGGCCAGCATCGCGACCGGTACCAAGTCGCTGACCGTGACGCAGACCAGCGACCGCGCGGCGATCAACTGGCAGTCCTTTTCGATCGGCAAGGGCAAGAGCGTCGTCTTCGACCAGCCCACCAGTAGCTCGGTCGCCCTCAACCGCGTGCTCGGTTCGGACCCTTCGGTCATTCTCGGCAATCTGTCGGCGAACGGGAAGGTGTTCCTGGTCAACGCGAACGGCATCCTTTTCGGCCAGACGGCGAACGTGAACGTCGGCGGCCTGGTGGCCTCGACGTTGAACATTTCTGACTCCGACTTCCTCGCTGGCAAGAACAGTTTTGCCGGCACCAGCAACGCTTCGGTTCAAAACGACGGCAAGATCACCGCGAAGAACGGCTATGTCGCGCTGCTCGGGGCAAACGTCGGCAACGGCGGCACGATCAAGGCGAATTTCGGCACGGTCGTGCTGGCGGGCGGCGAGGCGATCACGCTCGACGTCGCAGGTGACGGGCTGCTCAACGTCGCGGTCGACAAGGGCGCGGTCGGCGCGCTGGTCCGCAACGGAGGTCTGATCCGCGCCGACGGCGGCAAGGTCGTGATGACCGCACAAGGGGCCAGCGACCTGCTCCACACTGCGGTCAACAACACCGGCATCGTCGAGGCGCGGACGTTGCAGAACCGCGGCGGCACGATCCTGCTGCTCGGCGACATGAAGACCGGCACGGTCACCGTCAGCGGCGAACTCGACGCGAGCGCACCGGTCGGCGGCGATGGCGGCTTCATCGAGACGTCGGCGGCGACCGTCAACGTTGCGGACAGCGCCATGGTGTCGACCTTCGCGCCGGGCGGCATGACCGGCACGTGGCTGATCGACCCGCAGGATTACGTTATCGGTGCGGGCGGCAACATCTCGGGCGCAACGCTGTCGGCGCAGCTCGTGACGACCAGCATCACTATCAGCACGCTTCCCGCGGCGGGCGATACGACGACGGGCAACGGTGACATCTTCGTCAACGATGCGGTCGCTTGGACTGCGTCGGGCGTACCGACGACGTTGACGATGAACGCGTTTCGCGACGTCAACATCAACGCGCCAATCACCGCTACCAAGGGCAATATCGTCGCGTGCTGCGGCCGCGACGTGAACGTCAACGCAGCGCTGACCACGACCAACGGCAGCATCCTGCTCAACGCCGGGCGCAACGTGCAGGTGTTTCACGCGATCACCACGACCGACGGCAACATCGCGCTGTGCGCCGGTCATGACGTGATGATCGATGCGGCCGTCACGCTGACGCGCGGCACGACGATCCCGGCGCAGAGCCTGGGCCTGCCTGTCGGGCTGACGCTGATCGCCGGGTCGGACGGCACCGGTCCGGGCGTCAACGGCGGCACGATCGTGTTCTCCGCGCTGTCCCCGCCGACCACGGTCACCGCAGCGCCGGTGTCGATCAACTACAACCCGGTCTCGTACACCACGCCGACCGATTTCTCGACCAAGTTCGTGCTGACCGAGGGTGCGGCGATCACCCAGCGGATGCTGCTGTTCCCGACCGCGCAGAAGGTCGCCGACGGTACCAATGCGGTGGTGTTGAGCGGGTTCAATACCAACGGAACCTCTGGGACGCCGACCGGCGTATCCTTGGTCGCCGGCCCGAACGCGACTGCGACGTTCGACAGCACCGGCACGGGTACGGGGATCGGCGTGAGCTTTACGGGCTATACGCTGGCCGGCGCCAACGCGGACCAATATGCGCTGGCAAGCTCGTGTTGCGTCGCCGGGTTCCGGACGACCGGGACGATTACTGCTCCGGCTCCGGCTCCGGCTCCGGCTCCGGCTCCGGCACCAGCTCCGGCACCAGCGCCAGCTCCGGCACCAGCGCCAGCTCCGGCACCAGCTCCGGCTCCGGCTCCAGCTCCAGCTCCCGCACCGGCTCCGGCGCCAGCTCCAGCGCCCGCTCCCGCTCCCGCTCCCGCACCGGCACCAGCTCCGGCTCCTGCACCGGCGCCGGCTCCCGCACCGGCACCTGCTCCTGCACCTGCACCTGCACCTGCACCTGCACCTGCACCTGCACCTGCACCTGCACCTGCACCTGCTCCAGCGCCAAGTCCGGCACCAGCGCCTACGCCAACCCCGGTTCCCGATCTGCCGAACGCGACACGACCCATCATCGAAGTGCCGATCGTGCCCATCCGCGTACCGACGCCGCCGCCGATCGAGATCGTCGAAGAAGGCGTGACGCCGCCGACACCCGATCGTCCGGGGACCGTGATCGTCGAAAATCCAGGCACGCCGAACTCACCGAACACACCATATTCGCCAAACACGCCGTACTCGCCGAACACGCCGAATTCGCCGAACACACCGAATTCACCAAACACGCCGTACACGCCTAACACACCGTACTCGCCAAACACGCCGTACTCGCCTGACACGCCGTCCTCACCAAACCAGCCGAATACGCCTACCAACGGGCAGCCGGTCGGCGACCGACCGTTCGTGCAACCCACCCCACCGACCTCGCCAGCCGTGCCGGTCTATCCGCGCAAGCAGGCACGTCATTGAGATGACCGACCCTCGACCGCGGCGTTCCCGATGGCGCATCGCCGCACTGCGCATGCGCTGGCGCGGCTGGGTGGCACTCGGGATCGCCGCGGCGGCGCCGGTAACGGCACACCCGACCGGCCCCGACGACACCGCCCGGTTCAAGGGCGAGACGATCTCGACGGACGCGCGCGATACGGTGAACTGGGTCGACGCGTCACACGACAACCAGGGCCTGCCGTTCATCGTCATAGACAAGGTGAACGCCATCGTCTGGGCGTTCGACGGCGCCGGTGGATTGCACGGTACGGCACCAGCCTTGCTCGGCATGGCGCGCGGCGATGCCAGTGTCCCCGGGATCGGCCAGCGCAAGCTCGCGACGATCACACCGGCCGAACGCACCACGCCCGCGGGTCGGTTCAAAGCCTCGCTCGGTCGTGATTTCGAGCAGGATATCCTGTGGATCGACTATGAAGCCGCACTGTCGATGCACCGCGTGATCGTCGGCCGCCGTGTCGACAACCGCGCCGGTCGGCTGGCATCGCCTACAGCGAGCGACAACCGCATCTCCTACGGCTGCGTCAACGTGCCCGCCAAGTTCTACGACGACGTGGTCAGGCCGCTGTTCACCGGCACCGTCGGCATCGTCTACATCCTACCGGAGACCAAGCCGCTCAGGAGCGTCTTCGCCGTCCCCATCCCCGGCTCGGCCCCCATCCCCGGCGCCGCCCCCATCCCCGCCCGGGTCCCGGGTTAGCACAATGGCAACGTCCGGCCCTCACCTCACTGGCACCAGGGTCGCTCGCGATACCATTTGGTCAGCACGTACTTCACGCCCTGCTCGACCGGCATACCCTGATGCAGCGACCCCGGATTCGGACGGCCCAGCGCATCCATGTTGTTCCAGATCACCAGATTGCCCGCCTTCGGTGCGATCATCACGCCCGCGGTTGGAAAGTTCGTCCGTCCGCCCAAGGTCGGTTCGTTCAGGAAGGTCATCGCCGACCATGTCCGCTGCCCTCCCATTGGAACCTGGTCTCGCCAGTAATGCTGCCTGGTATCGAAGAAATCGTGATGCGGCTTGAACTCTTGCCCGACCGCATAGCGCTGGCCCTGCAAGGCCTCGCCGAAGATCGGTTCGAGCCCGGTCAGGTCGTCGAGCTTGCTCTCGACCGCGGTCACCGCGTCGGGTCCGGGGTAGAGATAACAGGTTTCACTCGTCCGGTACGACGGCACCGGATCGTCCGAGACGACCGGCGACGGCACGCGATTGGCGTCGATCAGTTCGATCAGAGCAGCGCATTCTTCGAGCGTGAGGAAATTACGGACCACGTAGAGTTCGACGTCGTTTGCCGGGATGCGGACGGCGCCGGCGTAATGGGCGATACGCTCTCGAACGTGCCCGGCAGAGTCGGATCTGCCCAGGGCTTCCATGTGGCCGTCGCGCAGATCGAGCGCCGACAAGGGAGCCGACATCAGCGATGTATTTTCGGATTTATCGGTCGGCCAAGCGCCAGTATTCAAGAATTCAGCCATGATTCCGTTACTCTATTCGTACGTCCCGTCACTGGACCAATAGCATCATCCTTATCCTATGTTTATATTTTTTATTGATGCATCTTTATGTTCTGCCTTACGTTTATATTGCAAGACCAACACAGGTTAGGCTCGGTTGGGCGATCATTTCGCCGCCACCCCGCCCAATGGGATGCGATCAAGTCGCGCCAAACCAAGATATTGGAAACATCGCATGCTCCGCTGCCGGCGAGAGATGGCGATGACGTACCCAGACCGACATCGGCGGAGAACCATCATGCCACCGGGATTGATCGCGGGCGCGGGGCCGACACCCCATGCTGTCCATAGTGCCCAAATCGAGGTCGCAGCCATGACCTCGATGCAACCCGGCGAACGCGTCGAGGCCACCGCCCCGCGCACAGTGAGAACGCCCGAGCCGCGCTTTCCCGTACTCCGCGGCATCCTGTTCGCCCTGCCGGTCTCGTTACTGTTGTGGGCAGGTATCCTGTTCCTTTCGTTGGGTTAGCGTCGCCACCTCACGACTGGCCAATTCCTGATTTTGCTCATCCTCGCCCCCAGCGGGGCTAGGATACCTATGCTCAAAAAATATGTTGCGTGCGTCGCTGCCGCGATGCTGGCGCTCGTCCCCCACCCTGCCGCCGCACAGACGCTGATCCTTCCGGGCGCTCTGCTGCTGGCCGGTTACCGCGCGACCTGCGGCCCCGTCGACACGATGATCCAGCCGATCGACGATATCGCCGCGGCGTATCGGGGTCGCATCTATCTCCATCCGCGAGTGCTGAACTTACCTCGGGCACAACAGCTCTTCTGGTACACGCACGAATGCGCGCATCAGATCTTCGGTCCGGGCGAGGCGGCGGCCGATTGCTGGGCGGTCCAGCAAGGCAAGATCCAGGGCTGGCTGTCGCGAGACGAACTGAGCAAGTTGAACGAAACTATGCGTCAGTTCCCCGGCGACGCCGCGCATGCCGATGGTCGCGCACGCATCGCCTATATGGCCCAATGCTTCGCGAAGTGATCCGATAGCCTTGGCGGCCTAATACAAGGGTAGTGTTTGCAGGCGTAGTCCGTTGTCCTAGACCACGGCCGTCGCGTGAATCGGCAGAAGCGCCGCGCCGATCGTGGCCGCGGCGCCCTGAAGCGTCGAGACCGAGATGGTCGGTACGCCGCTGACGTGATCGCCGATGTGCATCGCGCCGAAATCGATATTGGCGACCAGCGCGCGCAGGATGTGGTTGGGCAGCGGGCTGGAAATCACGAACTCGCCCGGATCGATCCAAGCGAGACCCCAGTTGATGATCGGCGCGATCTGGCTGGCGGCGCGACGGACCCAGGCGTCGACCACGTCCTCATAGCCGGCCACGACCGACTCGAAATCGACCAGCGAGTGGATCTCGCACCCCGCCTCGCGGAGCGTGACCAGCAGGTCGAGTGTCGATGGGCGTGGCCGATCGTTGGGATACAGGCAGCCGATCTCGCCCGCGCTCGCCATCGCCCCGCGCAGGATGCGACCTTCGACGATGATCCCGGCGCCGATCCCGTGGCCGAGCAGGATCACCACCGCCGTCGAGCAGCGACGCATCAGGCCCCCGACGTAATATTCCGCCAGCGCCGCGGCGTTGGCATCGTTCTCGATCCAGATGCGATGGCCGATATGGTCTTCGAACAAGGTCTTCAGATCGATCCCGCGCCATCCGCCGAGGCTGTCGACCGTCCAGCGCCGATTGCCCTCGGGCGACAGCGACGCCCCGGGAACACCGATCCCGACCCCTAGCAGGCGCCGACCGAGCAGCCGCTTCTCTATCGCCATCTCGTGCATCGACGCCGTCACGCGCGCCGCAAAGACGCGCGGATCGGGATCGTCGAACGGTTGCGAACTGTGCGCGATCACCCCGCCCGCATAATCGACCAGCGCAACCTCCATCAGCCCGCGGTGGAGCATCGCACCGACTGCATAGCCCGCGTCGGGCGAGATCCGCAGCGGCACCGCCGGACGACCGGGTGTCATCGGCTCCGAACTGGGGCATTCCTCGATCAGTCCGTGCGCGAGCAGATTGCTCGACAGCCGCGTCAGCTTCGACGCGCTCATCGCGAGATCGCCGGCAAGTTGCTTGCGCGAACGTGCGCCGACCGAACGGAGGACCTGGATGATCCGCCGTTCGTCATCGTCCAGCCTCAGCTTTGCATAGGACATCGAGCTACTCCGTCGCCGGACCTGTTACTCAATTAGTTTATTTCGCGAAATTAATTAAAATCGTAATATTGCGCGTCCAGCGATGTGGTATTCAAGAGATCTGGGGGGACGAACAGATGACCAAAATCGGATTGCGCACGAGTTGCGCGTTTATCGCGCTGAGCATCGCGGCACAGTCGACAGCTTGGGCACAGACCACGCCTTTGCCCCCCACCCCACCCACCGACGCGGCTCCGGACGCCGCCGCGCCCGACGCGGCCGCACCCGACACCGGCGGCAGCGACATCATCGTCACCGGCTCCGCCCGCCAGCAACGCCGCTTCGACGTGTCCTATGCCGTCAATTCGCTGAGCAACGCCGACATCCAGAAGCTCGCGCCGATCAACTTCGCCGATCTGCTCGGCAAGCTGCCTGGGTTCGCTGTCGAGAACACCGGTGGCGAGGTCCAGAACATCATCCGCCTGCGCGGCCTGCCGAGCGACGGCGGGCTCGTCACCTTCCAGCAGGACGGCCTGCCGCTGTTCCACGAGAATGACGGCAATTTCTTCCGCGGTGACAGCATCAACCGGTTCGACCTGATGACGCAGCGCGTCGAGGTCGTGCGTGGCGGCCCTGCCCCGGTCTATGCGAGCTATGCCGCGGCGATCGTCAACAACATCACCGTGTCGGGCACCGATACGACGCGCGGCAAGGCGCAGGTTACGCTCGGCGACACCGGGCTCTACCGGCTCGACGGGTACCAAGCGGGCCCGATCGACGACTCGACCTATTATGCGATCGGCGGGTTCCTGCGCCGCCACGACGGCTACCGCGACAACGGCTTCCCGAACGATCGCGGCGGCCAGATCCGCGCCAATATCAAGCACGACTTCAGCAATGGTTCGTTGCGTGTGTCGGGCAATTATCTCAACGACCACAACGTCTTCTACCTGCCGATCCCGACCGCCGACCCGCGCGATCCGAGCAAGTCGCTCAACCAGTATATCGATTTCTTCAGCGGCACGATGAACTCGCCCGCGCTGCGCAACGCCAACATCCGGTTCCGCGAGGCGGACGGCACGACGCGCAACGTCGCGGCCGATCTGGGCAATGGTCGCCACACGCAGTTCGGCAATGTCGGCGTACAATACGACGCCGATTATGATGGCTGGCAGGTTGCGGCGAAGGGCGGCGTCAGCGTCGGCAAGCTCCATTTCAACGCGCTCTATTCGACCAGCAACCCGTCGGATGCCAACGCCTTTGCCGCCAGCAACCTCACCGCAGCGCGCACCGCGTTCGGCGCGGGCGTCACGCGACTGGGCTATGCGATCGCCGGTACCAACGGCGCTGAGGTCTACGACCCCAACACCGCATCCGGCCTGGTCGTCCCCGCGCAGTTCCGTGACGTCGTCTCGAAATATTATTCGACGCAAGGCGACCTCAGCGTCACGCGGTCGATCGCGACCGGGTTCGGCACGCACGACCTGCGCGTCGGCGTCTATGGCAGCCTGTACGGCGAGACCAACAACGTCGCGTATCAGGATTATCTGCTCGAGGTGAAGGGCAAGCCGCGGACGCTCGACCTAATCGCGTACAACGCCGCGGGCCAGGCGGTCGGTTCGGTTACCGATAATGGCGTGCTCCGCTACACGACCACGCTGAACCGCGGCAACACCGACGCGAAGATGTACGCGCTTTATGCCAACGACACGTGGGAGCTGACCAAGGGCCTCAAGCTCGACGGCGGTGTGCGCCATGAGCGCTACAGCTTCGACGGCTATGCGTTCGCGACGACGTCGGCCAACCTTGGCGATCCCACCACGCTGGCCGACAATGCCGTCCGCGCGTTCACCGGCCAGATCATCAATGCCAAGCTCAGCCCGAACATCACCAACTGGACGGGCGGCGTGAATTACGACGTCACGCAGCATCTCGGCGCCTATGCGCGCGCCTCGCATCTCGAAACGCCACCATCGACGCAAGTCACCTACCAGATCAACCCGACGATCATCACGTCGAAGGCGAACCAGTATGAAGTCGGGCTGAAGGCCGCGTTCGGCCGGTCCTATCTGTACCTGATCGGCTTCTACACGCGCTACAATCCGCTCAATGCGTCGTTCGTCGCGCTCGACCCCGTCACCGGCCGCAACGATCAGTCGGTACCGTTCGTCGGCAAGGCGGAGATCAAGGGCATCGAGATCGACGGCAACCTTGCGTTGCCCCGCGGCTTCGCGGTGACCGGCGCGCTGACGATCAGCGATCCGCAGTATAAGAGCCTCGTCAACGCCAACGGCGCGAGTGCAGGCGACGTCGAGGGTAACCAGATCGTCCGCGAGCCGAAAATTTACGGCAACATCCGCCCCTCGGTCGACTTCGACGTCGCGGGCAATTCGGTGCAACTTTATGGCCGCTACGAATATACCGGCAAACGCTATGTCGACTTCTTCAACAACACGGCCCTGCCTTCGTATCAGACGGTCGGCGCTGGGCTAACGCTGACGCACGATACGTGGCAGATGCAGGTCGTCGGCGACAATCTGTTCAATGCGAAAGGCCTGACGGAAGGCAACACGCGTACCGACCAGTTGAGCGGCCAGGGCACGGCGGATGCGATCTACGGCCGCCCGATCTTCGGTCGGAACGTCCGTCTCGTGGTCAGCAAGTCCTGGTGACGGGCTTGCGATACGTGTTGGCGGCGCTGGCGATGACCGCGGCGGCGCCAACGTGGGCGGAAACGCCCGCACCGGTAAGGGTGGCGGACAGTGTCGTCGACACGTTGTCGGAACGGCTGTTCCCGCTGCTCGGCGCGCTGAACCGACTGCCGCCGGGATCGCTCGAAGCGCGGGCGCGACGGATTGCGGCGTGCAGCGATGCACCTGCCTGCGTGATCGAGGCGACGATCTGGACCGACCAGGATCGGGCGATGATCGCGCAGTTAGCAAGGACTGGCGCTTTGCGGTCAGTGAAGGCGAATGCCGATCTGCCGCTGGCGGCGGCAATCGACCAGGAACTGGACGCGGTGAACGTCGTGCTGCGCGTCTACGGCCTTGGCTTGCCGGGACGCTATCCCAAGATCGACGGACCGATTTTCGCAACCGGCACGCCGTTCTTCGCGGACAGCGTCAAGGTTGCGATCGATACCGCGCGCGCCGCCTCCGATGCGCCGCCCGCGACGATCGCAGCGAGCGTGCGGCTCGCGGTCGCGCTGCTCGATGCGAACGATGCGGTGGCCGCGACGCGGTTCGAACCGCTCGACCAGCGGGAGAATGCGGGCACGAAAGCGCTGGCGGCACGGACCGACTGGACGGCGTTCCGCTATTCGCTGCTGATCGTCCCCGGCGTCGGCCCCGAGGATACGGGCACCACGCTCAGCCCGCGCAGCAAGCTCCACGCGCTGCTCGCGGCGCAACGCTATCGCCAAGGTCTCGCACCGTTCATCCTGGTGTCGGGCAGCGCGGTGCATCCGCGGGGAACGCGGTTCGTCGAGGCGGTCGAGATCCGTCGCGCACTGGTCGAGCGCTATGGGATCCCAGCCGATCGCGTGATCCTGGAGCCGTATGCGCGGCACACGACGACCAATCTGCGCAACGCGACGCGGCGGATGGTGGCGCTGGGCATCCCGCTAGATCGGCCAGCGCTGATCGTGACCGACGCCGAGCAGAGCAAGTATATCGAGAGCGCGACATTCACCGACCGCAACCGCGCGGAACTTGGCTATCTGCCGGGTGCGGTAGGTCGGCGGCTGTCGGTGTACGACCTGGAATTCCGACCGTCGCGGCTATCGTTGCGCCACGATCCACGTGATCCTCTCGATCCATGAGCGATTATTTCAAGCACCCGACCCGAGTAAATACCCGTGCCTTCACCCCGGCGAAGGCCGGGGCCCAGTTGGGAAACGTCGCCAACGCAGGGCCGCGCTCGGTTACATCGGCCTTTCCACCTGGGCCCCGGCCTTCGCCGGGGAGGCGCGGTTTTAGGACGGCTCTTCTGCTCGCGGCCATATTCGGGACCGCCACCGCCCTCACCGCACGAGAAACCCCCGCAGACCTAGTCGACCCCTTCGTCGGCACGCTCGCCGACTTCGGCCAACTCTCCCCCGCCGCAGTCGCGCCGTTCGGGATGATGCAGCTCGGCCCCGACACCAGCCCGGCCAATCACGCGGGCTACGACCACGCGGCGACCACGCTGCTCGGCTTTTCGCACACCCGCGGCGTCGGGGTCGGCTGCGGCGGTGCAGGCGGCGACCTTATGATCTCGCTGCGCTATGCCGGGAGCACCGGCGCCGCGCTGATCGACAAGGCGAGCGAGACCGCGCGCGCTGGGGCGTACCGCGTCCGCTATGACCGCGGCATTCTAGCCGAGATGGCAGCAACGCGGGGGGCCGGCGTGCTGCGATTCACCCTGCCCCGCGCCGGCGTTGTCGATCTACGGATCGACCCGCGACACAGCTATTCGAAACGTCTGGCGGCTAGCTGGGGCAGCCTCGCCAGCGACGACCTGCGCGCCGATCTGGTCGCAGGCACGGTCTGCGACCAGGGCGCCTATCATCTCCACACCGCCAGCCGGATCCTCGTCAACGGACGGCCGATCCACCAGACGCTGACCGCCGGCGCAAACGATCTGGCGACGCTGCACATTGCCGCTAAAGCCGGCGACGCGATCGAAATCCGTACCGGCCTGTCGACCGTAGACGGACGCGGCGCGGCATCGGTCCGCGATACCGAACTCGGCAGCAAGTCCCTCGCCGTCGTCGCAGGCGAAACGCGCAGCGCCTGGAACCACGTCCTCGGCCGCGTCGTGCCGAGCGGCTCGCGAGACCAGCGCGCGCTGTTCTACACCTCGCTCTACCGCGTCATGGAAACCCCGGTCGCGATCGACGACGCCGACGGGCGCCACCGCGACAAGGACGGCACTGTGCAGACCTCACCGAAGGGGCAGACGCGCTACGCCAACTGGTCGCTATGGGACAATTACCGCACGCAGATGCCGTTGCTCGCATTGCTCCAGCCCGAGCGTAGCGCCGACATCGCGCAGTCGCTGGTCGCGCTGTACGCGGGCGGCAAGCCGCAATGGTCGACCCCGCACGAGCCGTTCCTGACGGTCCGCACCGAGCACGCCGGGATCGCGTTGCTCGACATGCACCGCAAGGGCATCGTGTTCGACGCCGATGCCGCGTTGGCGGGGATGGCGGCGGACAGCGACACGCTCAAGCGCGGCACGCCCGACGAACAGATCGAGGCGGCCTATGACGATTGGGCAACCGCCGAACTCGCGCGCGATCTCGGTCGCCGCGACGTCGCGCGGACCTTCACCGCGAAGGCGCAGAGCTATCGGCCGATGTGGCGATCGGTGTTCCAGACGCCGGGTGCGGACGGCGACGTGGTCAAGGCGCGCGGGCTGTATCAGGGCACGTTGTGGCAATATCGCTGGGCGCCGATCTTCGACCTGCCGTGGATGACCGCGACGGTTGGACGCGAGCGGCTGCTCGGCGAACTGCATCATTTCTTCGATGCCGGGTTGTTCAACATGACCAACGAGCCCGACATCCAGGTGCCGTGGATGTTCGCCGCGCTGGGCGAGCCGCAAGCCTCCGCCGACCTGATCCACAGGATCCTGACCAAGCCGATCGCGCATCCCTATACCAACAGCGGCAAGCTGCCGGTCCCGTTCGTCGGTCGCAGCTTCGCGCTGTCGCCGCAGGGGTTTGCCGACGGGATGGACGACGATGCCGGCGGGATGACCGCATGGTATGTGTTCGCGTCGCTCGGCCTGTATCCGCTGGTGCCCGGCGAGCCGTGGTACATCGTGACGACCCCGGCGTTCGCGCAGTCCCGTATCGATCTCGGCAATCGCCGTACGCTGACGATCCAGCGCGCCGGGCCCGAGGATGGCAGGATCACGAAGGTCAGCCTGAACGGACGGCCTCTCCCGAACTTCCGTGTCCAGCACGCCGATCTGCTCCGCGGTGGCACGCTCACAGTCACGACCACAAGAAATGTCCCGCAATCGCACGACACCACGGCTAAGACGTCGCGCGATGGAGCAAGCCGCCGCCGCTGAAATCGTCGACCGCCCGGTCCATCGGGCACGGATGGTCGGCTATGCCAGCGGCAATTTCGGCAAGAACGTCCTCGCCTCGACGATGGATTTCTTCCTGCTGTTCGTCCTGACCGAACGCTGGGGCGTGTCGCCAGCGGTCGCTGGGCTGGTGGTGATGATCGGGCTGGTATGGGACGGCCTCTGCGATCCGCTGCTCGGCCGGTTGCTCGATCGCTCGACAAATCGACTCGGCCTGTATCGCGGGCTGCTGTTCGTCGGCGCGCCCATCGTCGGCGTGTTGTTCGCGCTCTTCTTCGTCGATCCGGGCTGGCGGGGGTCGGCGATACTCGCCTGGGCCGTCACGATCGTACTGCTGTTCCGTACCGCCTATTCGGTATGCGACGTCGCGCACAATGCGTTGATGATGCGGATGACGCGCGCGCCGGGCGCGGCCACGACGCTGTCGGGACTGCGGTATATGTTCAGCTGCCTGGGCGCGCTGGCCGTCGCCCATTTCGCCAGCGCTTTCGTCGATCCGGCCGGCGACGGCGGTTATGGGCTGCTCACCGTCACCGGTGGCGCGGCACTCGCCTATGTCGCGACCTTGTGGCTGTCGGCCGCTTCCGCACCGCGCTCGGCGATAGAGCCGTATGTACCGGTCCCCCGCGCATCGCTCGCTTGGGTCCTCGGCAACCGGCCGTTGCTGCTGTTGCTGGCGCTCGGTTTCGTACAGGCACTGACGCTCCCGTTCTTCGCACGTTCCTTTGCATATATCGGCAAGGGCGTGATCCACGACGCAGCCTGGACCGGGCGCGCGCTGACGACGCTCGCGCTGGCGCAACTGGTCGCACTGCCGGTGTGGATGACGATCGCGCGGCGGACCGGCCATCTTCACGTTGTCCGGTTCTCGCTGATGGCGATCGCGGCCGGCCTGACGCTGTTCGCAATCATGCCCGCTGCGATAGCGGGGATCGCGCTGTTCGGGATCGGCAATGCGGGGTTGCAGATGATGATCTGGGTATTGCTCGCCAATGCGATCGACCACGGCGAGCGCCGCACCGGCATCCGTTTCGAAGGACTGCCGGTCGCGCTGCTGCTGCTCATCCTGAAGCTGGGTGGGGGCCTGAGCGGGGCATTGCTCGGCCAGGGGCTGGCGCGGATCGGCTGGACGACTGCGACGCCGCTCGCGCACGAAAGCGGCACGCGCTTGCTCGGCATGGCCTGGGCGGTACCGTTGATCGGAGCCTTGGCCTGCCTCGTCATGCTGGCCCGTCGCAGGGCGGTGACGACCGCCGCGCAACATCGTTGATACGCGGGCTGGTTGCCGGGGGCGCCGTTTTAACGATCCTCGGCCAGCTTATACGTCGGGGGTGGCGAACCAGATGACGTGGCGCGGCCCTTTGCCGTTGCTGCGGGCGCGGACGACGACCTCCTCGGTGCGGAATCCCGCCGCCGACAGTCGACGCGTGAAAACGGGGTCGGGCGCCGCGGACCAGATCGAAAGGACGCCCTCGGGAGTCAGGGCACGCTTCGCCGACGCCAGACCGCGCGACGAGTAGAGCCTGTCGTTCTCCGTACGCGTCAGGCCGTCCGGACCATTGTCGACATCGAGCAGGATCGCATCATACGCAGATGGGCTTTCCGCGATGGCGGCCGCGACATCGCCTTGAACCAGCCGCACGCGTGGATCGTCGAGGCAACCGGCCATCACGGACGCCATCGGGCCCCGCGCCCACGCAATGATCTCCGGCACCAGCTCGACCACCGTTATCCGTGCCGTCCGATCGAGCACCGCCAGCGCAGCGCGCAAGGTGAACCCCATGCCGTACCCGCCGATCAGCAGATGCGGCTCGGGTCGATCGCGCAACCGCGCGCAGGTCAGCGCGGCCAAAGCCTCTTCCGAACCGCTCATCCGGGTACTCATCAACTCGGCACGATCGAGCAGGATCATGAAATCCGCCCCCCGCCGATAAAGGCGCAGCTCTTCGCCGCCTCCGGGCACGATCGCCGTCGCCATCAATTCTCGCGGGGTCATAGGATTCTCGAGTCCGAAAGCGTTGAAGGGCCGCGTCGATGCCCCGAGGCTCCGGTAGCGTCCGGCATTTCGTTACCCGGCGCGGCGTAGCGCGTACAGTCGGATATGCCGCGCACTCCGACCTTGCCGAGCGTCGATACAGGCGACCGCGCAATGGTTTAGATTGATGACGGAAATCGCAGGACGACGGTCGTGCCGTGGTCGGTCGCTGCAAACGCGACCGTAGCGTTGAGCCGCGCGGCGGCGGATCGAACGATCGCGAGGCCCAAGCCGCTACCTTCGGGACTATCGCCGGCACCCAGCCGGACGAACCGTTCGAATACCAGTTCGCGATGTTCTGGCGGAATGCCGGGACCGTCGTCCGCGATGATGACGCAGGTTGCCGACGGCGTCGCGTCGAGCGTGATCGATACGGTTCCGCCGCGGTGGTTGTAGCGAATGCCGTTGTCGACGAGATTGGACAGGATCTCGAAGATCAAGGTCCGGTGGCCGGGTACGATCGGGCCGACGCTGCCCTCGCCATCGAGCGTCAGGTCGATCCCCGCCTCGATCGCCCGGTTGATCTGTCGGGTGATGACCGCGGCGGCCACCTCGCGCAGGTCGACCGCCTCCAGCGGTGCGGACACGCCGGCTTCCTCGGCACGCGCGAGGGCGAGGAGTTGCGTCACAAGCCGTTCGAGCCGCATCACCGCGTCGGCGATCTCGTCCAGCGCCTCGCGCCGCTCGGCGTCGGAGCCGCGGCGGGCGAGTGCGACCTGGACCTTCAGGACGGACAAGGGCGTGCGCATCTGGTGGGACGCATCGGCGGTGAAACGGCGGACGCCGACGGTGGCGGTGTCGAGCTGCGCCAGCAGGCGGTCGAACGCGCCGGCGAGCGGGCGGAGTTCGCTGGGGAGCGGGCCGGTGTCGAGCGGCGAGAAATCGGGACGCGCACGTTCGTCTCTAGCTTCGACCGCGCCGCGGAGACGAGCGAGCGGGCGTAACGACCAGCCTAGCGCCGGGCGTAGCAACAGGGCCGCCGCACCGACGAGGACGCATTCGCCGATCAGCAGCGCGAGCATCAGCCGGCGGGTGAGCGCGCCGCGGTTGTCGAGGGTCTCGGCGATCTGGACGATGACGGGCTTCTCGATCCGGGGGAGCGAGCGGCGGACTTCGGCGATGCGGATCTGCTGACCGCGGTAGCGGGCGAAGCGGTAGCGCGGGACGTCGATGGAGAGCGTGGCGGGATCGGGGGCTGGCAGATCCGCGTAGCCGGTGAGCAGGTCCGCCCCCACGGCGACACGGTAATAAACGTTGTCGCGCTCGGTGTTCTCCAGCATCCCGAACGCGGCGGACGGCAGGTCGAGCGTGACCTCGCCGCGCTCGACCTGCACCGTCTCGGCGATCGCGCCGAGCGCACCGCCGAGCACGCGATCGTTGGTGCGGCGGACGACGTCGGCGATCAGCGTCGCGCCGACCACGCCGATCAGGACTGCCGCCGCCAGCAAGGGCCCAAGCACCGCGACCAGCAGGCGAGTGCGTAGCGCGGGAGTCCGCGTTTCAGCCGGCATCGAGCATGTAGCCGACGCCGCGGACCGTGCGGATACCGGGGCCGTCGCGCGCGAGCTTAGTCCTCAGGCGGGTGACGTGGACCTCGATCGCATTGTCGCCGACCGGCTCGTCGAACCCGAACACCTCGCCGATCAGCAGCGCGCGGGGGACGACCCGGCCTGCACGAGTCGCCAGTGCCTCCAGTACCGCGCGCTCGCGCCGACGCAGGTCGAGCGCACGGCCGGCGATGTCCGCCTCGCCGGTCGAGCGGTTGATCGTCAGCGTACCGACGCTGAGCACCGGCAGCGGATCACCGCCGCGCCGTCGGCCCAGCGCCCGGACCCGCGCCTCCAGCTCTTCGGGCTCGAACGGTTTGCGCAGGTAATCGTCGGCGCCGAGGTCGAGCCCGCGCACCCGGTCGTCGAGCGCATCGCGTGCGGTCAGCATCAGCACCGGCACCCGCTCGCCGCGACGGCGCAGCGTTTCGAGCACCGAGAAGCCGTCGATACCGGGCAGCCCGACGTCGAGGATGACGAGCGCATAGGGCTCGCCGGCGACCACCGACAGCGCCTCCTCACCGGTCGCGACGTGATCGACCGCGTTGCCGCCGGCGCGCAACAATGCCGCGATACTGCGCGCGAGGGCGGCGTCGTCTTCGATCAGCAGGATGCGCACAACGGCTCGTCCTGCGCCCGATCGGCGTGAAAGGTTGGTGACAGGTTCGCTTCGTACTCCACGGTTGCAGTCTATCCGAACACAGAGACGGAAGGCGAGGAGAGTGATGATGGCACGCATTTTAGTGAGGATCGCGATACTGACCGGGCTTTCGGCGCTTGCCGCGACGGCCGTGGCGCAGCGACCTGCCAATTATCCGCGCTCCTACGACCAGCTGATCTCCGACGCGCGCGCCGAGCGGCAGGTGCGGATCTACGGCAATGCCGATCGCGCCGAGCTGCTGCCGGTCGTTGCGGCATTCCGGAAGCGCTATCCGGGCATCACCGTACTCTACGCGGACATCGGCTCGACCGAGATGTATCGCCGCTTCGTCACCGAGACGCGCGCGCGCCGCATGTCCGCCGATCTCGTCTGGTCGTCGGCGATGGACCTCCAGGTGAAGCTGATCAACGACGGCTTCGCGCAAGGCTATGCGAGCCCCGAAAAGCCCGCGCTGCCGCCGGTGTCCGTCTGGAAAAACATGGGCTTCGGCGTCACCGCGGAGCCGATCGGGATCGTCTACAACAAGCGTCTCGTGCCCGCCGCACAGGTGCCGCGCACGCACGCCGCGCTGGAGACTTGGCTGCGGAAGAATGCGCGCGCCCTGACAGGCCGGGTGACCACGTTCGATCCGGCGCGCTCGAATGTCGGCTATCTGTACCTGTCGGAGGACCTCGCGATCACGCGCGATACGCGGTCGCTGCTGGAGGCGATCGCGGCAACCAGGCCCGTGCTGTCGCGGACCAGCGAGCCGATGCTGCGCGGCGTCGCCGAGGGGCGGCAGGCGCTCGCGTACAACGTCATCGGCTCGTACGCGCTGGAACGTGCGCGGACCGACCCTCGGATCGGCGTCGCGTTCCTCCAGGACTACACGATCGTCACCTCGCGGATCGCGTTCATCGCGCGCGAGGCCGCACACCCCGCGGCGGCGAAGCTCTTCCTCGATTTTCTGCTGTCGCGCGAAGGGCAGTCGCTGCTCGCCAAGCGCAGCCTGTGGCCGGTCCGCACCGACGTTGCCGCGCGCCGTCTTCCCTCGAGCCAGGCGCGACCGATCCGCGTGGGCCCGCAACTTCTCGTCAACCTCGACCGCGTCAAGCGCCAGCGTTTCCTGCGCGACTGGACCGCAATTCTCGCCACCGGAGCCCAACAATGACTCTCTTCCGTACCGGGTGCGCCGCACTCGCGCTGATCGCCGCGACTCCGGCGCTGGCCCAGGCTCCGACCGACGCCGACCTTGCCGCGCTGGTCCGTGCGCAGGCGGCGGAGATTGCAGCGCTGAAATCGCGGTTAGACCGGCTGGAGAACAACGCCGCCGTCGCGCAGGCGTCCGCTCCGGTCGCGCCCTTGCAGCCGGCACCGCAGGCGGTCGCGCAGAACAACGAGCCGCGCCGCACCCTGCCGTTCGCGCCGCAGCTCGCCCCTCCCGGCCCCGCCGATCGCAGCGTCGCGCAAGCGGTCGCCGCACGCGACAATCCGTCGGGCGTGACCACCGAATGGGGCGCCGGCCTGCCCGTGTTCCACTCGGCGGACGGAGTCTACACGTTCAAGCCGCGCGGTCGCATCCTGACCGACGTCAGCTCCAGCTTCGGCTCGAAATACGACGGCCGCAACATCACGACGACGGGTATGCGTGCACTCCGCCTCGGCCTCGAAGGCGGCGTCGGCACGCACTTCTTCTACCAGTTCGAGAGCGATTTCTCGGAGAACGAAGTCGACGTCGTCACCGCGTTCGTCGGCTGGCGCAACAAGATCAAGCCGGGCCTCGACTATGACGTCCGCGCCGGCCACCTGTTCAACGATCGCAGTTTCGAGGGCTCGACGGGATCGGATTCGACTCCGTTCCTCGAACGCTCCACCGTCTCGACCGCGATCATCCCGCAGCGTGGCTTCTACGGGATCGGCGTGATGCCGCGCATCTTCTGGAAGACCGGCCACGCATCGGTGACGATCACCGGCGACCGGATCGACGGCACGCAGACCGTCGGCGACAGCCGCACGGTGCTCGGCCGCGCGCACTGGAACCCGATCAAGTCCGACTCCGGCGTGCTGCACATCGGCGCGTGGGGCTTCGACGAATCGCTGTCGTCGGTGGCGGGCACGCTGACCCGTAACACGGTGATCGGCGGCCGCTTCAACGGTGCGCTGCGCGTGTCGACCGGGCCGCTGATTGGCGGCACCGGCACGACCGGCTACGGCGTCGAGCTCGGCGGCTATCGCGGGCCGTTGTGGGTGATGGGCGAAGCGGGCCGCCGCAACGCGCGGCTCGACGGCGGGCGTCCCGATTTCGTCAGCAAGGCGTGGAGCGTCTCGGGCGGGCTGTTCCTGACCGGCGACCTGCCGCCGTATAACCCGCGCCTCGGAAGCTTCGGCCAGCCCAAGGTGTTGAAGCCGACGTTCGACGGCGGGGTCGGCGCGATCGAACTCACCGCACGCTACGAAAGCCTCGATTTCGACAATCTGCTGACCGGCGGCGACGGCTGGGCAGCGACGGTCGGGGTCAACTGGTACCTGAACAGCTTCACCCGTTTCCAGGTGAATGCGATCCAGTGGAATACGGACAACCGCGCCGGCGACTATGTCGGCGACGATAGCGGGCAGACGCTCAGCGCTCGCGTCGGGGTTACTTTCTGATGCTGGCAGTTGGTCCTGTCGTGGGCGCTGCAAGCAGCCTCCCGCGCCCCGTCATCCTGACGAAAGTCAGGACCCAGAGCCAAGCAGCACTGCGCCCTGTAACCCTGGGTCCTGACTTCGTCAGGATGACGGAGTGTTTGTGACGGCCCCCGCGAAGGTAACTGCGGCGACGTCCACCCCCACCCCCCTATTCACGCCCTTTCCTAGGACGATGCGATGAACCTTGCCCTGCTCGGCTTCCTGATGGTCGCCACGTTCATGACCTTGATCATGACCAAGAAGATGACGCCGCTCGTCGCGCTCATCGTGATCCCGTCGATCTTCGGCGTGTTCGCGGGTGAGGCCGCGGGTCTCGGCCCGATGATGATCGACGGCATCAAGAACCTCGCGCCGACCGGCGTCATGCTGCTGTTCGCGATCCTGTTCTTCTCAACGATGACCGATACGGGCCTGTTCGATCCACTGGTCGGACGACTGATCCGGATGGTCCACGGCGATCCGATGCGGATCCTGATCGGGACGGTCGTGCTGTGCGCGCTCGTCAGCCTCGATGGCGACGGGTCGACCACCTACATCATCACGATCGCAGCACTTCTGCCGCTCTACAAGCGCTTCAACATGAACCGGTTGTACCTCGTCTGCCTGTTGATGACGACGAGCGGGATCATGAACCTGACGCCGTGGGGCGGGCCGACGGCTCGCGCCGCAAGTGCGCTGAAGCTCGATCCGGCGACGCTGTTCCTGCCGCTGATCCCCGGCATGATCGCAGGCCTCGCCTTCCTGATCGGGCTCGCCGTGTATTTCGGGCGCAAGGAGCGCGTGCGGATGGGCGAAGCGGGGATCACCGCGGACACCGAGTTCACCGGCATGGCCGTCTCGCAATACCCTGAAGCCCGCCGTCCGAAGCTGATCTGGTTCAACGCCGCGCTCGTCATCACGCTGCTGACTCTGCTGGTGTGGGGCATTCTTCCCTTGTCCGTGCTGATGATGCTGGCGTTCGCGATCGCGATGATCGTCAACTATCCCGGCGTCGCCGACCAGAAGGAGCGCATCTCCGCGCATGCCGGCAACGTGCTCGCGGTCGTCTCGCTGATCTTCGCGGCGGGCATCTTCACCGGGATCCTTGGTGGCACCGGCATGGTCGAGGCGATGAGCAAGGCGGTGGTCGGCGTGATCCCGCCCGCGCTCGGGCCGTACATGGCACCGATCACCGCGGTGCTGAGCATGCCGTTCACCTTCTTCATCTCGAACGACGCGTTCTATTTCGGGATGCTGCCGATCCTCGCAGAAGCCGGCGCGCATTACGGCGTTGCGCCCGAGGCGATCGCCCGCGCGTCGCTGATGGGCCAGCCGGTCCACCTGCTCAGCCCACTGGTGCCGTCGACCTACCTGCTGGTCAGTCTGGTCGGGATCGATCTCGCCGATCACCAGCGCTTCACGCTCGTACCCGCGATCGCGGTCTGTGTGGTGATGACGATCGTCGGCATGATCGCGCTCGCCTTCCCGTTCGTCGCCTGAGGTGAGCATCCCCGCAACCCGCCGCTACCGGAGCTTCCGCATGATCCGACCGCGTACACCGTTGATGCTGCTCCCCGCGATGGGCTGCGACGGCCAGCTCTGGGCCCGCCAGATCGTCGACCTCGCCGCCGTCGCGCAGGTCGAGTTCGGCGACCTGTCGCAGGACGATACGCTATCCGAGATGGCTGCGCGGGTGCTAGCCGCAGCACCGCTGCGGTTCGCGGTCGCGGGCGTCAGCCTCGGCGGCTACGTCGCGATGGAGATGGTCCGCCAGGCGCCAGACCGGATCGAACGGATCGCACTGTTCGGCACGCGCGGATCGATGGACGTTCGCCCCCGGACCGTCGCAGGACAAGGCATGCTCGCCACCGCGCCGCATGCCGACCCACGCCTCTCCGCAATCGTCAGCGGCCCCGCGCAGGCGATGGCCGACCGCGTGGGTCCGGTCGTGTTCGAACGCCAGCAGCGCGCGCTACTCGCTCGGCCTGATATCAGCGAGGCGATCGCCGCGATCCACGTGCCCACGCTGGTAGCGGTCGGCGATCGCGACAGGATCTGCACCCCCGACGACGCGCTGTCGCTGAGTTTGCGGATCCCCGGTGCGCACTTTCACCTGCTACGCGGATGTGGCCATCTTTCCCCGCTCGAGCGTCCCGGCGAGGTGACGGCGGTACTCCGTCAATGGCTCAGGTAGCACGGATTATTGCTTCACCGGCGCAAATAGAGGTGGCGGTCCCTCACGCTCCGAAAGGTTGCAGCGGTCGCCGATCGCAACCGTGAAAGCGATCCGCCGTCGATGTTTCTGAAGTTAAGGCAACCGCGACCCGGGTTTTAACGTTTCTTTCACTTCGCTACCCGCCATGTACGGATTGATGACCGGTCTAATTTCCCGCCTGCGACAGCTGCGACAGTCCGACCAGGCGATCGCTGCGCATGTCCGGCAAACCCTTGTCGAATCGCTTTATGCGTCGCCACAGTCGCTGGTGATCGGCGCCGTGACCAGCGGGACGATCACCGCAATCGTAGCGGTGGCCGGTGGAAGCCGGTGGATGGTCGCCTGCGCCGTCGCCATCGTCGTCGTCGCTGCAATCAGGATCGTCGACGCTCTGCGATTGCGTCGGTCGGGCTCGACCCGAAGCACGCTGGCCGGACGCTGGGCGAACCGTCAGGAATTCCTCTATCGTGCTGGCGCGATCTGCTACTCGGCCCTGCTTGGTACGTTCGGCCTGCTTACGCTGCTGCATACGACCGATGGCGTATTGCAGCTGCTCGCGGTGACCACGGCGGTCGGATATGCGGCCGGTATCGCCGGTCGCAACGCCGGTCGGCCGTGGATCGCCCTTGCGCAATTGTGTTTCGCGTCGGTCCCGCTGGCGGTGGGACTGTTCGCTTCGGCCGAGCCGCTCAAGATCGTGCTCGGCGTGGTCATCCTGCTGTTCGTCATGGCGATGATGGATATCACGCTGCAGACCTATGGCGTGATCCTGCGGGCGACGATCGCGTCGCGCGAGAAGACTGCGCTGGCGGAGCATCATGCCGCCGTGGCGCGCCGCGACGACCTTACTGGTGTGGCCAACCGTACTGCCTTTCGGGAACGGTTCGAAGCGCAGTTGCAGACCGTCGGCGGCCGCGATCACGGCCTCTCGATCCACTGGATCGACCTCGACCGGTTCAAGGAGATCAACGACTCGTTCGGGCACCTTGCGGGCAACGCGGTGCTGGCGGGAATAGCCCAGCGCCTCGACGAAGCGTTCGGCAGCAGCGGGATCGTCGCGCGATTGGGCGGCGACGAATTCGCGGTCGTCTCCGCGATCGACCGGCAGGACGATGCGATCGAAATCGGGCGCAGGATCATTGCGCTGGTCGAGCACCCGGTCCACCATGACGGCCGCATGCTGCGGGTCGGCGCATCGCTGGGGATCGCCATCGCCCCCATCGACGGCACCGATGCCGACACGCTGCTGAAGAACGCCGACCTTGCACTGTACCGGGCGAAGGATGGCGGGCGCGGGCAGATGTGCTTCTACGAGCCGCTGATGGACGAGAAGATCGAGCGCGGGCGCGATCTGGCGGCGGAGATGCAGGGCGCGCTGGAACGTGGCGAGTTCCACCTGATGTTCCAGCCGATCTTCGACCTTTCCGGCGAGCGCGTTCTCTCCTGCGAGACGCTGTTGCGCTGGACCAACCGCCGGCTTGGCCCGGTTTCGCCCGCCGAATTCATTCCGATCGCCGAGGATAACGGCCTGATCGTCACGATCGGCGGCTGGGTTATACGCGAGGCGTGCCGGATCGCCGCCGACTGGCCTGCGGACGTGACGATCGCGGTCAACCTTTCGCCGATCCAGCTGCGATCCACCAACTTGCCGATGGTGATCATGGGCGCGCTGGCAAGCAGCGGGTTCGCCGCGGACCGGCTCGAACTCGAGGTGACCGAGTCGGTATTGCTCGACGACATCGAGGCGTCGCTCGCCGCGCTCGACGCGATCAACCGGCTGCACGTCCGGACCACGCTCGACGATTTCGGAACCGGCTATTCGTCGCTGAGCTACCTCACCAAATTCCCGTTCCAGACTCTCAAGATCGATCGCTCGTTCATCACCGACCTCGAACAGAGCCCCGCCTCGGTGGCGATCGTCCAGACGGTGATCGATTTGGCGGCAAAGCTCGGGATGCGGACGGTCGCAGAAGGCGTCGAGACGCAGGCCCAGTTGGACCAGCTGCGCCGGACACGATGCGATGCGGTGCAGGGGTTCCTGTTGGCGCATCCGATGCCGGCAAGCATGGTGGCGACCATGCTTGCCGACGGTGGAATCAAGGCTCAGCAGCGGTCCTGATCAGCAGGACGCCACGCGTGCCTTGTCGAGCAAACGTGTCTGGGCACCGACCAGCCGCCGCATGAGTTTAAGGTCCGCATCGCTGAGCCTGAGAGCCGCGTCCGCCCACAGGTCGACGACCGCCTCGAGTTCGCCGAGCGCCAGCGGATTGACCGATCGCGAGGCCTCGTAGATCGCGCAGTGGCCGCTATGGCGTCGGCGATTCTGGCGAATATAGCCTTCGACTTCGGCACGCCCCTTGCCCGGGTCCGCCAGCGCATGAACGATTCCGAGATCGTACAGTTCTTCGGCGCTATAGCTTCGGCCGCTGAGGATCATCTGCTCGGCCCGTGCGGCGCCGAGCCTGCGCGACAGGAAGCAGTGCGCCCCCATCCCCGGGAAGAGTCCGAAATTGGTCTCTGGCAGTCCGAAGCTCGTCCCACGTTCGGCGATCACGACATTGAACGACAGAAGCGCCTCGAACCCCCCACCCAGCGCATCGCCTTCGACCAGACCAATCGTGATGATCGGTTGATCGAGGCTGAGCATGTTGCGGTGCAGGATCCGGACGCAGGCGCGCCCATAGGCGACCAGCGCATCGCGGTTGCCGTCGCGGATATGCGCTGAAAACAGGTCGAGATCGCCACCGAGCGAGAACACGCCGGGAAAACGCGATCCGAGCACGACGTAACGGATCGATATGTCGCCGGAGGAACAGGCCTGGGCGATGTCGCTCTGCCACTGGCCGAACTCGGCGAGCAGCCCCGGATTGAAACTCGGTCGAACGCGTTGCCGCATATACGTCCACAGCGTGTCGAGACCGGCATCGAACTGCGTTTCCAGATCCGCGAACGCGAACGGCTGCCGCGGCGGCGGCGGCATCAGTGTATCGACCGACCGTTGATGACGCGGTCTTGTGCGATCGACGGGCAGGATAGGCGGATATTCGAGAGTCATTGCGACGTCCTTGTTCACCCGCAGCGTTTTGCTGCGAGCAACATCTAGGTCGCATTTTCTCTTGAAACCGCCCGCTGGAAACGTGTTCGGCAAAGACCAAAGAGGTGCGCACCGGGTCGTTATCGCGTGCTGCTATGGCCCACCGGAATACACCGACCAGATCGGTCGAAGGGTATCCCTTTGAATCAGCAGTTTGCCTTGATCTCGGGTTGCCCGACGTACCAAACCCGCGGCGCCGATGAGCAACCGCGGGCTTGAGAATAATAAACCTGCTTCGAACCGCGCCCCAATCCTTCAGGAGCGATCGAGCACGAACCCGATCGCTCCGTCCGATCAGTAGTTGGTCGAGGACGGAGTGGCCGTCGGACGGTAGCGATTGCGTTCGTCGGCAACCTCGTCCCGCGTATAAGCAGGCGCAGCTTCGTCGAACTGGCTCCAGCCCTGCTGACGATAGGCATTGCCGCGGGTCGTCGCGTCGACCGAGCGGTTGCGGTCGAGCACGGCTTCGGCATCGACCGCCAGCGCATCGTCGACGCGCGCGCTGAGCAGCGTGCCGCCGCGGCGGACGCCTTCCGAATAGACATGCGCTTCGTCGTCGCTGTGGCCGGCGTCCTTGAGTGCGCCTACAATGGTGCCGGTCGCGGCACCGCCTGCGGCACCGATGCCTGCGCCGACGACGGTCGAGGCAAGCCAGCCTGCGGCAACGATCGGGCCGAGACCAGGGATCGCCAGCAGGCCGAGACCGGCGAGCAGGCCACCGACGCCGCCGACCGCCGCGCCGGTCGATACGCCACGACTGACGTCGCCGCGGTCGTCGACCTCGCCAAGCGTCGTGGTGCCGTCGCCATGCGCCCCATCGGCATTGCTGGCGACGATGCTGATTGAATCATGGGGTACGCCAAGGCGCTCCAGGTCCTGCAGCGCCGCGGTCGCATCGGCGTAGTCGTCGAACAGGCGGGTAAGGGTCTTGGTCATCGTCTCTCTCCTGATGGTCGAGGTGATCGTTCTGGTCGGGTTCAACGCGCCGTGACGTTGCCCTTGTAATCCAGCCCGACATGGACCGTCTTGCCGGCGCGGATCCCCGTGCCGCGCCACACGCCGTCCTTGTCCTTCGTCAGGGTCGAGACGCTGCGATAGCCAGCCTTGGCCAGCCGGCCGCGCGCCTGATCCTGGGTGAACGAGTTGGCACCGCTGGCGGGCGCCGCGACGGGTCGTGCGGCGGTGGTCTTCACCGCGGGATTGTGCGCGCCGGTGTGCGTCGCGGTCTGCGCGACGGCGCTGGAGGCGATCAGCATTGCGCCACAGGCCATAAGGGTTCGAATGGTCATGATACTCTCCTGCGTTTCTGGTGTTTGTTATCGTGCGGGCGGCGGCACGAGCGCCGTGCCGCCTCCCCGTCCGCTCAGCGAACCGTACCGCGGCGAAACATGTTGACGATCGCAAGCAGGATCACCGCACCGACCAGCGAGATCAGGATCGACTGGATGTTGAGCGCGCCGTCCATGATCGATGCGCCACCGATCAGCGGGGTGATCAGGAAGCCGGCAAGCAAAGCGCCGACGATGCCGACGACGACGTTGAGGAAGACGCCCTGCTGCGCGTCGGTCCGCATGATCATGCTGGCGACCCAGCCGATGAGTCCGCCGACGACGAGAAGGATGATGAGGTTCATGATGTGGCTCCTGGTGGATAGTGGTACGGGAGCATCAACCGACGTGGTGCGCATTGCGTTCAGTTCCGGCGTCCGTCCAGGATTTCGGGATTGGTGCAAAAGTACCGGGGTCATTGGTGTTTTATGCGGAAGCGCGCGGAACTCTGGACCCGTGTCCGACGCTGAACGGGCATGACGAAAACCACCGGCAAGTCGCTGCACGCGCCTACCCTCCACCATCTCGAACAGCTCATGACCGGGCTGCTGGAGGGCGTGATCCTGATGGATCCGACCGGGATCATTCTAAGTGCAAATCCCGCCGCGCTCGCGATGCACGGCGTCCGCGCGGTCGAGGATTTGGGCGAGACCGCCGACGACTATGCCACGCGGTTCCGGCTGCGCTACCGTGATCGGCGAACCCTGCCGCGACGCGAATATCCGCTGATGCGGCTGCTGGCGGGCGAGAGCTTCCCGGACTTGATCATCGAGGTCGCGCCGGTCGACGCCGACGAACCGCGCTGGGTGCATCAGGTGCGCGACATCGTCATGGACGAGGATGGCGGCGAACCCGATTGCCTGGGACTGGTCATCAACGATGTATCCGAACGGTTCGATGCCGAGGACCGGTTCGAGGCGATGTTCCATGCGAACCCGGCGCCGGCGTTGATCATCCGCGTCGCCGACCAGCGCTATGTACTCGTCAACCAGGGGTTTCTCGACCTGTCCGGCTATGCCCGCGAGCAGATCATCGGCAAGACGCTGTTCGATCTCGACGTCCTCGCACAGGTCGACCGCAAGGCATTCGTGAAGGACCGCGTTGCCAACGGCCAGACGGTGCCGCAACTCGAAGCCGAACTGCCGCTGGCGAACGGCGAGACGACGCTGGTCATCCTCGCCGGCCAGCCGATCGAGGTCGCGAACCAGGATTGCGTGTTGTTCACCTTCGCGGATCTCGAGCCCAGGCGCCGCGCCCAGCATGCGCTGAAGGCGAGCGAGCGACACTTCGCCTCGGTGTTCGAGATGGCGCCGGTCGCGATGGTCGTGACGCGGGGCGACGACAACCGCATCGTGCAGGTCAACGCGGCATTCAAGACGTTGACGGGATACGAGGACGAGGCGGTGATCGACCGGGTCGCGGACGATCTGCAATTGTGGAACGATGCGGCGCAGCGACAGGGGCTGGAGAACGATATCCGCGGCCATGGCGGGTTTCGCGGGCTCGACGTCCAGCTACTCCACCGAGATGGCGAACCGCTCGACTGCCTCGTCTCCGCCGAGCGGATCAGCATCGACGGCGATCCGTGCGTGCTGTGGTTGTACCAGGACATCTCCGCCCGCAGGCGCGGCGAACTCGAACTGGTCGAGGCGATCGACGCGGTCATGAAGGACGCCAATTGGCTCAGTCGATCGATTATGGACAAGCTGGCGACGTTGCGGAATCCGCGGACCAGCGCCGGCACGAGTGCGCCGGTGATCGACCTCAGCAAGCGCGAGCGCGAGGTGCTCGAACTGATCTGCCAGGATCTTGACGATGCAGCGATCGCCGATCGGCTCAATCTGTCGCGCAACACGGTGCGCAACCATGTCGCGCGGCTTTACGCCAAGATCGGCGTCAACCGGCGTAGCGCTGCCGTGGTATGGGCGCACGAACGCGGGGTGGGCGCCTGAAACCGGCGGCGGACCATCGCGCGCTGTTCGCCTCGTGTGGGGCATGTCCTCTGCCGACGCCCTACCCTTTGGAATTCGACCGCCCAAGACCATGATATCGGTATCATCGAAACTGCGACGACGTTGCCCGTCTGTCCTACGTGCCAGCACATCGATTGACCGCGTTGATCGAGTGGAAAACTCCTTTAGAAACTCGAACAATATGCGGTTGAATTGATCATAGAATATCGCGCGTTCGCCGGCAGAGCTCGCCGGACCGGCGGTCGCGTCTGTAGCCGTTCGATGCAAAGCAGGGCTTGACGAGCCGGCTGGCGTGCATAGGGTACCGCTAACAAGAGTGGAGAGGGAATATCGTGGAGATCGCATTCGCATCGGCGGTGGCGTTGCCGGCCGACTGGGACCAGGCCGTTTTGCTGGGCAGGATCGACAGCGGCGACGGACCAACCCCGGTGATCGTTCGCGGTGGTCGCGTCTACGATATGTCCCATGTCGCACCGACGGTCGCCGAGCTAGTTGCGTTGGGCGAATTCGACACGGCCTCCGGTACCGATCTGGGTCACCTCGACGACCTACAGCTGTCGCCCGAGCCAGACGCCAAGATCCGCCTGCTGAGCCCGATCGACCTGCAATGCGTCAAGGCATCGGGCGTGACCTTCGCCGTGTCCGCGCTGGAACGCGTGATCGAGGAATGCGCGCGCGGCGACGCGTCCGCCGCGGTCGCGGTCCGCGCCCGTCTCGAGGAGCGCGTCGGCGGCAGCATCCGTTCGGTCGTGCCAGGTTCGCCCGAAGCCGATGCGTTGAAAGCCGCGCTGATCGAAGACGGCATGTGGTCGCAGTATCTCGAAGTTGCGATCGGTCCCGATGCGGAGATCTTCACGAAGAGCCCGACGCTGTCGACGATCGGCTGGGGTGGCGAGGTCGGCATCCGATCCGACTCGACCTGGAACAACCCCGAGCCCGAAGTCGTGCTGATCGTCGACCGCACCGGCAAGACCGTCGGCGCGGCGCTCGGCAACGACGTCAACCTGCGTGATTTCGAGGGACGTTCGGCGCTCCTCCTCGGCAAGGCGAAGGACAATAACGCGTCCTGCTCGATCGGGCCTTTCATCCGCCTGTTCGACGACAGTTTCGGCATGGACGACGTACGCGCCGCGCAGATCGCGCTGACGATCGAGGGGGCCGACGGCTATCGCCTGGAGGGCAGCAGCTCGATGGACCAGATCAGCCGCGATCCCGAGGAACTCGTTCGCCAGGCAATGAGCGAGCATCAATATCCTGACGGCTTCGTGCTGTTCCTAGGCACGCTGTTCGCACCGACGCAGGACCGCGACGAGCCCGGCCGCGGCTTCACGCACGCGGTTGGCGACGTCGTCACGATCTCGAACCCGAAGCTCGGCGCGCTGGTCAATCCGGTGACGACGTCGAAGGATGCCGCACCGTGGAATTACGGGATCGGCGATCTCATGCGCAATCTGGCGGGTCGTGGCCTGCTCGCGCCCACCAAGAACCAGGGAGCGTAATGCCCGTGCTGCAGAAGACCCAAGCCGCCGACCAGACGGCGATATATCCGAGCCTCAAGGGCAAACGCGTGCTGATCACCGGGGGCGCGTCGGGGATCGGCGCTGGCTTGGTCGAGGCATTCGCACGCCAGGGCGCGCACGTCGCGTTCGTCGACATGGCCGAGGACGCCGCCACCGCGCTGATCGAGACACTGACGCCCGACGTCGCGACAGCCCCGATCTTCCTGCCGCTCGACCTGCGCGATATCGATGCGCTCAAGTCCACGGTCGCGACGATTGAGGACCGGCTTGGCGGGATCGATATCCTGATCAACAATGCCGCGAACGACGATCGCCACACGATCGAGGAGATCACGCCCGCCTACTGGGACGAGCGGATGGCGACCAATTTGCGCCATCTGTTCTTTGCGGGGCAGGCCGTGGTGCCGTCGATGAAGCGCGCTGGCGGCGGCGTGATCCTGAACTTCGGTTCGATCTCGTGGCATCTCGCGCTGCCCGAACTGCTGATCTACCAGACCGCCAAGGCCGGCATCGAGGGGATGACCCGCGCGATGGCCCGAGACCTTGGCGCTGACGGCATCCGCGTCAACACGATCGTCCCGGGCAACGTCGAGACGCCGCGCCAGCTGAAATGGTACACGCCCGAAGGCGAGGCCGAGATCATCGCGGCGCAGTGCCTCAAGACGCGTGTCCAGCCTGCCGATGTCGCGGCCTTGGTGCTGTTCCTTGCGTCGGACGATGCACGGATGTGCACCGGTCACGATTATTTCGTCGATGCGGGGTGGCGCTGACATGGTGACCGAGACGCAAGCCGAAAGCATCTGCCAGGTCGGCGCGACGCTCGGCGAAGGCCCGATCTGGGTGGAGCGCGACGCTGCGCTTTGGTTCGTCGATATCAAGGCGCCGTGCGTGTACCGCTTCGAGCCGACCAGCGGCACGCTTGATCGCTGGGACGCGCCGGACCAGACCGGCTGGGTGATCCCCGCCGATGATGGCGGCTTCCTGGCCGGCGTACGCGGTGCCCTGCACCGGTTCGATCCGACGACCGGCGCGTTCGCGCATCTCGCCGCCGTCCACGCCGAGACTCCGGGCAACCGCCTCAACGACGCCGCGCGTGATCCTTCGGGTCGCGTCTGGTTCGGGACGATGGATAACGCCGAATCCGAAGAGACCGGCCATGTCTATCACTGGCATCGCGGCGAACTGACCAAGACCGATATACCGCCGGTCGCGATTACCAACGGCCCGGCGATCTCGCCCGACGGCCGCACGCTCTACGCGGTCGACACGCTCGGCAAGACAATCAGTGCGTATCCGATCGACGCCGACGGCACGCTCGGCACGCCACGCGCATTCCTGACGGTCGGCCCCGACGATGGCCATCCCGATGGCGCGATCTGCGACTCCGAAGGCGGCGTCTGGGTCGGGTTCTTCGGCGGCTGGGCGGCACGCCGCTATGCTGCAGACGGTAGCCTGACCGATGTCGTCCGCTTCCCGGTCGCGAACATCACCAAGATCGCGCTCGGTGGTCCGGACGGTCGCACCGCCTATGCGACGACCGCGGCCAAGGGCCTCGACGACGCCGCGCGCGCCGCCCAACCGCTCGCCGGCAACCTGTTCACCTTCCGCGTCGCCGTACCCGGCGTACCCGTCGAGCCCGTTACCCTGTAAATTGCCAACGATGCCGTCAGAGCGTCGTACCGGAGAGGAAATATACATGACCATTGCGGCAGATTCCGGCCAACATGTGAACCGAGCGCTTATCGCGATGATCGTCATCGTCGCGACGATCGGCGGGTTCATGTTCGGCTATGATTCGGGCGTCATCAACGGCACGCAGGCCGGGCTCGAAAGCACGTTTGCGCTGTCGTCGCTCGGCACCGGCTTCACCGTCGGCGCGATCCTGATCGGCTCGTCGGTCGGTGCGTTCATGGCGGGCAGGCTTGCCGACAATCTCGGCCGCCGCAACGTGATGATGATCGCCGCGGTCCTCTTCATCGTCAGCGCTTTGGGTGCGGGCGCAGCGACTTCGGCGACGATGTTCGTGCTCGCGCGGATCATCGGCGGCCTCGGCATCGGTGCCGCCAGCGTGCTCGCGCCGGTCTATATCTCCGAAGTCGTGCCCGCGAACGTCCGCGGCCGGCTGTCGAGCGTGCAGCAGATCATGATCATCACCGGCCTGACCGGCGCATTCGTCGCCAACTGGTATCTCGCGCGGATCGCCGGCTCGTCGACCGCGCTGTTCTGGCTCGATTATCCGGCGTGGCGCTGGATGTTCTGGATGCAGGTCATCCCCGCCGCAATCTATCTCGTGACGCTGTTCCTGATCCCCGAAAGCCCGCGCTTCCTGGTCCTCAAGGGGCGCTACGACGAAGCCGAGACCGTCCTAACGCGCCTGTTCGGTGCCACCGAAGCCAAGCGAAAAGTCGCCGAGATCCGCGGTTCGCTGTCGGCCGACGCACATCGTCCCAAGCTATCGGACCTTATCGACAAGGCGAGCGGCAAGATCCGCCCGATCGTCTGGACCGGCATCGGCCTCGCGATCTTCCAGCAGTTCGTCGGCATCAACATCGTGTTCTATTACGGCTCGGTGCTGTGGCAGTCGGTCGGCTTCAGCGAGAGCGATGCGCTGCTCATCAACATCCTGTCGGGCTCGCTGTCGATCGTCGCGTGCTTGCTCACCGTCGCGCTGATCGACAAGGTCGGGCGCAAGCCGCTGCTGCTGATCGGCTCGGCGGGCATGACCGTCACGCTTGCGATCGTCGGCATCTGCTTTGCCAGCGGCGCGATCGTCGAGGGTTCGCTGCGGCTGTCCGACCAGAACGGCCTGATCGCGCTGATCGCGGCCAATGCGTATGTCGTGTTCTTCAACCTGAGCTGGGGCCCGATCATGTGGGTGATGCTCGGCGAGATGTTCCCGACCCAGATCCGCGGTTCGGGTCTGGCGGTCGCGGGCTTCGCGCAGTGGTTCGCCAACTTCGCGATCTCAGTCAGCTTCCCGACGATGGCGATTTCGCTCGGCCTGTCGCTCACCTATGGCTTCTATGCCTTGTCCGCGTTCGTCTCGTTCTTCTTCGTGTGGAAGATGGTCTCCGAGACGCGCGGTCGCGAACTCGAGGATATGGAGGGCTGATGCTGCATCTCGAAGCGGGCGACTGGAAGGTCGCGCTCCAGCCGGAGCTGGGCGGCACGATCGCCGCCCTCACTTTCCAGGGCCGCGACATCCTCCGTCCGACCCCGGCAGGCGCGACCAGTCCGCTCGAGACCGCGAGCTTTCCGCTGGTTCCATATGCGAACCGTATCGCGGATGGCCGGTTCACGGTCGACGGCGTCGACTACAACGTACCGCTCAACATGGCGGACCAGGTGCATCCGCTGCACGGCGTGGGATGGCTGCGCGGCTGGGCGGTCGACGCGGCCGATACAGCGTCTGCCGTGCTGGTCCATACGCATGAAAGCGACGCGCACTGGCCCTGGACCTACCGCGCCGAACAGCATTTCACGCTCGAGCCGAACGGCTTGCGCGTGTCGCTGTCGGTCGAGAATTTGGATGACCGGCCGATGCCCGCCGGGCTCGGGTTCCACCCCTATTTCCCGGCCGACACCGCCACGCGCCTGACGTTCGCCGCGCAATCGGTCTGGCTCTCGACCGCCGACCTGCTGCCAACCGAACCAGCCGCGGCGGATCATTTCGCGGATTGGTCGACGGGCGCGGCGGTGTCGCGCGATACGCTGATCGACAACGCGTATGCGGGCTGGACCGGGACCGCGACGATCGGAACGCGCGACGATGTCGTCGCGCTTGCGGGTGAAGGCACGCCGTATTTCCACCTGTTCATGCCGCCGGGCCGCGACTTCTACTGCGCCGAACCCGTCAGCGACATGACCAACGCCGTCAACCGATCGGGCGCGACGATGCTGGCGCAGGGCGAAACACGGACGATCGCGATGTCGCTGACGGTGGCGCAGGGCTGACACCCTGCGGCGAAGGCTGGTCCCGAGTTGGGCACGGTGCTAACCGTGGGCTGTGCGTCGTTACTGCGACCATTCCCATTGGGCCCCGGCCTTCGCCGGGGTGGTGCGTGTTGCACAAGCCGTGCAAGCGATACGAGGACTGATCAGGTCCATTACCGCGACTCCGCCCCGACGTCCGTCACTCCAGCGAAAGCCGGGGTATGCCGCGCGGCAGAAGACGCTCGCCAGACGGGGAGATCCCAGCGTTCGCTGGGATGACGGTTGGGGCATGAGATGATGCCAGAGGGCGCGCGTGATTGCGGTGGCGGGGTGATCTTAGGACCCCATCCTCCACTCCGTCATCTGACGAGGGTCAGGATTCAGCGTAACTAGGCGTAGCGCGCGTGGCTCTGGATCCTGGATCGGGTCCAGGATGACGGAGAGGACGCCGTTTACCGCGAGTCTTTCACGCGCGCGCCCTCCCCCAAACCTCAATGATTATGCCGCGGCGTCTTTGCCGAGATCCCGCGATACTTTACTGCGAAGTCGAGGACGCCGCCCTCGGCCAGCTGCCCGGTCTTCTCGCGGTACAGTTCCTCCCACGGCGTATTGCTTTCGGGTACCGGGGGGAGCCCCTCACCCCGTCGCCGTGCGATCTCGTCGTCGGACACCAGCGCATCGCAGGTGCCGGCAACCAGATCGATCCGCACCACGTCGCCGGTGCGGATCCACGACAGCCCGCCGCCGACCGCACTTTCGGGCGAGACGTTCAGGATCGACGGGCTGTCCGACGTCCCCGACTGCCGTCCGTCGCCCAATGTCGGCAGCGCCAGCACGCCGCGCTGGATCAGTGCGTCGGGGGGCTGCATGTTGACGACTTCCGCCGAGCCCGGCCAGCCGATCGGTCCCGCGCCGCGGATCACCAGGATACAGCCCTCGTCGATGTCGAGCGCGGGATCGTTGATCCGGTGGTGATAATCATCCGACCCCTCGAACACGATCGCTCGCGCCTCGAAACGATCTTCCGCACCCGGCGTGGAAAGATACCGCGCACGGAACGCCGGCGAGATCACCGACGTCTTCATGATCCCGAAGTCGAACAGGTTTCCCTTCAGCACCAGGAAGCCGGCGCGCTCCATCATCGGTGCGTCGAACGGCTTGATCATCTCGCGGTCGCGCGTCTCGCGCCCGGCGATGTTCTCGCCGATCGACCGCCCGGTGACGGTCAGGCAGGACGTGTCGAGTTTCCCTCCGGCGATCAGTTCGTGCAGCACCGCGGGCACGCCGCCCGCCCGGTGGAAACGCTCGCCGAGATACTTGCCCGCGGGCTGCATGTTGACCAGCAACGGCAGGTCATAGCCGTGATCCGACCAGTCCTCCGGGTACAGCGTCACGCCGGCGTGCTGCGCCATCGCCATGATGTGCGGCTGCGCGTTGCTCGACCCACCGATCGCGCTGACCACGCGGATCGCGTTGAGGAAGCTGTCGCGCGTGAGGATCTTTGACGGGCGCAGATCCTCATACGCCATCTCGACGATCCGCCGTCCGGTCTCGTACGCCATCTGCCCGCGCTCGCGGTAGGGCGCCGGGATCGCCGCGCATCCGGTCAGCGACAGGCCCAAGGCCTCCGCCACCGCATTCATCGTCGAGGCCGTGCCCATCGTGTTGCAATGACCGGCCGACGGCGCGCTGTCGGTAGCGCGGTTGAGGAACTCCTCCTCATCGATCTCGCCCGCCGCGAGCTTGCGCCGGCTGCGCCAGATCACCGTGCCCGACCCGACCAGTTCGCCGTCATGCCAGCCGTCGAGCATCGGCCCGCCCGACAGCACGATCGCCGGAATATCGACGGTCGACGCCGCCATGATGCCGCTCGGCGTGGTCTTGTCGCAGCCGGTGGTGAGCACGACCGCATCGATCGGATAGCCGTACAGCGTCTCCACGAGCCCCAGATACGCCAGGTTGCGATCGAGCGCCGCGGTCGGCCGCCGGCAATTCTCGAAGATCGGATGGACCGGGAACTCCATCGCGATGCCTCCTGCGTCGCGGATGCCGTCGCGCGTGCGCTTGGCGAGTTCGAGATGGATACGGTTGCACGGCGAAAGGTCGCTGCCCGACTGCGCGATACCGATGATCGGCCGTCCCGAGCGCAATTCCGCCGGGGTCAGCCCGTAGTTCATGAAGCGTTCGAGATAGAGCGCAGTCATGTCCGAGCGAGCGGGATCGGCGAACCAGTCGCGCGATCGGAACGGCTTCACCGGTACACGGTCCACTGCAAACTCTCCTGAACGCGACATATTATCGGGTGGGAGCGCTACCTTGCGAGGCGGGTCTCGGTCAAGCGCGGACCCGCGCCGGGGGGCGCCGCCGTGGCGCCGCATCCGACTGTCGTCGTACCAGCGTATAGTCGAGCACGACGTGCCGGTTGGCATCCTCGCCGCCGCCGCGCCGATGCACGATCGCTGCCACGAGCAGTTCGACCGCCGCGCGCGACATATCGGCGATCGGCTGGTGAATGGTCGTCAGCTCGGGCCAGATCGTCGTCGCAAGCGCGCTGTCGTCGAACCCGCACACCGTCAGGTCGCCTGGCACGTCGAGCCCGCGGCGATGCGCGACCGCGACGCTCGCCGCCGCCATGTCGTCGTTGCTCGCGAAGATCGCCGAGGGTGGATCCTTCGCATCGAGCAACTGCTCGGCGGCGTCCAGCCCGGACCGATAGGTGAACAGCCCGCTGACGATCAGCGATGGATCCTCTGGCACCCCCGCATCCGCGATCGCCGCGAGATAGCCCTCGTAGCGCTGCTGGCTGGCAGTCTGGTTCGGGTTGCCGATGATGAAGCCCACGCGCGCATGGCCGAGCCCGATCAGGTGCCGGGTCATCGCCCGCGCCGCCTCGAAATCGTCGATCGTCACGGCTGCGGTATCCGCCGGCGGCGATCCGGTCGCGACGACGACCGTTGGCACGCCCGCGGCATTCAGCACGTCGAGTACGCCGCGCGAGTCGCACAAAGGCGGCGGCAGGATCACGCCGTCGACGCCGCTGCGGATCATGTGTTCGGCTACCTCTATCTCGTGATCGCCGATGTCGCATTTCTCGACGACCAGCTGAACGTCGCTGCGGCTCGCCTGTTCGAGGCTGCCCACCAGGAACTCGCTGAGATAGGCGGAACTCGGATTGCTGTAGAGCAGTCCGATCCGCATCTGGCCGCCGCCCGCCAGGCTGCGCGCGGCACGGTTCGGTGCATAATGTAGCGTTGCGATCGCCGCGTTGACGGTCTCGCGGGTCGCATCGCGGACCTTGGCCTCGCCGTTGATGACTCGCGATACGGTCATCGGCGATACGCCGGCGAGCGTCGCCACATCGGATATCGTCGGTGCGCCGCTCCGGCGTCCGGTTGCGGTGCGCGGCTTGCGCGGATTTGTCGCCATTACCGGTGTCTAGCAGGAGAGCATGAAAGAATCAGCCTGCAATCGATATCGGAAACCACGGCGCGAACCCAGCAACCCGGCGCTTGCGTGTTATCGCTCCCACCCTTATTTCCTGGATGGCATCTTTGGCAGCGGCGCGATCAGCGTGACCTGCCCGAACGACCTTGGAGAGTAACATGGACGGCACCTTCCCGATCGGCGCGCGCGCCGTTGACAGCGACGTCACCTTCCTCGCGATCGACCCGTCGACCGACGCGAAGATCGAACCCGCCTTCGCGGTATCGAGCGAAGCCGACGTCGCCGAGGCCTGCAAGCTCGCCGAAGCGGCGTTCGACACTTTCCGCGAGATCGACCCCGAGACCCGCGCGGCATTCCTGGAGACGATCGCCGACGAGATCGAGGCGATCCACGAGCCTCTCGTCGCCCGCGCGATCCAGGAGAGCGGCCTGCCCCGGCCGCGTCTCGAAGGTGAACGTGGTCGTACCACCGGCCAGCTCCGTCTGTTCGCCAAGCATCTTCGCGCCGGCACCTGGGCCTCGGTCGTGATCGACGAGGCGCAGCCCGACCGCAAGCCGATGCCACGCCCCGACCTGCGCCAGCGTCGCATCGCGGTCGGCCCGGTCGCGGTTTTCGGCGCGTCGAACTTCCCGCTCGCCTTCTCGGTTGCAGGTGGCGACACCGCCTCGGCGCTGGCAGCCGGCTGCCCGGTCGTGGTCAAGGGTCACCCCGCGCATCCCGGCACGTCGGTGATGGTCGGCAAGGCGATCCAGGCCGCGGTCGCCAAGTGCGGTTTGCCCGAAGGCGTGTTCTCGCTGGTCCAGGGTCCGGCGAACGAACTCGGCGCAGCGCTGGTCAAGGACGCGCGGATCAAGGCGGTCGGCTTCACCGGGTCCCGTGGCGGTGGCCTCGCGCTGGTGGCGCTCGCCGCGGCGCGTCCCGAGCCGATCCCCGTCTATGCCGAGATGAGCAGCATCAACCCGGTCATTCTGTTCCCCGCCGCGCTCGCGGCGCGCGGGGAAGCGCTCGGCAAGGCCTATGTCGGTTCGCTGACGATGGGTTCGGGCCAGTTCTGCACCAACCCCGGCATCGTCGTCGCGGTCGATGGCCCCGACCTCGACACCTTCGTCGACGCCGCCGCCGCTGCGCTGGGCGAAGCTGCGCCTCAGGTCATGCTCACCCCCGGCATCCACGCCAGCTACGACAAGGGCGTCGCCGCGCTTGCCGGTCACGATGCGGTCGAGACGCTCGCGCGCGGCACCGAGGCCGAGGGTGCGAACCGCGGTCGCGCGGCGCTGTTCTCGACCACTGGCAAGGCGTTCGTCGCCGATCCGGCGTTGTCGCACGAAGTGTTCGGGGCAGCGTCGATCATCGTCCGCTGCACCGATCTCGCCGAGGTCCACAGCGTGCTCGAAAAGATCGAGGGCCAGCTGACGATCACGTTGCAGATCGACGAGGGTGACTATGCCGACGCCGCAGCACTGCTGCCGGTGCTGGAGCGCAAGGCGGGCCGGATTCTCGCGAACGGCTGGCCGACGGGTGTCGAGGTCGCGCCGGCGATGGTCCACGGCGGGCCGTTCCCGGCAACGTCGGATCCGCGCACGACCTCGGTCGGCACCGCGGCGATCGAGCGCTTCCTGCGTCCGGTCTGCTATCAGGATTTGCCGGACATGCTGCTGCCGAAGGCAGTCAAGCACGACAATCCATTGGGCCTGCCGCGGACCGAGGGCTGATCGCCTCGATAGTACGAGGAAGGTGGCGCCGTCGCAGGGCGACCCCCTCTTCCTTGTTCTCCCGAGAAGGCGGGAGCCCAGTCTGGGTCCCCGCCTTCGCGGGGAAACATGCTTAGGTTCGAACGCTTTTTACTGACCACCATCCCGGCTTACCGGCCACCACCCCGGCGAAGCCCGGAGCCAGTTGGAGAGGTGGCAATAGCGAAGGGCAACGCTCCGTTAGCAACGTCCCCCAACTGGGCCCCGGCCTTCGCCGGGGTGGTGCTAGTAGGCTATGACGAGATGGAGGGGAAATCCGCCCCCCCAATCATTGACAGGCGCGCGCGCGATACCCACTAGTCCCGCATGACAACGCCTGACTCGTCGCGCACCATTTCCCTGCCCGCAGACCTCGGCAGCTACATCGACGAATTGACCGACGGAGGGCACGGCGACGCTGCCGTCATTGTCCGCACCGCGCTCCAACAGATGCGCGACCGCGACCCCCTGCAAAAGCCCGCCGAGATCGTGATCGGTGGCGGTGAATGCGGGATGCTCGTCCGCCAGCGCGACTGGAGCGCGACGTCGCTCGGCCCGATCGATTCGTGGCCCGCGGAACTCCGCGTCACGCTCGCCAACATCCTCAACTCGCCCGTCGCCAAGGTCGTGATGTGGGGCCCCGAGCACATCATGCTCTACAACGACAGTTATCGCGCCGTCGCCGGCGACCGCCACCCCGCCGCGCTCGGTAGCCCGGTCGCGATCGCCTTCCCTGAAGTGTGGGACTGGAACCGCGCCGTCCTCGAAGCAGGCCTCCGCGGCGAGACCGTCGCCTACCGTGACCAGCCGATCCTGTTCCAGCGCCCCGACGGTCCCGAGACGCTGACGCTCGACCTGTTCTATACGCCCGTCTACTGCGCCGGCGGGACGGTCGGCGGCGTGCTCTGCACGATGGTCGACAATAGCGGCCGGGTCGAAGCCGAGCACCGCCTCGCCGCCAGCGAAGCCGAACTCCGCCGCGTCACCGACGCCGTGCCGATGCTGATCTCGTACATCGACCGCGACCATGTCTACCGCCTCGCCAACGCGCAGTACGACGAATGGCTCGGCGTCGCGCCCGAAGCGATGATCGGCAAGTCCGTCCGCGAGGTTCTCGGCGACGCGGTCTATCAGGATCGCCGCCCTTCGTTCGACCGAGCGCTCGCCGGTGAGAGCTTCGTTGCGCAGACCGTCTTCCCGCACCGCGACGGGCGCCACCGCCGTTCCGAATTCCGCTATGTGCCGCACATTGCCGCGGATGGCTCTATCCCTGGCATCTATGTCCTCGGCATCGACGTCGAGGAGCGTGCCGAACGCGAGGCGGCGGTCGGCATCAGCAACGGCCGCTTCCGCACCGCGATGGACGCGGTCCACGGCGTGCTCTGGACGAACAGTCCGGACGGGCGGATGATCGGCGAACAGCCCGGCTGGGCCACTCTCACCGGCCAGTCGATCGACGCCTACCAGAATTTCGGCTGGGCTGATGCGATCCATCCCGACGACGTCGCATCGACGATCAAGGCCTGGACCGCCGCTGTGCTGAGCAAGTCGATGTTCGTGTTCGAACACCGCGTCCGCCGCCACTGCGGCACATGGCGCACGTTCGCGGTCCGCGGGCTGCCGATCTTTGATGATGCCGGCGAGGTCCGCGAATGGGTCGGCGTTCATACCGACATCACGCACCAGCGCGCCGCCGAAGCCGCGTTGCGCGAACAGGCCGAGGCGCTCGCGCGGCAAGTCCGTCACCGCGAACGTGCCGAGGACCAGCTCCGCCAGCTCAACGAGACGCTCGAAGCGCGCGTCATTCGCGAGATCGACGAGCGTCGCCAAGCCGAGGCCAAGCTTGCCCAGTCGCAGAAGATGGAAACCGTCGGCAAGCTCACCGGCGGCGTCGCGCATGATTTCAACAATCTGCTCCAGGTCGTCTCGGGCAACCTCCAGCTGCTCGGCAAGAACCTTGCCGGCAACGCGCGTGCCGAACGCTGGGTCGAGAATGCGATGGCCGGCGTGTCGCGCGGATCCAAGCTCGCCGCGCAACTGCTCGCCTTCGGCCGCCGCCAGGCGCTCGAGCCCAAGGTCGTCAACGTCACGCGGTTCGTGCGCGGGATGGACGATATGCTGCGTCGCGCGATCGGCGAAGGCATCGAGATCGAGACGGTGGTCGGCGGTGGCCTGTGGAACACCTTCATCGACCCCGCGCAGATCGAGAACGCACTGCTCAACCTGGCGATCAACGCGCGCGACGCGATGGAAGGCCAGGGCAAGCTCACCATCGAGCTTGGCAACGCGCATCTCGACGACGCCTACGCACAGGGCCATGACGAGGTCGACGCCGGGCAATATGTGATGCTCGCCGTGTCCGACACGGGCAGCGGCATGAGCCCCGAAATCATCGAGAAGGTGTTCGAACCGTTCTTCTCGACCAAGAGCGAGGGCAAGGGCTCGGGTCTGGGCCTGTCGATGGTCTACGGCTTCGTCAAACAGTCCGGCGGCCATGTGAAGATCTATTCCGAGGTTGGCGAAGGGACCACGATCAAGCTCTATCTGCCACGCGCGATGGAGAGCGAGGACGTCGAGGTCGTCGCCGATGCCAGCCCGATCTCCGGCGGCACCGAGACCGTGCTGGTGGTCGAGGACGATGACGAGGTCCGCGGCACCGTCGTCGAGTTGCTGACCGATCTCGGCTACAGCGTCTTGAAGGCGGTCGACGCGGCTAGCGCACTGAACGTGGTCGAGAGCGGCGTGCCGATCGATATCCTGTTCACCGATGTCGTGATGCCCGGCACACTGAAAAGCCCCGAACTCGCGCGGAAGGCGAAGGAACGCCTGCCCGATCTCGCGGTGCTGTTCACCTCCGGCTATACCGAGAACTCGATCGTCCACGGGGGCAAGCTCGATGCCGGTCTCGACCTGCTGTCGAAGCCGTACACGCGTGAAGCCTTGGCGCGGAAATTCCGTCAGGTGCTGGCCAACCGCCAGCGCTCGGGCAACCCCGCCGCAAAAGTCGCGCGCGATGCCCGGATCGACGCTGACCGCCGCCTCGACTCCTCCGCCCGCCGCACCGTGCTGCTGGTCGAGGATGACGCGCTGATCCGCGCCAACACCGCAGAGATGTTGCAGGGCAGCGGCTTCGTCGTGGTCGACGCGGCGAGCGCGGAGGACGCGATGACCGCACTCCAGACCGTGCCGATCGATGCCCTGGTCACCGACGTGAACCTGCCTGGTGTCTCCGGACCGGACTTCGCGCGGACTGCGCGCGCGGTGCGGCCGGGCGTCGGTATTGTCTTTGCGACCGGCGATACCGCATCGGTTGCGGACCAGACCGATGCGATAATGCTGGAGAAGCCGTACGGTCTCGACGCGCTCGCGGCCGCGGTATTGGCGTCGCTCGGCGAAACGGCGTTGGCGGATCCGCTTACGGCACCCACTTCAGCCGACCGGGTTACCGAAACGGACTGACACCCCATTCGTCACCCCGGACCTAGTCCGGGGTCCACCGTTCCGCGTACTTATCATCGGCAAGCGCGCGGAACGGTGGATGCCGGAACGAGCCCGACGTGACGCAAGCCGGTGTAATGTTCTTCACAACCAGACACTCGCTTTGCTCGTGCAACCGACACCAACACCCGCTGCACAAGCGCATTCCCGCCCGAAACCCTGTCAACAACTCTACACGACGATCAACGCAGCAGCGAAGGATCGCCCGTGACTTATCAGACGCACATCGCCCAGATCTCCAATCTGATCGCCGACCAGAATGGCACATGGGACGCGATCTCGCCCGAATCGGTCGCACGGATGCGGCTCCAGAACCGTTTCGCCACCGGGCTCGACATCGCGCGCTACACCGCCGCGATCATGCGCAAGGACATGGCCGCCTATGACGCGGACCCGGCGCACTACACGCAGTCGCTCGGCTGCTGGCACGGGTTCATCGCGCAGCAGAAGATGATCAGCATCAAGAAGCATTTCGGCACCACCGACCGCCGCTATCTGTATTTGTCCGGCTGGATGGTCGCGGCGATGCGGAGCGAGTTCGGCCCGCTGCCCGACCAGTCGATGCACGAGAAGACCAGCGTGCCCGCGCTGATCGAGGAACTCTACACCTTCCTCCGCCAGGCCGACGCGCGCGAACTCGGCATGATGTTCCGCGACGTCGATGCCGCTCGCGCCGCCGGCAACGCGATCGAGGAACAGCGCCTGCTCAACGCGATCGAGAACCACCAGACGCACGTCGTGCCGATCATCGCCGACATCGACGCGGGCTTCGGCAATGCGGAAGCGACCTATCTGCTCGCGCGGAAGATGATCGAGGCAGGCGCCTGCGCGCTCCAGATCGAGAACCAGGTCAGCGACGAGAAGCAGTGCGGCCATCAGGACGGCAAGGTCACCGTGCCGCATGAGGACTTCCTCGCGAAGGTCCGTGCGTGCCGCTACGCGTTCCTCGAACTCGGCGTCGAGGACGGCATCATCGTCACGCGCACCGACTCGCTCGGCGCCGGCCTCACCAAGCAGATCGCGGTCAGCAAGGAAGCAGGCGACCTCGGCGACCAGTACAATTCGTACCTCGACTGCGAGGAAATCGATCCCACGACCGCGCAGAACGGCGACGTCATCCTCAACCGCGACGGCAAGCTGCTCCGCCCCAAGCGCCTGCCCTCCAACCTGTTCCAGTTCCGTGCCGGCACGGGCGAGGACCGTTGCGTGATGGACTGCATCGCCAGCTTGCAGAACGGCGCGGACCTGCTCTGGATCGAGACCGAGAAGCCGCATATCGAACAGATCGCCGGCATGGTCGACCGCATCCGCGAGGTCGTGCCCAACGCGAAGCTCGTCTACAACAACTCGCCGAGCTTCAACTGGACGCTGAATTTCCGCCAGCAGGTGTACGACGCCTGGTCCGCTGCCGGTGAAGACGTCTCCGCCTACGACCGTGCACGCCTGATGAGCGTTGATTATGATGGCACGGCGCTTGCCGACGAAGCCGACGAACGCATCCGCACCTTCCAGGCGGACTCGGCCAAGCGTGCGGGCATCTTCCACCATTTGATCACGCTGCCGACGTATCATACGGCCGCGCTGTCGACCGACAACCTCGCCAAGGAGTATTTCGGCGACGCGGGGATGCTCGGCTACGTGAAAGGCGTCCAGCGCAAGGAGATCCGCGAGGGCATCGCCTGCGTGAAGCACCAGAACATGTCCGGCTCGGACCTCGGCGACGACCACAAGGAGTATTTTGCGGGCGAGGCTGCGTTGAAGGCGGGAGGCGCGCATAATACGATGAACCAGTTCGCGGCGTGATGCCCAAGCCGGAGCGAAAGCTCCGGCGCGGACCCGGCATCACGCCCGGCCGGCGGGGGCACCAGCCCCGTCCGACGACGCGGCTTAGCCGCGGCGCGCCTCGGGATTTAAGATCGCAGAGTCCCCTGCCACCCGGATCGGTTCGGCATTGATGCCTTGCAAACATGTATCCGTCATTCCCGCGAAGGCGGGAACCCATACTGGCAAACCTTACGACGATATCGCCGGCGATTGAGCATATGGGTCCCCGCCTTCGCGGGGATGACGATGCACAATGAGGGGCCAAGCGTGACCCAAAAAGCGTCTGGCACCCCGCCACATCCGCCGCTACGCACGCCCCCATGGACACCGATATCGCCATCGCCCGCAGCGTCGCGCTGCGCCCCATCGCCACGATTGCGGACGGCCTCGGCATCCCCGACGCAGCGATCGAGCCCTATGGTCGCTACAAGGCAAAGATCGCGCTCGACTGGCTCGAAACGCGCAAATCGGGCGCAAAAGGCCGGTTGATCCTCGTCACAGCGATCAACCCGACCCCGGCGGGCGAAGGCAAGACCACCACCTCGATCGGCCTCGCCGACGCGCTGCGCCACACCGGGCGCAACGCCGTGCTCGCACTCCGCGAACCCTCGCTCGGGCCGTGCTTCGGCACCAAGGGCGGCGCCACCGGGGGCGGCCGCGCGCAGGTCGCGCCGATGGAGGACATCAACCTCCACTTCACCGGCGATTTCCACGCCATCACCGCCGCGCACAATCTGCTCGCGGCGATGATCGACAACCATATCCACTGGGGCAACGCGCTCCAGATCGACGTCCGCCGCGTGGTATGGCGCCGCGTGCTCGACATGAACGATCGTGCGTTGCGCGACATCGTCCAGTCGATCGGCGGCGTCGCCAATGGCTACCCGCGTGAATCGGGCTTCGACATCACCGTTGCGTCCGAGGTGATGGCGATTCTGTGCCTCGCCAATGACCTCGCGGACATGGAGCGCCGGTTGGGCAATATCGTCGTCGCCTACACGCGCGACCGCCAGCCGATCACCGCGCGTGACCTGAAGGCGGACGGCGCGATGGCGGTGCTGCTGGCGGAGGCGATCAAGCCCAACCTCGTCCAGTCGCTCGAAGGCACGCCCGCGTTCCTCCACGGCGGCCCGTTCGCCAACATCGCGCATGGTTGCAACTCGGTGATCGCGACGCGGGCGGCGCTGTCGCTCGGCGATTACGTCGTCACCGAAGCCGGCTTTGGCGCCGACCTAGGCGCGGAAAAGTTCTTCGACATCAAGTGCCGCCAGGCGGGCCTCGCCCCCGACGCGGTCGTGATCGTCGCGACCGCGCGCGCGCTGAAGATGAACGGCGGCGTCGCCAAGGCCGATCTTGCGCACGAGAATGTCGAGGCGGTCCGCAAGGGCGCGGTCAACCTCGTCCGCCACATCGAGAACATCCGCCAGTTCGGCGTGCCCGCGATCGTCGCGATCAACCATTTCTATACCGACAGCGACGCCGAGATCGCTGCGATCGTCGAGGCGGCCGCCCAGCACGGTTCGCGCGCGATACTCTGCCGCCATTGGGCCGAGGGTGGCGCGGGTGCGGTCGAGTTGGCCGACGCGGTCGCCGATATCTGCGCGACACATGGCGGCGGGTTCGCGCCGATCTATGGCGACGAACTCTCGCTGTTCGACAAGATCGACACGGTTGCCCGGCGGATTTATCGCGCGGAGCACGCGGTCGCCGAGCCGAGCGTGCTGGCGCAACTCAAGCGCTGGGAAGATGCGGGCTACGGTCACCTGCCCGTCTGCCTTGCCAAGACGCAGTACAGCTTCTCGACCGACCCCGCGCTGCTCGGTGCGCCGACCGGGCATATCGTGCCGGTGCGCGAAGTCCGCCTCGCTGCGGGGGCCGGGTTCGTGGTGGCGATCTGCGGCGAGATCATGACGATGCCTGGCCTCCCCCGCGTACCGGCGGCGGAGGCGATCCGCCTTAATGAGGACGGCCTGATCGAAGGGTTGTTCTAGGACCCAATCCTCCCCCGCCAGGGGGAGGTGGCTGGCACTTGCCAGACGGAGGGGGAGGAACGCGTAACCGACGTTCCCCGCCCTCCCCCTCCGTCGCTTCGCGCCACCTCCCCCTGGCGGGGGAGGATCAGGAGCCTACCCGAACATCCGCTTCATCGACCGTTCGAGCATCACGAACTGCCACAGGGTCCGGCCATGCTCGACCCGGCCCAAGCGGTGTTCGTCGGCGATCCGGGCGATCGTCGCCATGTCGAACCAGCCCGTTTCGCCAAGCGTGCGCGACTTCGCCAGTGCCGACGCCTCCCCCGCCAGCGCCTCGCGGAACCACGCGCTGATCGGCGTCACGAAGCCCATCTTCTGGCGATAGAGGATCTCACGCGGCAGATACGGCTCCATCGCCTTCTTCATCAGCCATTTGCCCTCACCGTGGCGCAACCGCATGGCCGCCGGCAGCGTCGCGCAGAACTCGATCAGGTGGTGATCGAGCAACGGTTCGCGCGCTTCGAGCCCGACCGCCATGCTGGTCCGGTCGACCTTGGTGAGGATGTCGCCAGGCAGCCAATGCTTGATGTCGGCATATTGCGCGCGGTCGATCGCGTCGCGCGCCGGCGCGTTCGCCATCGTCGCGACGTAGCGATCCTCGGCGCGGTACCCACCAAGCGTGGCACGGGCACCGGCTGTGAAGAGGTGCGCGCGCAACTCGGGCGTGGTGACGCCGACCGACCGCGCATACGCCTCGCCGCCACCCTGCGCGAGCGCGAGCAACGTCGATTTCGCGCGCAGCGGACGCGGCGCCCAGTCGGCCTTCGGATACCAGCGGCCAAGCGTCCCGAACACGTCAGCGCGCAGATGCGCCGGGAGCAGGCCGCGGACGCGCTCCTCGACGGACTGGAACTTGTAGCGACGATAGCCGGCGAGTGCCTCGTCCGCGCCATCGCCCGACAGTGCGACGGTGACGCTTTCGCGGGCCAGCGCACAAACCTGGTACGTCGCCAGCGCGGAGGCGTCGGCGAAGGGTTCGTCGAAGCTCGCGACCAGCGTGTCGATCAGCGAGACGTCGCCCGACTGGACCACGCGCTCGCGGTGATCGGTGGCGAAACGACGCGCGACGGTGGTGGCGAAGCTGCGCTCGTCATGGCCCGCTTCGTCGAACCCGATCGTGCAGGTGCGGACCGCCTTGGGGCTCGCTTCAGCCATCAGCGCGACCACCGCCGAGCTGTCTACCCCGCCCGAGAGAAACGCGCCGAGCGGCACGTCGGCGACCATCCGCGACCGCACGCCCGCCCGCATCCGGTCGACCAGCTCCTCGCCGAGCGCCTTGGCGGAGCCGGTCGCGCGGTTGGAGAAATCGATGTCCCACCATTTGCGCGGTTGCGGCACTGCGCGGCCGCGCTCGACCAGCAGGAAATGGCCCGCCGCCAGCTTCTTCACGCCCGCGACGATACAGGAATCATCGGGGACGTAGCCCAGCGCCAGGTAGTCCTCGACAGCGCTCAGATCGGGTACGCGCCGGAGCTGCGGGTGCGCGAGCAGGCCCTTCAGCTCGGAGGCGAAGGCGAGCGAGCCGTCGGCAAGCTCGACATAATATAGCGGCTTCACGCCCATCCGGTCGCGCGCGAGGAACAGCGTGTGCGCGGCGGAATCGTGGATCCCGAACGCGAACATGCCGTTCAGCCGGTCGAGCATCGACGGCCCCCAGGCGCGCCAGGCGTGGAGCAACACTTCGGTGTCGCCGACCGTCCGGAAGATCGCGCCCTTGGCGATCAGCTCGTCGCGCAGTTCGGCGAAATTATAGACTTCGCCGTTATAGGTGATTGTCAGCGCGCCGTCCGACATCGGCTGCGGCGACCCTTCGAGGTCGATGATCGACAGCCGGCGATGGCCGAGACCGACGCCGGGTGCGGTCCAGATGCCGTCGCCGTCGGGCCCGCGATGCGCCAGCGCGGCGATCATCGCCTGGACGCGGTTGGGGTCGATCGGCTTGGGCGTACCCGGGTGGAAGATCCCGGCGATGCCGCACATCTAGCGCATCCCCGCGGCGCGATCGGCGACGATACCGATCGGACCCAACGCGGTGAGGAAGCGCGCGATCGGTCGCGGATCGGCGCCCTCGACCGACAGGTGGATCGCCACCGCGCGTTGCGGACCGCCGAGCAGCCGCGTCTTCATCGTCTCGATCTTCACCAGCGTCTCGTCCTGCGTGGTCGTGTCGCCGACCCGGTACCACGTCGCGACGATCCGCTCTACGGGGCCCGGCGCGGTGATCCGCATCGTCGAACCGCGTGCCCCCACGCTATCAGAAATATCGGGCAAGTTGGCGACGCGGACCCAGCGATCCTCCTGCCGCAGGACGCCGGTGCCGAACGCGATCAGTTCCTTGCCCTCATGCTGGTTGCCGAACACGGCGATGCTCATGTCGACGGTCGCGCTCGATACGTCGGCATAGCGGCCGAACAGATAATGGTCCGCGCCCGGGTAATAGGGCGTCCAGGGCGCGCGCGTGCTGACCGGAACGCGGTGCCAGCCGGGGATATCGGGCAGGTCGATATGCGCGGGGAGCGGCTGCGCACGACCGGCAATGGCAGCGCTCCAGCTCGGGAAGATCGCGACCGTCGCAAGCACGAGCGCGGTTGCAACCCGTAGCTCGGTGCGGTGGCGGGGGCTCGCCTGGAGCATCGCCGGATCGAACGCAGGATCGTCGGGCGCACGGTCGAACCAGCGCCAGCCGATCGCGAGCACGCCCGCCATCACGAGCGCGAAGAACACCCAGCCATAGACGATATGATCGAACCCGGTGGCCGCTTCGACCGAGGTCAGGTCGGCGGCCCAGATCGTCCCGAACGCGCGGAAGCCGTTGGCGATGATCGGCACGACCACCGACACCGCGAGGAAGACCGCACGGCGTTTCCACGACAGGAAGCATAGATTGGCGACCAGCACGCCGAACGCGACCATCGCGATGACGAATTTCGCGCCCGAACACGCCTCCGCGACCTCGAAATAATAGCGGCCGGCATGGATCAGCACGCCGTCGACCACCGCTGGGACCCCGACGAGGTGGAGCAGCGGCATGACGATCGCGACGGTGACGGTCTGGAGCGGCGGTTCGAGACCTTCGCCGAACGGGACGAGGAAAAAGGCGTAGGCGAGCGGAAACAGCAGGCCACGCGTGACACTGGGCCCGAGGATCGTGACCACCGCGCCTTGCAGCATCATGACCAACCCAAGCTGGCGTGCGAAACCGACCGAGGCGGCGTCGCCCATCAGCCAGCCGAACCCGCCGATCGTGATCAGCCCGAGGCCAGGCCACCACCCCGTCGGCGTGAGCTGCGCGAGTTCCGCACGGCGTTGCCAGACGAGCCACGCGATCACCGGGCCGATGAACAGGCAATGCCCGAAGGTCGTGCTGTTCCACCAGATCTGCACGACATCGCGCACGTCGCTGCGGAACGTCAGCAGGATCAGGACGAATGCGACCGCCAGCGCGATGCCGTGGCGCCGCCAGGCGGTCATGCGATCAGGCCGAGCAGCGAGTCGAGCGGCGCAAGACGGGCGTCCCAGCCGTAACGCCGGAGGACCTGCGCGCGAGCATCGGCGCCGAGCTTGGCGGCGCTGTCCGGCGCGTCGAGCAGTGCGATCACCTGATCGGCGAAGTGCCGCGCGGTACCGGCAACCCGGAGGGTGTCGGCGTGGTCGATGCCTTCCGCCGCGGCCGTAGAGGCGACGACGGGACGCGCCATCGCCATCGCCTCGAGCACCTTGTTCTGGATGCCGCGCGCGAGCTTGAGCGGCGCGACGCACACGTCCGCGGCGGCGAGCCAGCCGCGGACGTCGTCGACCGCGCCGGTGACGGTGACGTGGTTGCCGGCGAGCGCCTGCACCGCGGGCGTGGGGGCGCGGCCGACGATTGCAAAGTGCGCGGGGCGCTGGCGACGGATCAGGGGGAGGATGTCGCGCGCGAACCAGGTGACGGCGTCGATATTGGGGCGATAGTCCATCTGGCCGGTGAAGACGATGAGAGGAAAGTCATTGGCCTCGCTCATTCCATCCCCCCCGGCGAAGGCCGGGGTCCAATTGGGGGACGTCGATGGTCGAGGTCTGCGCGCCGTTACCGCGACCTCTCCAATTGGGCCCCGGCCTTCGCCGGGAGGGTGATCGATTGCGAGGTTGAGGTCGTTCGCAGCAGGATCGAACTTTACGGAGTCGATGCCGTTCTCGACCGCGAGCACGCGCCCCTTCGCGCCGCCGCCAGCGAACAGCGCCGCTTCGGCTTCACTCACGAACAGGCAGGCCGAGACGCGGGCGGCCACGGCACGCTCGAAATCCCCCAGCAACCGAGCTTCGCGACGCATCATCCAGCGCATCGGGCCGCGCATGTCCTCCGCGAAACCCGCGAACTTGGCGGAGTCCATGTCGACGAAATCCATGACCACCGGGGGGCCGTCATCGGACAGATACTGCGCCATCTGCCCTGAGAAACAATAGACACCGCCGACCTGCGGCAGAATGCGATCGACAGCGGCCTGCATCGCCGGGCTAGCGAACGCGGTCAGCGATACGGGCTTGCCGCTGGCGAGCGCTTCGATCGCAGCGCGCTTTTGCGATTTGCTGCGGGGCAGGATCGTGCAGGTCGCGAGCATATCCGTTAACACCGCGGGAGGATCGAAGTCCGCCTCATCGTCCGCGAACGCCACCAGATGGACCGGCGTACGCTTCGCCAGATACTGGAGAATGTGGAAGCTGCGGATCTTGTCGCCGCGGTCAGGCGGGAACGGAACGCGGTGCGCGAGGAAGAGCAGGCTCACCCCAGCCCTCGGGAAATCCACGGTCCTGCGGCGGTCGCGACCCAGAGCGGGAGGCGTTTCCACGTCTTCACCATCAAGGCGTATTTGGGGTTCAGCGGATTGACCTCGCGCGCCGGCCCGTCGCTGCGCTTGGCGTAGAGCCGCGGTTCGGGCGTGAAGCCCCAATTCTTCTTGAACGCGGCTGCGCCGGTGCCGGTCTTCGAACGCCCGAAGTCGAACCGCGTGCAACCCTTCGCCCGCGCATGCGCCATCAAGGCGAAATACATCCGGTCGTTGGCGCGAAGCCCACGTGCCGCGTCTGTCCCGCCACCCCAATAGGGGTAGACGGTCCCATCGAAATACAGGCTGAGAACGCTGGCGACTGCCCTGCCCTCATGCCGGACGGTAAGAACATCCGCATCCATCATGCTGGCAACGCTGCGGAAAAGCTTGGCCGGAAATACCGGGGTGCCGAGATTTCGGACCGACTCCGCATAGACCCGGTAATGCTCGGCGAGCAGTTTCCGGTCGTTGCCGGTGACGATCTCGAAGTCGAATCCGAGCGACCGACGGACTTCCGCACGCTGTTTGCGCGGGATCGCAAGCAGTTCGGCCTCGTCGTCCACGGCCAGATCGCGCGCGAAGCCAAGATAGCTGGTGTCGTCGCTTGCCCAACCCTGCGGTGCAGGGCCGCCGCGCAGCTCGACGGAGGGGCAACCGGTCCGCAGCGCAAGGTTCCATGCGCCCGCAGCCAGCGGTTCGATCGACGCTCCCAAAATGCCGCCATCGACGCCGAACCCGGTCGACACCAGCGCACGTCCGAACAGCGGGGAGCGCATCTCGGTGAGCGGCAGCGCGCCGATGATCGCCCCGCCGGCATCTTCGGATACCAGATAGCGCGCGCGCTGGCCGCAGCCGTCCTGCACGGCACGGCTCCATTCGGGCAGGTGAAAGGGTGTGGCCCCCTCGGTCGCCGCAACGAAGGCGGCGATCCGCGCGCACTCGGCCGGATCGCGAAGGTCCGCTTCGCGCACGCCGACGGGCATCGGCGCGGTCACGCCAGCCGGGCCGCTTCGCGCGCGACGACCGCATCGACGCGGCCCCATTCGTGGCGACCGAGCAACCCGCGCAACTTGCCCGCCATCGCGCCGAGCCGCGAATAATGCCGGATCTTCGAGCGCATCGGTGCCGCATCGACCCGCGGTTGCGCCGGATCGATCTCCCACGGGTGGAAGTAGAACATCGCCGGGCGATCCTCGCGGTTGACCTGACGGACCGCGAAGTCGGTGATCGCCGCGGGCAGCAGGCGGAAGAACCCGCCGCCGGTGGCAAGCTTGCGCTCGCCGAACTTGGCGACCGTCACGGGGACTTCGATCAGCGCGCTGTCGGTGAGCGGCTTGAAGCCATAGCGAGGCGCATCGAGCCAGCCGTAATGATCGTGCTTCACCGGCGCGACGCTGGAGGAATAGGTGTAGCCCGCCTCCGCGAGCTCGACATGCGCCCAAGGCGTCCGCTGGTCGATCGAGAAGCTCGGCGCACGGTAGCCCGTGACCTTGGCCCCCGCCGCGTCCTCGATCGCGGTGCGCGCACGGACCAGATCGGCGCGAAACACGTCCGGCGTCATCGTGAAGACACGCTGGTGATCCCAGCCGTGGCTGGCGATCTCATGCCCGGCATCGACGATCCGGCGGATCAGCGCGGGATAGCGATGCGCGACCCAGCCAAGCGTGAAGAACGTCGCCTTCGTGTCGCGCTCGGCGAAGAGCGCAAGGACAGCGTCGGTGTTCGCCTCCACACGCGGCTGGAGCGAGTCCCAGTCGGCCTTGTCGATGACCTTCTCGAACGCGCCGACCTGGAACCAGTCCTCAACATCGACGGACATACCATTGAGAACAGGCACTTCAGGCAGCATCGTGCCAAGCGGAGACACCGCGGATCGGTGCATATTCGGGCTTAGCATCCTCGCTCTCGACCCAGTCGACCAGCAGCGTCAGCACGCGGCGCAAGGCCTCGTCCTGCAACTCCACCCGCGCCTCCAGCGCGGCGATGCGTTCTTCGGTCGCGGAATTCGTACGCGGCGGCTCGACGACCGCGGCTGGCTGGGCGAGCGTCTCGACCGAAGCAGTCGCGCCCTTTCCCGTGTCCGTCGCCAGCGTCGGCAGGTCGCCCTCAAGGTCGCGCTGCACCGACCGCACGACGGCGGCATCGATCACCCGCAGATCCTCGATAGCGGCGTGGAGCATCACGCGCCCGGCGAGCAGGTTAAGGCGACGCGGTACGCCCGCCGAACCGGCGTAGAAGGCCGCGAACGCATCGTCTGCGAAATCCGGGTTGCCGGTCCAGCCAACCACCGTCAGGCGGTGCGCGAGATACTCGGAGACCTCATGCTCCTCCATCGGATCGAGATGGTGGATCGCGATGACGCGCTGGCGAAGCTGTTCGAGCCGATCCAGGCCGTGCAGGCGATCGCGGAACTCGGGCTGGCCGAGCAGGACGATCTGCAACAGCGCATGGCCGCCCGCCTGGAAGTTCGACAGCATCCGCAGTTCTTCGAGCGCGGACACGGGCAACGCCTGCGCCTCGTCGACGATCAGCAGCGTGCGCTTGCCGGTCCGCGCCACGGCGTGCAGCCCGCGCTCGATGGCGGTCAGCAGTTCGGCCTTGGTCAGCCCCGACGGATCGACGTGCAATTCGGTCGCGACGATCCGCAGCAGGTCGTCCGCTTCGATCGCGGTCGACACTAGCTTGATCGCGTTAAGCCGCTGGTGGTCGATCGTGTCCATCAGGTGACCGATCAGCGTCGTCTTGCCCGCGCCGATATCGCCGGTGATGACGATAAAGCCCTCGCCCTGCGCCAGCCCGTAGCCGAGATACGCCATCGCCTTGCGATGCGTCGCGGTCTCGAACCAGAATTTGGGGTCCGGAGTGAGCTGGAACGGCCGCGCCGTCAGTCCATAATGTTCGTCGTACATCTGCTCTCGCCTTCAGAACTGATATCGCGCGCCGATCAGCGCCTGCGCCGACCAGTCGCTGTCGAGGTCACCGACCTTGAAGCTGTAAAGTCCGAGCGACGCGGTCGTACCGAGCCGTCCGAAATTGTGGTAATACGTTCCGGTCGCACCATACGACCAGACGCCGTCGTCGCCCGATACGTCCGCTGCCGCGATGTTGGGCACGCCGGGATCGTAGTAGTTGACGAATAGATCTGCATTAACGCCCGAGACCTGCGTCAGGGTGCGCGCGTAGAACAGCTGGCCGTAATAGCTCTGGTCCTCGAGACCGGTGACGACCAGGCCCGGTGCGACGTTCGGCGAATACAGCTTGCGGTTGGCATAGCCGGCCCCTGCTCCCCAGGTCGATCGACCGCGGGTCGCGACGATCACGCCATCGATCCCGCGGGCGCGGTAGCTAGCGGTCGAGATCGACTGGAACACGTCGTCGAGGCAGGCGCCGGGCTGCGCGCCGCTGGAGCCGAACACGCAGCCGTTGAATTGCTGGCCGAACCCTTGCTGGTTGCCGGTCAGGAAGCTGGTCGGCAGATTACCGATGCCGGTACGGAGCTGGCGACCGAAGGTCTGGACGCCGTCATACACGTTGACCGCGAGACCGACCGACCGGGAGGCCTGGTAGGTCGCCGTGCCGGTGTAGCTGAGCGAGCCATAGCGCTTGCCAACATGGCCCTCGACCGAGGTGCGACGATTGGGCCGCCAGATCACGCCGGCATCGTAATACAGCCCGTCGGTCCGGTAGGCGATACGCCGCGGCGACGCGTCGTTGGTGACGAAGCGGCCATCGCGATCGAGCACCGGCACCCCCGTCGCATCGACGACCGCGTCCTTCTGACTGGTCTCGATCTTCTCGTAGCCGACACCGGCGGTCAGCGCGACATAGGGCGACACCGGCTGGAGGATGTCACCGCGGCCGTAATAGCCCTCGTAGCGCTGCTTGAGTTGGCTGGCGGTCTCGCGATCGTACGCGCCGCTGAGCGTGACGCCGAATGGCGCGACCAGACCTGGCGCGACCGATGCGCGCGCGGTCGCGGTATTGCCGATCGAATCGTCGTAATAATCGAGCCGCCGCCCGCCGATGGTCGTGTCGCCGAAGGTGGGCGTCTCAACCTTGGTATAGCCCAAGCGGTAGTTCGCGTCGAAAACGACCGGACCGGCGGTGGTGGTGAAGCTGGGGCCGGCATAGACCGCATAGACCTGGCTGACATTGTCGACGTTGCCGACCAGCACGCCCGGCGCGGCACCGCGGATGTCCGAGCGGGCGCGCGTTGCGATTCCAGCGGCTTCGAGAGTCAGGTTGCGTGTCACGCGGGCGTCGACGCGGGCAAGCCCCGAGTGGACGTCGTCGTCGCCGAGCCGGTCGCCCCAGCCGAACCGGCGTTCATACCGATAGCTCAACTGCCCCGTGACGCGCTGCGTCTGGATCGCGGCATCCACGCCCGCGGCGAGGCTGGTATAGGTCACCACATCGCCGCCGTTGAGGTCGGCGGCGAGCGTCTGGCTGGCCTCGACATACGGGTTGATGGTGACGCGGCGCGCCGTATCCGACCCGGATGACCGAAGTGTGGGCGGCGGCGGCGCGTCCGCCTGTGCGATCACCGGCGTAGCGCCGGCTCCCATGCCCGCCATCACGACCGTGGCCGCCACACCGGCCAGCACGCCTGCGCGCACCGTCAGTCTTTTCATCGACCCGGTCATCACGCGCTCTCCTGGCCATAATAGCTGCCGAACCGCGCTCCGCCCTGGACGAACGAAACGGCATTCAGGACGAGCTGGATATGCTCGCACCCGTCGAGGATGTTGACCGCGGCGCGCAGTTCGCTTTCCGGCGTGCGATCGGCGCGGACGACGAGCATCACCTGGCCGACGCGCATCGCCAGCACCGACGCCGCCGACGCGGCGAGTGCGGGCGGGGAATCGATGATGATGATGCGACGGGGGTTGGCGGCGAGAAGCCGCGCGATCACCGCCCTGGTCCGCGCGCTGGCGAGCAGTTCGGTATCCATCGCGGTCTTGGTGCCGGCGGGAAGGATCGCCAGATGCGGCACGTCGGTGTGGATCACCAGATCCTCGACGTCGATCCGCGAATCGCTCAGAGCATCCAGCAGCCCAGGGCCGTCGCTCATACCGAGCCGGTTGACGATATCGGGCTTTGCGACGTCGGCATCGACGAGCAGGACTTCGGTATCGCGCTCGGCGGCGATCGAGAGTGCCAGGTTGATCGCGCAGAACGTCTTGCCGTCCTCGGGACGCGCCGAGCAGACCAGGATCATCCGCGCCTTGTCCGGGCTGTCGCTCTCGGCGATGCGCGCGCTGGCGATCAGCAACTGGCGCTTGATCAGGCGGAACTCCTCGGCGAGCGGGCCGACCGGTGCGCCGGGCACGATCATGCCATTGCCGGCGAGCATCCCGCGATCGATGCGCGCGGTATCGTCCGAATCCTCGGGGTAATAAACTTCGTCGGTGAATTCGTCGCCGACCGGCGCGCGCAGTTCCTCCGGGATCGCAAGCAACGTCACGTCGGTAAACTCATGCGCAGGCGCCGTCACATGGGCGACAAACGCGGTGTCAGCAGCGGGCTCGACCGCGACGGCGCGAGCCAGGGCAACCGGCGGCGCGCGAACCGGCGCTTCATCAACGGGAGCCTCGGGCAGCACGCCGCCGCGTGCCCTGGCATGCGCGCTGAAATCATACACCTTGGCTGCGCGCTCGAGCAGCGAGGGTTCGCGATCAGGTTTCGTCACGGCCATTCCCCCTTATGCCGCCAGCCCGCGCTGAAGGATCTCGACCCCCAGCAACAGGACATAGGCGGTGCCCAGCGCGGCAGTGCCGCCCAGGAACAGCTTGAACTTGCGACGCCGCTGGTTCGACTGGACGCGCGTCACGACTTCGCCGATCGACCCGATCACCGGCATCCCCGCCGCCTTTTCGAGCCGCGCGCTGGTCGAGAACGTCGTCCGCAGCTGCCCCATCGCGAACGCCGCACCGATCCCGCCGGCGAGTCCGACGATCAGCACACCGGTCAGTAGCAGTATTCGGTTAGGCGCGCTCGGCGTACTCGGCATCGTCGGCGGATCGATCACGCTGAACTTGACGTGATCGCTCTGCGACTGCGCCTGACCGACCAGCGCGGTCTGTTCGCGCTGCCGCAGCAACGTGTCATACTGGTCCTTGAGCACCTGATAATCGCGGTCGATCGAGCCCTGCTCGGCAGCGACCTCGGGATCGCCGCTCAGCTTCGAGTTGAGCAGGTCGAGATCGCCCTGCAACTGGCTTCGCCGGATCCGCAGCGATGCCACCGTCGCGGTACGGTCCGCGACCATCGACTGAAGCGATGCGTAAAGCGGGTTCTGCGCACTACCGGCGCCGCTGCCCCCGGCAAGCGGTTCGCTACGCGCCGCCGCCGTCGCCGCCGCAAGCTGACTCTTCAGCGCGACCACATCGGGATGGTTCTCGGTATAGCCGCGCGCACGGGCATCGGCGAGCTGGCCCTGGATCGCCTGGAGCCGCGCACGCGCCGGTCCCGCAGCCCCCACGACACCGGCGGACCCGGCGACGGTGGCCGGCGTTCCCGCCATCTGCCCCTGTACCGCGGCGAGGCTGGACTGCGCGGCGGCAAGATCGCCATCGACTTGCGCCATCTGCGAGCGCGCCGCGCCGATCCGGTCGCTGACCGATCCGGTGCCCGGCAGCGCGCCGAGATACCGGTTCTGGAAATCGGCACGCTTGGCCTCGGCATCCGCGAGCTGTTTCTGCCGCGATGCGAGCTGCTGATCGAGGAAGGTCAGGCTCTGCGTCGTCTTCGAACGGTCGCCCGCAAGGTTCTGCTCGACGAACAGGTCGATCAGCTTCTGCGTGATCTGGCGCGCCAGCTTCGGGCTCGCCGCGCTGGTCGTGATCTGGAACAGGTTATCCTGCTGCGACACGATCTTGATGTTCGGTGCCAGCGCGGCGACGCGGTCGGCGACGTCGCGGTCGCTCGATACGGTGTTCGCCAGATCGGTGCCGCGCACAACCTTTTCGAGGTTCACCGCGGAAATCAGCGTCGTGCGGATCGTATCGACGGTCATCGGTACGCTCTGCGGCACGCCGTCCATCCCGGCGGGCAGCACCGTTTGCATCTGCACGAACACGCGCGCAGTCGATTCGTAGCGGCTTGGAATCTGCGAGACGACCAGCCAGCCGAGCACGCACACGCCCCACGCCACCGCCAGCGCCAGCCAGCGCCGCGTCCAGATCGCATGCAGTGCTATGCGCACCTCGTCGTAGATCCCGTTCATCCAGCGAGCCTCAGAACATCGATTCGGGGATGATGATCACATCGCCCGGTTCGAGCCGAACGTTGGCCGACGAATCGCCCTTCTTGAGGAGATTGCCGATCTGCAGGCCATATTCGGTCTGCTTACCGGTGGTCCGGTCGTAGCGGACCAGCCGCGCCTTGTTGCCGGCGGCGTATTGGCTGAGCCCGCCGACCGCGATCATCGCGTCGAGCAGCGTCATGTTGGCGCGGTAGGAGATCGACGCGGGCTTCTCGGTCGCGCCGACGATGCGCACCTGCTGGCTGTACGTCCCGCTGAAATTCTCGACGATCACCGAGACGATCGGATCCTTGATATAGGATGCGAGCGCCTTCTTGATGTCGTCGCTTAGCATCGCCGGGGTCTTGCCGACCGCAGGCAGGTCGTTGATCAACGGCGTGGTGATCCGGCCGTCGGGGCGCACCTGCACCTTCGACGACAGCTCAGGATTGCGCCAGACGAAGATATTGAGCTGATCGAGCGGCCCGATGACGTATTCCTCGCCCGGCAGCTCCTGGTTCGCGACATAGGCGGCCGGCGGCAGTTCGGGACGGCTGCCGGTGGTCGCGCACGCCGATAGCGTCGCGCCGGTCAGGCCGAGGGTCAGCAGGGATTTCGATACGGGTCCGGAACGCATGGGCACTTATTCTCCTGGCGCCATACCAGCCGTCGGTTGCCCGGCGGTCGGCTAAACTCAGCCTCGGCTATGCAAGGAACAGGTGAAGATAGCGTTAGGAGCGCCCCGTAACCATGCTCCCGACCGGCAATGGCCCCAGATCGGGACGCAGGACCGGCAGGCTATGGAGCAGTAACGATCTCGATCGCCGGTGGATGCCCGAGAAACGCACTCGGGCTGGCGCTGGCGCCATAGGCACCGGCCATGAAGATCGCGATCAGATCGCCGACCTCTACCGTCGGCAGCGCGATCTTGTCGCCGAGGCGGTCGAGCGGGGTGCAGAGCGGGCCGACGACGGAGACGGTGTCCGTCGCGTTCCCGCCCATCCGTGCAGCGACCGCGATCGGGTAGTTGCGGCGGACAACGGTACCGAAATTGCCGCTGGCGGCGAGCTGGTGGTTGAGCCCGCCATCGACGATGACGAAGGTTTCGCCCTGGCTTTGCTTTATGTCGATGACGCGGGTGAGATAGACGCCGGCTTCGGCGACGAGCCAACGCCCGAGTTCGATTGCGAACCTTGTATCTGTCAGGATCGCCGGACGCGACGCGAGCGCGTCCGCCAGTGCGGCGCCCACACCCTCGATATCCAGCGCCACATCGCCAGCGAAATACGGCACGCCGAACCCGCCGCCGAGGTTGACGAGCGGCGGCGCGGCGCCGGTCTCGTCCGCCAACCGCGCGGCGAGCGCGATCGTCGCAGCCTGCGTCTCGATGATCGCACCGGGATCGAGCGCTTGGCTGCCGGCGTAGATGTGAAAGCCGCGCCAGTCGGCGCCGGTATCGACGATTGCCTTCACTAGGGCCGCGGCGCGTACCGCATCGACCCCGAACGGCGACGCCCGTCCACCCATGCGCATGCCCGAGCCGCGAAGTTCGATATCGGGATTCACCCGCACCGCCATGCGTGGCGCAACACCGAGCCGGTCGCCGATCGCGAACGCCCGCGCGGCTTCGCCTTCCGATTCGACGTTGAGCGTGGCGCCAGCGGTGATCGCGGCCGTGAGTTCGTCATCACGCTTGCCCGGCCCGGCAAAGCTGATCGACGCGGCAGGTTTGACGATCAGCGCCTTGGCGAGTTCGCCCGACGAGGCGACGTCGAGCCCGTCGACCAGCGGCGCGATCGCGGTCAGCAGGTCGGCATGCGGATTGGCCTTGATCGCATAATGCAGATCGATCGCCGGCATCGCTGCCCTGAAGCGTGCAATGCGCGCGGCGACGATCGCCAGGTCGTAGACGAACAGCGGCGTGTCGCCGGCCTGCGCAGCCCAGTCGTCGGCGGACCGGCCGGCAATGAGCAACGCGCCAGACTGCACGGCAAACTCGGGAGGCAGAGCACCCATCGGTTTCATGACGCGCGTCCTTCCGTGTTCCCCGGCGAAGGCGTTGGCCCAGACTGCTCCTCTGCCTTCGCGGTGGAAGATCCCTTTATCTCGGTAGCAATGGCAGACCTGTCCAGCTTCCCATTGGCATTCCGCGGCAATTCGTCCCGCCACAGATATTCACCCGGCTGCATGAAGCTCGGCAAGGCTGTCCGCAATCTGGCCCGCAATGCGGCTTCGTCGCCCGCGTCTCCAGCCAGCATCACCACGATCGCCTGCCCCAATCGCGCGTCCGGCACGCCGACCGCGACCGCCTCCCGCGCTTCGCCCCCCGCCAGCACAGCTTCCTCGACCTCGAGCGGACTGATCCGGTTCCCCGCGCTCTTGATCATCTCGTCGTCGCGCCCGACGAACCGCAGCAAACCGTCCTCGCCCTCGACAACGGTATCCCCCGACCACACCGCCATGCCATTGCCGTCAGGCGCCGGCCGAAAGCGCTGCGCGGTGCGCTCCGCGTCCTGCCAATAGCCTTGCGCCACCAGCGGCCCGGCATGCACGAGTTCTCCCGCCTCACCCGGCGCGGCGCGCGTGCCGTCGGGTTTTACCACCGAAACCTCGGCGAACGGGATCGCTCGCCCCATCGCGTCGGGGTGCGTATCGATCAGCGCCGGGTCGAGATAGGTCGACCGGAACGCCTCGGTCAGTCCGTACATCGCGTACACCTTCGCCGCCGGGAACCGCTCGCGCAGGACTCGCACGAGTCGTGGCGTCAGTGCGCCACCGGAGTTGGTCAGGCGCTGCAGCCGAGCGGCGGTTTCCATCGGCCACTCCGCTTCCAGCAACTGGACCCACAGAGGCGGCACGCCCGCCAAAGTCGTCGCCCCGACCCGCTCGACCGCCTTCACCACGTCGCGTGCGACGAGGTAGTCGAGCGGCGCTACCGACGCGCCTGCCGCCCATGTGGAGAACAGCTGGTTCTGACCGTAGTCGAACGACAAGGGGAGTACGCCGAGTACGCGGTCTTCCGGCTCCAGCTTTAGATAGTGCGCGACGGAGATCGCGCCGAGCCACAGGTTTGCGTGGCTTAGCATCACGCCTTTCGGCCGGCCGGTGGAGCCGGACGTGTAGAGGATCGCGGCCAGGGTATCGGGGTCGGCGTCGGAGGGACCCATCATTCCGTTCCCCCGCGGAGGCGGAGGGCCAGGAATCACGGGCGTCGCGCTCTGCAATCCTGGGCCCCCGTGTTCGCGAGGGAACGAGAGTAGCTCCGTCTCGTCTACGATCGCGCAGCCATCCGGTACGTCGCCATCGTTTAGCGTCCCGGCCCGCACGCTTTGGGTCACCAGTAGGCGAGCGCCGCTATCCCCCAGGATATGCGCGACTTGCGCTCGCCGGAGCAGTGGGTTGACCGGCACATGCACCAGCCCTGCCCGCGCCGCCGCGAGCGGCATCAGGCAGGCGATGCGCGTCTTTGGCAACCACGTCGCTACCCTGTCCCCCGCTGACAGCCCCTGACTCGCCAGCCACCCCGCCAATGCACCGACCCCCGCCTCAAGCTCGGCAAACGTCATCGCCCCCGCCTTGTCGACCAGCGCGACGGCATCCGGCGCACCACGCAGGGCGATGTGGTCGATAGGGTACGGCTTGGGGTCGAGCGCGATCATGCGCCCCTAATAGCGCCAAGCCCCGTTAGCGCGAACCCGTTGCCGAATTCACCCCCACACGCTAGCGGGACCGGGTTCCTAACCGTTCAGGCGATGCTCGTGATCTTCGAAGGCACTTCCCAAGTCGAAACGACGGTACGCGCCGTCCTCGCCGATATTCTCGGTCTCAGCGCCGACCGCGTCGCCGCGTTCACCGCCGACACACCGCTGTTCGGCGCGCTGCCAGAACTCGATTCGATGGCGGTGGCGAGTGTGCTGACCGAACTCGAAGACCGCCTCGGGATCCTGATCGAGGACGACGAGATCGACGGCGAGATGCTCGAGACGTTCGGCGCGCTCGTCCAGTTTGCCGCCAGCAAGGCACTGGTCTAGCCTTAACGGGGGGTTTAGCCTCACCCGGGATGACCGCCCTGCGCTTCGATACCTATGACTGGAGCAGCGGCCGCGAAGCGATGCTGCGGTTTGGCCCCAACGCCGGCCCGATCGTCATCGCCGCCCTTCCGCTGTTCGAGGAGGCGAACCGCACCCGGCAGTTCCTCGTCACGATTTTACGTGAACTTGCGGATCATGGGATCGGCAGCGTGCTCCCCGATCTCCCCGGCACCGGCGAGAGCATCGTCGTCACCGGCGAAGCCCGCCTCCGCGACCAGCGGACAGCCTATACCGAGCTTACTCAAGAACTTGGCCGAAACACCTACGGCATCTCGATAAGAAGCGGCGCGCTTTTCGATACCGACGCGGCCCTCGCCGGACGATGGCAGCTATCCGCGCAAACCGGCGAAGATCTGTTGCGCGAGTTGGATCGCACGCGAGCGACGTCCCGGTCCGCTCCCGCCAACGAAACCGAGTATGCGGGCAACACGCTGTCCCGCGAAATGCTGGCCGACCTCCACGCCGCCAAATCCTATGCTGGAGCGGGCCCCCTGCGCATTGTCAGGCTCGAATCCGACCCGCGCGATGCAGACGTAAAATATGCGGCATCGCCGCTTTGGCGCCGGTCAGAGCCCAACAATGATACTGCACTATCTCAGATACTTGCCGACGACATATCACACTGGATTGCATCGTGCGAAAGCTGATCGCGTTCGCTTGCGAAGGCGAAAGCCTTGCCGCGACGCTGGACGAGGCAGACGGGTCTACAGGATTGCTCATCGTGTCCGGCGGCAGTGAAATCCGTAGCGGTGCACATCGCGGGATGGCGATGCTGGCGCATCGACTGGCCGCCGCTGGCATACCCGTGTTCCGTTACGACCGCCGCGGCGTGGGAGACTCGACGGGCGAAAATAAGGGCTTCCTGAGCGCCGAACCTGACCTGATCGCAGCCGCCGCCGCGTTCCGCCGCGCGGCACCCAGGGTCACCCGATTGGTCGGCTTCGGCAATTGCGACGCGGCCAGCACGCTCGCGCTGTTCGGACGATCGGCGGGAATCGACCGGATCATCGTGGCCAACCCCTGGGTCGTGCAACCGATCGACGACCTCCCCCCCGCCGCCGCAATCCGGGCCCGCTATCACAGCGCGCTACGCGACCCCGCAACCTGGGGACGCGCGCTGAAAGGGAAGGTCAGCTTTACCAAGCTTCTCAGAGGCTTGAAAAGGGTTGTGACCGCCAAGGCTGAAGAGCGTACTTCACTAACGACCAACGTCTTGGCCGCACTTGACGGCTGGCAAGACGCCGCCGCCATCGTACTTGCGACTGGCGACGCGACCGCGATTGCCTTTGCCGCACGGTATCGCGGTGGCGCGAAAGTGAAGCGGTTCGACACGGCGTCACATAGTTTTGCCGGGGCGGAGAACGCCGCAGCGCTCCACGCCGCGATCGCCGACGTGATCGATCAGGAGTAGCTGCTCTGGTCCTGATGAACGCAGGACCAGAGCCATAACCGCTATCGTTTGGAAACCTGGATCCTGATTTTCGTCAGGATGACGATGACGATGACGATGACGAAGGACGCGGGCGTTATTCCGCGGCTTCGGCCAGCTCCGCAAACTCGGCCGCCGCCAGGAAGCGCTCGGCATCCAGCGCCGCCATGCAGCCCGTCCCCGCCGCCGTCACCGCCTGCCGATACACCTTGTCCGCCACGTCCCCGCACGCGAACACGCCCTCGACGCTGGTCCGCGTCGAACCGGTCTCGACCGAAATGTACCCGTCCGGATCGAGGTCGATATGGCCCCGGAACAGCTCGGTCGCCGGGTGATGCCCGATCGCCACGAACCCGCCATCAACCGCGAGCCGCGAGCGCTCGCCGGTCACCGTGTCCTCGAGCTCAAGCGCGACCAGACCCGCATTGCCGCCGCCGTCGACGAACTCGCGAACCTCCTTGTTCCAGAGCACCGTCACGCCCTTGTGCGCGAACAGGCGTTCCTGGAGGATCTTCTCCGAACGCAGCGAATCGCGGCGGTGGATCAGCGTCACGTCGGGCGAATGGTTGGTGAGGTACAGCGCCTCCTCGACCGCCGTGTTGCCGCCGCCGATGACGGCGACCTTCTTGCCGCGGTAGAAAAACCCGTCGCACGTCGCGCAGGCGCTGACGCCCTTGCCCTTCATCGGCTCCTCACTGTCGATGCCAAGCCACTTCGCCTGCGCACCGGTCGCGATCACCAGCGTATCGCCCTCATACACGTCGCCGCTGTCGCCGATCAGGCGGAACGGGCGGCTGGTCAGGTCGACCTGCACGATGGTGTCCCACATCATCCGCGTGCCGACATGCTCGGCCTGCGCCTGCATCTGCTCCATCAGCCACGGACCCTGGATCACGTCCTTGAAGCCGGGATAGTTCTCGACGTCGGTGGTCGTGGTCAACTGGCCACCGGGCTGGATGCCCTGCACGACGATCGGCGCCATCCCGGCACGCGCGCCATAGATCGCGGCGGAGAGCCCGGCGGGGCCCGAGCCGAGGATAAGCATGCGGGTCGTGTGCGTCGTCATCGGAGTTCCTTGGAGATTCGAGACTGCATCTAGGGGATGCGCGGGCGGATTTGAACCGCCGGTAAATCTGTGTCGCCTGCATCGAAAGCTTTGCCACTGCGTTGGACGATAAAAGCGGAGATGAGCATGAGCGACGACCGGACCGTAGAGATCGAGGATTACACCGCACCAGCAGGCGGCTGGGGCTCGATGAAGTCGCTCGTCGAAATTTCCGCGCGCGAGAAGGTCGGCCCGGAAGTGATCCGTGAACTGGCCCGCCAGAACAAGCCGGATGGCTTTGCGTGCGTGAGCTGCGCGTGGGGCAAGCCCGCGCATCCGCATGTCGCGGAGTTCTGCGAGAATGGCGCGAAGGCGACGGCGTGGGAGCTGACCTCGTTCCGGGTGACGCCTGCGTTCTTCGATGAGCATACGGTCAGCGAACTGATCGGCTGGAAGGATTACGATCTCGAACAGGCCGGGCGGCTTACGCACCCGCTCAAATATGATGCCGCGACCGACAAGTATGCGGCTTGTAGCTGGGACGAGGCGTTCGCGGGCATTGGCGCCAAGCTGAAGACCTATGATCCGACCAAGGTCATCTTCTACGCGTCGGGCCGCGCCAGCCTCGAGACGTCGTACATGTATAGCCTGCTCGCGCGAATGTATGGCAGCCAGAACCTGCCCGACAGCTCGAACATGTGCCACGAGACGACCTCGGTCGGGCTGAAGTCGGCGATTGGTTCGGCGGTCGGCACGATCCACCTGTCGGACTATGAGAAGTGCGACGCGATCTTCTATTTCGGGCAAAATCCCGGAACGAACAGCCCGCGGTTCCTGCATCCTTTGCGCGATTGTGCGAAGCGCGGCGTCGAGATCGTGGTGTTCAATCCGCTCAAGGAGCGCGGGCTGGAAAAATTCCAGGATCCGCAGAACCCGATCGAAATGGTGTCGGGCAAATCGACGCCGATCGCCTCGCAATATCATCAGTTGAAGACCGGCGGTGACGTCGGCGCGATCATGGGGATGTGCAAATATCTGATCGAAGCTGACGACAACGCCAAGCGGATCAACGGCCTGCCCGTGCTCGATCATGCGTTCCTTGCCGAGCACACGACCGGGTTCGAGGCGTTCGCTGAGGTCGCGCGCGCGACCGAGTGGGCGACGATCGAGCATGAGAGCGGCTTGCCCCGTACCGAGATCGAGGCGGCGGCGAAGGTTTATGCGAAGTCGAAGGCGGTGATCGCTGTGTACGGCATGGGGCTGACCCAGCATGTCGGCGGGATCGACAACGTGCACATGCTCGTCAATCTGATGCTGCTGCGTGGGAATATCGGCAAGCCCGGCGCGGGCATGGGGCCGGTCCGTGGTCACTCGAACGTACAGGGCCAGCGGACCGTGGGCATCACCGAGAAGCCCGAACTCGCGCCGCTCGACAAGCTTGCCGAGCAATACGGCTTCGAGCCGCCGCGCGAGAAGGGTTGGGATACGGTAGAGGCGTGCGAAGCGGTGCTCGATGGCAGCGCGCAGGCGTTCGTCGGTCTGGGCGGCAATTTCGTGCGCGCGATCCCCGATCATGCGCGGATGGAGCCGAAGTGGCGCGCGCTGGACCTGACGGTGCATATCGCCACCAAGCTCAATCGCTCGCACCTGCTGCCTGGCGAGACGTCGTATCTGCTCCCCTGCCTGGGCCGGATCGAGACCGACATGCAGGGCACCGGGCCGCAGAGCGTGTCGATCGAGGATTCGTTCAGCCAGATCTACGGCTCGAAGGGCAAGGCAACGCCTGCCGCCGAGACGCTGCTGTCCGAACCGGCGATCGTCGCGGGTATCGCGAAGGCGACGCTGGCGCCCAATCCGAAGCTCGATTGGGATGCGTGGGTGCGCGATTATGCGCGCGTTCGCGATGCGATCGAGGTGACGTATCCGGACCTGTTCAAGAACTTCAACGACCAGATGTTCACGCCCGGTGGCTTCTGGAAGGGCGTGCCCGCGGCGCACCGCGAGTGGAAGACGAAGAGCGGCAAGGCGGAGATCAACGTGCCGCAGGCGCTGAACGTCACCGGGTTCGAGGAGGCGGAGGGCCGCTTCCGGCTGATGACGCTGCGGTCGAACGACCAGTTCAACACGACCGTATACGGCTATCACGACCGTTTCCGCGGCGTGAAGGGTACGCGCGACATTGTGTTCATGAACCGCAGCGACATGATCCGGATGGGGATCACCGATGGCGACGACGTCGATCTGGTCGGTGACGCAGGCGACAATTCGGACCGTCGCCTGAACAAGCTGCGCGTGGTCGAATACGCGATCCCCCAGGGCTGCCTCGGCGCGTACTATCCCGAGTGCAATTTGCTCATACCGGTTGCTCACCATGCCCGCGAAAGCCATGTTCCGGCAGCAAAATCGGTGCCGGTTCGGATCGAGAAGACGCGCTGACCGAGCAGCGCATTCTAGGCGTCGTACTGGCGGGCGGACGGTCGTCTCGCTTCGGGTCCGACAAGGCGATGGCGGTGTTGGACGGGCGTGCGTTGGCAGAGCATGCGCGCGCCCTGCTTGCGCCTCACGTCGAGGCCGCGGTGATTGCGGGGCGCGATGGGGCGGTCCCTGACTTGCCGAGGGCGGAGATTGGGCCATTGGGGGGCATCGCGGGCGCGCTCGATTACGCAGCGTCGCGGGGCTTCACGTCGGTGCTGACGATCGCGTGCGACATGCCATGGTTGCCAGACGGGTTGCTTACGGCGCTATCCCGTCGTGCCTCCACCTACTGCCCCGACGCTCCGGTGCTCGGGCATTGGGAGACGGGTCTGCTCGGCAATTTGCTGACCCATATCGAGACCGTGCCGCGGCGCTCGGTGCGCGGTTGGGCGGAGGCGATCGGGGCTATCCCGATCCCGGCGGGCGCGCCTATCCCGAACGTCAACACGCCGCAGGACCTTGATACCTTATGACCACGTCGCGCAACGAGGCGATCAAGATCCTGCGGCCTGATTCGATTACCGTGGGCGAGCGCGCCATCGCGATCGAAGTGCCCGTCGCGATCGAGATCGACGGGCTTGGTTATGCGGTGATGATGATGACGCCCGCCGACCTGACCGAATTCACGACCGGCTTCCTGTTGACCGAGCGGCTCGCCGACAGCGCCGACGACGTGCGCGACATCGATATCTTCGAGGCGGAGGCAGGCTGGATCGTCCGTGTCGGGCTTTCCGATCGCTGCAAAGGCCGCATCCACGACCGCGTCCGCCACCGGACCAGCGACACGAGTTGCGGGCTGTGCGGGATCTCCGGGCTCGAACAGCTCCGCAAACCGGTCCCGCGGACGCCGCCGAAGCCCGACACGCCTGTCGAGGCCCTGTTCGCCGCGCTGGGTGGCCTGCGCGCTCACCAGCCTCTCAACGCGGCTACAGGCGCGATCCATGCCGCCGCCGCCTGCGACCGCGAGGGTCGGATCGTTGCGGCGTATGAAGACGTCGGCCGTCACAATGCGCTCGACAAGCTCGTCGGCGGCATCGCGATCAGCGGGCAATCGATCGACGGCTTCATCCTCGTCACGTCGCGGATCAGTTTCGAGATGGTCGACAAGGCGCTGATCGCCGGTGCGCCGATGCTGGTGGGGATCTCCGCCCCGACCAGCCTTGCGATCGATCATGCTCGCGAGCACGGCCTGACGCTGCTGGCGCTTGCCCGCAGCGACGCGATCCTGGTGGTCAACGATCCGTGGAACGTCTTCGCCTAGCTGCGGATGGTACAGCCAGGCGAAGGATCGCTTATTTCGCGACGAGAACCGCGTCGGTCTTTGCCGCGGCGAGGTAGCCGCCGACGACGAACACCAGCCCGCCGATGATGTTGCCGACGCTAACGATCGCAAGATTGCGGACCATGCCGGCGATATCGATCGACGGGTTGGGCACCATCAGACCAAGCGTCAGGGCCGTCATGTTGGCGACCGAGTGCTCGAACCCGGCCGCGACGAAGGCGAGCAGTATCCACGCCATCGCGATGCACTTCGCCGCATCGCTCGTCATCCGGGCCGCGGTCCAGATCGCGAGGCACACGAGCCAGTTGCACAGGATCGCACGCGCCAGCAGCGCGACCGCACTCGCCTCGACCTTGTGCTGGACATAGACGTGGAACATCGTGTCCGCGTTGGCGAACACCGCGCCGCCGCCGCCAGCCGCGAACACTGCCGACAGGACTAATCCACCGATCAGGTTACCGACCCATACAACGATGGTCAGCTTCACGGCTTCTGCGGCCGTGATCGTCCGCTTTGCCAGGCCGAAGCCGAGATACATCACGTAGCCCGTGAAGAGCTCGGCGCCGGCGAACACAGTCAGGATCAGCCCGAGCCCGAAGGTCGCGCCCATCACCAAGGGTCGCACGCCGGGTTCGAGGCCCGACCCCGTACTGAGCGCGAGGATCATCGCGATGCCGATGTACGTGCCTGCAAGGATCGCGCCCGCAAAGAACCCCGCGGGAGAACGCCGCAGTGCCTCCGCCTTGGTCGCCGCGAGGGTCGCATAGGTGTCGATCGTCGACGAATAACCGGTGCTCATGCGTGTACTTTGCTCTGCTGGCCGACGATCCCCGCGCGCACCACGCCGCGGTCCGAACCCATGTCGGCGGCGGCGGGACGGACGGTCACCGGGATGGATTTGTAGGACGGGGTGAAGCTCTGCGGATCGTGATCCTCGAGTGCGATCAACGGCTGCGTCTCGGGGTAATAGGAGGCGACGCAGCCATCTGGCAGCGCGTAGCGGACCAGCATCAGCTTCTGCACGACACGGTCGGGCCGTGCGAACTGCAGCGCGGTGGCGATGTCGACGACGTCGCCTTCCTTGTGCCCAAGCCGCGCCATGTCGCGCTCGTTCATGAACAGGATGTCGCGGCGGCCGAACACGCCGCGATAACGGTCGTCGAGGCTGTAGACGGTGGTGTTGTACTGATCGTGCGCGCGCAGCGTCGTCAGGCGTAGCACGGTCGGATCGCCGGCGCCTTCGTCCTCTGCGACGCCCTTGGTGACGAGGAAGTTGGCCTTGCCGCTGTCCGTCTTCCACTCGCGCATCGCCGCCGAGTTCGGCAGGTGAAAGCCGCCCGGCTTGCGGATACGGGCATTGTAGTCAGCGAACGCGGGGAACACCGCCTCGATCTTGTCGCGGATCAGGCTGTAGTCGCCGACATAGGCGTCCCAGTCGATCTCGACCGGCGCGCGGCCCTTGGCGGCGAAGGTCGACTTGGCGATCTCGCCGACGATCCAGATCTCCGACTTCACGTTGTCGCCCGGCGGCATCAGGAAGCCACGCGAGGCGTGGACCATCGACATCGAGTCCTCGACCGTGACCGACTGCTGGCCGGTCGCCTGCATGTCGAGTTCGGTCCGGCCGAGACACGGCAATACATACGTTGCCTTCGCCATCAGCAACTGCGTGCGATTGAGCTTGGTGGTGATGTGGACCGCGAGATCGAGGTTGCGGAATCCCTCCGCGCACGCCTGCGGATCGGACGAGGCGATGGCGAGGTTGCCGCCGAGGCAGACGATCGCCTTCGCATGGCCGTCGCGCATCGACGCGATGCTCTCGACCACCGAATGACCATGCTCCCGGGGTGGTTCGAACCCGAACACGTCGCGCATGTTGTCGAGCAGCAAGGGCATCGGGCGCTCGGTGATGCCGACGGTTCGGTCGCCCTGGACGTTGCTGTGGCCCCGCAGCGGGCAGATGCCCGCGCCTGGCCGGCCCATGTTGCCGCGGAGCAGGAGCAGGTTCGCGATCTGCTGGACGTTGGTCGTGCCGGTGCGGTGCTGCGTGACGCCCATGCCGTAGCAGCAGATCGTCGACTTCGACTTCGAATAGGCGAGCGCGACTTCCTCGAGATCGCTGCGCGAAAGGCCGCTGGAGCGTTCGATATCCGCCCATTCGGTCGTCGCGAGATCGGCGATATACTCGTCGAGGCCCGCGGTATGCTCGGCGATGAACGCGTGATCGAGCGCGCGCTCGCCACCGGACACCTTGGCCGCCTCGTCGAGTGCGACGAGCGCCTTGGCGATGCCCTTCAGCGCGGCCGCGTCGCCGCCGACCTTCACCTGGTAATAGCTGCTCGCGATCGGGGTTGCCGACATCGTCGCCATCTCGACCACCGACTGCGGCGATTCGAAGCGTTCGAGCGAACGTTCCTTGAGCGGGTTGAAGACGATGATCTTGCCACCGCGCTTCGACACTTCGCGCAACGTCGCCATCATGCGGGGATGATTGGTGCCGGGGTTGTGGCCGATCGACAGGATCAGGTCGGCGTGGTCGAAATCCTCGAGGCTGACGGTGCCCTTGCCGATACCGATCGACTTCGGCAGGCCGACCGAGGTCGCCTCGTGGCACATGTTCGAGCAGTCGGGGAAGTTGTTGGTGCCGTACAGCCGCACGAACAGCTGGAACAGGAACGCCGCCTCGTTCGAGCAGCGGCCCGACGTGTAGAACTCGGCCTGGTTGGGATCGGGGACGGCGGCGAGGCCCGCGCCGATCTCGCGCATGGCATCCGCCCAGCTCACGACCTCATAGTGATCGGTGGCGGCGTTGTAGCGTAGCGGCTCGGTGACGCGGCCCTGGTCCTCGATCCAGTGATCGCTCTGCTTCCAGATGTCGGACACGCTGTGCGCGGCGAAGAAGTCGGCGCCGATCGTCTTGGCGGTGGATTCCCATGCGACGGCCTTCGCGCCGTTCTCGCAGAATTCGAAGGAGGAGGTATGTTTCGGGTCGGGCCATGCGCAGCTCGGGCAATCGAAGCCGTCGGGCTGGTTCGATTTGAGCAGCGTCTGACCGCCGCGCACGACGATCTGCTGCGCCTTGAGCGAGACGGCGACCGCCTTCAGCGCGCCCCAGCCACCAGCCGGACCCGTGTAATCGGCGATCCCATCAGGGCGTTTGTCGCGCATACTCGTATCTCCCGAACGGCCGGGCCGACGCGTGCGCCCGAGATGCGGCACACTGGCTGACCATTAACCCAAGGCAATAGAAGCGCATTTTGCGATTGCGAAGACGAGTTTCCCGCAGTTGGTGATCGCTTGCGTCGGTCTGCGGGGATGTGCCGGCGGCGTCGTGCGCCAGGTCCGAAATGGTAGCGAAGGAGGGACTTGAACCCCCGACCCCAGGATTATGATTCCCGTGCTCTAACCAACTGAGCTACTTCGCCGTACCGTCCGTCAGGGAAGCGTTCTTCCCTGCGAGGCGCGGCCTATAGGAAGCGGTTTCGAGGCGGTCAAGCGAACATGTGCCGGGAAATCGCTTCCCAGGGCCCGCCGCGATACCACCACGCGCCTAGACCGGCTATTTCGACGTCCCTCGCGGTGAAATCGCGTTGCAGATTGGCGAGCAGAAGCTTGGCGACTTGCGGGCTGACCTTGTTCTGGATCGTGACGTGCGGACGCCAGCCGCCGGCGTCCTGCGGGGTGAGCATGCCGGTGAATGCGTCGGCAAGCCGCGAACGGATGCCGACAAGCTCGGGGGACTCGATCCGGTAGGCGACACCCCGCCCCAGCGAGATCAGGCCGCCCACGCGCGCCTGCGGGGCACGTATGCCGCGCGTTTCCTGGTTGAGGCGGTGCTTGAGCTCGTCGAGACCCGAGGGCGGCAGGTGGTGGAACAGCGTCAGGTGCGCGTCGAGCTGGTTGCGCTCGGGCGGGAAATGCTCGCGGCGCATGGAGTCGAAGAACGCCGTGTCCTTGCGGCCGAATAGCGCGGTGACGATGATCGGGGCTACTTCCGTTGGCACAGCCGTCATAAAGGCTCCCCCCCGGCGGAGGCCGGGGCCCAATTGGGGAACGTCGATGACGGTCGCTGCGCTCCGTTACTGCAACCTCTCCAATTGGACCCCGGCCTCCGCCGGGGGGGTACGATTGCCCCAAAAGGGTACGTGCGTGTCACGCTGAGGCTTACGACGTGGCCCATCAAATCTCGACCTGGCTACCCAGTTCGACGACGCGATTCGTCGGCAGGCGGAAGAACTCCATTGCGCTTTCCGCATTGCGCAGCATCCACGCGAACAGCTTTTCGCGCCAGATCATCATGCCGGGCTTGTCCGACGCGAGCAGCGTCTGGCGCGACAGGAAGAAGCTGGTGTCCATCATCTTGAAATCCGCGCCGCAATTATGGACCTGGCGCAGTGCTGCGGGCACGTCGGCGTCCTCCATGAAGCCGTAACGCAGCACGAGGCGGTGGAAGCCGTCGCCGAGCTCCTCGCGCACTGCACGGTCGTTGGCGGGCCAATAGGGCTGGCCGACGATCTTCACGGTGAGCAGGATGACGCGCTCGTGCAGCACCTTGTTGTGCTTCAGGTTGTGGAGCAGCGCGTGCGGCACGCCGTCCGCGGTCGAGGTCATGAACACCGCGGTGCCCGGCACGCGCGATGCCGAACTCGCGGCCGAGCCGATGAACACCTTTATCGGCATCGCCGCCTCGTGCATCCGGTCGATCATCAGCTGCCGCCCCTTCGACCACGTCGTCAGGAAGGTGAAGATGATGAACCCGACCAGCAGCGGGAACCAGCCGCCGGCGGGTACCTTGGTGAGGTTCGCCGCGAAGTACGCGCCGTCGACGGTGAAGAAGATCGCCAGCAACGGGATCGCGGCGATCTTCGGCCAGTTCCACAGGCGGAACAGGACGACGCCAAGCAGGCACGTGTCGATGAACATCGCGCCGGTCACCGCGATTCCGTACGCGCTCGTCAGGTTCGACGAGGTGCGGAAGAACAGCACGAGCAGGATCACCATCACCATCAGCGCGCCGTTGACGAGCGGGATGTAGATCTGGCCGGCGGTCGAGGCGCTCGTGTGCTCGATCCGGAGGCGGGGGATAAAGCCCAGCTGGATCGCCTGCTGCGTTACCGAGAACGCGCCGGAGATGACCGCCTGCGACGCGATCACCGCGGCCATCGTCGCGAGGATGACGAGGGGGAGCTGGAGGCTTTCGGGAGCGAGGTTGTAGAACGGGCTGACCAGCGCCTCGCGGCCGTCGCGGAACAGCAGCGCGCCCTGCCCCATATAGTTGAGGATCAGCGCGGGGAGCACGAAGAACAGCCAAGACAGGCCGATCGGCTTGCGCCCGAAATGCCCCATGTCCGCGTACAGCGCTTCCGCGCCGGTGACCGCAAGGACGACCGAGCCGAGCGCCAGGAACGCGCGCTCGGGATCGATGATGAAGAACTCGACCGCGTAGTGCGGCGACAGCGCCCAGAGCACCTCGGGGGTCTGGACGATGCTGAGAATGCCGAGCACCGCGATGACGCTGAAATACACCAGCATGATCGGTCCGAAGACGAGGCCGATGCGCGCGGTACCGCTCTTCTGCACCCAGAACAGCCCGATCAGGATCACGATCACGATCGGCAGCACCAGGCCGCCGAAAGCGGGCGCGGCGACGGCGAGGCCCTCGACCGCGGACAATACCGAGACCGCGGGCGTGATCATGCTGTCGCCGTAGAACAGCGCCGTCGCGAAGACGCCGAGCAGGATGATGCCCTTGCTCCAGCGCTTCGTCTTGGTCTTGCCCGAGACGAGTGCGAGCAGCGCGAGGCTGCCGCCCTCGCCCTTGTTGTCCGCGCGCATGATGATGATGACGTACTTGACCGTCACGACGATCATCATCGACCAGAACATCAGGCTGATGACGCCCATGATGTGCGCCGCGTCGAGCGCGAGCTTGTGGTGGCCGGCGAAGGTCTCGCGGAAGGCGTAGAGCGGGCTGGTGCCGATATCGCCGAAGACGATGCCGATCGCACCGAAGGCGAGCTTCAGCATGCCGTCCGAGTTGTGATGCCCCGTCTCGAGATCGAGATTGGCGGGTGGCACGGTCGAGGCCGCGGCGGTCTGGTCGACGCTCACTGGACGGTGAATCGGCCCGGAAGTGCAGCAATACTCATCGAATTTCCGATTTCACCCTGTGCCCCAAGCCCGCGCATTTAGCATGCGGGTGAAAGGGCGGCAACGGCGGGGCGGGCAACGTAAATTAACTGGGGCTGATCGGCGGCGTGGAGAGAGAGAGAGAGAGAGAGAGAGAGAGAGAGAGATGCCGACGATTCTCTCCCCCCCCCCTGGAAGGGAGAAGGGGGGTGGGTTGGTCCGTTTGTGTCGCCAGCGTTCGATAATCCGGAAGCCGACCCACCCCCGCCCCTCCCTTCCAGGGAGGGGAGAAGAGTCGCCGGCGTTCAGCGCCTCACGACCTCGCGGATGACGAAGTGCGACGCCAGCCGAGTCACGCCAGGCAGTTGCGACAGCGTCTCGCGGTGGATGCGCTCGAACGTCTCGCCGTGGCGGATTTCGACGTGGAGCATGTAGTCCGCCTCGCCGCTCATCAGGAAGCATTGCACGACCTGCGGACACTCGACGATCTCCGCCTCGAACGCGGCCATCGTCTCCTTGCGCTGGTCCCGCAGCGTGACGTTGACGAGGACGATACTGGGATCGCCCCGCGCCGCCTGCGACAGCACCGCGCGATAGCCGGTAATGGCCCCGCTCTCGCGCAACTGCGCGACCCGGCGATGCGCAGCGCTCGCCGACAGGCCGACCGCGTCGCCAAGCTCCGCGCTGGTGAGGTCGGAATTGGCGGCGAGCAGGTCCAAAATCCTGCGTTCGATCGTGATGCTCAAGATTATCCCGTTTCGGCAACAATGGATGCAATGATCTTGCAGACGTGGTATCGCATCGAGACCAGTTTGCGAACCCTTCCCGTCCAAGGCGCGCTAGTATGGCGCAAACGATAATGGAGTGGAATCAATGCGCGTCGGTGTCCCCAAGGAAATCAAGAACCACGAATATCGCGTCGGCCTGACCCCGCCATCGGTCGCCGAACTGGTCGCCGCCGGTCACGAGGTCGTCGTCGAGACGCAGGCCGGCTCGGGCATCGATTTCGAGGACCAGGATTATATCGACGCAGGCGCGACGATCCTGCCGACCGCCGCCGCCGTGTTCGCTGGCGCCGACATGATCGTGAAGGTGAAGGAGCCGCAGCCGAGCGAGATCGCGATGCTCGAGCCGCGCCATCTGCTGTTCACCTACCTCCACCTCGCCGCGGACAAGCCACAGGCCGAGGGGCTGATGAAGTCCGGCGCGACCTGCATCGCGTACGAGACCGTCACCGACAACCGTCGCGGCCTGCCGTTGCTCAAGCCGATGTCGGAAGTCGCGGGCCGCATGTCCGTGCAGGTCGGCGCGCATTACCTCGAGAAGGAGCAGGGTGGGCGCGGCGTCCTTCTCGGCGGCGTCCCCGGCGTTGCCCCAGCGAAGGTCGCGATTCTCGGCGGCGGCGTCTCGGGCGTCAACGCCGCGCAGATGGCGGTCGGCATGCGCGCCGACGTGACGATCTACGATATCTCGAACGATCGCTTGGCCGAACTCGACATGTTCTTTTCCAGCCAGATCAAGACGGCGTATGCCTCGAAGGCCGCGATCGCCGCGGCGGTGAAGAACGCGCATCTGGTGATCGGCGCGGTGCTGGTACCGGGCGCCGCTGCGCCGAAGCTCGTCACGCGCGAGATGCTGAAGACAATGAAGCGCGGCTCGGTGCTGGTCGATATCGCGATCGACCAGGGTGGGTGCTTCGAGACGTCGCACGCCACGACGCATGAGGATCCGGTGTTCGAGGTCGATGGCGTGATCCATTACTGCGTCGCCAACATGCCCGGCGCGGTCGCGCGCACCTCGGCGTTCGCGCTGAACAATGCGACGCTGCCGTTCGCGCTGAAGCTCGCCAATCTTGGCGCCGAGGCTGCGATGAAGGCCGACCCGCACCTCGCCAACGGGCTGAACGTCTACAAGGGCAAGATCGCGTACAAGGCGGTCGCCGATGATCTAGGTTTACCTTACGAAGCTTGGGCCGGCTGATCCGGGAACGGATACGGAACAAGGGTGTTGGACAGGGGAAAGGAATTTCCAATGTCCGACACCCCGAACCCCAAGTCCGAACCATTCTCGAACGCCGAGAAGGACCCGGACGACTGGACCACCGGCGATGAGAAGATGACCGGTGCACAGGCGAGCTACCTCAAGACGCTGTCCGAGGAAGCGCATGAGGAATTCGACGAGACGCTGACCAAGGCGGATGCATCGAAGAAGATCGACGAGTTGCAGTCGAAGACCGGCCGCGGGCAGTAAGCCCTTAATCCCGTCCCCCTTCTCCCGTCATCCTGGCGAAAGTCAGGATCCAGAGCAAAATAGCTGAGCGTTCATGGCTCTGGATCCTGGGTCGAGCCCAGGATGACGGACTATTTTTGGCCTGCGGTTGGCGTGTCCTGCAGAGCTAGGAAGCGATCCAGCAACGCCAGCCGCGTGGCAATCTCACCTCGGTACGAGATGTTGGCCGGCGTCAACGCCAGCGCCTTTGCCCAATACGGTCGGGCGGTCGCGAACTCTCCTGCCCGTACATACGCCAGTCCTAGGAAGAATGGCGGAGCAGGATGCTTCGGTGCCAGTCGCATCGCCTGTTGGAACGCGAACAGCGCGGGCGGCGAAACTTGGTTGGCATCATGCGCCGCCAACGCGTTGGCGAGCCCCGTCCACATCACCACGCTCTTCGGAGCTATCCTGAGCCCTCCGAGCAACACCTGCACAGCCGCGCGACGGTCGCCGATCCGCGTCATCGCGTCTGCGGCAACCAGGTAAGCCGCCGCCCCCGTATACCGCTCGAGCATCTGGTCGCGCAGTTCGAGCATGGCGCTGTCGTCCGGCGTTGCTGCAAGTCCGGTGGACACTTCATGGCCGGCAAGCCCTGGCTGCCCCTGCCACGCATACCCCGCCGCACCGAGCATCAACGCCGCCGCGACCATTGTCCAAAGAACGCGGTTCACCTTCAATACCGCGAGCAACGCAAACGCACCGACTCCGATCGCGGCCAGCCAGCAATACCCCATCAGCGTGTCCTCCGCCGGAAGCTCGACCGCCCGATCCAGCCGCCGATGCCGAGCAGCAGGATCGGCGCTAGCCACAACGGCCATGTCAGGCCGGATAGGGGCGGATCATAGGTCACGTAGTCGCCGTAGCGCGCGATCAGCCAGTCTCGGATCGACGCAGGCTTTTCGCCGCGTTCGATCCGCTCGCGGACCAGCGCACGCATGTCAGCGGCCATGTCCGCGTCGCTGTCGGCGATCGACTGGCCCTGGCAGACGAGGCAGCGCAGCGTTTCCATGAGCGCTCGGGCGGAGGCTTCCTTGGCGGGGTCGGCGAGTTGCACGTTGGCGTAATGCGCTGGCGGCGTGACCGGCTGGGCTAAGGCCGGCGAGATACAGAGCAACAGCGCAGCAATGACCGCCCCTCCCGCTCGCGGGAGGGGAACTTGGTTGGCCACCCTCACCGCGCGTCCTTTACGGCTTGCACGATGTCCGGCACATTCTCCGGCCGGATATCGCCGATGATCTGCTTCACGACGATCCCGCGGCCGTCGATCACGAACGTCTCCGGCACGCCCGACGAGCCCAGCGCCAACTGCACCTGGCTCGCCCGATCGCTGCCGATCCGCTCGTACGGATCGCCGTTGCGCCGCAGGAACCCGCTAATCGCCGGCGCGGTGTCGCGGATCGCGATCGCGTCGATCGGCACGCCCATTGCCTTCAAACGCATCAGTTGCGGCGCCTCGGCGATGCACGGGATGCACCAGCTGGCGAACACGTTGAGCAACCGCGGCTTGCCCTGCTGGAACGACGCGCTGGTCAGGCCCGGCTTGCCGGGGACCATCGCCGGCAGCGCGAAATCGGGGAGCGGCTTGCCGACCATCGCCGATCGCACCACCTTCTCGGCCGGCCGGAACAGCCCGCTCGCCACCACCGCAAACAGCAGCGCGAAGATCGCCAGCGGCGCCCAGAGTGCGAACCGCTTCATGCCCATTCGGCCTGTATCGCGGCGCGTCGCTCGCGGAGCACCCGACCGATCAGCGACAGCATACCGCCAAGCGCGATCAGCACGCCGCCGAACCAGATCAGCGTCACGAACGGCTTCCACCAGAGACGAAGCTGCCAGCGTCCCTGCCCGTCCGGCTGGCCGAGAACTGTGTAGAGCTGGCCATCTAGTACCGTCAGGATGGCGGACTCGTTGGTGCTCGTCGGCGGATTGGCGAAGAAGCGGAGTTGCGGGCGCAGGATGCTTTCGCTGTCGCCCCGCGTCGTGGTCAGGCGTGCCTCGAGGGCCGACCAGTTCTCGCCGATTACCGGCGAAATGCCGTCGAGCGTCACGGTGTACGGCCCTACCCGCGCCGGCTCGCCAGCGCGCACTGCGACCAGCGTTTCCTTGGTGAAGGCGCTGTCCGACGCCATCCCGGCAAGGCTGACCGCGATGCCGAGGTGCGCGATGACCATGCCGTAGGTGAACAGCGGCGTGCGCCTCAAGTTGCGCTTCCACAGGGGCGCGACGCTGGCGACGGCGAGCCCGGCGGCGAGCGACAGCCCAGCCCAGGGGAGCACGCCCGGCCGGACGAACAGGAGTGCGATCGCCGCGACGAGCGTCGCACCGATCGGCAGCATCACGCGGCGCAGAACCGCCTTCGCATCGTCGCGGCGCCAGCGCAGCAGCGGCCCGACTGCCATCACCGCGACCAGCAGCAGCGCGATCGGCCCCGCCGCCTTGTTGAAGAACGGTGGGCCGACCGAGAGCTGCACGCCGAAGCTCGCCGCGACGATCGGGTAGAGCGTACCGATCAGGACGATCCCGAGGATCACCGACAACAACAGGTTGTTCGCGACCAACCCGCCCTCGCGGCTGACCGGATCGAAGGTCGTGCCCGCGCGGACGGTACCGATCCGCGCGGCAAACAGCGCGAGCGCACCGCCGATGTAAATCGCGAGCAACGCGAGGATGAAGGCGCCGCGCTTCGGATCAACTGCGAAGGCATGGACGCTCGTCAGGATGCCCGAGCGCACCAAAAAGGTGCCGATCATCGACATCGAGAATGCGACGACCGCCAGCATGATCGTCCAGGCTCGCAGGCCGTCGCGGGTCGCGAGCACGGTTACCGAATGGAGCAGCGCGGTGGCGGCGAGCCACGGCATCAGTGAGGCGTTCTCGACCGGATCCCAGAACCACCAGCCGCCCCAGCCAAGCTCGTAATACGCCCAGTACGATCCTGCGGTGATGCCGAGGGTGAGGAATATCCAGGCGATCAGCACCCAGGGGCGCATCGCCTTCGCGAACGCTGGCCCTACGTCACGCGTGACGAGCGCACCGACCGCGAAAGAGAACGCGACCGACAGGCCGACATAGCCGGTATAAAGCGTCGGCGGATGAAACGCCAAGCCGGGGTCCTGCAACAGCGGGTTGAGCCCGAGGCCGTCGGGTGCTGCGGGGTTCAACCGCGCGAACGGGTTCGAGGAGAACAGCAGGAACGCGTAGAAACCGAGCGCGATCGTCGCCTGTGCGCCGAGCGTGGCGGTAAGCGTGCGTTCGGGCAGCGAGCGCTCGAAGATCGCCACCGCGCCGCCGGCCAGCCCGAGGATCGTCACCCAGAGCAGCATCGAGCCCTCGTGGTTCCCCCATGCCCCGGCGAACTTGTAGAGCCACGGCTTGGCGGAATGGCTGTTCTCGACGACCAGTTTTACGGACATGTCGGAGTCGAGGAATAGCTCGATCAGCAGCGCCATCGCGAGCAATGCGAGCAGGCCCTGGACGATCGCCACCGGTCGGACCGCCGCCGCAACGTCTTCACGACCGCGTGCGATGCCGATCGCTGCCATCACGAGCTGCAACGCCGCGAGCGCGCCTGCGAACCAGAGCGCGGCGAGGCCTGCTTCGGCGATCATTGCTTCGCGTCCGGTTCGAGCGTCTTGGTCTCGTGCATCTTGCCGGCCATCTCGGGCGGCATGTATTTCTCGTCGTGCTTGGCGAGCAGGTTCGACGCGACGAAGCTGCCGTTGGGCTGGAACTGGCCTTCGGCGACGACGCCCGATTTCTCGCGGAACAGGTCTGGGACGATGCCGGCGAAGACAACGGGGGTAGTTGCCTGGCCGTCGGTGACGGTGAAATGCACGGTGATGCCGTCCGCGGCGCGCTTAACCGAGCCGCCTTCGACCATCCCCCCGAGCCTTACCGCGCGTCCGAGCGGGAGGCCGTCGCGGCGCACGTCGGAGGGTGCGTAGAAGAACGCGGCCTGGTCCTTGAGTGCCGACAGCGCGAGCAATCCCGCGACGACGACGGCGCCAAGCGCGAGCAATGCCAGCGTCAGACGTTGATGCTTGGCCTTCATTTCTCAGCCCTGCGCATCGCCAAGTAGCTCAGCAATGCGATGATCGCGCCGCCTCCGAGCGTCACGACATACGCGGCGGTCACGAACGGCCAGGGGTTCATACTCTCGCCATCCGGCGCATGCGGGCTTCGGACTTCGCGACGGCTAGCATCGTCCGCATCCGCATCAGCACGATCCCGGCGAACACGAAGGTGAACCCGGCGAGCATGATCGGCAGCGGCCACAGGATCGAGCCGTCGATGGTCGATTGCGTGAGGCCGATGCTGGGTCCCTGGTGCAGCGTGTTCCACCACACCACCGAATAGCGGATGATGGGCAGCAGCACCGACCCGGCGATCCCGTAGAGCGCCGGCACGCGCCCGTCGCCGCCACGATCCGCATCCGCCTTCGCGAGCGCCATGTAGCCGAGATAGACGAAGAACAGCAGCAGCATCGAGGTCAGCCGACCGTCCCATTGCCACCAGGTCCCCCAGGTCGGTCGTCCCCAGATCGAGCCGGTCATGAGACATAGCGCCGCAAACACCGCACCCGGCAGCGCGATCGCGCGCGCGGCGACGCTGGCAAGCGGGTGGCGCCAGACCAGGAACATGATGCTGGAGATCGCGATCCCGCTCCAACCGCCCATGCCGAGCCAGGCGGCGGGGACGTGGATGTAAAGGATGCGGACGGTCTCGCCCTGGAGATAGTCGGGCGGTGTCCGCGTCAGGCCGGCCCAGCAGCCGATCGCAATCAGCGCGATGCCGGCCCAGAAGAGCAACGGCGTCAACGGCTTAGCGATCTTAAGAAAGCGCGCGGGGTTTGCGAAGGCGTGTAGGGTGGCCACTAGGGATAGCCATTATGGCAACAATACGAGGCTGTCACCTCGGACTTATGGCCCCCTCCCTCCGGGGAGAGGGAGGCGCCTCCCCCGTACGCCGTCATCCTGACGAAAGTCAGGATCCAAGGCCGCAGAGGGCGACGCTTAGTTACTCTGGATCCTGACTTTCCTCAGGATGACAGGAGTGATCGGAGCGCGCACCCTCAGCACGAGCGAAGGCCGCTTGAATTCAGCGGCCTATCAAACTCTTCGCGATGCTGTCCGCGACATCCGACGATGGCTCACCCGAGCGGTCGCTTTCGTCCCAGACCTGGATCAGCCGCTCCGGAATACGAGAAATCCGCGCCTTCACCTCGGCCTCATCGCCCTGGCCGAGATACTCCAGCCCAACGTTGATGATCCCGCCTGCGTTAATGACGTAGTCCGGCGCATACAGGATACCGCGTGCATGCAGCCGAGCACCGTCCTCGCGCACGCTCAGCTGGTTGTTCGCACCGCCGGCGACGACCTTCGCCTTCAGCGCCGCGATCGACATCTCGGTCAGGATCGCCCCCAGTGCGTTCGGGCTGAAGATGTCCGCCTCGGTCGTCAGGATCGCCTCGGCCGCCACCGCGGTCGCGCCGAGTTCGCCAGCCAGCTTCTGCGCCCGGCCCTCGTCTACGTCCGCCAGAGTCAGCACCGCGCCGTCCTTGGCCAGCAGCCGCGCGAGACCGCCGCCGACCGAACCGACGCCCTGGATCGCGACGCGCACGCCCTTCATGTCGGTCGCGCCGAGGCCACGCTGTGCCGCCGCCTTCACGCCGAGATAGATGCCGAGCGCGGTGTACGGCCCCGGATCGCCGCCCGCAGCGCCGCTCGCGACCGGCAGGCCGGAGACGTAGCGCGTCTGCGTGGCGATCACCTTCATCCGCTCTTCGGACATGCCGACGTCTTCCGCCGTCACGTAGCGGCCGCCGAGCGAATCGACCGCGCGGCCGAACGCCTCGAGCTGTGCGGTCGTGATGACGTCGCCGGGCTTCGCCGCAAGGACCACGCCCTTGCCGCCGCCGAGTTCCAGGCCCGCCATCGCATTCTTGAAGCTCATGCCGCGCGACAGGCGCAGCGCGTCGGTCACCGCACGACCATTATCCGCATAATGCCAGAAGCGCGTGCCGCCAGCCGCCGGCCCGAGCTTGGTCGAGTGCAGCGCAATCACCGCGCGCAGGCCCGATTCGGGATCGGTGAAGGCGTGTACGCCCTCGTGGTCGTCGAAATCGGGAAGGTCCCAAACCGCTGTCATCGCCGGCTCCTGAAGAGGAATAAAATTACCGGGACGCGAAATATTATTTTCCGACCGGTTTTACCAGCCCAAAGCGCCCGCATTGCGGGGTCTTACGAAAATAAGGGAAAATGGGGCGACCGACGGGACTTGAACCCGCAACATCCGGCATCACAAGCCGACGCTCTAACCAATTGAACTACGACCGCCGCGTAGGCATCGCCCCCTAGCGGGGGTCGCCGGGCGGCGTCAACCGTCGACTTGCCAAAAAGACGTCAAAAACGTCCTTCGATGGCGAGCTTGTACCCGTTCGGGGCGCTCACGAAGCCCGCCTGTTCGAGCTTCTGGACCGCCAGCGGATCGGACGGACGCAGCGACAGCTCGGCGCGATAGGTCCCTGCCCCCTCGATCCGGAGCGCGATGCTCTCGGTCCCGGATTGGCTCGCCAGCGGCAACAGCAGCGCCGTGCCGTCGCAGCGCGCAGTGCCGCTCACCGACTGCGGCAAGGTAATCCCGCCGACGTCGCCCGCCAGCGTCGCGCGGACGCGGCCCTCGGCGGCTTCGCACTGGCCATCGCGGAAGCGAACCGAGACGTCGTCGAGGTCGAGCGCGGCGACGGGCACCGGCGCGAACAGCCGGCCGGTCGCGACCGTGGCGGTCATGTGGTCGACGCCGAAGCCGTGGCGGCTAACGCTCGCCGACCCGCGCAACGGCTTGGCCGACACCGATTCGGGACCGGCAAAGACGATCGTCGCGCGGCCGACCAGCAGTGGCAGTGGCGACAGCCGCGCGTGCAGATCGCCGAGCGCGAGATCGCCGAACCGCGCCTCGGTCAGCGTTGCGCCCCAGATCGTCCCCGACACGCGCCGCGCGACCAGCCCTTCGTCGCCGACGCCGACCCAGCCGAGCACCGCGCGCATCGGCAGGAAGACGATCAGCGCGATCAGCAGCATCCCACCGAACAGCGCGGCGGGGCCGGTACGCAAACGGATCCGCCTCATGCCGCGCGCGCCTTCAACGTGAGCGCGACGCCGACGGTCTTGTCGCCCTTGTCGGTCATCGCCACCGAATCGACGAGGATACCGAGCCGTTCGAGCCGCGCGAGCCACGCGACCAGCGCCGCGGGGCGCGCCGACTGGATGCCGACCCGTACCCGGCTCGCCCCGTCCTGATCGAGCGAGGCGAGCGCGAACCCGGCCTGATCCGCCTCGGCGCGCACCGCGTCGGCCAGCGTGCCGGTCAGCGGGGTGGCGCGGGTCCGCTGGATATCGCGCAACGTCGCGACTTGCGCGCGCGTCTCGCCGAGCCGGGTGACGGCGTCGGCATGACGCTCGCGCGCGCTCGACAGGCCGTCGCCGACGGGGCGGATGATCAGCGCCCACAGCAGCGTGAGGACCGCGAGCGCCGCCATCACGAGTAGCAGTCGCCGCTCCCTGAGCGAACGCCCTTCGAACCAGGTTTTCAAGCCGGTCATCGTCCGCTCTCCGGGCTGATCGTGAGTTCACCCGTCACGCGGCCGGCTGCCGCCTGGAACACGCCCGCGCGAACCGAGAAGCCGGCGGATTCGAGCGCGCGCTTCAGGTCGGTCGCCAAGGCTTCCCGTTCGACGGCCACCGACAGGCGCAGGTCGCCGTTCGCCTGGAAATCGAGTGCGGTGACTTCGGTGCCCGGCGTCGCACGCACCGCCGCAAAGACCGCCGCCGTCGTGCTGGTGAAGCCGAGCCCCGGGCCGCGGACGCGCGACAGGCGCTCGTCGAGCTGGCGGCTGGCGTCGACCACCGTCTCGCCGCGCGGCAAGCCGGTGACCGCCACGGTGTTCGCCTCCGCCTCCAGAGCGTCCGCGCCGAAGCTGTACTTCGCGATACGGACGAGCGAGATCGCGAGCGTCACGGCCAGGATCGTCAGCGACAACAGCGCGAGCCGACGGATAAGCCCCCAGTCGATCGCGAACCGTCGCCGCCGCGCGAACGGCCCCTGCCGTAGGTCGAGCGGTGGCGACGCGACCGCGGCGACGATCGCTGCCTCCAGCGTATCGCGGTCGATCGTCGCGGGCGCGGTGCCGCCGGTTACCAGCTCCGTCAGTCGCGCCTCGTCAGCGAACCCGCTCGACGTACCGCGCACCACGCCGCTTCCGCCCAGTTCCGCCCGCGCGTATCCCTCTTCGGGTCGCGGGAGCAGCATCGGCGCGGGGATGACCGCGACCGGATCGACGCCTGCCTCCGCCAGCATCAGCAGCCAGTCGCGCATCGTCGCGGCACCGACGACGCCGATCGGTCGGTCGCTCGCGCCTTCGTCCCCGACTGCGACGTGGAGTTCGGCGAGTGGCGATGCACTTGCCTCGCTAGCCAGTATCCGCGCGGCCGCCGTCGCCTGCGCCGGAGACCGCGACGGCAGTTCCGCCCAGTGCAGCGTCACCGCGTCGGCAGGTGCCACCGCGATCGTCTCGTCGTCGATCGCATCGGGAATACCCTCCCCCTCCCCAACCACGCGCGCGTCCGCGACACGCATCCAGCGATATCCGGTCTCGCCGGCGGGAAGGAACAGCAAAGTCGTCATGATGGCTCGCCCCATTGCCGCGATACGAGCTGCGCGGGAAGCCGGTTCGCGTCGATCAGCGCACGTTCCTGCATTTGTGTCGTGCCGAGCGTCACGTCGATATCGAGCGTGAACCATTTCGACAGCACCTGCGCGTCCACGCCGGGCGCGATATTGGCGGCGCCAAGCAACGACGCGCCCTTCTGCATTTCGTCGAACGTGGCGTAGCCCTGCACCGGTCGCCGCAGCAGCAGTTGCTGGGCGGCGCCCACCGACAGCGTATCGGGATACATCATCGCCAGCAGCACGCTCTGTTCGGGCAGCAGAGTATTGACGTTGATCGGCGACGGCTTGGCGAAGGGCAATGTGCAGATCCACGGGCGGATCTTCGTGTAGATCTCGGGCGTCATCCCGGCGATCGCGCGCAGTTCGCTGGGGTCGCTCATCAACGTGCCGGCGGTGCGGTACGACGGCACGCGACCGAGATACGCGCCGTCCTCGGCCCCCATCGGTGACTGGTCCTGATCGCTGTCGATCCAGTCGGTCGTGCCCGCCGCGACCTGTTCGGCGACCTGCACGGGTACGTCGAGCAGCCGCATCAGGCGGACGAACTGCGGCCGGACATCGCCGCGCGCGACGTACACGCCGGGGGTCGTCATGCCGACGAGAGAGTTCAGGTTGAAGCAGTTCGCGCCGTCGCGGACCCGCGCGGTTGCGAAGCCTCCGGGTACCGGCAGGCCGAACGGGGTGTTGCTCCAGCCGCCGGCCAGTGTGACCCGCGTGGGCTTTGGCGCGAGCAGGTTGGAGACGCGGGTCAACGCCATCGTCTCCGCCGCGAGCGCGTAGGCGCGCGCCTGCTCGCCGGTCGCGGCGTTGCTCGCGAGGCGGGTCGACAGCCGGAGTTTTTCCAGCGCCGCGCCGGCCATCACCGCGATGATCGCGACGAGCATCAGGACGGTGAGCAACGCTGCACCCCGCTCTTGACCGCGTCGAATGCCGAGATCAGGTTCGCGCACCGGGCGTCTCCTGTCCCGAAGGGGTGCCCGTAGGTGGTGTGACGGCGGGACCCGTTCCATCGGATGGCGCCGGGATGTAACTGGTGCCGACGAGGAACATCTGGCGGAACTGCGTACCGTCGTCGCGCTGGACGGTAAGCTCCATTGCATCTGGCAACGGCCTGCCGCTCGCACCGTCCCATCGATCGCTCCACGCACCCGCGATGCGATAGCGGAGTACTACCTGGCGGACTTTGGTAAGCAACGCGGCAGGCGGCAGCGGCTGCGCGCCGTCGACCATCGGATAGGCGATCCGCTGGAACACGCCCCCATCTACGCGGTAGGCGACCTTCTGCATGCTGGAGCGCGCCGTACCGTCGATGTTGCTCCAGCCGGCGCGGACTAGGCGGAGCATCGGCGTTACACCCGACCCGCTCTCCCCGATGAATGCGGGAACGCTGGTGCCGGCCTCGTCGCGGGTAGCGCGATTGGTGGCCTGGGCGAGATCGGCGGACAGGATCGACATCGTCCGCGTGAGTGCGCTGATGTCGTCGAGCTTGGCGCCGGTCGAGCTCTGCGCCTTCACGCTGAACGACAGGATCGCCACGCCGGCGGCGGCGATCATCCCGAAGATCATGAGCGACACCATGACTTCGATAAGCGTGAAGCCGGCCTCGGTTTTCGGAGGCGTCACATCACCATCCGCGGTGCAGGTCGCACCATCGTCAGGCGGCCGAGTTGCGTGCCGGTCCGGTCGGCGACCGCCACGTCGATCCGCAACACGCTCGATCCGCCGAGCGCGCTGACCTGCCGCGTCCACGTCCAGGGCTGGCCGCCGTTCGTCTCGACGCCGGTGACGCGGCCTGCGGTCGGGGGCTGCGCGCTGGTGACCGCGTCGATCGCGACGTTGCGCGCGACCATCTGCGCGACGAGCGTTTCGTCGAGGATGGAGGCGCCGCGGATCGTCGCGCTTTCCAGACGCACGAGCGCCATCGCCGCGAGGCTGAACACTGCCAGCGCGACCATGATTTCTATCAACGTGAAGCCGTTTTCGGCGTAACGTCGACGAAGGGTGAAGCCGCGCTCAGCCTGCATCGGCGCGCACGCTGCCGTCGGCGTCGATATGCACGGTCGCCGCGACACCGCCGCGATCGAGGCGGATCTCCGCAGGGCGGTCGACGAGGCCGGTCGGGTCGAACGTCACGCGCATCCGGCCGGTGGTGTCCCCGATGCTGGCCCTGGTCCCCTCGTTCCAGCGTTCGACGCGCATCGGTTTCTCCGCGATCGGCGTCCAGCCGCCGGCCATGCGGCGGTCGAAGCCGTAGCCGCCGCCGCTGATCCAGACGCTCACCGGACGCGCCTCGACGATCGCCGAATCGTGCGCCGCGCGGGTGCGCAGGGCGAAGCGCGTCGCCTCGTCGAGCACGCGACCGCGCGGGTCCGGCATGACGAGAACGGCCACCGCCGATGCGAGCCCGATGATCGTGACGACGACCATCAGCTCGACCAGCGTGAAGCCACTTTCGCGTCTCCGCGAAAGTGTCCCCGCGCAGGCGGGGACCCAGTCCAAGGACCTATTGCCAGCTGCCGATATCGGCATCGATCCCCTCGCCGCCTTCCTTGCCGTCCGCACCGAAGGTCCAGACGTCGGCCTCGCCGTGCGCGCCGGGCGAGGCATAGAGATACGGGCGACCCCAGGGATCGTTCGGCAGCTTTTTCAGATACCCGCCACGCTGATAGCGCGACGGATCGGTCAGCCCCGCGGGCGCGGTGACGAGGGCGTTCAGCCCCTGCGTGGTGTTGGGGAAGGTCATGTTCTGGAGCTTGTAGAGTTCCAGCCCGCCCTCGATCTGGGCGATGTCGGCCTTCGCCTTCTGGATCCGCGCGGTGTCGCCCGAGGGCAGCACGTTGAGCGCGACGATCGTTGCCAACAGGCCGATGATGACGATCACGACCATCAGCTCGACGAGGGTAAAGCCGGCCTCGCGGCGACGTTTCTTCAGTTCGGGACGCATACGAAACCTCATTGTCCGGCCAGCGTGTTGAGCTGGAGGATCGGGAGCAGGATGGATAGCACGATCGTCGCGACGATGCCGCCCATCACGACGATGATCAGCGGTTCGAGCAGCGACAACGCGGTGGCGGTGAAACGGTCGAACTCGCGTTCGAGATAGTCGGCGGCGCGCTCCAGCATCTCGTCGAGACGACCGGCGGCTTCTCCGCTCGCTGCGAGATAGGTCAACAGCGGCGGGAAGACGCCGGCGCGGCGCATCGCGGCGGAGAGCGAGCCACCGCCGCGGATCGCGTCGACGATCTGGTCCGACGCCTGACGGAGGCGGCGGTTGTGGATCGTGCTGGCGGTGAGGTTGAGGCCATCGAGCAGCGGCAGGCGGCTCGCAACCATCGTGCCGAGCGTGCGCGCCATGCGCGCGGCATGGAGGTCGCGGATCAGGCGACCGAGTAGCGGGATGCGGAGCAGCCACCCGTCGAACGCGAGCCGGAGCGTCGGGTCCTTGAGCGCCCGCCACCCGACGAGACCGCCGCCGACGACGATCAGCAGCATCACCCACCAGTATCCGACGAGGAACGCCGAGAACGCCATTACCATCCGCGTGAGCAGTGGCAGTTGCTGGCCGACCGTGTCGAATTGCTCGACCACCTGCGGCACGACGAACATCATCAGCGCGGTGACGACGCCGAACGCGACGAGCGCTAGGATCGAGGGATAGGCCAGCGCGGTGATGAGCTTGCCGCGGATCTCGGCCTGGCGTTCGAGCAGGGCGGCGAGGCGATCGAGGATGGTCGGGAGCGAGCCCGAGCTTTCGCCGGCCGACACCATCGCGCGGTAGAGCGGCGGGAAGCTTTTCGGCTCGCGCGCCATTGCGTCGGCGAGGCGGCGGCCTTCGACGACGCCGGCGTGGACGTGCTGGACTATCGTGCGGACGCTGTCCTGTTCGGTCTGGCGCGTGATCGTGCGGAGGGATTCCTCCAGCGGGGATACGCGGTTCAGCGTGGCGAGCTGGCGGGTGAAGAGCGTGAGGTTCTTGCCCGACATCTTCGGCGTGCCGAGTTGGAGGCCGAAGAGCGGGCGGCCTTTGGTTGCCTGTGGCGGTGCGCCTGCGGTGATCTTCACGACGTAGAATTTACGCGCGTCGAGGGTGGCTCGCGCGACGTCTATGTCGAGCGCGGCGACGTGGCCGCGGCGTTCGGCGCCCTTGGTGTCGATCGCGATGTAGTCGAAATCAGCCACGACGTGCTCCCCTCCCTGGAAGGGAGGGGTTGGGGGTGGGTCGCCTTGTTAGGCGGGCGGCGGTGGCCCGAGCGGGCCTACCCACCCCCGGCCCCTCCCATTCAGGGAGGGGGGAAGAGGCGTTACGCATCTGCCACCTCGGGCGCGACTTCGGTCGTGTCGCGGCGGGATACGCGAACGGCTTCTTCGGCGGTGGTTTGGCCTGAGAGGACTAGGTCGCGCGCCGACTGGGCTAGGTTCGGCGACTTCGCGAACGCGTGCGCGGTTATTTCCGATTCGTGGCCGTCAGTGTTGATCAGGCGGCGGATCGTGTCGTCGATGCGGACGGCTTCGAAGACGCCGATGCGACCCTTGTAGCCGGTCTGGTTGCAGTCTTCGCAGCCTTGCGCGACGTAGACGATCGCATCGGAGGCGATGCCGAGCAGCGGCGCGACCGTGTCCGACGCGGGGACGGCCTTGCGGCACGTCGGGCAGAGCCGGCGAACGAGCCGTTGCGCGATCACCGCACGCAGCGTCGAGGCGAGCAGAAAGCTCTCGACCTTCATGTCGCGCATGCGCGTGATCGCGCCGATCGCGTCGTTGGTGTGGACCGTCGACAGCACGAGATGGCCGGTCAGCGATGCCTGCACGGCAATCTCGGCGGTCTCGCGATCGCGGATTTCGCCGACCATGACGACGTCGGGATCCTGGCGCAGGATCGCGCGCAGGCCCGCCGCGAAGGTCAGGCCGACCTTCGGGTTGACCTGGGTCTGGCCAACCCCGTCGACGGCATATTCGACCGGGTCCTCGACGGTGAGGATGTTGCGGCTGCCGTCGTTAAGCAGGCGGAGCGCGGCGTAGAGCGAGGTGGTCTTGCCCGAACCGGTCGGGCCGGTGACGAGGATGATGCCGTTGGGCTCGCTCAGCGCTTCGTTGAGCAGCGCGAACAATGCGGGCGGCAAACCGAGCGCTTCGAGATCGATGCCGGCGTTTTCCTTGTCGAGGATACGCAGCACCACGCGTTCGCCAGCGCGGCTCGGCAGCGTCGAGACACGGACGTCGAGCAGCTTGCCCCCTAACGTCAGCCCCATGCGGCCATCCTGCGGGACGCGGCGCTCGGCGATGTCGAGGCGCGCCATCACTTTGATACGGCTGACCACCACCGGGGCGACGTTGGGCGGCATGCGCAGCGTTTCGCGGAGCACGCCGTCGATGCGCATGCGGACGACAAGGCCGGACTCGTACGGTTCGATGTGGATGTCCGACACGCCGTTGCGTGCGGCGTCGGCGATGATGCCGTTGATGAGACGGATAGCGGGGGCGTCGTCGGCGGTGTCGAGCAGGTCCTCCGCGGTCGGCATGTCGCCGGCGAGCAGGTCGAGTTCGTCGCCCATGCCTACCGCCGCGAGCGCGTTGGCCTGGCCGTCCATCGCGTAGACGTTCGACAGGAGGCGGTCGAACGCGACCTGTTCGACGAAGGTGACGTCGAACGGGCGGGCGAGGTAGCGGCGGAGTTCGAGCAGAACTTTCGGGTCTGCACCGGCGCGCATCGCGATCGTGAGGTGCGAGTCGGTGTCGGTGTGGTCGACGACGACGCCGAACTTCCGGGCGAAGGCGTAGGGGATGGTGATCTGGGGGAGGTCTATCTCACCCCCCTCCCGCAAGCGGGAGGGGTTGGGGGTGGGCTCGCGCTCTACGTCGAACGTGTCGCTGGAGGTTAGCGCAAGTCTCCCGCCTTCTTCGAACGTGTCATTCGAGGAAAGCGCGAGCCCACCCCCGGCCCCTCCCGCTTGCGGGAGGGGAGAAGTTGCGTCGATCTCGTGGCCTTCGCGGATGATCATTTCTTTGGTCGCACGACCATCGTCGAGGTGCGTACCGGCACCGCGATGCGCGGATCTTCGATGCTGCCGGGGATCGGCGCGCTCGGGATCGGCGGGGCGGCGCCCATGTAATCGCGGACGAGCTGGTCGATCGACGGCTCGGCGCCCGGCTCCTGCAGACCCTGTTGCAGGCGGACATAGCCGTAGCGCTGCTCGGTCAGCTTCCGGCTGTCCTCGGCGGTGCGCAGGATCGTCGGGCGGATGAAGATCATCAGGTTGGTCTTCGACCGCTGCTTCGCCTTCGAGGTGAACAGATGCCCGAGCACGGGGAGGTCGCCGAGCAGCGGGATCTTCTCGATCGTGCGGCGTTCATTGTCGTCGAGCAGGCCGCTGATCACCGCGATCTGGCCGTCGTCGACGGTGCGGACAGTCTCGACCTCGCGCTTGTTGAGGATCAGGTCGCTATTGTCGCTCGACACCGGGCCGGCGATCGAGCTGACTTCGAGGCGGAGATTGAGCTTCACCGTCCCGCTTGAGTTCACCTGCGGCCGTACGGTCAGCTCGATGCCGACATTCTGGCGCTGCGTGGTGCGGAAGGCGTTGTCGAAATTGGTACTGAGCGCCTGCCCCGTGGTGATCGGAATCTCCTGCCCGACGAGGCTGTGCGCCTCCTGGTTGTCGAGCGTGACGAGGTGCGGGACCTGGAGCAGGTTGGACGTCGTATCGCTCTTCACCGCGTTGATGATCGCGCCGAAGAACGTGCTGCCGATCTTGCCGCCGAACCCGCCAAAGCCGCCAGTAGCCGCGAGGATCGACGCGATCGCAGACTGCTGCAGCGCGTCCGCCGCAGCATTGGGCGTGTTCGTTTCGGTGCGCGTGCCGTCGGGCGCGACGACCGTCGTGCCGTTGCCGCCGATCGAGCGTGCGCCGATCGCGCCCGCGATCTGGAGGATGTTGGGCGCGGAATTCGAAAAGGTCGACGCGCCGAAAGCGCCGCCGCTCGGGTCGCCGACGATGAACTGTGCGCCGAGCGTGCGTGCGGTCGAATCGGAGACCTCGGCGACGATCGCCTCGACGAGTACCTGTTCGCGGCGAGTGTCGAGTTGGCGGACGACCTCGTTCAGCTGACGCTGGATCTCGGCGGGCGCGGCGATGACAATCGCGTTGGCACCGGCAAAGCGTGTGACGACCACGGCCGACCTGCCAGCAGACGTGATCGCGGCCTGACCCGATCCACCGCTGCCGCCGCTCGGCGACGGTCCGGATTGCGGAATCTGAGGTTGCGAGAAGTTCGACTGGCCGCCGGACGCGCCGTTGGTGCTGCTCGATCCGAAGTTCGAGCGCGACAACGCCGTCTGGACGGGCTGCGTCGGAGTCTGGCCGACGAGTTCCTGGAGCACCGGCAGCAATTGCTCGGCGTCGGCGTTCTCGAGGAACACGACCTTGATCTCCGTGCCGTTACGCGCCTTCTGGTCGAGGTCGGCGGCGACCTGCGCGAGGCGGGCGACGGTGGTCGGATCGCCGCGCAAGGCGACCGCGTTGGAGCCCTCGACCGCGACCACCGAAGCGCTGGGACCGGAACCGGCGCCACCGCCCTGCCCGCCTTGACCACCGCCGGTGCCCGCGCCGATCAGCCCCTGGAGCGCAGTCGCGATCTCCTTGGCACTCGCGTTCTTCAGCGCGACGACGCGGGTGGAGGACGTATCTGTGTCGATCCGGCGGAGGACTTCACGGATGCGGCGGATGTTGTCGGCGAAATCGACCACGACGAGGCTGTTGCCGCCACGGTTCGCGCTGACCGAACCCTGCGCGCTGACTAGCGGGCGAACCGTCTCGACGGCGGATTGCGCGTCGATCGCGCGGAGGCGGATGATCTCGGTGACGTAGCTGTTGCGCGCGGCGCCCGCGACGCCGATCCGGCTCGGTTGCGAGGCGGCGTTGTCGAGCGGCTGGACGCGGAACGCGCCGTTCGAGGTCGGCACCGCGACGAGGCCGTTGGCACGCAGCGTCGAGAGGAAAACCTCGAAATATTCGGAGCGCGACAGCGGACGATCGGTGACGACGGTCACCTTGCCGGCGACACGGTTGTCGATGATGAAGGTACGGCCCGTCACCTTGGCGGCGTCGGCGATGAACGCGCGGATGTCGGCGTCGCGGACGTTGAGCGTGGTCTGCGCATGGGCGCTGGCCACAAGTGCGAGCGCCACGACGGGGCCGAGAAGAAGCTTTTTCATTGGGGTGGCGCGATCGTGATGGCGAGCGGCAGGGTGTCCTGGCCGCGTTCTACGGTGATGGGGACGTTGCCGCCGCCCGCGAAATCCTTGGCGATGCGGTCGAGATCGCCGGGTCCGGAAACCGGGCGCCCGCCGATCGAGGTGACGACATCGCCGTCCTTGAGCCCGGCCGAGCGGAACGCGTTGCCGGTGCCTTGGGCGCGGACGGTAAGCCCGCTGATCCGACCGCCGTCGATGCGGGGTATGAAGCCGATCTCGCTGCGAAGCTGGGCGACGGGAATACCGACGGCCGGGGCTGGCGCGCCTGCGGGTGCCGCGCCGGGAACCACCGGGGTGACCGCGCCGGACTGATCGAGGAACAGGTCCTCTTCGGCGCCGCCGCGGTCGATCGTCACATGGTCGAACGCGACCGCTTTCAGCCGCACGCCGGGCTGGATCTCGTCGCCGATCGCCACGCTCTGCTGCACGCCGTCGGGGCCGGCGATGATCGCCGAACTGCGGCCCATCGCCTCGTCCATACGCGTGCCGAACAAAGTGAGCTGGAGCGACGTTACCGTGGCAGGCGCGCCGGGAGCGCCGCCGAGACGGAAGAACGGATCGAAGCCGCGCAGGATGTCGGCGGGCGAGCCGACTACCATCGGCGCGGCCGGGCGCCAGTCGCCGAGCGGGGTGATCGGCGTCACGATCGTCCAGGCGAGCCGCGCGCACTGCACCGCCAGCCCGGCCAGCAGCGCGAGTTCGACGACACTATAGACATTCACGACGGGCATACGCCGCAAGATACGGCGCGCCCGCGCGTCCAGCTTCAATCGCATCCGCGACCCACCCCAATTTCCCGCATCTCGTCGCCTAGGCATGCCATGTTACAATTCCGCGTCAATGGCTTGCGCGTCGATTCCGTGTGTCGGGCGGGGTAGCGCCGCGCGTCGCGGGTTGGCAGAAGACGATCATGCCCGAACAAATTCCGTCCAGTGGCTCTGGCCTGCCGCCCGAAGCGATCATAGCGCGGCTGTCCGTGCCCGGCGTGCAGCGAGTCCCGAGCCCCAAGCTCGATCTGTTCGTGCGGCGCGACTTTCTGCCGCCGGATCTGTGCGCGGCGTTGATCGAACAGATCGACGCGGTGCGACGGCCGTCGACGATCTCCGATTCGAATGGAGATGCGAACTATCGGACCAGCGAGACGGGCGATCTGTCTCCGCTCGATCCGGCCGCGATGGAGGTCGAGCGCAGGATCGCGGCACTGACCGGACTCGACCCGGTGTACGGCGAACCGCTCCAGGGGCAGCGCTACGCAGTCGGGCAGGAGTTCAAGGGACACACCGATTATTTTGAGCCGAACGGCGTTGATTATCAGCGTTATTGCGGGGTCGCGGGCAATCGAACGTGGACCGTCATGATCTACCTCAATCAACCCGAGGCCGGCGGCGCGACGCGGTTCAAGGCGATCGACAAGATCGTGCAGCCGGAGACGGGCAAGCTGCTCGCGTGGAACAACCGACGCGCGGACGGGAGCCTGAATGCGGCAACGCTGCATCATGGGATGAAGGTGCGCGCGGGGGTCAAGTACGTGATCACCAAATGGTTTCGGGAGAAGGCGTGGGGGTAGGAGGGTCGACGTCCACGACTGATCCTCCCCCGCCAGGGGGGGGGTGGCTGGCAGTTGCCAGACGGAGGGGGCGGAAAGGGTTACGTCTACTCCGTGTCCTCCCCCTCCGACACCTTCGGTGCCACCTCCCCCTGGCGGGGGAGGATTGCAGATTCAAAACAGGACGCCCTTAGAATTGCACGCTCGCGCCCAGCGTGAACACCCGGCCTAGCTTGTAGCGGTTGATGTCGACTTCGGCGCCGTTAGAAAACGTCTGGTACTCGCGGTAGCCCGTGCCGGTCAGGTTGCGCGCCTCGAACTTCATCTCGATCTGCTTGCCCGCCACTGCGATGCCCTGGCGTGCGACGACGTCGAAGCGGATGCCGGGTTTCTCGATCAGATCGGGTAGACGAATACCACCACCACCGCCGACCGGACCGCGGTTGGTTACGCGGTCGCTGGCGTAATTGAACAGCAACGTCAGCTGCGACAGGCTCGCCTTGTCCTCGATTCCGAGCTGCAGGTTGACGAGGTGATCCGACTGGCCGGTCAGTGCCGCACCGTCCTGGAACAGCACGTTGGCGGGACGCAGGCTGGCGGTAGTGCCGTTGCCCTGGATCGGGCTGGCAATCAGCTGGTCGCCGATTTTCAGTTCGGAATGCGTGTAGGTGTAGTTGGCGATCGCGACGAGACGGCGCGTCGCGAAGAAACCGTCGCCCAGCCCGTCGAGCGGGATGTATTTCTGCAGCTCGACCTCGCCACCGTACAGGTTCGCGCGCGGGGCGTTGGCGAAGCCGGTCTGGAGCGTGTCGCTGCCTGCCGGGAAGAACGCGACCGCCTCGATCGGGTTGTCGATGCGCTTGTAGAAGCCCGCGAGATTGAACTTCTGGTCGCGCGCGAAATACCATTCGTAGCGCAGTTCACCGTTATATAGCTGCGAATCGGTGAGGAACGGGTTGCCGAAGAACAGGCGATCGCTCTCGAAATCCTGGTATAGCTGCGGGGCGAGCTCGCGGAACTGCGGCCGGGCCAGCGTCTTCGACATATGCCCGCGGATCTGCATGTCGGCCGCGAAGTTCCACGTCACCGTGACGGCGGGAAGCCAGTAGGACCGCGCGAGGTTGGTCTGGGCGAACGACACGCCTGCGCCACCGCCCGGCAGCACAGTCTCCAGGGCGTCCTCGTAGCGGATGCCGACATTGGCGCGCAGGCCGTCGACGATCTCGCCCTCGACTTGGGCATAGGCACCATGGATCCGCAGCGACGCGTCATAAGTCGGTGCGCAGGTTGGTGCGACGCAGGTGTTGGCGAGGCCGATGCCATAGGTCTGGAGATTGAAGTCCGACAGCAGGAAATCGGGACGCTGCTGCGCGACCGCGTCGTTCAGCGCGACGTTGCCCGCGGTCTGGTAGCGGAAGGTGTAGCGGCTCGAAGTGCGATCGGTGTCGCTGTACGCATAGCCGACCGACAGCGCGAACGGCCGGTCGAACGGCACGTTCCAGGTGAGGTTGGCCTGACCCGACCACAACGTCTCGTCGAGTTCGCTGAACGCCACCGTTGCGCTCTGCAAGCCGCTGAGGTTGTTGGTGTAGTCCCCGACGTTCGCATTGTACTGATAGGTGAACTGGCGCTCGTACGGCGAGTTGCGCTCGGTCTTGGCATAGCTGCCGCGGGTATCGAGTGCGAAGTCGCCGAACTTGAACTCGCCGACCAGCTGCGTGTCGATCAGCTGGCGTTCGAACCAGCTGGTGTTCTGGACGATGAACGGCTGGATGCCGGCGATGTCGCCGATGTTCGAGGTCGAGCCGGTGCTGAGACGACCCTGTTTCAGCGTGTCGTGGATGTAGAGGTTGGTCCAGCGGATCTTGTTCTCGCCGAATTCCGCGCCAAGGCCGAGCAGGCCGTTGATGATCGACCGGTTGTCGGTCAGCACGGTGCGGAAGTCGCGCGTGAGGATGCCGCCGACGTCGTCGGTCGACTGCTGGAGCGTGTCGCGCGTCCGCCACGTGTTGCTGATTCCGGCGGCGGCGATCACGCCGACGCGCGTGCTGCCGATATCGACCGACGTGCCGAAGCTGGTCTCGCCCGACAGATTGGCCGGGATCTGGTTGTTCTGTTGCAGCAGGGTCGTCTTGGCGTTCGACAGCGCGGTGATCTGCGCGCCGGTCAGCGACGTGCCGTCCGCGCCTGCCGTCTTGATGAAGCCGGGCACCTTGCGCTCGCCGCTGTCGAAGCCGGTCCAGTCGTGCTTGCCGCCATCATAGACATAGCCGAGTTCGCTGGTCGTGACGGTGTCCGCGCCGACCGAGCCGCCGAACTGGAAGAACGTCTTTTCCGGAACCGCCTTGGTCGTCAGGTTGATGACGCCGCCGCCGAACTCACCCGAGTAATTGACCGAATAGCTCTTCTGGACGACCGCCGACGCGATCACGTTGGTCGGGAAGATGTCGAGCGGGACGACGCGGCGCAGTGGCTCGGGCGATGGCAGCGGCGATCCGTTGAGCAGCGACGACGAGTAACGATCGCCGAGACCACGCACATAGACCAGGCCGTTGCCGACCACCGATAGCCCGGTCACGCGCTGAAGTGCGCCGGCGATGTCGCCTTCGCCGGTCCGCGCGATATCGGCGGACGACAGCACGTTGACGACTTCGGCGGTGGCGCGCACCGCGTTGGGCACGTTGCGGCCGATGACGACGATGTCTTCACCGCCCGAATTGCCGCCGGGAGTTGAAATCTCGACCTGCTCCTGCGTTTGCGCGGCCTCTGCCGCCGGGTTGGCACGGTCCTCGACCGGCGTGCCCGCCTGCGGCGAGACGACGCTGCCGGCCGGAGCGCTTTGCGCGAACGACTGCGCCGGGACGAGTGTCGTCGTCGCGAGCAGGACGGAGACGAGAACGGATGACTTCATGGCTGCCCCGGCAACAAGAGGAATTCGGTAGGTAAAAGGCTGCGCGGCGGGCCCCCGCCCTCCGCGCAGCCTCAGGCTTGCGTCGGTGTCAGCTGGTCGGCAGCGCGATGCAGGCGCTGCTGGTCGTACCGAAGCTCGCGCGGTTCGAGTTGCAGGTCCAACCACGATACCAGGTGTCGGTGGTGCCGTTGACCGCACCGACATAGCTCGTGTTCACGAGGAACGAGGTGCCCGACGGGTTGAGCGTCGCCGCGTTGAACGCAGTAGTCGTCGTCGACACGCCGGCTGGCAGGAACGTACCCGTGACGGCCGAACCGACGGCCGCGCTCTCGGTGTTGTTGGTGCCGGCGCGGAAGAGGGCCTGCTGCTCGTCGGTCGTCACGGTGATGCCGTTGACGGTGGTCGTCGCGTACGGCGTCAGGCAGCTGAACACGACCGAGTTGAATACCGGCGGGCCCTTGTCTTCCAGCGTCGTGCTGGCCGGACGGATGGTCGTCTTACCGCCTGCATCGGCACCGGCGATGACGTTCAGGCATGCGCTGCCCGGGTTGCTGACGATGCCGTTGACGAAGGTCGCATCGGCACCACCACGCAGACGGATCGCCGCGTTGGTCGCGGTCGAGGTCTGGATGAAGGTGAAGTTGGCGAGGTTGTAGGCCTGGCGCGGCAAGGCATCTTCAGAGCCGTTCGAGTCGATCTCGGTCGAGTAGTTGTCGGTCTGCGGGTTGGTCGGCTTCTGGATCGCGAGCACGAACTGCACGAAACCCTGCCAGCCGACATCGGTATCCAGGCCGTCGTCATCCGCGCCGGTGATCGCCAGATAGCGCAGGTTGCTGCGACCCCCGAAGATCTCGATGCCATCGTCCGAGCTGTTGTGGATCTGGATGTGGTCGAGAACCGTGCCGGACCCAGTGCCGCCAAGCGTCAAGCCCTGAAGCTCGTTGTTCGGGCTGATGACGGTACCCGAATAGCGGATCTGCACGTAGCGGACGGTACCGCTGCTGTCGGTCGGGATCGCGCCGCCGTACAATGCGGTGCTGGTGCCCTCGACGACGTTTTCGCAGGCTGCGTTACCGCCGGGGACGGTGTTGTTGCAGTTCGAGATCGGCGCACGACCGGCCAGGATGATGCCGCCCCACAGGCCCTGCGACTCGTCGGTGACGCCGCCGGTCAGGTTCGCCTGCGCGGTGAAGATGATCGGCTGCGTCTCGGTGCCCTCGGCGATCAGCTTCGAACCGCGGTTGACGACCATATAGTCGTTATCCGCGTTGGTGGTGTTGGCATAGATCAGCGAACCGGCAGCGATCGTCAGCGTGGTGGCGATGCCCGCCGGTGCGGTGCCGGCGCCACCGATGTCGACACCGACATCGACGCGGCCGTTGATCTCGTAGGCGACGCCCGCGACCTTCGGCAGGCTCAAGGCAGAGGTGATCAGCGACGGCAGGCGGCACGAGCGGTAATTGCCGAGGATGCCGACATCGGTGGTGCCGCTCGGGCACGACGTTGCAGGCGTGCCTGGGGCCGGCGTCGGGGTCGGCGAAGGGGTCGGGCTCGGGCTCGGGCTCGGCGTCGGCGTACCCGGAACGACGATGACGCCCTCGCCCGGCGAGGCAACGCTGTCCGCGCCATCGCAGGCCGACAAGGCGAGACAGGCGGTGCCGGCGAGCAGAACAAGACTCGTGCGCTTGAAGATGGTCATTCGAGAGACTCCCGGTCGAAATCGTTGATCTGATGGATCGACTCAGGCTCCCCCCTGCCGACCTCGATTAGCCGACTATGCGGAGCGCGTGACGTTACGATGCGATTTGGATGACGCTTGCGTGACCATGATGTGACGGATCAATGACACCGCTGGAGCGGCACGGGTTGAAACCGGCGCTTTCGAACACATCTCTTCCGATCCGGCGCGCGATGATTTACAGGCGCTGCCAGAGTCACCCGCGGCGCATCCCTGCGACTGCGTGGCCAGACCATCATTACAGGATTATTCGACGACAATGGCCTCTTTCAAGGACCCCAGTTTCCAGGACCGCACGAGCAGCGCAGCCGCCGCCAAGCAGAAGGCGCTCGAAGCGCTGCGCGCCAAGCCGCCGATCGACGAAGCGGTTTCCGCCGAGCGTCTTGCCGCGCGTGAGGCCAAGGAACTGGCCGAGCGCGAGAAGCGCGCCGCCAAGCGTGCTGCAGAGGATGAGGCGAAGGCTGTGAAGAAGGCCGAAGCCGAGGCCGCTGCTGCGAAGAAGCGCGAGGCCGAGGCTAAGGTCGAGCTTACCGATGCGGAGAAGAAGGCGATTCGTGACGCGAAGTATGCGGCGCGGAAGAACAAGAAGAAGTGATCTTAGGGCGGTCGTTTGGCCGCCCTTGTTTTCTGATTAAACGACTGCTCGCTGAAAGCACCTGCCGAAAAAAACTACCACCCGGCGAAGGCCGGGGCCCAGTCGGCAAGGTCGCAGTGATGAAGCGCACACCTACGTTACCGACGTTTCCCAATTGGGCCGCGGCCTTCGCCAGGGTAGTGCTTCTGGAACGGGCGCAACCCACTAACTAGCTTGTTCTCCCGCGAAGGCGGGAGCCCAGACTGGGCTCCCGCCTTCGCGGGAGAACAACTAAGTGTGCGTAACAGAAGGGTTGAAGCGGCCCCTACTCCGCTTGCTCCCACCCCCCCCCCAGCGCCTTGAACAACGCTACCGTAAGCTGCCGCAACTGTGCATCGCTCGACACCAGCTGTTCCCGCGCCGTCAGCACGTCCGTCTCCGCGTTCAGCAGCGTCGTCTGCGCCACGAAGCCGGTCCGGTACTGCGACTCCGCCGCCTTCGCGCTGCTCTGCGCATCGACCACCGCCCGCTGCAGAGCCGCGTTCCGCCTCCGCTCGGCAGCGATCTGTGCGAGCGGATCCTCGACGTCGCGCAACGCCTGCAACACGGTCGACCGATACCGCAGATACGCCTGCTCGCGGTCCTCCTCACGCGACTTCACGGTCGACTTGCGCCGGCCCCAGTCGAGCAACGGGAACTGCGCCGCACCGGAGGCGGTCAGCTGGAGGCTATCACCCGAAAACAGATTGCCGAGTGCAGTCGAGATCAGCTGGCTCATGCCGGTCAGGCTGAACTTCGGATACATATCCGCCACCGCCACACCGATATCCGCAGTCGACGCCGCAAGATCACGTTCGGCCGCGCGGATGTCGGGGCGGCGGCGCAACAGCTCCGAGGGCAACCCGGCTGGGATGGTCGGCACGGCGAGCGGTGCGACCGAAGGTACTGCGAGTTCGGCCATCAGCGTCGCGGGTGGCTCGCCGAGCAGGATCGCTAGCGCGTGCATACGGACGTCGACATCGGCACGGACCGGTTCGGCGCGCGCTTCGGTCGAGGTGATCGAGGCGCGCTGGCGGGTAACGTCGATCGGCGGGACGAGGCCCACCTTGGCCGTGTTGCCCGCGATCTCGAGCGCACGACGCTGGCGGACGATCTCGCCCTCGATCGTCGCGATCTGCGCCTGGTCGAGCCGCAGCGCGAAATACGCCTGCGCGACTTCCGCCGCGAGCGTCACCGCCGCGTCGCGTTTCGACCAGACCGCAGCTTCGGTCCGTGCCCGCGCACCCTCGGTGCTGCGCCGGACGCCGCCGAACAGGTCGAGCTCCCAGCTCGCGTCGAACCCGACCGAGTACGTCGTGATCCCGCTGCCAGGGAGAGCGATGCCGCCGGTCGAGCCGGTGCCGCCTGCCCCAGTACCGCCGCTGAACGCACGCGCGATCGACGAGAGGCCGGCATTCTTGCTGAACTCGACATGGCTCGGGCTGGCGCTGGCGTTGACGCTCGGCAACCCTTGCGAGCGTGCGACGATCTCCTGCAACCGTGCTTGGCGTACGCGCGAGGCGGCGATGGCGATGTCGGGATTGCCCTTCAGCGCGCGCTCGACGAGGCCGTCCAGCTGCGGATCGCCGAACGCGGACCACCAGCGTGCTGGGTCAACCGAAGTACCAACGCTCGCTTGCGGACCGACGAACGCCGGCGGCACCGCCATCTCCGGCGGGGTGTAGTTCGGGCCGACGGTGCACCCCGCGAGCAGGGCCGCAACCGCAACCACCATGAACCGCGCACGCATCAATGCATCCCTCCCGAGGGGGCGCCGCCGGTCTTGCCGGAGCGCATGAATAGAACCAGTGGCGCGACGCACAGCACGACCACCATCATCGCGCGGAACACGTCGAGGAACGCAAGCATCGTCGCCTGCCGCTGCATCTGGCTGTAGAGAACGGCCAACGGCGTCGTCGCATCGCCCTGCCCGCCGAACACGCTCGTCGCCTTCTGCATCCAGTCGTTATAATTCGGATCGAGCGGATTGAGCGTCTGGGTCAGTTCCGACTGGTGCCGCTGCAACCCTCCAGCAAGCTGGGTCTGCGCGAAACAGATGCCGATCGTCCCGCCGAGGTTGCGCGAGACGTTGAGGAGGCTCGACGCCTGCGCGGTCTGCGTCTGCTTGAGCCCGACATAGGCGATCGCATTGATCGGCACGAACAGGAACGGCAGCGCCATCGCCTGGAACAGCCGCGCAAACGCCGCATCGGAGAACGCGATGTCCGCAGTTAGGTGGCTCATGTTCCACAGCGCGAACGCCTGCACCAGCAACGCCGGGAACAGCAGGAAACGGACGTCGACCAGCCCGCTCAACCGGCCCGCGAACGGCACCATGACGAGCGTCGCGAGACCACCGGCTGTCAGCGCGAGGCCGGCGTCGAGCGAACTGTAGCCGAGCACCTGTTGCAGCATCTGCGGAATGAGCTGCGTGGTGCCGAACAGGATCATGCCGGTGACGCCCATCACGCCGATCGTCAGCGCGAAGTTGCGGTTCTTCATCAGCTTGAGGTCGATCACCGGGTCCTTGTGATTCAGCTCCCAGATCACGAGCGTGACCAGTGACACCGCGGCGATGATCGCCGACATGACGATGAACCCGCTCGCGAACCAGTCCTCGCGCTCGCCGCGATCGAAGGTGAGTTCGAGGAAGCCGAGCCCGAGTGCGACCAGCGCGACGCCGACATAGTCGATCGTCAGGCCGTTCTTGAAGCGCTCGTCACGGTCCTTCTTCACCTGGTCCGGCTCGTCGACGAAGGTCTCAACCAGGAACCACGCAGCGATGCCGACGGGGACGTTGATCAGGAACACCCAGTGCCAGCTCGAATATTCGACGATGTAGCCGCCGAGCGTCGGCCCGAGCACGGGGCCGACGACGACAACGATCGCGAAGGCGGCGAACGCCATCCCGCGTTGTTTCGGCGGGAAGGTGTCCGCGAGGATCGACTGCTCGACCGGCGCCAGGCCGCCGCCGCCGATGCCTTGCAGCACGCGGGCGACGACGAGCGTAGCGATATTGGGCGCAAGGCCGCACATCAGCGAGGCAAGCGTGAACAGCGCGATCGACAGCAGGAAATACCGCTTTCGACCGATCGCGTCCGACAGCCAGCCCGAGATCGGAATGACGATCGCATTGGCGACGAGGTAGCTGGTCAGAACCCAGGTCGCCTGATCGGTGGTGATCGACAGCCCGCCCGAGATGTGATCGAGCGCGACGTTGGCGATTGAGGTGTCGAGCACCTCCATGAAGGTCGGGATCGAGATGATCGCGACGATCAGCCACGGGCTGTACTTGCCCGCTGCCGACCGGCTCGGCGACCACGTGTGACCGCCGCCCGCATCAGCTTTCGCCCCAGTTTTTTGAGCGGGCGCCTTTGCCACCTCAGCGGACCTTGACGGTCGGCACCACCGACATGCCGGGGCCGATCGGATAGCGCTTCGGGTCGGGGCCATTCTTCGCGTCGAACACGATACGGACCGGCACGCGCTGGACCACCTTCACATAGTTGCCGGTCGCGTTCTGCGGGGGCAGCAAGGCGAACGCCTGGCCGGCGCCGCGCTGGATCGAGTCGACATGACCCTTGAAATCGACGCCGGGATACGCGTCGACATGGATGTCGACCGGCTGGCCGATCTTCATCAGGGTGAGTTGCGTTTCCTTGAAGTTGGCCGTTACCCACATTGTGTCGGGGACGATCGCCATCAGCTGCGTGCCGGGCGCGACATAGGAGCCGACGTTGACCGAGCGGTTGACGACTTGCCCCGCGACTGGCGCGGTCAGGCGGAGATCGCCGATCGTGACGTTCGCCTGATCGACCTGCGCGCGACGGGCATCGATCACCGACTTGGCCGCGCCGACCTGCTTCCTGGCGACGCTGATCTGCGCGGTGGCGGTGTCGATCTGCTCGCGCGCGGCGGCAGCGTCAGCGACGGTCTGGCGAGCGGTGGCGCGCGCCTGATCGAGCTGCTGCCCGGCGACCGCGCTTGGATCGAGCCGCAGCAACGCCTCGTAGCGCGCGAGATCCTGCTGAGCCTTTACTGCGGCGGCCATTGGGACGCGCGCCTGTGCAGCAGCCTGCTGGCGTTGCGCCTCGGCGGCGGTGACCTGAGCCTGAGCCTGCGCGAACTGTGCGCGGGCCTGCGATTCGTTGGCCTGCGCCTCGGCGACCTGCGCGTCGCGGCCGGATGCCTTGATGACAGCGAGGAGGCGGCCCGCCTCGACATGGCGGTTGTCGATGTCGGCGACCTGCACCAGCGTGCCGGCGACCTGTGGCGCGAGGCGGACGATGTGCGTGTCGACGAACGCGTCGTCGGTCGACTCGAACTGCCGCGCGTGGAGCCAGTAGAGCACGCCGCCGATAATCAGCCCGGCGACGACGATGACGAGGATGATCCAGAAAAGCGGTTTCTTGAAGACCGACGGCTTCTTGTCGTCGCCGTCGGCCTTGTCGTCGTCAGGCTCGTCCTGCTGTTCGGTATCGGACTGCTGGTCCTCGCCGTTCGGATCGGACTTGCGATCCTCGTCCTCGTGGTTGGCGTCGGAGTGGTTCGTCTGGTCGGTCATGCCTGGCCCTGTTCTTCAGCGCGCATCGAATCGAGAATAGCGTCGATATTGGCGTCGATACGCGCCTTGATATCGAGGATGTCGTTGGGTTCGAGCACATCGCGCTCGAGCAGTTTGAGGCAGGTCGCGCGGTTCGCCCGCAGCGTGATGACCTGTCCCATCAAGGTGATCGTCGCGATCCTGCCGGTGCGGATCTCGGCGCAACCGGTGGCGATGCAAATCAGGTCGCTGAGCCTGCGCACCATCTGGCCCATCACGCCGCCATAGATCCGCTCGAACGCCTCGCCCGGCTTCATCTGTTCGCGGAGCACGAACAGCGTCCAGTCGGCGCTCTCGTTGCTCGCCATCTTGTCCGCGAGCCGGCCGAAGATGCGGTGGATCTGGGCGCGGGCTTCGCCGACGTCGTCTGCCGCAAGTTCGTGCGACAGTTCGGACGGGTCGCCCATCACGGCGGACATACGTTCGGCGATCCGATCGGCTGCCGCGAGGTACAAACCCTCCTTGCCGCCGTAATGATAGGTGATCGAGGACATCGCGGTGCCCGCCGCCGCGGCGATCCCGCGCGTGCTCGCTCCCTCCAGCCCCTTGGTGCCGAATTCGCTGATCGCGATGTCTAGGAGTCGGGACTGGACCACGAGCGGCGTTTAGTTCGATCGAACGAACCAGCCTAATGAAGAAGCTGTCATGTTGCGCGGAGGGGACGTTCTTCGTCTCGCGCCGACTTTCCGCGCGCCCCCCGTCATCCTGACGAAAGTCAGGACCCAGAGCCAGGCAGTACGACGCCCGTTACCCTGGGTCCTGACTTTCGTCAGGATGACGGAACTTTGGGGACGAAGCCCGCCGCGAGATTACACTACCCCGACGGACGCCAGAAACAGCAACGCCGGCCCCTTCGTGCGAAGGAACCGGCGTAAATCTGGTGGGCGCGGCTGGGATTGAACCAGCGACCCCACCCGTGTGAAGGGTGTGCTCTACCACTGAGCTACGCGCCCGAAACTCGTTCGGAAGCGGGCCTTTAGGCAGACCCCGTCCACCTGTCCAGCCCTATCGACACCGGTCCTAGTTGACCGCGTCCTTCAGGCCCTTGCCGGCCTTGAACTTCGGCTGGGTCGAGGCCTTGATCGTCATCGGTTCGCCGGTCCGGGGATTGCGGCCGGTCGACGCCTTGCGCTTCGAGATCGAGAACGTGCCGAAACCGACCAGGCGAACCTCGTCGCCCTTCTTCAACGATGCCTCGATCGCGTCGAACACCGCCTCGACCGCCTTGACCGCGTCGGCTTTTACCAGACCGGACGTATCGGCGACCGTCGCGATCAGCTCCTGCTTGTTCATATAATCCCCCGGAAAAACTCGAATCGGCCGAGATGGACTCGCGACCGCAATCAGCGCGCAATAATGGGGCGGCCCCGTCTGCTGTCAAACGAAACCGCCGTATTGTCGCTTACGATCCAAACATGGATCAGTGGTGAAGGCCACCCCCGACCGGTGCGATGGGCGCCGGCGGCAGAGCCGCCAGCTCGTCCGCGTCGGTCCACTCGATCGCTTCGAGCGGCTCGGTCAGCGCCAGGCGAAGCACCTCGTCGACATGCGAAACGGGGATGATCTTGAGCCCCGCCTTGATGTTCGCTGGGATCTCCGCGAGGTCCTTCTCGTTCTCCGCCGGAATCAGCACCGTCTCGATGCCCCCGCGCAACGCCGCGAGCAGCTTCTCCTTGAGGCCACCGATCGGCAGCACGCGACCACGCAGCGTGACCTCGCCGGTCATCGCCACCTCGCGCCGGATCGGCACGCCGGTCAGCGTCGAGACGATCGACGTGACCATGCCGATACCTGCCGACGGACCATCCTTCGGCACTGCGCCCTCGGGCAGATGGATGTGGATGTCCTTCCGCGCGAACAGGCTCGGCTTGATCCCGTAGCTCGGCGCCCTCGCTTTGACGAAGCTGAACGCCGTCTCGATCGACTCCTTCATCACGTCGCCGAGCTTGCCGGTAAGCTTGGCCTGGCCCTTGCCCGCGACCGTCACGCTCTCGATCGTCAGCAGCTCGCCGCCGACTTCGGTCCAGGCGAGCCCGGTGACCGCACCGATCTGGTTCTCGGTCTCGCCGAGACCGTGGCGGTACTTCTGCACGCCGGCATATTCGCCGATGTTCTCGGGCGTGATCGTGACGCTGGTCGTCTTGTTCTCGAGAATCTGACGCAGCGCCTTGCGGCACAGCTTGGCGATCTCGCGCTCCAGCGTACGCACGCCGGCCTCACGCGTATACTGCTGGATGAGCGTACGAAGCCCCTCCTGCGTCAGCGTGAACTCGCCTGGCTTCAGGCCGTGCGCCTCGATCTGCTTCTCAACCAGATGACGCTCGGCGATCTCGACCTTCTCGTCCTCGGTATAGCCCTCCAGACGGATGATCTCCATGCGATCGAGCAGCGCCTGGGGCAGGTTCAGCGAGTTCGCGGTGCACACGAACATCACGTCCGACAGGTCGATATCGACCTCCAGATAATGATCCTGGAACTTGCCGTTCTGCTCCGGATCGAGAACCTCGAGCAGCGCCGAGGCCGGATCGCCGCGGAAATCCTGGCCGAGCTTGTCGATCTCGTCGAGCAGGAACAGCGGGTTCGACGTGCCGGCCTTTTTGAGGTTCGTCACGATCTTGCCCGGCAGCGAGCCGATATAGGTGCGGCGATGCCCGCGGATCTCGGCTTCGTCGCGCACGCCGCCGAGCGACTGGCGGATGAACTCGCGCCCGGTCGCCTTGGCGATCGACTTGCCCAGCGAGGTCTTGCCGACACCCGGAGGGCCGACGAGGCACAGGATCGGCCCCTTCAGCTTGTTGGTGCGCGCCTGCACGGCGAGATACTCGACGATCCGGTCCTTGACCTTCTCGAGCGCGTAATGATCCTCGTCCAGCGTCACCTGCGCGGCGGCGATGTCCTTCTTGATCTTCGACTTCTTGCCCCAGGGGAGCCCGAGCAGCACGTCGAGATAATTGCGTACGACGGTCGCCTCCGCGCTCATCGGCGCCATCGTCTTGAGCTTCTTCAGCTCCGACGTCGCCTTGCCGCGCGCTTCCTTGCTCATCTTGAGCGTCGCGATCTTCTGCGTCAGCTCGGCGATCTCGTCGCCTTCACCCTCGCCGTCCTCGTTGCCGAGTTCGCGCTGAATCGCCTTCAACTGCTCGTTGAGGTAATATTCGCGCTGCGTCTTCTCCATCTGCCGCTTGACGCGGCTCTTGATCTTCTTCTCGACCTGTAGGACGCCCAGCTCGCCCTCCATGGCGACCATCGCCATTTCGAGACGCTTCGATGGGTTCGTTTCGACCAGCATCGCCTGCTTCTCAGCAACCTTGATTGCGATGTTTGCGACGACCGCATCGGAAAGCTTCGACGCGTCCTCGATCTCCGACATCTGTACCGCGGTCTCGGACGCGAGCTTTCGGTTGAGCTTGGCGTAGTTCTCGAACTGGTCGACGACCGAGCGCATTAGCGCGGTGACTTCGTTGCCTTCGACTTCGGTGTCGGCGACCGGCTCGACCGTCGCCGTCAGGAAGTCGCCGCTCTCATCCAGCGTTTCCAAAGTCGCGCGGCCCTTGCCCTCGACCAATACGCGGACGGTGCCGTCGGGAAGTTTCAACAACTGGAGCACGGTCGCGGTGACGCCCATCGAATACAGATCGTCGCGCGAGGGATCGTCCTCCGCCGGGTCGACCTGCGCGACGAGATAGATCTCCTTGTCCGCCGCCATCGCCGCTTCGAGCGCGGCAACGGACTTATCGCGGCCGACGAACAGCGGCACGATCATGTGCGGGAACACGACGATGTCGCGAAGGGGAAGGACGGGGTACTGGGTCATGAACGCTCCGGTGGGTGCCTGCATGGGGGCATAATCTACAGCTTATATGGTGAGGATGAACCGTCCATCAATTGGTTGGCGGAGGGATCGGTACGATCCGGTCCAAAGCCCGGTCCAAAGCAATGCCGCGAACACCCCGTTACCCCGGGCTCCACGTACCGCGAACTTGCCGCTATCAGTCGTACGGAACCGTGGATGCCGGAACGAGCCCGGCATGACGGAGGCCCGAGGGGCTTGTGTCGTCCCGGGCTCCGCGCGAGAACGCGGCATGATATCGCATCTCCTCCTCGCCGCCAGTGCCATCGCGCTCCTCGCCGCCACGCCTCTTCCCAAGAAGGGCGAGCCTGCCATTACCGCGCAGACGCAGCGGTCCGGCGGGGTGCTGACGCCGGAGCAGACCGCGCTTCGGTTCGACAGCGCGGACCTCGCGTTCGACGTGCTGCCCGAGACGGAGAGCCTGAACGGCGTCGCTACGCTGGTCTTTACGGCGAAGGCCCCCCTCACCCGCCTGCCGATCGACCTCGACCGCAACCTGCCGGTCAGCGCGATCGTGATCGACGGCGTGCCGCTCGCCCCCTCGGCGTGGAGCAATCCCGAGGGTCGACTGACGATCACGCTGCCAAAGCCGGTCGCGGCAGGCGGCAAGGTCACCGCAAAGATCATCTATGGCGGCACGCCGCACGTCGCGGTGAAGGCGCCGTGGGACGACGGCATGGTCTGGTCGAAGACACGCGATGGCCGCACGTGGTTCGCGACGACCGCGGAGGGCTATGGCTGCGACCTGTTCTGGCCGTGCCTCGACTTCCCGACCGGCGAGCCCGCGCTGGTGACGCTGCACATCACCGTGCCGAAGGGGCTGAAGGCGCCATCGAACGGCGTGCTGCTCGGCGTCGATACGCTGGCGGATGGGCGGACGACCTGGAACTGGCGTGCCAAGCATCCCAACACCTACGGCATCGCGCTGAACGTCGGGCCGTACGAGGAGATCAGCGGCACGTATAAGAGCCGCTTCGGCAACAGCATCCCGATGTATTACTGGTATCTGCCGGGCGAGAAGGTGCAGGCGGAGAAACTGTTCGCCGAGTTCGCGCCGACGCTCGATTTCTTCGAGACCATGATCGGCCCCTACCCGTTTGGCGACGAGAAGCTCGGCGTTGTCGAGACGCCGCACAAGGGCATGGAGCACCAGACGATCAACGCCTACGGCAACGGCTACGAGAAGGCGCCCGAGGGGTTCGACTGGCTGTTCCAGCACGAATTCGCGCATGAGTGGTTCGGCAACCAGCTGACCGCCGCCAATTGGGACGATTACTGGCTGCACGAGGGCTATGGCACGTACATGCAGCCGCTCTATGGTCAGTGGCGCGAGGGGCGTGCGCGGTATGCGGCGATGATGCAGGGCGAGCGCACTTCGATCATGAACCTCAAGCCGATCACGCAGCAGCGCGTCACCACCGAAGAGGAGGTGTACGAACTCGACAAGGGCGGCGCAGGGCAGGACATCTACTACAAGGGGTCTTGGATGCTCTACACGCTGCGGAGCCTGATCGGCGACAAGGCGTTCTTCGACGTCACGCGGCTGGCGGTGTACGGGCGCGCGGATCCGAAGCCGGGCAATTTCGCGCCGCGGTTCGGGTCGACGAAGGAATATGAGGCGCTCGTCCGGAAGGTCACGGGGAAGGACTATGCATGGTTCTTCGACGTGTATCTCAGGCAGGCGGCGCTGCCCGAACTGGTCGAGACGCGGACGGGGAATATGCTGGGTTTGGCCTGGAAGGTGCCAGGGAATGGCCCCTTCCCGCTGCCGGTACAGGTGCAGATCGACGGCAAGACGCGGACTTTGCCGATGACTGGGGGGAAGGCGAGTTTGTCGGTCGCGGCCGGCGCGCATGTTGTGATCGACCCAGATGCGCTGGTCTTGCGTCGGAGTATCGCACTGGAAGACGTGGCCACCTGGAAAGCCGTGCAAGCTGCGAAGGCGAAGGCCAAGCCCCAATGACCTCTCCACCGTTCCCACGTGAAGGCGGGGCCCCAGGAATCACAGATGTCGCCCTACGTGACCCTGGGCTCCTGCGTTCGCAGGATAAGATCTGGGCGTCTCGCGCGGCGGAGATGGCAGCGATCTTCATGGTCGGCGACGGGTTGATCGGCGTCCTCCAACCCCGTCGCCACGTCGATCTCTGGAAAGACGATGCGCTCGGCACCGAGAAACTGGTGAAGCCGTTCGTCGACCGTCCCGGCCGCCGTCGCCTCTACGCCGTCGTGCAGATTGCTGCCGGCCTCGCCTTGGCTGCACGCCAAAAGCAATGACCCTGCCGCGGTGGCCCCTACTGGCACTGGCGCTAGCCGGCTGCGGTTCGAGCCCCGACACCGGCACGACCAGCCAGATCGCCAACGGCGAACGCATCTTCCGCCGCTGCACCGCCTGCCACACGATCGGGCAATATGCGGGCGATACCGATGGACCGAACCTTTACGCGGTCATGGGCAACCCGATCGGCGAGCGCCGCCCGCGCTTCTCGTACACCGCAGGACTGAAGGCGCTTGGCGGCAACTGAGATGCCAAGCGCATGGACGCCTGGCTCACCAACCCGCGCAAGATGGTGCCCGGCACGACGATGGCGTTTGCGGGCCTGCCCGACCCAAAGGACCGCGCAGACGTCATCGCCTACCTATCGACGCCGGGCCCCTGAGCTTAAGGCACCACCGTCGTGAACAGATAGGCCGCAAAGATCACGAGGTGGACGACGCCCTGCAACACCGTGGTCCGCCCAGTGCCGAGCGACAGCGTCGCCACGAACAGCGACAGAGCCAACAGCGTCATGCTCTTCGCGTCGATGCCGAGCGCGAGTGGCAGGTCGAGCACCAGCGACACGATCGCCACGCTCGGGATCGTCAGCCCGATCGTCGCCAGTGCGGAACCGAGTGCGAGGTTGAGGCTGGTCTGCAACCGGTTGCGCCGCGCCGACTTGTACGCGGCCAGGCTCTCGGGTGCGAGCACCAGCGCGGCGATCACCACGCCGACCACGGTCAGCGGCAGGCCGGCACCAAGTACCGCCGCCTCGATCGTCGGCGACAGTGTCTTCGCGAGCAGCACCACCGACACCAGCGCCACTACCAACGCGGCGAAGGCGATGCCCGTCGCGCGACCCGACGGCGGCGCGGCGTGGTCGTCCTTGTCGTCGGTCGACGGCAGGAAATAATCGCGGTGACGCACCGTCTGCACCAGCACGAACGTGCCGTAGAGGATCAGCGATACGACCGCGACGAAGATCAACTGCGACGACGCGTAGGTCGGCCCCTGTGTCGACGAGGTGTAGTTCGGCAGGATCAGCGACAGCACCGCCATCGCCGCGAGCACGCCCAGCGCCGCGGTCATGCCCTTCAGCGTGAACCGCTGCTCATGATGCCGCACCGCGCCCGCGAGCAGGCAGATGCCGATGATGAAGTTGAGGATGATCATGATCGCCGCAAACACCGTGTCGCGCGCGAGCGTGGTCGCGTCGCCGGCGTTGGAAAGCATCAGCGAGACGATCAGCGAAACCTCGATCACGGTGACCGCGATCGCGAGGACGAGCGTCCCGAACGGCTCGCCGACCTTATGCGCGATCACTTCGGCGTGGTGGACGGCGGCGAGCACGCTGCCGATCAGGACGATCACGGCGGCGGCGGTGCCGAGCGTGCCCATCTTGGCGAGACCGACGAGGACGGCGAGCAGCCCTAGGCCCGGCGCGATCAGTGTCCAGATCGGCAGTGCCAGCCGGTCCGGCATCGTCTCCACCACGTGTTCGTTCGGTCGGTCGGCCACTTCGATCGTCATGCATGCTCCCTCGTTCCACTTGGATAACGAATGCGTGAGGGCCGATAAGGGTCCGACTCGGGGCGATTGCGGGGCGGTCAGGATCGGGTAGGTTGCGGCGATGCTGTCCGCCGATCTTCGCCAGACGCTCGTCATGACCGCCGACGCGTTGGCGGGAGCGCAGGACCCATGGTGGGTCGTTTCCAGCGCTGCGGTAGCGCTTCACGGGGTAGCGCCGATCGAGGTCGGCGATGTCGATGTGCTCATGAGCGTGGCAGATGCCCAGTGGGCGATGGACCGGCTCGGGGTCGTGCCCATCGAAGACGGTGCAAGCGCGCTCTTCCGGTCGACGCTGTTCGCGCGGTGGGAGATGCCGCCCCTGGTCGTCGAGATCATGGCGGGGTTTCATGTTGCGACAAGCTCGGGCTGGACCAACGTCCTACCCCGTACGCGCGTGCCGATTTTTGTGGATGAGCGCGTTGTTTATGTGCCTGACCGTGCAGAATTGGCCGAGATGCTCAGGCTGTTCGGACGTCCAAAGGATCTGGAGCGGGTTCGGCTTTTGATTTCGCAGGTGTAGCTAAAGGGCCGCCGTCGCTCTGCCTAAGACGATGGGTAGCGACGGAGCGATCGACCAGGTTCGAAGCCTTTGACCTCCCCTTGTAAGGGGATGTGGCGCGAAGCGACGGACGGGAGATGACCTATCGAGAGCGGGTCACCCCTCCGTCAGCGCCCTGCGCTGCCACCTCCCCTTGCTGGGGAGGATCAAAGTGACCTCCGCCCGGCGATGCCACCCGTCATCCTGACGAAAGTTAGGATCCGGGGTTACGGCTGGCTGACCTTCGTGGCTCTGGATCCTGACTTTCGTCAGGATGACGGACGGGGGTTTTCGGGCGCGTATGCCCCAAACGAAAAAGGGCGCCGATCGCTCGACGCCCTTTCCCGTATCTCAAACCAGTCCCGCTTTACGCGGCGTCGCCGGTCTTCTTCTTCTCGGCATAGACGCGGATCGGTTCCTTGCGGCCTTCGATCACGTCCTTGTCGATCATCACCTCGTCGACGCCGTCCATGCCGGGCAGGTCGAACATCGTGTCGAGCAGGATGCTCTCCAGGATCGAGCGAAGCCCGCGCGCACCGGTCTTGCGTTCGATGCCCTTCTTGGCGACCGAGACGAGCGCGTCGTCCGTGAAGCCGAGCGCGACGTCCTCCATCTCGAACAACTTCTGGTACTGCTTGACCAGCGCGTTCTTCGGCTCCTTGAGGATCTTCACCAGCGCGTCGACGTCAAGATCCTCGAGCGTCGCGATCACCGGCAAACGGCCGACGAACTCGGGGATAAGCCCGAACTTCAGCAGATCCTCGGGCTCGACCGACTTCAGCGTCTCGCCGGTCTTGCGCTCGTCAGGACCTGCGACATACGCGCCGAAACCGATCGACTTGCCCTGCAGACGATCGCCGATGATCTTCTCGAGACCCGAGAACGCACCGCCACAGATGAACAGGATGTTGGTCGTATCCACCTGCAGAAATTCCTGCTGCGGATGCTTCCGGCCACCCTGCGGCGGCACCGACGCGGTGGTGCCTTCCATCAGCTTGAGCAACGCCTGCTGCACACCCTCGCCCGACACATCGCGTGTGATCGAGGGGTTCTCGGCCTTGCGCGAAATCTTGTCGATCTCGTCGATGTAAACGATGCCGCGCTGCGCGCGCTCGACGTTGTAGTCCGACGCCTGGAGCAGCTTGAGAATGATGTTCTCGACATCCTCGCCGACGTAACCGGCTTCGGTCAGCGTCGTCGCATCGGCCATCGTGAACGGCACGTCGAGGATGCGCGCGAGCGTCTGCGCGAGCAGCGTCTTGCCGCAACCGGTCGGCCCGACGAGCAGGATGTTCGACTTCGACAGCTCGACATCGGCACCCTTGGCGCCGTGGTTGAGCCGCTTGTAATGATTGTGCACTGCCACCGACAGCACGCGCTTGGCGCGCTTCTGGCCGATCACGTAATCGTCGAGGACGTCGCAGATCTCCTGCGGAGTCGGCACGCCGCCGTCCTTCTTGGACACCAGCGCAGACTTCGTCTCCTCACGGATGATGTCGTTGCATAGCTCGACGCACTCGTCGCAGATGAAGACCGTCGGCCCGGCGATCAACTTGCGGACCTCGTGCTGCGACTTCCCGCAGAACGAGCAATAGAGGGTGCTCTTCGAGTCGCCACCGCTCAGCTTCGTCATTCAATCACCTCTCGCGCATGTCGGTGCACGTGCCGTTTCCGGGGCCGCTACCGTAACGCACCCCGGAGTTCCTACAATCAAATAAACCGGCGGGGTTTACGATTCACCCCATGCCAGCCCCAGTCGATCTGGGTTCAAGCGAGTATCAGGCAGGCTTCGGGGCATCCTCGGATACCGCCGGACGCTTGTCGAACACCTCGTCGATCAGCCCGAAATCCTTCGCTTCGTTCGCCTCGAGGAACGTATCGCGGTCCATCCGGCGCTCGATCTCCTCGATCGGCTGGCCGGTATACTGCGAATACAGTTCGTTCATGCGCTTGCGGATGCGCAGGATCTCGCGCGCCTGGATCTCGATATCGCTGGCCATGCCCTGTGCACCACCCGATGGCTGATGGATCATGATGCGCGCGTTGGTCATCGCGACGCGCATGCCTGGCTCGCCGCTCGCGAGCAGGAAGCTGCCCATCGACGCGGCCTGGCCGATGCAGACGGTGCCGACGCGCGGACGGATGTACCGCATCGTGTCGTGGATCGCCATGCCCGCCGTGACGACACCGCCCGGCGAGTTGATGTACATGAAGATGTCCTTCTTCGGGTTCTCGGACTCGAGGAAGAGGAGCTGTGCGGTGATCAGCGAGGCCATGCCGTCCTCGACGCCACCGGTCACGAAGATGATGCGCTCGCGGAGCAGGCGCGAGAAGATGTCGAACGAACGCTCGCCGCGGTTCGACTGCTCGATGACGATGGGAACCAGGCCTGCGTGCGTCTGCTGCAGGCCGAGCCCGGCGCTGGCCAACGGGCTCGCGAAATCGCCGGTCTCGAACGGATTGTGCATGGAAATCTCTCTTATGCCCCAGTGAACCGCTAACATCGGCGGTCCGAGAGGGGAGTTCAAGCCCTGCCTGCCCGTCGGCGCGGGGACTGCTTACCCTCGCCCCTCCGGGGAGAGGGAGGGGCCCGCCCGCTTTTGCGGGTGGGAGGGTGAGGGGAAGTTGGCGGACACCAACCGCCCCTCACCCTCCCGTCGCCAAGTAGCTCCTCCTTCCCTCTCCCCGTAGGGGCGAGGGAATCAGATGCCTGGGGCGGGATAAGCCAGGTATGCGAGGCGGCGGACTTCGCGGCGGCCGCGGACTACCGTGTCGAGGATCAGGCCGGTGAAGACGTTGAGCGCGGCGAAGATGCCGAGGCCGGTGATCAGGATCGCGGTCGGGAAGCGCGGCACCTGGTGGATCTCGATATACGTCAGCACCAGCGGTATGCCGAGGATCAGCGCGAGCAGGCCGAAGACGCTGCCGATCGCGCCGAAGAACCAGAGCGGACGCTCGATCCGGTAGAGCGTCATGATCGTGCGGAGGATGCGCCAGCCATCGCCATACGTGCTGAGCTTCGATTCGGAGCCTTCGGGGCGCGCGTAATAGGGTGTCTCCACCTCGCCGATCGGCATCTTGAGTTCGAGCGCGTGCACGCTGATCTCGGTCTCGATCTCGAACCCGGCGGACAGCGACGGAAAGCTCTTCACGAACCGGCGCGAGAAAACGCGGTAGCCTGAGAGGATGTCGGTGAAGCTGCGGCCGAACAGGCGGGCGAGCATGCCGGTGAGCAGCGCGTTGCCGAAGCGGTGGCCGCGGCGGTAGCTTTCCTGGACCTGACTGATGCGTGAGCCGACGACCATGTCGAGTTGCTCGTCGAATACGCGCTTTACCAAATTCGGTGCGGAGGCGGCGTCGTAGGTCGCGTCGCCGTCGGCCATGACGTAAATGTCCGCGTCGATGTCGGCGAACATGCGGCGGACGACTGCGCCCTTGCCCTGGATGCGCTCGGTCCGGACGACGGCTCCGGCGGCGCGCGCGACCTCGATCGTGCGGTCGGCGCTGTTGTTGTCGTAGACGTAGATGGTGGCGTTCGGCAGCGCGGCGCGGAACCCGGCGATCGTCTGGGCGATCGCGGCTTCCTCGTTGTAGCAGGGGAGCAGGACGGCGATTCTTGGTTCGGTCATGGCCTGCCCTGCGAAGTTGATAGACGGGATCGGAGATCGAGCAGCAGTCGAAACGTCAGTCACCGAACCATCCCAAAACGCACTTCCCCGGCGGAGGCCGGGGCCCAGTTGGGCAAGGTCCATAACGGAGCTTCGCGCGCCGTTACAGCTACCTTTCCAACTGGGCCCCGGCCTCCGCCGGGGAAGTGACCCGATTATCGGTCGAGCGCCTCAACCCTGAGGCGCTCGCACGACGATTACGCCTCGGTTTTCGTCGGAGCCTTCTTCGCGCGCGGCTTCTTCACCGGTGCGTCGGCAGCTTCGGCGCCCTCTGCGTTCTCGGCAGCAACCGGCGACGACTCCGTCACGGCGGTCTCCGCTTCGACAGGAGCCGCCTTCTTCTTGGCAGGCGCCTTCTTCGCAGGCTTGGCCTCGTCCGCTGCGTCCGAAGCCGGTGCCTCGTCCGTCACGGCGTCATCCGAAGCAGCCTCGTCCGAAGCTGGCTTGGCCTTCTTGGCTGCGGCCTTCTTCTTCGGCTTGTGATTGTCGTGGTCATGCGTGTGCGTGCCGCTGGCGAACCCGTCCTCGCTCTCGATCGCGGCCTCAAGCTCTTCGCGCGTGGCTTCGCGGTCGGTGATCTCGGCCTTCTCGAACAGGAAGTCGACAACCTTGTCCTCGTACAGCGGCGCGCGCAGCTGGGCAGCCGCCATCGGCTCCTGCTGGACGTACTGCATGAACTGCTGGCGCTGCTCGGCCGGATACTGCTGCGCGGCCTGGGCGAGCAGACGCTGCATTTCCTGGTTCGAAACCTCGACGCCGTTCGCCTGGCCGATCTCGGACAGGAGCAGGCCCAGGCGCACGCGACGCTCGGCGATCTTGCGGTAATCGTCGCGCTCGCCTTCCATCTCGGCCATCGCAGCCTCGGGGTCGGCCTCATGCGTGGCTTCGTGCTGGAGCTGCGACCAGATCTGGTTGAACTCGGCCTCGACCATCGACGGCGGCACTTCGAAGTCGTGACCCTCGGCGAGCTGGTCGAGCAGCTTGCGCTTCATGTGCGTGCGCGTGAGACCGTTATGCTCCTGCTCGATCTGACCCTTCAACAGCCCCGTGAGCTGCTCGAGGCTCTCGAGACCCAGCGACTTCGCCAGATCCTCGTCGATCTTGCTCTCGCCCGCGGTCTTCACCGACTTGACGGTGATGTCGAACGTCGCCGGCTGGCCCGCGAGCGACTTCTCCTGATACTCCTCGGGGAAGGTCACGTTCAGAACCTTGTCGTCGCCGGTCTTCACGCCGACGAGCTGATCCTCGAAACCGGGAATGAGACGACCCGAACCGAGCTCGACGCCCATGTCGGTGCCGGTGCCGCCGTCGAACGCGACGCCGTCGGCGGTCTTGCCGACGAAATCGACGGTAACGAGATCGCCCATCGCCGCGACGTAATCGTCAGCCGCGTCGTCCCACTTCTTCTGCTGGTCGGCGAACTTCTGGAGCTGCTCGGTAACCGCGTCGTCCGCGACGGGCACGGTCAGACGCTCGAGCTTGATGCCGTCGATCGCGGGTGCGGGGACCTGCGGCAGGACCTCCATCTCGACCTTGACCACGGCGTCCTTGCCGAGGTCATAGCCGTCTTCCAGCTCGACCGAAGGCTGCATCGCGGGGCGAAGCTGCTTCTCGGCGACGAGCGTCTGGACGCTCTCCTGGATCGCCGCGTTCAGCGCGTCCTGCGTCAGCGCCGGGCCGTGCATCTTGCGGATGAGGTTCGCCGGCACCTTGCCCGGACGGAAGCCCGGCATCTTCATCTGCGGCGCGAGGCGCTTCAGCTCGACATCGACCTTGGCATCGATATCCTTCGCGGTGATGGTGAGCGTAAAGGCGCGCTTGAGGCCCTCGTTCAACGTCTCGACAGTCTGCATGTCCGGCCTTTGTCTAAAAGAGCATTCAGGATAATTCTTCGGGCGGTCGCCTCGCCTGCGCGGCGGGCTGGTGCGGGCGAAGGGACTCGAACCCCCACATCTTGCGATACTTGGACCTAAACCAAGCGCGTCTACCAGTTCCGCCACGCCCGCACAGGACATCGCCGTAGCGGGCGCGTCTATACCAACGATGCATGCGGGGGCAAGCACATAGGCAACTCCCGCTGATTACAGGCGTTGAACAATTAGAAGGAGAGACATCATGGCTACCCAACCCCCGGCAGAATTCCCGACCCCGACGTCGCCGGTCGAGCCGACCGCGCCGCCGCCCGAGTTCAATCCGCCCGCGCCGGATATCGACGTCCCTGCCCCCGGAACGCCGTCGAACGATCCCGCACCTGTCCAGCCGGAGTTTTGAGCGTGAGCGATCCCCATTCCGGCACGAACCCCGAAACGTTCCCCGAGGATCGTGACGAGGACACCCGCAGCGACATCGAACAGGCGGTGGAGTCGCGCTCCGACGCGGTCGAGCGCGGCGAAGGCGGCGACGAGCCCGAGACGTTCACGGATACCGGCATGCCCGATGGCGTCGGTGGTACCGGTGGCGTCGTGAAGAACCAGGACAACGACGCGCAATAAGCTCGCGTCAGCAACCATACAGGCGGGGGTGGCCTTATATATGGTGCCACTTCCGCCAATCAGGACCCGATAATCCCCACGATCCCCACCTTCGCCGAGCACCAGAGCCTCTATATCGCGCTCGGGCTTGCCGTATTGCTGCTGATCTTGGCGCAGCGCATCCCGATCATCCGAACGCTCGTCAATCTGGCGATGACGCTTGTCCTTGTCGGACTGCTGTTCGTTGCGATCGACCAGCGGCGGCAGTTCGATCCCTATGTCGGCAAGATCGCACGGTTCCTTAAGATCGAGGACCAGCAGGTGGTCGGCGGCGAGGTCCGCATCCGCATGTCGCCGGATGGGCACTTCTGGGCACGGGCGACGATCGACGGGGTGAGCCAGCGGTTGCTGATTGACAGCGGCGCGACGATTACAGCGATTTCGGAGAAGACGGCGGAGGCTGCTGGGGTCGAGGCGCGGGTCGGCGTGGTGCCGATCGTGTTGCAGACTGCCAACGGGTCTATCGCGGCTAAGACCGGGCGGATCGCCTCGCTGCGTCTCGGTGCGATCGTCGCGCGGGACTTGCAGGTGGTCGTGTCGCCGGCGTTTGGCGAGACCAACGTGCTGGGGATGAACTTCCTGTCGCGCCTCGCGTCGTGGCGCGTGGAAGAAAACATGCTAATCCTCGTGCCGCATCATCCGCAGAAGGTGGACGGGTAAGGCTGCCTCCCGCCCTCAGCTGCTCCCCGACTCCACCCAACAACCCCCACCCCGGCGGAGGCCGGGGCCCAGTTGGAAAGGTCTCAGTAACGAAGCGCCGCCCTCAGTCAGCAACGTCCCCCAACTGGGCCCCGGCCTTCGCCGGGGTGGCGGCGATTGGGAGACGGCTCCCCTTCTGTTCCCTCGCGAACGCGGGGGCCCAGGAATCAAGCAGCGCTGCACTCAGTTACCCTCGGCTCCCGCCTTCGCGGGAGAACAGGCAGGGCGGGAGATCGGTCAGGTTGCTCAGTGATAGCTTACAAAGCCACCGACTCCCCAAGCATCCCCTTCAGAACCTCATTCACGACAGCAGGGTTAGCCTTCCCCCCCATCGCCTTCATCGTCTGACCCACGAAGAACCCGAACAGCTTGTCCTTGCCACCGCGGTAATCCGCAACCTTGTCTGCGTTCGCCGCCATAACCTCGGCGATCACAGCCTCGATCGCGCCGGTATCGCTGGTCTGCTTCAACCCACGATCCTCGACCACCTTCGCCGCGCCGTCGCCCGTCTCGAGCATCACCTCGAACACCTGCTTGGCGAGGCTCCCCGACAAAGTGCCGTCCGCGATCAGCCCCAGCAGTTCCGCCGCCTGAGCAGGAGACACGGGCGAGTTCTCGATATCCTTGCCGGTCCGGTTGAGCGCCCCGAACAGCTCCGACGTCGTCCAGTTCGCCGCCGCCGCCGGCTTCACGCCCGCGTCGAGCAACGCATCGAACCACCGCGCCGCCTCGACCTCGGCGGTCAACACCGTCGCCTGATACGCGGTGATCCCGAGCGCCTCATACCGCGCGCGCTTCGCGTCCGGCAGCTCGGGCAGCGACGCACGACACTCGGCCAGGAACGCGTCGTCGAGCACCAGCGGCAACAGGTCCGGATCGGGGAAGTAGCGATAATCATGCGCGTCTTCCTTCGACCGCATCGACCGCGTCTCGTTGCGATCGGGATCGTAGAGCCGCGTTTCCTGCTGGATCTTGCCACCGGCCTCGAGCACTTCGACCTGACGCTTGGCCTCCTGCTCGACCACCGCCATCACGAAGCGCACCGAATTGACGTTCTTCGTCTCGGTCCGCGTGCCCAGCTCGTCGCCAGGCTTGCGCACGCTGACGTTGACGTCGGCGCGCATCGAGCCCTCTTCCATGTTGCCGTCGCACGATCCGACATAGCGCAGGATCGATCGCAGCTTCCGCAGGTAAGCCCCTGTTTCCGCTGGCGAAGCAAGATCGGGCTTCGACACGATCTCCATCAGCGCGACGCCCGACCGGTTGAGATCGACGTACGACTGGGTCGGATGCTGGTCGTGCATCAATTTGCCGGCATCCTGCTCGACATGGATGCGCTCGACGCCGATCCGCTTGCCCGCGGCATCAGGATTCTTCTCGTCGAGGCTGATGTCGATCGCGCCCTCACCGACGATCGGATGATAGAGCTGGCTGATCTGATAGCCCTGCGGCAGATCGGCGTAGAAATAGTTCTTCCGATCGAACCGCGACCATTTGTTGATCTGCGCCTCGATCGCCATGCCGGTGCGGACCGCCTGGCGGATGCACTCGCGGTTCGGGACCGGCAGCATGCCCGGCATCGCCGCGTCGACCAGCGACACCTGCGTGTTGGGCTCCGCGCCGAACGCAGTCGCCGCGCCCGAAAAGAGCTTGGCGTTCGACGTCACCTGCGCGTGCACTTCGAGGCCGACCACGACCTCCCACTCGCCCGTTTCGCCCTGGATACGATAGTTCGATTCAGTCATTGTCTTTCAACCTACCGCTTGAGCGCCGGAACAAGCTGAGCTTTTTCTCAGCTGCTGCCTTGACCGGCCGCTCGATCTTTACTCTTCGCCGGGCAGGCAGGTCATCTTCTCGACCCGGAACAAAGCCGGGCAATAATCGGGACAAGTCCCCAATCGCGCCCAGCCAATCCAGTAGATTTACCACCAAACATCCGGCTTGGCGACGAACCCCGCTCGCTGTTCGATCGCGAGCCCTGCGTTCAGCACGCCTTGCTCGTCGAGCGGCTTGCCGATGATCTGCAACCCTAGCGGCAGGCCCTGCTTGTCGAGCCCCCCCGGCACCGACATCGCCGGAAGCCCGGCGAGCGAAGACGGCACGGTGAACACGTCGTTCAAATACATCGCGATCGGGTCGGCCGACTTCTCGCCGAGCGCGAACGCCGCCGAGGGTGCGGTCGGCGTCAGCAGGACGTCGCACGTCTCCCAAGCCCGCTCGAAATCGCGCGCGATCAGAGTCCGGACCTTCTGCGCCTGCGTGTAATACGCGTCGTAGAAGCCGGCCGAGAGGACGTAGGTGCCGATCATGATGCGGCGCTTCACCTCGGGGCCGAAGCCATCCGCACGCGTCGCGGCGTACATGTCCTGCAAGCCGGCGCCGGTCGGCAGGTCACGGATCCCGTAGCGGACGCCGTCATAGCGCGCGAGGTTCGACGACGCTTCGGCGGGCGCGATGATGTAATAGGCGGGCAGTGCGTATTTGGTGTGCGGGAGCGAGACCTCGACGATCGTCGCGCCGGCATCCTTCAGCCAATCGATGCCCTGCTGCCAGAGCGCCTCGATCTCCTCGGGCATTCCGTCGACGCGATATTCCTTGGGAATGCCGACGCGCAGGCCGTTGAGATTGCCGGACAAGCCCGCTTCCCATTTCGGCACGTCGAGCTGCAACGAAGTGCCGTCCTTGGCGTCGAACCCGACCATCGCCTCGAGCAGGATCGCGCAGTCACGTACGTCGCGCGCCATCGGCCCGGCCTGGTCGAGCGATGACGCGAACGCGATCGTCCCCCAGCGCGAGCAGCGGCCATAGGTCGGCTTGATCCCCGAGATGCCGGTGAAGGCGGCGGGCTGGCGGATCGAACCGCCGGTGTCGGTGCCGGTCGCGCCGGGGCAGAGCCGTGCGGCGACTGCCGACGACGAGCCACCCGACGAGCCGCCTGGTGCGAGCGAGGCGTTGCCGCCGTCGTTCCGCTTCCACGGCGAGATCACGTTGCCGAACGCGGACGTTTCGTTCGACGAGCCCATCGCGAACTGGTCCATGTTCAGCTTGCCGAGCATCCCCGCGCCCGCGTCCCACAAATTCTGCGAGACGGTTGACTCATAGGTCGGTGTGAAGCCTTCGAGGATATGGCTCGCCGCGGTCGTCGTGACGCCGTTCGTGCAGAACAGGTCCTTCATGCCGATCGGCACGCCGGCCAGCGGCTTGAGCGTCTCGCCGGCTTCGCGCGCGGTATCGGCGGCGGTGGCGGCGGCGATCGCGTGGTCTGGCGTCTCGACAAGAAACGCGTTCAAGGCCTTGGCCTGGCTCACCTTTACGATGAACGCATCTGCCACTTCGCGCGCCTTGAAGGAACCATCGCGGACGCCGTCGCGGATGCCTGCGATACCGAGATCTGTGAGGTCGGTCATTATTCGATCACCTTCGGCACGGCGAAGAAACCATGCTCTGCCACCGGGGCATTGGCCAAAACCTGCTCGCGGATGCCGCCGCCGGTCAGCGGGTCGGCGTTGACGACGTCGTCGCGCAGCCGCAGCGTGTTGGGGATGACGGCGGTCATCGGCTCGATACCGGTCGTGTCGACCTCTTCGAGCATCTCGATCCAGCCAAGGATGTTTCCGAGTTCCGGCGCCATGCGGGCGGCGTCCTCGTCGGTGATCGCGATGCGCGCAAGGCTCGCGATCCGCTTCACGGTTGCAGTATCTACGGACATGGGCTGCGGCTAGCACCCGGCGCGGCGGGGGCGCAATATGTTTCCCGTCCGAGATGCAATCCTCCCCCGCCAGGGGGAGGTGGCGCGAAGCGACGGAGGGGGAGATAAGGGTAACCCCTGTTCCGTGTCCTCCCCCTCCGTCTGGCAAGTGCCAGTCAACTCCCCCTGGCGGGGGAGGATCGTTAGGGCGCCCGTTGCAACCTTCCCCAGCTTCCGGCACGGGAGCCAAACCGCCTGCACGGAAGGTCCCGCTTGGCCCGCAAGTTTCTCTATTTCGTCGCCGCGATGATCGTCCTCGCGATCGCCGCGCTGCTCGCCTACCGCTTGTTCGGCACGCAGTTGATGCGCGCGGTTATGGTGCCGAGCGAGACTTTCCAGGCGCAACGCGAAGCCCCGCGCAACATCTACGCGCGAAAGATCATGTGGCTCGCCCGCCCCGATGCGCCCGGCAATCCCGCGCTCTGGACGCCGCCCGGCTACACGCCCGGTGAACGCGGCACGGGCGCGGCGATCTTCTTCATTCACCCGACCTCGTACATCAACCGCGACCACTGGAACGCGCCGATCGACGACCCCGAGACCAATGCGCGAGCGGAACTGTTCCTGCGCGGCCAGGCGAGCGCGTTCAACGAAGCGGGCGACATCTGGGCGCCGCGGTATCGCCAGGCGACGTTCGGCGCCTTCCTGACCAGCGTTGCGGATAGTGAACGCGCACTGGCGCTCGCTTACGGCGATGTGTCTGCGGCGTTCGACCGATTCCTCAAGGAAGCCGGCCCGACCCGCCCGATCATCCTCGCCGGCCACAGCCAGGGCGCGCTCCATCTCACCCGCCTACTCCGCGACCGCATCGCCACTGATCCCAAGCTGAAGGCACGGATCGTCGCGGCCTATGTCGTCGGCTGGCCCGTCTCGCGCGCGACCGATCTTCCGAAGATGGGCCTCCCCGACTGCCGCACCGCCGAGCAGACCGGCTGCATCCTGTCGTGGGAGAGCTTTGCCGAGCCCGCCGATCCATCACTGATCGTCGACGCGTATGACCAGACCACCGGCTTCAACGGCCAGCCGCGCAAGGGTACGCCGATGGTCTGCACCAATCCGCTGACCGGCACCGCCGACGCGACCGCGCCCGCCACCACCAACCTCGGCACGCTCGTCCCGTCCGCGGACCTGAAGACCGCGACGATCGCCGCCGGCAGCGTCCCCGCGCGATGCGCCGACCGCGGCTTCCTGCTGATCGGCGAGGGCCCGAACCTCGGGCCGTACGTGCTGCCCGGCAACAATTACCACGTCTACGACTACAGCCTGTTCTGGGCGAACATCCGTGCCGACGCCAACCGCCGCCTGAAGGCTTTCCAATGATCACGCTCTCCGCCGCGCAATTCCGTGACGCGCTCCCGAACGGCGGCCGGCTGATCGGCCTCGACGTCGGCACCAAGACGATCGGCACCGCGCTCTGCGACGCCGGCTGGAGCTTCGCGAGCCCCGCGCTCCTGATTCGCCGCACCAAGTTCCAGAAGGACAAGGCCGCACTAGCCGAGATCATCAAGGCGCAGGCGGTCGTTGGCCTCGTCATCGGGCTGCCGATCAACCTCGACGGCAGCGAAAGCCCACGCTCGCAATCGACCCGCGCGTTCGCACAGAACCTCAAGGACATGGGTCTGCCGATCCTGCTCCAGGACGAACGCTGGTCGACCGTCGCCGTCACCCGCACGCTGATCGAACAGGACGCCAGCCGCGCCAAGCGCGCCGAGTTGGTCGACAAGATGGCCGCCGCCTACATCCTCCAAGGCGCGATCGACGCGCTGGTGACCGCACAGATCTGATACTCACCCGTCATTCTGGCGAAAGTCGGGATCCAGAACCAAGAACGGCGCGCTGCTCGGCTCTGGATCCTGGGTCGAGCCCAGGATGACGGAGGCTGGCGGCGCGGCTCGTAATCGCCGCGCTTGCCCCCTGCCCCTGCGGCCACTATCCCGCAGCTTTAATGCGAACCTCAGATCACCGCCCCGCCGCCCTCATCGAAGGCGGCGCCGTCTTCCCGCACCGGCATCTCACCGGCATCGACGGGCTCCAGCCACACGAGATCGCGTTCCTCCTCGACGAGGCGGAGACGTGGGTCGGCGCGAACCGCACGCACGCCACGCCCGACAAACGGCTGGCCGGGCTTACCCAGATCAACGCGTTCTTCGAGAACAGCACGCGCACGCTCCTGTCGTTCGAGATCGCGGGCAAGCGGCTCGGCGCGGACGTCGTCAACATGCACGCCGCGCAGTCGAGCGTGAAGAAGGGCGAGACGCTGATCGACACCGCCATGACGCTCAACGCGATGCGCGCGGACGTGATCGTGATCCGGCATATGTCGTCGGGCGCGGTGCGGCTGATCGCGGACAAGGTCGACTGCCCGGTGCTCAACGCGGGCGATGGGCGGCACGAGCATCCAACGCAAGCGTTGCTCGATGCGCTGACGATCCGGCGGCGGAAGGGCTCGATCGCGGGGCAGCGTGTCGTGATCTGCGGCGATCTGCTGCACAGCCGCGTCGCGCGCTCGAACATCCTGGCGCTAACCGCGCTCGCCGCCGAGGTCCGCGTCTGTGCGCCGTCGACGCTGATGCCGCCGATGATCGAGCGGATGGGCGCCACCGCGTTCACCGATTTCGACAAGGCGTTGGAGGGTGCGGACGTGGTGATGATGCTCCGACTCCAGAACGAGCGGATGGACGGCGCCTACGTGCCGTCCACGCGCGAATACCGGCTGCGCTACGGGCTGACGCTGGACCGGCTGGCAAAGGCGGCGCCCGATGCGCTGGTGATGCATCCCGGCCCGATGAACCGCGGTGTCGAGATCGACTCCGCCGTCGCTGACCACGCACGGTCGGCGATTACCGAACAGGTCGAGATGGGGGTCGCGGTCCGCATGGCCTGCCTCGACGTGCTGACCCGACGAGCGCGCGGCGTGGAGGGTTGGGCATGATCCTCGCACTTACCAACGCCACCCTCGTCTGCCCGGTGGCGGGCGTGTCGAAGGGCAATGTGCTGGTCCGCGACGGCGTAATTGTCGCAACCGGGATCGTCGACATTCCTTCGGATGCGGACATCGTCGATTGCGCGGGCAAGACCGTGGCACCCGGGATCGTCGATCTTGGCGTCGCGAAGGTCGACCGGGCGGCGTTCCGCGCAGGCGGGATCGTCCGGATCGGCCTCATGCCCGACCAGTCGCCGGTGCTCGACGATCCCGGCATCGTCCAGCGCGCCGCGCTGATCGGCAAGCCCGACCTGTGGATCCACCCGATCGCCGCCGCAACACGCGGACTCGAAGGCCACGACCTCGCCGAGATGGCGATCTGCCTGTCGGCGGGCGCAAAGGCGGTCGGCACGGGTAAGCACTGGATCGCCGACAGCGGCGTGATGCGGCGCGTGCTCGCCTATGCGCGCGATCTCGACGTGACGGTGATCGCGCACGCCGAGGATGGCGGGCTGGCCGCCGGTGCGGTTGCGACCGAGGGCGAGACGGCGACCCGGCTCGGCCTCCCCGCCGCGCCGGCGGTGGCCGAAGCGCTCGCGATCGCGCGCGACCTGATGCTCGCCGAGGATACCGACGCGCGTCTCCACATCCGCCAGGTGACGACGGCGGCCGGGTTCGACCTGATCCGCGCAGCCAAGCGTCGCGGCGTATCGGTGACGTGCGGGATCACGCCGGCGCATCTGCATCTGTCGGAGATCGCGGTCAGCGATTTCCGGTCGTTCGCCCTGCTCTCACCACCGCTTCGCGCGGACAGCGACCGGCGGGCGGCGCTGGTAGCGATCGCCGACGGGACGATCGACGTGCTGTGCTCGGGGCACGAACCCCGCGGGCCGGAAGAAAAGCGGCTGCCGTTCACCGATTCGAGCAGTGGAATGGCGGGGGCCGAGACGTTGCTCCCGCTTTCCCTGATGCTGGTCCGCGACGAGCATCTTACGCTGGAACGCCTGTTCGCGTTGCTGGCGCGTAATCCGGCGCGGGTACTGGGACTGGAAACGGGCACGCTCGAGGTGGGCAAGCCTGCCGACCTGATGCTGTTCGATCAACTCGCGCCATGGCAGATCGTCGGGGAGGCGTTCAAGGCCGAGGCGGGGAATACGCCGTTCGACGGGCTGCCGGTGCAGGGCCGCGTGCTGCGATTGTGGAAGGGTGGCCGCGAGGTTCGGTGAGGCGCCTGACGCCCAATCGCTGCTGAACCACCACCCCGGCGGAGGCCGGGGTCCAGTTGGAAAGGGCGGCGTAACGGAGCGCCGCCCTCGATTAGCGACGGTCCCCAACTGGGCCCCGGCCTCCGCCGGGGTGGCGCTTATTTCGCCGGGGTGGCGTTTATGGCGTGGGTGGGAGCCCCCTCACCGCGAGGCCAACTGCATCCCAGGCTTGCGCAACCACTGCGCCATCGCATCGCCCGCGCCCATCCGGACGAAGCACGCCCCGCCCTTGGCGCGGTATTGGCGGCACATCGAATCCGCTGCAGACCGGCTGAACCCGCCGATCGACAGGCGATAGAAATCCTCGCCATCCGCTTTGAAATTCATGCCGTTGGGCGTGTAGCCCGCGAGCACGGCGAATCGCTTGGCGGCACGCCCCCATGCATCGCGCGCGACGCCGGCGCTGTCGAACGCGCCAAGCTGTACATACCAATGGCCGGTCACCGGCGCCTTCACCTGATATGCTGCGCTCGCAATCCCGCGGCCCGTTGGCGTGGACGCCGAGGCGACCTTGATCGGACCGCCGGCCGGACGGAGCATCATCGCCGGCAAAGCCTGGACCACCTCCTGCCGCGGACCGAACGACACCTTTGAAAAGCCCGCGACCGGCGCGGCAGTCGGTGCAGCAGCAACCTCGACAGGGCCCTCCACTCGTACAGGATCAGCCGCCGCCAGCGCCTGTTCGGGCGCCCCCGGCATCATCGGTGCAGGCGCGTTCAACGCCAGCGCAACCGGCTGCCCCGCATCCGCCACCGCGTGCACGCCGAGCAGGCTCGCCACCTGATCCGACGCGTTGGCCGGCTGTGCGAATTGCGCCCATTGCTCGAGCCGCGCATCGACGTCGGCTGGCGCCATGTCCGCCGCCGCGACCACGCGCGCCTCCTGCCAGCGCCCTGCCAGCGCGAAACTCAGCGCCAAATTCTGGCGGACCTTGGCGCTCGTCTCGGGCGACCGCGCGGTCTCGGTGAGCAGCGCGATCCCCCCCGCGGTATCGCCCGCGAGCGACAGCGCCAGACCGCGATCGAGCGCCGGGATGATCGCCGCGTGCGTCGCCAGCGTCCGCCGCGCTGCCTGCCAGTCCCCCGTCGCGACCTGCGCCAGCGCGAGGTTCAGCGCCGCCTTGCCGTTGGTCGGCGACAGCTGCAGCGTATCCGCGAACGCCTGCGACGCTGACGCGAACCGCCCGCCCTGGAGATAGCTTTGGCCAAGCAGCATGCGGTACTCCGCCGACTGCGGCATCACCGCCACCGCGCCTTCCGCAAAGCCGATTGCCGCCGGGCCATCACGCTTGGCGAGTGCGGTCTGCGCCTTGCCCGCATCCGTCGCTGCGCCCCTGGACGCCAGCGCGGCGCTGCGATCGCTGGCCGACGCTACGCCGCCGCCACTGGCTGCGCAGCCGACCATGGTGCCGCCGAGCATGAGGGCGGAGATGCTGCCGAGGAAAAGTGCGCGCGTGGTCATCGGGATAATCCCTGTTTCAACGTTTTGGCGTGGCCGGCGGCAGCTGCGCGACGAGCGCATCCACTTCCGGCAAGGTCTGGAGAAAGGCATCGAGGGCGAGCGTGACGAGACGTTGCGACGACGATCCGGTAACCGCACTCGCCAATCGCAGCCTCAGGTGCCGATCGGTATCGAGCCGCAACGTGAACGCGGCCTTCGCGCCTTTGGTCTTGGCGAGAGCCTCGCGGCCGATCCGTGCAGCGGTGGCGTTCGAGACGGACGCGACCGCGACCGGACGCTCGATCTCGACCTTGAACGCCTCGCGCTCGATCAGCACCGACGGCATTTGCGCGCCCATGTCGTTCCAGCCGAGATCGTCGCTTGCCTCATCAGCCGGCGCATTCAGATCCTGCGGTCGCATCGCCGGACGCGCGTCGCCCTTGCGCGCCAACAGCGACGACGACAGCGCAGCGCGTGGCTTGGGCTGGGCCATCTCAGCCGACGACCCGGCGGCCGAAGCCACCTGTGGCGGGACGCCGTCCGACAGCGGCGGGCACGCTGAACACGGTGCGGCGGAAATTCTTCTCGAGCCGGTCGCAGACATAGATCCACAGCGCCTCGATCTCGGCGGTCGAGCGGGTGTTCGAGTCGAGCTCCATCACCGTCCGCCCGTCGATCATCGAGACCGCGAAGTCGGTGCGCTGGTGGACGATGACCGGCGCGACCGTGCCGTGCTGCGACAGCGCCAGCGTCGCGTCGGCGGTGATCCGCGCTTTTGGCGTGGCCGCGTTGACGACGAAGATCAGCGGCTTGCCGGCACGGGCGCACATGTCGACCGTGGCGCCGACCGCGCGCAGATCGTGCGGGCTCGGACGCGTTGGTACTAGGATCAGTTCGGCGACCTGGATCACGCTCTGGATCGCCATCGTGATCGCCGGCGGCGTATCGATCATCGCCAGCTTGAAACCCTGCTGGCGAAGTATCTCGAGATCGGCGGCGAGCCGCGACACGGTGGTCTGCGCAAACGCCGGTTCCTCGGCGGTGCGCTCGTTCCACCAGTCGGACAGCGAGCCTTGTGGATCGATGTCGATCAGCACCACCGGGCCATGACCCGCACGCTCGGCCTGAACGGCAAGATGACCCGTCAAGGTCGTCTTCCCCGATCCTCCCTTCTGCGATGCGAACGCTAGAACGCGCATAATCTGCCTGATCCCCGGTAGTCGCAGTCGGCATGGCAGGCGCGGGTCAAGAAGCGGTTAACAACACTTCATATCGGTTTGAAACGCGTGAAATAGGCCGGAAATCCGGTGCGTTCCCTTTGCCTAACGCGGCGAACGGCGGCATGGTGACGATGAGTGGATACGGGGTAGAGCGATGCAGGTTGGACGTAAGCTTCTGATAAGTGCGATTGCACTTGGTGGCCTGTGCGCTGCCGTTCCCGCTTATGCCGATGTGAAGGCCGGCGTCGAAGCGTGGGGCAAGGGTGATTACGCGCGAGCCGTTCAGGAATGGCGACCGCTTGCGATTGCCGGCGATGCCGACGCGCAGTTCAACCTCGCCCAGGCCTACAAGCTCGGTCGCGGCGTGCCGCTCGATCCCGGCCTTGCCGAAAGCTGGTTCCGCAAGGCTGCGCTCCAGGGGCATCTCCAGGCCGGCGATAATTACGGTCTTGCGCTGTTCCAGGCGGGGAAGAAGACCGATGCGCTACCCTGGCTCGAAAAGTCGGTCGCACGCGGCGAGCCACGGACTCAACTGGTGCTCGGCACGATGCTGTTCAACGGCGATGGCGTACCCCGCGATTTCCCGCGGGCCTATGCGCTCATGACGCGCGCTTCGGCATCGGGCTTGCAATCGGCCTCGCAGACCTTGGCGCAGATGGACCAGTATATATCGCCCGCCGATCGCGAAAAGGGTACTGCGCTGGCGCAGCAATATGCGTTGCAGGCGACGCCTGCCGCCCCGTCGCGTTCGACCGTCGGACAAACGCCCGTCCCGCCGTCACGTATCGCCGAGCAGCCGCGCGTGACGAAGCCGACGCCGAGTTCGCCGCCTGCCCGCGTTCCCGTCCCGACCCGCGAGCCGGTTGCGAAACCCGTACCGAAGCCCGCCGCCGCCAAGCCGGCACCCGTCGCTACAGCGCGTGCGACCGGCAATTGGCGCGTCCAGCTTGGCGCCTTCCGCGACCAGGGCAATGCCGAGGGGCTTTGGAACAAGGTTCGCGGCAAGCTGCGCGGAGCACAGCCCTTCTATGCGAAGGCTGGCAGCGTGACGCGGCTCCAGGCCGGCGGCTTTGCATCGAAGGCGGATGCGGCGCGGGCGTGTTCCGCTGCCGGCGTGCCTTGCGTGATCGTCGCGCCCTGACCTGATCCGGTGCGCTGACCTCTAGTGAAAAGGACCCGCGGATGCTGGTGCTGACTTTAGCCCTGCTATCGGCGCCAGTGAGCTGTACCGAGATAAAGCAGCAATGCCGCGCGTGCCCTACCGCGGACATCATCAAGGGGTGCTCGGCGGTAGGCATCGCCTGCCAGCCGACCCGTCGCATCTGCGAACCTGCCGTCGTTCCCAAGACCGTGGCGCGGGCGGACCGGGTGGCTGACAAGACGGCGCGCTGAGCGATCGTGCCTTCGCCCGGCGGATGAGCGATCGGGTGCGGCAGGGATCAAATAGCCGGACCGGTCGTTTCGTTTCGACATCGACCGGGAGCTAGATGCATGATTTCGAAGACCTTGGCGCTGGCACTTGCCGGCGCAACGCTGTTGGCCGCGTGTTCCGGCGAGCAGCTTGCTACTAATAATACCGACGCGGTGGTGGATAACGGCGTGTCGTTGCGCAACCTTGCAGAGACCGAGGTGGCGGTGCCCAAGCCCGAGCAGCTGACGGTTAAGGGCCGGCTGATCCCTACCCCGTCCGATCCGACGTCGCGCCACTTCCTGTTGCGCGAGCGGAAGGCGGTCGGCGGGACGATCATCGCGATCCTGCGCCAGGAGCATGACGGCAAGGTCGCCTATGCGCGCACCGAGACCGATTGCGGCAATCGCCTGTTCCATGTCCTAGGCGTCGGCCCGAACCGGGCGTTGGTCGAGACCAACGTAGCGCATGACGGCCCGCTGCGCCCAATCAAGGGCCTGCCGTTGCGAGAAGAGCTTGCGACGTATGTCTGCGCAGCGAGCGGCACGCCGCTGGCCAAGGCCTAACCCTAACTTCTGCGCCCCTCCCTGGAAGGGAGGGGTTGGGGGTGGGTCGGCCGGCTTGGGTCACTACGGTCCGACCATGCGGAAACCGACCCACCCCTGCCCCTCCCTTCCAGGGAGGGGTGAAACTTCAGTCCAGCACCCAGTGCTGCTTCGCGATACCCTGCGCGTAGAGAAGCGCCGTCAAATCCCCATGATCGATCCGCGCCGCCGCAGCCGCCGCAACGATCGGCTTGGCATGATACGCCACGCCCAGCCCAGCCGCCTCGATCATCGCCAGATCGTTCGCGCCATCACCGACCGCGAGCGACTCTTCCACCGTAATCCCCCGTTCGGCGATCGCCGCCCGTAACGTCGTCAACTTCGTATTCGACCCGACGATAGGCTTGGTCACCGTCCCCGTCAGCACGCCACCCTCGATCTCCAGCACGTTGGCGATCGCACGGTCGAAGCCGATCTCCCTCGCCACCGGCTCGGCAAACCGCGTGAACCCGCCCGACACCAGCACCGCCAGAGCGCCCCTTGCGCGCATCGTCCGCACCAGCGTCTTCGCGCCCGGCATGATCTTCACGCGTTCGGCCAGGCAGCGTTCGATGTCGCTTTCCGCCAGCCCCTTCAGCAGGGCAACCCGCGCATCCAGCGCCGCCTCGAAATCGAGTTCACCGCGCATCGCGCGCTCGGTGATCTCGGCGATCTGCGGCTTGATACCAGCATAGTCGGCGAGTTCGTCGATGCATTCGACGGTGATCATCGTCGAATCCATGTCGGCGACGAGCAGCCTCTTCGTGCGCGTCAGGCTCGATTGCACGACGACGTCAGTTGCCGCGAACGCCCCCTCGAGCGCGACCCGCGCCGCGTCCGGCGCCATCCCGAAGATCAGGTCCGCTGCATCGCCTTCGTCGATCCAGCCGCTCGCGCCCGGCGCGCAGCCCGCGTCGCGCAGGCGGTCCATCGCGGTCGAAATATCGCCTGCGGTCAGCGTGCCCGAGGCTATAAGCGTTGCCGTGAACATAGAAACTCTCCCGAAGGTCGCGCTCATCGCAGGGCCGACCGCGAGCGGCAAGTCCGCGCTCGCGCTCGCCATCGCGGCGCGCCACGACGGCGTCGTCATCAACGCCGACTCCGCGCAGGTCTATGCCGACCTCCGCATCCTCACCGCGCGCCCGTCGGCGGAAGAAGAGGCCAGCGCCCCGCACCGCCTGTTCGGCCATGTCGACGCCGCCGATGCGACCTACTCCGCCGCACGCTGGGCTGCCGAGACGACGCAGGCGATCCGCGATACGCTCGCCAAGGGCAAGCTGCCGATCCTGGTGGGTGGCACGGGGCTCTATATCCGCACGCTGCTCGACGGCATCGCGCCTGTCCCCACGATCGACCCAGCCCTTCGCGAGCAAGTCCGCGCCCTCCCCGTGGCGGAGGCGCACGCCGCGCTCGCGCAACTCGACCAGCACGCTGCCCGGAAACTGAACGCAGCCGACACCACCCGCGTCGCCCGAGCGCTAGAAGTCGTCCGCGGCACCGGCCGCACGCTCGCCGACTGGCAGACCGAGAAGGTCGGCGGGATCGGCGAGACGATCGACGTCCGCGCGCTGATCCTGATCCCCGACCGCGACTGGCTCAACGCGCGCATCGACCAGCGCTTCGCCAAGATGGCCGATACCAGCCGCGAGGAGATCGCCGCGCTGCTCGCCCGCACCGACATCCCGCAGGACGCGCCGATCCGCCGCGCGATTGGTGTGCCCGAGATCGCCGCGCTCGTCCGTGGAGAGACCTCGCAACCCGACGCCATCGCCGCCGGATCGCTCGCCACCCGGCGCTATGCCAAGCGCCAATACACCTGGCTCCGGCACCAGCCGCCCCCCGCTTGGACCCGCACCGAAGCCCTCGACCTACCAACGCGCTTGCAGCAATTTGAAACTATATTGCTCAAATGATGTTTGACACGCATCTTTTATATCGGTAGCCGGCCCCACCACGAGACGCTAAAGGCAGCGTTCTCGCAAAGGATGATATGAAATGACCGAGAAGAGTGGAGCCGATATCCTGATCGAGGCGCTGTGCGATCTCGGCGTGGAGGTCGTCTTCGGCTATCCGGGTGGCGCCGTGCTGCCGATCTACGACGCGCTGTTCCGCAGCGGTCGGATCAAGCACATTCTGGTGCGCCACGAACAGGCTGCGACGCATGCGGCCGAGGGCTATGCCCGCTCGACCGGCAAGCCCGGCGTGGTGCTCGTCACCTCCGGCCCCGGCGCGACCAATGCCGTCACCGGGATCACCGACGCGCTGATGGATTCGATCCCGATGGTCGTGATCACCGGCCAGGTGCCGACCGCGCTGATCGGCACCGACGCGTTCCAGGAAGCCGATACCGTCGGCATCACGCGCCATTGCTCGAAGCACAACTACCTCGTGAAGGATCCCGCCAAGCTTGGCGACGTGATCCACGAGGCGTTCCACATCGCCACCTCGGGTCGTCCGGGGCCGGTGGTCGTCGACATTCCCAAGGACGTGCAGGTCGCGACCGCGCGGTACAAGAAGCCGGGGCCGATCCAGCACAAGACCTATCGCCCGCAGGTGAAGGCCGATCAGTCGCAGATCGAGCAGCTCGTCGACATGCTCGCCGCGGCCGAACGTCCGATCCTGTATACCGGCGGCGGCATCATCAACTCGGGCCCGGCCGCGAGCCAGTTGCTGTGCGAACTCGTCCGCATCACCGGCGCGCCGGTGACGTCGACGCTGATGGGTCTCGGCGCCTATCCCGCGTCCGGCCCGCAGTGGCTCGGCATGCTCGGGATGCACGGCACGTACGAGGCGAACATGGCGATGAACCAGGCCGACCTCGTCGTCGCGCTCGGCTCGCGCTTTGATGACCGCGTGACCGGGCGACTCGATGCGTTCAGCCCGAACTCGCGGAAAGTGCATATCGACATCGATCGCTCGTCGGTGAACAAGACGGTGCGCGTCGATCTCGGCATCATCGCGGATGTCGGCCATGCGCTCGAGGACATGGTGCGGATCTGGAAGAGCCGCCAGCATCCCAAGCCCGACACGACCGACTGGCAGCGGCGGATCGCTGGCTGGCGCGCGGTGAAGTGTCTCGATTTCCCCGAGAACGACCCGAACGAGATCATGCCGCAACGCGCGATCCGGGCGCTGTTCGACGCGACGCACGCGCGTTCGCCGATCATCACGACCGAGGTCGGCCAGCACCAGATGTGGGCCGCGCAGCATTTCGGGTTCGAGAAGCCGAACAAGTGGCTGACGAGCGGCGGTCTCGGCACGATGGGCTACGGCCTGCCGGCGGCGATCGGCGCGCAGCTCGGCAACCCGAACGCGCTGGTGATCGACATCGCCGGTGAGGCGTCGATCCAGATGAACATCCAGGAGCTGGCGACGGCGTCGCAATACCGGTTGCCGGTGAAGATCTTCATTCTCAACAACCAGTATATGGGCATGGTCCGCCAGTGGCAGGAGCTCACCTATGAGAGCCGCTATGCCGAGAGCTATTCGGATTCGCTGCCCGATTTCGTGAAGCTCGGCGAGGCGTATGGCTGGAAGGGCATCCTGATCGAGACGCGCGACCAGCTCGACAGCGGGATCGCCGAGATGCTGGCGTATGACGGCCCGGTGATCGTCGATTGCCGCGTGTCGCAGCTGACCAACTGCTTCCCGATGATCCCGTCGGGGGCTGCGCATACCGACATGATCCTGCAGGCGAACGAGGTGTCCGGCACGATGGACGACGAAGCGAAGGCGCTGGTTTAAGATGCACATTTCCCAGGAAAAGGCCGAGCGGCACACGCTCGCCGTCATCGTCGACAACGAACCGGGCATCCTCGCCCGGATCGCCGGCCTGTTCACCGCGCGTGGCTATAATATCGAGAGCCTGACGGTGTCGGAGATCACCGCGGACAAGTCGGTCAGCCGGATCACCATCGTCACCAGCGCGTCGCCGGCGACGATGGAGCAGATCATCGCCCAGCTCGACCGGCTGGTGCCGGTGCACAAGGTCACCGACCTCACGGCACAGGGCGCGCATGTCGAACGCGAGCTTGCGCTGGTGAAGGTCCGCGGCACCGGCGACCACCGGATCGAGGCGCTGCGCCTCGCCGACGTCTACCGCGCGCGCGTGGTCGATGCGACGACGTCGAGCTTCGTGTTCGAGGTCACCGGCGGCATCGACAAGATCGACAAGTTCGTCGAACTCATGGGCGAAGTCGGTCTGATCGAAGTAGCCCGAACCGGCATCGTCGCGATCGCCCGCGGCAAAGAGCCAGCCTGAATTACTGCGTCATCCTGACGAAAGTCAGGACCCAGAGCCACACATGGCGCCGCCTGGAACCCTGGGTTCCGGCGTCCGCCGGAATGACGAAAGAAGGAAGAATCCAATGCGTGTGTATTACGATCGCGACGCCGACCTGAACCTCATCACCGACAAGAAGATCGCGATCGTCGGCTATGGTTCGCAGGGCCACGCCCACGCGCAGAACCTCCGCGATTCGGGCGTCAAGGACGTCGCCATCGCACTGCGCGAAGGCTCGGCGACCGCCAAGAAGGCGATCGAGGCGGGCTTTGCGGTCAAGTCGAACAAGGAGGCTGCCGCCTGGGCCGACATCGTCATGATCCTCGCCCCCGACGAGCATCAGGCGGCGATCTACGCTGCCGATCTGCACGACAACCTCAAGCAGGGCGCGACGATTGCTTTTGCTCACGGCCTCAACGTGCATTTCGGCCTGATCGAGCCGCGCGCCGATCTCGACGTCATCATGATCGCGCCCAAGGGCCCTGGCCACACCGTGCGCAGCGAATATGTCCGCGGCGGCGGCGTCCCCTGCCTGATTGCAATCGACCAGGACAAATCGGGCAACGCGCATGACATCGCCCTCGCCTATGCCAGCGGCGTCGGCGGCGGTCGCTCGGGGATCATCGAGACCAACTTCCGCGAGGAATGCGAGACCGACCTGTTCGGCGAGCAGGCCGTGCTGTGCGGCGGCATCACCCACCTGATCCAGGCCGGGTTCGAGACGCTGGTCGAGGCCGGCTATGCGCCGGAGATGGCGTATTTCGAATGCCTGCACGAGACCAAGCTGATCGTCGACCTGCTGTATGAGGGCGGCATCGCCAACATGCGCTATTCGATCTCGAACACCGCGGAGTATGGCGACATCACGACGGGTCCGCGGATCATCACATCGGAGACCAAGGCCGAGATGAAGCGCGTACTGGCCGACATCCAGTCGGGCCGGTTCGTGAAGAACTTCATCCTCGACAACCGTGCGGGGCAGCCTGAGCTGAAGGCGGCGCGGAAGCAGGCGCTGGCGCATCCGATCGAGAAGATCGGGTCGGAGTTGCGCGGCATGATGCCGTGGATCGGGAAGAATGCTCTCGTTGATAAGGCCAAGAACTGACGCGAACGCGAGCGCGCGACAGCGCGTGAGCGCGGCCGGCACGACGAAGCCTGCCCATAGGGCACGGCTTCGCCGGGTCCGACGGGCGGGCGTTCCCGCGCGCTCCACATCACCCCGGCGAAGGCCGGGCCCAATTGGGAAGGCCGGAGTAACGGAGCGCAGTCTTCAGTTAGTCACGTCACCCAACTGGGCCCCGGCCTTCGCCGGGGTGGTGGCGTTTTGGGGAAGCGTCAATCGCTGCTTATCCTGCTCCCTCGCGAACGCGGGGGTCCAGGATCTCGGGCGGTGATCGTGGTTTAGCTGGGCCCCCGCATCCGCGGGGGAACAAGAGCGAGCGGCCCTTGCCCCCCACCCCACCGACCCAATTCCGAAACACAGCGTTGGCATAACGTCGTTTGACGCGCCCGCCCCGCTCGGCCAGCATCGCACGTCAAACAGGAGACCCCGCATGCGCCTAGTCCTAGCCACCATCCTCGCCCTCACCGCCGCCCCAGTCATCGCACAGACCGCCGCCATCCCCGGCGCCCCCGTCGAGGCACGCGTCGCCGCCGGCACCTACGCGGTCGATCCGAACCACACGCAGGTGACGTGGGCCGTCAACCACATGGGCTTCTCGATGCTCGAAGGGCAGCTCGGCGCATCGGGTGGCAGCATCACGATCGATCCCGCCAAGCCGAACGCGACCAAGGTCGAGGTGAACTTCGCGATCGACCAGCTCTCGGTCACCGCAGCGCCGTTCGCGGGCCATCTGAAGTCGAAGGACTTTTTCGACGCCGCGACCTACCCGACCGCCAAGTTCGTCTCGACCAAGGTCGTCGCGACCGGCGACAAGGCGACGATCACCGGCGACCTCACGCTCAAGGGCGTCACCAAGCCGGTCGTGCTCCAGGCGACCTTTATCGGTGCCGGCGCGAACCCGATGAACAAGAAGCTCAACTTCGGCTTCCGCGCGACGACCTCGATCAAGCGCAGCGACTTCAACCTCGGCGCCTACGCCCCGGTCGTGTCGGACAAGGTCGACCTGACGATCAACGCCGCCTTCTCTGCGCAATAATATACCAATTTCCCTATCGCGCTGGACACGGACCGTGTCCGCGCGATAGGATGCTATCAATGACGCACGGCCGCCTCCTGCTGCTTCGACTTACGCGCCCTTAGGCGCGCCGATCGTTTGCGCGGTGGCCCTGCCCCGTGCCTCGCGCCTAAGGGCTGACCCGAACGCTCCCGAAGACACGAGAGACACGAGCCATGCTGCGCGACCCATCGACCAAATACCGTCCCTTCCCCCAAGTCGACCTGCCCGACCGCCAATGGCCGTCGAAGACGATCGTCAAGCCGCCGCGCTGGCTGTCGACCGATCTGCGCGACGGTAATCAGGCGCTGATCGACCCGATGGATGCTGAGAAGAAGACGCGCTTCTTCGACCTGCTCTGCAAGGTCGGGCTGAAGGAGATCGAGGTCGGCTTCCCGAGCGCCGGCGCGACCGAATTCGACTTCATCTCAGGGCTGGTGAAGACCGGCCGCATCCCCGACGACGTATCGATCCAGGTGCTGACCCAGTCGCGCCGCGACCTGATCGAGACGAGCTTTGCCAGCCTGGTCGGCGCGAAGACCGCAATCGTGCATCTCTACAATGCGGTCAGCCCGGCATGGCGCAAGATCGTGTTCGGGATGGACCGCGCGCAGGTGAAACAGATCGCCATCGACGGCGCCAAGGTACTGCGCGACGAAGCCGCCAGGCAGCCCAACGTCCGCTGGCAGTTCGAATACAGCCCCGAGACCTTCTCGACCGCCGAACTCGATTTCTCGCTGGAAGTTTGCGAAGCGGTGATGGACGTCCTGATGCCAACGCCGGACAATCCGATCATCTTCAACCTGCCCGCGACCGTCGAGTGCGCGACGCCGAACATCTATGCGGACCAGATCGAGTGGTTCGGCCGCAACATCCGCAACCGTGACGCGGTGGCGATCTCGCTGCACACGCATAACGACCGCGGCACCGGCGTCGCGGCGGCTGAACTCGGCATGATGGCGGGCGCGGACCGGGTCGAGGGCTGCCTGCTCGGCAATGGCGAGCGCACCGGCAATTGCGATCTCGTGACCGTCGCGCTCAACATGTACACGCAGGGCGTCGACCCGAAGCTCGACCTGTCGGACATCGACGGCGTCGTGAATACGGTCAATTACTGCACCAACATCCCCGTCCACCCGCGCACGCCCTATGCCGGCGACCTAGTCTTCACCGCGTTTTCGGGATCGCATCAGGACGCGATCAAGAAGGGCTTCGCGGCGCAGGAGGCGAAGAACGACACGCTGTGGGAGGTGCCGTATCTCCCGATCGACCCCGCCGATCTGGGCCGCAGCTACGAGGCGGTGATCCGCGTCAATTCGCAATCCGGCAAGGGCGGCGTCGCCTGGGTGATCGAGCAGGACAAGGGTCTGAAGCTGCCCAAGCGGTTGCAGGCGGACTTCAGCCGCCACGTCCAGGCCTATGCCGACGAGACCAGCCGCGAGTTGAACGCGGCGGACATTTGGAGCCTGTTCGAGCGGACGTACATGCCGCAAGCGGCCGACCGCGTCGAACTGCGCGATTACGAGGAAAGTGGTGCCTCGGGGCAGCGCGTGTTCATCGGCCGGGTCGCGATCGATGGCGAGGAGCGGTCGATATCCGGGCGTGGCAACGGGCTGATCTCGGGTGTGATCGCGGCAATTGCGGAGTCGACCGGGCCGACGCTCGATGTGGTCGATTATAACGAGCACGCGATCGGGCACGGCGCGGATGCGCAGGCCGCCGCCTATGTCGAATGCCGGACGGCCGAGGGCAAGACGGTGTTCGGCGTCGGCATGGACACCGACATCGCCACCGCCTCGGTCCGCGCTGTGTTGAGCGCCGCCAACCGCGCCTGACCTAGCAAAGGACGGCCACCGGCTGAACCGGTGGCCGCTCCCTCTTACGCCAGCTTCGCCAGCAACGCCTCTGCCGCCTTTGCCGACGAGGCGGGGTTCTGGCCGGTGATCAGCAGGCCGTCCTCGACGACGTGCACGCCCCAATCGGCGGTCTTCGAATAGTTGCCGCCCTTCTGTTGCAGCATGTCCTCGACCAGGAACGGCACGATGTCGCTGAGCCCGACCGCGGCCTCTTCGGTATTAGTGAAGCCGGTGACCGTCTTGCCCTTGACGAGAGGCGTGCCATCGGCGGCCTTCACGTCGCGCAACACGCCGGGTGCGTGGCAGACTAGCGCGACCGGCTTGCCCGCGCCGATCGCGTTCTGGATCAGGGCGATCGAGGCCGGATCGTTGGCGAGATCCCAAAGCGGCCCGTGCCCGCCCGGATAGAACACCGCGTCATAATCGGCGATCCGCATGTCGGACAGCACGCGCGTATCGGCGAGCGCCGCGGTAGCCTCCGCATCGGCCTCGAAGCGCCGCGTCGCGTCGGTCTGCGCGTCGGGCTTGGCGCTGCTTGGATCAAGCGGCGGCTGACCACCCGCCGGCGATGCGAGCGTGATGTCCACGCCGGCGTCCTTGAACACGTAATAGGGCGCGGCGAGTTCCTCGAGCCAGAAGCCGGTCTTGCGGCCGGTGTCGCCGAGATCGGCGTGCGAGGTGAGGACGACGAGAATTTTCAAGATTGATCTCCGGATCATGGTTCTTGGGAGAGAACGAACCGGATCTAGGATCGGCGCCTTGCGACTGTGAACCCAAATGCGCCCGGTCGAGGGACTATTGCTCCCGGTCGATGCGGCGCTCGCGCACGATCCGGCAGCCGATCGCGGCGTCCGGGTAGACGTCGGTCTTCATCGTCTCGATCTCGACCCGCCGCACCCGCTCGTCGGCCAGACACAGTGCGGCGATCGCCTCGCAGAGCGTCTCCTGGAGCGCGAACGGGCGCTCCGCTACCATTGCTAATATCCCTGCGCGGACGAAGTCGTAATCGAGCACTTCCCCGATCGCATCCTCGCCGAGTGGCCCCGGATACACGACCGTCATCTCGACCGAGACGACTACACGTTGCGGCGCGACCTCGTGCGGGTGGATGCCCAGCTGCATCATAACCTCGAGTCCGTCCAGGATCGTCGTGAACTCAGCCATTCTGCCCCTCAAACATCACGTCGCCGTCTCGCGCCAGAAACCGTTGTCCGCAATCGACGAACACATTCTGCCCCGTCACGCCCCTCGCGGTCAGCAGCCACGCAACCGCATCCGCGACCGCCTCGGCGCCGACCGGTCGCTGGAGCAGGTTGTCGCTCGCCACGGCCGCGAACTCTTCTTCGCTCTGGTCTCCGCTCGGCAGCGTCAGCCCAGGCGATACCGCGTTGACCGAGATACGCGGGCCGAGCGCCTGCGCCAGCATCATCGTTGCCCCGTCCAGCGCGATCTTGCCGCAACTGTACGAGAAGAAGTCCGGGTTGAGGTTGGCCACCTTCTGGTCGAGCACATTGACCACCGCGCCGTCCGCAACGTCGTCCTGCGACGCGAGCGCGGACGCGAGCAGCACCGGCGCCCCGCAATTGATCGCGCCAAGCTCGGCGAACAGTACCGGATCGACGGTCGGCGGTCGGTCGAATTCGAACTTCGACGCGCAGTTCACCAGTCCGTCGATCGGCCCGCCGATCGCAGCCCGTGCCGCCGCGAACAGGTCGCCGATCGCGCCCAGATCGCTCAGGTCCCCCGCTATCGAAGCAGCACGCCCTCCCCCATCGACGATCTCTGCCACCAGCGCGGCCGCCTCGTCGGGGGAATGTCCCTGATGCACGACCACGGCTTGCCCGACGGCAGCCAGCCGCCGGACGATCGCCGCACCCAGCCGCTTCGCCCCGCCCGTGACGAGCACGGTTCGCATCAAACGCCGCGCCCCATCAACGCGAGCACTTCCTTGCGGCTGCGCTCGTCGTCGCGGAAAACGCCCATCATCCGGCTGGTGACCATCGTCACCCCCGGCGTGCGGACACCGCGCGCAGTCATGCACGCATGGCTAGCCTCGATCACCACCGCGACGCCCTGCGGCTTGAGGTTGTCCCAGATGCAGTCCGCCACTTCCGCGGTCAGCCGCTCCTGCACCTGCAACCGCCGCGCGAAGCCGTGCAGCACGCGTGCGAGCTTCGAGATGCCGACGACGTGGTCGCGCGGCAGGTAGGCGATGTGCGCCTTGCCGATGATCGGCGCCATGTGATGCTCGCAGTGCGACTGGAACGGAATGTCCTTCAGCAGGACGATCTCGTCATAGCCACCGACTTCCTCGAACACGCGCTCGAGATGCCTGGCCGGATCGTCGCCGTATCCCGCGCAATATTCCTTCCACGCACGTGCAACACGACGCGGCGTATCGAGCAGTCCTTCACGCGTGGGATCGTCACCCGCCCAGCGGATCAGCGTACGGATCGCCGACGCTACGTCTTCGGGCACAATCACCTTGCCGTCGGGACCGAGCACATCGTCGCCAACCGGCGGCCCCTCGGACCCGTTCAATTCATCCCGCATCGCAACACCCTTTGTCAGCATACCCAAACATCGGAACATGGGTCCTCTTTTGCAACTGTTTCATTTCAGCAACGCGCGCTAAATCCCAGTAATCCGGGCTTCAAAAAGCGTTGACGGTGGAATTTTTTTGTCGTTACTTCGCCATACCTGAAAAACTAAATCGTGAATCGGCACAGACCGGCGCGATCGGGGAGAGGACTGACATGGCCAAGTTCGAATTGCTCGCCGCCTCGGCGATGATACTCCTGTCGATTGCGCCGGCAATGGCTCAGACGGCCACCACAACATCGGCTGAAAACACCGCACCCACCAACGGGCCCGGGCAGGAAGCCCCGTCGACCCAGACGACACGGGACGTGTCCACCGCCGCGCCCGCGGATCCCTACGCGTCACAGGATATCGTGATTACCGCGCAACGCCAATCGCAGCGTCTACAGGATGTTCCGATCGCTGTGAGCGCTTTCACCGCTGACAACCTCGCCAAGCAACAGATCGTCAACCCCAGCGCGCTTCAGCAGACGCTGCCCAACATCACCTTCACCAAGACCAACTTCACGACATCGAGCTTCACGATCCGCGGGATCGGCGACCTGTGCACCGGCGCGACCTGCGATACCGCGACCGCGATCCACGTCAACGACATGCCGCTCGTGACGACCCGCCTGTTCGAGAGCGAGTTTTTCGACCTGGAGCGGATCGAGGTCCTCCGCGGTCCCCAAGGCACGTTGTTCGGCCGCAACGCGACCTCGGGCGTGGTCAACTTCATCTCGGCCAAACCCGATCTGTCCGCGATCCATTCCGCCGCCGAGTTCGAATACGGCAATTACGACTCGAAGCGCGTGAAGGCGATGTTCAACCTGCCCTTCACCGACACGCTCGGCATCCGCGTGGCCGGCACCTATCTCAACCGCGATGGCTATACCAAGAACCTGTACGACGGCCGCGACATTGACGGGCGCGATCTGTATTCGGTCCGCGGCACGCTGTCGTGGGAGCCGAGCAGCGATACGCGTATCGACCTGATCGGATCGTATTTCCGCGAGAAGGACGATCGTTCGCGGTTGCAGAAGCAGCTGTGCCACCGCGATCCTACCGGCATCCTCGGCTGTCTGCCCGATCGGCTCGCCAACGAGACCGCGAACGGCAATTCTACGCTATCCGCGGTGCTCAGTTCCAACGAGTTCTTCGCGGTCAACAATCCCGCGCTCGCGCGCTTCGGGCTGCAGAGCCTCTACGGTCAGGATACCTATACCGGCGTGGTCAACCCGGCCGACGTACGCACCGTGTCGCTCGACTACAGCCCGACCTATTTTGCCGAAGAAGAGCAATATACCGCCAAGATCTTCCACGATTTCGGCCCGGTCAGCCTGAACTTCACGGGCGGCTACACACGAAATGTCGTCGACAGCACCGCCGACTATAATCTCGCGGTCGAGAACCCGCTGACCAATAACGTCGGGCTCGCCACGCTCAACGCGATCGCCCGCCCCGGTTCGCCGTTCGCGTTCCTGAACGGCGTGCGGCAGACGCTGATTCCCAACGGTCCCGCCGGCGGCGCATGCCAATCGGCGTCGGATCCGAGCAACGTCGGCGTCTATGGCGGCAACTCGATCGGGTGTTTCGCGCAAAGCCTCGACTTCGATCGATCGCGCCAAGTGAACCGGCAATATTCCGCCGAAGCGCATCTCGACAGCAATTTCGACGGAATGTTCAACTTTCTGCTCGGCGGCATCTATGTCGACCATAAATCGTCCAACACCGATTATTTCGTCAATTCGTTCGGGCTCGACTACGCCTCGGGCATCCTTGGCTCAGCGAACGCGGCCGGTGCAGGCCTGCCCGCGGGCAATGGCTATTTCCTGGCGACGCCCTTTTATCGCAACAGCGATACCGAGTTCCGCCTGAAATCCTACGGCATCTTTGGCGAGACGTATTTCAAGTTCACCGACAAGCTCAAGCTGACCGTCGGCTTGCGCTACAACCACGACAAGAAGACCGACCAGGCGCGCAACCTCGCGCTCAACGTGCTGACGCCGATCGGTGCGACGGGAATCGAGCAAGGGCTGAACTACGGTACGGTCGATTTCGACCCGAACCTGCCGGGGCGTCAGGAGTTCGCCAATGCGCAGGTCAGCTTCTCGCGACTGACCGGGCGCGCGGTGCTCGATTACCGGATCACCGAGAACAACCTGCTCTACGCATCATACTCGCGCGGCTATAAATCGGGCGGGATCAATCCGCCGCTGCTGCCGATGTTCAACGTCAGCAGCACGTTCCTGCCCGAGCAGGTCAACGCGTACGAGATCGGCTCAAAGAACACCTTCGGCGGTGGCCAACTCAGGCTGAACCTCACCGGCTTCTACTATCAGTACAAGAACCTCCAGCTGAGCCGGATCGTCGCGCGCACCTCGGTCAACGACAATGTCGACGCCGATATCTACGGCGTCGAGGCGGAGGCGATCATGAGCCCGGTGCCGGCGTTCGTGGTCAACATGAACGCGAGTTACCTGCATTCGAAGGTGTCGAGCGACAAGTTCCTGGTCAACCCGCGCGACGTGTCGGGCGGCCGCGCGGACGCGGTGATCATCAAGGATATCACCAACGCGTCGAACTGTGTCGTCGTGCCCAACGTCGCGGGCAATGCGGCGCTGTCGAACGGCTATGTCGCGCTGGTCAATCAGGCGATCGGCCTGCGCGCACCGACCGCGATCCCAACGATCGCGGCGACTGGCGCGTTCGGGATCTGTTCGGCGCTGGGCGCCAATGCGGCGGCGAGCGGCGTATCGGTGCTCGACGGCGTGACCACCAACATCCGCGGCAACCGCCTGCCGCAGGCACCAACGTACAAATGGTCGGTTGGTGCGCAGTACACGATCGACTTCGCCAACGGCATGAGCCTCGTACCGCGCGCCGACCTCAACTATACCGGCGGGCTCTCGGGCAGCATCTTCAACACCCCGATCGACCGGATCCAGGGGTATGAGGTGGTCAACATGCAGGTCCAGCTCAACGCCCGCGAAGACCGGTTCTACGTCCGGGCGTATGTCCAGAATCTGACCAACAACGATGCGACGACCGGGCAGTATGTGACCGACCAGTCGGCTGGGCTGTTCACCAACATCTTCACGATCGAACCGCGTCGGTACGGCGTAGCGGCCGGGTTCAAGTTCTAGGGGGACGAAGCGCTCGGATGCTTCGGCTGCTCTAACGATCCTACCCCGCCAGGGGGGGGCGCGCCGAAGGTGACGGAGGGGGCGGGCACGGAACAGATGTGTTGCCTTCACTCCCCCTCCGTCTGGCAAGAGCGAGCCACCTCTCCCTGGCGGGGGAGTATCCGACGATGCCGCCGTCATCCTCACGAAGATCAGGATCCAGAGCCAATTATCGCGGCGTTCGTGGCCTTGGGTCCTGACTTTCGTCAGGATGACGTGTGGGGGGGCTGCGTGCTGGCTAACGCAGACCGCGGGCTTTCCCTTGCCCTTACCCTTCCCACGGCGAAGACGCCAAGGGAACCTTCCCTTTCCCATCGGGACAGGGAGAGACGCCAGAGGCGGCGAGGGTGAGGGCTACGGCCTGCAGACCGACTGCCTCGAACCATCAAAGCCTCGGTTAGCGCGTCAGCCGCTCCGCATGCCACGCGACATGATCGCTCACAAACGTCGAGATGAAATTGTAGCTGTGATCATACCCCGGCTGCATCCGCAGCGTCAGGTCGATCCCCGCCGCCTCGCACGCCGCCACCAGCAACTCGGGCTTCAACTGCTCGACCAGGAAGCCATCCGCATCCCCCTGATCGACCAGAATGTCCTTCACTCGCGCGCCATCCTCGATCAGCGCGCACGCGTCATACGCGCGCCACACCGTCCGGTTCGCCCCGAGATACCCGCCAAGCGCCTTCTCACCCCAGGCACACTGCAACGGCGCCACGATCGGCGCGAACGCCGACACGCTCCGGAACCGCTCCGGATTGCGCAGCGCGATCGTCAGCGCACCATGGCCGCCCATCGAGTGTCCGAAGATCCCCTGCCGCGCCATATCCGCCATCGGAAATTCCGCGCCGATCAGCGCCGGCAGTTCGTCCTCGACATAGGACCGCATCCGGAAGGTCTTCGCCCAGGGCTCCTCGGTCGCATCGACATAGAAGCCCGCGCCCTTGCCGAAGTCGTACGCGTCGTCGTCCGGCACGTCGGCCCCGCGCGGCGAGGTATCCGGCGCCACCAGGATCACGCCCAGTTCGGCACACGCCCGCCGATACTCGCCCTTGTCCATGACGTTCGCGTGCGTGCACGTCAGCCCCGACAGGAACCACAACACGGGCAACCGCGCGCCTTCGCCATGTGGCGGCACATAGACCGCAAACGTCATGTCGGTACCGGTCGCGGTCGAGGCGTGCCGATACACGCCCTGCGTACCGCCGTAAGCCTTGCTGGTGGAGACGGTCTCCATCACGCGACCCGGTGCAGCGCGCAGATCTTGTTGCCCGACGGATCGCGGAGATACGCGAGGTACAGCTTCCGCCCACCCGTAGCCTCACGCACACCCGGTGGATCCTCGCAGGCCGTTCCGCCATTCGCCAACCCAGCAGCATGCCAAGCATCGGCTGCATCGGTCGAGGTCGCAGCGAACCCCAGCGTGCTGCCGTTGCCATGGCTCGCCGGCTGCCCATCAATCGGCTTGGTCAGCAGAAAGCGGCCGCCGTCATGCGCGTAGACCACCCGCCCCCATTCATCGACGACGCCTTCAGGTACGCCAAGCGCGCCCAGCGCCGCGTCGTAGAATGCCTTCGACGCCGCGATATCGTCGGCGCCGAGCATGATGTGCGTGAACATGACCCCGCCCCTCAGTAGATCACGACGGAGCGGATGCTCTCGCCGGCGTGCATCAGGTCGAAGCCCTTGTTGATCTCGTCGAGCGTCAGGCGGTGCGTGATCATCGGGTCGATCTCGATCATCCCGTTCATGTACCAGTCGACGATCTTCGGCGTATCGGTCCGCCCGCGCGCGCCGCCAAACGCCGTCCCGCGCCAGTTGCGCCCGGTGACCAACTGGAACGGTCGCGTCGAGATCTCCTTGCCCGCCTCGGCCACGCCGATCACGATCGAGGTGCCCCAGCCGCGATGGCACGCCTCGAGCGCCTGCCGCATCACCGTCGTGTTGCCGGTCGCGTCGAAGGTGTAGTCCGCGCCGCCATCGGTCAGCGCGACGATGTGCTGGACGATGTCGCCGACATCCTTCGAGTTGGCAAAGTGCGTCATGCCGAAGCGACGGCCCCATTCCTCGCGGTCGGAATTGATGTCGACACCGACGATCATCCCCGCGCCGGCCAGCCGTGCACCCTGGATCACGTTCAGCCCAATCCCGCCGAGACCGAACACGACGACGGTATCGCCCGGCTGGACCTTCGCCGTGTGCACCACTGCGCCGACCCCGGTCGTCACGCCGCAGCCGACGTAGCACGAGGTATCGAACGGCGCGTCCTCGCGGATCTTCGCGACCGCGATCTCTGGCAACACCGTAAAATTCGAGAAGGTCGAACAGCCCATGTAATGGAAGATCGGCTGGCCCTTGTAGCTGAACCGCGTCGTGCCGTCGGGCATCAGCCCCTTCCCCTGCGTCGCGCGGATCGCGGTGCACAGGTTGGTCTTGCCGCTGAGACACGACTTACACTGGCGGCACTCGGGGGTGTAAAGCGGGATCACGTGATCGCCGACTGCGACGCTGGTCACGCCCGCGCCCACTTCGCGGACGATGCCTGCGCCTTCATGCCCCAGCACGCTCGGAAACAACCCTTCCGAATCAAGCCCGTCGAGCGTGTACGCGTCGGTATGGCAGATGCCCGTCGCCATGATTTCGACGAGGACTTCGCCGAATTTCGGCCCTTCGAGGTCGAGTTCGACGATCTCGAGCGGTTTTTTTGCCTCGAAGGCTACGGCGGCGCGGGTCTTCATGGGTGGGTCTCCTTGATTGCCGCCCTGATGCCCCTCGCGCCCCGGCTCCGCAACCCGTCGGCGATGCAACCAAAGCCACGTTCCCGCGCTTGATCCTTTCAAATCAAGGAGATGGCGCGATGAAGGATCCGAAGAAGGGCGACGAGGTCACCTGGAAATCGCACGGCGGCGAGGCGCACGGCACGGTCGAGAAGAAGCAGACCAGCGACACGAAGATCAAGGGCCACACCGTCAGGGCCTCCAAGGAGGAGCCGCAGTTCATCGTAAAGAGTGACAAGGGCGGCAAGGCAGCGCACAAGGCGGACGCGCTCACCAAGGCGTGACCACGCGCGCAGTGCCTAACGCACGCGCGCAACAGGAAGGAATGCTTATGGCTACAGCTCCCAAGACCGGCGGCATCCACGCCCCCGTCCAGCCCTCTCCCGAGCTCGGCGAGATCGTCGGCAACGACAAGCTGCCGCGCAGCGAAGTGATCAGCAAGGTGTGGGTCTACATCAAGGCACACAACCTCCAGAACCCCGAGAACAAGCGCGAGATTCTGGCTGACGAGAAGCTGAAGAAGGTCTTCGGGCGTGACAAGTGCACGATGTTCGAGATGAACAAGTACATCTCGCAGCACGTCAAGGCCTAACCGCCAGCACTGCACGGCAAGCGGCGACGGCGGATCCTTTGAGGGCCCCGTCGCCCCTTGATCGTCTCTACCCGATTACTGTTACGTTATGGCGACTACCGAGTCGCCGTGGCGCCTGATGGTGCCGCAATGAGCCTCGACCGATCACGAACCAGGCGCTTGATCGTCCCTTCCGACCGTCGTACTGCGCATCCGGATGCCCCCGTAGCTCAGCCGGATAGAGCGACGGTTTCCTAAACCGTAGGCCGCGTGTTCAAATCTCGCCGGGGGCACCAGCTTTTCCGCCATTTTCTGCCGCTTCTAACACGATCTAAACATGCGGATAGCTACGGTTCGCATGGGCACAAGAGGACACAGTATATTCCCGCAACGATCTGCCTTATCTAGGGCAGCATCCCCCTGCCCCAACTCATGCCGTACATTTCGCTGACGTTCCGGCGACACAATTCCCGCGTGACCGCCACGGACACAAGATTCGGCACAGAGAGCGCAGGTCTTACGACGGCACACGGGTTTAAGCATTGGCGTGCAGCATACTGCATCAAGCCATGCCGCTCGAAACCGCCCCTAAAGACTAGGTTTGCTAAGGGCGTGCGGCAGATCCGCAGACTGCATAAAAGCCGCCTAAAAAGCTCGAAGGCAAGGCGGGGGTTCTTGCGCCATTCACGGGGTCGCCGCGCGATGGGGCTCCGTCCGGCGAGGTCAGGCCTCGAGAGGTCGATCAACCATCGCACGGCGCGCGCGCCTTTCGCCAACGCGCTGGGCCGACGGCTGCTAGTCCCTCGTCCAGAGATCGCGGATGCCTAAATCGTGCGGCTCCGCGCGGCAGTAGGCACCGAGCAGTTTATGATCCCGTTCGGTCAACGCAGCCGGGCGACCGGCGTTGATGAACCGGGAGAGATAGTCCGGCGATCGATCGATCATACGCGACAACGCCCCAATGCAACTCGGCGTCGTCGATCGCGGCGAACGCATCGGAGGGCAAGCGCAAGACCTTTACCGCAGGCAAGGTCGACGGCGCGAAAAAGCGCTCGCGGATCTACGGCGCCAAGGCCGACGCCAGCGCCGCGGCGAATACAGCGCATAGCCGCGCCCAGCGCGAGCCGGCCTCACTAGATCCCCGCCTCGCGCTCGGCCGACCGGATATTTCGCCCGAACAGAAAAGACCTTCGTCGGCTATAAGGCCGAGATTGATGCCGTGGCGTGGATCGTCGGCGAGGTGTCGCACATCCTCGGCGGCCGGGGATATGCGACTAAGTGAAAACTTCAAATTGATCGCCATGTTGGCAATCTCAACGACCTTATACGACGCAACCGAATAATTGATGCATCCGTTTACTGAAATACTTTAGTACCGATTGAAACCCAGTACGGCACGCCGTCGCGGAAGCGAACATTTTCCAAACCAGCAGCCTGCATCATCCCGGTGATTTGCGCCTTGGTGAAACGCTGCTCAAGTCGAGTCCCGAACCGGTCCAAAGCGTCTGTCCGCATCGTATAGAAACTATACTTGCGGTAAGAGCTAAGAGGCAAGCTATCAACGTTGCCTCCCAATCTCTCGACAATCCGAGAAGCTTGAGCGGCCGGCCAGTAGACAGTCGCTGCTATAACAGAGGTGATCGCCTTACGCGGCCGGATGGGGAGCTTGGATATCCCGCGGCGGAGCACGTCGGAGCTTTTCCATGCCGCCCTGAACCATGCAGGCCGCTGGTCGAAGGCATAATAAAGATAGACCAGAAACGGAGCACCGGGCTTGAGTTTCGCGACTGCGTCTTTCAATGCTTTAGCCGTGTCTGGGATATGATGCAGCACGCCGAGAGAATAGCCGAAATCTTGGCTATCGTCGGCCAGCGGTATCGCCCCGGCATCAGCCAAATGAAACTGGACGTTCCCTTCTCCAGCCAAACGCCGCTTCGCAACGGCTAGTGCAGCTTCGGCCGGATCTATGCAATGGAGAGTACCGACCTTGGGGGCAACGCCGGCCGCCCAACGGCCAGACCCACACCCCAGGTCAAAGCCTACCGCATCGGGTCGTAAAGTTTTGAAATCCAACAGGGAAAAATACCCGTCGAAGTGATGCTGCCACTCATCATCTTTCATCGCAGTCTAATCGAAGGCTGCCCATTCTTCGCCGAAACCCTCGACGGTCGCAGTATCAATATTCGTCATCGGCTGCCCTTATCGTTGTTTTCTAGGAACAATCGCCTACACGCCTGCTACTCACCTGCATTCTGCGTCCAACTGAGACATGACGCCAACAAACGGGATTTCTCGTCAGCGACCTTGTATAACTCAGATCAAGTTCTTAGCAACCCATTGCCTCATCCCGCGCCATCGCTCGATACACGGCGGACACCTGCCCGGTCAGCACGGGGAATTCCCCGACCGGGTTGAACTGTCGAAGCACAACGGCCCCCTGCCGGCTCCGAACAAGTTGCTTGATCAGGACACGGCGAACCGCCTCGCCATCGAACGTCGGCCCGCGCAACTGGACGGCGACGTCATCACCGACGCCGGGCATGTCCCTCGCCCGCATTGCTACCTTGGTCGTCAACCGCGGTTCTTTAGGCGACTTGAACATGATACTTCTCGGTGAAGCATCTCGACCGGCTTGCCGCCTGGTTCCGGAACGAGGATCATTGCCCAACAACAGCATTCCCGAGAATGCCGTGGCCGCGCTATTCAGCATCGGTCGCCCCCGCTCTCAGTCGCACGGGGCAGTGAATCTGCCTCTAAAGTCGCTTTCCATCGAGTAGACTATATCCGTACCGGCAAGGGCGGGATTTTTCATCTGCAGCGGATGACGCTGCCGCGTTAAGGCTTGGGAGAGCATCGAATATTCGCGGAAACTGGTGTTCAGCCGCTGGCTGCAGGTCGTAGATCAACCAAGCACATGCCGGTTTCGCATCCAAGCAGTTGACCGATCCGGCCCCAACGCAACGACTGGTCAATATTTCAGATTTATATTGTCAGCATATGTTTCAAGCTCATGTATTTTCAAAGAATTATTATGCCTCCAGGAAATATGCTCTCACGAACATATAACAACGACAACTTTCCGCTTGCTCAAATACTTGTACGACTTCAAAGCAGGCTTGGGGGACAGCATAACTATGCATCTATTTCGCTCATTGGGGGCGCTTGCCGTCTTGACTATTCCGGCGGGCTGTACGCCGATGGCCGGCGCGACGTATCGGCTTTATAGTTCGTCGGGAGGCAATACCGAGCGGGTCCATTTCGCCAGCTTCAATTCGATCAAGCCCGGTGATTTCAATCAGAAGAACTGCGCCATGACGCTTCGACTGCTAGAGACACATCTGCTCAAGGTCAGTCCAATGTCGACCGTTCGGTTTTGGTGCAACAGAGAATAATTGCGCTCGTCTGCCAGGAGACGGATGAGCTCGGAACGAGCGGACGGTTTGAGACTCAACGGCGGCGCGCCATGCCGAGCGACGTGCGGGAACGCGGGATGGTTATCCTTTAGCCAAAGATGTTTATCCGCCGCGTGCATGCGTGCATGGAGGCGAAATGCTCTCGACTGCGACGCGATCCGATCCCGCCACTCCCCTTTCCCCCGATTTCGTCGTGATCGACGTCGAGACCGCCTGTTCGCGGGTCAGCAGCATATGCCAGATCGGCATCGTCGGGTTTCGCGACGGACGCGAGATCTTTGAATATGAGACGCTGCTCGATCCGCGCGATGAATTCCACCTGTTCAACACCCGCATCCACGGCATCGCCGAGCATCACGTCGTCGGCCAGCCGAGCTTCGCCGACGTCCACGGCATCGTCCACGGCCATCTGTCCGGTCGCACGACGGTAGCGCATTCCTATTTCGACAAGGGCGCGCTGGCGGCTGCGTGCCGGGTCCATGACCGCCCTGCGATCGAGACGGTCTGGCTCGACAGCGTACGCGTCGCCAAGCGCGCCTGGCCCGATCTGGAGAGCCATCGGCTCGGGCTGCTCGCTCGATATCTGGGGATCGAGCACAAGCATCACGACGCGCTGAGCGATGCGCGCGCGGCGGGCTGGGTGATCGTCAAGGCGATCGACCATACCGGGATAGCGCTCGACGAATGGCTTGCTCCGGCGAGCAAGCCCGGTCCCGCCCCGCGCCCCGCACCGTCAGGACCGCTCACCGGCGAACGGATCGCGATCCTCGGCGAACCCCGCGATGGCGCGCTGGCGTGCCGGATCGCGGCGCTCGGTGGCCGGATCGTCTCGGCGGTCGGCAACACCACGACCGCCTTGGTGATCGCGGGGCGTGCGCCGTTCGCCTATTCCATCCGCAACAGCGGTGCGTTCCGCCGAGCCGAGCACTATCGCCGCCTCGGCGGTGCGATCAGGATCGTGTCCGAACACGAGCTGGACCTGGAGAGTATGATCACAGGTCGAGTTACCGGCTGAATATATATTTGCCGATATGCGTGATCCGGCACGCCAGATCAGCCTCCCCGCTCGCCACCACGTAGAATTCGCCTGCGTCGGCGATGCCCGTCGTGAAGACGACGTTGTCGAGGTACATCTGCTCCTTCAACGGCTCGGTCAGCACCGGGTTCGGCTCCAGCAACGCGGTATGCTCGGTCGCGACTGTGATCGACGGATCGTCCTTGTCGAGGATCGACCAGTACGTCCGGTAGATCCCGACCACACCCGACGGCTCCACCCCGTGCCACAGCGTCAGCCAGCCGCGATCAGTCAGGATCGGCGGGGCGCCGCCGCCCATCCGCGCCGTCGCGACGGTGGCGGCATGCGGGCGGATGCCCGGCTTGTCGTGCGGCTTCCAATGCAGCGCGTCGGGCGAGCGCGATAGGTTGATCGACGGGCCGCTGCGCCACTCGCTCCCTGGCGGATAGGCGAAATACAGGTCGCCGAGCGGGCGCGTCTGCGCCCAATACTGCTCGTCGATCAGCCCCTCGAAGATCAGCATGTCCTTGTTCTGGTGATCGAGCACAATCCCCTCCAACTGCCAGTCGAGCGCGTCGGCAGAAGAATACAGCGTGGTCGAATGCCGCTCGGGACTGACCGAACACGTGGTCATCAGATAGCGATCGCCGACCTTGGAGATCCGCGCATCCTCGACGCCGTAGCATTGGTACGAGGTGCGCGGCGCGATCGCCTTGTCGTAATGCACAGCGACCACCGCGCGCCCCTCGGCATCGAGTTCGACCGGCAACAGCCACGACAGCGACGTCAGCGCCATTACCTTCCACCCGCCGCCGGGGATCAGGAATTTCCGCGGGTCCTTGGTATCGACCATCTGCAACGGCCAAGCGTCGAGCACATACGCGCCGTCGTCCCAGCGGATCGCATGGACGTTGCCGTCCCTGACCGGCTTTTTCAACGCCTCCGCCACGCGCACCATCAGCAGCAGGTTGCCGTTCGCCAGCCGCGTCATTCCCGGATTGAACGCGCCGAGCACATAGGTCTCGGCGCCGACCTTGCCCGCCAGCGGCGAGCGCGACAGGTCGATGTCGGCGGGGGTGAAGACGAGCTGGTCGAACATGCTATTCTCCTTTGATTTACGTCGGGCGACTTCCACCAACTCCGTCATTCTGACGAAAGTCAGGATGACGGGATGGGCGCCGCGCGAACGGGGGGCGTGGGTTAGCCGTCGGCGCGCCTATTCCCCCTCGAGCGCCCGCGGGACGATCACGATCTGCTGGATTACGGTCCGCGTCGGCTGCGTCAGCACGAACTCAACCCCGACCGCGATGTCCTCCGCGCGCAGCATCTGCTCCGCCTCGATCATCTGGCGCTGCTTGTCGTCGGGGACGTCCGGATACTGCATGTTCGACCCGACCTTGCCGGGCTCGACCAGCGAGACCTTGATGCCCTTCGGCCCGAGCTCGCGCCGCAACGCCTCCGAGAAGCCGGCGATTCCGGATTTCACCCCGGCATACACCGTCGAGCTCGGCCCGAGGATATGCGCGCTCAGCGAGCCGATGATGACGATGTCGCTGATCGGCTTCATCCGGTGCGCAGCGTGATGTGCGCTGAGCAGGTACGCCGTAAAATCGACCGCGATCGCGTAGCGAAGCTCGTCCTCGCTCATCTGCGTCAGACCGCCGGCCGCGACCGCCGCGTTGACGACGGTGATGTCGAACCCGCCCAGATACGCCTCGCCCGCATCGAAGAACGCGCGGACCTTGTCGGGATCGGCGAGTTCGGTGACCATCCCGTCGCCCTCGCCAACTTCACGAATCCGAGCGAGCGCGTCCTGCAGATACCGTTCGTCACGTCCGCAGATATAGACCTTGGCGCCCTTAGCCGCGAGCAGCACCGCGATCGCCCGGCCGATCCCGGTCGTCCCCCCGGTAATGATCGCGCGGCGGCCCTTCAGCGGGCGGACAGTGGTGTGGGCGTCGGAGAGTTCGGTCATCAAGTATCCCGGCTTGTCAGCAGATTGGCGGCGAAAAACATCGTGCCGCCCTCCCCTAAGCGCGGATCGCCGCCCCCTCAAGCGCGCGCGCCAGCAACCGGTCGATCGGATCCTGCAGCATCGTCTCGCTCAACGTCGGCGCATGGCCGACGCCCGGCACCGTCACCAGTTCGGCGTGGTCGAGCGATGCCGCCATCCGCTCCGCCGTCGCTGCGGACAACAGGTCCGATCGTCCACCACGCACGATCAGCGTCGGCACGTCGCGGAGCGAGGCGAGCGCCTGCCACATGTCCGCCCCCGCCTCGTTACCCGGCACGCGGAACGGTTCGGCGATCTTCAGATCGTAATCGAGCACGATCCGGCCCGAACTGTTGAGCCGGTACAGCCGCTTGGCCATCGCTAGCCAGTCCTCGATCTGCCAGTCGGGATAGACGTCTGCGTTGTTTTCCGAAACGCAGCGTGCTGCATGCATCCAGGTCGGGAAGACGCTCGCCTTGCCGACATAGCCGCGAATTCGCGACAGGCCCTGCGCGTCGATTTCCGGGCCAACATCGTTGAGCAACGCCGCCATCATCCGGCCCCGCGATGGCCCCGCCATCAGCATCGTCACAATTCCGCCGAGCGACGTGCCGAACGCGATATACCGATCGATGCCGAGTTCGGTCAGCAACCCCTCAACGTCCTGCACGTACGTCAAGGGCACGTACGACATCGGGTCCTTCGCATAGCCGCTCTCGCCCCGCCCGCGAAAATCCACCGAGATCAGCCGCCAGCGTCCCGCCAGCCGCGCCGCCAGCGCGTCGAAATCGCGCGCATTGCGTGTCAGCCCGGGCATGCAAATGATCGGCGGCTGGCCTTTCGCGCCCCCCGGATAGTCCCTCGCATGGAGTCTCAGCCCGTCGTTGGACCACCAATAGAGGTTTTCGTAAGCGGCCATGGTTGCGTCCTTCGGGTAGTGGCCACCATATCGCCGCATGCCTATCTCCCCGCAAGCCTATCGCCCCGAAGCAAAACTCCTCGACCTCGGCGATGGCTTCTTCGACCCCGTCGCGCCCGCGAACTTCCCCTTGACGAAGCTCCACTTCCGCAACGATCGCGCCGCCGTGCAGATCGGAGTCGACACGCTCACTGACGACGAATGGACGCGCCATTTCGGCCGGTTCGAGCCGCTCCCCGGCACGCTCCCCCAGCCGTTCGCGCTCCGCTACCACGGCCACCAGTTCCGCAACTACAATCCGGATCTCGGCGACGGCCGCGGTTTCACCTTTGCACAAATGCGCGACGATTGCGGTCGCCTGATGGACCTCGGCACCAAGGGCTCCGGCCAGACGCCGTGGAGCCGTGCCGGTGACGGCCGCCTCACGCTCAAGGGCGGCATGCGCGAAATCCTCGCAACCGAAATGCTGGAGGCGCTCAACGTGCCGACTTCGCGGACGCTGTCGCTGATCGAGACCGGCGAGGAACTCCAGCGCGGTGACGAACCCAGCCCGACTCGCTCCGCGGTGCTGGTCCGCCTCAATCACAGCCACGTCCGCATTGGCAGCTTCCAGCGCCTCGCCTACCACCGCGACGAAGCGGCTTTACGCAAACTCGTCGGCTACACGCTGCGCAACCTCTACGACGAGGACAGCGACGACCCCGTCCGCCTGCTCGACCTCGTCGTCGGCCGTACCGCGCGTCTCGCGGCACGCTACATGGCGGCGGGTTTCGTCCACGGCGTGCTCAATTCGGACAACATCAACGTCACCGGCGAGAGCTTCGACTATGGCCCCTGGCGGTTCGCCCCAACCTGGGACCCGGCCTTCACCGCCGCCTATTTCGACCATCAGGGGCTATACGCGTTCGGCCGCCAGCCCGAGGCGATCCACTGGGACGTGATGCAACTCGCCGTCGCGCTTCGCCAGATCGCCGAGAGCGACCCGCTGGTAGCCGCACTCGACCAGTTCGGTCCGCGCTATCAACCCGAAGTCACGCAGGCGATCCTTTGGCGCCTCGGCGTCCGTCCGCGCAATCCGGATGCGGACCGCGACCTTGTCCAGGCCACCGAACGCTCGCTCCGCACCTCGGAAGTCGGGATCGACCGCTTCTTCTTCGACGTGTTCGGGGGAGAGCTGCCCGACACCTACGCCGAACCCTGGACAGAAGTCCGCGCCGCGCTCGCATCGTACGAACCCCGCAAGGACCGGTCGCACGCCTATTGGTCGGGCGAGCCTTGCAGCATGCTGATCGACGAAGTGGAGGCGATCTGGGCCCCGATTGCCGATCATGACGACTGGACGCTGCTGAATGCAAAAGTCGCCGCGATCCGCAACATGGGAGAGGCGCTCGCCGAATAATTGGAATCATTGCTGATTTGGGGCAAGAGCAGCGCCATGTCCGAAGAGATCATCTCCCACGAACCCGCGACCGGCGCGGTCCTCTGGCGCCATCCGGTCGGCGACGTCGATGCCGAAGTCGCCTGCGCGCGTGCCGGCTGGTCGAGCTGGGCGTCGAAGCCGCTCGCCTTCCGGATCGAAACGATGCGCCGCTTTGCCAACATCGTCCGCCAGCGCAACGACGCGTTCACCGACCTGATCTCCCGCGAAACCGGCAAGCCGATCTGGGAAGCGCGCGGCGAAGTCGAGACAGTGATCGCCAAGGTCGACATCTCGGTCAGCGCCTATGCCGATCGCACCGCGCAACGCCGCCTCGAAGCGACGATGGGGTCACGCATCGCGGTCCGCCACAAGCCGCACGGCGTGTTGGCGGTGCTCGGACCGTACAACTTCCCCGCGCATCTGCCCAACGGCCATATCGTTCCTGCGCTGATCGCGGGCAACGCGGTCGTCTTCAAGCCGTCGGAAAAGACACCCGCCGTCGGCGCCTTCCTAGTCGAATGCTTCCGCGCCGCCGGCGTCCCGCCCGAGTGCATTCGTCTCGTCATCGGCGGCCCGAACGAAGGCAAGGCGCTGGCCGCGCATCCCGATATCGACGGCCTGCTATTTACCGGCTCGGCGCGCACCGGTCTGGCGCTCAACCGCGCGTTCGCCGACAAGCCCGAGAAGATCCTCGCGCTAGAGATGGGCGGCAACAACCCGATCGTCGTCTGGGATACGCCCGACCTGCACACCGCGGCCGTGCTGATCATCCAGTCGGCCTTCACCACTGCTGGCCAGCGCTGCACCGCAGCCCGCCGACTGATTGTCGATAGCAAGCTGTACGAGCCGTTGATGGCAACGCTCGACAAGATGGTCGGCCGGATCATCGTCGGCGAACCGCACGCCAATCCCGCCCCGTTCATGGGCCCGGTGATCGACAACGAAGCCGCCGAGCAGCTGACCGAGAGCTTCCTCGAGCTGCTCACGCGCGGCGGCCGCCCGATCCGCCATCTCGAACGTCCGGTCGCGGACCTGCCGTTCCTCAAGCCCGCGCTGATCGACGTCACCGACATCGCCGACCGCCCGGATATCGAGCTGTTCGGACCGATCTTGCAGGTCGTCCGCGTCGACGATTTCGACGCCGCGATCGCCGAGGCGAACAACACGCGCTACGGCCTGTCCGCTTCGCTGATCAGCCAGACGCCATCGCTCTACGATCGGTTCTGGGCGAACATCCGCGCCGGCATCGTCAACTGGAACAAACCCACCAATGGTGCCTCGTCGGGTGCGCCGTTCGGCGGCATCGGCTGGTCGGGCAACCACCGCCCGAGCGCCTATTACGCGGCGGATTACTGCGCCTACCCGGTCGTCAGCAGCGAATCCGAAAGCGCCCGTGCCAGCATCGGCATCGGCTTGGCCGACGGTTAACCGACCGCCACGGAAAGCAATCCTACCTCCCGCCAAAGCATCATTCGGTTGCAGCGCAGCGCCCATCCGCCCATCTCCGACAACATGGCAAGTCTCCTAGACCCAACCGCCCGCGGGCGCGTCATCCTCGTCGGGGCGGGGCCGGGCGATCCTGGGCTCCTCACCGTCCGCGCGGTCGAGGCGCTGAAGACCGCCGACGTCGTCGTGCATGACGGGCTAATCGATCCGCGTGTGCTCGACATCGCGCCGCCGTCGGCGCAACGAATTTCGGTCGCCAAGCAGCGCGCGCGCCACACGCTGCCGCAGGAGGCGATCAACGCGCTGATCATCGCGCATGTGAAGACCGGCGCGATAGTCATCCGGCTTAAGGGTGGCGACCCGTTCGTGTTCGGTCGCGGCGGTGAGGAAGTCGAGGCGGTTCGCGCCGCCGGCCTGCCGGTTGAGGTAATCCCTGGCGTCTCGGCTGCGCTTGGCTGTGCAGCGGAGGCGATGCTGCCGCTCACGCACCGCGATCATTCGAGCGCGGTCAGCTTCGTCGCGGGCCAGTGCAAGGGTCTGACCGAGCAGGACTGGTCCGGGCTCGCGGGGCAAGGTCGCACGTTGGTCATCTACATGGGCATCGCGACCGCGAGCGACATTGCCGACAAGCTGATGGCCGACGGCGTCGCACCCGACATGCCCGTGGCGGTGCTAGAGCGAGGCACATTGCAGGGTAGCCGTGCGATCCGCACGTTGCTCGCCGATCTCGGTCCGATGGTAGCGCGCGAGTCCGTCCAGAGCCCCGCCATCATCGTCGTCGGCGAAGTCGTCGAACTGTCGGACGCCGAAGACAAACTCGCCCGCTGGGCCCGCGTAGCAGAGGACGCCGCCGCATGAAGCTGTTGACCGGAAACGACCTTCCCACTGGCGACGTCGTCTGGTGGACCGGAAATGGCTGGTCGCGCCACATCGAGGACGCGGCCGACGTCGGCGTCGCGGGCGAAGCGATCCTTCAGGCGGAGGAAGGCGCGCGGCGCGTCAACGTGCCCTATCTGATCGAGGCGACGCAGACCGACGAAGGCCCCCGCCCCGCCCACATCAAGGACCGCATCCGCGCGTTGGGCCCGACGATGCGGCCCGACCTTACTCTCAAACCCGCCGACCCCAACGCCGGCAGCTGGGTAATCTGACATGTATAAATATGACGAATACGACCAGGCGATCGTCGACCAGCGCGTCGACGAGTTTCGCGATCAGGTCCGCCGCCGCCTTTCGGGTGAGCTGACCGAGGACCAGTTCAAGCCGCTCCGGCTGATGAACGGGCTGTACCTCCAGCTGCACGCGTACATGCTGCGGGTCGCGGTGCCGTACGGGACGCTCGACGGCCGCCAGATGAGGATGCTCGGGCATATCGCGCGGAAGTACGATCGCGGCTATGGCCACTTCACCACGCGCCAGAACATCCAGTTCAACTGGATCCAGCTCGACCAGACCCCGGACATCCTCCAGGAGCTGGCGACGGTCGAGATGCACGCCATCCAGACCAGCGGCAACTGCATCCGCAACATCAGTTCCGACCAGTTCGCCGGCGCCGCCGCGGACGAGGTCGCCGATCCGCGTCCCTGGGCCGAGCTGATCCGCCAATGGTCTACGTTCCATCCGGAGTTCACCTACCTCCCGCGGAAGTTCAAGATCTGCGTGATCGCAGCGGACGAGGATCGCGCAGCGATGCGCCTCCACGATATTGGCATCGGTCTTCACATCCGCGACGGTGAACTCGGCGCAAAGATCTTCGTCGGCGGCGGCATGGGCCGCACACCGATGATCAGCCACGAGATCCGCGACTTCGTCCCCGCCGATGACCTGATGAGCTATCTCGAGGCGTGCCTGCGCGTCTACAATCGTTACGGCCGGCGCGACAACATCTACAAGGCGCGGATCAAGATCCTGCTCCACGAGATCGGTCCCGACGAATATCGCCGCCAGGTCGAGGAAGAGTTCGCCGCGGTGAACGGCCTCGGCCTCGATCCCCCGCGGGCGGAACTGGAGCGCATCACGAGCCACTTCGGCGCGCCCGATTTCGACGCTAAAGCCTCGACCGATATCGACCGCAGCGACCCCGATTTCGCGGTCTGGCTCGACCAGAACGTGAAGGCGCACAAGCAGCCGGGCTATGCAATCGTCAACATCAGCCTCAAGCCGATCGGCGGTATCCCCGGCGACGCGTCGGCGGACCAGATCGACGTGATGGCGGATCTCGGCACGCGTTACAGCTTCGACGAACTGCGCGTCACGCATGCGCAGAACATCGTCCTGCCGCACGTCCGCATCGCCGACCTGCACGCGGTGTGGTCGGCGTTGAACGAGGCGGGGCTGGCCGAGGCCAATCTCGACCTGATCAGCGACATCATCGCCTGCCCCGGTCTCGATTATTGCAGCCTCGCCAACGCGCGCTCGATCCCACTCGCGCAGAAGATCGCGACTCGGTTCGGCAGCCTCGATCGCCAGCGCGATCTGGGCGAACTGAAGCTCAAGATCAGCGGCTGCATCAATGCGTGCGGGCACCATCACGCGGGCCACATCGGCATCCTCGGCGTCGACAAGAAAGGCACCGAGAATTATCAGCTCTCGCTCGGCGGCTCTGGCGCGGAGGACGTGAGCCTCGCGAAGATCACCGGGCCTGGTTTCTCGGAGGACGGCGTGGTCGACGCGATCGAGCGCGTCACCGATCGGTATTTGCAGGTCCGCGATCCCGGCGAGCGCTTTCTCGACACCTACCGCCGCGTCGGCTTCGAGACGTTCAAGGAGGCGATCTATGGTTGAGTATCCGGACCAGACGCTGCTCCGCTTCCGCGACGACGAGCCGCATGACGAGCCCGCGGTGACGCTCGATTCGTTCATCGGCCAGAGCAACGCCGCGGCCGTGCGCCTGGAAGCGGGCGACGATGCCCGCGCGCTGTTGCCGCAGATCGACCAGCTCGCGCTGATCGAGGTGAGCTTCCCCGGCTACCGCGACGGGCGTGGTTATTCGTCCGCGCGGATCCTGCGCGAGGCGGGGTATACCGGCGAACTGCGCGCGCAGGGCGACGTTCTGGTCGACCAGATTCCGTTGATGCGGCGCTGCGGGTTCGACAGCTTCGCGCCCCAGGCGCCGATCGACATCGACGTGCTGCGCGCGAGCCTCGAGCGCTACGATACGCCTTACCAGAAGGCGGCGGACGGCGCGGTGCCGGTGTGGAAGCTGCGCCATGGGTGAGCCCGCGCGCCAACTCGACATGATCGACGTCACGCCGGCGTTCACGCGCGCCGATGCGATGGCGATGCAGGAGCGGTTCGAAGGCGTCTCCGCACAGGAGATGCTGTTCGAACTGCTCGTCGGCGAGTTGCGCGGTCGGATCGCGGCGGTGTCGTCGTTCGGGGCGGAGTCGGCCGTGCTGCTGCACATGGTCGCGCAGGTCGATGTCGACGTACCGGTCGTGTTCACCAATACACAGAAGATGTTTGGCGAGACCTTGGCGTATCGTGATGAGCTGGCGGAGAAGCTGGGGTTCACGGACCTGCGCGTGTTCCGTCCCGATCCGCGGTTGCTGGCGATCAAGGACAAGACGGGGTTGCGGTGGTCGTACGACCCCGACGGATGCTGCGATTTGCGGAAAGTCGAGCCGTTGCGGCGGGCTCTCGCCCCGTTCGATGCGTGGATATCGGGGCGGAAGGGGTTCCAGTCGGGAACGCGTACCGCTCTCCCCCGCTTCGAAGAGGACGAGGGCCGATTGAAGATCAACCCGCTGGCGGATTGGGACAAGGCCAAGCTCGACGCCTATTTCGCCGAGCACGAACTGCCGCGGCATCCGCTGGAGGCGCAAGGCTATCTCTCGATCGGCTGCGCGCCGTGCACGACCAAAGTCGCCCCCGGCGAAGACCCGCGCGCAGGCCGCTGGCGCAGCTTCGACAAGGTCGAATGCGGCATCCACGCCCCCACCGACTACGACCCGATGATCTGATGCGCCCGTCCCTCGCCCCTCCGGGGAGAGGGAGGGAGGAGCCGTAGGCGACGGAAGGGAGAGGGGAGTTGGGATCTAGGTCCCGAGCCACACTCCCCTCTCCCTTCCCACGGCAAGAGCCGCGGGCCCCTTCCCTCTCCCCGGAGGGGCGAGGGACCTCGTAGGATCAATACTCGGCGAGATCTGAGAACTTCGTGATCGTCGGGTCGAACTTCATCCGGACCTTGCCGGTCGCGCCATGGCGCTGCTTGGCGATGATCAGCTCCGCTAAGCCGTAGACACGCTCCATCTCCGCCGCCCACGACGCATGGTCCTCGAAGATCTTCGAGCTGTCGCCTTCCGCCGGGCGCTTGGGCTCCTTCGACGCGACGTAATAGTCCTCGCGGTAGACGAACCAGACCATGTCGGCGTCCTGCTCGATCGAGCCGGACTCACGAAGATCCGACAGCATCGGCGTCTTGTCCTCGCGCGACTCCACCGCACGCGACAGCTGCGACAGCGCGAGCACCGGGACGTTGAGGTCCTTCGCCAGCGTCTTCAGCCCACGCGAAATCTCGGAGATTTCCTGGACGCGGTTGCCGTCCTTGCTCTTGCCCGACCCCGACAGCAGCTGGAGGTAATCGACCACCACCAGCCCGATCTCGTTGTTATGCCGACGCTGCAACCGGCGCACGCGCGTATGCAGTGCGCCGATCGAGAGACCGCCGGTATCGTCGATGAACAGCGGGAGATTCTCCAGCTCGGCAGCGGCCGCCGCCAACTGCGCGAACTCGGTGCGGCTGATCTTGCCCATACGGAGCGATTCGGAACTGATCTGCGACTGCTCGGCGAGAATACGCGTCGCGAGCTGATCGGCGGACATTTCCAGCGAGAAGAACGCGACCTTCGCCCCGACCGAATCCTTCGGTGCGATCCCGTCGGCCATGTCGCGCATCCAGCGCCGCGCGGCGTTGAACGCGATGTTAGTGGCGAGCGAGGTCTTGCCCATGCCCGGACGCCCGGCGAGGATCATGAGATCGCTGTGATGCATGCCGCCGATCTTCGCGTTGATCGAATCGATGCCGGTGGTGACGCCCGACAGATTGCCGCCCGAATTCAGCGCGCGCTCGGCCATCTTGACCGCCGCGGTCGTCGCTTGCGCGAACGACTTCACCGTATTCTCGGAGCCGCCGTCGGCCGCAACCTTGAACAGCTCTTCCTCGGCGAGCTCGATCTGTGCGCGCGGGTTGACCTCTTCCGAGGTGTCCATCGCGCGGTCGACCAGCGTCCGCCCGACCGACACGAGCGCGCGGAGCATCGCCAGGTCGTAGATCTGCTGCGCGAACTGGCGCGCACCGATCAGTCCTGCGCCGCTGCCGGTCAGCCCGGCCAGATACGCCGGCCCGCCAAGCTCGCGCATACCCTCGTCCGCGTCGAACATCGGCCGCAGCGTCACCGGCGTCACCAGCATGTCGTTGCCGCGCAGCGTTTTGATCGCCGCGAAGATCCGCCCATGGACGGGCTCGAAGAAATGCCCAGGTTCGAGCTTGTCGACAAGGTCGTCCGCGAGCCGGTTGTCGATCATCATCGCGCCGAGCATCGCGGCCTCGGCCTCGACGTTGCGGGGAAGCTGCTGCGGCTCGGCCACGGCTGGGATGGGGAATGCGAGAGTTGCCATCCCCCGCACCTACGCGATGCGGGCGCGCGCGTCCAAGCTACTCGCGCCGGAATGCTGGGGATAAGTGACAGGGCGAATGTCCCCCGCTATCGAACCGTGATGGCCGACCCGCGGATCATCGACGTGCAACTCGACGAGACCAGTCTCGGCTGGCGCTCGCCCGACGTCGAGCAGGAGCGGCGGATCGCGATCTTCGACCTGATCGAGGGCAATCACTTCGCCCCACAGCGTGCCTATGCCGACGGCTATACCGGGCCGTACAAGATCAAGCTCCAGTCGGAGGAAGGGCGCCTCGGCATCCATATCCACCGCGAGGACGATACGCATCTCGAGACGCTGGTGCTTGCGCTCGGTCGGTTCCGCCGGCCGATCCGCGATTATTTCGCGATCTGCGACAGTTACTATCAGGCGATCCGGCAATCCTCCCCCGCCCAGATCGAGACGGTCGACATGGCCCGCCGCGGCGTCCACAACGAAGCCGCCGAGCTGCTGAAAGAGCGTCTCGACGGCAAGATAGAGGTCGATTTCGACACCGCGCGACGGCTGTTCACGCTGATCTGCGTCCTCCACATCCGCAACTAGAAGACCCATGGCTCACGCACTTTTGAAATTCGCGGCCGCGCTGGCCGCGACCGGCTTCGTCGGTATCTGCGGCTGGACCGCCGCGACCGGCTGGCACCCCGACGTCAAACACTACCCGCTGCAGGGCATCGACCTCGCCGAAAACCCCGGTCCGGTCGAATGGGGCACGGTGCGCGCGAGCGGCGCCGACTTCGCCTATATCGTCGCGACGTCGGGGACCGACCGCCGCGATCCGGCGTTCGAGGCGAACTGGGCGGCACTGCCCGACGCGGGCCTGCGACGCGGCGCGGTGCACGTCTATTCGTTGTGCCAGCGCGCGGACGAGCAGGCGAACGCGTTCAACACCTTCGTGCCGCGGACGTCGGACGCATTGCCGACCGCGGTCGACATCGCGTTCCACGACGATTGCACCGCGCGGCCGGATCGAGCAACGCTGATCGCCGACATCGCGCAGTTCGTGACGATGGTCGAGACGCACACCCGCCAGCCGGTGATGCTGCGGATCAGCAAGGCGGTGGATTCGAAATACACGCTGTCCGACGCCGTCCCGCGGCCGCTATGGGCGGTAGAGAATATCCTCAAGCCCGACTACACCGCGCGACCGTGGCGGATGTGGCGCGCGAGCGATTTCCGCCGCATCGACGGGATCGAAGGACCGGTCAACTGGGACGTGGTGGCATCATGACTGAACAAGCAACGCAACTCGTGGCGGCAGCGCGCAACGCCGCGCGCAACGCCCACGCACCCTATTCGCGGTTCGCGGTCGGTGCCGCGGTGTTGCTCGACGACGGCACAGTGATCACCGGCGCGAACTTCGAGAATGCGAGTTACGGCCTGTCGCTATGTGCGGAAACAGTCGCGATCGCCACCGCGAGCGCGGCAGGGCGGCTGCGCGATATCGTCGCGATCGGCGTAATCGGCGGCGCGATGGATGCGGGGGGCCGCGCCACCGGCGCCTCCCCCGTCAGCCCCTGTGGGCGCTGTCGCCAAGTCATCAACGAGGCCGCGCAGATGGGCGGCCGCGACCTGCCGGTGCATTGCGGCGCGGCGGAAGGCGAAGCGATCCGGACCTACGCGGTATCCGAACTGTTGCCGGACGCATTCGGTCCGGCGGACCTGGGGATCAACTAACCCGGCTCGGCGGTAGATCTAACGCAAACGACCCGCGATCCTGAACGACGGAGGAAGTCTACCAAAGGCCGCTTGCTCAAAAGGCTGGATCTCGATCCGCGCCAGCCGGCTTGCGCCGTGGTAGCCGCGCTCAGGCGGCGGCCTGGCCATCTGCCTTGTGGCCCGGCGTTTCGTAGAAGCCGCGGAAGCGTCTGCTCGGCTCGAACAGGCGGGTCTGACCGATTACGGTCTCGCCCGCGCCCATGACGAACACCCCGCCGGGCTTGAGCGCCGCGGCAATCTTGGGGAACACCTGGTCCTTGGTAGTCGCGGACAGGTAAAGCAGCACGTTGCGGCAGAGCACGATATCGAACCGGCCGACCGGCGCCGGGTCCGCCATCAGGTTCATGCGGCGGAAGACGACGCGTTTGAGCAGGTCGGGCTTGGCGATCCAGTCGCTGCCGGCGGTGTCGAACCAGCGGACCATCCGCCGCACCGGCAGGCCGCGCTGGATCTCGAATTGCGAGAACCGACCAACCCGTGCGCGGGCGATCGCAGCCTCAGAAACGTCGGTGGCGACGATCTCGGGGACAGGCGCACCGGTCGCCTCGTGACGATCCACGAACAGCATGGCGAGCGATAACGGCTCCTGTCCGGTCGAGCAGCCCGCGCACCAGATACGGGCCCGACGACCCCCGGCCTCTGCTGCCGCGACCGCGTCGGCCAGCATCTCGAAGACCTGCGTATCGCGAAAGAACGAGGTTTCCTGATTGACCAGTGCGTCGACAATCCGATCGCCGATCAGCCGATCGCTGCCCTCCAGCAACTGCGTCACGAGCTGGTCGAGCGTGTCGAGATTGCGGTCACGGAGCAACGGCTTGAGGGCGGTATCGAGCCGCCAGGAGCGATAGGCGGCTATCTGTTGACCGGTTCGCGCTTCGAGCAGTGCGGTCAGCACGTTGATCGCGGTCTGCGATACCGGGGCGGACTGTTTTGGAGCAGGAGTCATGGCCGGCGTCGCGATGCGATCAGGGTGCCGATCGCGGCGGGCGGCAGAACCGCATCGGCGACGCCCGACGAGACGACCGCACCAGGCATGCCCCAGACTACCGAACTATCGCGGTCCTGCGCGACGACGCAGCCACCTGCCTCGTGGATTCGCTGTGCTCCCTCTGCGCCATCACGACCCATCCCGCTTAGAACTATCGCCAACACGCGCTTGCCGTACACGTCCGCGATCGTGGCAAGCATCGGATCGACCGACGGCATGCAGCCGCTTCCGACGGATTCGTGCGTCAACCGAAACGCTGCGCCGCCGTCGCGAAGCTTGACGCATTTGAGATGCGCATCGCCCGGCGCGACGATGATCCGGCCCGGACGGATACGCAACCGGTCGGTGGCGACCTCGCAGGGGCGGCCTGCCAGCAGCGCGATCTGTGCAGCGAAATACGGCATGAACGACGTCGGCAGATGTTGGGTGATGACGATCGGCAGACGGAATCCAGCAGGCACGGCACGAAACATCTGGCTGATTGCGTGGATGCCGCCGGTCGAGGCGCCGATCGCGACGATGTCGTAATCTTCGCTTGGCGAGACACGAGGGATAGATGCGTCGTCGGTAACCAGAGTCGCCGGGAGCGAACGGGCATCTGCCACCGACCCGGTCCTGGGCGTGGATCGGACGAGCGCGACCGGCGGCGATTGCGTCGGTTCTTCATGGAGCTTATCGAGTTTCGACATCAGCAGACCGCCGAACCGCCCCGACAGTGCACCGGCGGATGGTTTGATCAGCGTTTCCGCAGCGCCGAGCGCCAGCGCCTGCATGGCTTTGGGCCCGCCCTCGTCTGCGCTCGACGAGACGACCAGCACCTTTGCCCCCCGCCCCGCGGCGATCAGCGCGGGCAAGGCGGTCAGCCCATCCATTCCCGGCATCTCGAGGTCGAGCAGGATGAACTCAACCGTCGTCCGATCTAGAAACGCCAGCGCTGCTGCTGCAGTGCCGACCGCGCCGACCACCGAAAACCGATCGCTCGCATCGATCGTTCGTGCAATCACCGCGCGGGCGACAACCGAATCGTCGACAAGCAACACGCGTGCCGTATCCGCACTGTCGCGTCCCGCCTGCTGCGGGACGAAGAGGGGCCTATTCGCCATCGTCTCGACCGGATCAGGCCATGCCGACGATCTGGAGCTTCGATTCGAGCGTGTCGCGATCGAACGGCTTCATGACGTACTCATCGGCGCCAGCCTCGATCGCCGCGCGGATATACGCCATGCCGTTTTCCGTGGTGCAGAACACGACCTTGGGCCGGCGCGGCACGTCGGCCTCCCTCAAAGCGCGCAGGAAATCCATCCCGCTCATCACCGGCATGTTCCAGTCGAGCAGGATTACGTCGGGGATCGACGCCATGCACGATGCCAGCGCCTCGCGACCGTCGCAGGCTTCGGAAACGGTGAAGTCCAGCGTTTCCAGGATGTGGCGCGCGACCTTGCGGATCACCTTTGAATCATCGACGACGAGACAGGTCTTCATGGAAAGCCTTCCGGGAATTCGTGGCGCTGGCTTACAGTGAAAAGCGTAAGCGCCGGGTTAAGCAGCGTAAAATTTCAGTTCGCGTATCAGGCTGCCAGCGTAGTTGCAGGAACGACGGCAGCGAGATCCAGGATCAGCAACGGTTCACCGTCGCGCTCGACGATGCCGGTGCCCGCCGTCGCCCACCCACGATGCAGCGCCAACCCCGACGACAGAGGCAATCGCGCGAACGGGGCGACGTCTTCGACCGAGTCGACGAGGATCGCATAATGATGGCCCTCGACGACAGTGATAACCGCGCGACGGACGGCGTCGGGCGTGGGTTCCAGGCCGAGCGCGGTACCGGTATCGATTACCGTCACCACGCGACTACGCAGCGCCGCGAGGCCACGGACGAACGCATCCGCCCGCGGCACCGCGACGATCTCGCCGATATCGACGACCGAATCGACCTGGGCAGCGGCGATCGCGACGCCGCGTCCCGCGATATGCGCCACGAGGAACAGTTCGCTCACATCGCCCTCCGTGCCGCTAGTGCGGCAATCAACGCGGGCCTATCGTAGCGATAGATGGTCGCATCATCGTCCCCCTCCGCGGTCCGCGTCCGGCGCAATGTCACTACCGGCGCCATCGTCTCGCGGACGGGCGTATCCTCCATCGCCAGCGCCACGACGGCCGTCTCGCCTGCCGCCAGCGCCGTTACGCAGCGATAGCCGGACGCCTCCAGCGCAGGCTTCAGGAACGTTTCCATCCACCCCGATCCGTCGACCTGCAAAAGGCATACCGGCAACGCAGCAAGCGTTACCGGCTGGCCGGCGAACAGCGCATGTGGATCGACCAGCTCGATCTGCTCGCCCGCGATGGATACCACGCCAGCAATGGGCCCTGTGCCCCGCGCGGGCGCCATTGCGACAGGAAGAGTAACAATTTCGATTGCCTCGGCAATCGCATAGGCCATCTCGCTCTCACCATCGGTCAGCCGCAGGACCGCGACCTCGGTACGTGTGCCGAACGCAGCGACGGCGTGGAGCGGGATGATGCAGTTGCCGATCGAAAGGCGCATCGCCCCGCCCGACCAGCGGATCGCCTCGATCGGTACCGGCTCGACACGGTCGATTACCGCCAGCGCGATCACACGACGGCATCCGTCGAGATCGTCGAACAGCAACGCAGGGACACCCGGCACGACCTCCTCGACATCGTTCGACTCGGCAACCACTGGCATGAAGCGCAGCCCGGCGACCGCTGCGATACCCGATGCGTCGAGCAACAGCATCGGCAGGCCGTTATCAGGCAAGGTCTTGCCCGCATACACGCCGGTCGCCATCACCGCGGGCGAAGCAGGCTTGACCACCAGCTCCTCGGTATCGAGCACGGTGTCGACGCCAAGCGCGTAATCGCCTTCGCGCGTCGACACGATCACGAGTGTGGGCGGCGGGTTCTCATTCAGGTTGAAGAGCCGCCCGAGCGACACCAGCGGCATGCGCCTGCCGCGGACCGTGACGGCGGCTGCGTCGCCGATCGTGTCGATCCGTACGGCAGCGCCCCGCACCATCACGATTTCCTCGATCGCCTGGCGTGGCAATGCGAACCGCTGCGTACCGACACCGACGATGATCGTGGAAAGGATCGACAGCGTCAGCGGCACATGGATGACGATCCGCAGACCGCGCCCGGGATCGTTCGTGAGCATGATCCGCCCGCCGATCTGCTCGATATTGGCGCGTACCACGTCCATGCCGACGCCCCGCCCAGAGATAGCGGTCACCGTGTCGCGGCTCGACAGCCCCGGCGCGAAAATCAGGTCGAGCCGCGACGACTCGCTCATCGCCGCAAGCTCGGTCGGCGTGTGAAGCTTTTTCTCCGAGGCCTTGGCGACGATCCGCGCGACGTCGACGCCTTGCCCATCGTCGCTCACCTCGATCAGGATCTGGTTGCCCGACTGGCGCGCAGAGACGACCAACCGACCCGACTCCGGCTTACCCGCCGCGCGGCGTGCCATCGGCGTCTCGATCCCGTGGTCGATCGAATTGCGGATAATATGGACGAGCGGGTCGCGCATCAGCTCGATCATCTCGCGATCGAGCTCGACGTCGGCGCCCTCGATCACGAGGTTGACCGCCTTGCACAGCTCCGCACTGGTATCGCGCACCATCCGCGGTAGCGCCGAAAACAGCGCGTCGACTTTCTGCATCCGGGTCCGGGTGACCGTGTCGCGCATGTCGGCGACAGTCAGCGACAGTCGTTCCAGCGCCGCCTCGACCTTGGGATCGACATCGCTGTCGCGCAGCCGCCGGGCAAGCTCGTTACGCGCGAGCACCATCTCGGACATGCCGCTCATCATGTGATCGAGCAGGTCGACGTTCAACCGGACACTGCGACTGGCGCTACGCCCGACGGGCACAACGGCAGCGGGTGCCATGGGTTGCGCAGTGGGAGCGAGCCCAACCATGGGTTGCGAAACGGGAGCGAGCGCAGCGATCAACAGATCCTCGCCCGATCCGTCCAGTACCGTACCCGTATCGATCGCATCGACGATTTGCGCGATCCGGTCGACGATGCCGAGTACCGCGTCGACGAGCGCGGTATCCGGCGTCCGCTTGCCGTCGCGTACGGCGGCCAACACGTCCTCTGCCGCATGGCTCAGCCGCGCGAGCCGAGGCAGATCGAGGAATCCGCAGCTTCCCTTGACGGTGTGGACGAAGCGGAAGATCGCATCGAGGCGGGCGCTATCGGCAGGGGCGAGTTCCCATGCAACGATCTCGCCGGAGATCGCCTCCAGCGTTTCGCGCGTCTCGGCAATGAATTCCTGTAACAGATCGTCCATGCGGGTCCCGCCTTCGAGATCCCGTCATGCATGGTGGAGGTTAAGGGGCCGTTAGCTCTGGGGGAGCGAGTCTTTTCGAACCTCAGCCACGAAGGACAGGTGGCGGGGCCTTTGCCGAACAGAAGAAAAATACGGAAACCGACGTTCCCTGGCTTCCCCTCCGTCACCTTGAGCGCCCCCTAGCGAGGGAGCATTTGGACGTCTCTACAGGGCCTTGAATACCGCGCCGAAGATCATGATCCCGTCGGCAGGTTCGGACACAATCACCGTACCGCCGGCATCTCTCACGAGCGTGTTGATCATATACGCCGCCGCGGCGCGTGGGGTCACAGCGTGCTCGCCTGCGCCCTCGACCAGCGTCCGGCGGATCTCTGGATCCAGGACGATGCGTCCGCCCTCGACCTTCACGACGATTTCGAGTTGGCCGTCATTGTCCTCGCCGCCGACCTCCATCGTGCCGCCGCGAACCAGCGATTCGGTCGCGATCAGTGCGAGGTTCAGCAGGACCTTGACTGCCGATTTGGGCATTGCGGTTGTCTCGACAGCCCAGACAAAATCGATCCGCTTGTTCTGCGCGACCAGTCCCTCGATCGCGTTCCGTGCCTCCTGCGTGTCGACCAGCTCGCCGAAACCGCCAGCCGCGCCGAATGCCAAGCGAAAGAATTTGAGCTTGCTGGCGGACGCACGCGCGCTGTCTGCAAGCAGTTCCATGACCCGCTCGCGCATTGCGGGGTCGGTCTCGTCTGCAAGCAGCTCAAGCCCGTTGTTGAGCGCACCCACCGGCGACAGCAGGTCGTGACACAGGCGCGAACAGAGCAGGCTCGCGAAATCGACCGGGCTGACCGTCATGAAAATCCCCTAAATACAGTGTGTCTTCTGACGAGGGCGCGAACGACGCGCAAGTGTGGTTCGAAGCCGCGTGTTACAGGTTGCGGATGGTCCTCCCTGATCTACGCAGAGGGAGTGATCTGCTCGATCGCCTCCTCGACGAACGCGCCCACCTCGACCGATCTCCAAGCCCGAGCGACGTCGGCACCCAGGATGACCCAGACCGCCCCATCCCCCATCGCCTGAGCAGCGTCGCGAGGAGACGGAACGGGCAAGCCGGATGGATGCGAGTGATAATGCCCGATCACCGCCATCCCGCCCGATCGCGCGCGCCGATGCGCGACGAACAACGCAGCCGGATCGATCTCGAACATCCGTTCGGGGTTCGCCGCCACGTTCGCGCACGCCTCGGCCGCGTCGATCCGCCCGGTCGCCTCGAACAACAGCCCGCAGACCTCCGCATTCGGCGACGCAGCCGCCTCTGCGACCAACCGCCGCAGCAATTCGCTTGAAATCGTCACGCTCATCGCCACATCGCTACGACATGGACCGGGGGGTTTCCATCGTCGAAGCATCGATCACGCCGGCCGTTGATGGTTGGAGGTTGGATCGTGCGCTCGCCGAAGTGCTGCCCGACATGTCGCGCGAGCGGCTAAAGGCGTTGATCGCCGCGGGGCAAGTGACGCTCAATGGTCGCGAATGGCGCGATTCGGCGAAGAAGGCGGCGGCAGGCCAGGTGTTTTCGGTCGCGATCCCTCCGCCGACGCCGCTGCACAACGAAGCGCAGGATATTCCACTCGTCGTCGCCTACGAAGACGACGACCTGATCGTGATCGACAAGCCTGCCGGGCTCGTCGTCCACCCTGCCGCAGGCAATTTCGACGGCACGCTCGTCAACGCGCTGCTCCACCACTGTGCCGGCAACCTCTCGGGGATCGGCGGCGTCGCGCGGCCCGGCATCGTCCACCGCATCGACAAGGATACGTCGGGGCTGATGATCGCCGCCAAGACCGATCGAGCTCACGAAGGGCTAGCCAGGCAGTTCCACGACCACAGCATCGACCGCCGCTACAAGGCCATCGTAGGCGGCATCCCCCGCCCCCCGAGCGGCACGGTCAACGCACCGCTCGCGCGGAGTCCGCAGAACCGCAAGAAGATCGCGATCGTCGAGGGCGGCAAACGTGCGGTGACGCATTTCTCGACGATCACGACGCTACGCAATGCGGCGCTGATCGAGTGCCGGCTAGAGACCGGGCGCACCCACCAGGTACGCGTGCATATGGCGTCGCTCGGCCACGCATTGCTGGGCGATCCGGTCTATGGTAGAACAAAGCAAGCTCAGAAGTCGCTGCTCGAAACGCTCGGTTTCCGCCGGCAGGCCTTGCACGCGGCGCATTTGGGGTTCATCCATCCGGTGAAAAGCATCGCTTTGGCGTTCGATAGCGAAATGCCCGCAGACATGCAGGAACTGTTCACCCAGCTTCACGTATAGATAATCGACACTATGCCGCAACGCGGCAATCGGGGGCCGCGGTGCGGCAATCGGGGTCAGCAGAAAGGGATTACGACAATGGCAGCCCGCTCCAACGTTCCAGCGACGATTCCTGCGCTCGGCAGCGAGGCGGGTCTCAATCGCTATCTCGCTGAAATCAAGAAATTCCCGCTCCTGAAACCCGAGCAGGAATATATGCTCGCCAAGCGCTTCCAGGAGCATGGCGATACCGAGGCTGCAGCGCAGTTGGTAACCTCGCATCTCCGCCTCGTGGCGAAGATCGCGATGGGCTATCGCGGCTATGGCCTGCCAACGTCGGAACTGATCTCCGAGGGCAATATTGGCCTCATGCAGGGCGTGAAGAAGTTCGAGCCCGAGCGTGGCTTCCGTCTCGCCACCTACGCGATGTGGTGGATTCGCGCCTCGATCCAGGAGTACATCCTGCGCTCGTGGAGCCTCGTGAAGATGGGCACCACCGCCGCGCAGAAGAAATTGTTCTTCAACCTGCGCCGGATGAAGAGCCGTCTCGATGCGTTCGAGGATGGCGATCTGCGTCCTGAGCACGTCACCAAGATCGCCACCGACCTGGGTGTCGCCGAGACCGACGTCGTCAGCATGAACCGCCGCATGGCGATGGGTGGCGACACGTCGCTCAACGTGCCGATGCGCGAAGACGGCGAAGGCCAGTGGCAGGATTGGCTGCAGGACGACGCGCCGCTGCAGGACAAGATCGTCGCCGACGCGCAGGAGGCTGACGTTCGCCACTCGATGCTGGTGTCGGCGATGGACGACCTCAACGAGCGCGAGCAGCATATCCTGACGGAGCGTCGCCTGACCGACGATCCCAAGACGCTTGAGGAACTGTCGCAGGTCTATGGCGTGTCGCGCGAGCGTGTGCGGCAGATCGAGGTGCGTGCGTTCGAGAAGCTGCAAAAGGCGATGATGCGTATCGCCGGCGAGAAGCGCCTGCTGGCGGCGTAATATGGCGCGCACCGTCGTCATTGGCGGCGGTGCGGCCGGCATCGCTGCAGCAAGGACGCTGCACGATGCGGGGCATGAGGCCCTGCTGATCGAAGCCAGCAATTGCTTAGGTGGCCGCGCCCACAGCCTGTCCCTCGCCGCGTTGTTCCCTCGGGAAGGCGGGAGCCCAGACTGGACCCCCGCCTTCGCAGGGGAACATGTCGACGCTGGTTGCGGCTGGCTACACTCCGCCCAGCGCAATCCTTGGACCGAGATCGCGGAAAGATCGGGCTTTACCGTAGACCGTTCCGACGCCAATTGGCGCACCCAGTGGCGCGATCTTGGTTTTCCGCCGGAAGACCAGTCCGCCTCTGCAACAGCTTACCAAGGCTGGAACGAACGCGCCCTTGCCGCCCTCGAAGGCCCCGACCGCCCCCTCTCCGACTTCATCGCCACCAACGACAAATGGCGCCCAAAGATCGACGCGATCTCCGGCTACGCCAATGGCGCAAACCTCGCGCAAGTCTCGCTCCACGACTGGGCCGCCTACGAAGAAGCCGCCACCGACGACAACTGGACGGTGAAGGAAGGCTACGGCACGCTCGTCGCCAGCCACGCTGCGGGCCTGAACGTTCGCCTCTCGACGCCGGTAACGCGCATTGATCACGGCGGCCATCGCATCAAACTCGACACCTCAGCAGGCACGATCGAGGCGGACCACGTCATCGTCTGCATCCCCACCACTGTCCTCGCCAGGTCGCAGATCGTCTTCGACCCCCCGCTCCCCGACAAGCACGCCGCCGCCGCCGACCTCCCGCTCGGGCTCGCGGACAAGGTGTTCCTCCACGCCGACCGCTTCGAATGGCCGACCAACGCACACCTGATCGGCAACCCGTACAGCGCCTGCACGGCCAGCCACCGCCTGTCACCATTCGGCTGGCCGATCGTCGAGAGCTTCTTCGGCGGTGACTGCGCGGAGATGCTGGAGGACGGCGATGCGGCACAGTTCGCCATCGACGAACTGGTGGGATTGCTCGGCAGCGACTGGCGCAATCGCTTCACGCCGCTTGTCGCAACCCGCTGGCGCCACGAACCCTATATCGGCGGAAGCTATAGCCATGCGCGGATTGGCCGGGCCGGTCAGCGCGCCGTCCTCGCCGCCTCGGTCGACGGCCGTATCCACTTCGCCGGCGAAGCATGCCACGCGATCGACTTCTCTACCGCGCACGGCGCGTACGAAACCGGCGTGACCGCGGCCCGCGCGGTCATTGGCGAGGCCGCAGCGATCGCATAAGGAGCGGCGATGGGCCCTATCCGCATCGCCGCCAAGATCGTCTTCGCCTTCGTCCTGATCACGGTTGCGTGGGTCGGCATCTACCGTTTCGTGCCGGTGCCATTCACTTGGACGATGATGGGCGACGTCCTCAACGGCCACGGCGTAACCAAGGACTGGATGCCGCTTTCGGAAATGGATCCGGACATGGCGCGCGCGGCGATCGCCGGCGAGGATGCGCGGTTTTGTTCGCATCACGGCTTCGATTTCAAGGCGATGGCAGGCGCGGCGGCGCGCAATGCGCAGGGCGGCCGGCTCCGGGGTGGGTCGACAATCAGCCAACAGACCGCGAAGAACGCGTTCCTGTTCCAGGGCGGCGGCTATGTTCGGAAGGCGTTCGAGGCGTATTTCACCGTCCTGATCGAGGCCATGTGGCCGAAGCGCCGGATCATGGAGGTGTATCTCAACATCGCCGAGACCGGGATCGGGACGTACGGCGCGAACGCCGGGGCAATCCGGTATTTCAATCACGATGCGTCGCGGCTGTCGCCGACGGAGGCGGGGCGGATCGCGGCTGTCCTACCGTTGCCTAAGAAGCGGGCTGCGATCGATCCTCATGGTTTTGTGCGCAAGCATGGGAACACGCTGTCGCGGAGGGTTTCGGTGGTTCGGAGCGATGGATTGGATAGCTGTTTGCGGTGAGGGCGCCAAAACGCTCCACTGTGGACACCACCCGGGCGAAGGCCGGGGCCCAGTTGGAAAGTTTGCTGTGATGAAGCGCAATGCTCAATCAGTTATGTCTCCCAACTGGGCCCCGGCCTTCGCCGGGGTGGTGGCCTAAATTCCGCACGGCCCTTTGCTCTCCCGCGAAGGCGGAACCCCAGTCTGAGTCTCCGACTTCGCGGGAAATACTCTAATTTACTGCGTCGACTTTTCGACCGCGTCGCCGGCTTTGTCGGCTGCACCGCCGACGCTCTTCGCCGCCGAGGTGATGGCCGCGTCCTTGCTGTTCTGTGCGCCTTGGCGGCTGAACAGATAATAGCCGCCGATCAGGACTGCGATCAGCAGGACGATGCCGATCAGCATGCCGCTGCCGCCGCCGCGGCGTTCGATGATCGTGGTGTGGGTGGTCGGCGTTTCGACGATGCGCTCTTCGGCCATGTTCACTCTCCCTGTTTACTGGAAAGCGCAACGCTGGCCGAATAACGATTGTTCCCGCGCCGAAACGACCCAACCGAAACGGTTCAGAAGGGCAGCTTGAACCCAGGCGGCAGTTGCAGGCCGCTGGTCATCTTCGACATCTCGGTTCCCGACACCGCATCTGCCTTGGCACGCGCGTCGTTGAATGCGGCGGTGAGAAGGTCCTCGAGCATCTGCTTCTCGCTGACCTGCATCAGCGAATCGTCGATCGCGATGTTAATGATGCGGCCCTTGGCGGACGCCTTTACCTTGACGAGACCGCCGCCCGACGCGCCCTCGACCTCGATCGTGTCGAGATTGGCCTGCGCCTTTTCCATCTCGCTCTGGACGTTCTGCGCCATCGCTAGGATTTCATCGATATTCTTCATGCGTTGCTCCTTTGACCGGGCCATGATTCTAGCTGGGCGTCGGGAAACGCTGCCACCGCGGCCTTCATGATGGGGGATTCGAGAATGGCTTGGCGCACCGCGGCATCGGCAGCGTCCTGCGCCTCGCGCAGCGTCGGCTCGCCGGGGGCGTCGACGATCGACACCTTCCACGCGGTCCGCGTCACGCTCTTTAATAGCGTGTTCAGTTCGGCGAGCGTGTCTGCCGAGACCGGGCGGCTGCCGCTGAGGACGAATTCGGGCGGCGAGTAACTGACGATCCGTGCGCCGTGACGAAGGCGCGCGGCGATCGCGAGACCGCCTGATTCGTCGAGCAGATCGACCAGCGCCTCGAACGTCGGCGGCAGGATCGGGCCGGTCGCGACGGGTTCGGGCGCCTTCGCAGCGGATCCAGCGTTCCAGGGCGGCGCTTCGCCGGAAGGAGGTGTAGGTGGCAGCGGCGCCGTTGGTGCAGCCGCGGGTGTCGTACCGCTGGCGATCTGGCGGGCAAGCTCGCCGGGGTCGGGCAGCGTCGAGGCGTAGATCGCGCGCAACAGCGCCATCTCCGCAGCCTCGATCGGCAGCGCGGCCTTGGCGACTTCATCATGGCCCTTGAGGAACAACTGCCACAAACGGTGAAGCGCGGGGTAGCCGAGCGATGCCGCCCATTCCTCGCGTGCCGCACGTTCCTCCATCGGCTGCGCAGCGTCCGCCGGCGTGCCGACCTTGGTCAGCGTGATGCCGTGGACGGTTTCGAGCAGCGAGCGGAGCACCGACAGTGGATCGACGCCGTAATCATATTGGCGGCGCATCGAGGCGAGCGCCCCTGCCCCGTCACCGGCGAGGATCAGCGTCAACAAGTCGCGGACTGCGCCGCGATCGGACAGGCCGAGCATCTGGCGGACCGCGTCCGCCGTGATGCCGCCGCCTTCGAGCCCGGCATGCGCGATCGCCTGGTCGAGGATCGACAGCCCGTCGCGCGCGGAGCCTTCCGCGGCGCGTGCGATCAGCATCAGCGCCTCGGGATCGGCGGTAACGCCCTCTTCGGTCGAGACCCAGGCGAAGTGCTTGGCGAGCTGTTCGGCGGAAATACGGCGCAGATCGAAGCGCTGGCAGCGCGACAGGACCGTCACCGGGACCTTGTTCACTTCGGTGGTCGCGAACAGGAATTTCACATGGGGAGGTGGCTCCTCCAACGTCTTGAGCAACGCGTTGAACGCGTTCTTCGACAGCATGTGGACTTCGTCGATGATGTAGATCTTGAAGCGTGCAGTGACCGCCGAATAGCGCGACGCGTCGATGATCTCGCGGACGTCGTCGACGCCGGTGTGGCTCGCGGCGTCCATCTCGATCACGTCGATGTGGCGACCCTCGGCGATCGCGCGGCAGGGTTCGCAGACCCCGCAGGGGTCGATCGTCGGGCCACCGTCGCCGTCAGGGCCGATGCAGTTGAGTGCCTTGGCGATCAAGCGTGCGGTAGAGGTTTTTCCCACGCCGCGGACGCCGGTCATCAGGAACGCGTGCGCGAGCCGATCGCGCTTGATCGCGTTGCCGAGCGTCTGGACCATCGCGTCCTGCCCGATCAGCTCGGAAAAGGTCTGCGGTCGGTATTTGCGCGCTAGCACGCGGTAGGCGGGGGCATCCGGTGTTTTAGCCGGCTGCGGGGGTTCGCCCAGGTCGAAGGAATCTGACATTGCGGTCGTCATAGCGGGTGCTGCGCGTGCTGTCGAAGGGGAGTGACGTATAGGAAGTGCAGACGCTGGGAGAGGTCTGCACTTCGCTCGCAGAGAGGGTCCGGGGGGGGCTTGGCGCGGGGCTGATTGCGGAGGGCGTGCGGGGCATGGGCTGATCTTGGCACAGCGTTTCGCCGTAGGACAGTGATTCGGAACGTTTCGGGAACATCGAGGGCCGCAATAGATTTTTGCGGGGTCGACGAGTTCAGGAGAAGTTTAGGAGTGCGCTGCGGCTAAGCCGCATCGTCAGTCGGCGCTTTGCGCCGCTGACCGCGCTCATGCCAGTCTTCTGGCATTCGCGGTGGGAGCCGGGACGACCCGTAGCTGAGTCGTTGTGGCTGCTTCCTTCCGGATCTGACCAAGTTGGCGACGACCACGTCCGCCCGACTCCCGCGGCGCATATGGCGGGGTCGGGCGGGATGATCAAGCCGCTTTAACGTTAGCGGCTATTCGATTAGCGGCTAACGCGGACCGTGCGGCAGACGCGCTGGCGGTGATGGTTGCGATAGACGTTGCGGCAAACCTGGCGCGTGCGCACAGCGTGACGACGGTAGCCGGGGCGGCGATCGTCATGGCGAACCACGGTCCGCTCGTGAACGACGGTGCGCTGTGCCGAGGCTTCGGCGGCGATCCCGACGGGGGCAAGACCGGTGAGGGCGACGAGACCGGCGGCAGCGAGGGTGAACAACTTCATGATAATCTCCTACTGGGTGCGGGCCCTCCCGAGCCCGGCAACCTATGTTACCAAACTAAATATGGTCGTTACGGTTCCGGATCAGCGGTGGAAGCAGCGACGAACCGGGCCGTAATAGCCACGCTCAATCCGGCAGACGACGCGCGAGCGGCCGTATCCGCGAGGTCCGCGATAGCCGTAGCCGCCGCCGCGGTAGCCGTAGTCGCCACGATACCCGCCGCCATAGCCACGGTAGCCACGATCTCCACCGCGCCAGCCACGGTCGCCGCGCCAGCCGCGATTGCCATGCCGTCCGCGGTCGTCGTGCCAGCCGCCGCCGTGGCGGGGGCCGTCCCAGCCGTGGCGCTGCGCATCGGCGGGTGCCGCGGCGAACAGAGTCCCCGCGGCCAAGGCGCCAGCGGCGAACATTGCGATGATCTTCATGTCCGGTACTCCTCTCAAGACCTCGTACATTGAGGCGATGAGGGGATAATCCGCTTTCGGCCGTGGACGTTCCCTGAACCGGCCGTTGTCTTCCTGTAAGCTTTGCTGTCGTTTTATTGCGGGATGCGGACGGTCAGGCCGTCGAGCGCTTCGGTCAGGCGGATCTGGCAGGCGAGACGACTGGTGCGCGTCGCATTGTGCGCGAGATCGAGCATGTCCTCCTCGTCCTCGCGCGCTGGCGGAAGGCGGGCGAAGTCGGCGGGGTTGACGATCACGTGGCAAGTCGCGCAGGCGAGCTGGCCTTCGCAGGTGCCTTCGAGCGGCTGGTCGTCGGCTTGTGCGACGTCGAGCAGGAGGTCGCCGGGGTTGGCCGCAACGCTGCTGACGGTGCCGTCGCGGGCGATGAAGCGGACGATCATGGCCATTGCGCCTCGGCTGCGACGACGATCGCATCGATCGCGTCGCGGAGTTCGGTTTCGGTGGTGTAGCGGCCGAAGCCGAGGCGGATGCTGGACCGCGCCTGCGCTTCGGTGAGGCCGATCGCGCGGAGGACGTGGCTCGAGCGGCCCGATCCGCTCGCGCAGGCGGACCCGGCGGAGAAGGCGATGTCGCGGAGGTCGGACATCAGCCGGTTCACGTCGAGGTTCGCGCGGCGGAGGTTGAGGTTGCCGTGGTAGCGATGTTCGGTCGAGCCGTTGATCGTCCAGCCGGGGCCGAGGCGGTCGAGCGCGAGCGACCAGAGGCGGTGGATGTGCGCGGCATCCTGTTCCTTGCGGTCGACCATGAGTTGCGCGGCGACACCGAAGCCTGCGCAGAGTGCGGGTGACAGCGTGCCGGAGCGGCCGGGGGCCTCCTGCCCGCCACCGTGCATGAGCGGGGCGATGTCGACGCCGTCGCGGATCCAGAGTGCGCCGATGCCTTTGGGGCCGTGGATCTTGTGCGCGGAGATCGCGATCAGATCGACCGTGTCGGGGATCGGAACGCGACCATAGCCTTGCACCGCGTCGCAGAGCATCAGCGCGCCGGCTGCGTGGGCGATCTCGGCAAGCGCGGCGATCGGTTGGATGACGCCGATCTCGTTGTTGACGAGCATCGCGGCGACGAGGCCGGTACCGGGGTGGATTGCGGCGCGGGACGTGTCGGGGTTGACGGGCGTGGATCGACATTCAACTTCCCCCCTCCCTGGAAGGGAGGGGCTGGGGGTGGGTTGGCCCGCTTGTGTCGCCGACGTCGCCTGATACGGAAGCCGACCCACCCCCGACCCCTCCCTTCCAGGGAGGGGGGAAGAGCCGGGGTGATTGCCGGCACGTCGACTGTCGCTCCGCCATATGCCGTCGGTGCCGACTGGGAGGATCGTTATCTCCCGCCCCCTCGCCCCTTCCGCTGCGGCAGTGTCGAGTACCGCGGCGTGTTCGGTCGCGAGCGTCGTGACGGCGCCGGTCGTGCCCTTGATCGCCCAGTTCAGCGCTTCGGTGGCGCCGCTGGTGAAGGCGATGCGGCCGCCGGGGGGGAGCAGCGCTGCGACTTGGTCGCGGGCGACTTCGACGGCGGCCTTGGCGCGGCGGCCTTCGCGGTGGGGGGAGTGCGGGTTGGCGTGCTGCGATTCGAGCCAGGGAAGCATCGCGGCGAGTGCTTCGGGCGCTAGCGGAGTGGTTGCCTGGTAGTCGAGGTAGGTCATGCGGCGCGCTTTATGTCCTGGGCGACGCGCGTCCAGGCTTCGGCGAACTTTGCGATGTCTTCCGGCGTGGTGGTCCAGCCGAAGCTGACGCGGACGACTTCGGCGGCGGCTTCGGGGGAGTAGCCCATTGCCGCAAGGACGTGGCTCGGGCGCATGCTGCCTGACGAGCAGGCGCTGCCGGCGGAAACGGCGAAGCCGGCCATGTCGAGGCGGATCAATTGCGCGGCGGAGCTGACGCCCGGCATGCGGTAGGAGGCGATGGTGGGGATGCGCGGAGAATGGTGCGCGACAATCTCGCCACCGGCCGCGACTATTGCGGTTTCGAGTTTGGCGCGGAGGTCGGCCATGTCGGCGAACCAGTCGCGGGGTGCTTCGAGCGCGGCGGCGAACCCCAGCGCGCCAGGGAGGTTCTCGGTGCCGCCACGGTAGCCCCGCTCCTGCCCGCCGGTCGGGTCGAGCAGGCCGAGATCGCGGACCAGCAGCGCGCCGATGCCGGGAGGGCCGCCGAGCTTGTGCGCGGAGACGATGATCATGTCCGCTTCGGGGAGCGGAAGCTTGCCCGCAGTCTGCGAGCAATCGGCTATCCAGAGACCGGTGGGTCGATCCTGGAGGACGCCGGTTTCGCTGTTTGCGGATTGCAGCGCGATGGTCTGGGCGCCCTCCCCGTTCGCGACGATACCGCCGGCATCAACCTTCAACATCACCGGCCGTTCGGCTGCTCGCAGGACTGCGTCATGCTCGACCGCTGCCACAGCGACGCCGGGTCGTCCTCGCAGAGCCAACGCCGCGGACTCGCTCGCGCCGCTCGTGAGGATCACGTGATGCGGCCAGTCCAGTGCCCTCGCGATCCGCTTCCGGGCGTCCTCTAGCGCAGCCCGTGCCGCGCGGCCCTCGGCATGCGGCGAAGACGGGTTCGCCCAGCGCGCCATGCCTTCCATCACCGCCGCGATAGCCTCGGGGCGCATCGGCGTGGTGGCGGCATGATCGAGGTAGATACGCGAGTCGTTACGGGCCAGGGTCGGTTCCAATTGCGAAAAGGGGCGCGGACCTTATATAGCGTCGATAATCCGGCACTCCACCCGAGTGCGTATCCCAGCTCGCGAGTGCCCATGCCAGAAGTCATTTTTCCCGGTCCCGAAGGCCGTCTCGAAGGTCGTTTTGCGCCGGGGCCACGTCCGCGCGCACCCGTCGCGATGATCCTGCACCCGCATCCGTCGGCCGGCGGCACGATGAACAACGCGATCGTGCAGCAGCTCTACAAGACCTTCCAGCGGCGTGGCTTCGCGACGCTGCGGTTCAATTTCCGCGGCGTGGGGAAGAGCCAGGGCGTGTTCGACAATGGCGTCGGCGAGCTGTCGGATGCGGCGAGCGCACTCGACTGGGTGCAGAGCTTCCATCCCGAGGCGCAGACGACCTGGATCGCGGGCGTGAGCTTCGGCGCGTGGATCGGCATGCAGCTGCTGATGCGCCGTCCGGAAATCCGCGGGTTCATCTCGGTGGCACCGCCGGCGAACCTTTACGACTTCACGTTCCTCGCGCCGTGCCCGTCGAGCGGGATCATCATCCAGGGCGAGGCCGACGAGGTCGCGACGCCGGGTGCCACGCAGAAGCTGGTGGATAAGCTGCGGACGCAGAAGCACATCACCATCCATCACGACACGATCCCGAAGGCGAACCACTTCTTCGAGCATGAGATGCCGGAGTTGATGGGGAGCGTGGACAAGTATCTCGACATGCGCCTTGACCCGAACTCGCCGATTAGGTGAGGTCCTTCTCCCCTCGGGGAGAAGGTGGCGCGGCAGCGTCGGATGAGGGGGAGTTGGGATAGGCTATCGCTCCCCAACGCCCCTCTCCCCTCCCACCGCAAGTGCGGCGGGCCCCTTCCCTCTCCCCGCAGGGGCGAGGGAGGTTAGAGCGTCCAGATCGCTACGTTGGCTAGCAGGACTGCGGCCATTATCAGCATCAGGACGCCCTTCTTCGTATCGCGCTTCTTCACGATCAGCGCGATGCCGCCAATCAGGCAGGCGAACATGCCCAGCATTGCTGTTGCAGGCGCGGCGGCGGCGATGGATGTCAGTGCCGGGTTCATGCAGCTATTGCCTTCGCATAAGCGGCGAGGTCGACGTTGCCGCCGGACAGAATGACGAGCAGGCCGGGTTCGAGCTTCACTTTGCCCGACAAGACTGCTGCCAACCCGACTGCGCCGCCGGGTTCAATCACCAGCCGCAGTTTCTCCGCGGCCCAGCGCTGTGCCGTCGCGATCTCGAATTCGCTGACCGCAACACCGGTTGCATCCCGCCGCGAGAGCACGTCGAACGTGAGCGGGGATACGCGCAAGGTCTGGAGCGAATCGCAGGCGGTTGGCGGCGGGTTGGGGCCGACGGGTTCGATCCAGGATGCCTCCAGGGAGCGACGCATGTCATCCCAGCCTTCGGGTTCGACCACCGTGATCGCGCTGTCCTTCAGCGCCAGCGCGATCCCTGCCGACAGGCCGCCGCCCCCGCAGGGGATGATGACGCGGCTTGGCACGCCCATGCCGAGCGCCCCCATCTGTGCGGCTGCCTCAATGCCTGCACTCCCCTGCCCCTCGATGATCCACGGATCGTCGAAGCTCGGCACCAGCGTCGCGCCGCGCGCTTCCGCCAGCCCTGCGGCAATCGTCTCGCGGCTCTCGGTGGCGCGGTCGTACGTCACCACCTCGGCGCCCAGTGCCAGGGTCGATTCGCGCTTCAGGCGCGGTGCATCCGACGGCATCACGATCGTCGCTGCGATGCCGAGCCGTTTCGCCGCCCACGCCACCCCCTGCGCGTGATTGCCCGACGAGAACGCGACGACGCCTTTTTGTCGCGTCGCCTCGTCCATTGCGGTGAGCCGATGCCATGCGCCGCGAATCTTGAACGCACCGATTGGTTGCAACGACTCGGCCTTGAAAGCGACCGGTACGCCCTTGATTTCACTGATGAACAGCGGCGTCGGCGGGAGTATCCGGGCGATCTTCTCCGCGGCGTCCCGTACCCCTGCTCGCGTCGGTTGTCGCAAAATCGTCACACGCCGTCTCCTATCCGCCAAACGCTATTTACATGGGGGGCGCGTAACCCTAGATCGCGCTTCCGCTGCCCCATGGGACTTCCAACCGCAAGGCAGTGTTTTCGTAATTTGTCTCAGGACATTGGAGGTCCCTTGAATTGGTCAAGCATCATATCGCGCTGGGGTTAGCGAAAGCCCATTCGACCGCCGACATCTCCCACATCGGGAGCGGCATCGACATCGCTAAAGGGCGTCCGGTCAACCCGGTCACGCTCGTTCGTCCGCACGCTGCTGCGCGCGCCGCTCGGTTCTTCGTCGAGAACTTCCCGGGTCGCTCGATGTATGCGGTGAAGGCGAACCCGTCTCCCGAACTCCTGCAGATCCTGTGGGATAATGGCATCACGCATTACGACGTGGCGTCGATCGCCGAAGTGCGCCTTGTCGCACGGACGCTTCCCGAAGCTACGCTGTGCTTCATGCATCCGGTCAAGGCCGAGGAAGCGATCGCCGAGGCGTATTTCACGCACGGCGTCCGAACCTTCAGCCTCGACAGCCTGGAAGAGCTCGACAAGGTCGTTCGCGCGACCCGCGAAGCTTCTGATCTGACGCTCTGCGTTCGGTTGCGTGTGTCGTCGGAGCATTCAAAGCTGAGCCTCGCGTCGAAGTTCGGTGCCGCCCCGCATGAAGCCAAGGAGCTGCTGTTCGCGGCTCGCCAGGCAGCGGACGCCCTCGGCATCTGCTTCCATGTCGGTTCGCAGGCGATGACCCCGGAGGCCTATTCGAACGCGATGGAGCGCGTCCGTGCGGCGATCGTCGACGCGGCGGTCACGGTCGACGTCATCGACGTCGGCGGCGGCTTCCCGTCGTCGTATCCCGGCATGGAACCCCCGCCGCTCGAGCATTTCTTCGAGACGATCCACCGTGCGTTCGAGTCGCTGCCCGTCAGCTATTCGTCCGAGCTGTGGTGCGAGCCGGGCCGGGCATTGTGCGCGGAATATTCGTCGATCATCGTCCGCGTCGAAAAGCGTCGCGGGACCGAGCTGTACATCAACGACGGTGCGTATGGCGCGCTGTTCGATGCGGCGCATATCGGCTGGCGTTTCCCGGTCGAGCTGCTCCGCGAGCCGGACAGCCGTGCGAAGGACATGGAGTTCAGCTTCTATGGTCCGACGTGCGACGACATGGACTATATGGTCGGCCCTTTCATGCTGCCCGCAGATACGAAAGCCGGCGATTACATCGAGATCGGCATGCTCGGCGCGTATGGCTCGGCGATGCGGACCGCGTTCAACGGGTTCGGATCGGACGAGACGGTGATCGTCACCGACGAGCCGATGGTCTCGCTGTATGACGAACGGTTCCAGGACCTCGCGTCGAACGTCGTCAAGCTGTAACCAACTTCTAGTACCGCGCCCTTCTTCCTCCCCTCCAGTTTACGGGAGGGGTCGGGGGAGGGCTTGTCCGCGAGCATGGCGTTCGCGGATATTTCAGTCCCTCCCCTAACCCCTCCCGCAAGCGGAAGGGGGATTTATGGAGCATGTTATGACCGAAGACACCCGCATCGACGCGCAGCGCAAGGCGGAACTCCTTTCCACCACCGTCGAGCATATCGACATCACCAGCTTCGACGCGCGGCCGATCGTCGACGCGATGAAGAAGATGTCGTTCACAAGCCGCGATCTCGGCCGTGCGACCGACATCTACAACCAGATGCTGGCCGACAAGGACTGCACGATCTTCCTCGTGATCGCGGGCTCGACGAGCGCCGGCGGCTGCATGGACCTGTATGCCGAGCTGCTGCGCAACAACATGATCGACGGCATCGTCGCGACCGGCGCGACGATCGTCGACATGGATTTCTTCGAGGGCCTTGGCCACAAGCATTATCAGGCGCTCGAAGTACCGCACGACGACGTGCTGCGCTCGCTGATGATCGACCGGATCTACGACACCTATATCGACGAGGAAGAGCTCCAGCACGTCGACCACACGATCTTCGAGATCGCCGAGACGCTCGAACCGCGCGCCTATTCGAGCCGCGAGTTCATCCGCGAGATGGGCAAGTATCTCGTCGAGCACGGCAAGAAGGAGAACAGCCTCGTCAAGCTCGCCTATGAGCATGACGTGCCGATCTTCTGCCCGGCGTTCGTCGACTCGTCGGCGGGCTTCGGTCTGGTCAAGCACCAGGTCGACGCGGTGAAGGCAGGCAAGCCGTACATGGTCCTCGACGCGATCGCCGATTTCCGCGAACTCACGGAGATCAAGATCAAGGCCGGCACCACCGGGCTTCTCATGATCGGCGGCGGCGTGCCGAAGAACTTCATCCAGGACACCGTGGTTTGTGCGGAAATCCTCGGTCACGACGACGTCCAGGTCCACAAGTACGCGGTGCAGATCACGGTTGCCGACGTGCGCGACGGTGCGTGCTCGTCCTCGACGCTGCAGGAAGCGGCATCGTGGGGCAAGGTGAACACGGGGATCGAGCAGATGGTGTTCGCGGAAGCGGGTTCGGTAATGCCTTTGCTGGCGTCGGATGCGTATCACCGTGGCTTCTGGAAGGACCGCCCGGTCCGCAAGTGGGGCGCGAGCTTCGACAAGGCCTGAATTTTACGATCCTCCCCCGCCAGGGGGGGGCAGGCGCTTGCCTGACGGAGGGGGAGGACACGGCGCCAACGTTATCGCCGCCCCCCCCTCCGTCGCTTCGCGACACCTCCCCCTAGCGGGGGAGGATTGTGGGTTCCGATCTACGTTGCTCCTTCCGGGCAATTGATGCAGCCTCCTTCGGATAACCGGGGAGGCTTTTTCATGCACAGCGAGATCCTGCGACCGATGGTCGTGCTGATCGCGTGGACGTTAGTGATGCTGGGCTGGATGCTCGCCACGCGGTTGCCGGCAATGAAGGCAGCGGGCGTCGAAATGGGCAAGCTCGTCGGCACCAAGGGCTCGGATGCCGATCGCTCGCTGCCCCCGCAGGCGCAGTGGAAGGTGCACAACTACAATCACCTGATGGAGCAGCCGACGCTGTTCTATGCGGTATGCACCGTGCTGGCGCTGAGCGGTACGGGCAACGGGATCAACGCTTGGATCGCCTGGGCGTATGTTTGTCTGCGGATCATACACAGCCTTATCCAGGCGACCAGCAACCGAGTCCGCGACCGGTTCGTGTTCTTCATGCTGTCGAGCGTGATGCTCGTGGCACTCACGTTTTACGCAGCGCTCGCGGTCTTCTGATGGCCGTTCGCGCGGAATAATTACCGATCGTGTCATGGTCCCCTCCCCGAGCGTGCATGGATCGTCTAGAATTGCCAGATGACTTTCGATCGCCGTTCGCTCCTCAGCCTTCCCCTTACCGCGGGACTGGCGCTTCCCGCATTCGCGCGGAGCGGTGCGCAGTTCACCGCCGCTCAGCCTCGCGCTACGGACGTGCCGATGTGGCCGCCCGCAGAACGGTTTGCGCTGTGGCCCGGTACTCCGCCAGGCGCGCCGAACCCGCTGCCGGTGCCGCAGCCGCGGATGCCGCGCTACCCGGACGGCTATCGCGATTTCCAGATGCGCGGCGTGGTGCGGCCCGAGGTCGGCGTGTTCCGTCCAGCGCGGCCCGACGGTCGCGCGGTGCTGATCGTGCCCGGCGGCGGCTATTCGATCACGTCGCTGCGCAACGAGGGCATCGACGTCGCGCGCGTCCTGAACGGTTTCGGCATCACCGCGTTCGTGCTGAGCTACCGGCTGCCGGGCGAAGGCTGGGCCGACCGCGCCGACGTACCGCTCGCCGACGCGCAGCGCGCGATGCGGCTGATCCGTGCCAACGCCCGTAACTACGGGATCAGGGCGGATAAGCTCGGCGTTCTCGGTTTCTCGGCCGGCGGGCACCTTGCCGGGTCCGTGGCGGTGCTGCACGACTTCAAGGCGTATCGCCCGGTCGATGCCACCGACCGGCACTCGGCACGCCCCGCCTGGGCCGGGCTCATGTACGCGGTCTCGAATATGGATCCCGGCCGTAGTTACGGCGGATCGCGCGCGAATTTGCTCGGTCCCGATCCGCTGCCCGCGATCCAAGCACGCTACGCGATCGATCGCCAGTTGAAGGCTGGCGACCCGCCACTGTTCCTCGTGCATGCCGAGGACGACAACACGGTCCCGGTCGCCAACAGCGTCGATACGCTCGCCGCCGCCCGCCGCCGCGGCATCTCCGCCGAGGCGCATTTCCTCCAGCATGGCGGGCACGGCTTCGGCACGCGCCTATTGTCTCGGTCGCCTGGGTCGTTGTGGCCCCAATTGTTCGATCGCTGGATGGGCGAGCTGGTCGCTGCCTGACCATGGTCGGTCAGTATTGCGGACCTATCCGTCCTCGCAGACGTTTATCCTGAAAGATCAGGAGAGCGCGATGACTAGTCCTCATGCCCAACCCCGCGACGTTTTCCATGAAAATGGCGAGGTCGTGATCGACGGGCCGGATGGCGCGGTCATCGCGATGACGCCCGAAGCTGCGTTGCGCACCGCCGGTCGGCTCGACGAAGCGGCGCTGGATGAACTGATCGCGGCCGCTCACCGATCCGGGAACACGGGTTGACCAGATCTCCCGTTCACCTCAGCTGGACGCCATCATCAGTCGACCATCAGGCGTGACGCTCGCTGTCACATCCAGATAATCGCGGATCCGCAAATGACGGGAAGCAAGATTGTGGCTCGTTCCATGCGTTGCCGTGATCACCAGGACATCCGCGCCCGCTGCCTCGCCTGCCGTGATGCCGGCGGGGGCATCCTCGAACACCAGGCAATCGCTCGCGATGACGCCGAGTCGTTCGGCTGCGACCAGGAAACAGTCGGGTGCGGGCTTGCCGTTGGGGATGTCGTCCGCGGCGATCATCGTCGGAGGAATCGGCAAGCCTGCGGCCTTGAGGCGGACTTCGGCTAGCGCCCGAGGGGCAGACGTGACGATCGTCCAGCGCTCCGGGGGCAAGCTGGCGAGGAATGCGGCGGCGCCGGCGATCGGTTCGACGTCGCCGACGTCGAGCATTTCGGCCGCGGTGATCGCAGCGGCTTCGGCGACCGGGTCGACACTGGGGAGGTTCAGGCGCCGAACCGTCTCGACCGATTGCACGCCGTGGATAGTCGGCACGAACGTTGCTGCGTCGAGGCCGTGTGTGATCGCCCATTTGGTCCAGGTTCGCTCGGCGGACGCGATCGATGTGAGGATCGTGCCGTCCATGTCGAACAGAAATGCGGCGTAGCTGCGGGTCGGGAGAGTCATGGCGGTGCTCGTGATGGGATTTGGTAGGTTGGGCAAGTGAGTTTGACCAAGCCCGCTACACCACCCCGGCGAAGGCCGGGGCCCAATTGGCACGTCCGAGCTAACTACGCGATACCGCTAATCAGCTTCGTTCGCCAATTGGGCTCCGGTCTTCGCCGGGGTGGTAGCGCTCGGTATCGATCACACAAAGAAAAGGCCGCTCCGGTTTCCCGAAGCAGCCTGTATTCCTACACTAAGTTAAAGCTTAGATGTCGTCGCCGAGTGCGCCCTTGACGCTGCCCTTGACGTTCTGCGCCGTGCCCTTGGCCTGCTGCGCTTCGCCTTCGGCTACCAGCTTCTCGTTGTCGGTCGCCTTGCCTACGGCTTCTTTGACGTTGCCTGCGACCTTGTTGCCGGCTGCTGCAACCTTATCGGTGAACTCGCCCATGAAGGCCTCCATTGTTTACGCAAACCCGACTGCCGGGCCGCTTGAACTTGCAGAGGTATAACGGCCGTGTTTAGCGTGGGTTCCGTGACGTTTGCGTCATGACCTGCTTTGCGATCAAGCGGGTCAGATCAGCCCCGCCAATGGGCTCGACGGATCGGCATAGCGGCGCTGACCCATCCGCCCTGCGCGGTAGGCAAGCCGCCCCGATTCGACCGCAGCCTTCATTGCGGCGGCCATCATCAGCGGGTCCTTCGCCTCTGCGATCGCAGTGTTCATCAGCACGCCGTCGCAGCCGAGTTCCATCGCCACCGCCGCATCCGACGCAGTGCCGACGCCGGCGTCGACCAGCACGGGCACCCCTGCCCCCTCGACGATCAGTCGGATCGTCACGCGGTTCTGGATGCCGAGGCCCGAGCCGATCGGTGCGCCCAGCGGCATGATCGCGACCGCGCCCGCGTTCTCCAGGCGCTTGGTGGCGATCGGATCGTCGACGCAATAGACCATCGGCTTGAAGCCTTCGTTCGCGAGGATCTCGGTCGCGCGCAGCGTCTCGACCATGTCGGGATAGAGCGTCTTTGCCTCGCCGAGCACTTCGAGCTTCACCAGCTCCCAGCCGCCCGCCTCGCGCGCCAATCGCAGCGTGCGAATCGCCGATTCGGCATCGAAGCAGCCCGCGGTGTTGGGGAGGTAGGTGATCTTCTTCGGATCGATGAAGTCGGTCAGCATCGGCGCGTTGCGGTCCGACACGTTGACGCGGCGGACGGCGACGGTGACGATCTCCGCGCCGGAAGCCTCGACTGCCGCCGCATTCTGCGCGAAGTCCTTGTACTTGCCGGTGCCGACGATCAGCCGCGACTTGAAGGTCTGGCCCGCGACCGTCCAGCTGTCCTCGTTATCGCCACCACCGACGAAATGCACGATCTCGAGATCGTCGCCATCCTCGACCATCACGTCCGCCAAGGTCGAGCGCGGCACCACCTCCATGTTGCGCTCGACCGCGATCTTCTCCGGCACGAGGCCGAGTTCGGTCGCGAGTCCTGCAAGGCTGAGCCCGGCGGAGACGCGCTTGTGCTCGCCGTTGACGGTGATCGAGACGGTGCCATCGGAGTGGGGCATGCAAAACTTTCCGTTCGTTTCGAGCCCCTCGACATGGCTCGGGACAGGCTGATCGAGAAACCACCCGTCCGCTGCTTGTCTCATGTCTCGACTTCGCTCGACACGAACGGGTAAGGGTGGGACGACGCATATAGGGGGTGGTTTGCCGCCCTCGCAACCAGGAGCAGCTCTTGCCAGATACCGTGTTCGTCCTGAACGGCCCCAACCTCAACCTGCTGGGAACGCGCGAGCCGGAAATCTATGGCGACGAGACGCTCGACGACATCGCCGGGATGCTGGAGGATCGCGCGCGCGAGCTCGACCTGGAGATCGACATGCGCCAGTCGAATCACGAGGGCCACCTCGTCGACTGGATCCAGGAGGCGCAGGCGCGCGGCGCGAAAGCCGTGATCCTCAACGCGGGTGCGTTCACGCATACCTCGGTCGCGGTGCACGACGCGATCAAGGGCGTGAAGACGCCGGTGATCGAAGTGCATCTTTCCAATCCCCATATGCGTGAATCGTTCAGGCATGTGAGCCTGGTCGGTCAGGCGGCGAAGGGTACGATCGCGGGTTTCGGCGCGCTTTCGTATCTGCTCGCGCTTGAAGCCGTCGCACGGTTCTGACAGGAGGCCCCGCCATGAACGATACAACCGAAAACACCGGTGCGATGCAGGTCGATGTGACCCTGGTGCGCCAGCTCGCCGAACTGCTCGACACCACGCAGCTGACCGAGATCGAGGTCGAGGACGGCTCGCGCCGGATCCGCGTTGCACGAAAGGCTGCGCAGGCAGCACCCGTCGCACACTACGCGCAGGCGCCCGCCCCGGCCCCCGTCTCGGCACCGCTGTCGATCCCGCAGGCCGAAGTCGGCGCGTCCGCTCCGGCGATCAGCGCCAGCGCGGTGAAGTCGCCGATGGTCGGCACGGTCTATCTCGCCGCCAACCCCGAGGCGAAGCCGTTCTCGACGGTCGGCCAGAAGGTCAATGCTGGCGACACGCTGCTGATCATCGAGGCGATGAAGGTGATGAACACGATCGTCGCGCCATCGGCCGGCACGGTGACCGCGATCCTGGTCGAGAACGGCCAGCCGGTCGAGTTCGACCAGCCGCTGGTCGTGGTGGAATAATGCCGCAAATCAAGAAGCTGCTCATTGCGAATCGCGGCGAGATCGCGCTGCGGATCCACCGTGCCTGCCACGAGATGGGCATCAAGACGGTCGCGGTGCACTCGACCGCGGACGCCGACGCGATGCACGTGCGGCTCGCGGACGAGGCGATCTGCATCGGACCGCCGTCCGCCGCGGACAGCTATCTGAACATCCCGAACATCATCTCGGCCGCCGAAATCTCGGGCGCGGACGCGATCCATCCGGGCTACGGCTTCCTCAGCGAGAACGCGCAGTTCGCCGAGATCGTCGAGTTGCACAACATCCTGTTCGTCGGGCCCAAGCCTGAGCACATTCGCACGATGGGCGACAAGGTCCAGGCCAAGCGCACTGCTGGCGCGCTCGGGCTGCCGCTCGTCCCCGGTTCGGACGGTGCGATCAGCGACATCGCCGAGGCCAAGCGGATCGCCGAGGACATCGGCTATCCGGTGATTATCAAGGCGGCATCGGGCGGCGGTGGTCGCGGGATGAAGGTCGTCAACGATCCCGACGATCTCGAAACGCAGATGCAGCAGGCCGGCAGCGAGGCGAAAGCCGCGTTCGGCGACGCCACCGTCTACATGGAAAAATACCTCGGCAATCCGCGGCATATCGAATTCCAGATTTTCGGCGACGGTGAGGGTAACGCGATCCACTTGGGCGAGCGCGACTGCTCGTTGCAGCGCCGCCACCAGAAGGTGCTCGAGGAAGCCCCCTCGCCGATCATCACCGCGGAAGAGCGCGAGCGGATGGGTGGGATCGTCGCCAAGGCGATGGCCGACATGGGCTATCGCGGCGCGGGGACGATCGAGTTCCTGTGGGAAGCGGGCGAGTTCTACTTCATCGAGATGAACACCCGGCTTCAGGTCGAGCATCCGGTGACCGAGATGATCACCGGGCTGGATTTGGTGCGCGAGCAGATCCGGGTGGCCGAGGGTCATCCGCTGACGCTTCGCCAAGAGGACGTCCAGTTCCGCGGTCATGCGATCGAATGCCGCATCAACGCCGAGGACCCGCGCACGTTCGCGCCGTCTCCGGGGCTGGTGAAGGTGTATCACGCGCCGGGCGGGATGCATGTGCGCGTCGATAGCGGACTGTATGCGGGCTATCGCGTGCCGCCTTACTACGACTCGATGATCGCCAAGCTGATCGTTTACGGGACGACGCGGCAGGGTGCGTTGCGCCGGTTGCGGCGTGCGCTCGAGGAGATGGTGATCGAGGGGGTGACGACGACGATCCCGCTGCACCGCGCGTTGCTCGACGATCCCGAGTTCCAGGAAGGCGCGTACACGATCAAGTGGCTGGAAGAGTGGTTGGCCAAGCAGGGGGCTTAAGCGCCTAACTTCCCCCCTCCCTGAAAGGGGGGGGCCGGGGGTGGGTCGGCTCGGGGCGGGCCGGACGTTCCCTCGAAACCGACCCACCCCCTACCCCTCCCTTCCAGGGAGGGGAGTTTTGACGGAGCATTCGTGAAGGCGACGATCTACCACAACCCGCGTTGCTCCAAGTCCCGCGAGGCGCTCGCGCTGCTGCAAGAGGCCGGGGCGGACGTCACGATCGTCGAATACCTCAAGATTCCGCCCTCCCGCGCGGAACTCGTCCGCCTCTACAACCGCGCCGGCATGACGCCGCGACAAGGCCTCCGGATGGCCGAGGACGGTGCCAAGGCGGTCAAGCATGGTGACGCCGAGGCGATCCTCGATGCGATGATGATCGATCCGCTGTTGATCGAGCGCCCGCTGGTCGAGACCGACAAAGGCGTTCGGCTCGGCCGCCCGATCGCGCGGCTGCACGAAATCCTGTGATCGACTCCACTGCCCTTACGTTGCGCACGCACCGCCCAGGTGCCGCAATTTCGGGCAGTGAAATCAACGATATTCCACGGTTGCCCGAGGGCGCTCCGGCTGGCACGCTTGGTGCAAGGCGCCCTTCAGGGCGGACGGCTCGCTCGCAAGGGCGGGGGTTTCAACGACAATCGGGGGCGTACCTGTGAAAAAGATCGAAGCCATCATCAAGCCGTTCAAGCTGGATGAGGTGAAGGAAGCGCTGCACGAGATCGGCGTGAGCGGCATCACCGTGACCGAGGCCAAAGGCTTCGGCCGGCAGAAGGGCCACACCGAGCTGTACCGTGGCGCGGAATATGTCGTCGACTTCCTTCCCAAGGTGAAGCTCGAGGTCGTCGTCGAGGATGGGCTCGCGCAGCGCGTCGTCGAGGCGATCGCGGCAGCCGCGCAGACCGGCCGGATCGGCGACGGCAAGATCTTCGTCATCCCGGTCGAGAGCGCGCTTCGCATCCGCACCGGCGAGCGCGACGACGACGCAATCTAGTTCCTAGCCACGCATATTGCGTTGACGACAAGTGACGACATCGTCATTTGACGCGACGCAACATTGTGTGGAAATTCCGTTCCATACCGCAATTAGATTCCCCGCATGACGCGGCGGAAATCTCAAAACGAAGGGCAAGCATCATGGCGAATTCGGCCTCCGACGTTCTCAATATGATCAAGGACCAGGAGATCGAGTGGGTCGATCTGCGGTTCACCGATCCCAAGGGCAAGTGGCAGCATCTGACGATGGTCGCCAGCCTGATCGGCGAAGACGAGCTGACCGACGGCCTGATGTTCGACGGCTCGTCGATCGAGGGCTGGAAGGCGATCAACGAGAGCGACATGACGCTCAAGCCCGATCTCGACGCGGTCTATGTCGATCCGTTCTCGGCGACGCCGATGATGATCCTGATCTGCGACATCGCCGATCCGTCGACCGGGGAACTGTATTCGCGCGATCCGCGCTCGACCGCCAAGCGCGCCGAGGCGTATCTGCTGACCACCGGCGTCGGCGACACCGTGTATGTCGGCCCCGAAGCCGAATTCTTCATGTTCGACGACGTCCGCTTCGAGAACAGCTATTCGACCAGCTATTACAAGATCGACGACATCGAGCTGCCGGGCAATTCGGGTCGCGAATATGAGGGCGGCAACCTCGGCCACCGTCCGCGCGCCAAGGGCGGTTACTTCCCGGTCGCACCGGTCGACTCGGCCGTCGACATCCGCGGCGAGATGGTCTCGACGATGATCGAGATGGGCCTGCCCTGCGACAAGCATCACCACGAAGTCGCGGCCGCACAGCATGAGCTGGGCCTGACCTTCGGCACGCTGACGCAGACCGCGGATCGCATGCAGATCTACAAGTACGTCGTCCACCAGGTCGCGCATGCGTACGGCAAGACCGCGACGTTCATGCCGAAGCCGATCAAGGAGGACAACGGCTCGGGGATGCACACGCATTTCTCGATCTGGGAAGGCAAGACCCCGCTGTTCGCCGGCAACGGCTATGCGGGCCTCAGCGACATGTGCCTGTATTTCATCGGCGGCATCATCAAGCACGCCAAGGCGGTCAACGCGTTCACCAACCCGTCGACCAACAGCTACAAGCGCCTCGTCCCCGGTTACGAAGCACCGGTGTTGCTCGCGTACTCGGCGCGCAACCGCTCGGCCTCGTGCCGCATCCCGTACGGCACCGGCCCCAAGGCGAAGCGCGTCGAAGTGCGCTTCCCGGACGCGCTGGCCAACCCGTATCTCGCGTATGCGGCGCTGATGATGGCCGGCATGGACGGCATCCTCAACAAGATCCATCCGGGCGAAGCGATGGACAAGAACCTGTACGACCTGCCGCCGGCAGAACTCGCCCAGGTCCCGACGGTCGCGGGTTCGCTCCGCGAGGCGCTCGAATGCCTGCTCGCGGATCACGACTTCCTGCTGAAGGGCGACGTGTTCTCGAAGGACCAGATCGAGAGCTATGTCGAGATCAAGTACGCCGAGGTTGCGCGTTGGGAGATGACGCCCAGCCCGGTCGAGTATGACATGTACTACAGCGGGTGAGGCGCACGGCGCACGCGGCCAGCGCAAGCTGACCGCGAGACGCCGAAGCCCGGCCGGCGTCGCGAACCGCGGCGACCGACGGCGTGGCTTTGCCACGTCGCTGAATAGGAAGAGGGCGCGCGGAGCAATCCGGGCGCCCTTTTTCTTTGAGGCCTAACGAAGCCTCTTCCCGGCGCGTTCAATGGGAGGAGAAATCAGGCCGGCGCCCTTCCGTCATTCCCGCGGAGGCGGGAACCCATACTGGCTGACGGCGCGATCGAAGCGCGAGCAGTCGAGTTTATGGATCCCCGCCTGCGCGGGGATGACCATGGGGTGTAGGCCGAAGTGCATCGGTGCCAAGCTTGTTTCCCCGCGAAGGCGGGGATCCAGACTGGGCTCCCGCCTTCGCGGGAGAACAAGAGGGGGTAGCCTCGGTTAACTTCGCACGTTGGGCCCGATTGATCGACTGCTTCCGCGACCCATATCCCAATCGCGACGCACCGCCCCCAAAACTCAAGGAACACCCGTGACCGAAGACAGCGGCAACAGCGCCGGACGCGCGATCCCGAGCGGCCGTCTCGCCCGTCTTGGCGTCTTCGGTAAACTCGCTGGCGGCGTCGCCGGCGGAGTCGTCGCAGAAGGCGCGCGCCGCCTCGCCAACGGCGAACGCCCCAAGATCGGCGACCTCCTCCTCACCCCCGCCAACGCCACCCGCGTCGCCGACCAGCTTTCCCACCTGCGCGGCGCCGCGATGAAGCTGGGGCAGATGATCTCGATGGACGCGGGCGACATGCTTCCGCCCGAACTCGCCACCATCCTCGCACGCCTCCGCAACAACGCGAACCACATGCCGCCGCAGCAGCTCGACCGCGTGCTCGCCGCCGAATGGGGCAAGGACTGGCGCCGCCGGTTCGCGCATTTCCAGGCACATCCCGTCGCCGCCGCCTCGATCGGCCAGGTCCACCGCGCGCGCCTGCCCGACGGCACCGAACTGGCGGTCAAGGTCCAGTATCCGGGCGTGAAGGAGAGCATCGACGCGGACGTCGACAACGTCGCGACGCTGCTGCGCGTATCAGGCATGCTCCCCAAGGCGCTCGACATCGCGCCGTTGCTCGACGAGGCGAAGAAGCAGCTGCACGAGGAGGCCGATTACCTCCGCGAAGCGCAGATGCTCGCGCGCTACGGCGAGTTGCTTGCCGACCAGTCGCAGTTCGTCGTGCCCGCGCTTTATTCCGAGCTGACCACACCCCGCGTTCTCGCGATGAGCTTCGTCACCGGCGTGCCCGTCGAGACACTGGAAACGGCGCCGCAGGACGTCCGCGACCGGGTGATGCACGACCTGATCTCGCTCGTGCTGCGCGAGCTGTTCGACTGGCGGCTGATGCAGACCGATCCGAACTTCGCCAACTACCGCTGGCAGCCCGAGACGGAAAAGCTCGTCCTGCTCGATTTCGGCGCCGCCCGTCCCCTCCCTGCCGAAACTGGCGAAGGCTATCGCCGCCTGCTCACCGCGGCATTCGCCGGCGACCGCGACGCGGTGCGCGACGCCGCGATCGCCGCCGGCTTCCTCGGCGAGGCGGCCGTGCTCCAGCACCGCGAACTGGTCGACCGGATGATCGACGTCATCCTTGCCGAACTCGCCAAGCCCCGCCCGTTCGACTTCGGCGACCGGACGTTCGTCGGTGTCCTTCGCGAACAGGGTACCGAGATCGCGCGCGACCGCGACACCTGGCACCTGCCGCCGATCGACACGCTGTTCGTCCAGCGCAAGATCAGCGGTACCGCCCTACTTGCAGCGCGGCTGAAGGCGCGGGTCGACATCCGCACTATGGTCGCCGCCTATTGCGACGGCGCGCCATCGTAGGGATCAGCGTAGTTTCAGCGCCCGCTTTACGCCCGCCCAGCTGACGTATTTGAAGTTCTGCGTGGCTGGCGCGTTGTCGCCGTCCTGTGCGACGAACAGGCCCTGGGGGTAGGCAGCGCCGGAGTTGCCGAGCATGAGTTCGATCCCGTCGGTATCGCTCGTCCCGTCGATCGCGCCGCCGCCGATCTGGAAGCGGCCGGCGTAGGTGACGCCCGGCAGGCTGTAGAGCGTGTAGGCGTTGTCGCCCTGGCTCGACACGACGAGGTAGCCGCCGTTCCTCCCCGACGGGGCGAGCGCGAGCCCCTCCGCGTCGGCGACCAGCGTCTTGCCGTCGACCTTGGCGATGGGGGTTGCCGTGACCGGCGCGGATGGGTCTGCGTCGAAGCGCCAGAGGCCGACATCTTCCTCGGCGACGTAGAGCAGCCCGGTGCGGTCGTCGACGACGCAGCCTTCGGACTGGGTGCCGAGCTTCATCGAGCGGACCGTCGTGACTTTGGGCGATGCGCCGGACAGGTCGATCGCGACCTGGTCGATGCGGCCGTCCTTCAGCACAATGAAGCCGAACAGCGCGTGATCGCGCGCGCGGGTCCAGAGGCACATGCCGTAGGCCTCGCCCGGACCGACCGGGAAGCGGCCGAGGGGCACGAGCTTTGCCGCCGCCGTGTCGAGCGTGAACAGCGAGATATGTGCGGTAGCGATGTCGGCCCGGTCGCTGGCAGCGGCGATCACGCGCGTCCCAAGATCGCGCAGGTCAACGTTGTTGAGTCGCGCGGCCGGGGTGAAGCTGAGGCGCTTGCCTGTCAGGCTGTAGACGTGGATGCCGGCCTTCTTGTCGGTGCCGATGACGAGGCTCTTCGCCGGATCGGCAGCGTTGCGCCAGATCGCGGGATCGTCCGCGGCATCGGCGGCGGTGTCGACCGGGTCGGTCTCAGCGGTCGCCGCGACTGTCGGCGCCTCGACCGCCACCGGGGTCGAGGTCGTTGCACATCCCGCGAGCAGCAACGCGGCAAAGGGAAGCGCGCGCATCAGAACGTCACCCGCACGCCGCCGGTGTAGCGGCGGCCGAACGTCTCATGCTCGATCGTGTAGGCCGACGATCCGACATAGCGACGGCCCGGCCCGTTCAGCAGGTTGGCGAAATCGCCGTAGATCTCGATGTTGCCGTTGATGGCATAGCGGACGGAAGCGTCGAGCTCGTTGTCCTTGGCCCAGTAGAAATCGCCGCCATCGACGCCTCGGACGGTGTCGCCGACCTTAGCGACCGATCCGATCGCATCGAGCCATGCCGAGCGGTTCTGGTACGAAACGCGGGCGGAGAAGCCGTATTTCTCGTAATAGGCGATCAGGTTGTAGATCGCGTCCGACGCGCCAGGCAGCCGTACCTTCCGCGACGGGATATTATCCGTGCCTGGCGTGTCGGCGCGGCTCTTGTTGATCGTAGCGTTGAGCTGGATGCCGAAGCCGCCCATCCAGTCCGGCAGACCGAGATCGGCGGTGAACGGATCGAGCTGCTGCTGGATCGCGCCCTCGATGCCCATGATGTAGCCCTTGCCGCCGTTCAGGACGGTCGAGAACTGATATTGCGAGCGATCGGTATTGCCGCTGTTGAGGATCGTGCTGCCAAAGGTCTGCACCGAGTCGAACAGGACGTTGGTGACGTCCTTGTAATAGGCACCGATCGACAGGAAGCCGCGCGGCATCGTGTAATATTCAACATAGGCGTCGACGCCCTTGGCCTTTTCGGGCTTCGCGTCGGGGTTGCCGCCGGACACGGTCAGGTTGGCATCGTTATAGGTCAGGTTCGGGCGCAGCTGATCGTAATCGGGGCGGGCGGCGCCGGTATTGAACGACAACCTCGCCTTCATCCGATCGTTGACGTCCCAGTTGAGGTGGAGGCTGGGATACACCAGCGTCTGGCTCGATTTCGCTTCGACCGGCGTCGCCTTATTGTCAGCGGCGTTGATCGAGAAAGCATGCGCGTCGTTGCGGATATGCTCGACGCGGGCGCCACCGATGATGCTGCCCCAGTTGGTCGTCACCGTGGCCATCGCGTAGGCCGAATAGACCCTCTCCCCGACCCTATAATAGTTCGCGTCGACCGGCAGATAACTGCCGACGGTCTTCGCCTGGTCGACCAACCCGAGCACCGTGTCGCGGTCGAAATACTGGAAGGTGTAGCCAAGCGGGATCTCGCCCTGGAACCCGCCGGGCTTGGCGATGGCCGAGTAGTTGGTCGAGATCCCCGCGGCGGCAAACTGCGCCGCACTGTTGATGTCGAGCAGGTCCTCGTTCGCGGTCTTGGTGCGATCGTCATAGCGGACGCCGGCGGTGAACACCGTCTGCGCGCCGAACAGCGACGCCTCGCGGCTGACATCGAGCTTGGCCGTGTACGCCTCGGTCACGTCCTGCGCCTTCAGCGAGCGGAGACGGGTCAGCGACGTCGGGAAATCCTCGATCGCGGTCACCTGCGCACCGCGCGAGAAGGTGCCGTCTGCGTTGCGAATCGTGCGGAACAGCTGGACCTTGGCAAGCTGCGGGTCCGTCAGGTCATAGCCAACGGTCAGCCGGCTTGTGGCATTCGCGAAGCTGGGGCTTTCGTAGTTCAGCTGCGCCGGCTGCGTTCGGTCGTCGATCGAGCGCGTGAAGTTACCGCGCCATTTGACGTTCCACGCGCCGAGTTCGTGATCGCCGCCGACCGTGTTGGTGAACACCGACTGCTTGTATTTGCGCACGGTGAAATTCGCGTTGAGATCGACGCCGTAGACGGTGCCGAGCAAGGGCGTATTGCCGGTGCAGATGTCGGCATAACCCGTCGTGCCCGACGCGGGCCGTGCGTTGACGGTACAGCCAGCGGCACTCGAGGGCAGCCGCGTCTGCTGGTCGTCGAGATCGAAGATGTAGTTGTTGCGCTGTTCGTCGTCCTGGAACGCCGAGTAGATCGTCTCCGCGAACAGCTTGTGACCGGGCGCCGGCCGCCAGTCGAGCCGGGTCGACAGCGAATAATTCTTCCGCGTCAGCCGATAGAGCTTGTTCTCCGTTTCGCGCGCCCAGTTGCGCGTCTGGTATCCGGGGCGCTTGTCTTCCTTGACCGCTTCGAAATCGGTCTCGAAATTGTCGGTGACCATGCCGCGACGATACAGGCTGGCGGACGAGACGATACCGAACTCGCCGATGCCGGTATCGATCCGGTCGGAGATGACGAGCGAGCCCTCATATTCGGTCTTCTTGCCGAGTTCGACATGACCGACGCCGCCCTTGGCCTGCACCTTCATGCCCGGATAATCGAACGCGGATCGCGTGATGATGTCGACGTTGCCCGCGATCGTCTCGCCGGTCATGTCGGGGGTGACGGCCTTGCGCACGATGATCTGCGACGCGATCGCCGACGGGATCGAATCGAAGCGGGCGTCGCGGCCTTCGGGGCTGACGACGTTGATGCCGTCGATCGAGAGCGTGGTCCAGTTGATCGGCGCGCCGCGCAGCGTGATGTAGCGCGCCTGGCCCTGATCGCGCTGGACGCCGACGCCGGGGAGACGACTGACCGCCTGTGCGACGTTCTGATCGGGCAAGCGACCGATCGAGTCCGAGGCGATGACCGAGACGAGCGAGGGGCTGGTCCGCTGGATCTGGAGCGCGGCGGCTTCGGATTCCGCGATCGGTCGCGAACCGGAGACGACGATCTCGTCGCCCTCGCCGGCGTTCGAACCGACCTCGGTGGTCATCGCGACGTCGAGCGTCACGGCGGCATCGGCGACAGTCACGGTCCGGCGTGCATCGGGGAAGCCGACATAGCGGATCACGAGTTCGTGCGTGCCGGCGGGAACGCCGACCAGCGAGAACCGTCCGGTACGATCGACCACGGTCGACAGTTCGAGTGCCGGGATCGAGACCGACGCGCCATCGAGATAGTCCCCGCTACCTGCCTGAGAGACGGTGCCAGTGATCGCGCCGGGCGCACGCGGCGCGCCCATCGGAGCAGCGGCGTCTGGCCGCGCATAGGCGCTGGTGGCGGTCAGCGAGGTCAGCGCGCAGCCGGCGAGCAGCGCATGCGCAAGGACGCGACCGCGGACGCGGGTCGACAGGTTCGATTTCATGGTATTCCCCCGGGTGGTCCCGACTTCTTCAGCCGGCTTGGGAGGCGCGGTAGCCGCCGTGCATGGCACCGACGTTACTTTTGCATGACAGGCGCGTGACAGCGCGATCGGCAAAGTTCCTTACGCGCGCGCGAGCGACCGCACATTAAACCAACATTAAAATAGCCGGACATGCGATTCTTATATTCGTAACGGGCGTGCCACGACCGCCGCCTATCGCGCCCTTCAAGGCAAAGACTGCCGAAAAAGGGAAACTCTCGATGTTGAATTCAGCAAGCCTGCGCTTGCGGCTGCTGGCCGGCGCCGCCCTGACGGTCGCGATCGCGTCGCCAGTGCTCGCCGCCCCCGCGCCGACCGCCGTCAAGGATGCGGCGCCCGCTGCCGCTGCCGCTGCTGCAGACCCCGCGATCGATCCGGCCCCCGCGGCTGCCGAACCCGCAGACCAGACCGGCCTTGGTGAGATCGTCGTCACGGCGACCAAGCGCGAGACCAATCTGCAGAAGACGCCGATCGCGATCAGCGTGCTGACCGCCGCCGCGCTGACCGACCGCCACGTCCAGAGCCTGTACGATCTCGCCGACGGTACGGTGCCCAGCCTGCGCATCGCCACGTTCGAAGCACGTCAGTCCGCGCTCACCATCGGCATCCGCGGGATCGTGCCGCTCGACGCCAACCAGCCCGCGCGCGAGCAGGGCGTCGGTATCTATATCGACGGCGTCTATCTTGGTCGCCAGCACGGCCTGAACGCCGCGCTGTTCGACATCGAGCGGGTCGAAGTCCTCAAGGGTCCGCAGGGAACGCTGTTCGGCCGCAACACCGAAGGCGGCGCGCTCAGCCTCGTCAGCCGCGCCCCCAGCGGCAAGCTCGAAGGCCGCGCCGAGGGCGGCATCGCCAATTACGGCGGCTATAACGGCGACTTCCACCTAGACCTGCCCAAGTTCGCCGGCTTCAGCGTCAAGCTGGACGGCGTGCTGCAGCATCAGGACGCGACGACGAAGAACCCGTTCGCGGATGCGGCCGGCTTCAACTATTTCGATCGAAAGGGCGGCCGCGCCGCGGTGCGCTGGCAGCCGACCAGCACCATCACCAACGACTTCGCGTACGATGTCGCCAAGGACAAGAACACCCCGTTCTACAGCCAGCTGCTGAACTACAATCCCAATGGCTGCGCGAACGGCGCGGTCACTGCGTCCACCACCTGCGTGCTGCCGAGCGTCAACTACACCTCTCTGACCGGCGGTCCGGTCAAGGCGCTGCTGCCGGGCGTGGTCGTCAACGGCGACAGCCGCATGAAGACTGCCGATATCGGCGTGCCGCAGCAGGTCAGCGTCGACAAGACGCACGGCTTCACCAATTCGCTGAAGTGGAACCTCGGCTCCGAGCTCGAGCTGCGTTCGATCACCGCATGGCGCGGCGTCGACGTGGAGCAGTATGACAATAGCGGCGGTGCGCATCGCCCGCCGCTGGTCAACCTGACCGCCAACTGCACCGCAGCCGCACCGTGCGCGTTCAGCCGCTACAGCCTCGCCGACCTGCGCCAGCGCCAGTTCAGCCAGGAATTCCAGGCGGTCGGCACGATCGACTCCGTCGACTACGTCGCGGGTCTCTATTACTTCAACGAGCATGTCAGCGATGATGCCGCGACGCCGAGTTCGCTCGGCGCGGTGGCGACGACGGCCAACGGCGTCGTGACCGGCGCGAACATCGTGTCGATCCCGTTCTGCACCGGCAACACGCCTGCCTTCGCCGGCAACGCAGTCAACGGCTGCTCGATCGATCGCGCCTCGGAAGTCTGGTCGAAGAGCTATGCCGCCTACGCCCAGGCGACGTGGAACGCGACCGACGTGCTGCACCTGACCGTCGGCGGTCGCTATACCAAGGACAAGAAGCGCGGCGTCCTGCACTATTTCAACAACCTGAACTACGACACCGCCACCCCGGCACAGCTTGCGGCCAACGGCTACACCCCGCTGGACAAGACCTGGAACCGGTTCAATCCGATGGTCACGCTGGCCTATGACCTGAACGACGACACGCATGTCTATGCGAAATACTCGACCGGCTATCGCGCCGGTGGCGCCAGCTCGCGGACGCCGAACTATCTCGCGTTCGAGCCCGAGGATCTGAAGTCGTACGAAGTCGGCCTGAAGGCGGATTTCTGGCAGCATCGGGCGCGCTTGAACCTTGCCGGCTACATCATGGACCGGAAGAACAGCCAGGAAGACGTCAGCTTCATCACCTTTGCGAACAGCGCCAACGTCAACGTCCTGCGCGTCGTCAATGCACCGGGCATCACCAAGATCCGCGGCATCGAGGCGGACCTGACGGTCGCGCCGGTCGAAGGCCTGACGCTCAACGCGTCCTATGCCTATACCTACACCAAGATACCGCCGGTTCCGGTCAGCTTCACGGTGGGCGCCAACACCTCGACGGTGCTGCAGCAGTTCTATATTCCGTTCACACCGCGCAACGCGGCCAGCGGATCGATCGACTATGCAATCCCCGTCGGCGGCGGCGACACCAAGGTGAAGTTCCACCTCGACGGCAACTATTCGCAGGCGACACAGGCGTTCGACCAGTTCGCCACCAAGGCGGACGCGTCGTTCCTGGTCAACGGCCGGATCGCGCTGGCGGACGTACAGGTCGGATCGGCCTCCAACGTGACCTTCTCGGTGTGGGCGCGCAACGTGTTCGACAAGCAGTATGTCTTCCGTCGCGATCCCTCGAACAGCCTGCCGGGTGCACCCACCAGCAGCCTGACCGCGGGCCCGATCGGCAACGTGCTGGGCGATTACGGCAACTTCAACGCGCCGCGCACCTACGGAATGGACGTGTCGGTCAAGTTCTGATCGATCCGACCATCGGCAACGACGAACCCGAGCAGGCGACACGCCTGTTCGGGTTTGTTCGTTTCAGCGCACAGGCAGGGTGATGACGACGCGCAGCCCGGGTGCAGCATCTTCCAGTGCAATCGTGCCGCGGTGAAGCCGGACGATCGCCTGGATCAGGGGCAGGCCGAGGCCGTGCCCTTCATCGTGGCGGCTGGCGTCGAGCCGTCCGAAACGCCGCAACGCCAGCGTACGCTGATCCGCCGGAATGCCGGGGCCGGCATCGGTCACGACCAGCGTCACCACGGCGGCGGTCGCGCCGACCTGTATCGCGATCTGCGTGCCGACCGGCGTGTGGCGGATCCCGTTCTCGATCAGGTTCACGAGCATCTGGCCGAGCAGGTGCCGATCGCCCACGATCTCGGCTGGGACGGCGGCGTCGAACACCAGCGTCCGGCCACTATCGGCGACCACCGGCTGCATCATCGTCGCGATCTCGTCGGCCAGCGCCGCCAGATCAAGCGGCGCGAACGCCGCGCGACGGTCGCCCCCCTCGACCTCGGCGATCCGCAGCATCGCCGCGAACATCGCGAGCAGTTCGTCGCTCATCGCGATCGCCGCGTCGAGGTCGTCGCGTTGCGTCTCGCTCTCCGCCCGTCGCCGGGACAAGGCAAGCTGGCTTCGCAGACGTGCCAGCGGCGTGCGAAGATCATGCGCTATGTCGTTGGATACGTTGCTAATGCTCGCCATCAGATCGGATATTCGATCGAGCATGCGGTTGAACGCGATCGCCTGTTGCGCGAACTCGCCGCCCGATCGGTCGACCGGCACGCGGCGCGTCATGTCGCCGTCGATGATCGCATCGACGGTCCGCCGCGTCTCACCGATCCGCCGGCTGATGGTGACGACGAAGACCGACAGTCCGCAGACGACGATCAGCAGGATCGACCCGAACCCGATCAGGTAGATGCCGATCCGCGCGGTACCGTAATCGTCGAACGGTTCGGTCTCGGCGACCGTCGTCAGCGTCATGCCGCCACCGACGTCGCGAACCAGCGCGCGCCCGGCGGACAGGCCGATGATCCGATCGCGCCCGTGCAGCGTGGAAAAGCCCATTTGCAGCCGGCGGGGCAGCCTGATGTTGCCGGCAAGGCTGTGGCCGTCCGCGTCGAGCAGCAGGAAGCCGATATCGCCGGTGTCGCGTTGCCGCATGGCCGCGTCGATCCGACGAACGATATCGGCAGGTCGCCGATCGCCGGACAGGCCACCGATTTCGTCGTTCACCATGAGAATGCGGCGGTCGACCAGCCGCTCGATCGTCCTGAGCGTCACCGAATAGATCGCGAAACCAGTACCGAGCGTCGCAACGAGAAACGCGATCAGGAACGCCAGCGTCAGCGCACGCAGCGACCGCAACCGCGTCATCCGCGCAGCATATACCCGACGCCGCGCACCGTGCGGATGGGATCGTCGCCGCCGGCCGCGGTCAGTTTCACGCGCAGGTGGCGGACATAGACGTCGACGATATTGGTGGTCGGCGCGAAGTCGTACCCCCAGACCCGCTCGACCAGCATCGCCCGGGTCAGCACCGCATCGGCGTTGGCGACGAACTCGCTGAGCAGCTTGAACTCGAGCTTGCCGAGTTCGATCGCGGTCCCGTTCCGCCAAGCGCGGAACTTGGTCGGACTGACAACGATATCGCCCGCGTGGATCGTGTCGCCGGCGGCGCCGGTCCAGCCGCGCCCCCGCAACAGGGCAAGCAGCCGCGCGTTCAACTCGACCGCCGCGATCGGCTTGACCACATAGTCGTCGGCGCCGGCCTCGAGCCCTTCGACCTTCTCGACCGAGCGCCCCAGCGCGCTGAGCATGATCACCGGCATCGTGATGTTCGCGCTCCGGAGCCGTTCCAACACGCAGATGCCGTCGATCTTGGGCAGCATACGGTCCAAGATCACTGCATCGAACGCCTGGCTGTCGACCGCGGCCAGCGCGTCGCGGCCATCGGGTGCGACCGTCACGACGTGGTCGAACCCGCGCAGTTCCTCGGCCATCGCCTGCGCGACCACGACGTCATCCTCGACCAGCAGTATATTCAGGCTCATCACGGTCTCACTCGGGCACGAACCAGTCCTATCGCGGATCGTCGCGCGTACAAGCGCCTTGCCGCCAAGGCAGCCGCGCCAACGCACGTCGTTTTCTGGAATCAGCGCCGCATGCGTCTCTCGTTAGGGCAGCAGGATCGTGCTCCCCGACGTCTTACCCGCCTCGATCGCGCGATGCGCGTCGGCGGCCTCCTCCAGCGGGAAAGTCCTTCCGATCTCAGGCGAGACCGCCCCGCTGTCGAGCATCGCGAACAGCCGAGCAATGCCCGCCTGCCGCTCCTCCGGTGTGACGTAGTAATCGAACAGCGTCGGGCGGGTGACGAACAGGGATCCCTTGCGCGCGAGGACGCCGATGTTGACCCCGTCGACCACGCCGCCGGCATTGCCGTAGCTGACGATCAGGCCGCGACGCGCCGCGCTGTCGAGCGACGCCGCCCAGGTCGCGCCGCCGACGCCGTCGAGAACGATCGGCACGCCCTTGCCGTCGGTGATCTCGCGAACTCGTGCGGCGATATCTTCCGACTTGTGGAGGATGACGTGATCGGCGCCGGCTTTCCGCGTCCGCGCCGCTTTGTCCTCGCTGCCGACGCTGGCGATAACGGTCGCGCCGATCGCCTTCAGCCAGCCGACGAGGATGTGGCCGACTCCGCCGGCGGCCGCGTGGACGAGGACGGTCTGCCCCGCCTGCACACTGGCACAGCGCTCGACCAGGAACTCGGCGGTGGTGCCCTTGAGCAGGATCGCCGCGGCGGTGCGGTCGTCGAGCGTGTCGGGGAGCTTGAACAGCTGGTTCGCAGGCAGGTTGCGCTCGGTAGCATAGGCACCGCGGGACGGGCCGAAGGTGCCGACGCGGTCGCCGGGCGCGAAATCGGTCACGCCCTCGCCGACCGCCATGACAACACCCGCCGCCTCGCTGCCGAGGCCCGAGGGCAGGTCGATCGGGTACACGCCGCTGCGGTGGTACGTGTCGATGTAGTTCAGCCCGACCGCGGTGTTGCGCATCCACACCTCGCCCTTGCCCGGCGGCGGCAGTTCGACGTCGCGCCACTGGATGACCTCGGGGCCGCCGGTCTTCTCGATGAATGCCACTCTCGCCATGCCGGCCTCCTGATGCGTTTTGTCGTCAACCTACGGCATGCGTTTCGGGTTGCAACCGATCTCCGGCGAGCCCATTCCTTGCCAAGACAAGATGCGGAGAGGCACGATGAAAAGCTATTTGAAGCAGTATATTGACGGCGCTTGGGTCGAGAGCGAGGGCGGCACCGTCTATCAGGTGATCGACCCGTCGACCGAGCAGCCGTGCACGGAGATCACGCTAGGCACCGCCGCCGACGTCGACAAGGCGGTCGCGGCCGCCCGTTCCGCGTTCGAGAGCTGGAGCCAGACGAGCGTGCAGGAGCGCCTCGACGTGCTTGGCCGGATCATGACCGAGTACAAGGCGCGGATGCCCGATCTGGCGAAGGCGATGTCGCAGGAAATGGGCGCACCGATGGCGCTCGCTTCGATGGCGCAAGCCCCCACCGGGCTGGCGCATTTCTCGGCGACCGCGAAGGCGCTGGCGGCGTTCGAATTCTCCGAGACCATCGGCAAGGCGACCGTCGTGCACGAGCCGCTCGGCGTCGTCGCGATGATCACGCCGTGGAACTGGCCGCTGAACCAGATCTGCGCGAAGGTTGCCCCTGCCCTCGCCGCGGGCGACACGATGATCCTGAAGCCGTCCGAGGAAGCGCCGTCCTGTGCGGTGATCCTTGCGGAGATCATGGACGCGGCTGGCGTGCCGGCAGGTGTGTTCAACCTCGTCAACGGCGACGGTCCGGGCGTCGGCGCGGCGCTGTGCGCGCACCGCGACGTCGACATGGTGAGCTTCACCGGCTCGACGCGGGCGGGCATCGCGGTCGCTTTGGCGGCCGCGCCGACCGTGAAGCGGGTGCATCAGGAGCTTGGCGGCAAGGCGGCGAACCTCGTGCTCGAAGGCTCCGACCTGGCGACCGTCCTGCCGCCGACAGTGGCGGGCGTACTCGCCAATTCGGGGCAGAGCTGCATCGCGCCGACCCGACTACTAGTGCATGCGAGCCAGGTCGCGGAAGCGACCGCGATCGTGAAGTCGATGATGGAGCAAACCAAGGTCGGCGATCCTGCCGAGATGGGCCAGCACATCGGCCCGGTCGTCAACAAGGCGCAGTTCGACAAGATCCAGGGGCTCATCCAGTCGGCGATAGACGAAGGCGCAACCTTGGTGACCGGCGGCGTGGGTCGGCCGGACGGGCGTAATGCGGGGTATTACATTCAGCCGACGTTGTTCGCCGACGTGCGGCCGGACATGCGGATCGCGCAGGAGGAGACGTTCGGCCCGGTCGCGACGATCACGTCGTATGCCGATCAGGATGAGGGCATCCGCATCGCCAACGCGACCGAATACGGGCTGTCGGCAACGATCTCGGGCGATCCGGCGGCGGCGGCGAAGGTCGCACCGAAGTTGCGCGCGGGGCTGGTGACGATCAACTCATGGAGCCCGGACATCGGTGCGCCGTTCGGCGGGTACAAGCAGTCGGGCAATGGTCGTGAGAACGGACGGTACGGGCTGACCGACTTCATGGAGGTGAAGACGATCACCGGCCTTCCGGGTGACACCCGCCAAGGAAAGCCTGCTGAAGCGGGCGCTTAAGGATTACGCCAGCTTCTGGTGGGGGGCTCGGCAGGCACGCGCCCCCCGTCATCCTGAGGAGGTCAGGACCCAGAGCCACTACGGGTGCCTGTCGTAACCCTGGATCCTGACGTTCATCAGGATTACGGACGGGGTGACGGGTGAGCCAACCTAGTCGAGGTTTGGACGAAGCCAGCGTTCGGCGGTCTTCAGGTCGGCGCCGCGTCGCGTGGCGTAATCCTCCAGCTGGTCTCGGCCAACGCGGGCGACGCCGAAATACTCGGCCTGCGGGTGGCCGAAATAGAAGCCCGACACCGCGGCGGTCGGGAACATCGCGAAGCTCTCGGTCAGTTCGAGGCCGGTCGCGGTCGGCGCGTCGAGCAGGTCGAACAGAATCGGCTTGAGGCTGTGGTCCGGGCACGCGGGATACCCCGGCGCCGGGCGGATGCCGCGATACTGCTCCTTGATCATCGCTTCGTTGGTGAGCTGTTCGTCGGGCGCATAGCCCCACAGGTCAGTGCGGACGTGCTTATGGAGGCGTTCGGCGAACGCTTCGGCGAAGCGGTCGGCGAGCGCCTTCAAAAGGATGTCGTTGTAATCGTCGTTGTCCGCCTTGAAGCGGGCGATGTGGTCGTCAATGCCGTGGATGCCGACAGCGAAGCCGCCGAACCAGTCGTCTTGGGTGTCGACGAAGTCCGCGAGGCACATGTTCGCGCGGCCCTCGCGCTTGGCGATCTGCTGGCGGAGCATGGGGAGCCGCACGTCATCCTGACGAAAGTCAGGACCCAGAGCCCCAAACGCCGCGTCCCGTAACTCTGGGTCCTGACTTTCGTCAGGATGACGGACGTTTGTGACGACCACGTCATCACCCTCGCGGCGCGCCCGCCACAGCCCCACGACCCCGCGCGGGGTCAGCCACTTCTCCGCGACGATCGTATCGAGCATCGCCTGTGCATCCGCATACAGCGAACTCGCGCTCTCGCCGACCACCTCGTCGGTCAGGATCGCGGGAAAATTCCCCGCCAGTTCCCACGCGCGGAAGAACGGCGTCCAGTCGATATAGTCGCGCAGATCCGACAGATCCCAGTCCGCGAACACATGCACGCCCGGCTTCACCGGCGCAGGCGGCTTCATCGCAAAGTCCGCCACGAACCCGCGCGCGCGGGCGGTTTCCAGCGGCAAAAGCTCGCTCTGCCCCTTGTTCGCGCGCGAGATCCGTACAGCCTCATATTCGTCCGCAGTCTTCGTCACGAATTCGTCGCGGATCGTGTCCGACACCAAGGTCGACGCGACACCCACCGCGCGACTCGCATCGAGCACATGCACCACCGGGCCATCATAGGCCGGCGCGATCCGGAGCGCGGTGTGCACCTTCGAGGTCGTCGCGCCGCCGATCAACAGCGGCATCGTCATGCCGGCGCGCTTCATCTCCTCGGCAACCGTCACCATCTCGTCGAGCGACGGCGTGATCAGCCCGCTGAGCCCGATCATGTCCGCATCATTCTCGTTCGCGGATTCGAGAATCTTCGACCACGGCACCATGACACCGAGATCGACCACGTCGAAGCCGTTGCACTGGAGCACCACACCGACGATGTTCTTGCCGATATCGTGCACGTCGCCCTTGACGGTCGCCATGATGATCTTGCCCTTGCCGCGCGCGCCGGGCTCCTTCATCGCCTCGATATACGGCAGCAGATGCGCGACCGCCTTCTTCATCACGCGCGCCGATTTGACCACCTGCGGCAGGAACATCTTGCCCGATCCGAACAGGTCGCCGACCACGTTCATGCCATCCATCAGCGGGCCTTCGATGACCTCGATCGGGCGACCGTTGTTGCCGTCGATGATCAGCCGCGCTTCCTCGGTATCCTCGACGACGTGGAGATCGATGCCCTTGACCAGCGCATATTCGAGCCGCTTGTTGACGCTCAGCGAGCGCCATTCCGCGGCCGCCTTCTCGGCCACCACGTCGGTGCCGCGGTAACGTTCGGCGAGCGCGACGAGGCGATCGCCGGCCTCGGGATCCTTGTTGAGCACGACGTCCTCGACCGCCTGGCGCAGTTCGGGATCGATGTCGTCGTAGATGTCGAGCTGACCCGCGTTGACGATCGCCATGTCCATGCCTGCGGGGATCGCATAGTACAGGAACACGCTGTGCATCGCGCGGCGCACGGGTTCGTTGCCGCGGAACGAGAAGCTGAAGTTCGACAGCCCGCCCGAGATATGGACGTGTGGGCAGCGCGCCTTGATCTCACGACACGCCTCGATGAAGTCGACGCCGTAATTGTCGTGCTCCTCGATCCCGGTCGCGACCGCGAACACATTGGGATCGAAGATGATGTCCTCGGGCGGGAAGCCGATCCCGACGAGCAGCTTGTACGCGCGCTCGCAGATCTCGACTTTCCGATCCTTGGTGTCCGCCTGCCCGACCTCGTCGAACGCCATCACGACGACCGCCGCGCCGTACGCCATGCACTTGCGCGCCTGGGCGAGGAACTGCTCCTCGCCCTCCTTCATGCTGATCGAGTTGACGATCGGCTTGCCCGAGACGCACTTCAGCCCGGCCTCGATCACGCTCCATTTCGAGCTGTCGACCATGAACGGGATGCGCGCGATGTCGGGCTCGGCGGCGATCAGCTTCAGGAACGTCGTCATCGCGTGATGCGCGTCGAGCAGCCCCTCGTCCATGTTGACGTCGAGCACCTGCGCGCCGCTCTCGACCTGCTGGCGCGCGACCTCGACCGCGGCGGGATAGTCGCCGGCCATGATCAGCTTCTTGAAGCGCGCCGAGCCGGTGACGTTGGTGCGCTCGCCGATGTTGACGAAGGAGGTGGAGGAGGAGGTGGTCATCGGTTCGCTTCTTCTAGCCCCCTCTCCCCTCCGGGGAGAGGGTTGGGGTGAGGGGTAGTTCCGGGCGGTAGCGCTCGTGGCGCCCCTCACCCCGGCCCTCTCCCCGACGGGGAGAGGGAGCGGTGGCCTAAGCCGCCATCGTGAATGGTTCGAGACCGGCGAGCTTGGTCCGCACTTCCGGCCGAGCCACGACCCGCGGCTCAAGCCCGCACACCCCATCCGCCATCGCCTTGATATGCGCCGGCGTCGAGCCGCAGCAGCCGCCGAGCACGTTGACCTGCTTGGCCACCGCCCACTCGCCGACCAGCCCGGCCGTCGTCTCCGGCTGCTCGTCATACTCGCCGAGTTCGTTCGGAAGCCCCGCGTTCGGGTAGACCATGATCAGCGTATCGGCGATCGCCGACAGCGTCTTAACATGCGGCCGCAGCTGCTCCGCACCGAACGAGCAGTTCAGCCCGATCGTGATCGGCTTGGCGTGCCGCACCGCATGCCAGAACGCCTCGACCGTATGCCCCGACAGGTTGCGCCCCGAAAGATCGGTCAGCGTCATCGACATCATGATCGGCACGTCGCGCCCGAGCGCGTCGCCCGCCTCGATCGCCGCCATGATGCCCGCCTTGGCGTTGAGCGTATCGAAGACCGTCTCGATCAGGATGAAGTCGACCCCGACCCCCTCGCCGCCTTCGAGCAACGCGTCGATCTGCTCGCGGTACACGCCCTTGAGATAGTCGAAGTCGATCTCGCGATAGCCGGGATCGTTGACGTCGGGCGACAGCGACAGCGTCTTGTTGGTCGGCCCGATCGCGCCGGCGACGAAGCGCGGACGGCCGTCCTTCGCCTCGTATTCGGTCGCGAGCGCGCGGGCGATCCGCGCGGACTCGACGTTGATCTCGCGCACCAGATGTTCGGCGCCATAGTCTGCCTGCGAGATGACGTTCGCGCTGAAGGTGTTGGTCGAGACGATGTCCGACCCCGCCTCGAGATATTCGCGCGTGATCGTCTCGGGCACGTCCGGCTTGGTGATCGCCAGGATGTCGTTGTTGCCCTTCTGGTCGTGCGACAGGCCGAGCGACCCTGCATAGGCGGCCTCGTCGAGCTTCCAGTTCTGGATCTCGGTGCCGAACGCGCCGTCGGTGATCAGGATGCGCTTGGCGGCTTCCGCGTTGAAACGTTCACGTGGTGTCATCAACTGAACTCCTCCCCTCCCGCAAGCGGGAGGGGTCGGGGGTGGGCGCCCGCTATCCTCGGGCGATATCGTTGGAGGCAAGCGCGAGCCCACCCCCGGCCCCTCCCGCCAGCGGGAGGGGAGCAGAAGTTACGCCGCGGCGACCTTGTCGACCGGCTTCGCGCGAACACCGAGCATGTGGCAGATCGCGTAGCCCAGTTCCGCACGGTTGAGCGTGTAGAAGTGGAAATCCTTCACCCCGCCCGCATACAGCCGCCGGCACATCTCCGCCGCGATCGTCGCCGCGACGAGTTGCCGCGCCGAGGGATGATCGTCGAGCCCCTCGAACAGCCGGTCCATCCACGCCGGAATCTCCGCGCCGCAGAGCCCCGCGAATTTCCGCGTCTGCGCGACGTTCGACACCGGCAGGATCCCCGGCAAGATCTGCGCGGTGATCCCGGCTGCTGCGACGCGATCACGAAACCGGAAATACGCCTCGGGCGAGAAGAAGAACTGCGTGATCGCGCGGGTCGCACCGGCATCGATCTTCCGCTTCAGATTGTCGATATCCGCATCATGCCCGCCCGATTCCGGATGGCATTCGGGATACGCCGCGACCGAGATCTCAAACGGGTGCAGTTTCCGCAAGCCAGCGACCAGAGCCGCTGCATTCTCATATCCGCCCGGATGCGCCTGATAGGGCTGACCCAGCGTCGGCATGTCGCCACGGAGCGCGACGATGTGGCGCACGCCCGCTGCCCAATATTCCTCGGCGACCTGATCGATCTCGGCCTTGGTCGCCTCGACGCAGGTCAGATGCGCAGCGGCGTTCATCGACGTCTCGCGCTGGATCCGCGCCACCGTCGCATGCGTCCGCTCGCGCGTCGAGCCACCCGCGCCATACGTCACCGAGACGAAATCGGGACCGAGCGGCTCCAGCGTGCGGATCGCCTCCCAGAGCTGCGTCTCCATCTTCTCGCTCTTGGGCGGAAAGAATTCGAAGCTCAGACCGACATCACCCGCAAGATCGGCGAACAGCGGTTCTTCGAGCGCGCGGCGCGCTTCGGCCAGTTGGGGGATCGAAATGTTCGTCATGCCGCCTTCACCTCACGCAAACTCGCGCCAATCTTCCGGCCGAGCCATAATTTTACCGTCAACTCGCCGCCCTCGAGCGTTTCCACGCGCGCCGTCTGCAAGCCCGCCGCCTCGAACCACGCGGCCATCTGCTCGTCCGCGAACCCGAGACGCGTGTGCGCATCGCGCAACCGCAGTTCCTCGCGGTCGTGACTCGCAAAGTCGGCGATCAGCAACCGTCCGCCCGGCGCGAGCACCCGCGCCGCCTCGCTCACCGCCGCGCCGGGTTGCTGCGCGAAATGCAGGACATGATGCAGGATCGCGACATCCGCTGCGGCATCTGCCATCGGCAACGCGTACAGATCGGCCTGGCGCAGTTCGGCGTGCGTCATGTCGTGCAGCTTGGCACGCGCCAGACGCAGCATCTCCGAACTGCGATCGATCCCGAGCGCGACCGTCGCGCGTCCGCCGAACAGTTCGAGCATCCGCCCGGTGCCCGTACCGATATCGATCAGCGTGCCGACCAGCGCATCGCCGAGCACGGTTGCCATCGCCGCCTCGACCTCGCTGTCGGCGACGTGCAGCGACCGGATCGCGTCCCATTCGTCGGCATGCCCCTCGAACCATGCCGCTGCCGACGCCGCCCGATCCGCGCGCACCGCCGCAAGCCGCGCCGCATCCGCGACCGCCCAGTGATCCGGCTCGGCCTTCGCCCAGACATCGAGTGCGCCCGCGACCGGCTCGACCACGTCCGCAGACCCGAGCGCGACGAACACCCAGCTGCCTTCCTTGCGCCGCTCGGCAAGGCCGGCATCGCACAGGATCTTCACATGGCGCGAGACGCGCGGCTGGCTCTGCCCGAGCACCTGCGCGAGCTCGCCGACCGACAGCTCCATCCGCCGCAACAGCGCGAGGATCCGCAACCGGGTCGCGTCCGCCAAAGCACGGAAGATTTCGAGCGCCATCGTCATGCGAGGACATATAAAGAATTCTTTATATGAGGTCAACGCAGGCGTGCGGCTCTTCGACATTACCATATCCGCCCGCGACTTATCGCATCGCGCGAGATCGTGACGGATCGGAAACGCTTCGGCCGCGTTCGATTGCGCTATGGGCTGGGCATTCCCCGGTCCACAAGACGACATCCACGGGAGTAGATACCTATGAAGAAGTTCCTGATCCCCGCCCTCGCCCTGACCGCCGGCCTCGCAGCCTGCAGCAACAACGCGCAGGACCAGACCGCACAGGCCGCCAACGCGATCGCCGCCGATGCGAGCGCGACGACCGCCAATGCCGTCGACGACGTCAGCGCCGCCAGCGATCGCGCACTGGGTTCGGCCGAGCGTTCGCTCGACAACGCCGGTGCCCGCATCGACAACTCGACCGATCATCTCGACGCCAAGGCCGATCGCGCCGGTGACCGGATCGAAGCCGGTGCAGACCGTACGGGTGCTGCAATCAGCAACGGTGCAGACCGCGCCGCCGACGCCACCGGCAACGCGCTGACCCGCGCCGGCAACGCGATCAAGGACTAAGCCTTGCCAAGGCGCCCCCACTTCTCCGTCACCCCAGCTAACGCTGGGGACTCCCGGTTCGGATCACGACGACCGTTCCGGGAGAACACCATGCTTCGCTGGCACGATGGCATGATGGTGGGGGCGTTGCTTGCTATCTCAGTACTCGCTGCGTGTTCGCCCGCGAGCGAACCCGGCGCGATCACCGCCGACGAAGCGCACCAGTTGAACGAAGCCGCCGCGATGCTCGATGCGAACAGCGTCGACCTGAATGCGGTCGCCGCCGCTCCTGACGACCCTGACCAATCCTCGAATCAAAGCGATCAGACCCGATGACCCTCCGCCGCCTCGGCTCGACCGATCTTAAGATCGCCCCGCTCGTCCTCGGCGGCAACGTGTTCGGCTGGACTGCCGACCGCGCCGCCAGCTTCGCCGTGCTCGATGCGTTCGTCGCGGGCGGTGGCACGATGATCGACACCGCGGACGTCTATTCGGCGTGGGTCGATGGCCATCAGGGCGGCGAATCCGAGAGCATGATCGGCGAATGGCTGAAGGCCAGCGGCAAGCGCAACGACGTGCTGATCGCGACGAAGGTCGGCATGCTTCCCGGCGAAGGCGGCGAGAAGCTTGCCCCCGCGCGTATCACAGCCGCTGCAGAAGCCTCGCTAAAGCGCCTCGGCACCGATCGCATCGATCTGTATTACGCGCATCAGGACGACGACTCGCTGACGCAGGAAGCCGTCCTCGAAGCGTTCGGCAAGCTGGTCGACGCGGGCAAAGTCCGCGTGATCGGTGCATCGAACTTCCACGCCGCGCGCCTGAAGTCCGCGGTCGAGGCTGCCAAGGCTTCGGACCTGCCGCGCTATCACGTGCTCCAGCCCGAATATAATCTCGTCAGCCGCACCAAGTTCGAAGGCGAATTGCAGGATTACTGCGTCACCGAGAACATCGGCGTGCTGCCCTATTACGGGCTCGCCTCGGGTTTCCTCACCGGCAAGTACCGGACGAAGGACGATCTGGGCCAGAGCGTTCGTGGCGGTCGGATGGGAGAATTGCTCGAAGGTACCGGCAAGGCTGTCCTCGATGCGATGGACTCGGTCGTTGAAGCTACTGGCGCGACCCACGCGCAGGTTGCGCTGGCGTGGCTGATCGCACAGCCGGGCGTTACGGCACCGATCGCGAGCGCCACGAGCGTGAAGCAGGTCGAAGACCTGCTGCCGGCGATCACGCTGGAACTGTCGAAGGACCAGTTGGACGCGCTGATGGTCGCTGGCGCTTAAACCTTAATCCTCCCCCGCCAGGGGGAGGTGGCTGGCACTTGCCAGACGGAGGGGGCGGCACGCGCCAACCTCTGTTCCGTGGCCTCCCCCTCCGTCACCTTCGGCGACACCTCCCCCTGGCGGGGGAGGATTGAAAGGGTGATCCCCCCTTAATCCCCCGCAAACGTCAGCGCGGACGTCTTTCGCTCCCGCTCGTTGATCAGCAGCGCCCGGCCGGCCGGCGCGACCGAACGCTGCGGGCAATCGTTGCGGAAACAGGCGCGGCAGCCGAGCCCGATCGGCATTGCCCTCCCCGCCAGATCGAAGCCGCTCGCCGCCGCCAGCACACCCGCCTGCGCCGCCGCGACGCCGAGACCGATGGCGAACTCGGCATGCACTGCGCCAAAGCGGCTGCCCTGCGGCGTCACGGTGCGCGCCATCGTAAGCCAGCGTGCGCCGTCCTCCAGTTCGACCAGCTGCACCATCAGGCTGCCCGGTCGGTCGAACGCATGATGTAGCCGCCACAGCGGACAGCGCCCGTCCGCCTCCACCAGCGCCGCACCGCTGGCGCCGGGATAGCGCTTCGACGCCTGCCCCGCCCGATCGATACGGATCATGAAGAACGGCAGGCCGCGTGCGCCGACGCGCTGCAACGTCGTCAGCCGGTGCGCGACCTGTTCGAAGCCCGCGCCGAACCGGCGTTGCAGCAGTTCGATGTCGTACCCCGTCGTCTCGCATCCACGGAGGAATCGCGCATAGGGCATCATCAGCGCTGCGGCGAAATAGCCGAGAAGGTGGCGGCGATAGAGGCGTTCCGCGGCGCGATCGGTGAACCCGGCGCCTTTCGCCAGCGCATCGATCTCGGCCTTCGCCTCGATCTGGCCGAGCTGGAACGCGACCGCGAACGTGCGCGAGGCAGGGTCGAGCATCTCGCTTAACTGCAACTGGCGCGCGTGCAGGTCGAGGCGGCGCAGCGTGTCTGGGAGCACGTCGGCGGGCAGTACGCGGATGGTCAGGCCGTGCTTCGCGCGCAGCCGCTCGGCGATCGCGCCGTAGAGATCGCCTGCGCCGAGCCGCAATTCGTCGGCCAACGCTTCCGCCGCGGCATCGAGATCGGCGAAATGATTCCGCCAACGCTCGATCTCGCGACGGACGAGCGTGACCGGATCGTCACCTGCTTCGGCCACCGCGCCGCCGCCGATCCGATCGAACACGCGTGCGAATGCCGCCGCACCGCCGGGGGCGCTAGCGAGCCACTCCTCGACTTCGTTGCGGTCGATCTCGAGGTCGGCGAACATCGGGTCGGCCAGCCGTCGCCGGATCGCATCCGCGCCGCCGCCCGGTTCGCCCGCCGCCAGCGAGCGCGGATCGAAGTCGAAGCTCTCGGCGAGCTTGATCAGCAACGTCGCGGAGATCGGCCGCTGGTTGCGCTCGACAAGATTGAGATAGCTCGGGCTGATCGCGAGCATGTCGGCCATCGCCGCCTGCGTCAGCCCCGCCCCGCGCCGCAAGCGACGGATCGCGTGCCCAGCCAGCAATTTCCGTTCCGCCATCGCAAACCCTCCTGTCACGATATTTACAGAACGACACGAGCTGCACAAGCTTGGCGGACACCGCGACGTTGCCGCGGCGCGGGACCGTCTTCCAACTAGCCGGCCTCTACCGCTATTGCCTGTGCATCGCCTCTCTCGGCGCATGATCGGTGTAAAGAGAGAGACAAGACGATCATCGAAGGAGGCAAGCCATGCAGACGACCACCGAACAACCCCGCGCCCGCGCCGTCTTCTCGACCAACGATTTCGCGCTGATGAAGGAAGTGCTCGGCGAGATGATCAGCAAGACCTCGATCGACGACGAACGGCTGACGCGGATGAGTGCGCTGTATCACCGCCTCGGTCGGCTCGGCTAAACCGCTTCACACAGTTTCCTGGGGAGGAAAGGATCCCGCCGGTGGCTCGTCCATCGGCGGGTATTCCTATTTAAAAGGACGGTGTGCTTCCGAAGCTCGTCATCCTGACAAACGTCAGGATCCAGGGTAACGGGCGCTGGAGCTTGTGGCTCTGGATCCTGACTTTCGTCAGGATGACGGAGCGGGGGTGCCGGGTACGTCCGCCTACCAGGGCACCGTCGACCTCACGCCGGACTAAGCATCCTCAACCCGTTGCGAAGGCCGCCCTTTCCAACCTCGCCCCCTCGTGTAGGACGGCGGGATGGCCAAGACACTGACCGCTCGCATCAAGGACGACATCGTCCTCTACGGCGCACTCGCCGCCAATCTCGGGATCGGCGTGGCGAAATTCGTCGCGGCCGGGATGACCGGATCGTCGTCGATGCTGACCGAGGGTTTCCACTCGGTGGTCGACAGCGGCAACCAGGTGCTGCTGCTCTACGGCCAGAAAAAGGCCAAGCGCCCCGCCGACGAGGCGCACCCGTTCGGCTATGGTCGCGAGCTGTATTTCTGGGCGTTCGTGGTCGCGATCCTGATCTTCGCAATCGGCGCGGGCGTATCGATCTTCGAAGGCTGGCGGCATATCCGGCAGCCCGAGCCGCTTACCAGCCCGACCATCAACTACGTCGTGCTCGCGATCTCGTTCGCGCTCGAGGGCAGCAGCTGGACGATCGCGGTGCGGGAGTTCTCGAAGTCGAAGGGCGACATGGGCTGGTGGCAGGCGATCCACCGGTCGAAGGACCCCGCCGGTTTCATCGTGCTGTTCGAGGATTCCGCGGCGCTGGCGGGTCTCGTCATTGCCGGGATCGGCATCTGGGCGAGCCATGCGTTCAACGATCCGCGAATCGACGGCGCCGCCTCGATCGCGATCGGCGTGATCCTCGCGCTGGTCGCGGTGTTGCTCGCGCGCGAATCGAAGGGCTTGCTGATCGGCGAGCGTGCCGATCCGGCGGTGATCGCGACGATCCGCAAGATCGTGTCCGCGCATCCCGCGATCGTCTCGGTCAACCACGTCCGCACGATCCACACCGCGCCCGAGAGCATCTTCGCGGCCATCAGCGCCGACTTCGACGATTCGGTGACGATGGGCGACGGCGAGACGCTGATCGAGGCGATCGAAACCGAGCTGCGTGCGGCGGTGCCGACGCTCTCCTCGATCTACATCCGGCCTGAAAAGCGCGAGAACGCGACGCTCGCTCAAGCCCCTGCAACGCCGGTCGTTGATGGTGTATCTACTACGTCACACTGATTAAAATCAGTCTCATCTATCTGGTAAGGCTTGATATTTCAAAATAATATCGAGGGATGAGACCGCTACTTCGGCTGATCGCCCTGCTCTGCCTGTGCCTGGGATACGCACTCCCTGCCCAGGCTGCCGTCACCATCACCTTCTGGAGCCACGAACTCGGGAACAGCTTCCCACACGCGTTCTTCACGTTGCGCGGGATATCCGATGCGGGCGGCGCACCGGTCGATACCAACGCCGGCTTCACCGCGAAATCGGTCTCCCCAGCGCTGCTGATGGGGCCGGTCGCCGGCAAGCTGGACATCGCCAGGCCGGGCTATGTTGCGGGCAGCGATGCGCAATTCTCGGTGATGATGAGCGATGCACAATATGTTGCCGTACTCCGGCTGGTCGAAGCCTGGAGCGAGGGTAAGCCAGACAGCGTCTACCGCCTGTCGGATCACAATTGCGTAACGTTCGTGAAGGAAGCAGCCCGGATCGTCGGACTGATCGGACTGGATCAGCCAAAGCTGATGAAGAAGCCGCGATCCTACCTGAAGGCGATCCAGGCTGAGAATCCTGGTCGTGTCACGACGATAGGGCTGCACGGGAAGGAGTATCTCGCCAGCCTGCCGCCGATCTCATCGGCGCAAGCCACCGACACGCATTCGACGACGGTGGTCGGCACCGATGCGCCGCCATCCGCGGTTCACGGTGCGGGTACAAGCTCCACCACGTCCAGCACCGACTCGAACCGCGGATAGGGCAGCACGACTCGCCAGCGCTGCGTGCCGATCCGTTCGATCAAGCCGGCCATGTCGCGATTGGCGTCGCGCCCGTAGCGCATCGGTCGCGTCTCGTCGCCAAGCTCCATCGTCCCGAGAAAGACCGCCCGCGCGTTGGTGTCGGCGAAGACCGAGCCGACCGGCCGCTGCGATCCGTCGAGCTTGACGAGGCTGACCACGCGTTCGCCATCGTCCTCCCGGGTGCCGATCCGGCACGCGAACCAGCCCGAGATCGTGAAGGTGGGGCCGATGCCCGCGCGAGCGCCGAGCTTGTACGTGCGGCACCGATACGGCCCCGCGGGCGGCAGCGGGTCGATCAGCGAAAGGTCGGGGTTGAACAGCACCGGATCGCTCGCAACCTCGTTTGGATCGACTTGCGCGAGGGCATCGATCCAGGCACCGCGCCAGTTGCGAAGCCGTGTGCGATCCGCAGGCGTGGCCACCCGGCGCCAGTCCAGACTGGACTGCGCGCTCTCGGCCTCTGCACCTCCGGCACAGGCGAAGGTCGATGCACAGGCCATGGTTATCACGCACGCGGCAGCGCCGACCCAGGTTCGCATCGTCTCGTGTCCCGTTGGCTTCCGCAAAGCTACGTCCGTATCATCTTGAACTGCAATGGTTTTCGGGTTGAAGGCGACCCGATGGCTCACGCCGCCGTCCAGCCGCCATCCATCGACAGGTTGGCGCCGGTGATCGCCTTGGATTCGTCGCGGCAGAGGAACAGCGCAAAGGCGGCGACCTGCTCGGGCGTGACGAATTCCTTGGTCGGCTGAGCGGCCAGCAGGACATCGTTCATCACCTGATCGCGCGTCAGCCCCCGCGCCGCCATCGTGTCGGGAATCTGGTTCTCGACCAGCGGCGTCCAGACATAGCCGGGAGAGATGCAATTGACGGTGATGCCGTCGGTCGCGGTCTCCAGCGCGATCGTCTTGGTGAGCCCGGCGATCGCGTGCTTGGCCATGACGTAGGCGGACTTGTTCGGGCTTGCGACCAGCGAGTGCGCGGACGCGGTCGAGATGATCCGCCCCCAGCCCTTGGCGCGCATGTGCGGCACCGCGGCGCGCATCATGTGCCAGGCCGAGGACAGGTTGATCGCGATGATCGCGTCGAACTTGTCGATCGGGAAGTCGGCGATCCCGGCGACATGCTGGATGCCGGCGTTGTTGACGACGATGTCGACGCTGCCGGTCTCGGCCGCGGCGCGGGCGACCATTGCGGCGATCTGGTCTGGCTTGGTCATGTCGGCGGCGTCGTGGAGTGCGACCGTACCGCTTATTGCCGCCAACGCCGCCCGCTCGCGTTCGATCGCGTCAGCGTCGCCGAAGCCATTGAGTATTACCGCGGCGCCCTCGGCGGCGAATGCCTTTGCGTAGGCGAGTCCGATTCCCGACGTGGATCCGGTGATGACCGCGGTCTTGCCCTTCAGGAACATGCACACTCCTCACGCTATCGCGCCGCAAGCAGCGCGGCTTTGCAACTCTACCGCCACCTTGCGCATTTCGTTCCCAACCAGAAACGAAAAGGGGTTTATCATGCGGCTCGACGATTACGATCCGAACATCAACGTCGAGGACCAGCGCGGGTCGGGCGGCGGGGGCGGCGGCTTTGGCGGCGGCGGTGGCGGTCTGTTGATGGGGTTGTTGCCGATGATCGGCAGCCGCTTCGGCTGTGGCGGGATCGTCGTCGTGCTGATCCTGATGGCGGTGTTCGGCGGCATGGGGGGGCTCGGCGGGCTGCTCGGTGGCGGGCAGTCGTCGGCACCGACGACGCAGAGCGGATCGCCGCGTGCCGGCACCGACACAACGTCGAGCTGCAACCTGACCCCGGAAAGCAAGGCTGCCTGCAACGCGTTCAGCTCTGCTGACAACACCTGGGAAGCGATCTTCCAGAAGAACGGCCAGCGGTTCGAAGCGCCGAAGCTGGTCTTCTACTCCGGCAATGGCCGCTCGGGTTGCGGCGCGGCGCAGTCGGCGATGGGGCCATTCTATTGCCCGACCGATCAGGGCATCTATCTCGACACCAGCTTCTTCAACGAGCTGTCGACGCGGTTCAAGGCCGAGGGCGACTTCGCGCAGGACTATGTGATCGCGCATGAGTTCGGCCATCACATCCAGAAGCTGCTCGGCACCAATGCACAGGTCCAGCAGGCGCAGCGTCAGGCGAGCGAAACCGAGGGCAACGCGCTGTCGGTGCGGCTAGAATTGCAGGCGGATTGCTACGCGGGCGTCTGGGCGGCGGCGAACAAGACGCGCCTCGAGGCCGGGGATATCCAGGAGGGCATGACCGCCGCCCAGGCGATCGGCGACGACACGTTGCAGAAGGAGACGCAGGGTCGCGTGGTACCGGACAGCTTCACGCATGGGACGTCGGCTCAGCGCCAGTCGTGGCTGAAGCGCGGGCTGGACAGCGGCGATCCGCAGCAGTGCGATACGTTCTCGGGCGCGATCTGAGCTGAGCCTCCCATCCTCTCCCGCAAGGGGGAGGTTGCTGGCGCTTGCCAGACGGAGGGGGAGGAAAGGTTCACACCTGCTCCGTGTCCTCCCCCTCCGTCACCTTCGGCGACACCTCCCCCTGGCGGGGGAGGATTTCAAAAATAGCGCGTCCTTACGCGACGACGACGCCCTTCCAGAACGCATAGCGATCCTTGATCTCGGCCGCCGCCGACTTGGGATCGGGATAATACCAGACCGCATCGACGTTCCGCTTCCCGTCGACGACGAGGGTCTTGTAACTCGCCTCACCCTTCCACGGGCAGCTCGAGTGCGTGGCGCTATCCTCCAGCAACGCCGGATCGACGCTGTCGGCGGGAAAATAATGATTGCGCTCGACGACGACGGTATCGTCCGATCGAGCGATCTCGTGACCATTCCAACTTGCAACCGGCATGCTGATCTCCTTCAGGCGCGCCCCAGCCCCGCCGCCTCATACGCTTCGGGTTTGAACCCGACCAGAAGCGTCTCGCCGGTATCGAGCACCGGGCGCTTGATCATCGACAGTTGCGTCAGCATCAGCGCGGTGGCCTTCGCTGCATCTAGGTCCGCGCGATCCTCTTCGGGAAGCTTCCGAAACGTGGTGCCTGCGCGGTTGAGCAATACTTCCCACCCGACCCGACCGATCCAGTCTTCGAGGTGCGTAGCGTCGATACCCGCGGCCTTGTAGTCGTGGAACGCGTACGCGACGTCGTGCGCATCGAGCCAATTCCGCGCCTTCTTGATCGTGTCGCAATTCTTGATGCCGAACATCGTGATCGTCAAAATCGTCTCCTTGACGCTGGATGGCTAGTCGCGCTGGCGGCTCGATCTCATATCGGGCCGTTCTGTTTCCTTCCACCGACATTGCGGCGCGAAGTCGCCCGAAGGCGACCGAGGAGTGCGGACAGCATGACCGCAGGAACGGCCAGGACGGCAAGAAACACGACGCCGACGATCAGTAGCCCGCCAAATCCCGTATTTACCAACATCACGGGCAGCTGCGCGACCGTGACGATCGCTCCGGCCGACCACCCTCGCCCGCCAAACGCAAAGCCGCCGAAGGCCGACAGAAGCAGCGAACCGGGGTACCAGATCAACCAGTAGCCAGCCGCATCCCAAGGCTCCTTCGCGCCGGAGACACGGCTTACGAGCAGCCAGTACAGCACGCTGACGACCGCGAGAACGAACACCTGGACCATGCGGAGTTTCATGCTCGCGGCCTCTCACAGGATCGCCGGTGAGATCAAGCCGGTAGCGTGACGCAGCGAGGGCGTTTATCGGTGCACCATGACGCATCCATTCTACGCGATCCATAGTCACGGGCTGATCCGGGTTGCCGCTGCGACGCCGCGGGCTTCGGTGGGGGATACCGGGGCCAATGCCGAGGCTACGATCGCCTTGGCGCGCGAGGCGGATGCGAAGGGCGTCGACCTCGTCGTCTTCCCGGAGCTGAACCTTACCTCCTACGCGATCGACGATCTGCATCTTCAGACCGCTCAACAGCGCGCGACGCTGGCCGCGATCGCGACGGTGGTCGAGGCGAGTGCGACTTTACGGCCGGTGCTGCTGGTCGGCGCGGCGCTGGTGCGGAACGGGCGGCTGTATAACTGCGCGCTGGCGTTCGCACGCGGGCGCGTGCTCGGCGTGGTGCCGAAGACGTTCCTGCCTAATTACCGCGAGTTCTACGAAAAGCGCTGGTTCGCGAGTGGCGCGGGAATGACCGGACTGACGATCGACCTAAACGGCGAGGACGTGCCGTTCGGGACCGACCTGATCTTCGCCGCGCGCGACCTGCCCGGCTTCGTGTTCCATGCCGAGATCTGCGAGGATTACTGGGCCCCTACCCCGCCCTCGACCGCGGGTGCGCTCGCCGGGGCGCTGATCTGCTGCAACCTGTCCGCGTCGAACATCGTCATCGGCAAGGCGCGCGACCGGGCGATGCTGGCCGCGGCGCAATCGGCACGCGCGGTATGTGCCTACGTCTATTCCGCGGCAGGGCCCGGCGAGAGTACCACCGAAGTCGCGTGGGACGGCCAAGGGCTGATCCACGAACTCGGCGAACAGATCGCAGAGTCGGAGCGGTTCGCGACCGAGCCAGAACTCGTCGTCGCCGACGTCGACTGCGAGCGGATCATGCAGGAACGCCTGAGGACCGGCACGTTCAACGATGCGGCAATATTCGCCGGCAACCCGGAGACGCGCTTCCGACGGATCGCATTCGATCACGCGCCGGTGCTCGCCGACAGCGGCCTCGAACGCGCTATCCGTCGCTTCCCGTTCGTCCCGAACGATCCGGCGCGGCGCGACGACGATTGCTACGAGGCGTTCAATATCCAAGTGGAGGCGCTGTCGAAGCGCCTCGTCTCCGCGCACGCCGAGACGATCGTGATCGGCGTATCGGGCGGGCTCGACTCGACGCACGCGCTGATCGTTGCGGCCAAGGCGATGGACCGGCTTGGACGCCTGCGGACTAACATTCTCGGCTTCACCATGCCCGGCTTCGCGACCGGCGAAGGCACCAAAGCGAACGCTTGGGCGCTGATGCGCGCGCTCGGCATCACCGCTGAGGAGATCGACATCCGCCCCGCCGCCACCCGGATGCTCGAAGACATCGGCCACCCCTTCAGCGAAGGCGAACCCGTCTACGACATCACGTTCGAGAACGTGCAGGCAGGGCTTCGCACCGATTACCTGTTCCGCCTCGCCAACCAGCGCCGTGGGATCGTGCTCGGCACCGGCGATCTCAGCGAGATGGCGCTCGGCTGGTGCACCTACGGCGTCGGCGATCAGATGAGCCATTACGCGGTGAACAGCGGTGTGCCCAAGACGCTGATCCAGTTCCTGATCCGCTGGTGTATCCGCACCGACCAGTATGACGCGGCGACCGACGCAATCCTGTCGACGATCCTTGCGCAGGAAATTTCGCCCGAGCTCGTTCCGGCGGGGGCGGACGGCGCGTTGCAGAGCACCGAGTCGATGATCGGGCCGTATGCGCTGAACGATTTCTTTGCGCATTACGTGATCCGCCACGGCCTAGCGCCCTCGAAGATCGCGTTTCTTGCCTGGCATGCGTGGCGTGATGCGAACGTCGGCGCATGGCCGGAGGACCTGCCGGCGGACGCGCGCGTCGCGTACGACCTGCCGACGATCCGGTATTGGCTGGAGAAATTCCTCTACCGCTTCTTCACGACCAGCCAGTTCAAGCGGTCGGCGATGCCCAATGGCCCCAAGGTCTCGGCGGGTGGCGCGCTGTCGCCACGTGGCGATTGGCGTGCGCCTTCAGACGGAATCGCAACCGCTTGGATCGAAGAATTGCGGTCAAGCGTTCCCTAGGGTTCGCTGCGCCATCTTGCATAAACCGCGAGCCGGGCGCATTATGAAAATCCTATGACACTGGCTCCACCGGATGGATCGCGCGATCGCCGGATCGAGATCCCATCTAATCTTTGGCTGATTCATCCGGCAGGCCGCGCGCTTTTGCCGCTTGCGTTGGCACGTGGAATTTCCGCGAATTCGGTGTCGGTGGCGGGGCTTTGCCTCGGTGGCGCCGCCGCGCTCGCCTATACCCAATGGGGCAATTGGGCGCTCGCGCTGGTCGGTCTGGTGCTGTCGATGGGGTGGCTGATCGCCGACGGGCTCGACGGCATGGTGGCGCGTGCGACCAAGACGGCGAGCCCGCTCGGTCGCATGCTCGACGGGCTATGCGATCACGGCGTGTTCGCGCTGATCTACGTCTCGCTCGCGCTGACGATCGATACGCCCGAAGCCTGGATCCTCGCCGTCACGGCTGGTGGCGCGCATGCCGTTCAGTCGAACATGTATGAAGGCGAGCGCTCGCGCTACCATCGCCGGATCAAGGGCGTCGCCCTGCAGGCGGTCCCCGTGCCGACCGGCAACGCGCTCGTACGCTTCTACGACGGCGTCGCGAGCAGCATCGACCGCATCGCCATGCCGTTCGAACGCACGCTCGGTCAGTCGGCGGATCCGGTCGTACTCGGTGCGCTGTATGGTGCCCGCGCCGTCGCACCGTTGCGTTTCATGGCCTTGCTTACCGCGAACGTCCGGGTATGGGCGATCTTCGTCGCCTGCTTCGCGGGCAACCCACGCATCTTCTGGTGGTTCGAGATCGTCCCTTTGACGCTCGTGGCCATCGTCGGGCTCGTCTGGCACCGTCGTGTCGAGCGGGCTTTCGTTCGTAATACTTCCGCAACGCGACCAAAAACCGCGTCGCGCATGCATCTTTCGTAAGGAACAGGGTCAGTAATGAATAGCATTCGGATCGCCGTGGTCGGCATCGGCAACTGCGCGAGCTCGCTCGTCCAGGGCCTCGAGCATTATCGCGAGGGGGCAAACGACCAGGTTGGCCTGATGCATTTCGACATGGGCGGCTACAAGCCGAGCGACATCAAGGTCGTCGCGGCCTGGGACGTTGATCGCCGCAAGGTCGGCAAGGACGTCGCCGAGGCGATCTTCGCCAAGCCAAACTGCACCGCGGTGTTCGCACCCAATGTCGGCAACACCGGCACGATCGTGAAGATGGGCAAGAAGCTGGACGGCGTCGCCGACCACATGGCCGACTTCAAGGACGACCGTACGTTCCTCGTCTCGGACGCCGCCGAGCCGACGCGTGAAGAGGTCATCGCCGAGCTGAAGGCATCGGGCGCCGACGTGCTGATGAACTACCTGCCGGTGGGTTCGCAGGAAGCGACCGAATTCTACGCCGAGTGCGCGATCGAAGCGGGCGTGGCGTTCGTCAACAACATCCCCGTCTTCATCGCCTCGAACCCGGTTTGGGCGAAGAAGTTCGAAGACGCCGGCGTCGCGATCATCGGCGACGACATCAAGGCACAGCTCGGCGCGACGATCGTCCACCGCGTGCTGACCGACCTGTTCGCCAAGCGCGGCGTGAAGCTGGATCGCACCTACCAGCTCAACACCGGTGGCAACACCGACTTCCTCAACATGTCGAACCATCGTCGTCTCGAGTCGAAGAAGATCTCGAAGACCGAAGCGGTGCAGTCGGTTGCGGCCGAGCGGATGGACGACGACAACGTCCATATCGGTCCGTCGGACTATGTGCCCTGGCAGAACGACAACAAGGTCTGCTTCCTGCGCATGGAAGGCCAGCTGTTCGGCGGCGTGCCTATGAACATCGAGCTGCGTCTCTCGGTCGAGGACAGCCCCAACTCGGCGGGCGTCGCGATCGACATGATCCGTTGCGCCAAGATCGCCAAGGATCGCGGCATCGCCGGCGTGATCGACCCTGCATCGGCCTATTTCTGCAAGCACCCGCGCACGCAGATGACCGACGATCTCGCGCAGATCGAAGTCGAGCGGTTCATCAAGGCCGCCTGACGTGATCGAGACGCCCCGGATTCAAACGGCGATCATCCTCGCTGCCGGGGAAGGCAGCCGCCTTCGCACCTCCGCCCCGTACAAGCCGCTCTGCGCGGTGGCGGGGCGGCCGTTGATCGCCCACGCGCTCGAAGGGCTGGCGGAAGCCAGCTTTGTGCGCGCGATCGTGACGGTGAGTTACGGACGCGAGGCGATCGAGGCGTATCTCGGAAGTCGACGCTGGCCGCTGGCGGTCGAGACGGTGCTCGCCGATCACCGCGAACCGAACGGCGTTTCGGTGCTGGCTGCGCGGGATGCGCTGGCGGGTAGCGAGGCGGTACTGGCGATGTGCGACCACCTCGTCAGCCCTGAACTCTACGCCCGCATGGCTCGCGCCGGCGCGGGAGGTGGCCTCCGCCTCGGCATTGACCGGCGGCTCGGCCACGACTGGGTCGACCCGGAGGACGTGACCTGCGTCGCCACCGAAGGCGACCGCATCGTCGCGATCGGCAAGGGCCTCGAGCCGCACGACTGCTACGACACCGGCGTCTTCGCGATCGGCCCTGCGCTGTCGGACGCACTCGCAACTCTGGCGAGCCCCTCGCTGACCGAGGGCGTCCGCCTGCTGGCTGCGCAAGGTCTCGCCCGGATCGTGGATTGCAGCGACATTGACTGGATCGACGTCGACGACGCCCCTGCGCTGGCGAAGGCCGAAGCGTGGATGGCGACCAAGGCGGCGCGGTCGCGGCCTAGCTTTTTCGCGATCCTCCCCCGCCAGGGGGAGGTGGCCGCGTAGCGAGACGGAGGGGGAGGAACGTGCAACGGACGTTGCGTGTCCTCCCCCTCCGTCACCTTCGGCGCCACCTCCCCCTGACGGGGGAGGATCGCATTCCCACTATCGGAAAACCTATTCCGCTTCCTCGCCCCGCGGATCGGGAACGTCGAGCGTGGCGCACGTGCCTACCGCAGCGTTCTCGATCGTCACCGTCCCGCGCAACTGCCGCGCGAGGCTGCCGATCATTCGCATCCCGAGGCTTCTGCGCGACGCCGTCTTCAGGTCGAAGTCCGCCGGCAACCCGCCGCCCTCGTCGGACACCGTCAGCACGATCCGCCCCTCCGCGCTCCGCACCGTAACCAGGATCACGCCGCCGTCGTCGCCATACGCATATTTGATCGCGTTGGTGACAAGCTCGGTAACCAGCAACCCCATGGGGATCGCCACGTCTGCGCTGATCAGGATCGCCTCGATATCGCAGTCGATCCGGTGATTGAGCGATTGTTCGCCCAGTCCCGTAGCGATCCCGCAGACCAGATCGTTCAGCGCGACGATGCCGACCTGATCGCCACGCCATAGCTGGTCATGCGTCTGCGCGATCGCGGTGATCCGCGCCTGCGCATCGCCCAGCATTCGCCGGATCCGCGGATCGTCATCCTCCTGCATCTGGAGATTGAGCATCGCCGAGACCAAAGCCAGGCTGTTCTTCACCCGATGGCTGGCCTCCCGCGTGAGCAACTCTTGATGCGCCATCGCTTCGCTCAGACGCTGCTCGGCCTGCTGTCGCTCAATCGCGACGCCGATGAGATTGGCAAACCCCTGCATGAACGCGAAGTCGGCCGGCTCGAACTTGCCCTCGTCGGGGCTGTCCACCTCAAGCACACCGAAACGCTTGCCCGACGTCTCGACCAGCACGTTGATCGCGCGCCGGATATTGTGCCGCGCCATGAACTCGGGCGTTCGGAACCGCTGTTCGTTCTCGAGATGGTTCGAGATGACCGGCTGCCCTGTCTCCAGCGCAAACCCCGCCGGCGACCCGAGATCGGTCCGCATCTCGGTCGACCCGACCACCCCCGGCTCCCAGCCGATGCCGGCACGCACCAGCAGCGTATCCTGCTCTGGGCGATATTCGAGAAACTTGCAGTATTTCGACCGCATCCCCTCGCCGCACAATTCGGTCGCACGCTGCAACATCGGCTGCAGATCCCGCGCCCGCAAAGCCTCGATCCCGAAATCGGCGAGGATCGACTGCTGGCGAAGACGATATTCGAGTTCGCCAGCAGCAGGCGCGGCATCACCGCCGGGAGAGTGTTCTACGACAGGCATCGTCCTCAGCGAGTCAGCTTCTTGTACGCCAGACGGGTCGGTCGATCGGCGGCGTCACCCATCCGGCGGCGCTTGTCCTCCTCGTACGACGCGTAGTTGCCCTCGAACCACTCGACATGGCTGTCGCCCTCGAACGCGAGGATGTGCGTCGCGAGGCGATCGAGGAAGAAGCGGTCATGGCTGATGACCACCGCGCAACCTGCGAACGTCTCCAGCGCCTCCTCGAGCGCACGCAGCGTCTCGACGTCGAGATCGTTGGTCGGCTCATCGAGCAGGAGGACGTTGCCACCCTCCTTGAGCATCTTGGCCATGTGGACGCGGTTGCGCTCACCGCCCGACAGCTGGCCGACCTTCTTCTGCTGGTCCGGCCCGCGGAAGTTGAACGCGCCGACGTAAGCGCGCGTCCCCATCTCCTGCTTGCCGAAGCGGAAGATCTCCAGCTCGTCGGAGATTTCCTGCCAGACGTTCTTGTTCGGATCGAGATCGTCGCGGCTCTGGTCGACGTAACCGAGCTTGACGGTCGAGCCGACCTCGATTGTGCCTTCGTCGGGCGTTTCCTGGCCGGTGATGAGCTTGAACAAGGTCGACTTGCCCGCGCCGTTCGGGCCGATCACGCCGACGATGCCGCCCGGGGGCAGCGTGAAGTCGAGGCCGTCGAACAGCAGCTTGTCGCCGTACGACTTGGTCAGGCCCTTCGCCTCGATTACCTTGCCGCCGAGACGGGCTGGCAGCTGGATCAGGATCGCGGCCTTGCCGGCGACGCGGTTCTCCTGCTTCTCCATCAGCTCGTCGAACGCGCGGATACGCGCCTTTGACTTTGTCTGGCGCGCCTTCGGGGTCTGGCGCATCCACGCCAGCTCGTCGGCGATCGCCTTCTGCTTGCCGGCCTCTTCGCGCTCTTCCTGGCTGAGGCGCTGTGCCTTCTTCTCCAGATAGCCCGAATAGTTGCTCTCGTAGGTGTAGTAGCGCCCGCGATCGAGCTCGAGCACCCAGTTGACGACGTTGTCGAGGAAGTAGCGGTCATGCGTCACGAGGATGACGTTGCCGGTATATTCCTTCAGGTAATTCTCCAGCCACGACACGCTTTCGGCGTCGAGATGGTTGGTAGGCTCATCGAGCAGCAGGATCTGCGGCTTCTCCAGCAGCAGCTTGCAGAGCGCGACACGGCGCTTCTCGCCGCCCGACAGGTTGGTGACGTCGGCGTCGCCCGGCGGGCAGCGCAGTGCTTCCATCGCCTGTTCGAGCTGGCTGTCGAGCGCCCAGCCGTCGACCGCGTCGATCTTGGCCTGAAGCTCGCCCATCTCCTCCATCAGCGCGTCGAAGTCGGTGTCGTCCTGCGGATCGCCCATTTCGGCCGAGATCGCGTTGAACCGGTCGACCAGATCCGCGACCGGACGGACGCCGTCCTTGACGTTGCCCATGACGTCCTTGGTCGGATCGAGCTGCGGCTCCTGCGCCAGATAGCCGACGTTGACGCCTTCTGCGGCCCAGGCTTCGCCGGTGAAATCGGGGTCCATGCCGGCCATGATCTTCATCAAGGTCGACTTGCCCGAGCCGTTGGGGCCGATGATCGCGATCTTGGCCGACGGGATGAACTGGAGGTGGATGTTGTTGAGAACGGGCTTGTTGGCACCGGGGAAGGTCTTCGACAGACCCTTCATGACGTAGGTATACTGGACGGCCATGTGGGTGCCGAGCTCCGTTCTGAATAAAGGCGGGATTTGACGTGCGCAGATAGCGATGCGGCGGGCCGTTGGCAAACGGGGAGCGCCGACATACGCTGCGGTCCATGATGAAACGCACCCTGCTCGCGGCGCTGGCCGCCTCCGCCCTCACCTCACCTCTCGCGGCGCAGCGTACCGCCGCCCCGGCAACCGCGGTCGACACCAAGGTCGCAGCACTGCGTGATAAGGCGCTGACCGACGACACCGCGTACAAGATCGTCGAAGGGATCACGACCGAGGTCGGCCCGCGGATGACCGGCACCGAGGCAGCACCGCGGGCGCGCGCCTGGTCGGTCGCCAAGCTGAAGGCGCTCGGGTTCAAGAACGTGCGGATCGAGCCATACCAGCTGCCGGTCTGGTCGCGCGGCACGGAGAGCGGGGAGCTGGTCGCCCCCTATGCGCAGACGCTGCATCTGGTCGGTCTGGGCAATTCGGGCGCGACGCTGCCGGGCGGGCTGACCCTGCCGATCGTGTATTTTCCGACGTACAACGACCTGGCGCTCGCTCCTGACGGCAGCCTGAAGGGTAAGATCGCCTTCGTGTCGAACGCGATGCAGCCGACGCAGGATGGATCGAGCTATGGATCGCAGGGCACCGCGCGCTTCGTCGGACCGAACGTCGCCGCCAAGAAGGGCGCGGCGGCGATCGTGATCCGGTCGATCGGCACCGATCACGGCCGCGGGCCGCACGCGGGCAACACCAATTTCGACGCGGGCGTGACGCCGATCCCCGCAGCCGCGCTGTCGGTCGCGGACGCCGAGCACGTCGAGCGACTGGTGAAGCTCGGCAAGCCCGTGACGCTGAAGCTGGTCCTGGAAGACAAGCAGGTCGGGATACGGGAATCGGGTAACGTCGTCGCCGAGGTTCCGGGCACCGACCCCAAGGCGGGAATCGTGCTGATCGGCGGCCATCTCGACAGCTGGGATCTCGGTACCGGTGCGATCGACGATGGCGCGGGCATCGCGATTACCGCGGCTGCCGCCAAGCTCGTCATGGACAGCGGCCAGCGCCCACGCCGCACGATCCGCGTCGTCTGGTTCGGCGACGAGGAGAGCGGCGGCTTTGGCGGAGCCGCCTACGCCAAGGCGCACGCCGGCGAACGCCATGCGACCGCTGCCGAATCGGATTTCGGTGCCGATCGTGTCTGGCGGTTCGAAAGCAGCCTACCCGCCGGTGCCAAGCCCATCGAGGATCGCCTGACCGTGGCGCTCGCCCCGCTCGGGATCATCCGCGGTGCCGACACCCCCCACGGCGGCACCGATGTCGGCCCGGTGATTGCCACGGGCGTCGCCGGAATCGATCTCAACCAGTCGGGTCTGCGCTACTTCGACTACCACCATACGCCCGAGGACACGCTGGATCTGATCGACCCCGAACAGCTCCGCCAGAACGTTGCGGCCTGGACCACGGTGATCGCGACGGTGGCCAATGCACCCGAGGAAATCGGGCCAATTGTGCCTCAGAAGTGACGAATTGCATGAACCAATTTGTCATCGTTCTGCCGCAAACCTTGCGGACAGATGAATTTAGCGGATTGACCGCCCGCCGGGGGCCGCTATTTGACGTGACTTCGCGACGGCAATCGGGTCGGCCGCGAGTGAAACTATGCTTGGGAGCATTCGAATGAAGAAGATCGTTCTGATCGCTGCTGCCGCCGGCCTGATGTCCGTCGCAGCCTGCAGCAAGTCGCCAGAAGCCGCCGCAGTTGAGAACAACGCGGACATGCTGGCTGACAACATGGAAATGCAGGCTGACAACATGGACGCCATGGCGGACAATACCTCGAACGCAGTCGCTACCGACGTGCTCGAGAACGCTGCTGACAACATGAACGCAGCTGCCGACAACGTCCGTGACGCTGCCGACGAGAAGACCGACAACATGAACTAAACCCTGTCGGGCGTTCGCGCTTGATAGAGTATTAGTGTCGGAAAGGGCGCTCCTTCGGGAGCGCCCTTTTTCTTTGTGTCTTTTGCTTTGCAGATGCTTGCGCTAACGCAGGCGCCGGTGGGGCCTGTAGCTCAACGGTTAGAGCTGGCCGCTCATAACGGCTAGGTTGCGGGTTCGATTCCTGCCGGGCCCACCAACCACTCCCATGATCACGCGACGGTCCCGTCAGCCCTGAGCGCGGTGATCTTGTCCGCCGTGTAGCCAAGTCCGTCGAGCAGCGTATCGGTATCGGTATGCCCGTCGGCCATGTGTGGTGCGACGGTTGGCGTGGCGGAGTAACGCGGCGCGGGCATCGGCTGGATCACGCCCCCCGCCTCCGTAAACGTGCCGCGCGCGACATTGTGCGGATGCGCGGGTGCCTCGGCCAGCGACAGCACCGGCGCGAAACACGCATCGGTGTGTTCGAGAATCGCGCACCATGCGTCACGCGGCCGGGTCGCAAACAGCGCCGCGAGCTTTTCCGACAGCGCCGGCCAGCACCGCGAATCCATCTGCCGATCGAATTCGGGATCCTCGGCAAGGCCCGCCTTCTGACGCAGCACTGCATAGAATTGCGGCTCGATCGCGCCGATCGACACGTATTTTCCGTCGGCGCAGGCATAGGTGTCGTAGAAATGCGCACCGCCATCGAGCAGGTTCACGCCGCGCTCGTCGCGCCACAGGCCTTGGCCGTGGAAGCTCCAGATCATGCTCATCAGCAGCGCGGCACCATCGGTCATCGCGCAGTCGATCACCTGCCCCTGCCCGGTGGTCCGCGCGTGGAGCAAGGCGCTGACCATGCCGAATGCCAGCATCATCGCACCACCGCCGAAATCACCGACCATGTTGATCGGCGGCGTCGGCTTTTCTCCTGCGCTGCCGAACGCGTGCAGCGCGCCGGCAAGTGCGATATAGTTGATGTCGTGGCCCGCGGCCTGCGCGTACGGCCCGTCCTGCCCCCAACCGGTCATCCGGCCATAAACAAGCCGCGGGGTCGTCTCGATCAGCACTTCCGGCCCGAGCCCCAGTCGTTCAGTCACACCCGGCCGAAAACCTTCGACAAAACCATCTGCCGATGCGACCAGATCACGAACGATGCCAATCCCTTCGGCGGATTTGAGGTCAACGGCGATCGTCTTGCGGGATCGGAGCAGGATATCCTTGGCGGGATCGCCGCCCGGCCCGCTCTTCTTAGCGCCCGGTCGTTCGATCCGGATCACCTCCGCGCCGTGATCGGCGAGCATCATGCAGGCGAACGGCGCGGGACCGATCCCGGCAAGCTCGACGATCCGGATTCCGGCAAGCGGGCCGGTCATCGCAGCGACCCCATACCGCGCCGAAGACGATATCCTGCCATGACGCCTCTCCGATGGCTTCTTATCGGAGCAGCGTCACAGCATTCGCAGACCCGGTCAAGCGACCGGCGCTTACCCGATCGGCAGGTCGAGCAGCAGCTCGCGGACGTAGCGCACCGGCGGCGAACCATGCGCGAGCAGCGCGTCGTTGTAGCGCTTGAGATCGAACGCCGCGCCCTGCCGCTTTTTCGCCTCCTCCCTCAGTGCCATGTGCTCCGAATAGCCGGTGAAATAGCTCAGCAACTGGGTCGAGCCGAGCGAGGCGCGGACCCATTTGCCCGCCGCCTCGCGCTCCTGCTGGAACGCGGTGTGCGTCATCAGCTGCATTGCCTCGTCGCGCGTCATGCCTTCGGTGTGGATGCCGATGTCGAGCAGCGAGTTCGAGATCGAGCGCAGCCGCATCTTGAGCACGGTGAGCTTGAACAGCGGATCACCGTTCAGATAGCCCTCGTCCGCCATCATGCCCTCCGCATAGACCGCCCAGCCCTCGACGAACGGTCCCGACCCGAGCACCGCGCGCAGCGTCGACTGCGTCGCATTGGCGTGCGCGAGCTGGAGGTAATGCCCCGGCATCGCCTCGTGCACCGCGAGGTCGTGGATCATGTAGTCGTTATATTCGCTGAGGAACGAGGTCGCCTGCGCCTCGGTCCAGTCGTCGGGGATCGGCGACACGGCGAAGAACGTGCCGAGGTTCTTCTCCAACGGGCCGGGCGAATCGCAGTAGGCTACCGCGACGCCCTGCTGGAACTTGGGCATGGTGATGATCTTCACCGGGCTGTCGGGCATCCCGACCAGCCCCTTCTCGCGGACGAATGCGGTCGCCTGCGCCAGTGCCTTGGTCGAGGCGTCGATCATGCCGTCGCGTGCCGGACGCTTGGCGTAGGTGAGTTCGAGTGCGAGCTGGATCGCGGCCTGTTGCTGCGCTTCGGACGGCTTGTCGGGAAGCAGCAGCGCGCCCTTCTTGGCGCCGAAGATCTGGCGCGCGATCGCGTACATCTGCGCGCGCGTGTCAACGATCGCAGCCTGCGCGCGGCGCTTGATCTCGGTCCGGGTGAGGTCGGATTGCAGCGCGAAGCCGAGCTTCTTGTCATAGAGCGCCGCCCCGAGGCGGAAGTCGCCCTTCGCACCGGGAACGAGCGTCTTGTCGAGCCAGACCTGGTGCTCGGCGACCGCCGCCTTCAGTTTGACGAGCGCGGCGTCGAACCGCTTGGCGTCCGCTGCGGACAATTCGCTCTTGTGCGGCGCGAGCATGCTCTCGGCGATGTCGACGATACCGCTGTTCTGCTTCGCCACGGTCGTCGCGTAGATCGACGGCACGCGGGCGACCACGATGTTGGCGCGCGCCTGGGCCAGCAATGCAGGGAGCGCCGCCATCCGCGCGGTCGCCGCATTTAGCCGGTGCGGCCACGGCGCAAAGTCCCGCGCGGCGAGCGAATAGAGCGAGCTGCCGGCGATGTCGTTATAGACCTGCGGATCCCACGCCCACCCGCCGAGCGTCTCGGTATCCCAGATGTCGTAGCGGAGCGCATTGTCGAGCAGTGCCGCGTCGACCTGCTCCTCGCGCGACAGGGCTTTGCGGTCGATCCGCTGGAGGTCGGCGAGCATGGCCTTCGAGAACGCCTCTCGCCTGGCGCGTCCTGCGGCGGACATGTCGGTGATCTGCGTGTCGAAGCGGTGATCGCCGAGCGATGTCGCCGACGATGGATTGAGGCGGGCGAGGCCATCGACATAGCGCTTCGACAGCGACGCGAACGCGCTCGTCTCGGCTTGCGCGGCCAGCACGGGCGCAGGGATCGACGAAACGGGCAGCGCGAGCATCGCGGCGCCGAGCAACAGACGGAAATTACGCATCATGGAATTCCTGACGATCAGCGCTGTGGCGCGAGTTGTGCGTTCAGATAGACGGTGACGAGCGCGGCGCGCTTGGCATCCTCGATCTTGTCGGCGCCCGCCGCGTGGCCGCCTTCGGGGTTCTCATAGTAAAAGAACGGATCGCCATAGGCCTCCAGCCGCGCGGCGAATTTGCGTGCGTGGCCGGGGTGGACGCGGTCGTCCTCGGTCGAGGTGTAGATGAACGGCGTCGTGTATTGCACGCCACGCTTCAAATTCTGGTACGGCGAATATTTCGAGATGAACGCCCAATCCGCGGGCTTGTCCGGGTCGCCATATTCGCCGATCCACGACGCCCCTGCCGACAGATGCGAATAGCGCTGCATGTCGAGCAGCGGCGACCCCATCACGATCGCGCCGTAAAGGTCAGGACGCTGCTCCATCGCGACGCCGACCAGGAGGCCGCCGTTCGAGCGTCCCGAGACGGCGATCTTGCGCTTGGCGCTGACGCCGGTCCGCACCAGATCGTCGCCGACCGCGTGGAGATCGTCATACGCCTTTTGCCGGTTCTCGCGCAGCGGCATCTGGTGCCAGCGCGGCCCGTATTCGCCGCCGCCGCGGATGTTGGCGAGCACGAACGCGTTGCCCTCCTCGACCCAGAACAGCCCGGCCGGACCCGAACGATAGGGCTGGTCGACGAGGTAGGTCGGCGTCTGCGCGTTGCGGAACCCACCATAGGCGTGGACCAGCGCAGGCACTGGGCCAGTCGTGCCTTTCTTCCGCACCAGGAAATACGGGATCTTCGTGCCGTCCTTCGAGGTTGCGAACCGCTGTTCGACCTGCATCGTCGAGGCATCGAACCGCGCGGGCAGCGTGTCGACTGTCACCGGCTTGGCATTCGGGCGGACGGCATAAAGCGCGGGCGGGCTGAGAAAGCTCTCGACCACCGCGAACGCGACGTCGTCCTTGCCCGCGGTCGCATCGAGGTGGATCGTCGACGCGGTCGGCAGCGCCGCGACGCTTTGCGTCCAGACGCCGTCCGCGCCGCGCGTCAGCGACACGAGCCGGCCCGAGACGTCGTCGAGCATCTTTACCCACAGCACCGACTTGCTCGAATCGACCTGTTCCACCGCCTGCGTCGCGGTCGGCACCAGCACGCGCTCGATCGACGGCGAGCGGCCTGCCAGCACGTCGGCGACGCTGTAGGCGACGATGGCCCCCGCCGGCATGCCACGCCAGTCGGAGGCGAGCGTCGCGATCAGTCGGCCATCCAGCACGGCATTGACCACCGCATCGTCGGGTAGCGGCGACGCAACCAGCCGGCCGTCCGCGCCGACATGGCTCCGCTTGGCATGGAAGAAATCGACCAGTCGCGACACGAGCGCATAGCGCCGATCGCCCTCGGCGAAGACGCTGGTGTCGATCCCGACGTCGCTCTTCGCCGCGCTCGTGATTTCGGTGGCGGCGGTCAGCGGCGTACCGCGCCGCCACAGCTTGACGGTGCGTGGCAGACCCGAGGTGGTGAGGCTCTCCGTGCCGAAATCGGTCGCGACATATAGCATATCGGGTCCAGCCCAGTTCAGCCCGGTCTTGAAGTTCGGCACGACGAAGCCGTCAGCAACGAACTTGCCCGTCGGAATGTCGAACTCGCGCTCGACCACCGCGTCGCCGCCGCCGTTCGACAGCGCGACCATGCAGCGATCGTACGACGGCGAGCGGCACGTCGCGCCCTTCCACACCCAGCTCTTGCCCTCGGCCTTGCCGAGCGCATCGACGTCGATCAGCGTCCGCCATACCGGCTTGCCGCTGGTGAACGAGGCGAGCGACGCAACCCGCCACAGGCCGCGCACGTTGGTCTTGTCCTGCCACAGGTTCAGCACCTGATCGCCGAGGATCTGGTCGGGCGTCGCGATCTGGCGGTCCGCCTGCAACAGGTCGAGTGCGCGCTGGCGGTAGCGCACATAGCCGGGCTTAGCTTCGAGTGCGGCGAGCGACTGCGTGTTCCACCGCTTCACCGTATCAAGCGCACGCGTGCCGTGGATGTCCTCGAGATACGCGTTCGGGTCGGCGGCGGGCGGCGGAGCCGACGTCTGGGCCAGCGCGGTCGTGGAAAGGGCCAGCAAGGCCAGGAACGGCAGGCGTCTTTGCATCATCACTCTCTTTCGTTCGATGATGCGACCTTAGGCAGCGTGGTCCGCTACGCCAGCCCCTTCTCTTCAGATCATTCAGCCTCGAGCGCGAGCAGCGCGAACGTCGCCAGCCAATGCTCGCCCATGTAATCGTCCGCGAGATGCGGCAGCGCGTCGGCCAAGTGCGCGTCGGCGATCGCGCGCGCGGCGGCAGGATCGGGCAGCGCGTCGGCGATCGTCCGCCAGCACCACGCGCGCGACAGGTTCACGCCGTCGAGATGCGCGAGCCGGCCGTCCGACCGGTCGCTGACGATCGCGGGAGAGCGCAGGCATGCCGTCGCGGCACCGAACGGATCGGGCAGGAACGCCGCCAGCCACGGCGCGAACTCGGCCCCGAGCACGTCCTTCATCAACGCCGCCTCGCACAACGTCGCCGACAGGAAATCCTCCCCGCTCGGCTCAAACGGCCGGTAATCGCGATCATCGCCATACCAGTCCCGCGCGCGCGCCTCGATCAGCGTCGCTAGCGGCGCTTCATGCGTCCGCGCCCAGCGTAGCGCGTGAACAAGCGCGAATGCCGTGCAGTCATGCTTCCCGCTCCGCACCGGGTAGATCAGTTTCGGCAGATACGCCGCAAACCGGGCTGCGAACGCACGCGCCAACGGCTCGACCGCCGCCGCCCAGGGCCGGTCGGGTCGTCGTGCCAGTTCGTTATGGAGCGCGAGCAGCCAACCCCAGCCATAAGGCCGCTCGAACCCGCCGGTACCTGGCCGACCGAGATAGGCCACCTCGCCGGCTATGAGCGCGGGAACGAGCATCCGGTCCGCCAGCGCTTCAACCGCCGCGACCTCTGGCATGTCCGGATACAGTCGCGCGAGCCGCATCACCTGCCACCAGCCATGCACGCAGCTATGCCAGTCGAAACTTCCATGGAATACGGGATGCAACGTCTTCGGCAGCGCAAGGTCGCTTGGCCCATCGAGCACCTGATCGAGCTTGTACGGCCATTCGCGGGTGAGATGCCCCAGCGTCAGCCCGGCGAATCGCGCAGCGGTCGTGCCGTCTAGCCTGTCCGTCATCGCATCGTCCTCGTGATAGCGTCCTCGTGATAGCGCCGTGTCCGTCAACTGCTGTGGTCGGCGACGATCTGCCATACCGTCCCGCGTCGCTCGAACACCAACGTCGTCATCCCACTTTCCACGGTCGACGGCCCGGTCAACGTCCAGCGCGCGAACAGCAGCGCGTGCCGCGGATCGATCCCGCGCATCTCCAGGAACGCGAACGACAACGTACCGCGAGCATTGCCCGTGCCACGGAAACTCGGCCGGTATTTGGCGGCGATCGCGTCCCTTCCGCGCAACAGCCCTTTCGGCGTCACGAACACGGCATCGTCGGCATAGACTGCCATGAACCGGACGAGATCGCCCGCATTCCAGCCGGCCGCGCTCGTCTCCATCGCCTGTCGGATCGCGGTTTCGGCCGAAACCTGCGCCGGTGCCGCGGAAGCGGGCGTTGCGGCCAGAGGCAGGCCGACGGTTGTCGCGGCGATCATCGCGATCGGCACCATGATAGCCCGCATCATTCTTTCCCCATCAAATCGAGTAGCGCCGCTTCGGTGACCGGCTCCGAGAACAGAAAGCCCTGATACAGGCCGCAGCCGCCCGCCGCGAGCAGTTCCAGCTGCGACGGTGTTTCCACGCCCTCGGCGATCACCGCCAAGCCGAGCGACCGCGCCATCGTGATGGCACCGGCCACGACCACCCGGTCGCGTGCCGAGCCGTCGATGTCGCGCACCAGCGACTTGTCGATCTTGACGTAATCGAGCGGCAGCGACTTGAGATAGGCGAGGCTCGAATAGCCTGTCCCAAAATCGTCGATCGCCACGCGACAACCTGCCCCGCGCAATTCCGCGAGCAAGGCCGATGCCGCCGCCAAATCCTCGATCAGTCCGGTCTCAGTGATCTCGACGGTCAGGCGGCCGCGCGGAAACCCGCTCTCGTCGACCCGCGCCAGGAACAGCGCAGCAAAACCCGGCCTGGTGATATCCGCCGCAGTCAGGTTCAGCGACACGCGCAGCGCGCCGAGCGCGTCCGGCCACGCCACCGCGCGCGCCAGCACCAGCCGCTGGATATGATCCGACAGCGCGATGCCCAGGTCCGCACGGTCGGCGGCGTCGAACAGCGTATCGGCTCCCAGCGGTCCGAGGGTACGGTGGTTCCAGCGGGCCAGCGCTTCGACCCCGGCGATCCGACCACCCGCAATCTCGACCTGGGGCTGCCAGCGCAGATCGATCTCGTCGCGTTCGATCGCATGATGCAGGTCGATCGCCAGCGCATCGATCGGCGCGACGCCGTCCGGCAACGCCACGTGCAGCACCGACCCGTCGCTCGCCTTCGCCTCCGCCAGCGCCTCGCTGGCCCGGCGCAGCAGCGCTGCGGCGTCGTCTTCCGGCTGGCGCTGCGCCACGCCGAACCGGCAGCCCAGGACCGCGCGCGTATCCGCCACCCGGAACGGCCGCGCGAGGGCGGCATCGAGCGCGGTGATCGCCGCCGTCACCGCCGCGCCGGACGCCTCGAGCACCAGCGCGAATTCCGACCCGCCAAGTCTGGCTACCATCGAATCGACGCCGATCGACGCGTGCGCGATCATCTCGGTTCTTCGTACCGCCGCCTCGATGAGTGCGTCGACCGCTGGACGGCCGTGCGCCGCGTTGACGATGTCGAGCCGCGACAGCGACACCAGCACCACAGCGACTGGGCAATCACCAGCGATCCGCTCGATGATCCAGCGGCGAACATCGCCAGTTTCGCGGTCGTAGAGCGAGGCACCGGGAATCTTGCGCCGGTCAGTCGCGCTGCCCGCCGCGCGCACTGCATGACGTCCAGCGAACCGCAACGCCTGAACGAGTTCGCTGTCGCTGGCGGGGCTTGCGAGGAACTGTGTCGCGCCGGCATCGAAGAACTCGCCGATCGCCTCGACGTCGCCGCGCGACACCAGCACCAGCAGCGCAGCGCCATTGGTCGCGACCAGTCCGCCCAGCGCCAGCGTCGCGGCAAGCCCTTCGTCAAGCGCCCCGCGCGCATCGATCACGGCGACCGCGGCACCGCTCGCGAGGAAGCGGCTTTCGATCGCGACGGCATCGCTCGACACCGCCGCATGCCAGTCGGCACCAGCGCCGGCGCCGGCCAAGATCGCTGCAATTTCACCACGTTGACGGAACGATACCGCGAACAGCGTCGTTGCGGTCTGCATGTCTTCCATATCCGTCGCACCCCGCTCCATCGGTGCGAGCCTAGCCGCCGTATCGACGCGCGCCAATCTATTACCAGCCGATCCGGCCTTGTTACCGGGACAGCCAGGTCCTAGCTCTGGAGCGATGACGCTCGCGCCAACCCCGATGCAGAAGCCGTTGCGCGACACGCATGGTCGCACGATCAAGTATCTGCGCATTTCGGTGACCGACCGGTGCGATCTGCGCTGCCGCTATTGCATGGCCGAGCAGATGACGTTCCTGCCGCGCGCCAAGCTCTTAAGCCTCGAAGAGATCGCGATCATCGCCGAACGCTTCATCGCTCGCGGCGTGACGAAGATTCGCCTTTCGGGTGGCGAACCGCTGGTGCGCCGCGACGTCGCCGAACTGGTCCAGCGTCTCGGCCACAACATCGGTTCGGGCTTGGAAGAGCTGACGATGACCACAAACGGCACGCGCCTCGCACAGCATGCCGAGGCGATGGTCGATGCCGGCATCCGTCGCGTCAATGTCAGCATGGACAGCCGCGACCCGGAGCGCTTCCGCTACATCACCCGCCACGGCGATGTTTCGCAGGTAATCGGCGGCATCCATGCCGCGCGGGATGCTGGGCTCGCGATCAAGATCAACATGGTCGCGCTGAAGGGCTTCAACGAGGACGAGATTGCGCCGATGCTCGCTTGGTGCCGTGACGAAGGCTTCGACCTGTCGCTGATCGAGACGATGCCGCTCGGCGCGATCGACGAGGACCGTACCGATCGCTTCCTGCCGTTGACCAAGGTGTTCGAAGATCTCGGCCAGCAGTTCACCCTCGCCCGCGATGCGCACAAGACCGGCGGTCCTGCGCGCTACTGGAATGTCGACGGCACGACGACCAGGCTCGGCCTGATCTCGCCGCTAACGGCAAACTTCTGCGATGGCTGCAACCGGGTGCGCCTGACCACCGAAGGCAAGCTCTACATGTGCCTCGGTCATGACGACCAGGTCGATCTCAAGGCCGCGTTGCGCGAAGGCGGAACCGCCGGGCTTGATGCAGCGATCGACGCCGGCCTGTTCGCCAAGCCGAAGGCGCACGACTTCCGCATCGGCGCTGGCGAGGGTCCCGCAGTTGCACGGCACATGAGCGTCACCGGCGGATGAACAGATACGAGCGGCGGGCGCTGGTCGCGTCCAATACCCCGCCCGCTCGTGCCGCCGAGGCTGAACTCGCCGACCTGGGCGACTGGGTACCCGTCGAGGATGCCGACGTCATTATCGCACTCGGCGGCGATGGGTTCATGCTCCAAACGCTCCACGCCATGCTCGAACGCCGTAAGCCGCCCGTGCCCGTTTTCGGCATGAACCTTGGCACCGTCGGCTTCCTGATGAACGAATGGCGCCATCACGGCCTCGGCGACCGGCTGGAGCGCGCGAAACCGTTCAAGGTCATCCCGCTCAGCATGACGGCGCTTGGCGTCGACGGGCGCACGCACACGCTGCCCGCGATCAACGAAGTGTCGTTTCTGCGTGAGACCCGGCAAACCGCGAATCTCGAAGTGACGGTGAACGATCGCATCGTCCTGCCCGAACTTGCCTGCGACGGTATCCTCGTTGCCACGCCTGCGGGCTCGACCGCGTACAATCTCTCGGCGCACGGCCCGATCCTGCCGCTCGGCTCTGGGATGATCGCGCTGACGCCGATCAGCCCGTTTCGCCCTCGGCGCTGGCGCGGTGCGATCCTGCCGGACAAAGCGCGCATCGGCATCCGCGTGCTCGATCCGGCCAAGCGCCCCGTCTCCGCCGTCGCCGATCAACGCGAGATACGAGACGTCGCCCGGGTCGACATCTGCATGGACCGCGCGCGCGAACTGACGTTGCTGTTCGACCCGGAGCACGCGCTCGACGACCGCATCACGATGGAGCAGTTCGTCTCCTGACCCCCGTTTATCGCGGACTTTGCATTTTTGCGGCGAAACCCGCTTGCATCGTCCGACTGGCCGTTTATAGAGCCGCCTCCGGCAACGTTCCCTGATAGCTCAGCGGTAGAGCTCTCGACTGTTAATCGAGTGGCCGTAGGTTCGAATCCTACTCAGGGAGCCATTTCCTCGTTCGCGGGGGTGCTGAGAAGTTCGCGGAGGCTTGCAAGCCCGCGGAAATCCTCACAGTTGAAGTTCGGTACGGTTCGAGACCGTTTGGTAGCGCCTAGTCCCGAGTGGGGCCCCCTTTGGGGGCACTAGTTTTCGGCGCTAGGAGCACCGTATGCTGACCGACGCCAAGTGTCGGAATGTACGGAAAGCCGCAAGCCATAGAAGATCGCCGAAGCGCGCGATCATGGCGGATGAAGCATCGATTTCGCGACACGGAGAAGCGGCTGACGTTCGGCCGCTATCCGGACGTGTGCCCGAGTATGCTCGGGAAATGCGCAACGCCGCGCAACTGCTGCTTCGTGCCGGGATCGATCCTGCGATCGACTGAGTGTCAGCAGCGGCTTGCAATTCGTGGACAGGCGGTCAGACTTCCGATGCGGCGTGACTGGCGACACAGGTGGGTAACCACCGGGGAGCGCGGCATCCATCAGGCCGCTCGCCTGGGCCGCTCCACAGAAGGAAGCGGTATGAGAATAGCTGTATTCTTATTCGATGGCGTCACGGCGCTTGATCCTATCGGGGTTTATGACCCCCTCGCTCGCCTGCCAGATACCGATATCATATTCGTCAGCGAGACCGGCGGTCCGTGTCGGACCGGCGATGACTTCCTATCGCTGACACCGTCAGCCGCGATAGGAAACGTAGAATCGGTCGATATGCTTCTTATCCCAGGCGGCAGTACCGTTGGCCTACGACAGTGCATGGGCAGCGAAGCGTTGCGTTCAAGCATTGTGCGTATCGACCAGACGACGATCATCACCGCATCAGTTTGCACGGGGTCATTGATCCTCGGCGCGTCCGGTCTGCTTCGTGGCCGGAAGGCGACCACTCATTGGAGAGCAAAAGATTATCTTGTCCATTTCGGAGCGGAATATACAGGCGACAGGGTGACCAAGGCCGAGAAATACTGGACCTCCGCGGGCGTCACGGCGGGGATCGATCTTGGTCTTGCGCTATGCGGTCACATCGCTGGCGCTGAGGTGGGCGGTGCGGTTGAATTAGCCATGGAATATGATCCAAAGCCACCATTCGGCACTGGCAATCCGCACAACGCATCGGCCGATCGCCAGAGGATCGTAATGGAAGTTCTGCGGGGATAGGTCGAGCGGCCCGGTAGCTTCGTACAGTCGAATAACGGTAACCGGGTCGATGATTTCGGAACTGCCATACTCCCAAAATCCGGTCCCGATCGAGACGGTCGGCCTCGGTAGAAACCGCCCTTTGCGGAGGTTTGGTTTGGCGTATACACGTCGTCATGCCTGTCGAAGGAAGCTGTCACTGCGGCAATGTGCGGATCGAACTGCCAAGCCTGCCTGCTTGGGTGGCGGACTGTAATTGCTCGCTCTGTCGGCGAACTGCCTGGCGCACCGCCTACTACCCGCCTGCCGATGTTCGCATATCTGGCGAAACCGTCGCCTATGTCTGGGGCGATCGCATGATCGGTATCCACCATTGCCCGGTGTGCGGCTGCGGCACGCATTGGCAGACGCTTGACGAGGATTTTGGCAAGATCGGCATCAATGCGCGCCTGCTCGACGATTTCGACGAAAGCGCTGTGGAGGTCAGGAAGTTCGATAACGCAGCGTGATCGGTTTGGCGACGGACAGTCTTTTCACCTGTCACCCGTCGTTCTCGCACATCGGCGAGGAGCAATCGTACCGCGTCGGTGAGGCGTTCGGGCGGCCTGCGCGTTGGGTGCGGATGATAGTCAAGACATTGCGGATGCGGCTCATTCTGGCCGCGGTGCCGCTCATCACCCTGGCCCCGGCGGGGTTCGCCTTTGCTCAGGACGCTGCCACCCTACCTGCGGATGCGCCCTCGAAACGGTCGATCGCGATTGCCAAGCAGGCAGTTACCGATCCCGCCAGCCGTGCCGTCTACGCCAAGGCGGGGTGGCGTGCGGTCTGGTCGGCGCGCAATAGCGAGGCCTTCGACCGCGTGCTGGCGGATCGCGCGCGCCACGGCCTGGACCGGATCGCGTTCCTCGCGGATCCGGTCGGAAACGATGATGTAGCGCGGACGAAAGCCGCGCTCGAGTACGCCGGTGCACTTTCGCAGGGTCGGGTCGATCCGGCGTCGCTGCACGAGGTGTATACACTGCCGCGTCCCAAATCAGACCTTGCCGCCGGTCTGACGCGGGCGCTGGCGAAAGGCGATCTCGCAGCGTGGTTCGATGGACTGGCGCCGCAGGATGCGGAGTACAAGGCGCTGTCCGAAGCGTATCTCGCGTTCAGCGCGAAGGCGACCGTTGCAACCCCGGTTCAGGCAATCCCGTCCGGCGTAATCCGCGTCGGCAATCGCGACGCACGGGTAGCGACGATTGTCGAGCAGCTGGTGGAAAGCGGATATCTGCCGACCGTGACGGACCCAGGGTCGGTGGCCGCCGATCCGCTGGCCCCTGCCTCGCCGATAGCGCTTTCGCACGCGCCATCGACAGCCGCCCCGATGCTCTACACACAGGCGATGGCTGACGCCTTGAAGGGGCTCCAGACCGATTACGGCATCGCCGCCGATGGGATCGTCGGACCCGAGACGTTGAAGGTGCTCAACCTCGGCGCCGGCGACCGCGCCCGGGCGCTCGCCGTCGGGCTAGAGCGGCGCCGTTGGCTCACACGGACGCCGCCGGCGACACGGATCGACGTCAACACCGCTGCCGCGCAACTCCGCTATTACCGGGACGGCGCGGTGGTCGACCAGCGCAAGGTGATCGTCGGCGAGCCCGGCCGCGAAACGCCGGCGCTGTCGTCGCCGATCTATCGCCTCGTCGCCAATCCGACGTGGACGGTGCCCAAGTCGATCCAGAACGGCGAGATGGCCAATGTCGGCGAGGACTATCTCGCTGCGCACAACATGGTGCTGCGCGATGGCTGGATCGTCCAGCAACCGGGGCCGAGCAACGCGCTGGGTCTGGTCAAGTTCGACATGGCGAACGACCAGGCGATCTATCTCCACGACACGTCCGCACCGGGGCTGTTCGAGCGCAGCCAGCGTCATCTGAGCCACGGCTGCGTGCGCGTCGAGGACGCGCTGGGGTTCGCGCAGATGCTCGCCGAGGACCAGGGCGTCACCGAAGCGTGGCAGACCGCGCAGGCGTCGGGCGAGATGACCTTCGTACCGCTGCCACGCCGTATCCCGGTCCGGCTGCTGTACCATAATGTCTATGTCGACGATGGCGGGCGGGTGGCGTTCCGCACCGACCCTTATGGCTGGAACGATCCGATCGCGGAACAGCTCGGGTTTGCCAAGGCGTCGGCGAAGCGGGCGGAGGCCCAGGCGATCGATATCGGCCCCTGATACGACGCGAAATGGCATCGTATTACGCTACCCTCGTCAGGCTATGACCATCATTTTCCTACCGCGGGCAGTGGCTGGGTTGGCATAGCGAAGCCCTTGGAAAGGCCATGATAGAGTTTCTCGCGGCATACCCATTGGCTGGCGGCGTCAGCGATGAAGGCGGTTGCGAACATCGGCAGCATGAGACCGCGGCTGGCGGTGGTTTCGGACAGGATGATGACCGCGGTCAGCGGCGCGCGAACGACGCCGGCGAAATAAGCGACCATGCCGAGGATCACGATCGCGCTCGCGGGTTCGCTGGGGAAAATCTCGCGGAGCAGATTGCCGACCCCGGCGCCGACCGCAAGCGAGGGGGCGAAGATGCCGCCCGGCAATCCCGCAATCGCGGTCGCCGCGGTCGCGACGAACTTTGCTGGCCCGAACCAGAGCGGCGCATCGGTTCCAACGATCATTGCGCGGGCGGCGGAATAGCCGGTGCCCCAGGTAAGCCCGGTGAACACGCCGAGCAGCGCGACGATAGCGCCGCACGCCCCGGCGAATTTTACTGGGTTTGCGCGAGTCCATGCCGTCACGCGGTTACGCCCGAGCGCCATTGCCAGCAGCGTCCGTGAGAACAGGCCGCCCGCCATGCCGCCGGCGATCCCGGCGACCGGTGCGACCAACAAGGCGGACAGCAGCGGCATGTGCGCTCCGATCGCGCCGAAATAGATATAGTCGCCCTGCACCGACTGCGCGACCATCCCGGCAATGACGATCGCCGCGAGCACGAGCAACGTCACGCGCTGTTCATAGGCCGACGCCAGTTCCTCGATCGCGAACAGCAATCCGGCAAGCGGCGTGTTGAACGCCGCGGCGACCCCCGCCGCGCCACCGGCGATCAACACGCCACCCCGCAACGGCACGCGGACGAGGCGGTGCGTCGCGCCCATCACCGCCGCGGCAAGCTGGACAGTCGGTCCTTCGCGCCCGACCGATGCGCCGCCCAGCACCGCACCGATCGTCAGCACCGCCTTTGCGGCGACGGTACGCGGCGAAATCAGCGTGCGGGTCGCCTCGTTGGGGTCGGCTTGCGCGGCGATCACCTGGGGGATGCCCGAGCCACGCGCCAACGGCGCATAGCGGCGGGTCAGCCAGACCAGCGCCATGAAGATCAGCGGCGTCGTCAGCAGCGGCAACCAGTGCCAGTGCGTCGCATAGCCGGCGAAGACCGACGCCGCCCAGTCCGCCGCCTCGGCAAACACAGTCGCGACGACACCGATCAGGATCGCCCCGACCAGGATCGCGGCGCGCGTCCTGAACTGGACCGAGCGAGGGCCGCGCGCCCGTAACAGCGCGCGATACCGCGACGGGGTCCAGCGTCGCGCCGGAATCAATCGATCGAAAAACCCAGACATGGGACGGTGACCTAGATCACGCGCCCCATTTCGTCACCCCACGCCGCGTGTCGTGCCTGCGGCTCGGAGCAATTTGTCCAAGCGACCGTTTCCCATCGACACGTCCGTCGATCGATCGAGGAATGCGCATGAAGAGATGGTCGTGGGTCCTGCGCCGGATCGTCCGCAAGATCTGGTTTCGTGCCGCGGTCATCAGCCTGTTGAGCGTCGTGCTGGCGATCCTGTCGGGTGCGATCGTCCCCTATCTGCCGTACGCGTTCGGTGCCGATTTGGGTCAGGACGCGGTTGGCACGATCCTGCAGATCATGGCGTCGAGCATGCTGGCGGTGACGACCTTTTCACTGACGGCGATGGTCAGCGCCTATTCGTCGGCGACGCAACTGGCGACCCCGCGCGCGACGCAGTTGCTGATCAACGACCCCACCTCGCAGAACGCGTTGTCGACGTTCCTCGGCGCGTTCGTCTTCTCGATCGTCGGGATCATCGGCCTTCAGACGCACGCCTATGGCAACGAAGGGCGGATCATCCTGTTCGGCGCGACCGTGTTGATCGTCATCTGGGTGGTGGTCACACTGTTGCGCTGGATCGCGCACATAACGGCGTTCGGCCGGATGTCCGACGTTATCGACCGGGTCGAGAATGCGGCGGCCGAAGCGATGACCGACTTCGCCGCGCAGCCGTATCTCGGCGGGCGCCCTGCAATCGCGGTGCCGGCCGAAGCGCGGTCGATCCGCAGCGAGACGACCGGTTATGTCACGCATGTCGATGTCGCCGCACTGGGCGCGATCGCGACGCAGCGAGGGATCGTCATCCATGTCGTCGTGCTACCGGGCGCGATGGTCCACCCGCACCGCGACCTGCTGCGGATCGAAGGCGCAGTGGACGACGCGCTGCGGTCGCTCATGCTGGGCGCATTCACGATCGAGCGGCATCGCTCGTTCGACCAAGACCCGCGGCTCGGACTGATCGCGCTGTCCGAGATTGCAAGCCGGGCCTTGGCGCCTGCGACTAACGATCCCGGTACCGCAATCGAAGTGCTCAACGCGTTGCTGCGGGTGCTGCTCAACCTGCCCGTCGACCGGCCCAACATGGTGGAGATCGACGATCTGCCACCCGTCTATCTGCCGCGCCCAACCATCGAGGAGATGCTGACCGATGCCTTCCGCCCGATCCTGCGCGAGGGAGGCCAGGAAGCGGAAGTCACGATCCGGCTGACCGTCACGCTCGCTGCGCTCCACGCGGCGTTACCCGCGGCACGACACGACGTCCGCGCACTCGCCGATCATTGCCTGGCGCGCGCCCGCCGGATGATGGACGACCCAGACGATCTTGCCGCGTTCGAAGCTGCGCATCGCAAACATTGGGGCGATCGAACGGACTGACTCGGAGATCGGACATCAGAAACCGGCGGCGGCCAGCTGTGATTTGAAGCTCAGCCGATCATGCTCGGAGATCGGCGGAAGCTCCCGCGCCTGCTTACCCTTGCGGAGGCGAGCCCGGTCGTCCGCGGTCGGCTCGACGCGGCGAACCCGGACCGCCGCCGGGCCGCCACCGCGAACCCCCAGTTGCTCGGCCGCACCACGCGACAGATCGATGATGCGTGCGCCGCCCGCGAACGGGCCGCGATCGTTGATCCGCACGATGATCCGCCGTCCGGTATCGAGCGCAGTGACCTCGACATAGGTCGGCAGCGGTAGCGTGGTATGCGCCGCGGTCGCCCAGTCGGCACGGAACCGCTCGCCGCTCGCGGTACGCTTGCCGGATTCCGATCCGTACCAGCTTGCGTAACCCAGTACGTCGTAGGCGGGATCGACGGCGGGCACATAGAGGGCGCCTTTGACCCGATAGGGGCGGCCCAGCTTGACCGGAACGTCGCTGACCGGGCGATAGGATCCGCCCGCACACCCGGTCAGGGCAAGCAGGCCGAGGCACGCGGTGCTGATCGCGGTTCGTATCAGGGTCGACATGGGTATCCTTGTCCGTCGGGCCGGCGCAGCAATAAGTTCCGGCGAACGCGTCATCGCCGCTGGTAGAAGATATGCGAGTGCACGATCGCCACCTTGACCAGCGACGACCGCCAATAGGGCACCAGCCAGTCGGTGTGATAGTGCGTCGCCCGGCCGACCGGCGCATAGACATACCCGGCCAGCGCGCGGCGTGCGGCACGGCGCGCCTGCTCCCAGCCGTTGCGTTCGGGCCGACGGGTCTGCGATCCGTCGCAGGTGAACGAGAACTGGCACCCGGTGGTCCGGTTCGATCCCTGATAGACGACCCCGCAGACGGTCTTGGGAAACCCCGGCGCGCGGACCCGGTTGAGAACCACCTGGATCACCGCGCGCTGTCCGTCGCGGTCGCTGCCGGCCTCGTACAGCGCCACCGTCGCGAGGCATCCGGTGGCCTGTTCGCGCGCGGCGGGTCCGCCCCGGAACTGGTATCGCTCGGCGACCGACCGGCTGGTCGCAACGATCGGCACCAGCGCGTTGGAGGTGCGGGCCTGCGTCATGGTGAGCCGGTGCGGACGCCGCAAATCGGTGCTCGCGGTCGGCCAGGGCAGGTCGGTGAGCGAACCGCAGATCACCGCGAACACAACCGCGGCACCGAGCAGCAGCAGCCAATGTTCGGACGATGGCCGACGCGACGATGCGTAGGGACGACGGCGCACCGTAGGAGATCGAGCGCGTCGCTGAGCCATCGCCACATTCATAACCACCATCCGACGTCAGGGAAATGGTGCGAACGCCATGCCGAACGCGAGACTGCGATCGGCAAGCGCGGGGGCCACGCTCCGACCCGCGCGTCGTGTCACAGCGCGTAGGCGACCGCCGCATTGTCGCCGAAAATCCGGTCGCGCGCTTCGGGACAGGTGCGCGCGACGAAGTGGTCGATCAGGTCGAACACCGCCTGATACTCGGCGGCGAGCCGACAGACCGGCCAGTCGGAACCGAAGATCAGCCGTTCGGGACCGAAGCACGCGAACAGGTGATCGAGATATGGGGCGATCCCGTCCTCGGTCCAGGTCGCGTGATCGGCTTCCGTCACCAGTCCCGATAGCTTGCACATCAACGCGGGCGTCCGCGCCATGTCGACGATCGAGTCGGCCCAGGGTTGCCAACCGCCGTCCGCAATCGCCGGCTTTGCGCCGTGGTCCAGGATCAGTTGTCCGTCACGGACCAGATCGACGCCGACCAGATCGACGAACCGCCGGACATGCCCCGCCTGCCGGGACTTGACGAGGATGTCGTAGCTGAACCCGCGTGCCAGCGCCGCACGCACGCCGCGCACGAACGCGGGGGTCAGCAGGAAATCGTCCGCAGGTTCGTCCTGCACCATATGCCGGAACCCTACCAGCGCCGGAACCTGCCGCCATGTATCGAGCCGATCCGCGATGTCGTCCGCTGCGAGATCGGTCCAGCCGACCACGGCGAGGATACGCGGAGTCTCCGCGGCCAGCAGGAGCAATGCCTCAGTCTCGGCTTCGGTCTGCTGTGCCTGGACCGCGATGCAGCCGCCGATACCGGCACGATCGAGCAACGGGATCAGGTCGGCCGCCGCGTGATCGCGCGCCAGGAGGCTGCCGGGTTCGATCCACGGATGGGCGGCCGGCGAATAGGTCCAGAAATGCTGGTGCGCGTCGATCCGCATCACTGCCGATCTGTCGGGAAGAACGAATGTGTCATCGCCAAGCCGTGTATTGGCAGGACACTCCTGTCGCAATCATGCGGCACCGCACGATCCCGCGACTGCCGGTAAAGTCTTCATCGTGGTCGGCCGGAGGGGTGGATGGCATCCAAACCGGTCGTAGGTTTCTAGCCGTATCGACGGCGGCGCGTATCGCCTGCTGGATACCGCGGTGGGTCGGTATTGAACGCATTGCCCGACAGCGCTAGCGGAACGGCATCATGGCGATCGCGACCACACCCCCCAAGTCCTTGAACTGGCAACAGCCTTTGCCGGGACTGCGTATCCTGAAACGCGGCGACGTGCCGATCACGCGCGTCCAGATCTATGGCCAGCGATGTAGCGGCACCAACCTCGTCACGCGTGCAATCGAGGCAAACATGCCTGGCGCGGAAATCACCGAGGCATTCGGGTTCAAGCATTGGTTCGTGCCGCCGCAGACGTTGTTCGTGAAGGATACGCTGGTGCTGGTCGTCGCGCGCGATGCGTTCGACTGGGCGCGCAGCCTGCACCGCCAGCCCTGGCACGCGCATCCCGACCTGAAGGCGCAACCGTTCGATGCGTTCATTCGCAGCCACTGGCACAGCTATTGGGACGATCATTTCGGCCATATCGAGCCGGGACACCCGATACACGGCGACGAGATGCTGCACGAGCGCGATCCGGAAACCGGCGAGCGCTTCGCCAATTGCATCGCCAAGCGGACCGCCAAACTTCGCCACTGGGCGTCGCTCACCAACCGTGCGCACAACGTCGCACTGCTCGGCTACGACGCGTTCGTGCGCGATCCCGGTGCGTTCGTCGCGGCGTTGAGCGCGACGACGCGCATCGCCTGCCGCGACCCGTTCGTGCCGATCACCAGTTACAAGGGGCAAGGCCATGCCCCGTATGTACCGACCCCGTATCCCGAACTTGCGCGCGCCGATGCCGATCACATCACGGCCTGGCTCGATCCCGAGACCGAGGCGGCATTCGGACTGAACGCCGACTATGCTGATCGATATCAATCGCCATCCGAGACCGTATCGGTACAGTGATCGGCATGACCAAGCCGATCACGTTCTTCATCCATCACCAGGGTCGCGGCCACGCCAACCGGGCGATGGCGATCATCCGCGAATTGCCCACCGACCGCGCGGTGACGATCCTGACCGCCAAGCCCTCGCTGTTCGACGGGTTCGAGCGCCCGATCACGATCGCCGCGCTGCCCGACATGATCGGCGCACCGGTGCCCACGCCGGGCCTGTTCGCGCAGGCGACGCCCGAGGTGATGCACTGCGTCCCGCTCGGCGTCGCGAAGACGCGGGCGACGATGCGGACGATCGTCGATCACCTCGACGACGTGGATCCGGCGCTGTTCGTGGTCGACGTCTCCGCCGAGATCGCGCTGCTCGCCCGGATCGCGAGCGTGCCTGCGATCAGCATCCGGATGCACGGCGATCGGCTCGATCCGGGTCATTTGGGCGCATACCAGGCGAGCGTCGGCCTGCTCGCACCGTTCGGTGAGGCGCTAGAACAAGCGGATACGCCGGTTTGGGTACGCGCCAATACCTGTTACGCAGGCGGCCTTTGCACCACCGTCGATGCCGTCCCGACCAAGGCCGAGGCACGCGCGAAACTGGGCCTCGACCCGACCAAGGAGATCATCGTCGTGCTGACCGGCGGCGGCGGCGCTGGCACGCCCTACGCGCCGCTGACGATGGCGGCGCGCGCGGTGCCGGACGCACTGTGGCTGGTGCTCGGGCCGGTCCATCGCGAGGGGCATGAGACCGACTTCGGCAACCTCGTCGAACTCGGCTGGGTCCCCGGCGTCACCGATCACATCGCCGCGGCGGACGTCGTCATCGCGTCGGCGGGCGACAACACCGTGCACGAGATCGCGCGGGTCGGCCGGCCTTATGTCTGCGCGCCCGAGTGGCGGTATTTCGGTGAACAGACCCGCAAGGCGGAGCGACTGGCGGAACTGGGGGCGGCGGTCGCGTTGCCGTCATGGCCGGGGGCGCTGGCACCATGGCGCGGTATCCTTGACGCAGCGAAGGCCCTCGATCCGGTCGCACTTACCGACCTGTACGATGCGGATGCGGCCAAGGTCGCCGCGGACTATCTGGAGGGCTTGGCGGTTTCGCTTTGGGCGCCTGCTTAACGGGTAAGCGCTAGGTCGACCCGTCCTATGGTGGGGGAGGAACGAGACGTTGTGCGTCATCACACTTCGTCTGATTTGCAGATACCCGCGCAGTATCTCAGCTGAACAACGTCTCCGGCGGCATTCTCGACGCGGTCACTTCTTCTGCAGTCGGCTGCCGCAACACGGTAATCGTTTCGGTATCCCACGCGATCAGCTCGCGGTCGGCGAAATGCCCGAGCCAATAGTCCATGCACCACCGCCCCCACGTGCTCCGGAACAACCGCGCGTTCCGGATGATCGCGTCGAAATGCTGATAGGCAGGCGTGTGGACGACATGATGCTGGTGATACGCGCGTGCACCGCCGACCCACCACATCGGCACACCGGCCCGCTCCAGTCGTGCGGCGAAGTCGGTTTCCTCGCCGCCATAGCCGACATAGCGCTCGTCCATCCCCCCTGCCCGCGCCCAGTCCGCCGCGGAGATCGCGAACGACAGGCCCCAGAGTTCACCGTGGCTCGGCGTAGGCCGTATTTCATCGAACGCGATCGGCGGCTTAGCGGGATGACGCACGCCGACCCGATCGAGCATGTCCCAGTCCAGCCCGGCATCCAGCGCGCCGGCCGGAAGATACAGCACCTCGCCCAACCGAATACCACCCGGCTCGATTGCCGTGGCCGCATAGCGTTCGACCAACGTCGGCGCGGGAACGCAATCGACGTCCAGGAAGATCAGTTGATCCCCACGGGCGGCCTCCGCTGCGCAATTGCGCGCCGCCGCCAGCGGCATCGCGTCGCCCTCCACGAACACCGCGCGTACCGGAAAGTCGGTCGGCGGCAGATCGGCATGCGGCGCGTCCTGCATGTAACCGATCACCAGTTCGTCAGGCTTCCGCGTCGATTCATTGAGGCCGGTGATCAAATTCACCAGATGGGTGCAACGACCGCGTACCAGCGTGAGGACGCTGACCGTAGAGGGGCTCACGATGCTTTCCTGCGCCCCTCGACGCTGATCCCGGCGGCGGCATCGCGGAAGAACGCCACGCCTTCGATCACGCCGCGCGCGTGATGGCCGACCGCGACATAGCCGTGGGCGAGGTCCGCCCGCGATCCCAGGCCGTCCGAATAATTGCCGACGATGATCGCATGCCGCGACGATCGCAGCATCTCGATATCGTTGCCGCTGTCGCCGGCAACGATAACCTGACGCGGTTCGAGGCCCAGACGGCGGCGGACATGCTCGACCGCCGTTCCCTTCGATGCGGCGTGCGGCAGAATGTCAAGATAGCGGCCATGGCTCTGAATGATCGAACAGCTATGGCCATGTTCGGCGAGCAGCGCGCGGACACGCTCGGCTGCCGCCATGTCGCCGTCGGCAAAGTAGCTCAGTTTGAAGCGACGCTGTTCCAGTGGACTTTGCGGCGTAAGCCCTGCGTGACGCCCGATCAGCGCAGCGACCGCGTCCCGGTCCCAGCCCGCGGCGATGATCCCTTCCCATTCGGTGTCGCGGTCATACACCGCACCACGCACGGTTCGGTAGTAAATCTCCGAACCAACCGACGTGATCAGGATCTCCGGCCGAGGTGCGTCGTGCTGGCCCAGCACCGCCATCGCGCTGTGGAAACTGCGCCCGGTAGCGATCGCGAAGGCGACGTCCGACTGCGCCTCGTGCCATGCGGTGAAATCGTCGACGCCTTTGGCACAGCCGAGCAGCGTTCCGTCGATATCCGATACGAGCAACAAGTCCGGCTTCCGATCCGTGACCGCAGGCGCAGCGTCGTTCACGACCTCCGCGAGCAACCCGGTATAAAGCTGGACGTGCCGGTCCCAGTCATAGGCACGGATCGCAACCGATCCGGCGGCGGAATAGCGTGACCACAACGCCGGATCGTCGAGGATCTTCAAGAGGGCATCGGTAATTGCATCCGGCGAACGCGGATCGACGAGAATGCCGTTGCCACACGTTTCGACGATATCGTTCGGACCGCCGCTGTCGGTCGCAACCACGGGCAGACCGCTTGCCGCCGCTTCAAGCAGGGTCAGGCCGAACGGTTCGTTGAGCGCAGGATTGACGAATACGCCGCGCCGGGTTCGCGCATGCGCATAGACCGCCGCGATATCGTCGGGGCGGTGCTGCTTCGGATACGCCACCTTGCCATACAGGTCGTAGCGATCGATGAGCTGCAGCAGTTCGGCGATGTTGTCGCGGATCTCCGGCTCCAGCGTTGCGCTGTCGTCTCGCGTACCAGCCAGGATCACGAGATTGGCGGACGCCTGCAACGCCGGCGATCGGCCATAGGCATGGACCAGCGCTGCGAGGTTCTTCTTGGTAACCGGGCGGGCGATCGCAAGAATCACCGGCTTGGCCGGATCATCGAGGAACCGATTTATCAGTGCATCGACACGCGGATCGGTCGTGCAGTTCGCGAACTGCTTCAGATCGCTGCCCGGTGCGAACACGCGGATCCGGCCGGGATCATAGGCGTCGTAATCCGCATACTGAACCTCCGCCTCGTCGCGCGATGATGCGATGATCGCCGCCGCACCGGCAATGGCTTCCTCTTCGATCGCGATACGGCGATCGAGGCCTGCGGTCTCGACACAGTCGCGATCGAACGCGGCGCGCTTTACGCGGCCTAGCGAGTGGGCCGTGAACACATACGGAATGCCGGTGCGCGCGGATACGCGGGCCGCTACGAGCCCTGCGTCCGCATAATGCGCGTGCATGACGTCGGGAACGCGATCCAGCGTAGCGATGTGCGACACCATAGCCTCGACCAAGCTATCATGCTCGGTCCACAGGTCTTCCTTTACCAGATACGCGTCGGACGCGGTCAGCAGGCGGACGATCCGCGTGGTGCCGTCGATCGTCTCGATCGGCTCGGCATAGCATTCGGCATAGGCCGCGTGGTGAAACGCGCGGGTAATGATTTCCATGCGATCGATCGCGGGATTGCGGCCACTAGCAGAGACGAGATCGAGCAGGTACCGGATATGGCCCCCGGTATCGGCGGTAATTCCGTATTCCACGTCGGTTGCGCGTAGACATCCCTGCAACGCGATATGTAAAACGAACACCCTTCCCCCGTTCATCTGTGATTCATCGAAGGAACCGTCCGCGGGGTTGCCGGGTTCCGGGCGGATGATACTTAAAACAGCCTTGTTAACTCAGATTAGTACGAACGTTACCGACCCGAAAAACGTCCCGGTAAACGCGTCGTGAGGATCGCTCTGCTCACCTGGGCCTATCCTCCAGAAAAGAGCGGGCTGACCCGCGCCGCGCGCGAGATCGCACAATCGCTCGCGGGCGCAGGGCATGACGTCACTGTATTTACGATGGATCGGCGCGACGCTGGTCACGATGACCGCGTGACAGTGATCGGTTGCGGCCTGCGTGACGGTTCGCTGTCCGCCCGTTTCCGCACGCTCGCGGCGATCGGCCATGTCGTTGCCTCGCTTGCCTTCCGCCGCACCCTCCTGCGCGAGCATCGCCGCGTGCCGTTCGACGTGGTGGAGGCGACCAACTGGTATGCGCCGGGCCTTGCTATCGCGCTCGCCGGCCCCGCCCCGCTGGTGACGCGCAATTCCACGCCGGCTGCGACGTCAGCGGCGACCGTCACCAGCGTGCGCGATCGCTTCGACCGTCGCGCCGCGATGCTGGCGGAGCGATTGTCCGCGCGGTTCAGCAAGGCGTTGATCTCGAACACGCAACTCCACGGCGAGAAGATCGCTGCATTGTACGCGGTCGAAGCGCCCGACCGGGAGGAGCACCATGCGGTCATCGGGCTCAGCCTGCCGCCGGAGATCGTCGCACGCGGAACGGCTGCGACCTATCCGGACGATATTCCCGAGGACCAGCCGATCGAACTGCTGTTCGTCGGGCGTGACGAGCACCGCAAGGGGTTCGATGCCCTGATCATGGCGCTGAGGATCCTCGCGCGGCGTGCGGACGCGGGGATGCGCGATTTCCGCCTGACGATCATTGGCGTCCATGCAGACGACCTGAAGGCGCTTCCGTCCACCGCGCGGGCGCGGCTGCGCTGCCACCACCGTGTCGACGAACCGACGTTGCACGACCTGATGAGCGCGGCGCACGTCATCGTCGCCCCGTCACGCTATGAGAGCTTCGGGCTCGTGTATCAGGAAGCGATGATGTTCGGCCGACCCGTCGTCGCCTGCGCCGAGGACCCGAGCGCACGGCTGTTCATCGGCGAGAGCGGTGCCGGATTGCTGGCGAGGACCTGCACCGGCGACGACCTGGCCACGCAGGTTCAGCGGCTGATCGAAGATCCGGCGTTACGCGCACATTACGCTGCGGCAAGCCGGAGGGCGTCGGGCATGTTCACGCGCGATACCCTGTCCGCGCAGACGACCGCGGTCTATCGCACGGCAATAGGGTCGAAGGGCGCAAGCAGCAGCATCTCGTCCTCGGGCCTGCCCGCACCGCTCGACATCGCCTCGTAGACTCGTGTCCGCTCACGCACCCGCTCGCCATCGAGCCGGTGTTGGAGCGCACCCGCCAGCGCCAGCGAACTCTCGACGAACGGTACGACGGGACGTTCGTGAACGCGACCAGTAAAGCGGATGTCGCTGCGGTTGAGGCGGTACTGAATGTCCGGATAGGATGCGGACTGTACCCCGTCAACGAGGTTGCGACGTGGCAAACCGAGCGAACGCAACCCGTCACGTTCCGCCGCCGCGACCAACCAGCCAAGTGCGTCAAGCAGAGCTGTGTCGGGACGCTCATCGGTATCGATCTGCAGCACCCAGCGGGTTTGCATCGCGTCCTGCAGGCGGTTGCGTTGAGCGGCGAAGTCGCCTGCCAGCGAGTGATGGGCGACCTTTATCCACGGAACCCGAGCTGCGATTTCGCTTGCCTCTGCCGTGCCGTCGAGGACGACGACGATCCGGGCAAACGCGGTGCGATAATCGGTCGCGATCTCGACGATGTCGTTCGCATCGGCGGGTCGCGCCATGATGCCAAGTCCTATCGCGTGAGGCACGGTGGTCGCAGGGGACGAATGGGCTTGGGCTGGACGGTAATCCGGGGGAAAGCGGACGCCGCCCTGCGCAACAGCGAACGGCTCAACCTCGAAACCGAACCGCCAGGCCGCGTTCCGCAAACCCGCCGGGTCGAGCATCCAGCGCTCCGGCGGATCGCGTTCGAGATCGACAAGACCGCTTTCTAAGCGCGCTCCGACTTCCTCCGCAACCGCACCGACCTCGCTCACGTCGCGCACTAACAACCGACAGTGGCTACACTCGGCCCAGTCCTCGCGCACGAGCCAGTCCCAGTTCCCGCAGATCGAGCATCGTAATCGCATGGTCGCGGCAACCCGTGGCGCGGGCTGGGGGTTCCGCCAAACTTGACCCTCCCCCATCGGGGGAGGATTTTAGAGCGCTCAATACCCCAGCGAATGCGCCAGCGTCAGCAGCAGCCAGTACAGCCCGCCAGACAGCAGCATTGCCACCGGCAGCGTCATCACCCAAGCGAGCGCCATGTTCATCACGGTGCGCCGCTGTAATCCAGCGCCGTTTGCCACGCTCGCACCCGCCACGCCCGACGACAGGATATGCGTTGTCGACACCGGCATGCCGTATCTCACTGCGAGCAAAATCGTCGCCGCCGCGACCAGTTCGGCCGACGCGCCCATGCCGTAGGTCAGGTGCGTCTTGCCGATCCGCTCACCCACCGTGACGACGATCCGCTTCCACCCGACCATCGTTCCCAGGCCCAGCGCGAGCGCGACGGTCACCTTCACCCAAGTCGGGATATAGCGCGTGCCCTGCTCGAGCCCGCTATTGTAGCTCTTGAGCGTCGTGATCTCCTGCGCGGTGAAGCGGCTCTGCGCGGACTTGTCCTCGGCGATCAGCTTGGTCGTATCGAGCACCAGGTACATGTCGTTGCGCAGGTTCGGCGTGGCCGCGGCCGGCACCTTGCCAAGCGACCCGTAGCTTGCGATCCGGCTCGACACGTCGTCCGACAGCGTCGCCAGCGCGCCATAGATGACCGGGTCGGCGACATGCTTGCTCTTCAGTGCCTTGGTGACCTGCGCGCGCGAGGTCGCCACGTCGGCCGGCGCGCCGTCGGCGTGCGCGCGGTAGGCGGCCGATGCCGCCTGCGCAGACTGCACGAATGCGGGCATCGCGCTCTCGGGCATAGTCCGGTTCAACGCATAGGCGGTCGGCGCGCAACCGATCAGAATGAGCATGATCAGCCCCATGCCCTTCTGCCCGTCATTGCTGCCGTGCGCGAAGCTGACCGCGGTGCAGGTGCCGATCAGCAGCGCCCGGATGCCGCGCGGCGGCGGCGTCTGGCCCTCGGGCGCCTCGTACAGCTTCTTGTCGCGCAGGAACCGCTTCATCACGAGGAGGAGCAACAGCGCGCCGACGAACCCGACGATCGGGCTGAACGCGAGTGCGGAAAGCACCTTCCAGACCTGCACCATGTCGACGCCCGAGGTGCCGTCCGCGCCACCGCCGTTGATGAGCTGGTTGGCGAGGCCGACGCCGAGGATCGAGCCGATCAGCGCATGGCTCGAGGAATTGGGAAGCCCGACCGCCCAGGTCGCGAGGTTCCACAGGATCGCCGCGAGCAGCAGCGCGAAGATCATCGCGAACCCGCCGACGCTGCCGACGTTGAGGATCAGGTCGACCGGCAGCAGCGTGACGATCGAATACGCCACCGCGCCCGACGACAGCATCACGCCCAGGAAATTGAAGAACCCCGACCAGACGACCGCGAGCGGTGCGGGCATCGAATGCGTGTAGATCACCGTCGCGACCGCGTTGGCGGTGTCGTGAAACCCGTTCACGAACTCGAACCCGAGCGCGATCAGCAGCGCCAGCGCAAGGAACGCGAACGCGCCGCCTGCCAGCGTCTCGCCGACCTGCGCGGTGTCGAACGCGATGCTGAACCCTGCATACGCGAGCCCGCCGATCAGGACAGCAAGGAAGATCCACCGCCCCGCCGGGTGCAGCGAATGATCGAGCTTGGGACCGGTACGCGGCGCCGATGCAGCACTCGAATCAGCGGTCATCGCGTCGGATGCAAATGGGGAGGTTGCCATGGAACTGTGCAGTCGGCCCTAACGATGACAATCTTATGACAGATGTAAATCGAGCGACCGTTCGCCTAGATTTGGAACGCAGCCTCAGGATCGTAAGTTCCGACCTCTTCTACGGTCAGTCAGCCCGCCGCGCGCGCCGCGCGAACGGGCCCTCCGTTACATCACCGAAAACCACTCGAACGCCGGCATCCCAACCCATACCCGCTTGCCCCATCGCGCCGCGTTCCCTACCTGTTCACCGGTGAACCAGATCGCCCAAACGTCCGCGCCGCACGCCGAGCCTCCCTATCTCCGCGGCCTCAATCCGCCGCAGCGCGAGGCGGTGCTGACCACCGACGGCCCGGTGCTGATCATCGCTGGCGCGGGTACTGGCAAGACCGCCGCGCTCACCGCCCGGCTGGCGCACCTGATCTTCACCAAGAAGGCGTGGCCATCGGAAATCCTCAGCGTCACTTTCACCAACAAGGCCGCGCGCGAGATGCGCGAGCGGGTTGGCCGTCTGGTCGGCGATGCGGTCGAAGGCATGCCGTGGCTCGGCACCTTCCACGCGATCGCCGCCAAAATGCTGCGGAGTCACGCCGAACTCGTCGGGTTGCAATCGAACTTCACGATCCTCGATACCGACGACCAGTTGCGGTTGCTCAAGCAGCTTATCCTCGCTGCCGACATCGACGAGAAGCGCTTCCCGACGCGCAGTCTCGCCGGACTGATCGACCAGTGGAAGAACAAGGGCCTCGTCCCCGCCGATATCGATGCCGGCGAGTCCGAGCGTTACGCCAACGGCCGCGGCGGCGAGTTGTACCAGCAATACCAGGCGCGGCTGATCGCGCTCAACGCGTGCGATTTCGGCGACCTGCTGCTCCACATGCTGGTCATCCTGAAGACGCACCGCGACGTGCTCGCGCAGTATCAGCAGCGCTTCAAATACATCATGGTCGACGAGTATCAGGATACCAACTCGTCGCAATATCTCTGGCTGCGGCTGCTAGCGCAGGAGCGCAAGAACATCGCCTGCGTCGGCGACGACGACCAGTCGATCTATTCGTGGCGCGGCGCGCAGGTCGAGAACATCCTCAAGTTCGAGCGCGACTTTCCGGGCGCGAAGGTCATCCGGCTAGAGCAGAATTACCGCAGCACGCCGCATATCCTCGGCGCTGCGTCGGGCGTGATCGCCAACAATGGCGGGCGGCTCGGCAAGCAGCTCTGGACCGAGCGTGACGTCGGCGAGAAGGTGAAAGTCATCGGCGTCTGGGACGGCCCCGAGGAAGCGCGCCGCGTCGGCGAGGAGATCGATATCGTCCGCCGCTCCGGCAAGTCCTTGGACGAGGTCGCGATCCTGGTCCGCGCGCAGCACCAGACACGCGAGTTCGAGGACCGCTTCATCGCGATCGGCATGCCGTACAAGATCGTCGGCGGCTTCCGCTTCTACGAACGCGCCGAGATCCGCGACGCGCTGGCGTATCTCCGCGTGGTCAACCAGCCGGCGGACGACCTCGCCTTCGAACGCATCGTCAACGTCCCCAAGCGCGGCCTCGGCGACAAGGCGGTCGCGCGCATCCACCAGCTCGCCCGCGCCACTGGCACCCCACTGACCACAGCCGCCGCGCGCATCCTCGACACCGACGAACTGACCGGCGCGGCGAAGAAGTCGCTCGGCCGGCTGGTCGGCGACATCGCCCGCTGGCGCGACATGGCTACCAGCCTGCCGCACGCCGAACTCGCGCGTCAGTTGCTCGACGAAAGCGGCTATACCGCGATGTACCAGGCCGAGAAATCGGTCGAGGCGACCGGCCGTCTGGAGAACCTCAGCGAACTCGTCCGCGCGATGGAGGAATACGACTCGCTCGGCGCGTTCCTCGAACACGTTTCGCTGGTGATGGACAACGAGGGCGGCGCGCAGGATCCGCAGGTCACGATCATGACCATCCACGCCGCCAAGGGTCTCGAATACGACACGGTCTTCCTCGTCGGCTGGGAGGAAGGGCTGTTTCCGTCGCAGCGCTCGCTCGACGAAGGCGGCGTCAAGAGCCTCGAGGAGGAACGTCGTCTCGCCTATGTCGCGATCACGCGCGCACGGCGGCTGGCGGTCATCATCCACGCCGCCAACCGCCGAATCTACGGCCAATGGAACTCGTCGATCCCCTCGCGCTTCGTCGCCGAACTCCCCGCCGAACATATCGACACCGAAACCACGATGTCCGGCGGCGCCAGCCTCTGGCAGGCCAACTGGTCCGACCGCGCCGATCCGTTCGCCGACGTCGCCCGCGGCACCGGCCGCGGCCCAGGCTGGCAGCGCGCATCTGGCACCGGCAGCACCTTCTCCACCAAGCCCGCCCGCGTCGTCGAGAGCCGCTCCAGCGCGATCAGCCTTGGCAACAAGGGCCGCGACGACCTGTCGCTCGGCATGCGCGTCTTCCACCAGAAGTTCGGCTATGGACTGATCGCGGAGATCGAAGGCAACAAGCTGGAAATCGACTTTGAGACGTCCGGCCGCAAGCGCGTGATGGACAGCTTCGTCACGATCAACCCGTAAGCATCTCGGATCGCTGTATTCACCGCACATAATAAGCGGCAGCCTAAGCAATGGATGTTGAGCTCTGATCATATTATCCGCCGAGCAGATACCTGTATTGTTCGCGTATCGACCAGCCGGAACAAGGGCGCCTCTGGCGGACGCAGGCGCATCGCGATACCGTTACGACATAACGCGATATCGGGGCCCATATTAATGACGACACGCCGTTCACTGCTCGGAAGCCTTGGAACGCTTGGGACTCTCTCGCTGGCTGCGTCGTCTGCCAGCGCCGTCACTTCGGCAAACGAGCGTCGATCGGGCATTGTCGTCCTGTCGACCTGGGATTTTGGTGCCGCCGCCAACGCCGCTGCGTTCGCGCGACTTGCCGCAGGGGGATCGCTGATCGACGCAGTCGAGGCCGGCGCGATGGTACCGGAAGCGGACCCGACCAATCACAGCGTCGGCTATTCCGGCTATCCCGATCGCGACGGGCATGTGACGCTCGATGCGGTGATCATGGACGATGCCGGTGGCGTCGGGGCGGTCGCGGCGCTGGAGAATACGGTGCACGCAATCTCAGTCGCGCGGCGAGTCATGGAGCGGACGCCGCATACGTTTCTGGTCGGCGAAGGCGCAACGCGGTTCGCCCGCGATCAGGGCTTTCCGCAACAATCGCTGCTGACGCCGGAATCCGAAAAGGCATGGCGGGACTGGCTTAAAACCGCCAAATACCAACCCGAGGCCAACAGCGAGGTGCGCGGTCTCACGCCAGCCCGAACGCCAGGCGGCGCGCTGGATCATGACACGATCGGGTTGCTGGCATGCACCGCGGATGGGCGGATGGCGGGCGCTTGCACGACGTCGGGGATGGCGTTCAAGATGCGCGGGCGGGTCGGCGATTCACCGCAGGTCGGCTCGGGACTATACGTCGAGGCGGGCGTCGGCGGCGCAACCTCGACCGGACTTGGCGAAGAGGTCACCCGGATTGCAGGCTCCGCACGCGTGGTCGCCTCGATGCGCGGCGGCGCCACGGCGCAGCAGGCGTGCGAAGAGGTGGTCCGTCACATCGCCAAGCTGCGCGGCAATGCGATCCGTGGCGTCCAGGTCGGCTTCCTTGCGCTCGATCCGAAGGGCAATGTCGGCGCATTCTGCCTGCTGCCGGGCTTTACCTACGCGATGACCGATGCGGCAGGCCGGACGACGGTGCTGAAAGCGGCATCTTTGTTCAAGGCGTGACGGGATCGTAGCAACCTCGCTGATCAGACATTCCCAATTCCACACCCACAGGACCGGTCGAGCTCAGTCGCTCGGCTGATCCTGAAGTGAGAAGATACGCTCCATGACCGCCCATTTCGGTCCTGCCGGATCGACGGGGCGCTGGTAGCGATCCATTTCCGATTCCCACTCCGCGACCCGAGGCTGGACGGCGGGGTCGGCAGCGCGCGGAAAATCGTCCTCAACCTCCGCGATCATCACGAGCCGATCGGCGATCTGCCAAATCTCCATGTCGCGATAGCCCCGGTCGCGTATGTCGCGAACGATCTCGGGCCAGACCGCGCCAGCTGCGTGCCGCTCACGATAGGCCGCGATCAGGGCCGCGTCGTCGACGAGGTCGAGCGCGCTTACGATCCGGTATGCCATGTTTGCTTTCCCTTACTTCGCTTGGACACGTCACAGGACCCAACCGCCGATCCAGCATATCGCGGCTCTTCACAAAAGCTACTTTGACTAATAAAACCTATTCAACGCACAACGACGCGCAGGAGATGGAATGAGACTGTCGGGCAAGACCGCGGTGGTGACCGCGGCGGCACAAGGTATCGGCCGCGCGACCGCCGAACGTTTCCGCGACGAGGGCGCCCGGGTGTTCGCGCTCGACCGCGACGGCGCCGCGCTGAAGGCGGTCGAGGGCGTCGAGCATCTCGTCGTCGACCTGCTCGATCCAGCTGCGATCGCCGCGCTGCCGACGACGATCGGCCCGATCGATATCCTCGCCAATATCGCTGGCTTCGTTGCGGCGGGCGATATCCTGCAAGGCAATGATGCCGACTGGGATCTGTCGTTCAACCTGAACGTCCACGCGATGCACCGCCTGACCCGCGCGTTCCTGCCCGACATGCTCGACAAGGGCGCGGGCGCGATCGTCAACATGAGCAGCATCGCGTCGAGCGTGAAGGGCATCCCCAACCGCTACGCCTACGGCGCGTCAAAGGCGGCTGTGGTCGGCCTGACCAAGGCGATAGCCGCCGATTTCGTCGGTCGCGGGATCCGGTGCAACTGCGTGTGCCCGGGCACGATCGAGACCCCTTCCCTGCGCGAACGCATCGTCTCGCAGGCAGGGACGCAAGGCATCTCAGTCAGCGAGGCAGACGCGGCGTTCGTCGCGCGCCAGCCGATGGGCCGCCTAGGCCGTGCCGAGGAAATCGCCGCGCTGTTCGTGTATCTCGCCAGCGACGAATCAAGCTTCACCACCGGCGCGGTCCACGTGATCGACGGCGGCTGGGTCAACTAAGGATCATCACATGAAACTGTTGCGTTACGGCCCCCGCGGTCAGGAAAAGCCCGGCATCCTCGATCAGGACGGCGCGATCCGCGCGCTGCCCGCGGATCTCGGCGATATCGCCGGTGACCTGTTGTCGCCCGAGGGCCTCGCTAAGATCGCAGCGCTCGACGTGACGACCTTGCCCAAGGTCGATGGCGCGCCGCGGATCGGGCCGTGCGTCACACGCACCGGCAAGTTCATCTGCATCGGCCTGAACTATTCGGATCACGCCGCCGAGAGTAACATGGCCCTCCCCGCCGAACCCGTTGTGTTCGGCAAATGGACCAGCGCGATTCAGGGGCCGAACGACGATGTCGAGATCCCGCGCGGCTCGGAAAAGACCGACTGGGAGGTTGAACTCGGCGTCGTCATCGGCACGCCTGGCCGCCATATCGCCAAGGCAGACGCGCTGTCGCATGTCGCCGGATACTGCGTCGTCCACGACGTGTCCGAGCGTGCTTTCCAGCTCGAGCGTGGCGGTACGTGGGACAAGGGCAAGGGCTGCGATACGTTCGGCCCGATCGGTCCCTGGCTCGTTACTGCGGAAGAGGTCGGCGACCCGCAGACGCTCGGCCTGTGGCTCGAAGTCGATGGCCATCGCTACCAGGACGGCACGACGGCCAACATGATCTTCGACGTCGCGACGATCGTCTCGTATCTCAGCGACTTCTGCACGCTGGAGGCGGGCGACATCATCTCGACCGGCACGCCCGCGGGCGTTGGCCTGGGGCAGAAGCCGCCGGTGTATCTGCGTGCGGGCCAGACCGTCCGCCTCGGGATCGAGGGGCTCGGCGAGCAGACGCAGACGATGGTCGCCGCCGCATGACGACCATCACCGGTCTGCGCACGATCGACCTTCGTTTCCCGACCAGCGCGGGGCTAGACGGGTCCGACGCGATGAACCCCGATCCGGATTACTCGGCGGCGTATGTCGTGCTCGAGACGGATACGGACGGTCTCGAAGGCCACGGCCTCACCTTCACGATCGGCCGCGGCAACGACATCTGCGTCGCCGCGATCGAGGCGATGCGGCATCTCGTCATCGGGCTCGACCTCGACTGGATCATCGAGAATCCGGGGCGGATGTGGCGCCATCTGACCGGGGACAGCCAGTTGCGCTGGATCGGCCCCGACAAGGGCGCGATCCATCTCGCGACCGGCGCGGTGGTCAACGCGATCTGGGACCTGTGGGCGAAGGCGGTCGGCAAACCGGTCTGGCGCCTCGTGGCGGACATGACCCCCGAGGAATTGGTCCGCACGATCGACTTCCGGTACCTGACCGATGCGATCACGCCGGAAGACGCGCTCACGCTGCTGACGAACCGCGCGGAGGGCAAGGCCGCGCGGATCGCCGATCTCGAGGCGACCGGCTTCCCTTGCTACACCACGTCGGCGGGGTGGCTCGGCTATCCCGATGAGAAGCTGCGCCGGCTCGCGCAAGAAGCTGTCGATGCCGGCTTCGACTATATCAAGCTGAAGGTGGGTCGCGATCTTGAGGACGATATCCGCCGGCTGACGATCGCGCGCGAGGTACTCGGCCCCGATCGGAAGCTGATGATCGACGCGAACCAGGTGTGGGACGTTCCGCAGGCGATCGAGTGGGTCAACGCGCTCGCCTTCGCCGAACCCTGGTTCATCGAGGAGCCGACCAGCCCCGACGATATCCTCGGTCACCAGGCGATCCGCAACGCGATCGGCGAGGTGAAGGTCGCAACCGGCGAGATGTGCCAGAACCGCATCATGTTCAAGCAGTTCATGGCGGCGGGCGCGATCGACGTCGTGCAGATCGACAGCTGCCGTCTGGGCGGCGTCAACGAGGTGCTGGCGGTGCTGTTGCTGGCGGCCCGGTACGACCTGCCGGTGTGTCCGCATGCCGGCGGCGTCGGCCTGTGCGAATATGTCCAGCATCTGTCGATGATCGACTATCTCTGCTTCTCCGGGACCAAGGAGGGGCGCGTGATCGAGTATGTCGACCATCTCCACGAGCATTTCGTCGACCCCTGCGTGATCCGCGACGCAGCCTACATGCCGCCGACGCTGCCGGGCTATTCGATCGAGATGAAGCCGCAGTCGCTGATCGACTATCGGTTCGCCGGGTGAAGCTCGGGCTCGACGGCAAGGTCGTGATCGTCACGGGTGGCGGGGCCGGTATCGGCCTCGCCATCGCGCAGGGGTTGGCCGAGGAAGGCGCGATCCCGGTGATCGTGTCGCGAAGCGCGCCGGAGGAGTTCACGGCCGAGCATCTGTTCATCGTGACCGAATTGTCCGACGAAGCTGCGTGCGCGGCGGCGGTCGAGGCAGCGGTCGCACGCTATGGCAGGATCGACGGGCTGGTGAACAATGCCGGTGCCAACGACAATATCGGTCTGGACCGGACACCGGCGGAGTTCCGCGCCTCGCTCGACCAGAACCTCGTCCATTATTTCGCGATGGCGCATCACGCGGTGCCGCATCTGCGCAAGACCGGCGGCGCGATCGTCAACATCTCGTCGAAGACCGCGGTCACCGGGCAAGGTGACACCAGCGCCTACGCCGCCGCCAAGGGCGCGCAACTGGCGCTCACCCGCGAATGGGCGGTAGCGCTGCGCGGCGACGGGATCCGCGTTAACGCGGTGATCCCCGCCGAGGTGATGACGCCGCTCTACCAGCGCTGGATCGACAGTTTCGACGATCCGCAGGCGAAGCTCGACGGCATCGTCGCGCGCATACCGCTCGGCCACCGCATGACCGAGGATCGCGAGATCGCAGACACGGTGGTGTTCCTGCTCTCCGACCGGGCAAGCCACACCACTGGGCAATGGCTCTATGTCGATGGCGGCTACACCCACCTCGACCGCGCGATAGACTAACAAACATAAACATAATCAGGAGTGGATCATGAGCGGAACGACCGCCGACAGGAAATATGTGCCGGCGATCGTGCTGACGGTCGCGCTGTTCTTCCTCTGGGGGATGGCGAACAACCTCAACGATATCCTGATCGCGCAGTTCAAGAAGGCGTTCACGCTCACCGACTTCCAGACGAGTTTCGTCCAGCAGGCCTTCTACATGGGCTATTTCCTGCTCGCGGTGCCGGCGGCGCTGGTAACGCGCGCGAAGGGCTACAAGACCGCGATCGTCACCGGCCTTGTCCTGTACGCGGCGGGCGCTTTGCTCTTCTATCCCGCCGCCCATTACGGCGAGTATCTGTATTTCCTCGCCGCGCTGTTCGTGATCGCGTGCGGGCTGGCGTTCCTCGAGACGTCGGCGAACCCGCTGATGACCGAGCTGGGCGACCCGACGACCGCGGCGAAGCGGTTGAACTGGGCGCAGGCGGCGAACCCGGTCGGCACCGTCGCGGGCGTGCTGATCGGCAAGTATTTCATCCTGTCGGCGATCGTCCACGACGAGGCGACGGTCGCGGCGATGAGCCCGGCGGCGCGCGAGGCCTTCTATCGCAGCGAAGTCGTCGCGGTGCAGACGCCGTACCTGGTGATCGGGCTGGTCGTGCTGCTGTTCGCGGTCGCCGCCGCGGTAATCCGCTTTCCCGAGCATCGCGCCGAGGAGACGGTCGGCGCACCGTCGCGGTTCGTCGACGTGTTCCGCCACCCGCGGCTGATCTTCGCGACGATCACGCAGTTCTTCTACGTCGGCGCGCAGGTGGGGATGTGGAGCTACACGATACGCTATGCGCAGGCGAATGTGCCCGGCATGGCCGAGCACGATGCCGCGGATTACCTGTTCGCCAGCCTCGTGCTGTTCGGGATCGGGCGGTTTGCCGGTACCGCTTTGATGGGCCGGATCGCCCCCCCTCGCCTGCTGGCGATCTTCGCGGTGGTAAGTGCTGTGCTCGCCGGGGTTGCGGGCTTCGTTGGTGGGCAGGTCGGGCTGTACGCGCTGGTGCTTGCCAGCCTGTTCATGTCGATCCAGTTCCCGACGATCTTCGCGCTGGGCATGGACGGGCTTGGGCCGCTGCGGCGTGCGGGGGCATCGCTGATCATCATGGCGATCATCGGCGGCGCGGTGCTGACCGGGCTGATGGGGCATATCTCCGACCTCGCCGGGATCGATACCGCAATGCTGGTGCCGGCGATGTGCTTTCTGGTGGTGCTGACGTTCGCGGTGAAGGCCGGGCGGACGCTGTCGGGTGAGGCGCTTCAGCCGACGATCCACTGAGCAACGGAGCACCGCAAGGCGAAGACAGTTGGCAGGACCTCGCCACTAACCACCACCCCGGCGAAGGCCGGGGCCCAATTGGAAAGGTCGTCGTAACGTAGCGCGGCCCCCCGTTACCTTTGTCCCCCAATTGGGCCCCGGCCTCCGCCGGGGTGGTAGCGCTTGTTGGCGTGCGTGAGCATTAATCGAGCGTTGAGAGGCGCCGCCCTCAGACCAGAATACCCCGGTCGATCTCCGCGATAGACCGCACCCCCGTCAGCGCCATCGCCACGCGCATCTCGCGCTCGATCAGCGTCAGCAATTGCGTCACGCCAGCCTCCCCCCGCGCCGCCAGCGCATACAGCCACGCCCGCCCGAGCAGCACGCCGTCCGCCCCAAGCGCCAGCATCCGCACCACGTCGAGCCCCGACCGCACGCCCGAATCCGCTAGCACCGTCAGTTGCCCCTTCACCGCCTCCGCGATCGCCGGCAGTGCCGCCGCGCTCGACAGCACGCCGTCGAGTTGCCGTCCGCCATGGTTCGACACGACGATCCCGTCCGCACCGATCGCCGCCGCCTCGCGCGCGTCGTCGGGATCGAGGATGCCCTTGATGATCAGCGGTCCGTCCCAGCCTTCGCGGATCCATTCGAGATCCTTCCACGCGATCGACGGATCGAAATTGCTGCCGAGCCAGCCCATGTAATCGTTCAGCCCGCTCGCCTTGCCCAGCACCGGCTCCAGATTGCCGAGCTGATGCGGTCGCCCACGCAAGCCCACGTCCCACGCCCAGCCGGGACGGCCCATCGCCTGCAGCATCCGGCGCAGCGGTGCGCGCGGGCCCGACATCCCCGAATGCTGATCGCGGTAGCGCGCGCCCGGCACCGGCATGTCAACCGTGAACACCAGCGCCTTCGCACCCTCCGCTTTCGCCGTGACGAGCAGATCGCGCATGAACGCGCGGTCGCGGATGACGTAAAGCTGGAACCAGGTCGGCCCCGTCGGTGCCGCCTTCACCACCTCGCCGAGCGAACAGAGCGATACCGTCGACAGGCAGAACGGAATGCCCGCGGCATGCGCGGCGCGCGCCGCCTGCGTCTCGCCGCGACGATGGTACATACCGGCGATCCCCACGGGCCCGAGCCCGACCGGCAACGCCTGATGCTGGCCGAACAACGTCGTCGACAGATCGAGATCCGAAACATCGCGCAACACGCGCTGCCGCAGCGCGATCCCCGAGAGGTCGCTCACGTTGCGCGCTAGGGTCGCCTCCGCATAGGAGCCGCCATCGGCATACTCGAACAGGAACCGCGGCAGTCGCTTGCGTGCAGCCTCGCGGAAATCGAGCGTCGAGGCGATCGTCATGCGGCGTCTCCCATGTATGCGCATCGATCCCGAACCGCGGCGTACCGGCGAGCCCTAGCAAGCCACCACTATGGCGAGCAACTTTCAGATATGAAAGATTGCTGTATCGACATGCGGCACTTGCGACATAAGGTTCGCGTCCGCAATCACGATCGCCCCGCCATGCCCCCTGCCCCGCAGCCGTCCAAGCCGGATACCGTCCCGGACCCCGATAGCGCAGTCCCCCGCGTCTATTCCGCGCCCGCGCTGGAGAAGGCGATCGACATCATCGAACTGCTCGCACGCGAGCCGAGCGGACTTACCGTCAGCGACATCGCGAACCGCCTGTCGCGGTCGATCAGCGAACTGTTCCGTGTGATCGTCGTGCTGGATCGGCGCGGGTGGCTGAACAAGGATCCCGCGAGCGACCGCTACCGGGTGACCTACAAGCTGCTCGAAACCGCGCACCGCGCGACCCCGGCGCAGGAATTGACGCATGTCGCCGCGCCGCTAATGCACGCTTTGGCGGCGACCGCGATGCAATCCTGCCACCTGGTCGTGCGCAACGACACGAGCGGCCTGATCGTGCTGCGGCAGGAGAGCCCCGGCCCGACCGGATTCGCCGTACGACTGGGGACCAGTATCGCGCTGGCGACGAACTGCTCGGGCCACGTCCTGCTCGCGTTCATGGATGCAGAGGTGCGCACAGCGATCCTCGACGAGACGACGGATGCAGCGACGCGTGCAAGCCTCGACACGCATCTCGCCGCGATCCGCGACGGTGGCCATGAACGGAGCACGAGCAATCGCATGGCGGGCGTCTCCGACATGAGCTGCCCGATCTTCGGCTATGACGGGCACGTAGTCGCCGCACTGACGATCCCGTTCCTCGAAGTGATCGACGAAACCCCGCACATATCGGCCGACGAAGCGTTGGTCGCGTTGAAACGGACCGCCACCGCAATCTCGCAAGCGTTAGGCTGGTCCGATCCGCAGACGGCGCCGATCACCCCCAGCCTGTCGGTCGCCGCTCCCGGCAGGCGCAAACGGACGATATCACTGCAAACCGAAGACTAGCGCGGGGGTTTGACGTGGTAGATGACCAACATTGGCGCAACACGTTGTACCGTGGCTTCACGTGGCGTCTAACGTCGGTTTGACCGATGGAGCGGGTGAAGGGAATCGAACCCTCGTCACTTGCTTGGGAAGCAAAAGCTCTACCATTGAGCTACACCCGCGGACGGCGATCTACGCCTGTCGGTCCGGGTCGTACCCCGGCTCTCGATGAGCGGCCGAGTGCCACAGTCCTTGCGGCGGCGTCAACGCCAAATCGTGCCATCTGCCTCCACCCGATCGGCTAGCCGCGCAGGCCAAACACCTGCGAACGGTCCGCCTCGGGTACCAGTCCTTCGAGCACGGCCCAGAATCCAGAAACCGCGCTTTGCCCCGCGCTGGCATAGGCCTCCGCCATCCGGATTCGTGCCGCTTCGAACAATTCGCGCTCCATCGCCGACCCCTCGGCCGTAAGCCGCAGCAGGCGCTGCCGACGATCGCGCTCACCAGGTCGTGTCTCGACCAGTTTGCGGTCGGCCAGTTCGTTCAGCACGCGGCCAAGCGATTGCTTGGTGATCGCCAACAACGACAGGAGTTCGCTGACCGTCATGTCGGGCTTCCGCGCGATGAAATACAGCGCGCGGTGGTGGGCGCGCCCGAGCCCTTCCTCGGCCAACCCCTGATCGATCGATCGGGTCAGGTGACTATACCCGAAATACAGCAGCTCCATGCCGCGGCGGAGTTCGGGTTCCCGAAGGAACAGGGGTGAAGCAGACGACGCTGTGGCAGACATGTTGACCGGTTTAGCCATCGCCCGTAGTCGTCGGCAACCCGCCACGAGAGAGATTTTCGATGTCCGCTCCAGCTTTTACGCCAACCTCCGCCTTTCGACATGAGCCGAACGCGACTCCGGTCGAGGCGAACGAGCGGGCAAAGCGGCTGATCGATCCCGGTTTCGGGCGAGTCTTCACCGATCACATGGCGATTATCCGCTACAGCGAGACCGAAGGCTGGCATGACGCACGCATTACCGCGCGCGCGCCGCTGACGATCGATCCGGCGTCGTCGGTGCTGCATTACGCGCAGGAGATCTTCGAGGGGATGAAGGCGTATCGGCTCGCCGATGGCGGCACCGCGCTGTTCCGTCCCGAAGCGAATGCGCGCCGCTTTCAGGATTCGGCGCGGCGTCTCGCAATGCCCGAACTGCCCGAGGACCTGTTCCTCGAATCAGTCGAGCGTCTCGTCAGGACCGATGCGAACTGGATCCCGGAGAGCGATGGCGGCGCGCTGTACCTGCGCCCGTTCATGTTCGCCTCCGAAGTGTTCCTCGGCGTGAAGCCGTCGGCGGAATATCTCTACATGGTACTCGCCTCGTCCGTCGGCGCGTATTTCAAGGGCGGCGCCCCGACCGTGTCGATCTGGGTGAGCCAGCAGTACACGCGCGCCGCACAGGGTGGCACCGGCGCGGCCAAGTGCGGCGGCAATTACGCCGCCAGCCTGCTCGCGCAGTCCGAGGCGATCCGCAACGGTTGCGACCAGGTCGTCTTCCTCGATGCGGCCGAGCGGCGCTGGGTTGAGGAACTCGGCGGCATGAACATCTTCTTCGTGTTCGACGACGGCAGCATGGCGACGCCTGCCCTCACCGGCACGATCCTGCCCGGGATCACGCGCGACTCGATCCTGACGCTCGCCCGCGCTCAGGGCATCGAGGTTCGTGAAGAGGGCTACACGATCGACCAATGGCGTGCCGACGCCGCCAGTGGCCGGCTGGTCGAGGCGTTCGCTTGCGGCACTGCCGCGGTGGTGACGCCGATCGGCACGGTCGCGAGCCCCGAGGGCCGCTTCACGATCGGTGACGGTGCCCCCGGCGCGCTGACGACGCGGATGCGCGACGCGCTCGTCTCGATCCAGCGCGGCACCGCGCCCGACGACAACAACTGGCTGCATCATCTCGCCGATTGACGTTCGGAAGGGCTTTTCACACGCCGCTGCCCCGCTATAAGGCCGCCTCTGTTGGGGCGTCGCCAAGTGGTAAGGCAGCGGCTTTTGATGCCGCCATGCGCAGGTTCGAACCCTGCCGCCCCAGCCAACTTCCTTAAATCAATCTAGCGCGCAGCGGCGGCCATCTCGGCGTTGCGGCGTTCGGACGCGGCCAGCGTCGCCGTCAGCAGCCCGACCAGCGCATCGTCGCGGTCGAGGACGTTCATTCCTTCGCGGGTCGACCCGCCTGGGCTGGCCACGCGGTCTGCGAGCACAGCTGGCGATACGTCCGCATCGGCCGCCATGATCGCGGAGCCCTCCAGCGTGGCGATGGCGAGACGCGCGGACTGGTCGGCGGGCAGGCCGAGCGCGGCGCCAGCCTTGGCGAGCGCATCGGCGAACCGGAACACGAAGCCCGGACCACATCCCGCGAGCGCCGTTACTGCGTCGAAATGCGCTTCGTCGGCAATCCACTCATAGTGACCGAGCGGGGCCGCGAACGCTTCCGTCGCTGCGATCGCCGCCACGGAAGCGCCCAGTGTGTAGAGCGAGGTGACGCCCTTGCCGATCGCGACCGGGAGGTTGGGCATCGCACGGACGATCATGTCAGCCGCGAACCGCTCGGTCAGCGCGGCGTGGTCGACACCCGCAAGGATCGACAGCAGCAGTTTCGGTGCGCCCTTCATCGGCGCCAGCAACGCCTGTGCCGCATCGATCTGCTGCGGCTTGAGCGCCAGCATCAACGTTGCAGGAGCCTCCTCGTCGGGCAGCACGGTCAGCGAGCGGACGCCCTCAGGCGCCCCGTTCCCACTGCGCGTAACCACCGTCACGGTCGCCGGATCGAGTCCCGCGGCGATCCACCGCCGCAGCATCGCGCCGCCCATGTTACCGCAGCCGATAAGCCACAGCGGACCCACCGGAAAGCTCATGCCTCGCCGTGCGTTTCAATTAGTGCCGCGGCGATCGCTTCCTTGGGGCTCTTCCCGCCCCACAGCACGAACTGGAACACGGGGTAGAAGCGCTCGCACTCCTCGATCGCCGATTCGACCAGCAGTTCCGCCGCGTCGAGCGACATCGTCCCGTCGTCGCCGCCGTCTACCATAGCCGCGTGCCGGAACAGCAATATGCCGCTCGACGACCAGAGTTCGAAATGCCCGATCCAGAGTTGCTCATTGACCAGTCCGATCGTCTCGTACACCGCCTGACGTCGCTCGTCGGGTACTTTAATATCGGGAAAAGCGAGGAATTGCAAAACGCTATCGTCTTCGCGCCACAGAGCGCGCAGTTCGTAGGTCGCCCAGCTTCCCTTGACGGTCGCGACAATCTCGTCGTCGTGCCGCTCATGCTCCCAGCCATGCGCGGCGTAATAGCTCTCGAGCATGTCGATCGGGGCGGCGTCTTCGTGGTCGTGGTCGGCGTGTTCAAGCATCATAGGGTCCTGGCGGTCCTTATCGCACGACAAAGGGTGCCGAGGCAAAAACGCCCCGGCAACCCCATCGGCCCCAATTCTGCGGAAAACTGTGGAAAAGTCAGTCGACCGACGCCCCGAGCGGTGCGTTTACCGTCGATTGTGCCGCGAAATTGGCTTCGAGCGCATCGAGACGCGCCTTTAAAGTGTCGTTCTCGTCGCGCGCCGCAGCGGCCATCGCCTTCACAGCATCGAACTCTTCGCGGCTGACGAAGTCGAGCCCGCCGAGCCATTCGCGCGCGCGTTCCCGCGCACCGGAACCGGCTTCGCGACCGACGCCCGCAAGCGTACCGGCAGCACCGTTCAAGACCTTGACGATATCGTCGAACACGCGGTTTTCGGACTGCATTGCTTCAAAATCCCAAAGACTGTCGCAGTGACTGCTGCATCACAGCATTTGGGACGTATGCGGCGCGGGTGCAAGGGTTTCGGCATCGGGGTTCAACTGCCCGATGCTGAACGCGAGCACGCCGGCAAAGCTGATCCACACCATGTACGGCACCATCAGCCACGCCGCGGCGGGGCGGATGCGCGCGAATACGAAGGTCGCGGCGATCGACAGCGCGAGCATGGCGACGATCACCAGTACCGACAGCCCGATCTTGTGCGCGCCGAAGAACATCGGCGTCCAGGCGAGGTTGAGCACGAACTGGCCGACGAACAGCGCGACGGCCAGCCCGCGCAACCGAGCGCCGCGCGCGTTGAGGATCATCGCGAGCGCCAGACCAATCAGGATGTAGAGCGTGGTCCACACGACGGGAAATACCCAGCCCGGCGGATTCAGCGCGGGCTTCACAAGCGCCATGTACCAGGCATTCTCGCTGCCGACGCTGACCGACCGACCGGACAGGAAGCCCAGCAACAGGACTAGGGGTACGGTCACGACCGCCCAGCGGAGGAACGACATCCTCAACTGGCCCTTCGAAGCGATACCGCCCACACAAATCCTTCCGCCTCTACGCGCGCTCGTCCTGGCGCGCATTTTGCGATCGGTAAACCGAGTTTGGTGGATAATCGTTCCGCTAGTGGTTCATTCCGGCACGCTATCTCCCCACGCCGTCATCCTGACGAAAGTCAGGATCCAGGATACCGAGCGCACCCTTCGTGGCTCTGGGTCCTGACTTTCGTCAGAATGACGGAGGCGTTTTGCGATCGTTTGGCACGTCCGGGACCGGCTGTTCCACCGTCGAACTCTCGCCGTGCAAAGCAGCAATCAGGAACTCGACATTGCCCTCGGGCCCCGTGATCGGGCTTTCGACCACGCCGACCACGCTCCACCCCTGCCCCGTCAACCACGCCGCGACCTCGTCGCAGACGCGCTGGTGGATCACGGTATCGCGGACCACACCGCCCTTCCCTACTTCGCCGCGCCCCGCCTCGAACTGCGGCTTCACCAGCGCCATCAGCCGCGCGTCGGGCTTGGCGAAGGACATTGGACGTTCGAGCACCTTGGCCAAACCGATAAAGCTCGCATCGCAGACGATCAGGTCAACCGGCTCGGGGATATGCGCAGGCGTCAGGATACGCGCGCTGGTCTGCTCGTGAACGATGACGCGCTCATCCTGCCGCAGCGACCAGGCAAGCTGGTTGGTCCCGCTGTCGACCGCGTAGACCTTAGCCGCGCCGTTCTTCAGCATGACGTCGGTAAAGCCGCCGGTCGACGAGCCCACGTCGATCGCCACCGCGCCGGTCACGTCCCAACCGAAATGCGCGAGGCCGTGCGCCAGCTTGATCCCGCCGCGCGAGACCCAGGGATGATCGCGGCCGCGTACGTCGAGTTGCACATCGTCGGGAAGCGGCTGACCGGGCTTGTCGACCTTCTTCGTCCCCGCGAACACGAGGCCCGCCATGATCAGCGCCTGCGCGCGCGTTCGCGACTCGACCAGCCCCCTGTCGACCAGCATTTGGTCTGCACGTACCTTCACCATCCGTCCGCTATCGTCGCCCGATCCGATTGCCGCAAGCTGCCTTCCTTTCGCCGCAATGCCATTGCCTACCGAACGAGTAGGATTACGTTGAAGGCATGGGATCGTGACCGGATGGCGTGCCCTAGAGCGTCCTTCGGCCACGCTCCCGACCTCGCAGAACGAGGTTTTGGAGAAGGAGAAGCGCTGTGGGTTCTTTCGCACCGTATGATTCCGTCCAGCCGACGATCCTGACCGTACCCGGCCTTGGTGGATCGGGCCCTTCGCACTGGCAGACGTTATGGGAAGAGGCGCGGCCCGACACTGTGCGCGTCGAACTCGGCATGTGGAACACGCCGCACCGCAACGCCTGGGTGACGCGTCTCGACGAGGCGATCCGGCAGGCACAGGCGCCGGTTATCCTTGCCGCACACAGCCTCGGGTGCTTGGCGGTGGCGTGGTGGGCCGAACTCAGCCCCCAGCCCTATGGGTGGCCGGTAGCGGGCGCGTTGCTGGTGGCACCGGCGGACGTCGATCGTGGCGGCGCGCAGGCCGAACTAAAGGGCTTCTCGCCGACTCCGCGAACCCCATTGCCGTTCCCGTCGATAGTGGTGGCGAGCAGCGACGACCCCTGGGTCAAGCCCGAGCGCGCGCACAGCATGGCGGCGAACTGGGGCAGCCACTTCGTCGACGCCGGGCCGCAGGGGCATTTGAATGCCGCGAGTGGAATCGGCAGGTGGCGCGAAGGGCAGGACTTGCTGGAGCGGGTCATCGCAGCGAGTGGCGATGGCAGGGGGCAGGCTTTGCCGGCAAGCAAAGCGCGGTCGATCCTTGCGGTGAGCGCTACCGACGCCGCGCAAACGCACTACTTGGGCGGTTAACCTCACCTACCTGACGGTACACCACCCCGGCGAAGGCCGGGGCCCAATTGGTGAGGTCACAGTAACGATGCACCGCGCTCGGTTACCAACGTCTCCCAATTGGGCCCCGGCCTTCGCCGGGGTGGTGGCTGCTACCAAAGTCCGCTCAAGAAATCCGAGAACCGTCCTCATCGAACAGCTCAGGATTAGCCGCCTGCTCGGCCTTCGCCGCTGCCAAACCACCCCGCATCCGCCGCCACATCGCAATATTCAACGACACCATCACGATCACCGCCAGCGCAATGATCACAAGGCCCTTGGTGGGCCCGGTCATGCGCGCGCTTCGGCAACCCCGCCCGAATTGTGGCGGAGCGCCTTGAGCACGGTATCGACCAGCGCAGTCGCGTCGAGTCCGGCTTCGGCATACTGGACTTCGGGCTTGTCCTGGTCCTGGTACACGTCGGGCAGACGTAGTGTGCGCAGCTTGAGACCACCGTCGATCAGCCCCTCGTCCGACGCCATCGTCAGAACGTGTGCGCCGAATCCGCCGACCGAGTTCTCCTCGATCGTCACCGCGACTTCGTGCGTGGTAAGCAGCTTGCGGATCAGATCGACGTCGAGCGGTTTGGCGAAACGGAGATCCGCTACCGTCGTACTCAGCCCCTTGGCTTCAAGAACCTCGGCAGCCTTGAGCGCTTCCTCGAGACGCGTGCCGAGCGACAGGATCGCGATCTTCTTGCCCTCGCGCACGATACGCCCCTTGCCGATCTCCAGCAGCAGGGGAGTCTCGGGCAGCGCGACGCCGGTGCCGTTGCCGCGCGGATAGCGCACCGCGATCGGGCCGGTGTCGTACTGCGCCGCGGTGTGCGTCATGTGGACGAGTTCGGCCTCGTCCGCCGCCGCCATCACGACGAAGTTCGGCAGCGTCGCGAGGTACGTGACGTCGAACGACCCGGCATGAGTCGCACCGTCCGCACCGACCAGCCCCGCGCGATCGATCGCGAAACGAACCGGCAGGTTCTGGATCGCGACGTCGTGCACGACCTGATCGTACGCGCGCTGGAGGAACGTCGAGTAGATCGCGCAGAACGGGCGCATCCCCTGTGCGGCGAGGCCGGCGGCGAAGGTGACGCCGTGCTGCTCGGCGATGCCGACGTCGAAGAACCGGTCGGGATACGCCTTCGCGAACGCGTCAAGTCCGGTGCCCGAAGGCATCGCCGCGGTGATCGCACAGATCCGCGGGTCCTTGGCGGCCTCGGCGACGAGCTGCGCGCCGAACACGTTCTGGTATTGCGGCGGCCCCGGCGGCGCCTTGGTCTGGATGCCGGAGATCACGTCGAACTTCTGGACGCCGTGATACTTGTCCGCGGCAGCCTCGGCGGGCGCGTAGCCCTTGCCCTTCTTGGTGACGACGTGAACGAGGATCGGGCCCTCCTCCGCGTCGCGGACATTCTCGAGCACCGGGATAAGGTGTTCGAGGTTATGACCGTCGATCGGGCCGACATAATAGAAGCCGAGTTCCTCGAACAGCGTGCCGCCCATCGTCATGCCGCGCGCGAACTCGTCGGTCTTGCGCATCCCGCTGGCGATCGGCCGTGGCAGCCGCTTGGCGAGTTTCCGGGCCAGGTCGCGGAATCCCAGGAACTCGCGACTCGAGACGATCCGGCTCAGATACGCGGACAGCCCACCGACCGGCGGGGCGATCGACATGTCGTTGTCGTTGAGGATCACGACCAGACGGTTACCCGCTTGCGCGGCGTTGTTCATCGCCTCGTACGCCATGCCCGCCGACATCGCACCGTCGCCGATTACCGCGATGCCCTTGCCCGGGGTGCCTGCAATCTTGTTGGCGATCGCAAAGCCGAGCGCGGCCGAGATCGAGGTCGACGAATGCGCCGCGCCGAACGGATCGTATTCGCTCTCGCTGCGCTTGGTGAAGCCGCTGAGCCCCCCGCCCTGGCGCAGCGTGCGGATGCGATCGCGGCGTCCGGTGAGGATCTTGTGCGGATAACATTGGTGACCGACGTCCCACACCAACCGGTCGCGCGGGGTATCGAAGACATAGTGGATCGCGGTGGTCAGCTCGACGACGCCGAGGCCCGAGCCGAGATGCCCGCCGGTGGTGCCGACCGCGGAAATCGTCTCGGTACGCAGTTCGTCGGCGAGTTGGCGGAGCTGGTCCGGGCGCAGCTTGCGGAGGTCGTCGGGCGTCGAAACGGTGTCGAGCAGCGGTGTCGAGGGAAGGTCGGCCATCGGACGGGCTTAATGCAGCGCGCGTATCGTGTCGATTGTTACCGTGTCCTGCGCTAGCATTCGCACTGGAATCGCTCGGAAAGTGCACAATTATGAACTTTACGCACCGTGTGGCCGATGAGGCGGATATCCCGGCGATCGCCGCGCTGATGGCACGCGCGATCGGCGCGTTGCAGGGGGACTTCCTCACGCCCGCACAGGTCGAGGCGAGCCGCGCGGTAATGGGGCTCGATACGCAGTTGATCGCGGACGGGACGTATCTGCTGGTCGAGGCGGACGGTCGGCTGGCCGGATGTGGCGGGTGGAGTCGGCGCGCGACGCTGTACGGGGGCGATCACAGCACGGCGTTGCGCGATGCGGCGTTGCTCGATTCGGTGCGCGACGCGGCACGGATCCGCGCGATGTATACCGATCCGAATTTTACGCGGCAGGGTGTCGGGCGGCTGGTGTTATCGGTTTGCGAGGCCGCGGCGCGAGGGGCCGGGTTTGCGCGGGCGGAGATGATGGCGACGCTGGCCGGGGAACCGCTGTACCGGGCCTGCGGGTATCTGCCGATCGAGCGGATCGAGACTCCGGGGGACGTGCCTGTGCCGATGATCCGGATGGGGAAGGATCTGGGCAGAAGCTGATCCTCCCCCGCCAGGGGGAGGATTGCGCGATGGCTAGGCTACTTAGCCTCGCAGTCCGCACATCGCCCGCGGACTTCGATCACCGGACGCACCGGGGAGAAGCCCGCCGCCTCCGCCGCGTTCCGGACGCCCTTAGTGATCGTGTCGTTATCGAGATGCGTGGTCTGGCCGCACGAGTCGCAGACCAGGAAGATGCAGTCGTGCAGGCAATCCGGATGCGCGTTGGCGACATAGGCGTTCGCGCTCTCGACTCGCCGCGCTAGGTTCGCGCCGACGAACAGGTCGAGGATGCGGTACACGCTGTTCGCCGCGACCCGGCGACCTTCGGCCTTCGAGACGGCCTCGGCGATGTCGTACGCCGATGCCGGCTTCTCGAAGCTGGCCAGTGCCGCGAACACGCTAGCGCGCATCGTCGTCCATTGCTCGCCGGCCTTTTCGAGCGTCGTCTGTGCTGCGACGGTAAGATCGGCGCCCTGCGGTTCGGTGTGGTTGTGAGCGTGCGCCATGCTGGGTGAAGTAGGATGCCGGAGGGATTCCAGCAACCCGCTCAGCTTTCCGCGCGGCGGTTGAGATCGTGGCCGAATGCGAGCAGGCCGACGCCGACGATCGTCCACAACGTCTCGCCGCCACCGCTGTCGTGCGGCAGCGTCATCGCTCCCGCCATGATGCCGAGTCCGAGCGCGCCCATCGCGGCAGGCATCATATAGCCGTGGTTCAGCACGCCGCGCCCGAGCGCGAGCGCGCCGAGACCTATCGCGATCGTCAGGCCGACTTCGTGGAAGATCGGGTCGAGCAGGAAACCGCCCGCGGTCGACATCAGCGCGACCAGCACGGAGGTCGCCAGGCAATGCACCATGCACAGGCCCGACAAGCCGATCGCATAGCGATCGAGACCGGCAAAGCGGTGGGTATGCGTGGCCGAGGGCGTCATCGTTTGCCGGATATAGATGTCTCAACGAAAGGATACAACATTACATCGCATTTTTCTTGTGGGAAAATTTCGAGTTTCTCAGGCTGGCCCTTGATCCGATATCGCAAGGAAGCCACGCCTCTCGTTCAACCCGGCGATTACTGCGCCATCTTCCACCCCCCTCCGTCATCCTGACGAAAGTCAGGACCCAGAGTTACGCATGCTGGCGTTTGAGGCTCTGGATCCTGACGTTCGTCAGGATGACGGGAAGAGCGGCAGGACGCTACGCCCCCTGCACCCCCGCCGGTCCAGCAACATGAAGCAACGGCGCATCACGAACCGATGGCGCCTCGCCTCGCAAACCACTATCTCCTCACCATGCTTCAACCCAGCGCCGCCTTCCTCAGCAAAGCCCGTCCTCGTTCCGTTGCCCTGTGGCTGTTCACGGTCGCCGGCCTGATCGTCGCGATGGTCGTCATCGGCGGGATCACGCGGCTGACCGAGTCGGGGCTGTCGATCACGCAGTGGAAGCCGATCAGCGGGATCATCCCGCCGCTCAACGACGCGCAATGGCAGGCCGAGTTCGACGCCTACAAGCGCATCCCCGAATATGCCGCGTTCAACGCCGACATGACGGTCGGCGGGTTCAAGGCGATCTTCTTCTGGGAATATCTGCACAGGCTATGGGGCCGGGTGATCGGGCTCGTGTTCGCGGTGCCGCTGATCTGGTTCGCAGTGCGCAAGCGCATCCCGGTCGGCTATGGCTGGCGGCTGTCGGCGCTGCTCGCACTGGGCGCGTTCCAGGGCGCGATCGGCTGGTGGATGGTTGCCTCAGGCCTGTCGGTGCGAACGGACGTCAGCCACATCCGACTCGCCGTCCACCTCCTGACGGCACTGACGATCCTCGCCGGGATCGTGTGGACCGCGCTCGACTTGATGGCGCTGCACCGCAATCCGCTCGCTGCCCCTGCCCGCCTCGCGCCCGTCGCGATTTTCGCGCTCGCGCTGCTGTTCGTGCAACTCGTCTATGGCGCGTTCACCGCCGGTCTCGACGCCGGCTATGCCTTCGCAAGCTGGCCGCTGATGGGCGACGGCCTGTTCCCAGCCGACGTACCGATGGTGAACCCCGCCTGGAGCAACGCAGTCGACAACCCGATCGTCGTGCAGTTCATCCACCGCTGGTTCGCGTTCGCCGCCGCCGCCGGGCTGATCTGGCTAGCGATCAAGGCGACCAAGACCGGCAGCAGCGCGGGGTTCTTCGTCGTCGGCCTCGTCACGCTCCAGATCATGCTCGGCATCGCGACGTTGATGACCGGCGTGCAGATCGACGTTGCGGTCGCGCACCAGGGCAACGCCGCGCTCCTCCTGATCGCCGCGATGTTCGCCGCGCACGCAGTCGGCACAGCGCCCCGCCTGAAGCGACGGGTATAATAATACCCGTCAGGAAACCGGCGGAAAGCTTGACTTGAAGCCCTCCTTTCAGCATTAGGCCGGCATTCGCGCTGCGGGGCCTCCCCTTGGTGCGCTTGCATTCAATCTGGAAGGTCTAACGCCCATGAAGGCGCTCATGAAGACCACCAAGTCGGCAAAGCCGGCTGAGGTGGAGAAGCAGTGGCATATCGTTGACGCGGAAGGTCTCGTCGTCGGCCGTGCCGCATCGATCATCGCCAACGTCCTGCGCGGCAAGCACAAGGTGTCGTTCACCCCGCATGTCGATTGCGGTGACAACGTCGTCGTGATCAACGCCGACAAGATCCGATTCACCGGCAACAAGGCCGCGAAGAAGATCTATTACAAGCACACCGGTTACGCCGGCGGCATCAAGGGCATCACTGCCGCCAAGGTCCTCGACGGCCGCTTCCCGGAGCGCGTTCTCGAAAAGGCTGTCGAGCGCATGATCCCGCGCGGCCCGCTGGGTCGTGAGCAGATGCGCAACCTGCGTATCTTCAAGGGCACCGAGCATCCGCACGAGGCACAGAACCCTGCCGTGCTCGACATCGGCAGCATGAACCGCAAGAACAAGGTGGGCGCATAATGTCCGACAACCGCCAGTCGCTCGCCGATCTCGCGAGCCTGACCAACCAGCCCGCGCCGGCTGCCCCCGCCGAGCAGGCTCTGCCGACCAGCGAAGGCGATATCGCAGCACCGGTCTCGAACGAGCCCGTCCGCGAGCCGATGCCGCTGCGTGAGCAGATCCTTGACAAGCAGGGCCGCGCCTATGCGACCGGCCGTCGCAAGGACGCCGTCGCACGCGTCTGGGTCAAGCCCGGCACCGGCAAGATCACGATCAACGGTCGTGACCAGGAAGTGTATTTCGCACGTCCGACGCTGCGTCTCGTCATCAACCAGGTGTTCGGCATCACCGAGCGCGAAGGTCAGTACGACGTCGTCTGCACCGTCAAGGGTGGTGGTCTTTCGGGCCAGGCCGGCGCGGTCAAGCACGGCATCAGCCAGGCACTGACCCGCTTCGAGCCGGTGTTGCGCGCATCGGTGAAGGCAGCAGGCTTCCTGACCCGCGACAGCCGCGTCGTCGAGCGCAAGAAGTACGGCAAGGCGAAGGCCCGTCGTAGCTTCCAGTTCTCGAAGCGCTAATCTCGCTTTCAGTATTGCTTACCAAGAGGGCGGTCCGGCAACGGGCCGCCCTTTCTGGTTTAAGGCGTCAGTGCACCGCGCATATGCCGAACTGCGACTCTGACAGACGACGGAACCTACCCAAGCGCGGCAATGATCTCGTCGAGCGACGCGTTGCGAATGCCGCGGCGGTCCAGTTCGGCGAGCATTGCCGTCCACCACGCGTAAAAACGTCTCAGGTCAGCGGCGTCACGAACATAGGGCGTGTGGCCGGGTGCCAGCGATGGCGAATGAAACGAGAGGTTGAGCAAACGAAGCCCCTCGCCTGCTGCAACCGCGACCGCCTCAAGCGCAGCCTCGATCGGCATGTCCTCAGGCGTCAGCGCGACCCGCGACAGCAGGCCGGTGCGGGCGAACAACCCCCTACCCTTGGGCACGTGCCCGAGCGCCCGATACAGTCGACCACCGCCCCGTCGCGCAAACCCGGTAAAGACGGTCGTCAGCGGTAACTCGATGATCCCCCCTTCGTCATAGGCTTGCGCGTCGTGCATCGAGAAATCGGGACCACCATCGGCGCGATAGTCGTAGCCAGGGCGCACCGAGCTATCGATCCGATAACCGAGCGCTGCCAGCAGTTGGAAACTGTGCGGGCCGATCCCGTAGCGGCCTGCGCGATAGACGCGAGGCGCCGATCCGAACGCAGTCGCGATCGCGTTCGTCAGCGTTTTGAGCTTGGCCGCCTCCAGCGCAGGCGGAAGATCGCCGGCGTAGGTCGTCACGTGCGCTTCATCGAACGGCGGGTTGACCCAGGCATGCAACTGCGTGCCGATCTCCGACCGCCCATCCTCGATAACGCGCGAGAGGATCTCGACCGATGCAGGATCGGTAGCAATCGGATGGTCGATCATGCAGTTGAGCGCGACCCCGTGGTCGGCAAACCGACGATGCGCGTCGGGGAATGCCGCCATCGCGGTGGTCGAACGGTTGCGGCGATCGAGTGGAGCGCGCCAGTCGAACTCCTCCTCGACATCGACGAACACCGTGAAGCGCGTGTCGAACGCCTCCGGCCAGACGACGCGTTGCGCATCGGTCGGGCGCGGCGGGCGATACGCGCGGGTGGCGATCACCGCTGCTCGTCGCCCCCCCGCTCCAAGGCCGCCCGCCCGATGGCCGGTACGTCCGCAGCGGGCAGTCGGAGCGACAACCGGTCCGCGCCGATCGTCAACACGCCACCCAATTCTACCGCTAGATTCTGCGCCAGGCGAAGTGCGAAGCCAGTGCCGAGCAGCGGAGCGCCATCACCGTCGCTCTCATGTTCGGCATCGATGCTCAGCAGCACATCGTTGGTATGCGCAGCGAGCGCCACCGGTCGATCGATCTCGATCATGACTGTGTCGGCGACCGGACGCACGACGATCCCGAGCTGTTCGTCCTTGCGCCCCGCCGATACCAGCGAAGCGAGCAGTCGTCCGACCAGCCGCTCCACCGCGCGGTCATCACCAAGAATGTCGCAGTCGCCGGCCGGCATCGCGATCGACACATGCGCTCCGCGCAGCGATGCAAGCGGCTCCAGATCGCGCACGATGCGATCAAGCAAGACCCGGACCGGCACCGTCGTCGGACGCAGGTCCAGCGCATGACCTTCGATCCGGGCGGCGGTGTCGAGATCGTCGATCGCGGACAACAGGTCGCCCGCCTGTGTGCGGATCGCGGTCGCACGGTCGCGGTAGGTCGGCGAGACGGGACCGAGCAATTGTGTCTCGATCAGTTCGGCGAACCCCGCGATCGCATTGGTCGGCGTGCGGAGTTCATGCACCAGCTGGCGTAGCGAATCGGATACCGGCGACGATACGCGATCCGGCGCCGTCGTCTCATCGCGGCGTGGCCGACGTGCGGTGCCGCGAAAGCCGATGAACCGTCCGGAGGCATGCTCGAATGCGGGTACGCCCGACACCCGCCATGATCCGAACGCATCGGACAAGCCCCCTACTTCGAGCCGCGCATCGCTGAACCGCGAGCGCCGGCGGAAGGCACCCGCCGCTACGCCGTCAAGATGGGCCTCGCCTTGCGCCGCGGCATACGCAAGCGAGACGCCGATCAGCGCGGATCGCGCAACGCCGTCGACCATGCGGATGATGCCCTGTGCGTCGGTCTCGAAGCGGAAGCCCTCGATATCCGCCGCGGTCGGCGTCGGCGTAGCGGTTTCGACGGTCCGGTCGCGGTTGAATGCCTCGATCCGCGCGACGAGATCGGAAATCTCGAACCGGTCGGCCGGAGGTGCATCCGTCGACGACGGCGCCGGAGGTTCGCTTTCGGCAAGCGCGGCGTGGCGCAACGCCTCGGCAACGAACGGCAGGCCGCGCGCAACCGCGCCGAGTGCCATGAACGGCGTTTCGCTCAGCGGCGCGGTATACAGCGACAGCGCGGGCGCTTCGGCAGCGACCGGTTCCGACAACTGGGCGATCGGCGTTTCAACGACCGGTGGCTCTTCGATCCGCGTCGGTTCGGGACTCGGTTCGGCGTCGACGACGTCCGCCTCCACCGCCGCATCGGGGCGTGGCAACACGAAGTCGGTCGAACCGAAGCTCTGCAAACCGCGCTGGACGTTTGCTGGCAGGTCACGACGATGACGCAGGACGGAACGAGTTGCCGGGGTCAGCCGCGGGAGGAGCGCGAGCCAGTCGTCCGGTTCCAGCATAGCCGTTCGCAACACTGGTGCGGCGATGGCGAGAACGTCCTCTGCAAAGAACCCGACGAGTTTCGCTTCCGGCTTGGCAAAGGCGAGCGCGCGGGCACTCGCGGCACGGACATCGACCGGTACCGCCCGACGCAGCAGCCGCAACCGCGCGATCGCCGGTTCGTCGACCGCAGTCCGACCGCGCCCCATCAGGTCGACCAGTTGCCGCCACGCCGATTGCGCGCCAAAACCGGTGGCCATGTCGGCAGCAAGGATCGTCTTAAGGCTATCGTCGAACCGCACATCGTTCCCCGGCTACGGCAGGCCTAGCACGCTCTCCGTACCGATTCCTTAACGGGCCGGGTCGGACGAAGAAACACCCCATTTCGGCAAGCGATGGCTCTCGTCGCATTGTGGGACAATTGCGTTTCGCCGCAACAATCTTATCGCTATGAGGAATGAATCGCTCGGTTTGCGATGCCTTTCGGGAGTTGCGTGAAATGAGTTTTGACCGGATCGATCGTCAGATCCTGTCGCTGTTGCAGGCCGACGGTCGGATGACCAACGTCGACCTGGCCGACCAGGTGGGCCTTACCGCACCACCGTGCCTGCGCCGTGTCCGTGCGCTCGAGGAAGCGGGGGCGATCCGTGGCTATCACGCCGATCTCGACGCGAGCCGTCTCGGCTTCCCCATCACGGTCTTCGCGATGGTATCGCTGCGCAGCCAGGCAGAGCACGACCTCACCGCGTTCGAGCATCATATCGCGGACATCCCCGAGATCCGCGAATGCCATATGCTCAACGGCGAGATCGACTTCATCCTGAAGATCGTCGCGGCGGATCTAAAGAGCTTCCAGGAGATCCTCACAACGCATCTGACGCCGGCGCCGAACGTGGCGAGCGTGAAGACGTCGCTGACGATCCGGACCGCCAAGGCACTGTCGGGCATTCCGGTGGTGGTGGATTAAGCGCGACCGACCGCTTTGATCGCTCTTGGAAGGGTCTCGACTGAACAGTTCGACGACACCGGCCAGTCCTTTCGGGAAGGACGGTCTGACGGCGCCGGGTTTCAGGGGCGCGTATGAGGCGGCCGACAATATCTTGAACCAAAACGGGGCGGCATTGCTGCCGCCCCGTTTCCTTTAGATCAGGACCGGAACACTTAGGCAGTCGGCGCACCGAGCCAGGTGGTCCACAGACCGGCAACGTCGGCCTTGGGCGCGCCCTTGACTGCGGCGAACGCAGTGGCGGCGCCGGCCTTGTCACCCGAGCGCGCAAGCGCGATGCCCATGTGAAGATTGACGTCGTCGGCGTCGACGCCGCCCTTCTGCAACGCCACGCGGTACAGTTCGACCGCCTTGGCGTAGTTGTTCTGCCCGAGATATGCGTCAGCCGTACCTGCGGCGAGCTTGCCGTTGGCCGCGGTCGTCGCACGCTTTTCGAGACCCGCAAGCGGACCGTCGGCGGCGATGTTCTTGGTCGCGTCGGCGAGCAAACCCTTGGCCATCGTGTTCGACGTCGGGATCTTGCCCTGCGCCATGCCTTCCTTGAGCACGGCCTGCGCCTCGCTCGGCAGGCCACGACGGTTCACGCTATCGGCATATTGCAAATAGTCGGTCTGGTCGGCGAGCGAGTTGGTGGCGCGCATCAGGCGGAAGATGTCGACCTTCTGTGCTTCGTCGAGCGGGATCAACGCGTTCTGCTGAACTCCCGACAGGACCAGCACGTCGCGCCAGTTCTTTGCGGATGGATAGGCGGTGATCCACTTCTTCAGCCAAGTCATCGTGTCGGCGTTGCGCTTGGCGGCGTACGACTTGGCGACCGCGTACCGGTAATATTCCTCGGGCGCCTTCTGGCCGGCCGCGGTCATCTGCGTGATGCTGGTGTCGAGGTCGGCGGTGGCGCCGGCCACGTCGCCACTGTCCATCTTCGCCTTGATGATCTGCAGCGGCAGGTTCGGATCGGTGAACCCGAGCTCCTTGGCCTTCGCGAAATACTGAAGCGCGATCGGGTACTGCTTGCTGTTGAACGCGAGCGCGCCGCGACGATAGGCGTAGCGACCACGATCGGCAGCAGGCGTCGCTGCATTGGTGATCAGCGCATCGAGCGGACCGGCCAGCGTCGTCTCGTTAATCGGCGCGTTGGGGTTGGCGGTCTGTGCCGCGACCAGCTTCTCGTTCTCGAGCTGATAGCGAAGGGCGGCACCGATGTACTTCTCGTAGTCGGTCTTGGCAGCAGCATCGATCTGGTCGATCGCGGTCTGCGCACCGGCATAATCCTTGGCCGCGAGCGCGGTCTGCGCGGCAACGCCAGGCTTCTGGACTTCCGGGCTCAGCTTCATCGCCGGCGCGGCATCGGCCTTCTTGTCCTTGGCGAACGCAGGCGCCGACAGCGCGAGGCCGCTCGTGCCGGTGGCAAACGCCGCAATCAGTGCAAGCTTGGAAATGGTCTTCATGCGGAAACTCTCCCTCTGCGTCGGCCCGCTTACGTAAGTGGCGCGCCGCGACGCTATATGGTCCGTGGTGCATACGTTCAAGCAAGCGGTCCGGATCCCCTGCCTGCAAATTAGCGGGTGAACGTCGATTGAACGCGCTCCCCGCCGCCGCTAGATCGCGACGATGATCGCTGTCCTATCGCCCGCCAAGACGCTCGATTACGAGAGCGCGCTACCCAAGCTTGATCCTACTGCGCCGCGCTTTGCCGACGAAGCGAAGACGCTGGCGCATGCCGCCGCGCACCTGACGCAGAAGAAGCTGTCCGAGCTGATGCATATCTCGCCCACGCTGGCGAAGCTCAATGCGGACCGGTATCGCGATTTCGACACGCTGCCCGAGCGGCCGGCGATGTTCGCGTTCGCCGGCGACGTCTATACCGGCCTCGAGGCCAAGACGCTCGACGAGGCGGCGGTGGATTATGCGCAGGATCACGTGCGGATGCTGTCGGGTTTGTACGGCCTGCTGCGGCCACTCGACTTGATGCGACCCTACCGGCTGGAAATGGGCACGCGCTGGGCACCGCGGAAGGCGAAGCTGACCGATTGGTGGGGGGACAGGATTGCCAAGCTGCTCGCCGACGATGTCGAGGCGGAGGGATCGGGGACGATCCTCAACCTCGCGAGCCAGGAATATTGGGCGGCGGCGGATGGGAAACTGCCTAAATCGATCCGTGTCGTCGCGATCGATTTCCGCGAGGGCGAGGCGCAGAAGTTCGTCAGCTTCCACGCGAAGAAGGCTCGTGGGATGGTCGCCCGGTGGCTGGTCGAGCACCGCGTCGATGACATCGAGGGGATCAAGGGGTTCGACAGCGACGGCTATGCGTATGACGCGGCGGGCAGCAGCGACGCGCAGTTCCGGTTCGTGCGCAAGTGAACAGCGCGGTCGTCATCGGCACCTCGGGCGGGATCGGCAAGGCGCTGCAGGAGGCGCTTATCGAGGAAGGGGCTTTCGACAAGGTCTACGGGTTCGCGCGGTCGGAGAGCGGCGATCGGCATCTCGACCTGGAACACGAGGCTAGCATTGCGGCGGCGGCTTCGCGGGTCGGTTCGCCGACGCTAGTGATCGTCGCAACCGGCTTGCTGCACGACGGCGACAACGGTCCCGAGAAGTCGATGCGCGAGCTCGATCCGATGTGGATGGCGCGCAACTTCGCGATCAATGCGATCGGGCCGGCGCTGGTGGCGAAGCACTTCCTGCCGACGATGCCGAAGGCGGGGCGGATCGTATTTGCTGTGCTCTCGGCGCGCGTGGGGAGCATCGGCGATAACAAGCTTGGCGGCTGGTATGGCTACCGCGCGTCGAAGGCGGCGCTGAACCAGCTGGTGAAGACGATCTCGATCGAGGACAAGCGCCGGAACTCCAGCGGGATCGTCGTCGGCCTGCATCCCGGCACTGTCGACACCGGCCTGTCGAAGCCATTCCAGGGCAACGTCACCCCCGGCAACCTGTTCAAAGCCGACCGTGCCGCGGTGCAGTTGCTCGACGTCATCGACGGCCTGCGCGCGCCGGACAGCGGCAAGCTGTTCGCCTGGGATGGCGTCGAGGTCACGCCCTGACTTCTGCTCCCCTCCCTGAAAGGGAGGGGTTGGGGGTGGGTCGGCCGGTTGCAGACCACGACCGCTAGCCAATGCGGAAGCCTACCCACCCCCTGCCCCTCCCTTCCAAGGAGGGGTGAGAAGCAGTCCCGCTCATGACGCGGATTTCACCTCGCTGCCACACTCCGTTCAGGTCCCCCGGCGCAGTCTCTCCGCATCGTCCACCAAGGCCGAAACGAGAGGATACCCGCATGAAGAAGTCCCTCCCCCTCGCGATCCTCGCCGCCGCTACGCTGCTGTCCGGCACCGCAGCAGTCGCCGCGACCCAGGCTCAGACCAAGACTGTCCAGCCGAAGACCGTCGCGACGCACACCACCACGACCAAGACGACCACGCCGATGGGCAACACCAAGGTCGCCAAACGCACCACGACGGTTGCCAAGGGCCGCATGGTCACCGCCAAGCTCGCAAACGGCAAGACCGTCACGTACAATTGCTCGCTCGCCGGCAACAAGACCAAGGCCGCCTGCAAATAAGCCCCAAATTAACGATGAAACCTTGCTCCTTCGCGTGCGTACGCGTGCGCGGGGGTAGTAAGGTGCCCCCCCCTCGGCTAAGGTGTGTCACAACATCGCAACAAGCCGAAAGCGTTCAGATTTGACCGACGAGACCATACTCGCCGAACCCCAGGGCGGCGAGCCCGCCGGCATCGCCACGATCTCGATCGTCGACGAGATGAAGTCGAGCTATCTCGACTATGCGATGAGCGTCATCGTCGCGCGCGCGCTCCCCGACGTCCGCGACGGCCTGAAGCCCGTCCATCGCCGCATTCTGTACGGCGCACACGAAAGCGGCTTTGTCGCCGGCAAGCCGTACCGCAAGTCCGCGCGCATCGTCGGTGACGTGATGGGTAAATACCATCCGCACGGCGACAGCTCGATCTACGACGCCTTGGCCCGCATGACCCAGGACTGGTCGATGCGCGTGCCGCTGATCGACGGCCAGGGCAACTTCGGCTCGATGGATCCCGATCCACCCGCGGCGATGCGCTACACCGAGGCACGCCTCGGCAAGGTCGCGAACGCGCTGCTCGGCGATCTCGACAAGGACACGGTCGACTTCACGCCCAACTATGACGGCTCCGAGCGCGAGCCTTCGGTGCTGCCGGCGCGCTTCCCCAACCTGCTGGTCAACGGCGCGGGCGGCATCGCGGTCGGCATGGCGACCAACATTCCGCCGCACAATCTGGGCGAAGTGATCGCCGCGTGCCTCGCGTACATGGACAATGGCGCGATCACGACCGAGGAACTATTCGAGATCGTCCCCGGTCCCGACTTCCCGACGGGTGCGATCATTCTCGGCCGCGCGGGCGCCAAGTCGGCGTACGAGACCGGCCGCGGCTCGATCATCGTCCGCTCGCGCCACATCGTCGAGGAGGGCAAGGGCGACCGTCGCTCGATCGTCCTCACCGAAATCCCGTTCCAGACCGGCAAGAACGGCCTGGTCGAAAAGATCGCCGAAGCCGCCAAGGACAAGCGGATCGAAGGCGTCAGCGACATCCGCGACGAATCGAGCCGGATGGGCGTCCGCATCGTCATCGACCTGAAGCGCGACGCAACCGTCGACGTGGTGCTCAACCAGCTCTGGCGGCACACGCCGGCGCAGTCGAGCTTCCCCGCCAACATGCTGGCGATCCGCGGCGGCCGTCCCGAGCTGCTCAACCTGCGTGACATCATCGGCGCGTTCATCACCTTCCGCGAGCAGGTCATCACCCGCCGCTCGAAGTTCGAACTCGCCAAGGCACGCGAGCGCGCGCATCTGTTGCTCGGTCTCGTCATCGCGGTCACCAACCTCGACGAGGTCGTCAAGATCATCCGCGGCTCGTCGAGCCCGGCGGAAGCGCGCGGCAAGCTGCTCGCGCGCGAATGGCCGATCGAGGAGATCGCGCCGTACATCGCGCTGGTCGAGGCGGTCGAGGACAAGCAGGCCGACGGCATCTACAAGCTGTCCGAGCCGCAGGTCCGCGCGATCCTCGATCTCCGCCTGCACCGCCTCACGCTGCTCGGCCGCGACGAGATCGGCGACGAGCTGAAGGCACTGGCCGCGACGATCGGCGAGCTGCTCCACATCCTCGGCGACCGTGCGAAGCTGTACGAAGTGATGCGCGGCGAGCTGATCGCGATCCGCGACGAATTCGCCACCCCGCGCCGCTCCGAGATCGCCGCCGCCGCCAACGGCATCGACGACGAGGACCTGATCGAGCGCGAGGACATGGTCGTCACCGTGACCATGCAGGGCTATATCAAGCGCACCAGCCTCGACACGTTCCGCGCGCAGGCGCGTGGCGGCAAGGGTCGCGCGGGCATGTCGACGAAGGACGAGGACGTCGTCACCGAGCTGTTCGTCACCTCGACGCACACCCCGGTGCTGTTCTTCTCGAACCTCGGCAAGGTCTATCGCTACAAGGTCTGGCGCCTGCCGGAGGGTGGCCCCGCCACGCGCGGTCGCCCGATGATCAACCTGCTGCCGCTGGCGCCGGGCGAGACGATCTCGACCGTGCTCCCGCTGCCGGAGGATCTCAGCGAGTGGAGCCGCCTGCACGTGATGTTCGCGACGCAGCGCGGGCTTGTCCGCCGCAACGCGATGGACGCGTTCACCAACGTGCCGTCGAACGGCAAGATCGCGATGCGCTTCGAAGAGGGTTCGGAGGACAAGCTGATCGGCGTCGCGCTGCTCAGCGAGCATGACGACGTGCTGCTCGCCACCAAGCTCGGCAAGGCGATCCGCTTTGCCGGCGACGACGTCCGCGAGTTCCAGAGCCGCACGTCGACCGGCGTGCGCGGTGTCACGCTGAAGGGCGACGACGAGGTCATCTCGCTGTCGGTCCTGCACCGTGTCGGCGCCACCCCCGAGGAGCGCGAGACGTACCTCAAGTTCGCACCGTGGAAGGGCGAGCGCGAGGGCGATCACGGCATGGGTGCCGACCGCTACAACGATCTCAAGGACCGCGAGCAGTTCATCCTGACGGTCTGCGAGAACGGCTATGGCAAGCTGTCGAGCGCGTATGACTATCGCCGCACCGGTCGCGGTGGCCAGGGCATCACCAACATCGACAACATCGCGCGTAACGGCCCCGTCGTGGCGAGCTTTGCCGCGGCGAAGGGCCATCAGCTGATGCTGGTGACCAACCAGGCGAAACTGATCCGCACGACGCTCGCGTCGCTCCGCGTCATCAGCCGCAACTCGGCCGGCGTGAAGCTGTTCGACGTGGCGAAGGGCGAGCACGTCGTCTCCGCCGCACGGATCGAGGAAACCGAGGAAGACGCCGAGATCAACCTGGCCGACGCAGTGCCAGAGGTCGCTCCGGATACCGGCGCGACGATTGGCGAGGACACGGCTGCGGGTCCGGAGGACGGCGAATGAGCCGCGATCCGATCGCCTACAAGGTGCTGACGGGGGAGCAACTGGCGACCCTGGAAAGCGGGAGCTTTGCGGGTGCGCCGGTGGATCTGGCCGATGGTTATATTCACCTGTCGACCGCCGAGCAGCTGACGGAAACGGTCGACAAGCACTTCGCCGGCCAGTCGGACCTGCACGTCGCGGCGATCGATCTCGAAGCGCTTGGCGACGACGTGAAGTGGGAAGAGTCGCGCGGCGGACAGTTGTTTCCGCACATCTATGGCGGCCCGCTGCTGCTCGAGGTCGTACTGTCCTACGGCCCCCTGGAACGCGACGAAGCCGGCAAGGTAAAACTCCCCGTCGCGGGCTGACCCCAACCTAAAACTTGTTCTCCCGCGAAGGCGGGAGCCCAGACTGGGCTCCCGCCTTCGCAGGAGAACAAGAAGCGGGAATTGCCGCTCGATTATTGCAGATCGGTTCCGACCATGCTGCAACCACCCCGGCGAAGGCCGGGGCCCAGTTGGGGAACGTCGCTAACAGAGCGCCGTCCTCAGTAACATCGACCTTTCCAACTGGACCCCGGCCTACGCCGGGGCGGATAGTTCACTCGAATACGCTGACCCCAGGCCACAAACTCACCCAGCCGCAAACGCAGCCCTCACAAACCGCGCACAAGCCTCAGGCGCAGTAATCGGGATCATATGCCCGCCCTCGATCGTATCGATCTTGGCCCCCGGAATCACCGCCGCAGTCCGGTGACCATTCCACGCCGGGTCAAGAATCGCATCCTGCCGCCCGAACAATATCCGCACCGGCAAGCCGATCTCCGCATACCGCCCAACCATCGCCGTCACGTCGTCGTTCGCCCCGGCAAGATCCGCCGCCGCCGCCGCGATCGCGATCGGCCGCGCGGACAGCGCGCCGCCACCGCGCGTCACGAAATCCTCCGGCACAGCCTCGGGCGCAAACACGCCCTCCAGCGTCTTCTTCGCGGTCAACCGGCTAAGCGGCGTCCCCAGCACCTGCGCGAACGCCAGACGCGCACCCGACGGGATCCGGGCGAGCCCGCGAAAACTCTCCGGCACCTGCTCCAACGGCTGCGTCAACGGCGCGATCAGGGCGAGCGCGCGAACCAGATGCGGATGGTCGAGCCCGACCGCGAGGCTCAGCGCACCGCCCAGTGAATGCCCCACCAGCAACGGCCGATCCAGCCCGAGCTTCTGGATGAAGTCGGCGATGATCGCGCCCTGCCCGATGATCCCCGGCATCGCCCCCGTCGCGGTCGAATAGCCCGACCCCGGCCGATCGACGACGATCACGCGGTAGTCGTCCTTCAGCAGGTCGACGAGCGCATAGCTGAAGTTGCGCAACTGCCCGGCGAGCCCGTGAACCATGACGATCGCCGGCCCGCTGCCGACATCGATATAATGCAGCCGAGCGCCCGCCACGTCGAGAAAGCGCCCTTCCGCCGGCACCAGATCCTCGGCATGCCGCGCGACGCGGCTCGAATAGAGCGACAGCCCGATCCCCGATACCGCCGCCAGCAGCGCCGCGCCGATCAGTCGCTTGCCCGTCCGCTTCATAGCCATCTCCTTCAAATCCTTAGTGCGCTGAACGCCCGGCCTTGTCCAAAGTCGCAGCCGCCCGCGCCATGGAACCCGTCGTGGTCACCAAACGTCCGATCCGCGAAGGAGATGCGCCGGTGGATCCACAGGCTCGAACGATACTCGACACGATACAGACACTCGCCTCGGACGCCGATCCGCACGCCGACGATGCGCGGTGGCTCGCCGACTTCCGCTATCAGACCGCGCTGCTGAAGACCTTCTCCGGCGATCCGGAACCGGTCCACGCGATCACGCACGTCAAGCTGCCGTCCGAGTCCGGACCGCTGACCGTCCGGCTCTATCGCCCGAAACCCGGCCCATTGCCGCTGCTGCTGCACATCCACGGCGGCGGCGCGATTGCCGGGTCGATCGACGGACACGACCCGGCATTGCGCGCGCTGGCGAACCGAACCGGCTGGCTGGTCGCCGCGCCCGCCTATCGCCTCGCGCCCGAACACTGCTTCCCCGCGCAACTCGACGACAACTGGACGGCATTGCAAGGCGTCGTTGCACAAGCTGACGCTCTGGACATCGACCCGTCGCGGATCGCCGTCTCCGGAGACAGTATAGGCGGTACGCTCGCGACCGCCCTCGCCTCCCGCGCGGCATCCGAAGGCGGACCAGCGCTACGAGGCCAGATCCTGCTCTACCCAAACACCGATCTGCGCCACGATACCGCCTACCCGTCGCGCCAAAGCGAAGACGGCAACATCATCGACGCGAAGTCCCTGGAACGGCAGATCGACCTGTACCTAGCCTCCGATGCAGACCGCACCGATCCAAGCGCGTCACCCGTCCTTGCAGACGACCTCGCCGCCCTGCCCCCGACCCTGCTCGTAACCTGCGAGAACGACCCGCTGCGTGACGAAGGCGAAGCCTACGGAAAGCGCCTGCGCGACGCGGGCGTCACCGTCGACCACGACCGGTTCGACGGCATGATTCACGCGTTTCTACAAATGGGCGGCAGGCTGAACGCGACGAACAGGCTACTCGATCGCATCGCCCACTGGCTCGACGCCCGATGATAAGAAAAATGGTGCACCCAGAGCGATTCGAACGCCCGACCCTCAGATTCGTAGTCTGATGCTCTATCCAGCTGAGCTATGGGTGCATCGCCGTACCGTGACCGGTTCGACAAGCCCGCCGTGAAGCGGAAAATCCTGGTGCACCCAGAGCGATTCGAACGCCCGACCCTCAGATTCGTAGTCTGATGCTCTATCCAGCTGAGCTATGGGTGC
>NZ_JAPZPP010000012.1:0-1277 GCF_040407495.1 Sphingomonas faeni | reverse complement strand
AGAGGTGGTTCTAGGAATCTGAACAGCGGGGATAAGTGGATTGCCGATCTAACAGCGGCCATGCTGGCCGCGAAGAGGAGGCAAGATGAGCAAGCGACCCCGCCGGAATCACAGCCCGGCATTCAAGGCGAAGGTGGCACTGGCTGCTGTGAAGGGCGAGAAGACGCTAGCCGAGCTGGCGCAGCAGTTTGACGTACATCCCAACCTCATCAACCAGTGGCGGGCGCAGCTGCTGGAGGGGGCGGCAGACGTGTTCGGCGCGGGGCCGGCAACGAGCGAACCCGCGGTCGATATATTTGTGCTGCACGCCAAGATTGGCGAGCTGACGCTGGCGAACGATTTTTTGGCCGGTGCGCTCGGGAAAGCCGGTCTGTTGCCGAGCGCAAAGCGATGATCGATCGCGACCATAAGCTGCCGCTGGCTCGCCAGGCGCAGCAGCTCGATATCAGCCGCGGCAGCATCTACTATCTCCCGCGGCCTGTATCCTCGGCCGACCTAGCGATCATGCGGCGGATCGACGAGCTTCATCTGCTCTATCCGTTCGCCGGTAGCCGGATGTTGCGCGATTTGCTCCGGCAGGAAGGCGTGAACATCGGGCGACGGCATGTCGCCACGCTGATGAAGCGAATGGGGCTGGAGGCGATCTACCGCCGCCCGAACACGTCGAAGCCCGCGGCGGGACACAAGATCTATCCCTATCTGCTGCGCAAGCTGACGGTGACCCGGCCGAACGAGGTTTGGGCGACCGACATCACGTACATCCCAATGGCGCGCGGTTTCGTCTATCTGGTCGCCATCGTCGATTGGTTCACCCGGCGGGTGCTGGCTTGGCGGGTGTCGATCTCAATGGACGTCGCGTTCTGCATCGAGGCGCTGGAGGAAGCGCTTGCCCGTTATGGCAAGCCGGCGATATTCAACAGCGACCAGGGCTCACAATTTACGAGTTCCGCCTTCACCGCCGTCCTGCACCGCGAAGAGATCGCCATCAGCATGGATGGAAAGGGTTGCTGGCGCGACAACGTGTTCGTTGAGCGCCTCTGGCGCTCGGTGAAATACGAGGAGGTGTACCTCAACGCCTACGCCACGGTCCCCGAAGCCCGCGCCGGCATCGGCCGATATTTTGCGTTTTATAACAGCGTCCGGCCACATTCAGCCCTTGGTACCAGGACACCGGACCAAGTATACTTCGACCAGCCGCTTCTCGCAGCGGCATGATCAACCAGCGGTGATCCACTTATCCAGGCCGCGAGCCTGTTCAGACAACCGGGACCACCTCA
>NZ_JAPZPP010000011.1:0-3401 GCF_040407495.1 Sphingomonas faeni | reverse complement strand
GGGTGGAGCAGCCCGGTAGCTCGTCAGGCTCATAACCTGAAGGTCACAGGTTCAAATCCTGTCCCCGCAACCATCTTCTTTCACAACAGCCCCGCCCACAAAGCGGGGCTTTGTTGCGTATGGGGTACTAGCAGCGTCCGCAAAAGCCAGCATCCGGTAGAGATCGCCATGCAACTGAATGGGGCGGCTTTTGCCGCCACGCGCGCTACCTGGCTGAACCACGATCTTCTCGATGCGTGGGCGGATGGCCTGACGCGCTGTCGCTCCGTCACCTGAAGCCAGAAGAAATCCACCTCAGCTACTGCGCGACGATACATCGCTTCGTCGTTGGCGGGCAGGCGGATGATATGCCGCTTGGCGCAGAACGTTTTACGCGACGCTGGCCATGGGTGAACGTCCGGTATGAACCTACGTGAACGCCGTGTCCGTCCGGCGGCATCAAGGCCGCGTCCCGGCCGGCGCAGTCACGAATGGGTTCCGAACCACGATCTTCGCGAGTGATGTAGCGATGTCGAGAGGCTGCTTGTCGACCAGGACCGCGCGGTGCCGATCGTTCTCGGCGGCGCTCATGGCGTGGTATAGCAAAACCGTTCCGCCAGCATATACGGCAGCCACACGGGCGCACGAGCCGAACGAGTCCGGGTGTAGCGCCGACTCGCTCGGTGGCGCTTATACCAAGGTTGCACCGCCCGTAAGCACTCTCGCGTCACATCGGCGACGATGTCGAAGATACGGAACGGCCGCCGCGTGGCAATCTGATCATGAACGAAGTCCAGGCTCCGGCGCTGGTTCAACACGGATTATATGATCCGCAACAAATAGGATCGATCGCCGCCCGTGGCTCAAACGCGGTAGCGGGTTTCGAGCAGATCGAGTTCACGGATAAGCTTCTGCGCCGTGACGCTGCCGATCTGTCGCTCGCGAACGCGCTCGATCACCGACGCGCGCTCGGCCTTGATGCCGGCCAGTCGAAACGTCCGCTCCAGCTGATCCTGTAGCCGGGCCTCTGCGGTCGCCTTTGCCGAGCCGCTACGGCTCTCGATGCGTTCCCGGTACAGGTCCATCACGCGGGTACCGGCTGCGGCGAAGAAATCGGCGTTGCCGTCACGCTCGGCAAGGTCGTGCTGGGCGCGTTCGACGGCACAGATCGCCGCTTCGGCGGCGGCAACGCGCGCTGAATCCTCCTCGGCTTGCAGCGATGGTTCCGGCGGCATGGTCAGCCCGTTCAGAAGGATCGGCAATGCCACGCTTGCGACGACCAGCGAGACGATGATGACCCCGGCTGCCAGAAAGATTGCGAGATCGCGTGCAGGGAAGGGGGCGCCATCGGTCAGCGTCAGCGGAATGGTGAGCACGCCGGCGAGCGTGATCGCACCCCGGACACCGGCTAACGACATCGCGGCGACGAGGCGCCAGTTGGGACTTTTCTGAGTCGTCGCATGTCCCAGGCCGCGCCGGAACAACGTCAGACGGAAGGAAACCCACACCCATCCGAAGCGCAACGCCGCGAGCCCTGCGACGATCGCGAGCACATAGAGGCCGAGCCACGCCGGCCCGTGATGCCCGGTCAGCAAAACCGTTGCCTTGGCCCCCGCGAGGATGGCCGGCAGCTGTTCGCCCAACAGCACGAAGATGATCCCGTTCAGTGCGAACTGGATCGTGTCCCACACGGAGTTCCGCCGCATCCGCGTCGTCGCCAAAGCCTGACGCGATCGCTCTGCAAAGGTCATCGTGACACCGGCCGACACGGCGGCGAGGATCCCCGACGCGTGCAGGTGTTCGGCCAGCAGATAGGAGCCGAAGGGGATCAGCAGGCTGACCAGGATTTGGGATCCCGGCTCTTCACCGAAGCGACGGGAGACCCAGGCCTTGATCCGGGTTGCGACGACCGTGACGACGATCCCGACGACCAGGCCGGCGCCCGCCACCCAGACGAAGCTGGTGGCGGCCGTGGTGGCCGAGAAAGTACCCGTCAGGACCGCGGCGATCGCGAACCGCAGGCACACCAGCCCCGACGCATCGTTGAGAAGCGATTCCCCTTCGAGGATGTGCATCATCCGCTTGGGGATGGGGACACGCGCAGCGATCGCCGAAACTGCGATCGGGTCGGTCGGCGAGACCACGGCGGCCAGCGCGAACGCGACGGCCAGCGGCATTGCCGGGATCATCCAGTGGATGAACAGGCCCATGCCGATCACCGTGAGGAGAACCAGGCCGAGCGCCAGTTCGACGACGGTCGACAGATCCTTGAGAAGTTCGTCCTTGGGTATGCGCCAACCGTCGAGGAACAGCAGCGGCGGCAGGAACAGGAGCAGGAACAGCTTCGGATCGAGCTCCACGCGATACGACGTCGACAGGCCGATGACCGCGCCCAGGAGGATCTGAACCAGTGGCGTCGGTATGGATACCGGCAACATGCGGGAAACTGCGCCGCTCGCCACCACCGCGAGCAAAAGGACGAGTACGATCGATACGGATTCCAAGCGATACTCCCAGGGTTGGCCTTGATATTATCCGCTTTTATCGACCGACGACACCCCGTGTCACGGTTCGGCATCGCCTGAGCGTCGATCCACGCCTCACGCCAACCCCACTGATCGGAACGATGGCCATCGCCGCGGTCGCGATAACGCCTGTCGTGCCGACGATTCCGGAGGTTCCCGAAACTCGTACGGCGTTGCAGGAACGAGGCTGGTGCGATCGTGCGCGTTGACTTTGCCATTGTCGACCAACTGCTGCTATCGGCGGGGGATGCTCAAATCACGGATCAAGCGCCGCACGGTCGAGGGCGCTCAGGCGGTTGCAGAACTTGCGGCCATCCACGCGTCGATCGCCGCGCTGAACGATGAGGATCTGCTCGATTTCGCGGATATCTTTGCACGCGAGGCGTCAGGACCGTTGAAGACGGCGGCGGCAGCCGAGATGGCCCGGCGCGGCTTGACCTTGTGAGCGTGAGCCCCATGCTCCGCCTCGCCGATCACCGCGTGACGACGTGAAACAACTCGCGTCCCGACTGCGCCGCCTCGACGATGCGCTCGCCGATCTGCCGCTCGAAGAACCGATGCTGCTGACCGAGCTGGACGGGTTCCTGACCGGCATATTGGTTTGCCCCGACGCGATCCCGCCCGCCGAATGGTTGCAAAGCGTCTGGGGTTCCGACGACAGCGGCGTCGCGCCGTTCGACGACCCGCTCGACGTCCAGTGGTTCGCCGACGCGGTCGTGGCACGCCATGCGGAGATCGCGCGCGACCTCGCCCGTGGCAAGCTGCGACCGATCTTCGACGTCGACGAGCGTAATGGCGACGTGCTGTGGGAATTGTGGATTGAGGTGGTCCCGGTTGTCTGAACAGGCTCGCGGCCTGGATAAGTGGATCACCGCTGGTTGATCATGCCGCTGCGAG
>NZ_JAPZPP010000010.1:0-5811 GCF_040407495.1 Sphingomonas faeni | reverse complement strand
CGGGTAGGGTGTCTGAATGATATTGTGCAGAGCGGCTCCTTGAGATGAGCTGGTTGATCGTGGAATTCCACTGCGATTGGCTGGTGACATAAACTTGAGAGTTTGATCATGGCTCAGAATGAACGCTGGCGGCATGCCTAACACATGCAAGTCGAACGAAGTGCCTTCGGGTACTTAGTGGCGCACGGGTGCGTAACGCGTGGGAATCTACCCCTTGGTTCGGAATAACAGTTGGAAACGACTGCTAATACCGGATGATGACGTAAGTCCAAAGATTTATCGCCGAGGGATGAGCCCGCGTAGGATTAGGTAGTTGGTGTGGTAAAGGCGCACCAAGCCGACGATCCTTAGCTGGTCTGAGAGGATGATCAGCCACACTGGGACTGAGACACGGCCCAGACTCCTACGGGAGGCAGCAGTGGGGAATATTGGACAATGGGCGAAAGCCTGATCCAGCAATGCCGCGTGAGTGATGAAGGCCTTAGGGTTGTAAAGCTCTTTTACCCGGGATGATAATGACAGTACCGGGAGAATAAGCTCCGGCTAACTCCGTGCCAGCAGCCGCGGTAATACGGAGGGAGCTAGCGTTATTCGGAATTACTGGGCGTAAAGCGCACGTAGGCGGCTTTGTAAGTAAGAGGTGAAAGCCCAGAGCTCAACTCTGGAATTGCCTTTTAGACTGCATCGCTTGAATCATGGAGAGGTCAGTGGAATTCCGAGTGTAGAGGTGAAATTCGTAGATATTCGGAAGAACACCAGTGGCGAAGGCGGCTGACTGGACATGTATTGACGCTGAGGTGCGAAAGCGTGGGGAGCAAACAGGATTAGATACCCTGGTAGTCCACGCCGTAAACGATGATAACTAGCTGTCCGGACACTTGGTGTTTGGGTGGCGCAGCTAACGCATTAAGTTATCCGCCTGGGGAGTACGGCCGCAAGGTTAAAACTCAAATGAATTGACGGGGGCCTGCACAAGCGGTGGAGCATGTGGTTTAATTCGAAGCAACGCGCAGAACCTTACCAGCGTTTGACATGGCAGGACGACTTCCAGAGATGGATTTCTTCCCTTCGGGGACCTGCACACAGGTGCTGCATGGCTGTCGTCAGCTCGTGTCGTGAGATGTTGGGTTAAGTCCCGCAACGAGCGCAACCCTCGCCTTTAGTTGCCATCATTTAGTTGGGCACTTTAAAGGAACCGCCGGTGATAAGCCGGAGGAAGGTGGGGATGACGTCAAGTCCTCATGGCCCTTACGCGCTGGGCTACACACGTGCTACAATGGCGGTGACAGTGGGCAGCAAGCACGCGAGTGTGAGCTAATCTCCAAAAGCCGTCTCAGTTCGGATTGTTCTCTGCAACTCGAGAGCATGAAGGCGGAATCGCTAGTAATCGCGGATCAGCATGCCGCGGTGAATACGTTCCCAGGCCTTGTACACACCGCCCGTCACACCATGGGAGTTGGATTCACCCGAAGGCGTTGCGCTAACTCGTAAGAGAGGCAGGCGACCACGGTGGGTTTAGCGACTGGGGTGAAGTCGTAACAAGGTAGCCGTAGGGGAACCTGCGGCTGGATCACCTCCTTTCTAAGGATATCGGCAGAAAGCGCTGACAGGCCCGCATCTTATGGTGCCACCCTGTCGGAAGAGCTTCTTCCATTCCAAAGAACATTAGCCGCCGTCCTCATGTCCCTTCATCACTAGGTTAGTCCATAAGACGAGACAGCATCTGCTGTCTTGGCTGTGGGCAAGCTCGGCCAGCGCGCGAAGCGCGCCCCTGGGTCCCATCAAAGTACTACTTTGATGGGGTCCCTATAAGGCGCAGTTCTGCTGCGTCTGACGGGCGCAGCGGGTGTGGGCCTGTAGCTCAGTTGGTTAGAGCGCACCCCTGATAAGGGTGAGGTCGGTGGTTCGAATCCACCTAGGCCCACCACACACAAGTGCGTTTGGGGCCTTAGCTCAGCTGGGAGAGCGGTTGCTTTGCAAGCATCAGGTCATCGGTTCGATCCCGATAGGCTCCACCATTTCGCAGTCGAAGAGACGCGGCAGCAAAGCTGCCGCGCACTACGACAAGAACGGCCAGCGCCGAGAAGCGCGCCCACAAGGCGCGGCTTCGCCGCGACTGACGGGCTCGCGAGCAACGCACCATCAGCCACAACCTAGAGATGAAGAGAAACGGTTCGCCGCACGAGAGTGCGGTGATTGACGGGCACGCCCGTCGTATTTGACATTGTGAATGGGTTTTTTAAAATCGATGCCGTGAGGTGCTCGATTTTGGAGACGAGGATTGCTTCGGCGGTTCGTGAGCGCTTCGGCGTCAGCGAGCCAAGCGAGCGGTTCGAAGCTCCAGATATCGACATCATCATAACTAATAATCTGGCTGAGATTATAATCATCCGCACCTGACAAAGGCCAACGCGCACTGCTCTGCCGAGTTGGTGACGTTCTTTACGAACGCACCCAGTGATGTCGTTGGTGGTGTGGACTCTCAAGCGTGAGGTAAGGGCAATTCGTGGATGCCTTGGCACATACAGGCGATGAAGGACGTGGCACGCTGCGATAAGCGTCGGTGAGCTGTGAGCAAGCTTTGACCCGACGATTTCCGAATGGGGAAACCCACCTATCCCGATTAATCCAAGCTGTGCGGTAACGCAGGGTATTGGGTTAGTTAGGTTAGGTATCACTTAGCTGAATACATAGGCTTCGTGAAGCGAACCCGGCGAACTGAAACATCTCAGTAGCTGGAGGAAAAGACATCAACCGAGATTCCGTTAGTAGTGGCGAGCGAACGCGGACCAGGCCAGTGCCTGAATTTCAACTAGCAGAACGATCTGGAAAGTTCGGCCATAGCGGGTGACAGCCCCGTATGCGAAAGTGAGAATTCAGGACTCGAGTAGGGCGGAACACGTGAAATTCTGTCTGAACATGGGGGGACCACCCTCCAAGCCTAAATACTCGTATGTGACCGATAGCGAACTAGTACCGTGAGGGAAAGGTGAAAAGCACCCCGATGAGGGGAGTGAAACAGTACCTGAAACGGATTGCCTACAAGCAGTTGGAGGGCTTTTATGGCCTGACAGCGTACCTCTTGCATAATGGGTCTGTGACTTAATGTATCAAGCAAGCTTAAGCCGATAGGTGTAGGCGCAGCGAAAGCGAGTCTGAATAGGGCGCCAGAGTTTGATGTATTAGACCCGAAACCCGGCGATCTAGGCATGACCAGGATGAAGGTGCAGTAACATGCACTGGAGGTCCGAACCGATTAACGTTGAAAAGTTACCGGATGAGTTGTGTTTAGGGGTGAAAGGCCAATCAAGCCGGGAAATAGCTGGTTCTCCGCGAAAACTATTGAGGTAGTGCCTCGCACGAACACCTTAGGGGGTAGAGCACTGGATGGGCTAGGGGGTCGCGAGATCTACCAAACCTAACCAAACTCCGAATACCTAAGAGTGATATGCGGGAGACAGACGGCGGGTGCTAAGGTCCGTCGTCAAAAGGGAAACAGCCCTGACCTACAGCTAAGGCCCCCAAATCGTATCTAAGTGGGAAAGCATGTGGGACTTCCAAAACAACCAGGAGGTTGGCTTAGAAGCAGCCATCCTTTAAAGAAAGCGTAACAGCTCACTGGTCTAAACAAGAGGTCCTGCGGCGAAGATGTAACGGGGCTCAAGATACGTGCCGAAGCTTAGGGTGTGCCACTTATGTGGTACGCGGTAGCGGAGCGTTCCGTAAGCCTGTGAAGCGATCTGGTAATGGGTCGTGGAGGTATCGGAAGTGCGAATGCAGACATGAGTAGCGATAAAGAGGGTGAGATGCCCTCTCGCCGAAAGACCAAGGGTTCCTGCGCAAGGCTAATCCGCGCAGGGTGAGCCGGCCCCTAAGACGAGCCCGAAGGGGGTAGTCGATGGGAACCACGTTAATATTCGTGGGCCTGGTGGTGTGTGACGGATCATGTGTGTTGTCATCCCTTATCGGATTGGGATGGCTTCGAAATGGTTCCAGGAAATAGCCCCACCGTATAGACCGTACCCGAAACCGACACAGGTGGTCAGGTAGAGTATACCAAGGCGCTTGAGAGAAGTGTCCTGAAGGAACTCGGCAAATTGCCTCCGTACCTTCGGAAGAAGGAGGCCCTCACTATGCGCAAGCACTTTGAGGGGGCACAGGCCAGGGGGTAGCGACTGTTTAGCAAAAACACAGGGCTCTGCTAAGTCGGCTTCAAGACGACGTATAGGGCCTGACGCCTGCCCGGTGCCTGAAGGTTAAGTGGAGGGGTGCAAGCTCTGAAATGAAGCCCAGGTAAACGGCGGCCGTAACTATAACGGTCCTAAGGTAGCGAAATTCCTTGTCGGGTAAGTTCCGACCTGCACGAATGGCGTAACGACTTCCCCACTGTCTCCAGGACATGCTCAGCGAAATTGAATTCTCCGTGAAGATGCGGAGTACCCGCGGTTAGACGGAAAGACCCCGTGCACCTTTACTGCAGCTTCAGAGTGGCATTAGGAAGAAACTGTGTAGCATAGGTGGGAGGCTTTGAAGCATCGGCGCCAGCTGATGTGGAGCCATAGGTGAAATACCACCCTGTTTGTTTCTGATGTCTAACCTCGTTCCGTAAGCCGGAACAGGGACCCTCTGTGGCGGGTAGTTTGACTGGGGCGGTCGCCTCCTAAAGAGTAACGGAGGCGCGCAATGGTGGGCTCAGGACGGTCGGAAACCGTCTGTTAGAGTGCAATGGCATAAGCCCGCCTGACTGCGAGACTGACAAGTCGAGCAGAGACGAAAGTCGGTCATAGTGATCCGGTGGTCCCTCGTGGAAGGGCCATCGCTCAACGGATAAAAGGTACGCCGGGGATAACAGGCTGATAACCCCCAAGAGCTCATATCGACGGGGTTGTTTGGCACCTCGATGTCGGCTCATCACATCCTGGGGCTGGAGCAGGTCCCAAGGGTTTGGCTGTTCGCCAATTAAAGTGGTACGTGAGCTGGGTTCAGAACGTCGCGAGACAGTTTGGTCCCTATCTGCCGTGGGCGTCGAAATTTGAGAGGAGTTGACCCTAGTACGAGAGGACCGGGTTGAACATACCTCTGGTGTACCAGTCGTTCCGCCAGGAGCGCAGCTGGGTAGCTATGTATGGACGGGATAACCGCTGAAAGCATCTAAGCGGGAAGCCTCCCTCGAGATAAGATTTCATAGAGCCGTCGGAGACCACGACGTTGATAGATCGGATGTAGAAGTGCGGTAACGCATGGAGCTAACCGATACTAATTGCTCTATTCGCGCTTGAGAGTCTCACACCATCAATGACAACACTGGGTCCGCCCAGTTAGCCAACGATAGTGCGGATGATTAAGACGACGCCAGATTGCCAATCCCCTCGCCGTCGAGGGATTGGTCAAATACCACTACACCAGCACTCGGTGTTCCGAGTGGCTGGCTACAAACCATGCACGGTATCGATTTTAAAACCCTCAGGCACGCTGCAAAGCTAAGCTTGAGGGACCCAGATATGACGCACACGCATGTCGCACCGGCTCCATTGCCTGGTGGCTATAGCGTCGGTGTCCCACCCGATCCCATTCCGAACTCGGCCGTGAAACCCGACTGCGCCAATGGTACTATCGCTCAAGCGATGGAAGAGTAGGTCGTCGCCAGGCATTGAAGCCCGTGCAACATGCATCACGCACCATATCCAAAACCCATTCACAACGTCCCATACCCTCCTTCGCTACAGCGAAGTGTCGCGGGGTGGAGCAGCCCGGTAGCTCGTCAGGCTCATAACCTGAAGGTCACAGGTTCAAATCCTGTCCCCGCAACCA